>CAVPWF010000005.1:0-123206 GCA_963709465.1 uncultured Flavobacteriaceae bacterium | reverse complement strand
ACTGAGCTTCTGTGTCGAAATGCTGGACAGGGCCAAACAGGCAGCTGTCTCCGCTAAAAAAATCGGAGTTGTGGAAGTCCCCGGGTCGCAGGCCGGATGGCTGGCTTTGCAAAGCGGCATTGCCGTGTTGGCAGATGCTGTTATATCGCCGGAGTTCCCATGCGATGTGAATGACCTGGCGCAAAACCTGAAATCCAGAATAACCCCTGACAAGCCACACGCTTTGGTGGTAGTGGCAGAAGGAAGTTCGTTTGTAAATCTTCCAGGGCGCACAGAAGATACCCTTAGTGATTTGAGGAAGGCATTGTCGCCTTCGGCAACAGAAGAAGACAGCGAATTTACCATCAATAAAAGCGGGCAGGCAGCAAAAACGTTGTCGTACGCCTTGCAACAGTTGCTTGCAGATGAGGTATATACATTGGTCTTGGGTCCCTGGGTGCGCGGAGGGAATACCACTGCCGTGGATCGTCAATTAGGACTGGCCTATGGTGCAGCGTCCGCTAAAGCCCTCGAGCAAAACAAATTTGGCACTATGGCGACATTCGTACCCCCGCATATAGACTTTGTGCCGCTCATTGATGCGTTGAACAAAGTTCGCAGGGTGGAGAATGACAATGGATTTATTAAAGTAGCCCATGCATTGGGAATTTATACAGGAGTTTAATTCAACTATTATGGAAGCTCAAAATTATTTAGATATAAAAGGCCGCGTATTGAATATACAGCGATACTGTGGCGAAGACGGACCGGGTACCCGGACAACCGTATTCCTGAAAGGTTGCTCCTATCGCTGTAAGTGGTGCAGCAACCCGGAGAGTATAAAACCGCAACCGGAGCTGGATTTTAACCGAAAAGCCTGTAAAGGTGCAGCTGCGTGTGGCATTTGTTTGAAGGATCCCTTCCCTCAGGGAGCTTTTTACGTGCTGGATGGTGACGATGACAAAGTTCATGCGAACTGGGATTTAGCCAACGCCTGTACCGAAGAACTTGCAGAATTATGTCCTACCGGAGCTATTGGTATGTTTGGCAAAGAAATGACAGCTGGTGAAGTTCTTAAAGAAGTATTGAAAGATGAAAGCATGTATCGCAACACTGGTGGTGGAGTGACCATTAGCGGTGGCGAGTGTTTACTGCAACCTGACTTCACGGCAGCTATTTTGCGCGGGGCTCAGGAAAGCGGCATCCATACTGCTATTGAAACGGCGGGAAATGTTCCCTGGGAGTTCATGGAGAAGGTTTTAAAGTATGTTGACCTGATGCAGCACGACAATAAACTGATGAATCCCGATCCGGAACGCCATAAAAAATGGATAGGGGTCACCAATAAGCGCTCTCTGGAAAACTTTAAGAAAGCCTACGAAACTTTTCCAGACGTAGAATTTATAGCACGAACACCCCTCATCCCCGGCATTAATGCCGATGAAGGGCATATTCGTGCGGTACTTGATTTTATAAAGCCCTACAAAAATGTGATTGATTATGAATTGTTACCGTATCACCGCTATGGGTTAGGTAAATATGCCTATTTAGGAAAGGTTTACGAATTACAGGATTATCAATCGCCTTCGCCTGAACTGCTTGAACATCTGAGGAGTATTATTGATGAGGCTTTTGGCCGGAAGGCGGAAGCCAAAGCATAACCTATATACAGTAGTCCATGCCTTGTTCATGTTTATTGACAGGGCATGGCTTATGAACAGGTAGGTGAATTAAGAATTGTAAAGTATTTGATTCATGGAAACAGAAAATACAAAAAAGAGTCAATTCACCGGGCCTGGTTTTAAAGCAAAATTGAAATTTTATCATTGCAAAAGCAGCTACGATTGCATTGCTGCCTGTCCTGAGCAGGCCATAACGCAAGGTGCCGACCGCTTCCCCCCAATGGCCTGCCTGAGTGATGACCTGTTGCCTGGCAAGCCTGAAATTGATCTGGCCAAATGTACAGGATGCGGAGATTGTATTTCAGCTTGCCCTAACAATGCCCTGGAAATGGTTCCAGTAACCAGTCGAGGAGGCTCGGTCTTATCTTAAGTATTTGAAGAACATAAATCCAACCCAAAATGTCACTGTATCCTAAAAACATGTTTTTTACGTCAGAATCCGTAACGGAAGGTCATCCGGATAAGTTTTGCGATCTCATATCGGATACCGTTCTTGACGAATGTCTGAGACTCGATCCGATGTCACGTGTAGCCTGCGAGACCTACGTCACAATGGGCCTGGTGATCGTTGGGGGCGAGGTGACAACCAAAGCTATTTTTGATGTAGCCGAGTTGGTGCGCGAATTAGGAAATGATGTCGGTTATATTTCGCCAGAGTATGGTTTTGATGTCAATACAGGAGCTATTGCCCGAACCATACACAGGCAGTCGCCGGATATCAGTCTGGGGATTGCAAAAAAAGGAGGGAAAATTGGTGCCGGCGACCAGGGTCTGATGTTCGGGTACGCCTGTAACCAAACGAAAGAACTCATGCCCATGCCCATTATGCTGGCACATCAGCTGGCACAAAAGCTGACGGAAGTCCGCAAAAAAAAGGTATTGCCTTACCTGGGGCCTGATGGAAAGACACAGGTAACCCTGGAGTATCGCAATGGTAAACCTGTGCGTGCTGATTACGTGGTTATAGCTGCATCGCATACATCCGCAGTAGTTACCCCCGACGGTAAATTCACTACCGAAGAAGCTAAGCATGAAATTATTGAAAAAGTGGTGCGTCCGGTTATGGGCGATTTGATGGACAAGCAGACCAAAATTACCGTAAACGGTACCGGAAAATTCCTCGTTAGCGGGCCTCAGGCCGATACAGGGCTTACCGGTCGCAAAATTATGGTGGATACGTATGGTGGATGGTCCGTGCATGGAGGCGGTGCCTTTAGCGGAAAAGACCCGACAAAGGTGGACCGTTCAGCGGGGTACATGACAAGGTATATAGCAAAGAACATAGTAGCAGCTGAATTGGCAGATGAATGCCTGGTTCAGTTAGGTTACTGTATCGGCCTTGTGGATCCGGTATCCGTCATGGTCAATAGCTACGGCACCGGCAAGATTTCAGACGAAGCGCTGTCAAAACTGGTTCGTAAGGTCTTCCCGCTTTCACCACAAGGGATCATAGATCACTTTAAGCTTAGACGGCCTATGTATAGAAATACTGCGGCATACGGCCACTTTGGCCGTGAGGGGTTTGAATGGGAAAAATTGGATGCCCGGGATGAATTACTAGCTCAGTTTTCCAGGGTTTCAAATTGATCAGGGCGCTTATGATGGTGCCGGAATAGAACGGATTTAATAAATAAATCATCATGAAAACTTCAATTAGCCAGGCAGTCTGCTTCGCAGGGTTATTTTTATCCCTTTTGTGGAGTCATGAAAATTGAAAACCATGCTAAACGCATTTCTATTTGGTTTACTATCTACATCTTCTTTGCTCCTTGGAGCAATAATCGCTTCGCGATTTTCACTAAGTAACCGCGCCATTGGGATCATCATGGGGTTTGGTGCCGGAACATTAATTTCGGCAGTATCCTACGAATTGGTTTTTGAAGCCGTAAAAACGGCGACAAAAACCGGCTACCCGGCCTATGGTTTATTCACTGGCGCATTAGTGTTTTTTTTAGCTGAGAAAATTATTAGCAACTTCAACCAAAAGAAATCAGCAGGCAAAGAATCCTCCGGCCCGTCTGCTTTAATTATCCCAATGGTTTTGGCTATTATTTTAGATGGAATTCCGGAATCCATAGTTCTTGGTCTCGGATTATATGATGCCGGCTCAGTAAGTCTGGCCATGTTGGTGGCCATTTTTATTTCGAATCTACCCGAAGCCATTGCAGGAACCAGCGGAATGAAGAAGAGTGGATGGAGCAAGCTAAAAATAGTATCCTTATGGTTATTTATAGCATTGTTTTGTGCTTTTGCAAGTTTAGCAGGCTTTACTCTTTTTGCCGGGGCTTCACATGAATGGATGGCCTTTATTCATGCATTTGCAGGAGGGGCCATTCTAATGATGCTTGCCAATTCCATGATACCTGAGGCTTATGAATATGGAGGGAAACTGGCCGGAGTATTTACTGTGTTAGGCTTCTTTGTTTCGGTGGTCATGATTGTTTTCGAAAATTCATAGTATATACTTTGAATAAAGAAGGAAAAACACACACTGATTTCTTTATTGGAACTTCCTCGATATACCCCTCGGTGTATATGATGTAGACACTTTGGGTCCTGTAATATGGCTGTTGGTGATAAGGGCCTGGAAACCTTTAGTATTGACCACGACAAAACCTATAAGATCCCTTTGATTAAAAAAGCGATTGAAACGGCGGGGGGCAGTTTATTGCTCTATGCTAGTCCCTGGAGCCCGCCTGCCTTTATGAAGGACAATAACAATATGCTTCAGGGCGGGAAATTACTTCCGGAATATGCCGGAGCCTGGGCGCTATACTACGCTAAATTTATCAAAGCCTATGAGCAGGAAGGCATGCCAATCTGGGGGATTACGATTCAAAATGAACCCATGGCTGTTCAGCGGTGGGAATCGTGTATTTATACGGCCGAAGAAGAACGTGATTTTTTAAAGAATCACCTCGGGCCAACCTTGGAGCGCGAAGGACTGGGCGATAAGAAAATCGTCGTTTGGGATCACAATAGAGACCTGATCAACCATCGCGCGAATACAATATTTGAAGATCCTGAGGCCGCGAAATACGCCTGGGGTATCGGATTTCACTGGTATGAAACATGGGCGGGCGGGGAGCCCATGTTCTCAAACCTGGGTAACATAAACGAGTCTTTTCCAACGAAGAATCTCTTATTTACGGAAGGATGCCAGGAAGGATTCAGACCGGACAGATACCAATATTGGGAACATGCCGAACGTTACGGCCGCTCTATTATTAATGATTTTAACAACGGCACGGTCGGATGGACAGATTGGAATATTTTGCTGGACGAAAAGGGAGGACCGAACCATGTGGGCAATTTCTGCTTTGCGCCCATCCACGGGGATACCCAATCCGGTGATTTGATTTTTACGCCCACCTATTATTACATTGGCCACTTTTCAAAGTTTATTCGCCCGGGGGCCAAAAGAATCAGTACCGTAAGCAGCAGAAGCCACTTACTGAGCACGTCATTTGTCAATGAAGATAGCAGTATGGTCAATGTGATTATGAACCAAAGCGATGAGCCCATTGATTATAAACTCTATGTTGGAGATGGTGAGGCCATATCACTGAGTATACCCCCTCGCGCCATTCAGTCCATTGTAACTCGGTAACACTCAAAAATGTTCTGGTTACAGTGTGTGGGTTGAGCGCGTGCGGTTTACCGTTTTAGCTAGCAGCGGATTACTCTATGGTAATCGTCCCCAAATGCTCGGGAATGATCACCTTGGTTTTGGGGGACAGCCGTGCTACATCTTCCTTGAAAGGCAATAGCTTCAGGTCTACCGAGGCTTGCTGTGAAAAGCCATAGGGCAGGCGAAAGTTATCCCAGTGGGTGGGGATGATCACTTTAGGATTTTCAGTAACCCTGAGCAGGCGCTCGTTGTAGTTATAGAGCCCCAGCTGGGACTGGTTGACTCCGGCCAGCAGGATATCCGGCGCAACCCCTTCCAGTTCCCGTTCCACAAAGTTCATAGAGCCCATGGTAAGGACGGTATGCTTTTTAAAACGCGCCAGGAACATCAGGGAGCCCCCTTCGATAAATTCAGATACGCGCAAAGGTGCCTGAGGGACTTCTGAATAGGTTCGGGAGTCCAGATAGTGTTTGTCATTCAGGGCGGAATGTATGGAGGGGATGACCCGGACCGAAAACTGCTCAAACTGATAGTCCTCCCCGCCTCGTACCGGGTAAAGCTGCTCGTCGGGGATGCCGTAGGCCCGGAGGATATTGCAGGTGGTTTCCGTGCCGATGACCATCGCTCCTGTTTTCCGGGCGATATAGGGAACATCCGATAAATGGTCAAAATGCGCATGGTGTACTAAAATAAAATCTGCCCGTGTGATCAGGCTGTCAATGCTGACCGTGTCGGACACAAAGTAATCCGTCCGCTCTACAGTAGCCCGGGTATCCTCGGGGTGAATTCCGGGACCGGTTCCCAGCTTGACGCGGGAAATATACGGATCCACCAGCACTGTGAAGTTTCCATCTTCAATCTTCCAGCCTGCCGTGCCGAGATAGGTCAGTTTCAGGGGATCGCCCTGGGCATTCATTACAAACAAGCTTGAGAGGGCGATGAGCAGGAAGGTACTCCTGATTCCGGGGATTGCGCGTAGTATGGGTTTCATAGGTCTGTGGGTTGGTTGTTATTTTTCAGTGCGGTTCAGGTAATAGCGATTCACGGCGTCGGAATTCGCTTCAACAAGGTCGGGCAGCCCGTCCTGATTTAAGTCCGCTGCGATGATATCATAGGTGGCTAAATCTTCGTCTGCGAGGGGGATAGCCCCCCACCGCATTCCCTTTTCCAGGTTTAAAAATACAGTGTTCCTACTCTCGTCATTACCCACGGCGATATCCATGGCCCCGTCCTGGTTAAAGTCGGCTGTGGTAATGGCAAAACTTTCTGCGGGTTCCGCATCGAAAACTACGGTACGTGTGAAAGGGGATTCCCTGCTTCCGAAACAGATCACATTGGGTTCCCCGATATTGGCCAGCAAGATGTCTTTCAGGCCATCCTGGTCTACGTCTGCCACGCTTACCGAACGGGTATTGTCCTTGCCATTGCCAAAGGGGATTTTTTCGGCAAAACCCAGGGCGCCATCATTGAGATAGACATAATTGGGCTGTGCATCCCTGTTGGCCAGGATAAGGTCCGGGTCCCCATCTCCGTCCATGTCCGCGACCTCTACGTCTATGGTGGAATCCTCTTTACTGCCAAATTCCAGGTTTTTAGTAAAGTTACCGGCCCCGTCATTGAGGCAGATCTCGTTGGGCTGTCCGCGGTTGGTGATCAGGATGTCGATATCCCCGTCCTGGTCCAGATCTGCCAGGGTGAGGTTACGGGTAGGGGCATAGTCCTTGCCAAAAGCGGCCCTTTCTGTAAAATTTCCTTTGCCATCGTTGAAAAACAGGGCATTGGGTGCCATATCGTTACCCACGGCAATGTCGAGGTCCCCGTCATTATCAAGGTCTGCCAGTTCCGTGGCATACGTAGTGGCCCGTGTCGTCCCAAGGGGTCGCTCTACGGTAAAAATGCCCCGGCCGTCGTTGATAAAGATGCGGTTTTGTCCGGGCCAGTGCCGGCCGTTGGCCACCACAAGGTCCATATCCCCGTCCCCGTCCAGATCACCGGAGGCCACAGACGCGGTGCGCTCTGTATAGGTGCCCAGAATCAACCGCCCGGAGCTCCTGAACTCTATTTCCTGTGCCCGGGTGAATTGCGTGAAAAACCCAATGAGCACAAGAAGGTACCCTAAAGTGTACTGTTGCATAAGGGGGAATTTACAAAAAAAGAGGGTGCTGTAACACGGCCCATTGAGGGGCCTGCAGGAAAAACTCCGGCGGACCTGGCTCAGCCGAAGGGACAAAGCGTTTAATCCGTTTCGGTTTTCTCAAAAAACGTATACCGAAGTCCCCAATGTCCGTCCGATTCCTTTTTCAGGATAAAAACCGGATTGTTGTTGTCGCCCATTTGGCGGATAATCGCAATACTATCCAGCACAATAGGTCTGGAAATGGTGAGGGCGTTTCTTTTTTTACCCGTTACCTGGATATGCCTGAGGTATTGCCCCTGAAAATACAGTTCTTCGCCCTGATCGGATTTATCTTGTATCTCCTGAAGCGTTTCAGGCCTTAACAGGTTTTCCAGGACATGATCGCGGGTGCGCTCCGGATAGCGTTTTCGCAAGGCGATTGAATCGTAATCCGAAAAGGTAGGGCTTAAATCACTATTGACCGTTTGATGATATAAGGGCCGATGCGCCCTTTGGAAGAAGTCGTTAATGACCTCGTACTCTTCCGGTGTTATTTCCGGCTCCCGATGCTGCTGGGTAGCACATGAAGATACCAGCACCGTTATTGCGAATACCAGGGAGACTTCAATGCGCCTGGTGATTTGAATAACTTTGTCTGCCATGACCTTACTCCAAACTGCGGTAGATGGAGGTAATAATCCCCTCGCTATTGATAAACCCGGTGCCAAAGTCGGCATCCCACTCTTTAGAGAGCCCCATAGCCAGGGCTTCTTCCAGGGACTTTCCTGAAGTTTGCGCCGCCCTGACGCGATCCCGAAGTGTTTCGAGCATATCGCGATAAGCTTTCAGCGTTTCCCGGTTGGTCACGGGGCCGTGGCCCGGGATGATTTTTGTGTTTTCATCCACAATAAACAAAGCCATATTCAGGTTCTTCACAAAACCTTCAATCTCACCTCCCGAATTCAAATCGATAAAGGGGAAGCCCCCATTGGCAAAATTATCCCCCATATGGATGACGTTGGCCTCCGGAAAATAGACGTAGGAATCTCCGTCGGTATGGGCGTTATTCACATGCATGACGTGCAGGGACTGCCCCTGGCCCAGATGCAGGGTGAGTTGGTCTGTAAAAGTAATTTCAGGGAGGGCTACTTCCGGGGATGCCTCCCGGACCTGCCCATTTCGCTCTGAAGGACTTCCGAGGCGTTTGCGGACATTTTCATGCGCAATAAGCGTGGTGCCGGCTTTGGCAAAGTTGGCATTCCCGCCCGTATGGTCCCCGTGCCAGTGTGTGTTGACCAGGAACTTCAGGGGCTTATCTGTGACTTTGTTTATGGCAGCCATTATTTTTTCTGACAGGGGGGCATACTGGTCATCAATAAGGTAGGCTGCGTCTTCACCTACAGCCAGGCCTATATTTCCGCCCGCGCCAAAGAGGACGTAGATATTATCGGCCACTTGTTCCGTGCGGATTTCAACAGCGTCAAAATCGGGCTGGGCAAAACCCGGGGAAAGGGTTAAAAGGAGTATGAGCAATACTGCTGCGGACTTTAGGGTACGGGTATTGAATGCGAACATAGGAATGGGTTTATTTTGGGAGAGAAGTTACGGAATTATAAAATGCTCCCTGCCCACGTGCCCTGGAATAAAAGTCTTCCAGGTAGCCTGGATTCGAGTGCGACGGCCAGACCTTTCAAAAAAGCTATGAACCCAGGGATTTTTTGGCTTTGAGCAACCGCTTGATCTCATTGAGCTTCATCAGGGCCTCCACAGGGGTGAGGCGGTCGATATCCAGGTTTACGATTTCATCCCGGATCTGTTCCAGCAACGGGTCATCGAGTTGAAAAAAACTGAGCTGCAATTCGTCTTCCCTGGGTTTGAGGCGCTCCTCCAGGGCGTCCCCGGAATGTGATTTTTCGAGTTGCTTCAGAAGTTTCTCGGCCTTTTGGATGACCGTCTTGGGCATTCCCGCCATACGGGCCACATGAATCCCAAAGCTGTGATGACTCCCCCCAGGTTCCAGTTTCCGCAAGAAAAGGACCTTGTCGGTGCCTTCTTTCACGGCTACATTGAAGTTCTTGATCCGGGGGAAAAGTGAGGCCATCTCATTGAGTTCGTGGTAATGGGTGGCAAAAAGGGTCTTGGGCCGGGCCGGATGTTCGTGCAGGTATTCCGCTATGGCCCAGGCGATTGAAATCCCGTCATAGGTGCTGGTGCCCCGGCCGATTTCATCGAGCAGGATCAGGCTGCGATCCGAGAGGTTATTCAGGATCGAAGCGGCTTCATTCATTTCCACCATAAAGGTAGACTCCCCCAAAGAAATATTGTCACTGGCACCCACCCGGGTAAAAATCTTATCGACAATGCCCAGATGGGCACTTTCGGCCGGTACATAACTCCCGATCTGAGCCAGAAGCACAATCAGGGCCGTTTGTCGTA
This sequence comes from uncultured Flavobacteriaceae bacterium, assembly GCA_963709465.1. Taxonomy (GTDB): domain Bacteria; phylum Bacteroidota; class Bacteroidia; order Flavobacteriales; family Flavobacteriaceae; genus Robiginitalea. The sequence continues at coordinate 113,362 of CAVPWF010000005.1, read as the reverse complement.
AAATGGCGGATTTTCCGCTCATATTGGGTCCTGTAATCACAATGAGTTGCTGATCTTCCCGGTTTAATACCAGGTCGTTGGGGATATAAGCCTGCCCCGGAGGCAGCTGCCGCTCAATTACCGGGTGGCGCCCTCCCTGTATGTTGAGGTCGGTGGCGTCTGTCATCTGGGGGGAAACATAATTGTATTCCCGGGCGAGCTGGGCAAAACTACAGAGGCAATCCAGTTTAGCCACCAGGCGGGCGTTCTCCTGAACCGGGCGTATGTATTCCTGCATCCACACCACCAGTTGATTAAAGAGCTGGACTTCCAATTCAAGAATACGCTCTTCTGCACCGAGAATTTTAGCCTCATATTCCTTGAGCTCTTCGGTAATATAGCGTTCGGCGTTGACCAGGGTTTGCTTTCGGATCCACTCCGGAGGGACCTTGTCTTTATGGGTGTTGCGGACCTCAATATAGTACCCGAAGACATTGTTGGAAGCGATTTTCAGGGAGGTAATACCGGTGCGGGCTGTTTCCCTTTCCAGCATTTGATTCAAATAGGCTTTTCCGGATCGCGCGAGGCCCCGAAGTTCATCCAGTTCCTCTGAAAACCCGGGGGCGATGGTGTCCCCTTTACCAATACCTGCAGGCGCTTCCTCCAGAAGGACCTCCTTAATGCGCTCCCGGAGGGCCTCACAGGGGTCCATAGCCTGCCCGATCTGTGCCAGGGCAGGTTCGTCAACCTCCGCAATGCGCATCTTAAGTGGGATCAGGGTTTCAAGGGCGTTTTTCAGATGTACGGTTTCCCTGGGTGTAATTTTACCGGCTGCCCCTTTGGCAATCAGGCGTTCCAGATCTCCGGTCCGCCTCAGGTGTTCCCGAATCGTTTCCAGCAGGGGATCTCTCTGGGCGAAGTAGCCCACCACCTTGTGCCTTTCCCGTATGGCATCCAGCTGTTTCAGAGGCATGGCCAGCCATCGTCTCAAAAGCCTGCCCCCCATGGGAGAGCGCGTTTTGTCCAAAACCTCAAGGAGGGATACCCCCCGGGGATCACGGGCCTGAAAAAGCTCCAGGTTCTGCAGGGTAAAACGATCCATCCAGACGTAATCCGAGGAAGACAATCGACTCAGGGAAGTGATATGACCGAGCTGCCGGTGCTGGGTTTCCTTTAGGTAATGGATTACGGCTCCGGCGGCTGTAATTCCCATGGGCAGATCTTCCACACCAAAACCTTTAAGGCCTGAGGTTTTAAAATGCCCCATCAGCGCTTCCCGGCTGTAGTCTTCCTGAAAGATCCAGTCCTCTGCAAAAAAGCAATGGTGCGATGTGCCAAATGCCTCTTTAAAATCGGTCCGGTGTTTTTTGGATACCAGGATTTCAGAAGGGGCGAAATTTTGAAGCCATTTATCGATATCCGTCTGGTCTCCTTCGGCCAGGAAAAATTCCCCGGTTGAGATATCCAGAAATGAAATTCCGAGGCGTCCCGGGCCAAAGTGTACGGCTGCGAGAAAATTATTTGCCTTGGCCTGCAGGAGCTCATCGCTCAGGGATACCCCGGGGGTCACGAGTTCAGTCACCCCTCTTTTGACGATGGTTTTCGTTTGTTTCGGATCTTCGAGTTGGTCACAAATCGCCACCCTTTGACCCGCTTTAACCAGCTTGGGGAGGTAGGTATTGAGGGCATGGTGCGGGAATCCCGCCAGGGCCGTCTGATCTCCCCCGTTATTCCTTTGGGTCAGGACGATATCCAGAATACGGGCCGCTTTTTCTGCATCTGCCCCAAAGGTCTCGTAAAAATCCCCCACCCGGAAGAGCAACAACGCATCCGGATATTTAACCTTGATGCCGTTGTACTGTTTCATCAGGGGGGTCGTCTTTTTACCTTTGGCAGCCACGGATTGAAATGTTTTTGAGAACAAACGAAAATAGCGGTTTCAAAGGCGATCCCCAACATCTGTTGATATCTAAGGAAAACTTCAGGCGCAAACAAATTCTGCGCTTCTTTGTACTTTTGGGGGCCAACAAAATTCAATGCGCAAACTTAAAAATGAAGAATTGGGCCGTTTACAGGTCACCGAATTTAAAGACGCCCCTAAAACCCCGGTAGTCCTTATTCTCGACAATGTCAGAAGCCTGCACAATGTAGGGTCCGTCTTCCGGTCGGCCGATGCCTTCCGGGTGGAGAAGATTTACCTCTGCGGGATTACAGCTACCCCTCCTCATAAGGATATTCGCAAAACGGCACTGGGAGCCACTGAAAGTGTCGCCTGGGCCTATGCAAAGGAAACAGGATCCCTTTTAGATACGCTTCGGGGTACACATCAGATATGGGCCGTGGAACAGACGCAGGGCTCGGTTTCCCTGGATGACTTTCAGCCCGAAGCCGGGAAGCCCTATGCCTTTGTCCTGGGCCATGAGGTGAAGGGTGTGGCCCAGGAGGTTATAGACAAATGCCAGGGCGTGGTTGAAATACCGCAATTGGGAACCAAACACTCCCTGAATATTTCCGTTGCGGCAGGGGTTGTTCTATGGGATTTTTGGGTAAAGACATCTGGAAAAAAAACATCCCGGGAATCTGGAACGAAGCGCAGCACGGAATAAAACGTTCAGACAAACCGAACCTGGTATTTACGACAGGGCCCCACCCTGGGTTTTCGCATAATAATCCCGATGGAACTGCCTCATTCCTGCTTTAGCAAGACATGGGCGATCATCTGATCGAGAATGGCCAGGTAGTCTTCCGGGCGGGATACAAAGTCCAGCTCTCCGGCATCGATGATCAGGGAATTGAGCCCTGGGGTATGCTTCATAAAGTCAAAATACCCGCTCTGAATCTTCTCCAGGTATTCCGCAGGTATGCCTTCCTCATAATCCCGGCCCCTTTGAGCGATTTGTTCGAGCAGCCTCGCGGTGTTCTGATAGAGGTATACATATAGTTTGGGTTTGCGAACTTCCCGGTACATCACCGAGAAGAGTTTCCGGTAGAGTTTAAACTCCTCTTCCCCAAGGGTGATTTTAGCAAAAATCAAGCTTTTGTAAATATCGTAATCACTGACCACAAAATTCTTGAAAAGATCGAGTTGACGCGTTTCTTCTATAAACTGCTGGTACCGGTCGGCCAGAAACGAAAGTTCCAGCGGAAAGGCGTACCGCGCCGGGTCCTGGTAGAATTTGGACAAAAACGGATTGTCCTCAAAACGCTCCAAAATGAGTTTGGCATTTAAGTCTTCGGAAATTTTCCGGGCCAGACTGGTCTTTCCGGCCCCGATATTGCCCTCGATGACCACGAAGCCGAGAACATTAAAAAACAGTTGACGGGTTTTATAAAGCACAATTGAAGTCCGCTCCAGCCCATTTTTGTCAGGACATTCCTGTAAGAGATTGCGATGGTCTTTCCTCAATACAGGATGGTAGAACTGTGGTGCGATATCGGCCAGGGGCCTGAGGACGAACCTGCGTTTTTCAAGACTGGGATGCGGGATGGTAAGGGCCTCTGTGCGAATAATTTGGTTTCCATAGTAGAGCAGGTCCAGATCCAGGGTCCGGGAGCGATAACCGCCGGAGGTATCTCTTTCACGTCCGGCTGCTGCCTCGATCTGTAGAAGACATTGCAGCAGGCTTTCAGGCGGAAGTTTGGTGTGCAATGCCAGGCAGGCATTCAGGAAATCTTCCCCTTCAAATCCCCAGGCAGCGGTTTGATACACCGGGCTGATGGCCCCGATCTCCCCGGCCAGATCTCCAAGGGAAAAGATGGCTTTCTGAAGATAATAGGCCCGGTTTCCAAGATTGCTTCCCAAAGAGATATAGGCGAGAACCGGCGCTGTTTTCATCCCTGCCAATGTACGGAAAACGGACGTTATAAACCTGTGAATTTCGCGCTTTCCACCCCCGGGTATTGCTTAGATAGTAGGAATGAATCCGTATCTTTACAGGATAGAAAAAGAAAATGCTATGGCCTTTTTGAGGAATTTACTGGCTTCTATATTGGGCACGCTTGTCGCTCTCGGAATCCTGTTTTTCATGTTTTTAATTTTCGCAGCCCTCGCCAGTTCTGGAGATGAGGTGCGTGTTAAAAATAATTCGGTGCTCAAACTCGAGTTTCCATTTCCGGTATCTGAATACTCGGCCGCAGACCCTGACGATCCGTTTACGGCACTGTTCTTTGAACCCAAAATGGGTCTGGATCAGATTGTACAGGCCATTGAAGTGGCTAAAAAAGACGATCGTATCAAAGGCATTAGCATCAGCAGTCCTTTTATTATGGCCGGTATGGCGCAGACCAAGGCCATCCGGGATGCCCTTGAAGATTTCAGCACTACGGGAAAATTCGTTTATGCCTATGGGGATTTCTATCTTCAAAAGGACTATTACCTCTCCAGTATTGCGGACAGTATCTTTATCAGTCCTTCTGGAAATTTGGATTTTAAAGGCCTCGCGGCTGAAGTCCTTTACTTTAAAGATTTTCAGGAGAAATCCGGACTTAAAATGGAGGTTGTCCGGCATGGAAAATACAAGAGTGCCGTAGAACCGTTTCTTTCGGATACCATGAGCCCGGAAAACCGGGAACAACTCAGCAGTCTGATCCTTTCCTTATGGGAGAGTATGCGGGACGGGATAGGGGAGAGCCGTGATATTCCGGCACAAACCCTCGACCGTATCGCAGATTCTTTAGAGGCCAGAACCCCGGAGAAGGCCCTTGCCCTTGGGCTGGTTGATGGTATTGTGTACGCAGATCAGTACGAGGATAAACTCCTTCGGGAGAGTGGGGGTAGTGGGAAACATCCCGAGTTTATCAATTTACAGGGCTACATGCGGTATTCGCGCAACAAATCGGTGTATAAGGGGAATGATGAGATCGCCGTGGTCTATGCACAGGGGGAAATTGGCTATGGCGAAGGCAGTCCGGATGTCATCGGTCAGGGTAAAATGACAAAGGCCTTACGCACGGCCCGGGAAGATAAGGATGTCAAAGCCGTAGTGGTTCGCATCAACTCCCCAGGGGGTAGTGCACTCACCTCTGAGATCATCTGGAGGGAACTGCAACTGACCCGTGAGGAAAAACCTGTGGTGATTTCTCTCAGTGATGTAGCGGCATCAGGCGGATATTATATGGCAGTGGGTGGCGATAAAATCCTGGCAGAACCCAATACGATAACGGGTTCAATCGGGGTGTTTGCGACCGTACCCAATCTGAACGGGATTGCGCAGAAGGTGGGCATTAACGCGGAACAGGTCGGGACACATCATTTCTCGATGGATTACTCCTTTTTTGAACCCATGCGCGATGATTTCAGAGAAGTGCTTCGGGAGGGGATTGACCAGACCTATCAGACCTTTTTAGATCGGGTTGCAGCGGGCAGGAAGATAAGCAAAGCCCAGGCAGACAGCCTGGCTCAGGGCCGGGTTTGGAGTGGGCAACAGGCTTTGGAAAACGGCCTTATTGATGGGCTGGGAGGCATGCCGGAAGCCCTGGAAATGGCTGCGGAAATGGCTGAAATCACAAATTTCAAACTTAAGATTTTACCCAGATTTAAAACGGGTATTGAACGGCTTATGGAGGACCTGGGGGGCGGGCAAATGAGCGCAGAAGAGTGGATTGCCGCTGAACTGGGCCCTGAGTGGGGAGAGACCCTAATCGGATTAAAGCAAATATTGGAGCAGGAAGGCATTCAGGCCAGATTGCCCTTTACCTTAAAGATTCAATAGCCGATGAGTCCTGCCGACCAGCGAAAAGCCTATCGGATTTATTTATATCTGGCAGCGCTGTTTATCACTTCTTTAGTGGTTTCCAACCTGATTTTTCAAAAGTTTTTTTACTGGCAGCCTTTTGGAGATATCACCCTGTTCGGAGCCCCGTTATTCGAAATTTCAGTGGGGATTCTTCCCTATCCCATTACGTTTCTAATTACAGATTTGATCTCTGAGATTTACGGTCGTAAAAAGGCCAACCAGGTGGTTACCGCGGGTATTTTTGCCTCTTTTTTCTCCATGGGAATAGTGCTTCTTGCCAACGCACTTCCTGCCATTGAGGCATCTCCTGTGGATGACACTCTCTTTAGCAGGGTGTTCGCGCTGTCCCCTGTAGCCGTCCTCGCCTCGATGATCGCTTATCTCTTCGCCCAGTACGTGGATATTGCGATATACCACTTCTGGAAACGGATGACTCATGGCAAGCACCTGTGGCTGCGGAATAATTTTTCAACCTTTTCCTCCCAGATTATTGACACCACCACAGTGGTTAGCCTGCTTTGCGTTTTTGGGGTACTTCCCTGGTCAATGTTTTATGGATTGGTGGTCAGCGGGGTCATTTTTAAAATTATCATCGCCTTTCTGGATACCCCGTTGCTCTATTTTTTTGTGTATCTGATGCGTCGCAGGTTTCACCTGGAGCCCAATGATGAAATTGATTTGAATTTTTAGGTGTTCTATCCCAGGTTCTCTTGACCTGAGCAGATTTTTTTTTGAGTAGGCACCAGGCGGTTGCATTTCGCAGTAGTCAGTCATAGTTCGCAGTCGCAGTTGCAGTAAGCGAGCTATTGAACCTTGAACTTTGAACCTTTTTTCACCTGCCCACTGCTACTAAAAACTGCCCACTTGAACCTTTCGTTGGAGTCCTGAGTAAACAATTGCAGTTCGCAGTCACAGTTCGCAGTTGCAGTAAGCGAGCTATTGAACCTTGAACTTTGAACTTTGAACCTTTTTTCACCTGCCCACTGCTACTAAAAACTGCCCACTTGAATTTCTCACCCCAACTCCAGGGCCACGTAATACCCTTCATTACCCCGGATGTTAAAAACCGTATCGTCTGCAAAGATGAGATACTGTCCTTTGATCCCCTTTAGGATCCCATTGTATTCCGGGGTTTTGTTCAGGTTGAGGCTCTTTACTTTCGTCGGGTATGAAAGTACCGGAAAGTGAATTTCGGTCTCCTGGGTATCTGCAATAAAGTAGTCCGCGGCTTCCTCCGGAATAAAAGGGCGGAGTTTTTCCCTCCATGCGAAGAGGTCCTCGTCTTTGAGCTGATTGGTCAGCATGTTGCGCCAATGGGTTTTATCCCCCACATGTTCTTTTAAAGCCACTTCGGTGATCCCTGCCAAATATCGGTTAGGAGTTTCGACGATTTCGATGGCCTCATGGGCCCCCTGATCAATCCAACGCGTAGGCACTTGAGACTTGCGCGTCACGCCTACTTTTACACTGCTGGAATTTGCCAGATAGACAATATGTGGTTGTAACTGCACCTTCTGTTCATAGGCCAGATCCCGGTCTTCCTCCCCGAGATGGGCTTTGCTGCGCTCCGGGTGCACAATCCACTCCCCGGCCTGGGGTTGTTCAAAAAAACAATTCTTGCAATACCCCTGACGAAAAATGGGAAGATCCCCCCCACACCCCAAACATTCGTATTTTAGAAATCGAATGGAAAGGGAACGATCCAGCAAAAGATTCATATGAATAAAATCGTCCGGAAAGACGAGGTAGTAGGCTATTGGATTCTCAAATTCCGTTTGCATTTTTCGCAGAACCCCTTCGTATTGCATGCTAATGTGTTTTTGGAAAAAGGATTTAATGGTATCTTTAACCACCTTATAAGGTAGATTGTAAAGATACCAAAAATGCCCATCCCTCTTTTTAACTCCATCGCTTCCTGGCTGCTCAAAAAGCGGTACCACCAGATAGAGCTCTTCTTAAAATATCCCCAGGAGGTGCAGCAGGAGGTTCTTGAACAACTTTTGGAGTTTGCGGATGAAACCGTACTGGGTCAGAAATACGGATTTGAAGATATTACCTCTTATGAGGCTTTTGCTTCCCGTGTACCCCTGGTTACCTATGAGGAATTTGAACCCCTTATCGAGCGCTCCCGCAGAGGGGAGCAGAATTTATTCTGGCCCACCGAGATCCGATGGTTTGCAAAGAGCAGCGGGACCACCAATGCAAAAAGTAAATTCATCCCTGTAAGTTCGGAAGCTTTAGAAGACTGCCATTATAAGTCCGGGAAGGATTTGTTATGCCTCTATTTGAACAACAACCCGGATTCTCAGCTTTTTAAAGGGAAAAGTCTGCGACTGGGAGGTAGTAAGGAGCTCTATGAGGACAACGGGACCGTCTTTGGGGACCTTTCAGCCATCCTTATCGATAATATGCCCTTCTGGGCCGAATTAAGCAGTACACCCAGCAACCGGGTTTCCCTGATGAGCGAATGGGAAGAAAAAATGGAAGCCATTATAGAGGAGAGTATCCGTGAGAACGTCACCAGCCTGGCAGGGGTCCCATCCTGGATGCTTGTGCTGTTAAACCAGGTATTGGAGAAAACGGGAAAAGACCAACTCTTTGAGGTCTGGCAACATCTGGAGGTGTATTTTCACGGAGGTGTGAATTTTAATCCGTATCGGGAACAATACAATCGGCTGCTGCCGGGGGCCACTTTTAAATACTACGAAATTTACAACGCTTCCGAAGGCTTTTTTGCCATTCAGGACCAGAACAACAGTCAGGATCTTTTGTTGATGCTCGATTATGGGATTTTCTATGAGTTCATCCCGATGGACAGTTACGGGACTCCGGCCCAAAAGGTGTTGCCGCTTTGGGAAGTTGAACTCGGGGTCAATTATGCCATCGTCCTTACGACCAACGCGGGACTTTGGCGGTATCAGATTGGGGATACAGTGCGTTTTACCAGTACGGATCCCTATCGGATCCGGGTTACCGGCCGGACCAAGCACCATATTAATGTGTTCGGGGAGGAACTCGTCATTGAGAATACGGAGGTGGCTCTGCAACGCGCCTGTCAACAGACCGGAGCTTCCATTGCGGAGTATACTGTGGCTCCTGTTTTTATGGATGGCAAGAAACAGGGCGCCCACGAATGGCTGATTGAATTCCGGAAATCTCCAGAAGACCTGGAGCATTTTGGATTTTGCCTGGATCAGGCGCTGAAGTCCCTGAATTCAGATTACGAAGCAAAGCGTTATAAAAATATGACCTTGAGTCCTCCGAGAATACACCAGGCCAGACCCAAACTGTTTTATGACTGGTTGAAATCCCGGGGGAAGTTAGGAGGTCAGCACAAAGTACCCCGCCTGGCGAACCAGCGAGATCTTTTAGAGGAACTACTTGCCATGCAGGTCGGTGCCGCACAGGTATAGGCCCTCATTCCATTTTTACATAGTCTTATATTTCCTTACCGCTGTTAGTGTAAGAGTTGTAATCTGATTCAGAAGTCGTCCGGATTTATGATCTGCACGGAATTATGGAACAGGGGTGTTGAAGCTTATGCGGGATTGGGGGTAACCACGAATTTATACGAGGATCCGAAGCCGCAATATTTTTTTGATTGGACTACGGGCGAGCTGGTTTATCCCCGTTGTGGGATCTCGGTTATAAAACGCTTCTAGTATTTCATCGGATTTTTGTAGGTGTTAAAAGTGTGGATGAAAAGAGCAAAACCGAGAGCAACGGGCGGATATCCGGAGTATGTCGAGGATTTTCCCCAATAGTCCGATTCTTCAGGATTGATGGGAGTCTTTAGGCAACTTGTGAGAACTTTTTAACCTACTTCCCCCCACTAAATGTGTTTGAGCTATGGCTGAAAGACTTGTAATTTTATCTGATTTATGGGGTCCTCGCAAAGGGCTCTGGATTACCTCCTACCTGGGTTACCTCCAACAATACTTCGATATTACCTACCATGATACCTCACAGCTGGCAGATCTCGAAGTAGCTCACCCCACATCACAGGCTTTAAGCGCTGCTTTTACAGATGGAGGGTTAGAACGGGCAGTTAAGAGTCTGTTGTCTAAGGAAGTCAAGCCAGCCCACTACCTCGCTTTTTGCGCAGGAGGCACCGTAGTCTGGAAGGCTCTCAAAGAGGGCCTGGCCGCAAAATCGCTCTATGCGATTTCCCCTATGAATCTCCACCGGGAAGGGGAAGGACTGGATTGCCCTTCAAAGATACTTTATGGAGAATATATGGAAGACAAGCCCTCTAAGAAATGGGCGAACCTTACCGGGACGACCATGGAGGTGATTCCGCGATTTGGACGTGAAATGTACTCCGATGAAAAAGTGATTCAGAAAGTATGTCAGGAACTTTTAGAGGAGTCCCTTAGAAAACAATATCAGGGACTTTAAGAAACCGCCTTTAACTTATTGATCGTTTCAAAGGACAACTTCTCTTCGGCATAAGGTTTGGTAACCTTAAAATCGCTCACCTCTGTACTTGGAAGTTCAAACATGGCGTCTGTAAAGACCGCTTCACACAACGAGCGTAAACCCCTAGCGCCTAGTTTGTACTCGATTGCCTTATCTACAATGTAATCCAGCGCCTGTTCTGTAATGGTAAAGGAAATACCATCCATGGCGAAGAGTTTTTCATACTGTTTGATGATCGCATTTTTGGGTTCGGTCAGTATAGCCCGGAGGGTTTTGCGATCCAGGGGATCCATATGCGTCAATACAGGAAGTCTTCCAATGATCTCCGGGATCAGTCCGAATTCCTTTAAATCTCTGGGGATAATGTACTTCAGTACATTTTCTTTATCCAGGGTGGATTCTTTTTTAGAGGCGCTATACCCAATCGCCTGCATATTGAGCCGTTTGGTAATAATCCGTTCGATACCGTCAAAAGCACCTCCTGCTATAAAGAGGATATTCTCAGTATTAACCTCTATAAATTTTTGGTCGGGATGCTTTCGCCCCCCCTTTGGTGGTACGTTGACCACTGTGCCTTCCAGTAATTTTAAAAGGCCCTGTTGCACGCCCTCTCCGGAAACATCCCGGGTAATGGAAGGGTTATCACTTTTTCGTGCAATTTTATCAATCTCGTCTATGAATACGATTCCGCGTTCTGCCTTTTCAAGGTTGTAGTCGGCCGCCTGTAGCAGCCGTGTAAGGATGCTCTCTACATCCTCACCCACATATCCAGCTTCCGTCAGCACGGTAGCATCTACAATGGCCAGGGGAACATTCAACATGCGCGCAATAGTTTTGGCCATCAGGGTTTTTCCGGTTCCCGTCTGCCCGACCATCACGAGATTACTTTTCTGAATTTCCACATCGTCCTCTTTGGAAGGAGGTTGGAGCAATCGCTTATAATGGTTGTAAACGGCCACGGAAATTACTTTTTTGGTCCGTTCCTGCCCGATGATATAAGTGTCCAGGAAATCTTTGATTTCCATAGGTTTTTTTAATACCAGCTCGGAGAAGAGATCATCGTTTTTAGCCTGCCGCGATTCTTCCGCAACAATTCCATGAGCCTGTTCAATACACCGGTCACAGATATGCGCATCCAGGCCTGCAATCAGCAGGTTGGTCTCCGGTTTTTTCCTTCCGCAAAACGAACATTCCAGGTTTTCTTTCGCCATTCCCTTCTAGCCTTATCTTATTTAAACGTCGGTACTCACAAAAATTGCCTTTCCTTAGGGCAATCCGGGTATCCGGACTCAATCTGATTCCCGCTCCAGAATCTCGTCGATCATTCCGTATTCCAGTGCCTCTTTGGCCTTCATCCAGAAGTCCCGGTCACTGTCCTCGTAAATTTTATCAAAATTCTGCCCTGTGTGTGAACCGATAATCTCGTAGAGTTCATCTCTTAATTTAATCACCTCTTTCGCTGCGATTTCGATGTCGCTTGCCTGTCCCTGAGCCCCGGACATGGGCTGGTGGATCATGACACGGGAGTGACGCAGCCCGCTGCGTTTCCCTTTTTTACCCGCACACAAAAGCACGGCGGCCATAGATGCGGCAATACCCGTACAAATGGTAGCCACATCTGGTTTTATGAATTGCATGGTATCGTAAATCCCAAGACCGGCATATACACTTCCCCCGGGGGAATTGATATAAATTTGAATATCCTTGGAAGAATCAGCGCTGGCCAGGAACAGGAGCTGGGCCTGTATGATGTTTGCCACCTGATCGGTTACGGGGGTACCCAAAAAGATGATGCGATCCATCATAAGACGTGAAAACACATCCATGGCAATGGCATTGAGTTGCCGCTCCTCGATGATGTTCGGTGTCATTCCCACCGGGTACATACTCTGAAGCAGCGGTTCCAGATACAGGCTGTTGATCCCCTGGTCTTTAATGGCGAAATTTTTGAATTCCTTAGCGTAGTCCATGTAGTTTTACTAGCGATTTTGTTTAAAAAAAAAAGGTGCCGAAACAAAGCGATCCGGCACCGTAAAGATACTCAATTTGTCAACACTAAAAGCAGCGGACTGCGTTTAGATCGTCCTTCCCGGTGCTTATCCGTATACCTCCTTGACGAAATCGTCATAGGTTACTTCTTTAGTTTTCAGATGGGCTTTTTCTTTGTAAAGCTCCAGCAATTTCTTACTCATCAACTGTTCGGAGAGTCGCCGGACTTCATCCTGGTTGCTCAGTACCCTGGCGGCAATAGCATCCAGATCTTCCTCCTTGGGTTCTGTTTGTCCGTATTGGGCCATTTGAGATTTTATAAAACCTTTGGCGAAATCCCTGAGCTCTTCAAATTGCAGTTCCAGACCGTGTTCTTTGATGAGCTTCCCTTCGATCAATTGATATCTCAGGCCTTTTTCAGACTTTTCAAACTCATCCCGGGCTTCTTCCTCAGAAAGTATTTTTTCCCCGGTATTCTGCATCCATTTTTGGAGAAATTCAGAGGGCAGATCAAATTTCGTGGTTTCAATAAGTTTTTCAGTCACGTCGTTCAGCAACTTCTGATCGGATTGTTGTTGAAACTGTGCTTCAGAGTCCTCCTTGATTTTAGTTCGCATCTCTTTTTCAGAATGCACCGCATCCGGTCCGAAGAGTTTGTCGAATAATTCCTGAGTGAGTACTGCAGGTTCGCGCTTGTTGATTTCAGCTATGGTGAAATCTACTTCAACATCAAGGTTTTCGGCTTTTTCTCTTGAAATGCCTAGGCTACTTGGCAATAGAAAATCTTCTTTAAAGAGTCCCTTGGTCTTTAAGGTAACAGTATCCCCTGCTTTTTTTCCCTTCAGCGCACTGAGTGCCTTCTTGCTTTTGAGTTTATCGAGTTCCAGGGTTGTTTTATGATCGATTTCTGCGGCTTCATTAAAGAAGGTTCCACTCACCTCATTTTCGGCCCCAACGGCGTCTTGAGAAACCAGTTTACCGTATTGCTTTCGGATGCGGTCTACCTGATCGTCGATCATCTTCTTGTCCGCGACTATTTTATAATGCGGGATGCCTTTTTTCGGACTTAGGGATACCTCAAAATCTGGCGCGAGCCCCAATTCGAATTCAAAAGCCAGGTCATCGGCTTCCCAGTTGAAATTGTCTTGTTGCTTGGGAAGCGGGTTCCCAAGAACATCGAGTTTTTCCTCTGTCAGGTAATTGTTCAGGTTGTCCTGAAGCAATTTATTCACCTCATCTACCAGGACCGCTTTTCCATATTGCTTCTTGATCAGGCCCATGGGAACCTGTCCTTTACGGAAGCCAGGAATGTTGGCATTTTTACGGTAGTCCTTAAGGATGTTATCTACTTTATCCTGATAGTCTTCCCGAGAGAGCTCTACTTTGAGAACGGCATTCAGGGGGTCTATCTGCTCTTTGGTAATATTCATGAATCAACTATTAAAGAAACCGTGCAAAAGTAGGGCATTTATACCAAGACGACAAGTTTTCAACCAGCTGTATGTCAATCTTTAACTTCCTATTTAGAGTCTTCCTTCAGGAAGGCAAATAAAACCGACTCCAGGACGGATAGCAGCAATGAAAAGAGCAAGGCCTGCCAGAAACCGTCCACGTTGAAACCCGAGACCAGGGAACTGGCAATAAGGATGATAAGGGCATTGATCACCAGCAGAAACAACCCGAGGGTGAGAATGGTCACCGGGAGGGTCAGGATTACCAGCAAGGGTTTTACAATAAGGTTGAGTAAACTCAGCACGAGGGCGACCAAAACGGCACTGCCAAAAGCACTGACGTGAACTCCTGGAAGGATATTCGCGAGCAGAATTACGGCCAGGGCACTGAGCAGGAGTCTAAGGATGAATTTCATAATCTGAGATTTAAGAAAAAAAGGCATCCCTATTGCAGGGATGCCTCTGAAGGTAAAATAAAATTTTGGATTAGTTGATGTAAAGCCCCTTGTACTCTAACGGGTCAATGGCAGGAAGTTCTGAGCCAAAACGAGCCGCCATTGCCTCGAGGAACAAATTGGCAATAATCGCAGAGCCTCTCGGTGAAGGATGAACTCCATCCAACGAAAAAGCACCTCCTGTCGCATACGTACTGGTCAATACACTTCCGTCCCTGAGTGGAATACCCGTGTCCGCTAAAATTTTAAGCGTAGCATTGGCGTCGACGAACCCAAGATTGTATTGCTGGGCCAGGGCCTCAATGGTCTGGTTAAAGTTGGCTGTTGCATTTGATATCAGTTCTTGTTCTTCGGGAGTAAGTACCCATCGATCTGCCAGGGGGACGGCTACCCCATTGATGCTTGTGGGGTTGTTGGGGTCTGCGAGTGTTCCTATGATCGTCTGGGAGGTAAAGGTCAGCAGGTCGTCTTCCGTAGCCTGACGCATATTGATCAGCCGAGGGTTAAAAGCAGTGAGGTCCGTAAGATCTTCATCGAGGATCACAACGGCGTTCCCTGGGCCTGCCGTAAAGCTGATCAGCCGGCGGGCTACTTCCTCCCCGGAAATTAAGCCCAGCGCCTGGAGCTGCTGAAGCCCTCCATTATACGCGGCGTATGCGCCGTTTAACAAATCGGTCGTCGCCGGGTCCAGGGGTATCGGATTGTGGGGGACCGTAGTGAAAAACGGGATAGAAGTCACATCCGGTATGTTCGCAACTACTCCACTCGCGCCATTTGAGGTAAGGGTCTGCAAGAGGGTATTGAAAACATTGGCAAAAACATTGGGATCTGTAATGTCAGATCCGCCGTAGGTGGAGGGATCTAAGTTGCCGGTTTGGTCTACTCCCGAACCCCCTGAGGTGGCGAAACTCAAAACATCGTTATTGCCGATCCAAAGGGTGAAAAATGTAGGGTTTTGTGCCATGGCGTCTCCTATAATAGAAGCATTAGGGCTGCTGGCCATTCTCGCGAAATACGGATTGGCCAATCCCTGGGCCACACCGGCTACATTTCCATAACCCGGGGCTAGTAAGTGAAAACTTTTGGCACCCGGGATAGCCATGTTGTTAAAGGGTCCGGAGAGCACGTTTGTAATTTCTGTGGTGCCTTGCCCGTCTACAGGTCTTGGAGTAGGAGAACCCGTAGAGAAATCCAGGATAAGGCGGTTGCCTGCTATGGGCGTGCCTCCAAGAGTTATACCTCCCAGATTATCGGCCATAAATGGAATAACAAACTCGCCGCCTCCCACGAGATCAAAACTTCCTGTAATCATATTTGGAAAAGAAGCGACTTGCCCATCGATAAATAAAGCATTATCCGTATAACCGGCACTCAGTGAATTCCCCAGGGCTACGTAGTTAGACAAGTCAGCTGAACCACTGGTATACTCTATGGGGGGCATCGGGTTACCACCATCGGGATCCGTGGCATCATCGTCGCTACAGGAGATGATAAAAAGGCCCAAAAACGCAAATAAGGCCAGAAACTTTTTCATAGGATTTAGTTTGAAAGCGCTCATTGTCTGCGCCGTTAGTTTAAGTAATGATCAAAAATATGTAAAATTATCGCACACGCAATATATGCCCTGAAAAAAGTATGCATGCATAATAAGGAGGGTACTTTTTTTAGGATTTCATAAAATCCAGGGTGGATTCCAGAAAAGCATCGGGCTGTTCGGCGTGCAGCCAATGTCCAGCGTTTTCTATGGTGATGAGGTTGGCCTTTGGAAAATGATGCCGTATCAGCGGCAGATCCCCGTCTGCTATATAATCAGAGGCGCCACCTCTGAGAAAGACCGTAGGCCCGGGGTAGACCATGTCGTCAGGCAGGGGTTCCCCGATTTCCTGCATTTTTGTTTTTAGAATACTCAGGTTTATTCGCAATCCTAGTTCTCCGGGGGACTTCCAGTACAGGTTTTTAAGCAGAAACTGGCGAATACCCCAGTTATCCAAATTTTGGGCGAGGGCCTCATCGGCTTCCGCCCGGGTGGCCAGTTGCGAGAGGGGCAGAGCTTCCAGAGCCTCCAGAATGTATTGATGATGTGGCGGGTAGAGCCGGGGCGCAATGTCTGCAACCAGAAGTTTAGAAACGCGCTCAGGTCGGGTACACGCCAGCTGCATAGCCGTTTTTCCACCCATGGAATGTCCGAGGACTATAGCCCGATCCAGATTTTTGGAATCCATATAACGGACCAGGTCCTGGGCCATTGTTGGATAATCAAACACTTCCGACCAGAAACTGCGTCCGTGATTCCGCTGATCGATCAGGTGAACTTCAAAGCCATGGGCGGCGTACTTTTTTCCAAGGGTTTTCCAGTTGTCGGACATCCCCAAAAAACCATGAAGCACAATAAGCGGCGCGCCGCTCCCAAGGATATTGGAGTGAAGCAGTTCCATCAGCGCAGTTTGTACTTATACATATTAATTACGTTTTCCAGGCCCAGGTACAGCGATTCACAAATAAGGGCATGGCCTATGGAAACTTCCTGAAGCTGGGGTACATGTTCTTTGAAGTATTCGATATTTTCAAGGCTCAGATCGTGCCCTGCGTTCAGCCCCAGGCCTATTTCATGGGCCGTGCGGGCGGCTTCCGAGTATTTATTTACAGCATCTTGCGGATTTTCTGAATACTCCCGGGCATAGGCTTCGGTATAAAGTTCTACCCTGTCGGTTCCTGTTTCCAGCGCTCCCCGTATCATTTGAGGATCCGGATCTATGAAAATAGAGGTGCGAATGCCCGCCTCTTGACACCGAGTGATTACTTCTTTGAGAAAAACCCGATGGGTGATCGTGTCCCATCCGGCATTGGATGTTATCGCATCAGGGGCATCCGGGACAAGGGTCACCTGGTCTGGGAGTACTTCAAGAACGAGGTCCAGAAAATCGGGAGTAGGGTTGCCTTCGATGTTTAGTTCGGTACGCACGATCTTTTTGAGGTCCCGGGCATCCTGATAGCGAATATGGCGCTGGTCTGGTCTGGGATGGATGGTGATGCCTTCGGCCCCAAAAGATTCGATGTCACGCACTACTTTCAGCAGATCGGGAACGTTACCGCCTCTTGCATTTCTAAGGGTGGCAATTTTATTGACATTCACACTTAAACGTACCATTTGCGTGGATTTTCGAATTAAAGGAGCGTAAAAATACAAATTCGGTATGCCTTTTGCAGTCTAAAAAGTAGTAATTTGCAGGAAGGAACTGAAGTATGCGTATGCAGGAATACATAATAGGCACGATACCCGTTTTTGATGTAACGGATTCCCTTAAAGAAGTGATTCATTTCTTTACGCATTCTACCTATTCTCATGTGGCTATCACCGAGCAAGGCCAGTTTATGGGATTGCTTGGAGAGGCTGATCTCGAAAGTTTTCAGGAGACGAGCCCCATCGAAGAATTCCGGTATCAACTCGATAAATTTTCAGTGACCCAGGAGGCGACCTGGCTGGATGTGCTCGAAGTCTTCACCCGGAATGAATCGAATATCCTGCCGGTACTGGATTCCAGGAACCAGGTGATTGGGTATTATGACCTCAACGATATCGTGCAGCTTTTTACGGACATGCCTTTTTTTACAGAACTGGGGTCGATACTCATAGTTGAAAAACATCTTAAAGATTACAGTTTCAGTGAGATTGCTCAGATTGTGGAAGGGAATAATACCCGACTGCTCGGGGCCTTTATAACGAAAATTGAAAACGAAACTGCCCAGATCACACTCAAGATCGGGGATGCCAATATCAATGAAGTCCTGCAGACCTTTCGCCGATATCACTACACGATTATATCCGGAAGTACGGAAGATAAATTCCTTGAGGAACTCAGGCAGCGTTCGGATTATCTCGATAAATATTTAAATGTGTAACCCATGAAGGTTGCAATCTATGGCCAGGCCTATGGACCCGAAGTCGTAGCTCCGGTCACCACCCTGCTTTTGGAGCTGTCCAAATACAAGGCAGAAGTTTGTATGGAGGCCGAATTTGCGGGTTTAATCGGTGAGGCTGCTAAGGGCTATCCTGTTTTTTCGATGAAAGAAGGGTTGGATAAGAGCTTTGAACTAATGATCAGCATTGGGGGTGACGGCACAATTTTAAGAGCCATTACCTATATAAGGGACCTGGGAATACCTGTAGTGGGAATCAATACGGGCCGCCTCGGTTTTCTATCTATTGGAAAAAAGGAGGAAGTGGGGGAAATGTTACGCGAATTTGCCGAGGGTCGCTACCATCTTGTGGAGCGCAGTTTGGTTACGGCGACCGTGCCCGGGCAGGTTCCCGGAGGCAGTCTCCTGAATTTTGCCCTCAACGAAATTACCGTAAGCCGTAAGGATACCACCTCCATGATCACCGTGGAAACCTATTTAAATGGAGAATACCTAACATCCTATTGGGCGGACGGACTCATTCTGGCCACTCCTACCGGATCCACAGGGTACTCCCTGAGTTGCGGAGGCCCGGTTATTATGCCAACCGCACGATCTCTGGTAATCACACCCATTGCACCGCATAATCTCAATGCAAGGCCGCTGGTGATTTCAGATGACACCCAGATATCTCTGCGCGTTAGCGGACGCGAAGCGCAGCACCTCCTCTCATTTGATTCCCGCCTGCTGAGTGTGGATAACGGCACGGAAATCCGGGTTCAAAAAGCCGACTTCTGCATTCGTATGGTGGAATTCAGTTCAGAAAGCTTCCTGAAAACCATCCGCAATAAACTGCTTTGGGGAGAAGACCGCCGGAATTGACTGCCTGACGGGGCAATAAATACACATAAACCCTGTTAAAAAAGAGTAAAGAAATGTAGCTGTATTCCTGCCGGGGAGGTATTGAAATTGCTATATTTGCAAACTTTTGGAATTGATGAGGATCAGTATTGCTGTTCTTTTCCTGTTAATGACAGGGCTTACCAGGGCACAGACTTATGAAGTAGGTCTGTTTGCCGGTGGGGCTAACAATATCGGGGATATTGGGAGTATGAATTATATCGCTCCTTCAGGCCCGGCGTTCGGTGCCCTGTTTAAATGGAATAAGAGCAAGCGCTATGCCTGGCGCGGTCATATGATCTACGGCAGCTTTACGGCAGATGATGCGAAGTCCGACATGAGTTCCAGAGTGCAGCGTAACCTGCGTATGGAACAATCCGTAATGGAGTTCTCGGCAGGGCTTGAATTTAATTTTGTGGAGTACAACCTCCACAAGCTGGGGCCGGCATTTACCCCTTATCTGTATACGGGTTTAACCTATTTCAGATATGATTACAATTATTTTGATGCTGGCAGGCTGATCGATTTGAATCAGCGGGACGGATCATTGGCGATCCCAATGACCGTTGGGGCTAAGCTCAGGTTGAACCAGTATTTGATTATAGGGGGTGAAATAGGCGCCAGGTACACCTTTACGGATAACCTGGACGCTAGTAATCCGGAAGGGACTCAATTTGAGGAATTCCGACTGGGAAATGTTTTTAGTGATGACTGGTATGTTTTTTCCGGAATCACACTGACTTTTACCTTTGGCAGAAAGCCTTGCCAGGATTGCTTTGAGTAGACAGAGAACGAATGAACACTATAGAATCGATACAAAAAGGGCCTCTCCCGGGGCACCTTGCCATTATTATGGATGGCAATGGCCGTTGGGCCAAAGAACGCGGAAAAATGCGCGTTTTTGGGCATGAAAGTGGCGTTCGAGCGGTTCGCAATACCGTCGAATCGGCGGCTAAAATCGGAATTAAGTACCTCACACTTTACGCTTTTAGTACCGAAAACTGGAAACGCCCCAAACTGGAGGTAGATACCCTGATGCGTTTGTTGGTTTCATCCCTGAAAAAGGAACTAAAAACGCTTCATGAAAACGATATCCGTCTCAATGCGATCGGTCGGATTAACACCCTCCCTAAACGCGCGATGTCCGAGCTCGAGGATGTCATTGAACAGACGCGGAATAACAAGACTATGACCCTGACACTGGCCCTTAGTTATGGAGCCAGAGAGGAACTGACCACGGCCTTTAAGGCGCTGGCAACCAAAGTTAAAAATAACATAATTTCACCCGCCAATATTGATGAAACCATTATAAATAATCATCTTTACACGCACGATTTACCAGACGTAGACTTGCTGATCCGGACCAGTGGGGAATATCGGATTAGCAATTTTTTGCTTTGGCAGATTGCATACGCAGAACTGTATTTTTCAGAAGTGTTTTGGCCTGATTTCAGTGAACAGCACCTGATTGAGGCTTTAAAAGACTACCAGAACAGAGAACGTAGATTTGGAAAAACGAGCGAACAACTTAACTAGTGGTATGCGGACGGTATTACCACTAAGTCTTCTTTTTATATTGGCTTTCCTGACGACCTTTCAAGGGGTTGCCCAGGATCTTTCCTACCAGAACGGCAAGAAATATATTCTCGGTGGCCTCGAAGTTACAGGTCTTCAGAGTTATAACGAACAGACTGTGAAGACCTACACTGGTCTGAGGGAAGGTCAGCCCATAACCGTTCCCGGAGACCAGATCAGCCAGGTCATCAATAAGCTTTGGAGTCTCGAGCTCTTTACCGATGTGGAATTCTATTATACGGGCATCCGGAATGATAGTATTTTTCTCGAATTGCATATTCAGGAGCGCCCAACCCTATCCAATGTCACCTTTTATGGAGTTAAAAAAGGTAAGGTGGAAGATTTGGCCAATGATACCGATTTAAAAAAGGGTAAAAAGATCACCGAAAGCCTCATTGCCAACACCAAGAACTACATAGAGACCAAATACCAGAAAGACGGTTACCTCAATACTCAGGTTACCATTGCAGCGAGCCAGGACACTTCCGAGGTCAACGCCCAGAACCTGGTGGTGAATGTCAATAAAGGCAGCAAGGTAAAGGTGCGCAATATAGAATTCGAGGGAAATGAAAAGATCTCTTCTTCCAAGTTGCGGGGATCCATGAAGAATACCAAAGAAAAACTTTTTGTACGCTTTTGGAAGAAATCAAAATTTATTGAAGAAGACTATCAGGAAGATCTGAACTCGGTCCGGGATGCCTATGCTGAGACGGGTTATCGGGATGCACGCATCCTTATGGATACCATTGAGCGCGTCAATGAAAAAAATATCGATGTCCGCATTAAAGTTGAAGAAGGGGAGCGGTATTATTTTGGCGATATTGAGTTCGTCGGAAACAGCGTCTATACGGACCGACAGCTTTCTCAGGTGCTGGGCATAAAGAAGGGAGATGTGTACAATGGGGTCCTGCTGCGCGAGCGGATCGCCGATGACTCCAAACCCGATGGTGAGGACCTCACGAATTTATATCAGAATAACGGTTACCTTTTTTCCCGGATTAACCCCGTTGAAGTTTCGGCAGAAAACGACACGATCGATTTTGAAATCCGTATAATTGAAGGTAAAGAAACGTACCTGAATAAAGTAGTGGTCAGCGGGAATGAAAAGACCAATGACCATGTGATTTTCCGGGAGATTCGAACCCGACCCGGTCAGAAATACTCGAAAGACGACATCATTCGCTCTGTTCGGGAACTCGGGCAACTCGGATTTTTTGACGCGGAGCAGATCCGTCCTGAGATCGAGAATCCGAACCCGAACGACGGGACCGTAGATTTGAAGTTCGACCTGGTGGAATCCGGAGCGAGCCAGATTGAATTACAGGGAGGTTATGGAGGTGGTGGTTTCATCGGTACTTTGGGCCTCTCCTTTAATAACTTTTCCATTCAGAATATTTTCAATGGCAAGGCCTATAAACCTGTACCTATGGGAGATGGCCAGACCTTTGCACTCCGGTTGCAGGCCAGTAGGACCTTCCGGGTATATTCCCTGAACTTCTCAGAGCCCTGGCTCGGCGGCCGTAAACCTGTCAGGTTCAATCTCTCTCTGTCCCGAACCCAGCAATTTCTCGCGTCTTTTGATGAAAATGGTCGGGTTCAGGTAGATAAGGATCAGCAGTTTTCAGTGAGCGGTATCTCTGCGGGGTTAGCCAAGCGAGTTCAGTGGCCTGACGATTATTTTACGGTTTCCCATGCCCTGAGTTACCAGTTGTATGATTTTAAAAATTACCGGTCGGGCCTGTTTAATTTTGGAAACGGCAGTTCCAATTCCCTTGCCTATACTTTTGGGATCTCCAGGAGTTCTGCAGGTCCCGGTCTGATTTTCCCTATAAGGGGTAGTATTTTTGAAGTAACTGCTAAATTCACCCCGCCGTATTCTTTGTTCAGCGATAAGGACTTTGCCTCGCTAAAAGAGCGCAGTGAAGAGCTTGAGCAACTCCGGGTGGATCGGGGGCAAATAGGCTTGCCACTTACGCCCGCCGAACAGGCTGAACTGGAGGCTACGGATCAGGAGCGTTTCAAATGGCTGGAATACTACAAGATAAAATTTAAAGGAGACTGGTATACCCAGATAGTGGGCAAACTCGTCTTAAGAACGAATATAGAATTCGGATTTCTCGGATCTTATAATCCCGACGTGGGAGAGGTTCCGTTTGAGCGGTTTTTCCTGGGAGGAGATGGCCTTGGGCAAAACTTTACCCTGGATGGGCGTGAAGTGATACAGCTAAGGGGATATGAAAATAGCTCCCTTACTCCCGTAGACCCGATTACCCAGCAACAGGTAGGTGGAATTGTCTACAATAAGTATTCTCTTGAATTGAGATATCCGCTGACCTTAAAGCCGACGGCCTCGATTTATGCCCTGACCTTTTTGGAATCTGGAAATTCCTTCAACAATTTTCAGGAGTTTAATCCGTTTGCATTAAAAAGATCAGCGGGAGTGGGGGTTCGGATTTTTATGCCTGCTTTCGGACTATTGGGTATTGACTTTGGATATGGCTTCGATGAGGATCTCAGACCTTCTTCTGTTGGAACTGGGCCCAGCGGATGGCAAACGCATTTTATAATTGGGCAACAATTCTGATCCATGCCCGCGTCTTCACCTATAGCGCTGAACCGTTAAGTAGTTCATTTTAAAAGAAATACTAATTTTGGCACGATATTTTCTATTGTTTAGCAAATCAGTGAAAAAACGAGGGATCATATTGATTTTTGCACTTCTTGCCACCGGGATAGGGATGTCCCAAAGGGGAGTAAGGATCGGATACGTGGATATGGAGTACATTCTTGAGAATGTGGAGGAATACCGCGAAGCCAATCAGCAGCTCGACAATAAGGTAGTGCAATGGAAAGGGCAGATGGAGGAACGGCAGCGGAATATAGACCAGTTGCGGCAGGATCTTGAAGCGGAACGGGTATTGCTCACCGATGAGCTTATCCTCGAGCGGGAAGAAGAAATTGAAGTTCTGGAAAGGGAATTACTGGATTACCAACAGAACCGGTTTGGCCCCAGGGGAGATCTGGTTTTACAAAAGCAACGTTTAATTCAGCCCATTCAGGATCAGGTATTCAGTGAGGTACAGAAAATAGGAGCAAACAAAAAGTATGATTTTATTTTCGATAAATCTGCGGATGTCGTAATGTTGTACTCCGAAAAAAGGCACGATATCAGTGAGTTGGTGCTTCGGGGTATTTCGAGAACGCGTCGGATTAGTGCCCCGCAGAATACGAAAGACGATCGGCTGGATCAATTTGAAGATGAAGAAGCCGAGGAAGTCGTTTCCGAGGGAGTGCTCGAGCGGGAACAGCGCTCTCAGCAGGCGGCAGAGGCCCGGGCTAAAACCGCAGAAGAGAAAAAAGAAGAACAACTAAAACTAAGGGAAGAACGCAGAAAGGCCTATGAAGCGCGAAGAAAGAAATTATTAGAAGAACGTGAGGCCCGCAGAATAGAGAAGGAGGGAGTATCTAACAAGACTCCCGAAGTAAAAAAGGATACCATTAACTAACGAATCGAATAATTTTAGTAACTCAAATATCAAATTACAGATCATGAAACAAATTAAAAAGGTAGCTGTTGCAGTCGTATTGTTTATTGCCGCTACGAGCTTTGTACAGGCACAGAGCAAGATTGCCCACATCAATGTAACGGACCTGCTGTCCGCAATGCCAGAGATGAAAGCAGCTCAGGGGGAACTCAAGAAATTGGAGGAAACCTACAGGGCGGATATTCAGAGTTCCCTGGATGAATTAAAGAACAAACTCACCCAATACAACAATGAAGCCAGCACCATGTCTCAGGAAGAGAATCAAAAGCGCGCCTTAGAGTTGCAGGGATTTGAGCGGAACATCGGGGAAGCCCAACAAGCCGCGCAGCAGGAATTGCAACAAAAACAGGGGGAACTTTTCGAGCCTATTTCCAAGAAAGCTAAGGAGGCTATTGAGCGTGTTGCGGCCACTCAGGGATACGACTATGTCGTTGATGCCAGCCCGGGTTCAGGGGTTATTGTCGCCAAGGGAAAGGACATCCTTGCTGATGTTAAGAAGGAACTGGGTTTTTAAACCCATGGTATAATATTTAAAAAACCGCCCGCCGAACACGGGCGGTTTTTTTATTTTTATCCCAAAGGATATTCCTGTTAAATGAGCAATGCGGCCATTGGTTTTTTTGATTCAGGTCTCGGCGGCCTGACGGTGCGCCAGGAGGTGATGCATTTACTGCCGTATGAAAACACTATATACCTGGCTGATAGTGCCCATGCGCCCTATGGAGAAAAAACGCAGGCCGGGATATTGGAGCGTTCCAGAATAAACACGGAATGGTTGTTAGGGCAGGGGTGTAAACTCATTGTGATCGCCTGCAATACAGCTACTACGAATGCGATAGCGGTGCTCAGGGATGAATTCTCCATCCCTTTTGTCGGGATTGAACCGGCGATTAAGCCGGCGGCCCTGAATTCCGAAAGCAAATCTGTCGGGGTGCTGGCTACCCGGGGGACGCTGAGCAGCGCCCTTTTTGCGAGTACCTCCCGGATGTATTCCGCAGGCATAAAAGTACTGGAACAGGAAGGCACAGGCCTGGTCGGGCTCATTGAATCCGGACAGCTGAATCATCCCAAAACCACAGCCCATTTAAAGACCTTACTCGCTCCGATGCTTCAGGCGGGAATTGACCATTTGGTCCTGGGGTGTACCCATTACCCTTTACTGATACCACAACTCCGGGAAATTCTCCCGCCCCATGTGCAAATTGTGGATTGCAGCCCGGCAGTAGCGCTTCAGACGCGGGCGGTGCTTTCCGAAAAAAAAGTATTGCGTTCAGAGAAAACCCCTGGGGTTCATTTGGTATTCACCAATGGAAATCCCGAGATCGCCAACGATATGTTGGAGCGTCTGGGACACGGCCGTGATGCCCGTCTGTTGGTGGATTAGACCCTGCGAACATAGGTTTTAATGGTAAAGGGGTAAGCGTGCTTTTGATCCGCCGGATGATGCGTCGAGCCGGTCTGCATCCAATCATCCGGATCGATCTCCGGGAAGAAGGTATCGGCTTTAAAATTTCCATGGACCCTGGTAAGTTCAATGCCGGTCGCCAAAGGCAGGGCCTGCTTATAGATTTCCCCTCCTCCGATGATAAAGACCTTTTCGCTCAGTGATACCTCCTTCAGCGCCGCTTCCAGAGAATGGACCACCCGACAGTTTTCATAAGCCACTTGGTATTCCTGGTCCCGGGTTATGATGATGTGCATCCGGTTGGGCAGGGGTTTGGGGAAAGTGTCAAAGGTCTTTCGTCCCATGATCATTGGATGTCCTGTAGTCTTTTGCTTAAAGTGCTTAAAATCGTCGGGCAGGTGCCAGGGGAGATCCCCGTTCCTTCCCAGTTCATTGGATTCTCCGGCAGCCGCAATCAGGATAAGGTCTTTCACAATTCTTGTTTAGGTGGAAGTTCGGGCAGGGGATGCGTTTTGGCGATTTCCGCTTCGATCTGACGTATCCGCTCTTTTTGCTTTTCCAGAAGTCGCTCTCTTTGGGCGCGCTCCCAGTCCTTTCCGAGAAAGGGGTCTGTTATAAAAACCTGGGCCAGGTGTACGATCCAGATAAATGACCAACCCATCACGGCCCAGATATACCAGTTATGGGGCGCTCCAATTTTGAGGATTTTATTGATAATTACAAAAAAAAGACTCCCGATCACAAGAATAATCAGGTGTTGAAAAACCGCCTTTTTCTGACGGATCCGTTTCTGGGCATGCTCCAAAAGTTCATGTTGTTCCCGATCCAGAGTTGGGTTCTTTTTTTGTTTGAAAAACATCTGAATGCCTATCTTTAAAGCAAAGATAACAGATTTCCCACGTACGCCCTATGGATGACTTTTTAAGGTTTCGCTCCCATTTTCCTTTATTGCAGCAGTATACCTATTTGAATACAGCAGCATGGGGGTTGCTGCACGATGGAATACTGGAGTGGCGTCAGGAGCACGATCTGGATTATCTCGTAGGAGGGAGCCAGATGAAGATTGGAGCCCTGTCTCTTTTAGAGGATACCCGGGAGCATCTCGGTCGGTTTTTTAACTGTCCCGCCCAAAGGATTAGTCTGGTTCCGAATTTCTCGCTGGGGATGAATCTGCTCCTGGAAGGTCTGGCCAAAGACAGTCGGGTCCTGACACTTCAGGGAGATTACCCTTCCCTGACCTGGCCCTTTCAGAGCCGCGGGTTTTCCATACGGGAGGTCCCTTGTGGTGAAGGACTGGAACATCGGATCCTGGAGGCGTTATCGGAATCGCCTGCAGAGGTACTGGCGGTATCGCTGGTACAATGGGTAGACGGCGTTCTTATTTCTCCTGATTTTCTAAAAAAGGTTAAGGCGCGTTTTCCAGATCTGATTATTGTCGCAGACGCTACCCAATATGCAGGGGCCTTCCATTTGGATATGGAACAATCGGGCATCGATGTCCTGGGAGCGAGCGGATATAAATGGCTCCTGGGGGGCAATGGCAATGGGTTTATGCTTTTCAGTGAGTACGCTCAAAACCGATTTCAGGTGTTGTCAACCGGCTTTAATGCAGTAAACGCCGATCTCTCCAAAAGAGATGACATATCTTTTTCGAAGCGGTTTGAGCCGGGCCATCTGGATACCCTGAATTTCGGCAGCCTGAATTACGCCCTGGGACTACTCGAGGCCATGGGGATGGATGCCGTGGATCGCTACAACAGGGAATTGAGCAGTAAAGTAAAGCAGGCACTGAGCAGTAGGGGATTGTTACCTGGATATATAGCGGAGGGAGAAAGGCACAGCACAATTTTTAATATTCCGGAGCCTGGAGGTCGCTATGCACATCTAAAGACACATGATATTATTTGTTCTCCCCGGGGCGGAGGCATCCGGCTCAGTTTTCATTGTTACAATACTGAAAATGATTTGGATAAACTCCTCGAGAGTTTAAAATCTGCACCCTGACCCTTGTGAACCTCACAATCTTCCCGGGATGTTTTTAGAAAAATGCACAGTTTGTAAATCTAATATTACGAAATCCACAAATATTTGCTAAGTAATTGTCTTTTAAGGGTTTTATGTGTTGCTTTGTCGGCAAATTACTGAAATCACTTTTATTATGGCAATAAGAAAACAATACCTAAAATCGAAACCTGTATGTAAGGTAACCTTTACCGTACCTGCAGAAGACGCAAAAAAAGTAGCAGTTGTTGGAGACTTCAATGAGTGGAATCCAAAAGGAAGCATGCTGAAAAAACTAAAGAATGGTACCTTCAAGGGAACTTTTGACCTTCCTATGGAGCAGTCCTTCGAATTCCGGTACCTGATCGATGGAGACTTCGTAAACGATGAAGCGGCCGATCGCTATCAGTGGAACGATTTTGCCGGGGCGGAGAACGCTGTCCTGGAACTGTAACAGCATCTGTTGCAAAGCACCAAAAACCCTGCCTTTCGGCAGGGTTTTTTTATGCTTTGAAGAACGGGCAGGGTCCTTATCTTCTAATTTGTATTGAGTTTGAAAGCTATTGGGATGCTATATGGAATTTCTACGGGTTTTCCGTTTTCTGTAGCAGGTAGAAAGTTGGGAAGAAGCGAGACAATGCGAAGCGCTTCTGAATTCAGAAGGGGATGGGGGCTTTCTGTGGCTAAATTTTTCATAGCGCCGGTTTTGTCAATTGTGAATTTGATTAATACAGTACCCTGAATACCTTGTCTCTGGGCCGCTTCCGGATAACGGAAATGGGTTTTTATATGATCTTGCATCCGCTTTTGGAAACACTCCCGGTCCTTCTGGTCCCCTTCCCTTTGGCAGGATGGAAAAAGCGGTATCTGGTTTATAACACCCCCTTCATAGAGCTCCGCTGTTCCCGTGGGAAGAAGCTGGTTTTCCAGTTTCAGCACCTTGTACTGATAGTCAAATCTATGCCAGGACTGATAAGCCCCGGAATGATAATCAAAAACCTCATAAGGTCCTGATTGCTTCACTACCTTATCCAGTCTTTTTTTGAGTTTCCCGGAAAGTGTTGTTTTCCCCAGATTCATTGAGATCTCAGATCTTTCCATTTCTCCATCCGGGCTTACAGTAAAGGCTAAGCGCAGTTTAAGAGTGTCCACGGGAAGCTCTTTGAGGTGTTTTTCAAGTATCGGAAGTATAGCTTTTTCCAAACGCTCCTGGGTACAGGATGGCGCTTCAGAGGTTACACATTCCTGTGTTTGAATACGTTCTATTACGAGATTCGATGGAGTTATGTCTTCCTGGCTAAAACCAAGAAAACCTATCAGAGCGAATCCTTTTAGAATGAAAGACCTCAGTATCATTTAACGCATGCTTAGACCGCCACAACCCCTTTGATGTGCGGATGGGGATCGTAGTTTTCCAAAGTGAAGTCCTCATAGCGGAAGGCGAACAGATCCGTGACTTCCGGATTTAAGGTCATCGTGGGTAATGGCCTCAGGTCCCGGCTGAGCTGCAGTTGAATCTGTTCCAGATGGTTATTGTAGATATGGGCATCCCCGAAGGTGTGGATGAATTCTCCGGGCTGCAAACCACATACCTGGGCAATCATCAGGGTAAAAAGGGCATAGGAGGCAATATTAAAAGGGACTCCCAGAAATATATCCGCGCTGCGCTGGTAGAGCTGACACGAGAGTTTACCATCTGCCACATAAAACTGAAAAAACGCGTGGCAGGGCGGTAAGGCAGCTTTACCCCGGGCAACGTTTTCCGAAAATGAGATTCCCGTATCCGGCAAAACGGAAGGGTTCCATGCGGCCACCAACATGCGTCTGCTGTCCGGGTTGGCGTTCAGGGTTTGCAATAACTGTGTGATCTGGTCGATTTGATCTCCGTTCCAGTTCCGCCACTGCTGGCCGTAAACAGGTCCGAGATCGCCGTTTTCATCGGCCCACTCATTCCAAATACGGACCCCGTTTTCCTGCAGGTAGCGCACGTTTGTATCCCCTTTCAGAAACCAGAGCAACTCGTGAATTACGGATTTTACGTGAATTTTTTTGGTGGTGACTAAAGGGAAGCCCTCCGCGAGATCGAACCGCATCTGGTAGCCGAAAACGCTCAGGGTACCGGTTCCCGTCCGATCAGATTTCAGGGTTCCATGGCTCAGTACGTGATTCAGCAGGTCGTGATATTGTTTCATGAGTAATTACAGTTTACCCGATTGGGTCAGGGTCTAAAAGTAAATATTCATCCTGTTTTGCCGAAGCCGGACCCCGCCTTTTTTTCAAAGGTTATTAACCTTGGCTGGCAAAGCGAAACAAATAAAGTGGGTGTTGCGGTTTATCCGAGAATCATACCTGCCAGGGTGGCCGAGAGCAGGGAAGCCAGGGTCCCTCCCAGGACGGCCTTCAGGCCGAATTCGGAAAGAGTTTTCCGCTGACCGGGCGCCAGAGAACCGATGCCTCCGATCTGTATGCCGATAGAGGCGAAATTGGCAAAACCACAAAGCATATAGGTGGCCATAAGGACCGACTTTTGATAGCCCAGATGTATGGGGTTGCTGAGATCCTTCAATTCAGCCAGCTGAATATATCCCACAAATTCACTAGCCGCCAGTTTAATCCCGAGCAATTGCCCCATCATCATAATATCGCTGGAGTGTACTCCAATCAGCCACATAAGGGGAGCGAACAATGCGCCTAAAAGGGCTTCGAGGGAAAGTGCGTCATAAGGGGAGTTCAGGGCAATCCAGGCGTTGAGGGAGGTAAGGTCTCCAACCCAGCCAAGTATGCCGTTAATCATGGCGATAAAGGCGACAAATACCAGTAGCATGGCACCGACATTAACGGCCAGTTTTAACCCTTCTGTCGTGCCGTTGGCGATGGCGTCCAGCAGATTGCTTCCTATTTTATCCCCGGACACACTGATTGTACTGTCTACTGCTTCCGTCTGGGGATAGAGCATTTTTGAGATGACTATCGCTCCGGGGGCTGCCATAACAGATGCAGCAATAAGATGGCGTGCAAATTCCAACCGGAGCTGGGGATCATTGCCGCCCAGAAATCCGATATATGCAGCGAGTACCCCCCCGGCAACCGTAGCCATACCGCCAATCATGACCAAAAGGATTTCCGATCGGTTCATTTTCTCCAGATAGGCTTTTATCAGCAGCGGTGCTTCTGTCTGTCCCAGAAAAATATTTCCGGCAACACTCAGACTCTCCGGCCCCGAAATTCCAAGGGATCGCGACAGCAGCCAGGCCAAGGTCTTTACAATGCGCTGAATGATTCCCAAATAGTACAGCACCGAGGTGAGGGCCGAGAAAAAGATGATTGTAGGAAGGATTTGAAAGGCAAAAACGTACCCGATGTTCGGGTTGTCTAAATCCATAAGGTTGCCAAAAACAAAAGTGCTTCCTGCCAGGGTGAATTCGAGGATACTATTAAAAAAGGATCCCAGAAGATTAAAAAACCACTGAATCGCCGGGATCTTAAGAACGCCTATGGCGAGTAGTAGCTGGATGCCGAGGCCTGCGCCGACGGTTTTCCAGTTGATAGACTTTCGCCGGGCACTAAAAGCAAAGGCAATGGCCAACAGGGCCAGCAGGCCCAGTAAACCCCTGCCGAGGGATGTGATGCTAAATCCCCCATTGGAGATGAGGATTTCCGAATTGACCTCCTGACCCATTCCATAAAGGGGAAGTAGAAGAAGGATCAGGCTTAAGAGGAATGTGAAAGAGGATTGTCTGCCCTTCTTCAACTCAGCTTGTTCTTTTGGATATTTCATCCCTGAGCTTGGCAGCTTTCTCATAGTCCTCTCCGATTACGGCTTTTTCGAGTTCTTTATTCAGGTCTTCCAAACTCATTTCCCTGTAGGGCGCCCCGGATCCAGGATCAATTTCTACGGCCTGTCCTTCCTGTAGGATTTCATCGACCATAATACTGTCATCACCATCCTCTTTTTCAGTGTCTTTTGAGGAGAACTTAAGAAAAATCCCAGCCTTATCCAGGATGGCTTTATAGGTAAAAATGGGGGCGTCAAAACGAAGGGCCAGGGCGATGGCATCACTCGTGCGCGCATCGATGATTTCCTCTACTTTATCCCGTTCAGAGATGATGCTGGAGTAAAACACACCATCGACGAGTTTGTGGATGATCACTTGTTTGATAACAATCTGAAACCGGTCCGCGAAATTTTTAAACAGGTCGTGCGTAAGGGGTCTGGGGGGTTGAATTTCTTTCTCCAGTGCAATGGCTATCGACTGAGCCTCGAAAGCACCGATAACAATTGGGAGTTTACGCTCTCCATCCACTTCGTTGAGAATAAGGGCATAAGCCCCATTCTGCGTCTGGCTGTAGGAAATCCCTTTTATTTTTAACCTGACAAGGCTCATAGGCAAATTTAACGCATAAAAAGACTGTTAAACAACAGGGTTGTCCGGTTATTTAACAGCCCCAAAGAACGACAAATTAACAAAAATTAGCCGTTTTGCGCCTTAAATTCTTTTAATTTTTCGATCAATTGAGGCACCACTTCAAAAGCATCACCTACGATGCCATAGTCCGCCGCTTTAAAGAAAGGGGCTTCCGGGTCTGTATTGATGACTACTTTGGTTTTGGAAGCATTCACACCGGCCAGGTGCTGTATGGCTCCAGAAATACCAATTGCGATATAGAGATTACTGGCCACGGGTTTCCCCGTCTGCCCTACGTGCTCACTATGAGGCCTCCAGCCCAGGTCGGAAACAGGTTTTGAACAGGCAGTGGCTGCCCCCAGTACTTCGGCAAGATCTTCGATCAAATGCCAGTTTTCGGGTCCTTTAAGCCCTCTTCCTCCTGAAACAACGACATCTGCATCCGCAATAGTGACTTTGTCAGAGGCTTTATCCACTGCTGTGGATTTAACTCCAAAATCAGAATCAGAAAACGTGGCGGTGAAGGCTTCTACCTGAGTCTCAACACCATTTTCATGGGTGCCGAAGGCGTTGTTTGAGACTCCGATTATGGCGGGCTCTCCCCTTAATTCAGTATACGCAAACCCCTTATTGCTAAAAGCCGTACGCTTGACGACTAAAGGTTCGGTGGTTTCCGGGAGACTAACTACGTTATTTACGTATCCGGCTTTCAACATCCCCGCCAGGATGGAAGCGGCATATTTTGTGTCTGTGCTGGAGCTGGTTACCACGACTTTCGCGCCGGTCTTAGAAACCGCCTGCCGCAGCAGGGCAGCCGTCCCCCGGGCATTGAATTGGGCCAGACGAGGCTCGGTGGCATTCAGTATACGGGATATTCCATAGGCCCCAATTTCTGCAGGATTATCTACATTTATAGAGAGGGCGATAGCCTCCGTCCCCATTTTTTCAGCCAGTTCAGCAGCATAGCTCGCCACTTCAAAGGCACTTTTTTTAAAACCTCCTTTATCGGATTCTGTATATACGAGTACAGGCATTTTTTTGCGTTTTGCGATTAAATAACTTTTGCCTCTTTATGAAGCAAATCGATCAATTCGTCAATGTTTTCAGGGTCTATCAATTTTACCGCTCCTTTGGGCTCCGGTTTTTCAAAGCGTACATCCAGAGTTCCATCTGCCGCTGCTACCGGGGGAACTACGGTGAGTTTTTTCTGGCGGGCCATCATAATCCCCCGCATATTGGGAATGCGCAGGTCACTTTCTTCAACCAGTCCTTTTTGCCCGCCGATAATCAGCGGCAGTGTGGTTTCCAGCGTCTCCTTTCCCCCGTCGATTTCGCGAACGGCTGTGGCTTTTTTGTCTTCCACTTCCAGAGCTATACAGGTGTTGACGAAGTTCATATCGAGCATGGCAGACATCATGCCCGGGACCATTCCTCCGTTGTAATCGATGGATTCCCTACCTGCGATAATCAGGTCGTAGCCGCCTTTCTGAACGATTTCCGCGAGTTGACGGGCGACAAAAAGGCCATCTACAGGTTCTGCATCAATACGTATACCTTCATCGGCTCCGATAGCCAGAGACTTTCGGATGGTGGGTTCCACGGAAGCTGCACCTACGGTGGCCACGTGAACCGTAGCGCCTTGTTTTTCCTTAAACCACATGGCACGGGTCAGCCCGAATTCGTCATTCGGATTGATTACATACTGTACCCCGGTGGTGTCAAAGGCAGTGCTGTCGGATGTGAAGTTGATTTTTGAAGTAGTGTCCGGCACATTGCTGATGCATACAAGAATCTTCATAAAAAACACGGTTTAAAACGTTTATTACAGGGTGGCTAAGATAGCCAATAATTTTGAAAAATACTATGCATGCATAATAAAAAAAGTGACGAATTTAATGAAGTCCATGCTCCTGAATTGCTTTATATTTTTCTATTTTTGTGGGCATTTATGGCGCAAAGCGCCAATGCGGAGATTAAATTTTAGCTATGAAGACCATACAATTCAGAGAAGCCATTGCAGAAGCCATGTCCGAGGAGATGCGCAGAGATGAATCCATTTATCTTATGGGCGAGGAAGTAGCAGAATATAACGGAGCTTACAAAGCCTCCAAGGGAATGCTAGAAGAATTTGGCCCCAGACGCGTCATCGATACGCCAATTTCTGAACTCGGTTTCTCTGGTATAGGTGTGGGTTCTGCCATGATTGGAAACCGTCCGATTATCGAGTTTATGACCTTTAATTTCGCTTTGGTCGGTATCGACCAGATCATCAGTAATGCCGCGAAAATGCGTCAGATGTCCGGAGGTCAGTTTAATATTCCTATTGTTTTTCGGGGCCCGACAGCATCTGCCGGTCAGCTCGGGGCTACGCATTCCCAGGCGTTAGAAAGCTGGTTTGCGAACTGTCCGGGTCTGAAGGTGGTGGTGCCATCCAATCCCAGGGACGCAAAAGGGCTTTTGAAATCCGCCATTCGGGATGACGATCCGGTGATTTTTATGGAATCTGAGCAGATGTATGGAGACAAAGGAGAGGTTCCTGAGGGCGAATATACGCTTCCGATCGGGGTAGCTGAGGTGAAGCGGGAAGGGACAGATGTGACTGTTGTATCTTTTGGAAAAATAATAAAGGAGGCATTTGCGGCAGCTGAAATCCTCGAAAAGGACGGTATTTCCTGTGAGATTATTGATCTTATGACGGTACGACCCATGGATTTTGAGACGATCCTTAAATCGGTCAAAAAGACGAATCGCCTGGTCATCCTCGAAGAAGCATGGCCTTTTGGGAATGTTGCCACGGAGATCACCTATCTGGTGCAGTCGCACGCGTTTGATTATCTGGACGCCCCCATTGAAAAAATAAATACCGCGGATACTCCTGCACCTTATTCCCCGGTATTGCTGGAAGAATGGTTGCCCAATCGGGAAGATGTGGTGCGTTCCGTTCGGAAAGTATTGTACAAATAAACGGAAGCACCTGTAACTTTTTCGTGCCTGTCCCGTCCAAAAAGCAGGATTTTTGCCGTTTATCGTATTCGACTCAATTTTACCCCCAAACATTCGTTGCCTTGTTAGTACGTATGTCAGATCTGTAGGTGACAGGGTCTTAAACTTTCTTCAAATGCAGCGACTGCTCGCAGTATTGGTTTTTTGGATTGCCGCACTCGGTATGGCCCAAACCAAGGTTGGGGGAGTTGTGATTGATGAGCTGGGGGATCCGGTGGCCTTTGCCAATGTGCTTTTTAAAAATTCCACTGAAGGGACCATCAGCAACGATGACGGACGCTTTTATCTGGAATCCGAAAACCGCTTTGACACCCTGATCGTGTCTTTTGTGGGTTACACAAGACGTGAGATTGTGCTTTCTACCAGGGTCACACTGAATATGGAGATTGTCCTTGGGGAAGGGGAACAACTCGATGAGATTGTCCTATTTGCAGGGAAACAGTCTAAGAAAAATAACCCCGCCATTGATATCCTGAGAAAAATTTGGGCCAAAAAGCGATCCAACGGACTGTTGCTTTACAATCAGTTCCGTTACGATGAATACGAAAAAATCGAGTTCGATCTCAATACCATCGACAGTGCCTTGATGCAGAGCAAGATTTTCAAAGGGATGGAATTTGTTTTTGAGGATTTGGATACCTCACGGATTACGGGAAAAACCTACCTGCCTGTTTTTATCAATGAGAAATTTACCAAGGTCTACGGGGATAACGATCTGAACCTGGACAAGCGGGTCGTGATGGGTAATAAAAATTCGGGTTTCAGCAATAATCAGGCAATCATTGCCTTTGTGCAGGATCTGTACACCCAATACGATGTTTACGATAATTACATCAAACTCTTTGACAAAAGTTTTACCAGCCCGCTCTCCAAAACCGGCATAGACACCTACAATTACGTCCTGGCAGACAGTGCCTATATAAAGGACAAATGGTGTTATAACATTATCTACTATCCCAGACGGAAAAATGAGCTCACTTTCAAAGGGGATTTCTGGGTAAATGATACCACATATGCCATTGCGGAAATTAATATGCAGGTTACCCGGAGCGCGAATGTCAACTGGGTAAAGGAGTTGTATATCGAACAGGAATTCGAGGTGCTCTCCGATTCTGTATTTCTCTTAAAACGGGATTACCTTCTGACGGATTTTGCCCTGAATAAAAAGGATAAATCCAGGGGGGTGTATGGCAAGCGCACCACGGTATTCGACAATTACGTCTTTGATCAGGTCCAGCCCAAAGACTTTTATCAGCAGCAGCAGGATCCTTTTAACCCGGTGGTGATGGATCGGAGTGATGCTTTCTGGGAGAACAACCGCCTGGAAGACCTCAACCGGGATGAGGAAGGTATCTACACCATGCTCGATACGCTGAAAACCGTGCCTAGATTTAATACCTTTTACTATCTGGCCAGTGTACTCGGCTCGGGCTATATCGAGATTGATAAATGGAATATCGATTTAGGGGACATTTACAGCGCCTGGGGGTATAACGATGCTGAAGGGGTGCGTTTCCGGGGAGGTGTAAGAACCTTCTTCGGACAAAATGATCCCTGGCGCCTGCAGGCCTATGGAGCTTACGGTTTTATGGATCAGCGGATCAAATACGGGATATCGGGTAAAATCTTACTGGATCGCAGGAACCGGTTGATTCTATCCGGAGGGAATCGCAGGGATATTGAACAGCTCGGTTTAAATCTGACGGCCACGACAGACGTTCTGGGGCGGAGTATCGCCTCGGGGAACCTGCTTACCGTGGGGTCCAACGACCGCCTCACCAATATCAACCTGAGTACCCTTATGCTGGAAGTGGAGCCGGTGAAAAATCTCCGTGTGCGGTTTGGAACTTCTTTTCGGACCCTGAAATCGGCCCTGCCTGAAGCTTTTAGCCTGGATTATCTGGATCCGGAGGCCCCCGGAGGTATATCCTCTCAAATCAAGCAATTCGACCTGATTACAACCCTGGTGTATACCCCGGGAAAACGAACTATTGGATATGGTGTGGAAAGGCGGGATATCAATGACAATTACAGTACGCTCCTGTTGAATTTCACCCATGGGGTCCGCGGTTTTCTGGAAAGTGATTTTGACTATCGGAAATTCCAGTTCTCCTATACCAAGCCCTGGCAGCTTGGAGGGCTAGGACGCCTTACTACTTCCGTGGAGGCAGGGAAGACATTCGGGACAATCCCCCTGGGCCTGCTCAACATAGTCCCCGGAAACCAAACCTTTTTTACTATTTTTAATTCCTTTCCCAACCTCGATTTTTACGAGTTTGTCACCGACACCTATACCTCCATGCATCTGGAGCACAATTTTAACGGCCGGATATTCTCACGGATTCCCCTGCTCAGAGATTTAAACCTTCGCGAAATCGTCGGGCTGAGAGGCGTTTGGGGAGAACTCTCCGAGGAGAACAGATTGCTTAGCTCCCCGACCAATATTCCACTTCAGGCGCCTGACGACCAGATCTATTGGGAATACTCCTTTGGGGTGGGGAATATTTTTAAGATTTTCCGGATCGATTTCAATTTTCGGGGGAATTATTTGGAAAGCCCCGGAGCCCGACCCTTTAGTGTTACCGGCACCTTTGGATTTGAGTTTTAAGGTTCACCCGCTTTGTTTTCCCTGAAATCCGGGCTCAACTGCACTGCGCGATCCGGCCAAAAAAGTGCTTTTATATTCCAACCCCTTTCATTACTTTTGCAGCCGTTTTAAATAATTAAATAACTGACATGATGGAACAAATCGTGAACTATTTATGGGTCTTCGGAGTGCTGGGCCTCATCTTTGTGTTTCTTAAGAACGCATGGGTTTCCAAACAGGAAGAAGGAGATGCAAAAATGTCTCGTATTGCAAAAAATATTTCTGACGGAGCGATGTCCTTCCTCAAAGCGGAGTACCGGATACTCGCAATTTTCGTCGTTGCCGTTGCCATACTTCTTTATTTTAAAGGAGAGAATGAAGCGGGTTCTAATGGAATGGTCGCAGTATCCTTTATCGTAGGTGCGATCTGTTCTGCTCTGGCTGGTTTTATCGGGATGAAAGTGGCTACCAAGGCCAATGTCCGAACCACCCAGGCCGCCCGTACTTCCCTGGGTAAAGCTCTGGAAGTAGCTTTTGCCGGAGGTTCTGTAATGGGACTTGGAGTTGTAGGACTCGGTGTTCTCGGACTCAGCGGATTGTTTATGATTTACAGTCAATTAGGTTGGGAAGGCGGCACGAGTTCCGTAGACGGAATCGCCATGGTACTCAATGTGCTGTCTGGTTTTTCCCTCGGGGCATCCTCAATAGCACTCTTCGCCCGTGTGGGAGGCGGAATTTATACTAAGGCAGCCGATGTTGGAGCGGATTTGGTGGGTAAAGTAGAAGCGGGAATCCCCGAAGATCACCCCCTGAACCCTGCAACGATTGCCGATAACGTTGGGGACAACGTCGGGGATGTCGCCGGAATGGGGGCCGACCTTTTTGAGTCCTATGTGGGATCGATTATCGGAACCATGGTTCTCGGTGCTGCCTTTGTTGGTCTGCCGGAATTTCAGGAAAGTTTCAAAGGTCTCGGGGCAGTTTACCTGCCGCTGGCTCTGGCCAGTGCCGGGATCGTTATGTCTATCATAGGCACGTTCTTCGTCAAGGTAAAAGATGGAGGTTCCCCTCATAAAGCCTTAAATATCGGGGAGTTTGGTTCTGCCTTTCTCACCCTGATCGCTTCTTATTTTCTGATCGTAAATATACTTCCGGAAACCTGGACCATGGGTGGGAAAGAGTTTACGTCTTTCGGTGTCTTCCTCGCAACCATTACAGGTCTGATTTCAGGACTTCTTGTCGGTAAGGTAACTGAATACTACACCGGTACAGGAACCAAGCCCGTAAAGTCTATTGTACGTCAGTCTGAAACCGGAGCGGCTACCAATATCATCGCAGGTTTGGGTGTAGGAATGATGTCTACGGCCATTCCGATTTTAGTTATTGCTGCTGCCATTCTGGTCTCTCATCATTTTGCCGGGCTCTATGGGATCGCCATTGCGGCCGTTGGGATGCTCGCCAATACCGGGATCCAACTTGCGGTGGACGCATACGGACCGATTTCTGACAACGCCGGAGGGATAGCCGAAATGGCTGAACTGCCTAAAGAAGTACGGGAGCGTACTGATAAACTCGATGCTGTGGGGAATACTACCGCTGCGATTGGAAAAGGGTTCGCCATTGCTTCTGCTGCGCTTACCGCCCTTGCGCTTTTTGCGGCCTTTATGCAAACGGCCCGGGTTACAGCGATTGACGTATCCAGGCCGGATATTATGGCCGGACTTCTCGTCGGAGCTATGCTGCCCTTTGTTTTCTCAGCGCTATCTATGAATGCTGTTGGACGGGCCGCTATGGCCATGATCGAAGAAGTAAGGCGTCAGTTCCGCGATATTCCGGAACTCAACAAGGCGCTTGCAGTGATGCGGAAATACAATTCAGACATGACCAAAGCTAGTGTGGAAGACCGCGCGATTTTTGACGCTGCTGACGGCAAGGCCGAATACGACAAATGTGTTGAAATTTCCACAAAGGCTTCCATTCGCGAAATGGTCCTTCCCGGTTTGCTCGCCATTGCGGTACCTGTGGCTATCGGATTTATCGGTGGGGCTGAAATGCTCGGCGGTTTATTGGCCGGGGTAACTTCAGCTGGTGTTTTGATGGCTATTTTCCAGTCTAATGCCGGAGGTGCATGGGATAACGCAAAAAAAATGATCGAATCCGAAGGACGGAAAGGAACGGATGCCCACAAGGCAGCTGTAGTAGGGGATACGGTTGGAGATCCTTTTAAAGATACTTCAGGACCTTCCCTGAATATTCTTTTAAAGCTTATATCCGTAGTGGCTCTTGTGATTGCTCCGAGTATTGCACTTTCTTCAGATTCGGAATTGGCAAGTGTTGCCTACAGTGATACAGCTAAGAGAATTGAAACTTCGCGTCAGGTAGAGGTGAAAATGGAGAAAGGAGATGGCGATGCCGTTACAGCATATATCACTACAACCCTTACTGAGAATGGAGAAACGACTGTTGATGAGAAAGTGATCAACGGCACCATGGAAGAAGTGAAGGCCCAGGTGGAGGCACTTAAGGAAGTAGATGAGGACGGCAAAGTTCTCCATGAGATCATCGTTGAAGAGTAAGGGATTCAATTACCCAAATATTAAAACCCGGGCTGGAAAGCCCGGGTTTTTTTGTGCCCTGAAGGATCGGGGGTAATTTGTAACTTAGCCTCATGGCGTGGTTTGGAAGGAAAGACCCCTTACAGATTATCGGGTTTCAGACTTATGGAACCCGGGATCATATCTATGCCCGGGGCAGGGCCCTGGAAGACGAGACAATAGATTTGGCTCAAAAAGGGACCATTCAGTTATTACTCAACAGCTGGAAGCGTTTTGAAACTGATGAGATTCGTAATGCTCCTCTGAAACTACACCTTTCAGATGGGCGTATCCTCCAGGTGAAAACGGATGACCACGGGTATTTTGCGCTGGATAAAACCGTGGGAGATTTGGGACCTATGGTAAATGCCGAACAGTGGCTGCCCTATGAAATATCCTTTGACCTTACGGCTACCCGGCATAAAATACTCGAGTCCAACAGGTTTCCCGGCGCCATCCTCATTCCTTCGGACAATGTTTCATATGGAGTCATTACCGATATAGATGACACCATTCTGCACACCGGGGTGACCTCCTATATGAAATGGCAGGTTATCGCCAACACCCTTTTTAAAAGGGCCGAAAGGCGTATACCTTTTCAGGGCGCCGCAGAGCTCTATCATAAATTTCACCGGGGTAAAAGCGGCATGGAGGCGAACCCTGTTTTTTACGTAAGCCACAGTCCCTGGAATCTGTATCGCTATCTTGAGTTTTTTCTAAGTACAAATAATTTTCCAAAAGGTCCGATCCTGTTGAGGAGCATGGCGAGTGTCCTGGGCAGATCCGTTGAAGGACATATCCCTCATAAGGAGTATGAGATACGGAATATTCTGAAGACCTATCCCAAAATGACATTTATACTCGTCGGGGACAGTGGTGAAAAGGACGCTGATATTTATCTGAAGATTGCACGCGGCTTCCCCGGTCGCATTCGCGCCATTTACCTGCGTTCGGTAAAACACCGTTCCCGAATGAAACGGGTGCGAAAACTGACCGGTGAAGAAACCGAAATTCCCGTACTGGTGGTAGACCGGAGTGAGGAGGTCGTGGCGCACGCCAAAGGCATGGGGTTTATTTAGGGTCTGGTCGGAGGCAGTTTTTTTTTAGAATAAGCCGTTAATCTCGGCGTCGATCTTGTTGATTACTTCTCCCAGGTGCTCGGGGTTGTCCACAAAATCCAGATCATCTACATTGACGATCAGCAGTTTCCCCACCTCATACCCCTGGGCCCAGGCTTCATAACGCTCATTCAGGCGACTCAGGTAATCGATGGATATAGAGCTTTCATACTCCCTTCCCCTCTTGTGGATTTGATTGACCAGATTTGGAATAGAACTGCGCAGGTATATAAGGAGGTCGGGGGGCTGCACAAGGGACTCCATCAGGTTGAACAAGCCGATGTAATTCTGAAAGTCCCTATTGGTCAGAAGACCCATGGCATGCAGGTTCGGGGCGAAAATAAAGGCATCCTCGTAAATTGTGCGATCCTGAATGACGTTTTTCCCGCTTTCCCTTATTTTGAGAATCTGCCTGTACCTCGTATTGAGGAAGTAAATTTGCAGATTAAAACTCCAGCGGGCCATCTGCGTATAGAAATCATCCAGATAGGGATTGTCCACTACATCTTCAAAATGGGCTTCCCATTTATAGTGTTTGGCAAGTAGTTCCGTGAGTGTGGTTTTTCCTGCACCTATGTTCCCAGCCACCGCAATATGCATACTATTTCTATTTTTAAGCCCTTGAAGTTTTTCCCGAATGGAATGAGACAATATACGAAGTATCTGCAGTCCGGGGAAAAAAAAACGATGCAATACACTTCTTCATTAAAAGTGGTTTTAAAACTTTCTTTTCTGCATGTAGGGGCAGGTTTTCTTATTTTATTTTGCCGATTAGCAGCGATGTCCTATTTTTGACTCAAGTAACGAGGATAGATTTGACTGATTGCAACCTCGGAAACCGGAAATCCGGCTCCAAAAAATGCTAAAGCAGTATGCTTCGCCCCCATGGGTGCTGGCTTTTTTACTGTAAAGCATTCTTTTCGCTACAGGTCAGCTATTCCCAAAAGCCATATCATGCCTTATTTGTTTACCTCTGAATCCGTCAGTGAGGGTCACCCGGATAAAATTGCAGACCAGATCAGCGATGCGCTTCTCGATAATTTTCTGGCCTTTGATCCCGATAGTAAAGTGGCCTGTGAAACCCTGGTCACCACCGGACAGGTTATACTTGCCGGTGAGGTTAAGAGCCATACCTATTTAGATTTACAACAGATTGCCCGGGAGACGATAAACCATATCGGATATACCAAAGGGGCGTATCGTTTCAGCGGGGATTCTTGTGGAGTGATCTCCCTGATCCACGAACAGTCCTCTGATATTCTTCAGGGTGTTGACCGGGAATCGAAGGAAGCACAGGGTGCAGGTGATCAGGGGATGATGTTTGGATATGCCACCCGGGAAACGGACAATTATATGCCTTTGGCCCTTGATATTGCCCATAGGATATTGAAGGAACTCGCGCTGCTCCGACGGGAGTCCAAAGAGATAAGCTATCTGAGGCCGGATGCAAAGGCACAGGTGACCCTGGAGTACTCAGATGAAAACGTTCCACAGCGCATCGATACGATTGTGGTCTCTACCCAGCACGATCCCTTTGACGAATCCGATGAAGTCATGTTGCGGCAGATAGAAGCAGATATCAGAAACATTCTGATTCCCAGGGTCCTGGCAGGACTCCCTACCCGTATTCAGGGACTGTTTGGGCCAAAAATAAAATATCACATCAACCCCACCGGTAAGTTTGTTATCGGGGGACCGCACGGGGATACCGGTTTAACCGGACGCAAGATAATCGTAGACACCTATGGGGGGAAAGGAGCCCATGGGGGAGGAGCCTTTAGTGGTAAAGATCCCAGTAAAGTAGATCGAAGCGCGGCTTATGCGGCCCGGCATGTGGCTAAAAATCTGGTCGCTGCAGGAGTTGCGGATGAAATTCTGGTCCAGGTGAGTTACGCGATCGGCCTGGCAGAGCCCACTTCCGTAAATGTCAATACATACGGGACCTCCAGGGTGCCTATGACGGACGGAGTTATCGGAGAAAAAGTTATCGAACTCTTTGATATGCGGCCGGCGGCCATAGAGGCGCGTCTGAAACTCAGAAACCCAATTTATTTGGAAACTGCAGCCTACGGCCATATGGGACGGGAACCGCGCTGGGTCGATAAGGTTTTTGAATCTCCTTATAACGGGAGGGTCGAAAAGAAGATCGAGCTCTTTACCTGGGAAAAACTGGATGCGGTAGCCGCCGTTAAGAAAGCTTTTGGCCTTTAAAATTGTTTTTTGGGCCTGGCCGGCCCATTTGTTCCTTATTTATATTGTTATTATCGAGAAAGGTGTAGGGACTAGACCCGCTGAAGCCTTGGCAACCCTTCGTCTGTTGTGATGAAGAAGGTGCTACATTCTACCCACGCGCAAAAGCTCGGGGACAGATAATTTTGCATTGGCCCCCGGCCCCGCTCCTCCTTCTCAAAATATCATACTCCACCTGTCCTAAGTCTTTTAAAAATAGGCTTTCAGGTGTGATACAGCTCGC
The DNA here is from genome assembly GCA_963709465.1 of uncultured Flavobacteriaceae bacterium. Lineage (GTDB taxonomy): Bacteria > Bacteroidota > Bacteroidia > Flavobacteriales > Flavobacteriaceae > Robiginitalea. Next base: position 69,830 of record CAVPWF010000005.1, on the reverse strand, counting down.
AAACATGAAAGCACCTGCTTTAAAAAAAATCGAATGGACGCATTTTACCACGCTCAATGGGACCGCGTTGCCTATAACCCTGACCTATGAACAATTCGGAAGGGAATTACACACTGCCCCGATAGTTGTGGTCAATCACGCATTAACCGGAAATTCCAACGTCGCGGGAACGGACGGTTGGTGGGCCCCTCTGGTAGGGGCCGGCAAATGTATAGATACAGATCGGTTTACAGTTTTGTGTTTTAATATTCCCGGGAATGGATACGATGGCTTTCTGATTGAGAATTACAGGGATTTTGTAGCTGCAGATATAGCCAGGATTTTTTTAAAAGCGTTGGAGCATTTAAACATAACCCGATTGTTTGCCTTAATCGGAGGTTCCCTCGGAGGTGGAATTGCGTGGGAAATGGCAGCTTTAAAGCCGGATTTAACGGAACATCTGATCCCGGTGGCTTCAGATTGGAAATCAACGGACTGGCTGATTGCGAATTGTCAGATTCAGGAGCGCTTTCTTGAGAATTCCAATAATCCGGTTCACGATGCCCGGATGCATGCCATGCTTTGTTACCGCACACCGGAGTCCTTTAAAGCGCGTTTTGATCGAACGACCAATGAAGAACTTCAGGTTTTTAACGTAGAGAGTTGGCTGCTGCACCACGGAAAGAAATTGCAAAAACGGTTTCAACTCGCCGCCTATAAATTTACCAATCAGATTTTAAAGACAATCGATATTTCCAGGGGAGGCGCGGATCGGTTTCAGGCCTTAAAGGAAAGTGATACCTGTATCCACATTATCGGTGTAGACTCCGATTTGTTCTTTACGGCTTCAGAGAACCGGGAAACCTACCGCCAATTAGCCGAATCGCGAAGCAACGTGACCTATGGAGAGATCCGCTCCCTCCATGGTCACGATGCTTTTTTGATGGAACACCAGCAGATGGAAGATCTGCTCAGACCTGTTTTTCAGCCTGAAGTGGCTCCAAGTCCTCTAAAGGTTCTGAAATTCGGGGGTACTTCCCTGGCTAATGGAGCAGGCCTGGATCGCGTTTTGAAAATTATACGGGATAAGTATGTAGCCGGGGAGCGACTGGTGGTGGTGCTTTCCGCCCGTGGAAAGGCCACCGATGAGTTGCTTAAAATGCTGGAAACGGCGGCCCAGGGTGGGGACTATATCATGTTGCTTCGGGAGTTTCGGAAATACCAGCAACACACCCTGGATCAGAAGGTGCTTGAGGATCTTTTTGCGGGGTTGGAGCGCCTGCTGGAAGGCGTTAAACTGTTGGGGGATTTCAGTCCGAAAATCAGGGATCAGGTATGGGCTTTTGGGGAGTTGCTCTCTGTGCGTGTGGTGTGTGAATTACTGCGAAAATTGGGAGTTCCGGCTCGTTTTATGGACTCCCGGCAGTTTCTCCTTACCGATACCCGATTCGGAGATGCGCACATTCTCGAGGGGCCTTCCAGGGAACGTGCCCGGTTGTGTTTTGAACCATTGGAAAAGAGCGAGGTAGGGATTGTAACCGGATTTATCGCGGCTTCTGCCGAAGGACACACCACTACCCTGGGTAGAAACGGAAGCAATTATACGGCATCTTTACTGGCCAATTTCCTCAATGCGGATGAACTCGAAAATTACACCCATATAGACGGGATTTTTACAGCCAATCCGGCTCTGGTTCCCAATGCCCGGAGAATCGATCGGTTGTCCTTTGATGAGGCCAATGAGATGGCCAATTTCGGAGCGAGCATTCTGCACGCCAAAACCATCATTCCGCTATTGGAGAAGAACATTCCGTTACGGATTCTCAATACATTTGAAGAGCAAGGCGAAGGCACCTTAATCAGTGCCGAAAAAACCAGGGGTGGGGTGCGTTCTCTTTCCGTGATTGAGGATGAAGCCCTGGTTCATCTGGAGGGCCGCGGGCTATTGGGAAAAGCTGGGGTAGACGCCCGGATATTCCAAAGTTTAGGTCGCAGCGGGATTAGTGTAGGGATGATCTCCCAGGGTTCATCGGAAAGGGGTATTGGTTTGGTGGTTAAAGCTTCAGAGGCTGATGAAGCCCGGGCCGTACTGGAAGCCGAATTTGAATCAGATCTCAAGTCCCGGGATATCAGTCAGATTTTTGTCACCCGGGATGTGGCCGTGATTTCCCTTGTAGGACAGGATCTCAGTACGTTTCACAAGCCCTATACGGCACTGATTCGAAATCAGGTAGTCCCTCTGCTGTTTAACAATGCGGTAACGGGGCGCAATATAAGTTTAGTCGTCCATAAATCCGATATGATTAAGGCGCTGAATGTGATGCACAGTCAGATTTTTGGAATCAGCAAGACCATAAATCTCGTATTATTCGGCGTAGGCCAGGTGGGGAGTACACTCATTGATCAAATCCTCGCCTCCACCCTTCAGATTGAATCCCGCAAGGGCATTCAAATGAAAATTGTGGCCATCGCTAACTCTAAAAAACTATTGTTTGACCCCCTTGGAATTGGGGAAGATTGGAAGCTACAGTTGCAGAATCAAAAGGAGGGATACTCCCTCGAGGAGCTGTACCGCCAGACAACCACTCACCATTTGGAAAACCTCATTGCTGTGGATAATACGGCGAGTGAGGACTTTGTTCAGAACTACCTGAGCCTCATTCAGAAGGGCTTTGATCTGGTTTCTTCCAATAAAATCGCCAATACCGGATCGTATGCCGCTTATGGAAAACTCAGGGAAGACCTAAGGGTAAATCAAAAACAGTACTTGTACGAGACGAACGTGGGAGCGGGCCTGCCCCTGATCGACACCATACGACTCCTGCATCTTTCCGGGGAAAATATCACCCGGATCCGGGGGGTGTTTTCAGGATCCCTGAGCTTTATTTTTAATTCGTTTTCTTCCGGGGGGACTTCCTTTAGTACGATTCTGAACCGGGCTGTAGAAGCCGGATACACAGAACCCGACCCCAGGGAGGACCTTTCCGGCAGCGATGTGGGCCGTAAACTCCTGATCCTGGCCAGAGAACTCGGTTTGCGGAACGAGTTTGAGGAAATACAAATTGAAAACCTGATTCCGGAGGACCTGAGGCGTACTTCCCTTCCCGATTTTCTGAAGGCTTCAGAAGCCCTGGACACACATTATCAAAACAGGTGGCGGGAAGTACCTTCGGGGCACGTGTTTCGCTATATTGGCGAACTCTCCGGGGACCTCCAAAGAGAAAAGGGCACCCTGGAGGTAAAACTCGAGTACGTTCCTGAAGCAAGTGCCTTGGGGAACCTGCAAGGGGCCGATTCGCTTATTGAGATTTATACGGAGTCCTACGGCTCACACCCTTTGGTAATACAGGGAGCCGGTGCCGGGGCAGCCGTAACCGCGCGGGGAGTTTTCGGGGATTTGCTTCGAATTGCCGAAAAAGGCCACACAGAATTTTAACGACATTAAAAGTACTAACGTGAAGAAACAGCACACAGAAACCACAGCCATACGGACCCAAATTCCGAGAACCTCTTTTCAGGAACACTCCGTGCCCCTGTATCTTACCTCCAGTTTTGTTTTTGATGATGCGGAGGATATGAGGGCGTCATTTGCAGAAGAAAAGGACCGTACGATCTACTCCCGGTATTCCAACCCGAATACCGATGAACTCATTGAAAAGGTTTGCCTGATGGAAGGGGCGGAGCGTGGTTTTGCCTTTGCCTCGGGTATGGCGGCGGTATTCTCAACCTTTGCGGCTTTGCTCAATAGCGGGGATCATATTGTGGCCTCCCGATCTGTCTTTGGATCTACCCATACGCTATTTACCTCTATCTTTCCGAAATGGGGGATTTCTCATTCCTATTTTCCTTTTGACCAGCCCGAAACCATTGAATCTTTGATCCGGCCTGAGACCCGAATCCTGTATGCCGAATCCCCGACCAATCCGGGAGTAGACCTACTGGATCTGGAACTCCTGGGGAACCTCGCAAAAAAACACGGGTTACTACTTGTAATCGATAATTGCTTTGCCACCCCATACCTGCAACAACCGATTCGTTTCGGGGCCGATGTCGTCATACATTCAGGGACCAAGCTTATGGACGGACAGGGGAGGGTACTGGCCGGATTGGCCGTAGGTTCGGGGACCCTGATCGATAAAATATACAGATTTGCGCGAATTACCGGTCCGGCACTTTCGCCATTTAATGCCTGGGTTCTGTCTAAAAGCCTGGAGACCCTGCCCGTGCGGGTAGACCGTCACTGTGAGAACGCCCTGGCTGTGGCATCATTTCTGGAAGGCCACCCTAAAGTAAATTGGGTAAAGTATCCTTTTCTTCCGTCACATCCCCAATACCATCTGGCCCGGAAACAAATGAAGGCCGGAGGCTGTGTGGTAGCTTTTGAAGTGGCCGGTGGCGTGGAGGGCGGGCGTCGTTTTTTTGATCAGATTAAGCTTTTATCGCTTTCGGCTAATCTGGGGGATTCCCGGAGTATTGTAACCCATCCGGCGTCTACCACGCATAGTAAACTCAGCCCTGAGGAACGAAACCAGTGCGGAATATCGGACGGGATGGTCAGAATCTCAGTGGGCCTCGAACACCCGGAAGATGTCATTGCCGACTTGCGACAGGCTCTGGAGGGCTAAACAGGGAGTCCGGTGGTTTTTCTATCTTCGTTTTATGTTATCGAATAAAACTAAATATGGCCTGAAGGCGATGGTTTATCTGGCCAGAGGTGAAGTGGGTACGCCGGTCCAAATCGCAGAGATTGCAAAAGCAGAGCAGATATCCAGAAAATTTTTGGAGAGCATTTTGCTGACCTTACGTAAAAATGGTTTGCTAGGATCGCGTAAAGGCAAAGGGGGTGGGTATTATATGGTTAAAAGTCCGGAGGAGATTCCAATGACCTCACTGATGCGTATACTGGAGGGACCTATTGCGCTGGTTGCATGCGTCAGTTTGAATTATTATGAAGCCTGTGCGGACTGTCCCGATGAGGAGTCGTGCGCCGTGCATAAGTTAATGCTTAAGGTTCGCGACAGCGCTCTGGAGGTATATCAAAATACTACCCTGGCCGATATTCTTTAGGCCTACTTCCCTGACATTTTTTCATTTTTCTGGTCGTAATTCACGAGAAATACTATTTTTGAATAATCTAGTAAAACGATAGGAATACTATAATTATAATATGTTGGGGTATTTATGCTTTCAGAAGTATAATGAACCACTACAGATTAAGCCCTAAATTTTCCGTGTATGAAGATCTCAAAGCGACAATTGAACGAATTAAATTCCAGGTTTAAGGATCGGCATCCGGAGGATGTCGTTTTATGGACCACGCAGCTGGAGCGTAAGGCTGTTGTCACCACCAATTTCAGACCCTATGAGGCAGCCATATTGCATCTGGTGTCACAGGTCAGGCCGGCGATTCCCGTACTTTGGTGTGATACCGGTTACAATACAGAACACACGTATCGCCATGCCAATGAAGTTCACAAACTCCTGAATTTGAATTTATATCAGTACGCCCCGCGCCAGACTGTGGCCTGGCGGGAAGTGGAGATGGGGATTCCCGGCATCGATCACCCCCAACATATCTTATTTACGGAACAGGTTAAACTGGAGCCGTTTCGCCGAGCTATGGCAGAACACAACCCGGAAATTTGGTTTACGAATTTGCGAAAGGGCCAAACTGCCCATCGCGATGGGTTGGGTATATTTAGTCGTTCAAAAGATGGGATTCTGAAAGTAAGTCCGTTTTTCCATTGGTCTGATCAGGATTTGGATTCGTATCTCTCGGGTTACGGACTCCCTAATGAGGCGCGGTATTGGGACCCGACAAAAGTCCTGGAAAACCGGGAATGCGGGCTACATTCATAAATTTTGCGCTTTAGCCCCGGGTTAATATTCACCACCTCAGATAAGAATCAGGTCGCGTTGCTTTAAAAAGCTGTCGCTTTACTTGTTTAAAACCTGCGCGTAGTCTTACTTTGCAGTTGTTCATTGTCAGATTGTAGTGTTATTGAGAAAGGCGGAGGGATTAGACCCTGTGAAGCCTTAGCAACCCTTTTTCCCTCCCGGGGAAGAGAAGGTGCTACGTTCTAACCTGTGGGTTTTATTCCTGTCTTTGGGCAGGGGGTGCCGTCGGGAAAGATAACATCAGTGTTTTAAACCCAACGGGTTTTCACCTTCCTTTCCAATACATTCCAATCCAATTTTAAACCTTACCCATTCGACTGGGTAATCGATACGTAGTTATGGTGCCGATTGAAAAAATACTGAAACAGCGGATTTTAGTTCTGGACGGAGCTATGGGGACGATGTTGCAACGCTATGAATTTAAGGAAGCAGATTTTCGCGGATCGCGCTTTAAGGACTGGCCGCAGCCGCTTCAGGGCAACAACGATTTGCTCACCCTGACCCAGCCCGGGGCCATAGCAGAAATCCATCGGAAATACCTCTTGGCCGGGGCTGACATTATCGAAACAAATACCTTTTCTTCTACATCGGTCGCCATGGCGGACTATGGAATGGAAGCACTGGTATACGAACTGAATTTAGAAGCCGCCCGAATCGCGGTAAAAGCCGCTTTGGAAATCGGAGAGAAGACCCCGGATCAGCCCCGATATGTCGCGGGGAGTATTGGGCCGACAAATAAAACGGCCAGTCTTTCTCCCGATGTCAACAACCCGGGGTATCGGGCAATTTCCTTTGAGGCACTCAGGGCGTCCTATCGGGAACAGGTCGAAGGATTGCTCGATGGGGGGGTACACGTGTTGCTGGTGGAAACGGTTTTTGACACCCTGAATGCCAAAGCGGCCCTGATGGCGATAGCGGACGCGCAGGAGGGACGTCCTGCCAGGGTTCCGGTAATGGTAAGCGGGACCATTACAGATGCTTCTGGCCGCACTCTTTCGGGTCAGACAGCGGAGGCCTTCCTGATTTCAATCACCCACGCACCCTTACTTTCGGTAGGCTTCAATTGTGCCCTTGGTGCCAGCCAGCTTACCCCATACCTGCAAGTGTTGGCGGACCGATGTGACCTCGCGGTTTCAGCCCATCCGAATGCCGGTTTGCCAAATGCCTTTGGGGCTTATGATCAGGGGCCTGCTGAAATGGCAGCGCAGATAAAGGAATACCTGGAAAAAGGACTTATAAATATCGTTGGGGGGTGCTGCGGCACCACTCCGGAACACATCGCGGCCATCGCAGCTTTGGTTCGGGAATACCATCCCAGAGAAACTCCGGACATAGCCGAAGGGATTTCGGTTTCAGCCACTTCAAAAACGGAAAGGTCGTGAAGCACACAGGACAGCGGTATTTAAAATTGGCGGGTTTAGAACCCCTGGTGGTCACTCCCGACAGCAATTTTATAAATGTAGGGGAAAGGACCAATGTTGCGGGCTCAAGGCGTTTCCTGCACCTGATTAAAGAAAGGGAATTTGAAGCCGCACTGGAAGTGGCCCGTGATCAGGTGGAAGGTGGCGCACAAATTCTGGATGTCAATATGGACGACGGCCTGATCGATGGAAAAGAGGCCATGGTTCTTTTTTTGAATCTGGTGATGGCGGAACCGGATATCGCCAGAATTCCCATTATGATCGATAGTTCCAGATGGGAGATCATTGAGGCTGGCCTGCAGGTGGTTCAGGGGAAATGCGTGGTGAATTCCATAAGCCTTAAGGAAGGAGAAGAGACCTTTCTTTGGCAGGCCCGGCAAATCAGGCGCTATGGAGCGGCCCTGATTGTAATGGCTTTTGATGAGCAGGGACAGGCCGATACCCTGGAGCGACGCATTGAAATTGCTTCGCGTTCCTATACATTACTGACACAGCAGGCCGGATTCCCACCTGAAGATATCATTTTTGACCTGAATATTTTTCCGGTAGGCACCGGGATGGCCGAGCACCGAAAGAACGCAGTAGATTTTATTGAAGCTACCCGATGGGTGCGGCAAAACCTGCCACATTGCAGTGTCAGTGGGGGAGTGAGTAATGTTTCGTTTAGTTTCCGGGGGAATACCCGGGTTCGGGAGGCCATGCATTCTGCCTTTCTCTACCACGCCATTCAGGCCGGGATGAATATGGGAATTGTGAACCCCACCCTATTGGAGGTATATGACGATATTCCCAAAACCCTGCTGAACCATGTGGAAGATGTATTGCTCGATCGCCGCGAGGACGCTACAGAACGCTTACTGGAATATGCCGAGACGGTGCAGGGGGAACACAAAAAAAGAGAGAAGGACGAATCCTGGAGGGAACTCCCCATACAAGATCGGATCACCAGAGCTCTGGTTAAGGGAGTCGACCAGTATATTGAAGCAGATGTGGAGGAGGCGCGCAAGAATTTTGACCGCACTTTAGAGGTAATTGAAGGGCCACTGATGCAGGGAATGAATGTAGTTGGGGATCTCTTTGGGAGCGGAAAGATGTTTTTGCCACAGGTCGTTAAATCTGCCAGGGTGATGAAAAAGGCGGTGGCTTACCTCACACCCTATATCGAAGAGGAGAAGCGATTGGGCGAGGCTGCCGGTCCGGCCGGTAAGATCCTTATGGCCACCGTTAAAGGGGATGTACACGATATTGGCAAGAACATCGTCAGCGTAGTTCTGGCCTGCAATAATTATGAGATTATAGACTTGGGTGTGATGGTACCCCCTGAAAAAATTATTCAGGCCGCCCGGGAACATAATGTAGATATTATTGGTCTGAGTGGCCTTATTACACCTTCCCTGGACGAAATGGTGTTTCTGGCCCGGGAAATGGAGCGGCAGGACTTCCAGATTCCCTTACTCATCGGGGGGGCAACGACAAGCAAGGCGCACACTGCCGTTAAGATAGACCCGGGATACAGCGCCGCGGTGGTGCACGTCAACGACGCGAGTCGTGCGGTGACCGTGGTAGGGGATCTGTTGCAGAAAGAACGCAGGGAAGCATATAAAAAATCTATCAAACTCGATTATGAGTCCTTCCGGGAAAAATTCCTTGCCCGAGGCCGTGAGAAGGCTTTTTTGTCCCTTTCTGAAGCGCGCTCCAATAAACTGCCCCTGGAATGGGAATCCGGTGAAATCTGCGTACCGCGGATGCTCGGTGTACGGGAAACCGGGCAGGTAGATTTGAGAAAGCTCGTACCTTATATAGACTGGTCGCCCTTTTTCAGGGCCTGGGATTTGCACGGGAAATACCCTGAAATTCTCGAAGATGAGGTAGTAGGTGCCCAAGCCAGGGAACTCCACGCAGATGCCCAAAAAATGCTGAGGGCATTGATTCGCAATAACCAACTCGTCGCCAAAGGTGTTTTTGGATTGTTTAAAGCCAATACCGTTGAAGACGACATTCAAATTGAAACTCCTGAAGGGGAGACCTATTTTTTCAGGACACTGCGGCAGCAGAGCGTAAAGCGCGAGGGGGTACCCAATTTGGCATTATCTGATTTTATCGCCCCTCAGCATTCAGGTCCGCAGGACTATATGGGCTGTTTCTGTGTCACGGCCGGGTTTGGTGCTCAGCAATTGGCGGATGCGCTCAAAGAAGGCCTGGACGACTATGGGAGTATTATGGTAAAAGCACTTGCCGATCGCCTGGCAGAAGCTTTTGCCGAATACCTGCACCGGGAAGTGCGTATGAAATATTGGGGTTACTCCCCTGAGGAACAGCTGGATAACCAGGCCCTGATTAAGGAATCTTACCGGGGCATCCGGCCCGCTCCGGGCTATCCGGCATGCCCGGATCATTTGGAAAAGCAAACGATTTGGGAGGTGTTGCAGGTAGAAGAGCGTATAGGCGTTTCGCTCACTGAGAGCCTGGCCATGTGGCCGGCGGCGAGTGTGAGTGGATACTATTTTGGACATCCCAAATCGCGGTATTTCGGATTGGGTAAGATTAAAAAGGACCAGTTGGAAGATTATGCCCGACGCAAGAAGATGCCCCTCGGCGAGGCAGAGAAATGGTTGCGTCCTAATCTGGCTGAGGAAGCCTGACCCTAATCGAAGATTCTTTCAGAGGGCTAACAGAGGAAAAAGTAAGTTATGAAGGTAACAGAACATATTGCCAGGGCAGGAGAGACCCTGTTTTCTTTTGAAGTAATTCCCCCGGTAAAAGGGAAGCAAATTCAGGAACTCTACCGCAACATCGACCCGTTGATGGAGTTTAAACCACCTTTTATAGATGTCACGACGTCCCGGGAGGAGTATATCTACATCGATCGGGAGGGTTTGCTGGATAAGCGCCGGACGCGGATGCGGCCCGGAACCCTGGGCATTTGTGCGGCGATTAAACACAAGTATGATGTGGATACCGTACCCCATGTACTCTGCGGCGGATTTACAAGGGAGGAGACCGAATACCTGCTGGTGGACTGCCAGTATTTGGGTATCGACAATGTAATGGCGCTTCGCGGAGATGCCATGAAGGAAGAAAAGTACTTCGCGCCGACCCCGGGAGGGCATACTTATGCCTCTGAACTGGTTTCTCAAATCGTAAACCTGAATAAAGGACTGTACCTCCATGAGGTGGTCGAAACCGACCAGTGTCCGGATTTTTGTGTGGGCGTGGCCGGGTATCCGGAAAAACATATGGAGGCACCTTCCCTGAATACGGATCTCAAATGGCTGAAACACAAAATTGAACTGGGGGCTGAATACATCGTAACTCAGATGTTTTTTGACAACCAAAAGTATTTTGAGTTTGTGGATCGCGCCCGTGCCATGGGCATTGATGTCCCCATTATTCCGGGTATAAAGCCCATCGCAGTTAAAAAGCACCTGCAGCTCCTGCCTCAGGTATTCCGAACGGACCTCCCCGAAGCCCTTATTGAAGCCGTTGAAGGATGCAAGGATAACAAGGCAATTCGCGAGGTGGGCGTCGAATGGGCCATTGCCCAGTCGCAGGAGCTCAAAGCGGCCGGAGTTCCGGTGATTCACTTTTATTCCATGGGAAAATCGGACAATATCAAAGCCATTGCCGAAGCGGTTTTCTAGGGGATAAAGTCCCTGTTGCCCCGGCCCGACTTTGACCAAAAAGCCTACCTTTACCGCCCATGAAAAAAGGGATTTGCATTGTTCTTTCGGTTTTCTGGGGGCTCTTGACATACGGTCAGGACCAGAATCCCATCCGCAACGTGGATCTGAATCCTTTTTACGGTTCTATTCTACTGCATAACCCGGACATATCGCACCTGATCCGGGTCCATCCGGCTGGGTTTATACTGGGTTTAAATCGGAAGACTTTCGGGTCAGAACCCTGGGAACAGCGCTACGGATATCCCGATGAGGGAATTTCCTTTATTTATCAGGATATGGGCACTGCTACGCTGGGCTCCAATTTTGGAGTATACCTGCACTACAATTTCTATTTCTGGAAGCGGCATATTAAAGCGCGTATCGGACAAGGTCTGGCTTATAACACCAACCCCTATGATGCGGTGGAGAACTTCAGGAATAATGCCTATGGCTCCACTCTGATGAGTTCCACCTATCTGATGTTGCAGTATCACAAGGAACGAATCTGGAACCGCCTTGGGGTCAGCGCAGGGATTACCCTGGTTCATTATTCCAATGCCAACGTGCGCGCTCCTAACACCTCCACAAATACACTGGGGCTCACAGCGGGTTTGATCTATGAACTGGACGCGAAGCAACCCGGGGTTGAAGAGTACAAGCGCTGGCCGGAAATGCCGGTCGATAAACATATGCGCCTCAACCTGGTTTTCCGATCCGGGATCAATGAGAGTGATGTGGTGGGTTCAGGCCAATTTCCGTTTTATATTTTTTCCGCCTATGCCGACAAACGATTGGCCCAGGTGAGTGCCATACAAGTAGGAGCAGATGTTTATTTCTCGAATTTTTTAAAGGAACTCATCGCGTTTCAGTCCAATTCCTTTCCGGAACTCGAGGTAGATCCGGATACGGATTACAGACGGGCGGGGATTTTTATAGGGCATGAACTCTTTATCAATAAACTCAGTGTGATTGCCCAATTGGGCTATTATGTCTATTACCCTTTTGACTTTGAAGGACGGGTCTATAACCGCATGGGAATCAAGCGGTATTTCGGGGAGAAGTGGTTTGGCGCGATTAGCCTGAAGTCCCACGGGGCAAAGGCCGAAGCCATTGAATTTGGTGTAGGTATACGACTCTAAGGCCGTGTAAAGAAATGAAGAAGTTACTTTTAATACTGGTTGTGGTTTTTACGCTCTTCGGCGGGGGATGCGGGCCGAATAGCCCGGATTGTTTTCAGGCCTCTGGAGATATAGAACAGGTGCAATTGGAGGTTCCGGAATTTTCGAGTATCACCGTTTTTGAAAATATTCAGTTGGTCTTGCGTTACGGACCCCAACAGGAAGTTGTTCTGGAAACCGGTGCAAACCTGAGGTCCGATATCTCGGCAGAAGTAGTGGAGGGTACCCTGGAGCTGAGAGATACAAATTCCTGCAATTTTTTCAGAGGTTATGGCAGAACCACTTTTTATGTCACTACGCCCGACCTTAGGGTGCTTAGGAGCAGCACGGGATGGTCCATACGCAGCGATGGTATCCTTCCCTTTTCCGATCTCAGTTTGTTTTCCGAAAGTTTTACCAACCCTGAAACCGAGACCACAGACGGCTCTTTTGACCTTGAAGTAGCTGTAGAGCGGCTACGGGTAGTCTCCAATGGCATCGCCTATTTCAAACTCAGGGGGCAGGCAGGAGAGCTTTCGGTTACTATTGCGGCCGGGGATTCCCGCGTAGATGCCATGGACCTGGTTTCGGAAACTGTGCAGGTCAGTCACAGGGGGAGTAATGACATTTCAGTACGCCCCCTGGGGCGGATTTCAGGGGTGATCAACGGGTATGGCGACGTGCTCAGTTATGAGAGACCTCCAGAGGTAATGGTGGAAGAAACGTTCAGGGGTCGTCTGATTTTTATAGACTGAAATGCGGGCAAAGTGGCAAGATATCCTGAATTTTTTGCTGCCCGTCAGGGGCAGCCATAGGGTTATTGAATCCACCGGGTGCGATCAGGCAGATGCATTGCTCAAACAACTCATCACTCGCCAAGAGGTCCCCGGGCTGGCCATTTGCGCCAGTTATAAAGGAGAGGCCTGGTTTAGTGGGGGGTATGGTTTTGCAAATCTTCAGGCGGAGATTCCCGTAGTCCCGGAAAGCGCTGTTTTTCGCATTGCAAGTATCTCGAAACCCATCACAGCTATGGCCCTGGCGTGTATGGTCGCCGACGGATCTCTCGATTTGCAGACGGATATCCGAAACTATGTGCCTGAATTTCCCCAGGGCCACGGACTGGTAAACTTAAAACAACTGGCTGCTCATACGGCGGGCATCCGATCTTATAAAGGCAAAGAATTTGCGCTGAATCAGCCGATGCAAATTGCGGATAGTTTGGAATTATTTGTGCAGGACGCTCTGGTGTTTCCCCCCGGGGAGGGCTATTTGTATACCAGTCTGGATTACGTTCTTCTGTCCCTGGCTATGGAACGGGCACAGGGTCAACCTTTTCATGAACTCGTATCTCAGAGAGTTCTACAACCGCTTCAAATGTCCCATACTGTCAGGGAAGTGCCCGGAGAACCCGTAGAAAACCAGGTTGAATTTTACACCCGTCGCGGGAACGGTTTTCAAAAATCCGTACCTGTGGATACCCGCTTTAAACTCGCTGGGGGCGGGTACCTGTCGACGGTGTCAGATATCTGTCGTTTTGGAGAGGCCTGTGTAAAGGGGGAACTGCTTCCACAAGCCCTGTACTCAGAGTTTCTGACCCCCCAGCAGGTCGGGGGATCCTCAACCTATTATGGCCTGGGGTGGGAGGTAAGCCAGGATGCCCGGGGGAGGCCCTTTTACGGGCACACGGGGAATGCGATTGGCGCGTACACCAATTTTAAAGTCTTCCCCGATCAGGAGTTAGTGGTCGCTATACTCATTAACGCCTCTACGGCCGGGGTGCAACCCCTTTTGGACTCTGTTGTTGAGGCCTTACACCAGTCTCTGCCTGCCAACGACTAAAACCTGTTATTTCGTTTTTTAAAAGTGCTATCTTAAGCGCATAAAACAATCCTATGAACCCTACGCATACTTTCAAACCCTTCAGAGATCTTTGTTTCGTTCTGATGTGTTTTATTATTCCAGCCGCTTTTGGTCAGCAGACACCTTCGGTCGAAGAGGAAACGCTGCCAGTTCCGGAGCCAAAATCCTTTGTTACGCAACATCAGATTCAAAATGGCAACCGCAAAATCGCTTACCGGGCGACGGCCTCAGAAAGGTATTTGAAAAATTCGGATGGGGAACCAGTGGCCTCGGTATGGTCTGTGGCCTATACGGCGAGTGAAATAGCAAACCCGGCCAGCAGACCTGTGACTTTTATTTTTAACGGAGGCCCCGGATCGGCCTCTGTCTGGCTGCATATGGGACTCTTCGGCCCCCAATTGGTGGCAGTGGATTCGGATGCCACTCGCGATGATGGGGCCGCACCCTATACCCTAAAGACCAATAGTGAGGGCTTACTGGATGTTACGGATTTAGTATTTATAGACCCGGTGGGAACCGGTTACAGCCGTGTAATCGGCAAAGGGAAACCAGAAGATTTCTGGGGCCTGACCGAGGATGCAAGTTCCATTGCTCATTTTATGAGGGACTGGATTACCGATAATAACCGATGGATGTCCCCCAAATATATCGCCGGGGAAAGTTTTGGGACGACACGGGCCGTGGCTGTAGCCCGGGAACTGGAAGGAGGAGGACAGAATATGGCCCTGAATGGCCTGATTCTGATTTCTCAGGCTCTGGATTATGGGGGTTCAACTTCTTCTCATTACAATATTACTTCATATATCACGTATTTGCCCAGCATGGCGGCTACCGCCTGGTACCATAAAAAGGCGGGCCAGGGGATGACCCTCGAAGCTTTTGTGGAGCAGTGTCGGGAGTTTACCTACAACACCTACATTCCGGCCTTGTACAAAGGATCTCTTTTGCCAGCTTCTGAAAAGGAGGCGGTTGCACGAGAAATGTCCGGGTTTACCGGCCTGAGTGCAGCGTACATTCTGGAGTCGGATCTCAGGGTATTGGTCCCGCGATTTCAAAAGGAATTGCTTCGGGATAAGGGAGTCGCCCTCGGTCGGCTGGACGGGCGCTTTATGGGAGAGGAAATCGACGCCTACTCCGATGGACCGCATCTGGGAGATCCTGCCAGTTATCAGATCAGCGGGGCGTATACAGCGGCCCTGAACCACTATCTGAGAACGGACTTACAGGTAGCGATGGACAGGCCCTACCTGACTTCTAATAATGCTATTGGCGGTAAATGGAATTGGCGCCCGGTTCCCGAAGGCAGCTATTGGGAACCCGAACACGTCAATGTGGCACCTCAGCTGGGCGAAACTATGCGCCGAAATCCGCAGATGCGGGTGTTGGTCGCCAATGGTTATTACGACCTGATTTGCCCCTTTTTCGATGCGGAGTATACCTATGCCCGGAATGGGATCGAGACCGACAAAATACAGATGACCTATTACGAAGCCGGGCATATGATGTATACCCATCAGGAGGATTACCTGAAACTCGCCCGGGACATACGGACCTTTATGACGAGCACCTCAGAGTAAAGTCCGGAATAAGAGCACCGACGATACCCATAAAGTAAAATCCATTTTAGCGATCTTTATAGCACTAAAGCCTGTATGAAATTATGTTCTCCTTCCTCCGCAAAACCCGGAAAAAGCTCGCTGTGAAAAAGGATACGACAAAATATCTGGGCTATGCCATAGGAGAAATTGTATTGGTCGTGATTGGGATTCTTATTGCCCTGGGGATAAATAACTGGAATGAAGACCGACAGGCACGTATGCTGGAGCAGGAAATCCTGGTACAGATTCGGGAGAACCTGAATAAGGACAAAGAAGCCTTAAGCAGGATCATTACCAATGCGCAACGGGCCGTATACGCCTCGGAGAAAGTCATTGAACTTTACGAGTCGAACCAATCCTCAGACAGTTTAAAATACTGGTTGGGAAACATTGTTCAGTTCGACCGGTTTTTACCCCTGACCAATGCCTATGAAGTTCTGAAATCCAAAGGTCTGGACCTGGTCTCCAATAAAGAATTGCGTTTTAAACTGGGCACGTATTACGACGACCAGGCCCAGATTATCACCAACGCCAATGAAGACTTAAAACAAACTTTTGTGGATGACTGGCTGCCCATTATGAGAGCGGGGATTGTTGATTTTGAGTTCAAAAAGTATGTTATTTTGGAAGACGAATCCGGATTTATTGCCACAGACAAAGTGCGGAATGTATTGATTTTAAATCGTTCAAATTACACAGGCAGTCTGGAGTATATGCATGCAGGAGTCACATTAATAGACGCCATCCTGGATATCATTAATGCAGAAGTTCGCAATCAGCCATAAATGGAAACAGTAGGTATTCGAGGTATTTGTTACGATTCGGGGTCTTCCTATTTAAAAGGACCGGCAGGGGCTCCCGGGCTTATCCGTAAGGCCCTTCGCTCCGGAATGATGAATTTATATGCGGAGACCCTGGCTGATCTCAACTCATGGGAAACCTGGGATTTAGGGGACTTCGAGATTCAGAACTATTTTGATATTGAAGCCCTGACCCTGGAACACCTGGCGCGCAAGCAAAAGCTTTTTACACTGGGGGGAGATCACAGCATTACTTATCCGATTCTGAAGGCCTATGCAGGAAACTATGGCAAGTTGGATATTTTACAAATCGACGCCCATCCGGATTTGTATCAGCAGTACGAGGAGGATTCGTATTCCCATGCATGTCCTTTTGCCCGAATCATGGAAGATGGCCTGGCGCAGCGCCTGGTGCAGGTCGGGATTCGAACCCTTAATCCACACCAGAAGGAACAGGCCGGACGATTTGGTGTTGAGATGTATACGATGCCTGCAGGGCTGCCGAAGCTTCCTCTGCAATTTTCCAATCCCGTGTATGTGTCCCTCGATATAGACGCTCTGGATCCCGCCTTTGCGCCTGGGGTTTCCCATAGAGAATCCGGTGGGCTCACCCCCAGGGAGGTGATTACGTTGCTTCAAAGCATCGAAGGCGAAGTTGTGGGTGCGGATCTTGTGGAGTATAATCCCCTCAGGGATCTGGATGGAATGACTTCCGAGGTAGGGGCAAAGTTTATGAAAGAACTGCTCGGGCTCCTGCTTTAGTGCGTTAAGCCCGGATTCCGGGGTGCTGCAAGGTTTTTTGTATCTTCTCAAAAAAATGAAATCTCTTCGATATGAAATTAGGCGCATTTTCCATCAGTTTGGGAGTTTCTGACCTGCAGGCGTCCAGAGACTTTTATAAAACACTCGGGTTTGAAGTTTTTGGAGGAGCGGAGGACCGAAACTATCTGATTATGAAAAATGGCGAAACGCTTATCGGACTGTTTCAGGGGATGTTTGAGGGCTCCATGCTAACCTTTAATCCCGGATGGGATCAGGAGGCCGTTAAAGTTCCGGAGTTCGATGATGTCCGGGAACTCCATCGGCGGGTTAAGAAAGCAGGAATTCCAGTAATACAGGAGACCCTGCAGGAAACCTCGGGCCCCGGCAGCTTTGTCATTAAGGATCCGGATGGAAACACCCTCCTTATTGATCAACACGTCTGAGTATTTCCTTCGAGGGAATATTTGGTGTTCAATACCCCTCGGAAGAATTACAGTATCATTTTTTAGCCGGTTATAGGCATTGCTTCGGGTTTCCGACTTATTTTTAGAGGACGGGATATCGGAGGCATTGTGATACGACTGAGGAATGAATCCGACCCAAAAACCAATTTTTGGCCTTTGTGAAACCTTTTGAATACGTATTTGGCATCCTGCTCTCGGAGCGTACCAAAAAGCAAACGGAAAAGGTCATCCTGACCATTGCCATTTTCAGTTTCCTGGTACACCTTATTTTGATATTTATGGTCGATGCCGGTTGGCTTAAGTCCCGTTCTGAACTTCTGGACAACCCGATAGCCGCCGTCTACACTCCATTTTCGTTTATCCTGATCTATGAGGTTTACTTGCTGATCTATTACCTGCCCAAGTCTATAACTACCTATATCGGCAAACAGTACGAGATCATCACCCTGATCATAATACGTCGGTTGTTCAAGGATCTGGCCAATCTGAAGCTGTCATCAAACTGGTTTGAACTCCAGGACGACCTTCAGTTTACTTACGACCTGGTAGCCTCGGCGGTTTTGTTTTTCCTTATTTACCTCTTCTATGTACAAAGTCTGAAACGGAGACAATTATTAGTCCCCGAGACAGGCAAGGTTACGAACATACAGCGCTTCATCGATCTGAAAAAGGCAGTTGCCACATTGTTAGTCCCGGTGCTTTTGGTTACCGCAGTATATTATTTTGCGTTATGGGTTTTTACGGCTATGGGTATCACTGACACTTCAGGAATATCCTTCAAGAGCATCAATAATGTGTTTTTTGATGAGTTTTTTACGATTCTTATTGTGGTGGATGTTATTCTGCTGTTGGCCTCCTTTTACTATTCAGACCAATTCCACAAAGTGATTCGAAACTCCGGTTTTGTAATCTCTACCATCCTGATCCGTTTATCCTTTTCCGTTGAAGGAGCTCTGAATACCATTCTCATCGTAACGGCCATCTTTTTTGGGCTACTGATGTTACTGATTCACAACCTATTTGAAAAGCAAATAAACAAAGGAGCGACCTGAAAAGGAAAACCCCCCTCTACTTTTAAAGTGTAAATCCTAAAGGGTTTTTATGCTCGGCAGGGCTTTCCTGTTCCCTTGTTGTGGTTTGACGTATCCGATCTGATGCGATTCAGTGGCAACCCAACCAGGGATTTCTGATTTGACAGAAGCACGGCTGCGTGTTCCTGCCATTATCTCACCTGATAAATCTCATTTCAGGGTATAGTTTTATACGCTACTTTTCGCTGTAATGCCCACGGGCAAATAGAATAGTTTATTATGGATTCGCTGGAGTTTATATGGGAGTGGTTAGCGTCACATCCCACAATTGAGACTTTTTTAAAGTACCTCATTTGGGTTGTTGTGGTGATCGTCCTGACGCAATACCTCAAGCGTTTGATCCGAAAAAATACCGGGAACTCTCATATCCGTTATAGGTCTCAGAAAATTATTGAGGTCTTCGGGTATCTGCTGCTGATCATAGTAACCATTACTTACTTTACGGGAAACATCAAGGATATGGCTCTCGCTGTGGGGCTATTTACAGCCGGGATTACGATCACCCTTCAGGAACTGATCCTGAGTGTTGCCGGCTCGGTCTACATTTTTCTGGTTAAAGTCTATCAACCCGGAGACCGGATTGAAATCAACGGCATTAAAGGGGACGTAATTGACATAGATAGCGTATATACCTCAATGATGGAGATCGGACAATGGGTGAGTTCGGACAACTACAGCGGTCGAATCGTTAAACTTAGTAATGCTTTCGTTTTTCGGGGCCCTGTTTATAACTACTCCAGAGATTTTCCCTTTATCTGGGATGAGTTTGATCTTCCTGTGCGTTATGGATCTGATATAGAGGAGGCCAAGAAAATTGTTTTAGATATCGCTTCTGCCGAGCTCTCGGACTATGTTAAAGGCTCCGTTGAAAAATGGAAGTCAGTCGTCGGTCGGTACTACATTGAGGATGCAGTGGTTGAGCCCACCCTCGCTATAACGCTGACCGACAATTGGGTTCGTCTTAATCTTCGCTATATCGTGGATTACAAAAAAAGGAGGCATACCAAGCATCGGCTGAATGAATTAATTTTAAGGGCTATTGATCAAACACAGGGGAGGGTTGCTCTGGCCTCTACTACTATAGAAATCATTAGGGTACCAGTACTTAAAGTAGAATCCGAAGACGAACTTTGAGACTTAAGGTCTTTGAAAATCCGAAAATCCAGGGCAGTGCCGGTTTCAAAATTTCCCTGGACCCGGGAGTCGCTGAAAATGGGGAGGTATTCTAAAATTAAAATGAACTTTTTATATCATTTTTATGTTGGAATTGAAAAATTGCCTCGGATAAGTACCGGTATCGTCGGCTTGAATGGCCTCGGGGTTTAGAAAAACTTCATCCTTTGTTTTACGCCATAATTACATGGAAAACAGGAAAATACGGGGATTCTATGCTGGTTAATCCATAGGTGTGTTCAAATAACTTTATGGTGCCTTTATGTAACAATTCGTTCTCCAAGGCGTCTTTATACTAGAACTCCCCCATATAACGTTTCATTTTAAAGAGATTTGCATCATGGCTACCTGTCGTCTTAACATCATCTACAAGGCTCTATTTGTAGGAGTTTGCGTGGTAATTTTTCTTCTTTATTCCTTTTATGGCATATAGGCAGAAGAGCTATTTTCAGTTTCTGTTGCTTTTTTCAGAGCGGAAATAGTTTTTAGCATCATCTTTGATATTCCTTCTTGCGGGGATTTCTCCCTCAAACGGAAAAAGCGATAAAGATGAAAAAATTAGGCCTTATGCTGGTTCTTGCAGGAATGCTCCAGACCGGATTTTCACAGACTAAAAATTTTATTGATCAGCCCTACCTCGAAACATCGGCGGAAGTAGATACCCTGGTCACCCCCAACCGGATTCACCTTGGGATCCGCCTTTTGGAAAGCGACTCCAAAGGCCGTGTCTCCCTGGAAACCCTTGAACGGCAGATGGGAGACAAACTCAGAGCGCTGGGAATCGATCTGGAAGAACAACTGACAGTTTCCGATCTGGGGAGCGATTTTCAAAAGTATTTCCTGCGCAAAGACGACATTGTAAAGGAGAAGGTTTTTGAATTGGTCCTCTATGACGCCAAAACAACCGCACAGGTCCTGTATGAACTTGAAAAGGCCGGGATTTCAAATGTTCAACTTCTAAAAACGGAATATGAAGATATGGAATCCCTTAAGGACAGTCTAAGAGTCAGAGCAATACAGCAAACCAAAAGGCAAGGCACCTTGATGGCCCGGGCTTTGGGGCAGTCACTCGGATCCGCACTACATATTACGGATCTGGGATTCAGCGTTTTCAATACAGCGAGCGATGGGAGTGCACTTCAGATGGCGAAAAAGGTAGACTCAAATGAGTATACACCTTTACCTGCCGAATTCGACAAAATCCGCATACAGGTAACTGTTAGCGCCAAGTTTAAACTGGAGTAGCGGTTCCTTTTACGCGGAGTGCGGTGATTCTTTCCAAAGTCCAATCTCGACGAAATTTTTCTTTTGAGCGCCACGGAGTTCGCTTGCCTTTGAAACTTCCTTTGTACATTTAGAAGATGCGGCAGATTCTCGTAGGTATGGTTCTCGGTTTTCTTTTTTCAGGTTTTGCCCACGCTCAGGATCTGCAGGCCCTGCAATGGAAAAACAGGGTGCTCTTGCTCTATACTGACAGCCTTTCGGATTCGCAGTACAAAATAATGGTGGATGCCCTTCTTGCGGATCAAAGCGCGGTTGAGGCCCGCAAACTTTTAGTTTATACCGTTATGGGTGGAAAAGTCTCCCGCGGGTTGCCCGCGGAGAATTGGCAGGATGATGTGCCGTTGCGGGTAGCGAGGCAGAATGCGCAGAATGGGTTTGGATTAGAGTTAATCGGTCTTGATGGAGGGGTGAAGTACCATTCGGCTTCGGCCGTGGACCTTGTAGAGCTTTGGGCTATTATTGACGGGATGCCTATGCGCCGGTCTGAACTGAAGAATCAGGGCAGGCCTTAGGCCGGGCTCTTTGGTTTTCTGCTTGGATGCTGCAGTAAAAGTGTGTAGATTATGTGTGGGGGTACCCCTCAGAGAACGAAGTGCAGTTTATTCAAAGCTCATGTGCTACGACATTAAAACAAGCCTGGAAACACAGATGAAGCGCGCGGTAAGGCGTGGGGATTACGAGGCGGCTGAACAAATTCGGGAACAGTTGCTGCCCTTAACCGACCTACCGCTTTATCACGCCTCCGGATTCAGTCACCCGAGGATGCTTATCTATACCGATGCTGACCCAGAATTTCCAGCTGTAGCCACCTGGGGTCTGGTTCCTCATTGGGTCAGGGACAGGCAACAAGGTATGGACCTATGGAATAAAACTTTGAATGCCCGGGGAGAAACCATCTTTGAGAAACCTTCGTTCAGGAGGGCAGCACAAAACAACCGTTGTCTCATCTATGTGGACGGGTTCTACGAGCACCACCATCACAAAAGCAAAACGTATCCCTATTTCATTTACCTTCAGGACGGGCGTCCCATGGCTCTGGCCGGACTCTACAACGATTGGGCAGACCCTGAAACCGGTGCGCTCCTGACTACCTTCAGTATTGTAACCACAGAAGGTAATCCGCTGCTGGCCCGTATCCATAATAACCCCAAACTCGCGGGTCCCCGAATGCCGCTGATCCTCCCTGAGGAACTCGCAGACCGCTGGCTTGCCCCTGTAACTGACGCGCCGGATCAAAAGGCCTTGCAGGAATTGATTCGCTCCTATCCGGAAGATGGCCTCGCCGCCCATACAGTAGCTAAACTCCGCGGGAAGTCTTATGCCGGGAATATTCCGGGGATCAGTGAGAAAATCGACTATCCCGAACTGGCTTGATCAGTATCTTTGAGGGCATCAAAACCTGTCAGACCGTGATCCGGGAACCTCATTTGGGCCGTACATAAAGTATCCGTGGGATACCCGTGGGTCATCATTTTTACTTAATATCAAATAATGAAAAACAACTATTGGGTATCAGCCCTCCTCCTTTCGATCGCCTTTGTAGTGGCGGGGTATTTTATTGGAAACCTGCAGGTAAATGGTAAGAAATACGACAGGTATGTGACTGTGAAGGGATTGTCTGAGCGTGAAGTGGCCGCCGACCTTGCGGTATGGCCCATCAATGTCATCCTTACAGGAAATGATCTGGAGCAGCTCAGAAGGGAGATTGAGGCACAGAACCAGGAGGTAAACACTTTTTTTAACCAGCAGGGATTTGGCCCGGAAGAGATCACCCGGGGTCCGGTGAATATAAATGATGTGCAAGCCAACCCATACAATTCCGGGGCCACCACCAGCAGGTATCGGTATATGGCTAAATCTGAATTTACGCTGCGTACGGCCGATGTTGCCAAATTACAAATTGCACTGTCCGAATCCCTGAAATTGCTTTCCAGGGGAATTGTTATGGGATCCAAGAACGAATGGGAGCCTATAGAATATATTTTTACGGGTCTCAATGCACTAAAACCAGAGATGGTTGAAGAGGCGACAAAGAATGCCCGTCAAGTGGCAGAGAAATTTGCACGCGATTCAAATTCAGAAGTAGGTCAGATTCGTATCGCCCGACAGGGGCTTTTTTCAATTGCCAACCGGGACGCCAATACTCCGCAGATAAAGAATGTCCGGGTGGTCACTACCATAGATTTTCAACTGGAAGATTAGACCGTCTCCCCCCGGGTAAGTTCGGTAAAGAGGTTTTCGAGGTTCTTTGTCTTGCGACTGAGTTGGAGGGTCTTGAGTTGATTGTCGTGCGCAAAATCAAATACAACTCCCCGCATGTCTTTTGAAGTGGTAAAGCTCAATTCATAAACAAAACCTCCCGTATTTTTAACAGAAGCCACATGGGGCAGCCTTTCAAGCAGGACCTCTTCCACCCGATAATCAAATTCTACTTCAACAACCTGGGTTTCGTCTTTTCTCAGGGCATCCATCGTGGCGTCAGCCACAAGTGCTCCATTGTTAATAATCAATACCCGGTCGCAGACGGCTTCAACTTCTTTCATGATATGTGTCGAAAGCAGGATGGTCTTTTCCTTTCCGGCCTCCCGAATCAGTTTCCGGATTTCAAGAAGTTGATTCGGATCCAGACCCGTGGTAGGTTCATCCAGGATGAGGACTTCCGGTTCATGAATGAGGGCGGCGGCAAGCCCGACGCGCTGCCTGTAACCCTTGGAGAGCTGCCCGATTTTTTTATGGACTTCCGGCCCAAGGCCCGTCTGGTCTATTACCGCCTGAATTCTGCTTCTCGATACCCCGTATACCGATCTGCAGAACTCCAGGTACTCTTTTATGTAGAGTTCCAGATACATGGGATTGTGTTCTGGTAAATACCCGACGCTCCGCTGTACTTGCCTGGGCTGGGCGAGTACGTCAAAACCGTTCACCTCGGCCACGCCAGTATCCGCTTTATGATTGGTCGTGAGTATTTTCATCAATGTAGATTTCCCCGCCCCATTCGGCCCGAGAAAGCCTACAACCTCTCCTTTGCGCGTTGAAAAACTGACGTTGTCCAGGGCGAGCTGAGTGCCAAAACGCTTACTTATTTGGGATACCTTAATCGACATGTTCAGGGTAATTTCCTGTAAAAATACACAATGAAGCTATAGTACCTTTAAAAAACAGGATTCTCGCATAAGTTGAAAAGAGGGTTAAGCACAGACAATAGTTGTTTTTTAATGCCGTGGCCCAGACTCCTTAACTGCATTATTTCCAGTAAAGCACCCATTTTGCAATAAATTATTCAGGATAAAGTGCGAAATCTGAAAAAATCCTAAAAAAATGGAGCACCCCATGGCGATTGCAAATTAATAGCTACATTAGCCGCATATCGTGAAATTAATGACTACTACATATTTCTGGACCGGCTTTTATTTCTACTTCTTTTACCGAAGAGGATTGGGACCGCTGTAGACTACGTAGAGAGTTTGTAACATAGGGTCCCGTTTTTACGGGATTTTTTTTTGTTTAAAAAACAACTGGAAAATGATGCCAATTCGTGTGGCAATACAGGGAATACGGGGGTCAAATCACCATCAGGTAGCGGATGATTATTTTGAATCTGAGGTGGAACTGGTGGAATGCATGTCTTTCCATGCCCTGGTGGATGCCCTCCTGGCAGGGACGGCGGACCAGGGAGTTATGGCCATAGAAAATTCTATAGCAGGATCCATTATTCCCAACTATGCATTGGTATGCAAGCATCACCTCCATATTATTGGAGAGCACTATCTGAACATCCATCATCATATGATGGCTCTTCCCGGTCAGGAGTTATCGGATATCCGCGAAGTGCGCAGTCACCCTATGGCCTTATTGCAGTGCAGGGAGTTTCTGAAAACGCAACCCCAGATTACTATGGTGGAAGATGCAGATACAGCGGAGACGGCTCAAAGGATTCATCAGCAGCAATTAAAAGGTATCGCGGCCATTGCGCCTCAGATGGCTGCTGCCCTCTATGGTCTTGAAATTGTAGCCAGAGACATTCAGACCATTCCAAATAATGCCACACGGTTTATCGTGGTTAAAACCACAAACAAGGAGTTGCCCCGGGAACAGATCGACAAGGCCTCCCTGCGTTTTATTACCGATCATAAAAGGGGCAGTCTGGCAACCGTACTAAATGTCATGAGCGACTGCAATCTCAATCTTACGAAGATTCAATCCCTGCCGGTTATTGAAACGCCCTGGAAGTACTCCTTTTTTGTCGATGTCACCTTTGAAAAGTATACCGATTTTGCGAAGGCACTATCCCTGATTTCCATTTTAACAGAGGATTTTCAACTCCTTGGGGAATATAAAAATGCGCGTTTATGATACAGACTGCCCTTAGATTGCAAGAAGTACAGGAATATTATTTCTCCAGAAAACTCCGGGAGGTCCGCCAGCTCAAAGAGGCTGGACATCCGATTCTCAATATGGGAATTGGAAGCCCGGACCTGCCCCCTTCCGGGGAAGTGCTCCGAACTTTGAAGGAATCCCTGGAGGATCCCGGAGCACATCAATATCAGAGTTATCAAGGGCTTCCGGAACTACGCCATACCATTGCCGACTTTTACCGGAAGAAGTTTGGGGTTGACCTGGACGCCCAAACAGAGGTATTGCCCCTGATGGGATCTAAGGAAGGAATCATGCATATCAGCATGGCCTTTCTGAATCCCGGAGATCGGGTCCTGATTCCCAATCCGGGGTATCCCACCTACGGATCGGTGACCCGGTTGGTTGGTGCAGAGGTGGTTCCTTACGCCCTTACCGAGGCAAATAATTGGTTTCCCGACCTCGCGGCTCTCGAAGCGGGAGGCTTGGAAGGAGTCCGG
Organism: uncultured Flavobacteriaceae bacterium; assembly: GCA_963709465.1. Classification (GTDB taxonomy): domain Bacteria; phylum Bacteroidota; class Bacteroidia; order Flavobacteriales; family Flavobacteriaceae; genus Robiginitalea. The sequence continues at coordinate 43,828 of CAVPWF010000005.1, read as the reverse complement.
CTGATGTGGGTGAGTTATCCCCATATGCCTACCGGGGCGACAGCCACCCGCGAGCAACTCGGGGAGCTGGTTCGATTTGCCCGTAGAAATAAGATACTTCTGGTCAATGACAACCCTTATAGTTTTGTACTCAGTCGGGGCCCGCTGAGTATTCTTGAAATTCCTGAGGGAAAGGGATATGTGTTGGAACTCAATTCACTCAGTAAGACTTTTAATCTCGCCGGTTGGCGCGTGGGGATGCTCCTCGGAGATGCCGATCTGCTGCAAGCAGTGCTCAAAGTCAAAAGCAATATGGATTCGGGGATGTTTTACGGAATTCAAAAGGGCGCCATTGCGGCCCTTAAAAGTGGGTCGGATTGGTTCGATGCCCTGGACGAGACCTACAGGGTGCGAAGGGCAGGTGTATTTCAGGTAGCCGATCGGTTAGGCTGCAGTTATGACCCGAGAGCTGTGGGCATGTTTGTTTGGGCTCGATTACCAATGGGAAGTCCGGATGCGGAAACCTTTGTAGATCAGTTGTTGTATGAAAAGCATCTCTTCGTCGCTCCGGGAACTATTTTCGGTTCGCAGGGGGAGGGCTATATTCGGTTCTCACTCTGTGTACCCCAGGAACAAATCCGGGAAGCCCTAAAGCGCCTCGAACCCGTTCGCACTATCAATAACCTGACCAAAGAAACTGAAAGATGAAAGCAGTAATCATAGGGACCGGACTCATTGGAGGGTCTTTTGCACGGGATCTTCGGAAGGTAGTACCCGGTGTGGAAATTACCGGGGCGGACCAAAATTCAACCCACCTGGATAAAGCGATAACATTGGGTCTGATCGACCGGGCTACAGAGGCAGGAGACCTGGAAGCGGCCGATTTGGTATTGCTCAGTATACCTGTAAATAGTCTTTTGAAGGAATTGCCCCGGGTTCTGGATGGGATCGGTGAGGAGACCCTTGTTTTGGATGCCGGCTCTACCAAAGCAGAAATTTGTCGCTCTGTTGCCAAGCACGGCCGAAGACGCAATTTCCTGGCGTGCCACCCGATCGCCGGAACGGAATTCACAGGGCCGCAGGCGGCTGTTTCAGGTCTTTTCGCAGGTAAAACAAATATCATTTGTGAAGTGGAACAAACCGCCTTTCGCATTCAGGAACGAGCGCTGGACCTCTTTGCCAAGATGGGAATGCGCATTCGGTATATGAATCCAGAAGCTCATGACCGGCATATTGCTTATGTTTCTCACCTTTCACATATCAGTGCCTTTATGTTAGGTAAAACTGTTATTGAAAAGGAGCGGAATGAAAGGGATATCTTTGACCTCGCGGGGAGTGGTTTTGAGAGTACCGTCAGACTGGCCAAGAGTTCACCGGCTATGTGGACCCCAATTTTTGAACAGAATCGAAAAAATGTCCTGGAAACCCTGGACGAGTACATTACCAACCTGCAAGGTTTTCGAAACCTGCTCGACACCGCAGATTACGAAGGTGTTTTCAGAGAAATGGACGAAACCAACCGGATTGGAGAAATATTAAATGGAATTCCAACGCCAAAAAACTAATGAATAAGATGGAAAATACGATCGCTTTGCGAAAATGGTTAGACGATTTAAAGCTGACGCACCCTTTGGTGATTGCTGGTCCGTGCAGTGCTGAAACAGAAGAGCAGGTTATGGGCATTGCCCATGCGCTTAAGGATACAGATGTGAACTATTATCGGGCAGGCATATGGAAACCGAGAACCCGTCCCGGGAATTTTGAAGGGGTAGGTGCCATTGGTTTAAAATGGCTGCAGCGCGTAAAGGAGGAAACCGGTCTGAAAACCGCCACGGAAGTAGCAAACAAAGCCCATGTAGATCTCGCACTGGAACACGATATCGACCTCTTATGGATTGGTGCCCGCTCTACGGTCAGCCCATTTATAGTCCAGGAAATTGCGGATGCCTTAAAGGGTACCGACAAGGTTGTGTTGGTAAAAAACCCTGTAAATCCTGATCTTTCGCTTTGGTTGGGCGCCGTTGAGCGCTTGCGTTCGGCGAATATCGAAAAACTGGGGGTCATACACCGGGGCTTTTCCACTTATGAAAAAACCAAATACCGCAACATTCCGGAATGGCAACTGGCTATTGAATTACAATCGCGGTTCCCGGACCTTCCCCTGATCAATGATCCATCCCACATCTCGGGAAAAAGAGACCTGATCTTCGATGTTTCTCAAGCTGCCCTGGATTTGAATTTTGACGGGCTGATGATCGAAACACATACAAATCCGGACAAGGCCTGGAGCGATGCAGCCCAGCAAGTCACTCCGGATCGTCTGGTACAGATCATGAGGGATTTACGCATTCGTAAAGAGACGGATCAGGAGGCTGCGTATCGTCAGAATCTGAGCAATCTCCGCGCTCAGATTGATGTCATTGACAATCAGCTCATCGATATTTTGGGCAAGCGTATGAAAGTAGCAGACGCTATTGGCTCGCTTAAGAAAGAGAAGAATGTAGCCGTATTGCAGACCAACCGCTGGAATTCTATTTTAGGAAAAATGATCCTGGAGGGTCAGGAACATGGTTTGAGCGAGGAATTTGTACTGAAAATGTTCAAAGCCATCCATCAGGAATCCATCAACCATCAGGAGGCTATCATCAACCACTGAGTTCAGATTCCGCAGTAGGGGGCTTATTTTTTTGCGAGGGGTGTAACAATGCCTGAAAAGAAGCGTCTTTTGAAGTAGAAAATCAAAGATATGAGAACACTACTAGTTTTATTTTTCGCACTGACTATGACCGGACTTACGGCTCAGGGAATCGTAGACCGGGAGGTCGGGGAATTTCGGGAGATCAAGGTTTACGACCTCATTGAGGTAAACCTGATTAAATCGGATGAAAACCGTATCCTGATCAAAGGGAGAAATACACAAGACATCAATTTTGCAAATAAGGACGGAATCCTGAAGCTGCGCATGCCCCTGGAGAAAAAATTCCAGGGCGAGGATACCTTTATCGAGGTACATTACACCGATCTGAGAATAATCGATGCCAATGAAGGCGCCAGGATTATCGGAAATGAACAAATCGTCCAGGACCGTATTGAACTCCGCGCTCAGGAAGGGGCCCAGATCGAGATCGGCTTAAACGTTCAGGATGCCAAAATCAGGGCAGTTACCGGTGGGATTATCATGGCTTCAGGAATTGCGACTAATCAGGTCATTACGCTGAATACCGGAGGGATATTTGAAGGGCGCGACCTGAAAACAGATTACACCGGTATCCGCGTAAGTACTGGAGGAGAGGCCGAATTATTTGCGTCAAAAGAGGTGGATATTCAGATTCGCGCCGGAGGAGATGTCCGCGTCTACGGAGATCCGGAACGCGTCCATAAAGACACCATGATGGGAGGGCGTATTTACTTTCTCAACTAACCGTTTTTAATTTTTTAAAAAAGAAGAAGCCGGCTCTTAAAGCCGGCTTCTTTATTCTGTAAGGATAGCTAGTGAGGCAGCGCACCCATGTGTCTGCCGTTTTGCGTGAAGAGAGGCAGCCTGCCCGGAGGCCCTCATGCGTGATAGGGTATTATACCCTCATCTTCTGGTACCTGATACCGGGAATATTAGTATTTTGCACCCTATCTCAGAGATAAAATGCAGGGAACCGTATACAAATCTACAGGCAGCTGGTACCGGGTAAAATCCACGGAGGGTCCCTTCTATGACTGCCGGATCAAAGGGCGGTTCCGAATCGAAGGAATTAAAAGCACTAACCCCGTCGCCGTTGGGGATGAGGTGAGATTCAATCTGATCGAAGATGGGGATGTGACCGTAGGACAGATTTATGAAATTATGGATCGGCGCAATTACCTGGTGCGCAAATCCGTGAAACTCTCCAAGCAGGTACATATTATTGCCTCCAATGTCGATCTTGTTTTTTTACTGGTTACTTTGGAAAACCCAAGGACATATCCTGAATTTATCGACCGGTTTCTGGCTACTTCTGAAGCCTACAGGGTGGATTGTGTCTTGCTTTTCAATAAGGTAGATGCCATGGATCAGCATTTGAAGGATGAAACCAAATACATGGCAGCGCTGTACAGGGATATTGGATATACCTGTATCGGGATTTCTGCCACTACCGGCAAGAACGTAGATCAGGTGATTGAACTGATGACCGGCAAGACTTGCATGTTTGTGGGGCATTCGGGCATTGGTAAGAGCACACTGATCAATCGAATCGCTCCTGATTTAGAATTAAAAACGGCTCAAATCTCGGAACAACACAAACAGGGACAGCATACCACAACCTTTGCTGAGATGTACGATTTGCCTTCAGGAGCCCGAATCATCGATACTCCTGGTATAAAAGGATTTGGTCTGGTGGATATGGAAAAGGACGAGATCGGGGATTATTTCCCGGAACTCTTTGCCCTGAAATCGCAATGTCGTTTCAATAACTGCCTGCATCTGGATGAACCCGGGTGCGCCGTAAAGGAGGCGCTTGAAACAGGTACCGTCGCCCTGAGCCGATATCGGTCGTATGTGCAAATGATAAGCGGTGAGCAGGACGTCTATCGAACCGGTCTTAAGGAGGATGTATGAGGGCTGTAATACAACGGGTGCTTTCGGCAAGTGTCACAATTTCAGGAGAAAAAGTATCAGAAATAGGTTCGGGTCTTCTAATTCTGCTGGGAATAGGTGTTGAAGACACCCCGGAGGACATACAATGGCTGGTGCCGAAGATTGCCAACCTCAGGATTTTTAATGATGAAAAGGGGGTGATGAACCGCTCGGTACACCAGAGCGACGGAGAAGTCGTTGTGGTCAGTCAGTTCACCCTGCTGGCGAGCACGAAAAAAGGAAACCGGCCATCCTACATCAAGGCGGCCAGGCCGGAAGCCGCCATCCCGCTTTATGAAGCCTTCGTCCGGGAGCTGGAAGCGTTTCTGGGACGCGAAGTGGGCACCGGGGTCTTTGGGGCAGACATGAAGGTAGATCTTTGCAATGATGGACCTGTGACCATTTGGGTGGATACACGCATGCGTGAATAAGCTGTATTTTTTTTGAATGGTGGGCCAGGTATTCCAGAGGGCATGGGTTCGATTTCTACTCCTGCAATCTTACATCATTTAATCTCCCTTAAAGCACATCCTCTATATTTCGGGATCAGATCAGGAGTTTTACTTCAGCCTGTAAATGATTCACCTCCGAAACTCTGCAACTCCAGGTTCTTAAAGAGCGCAGCAGAGCGTTAATCGGCCCGAAGTGCGATCCGGGATTGCGCGAATTATTCAAAAATATTGTGCAAAAAGAATCGGAACCGGTAGTTTTGAATAAAAACACGTCTGATGAACATATCCAACGCCCAACAGGCCGTTGACCAGTGGATTAAAACGCATGGAGTGCGGTATTTTAATGAACTGACCAATATGGCACAACTCACTGAGGAAGTGGGGGAGGTCGCCCGGATTATCGCGCGCCGCTATGGGGAACAAAGCGAAAAGGAATCCGATAAGGACAAAGATTTGGGCGAGGAACTGGCCGATGTGCTCTTTGTGGTGCTATGCCTTGCGAACCAAACCGGCATAGATTTACAAGCTGCTTTTGATCGCAAGCTTGAAATCAAGACCCAACGCGACCAGAATCGGCACAAGGACAACCCCAAGCTGACGTAAAGGAACATTTTTAAACGTATTTTGAGAATTTGTCTTAAAATTCCAGGGAAGGCCCAACCCGGCAATAAAGGAAGCACTATAATCCCTTTTTAAAGCCGAGCCCCGAGCCCTATTAATTGTAACACGTATTTTGAAACTTCATCTTCAGGGTCCCATGACCCGTCATATAAAAGGATCCCTTCGCATTACAGGATCGAAAAGTGAATCGAACCGACTTTTGATTCTCCAGGCGCTTTTTCCTGGAATTCGAATCGAAAATATGTCGAATTCAGATGACTCCAGGGTCATGCAGCGAGCGCTGAGTACCCGGGAACAGCTTGTGGATATCCATCATGCCGGAACGGCCATGCGTTTTTTGACCGCCTATTTTGCCAGCAGGGAAGGTGTTGAGGTGGTCCTTACAGGATCCGAACGGATGAAGCAGCGACCAATTCAGATTCTGGTCGAAGCACTTAATGATCTCGGGGCTTCCGTGTCTTATCTTGAGGAACCGGGATGCCCGCCCCTGCATATCGAGGGAAAAAAACTCAAGCACACCTCGGTTGAATTACCGGCGGATGTCAGCAGCCAGTATATCTCTGCGCTTTTGCTTATCGCCCCAAGCTTACCGGAGGGGTTGCGGATTCATCTTATAGGCCATATTACGTCCTTGCCGTATATAAAGATGACTCTGGGTCTGCTCAATCGCCTGGGTATTCGTGCTGAAATGCAGGAACAGACCCTGAGCGTTTATCACACCCCTAAAGTGACCGACCAAATATGTGTGGTGGAATCCGACTGGAGTTCAGCCTCTTATTATTTCAGTATTCTCGCCCTTTCCGAACCCGGTAGCAGGCTTCGGTTAAGTGCCTATAGGGAAGATTCCCTTCAGGGAGACCGGGTGCTCTGCGAGCTCTTTAAATCGCTCGGGGTGCGATCTGAATTTGACGCAGACACCCTGGTGCTTTCGCGAACAGAACAGGCATTGCCGCCCCGTCTGGACCTCGATTTGGTTCAGGCACCGGATCTGGCCCAGACCCTGGCAGTTTGCTGCTTTGGTCTGGGAATCTCCTGTGATATAAAAGGACTTCATACCCTAAAGATTAAAGAGACCGACCGTCTGGAAGCCCTCCGGACAGAGTTGACAAAATTAGGAGCCCAAATCCGGGTTACGAATCATTCCCTTCATTTGGAAAAAAGTGAAGGCTGTAATCCCGGGATAACAATTGAGACCTATAACGATCACAGGATGGCAATGGCTTTTGCACCATTGGCTTTAAAGACAAACCTTTTCATCAAAGATGCGGGGGTGGTCTCTAAATCCTATCCCGGCTTTTGGGAAGATCTTGAGCATATTGGTTTTAAAACCGAAGCAGTGGGGTCTTACTGATCTGACCATACGGCGAGTTCATTTCCCCCAGGATCGGAAAAATGAAAACGCTTACCTCCGGGAAACGAAAATATATCCTGCTGTATTTTACCTCCGGATTGCAGGATTACTTCTCGGATAGCTTTTAGGTTTTTATGGTATAGAATCACCAAAACCCCCCGGCTATCTGCGACATCCGACTTCTCAAAACCTCCTGAAATCCCGCTGTTTTCAAAGGCGGTATAGTCGGGTCCATAATCTGTAAACTTCCACCCAAAGCAGGTGTTGTAAAAGGCCTTAACGGCTTCCAGGTCAGGTGCCCGGAACTCTATATAGTCGATATGATTATCCGTCATAAGTGCATTATTTTAAAGGACTTTATCCGATTGGGGCGCTGACCCGGATGGCCTCAGTCTACTTTTCTAAAGACCAGTTCGGCCCCATTGGGATTGGTTAGCCTGAGTCGGCGATCCCCGAGTTCGTAATGAATAGTGCTTTGAAGAGCCTTTAAAAATGCCGCCTCCAGCCCGCCAGGACACATTTTTCGAGTCGTGATCACCTTGTTAAAGCGCAACAATCCCGGTTCATAAAAAACGGCGCCCCGCATTTGATTACAGGAGGTGGACCCCATGAATGAACTGCTCCGACTGTTGATTTCCAAAGTAGGCCGCTCCAGACCCTGAATCAGGGTGATCTCTTCCCCATTGAGGGATTCCAGTGCCCAAATGTCGTGTAAACGGTAGTCCATGATATAGGCGCCACATCCGTTTAGCGTCGTATACCCGGATTCCCCTGTGCGTTTGTACTCTACTTCCACAGCGTAAGGGCTGGATGTTCCGGATTCAGATTCACAAGGTTTCTGATGAACTTGGATAGTCATTTCCGTAGCCTCGGTTATCAGGCGGTACCTCCTGACGTTGCTATCCATGGCCCTGTCAGGCGTTGTATGAGGGGTAGTATAACTGTCCCCCCCTGTCCTGAGTCGAATGCCGTCTGTACCAATATCCAGGGTCCAGTCCGGAGAAATTCCAGAGGCCATAAAGTAGTATTCATTTATATCCATTGCCTTTAAGGGATTTGAGGATTCAGAACCTGCAGCTTCGACGTCAGAAACCGGACTGGGAGACTCTGTATTTTTGGTATCTTTTATCGGGGCACATCCAAAGAAGACGAAAAGCGAGAGAAAAAAGACAAGCTGAACAGTTTTTGGCGACATTTACAAAGTTAATTGCGGGTGGTTCTCAAAAATAGGATATTGATAAGAATTAACCATACGCTCCTGCTACCATTGGATCCGTTACTTATAAGCAACCACATTTTACTCTTTTAGCAGCATCTAACATTAAAGAAAGGGAGGAGACCCCGGCAGAATTACCGGGTTTTACTTGACATCCCCTATGGTGGGGTCGTATATTTGCAGCCGCTAAACTGAAAACTCCCAGCACCCTATGAAGTTATCTCATTTTAATTTTGAATTGCCAAAAGAACTACTCGCGGAATACCCAGCTGACCACCGGGATGAATCCAAGTTGATGGTAATTCATCGGGATACAGGGAAAATTGAGCACAAGTTATTCAGGGATCTGATCGATTACTTTGACGAAGGTGATGTCATGGTGCTGAATAACACAAAAGTATTTCCGGCCCGCCTTTTTGGAAATAAGGAAAAGACAGGGGCCAGAATTGAGGTCTTCCTCCTTCGAGAGTTGAATCAGGATCAACGACTTTGGGACGTCCTGGTAGATCCGGCCCGGAAAATTCGGATTGGGAACAAATTGTATTTCGGAGAAGATGAGGCCCTGGTTGCGGAAGTTATCGACAATACCACCTCACGTGGGCGGACACTGCGTTTTCTCTACGACGGGTCCTACCCGGATTTCAGGCGTAAACTGCGGGAGTTAGGACAAACACCGCTTCCGAAATATATTAAAAGGGAAGTTGAGGCATCGGACGAAGAGCGGTACCAGACCATTTATGCGAAGCACGAAGGAGCTGTGGCTGCCCCGACGGCCGGGCTGCACTTTTCAAAACACTTACTTAAAAAGCTCGAGATAAAAGGAATCGATTTTGCCGAATTGACGCTCCATGTAGGTTTGGGCACTTTCAATCCGGTTGAAGTAGAAGATTTATCCAAGCACAAAATGGACAGCGAAGAGCTGATCATCGATGAACGCGCTACGGAAATAGTCAACAATGCCAAGACCGAAAAGCGAAGAGTGTGTGCTGTGGGAACCACAGTAATGCGCGGGTTGGAAAGTGCCGTTTCTTCAGATCATACGCTCAATACCCACCAGGGATGGACCAATAAGTTTATCTTTCCTCCCTACGAATTCAGTATTGCCAATGCGATGGTTACGAATTTCCATTTGCCCAAGTCTACACTTCTGATGATGGTTTCTGCCTTTATTGGTCACGATCTCATGAAGCGCGCCTACAAGGAGGCCATACTCGAACAATACCGGTTTTACTCCTACGGGGATGCCATGCTCATTCTTTAGAAGGAGCGTCTTTCGATAGGATACCAGGCCGGCTTACCCCACCCTGAAATGGATGCAGCCGAGAAAAGCGATATCAGAAAACTGAGCCGGGAGGCCCTGCGCATTTTTTTTACCGAAAATGGGGAGCAGGCATTCCGGGGAAATCAGGTTTATGAATGGCTATGGCAAAAGGGCGCGCATTCTTTTGAGGCGATGACCAATCTATCCCTGGCACACCGGGAACTGCTCACCACCCATTTTACCATCAACCATATCGCTGTGGATCAGATGCAGCGCAGTAGTGATGGGACCATTAAGAATGCCGTTCGCCTGCACGACGGATTGATTGTGGAGTCCGTCCTTATTCCTACGGCAAGCCGAACCACTGCCTGTGTATCCAGTCAGGTGGGGTGTAGTCTGGACTGTCGTTTTTGCGCTACGGCACGGCTCAAACGCATGAGAAACCTCAATCCGGATGAGATTTTTGATCAGGTAGTGGTCATTGACCGCCAGAGCCGCCTGTATTTCGGACGACCCCTAAGTAACATTGTCTTTATGGGCATGGGAGAGCCTTTGATGAACTATCCGAACGTGGTTAAGGCCATCCGGATGATCAGTTCCGAAGAAGGGCTTGGGATGTCCCCAAAGCGCATTACCGTATCGACTTCCGGGGTACCCAAGATGATTCGTAAACTGGCGGATGAGGAGTTGCGTTGTAATCTGGCGGTGTCCCTGCACTCTGCCGTGGAGGAGACGCGAACGGAAATCATGCCTTTTAATGCCAAAATGCCTTTACAGGAACTCAAAGACGCCATTGAGTACTGGTACGATAAAACCCGAAGCCGGATCACCTATGAATATGTCGTTTGGGAAGGCATTAATGACAAACCTGCCGATATTCGGGCATTTCTGGATTTTTGTAAAGCAGCGCCCTGTAAGGTGAATCTGATCGAATACAACCCCATCGATGACGGGGATTTTCGCCAGGCCTCTGAGCAAGCCATACAGTCCTATGTCCGGGCACTGGAATCCGCAGGGATTACCGTGACAGTGCGCCGCTCCAGGGGAAAGGATATCGATGCGGCCTGTGGTCAGCTGGCCAATAAGCAAGCCAACCTATAGTTAGGGTAGGGGATATGTGTTTAAGGGATTTCGGGAGTTCCCACCCCTCCCTCTATCCAATTTAATGTGCAACCCTGCAACTTCCTTTCACCTTACTTATTTTCAATGAATTCAGAGGGGTAATAGTATTTCCGGATCTGCCGCTTCACATATAAAAAACGGACAAGCCCAATGAAGAGTAAAAATGGGGACAAAATGGTCAGGAAATAACCGATATCCCTGATTTCCTGTAATACTTCAATTTTCAGGATGGCAAATCCGGAACTCAGAAAGACGATAAAGGTTCGGAAATAGGCCAGAAAAGTCCGCTCGTTGGCAAGCCGGGTGCGCTCGATGGCCAGAGCATCTGTGGGTTTCAGATGGGATTTATCCATTGTAAGGGGTATTAAAGTGGTTTCGTTTTCGGGTTTGTGAAATTATACATTTTAATGGGTAATTTCTGTAACCTTTAGGACAGATTCCCCGGTGTGAATTCTCAGTACGGTTTCCCCCGGGGGTGGCTGAAACTATTTCCTGTGAATTCTGGGCATACTTCCTCGGGCTACCCACTTATTAACGGCAATTTTTGGCTAATTTTACAATTCGCCTAACCCGACAGATCCGATCGTTTGAAAATTAGCGCACAGATTCGCGAACCCATTGAAAAGGAAATGGAACTCTTTGAAACAAAGTTCCACGAGTCCATGAGGTCCAATGTGCCATTGCTGAATCGGATTACTTATTATATCGTGAATCGGAAGGGCAAGCAGATGCGCCCGATGTTTGTTTTTCTCACCGCAAAACTTCTCAATGAGGGGAAGGTCAATGAACGGACTTACAGAGGTGCCTCGGTGATCGAGTTGATCCATACCGCAAGTCTGGTGCACGATGACGTTGTGGATGAAAGCTATAAGCGTCGTGGTTTTTTTTCGATCAATGCCCTATGGAAAAATAAGATCGCAGTTCTTGTGGGCGATTTTCTTCTCGCTCGGGGGATGCTCCTTTCCGTGGATCACGGAGATTTTGACCTGCTGCAGATTATCTCTGTGGCCATGCGTGAAATTAGCGAAGGGGAATTACTGCAAATCGAAAAGGCTCGATTACTGGACATTACCGAAGCGGTGTATTATGAGATTATCCGACAAAAAACAGCCACGCTGATCGCGGCTTGTTGCAGTCTTGGGGCTGCTTCCGTACAACCAGATTCAGAACAGGTAGAGATATTCAGGAAATTTGGAGAACTTAGTGGTATGGCCTTCCAGATCAAGGACGACCTCTTTGATTATGGGGAACAACGCATAGGGAAACCAACGGGGATTGATATCAAAGAACAGAAAATGACACTCCCGCTTATATATGCCCTGAATCAGGCTTCGAAGAAAGATCGTAAATGGCTGATTCAGTCTGTCAAAAACCACAATAAAGATCGCAGGCGGGTACGGGAGGTTATCGATTATGTCAAGCAATCTGGAGGACTGCAATACGCTGAGGAGCGGATGCTGGAGTTTAGGGATCAGGCTCTTGAAATTCTTACTCCCTATCCGCAATCTCCTTATAAGGATGCCTTAGAGCTTATGGTCAATTACGTGGTGGACCGCAAAATTTGATTGCGATTCTCTGAAATTCTTTTTTTTTCGGGTATTGGGCAACCCTTTTTTAGTTTCCCTCGTCTATAGATATAGAAACACTAATGAAAGTGAAAATCATTTCATTTTTACAACATGAGAAATCGCTGATCCGAAAGGCTGCTGAAGGTCACAGGGAGTCTCAGAAGGAGATCTACGAGCGGTATGCCCCCGGGATGCTCGCCCTTTCTCAGCGCTATATCAAAGATGCTCATTTTGCAGAAGATGTCATGATCGATGGTTTTGTCAAAGTGTTTCGCGCCTTGCCAGAGTTTCGGTTTCAGGGCAGTTTTGAAGGGTGGATACGCAGGATTATGGTGCGCGAGGCCATAGATTTTCTTCGCAAACGACCCTTTGTAGTTTACGATGAAACAAAAATGGAGGACCCTGTAACGGAATCTGTATCGTCAGACCCCTATCAGTTGGAAGCCCTGGAAAAATTAGTTGAAGCTTTGCCCGAGGGGTATCGCCTGGTTTTTACACTTTATGCGATTGAGGGGTATAAACACTCTGAAATAGCAACCTTGCTGGACATTTCCGAAAGCACGTCCAAAACCCAGCTGTACAAAGCGCGCAAACAATTACAAAAACAGTTAAAAGAATCCTCAATCCCACGATATGGCACCCGTTGACTTTGAAAAAGAATTACAGGACAGGCTCCGTTCCAGGGAAGTACAACCCCGGGAGGATAGCTGGGAGCGCATTGAAGCCCGGCTGGAAGCTGAAATACCTACCCGCAAACCGGGTTCCCGGAAATGGAAATTCCTGGTGGCAGCCAGTGTGGTTTTTCTGCTGGGTTATTTTCTGCTGCAGGAATCTGCGTTGGAAGTGCCTGCGACCGATGCGGTCGTGGAAAGCCCTGATGCAGATGTTCCTGAAATTTTAAACGAACCTGAGAAAAGGCCAGATTTTAAAGTGTCCGAATCCCATACCCCTGCCAGGGTTGCCTCGACAGGGCCCGCAGAAGTAACGGAAGCCAATAAGGAGGTTTCGGAATCGTCGGTAACACCAATGTCGGGTATCGTCAAGTTAGATCGCGTAAATCAGGCCGACTTGGCGGACCACTCCCTCAATGTCCTTTACGCGGACGTACAGGAAGCATTAAATCCTGCAGACCGCGCTTTGATCGCCCCTTCACATGACGAAGAGAACAATGAAGATTCAGCGGACGCAGAGGTCGACGCCCTTTTATCTCAGGCCTTGCGGGTGGCTGAAAACAATAGTGTTGCAACGGATACAGTAATCCTTAACCCGGCAAGGTTACTGGGTGAAGTTGAGTCAGAACTGGATCAGTCATTCAGGGATCAGATTCTCAAGAAGTTGAAAACGGGCTATAACAAAGTGCGAACTGCTGTGGCGGATCGCTCCCATTAACTGACATACAAATTTTAAGTTGCCTGGCTCACCGAGAATGTGAAAAGGGAGAAGTTTATTCATCAATCAATTAAATCAATCATTATGCACACACTAGTACGATTACTGATTCCCATTATGGTACTCTGTTGCCTGCAACAGGCCAGCGGACAAGAAGCTTATCAGGAAAAAATTCGTCAACTCAAGGCCCAGCGAGACCTTGTGGAGCAACAAGAGAAGGACGCCCTTAAAAAGGAGGTTATCCGGATCGACGGAAGGTTTGAAGCCGGGGAAATCGACGAAGCAGAGGCCCTGTTATTAAAGGAGCAGGCAGCGCAGAAAAGGGCTTTGAATATAAAAAACCGCCAGTCCATTATCGATAATGAAATTGCCTTGTTGGAACGCAATAAGGATGACGCCCTGGTTTTACAGGACAGCATCGTAAAGAAGGATGAACGCGTTACTGTTTATGAGTATCCGGACCAGGAGGACGAAGAGGACGAATTTGATTGTGAGTTCTTCGAGTTTGGTTGTAATTCCTGGGGATGGGATTGGGATTGGGACGACGATTACAGTTACGACCGCCGGACGTATTCCGACCTGGTCATGTCTTTCGGATTCAGCAATGCAGATGTTCAGGGACTTTCTTTGGAAGGATCACCCTACAAAAAGGCGGGAAGCCGTTTTTTCGAAATAGGATGGTCATGGCGAACCCGGGTGTTTCAGAATGCCAATTGGCTGCGGTTCCACTATGGCTTTTCGTTTCAGTTCAATGGGCTGAAGCCCGAAGGCAATCAGTATTTTGTCACAGAAGATGGACAGAACACACTCGAGGAATTTGAATACGACTTGAATAAATCGAAATTCAGAATGGATAACTTAGTCGTTCCGGTGTACTTTGAATTAGGGCCATCACGGAAACGGATTTCAAATCACGGTGTTCGGTATTCGCTCAGGGATCAATTCCGATTGGGACTTGGGGGTTATGGAGGTCTGAATATCGGAGCCCGTCAGAAGTTAAAATATTCTCAGGACGGTGAAAAGAAAAAGGACAAACTCAAAGGAGGGTACAACACCAGCGATTTCGTTTATGGGTTAAGCGGCTATATTGGTGTCGGGGGTGTACTTCTATATGCTAAATACGATTTAAACCCGATTTTCCAGGATGCCGATGTGGAACAACGATTTATCGCCTTTGGACTGCAACTACAGATTTAACCTCAATTCACACTAAAAAAAAGGGCTCGCTACGAGCCCTTTTTTATTCCTCATTTAGTTTTTTAAGGGCCTCTTGCATCTGTGGGGAGCAGTCGCCCTTGCTATACGCTTTTTTGCAGTGTCCGCACCGGACCAGTGCCGTTGGGGATAACCTGTAGACCGGGATCCAGAATATATGAACATATCTGGGCTGAATAACGGCCTTTAGTTGCCCGAGCTGTGTGCAGTAGGGACACGGAACCCCAGGGAGGGCAGATTCTTTGGTTTTGCCCGGGCGGGTGCCAAAAAACAGAATAAAGAGTATATTCAGGTTCATAAACGTATTAAAGATACCAATTCCTGAGATAGATGGATTTGGGTCCCCGAATCCTTTTAAGTGGCCTGCACTTTTCCTACTTTTAAACCTTTGAATTCCCTAGCGCTTTGATCTCCAGAAATACCATAGATAAAGTCTTTGAAACTGCCCGTGTAGAGGAGGTCATCGGAGATTATGTACAACTCAAAAAATCGGGCTCCAACTTTAAGGGGCTCAGTCCGTTTACCGATGAACGCACCCCAAGTTTTATGGTTTCTCCCGTAAAACAGATTTGGAAGGACTTCAGCAGCGGAAAAGGTGGAAATGCAGTGGCCTTTCTTATGGAACACGAACACTTCACGTATCCTGAGGCCATTCGGTATCTGGCCAAAAAATATCAGATTGAAATAGAGGAAACCGAGCAGTCCAGCGAGGAAAAGGAACAGGCGAGCGAACGGGAGAGTATGATGTTGGTCGCAGAGTTTGCTCAGAAATTTTATGAGGACGTGCTTTGGAATACCGAATCCGGCAAAGCTATAGGTCTGAGTTATTTCAAAGAACGGGGTTTTTCACAACAGACCATCAGGCATTTTGGATTGGGGTACAATCCCGACCAGTGGGACGCATTTACCGTCGCGGCCCTCGACAAGGGATACGGTCTGGAGTATTTGGAGAAAACCGGGCTGACCATAGTCAAGCCGGCCACGGCGGAAGGGATGAAAGAAAAGCGATTCGATCGTTTTAAAGGTCGGGTCCTTTTCCCCATTCACGCCATGAGCGGTCGCGTTCTTGGGTTTGGAGGCAGAACCCTGAGTTCGGATAAAAAGCAGGCAAAGTACCTGAATTCACCCGAAAGTGAAATTTACCATAAAAGCAAGGTGCTCTATGGGATATATCAGGCGAAGCAGGCCATAGCCCGAGAGGATATATGTTATCTTGTGGAGGGTTATACAGACGTGATCCAATTGCATCAAAGCGGCATTGAAAACGTCGTAGCCTCCAGCGGAACGGCCCTTACCCCTGAACAAATTCGATTAATACGCCGCCTGACCCAGAATATAGTGGTGTTATTCGACGGGGATGAAGCGGGTCTGAGAGCCTCACTGCGCGGGGTGGATCTTATCCTTGAAGAAGGAATGAACGTTAAGGTGTGCAGCTTCCCACAGGGCGAGGATCCGGACAGTTTTGCCCGAAAGCACTCCCAGGAGGCCATTCAGGAGTATCTAGTGGAGCAGGCACAAGACTTTATACAGTTTAAAACGACTTTGCTTACCAAGGAAGCCGCCAACGATCCGATACGCAAGGCGGAAACCATCCGGGAAATTGTCGGGAGTATTGCCCGAATTCCGGATCGTATTAAAAGGGAAATTTACGTACAGGAATGTGCATCCCTTCTGGGGATATCCGAGGAAGTCCTTTTTAGTACCCTGGCCCAGATGGGTAAAAAACAGGCTCAGGATTTGCGTACAAAAAACGCTCCCACCCCCATGGAAGTGGTGCCCGTTCAGCCGGAAGAAGCCCGGGTGGATCTTCAATACGAACTCGAGCGCAAGATCATTGAATTGTTATTGCTTTACGGAATGGAATCTCAGGTATTTGAAGACCTCGTCCTGAAAGAAACAGAAGACGGAAAGCTCGCCCTGGAACCTGAGGTTTCTGAAGTCCGTGTTTTTGAAAAAGTATATCTGGATCTACAGGACGATGAGATCGAACTCACCCATGGCAATTTCCGCAAAATATACTATGCCCTGATCCAAAAGTTGAATGGGGAAGGTGAATTCCAGATTCAGGAACTCATGAACGACCCGGATCAGGAGTTGGTTTCTGAAATTTCTTCTATTTTAATGGAAGAGGAGAAGTATCAGTTGCACGAATGGGAACGCAAAGATATTTATCCCAAGCCCAAAAAAAATTCAATAGCTCAACTGGTAAGTGAAACCATTCTTTCGCTCAGATGTTATCTGATAAAAAAGCGCATAGAGGCCCTGCAGCAAAAAACGGAAGGGGCGCCGTCGGAGGATCATACCGAAGTACTGGAGGAAATCGTGAATTACCTTCAGCTCAATAAATTGCTCAATACAAAGCTGAACAGGGTACTTTCCTGAGAAAATAGGCCGTTGCAGAGAAAATAAAGGGTCTTAAAGGGGACTACGGGAATAAGGTTCGCACTAATACAGCTCCAGTGCTTTGGCCTGTTGAAGCAGGTCTACCATATTGTCCACATTCAGTTTTTTCATCAGGCGGGCCTTATAGGTGCTGACTGTTTTTTCATTGAGGTTAAGACCCAGAGCCACTTCTTTGTTTCGTTTGCCGCTGGCGAGCATTTTAAGTACTTCGACTTCCCGGGTAGAAAGTTTTCGGAAAAAACGTCTCGGTTTCTTGCTGCCCTGGTCAAAAGCCAGGCGTTGTGCCAGTTCATTGGTGATAAACATACTTCCCCGGGCTACTTTTTTGATAGCCGACGCGAGGTTGTCAGCATCAGAAGTCTTGGAAAGATAGCCGCTGGCTCCTGCCCGAATTGTGCTCAAGGCATAAACATCTTCGGACTGACCACTGTAGATAAGCACTTTTACTTCAGGATATTCTTCCTTTATGTACCGCAACGCTGCGATACCATTAATTTGCGGGAGATCCAATTCCATGATAATGACATCAGGGGTCTGATCTTTAAGCATCTCAAACAATGCGTTTGTGTTGGAGACATCTCCGATGATCCTAATATCTTCTGCTCCTCTGAGGAGTGCGTGGATACCATATCGGACAATGGGGTGGTTGTCCGCGACGATTGCTTTGATCATTGTCAATTGCTTTTGCTAAACTTTTGAGTAGTCTGTAACAGACATCCCCCGGGAATACTGATACTGTCAGGGGAATAACAAAGGTGTCCATAAAATTCCGATGTGTCGGAAAAGGACGTCTAATTTTCGAGATAATGACCTGATTGTTAGCTAAGAGGTAATTTTGAAGGACTGGGGGATTATACAGACCGGGATGGGAAGCATTTTATGTCGATTAACGGTATTGAATTTTTTATAGATTTTAAAAACTTCACGTTGACGCCCTTTAAAATCTTGGGCACTTTGGCCTTTGGAGTCCATTTCCATAGCCCATTCCAACTCGGGGTAAGAGGCGCCAATCTGGTCCTCGTCTGTCCGGTCATCTCCCCAGAGTCCGTCGGTAGGTGGGGCTTCCAGAATCTCTTTATTGATGCCCAGAAACTTCGCCAGTTCATAGACTTCTGTTTTCATAAGGTCTGCAATCGGGCTCAGGTCTACCCCACCATCCCCGTATTTTGTAAAAAAGCCCACCCCGAAATCCTCTACTTTGTTACCGGTGCCCGCAACCAGGAGCTTTTGCAGGGCAGCGAAGTAGTACAAAGAGGTCATACGTAGCCTTGCCCGCGTATTGGCCAGGGACATCAGCCGGTCTTCTTCATTTTCCACCGATGGAAAAACTTCCAGAAGCCCATCGAATACCGGGGTCAGGTCTACCCATTCGGATCGCACATTCGGATGGTTTTCTTTGAGCCAGAAAATATGATTTGCTGCCCGACTGACCTGATATTTGGATTGGTGAATGGGCATTTCCAAACAAAGCAACTCCAACCCGGTACGGGCGCATAGAGCAGAGGTCAGGGCAGAGTCAATACCTCCGGAAACACCGATGACGAACCCGCGCATTCCCGCCTGCTGGGCATAGGACTTCAACCAGTCTGTAATATGGTCTATTACTTTTTCTGTTTGCATAGGTCTTCGGATTGAATTGGAAAATGGATACCTTTGTTTCGTAAAAATAGCATCTGATCCCTAAATAAGAAAGCCTTGAAAGGAATAGTTGGGTTGCTCCCGAGGAAGATAATAGCCATTGTCCTGTTAATCCTTTATACTCAGTGCGCCGGACCGCAGCCGGGAATTCCTGAGGAAATACTCGAAATCCCTGTTTCACTGGAGACCACCCGGTTCGACCTCCTTTTCGACGCTTCAGGTCCGGAGGATCTGCCGACCCTGAAAAGAACATACCCCTATCTTTTTCCAGAGCAATTCCCGGATTCGATTTGGATTGCCACTATGGCCGACACCCTGCAACAGCAGCTCAGGAAAGAAGTTAAAGCTTCATTTCCGGACTTTCGACCCTATGAAACGGAGTTGGAATTGTTTTTTAAACACGTCGCCTATTTTTTTCCTCAGACCCCCCTGCCCGGGAAGGTGTTTACAATAACCTCCAATGTGGATTATAAAAACAAGGTGATTCTAACGGATACGTTGCTTCTCATAGGCCTGGATAATTACCTGGGCCCCGATCATAAATTCTATGAAGGTCTTCCAAATTTTGTAGCGAAAGAACTCGATCCGGCATTTATGATCAGTGATGTTGCGGGCGACTTTTGTGAAAAAATGGTGCCCCTTGCCACAGACCGAAGCTTTATCGCCCAGATGGTGTATTACGGAAAGGGGCTGTATTTGAAAGATCAGTTGATGCCCCTGGCGGAGGATTCTGTGAAAATTAAATATTCAGCTGCAGAACTTCAATGGGCCAGGGATAATGAGAATCAGGTCTGGAGATATTTCATCGAAAGGGAGTTGCTTTACAGTACAGACAAAAAACTGGGCCCGCGATTTCTTCAGCCGGCGCCCTTTAGTAAATTCGGCCTGGTCCTGGATAATGATTCTCCCGGGCGTATCGGGCAGTATATCGGATGGCAAATTGTGCGGTCCTTTATGGAACAGAACGAAATGGAACTGCGGGAACTCCTGGCAATTCCTGAGGAAGAACTCTTTAAGGAGTCCAACTATAAACCGCGAAAGTAATATGCCAAAACAACAACACTCCTCTGAAATCACCCTGAAGGTGACCTTAGATGAAAACAGGGTTCCTGAAGGACTCACCTGGTCTGCTGAGGATGGGGGTATCGAAAATCAGGAGGCCAAAGCCATGTTGCTTTCGGTTTGGGATCACACCACCAAAGAATCTCTGAAAATTGACCTTTGGACCAAAGACATGCCCCTGGATGAGATGAAGGTATTCTTTCACCAGACTCTGGTCGCTTTGTCCGATACGTTTTTAAAAGCCACACAGGATGAGAAAATGACTGCGACAATGCGCGATTTTTGCGATTATTTTGCTGAAAAACTAGAACTTGGCGGGGCAGAATCTTAAATAAGTAACAGCCCCTTTTATCCTGCTTCGGTCTATCCCTCAAAGACGGTTTATGCTATGAAAAAAAATCCATTTAAAATACATACCCTGGGCACCGCGGAGCGGTTATCGCCTTTACCTCTGAGCAGCGAACGGGGCGATCAGCTCTTTAATTTTGTTACGGATGCCCAGAAAATAGTCTTTAAAACAGGTATGGAGGCGTATACACAGGCCCTGAAAGAGGGAACAGAGCCGTTATGCGTCGAAAAGGCCGGTCCGCGAAAAAAAATATTTTTTGATCCGGCAAAAACTACAGCCGCTATTGTGACCTGTGGTGGTTTATGCCCGGGCATTAATAATGTGATTCGGAGCCTTGTCATGGGGCTTCACTATTTTTATGGAGTCCCCAAAATTATTGGAATACCTTATGGATACCAGGGTCTGGGACCTGATAATGCACATCCTTATCACGAACTCACCCCCGATAAAGTAAGAGATATTCATCAGTTCGGCGGGACCATCCTGGGCTCGTCCAGAGGAGGCCAAAAACCTTCCGATATTGTAGATTCCCTTGTGCGCCTCGGGATAGATATGCTCTTTACCATAGGAGGTGATGGAACGTTGAAGGGTTGTGAGGCCATTGGACGGGAAATTGAGACCCGGGGGTTGGATATCTCCGTGATCGGAATTCCCAAAACCATAGACAACGATATTGATCTGATCGATAAGTCATTCGGATTTGAGACGGCTTACGACGTTGCTTCACCGATTATCAGGGATGCCCATAATGAGGCCAAGGGTGCGTACAACGGAATAGCTATCGTTAAATTGATGGGCAGGGACAGTGGCTTTATCGCTGCTTCGGCCGCTATGGCCATGCCAGAGGTGAATTTTTTACTGGTCCCCGAATTGCCCTTTCAGCTGGAAGGTGAAAACGGATTGCTGGATTTGCTCGAGCGCAGGTTAAAGGCCAAGCACCATGCGCTTATTGTGGTGGCTGAAGGTGCCGGCCAACATCTGATCAAAAGCGATTCTGAAATTCGTGATGCCTCGGGAAATATCAAGCATAAGGATATAGGGGTTTTTCTGAACGCCCAAATTGCTGCATATTTTAAAGAAAAGAAAACCGAAGTAACCATTAAGTATATCGACCCCAGTTATATTATCCGTTCTGCACCTGCCAATGCAAGTGACAGTGTATTCTGTAATCGATTAGCCTATCAGGCTGTACACGGAGCCATGGCGGGTAAAACCCGGTTTGTGGTCGGGTTGCTAAACAACCAGCTCGTTTACCTGCCCATTGATGAGGTGGTGCAGTATCGGAAGAAGATAGATCTTGAAGGGGAATTGTGGTTTGCAGCCCTGCAGAGCACCGGACAGCCCTTTACGATAGGTTAAGCAGGGGGTAAAGAAGGCCCCTGTCTGTAGTTTCGCCAGCGGGCGCATCTGCCCTTACCCATTATAGAGTTCCTTGTAATACTGTTCGGCCATCCGATGACTTGAAAATTGCGGATCTACGGCAGACTTTGCCTCAAAAACGAGTTCCATCCATCGCTTGGGATCGTTGTAATACATCGGCAGCACTTCATTCTCAAGCATGCTGTATAAATGCTGGCTGTCCAATTCGTCCTGCACAGAAATGGGCTGGCCGGCATCTACCGGAGGCAGTACAAAGGCATTTTTGCCATGTTGGGCAAATTCGGGAATCCACCCATCATTGATCGACAGGTTCAATGAACCATTCATCGCAGCGGTCATCCCACTGGTTCCGGAAGCTTCCCGCGTTATTCTCGGGGTGTTCAACCAGATGTCCGACCCACATTTCAAGGTGCGGGAAAGCGCAATTTCGTATCCGGTAAGTACCGCCAGATTTGGTAAATCTGTGCTGACTTCCACCAGGCGGTTAAACGTGTTGATGGCATTGTAATCCTTCGGATAAGGTTTTCCTGCCCAAATGATCTGAAGGGGTTGTCCGGGCCTTTGTAAGAGATTGAGAAATCTTGGAAAGTCGTAGAGCAATAAATCCGGTCGTTTATAGGCAGCGAAACGGCGTGCCCAAACCACGGTTAACACATCCGGATCCAATAGGGTGCCGGTCTGGTCGAGAACTTCTTTAAAGAGTTTCTTTTTTAACTCTTTTTTTCGGTTTTGAAAAGAACGCACTTTCTTTTGGCTAAAAGCCTTTTCAAGGGCATCATCCGTCCAGAAACCGGGATGTTGGGCATTGGTAATATGTGATATTTTGTGGTCCAGGTTAAAGGGCTTCCACATACTGCGGGCAACTTCCCCATGTAGTTTTGAAACCGCATTGGCTTTTTGGGCCAAACGCAGGGCTGAAACGGTGTAATTCAATCCATCCCCGACCAGTTCCCTTTGGAGTTCAGGACCGGTAAGGGTCCGGCCAAAGAATCCGCGGGCATTCAAGTGATACCCATTTCGGACGACGTTTCCACCCTGTTCAGGGGTATGGGTGGTAAAAACGAAGTGGGAAGGGTCTACACCGTTATTCTTCAAATGATAAAAGGCCGGAAGGGCATGGCCTTCATTGAGATGATATTTTTCAGCACCCCCCAGGGCCTGAACAACCTTGGCTCCGCCGATCCCCAGGACGATATTCTGAGAAATTCGCGTATCCTCGTTGGAGTCGTATAAATTATCCGTAATAGTCTGGGAGAGGTAATCGTTGTCCGGAAGGTCAGTGGAAAGCAGATAGAGGGGGACAGTTCCAAATATCTCTGGTTTAAGTACATAGGCCCGTACACGAACATCCGGATTACCGCCGATAGCTATGCGCACTTCGATACCCGTATCCTCGAGGAAACTATATCGTTTATGAGTCCTGTGCGGGGCCATGGTCTGATCTTCTGCCCGTCCCTGGTCGTAATATCCGTATTTCCACAGAATACCCACGCCAATCATGTTCTGCTTCAAGTCATAACCGGAGCGCAGATGCGACCCTGCCAGAAACCCAAGGCCGCCTGAATAGATTTTTAAACCCTGATCAATTCCGAATTCCATACTGAAATAAGCAACCCGCTTATTGTACTTACGAGCGGGCTTGTAGGGATGATGCCAGGTGGCATATTGGGAAGATGTGTTCATTCTTTACGTAGGGTTAAAAACGAGCCCAAAATACACAATATTTAAGTAGCTCAGTCTTTCAGTGAGCCCAAAGGAAGGAATTCCCGACTAAGATAACCTCAGAGTTGTTTTCGCAAAGGAAGCGGGATTTCGCAAAGCCATTAAGGAGCCAAAAATTAGTGCTCAATGGCGAGAAGCGGAGTTTTGGATTGCTGGGCCAATATTTGGGTAAGACGACCTTCGGACGGCGTTCCTTTCTTAACGTGATTGTTAGGTAGAATAGCAACCATATCAATGTTGTGTGTCTCGATATATTCAAAGATACCTTCGACGACGTCTTTATTCTTTATGTAGACATGATGGGAATAAAACGATTCCAGATAGTATTCCAAAAGATGTTCATTGCGCTCTTCCTCTTCAGTATACCCGAAGTTTTCCGATTCTCCGGCGATTGTCAGTACTGTAACCGAGGCGTTAAATCTCCGGGAGACTTCCAGCAGTGTGTGGATTAAATTCGGGTCATCGATCTCATTATGGCCCAACACCAGGGCAATCCGGGAGAGCTTAAAATCTTCTACGGTTTCGGCAGGAACCACAAGCACAGGGAATTTGGCCTTGAGTACCATTTCAGCAGTTTTGGTATTCGCATCTTCCTGAGTTGAACCCGAGGTTCCCATTATGACCATATCCACCTTGTCCTCCTTGCACTTCTCGAGCAAGCCGTTGACAGACCCGGGTATGAGCTGCGTCCAGGAGAGCGTTCCCCGGAAGGCTTTTGACAGTTGATCGGCAATCTGTTTTTTACCCTTTTTAAAGCGCACAGGATCTTCCTTGTCTGAGATCAAACAAAACCGAAGATTCATGCCAGGTCGGGATGTGGCAAAATCAATGGCGTATTTAACTCCGTATTCGGAAGCTATTGAGAAATCATAAGGTACCAGGATCGTCTTATCCATGTGCTAAAGGAAATATGCGTTCAAATCAAAGGTAAATCTAACAACACAAAGTAAGAAATGACATGATAAAACTCATTTTTTCATCCTGAAACCTGAAAAGTCAATTTGAAAATGGGACTTCTATCAACAATATTCTGCTGTCTTTCTCTATATCGAACCCAACACTTTCTATATCCCAAATACCCAGGGCATCCCGGCGCTCCAGAGTTTCGCCTTCTACCGTGGCCTTCCCCTCCAGAACAAAGATGTACAGCGCGTTTGTGGATTCCCGGATTTTGTAGGAAATGGCACCCCCATTTTTAAAATCACCCATATGAAACCATGAATCCTGATGAATCCAAAGACCGTCATGTTTTCCTTCAGGACCCAATAGGGTGTGCCATTGATCTTTCAGGGCCGCAGGGTTGAGTGTTATCTGGTCGTATCGGGGGGTTACATTTACCTTATTGGGGAGAATCCAGATTTGGAGAAAGGCGACATCCCGATCCTTGTTCTTATTGTACTCACTGTGGTTTACTCCGGTACCGGCACTCATTATCTGAACATCCCCTTCCCGGATCACCGTAGTGTTTCCCATACTGTCCTTATGCTCAAGATCGCCCCGGAGCGGAATAGAAATGATCTCCATATTGCTGTGGGAATGGGTGCCAAATCCCATACCCGGAGCGACGCGATCGTCATTCAATACCCGTAGGGTCCCAAATTGCATTCGCTCGGGATTGTAGTAATTTGCAAAGCTAAAACTGTGATAACTCTCAAGCCATCCATGATTGGCATGGCCCCGACTCGCAGAAGGATGAAAGACTTTATTCATGTGCAACAGGTTAATTGTTTTTGAAGGGTCAAGATACAAATCCGGGATGCGGGCTGATGATAAAAAAAGGTTAAAGGAAATGGGAAGGCGGGGCTATAGGTCCATACGATTCTTGCAGGGCGGATAAACCGCTATTTGGAATGTATCCCGGGGGTAATCCCCCTTCCCCCTCATTGAAAAGATAGACCGGTCCACTGCAGAAAACCAGCAGACTGTTTAAATTTACTGCATATGCAAAAACCAAAACCGGTGAATAAGGAGTATCCCGAGGGCAGCCTTGTATTTGTTTGGAATGCAGATGCCGGAATGTTCAATGCAGTCCGGGACAGTTTACACAAATGGATCAGTCCTGAAACCTATTCCTGCAGGCTCTGCGAGTTAACTCATGGTTTTAGCTCAGCGAAGCGGGAGTGGAAGAATTTTCTTGAGGATTTTGAGCGTCCGGCGTTTTTCTACTACCGGGACACCTTCAGGGCTTCGGGCATACAGGTAAGTTTTCCAGAGGCTTTCCCCCTGGTTCTTCAACTCAAAAAGGACCTATGGAAGGTTCTGTTGACACCCCGTGATTTGGAGGAAATCGCCTCCCTCGAGGCGCTCATCACAGCTTTGAAAAGTAAAATTTCAAATCCGCAGTCCGGTTCAGATGTCGTCGGGGAACTGTGATGTGAAAGTGCAGTATCTGCCGATAAATTGAATACCGGGGGAGGGGGTACCCCTGTCGCTTGTTCGATTTTAGGGTCGTGCCGCCCGAAAGTTCACATTGATATTTTCGATATAAGCCAGGAGTTCATCTCCTCCGATGGTTTTGGAAGAAGAGGTCACAAAACACGGAGGTATTTCAAGCCATCCGGCCGCCCGCATCTGATCAAAATACTTTTCAAGGGCTTCCTCCCGTGCTCCGGGCTTCAGCTTGTCTGCTTTTGTAAAGACCAACGAGAAAGGAATCCCTTTCGTATTGAGCCATTCCATAAATTCCAGATCGATAGGAAGGGGAGCGTGGCGAATATCTATCAAAAGAAACGCATTGAGCAGTTGCTTTCGCTCGGTAAAATAACGGGTGATAAATTTTTGAAAGCGCGCTTTATCCTTTTTGGAGGTACGGGCATACCCGTAGCCCGGAAGGTCTACAAGAAACCAGTTATCATTGATCTTAAAGTGATTGATCAACTGGGTTTTTCCAGGCCTGCCCGAAGTCTTTGCCAGGCCTTTGCGCTGGGTTAACATATTGATAAGGGAAGACTTACCCACGTTAGAGCGTCCGATAAAAGCGTACTCCGGAAGGGGCTCCGCAGGGCACTTTCCGACGTCTGTATTGCTGCAAAGAAACTCAGCTGAGGTAATCTTCATATCACAATATTAAGAAGCAGAAGTAGGATTTGCAGTTTGCAGGCTCCTGGCTGAATTAGAAATTACGTTTCTGCAACCAGTCATAGAGTATGGCATTGAATTCCTTGGGATGTTCCATCATGGGAGCATGGCCGCATTTGTCAATCCAATACAGGTCAGAATCCGGGAGCAATTCGTGAAATTCTTCAGCGACATTGGGTGGAGTCACCGAATCGTTTTTTCCCCAGATGATACATGTGGGGGTATTCATTTTGGGCAGGTCTTTCGCCATATTATGGCGGATGGCGCTTTTGGCTATAGAAAGCGTTTTAACCAACTTCATCCGATCGTTTACCGTGGCGAATACTTCGTCAACAATTTCTTTGGTGGCCACTTTCGGATTGTAGAATACATCCTCTGCCTTTTTCTTAATGAACTCGTAGTCTCCCCGTTTCGGATACCCGTCACCCATGGCGCTTTCATACAATCCGGAGCTGCCGGTGATCACCAGTGCCTTGACCATATCGGGATAGAGCTTGGTGTGGAGCAGTCCAATGTGTCCGCCCAGGGAATTCCCCAGAAGGATGACGTTGTTCAGCTTCTTAAACTCAATAAATCGCTCGAGGTATTTTGCAAAACTTTTGACATTGGTTTTCAGTAGTGGCATCCCGTATATCGGAAGTTCAGGAACCAAAACCTTATATCCTTTTTCAGGAAAGAAGCTCGTTACCCCCTGGAAGTTGCTCAACCCTCCCATTAATCCGTGTAAGATAATCAGCGGAGTGCCTTCACCAGTTTCGATATACCGGTAGTTGCCTTCTGTAATAATCCGATTTCCCATGGGGTTTATGGCTGCTTTTTAGTTGGCAAATATAGACATTTCCCCCTAATGGCAATCTGAAGCGCATGGGGGTATCCCCCGGAATTGCATCAGGAATGACTCGGACTTATGGGGGATGACCGCAGGATTCTTTACGGCATTGGAAAAGAAGGGGGGTGAAAGGGTTAAATTTGTCAACAAAGTGGGTATTTGTGGTAAAATGTGGTAATAATTTCTATATATTTGAGTTTTAATTAACAATTCAACCCCCCTTTTGTGACCTCAATCATAGGGACATATGAGTGTAAAGCCGATGCTAAAGGGCGCGTGATGGTGCCCGTTGCCCTGAAGAATCAGATGGTTCCCTTCCTGAATCAGGGCTTTGTAATCAAGCGATCGGTCTTTCAGCCATGTCTGGAACTCTATCCGATGTCTGAATGGGATGTACTGATGGCGCAAATGAACCGGAAGAATCGCTTCAAAAAGAAGAACAACGATTTTATTCGCCGTTTCACTGCAGGGGTAAAGCTTGTGGAAATCGATGCCACAGGGCGCTTGCTGATCCCTAAAAACCTTATGGCCGTAGCCGGAATAGACAGAGACGTAGTGCTGAGTTCGGCGATCAATATCATAGAAATATGGGATAAGGACGCGTACGAGTTGGTGCTGGAGGAAACAGCATCTGATTTTGCCGATCTGGCTGAAGAGGTGATGGGGGATGATGGAGACGCCATATCATAAGCCGGTTTTGCTCCATGAAACCGTGGAGGGGCTCGCGATTCGTGAAAATGGTGTTTATGTCGATGTCACCTTCGGAGGCGGCGGGCACAGTGCAGAGATTTTAAAACGTTTGGGGCCACAGGGCAGGCTTTTTGGCTTTGATCAGGATGAAGCAGCCCGGGCCAACCGACCTGATGACAGTCGCTTTGAATTAATCAGCGCCAATTTCAGGTTTATACGACAGTATTTGAAGTTCTATGGCATTCTGAAAGTTGATGGAATCCTCGGGGATTTCGGGGTATCGTCACATCAGTTCGATCAGGCGGATCGCGGTTTTTCGACACGTTTCGATGCGGATCTGGATATGCGGATGAATCAAAAAGAAGCACTGTCCGCCAAGGAATTGATAAATACTTATCCCGAGGCGCGTTTACGGGAGGTGTTTTTCCGATACGGAGAGTTGAAGCGGGCTGGCGCCATAGCAAGGGCAATTGCAGCCGAAAGAGCTGTAAAACCTATTGAAACCACAGTTGCTCTGAATGAAATTCTGCGGCCTTTCCTGCAGCGTGGAAAAGAGCATAAGGGACTGGCACAGGCCTATCAGGCCATCCGAATAGAGGTGAACCAGGAATTGACGGCCCTGGAGGAGTTGCTTTTGCAGTCTGTAGAGCTGCTTCGGGTAGGAGGAAGACTGAGCCTTATAAGCTACCATTCCCTTGAAGATCGCATGGTAAAACGGTTTATACGGAGTGGCAATTTTCAAGGAGTGGTGTCCACTGATTTTTACGGGAACCCCATGACCCCTTTTAAGGCCATAGGAAAGCCCGGCACACCATCAGCGGAAGAAATCATTTCCAATCCACGTGCCCGCAGTGCACGTTTGCGTATTGGAGAACGAGTAGCACTAAAAACGAAAAGGAATTAACCGATGAAAAAGAACCTCGTAGCCTTGCTTAAAGGAAGGTTTCTGGTAAGTGGGGATGCCCCCAGAAACTGGCTTTTTATCGTATTTGTATCCCTTCTTGCGACCGTAATGATTGCCAGTTCGCATTCAGCCGACCGCAAAGTACACGATATAGCTGCCTTAAATGAAGAAGTGAAACAGCTGCGGAGTGAATTTGTTGAGGTTCGCTCCAAAGTCCAGCGCCTAAAACTGGAGTCGACTATTCGCGAATCCGTTTCCCCCAAAGGACTCGTGCCCGCCGAATCCCCGCCTGTAAAAATAATTGTTGCAAAAACCGAACCCTAGCCGTGTCCTTTACTCCAAAACACATATTGATTCGCTTGTATCTGGTCGCCGGAGGGATGTTCCTCTTCGCGCTGGCTGTCATGTTTAAAATGGTCAATATTCAAACCGCAGATGGGGATAAATACCGGGAGTTGGCCCTGCAACGGACAGAAAAGATGTTCACCATTGAACCTACCCGCGGGAACTTATATTCAGAGGACGGTAGCCTGCTGGCCACCTCAGTATCCCGGTATACCATCCGCTTTGACGCCGTTACGGTTTCCGCAGCTAATTTTGAAGCAGGAGTGGGCCCTCTTTCCAGCGCCCTGTCTGAAATGCTGGGCAAACCGGTTTCGCACTATGAAAACATCCTGCGCAAAGCCAGGGCTTCCAAAGATCGCTATGCTCTTATCGCCAGGAATCTCGATTATACGCAGTATAAGACCATTAAAGAGTTCCCTCTTTTTAAGTTAGGACCGTTTAAGGGAGGCATGATCGCCGAGCAGAAAATTGTACGGGAGCATCCGCTGGGTAAAATTGCCGAACGCAGTGTGGGTTACGAGCGATTTGACGAGAACGGATACGCCACCCGGGTCGGGTTGGAAGGTGCCTTTGGTCGCTACCTCAGAGGGATTGAAGGCAAGCGACTGAAACAAAAAATCGCCAAAGGACAGTGGAAACCTATCGGTCTGGATAACATCATTGAGCCTCAGGATGGCTATGACGTGATCTCTACAATCGATATCAACATTCAGGATATCGCGCACCATGCTCTTCTCTCCCAGCTGGAGCACTATAAGGCAGAACACGGCAGTGTGATTGTCATGGAAACTGCAACCGGAGAGATCAAAGCGATCAGTAATCTCGGCCGCACCGAACAGGATACCTATTACGAGCGCTTGAATTATGCCATTGGCGAATCTCACGAGCCCGGATCTACATTTAAACTCATGTCTTTGATAGCGGCCATGGAGGATGGTAAGCTCGACACGGGGACGGTAGTGGATACTGAAAAA
The DNA here is from genome assembly GCA_963709465.1 of uncultured Flavobacteriaceae bacterium. Lineage (GTDB taxonomy): Bacteria > Bacteroidota > Bacteroidia > Flavobacteriales > Flavobacteriaceae > Robiginitalea. The sequence continues at coordinate 13,671 of CAVPWF010000005.1, read as the reverse complement.
GGCGTTTGGAAAATTTACGATCGCGTGGTCCGGGATTCCCGCAGAGGGGGCTACGGGAAAATCAGTGTGGGTAAAGCCTTTGAAGTTTCCTCGAATACTGCCTTTGCCAAAATGATTCACGAAAATTATAAAAATAATCCAGCTGAATTTACCGATCGCCTTCGCGCTATGGGGCTGGACAAGGAGCTCGGTATGCCCATAAAAGGGGAGGGAGTGCCTGTCTTGAGGAGTCCGGGTGAAAAAGGATGGTCGGGTATTTCCCTGGCATGGATGTCCCATGGGTACGAAGTCTCTCTTACGCCTTTGCAAACCCTGGCCTTTTACAATGCCATTGCCAATGATGGAGAGCTGGTGCGTCCCAGATTAATAAAAGAAGTCCGGGAATGGAACCGGACGGTAGCCCGCTTTGAAAAAGAGGTTTTGAATCCGGCCATTTGTTCTCAGGAGACCGTCAAAAAAGTACAACAACTATTGCGGAATGTCGTGGCCAGTCCCGAGGGTACCGGACACGGTCTGGAATCTCCATTCTTATCCCTGGCGGGTAAAACAGGGACTGCTCAGAAAAACTACGCCTCCAGAGACCCGGATAAACTGGGATATATTTCCACTTTTGCGGGGTATTTCCCGGCTGATAACCCTCAGTATTCCTGTATCGTTGTCATTCACGAACCCGATAAAAGCGTGGGATATTACGGAGCGGATGTAGCCGGTCCGGTCTTTAACTCCGTAGCGAGTAAAATTACTTCAAATAAGCCTGTAGAGACCCGTCTGAAAAGCCTTGCCGTCGCGTCTGCCGGGTTGGATCTGCAGTATTCCGGGTATTACACCTTAGCCCAAAAGCAATTTGAGGAGGTTCCGGATTTGGAAGGGATGAGTGGGATGGACGCGGTGTCTTTGCTGGAAAATCTGGGGGTGGAAGTTGAAATTCGCGGTAATGGCAAGGTGAAAAAACAGTCCGTTTCCAAAGGGACGGACCTGAAAGGGGTAAAGAAAATAATACTGGAACTCTCATGAAACAGCTCAGGGACTTGTTGTTTGGAGTTTCCATTAAGGCGGTAAGCGGATCCACGGCCATCGCAGTTCGGGAACTCTGTTTTGATTCCAGGAGTATTCAGTCCGGTGATGTATTTGTAGCCATCAGTGGCACTGCGGCCGATGGACACAGATTTGTGGACAAGGCGATTGAAAATGGGGCCCGGGCAGTGATCTGCGAACACATTCCGGAAACGCTGATGGATGAAGTGACCTATGTGGAAGTGCCCGATAGTCAACAGGCCCTGGCGGTTATGGCGTCTAATTTTTTCGGGAATCCTTCCAGGAATCTCCGGCTGGTGGGGGTGACGGGCACCAATGGAAAAACGACTGTCAGTACCCTTTTATACCAGCTCTTTAAAATTGCGGGATATAAGGTAGGGCTGATCAGTACCATCCGCATACTGGTGGACGATGTGGAATACGAGACGAAATTGACTACCCCGGATGCCCTGACGATCAACAGGCATATGGCGCTGATGAATCAGGCGGGTGTTGAGTTCTGTTTTATGGAGGTCAGTTCTCATGGAATTGCCCAGCGCAGGGCAGAAGGACTTCATTTTGAAGGGGCCGTATTTACGAATCTCTCACACGATCATCTGGATTATCACAAGACCTTTGCGGCCTATAGAGATACCAAAAAAGAACTATTTGACGGTCTGCCAAAGCAGGCTTTTGCCCTTACCAATTCTGACGATAAGAACGGTCTGGTAATGATTCAGAATACCAGGGCTCAAAAATATACCTATGCCTTGAAAACCTATGGGGATTTCAGGGCGCAAATCCTGGAACAGCAGTTGGATGGTCAGCTGCTTAAAATCGGGGATCAGGAGGTCTGGACAAAACTCATAGGAGCTTTTAATGCTTATAATATTTTAGCGATCTACGCAACAGCAAGCTTGTTGGGGCTTGAGTCTATTGAAATTTTGCAGGGCATCAGCCAGTTGCAAAACGTCGACGGACGCTTTCAGCATTTTGTTTCAAAAAATAAGGTTACGGCAATTGTCGATTATGCCCACACGCCGGACGCAATTAAAAATGTGTTGACAACAATTAACACATTGAGGACTGGAAATGAAAACGTCATCACCGTAGTGGGGTGTGGTGGTGATCGTGACAAGTCTAAGCGTCCGGTAATGGGGCATATCGCAACTCAGTTGAGCGATACCGTGCTCTTCACCTCAGACAATCCCAGATCTGAAGATCCGGGGACGATCATCCGGGAGATGGAAGCCGGAGTTGAAGCGCAAAACAGTCGAAAAATTATTTCCATAGAAGATCGCAGACAGGCCATACGAACTGCCTGTAAGCTTGCGAACTCCGGAGACATCATTCTGATTGCCGGTAAAGGGCATGAAACCTATCAGGAAATAAAAGGGGTGCGCCGTGATTTTGACGACTATCTGATTGTAAGAGAAGAATTAGAAAAACAAGAGGCCAATGCCTGAGTGCTCAGGCCTGTATTCATAAAAGCAAAGAGCAGATGTTGTATTACCTGTTTGAGTATTTGGAAAAGCAGTACCAGTTTCCCGGGGCTTCGCTTTTCCAGTTTCTCACCTTCCGTGCAGGGATGTCAGTGCTGTTGTCCCTTATTCTGGCGACGGTCTACGGCAAACGTATTATCCGCCTGTTGCAGCGGAAACAGGTAGGAGAAACCGTTCGCGATCTGGGCCTGGCGGGCCAGCAGGAAAAGGCAGGTACTCCTACTATGGGTGGGATCATCATTATTTTCGCCACCCTTATTCCGGTTTTGCTCTTCGCCCGGTTAGACAATATCTACGTCATCCTGCTGATCGTAACTATGCTCTGGATGGGGGTTATCGGATTTATCGACGACTATATCAAGATTTTTAAAAAGAACAAAGAAGGGTTGAAGGGCAGGTTCAAGGTACTCGGACAGGTTGTCCTCGGACTGATTGTAGGAGCCACCCTCTATTTTCATCCCGATGTCACAGTACGCGAAAAGAATTATTCGCTCATTACTTCGGAGTATAAATTACAGCAAGTGCAGGGGGGGGAAGTAAAGTCCCTGGCGACCAATATGCCTTTTTTTAAGAACAATCAGCTCGATTATGCCAATTGGATCGGCTGGATGGGTGAAGGAGCTGAACAGTACGCCTGGCTTCTGTTTATTCCGATAGTGATTTTTATTGTCACCGCGGTATCCAATGGGGCCAATCTCACGGATGGTATTGATGGCCTGGCGGCCGGGTCTTCGGCCATAATCGTGTTGACTCTCGGAATATTTGCCTGGGTTTCAGGGAATGTCATTTTTTCGGAGTATCTGGACATCTTTTTTATTCCCAAGGCAGGTGAGCTCGTCGTGTTTATCACGGCATTTGTAGGTGCCCTGATTGGGTTTTTATGGTATAACACCTACCCGGCTCAGGTTTTTATGGGAGATACGGGGAGCCTGACCATTGGGGGTGTTATTGCGGTTATCGCCCTAATTGTACGTAAGGAGTTGCTCATACCCATCCTATGTGGGATTTTTTTCGCAGAATCCCTCTCAGTAATGATACAGGTCTCTTATTTCAAGTACACCAAAAAAAGATTTGGAGAAGGGAAACGGGTTTTTCTCATGTCCCCCCTCCATCATCATTATCAGAAAAAAGGGTACCACGAGAGTAAGATTGTCACCCGGTTCTGGATTGTGGGAATCCTGCTGGCCATCATCACTGTTGTGACGCTGAAGATTCGGTAATGAACAAGGAGCGCTTGGCAATACTGGGGGCCGGAGAGAGTGGAGTTGGGGCTGCGCTATTAGGACAGCATAAAGGGTACGAGGTATTTGTTTCAGACTTCGGCCAAATTGACGAGAAATATAAGAACGTTCTTTTACAGCATGAAATTGAGTGGGAAGAAGGCGGGCACAGTGAGGCCAGATTACTAACCGCAGGGTTGTGCGTGAAAAGCCCGGGTATCCCGGATACGGCACCCATTGTGGTATCGATGCAACAGGCGGGTATTTCCGTGATCTCAGAGATCGAATTCGGGAGTTGGTATACCCCGGCCAAACTCATCGCAATTACCGGAAGCAACGGCAAGACCACCACGGCCATGCTCACCTATCACCTATTGAAAGAAGGCGGTTTGGATGTGGGTTTGGCAGGGAATATCGGAGATAGTTTTGCCTTAAAAGTCATCCGGGAGCCGCGGGAGTATTATGTCCTTGAAGTGAGCAGTTTTCAACTCGATGGGATTCGGGATTTTCACCCCTATATCTCAGTGATTACCAATATCACTCCGGATCACCTGGATCGGTATGGGTATCAGATGGAATTGTACACCCGGTCCAAGCTTCGGGTTTTTGAGAACCAGACCGAGGCAGATCATTTTATTTACGATCTGGATGACCCGGTGCTGGCCCATGAAATTGATCCTGATACTATGCGGCCGCAGACCTGGCCGCAGACCCTCGAAAAACGCCTTGAAAAAGGCGGCATGCTCAATAAGAACCAAATTGAAATACGAACGAATAATACTGAATTGAAAATGAACACGGATTCCCTCGCCCTTGAAGGGCAACACAATGTAAAGAACACGATGGCTGCAGCTACTGTGGCACAATTGCTGGGTATCCGCAAAGAAATGATTCGGCAAAGTGTCGCCAATTTTCAGGGAGCACCACACAGACTCGAAAAAGTGCTTAAAATTCAACATGTCCAATACATTAATGACTCTAAAGCCACCAACGTAAACGCTACGTATTATGCGCTGGAGAGCATGAAAAACCCCACGGTTTGGATTGTGGGAGGAGTGGATAAAGGCAATGATTATCGCTCACTTCTGCCATTAGTGCGGGAAAAAGTCCGGGCGATCATCTGTCTGGGTATGGACAACACGCCCATTGTAGAAGCCTTTGGGAACGTCGTGGATCTCCTGGTGGAAACCTATGCGATGTCCGAGGCGGTAAAAGTGGCGTATAAGATTGCCAAGCGGGGGGATACGGTTTTGCTTTCCCCTGCCTGCGCGAGCTTTGATCTTTTTGATAATTACGAAGACCGGGGCAATCAGTTCAAAGCAGCCGTTCAATCTTTATAAATATGAAGGCTTTTCTGCAACATCTGGAAGGGGACAAGGCCATATGGGCAGTAGTAGCTCTGTTGGCGCTGTTTTCCTTTTTGCCCGTATACAGCGCCAGCAGTAATTTGGTTTATGTGGTCGGTAATGGTACCACTATCGGGCATTTACTTAAACACGGGATGTTGCTGATTCTTGGCTTTGGAATTATCTATGGCATGCACAAGATTCCCACTCATTACTATAAAGGACTCTCGATTATTGCATTGCCCGTGGTCATTCTCCTGTTGATTTACACCCTGGCGCAGGGAACCACTATAGAAGGGGCCAACGCCAGTCGATGGATTCATTTGCCCTTTGTAGGAATTACCTTTCAGACATCAAACCTGGCGGCCGTGGTGCTGATGATCTATGTGGCCGGGTATTTATCTAAAATAAGGGATAAAAGAATTTCATTCAAGGAAAGCATTATCCCGCTCTGGCTGCCTGTTAGCGTTATCCTTTTGCTGATTTTACCGGCGAATTTTTCAACCGCAGGCATCCTGTTTGCCATGGTTCTCACTCTTTGTTTTCTGGGGGGGTATCCTTTAAAATATCTAATCGGAATTGTAGCCTCAGGCCTGGCAGTCTTGACCTTGTTTATACTGCTCGCCAAAGCAATACCCGATGTCTTTCCGAATCGGGTAGATACCTGGATGAGCCGGGTGGAGAATTTCTGGGATGGAACGGACGGAGAGGGGGATTACCAGATTGAAAAGGCAAAAATTGCCATCGCCAGTGGGGGCGTCGTGGGCAACGGCGCGGGAAAAAGCGTAATGAAGCATTTCCTTCCACAGAGTTCGTCCGATTTCATATATGCCATCATTGTCGAAGAATACGGGTTGTTGGGTGGATTTTCATTGATGTTCCTCTACTTGTTGCTCCTGTTCCGGATTGTTGTGGTGGCCAATGCAAACACCTCGGTCTTTGGGAAATTGGTAGTTATGGGGGTGGGCCTGCCCATTATTTTTCAGGCCCTGATCAATATGGCCGTGGCGGTGGAACTCTTTCCGGTGACCGGGCAGACCCTGCCCCTGATCAGCAGTGGCGGTACTTCCATCTGGATGACCTGTATGGCGATCGGAGTGGTATTGAGCGCGAGCCGGAATCCGAGGATGGACGAAGAAATAGCAGATAAAATAAATGAGGAAAACCCTCTGGAGGTATTAAGTGGACAACTATAGGTTTTTACTTTCCGGAGGTGGGACCGGAGGACACATATATCCGGCTGTCGCAATAGCCGATGAGCTGAGGCGCAGACATCCCCGGGCCCAGTTCCTTTTTGTGGGGGCAAGCGACCGGATGGAGATGGAAAAAGTGCCCCAGGCGGGGTATGAGATCAAAGGACTCTGGATTAGCGGACTGGAGCGTAAAATAACACTAAAAAACCTGCTGTTTCCTGTGAAACTGCTGGCAAGCCTGATGAAAGCAAATGCGATCATAACAGATTTTAAACCCCACCTGGTGATTGGTACCGGGGGGTTTGCCAGTGGGCCAACACTGCGGATGGCATCTTCAAAAGGGATACCCTGTGTGCTGCAGGAACAGAATTCCTTTGCGGGAATCACCAATAAGTGGCTGGCGGCTAAGGCGTCAAGGGTTTTTGTGGCGTATCCGGGGATGGATCGCTTTTTTCCAAAGGAGATCATCCGTTTTACGGGTAACCCTGTACGGGCCGAATTATGTGAAGCCCTCCCTGGTAAACAACAGGCCAAAGGGGAGTTAAACCAGCAGGAAGACCGCAAGACGCTGGTCGTCCTGGGGGGTAGCCTGGGCGCCCGGCGAATCAACGAGTTAATCGAAACAGAACTCGGATTTTTACAGGAACTCGGATTTCAGATCCTGTGGCAATGCGGTAAAGGCTATTATGAAACCTATAAAAAGTACACGGGTCCCGGGGTGGAGGTAACCCCTTTTATAAAAGATATGCGCACGGCTTTGGCCTCGGCGGACCTTATCATATCAAGGGCCGGTGCAGGTTCGGTATCGGAACTCGCTCTGGTGGGTGCTCCGGTACTGTTTATACCCTCACCCAACGTGGCTGAAGATCATCAGCGCAAGAACGCTGAGGCCATTGTGGCGAAAAATGCAGCTGTAATGTTGCTGGAATCCGAATTGGAGGAATCCTTCGAAAAAACACTGGAGGGTCTGATCGCCAACCCAGCAGGCATGCGGGCCCTGGGAGCCGCATTTAAAGAACTGGCAAAGCCGGGGGCTACAACGGCTATAGTCGATGAAATTGAAGTGCTCCTTCATAAAGCCACGAGTTATGAATAAGGTTGAGCGGATATACTTTATCGGAGCGGGGGGCATTGGCATGTCGGCCCTGGCCCGGTATTTTGTACATCTCGGGAAATCGGTCGCCGGTTACGACAAAACCCGGACTCCCCTTACCGATGCTCTGGAATCAGAAGGAATCACGCTGCATTTTGAAGATGAGGTCTCCCAAATCCCGGAGCCATTCCGCTCCCCGGAGGGAACTCTGGTCGTGTATACTCCGGCCGTTCCCGATTCGCATACAGAGTTGAATTATTTCCGTAGCGGCCACTTTTCGATTAAAAAACGAGCTGAAGTCCTGGGCCTGATCAGTACCAACAGCAGGTGTCTGGCCGTCGCAGGTACGCACGGGAAGACCACCACATCGTGTATTCTGGCACACCTGCTCCATGAAGCCGGATTGGGGTTCACCGCCTTTTTGGGGGGGGTCTCTGAAGACTTCGGCAGCAATTTTGTCCTAGAGGGCACCGAATTCACCGTTGTGGAGGCCGATGAGTACGATCGGTCGTTCCTGTGGCTGACCCCGGAAGTCGCGTGTGTAACATCAATGGATGCCGATCATCTGGATATCTATGGCACCGGGGAGGCACTGAAAGATTCATTCAGGGAGTTTGCCGGAAAATTAAAATCCCGAGGTACACTGCTGGTGCGAAATGGACTGCCGCTAAAGGGTTTGAGTTATGGTATAGAAGATGATTCAGATTACTGTATCCAAAACCTTCGACGGGATTCGGACGGGTATGTGTTTGAAATTCAAACGCCCCAGCAGGTATTTAAGCAAGTGCGCTTTTATAAACCGGGACACCACAATTTGCTCAACGGACTGGCTGCCTTTGCCATGGCCATGCAGGTAGTGAGAGATCCCGAACCGCTAATACGCGGGTTGGGCACCTTTAAGGGCGTCCAGCGCAGGTTCTCGGTAATGCATAAAGGGGAACAACAGGTGTATGTGGATGATTATGCCCACCATCCTGCTGAAATCGACGCTGTATACCAGGCATTGCGAGAGAATTATCCTTCAGAGCAGATTCTGGCTGTGTTTCAGCCCCACCTTTTTTCCCGAACCCGGGATTTCGGAGATGCCTTTGCACGGAGCCTCTCGCGTTTCGACGAGATCTGGCTGCTCGATATTTATCCGGCCCGGGAGAAACCGATTCCCGGAATCGACTCGGAATGGTTGCTGGAACAGATTGAAAATTCCAATAAAAAAATGGTTGCCATAACCGATTTAATTTCTGAAATCAACGCGAGAAAACCTCAGGTGCTTGTAACGATGGGCGCAGGGGATATCGGTCAACAGGCCCAATTCATTAAAAAAGCTATACGTGATGCGAGTTAACTGGAATGTTTTAAAATTATTAGGCCTAATTGGCTGTACCACAATGCTATATGCGTTTTCTGAGGTACGTAGTTCAGATCGGAAAATCAAAGAAGTCCACATTGGATTCGAAGAAGGTGAGAACTTTTACCTCACCGAGAGTGCGGTTAATAAATTGTTAATACAAAAATATGGCCTACTCCGGAATGCACCTAAAGAAGGGGTAGTTTTGAATACTATAGAGTCGGTCTTGCAGACCTCTGATATGGTTAAAAATGCCCAAGTATATCTTACTGTTGACGGTGACCTGTACGCAAAAATTACGCAGCGCAAACCCATCGGTCGTGTAGCGGGAGCGCAGCCTTTTTACCTTGATGACGAGGGTATGAAAATGCCTTTATCTCCCAGTCACTCTGCACGAGTCCCAATCATTACGGGCGAAATCACCGGCAAAACCCTCGAGGATGCCTATGTGATTTTGAATTTTATAAATCAGGATCCGTTTCTCAGTAAAAATGTGATTGGGATCCATATTGAAGGGGAATCCGATTACCATCTGAAATTCCGTTTAGAGCACTTTGTAGTGCGTCTCGGGGATACGTCCGACCTGGATGAGAAGTTTAAGAATTTTAAAGCTTTTTACGCTCAGGCGACTCTTGAAAATACCCTGATGTCGTACCAGGTAGTGAGTCTGGAATTTGATAACCAGGTAGTTTGTACAAAAATTTAATGCAGCCATGGAGCAAAAGAATTATTCAGTAGGTCTTGATATTGGTACCACAAAAATTGTGGCCATAATCGGCAGGGAAAACGAATACGGTAAAATTGAAGTTCTCGGCATCGGGAGGTCGCGCAGTCTGGGAGTGCATCGGGGGGTAGTCAATAATATTACCCAAACGATTCAGTCCATTCAACAGGCGGTTGACCAGGCTGTAGAGAATTCCGGAATTAAAATCGATTCAGTGACAGTGGGAATCGCCGGGCAGCATATCCGATCCCTGCAGCACAGCGATTATATCACCCGGCCGAATCCGGAAGAGGTTATCGGAGAAGAGGATCTGGAGAAACTCTGTAATCAGGTGTACAAACTGGTGATGCTTCCAGGAGAAGAGATCATCCACGTGCTTCCGCAGGAGCATAAGGTAGACGGACAGGCCGAAATCAAACAACCCATCGGTATGTACGGAGGACGTCTGGAGGCCAATTTTCATGTGGTCGTCGGGCAGGTGTCCTCTATTAAAAATATCGGTCGGTGTATCAAGAGCGCAGGCCTGGATCTGGACAATATCACCCTGGAACCCCTTGCCTCAGCAAATGCTGTACTGAGTCAGGAAGAAAAGGAAGCCGGGGTAGCGCTGATCGATATAGGGGGAGGAACTACGGATCTCGCGATTTTTAAAGATGGGATCATTCGTCATACTGCGGTCATCCCATTTGGAGGGAATGTGATCACAGAAGACATTAAAGAGGGTTGTTCCATAATCGAAAAACAAGCCGAATTGCTGAAGTTGAAGTTCGGGTCGGCCTGGCCCGGGGAAAACAAGGACAACGAAATTGTTTCCATCCCGGGGCTTCGGGGCAGAGAACCCAAAGAAATCTCCCTGAAAAACCTTTCCAAGATCATTCATGCCCGTGTAGTCGAGATTATTGAGCAGGTGTATCTCGAAATCAAGAATTACGGTCATGAGGATCAAAAGAAAAAACTTATCGCCGGAATCGTGCTGACCGGGGGAGGCAGTCAATTAAAGCACCTGAAACAACTGGTGGAGTATATCACCGGTATGGACACCCGAATTGGATACCCCAACGAGCATTTGGCAGGGGATTCGGATCAGGAGATTGCGAGCCCCACCTATGCTACGGCTGTCGGACTGCTGATGAATTCTGTCGAGATTAAATACCGCAACGAGAAGCGAAAAGAAGTCGCCGGTGTGGAGGGTTCGGATGAGGAATTGGTTTTGGAGAAAGTTGCCGGAACAGAAGGCCAGGCCGCCGCGATGGGAAGGGAGCGCAAATCTGTACTGGATCGGTGGGCTGATCGCCTTAAAGAATTTTTAGATAATGCTGAATAACGGACCTCGAGTCTTATAGAAAAACCGCAATACGAATAAAAAAGAACATTTATGGAAATGGATAACATCACCTTTGATTTACCCAAAAACCAAAGTAACGTCATTAAAGTTATCGGCGTTGGAGGAGGAGGCAGTAATGCGATTAATCATATGTTTCAGGCCGGGATTCACGGTGTGGACTTTGTGATCTGCAATACCGATGCCCAGGCCCTTCAAAACAGTTCTGTACCCAACAAAATCCAGCTTGGAGTATCCCTAACCGAAGGTCTGGGAGCCGGGGCCAATCCGGAAGTAGGTGAGCAGGCGGCTTTGGAGAGCATGGAAGAGATAAAACAAATGCTATCCACAAATACTAAAATGGTATTTGTCACTGCCGGGATGGGTGGGGGTACCGGTACCGGTGCGGCTCCTGTAATCGCCAGACAGGCCAAGGAAATGGACGTACTCACTGTGGGAATTGTGACCATGCCCTTTCAGTTTGAAGGCAAAACACGGTGTCAACAGGCGCAGAAGGGGATTGAAAAACTCCGCAATAATGTGGATTCGCTGATCGTCATCAATAACAACAAATTGCGGGAGGTATATGGAAACCTCGGGTTTAAGGCGGGTTTTGCGAAAGCAGATGAGGTTTTGGCCACCGCAGCACGCGGAATAGCAGAGGTCATCACGCATCACTTTACACAGAATATCGATCTTCGGGATGCCAAGACCGTCCTTTCCAATAGCGGTACGGCCATTATGGGTTCTGCTGTGGCTTCAGGTTCCTCGAGGGCTCAGGAAGCCATTGCAAAAGCCCTGGATTCACCGCTGCTGAACGATAACAAGATCAAAGGGGCCAAGAATGTACTACTATTAATTGTTTCAGGATCTCAGGAGATTACGATAGATGAAATCGGAGAGATCAACGATCATATTCAGGTGGAAGCAGGCCATAGCGCAAACATCATCATGGGTGTTGGGGAGGATGAAACCCTCGGAGAGGCCATTGCTGTTACGGTAATTGCCACGGGCTTTAATGTCGATCAACAGGATGAAATTGTCAATACTGAGTCCAAGAAAATCATTCATACCCTGGAAGACGAGCAAAGGGCCCAGCAGGACCTTAGTGAACAAAAAGTGGTACACACCCTGGAACTGGAGGAAGAATCTGTAGAGGTGAGTGTTCAGGAAACCACAATGGATTTGGTGCCGACGACCCAGTTTATCAGAAACTTTAATGTCTTTTATGATGAAGTAGTTGCGGAGCCTGTTGAAGACGACTTTGTCTTTGTCGATTCCAAGGACCTGATCCGGGATATCGAGGTGGTCGATCCACAGGTGGTCTCTCCGGAGTCTGAGAAGGAGGACCAGTTTGCCCTCGCTTTTGATATGCCTCTGGCGCCAAAGCAGGAAGATGAAGTCTCTGAGGAAGAGGAGAAGGAAACGGTGATCACTTTTGATCTGGGCGAAGACCTCAGTGATATGGAAGTCCGGGATCATTTGGAAATCACTCCGGTTTTGGAATACGAAAAGGAGGGGGAAACCAGATACAGCCTCGATGAGTATTTGGACCTGGAGAAAAAACTGACCGGAGCGACCTCTAAGGCAGAGCACTACGATCCAAAACTTACGGGAGGGGAACTGGTATTTGAACATAAGGTGAAGGACAGGCCGGAGAGTCCTGCCGCTACTGAAACCCAGGAGCCCACAGACCGGCCCATTTCTGAAATATTAAAGGAGCGGGCGGATGAAAGAAGGCGTAAGCTCAAAGACTTCAATTATAAATTCCAGCACAACCGGGCCAATATCGATGAAATTGAAAAGCAGCCAGCCTATAAGCGGCAGGGTGTGGATTTAAATCAATCGGCTGACAGTGAGGGGAAAGTATCGCGCACTACCCTGAGCGAGGATAGCAATGATGAACTGCGACTGCGTTCAAATAATTCCTTTCTTCACGACAATGTAGATTAACTGCCCGTAGCGGGAGATTATTGATACAGACCCGGGAAGCGCGCTTTCCGGGTTTTTTTTATCTTCGTACACTTAATTTAATACTGAGAAAATGGCTTTGCAGGAACAGGTAATGGAGGAATTAAAAGCAGCTATGAAGGCTAAAGACACGGTGGCTCTGGAATCTTTACGAGCGATAAAATCCGCCCTTCTGATCGCTAAAACAGATAAAGGCGGGGGCGACACGATGACCGAGGCTGAAGAAATAGCCCTGGTTCAGAAACTTGTGAAGCAGCGCAAGGACAGCGCGGCCATATTTACCGAACAGGGACGCGAAGATCTCGCGACCCCGGAACTGGAGCAGATTGCCGTATTGGAGCGTTTTCTCCCCGCGCAGCTCTCAGAGGACGAAGTCCTTACAGAAGTACAGGCCGCTATTAAAGCCCTGGGTGCGGAATCTATGAAGGATATGGGAAAGGTGATGGGCGTGGTCAGCCAAAAACTCGGCGGGCAGGCAGATGGAAAAACCATAGCCAACCTGGTGCGGCAGGAACTGAATAAATAAAGGGCTCAACCCCTTCTTCCCGAAGACAAATGCATTTCACAGGCATGACGTCTCAGGAAGTTTATTTTATGTAAATTGCGCCCGCTTAAAGGCCGCGTAGTTCAACTGGATAGAATATCAGATTTCGGCTCTGAGGGTTGGGGGTTCGAATCCTCCCGCGGTCACTACAAGCACCAAACCCCGCAACGAAAGTTGCGGGGTTTATTGTTTCCTAAAGAAATGCCAAGCTCGCTTGAGCATTTCGGAAGGAAACAATAAAGCGCATGGCCTCCGGCCATGTGGGGTTGGTATTTCCAGAGGGGAGCGCAGTGAGGATCACGCCGCAGGCGTAATCCTTTGTTATTGAAGAATGCCATCGCGCCAGCTGGCCCCTCGCTGTAGAACGTCCACAGGACCTTCTACAGACACTCGGTCCG
>CAVPWF010000004.1:0-41633 GCA_963709465.1 uncultured Flavobacteriaceae bacterium | reverse complement strand
AAGCAACCAGTTTATTATCCTGTATCATCCCGGTTTTGGCTTACTACTGAACACCTTACTCTTTCTGAGTCCGCCTATACTTTATTTTTATATCCGTTCCGTGACCCAGGCGGATTTCAAATTAAAATGGAAACATCTTTGGCATACGCTCCCCTTTGTGATCGCCATCCTCGTATTAATTCCAAGATTCTATCTGGCGGATTACGATAAGAAAATTGAAATATTAACAGCCAGTGACGGTTTAATTCTCGAATTCAAGTTAGTCTATCTCTTACTGCATGTTCAGATTACCGTATATATCATTGCATGCTACATTGTCATTCTGAGATCAAAAAAATTACTCCTGGAAAATTATTCGAATGGTAATGTTAATTATTACAATTGGTTGTTTACGTTCATTACGTTAGTTGCCTTAGAAACAGTTGTTTCTACATTTAAGAACTTTTTCTTGATAAATGGTTTGGAGGCGCAATATTACTGGGCAACAACCATTACGGGACTATCGGCTTTTTTGTTTATTTCCTGGCTCGTCATAAAAGCCTTGAAATCACCAGGGCTTTACGGAAGGGTTGACTCAAAACAACCTTTGGTAAACCAAATTATTACGGCACATCCGCGAAAAGAGAAAGGGGAGAGGGAAAACAAAGAAAACGATGAAGCCATTCTAAGAATAAAAAATTATATGGAAAGGGAAGAACCTTACCTGGAGCCCTCGTTGAGCATTTACGACCTTTCTCAACAATTGAGTTTGCCATTAAAAGAACTTTCGGTTTTGATCAACCATAATCTCAACCAGCATTTTTTTGATTTTGTCAATGAGTATCGCATCAAAAAAGCCATGGAAATACTAGCCGACCCTTCTAAAAGCGATCTCACAATACTTGAAATACTGTACGAAGTTGGATTTAACTCGAAATCTTCCTTTAATACAGCATTTAAAAAGTATACTGCGCTAACCCCTACGCAATACCGAAAACAATATAGTACATAGGGACTGCGACAAAAGTCGTACGCCTGAAATCTTAAAGTCGAACCTTTTAATTGGTTCGACTTTTTTTATTCGGTCGATTTTAATGTAAATCCAGGGCACTTTTGTTCTATCACATTAAATCTACGGGCAACTTTATTAAAAGTCATGAAACCACAACCGCAAATTAAACCCATCCCACTGCTCACCTCGCTGGTCATTTTTTTAGGGGCAGCAATACTATTCCTGATTAACGAGCGTGTGGTCATACCCTATCTCGATCAACAGGGTGCAAGCCATCTTATATTGTTTTTAACCTATATATCCCCTTTTGCCTTGTTCTTTTTTGGCGCCCTGTACGGCTACAGAAAGGAAGGGAATCCATGGAACTGGAAAGCGCTGAAAGCACGTTTTCGATACAAACCTATCAAAGGAAAAATGTGGTTATGGACCCTCCTTTTTGTAGCCATTGATGTGGCATCCTACCTTGCTGTTTATAAACTGGCCTTCCCTTTGGTTAAAAAAATTCACGATGCATTTCCTACGCCTGAGGTAGTCACGAAATTTATGAATAATGGCGAAACCTTTGCCGGTTATAATGTTCAGGGCAATTGGTGGCTACTGGGCCTTTTCCTGTTGTTGTTTTTTTTAAATGTGGTTGGAGAAGAGATTCTTTGGAGGGGCTATTTATGGCCACGCCAGGAATTGACCCATGGCAAATATACCTGGATCGTACACGGATTATTATGGACATCGTTTCACTTGTTTGCCCCCTATAATGCAGTTATGGTCTTACCTGGGGCACTATTCATGTCCTACATCACCCAGAAGAGCCAAAACAATACCATTTTCCTGATCTCGCATGCCACACTCAACGGCATCCCCTTAATTATGCTTCTTATGAATATTATAGGTTAAACCTTAAATTTTTTAAATCTGGGGTTATATCAACGACACACCAGGCCAACTGTAACAGATTAAGACCTTCACCGTCTGTATTATAAAGGACACGAATCACTTGAAGCCATCTAACAAAAAAATATATATTATGAAACGTATTGCTATTTCCATCTGTGTTATTCTAATGGCCTTAACCGCCTGTACCAAGGATACTATTGAAGGCTCGGGAACGCCAACTTCAGAAATTAGAGATGTGGCCTCTTTTTCAAAAGTTAGCAGTGAAGGTGTTTTCGAAGTCACTATTACCCAGGGCGATGTTCAATCCGTTGAGATTACAGCGGATGACAATATTATCCGACGGGTAAAAACCGAAGTGGTCAACAATGAGCTCAGACTCTATTTGGATGACGAAAACTATAAGGATATACGTTTGAAAGCCAATATTGTTGCTGAAAGAATCAATGGAATCAAAAACTCGGGTACGGGTAACGTGGTGATCTCAAATGTCGATGAAGGCGGGAATTTTAATGTGGATAATACCGGAACCGGAAACATCAGAATAACAGGAATTGCTGAAAGTCTGACGCTTCGCAACGAAGGTGATGGTACATTCCAGGGATTTGAATTCGCCGTTTCGGACTGTGATATAGATATCATCGGTAGTGGTGATTGTGAAGTTTTTGCAACCAGCACATTAAGAGTAAATATTGAAGGCAGTGGGGATGTCTATTACAAAGGCTCTCCAACTATAGATGTCAATATTTCCGGCTCTGGTCAGGTAATCAATGCGAATTGATAGTGAACTATAATACACTATGATCATTACCACATGCAGTTTGCGGAGATAGGGAATTTGAGATTGCCCGATTTGAGAGTGAAAGACAAAAAAAGAGGGCCTTGGCCCTCTTTTAAAAGCCAATAATGACTTAGATTATTTCCGCGTCTGGACAAAGCGATAAGCGCGGTATGTCTTCGATAATTCAACCAACTCGTCCTGCGGTTCGGGACTCTTTCAAAGACAGACTTAATGACATTTTTTTGATCGTTTGTATTGCTCATAGTTATTTCTTTTTTCTCGGTGACAGGAGCAATACGCTCCTTTGTTTTCACCTACTTCTTAGACGTAGTATTACCCAAAAGGTTTCACGCCTTTAGAGAAGATTAACTATAAACAGTACCTATTTAATATCTTTTTAACGATTGATGACGTCTATGGTTAAATTTGAAGTAAAAAGATACCTGAATCCCTTATTCAGGGAGTTCTACCCGGTTTTCATTGTCCCGGCCTTTCGAAAAATCCTCGATGTTCTGAAGGGTGGTCCGGGTTATTTCATCCAGGGCTTCCCGGGTAAAAAAGGCCTGGTGGGCCGTGACCAGTACATTGGGAAAAGACATCAGAAGGGCCAGGGTATTGTCATCGATGATCTGCTCCTGGAGGTTCTGGAAGAAGACGCCCTCCTCCTGTTCATAAACGTCAATACCCAAATAGCCCAGTTTTCGGCTTCGAAGTGCCTGCAGGGCGTGTTCTGTGTTGATCAGCCCGCCCCGGCTTGTATTGATCAGCATAGCCCCGTCCTTCATCATTTTCAGGGTACCGCTATTGATGATTTGTGCAGTCTCCGGGAGTAGGGGTACGTGCAGGGACAGGATATCCGATTCCTTTAGAAGGGTGCTTAAATCCACATAGGGGTATCCTTTAGCTTCCATTTCTGTATTGGGGAATTTGTCGTACAAGAAGACCCTGCAACCAAATCCCCGCATCAGTTCGGCAAATACCCTTCCGATCTTCCCTGTACCCAATACACCCACAGTCTTTCCCTGTAAGTTAAAACCCACCATCCTCGAGAGGGAGAAGTTCCCGTCCCGGACCCGGTTATAGGCCTTATGGGTTTTTCGGTTCAGGGCCAGGATCAGGGCCACGGCGTGCTCTGCTACCGCATGGGGCGAATATTCCGGTACCCGGTAGACCGGGATCCCAAGCCTGTTGGCGGTCTCCAGGTCCACGTTGTTAAAGCCTGCACATCGCAGGGCAATCATTTTGACCCCGTATCCGGCGAGTGCCTCAATCACGGGCCCGCTAAGGTCGTCGTTCACAAAGGCGCAGATTACATCGCTCCCCTTTGCATATTGGGCCGTTTCCGCGACCAGGCGTACCCTGAAATAATCAATTTCAAATCCGGTATCCCCCAGATGCTTATCAAACCATTCCTTATCATAGGACTTGTAGGAGAAGAAGGCTATTTTCATATTTCTGCAGGGACTTTTAGCAACCTTGGTTTTATCCAGGATCCAAGTTAAGTACTGCAAAGATACGCCTTGAATACTTTGCAGAAGTAGCTCGCAAGTCATTTGGCAGTCCCAAAAAGTAAGGTCTCTTAATCCCGAAGGGTTGGCTTATGAACATTCTTGACGGGAGGCGCTTTCATCAATGGATTCATATGAGTAACTTTCGACCAGTTTTTAAATGTATAGGCGAAATACGCTGAAGTATGAAGGGAAAAAATTGTGTGGTCACAGGGGGGAATTCCGGAATAGGGTTTGAAACCGCCCGTGCCCTGGCTGAGCAAGGGGCCAATGTGCTGATCCTCAGCAGGAATCAGGAGAAGGCGGAAGCTGCTGTAGAATCGATCCGGGCGCAATCACGGGGCAATCACATAGACTATGTGCTGGCTGACCTGAGCTCGCATAATAGCATACGTGAAGCGTCAAAAGATATATTGAGGGATTTTAACAGCATCGATATTTTAGTTAATAATGCGGGCGCATGGTTCTCAAAACTGGAACTTACACCAGATGGGGTAGAGCGGCAGTTTTCAATCAACCATCTGGCCTACTTCCTGTTAACCAAGGAGTTAATGGGAGGGCTGGTGGCTTCAGAAGACGGACGTGTCATTTGTGTAGGATCCGATTCGCACTTTCATGGCAAGATCCACTTTGACGATGTTTCCCTCCGCAACAACTATCACGGCCTCCGGGCTTATGCCCAGTCCAAACTGGCCAATGTGATGTTTGTCTATGAACTGGAAAGAAAATTAAAGGAACAAGGCATTGATAACATCGCTGTAAATTGTGTACAGCCTGGCCGGGTCAACACCGACATAGGCTTGAAACACACCATTTCTTTCCACTCCCTGGCCTGGAGAATACGCAGAATAGGAGGGCTAAGCCCGGCAGCCGGAGCTGCAACTTCTGTTTATCTGGCAACGGATAAGGAAGTCAAAGGACTCAGTGGGAAGTATTGGGACAAATGCAAGCCGAAGCCTTCTTCCCCGGGTTCCTACGTTCAGGAGGATGCTGAGAGATTATGGGACCTTTCAGAATCCCTGAGTGGGGTAGGGGATTATTTTGAGGGACTTACCTCAGTATAGGACCGGAACATCTTTTCCAGAATCCGCATTTTAAGGGGCATAGGGAGCATCCGGTGAAACCTGTTAATCCAGCGGTTCATTCTCCCGGGATGAATAATCAACCGACCCTCGAGCAAGTTTTTTACCGCATACTTGGCCACCTGCTCCGGGTACATCGCCAACATTTGCCCTTTCTTACCCTGGGTTTCCAGGCGCTTGAGGCCTTCTTCATTCGTGGGCACGGGCCCTGGACAGAGAATGCTGACCCGAACCCCAGATTGCTGCACCTCCTTGCTCAACGCCATGGAAAAGGCATAAACAAAATTTTTGGTCCCCGTATAAACCGCTTTGTAGGGAACGGGCAAATTGGCCTCCATACTGCTTGTGTTCATGATATAGCTTTCCCCGAGATTCTTCAGATCCGGAAGGAACTGATGGGTCATGGCAACGTAAGCCTTGGTGTTCAGATCAATCATTTGATAATAGCGGTTCAGGGGCACGTTTTCAAAAAAGCCACTGGCCCCAAACCCTGCATTATTGATCAGGTATTTCACAATGTAAGTGTTCTCCTTACACCAGTTGTAGATCGCTTCGGCGGAGGCGGAATCCGTCAGGTCAGTGGGAAAGGTTTCAGCCCTGATAGAGTAATTGTCCTGAAGGTCCTTTTGGATGTCATATAAATCCGGGGTGTCCAGGGCAATGAGCAGGGTGTTGATTTTCCGCTGAGCGAATTCTTTAGCTATTTCGCGCCCAATGCCCAGGCTGGCACCGGTGATCAGGGCGTACTCATTATTTGAATCCATAAGGGGCTAAAGCAATTATACCAAAAGTTAAGGGGCAAGATAGTACTTTCTGGATATACACGGGCACAGAAACCTACCGGGGCACCCTGCGGGAACCAAAAAAAGCTACCTCCATAAGCTATTGTGGAGTCAGCTTTTATTAGCAAAAGACTATTGTCTACTGTGGCGTATACCAGATCGGGCTGGTAACGCCACGTTCCTGATGCACCAGAGTCACATTATCGGGAAGGTCGAGGTTGGCGCCGTCGGGATCTTTTACCACGTGGATCAGGAAACCGGAAGAATGCCTGGAAATGACCCTTTTTGAGGAATTCGTGATGGAAAAAGTGAATGCGGGTCAATCGATCATCGGCCTGTATCCACCCACTGATCCGCAAACATTGGAAGATTTCAAAATCTGGAAAGATTCTGGCAGAGCTGAAGTATAGACTTGGCTGTCGGAAACCAGATTTATAACCAATTTCGAATCTAAAGGCCCGGTGAATACTCATGAGATGCCTTCGATTAAATGGCTGTAAATAAAAAAGAGGGCGTAAGCCCTCTTTTTAGTTTTGTCTAAGCAAACCGAAAGGGTTTAATCAAAACATGTCGTCGGTGATTTCTCCAACTCATATGACGTGTCAGAGGCCTGTCGGCCGTTGCACCGTTATCCTGGGGTACTCTTTTTGTATCTTTCATTATTGTATTTTTAACATTGTGCGGAACCCTGATGGATTCCTCTTACAAAGGTAGACGCAAAAGGAAGGGGATTATTACATGGTTGTGATATGTTTAACATTATTAGTTAAAAGTTAAACAAAAAAATAAAACCTCCAGAGACCATACTGCAATTGGTGGAGCGGGTGTAATCCGTCGAATGCAGGTTTTATCGCAATGAGTTGGCGGGACTGAAATGTCCAAATAGAAAAACCCAAAACACTAACACCAGAATAATATGAAAACAGTACTGATTACGGGATGTAGTAAAGGCATTGGTCTTGAAACGGCTTTGGCCTTTGGCCGTGCAGGTTATAAGGTATTTGCCACGATGCGGAATCCGGAGAAGGCGCCTGCCCTGGCCCGTCGCGCTACAGAAGAATCTCTTGACATTGTGATTCGTAAAATGGATGTAGACTCAGATGATTCAGTGAAAAGGTGCGCTGCGGCAATTCTTGAGGAACAGGGTTTTGTAGACGTCCTGGTCAATAATGCGGGTATTGAGCGTCATGGTTCGGTCGAAGAAATGCACATAGCCGATTTTGAGGCCATTATGAACACCAATTACCTGGGTGTTCTTCGGTGTACCAAGGCATTTTTACCTCAAATGCGGGAACACAGAAAAGGGTGTATTATCAATGTGGCTTCTGTCTCAGGCCATATTGCCAACAGTCCTCTTGGCGGGTATGCTGCCAGTAAGCACGCCCTTGAGGCGATCAGTGAAGCTTTGGCGCAGGAGGTCAAGCCTTTTAATATTAAGGTTGCTATTGTGGAGCCCGGTATCATCAATACCCAAATGGCACAGGATATTACGGTAGCGAAGGCCTCTATTTATCCAAACTCAAAACGGCAGGCGGCGCTTTTTTCTGCCGCGCTAAAAACTCCGACACCACCTACTTTGGTGGCAGATAAAATTCTGGAGGTATCCGAAAGCGACAGCTGGACCCTGAGGTATCCGGTTGGGCCGGATGCTGTTCCTTTTATCGAGTGGAGAGGTTCCATGACCGATGAGCAGTGGGTGGATTGGAATGCCGTCAGCGATGAAGAATGGTATGCTTCCGTGGAGCGGGATTTTGGGATGAAACTTCGGTAGGGCAGGGGGCATTTAGGCGCTCGACGCCGGCGGGATACCCTTTTAGAAATTTAGGGCTTTATTTGTGTACGTCCCCTTCTTTAGGGTGCGGGAATCTGGCGTGCTATTTCCTGCCTATCGTATATGAAATTTAATAGTTTTACGTAAGCTTAAATAACGTTTTCAGATGCTGCGAAAAATACTCCTTGGGATACTTCTGATTCTAATCACGGGCATTGTGGTTTTAGTCGTGGTTAATCTCTCCAATGACACAGAACCGATCCCCGAAACGGAGATCACCCACGGAGTCGAAGTCGCCGAAGCCGACCGACCCTGGTGGGAAGCCACAACGGTGTACCAGGTATATCCCAGATCCTACCAGGATTCCGATGGAGATGGGATAGGGGATATCGCAGGGATCATCTCCCGCCTGGATTACATTGCAGATTTGGGTTTTGAAACGATTTGGTTTTCACCTTTTTTCAAGAGCCCTCAAAAGGATTTCGGATACGACGTCAGTGACTACTACCTGCCCGACCCTGAGTACGGGGATACGCTGCTGGTAGACAGCCTGATCCGGGAAATCCACAAGCGGGATATGAAGGTGGTTTTTGACCTTGTGCTGAACCACACCTCTGAAGAACACCCGTGGTTTGAAGAGTCTCGCAGGAGCCGTGACAACCCAAAAAGCGACTGGTACCTCTGGCGGGATGGGCAGGGTGAAGAGCCCCCCACCAACTGGCACAGTGCCCTGGGGATGAACGGCTGGCATTTTGACAGCGGCCGGCAACAATGGTATTTTTCGTCGTTCTTGTCCTTTCAGCCCGATTTGAACTGGCGGAACCCGGAAGTCAAAGAGGCTATGTTTGACGTAGTCCGGTATTGGCTGGACAAAGGTGTGGATGGGTTTCGGCTCGATATTTTTAATTATATCTATGAGGATCCGGATTTCAGGGACAATCCCTTTAGTTTGAGGGTCGTGCCCACCCAGGATTTTACCAAAATGTTCTGGCAGGAAAAGAAATATACGATGAACCACCCGGATGATTTTGCCCTTGCCAAAGAACTTCGCGGCATATTGGACACCTACAATCCCCCAAGGTTTATGGTCGGAGAGGTGTTTGGGGACCATAAAACCCTGCGCAATTTTTTGGGCGACCAACAGGACGGTTTAAACCTGGTCTTTCTATTCGATATCTCCGCCCTGGAGTGGAATGCGGACTTTTTCAGGGATAAAATTCAGAGGATTGAGGCCTTTTATCCCTATCCCTATACCCCCACCTATGTCTTCAGCAATCACGATCGGATAAGAAGTATCTCCCTTTTGGGAAATGATCTGCAAAAGGCGAAAGCCCTGGCGCTTTTACAATTAACCTTAAGGGGAGTACCTTTTTACTATCAGGGGGAAGAAATAGGGATGCCCATGGCCAATATCCCGGGAGACCAGGCCCTGGACCCTTTGCCGGCTGCCTTTGACTGGCTGCCTGAATTTGCCAAAGACCAGGTGATTAACCGGGACAATTGCAGGACCCCAATGCAGTGGACGGCCCGCGCGAACGCCGGATTCACAGACGCTACGGCCATACCCTGGCTACCCGTGAGTCCGGGTTATGAGACCCTGAACGTCGAACGCCAGATGAATGAAGCGAATTCCCTGCTGGCTACCAATACACAATTACTCACAATACGGCGTGCGTCCCAGCCATTGCAATGGGGGAGTCTGAAGTGGCTCGAAGAATTCAGTGCAGGGGATGTACTCGGATTTCAGCGTATTTATCAGCAGGAACAGGTGACCGTACTGATTAATGTGTCGGATGTGGAACAAAGTCTGGAAATTGGTCCGGGCTCCACAATTTTATTCGCAACCGGGAAGGCCGATGTAAACAGGAACCGATTAGTTCTGGGCCCGGATTCAGGGGTCATTCTGAAATAGTCCGGGCTCCCCGGATTTTCGATTAAACTTTAATAATCGGGGCTTCCGCAATTAGTTAACTAAACCTTAGTCCTTACTTTAGTCCTTGCTGCGCACCCAGGTAAGTTTAAGATTTGCATTCTCACTTTCGTAAGGTTGTAAAATGAGGGTATCCCCCGTCAGGGTATATTTTCGTCTCACGGCTTTGTTCCAGTCCCCCGGGTTGGAATGGGAGATACGGGCATGCTCCACATACCCTTCTGACTCATTTACGGTGTATTTAGCGAAGTACACATAAGACTTTGTCAGATGCTTCAGGGCTTCGTCTGGAATGGTGTCTATAAAATTAGGAAACCGCAAGTTTGTGTCTTGATATCCTTTCATCGTCAGGTGCACGGCCATGGTACCCGTGGCATCGTAAAGGAGATACCCCTGCATTCCATCCCGCCATTCCTGCCAGAGGCCTGTTTCGGAATTTTTTTGTTCCATAATCTGAAGCTTCCAAAGACCCTCAAAAGGATTGGGCTTTGCAGGGGTCGGTTGCTCGGAACATCCGGACAGTTGAATAAAAAGGAAGAAGATAGGGATAAGGTATTTCATATTAAATCTGCTTTGGATTGTCGCACTACCCGCAGTGCATTAAGGTGCTAAAATAGGGAACTCCCGGAAATTACAGGAGCTCCTTCTGGTGTTTTAAATTGTAAATCCCCCAGGCCATCATCAGGAGTTCGAGAATCATCCCCAGGGTATACGCAGGTGAAACACCGTCCAGAATAGTGCTGACCAGCCGGCCCGCCCCAAGCCCCCCCATAAATAAAATGTTACTTATAGTTGCATTTCTCCAATGCGCTGGCCGGCGGATTCCCACAACCCAATAGGCAGCAAAGGCCAGGTAGAGCCCCATCACGGCACGGAATATATTTTTTAGTTCCAGATTGTCTACCTGGAAATCAAAAATCAGAGGTAAGAATTTCCCCGGGTTTGCCCCGTAAACCAGAGCGGCTAAACTTACCACAAGGGCCGATATAGTTAAATGGAGATGTTTGGATACTTTCTTCAACGCCTTTTTTTACGGGTGCGCACTAAGATACCGCATTTCACTATGGACTTCAGAAATTTGCGAACCTTGCTGTGCACATTTCAACGCCGGGCCCATAAAGAGTTTTTTTTTCAAAAACGTTTTCCGAAATACAAGTTAAAACTATAGAAGTTGGCCAATACCGGATGTTGGGTCAGTTCCTGGGTGTCCATATCCAGGAGTAAATTCGCCCCGGCACCCACAAAGAAATCGCTTTTCCAGATGTATTGGTAAGTGATGGCTGGCATTACAAAAAGTTCGGTCTTACGCTCAGAGCGCCGCTCTCCTTCAAATTCTATAATGGAGGAGGATAGAAATTCTCCCTCTGGTGTAAAGATGGATTCTTCAGTTACTTCTACTATCCGTTGATTCGAAGAAAGGGAGGTATAGTATCCCACGCCACCACTAAGAGATAAAAAGTGCCTGGGGCGGTTAATAGCATTCATATGAAATTGCGCTCCCAGGGCATAGGTTTCAATTTTAGACCAGGAGGTGCCAATACCCCCTGAGGCATTGGGGGAATTCAAATACTCTAACATCCTGGATTCATCTTCAAAAAAGTCCAGCTCGCTGTTGGCACTGGATCGCAGCAGAAAGCCTCCCCAATTAAATACCTTACCGCTATTCCTGCGATAATTCAGGCTCAAAAAAAGTCTGTTTTTGTTAATGTCCATATCCGGATGTGTGGGGATCCCGATCCCAAAGGCCAGATTCGATTTTGGTATCCCCGGCTGGGCATAAATCCGATGCCCATACACCAGTAAGCAATAAACCAGGAACCAAAGGGCAAGAAATCTCATATAGTAATCATATAAAAGCATGCCCCAACATCTTGAAGGGGCATGCTTGAAGTGTTATAGATCTGTATAATAATGTTTAAAATAATAGTGGAAAATGCCACTTTTTTTGACATTCCATTGCTGGCCGTCCCGGCTAATTGTCCGTTGGGTAACCCCCGGCCCCACAATGGTGGAGAGCACTTGCCTGCGGGATAACTGCGCTTTGGTGCGTTGCCTGGCAGATCCCAGACTCACCTTTACTTTCGAGGATACCGTGGCCTGTGGAACGGCCTGAATGCTCCCATTTTTTAATTCCAAACCGGCCTTGGTATTGAGTTCTACTGAAGCAGAGCCCGTAAGGTGATGTTTTGTAAATAGCGTAATGACCTGTTCATTTTCACTCATATTCCAGTCATCGTCGAATTCGTCATTGTGGTGATACCACCAGCCCTTGCGGGCGCCTTTGGCCCGAATCCTGTAGTAATTGATATTGTAGGATTTCGAGATAGCCGAAATTTTACCATCCTCTACGGATATTTTACCGTCCGCGGAGCCGCGATAAATTTCGATTTTCTGATGTGAGGCCGCGAAACCCAACCAGTCGTTCCCATCGATCTTAAACCCGGAAAAACGAGTGCTCACGATGTCTTCTTCTTCAATAGAGCTGTGATTTACATTGTAGGTAAGCAATTTGGCCCGGGCCGTAATGGGCTCTGGCTGGCCCTCGGGCTCATCCGGGACCAAATCCACATAGTCACATGTTTTACCGGGCAGGTCGCAGGGGTCCATATGCCCTACGATATAGACGTTATGGGTGTCGATAAAATCATTGTTTACTACTCCAAAAGACTTTAAAGCTGCGGCTTCCACATCTGCCCCACTGTACTGGTAAACTTCATTTACTTCCGCATATTGAACAGGCCTGTAGGAGATGTAAAAAACATCTTCGCTTTTTGAGGCGGGCTTTGATCCTTCGACAAAAGGGTTATACACTTCCAGGTTTTGTCCTGCAAGCAGGGTCGTCAGTTGCTCCTTCAGCCCTTCAGTAGATTTGGAGGCGGTGGGATTGAACGCATTTCGCTCGAAATACCCGGATAGGGCTGTATATGCAGATCCGTTGGCAGCCACCTCATCTACAATTGCCTCAGTAAACCGGTTGGTGCTGGATACCAGACTTAATTTACCGGATTTCAGCGCTGTGGATTCCTTTTTGCTCAGTCCATTTTCCCTACCCAGCAATAGGGATAAACTAACCAACTCCCCAAGGGCATCTGTGTTTTCGATTTTTGAATGTACCTCTGCACGCACCTCGGCATCGGTCAGGGCATGACCTACCAGTAGGGAGACGTCTTTAAGGAGCTCGTTTTCAGCCTGAAATGTGCTCTGGGGTTCCGCTATGTCTAAAGGCTCGGGTGGGAGGGGGATTTCGGAATCTTTACTGCAGGACACCATGAGGAGGCCTGCCAATAGCACACAGAGATATACATATAGTTTTATGTGATTCATTGTTCGTTTTTAATTGATTTGGACCTACTCTCTTAAGGGCTTTTCGGTTTACGCCCGGCTCTTTCGCGAAAAGAGAATACGGCAATGCGCGTATCTGGGGGTAAATGTAAATGCGCACCCTACAAGCCACTTGCAGGCAAGGGGGATTCGCAGGAATTCTTTAAGGGGATCCTAAGAAATCGGAGTCTGGCCAATGGGTTTTGGCCATGAGTTTTGACCATGGAATTCGCTCCATTTGTGCGGGCCTGCACTTTGGTATGTTTTCAGCAAAAGCGGATCAAACAGGAGGTTGATGTCAACCGAAATTCACCGCAACGTAAAATCAGTCCGGGATGCGGAGACGCCTTGAAAGCCTGAGACGAATAGTTATTCTAGAGTGACAAAAAGCTGGGATGCAATTTTCCAAACTCCCGATTTCCGGGTCCATTGGGCCGAATACCGGCCACCGATCACGGGGTCGGATCCTACAGCGGGGTTGTATCCTTTCCAGCTCCCGGTTTCCCAGGCTAAATTTGAGGGCTCATTGACTACAATCTCAGAAGGCGTGCGTACCCAGTACATTTTACTGTCCGGAGCATCGTCGATATACCTCCTTAAAGCGTCTTTCCCGCTCAGCAGGGTGCCTGCTCCCGTGGTCGTGAGGACATCCTCGGTAAGAAAGGAGAGTACTTGCTCCGTGTCGTAGGCTTTAAGGGCCAAATTAGACGCCTGACGCAGGCTTTGTATTTTGGAAACCTCGCTTTGAGACTGGAGTGCGACTGCGAAAAGCAGGGCGTAAAACAAAATGATTTTTTTTGGGAACTTCATGTTTTTGTATTCGATTTGAAGGACGCCTGGTTAAAAAGTCGAAAATGGTGCGCTTTGGCCATCCGCATGAGAAAGATACAATAAACGGTCTCCATATTCTTGGTTATATTCGTAATACACAGACCAAAACTTCGCTTATGAAATCCAACCTGACCGTTTTATACTTCCTCCTTGTTATGGCTTTTTCAGGCCTGGCACAAACCGGGACCTCTGTGTTCGAAAATCTGAATTTTCGCTTTATCGGCCCTGAAGGCAACCGGGCGATTGCCATTGCCGGGGTTCCCGGGGATCCCATGATCAACTACATTGGTGCGGCCTCCGGCGGCCTTTGGAAAACAACCGATGGGGGATTGGCTTGGGAACCTGTTTTCGATAAGCAAGAGGCCTCTTCCATTGGGTCTGTGGCCATCGCACCTTCCAATCCGGATATAGTATGGGTAGGTACCGGGGAGACCTTTGTCATTCGTCCTGCCCATGCTATGGGAGACGGGATCTATAAGTCAGAAGATGCCGGAGAGACCTGGACGCGTATGGGCCTGGAGAAAACCGGCCGGATTGGGCGGATTTTAGTACATCCGGACAACCCGGATATCGTATATGCAGCGGCTTTGGGCCATACCTACGGCCCCCAGCAGGAACGGGGCGTTTATAAGACTACGGACGGGGGTAAAACCTGGGATCGCATCTTTTTTGTGGATGAGGGAACCGGAGCTGCCGAACTCGCCATGGACCCCACCAACCCGGACCGGCTGTTTGTAGGCATGTGGTCTGTTCATATCAATACCTGGGGCCTGCGCAGCGGGGGACCCGGTGGGGGTGTATACCGTTCCCTGGACGGGGGGGCGACCTGGAAACCCATGTCCGAAAACGGATTGCCGGGAGGAGCCGAGCACCCTGTTGGAAAAACAGCAGTGGCCATAGCCCCTTCGTCCCCGGATATCGTCTATGCGCTTTTTGAAATTGAAAGCCCGGCCCTGTATCGCTCCGAGGATTTTGGTGAGACCTGGACCCTCCAGACCCGGAACCACGATATTGCCGAGCGGGCGCCCTATTACACCCGGATGGCCGTCTCGACTGATTCCCCGGACGAGATCTATATTGCGAGCGTAAAATTCAGCACTTCCACGGACGGGGGTAAAACCTTTGAAAGCGGCTATAGCGCCGGGGGAGATAACCACGATATCTGGCTGGACCCGGCCAATGCAGACCGGATGATGGTGGCCCATGACGGCTGTGCCAGTATTACCCTGAACCGCGGGAAAAGTTATCAGCGCGTGGTGCTCCCCATTGCGCAGATGTACCACGTTTCAGTGGACGACCGTATTCCCTATAATGTATATGGGAATCGTCAGGATGGGTATTCCTATATGGGCCCCAGCAACAGCCGGCAGGGGTATATTCCCCTGGGACTTTGGAAAGGTGTGGGAGGGTGCGAGAGCGGCTTTGCCCAGCCGGATCCCTTTGATAACGACATTATATGGTCCGGGTGTTATGACGGGGGGCTGGAGCGCTATAACCAGAAAACCGGGCATGCACGGGACGTTCGCGTCTGGCCCGAGGCCGGCTATGGTTGGGAGCCCGGGAAGTTGAAATACCGCTGGCACTGGAATTTTCCGTTGTCCTTTTCGCCACATACGAGGCACAGGGTTTATGTCGGCAGCCAGTTTGTGCATAAGAGTGATGACGGGGGCCAGAGCTGGCAGGTGATTAGCCCGGACCTGACGCTCAATGATAAAACCCATCAGCAGAGTTCCGGAGGCATCGCTGTCGATAACCTGATGACCTTTGACGGGTCGGTCCTTTTCAGTATTGAGGAATCTCCCCTGGAGCCGGGCCTGATCTGGACGGGGAGCAATGACGGACAAGTTCAGCTTACTCGGGACGCGGGAGCCCATTGGGAAAATGTGACTGCCAATATCCCCGATCTGCCTGCCTGGGGCACTATCGCCAATATTGAACCCTCCCGTTTCGCAAAGGGCACGGTGTATATTTCTGTGGATTTGCATCAGATGGGCAATTTCGACCCCTATGTATACAAGAGTGCGGATTATGGAAAATCCTGGAAAAAGATCAGCCAGACCGTTCCCAAATCCGTCCACAGTTTTGTACATGTGGTCAAGGAAGACCCCAAGCGGCAGGGTATGCTCTATTTAGGGGTCGATAACGGGGTGTATTTCTCTACCGATGACGGTGCCCACTGGACGCGACTTCGCAATAACCTGCCCCCGGCCCCGGTATACTGGCTGGAAGTCCAGGAACGCTTTGATGATTTGGTCGTGGGGACATACGGCAGGGGGTATTACATCCTCGACAATATTTCACCCCTTCGGGAGTTCGATGTGGATGCAGCGGATTCAGAAGCACATTTATTCAGCGTGCAACCCGCCTGGCGCTTCCAGGATCAACAGGCCATAAAAACGGACGGGCCCAGCCTGAATTCAGGTCGCAATCCCGCTTATGGGGCGGATATCAACTACTTCCTCAAAGACAGTACGGAACAGAAGGTGGAAATCCAGATTCTATCGGCTGCCGATGAGTTGATCCGGACTTTGGAGGGTTCTAAAGAGGCCGGCATTAACCGGGTGATGTGGGACCTGCGGTACGAACCTACCTATAAACCAAAACTGCAAACCACACCTGCAGGCCGCCCGTGGGTGGAGCTCAACGGAGAGGGATGGCGGCCCCTGGTCACCTGGGATCTGGATCTTATGCGCGGCCAATACGGTCCGCGGGCCATGCCCGCCACCTACAAGGTAAAATTGATCGTGGGAGAGCAGGAGTTTGTTCGCGAAGTTGAGGTGCTGAAAGACCCGGCCTCCGAAGGTACGTTGGAAGATATTGAGGAGCAGGTAGCCTTTTCCCTGGAATTGCGGGATGCCATGAATACAGCCGTACTGATGATCAATGAGATGGAGGGTATCCGGGCTGAACTCGATTCAATTCTCCCGCAACTCACTACAGATGAAGATATTGCGAAAGCCAGGGAATTACAGGTTTTAGCGGAGTCCATTTCCGCCTCCCTTTATGACATACAGCTCACCGGTGCCCGGGAAGATGCTTTCAGGGCTCCGATGAAACTCTATGGCAGGCTGAGCGCCCTGGCGAGTGACATCACCGGGAATGGGGTAGATTTTAAACCGACAGACCAGCAGCGGGAAGTCTATACGATCTTTAACGATCGCCTGCAAGCCGTGGACAAGAAGTTTAAAGCCTTTATGACAGTAGAGGTTCAGAGACTGAATAGCCAGCTCAAAAAGAGCGAGTTGCAGATTAAAGGGGGAAGTAAAATAAAGTCGTAGGGACCCTGGCTGTGAATAGGCCCGCGCCATTTTAAGAACCTTAAGATATTAATAGTCAAAGGTTTGATCTAATCTAAGTTATTTAACGTTTACAGGCCGAGTGGCTTTCGACTGAGGGTCATTTTTTCCGCAAACGTTAGATCCCTCTGGCAGTGGTAAATCATCTTCTGATTGTCAGGAATTTCAATGGGTTCGTTAAAGGGATATTCTAGGCACTTTATCGAAGTAATCATAAGGTTTTTGTCAGGATTTATAATATTGGAAACCCCATATTTTAGGACTTACCATATTTTTATAAGATTTGCCCTCGCTGCACAAGCATATTGCTTGTACAGGTTGTGACGTGTGCTGTGTTGGCATGAATTTACTTCTGGAAAATACTTGTAGTTGCAGTGAAATATTGCTTTATTTTACAATAACATCTGATATGTTATAAGGAATGGATTGTAAGCCTTTAGCCCTTGTGCAAGACATATTAACCGGGCTGAAATCCTGGGAGTTATAAAGGATATTCCTAAAAAAAATTGAATAACCATAGACGAAACACCTCCTATGCGCCTACTGAAAAGACATTTATTTCTTTTTGCCCTTACTATGTTAATGCTTTGCGTCTCCTGCAAGGATGAATTAATAGTTGAAGAACCACAAGTGGAACAGGCCATGAGTGCAGATTCCAACGTGGCGTCCTTGCTGTACCGGATGACGCTGAATGACGGGTCCAAAGACAATATCCTCGACCAGGCGAATTGTTTTACAATCAAGCTTCCCGTGGTGGTTTTAGTAGATGGTGAAGAAGTGGTCATCCAAACTCAAAAGGATTTAAAGGATATTCGGAAGATCCTGAAAGAGAACGACAAGGATGATGATGAAGACGATGACGATGATGATGATGATGATGACGATGACGATGATGAAGATGACGATAAGGTCACGTTATGCCACAAGACCGGGAATGGTTTTATTACTATCAATGTCAATGCAAATGCAGTCCAGGCACATCTTGGCCACGGAGATGTTCTGGGGGCGTGCGACGAAAAAAGCGATAAAGGATATACTGCGGACAGGGTAAAGCTCGTTTTCCCGGTCACGATTGTGTGGGCCGATTACTCCGAAATGGTAATTACCACAGAAGAGGCCTTCGAGTCAGCGAGGGCAAGATGCAATGGAGAAAATGTGGAAGATGAGCATATTGAATGTGTAGACCTCGCTTACCCGTTACGGGTATCCATATTTGACCCGGTCAGTTTAAATCTCAATACCTTCGAATTCGAAACTGACAGGGAATTGAATCTTTTTCTGAGCGGTCTGGATGTTGACGATGTAACCATGCTCACATTCCCGGTCACCCTGAATTTTGCGGATGGGACCGAGCAGGAGGTAGAGGATTTAGTAGGGCTTGAAGCCCTCATTGAAGGCACGAGTGCGGAGTGTGATGAAGACGACGATTACAATTATTCGGACGATGTATAACCTGCAGCCGGGGCTCCTGTCCGTGACTAGTTCGAAGGATCAGGTTCCCGGAATCCCAAAAAAGCTTACTTCTTGAATTTGCCGTAAACCGGCTGGCCGGGGAACACGCCGGGTACGGTTTCCCCTTCCTCCAGGATGAGTATCGCGCTGAGCCAAAGGTTAAATTCGGCTCGTCCCCCGGGCAGTAATCGCAGCGCAGATTAGGCGACAAAGCAGAGAAAAAAATATACTTTTTTATGTGATGTCAGGTATTCAATACCTCCAAAACCCGCTCCGGGGTAAATGGCAGATGGCGCAGCTGTTTTCCGGTTAACTTCAAAAAAGCATTGGCGATAGCGCCCGCGACCATAGGGGTGGCCGTCTCACCTACGCCCTCGGGGTGCACCTCTGAATCGATAAGGTAGGTTTCGATTTTATCCGGAATATCCTGCATCCTCAGCAATTGGTAGTTGTTGTAATTCGTCTGCTGAACCCGTCCCTCCTCAATAGTGATCTGTTCTTTAAGGACGCTGCTCATCCCCATCAGGATACCCCCTTCCATCTGGGCCCTGACGTTGTCCGGATGTATAATGACTCCGGCATCCAATGCAATCCAGAAATTATGAACCCGGATGACCCCGGAATCCCTGTCGAGGGAAATTTCACAAACGCCCGTTCCGAGGGATCCGTGTTCCACAAATGCGACTCCTTTTGCCCGACCCTGTATTGTTTCCCCTGCCCAGTCGGAGAGTTCGGCAGCTTTTTCCAGGGTGGCCAGCGCCCTTGGCGAATCGGACATCAATCTTCGGCGGAAGTCCACAGGATCGATCCCCTGGTCTCTGGCAATTTCATCGATGGTACATTCAATGGCAAATTTATTGGCCCCATGCCCTACAGCCCGCCAGTGTTTTAGTCGGATACCATTGGAGACCGCTCTCCATTCAGCCTGTTGGTTGGGAATGTTGTAATGGTCGTTGGCAGCTCCGCTGGCCACCAAATTCCCACCATCCCCGACAACACAATGTGAAAACGAGGTGAGTTCCCCTGCTGAATTTGTGCCGGCTTCAATGCGTTGAAAGGATAAGGGGCGAAAAGCTCCATAAGTAAAGTCATCCTCCCGGGTCCAGATCAGTTTCAGTGGGCGGGGTGCAACTTCCCTGGCGAGCAGGGTGCATTCTTCTACAAAATCATTCATACTCCTGCGACCAAACCCCCCGCCGAGATACTGCAGATGCACATTGACCTTTTCCGGGGGGATTCCAAGAATAGTGGGTACCCCGAGTTTGGTATCCGGGCCTTGCTGGCTGCCCACCCATACTTCTGCGCTCTGAAGGTCGGCGGCAACCTGCACGACAGCATTGAGCGGTTCCATTTGGGCGTGACAGACGTAATCATTCCTGAAGTCGGCTCTATAAGTTCTGGCCGCCCTTTTCATGGCAGTACCGACATCCCCTTTTTGGATCAGTATTTTACCCGGGGTTGCTGCGGAGGCCATTTTCTCGTAGTCCTCGTATACCTGCTGGGAATTATGGCCGGACGCCTCAGCATCGCTCCAGTTAATTTTAAGCTTCTTTTTGGCATCCAGCGCTTGCTCCAAAGTATTTCCAATGACACCAATGGCGTAGGGGAGTGTCACGATTTTTAAGATTCCGTCCAGGGATTCTATTTCGGCCTGGTTGGTCAGGGTAGGGGTGGCCCCATGCAAATTGCCGCGCTCCAGGACCCCGTACACCATTTCAGGCAGTCGGATATCTATAGCGAATTGGGCACTGCCATCGACCTTGGCGGGAATCTCCGTTCGGGGAATTACCTTCCCTATTAACCGGAAGTCTTTCTTCTTTTTGAGTTGATCTTCCGAGATCTCCGGAAGCACTTCGGGCATGTCCAGAAAGGGGACAAGTTCTCCGTAGCTTATCTGGCGGTCCGAGGTTTCATGCATCACCATACTCTCGGAGGTCGTCAATTCAGAAACGGGCACCTGCCAGTGCTTTGCTGCGCTTTGGAGAAGTACGAACCGCGCCTGAGCTCCGGCTTGTCGCATGACGGTATAATAACTCTTAGTCGTACGGCTGCCCACGGTAAACATCAGTTTAGTGCCGGGACTCCATCCTTCGCCCCCGTAAATATCGGCTTCCTGGGGTGAGAATTCCACGGATACTCTGGACCAGTCCGCATCCATTTCCTCGGCAAAAATCAGGGGAAGGGAAGTCATAGATCCCTGCCCCATTTCGGCCGCGGGGTTATAGATGACCATCTGGCCGTCTTCGGAGAGTTGCACCCAGGCCGTGAGGGGCTGTTTTTTTAATTGCTCCCCGATTTTCTTCGGGTCATTACAGGAGATAAGCTGGGGTAAAAGACCCGACATCCCGATAAAAATGGCAACCCCCCCGGATGATTTGAGAAAGTGCCTGCGACTAATAGAAGTTTCTGTGTTGGGCATGGTTGGTTTTAGCTAGCTGAGGAGGTTGGACTTTGGGCGGCAAGTTCAATGGCCTTTAGAATCCGGAGGTAGGTGCCACAACGGCATAGGACGCTGTTCATATAGGATTTTATTTCCGCAGTGGAAGGGTTAGGATTGGATTCCAACAGGGCAGCAGCCTGCATAATCTGCCCGGACTGGCAATACCCGCACTGGGGTGCCTGGGCCTCAATCCACGCCTTTTGCAGTGGGTGTTCGCCCCCTTCTGATAAACCTTCGATGGTTTTAAGGCGCTGGCCGTCGCTTACGGATTCTATGTTAAGCACGCAGGCCCGCACAGGCGCACCGTCCACGTGAATCACGCAGGCCCCGCAAATCGCGATCCCGCATCCGTATTTGGTACCGGTAAGGCCAATATGTTCTCTAAGAACCCACAGGAGGGAAGTGCCGGCAGCAACCTCAACCTCCTGTTTTGTACCGTTGATATCCAGAGTGAATTGGGGCATGGCAATGAATGTTTTCGCTTAAGTTACTGAAAAAGGTGAAAAGTTGATTTGGGGCGGTAAAATTAATTTGGTAAATGACTATTCGTAAGTCTGTAGTCCACCGTCCCAGTCCGCATCTGTAGATGTACACCATTAACATTTTCAACATCTCTCCCTGCGAACTGCCAAATGAAGATTTTTTTGAACCTTGAACCTTGAACCTTGAACCTTGAACCTTGAACCTTGAACCTTGAACCTTCAGCCTTGACCTTCAACGATAATCTCTCGGAGAACCCGTTAATTTCGCATCCCCAAAACCGGGGTTTCAACTTCGCATAGTATGCCCCTGAAATATTCGAATATGCAAAGGAAAAGGTGTCAATGTGAAGATTATGATAATTCTAAAAATCCTGACATCCGAAACCTGTTTTACTACGTAAAACAAGTCGTACGAGAATACACTTACACACGAGAAACGCTATTATGAAGATTAAAAACGCTTTGAACTCCCGAAAAAGTGGGGCCAATGTTCCTAAAGTGACTACCCCTGGAGGGCGGTTGCGAACTTTTTTTGATACCGCTGACGCCTGGCGCATTTTTGTACAGGGCAGTACCCTGGTGCTGCTTATAGGGGCCGTCAATCTGGTCTTTGTCCTGCAGTCGGATTTTGAGCAGTACAATATCGGCCGTATGAGCACCACCCTCGGATATGCCTTTCTGATGGTTTCCGGAGCGCTTTTTCTTTTCAAAGCTTTCTATTTCCTTTTCATCCTATATCGCTATTTTACCTACAAACCTATCGCCTCTGTTTCAGATGAGGAGTTACCTAATGTTACTATTATCGTACCAGCCTACAACGAAGGCAAACAAGTCTATGCCACATTAAAAAGCCTGGCAGCCAGCGACTATCCGAGCGAAAAAATCCAGATGATCAGTATCGATGATGGCAGTAAGGATGATACCTGGGCCTGGATGCAGGAGGCCAAAGAGGAACTCGGAGACCAGGTGGATATCTATCAGCAACCCAGGAATATGGGGAAAAGGCATGCGCTCTACCGCGGGTTCAACCTGGGGACAGGAGATGTCTTTGTCACCGTTGACAGTGATTCGGAAGTAGATCAAAATACGCTCAGAAATCTGGTAAGCCCATTTGTAACGAATTCACAATGTGGTGCAGTTGCAGGGAATATCCGGGTGCTGAATCTGAAAAAGGCGCTATTGCCTAAAATGTTGGATGTAAGTTTTGTCCTGAGTTTTGAATTCGTTCGTTCTGCTGAAAGTACATTGAACTCGGTTTTGTGTACCCCGGGCGCCCTGGCCGCTTACAAGCGGGAGGCAGTTTTTAATTGTCTGGACGCATGGATCAACCAGACCTTTATGGGGCAACCTTCGGATATCGGAGAAGATCGCGCCATGACCAATATGATTCTAAAGCAAGGCTACCACGTGTTGTTTCAGCGCAATGCCTACGCGTATACGAATGTTCCTGAAGGATTTCGCGGACTCCATAAAATGTTTACCCGCTGGGGCAGGAGTAACGTTCGCGAGAACATTCAGATGGCTAAATACGTCTTTACCGATTTCCGGGAAGATTCCAAAGCCGGTGCACGCTTGTTATTTGTCAGCCAGTTTATGAAAATCGTACTGTGTTATCCGCTGCTGATCTTTATGCTCTATTTCGTAGCCACGCAACCCCTGTTGTTTCTCAGCTCGACGCTATTCAGCATACTTGTGCTTTCTACCTTTCCGGTGATTTTTTACGCCCGAAGATACACCCTCTCGGAATCGTTCTGGGCCTATTCCTACAGCATCCTGTATACCTTCGGGTTGTTCTGGATTACTCCCTACGCCATTGCAACGGCCAATAAAAGCGGTTGGCTGACGCGAAGCCTGCCCAATACGTAAGGAAGAGAAACTACTAAATATCAAAAGCGATGGTCCCGAAGGGGTCATCGCTTTTTTTGTTGGGACTGGGGCAGGTCCGGAAAGAAATCCCGGGGATGTACTGTCCGGCATCAGTCTTTGTCAAAAGGGACATTCACCGGTCGTATAAGCCCGGCCCGCATGACGTGGGTTATGGACCTGAAATGCGAGGCGTCTGCAGAGGGATCCTTTTCCAAAACGATCAGATCAGCCATTTTCCCCACCTCCAGCGTACCAAAATCAGCTGCTCTTTCCATAGCCAGGGCCCCGTTCCGGGTGGCCATCGGGATGATGTCGGAAGGTGAAATGCCCGCCTGCTGCATAGCTTCCAGTTCGTCATATATGGAGATTCCGTGCAGGGTGCCCGGATTCCCTGCGTCTGTGGAGAGGGCGATGGGAATTCCCGCTTCATAGACCCGTTTCAGGTTGGCCGCCATCATGGCTTCCAGCCCGTCAATATATTCGGATTCCGCCGCGATATTCTCCTCGTACTTCTCAGGATTTGGGTAATACTTAAAGAACAAGTGCCCGGAATTGATCCTGTTTTTCGTTTCTGAATCCACGGCGTTGTTGGGATCCTTCACACTGAAATTATTCTTGAGGGATTTTGACGCATTGTTATAGCCCCTTACAACCACAAGGGTAGGGCAGTAGATGACGCCTGCTTTACGGGCGAGGTCGATAAATTCATCGTCCAGTGGCTGGTCATCCACGCTATGAACCAGTACTTTAGCCCCCAGCCTGAGGGCTTCTTTTGCCTGGTCCAGGCTGGTGGCGTGTACGATGAGTTTGTTATTCTGCCGGCCTACCTCCTCAGTAACGGCGCGCAGGCTGTTCATAAATACCGAATCCTTCAGGGCAATCATCCAGATTTTGATCCCCGTAGCCCCCAAAGCGGTTTGTTTTTGAACCCGTTCTATTCCCAATTCAGGACTGGTGAGCTGTATGAGTTGTTTGCCCTCAGCGGTATTGATGATGGCGAGGTTCTCCTGGGGAACCGGAGTCAGGAGGGGTCCTGCAGCTGCCACATGGGGCGCATTTAGATTTTCTTCCGCCGAACTTACAAGGCCAAGGCTCCATTCATATCCGCCTACATCATAAACGGCTGTGACACCCGAGCGTAAATAAGCCTCATAGTACCGATCCGGATTTGCAGACAGCTGCTTCTGCACGGCTTCATACGGGAGGGTATCCCTGAGGTCGAGGGCATCCGGCCGACCGTCATAAAAACCGGTTTGCCCAAAATGTACGTGGGCATCCACCAGTCCCGGGGTGATGTATTTCCCCGAAACATCTATGATCTCGGCACCTTCCGGAATCTTTGTTTCAGCCCCCCCAACGGCGGTAATCCGACCCTCCTGAATCAGGATGACACTATTGGCGGTTTGATTGCCATTGCCGTCAAAAAGGGTGGCCCCCTGCAGGGCCGTGGTTGGAATTTTGGATTCAGGAGCTGTGTTGCATCCGATAAGGAGGAGGATCACGGGTAAACATAAGAGGAAGCCTGGTTTCATAGGAGTGGTTTTATGCCTTTGAAAGTAAGGCTTTTTAGGCTTTTTAAAAGCGCAGGTGTGAATTATTGTTTCCTGGAAGAGTGCCGCCCCTTCGCCCGGGAAGGGTATGCCGGCAATTCATTCCAGAGGATCCCCTGAGGCCCGGAAATAATTTCCGCCCTTTCGAAGATTCCAAAACTTTACAATTCCGTCAGGCGTTTGCCGAATGCAGCGACCTTATCCCAGTTGGTGTACTCTTTTACGGTTTTGGGGTCTGTAGGGCCTTTGGTCATCCACATGATCAGCCGGATCATGGTGCGGTCAAAAAACGAGTACTTGGGATATTCCAGCATCCCGGCAAAGGTTTCCACCAGATCGGGTTTCCAGGTGATGGTTTTAAAAAACTTAACCACATAAGGGTTGGTTTCCGGGCTGCTTTTCTCGGGTTTGCGCGCCACTAAATTGACGGAGAAAAAGGCCGTTTTTTTGGATTCCAGCTCAGCTTGTTTTGTATTGATTAACTCGATAATCTTTTTGTCGTGTACCCCGTAGCGAATACTTGCCCCGATAATGACCCTGTCGTAACCGGAGAGGTCTCCTCCGAAGTCCTCGATGGATATGAGGTCTGTGGGCTGGCCCTGCGCTTGAAGTAATTCCTGAAGTTTCTGACAGATCTTCTTCGTATGTCCGTCGACTGTAGCGTAGATCATTACGGTTTGTGTCGGCATAATTAATCTTAATTTGATTTATGTGAAGAAACTGGGCGGGGCATTGGTAAGCCTGTTTGAAACCAACAACTGGATTCACTTAGCATTGAGGGGTTAAATCCTTGCCGAATTACCTGATTAGCATAACCCAAGCCCTTTTTTTCACTTAGTTTATTCTGTATCAGGTGACAATAATTTGTATACAAAGCCGGCCAAAAGGGCTCCGACTATAGGGGCCACAATAAAGAGCCACAGCTGATCTACTGCCCAGCCTCCGGCGAAAAGTGCCTGACTGATACTACGGGCCGGATTCACAGAGGTATTTGTTACCGGGATACTGATGAGGTGAATCAAGGTAAGGCCCAGACCTATGGCCAGACCGGCAAAACCCTTGGGAGCCCTGGAATGCGTGGCGCCAAGGATGATAATTAAAAACATAAAGGTCATTACAATTTCAGTGACAAGAGCCGCGAGCATACTGTACCCATCAGGAGAATGGGCGCCATAACCGTTGGCGGCGAATCCGCCAAGTTCAAATCCTGCTTTTCCAGTGGCAATTACGTATAAAATAGAGGCCCCGGCAATGCCGCCCAATATCTGAGCTCCGATATAGGGGAGGAGCTCCTTTCCATCAAATCGACCCCCGATCCATAAGCCAATGCTTACCGCTGGGTTTAAATGGCATCCCGAAATGTGTCCGATAGCATAAGCCATTGTAAGTACCGTTAACCCGAAGGCAAAGGCCACACCGGTAAACCCGATACCCAGTTCGGGATAGCCTGCGGCAAGTACCGCACTCCCACATCCCCCTAAGACTAACCACAGCGTTCCGATAAATTCTGCTACAGCTTTTTTCATAATTCTATACTTTTGGTTGGTTTGGTTTTAAAGATACACAACTCTTTAAATAACATGTATCCCGCCTCTCGCTTTTATACGTTCGCGACCCCTTTTTTGAATCCCGCTTCAGTGCATAAGTTCTTCAATTCGCTGAATCGCATTCTGATTTTCTGGATTCAGTTCGAGGGATTTTTTAAAAGACTCCAAAGCCTTTTCCTCCTCCCCGATAAAGAGATAGGCTTCCCCCAGGCTGTCCATGAGATTCGCAGATTGCGGATACTGTTCGGTGGCGAATTGCAGGATTCTGATTCCCCTTTGCCCATCTTCCGGATCAAAAACAAGTTGGAGGCCGAGTGTATTGAGATTGTTCTCCGGAAGCACAAAATCCGGATTCTTTGCCTTATTGGATTCATATAACGCATTGAGATTCTCGTAGTTCTGACGGGCGGCCAGGTCATTAAATTCCTGAAAACGCATTGGATTGTTTTGCGGTTGCTTAACCTTATAGCTGATCAGACCCTCGGGCACCCCATTTTCTGAGGGCTCCTTATTTACAAAATCCTGAGCCTGAGGATCCTCTTTTAAGAAGGCATCAAAAAACGATTTAGCATAAATCGCAACCCAGCGGTAGGACTCCATAATCTGAGGATCGCTTTTGTCCTGCCGGGGATCCCTTTTTTCAAAAAGCACCCCCAAGGTGCTGAAATAGGAATGCGTCAGGTTATGAAATTTCAGGCGGAAGGCCTGGCTATTTGTAATACTGTCGTATAAAGCAAAGCTGGTGTTGAGCTCCGGATTTATATTGTCTGCCTGGAGAACGCTGTCCGGGATATTTTTCTGGGCCATATGGATGTAGGGGACATCCAATTTCCCATAATCGAAAAAGGGGGATGTTTTTAAGACGTCTTCCTGGTACCTTTCCGTACCGTCAAGACTCGCAAAGGCTTTAATACGATCATTTCGCATTAGGGCCAGCACGGCCGATAAACCCCCGAAGCTAAATCCCATGGCTGCTATTTTAGTGGCGTCGGCTTCAGGGTATTTCAAAGCCTCGGCGATAAGGAATTCCAAATCCCGGGCCTGGGTTTCCATTTCCTTTTCTGCTTTAATAAACCATCGGGTTTCCGTCCCTCTGCTTGGACTTGATATGACGAGATACCCATGACTGGCGAGCAACTCGCAAAGGGCAAAATTTTCGACAGATGAAGCTTGGAAACTCGGAGCGTAGACGATCACGGGAAAGCTTCCATTTGCAAATTCCCGCTCGTAGAATGCCTGTGTTTTTTCTTCCAGATGAAGTTGATTTGAAGGGGTGTTTTGATAGTAAAACCAATTGAGCAGTTGGTCCTCGGGCAGATGCTCCCACTCTTCTTCCTGTTTCAAAATTTGAAAATAATCCAAAACCTTCAGGGGCTCTGCGGCCGTTGCCCCCTCCCGGGCCGGGAACCAAATACTCACCGGAATTGGCCGTGCGATACTTTGGGCGCTGTAGTCGTAGATTTTATGATACGTCCTCGAAGGATCGGAAATAACCTGATGCCTGAACCCTACCGGGTAAGGTCCGTAATTCAATCCAATATCCTTTAATGTTGTCTGGCTGTGGCTCAGGTGTGCCTGAGCGAGTAAGACAACCAATAGGATACAGGCGCGTGATATGTCTAAAAGGGGTCGAATCATTCGTTGAGACGGTTGTACTTTTTTAAGGTTTGAATCAGCAAATCGTGGGGTAGGGCATAGGCCTTGTTCCCATTGATCCCCTCCATGGTCTGCGCAGCCACCATGGCGTTGATGATGGCTTCTTCAACGGCCTGCACGGTAGCTTCAAAAACCGGCATGATCTGGTCATTAGAGATGGATTCCACCTGGGTAGTCTCCTCCCTGTTGAAGGCATTCTCATTAGCCGTTGAAAAGGCGAGAAAAATATCCCCGGAGCCGTTGCTGCCGCGACCGCCTACTATGCCAATGCCCAGTGGGATTCTTTGGGCAATCCGTTTTAACTGATGCGGAAGCAGGGGGACATCGGTGGCTACGATGACGATGATGGAGCCATCTCCTTCCTGCCTTCGGGATTGGGGAGGCGCCTTGAACTCGTAGTTTAAGGTATCCTTTAATTCAAGTCCTACGGGGACCCCAGCGATGGTGAGGTTTCTTTTGGCCCCAAAATTAGCCTGGACCAAAGCCCCCAGGGAATATGTTTCCTTCCCAATGGTAAATACCCTGGAAGAAGTTCCCGTACCTCCTTTAAAACCCAGACACATCATTCCGGTACCGCCACCCACATTCCCTTCTGCGATGCGCCCGCCTGATGAATTCCCGATGGCCTCCAGCACATGGGCCTCTGTAACGTGAAACCCATAAATGTCATTCAGAAAACCGTCATAGGTTTCCCCCACAACCGGATAGGTGTACCACCAATCTTCGCCCTTGTACCAATCTGTATCCACATACCATTTCAAAACGGCGTCCCGGACCACGCCCACACTATTGGTGTTCGTAATCATCACAGGGGTTTCCAGGAAACCCGACTCGGTGACCCAGGTGGTTCCTGTCATTTCCCCATTGCCGTTAAGGCTGTACCAGTTGGCATACACCGGACTGAATTTTTTTGCCTTCCCCCTGGGGAAAATTGCAGTTACCCCGGTTCGCACCGGGCCTTTTCCTGCCACATTAAGGCCTTCCCCGGAAATAACAGTGCTAAAGCCGACCTCCACACCGGCAACATCCGTAATGGCATTGAAGGCACCGGGTTCGCCTACAAAGGGCACTCCCAGGTCGCGGGCTCTTGGTTTTTGACTAAAACCAGAAGTACCCAGAAACATCAGTGCAAAAATGACACTCACTATATTCAATCTGCTTACGCTCATGACAGGCTATTTAGTAGCACTAGTTCAGGAGTGCCGTTGTTGCTGATTTTTAAATGTAAGGATATTGAGGAGAAACCCGGCTAATCCTTCACTTCGTTGGTTTTGGCGGAATCTGCCAGTAACTTATATATTTCGGAGAGTTCTTCTTGGGTTAAATGACGCCATTTTCCCAGCGGGACGTCCAATTGGATATTCATGATCCGATAGCGCTTTAACTGCCGCACTTCGTTCCCGAGCTGTTCGCACATCCGGCGGATTTGGCGGTTCAGCCCCTGGGTGAGGATGATGCGAAACTGATAGGTGTCGATCTTTTCCACAAAGCACTTTCGCGTAATGGTATCCAATATCGGAACACCATTGCCCATTTTTTTGATAAAAGACGGTGTTATGGGTCTTTTTACGGTGACCAGATACTCTTTTTCGTGATGGTTCCGGGCGCGAAGGATCTTATTGACAATATCGCCATCATTAGTCAGGAGGATTAAGCCCTGACTGTCCTTGTCCAGCCGGCCAATCGGGAAAATACGTTCCGGATAGTTGATAAAGTCGATAATATTGTTTTTCTCCCGTCGGGTATCGGTGGTACAGACAATTCCGCGGGGCTTGTTAAAGGCCAGGTATACCGGTTTCGTTTCGGCAGCGCCAATGAGTTTCCCGTTGAGGCGAATTTCGTCCTCCGGGGAGACCTTGCTCCCCATTTCGGCGATCACCCCGTTGATCGTTACCCGCTTTTGCTCGATAAGTTTGTCCGCGGCCCGGCGTGAACAATACCCTATTTCACTGAAATACTTGTTGATGCGAACCAGTTTATTCTCTCCCATGGAGTTCTTAAAATCTAAAATTACTCGGGTAGCCTGTTTTTCACCAGGGCGATCTGGCCCATATGATTGGCAGAATGCTCCAAAACGTGAAACCACGCATAATGGTTGTTTATACCTTCCTCTATTTCAGCCTGAAACCATGTATCATCCTTTGCTTTAAGGCCTTCCAGGGTTTTTTCCCGGACCTCGTCCCACAACTCCAGATAGTACGCTATGGGCCTGTCCTTTAGTTGTTCCCGGGTTTTTTCATTCAATTCTCCGCCTACGCTCCACAAGGCTGCTTCTTCATCGGTCCAGGAACGCCCCTCCAGCGTCTCGACCTGGTAGTAGGCTTCCGTGGCCGCCAGATGCATGATGAGTGCCCCAATACTATTGGCATCCCCATCGAAAAGATAATCGGTTTCTGCCTGGGTCAAATCACGGGTCATTTCTTCGATCCTGCCTTTCAAATCTTCG
The DNA here is from genome assembly GCA_963709465.1 of uncultured Flavobacteriaceae bacterium. Taxonomy (GTDB): domain Bacteria; phylum Bacteroidota; class Bacteroidia; order Flavobacteriales; family Flavobacteriaceae; genus Robiginitalea. Next base: position 11,010 of record CAVPWF010000004.1, on the reverse strand, counting down.
AGCATATCCACCATCGTTCCAACCTGGGGGGAATAACCGGCCTCTGGTCTGATTTCATATTGCGCATGGGTTAGGGAAAGGCTTGTGAAGAGAACTGCAAAGGCAAATCCTGTTTTTATTCTCATTTTAAGGGTTTAATTTCAGATTCTTCATAGTAATCAAGGCTTTTGGAATATAGTGATTCTCTGATTTAGTACGGCCCCTTTTAGCTTTTGATTCTTTAACTTCAATGAGTAGTCGTTATCAGAGGTGCGACAATGGCGGATCGGATATCCTGGACTTCTTCCTCAAAAATGGTGCTTAAACTATTTCTCAGTTTCTGCCTTCTTTTTTTTGTCGTAGTATGCCTGCAAGCGGTAAAAGGCCTGTTTCCGTTCCCCTTCCTGACTGATTACCCCTTTTCGGTTCCAGCCTTTCTGATATTGGGGATGCATCCGGCGCGGACTCCGGAAATCCGACAGAATCCAGGGCGTAAACCCGGCGAGTTGCGGCATGCGATCCATGAGTTCCAGTTGCTCCTGGTAGAGATAGTCCTGGTATTCTTCGCTCCAGCGCGTTAGGGCATCTCCATGGAATCCCGCCAAAGCCCCGGCTCCCCATTCCGATACCAGCACGGGTTTTTGTTGGTTAAAGACAAATTCAACCCCGTCCAGGATTTCCGGGGTTCCCTCGTACCATCCCAGATATTCATTAAAGGCAATGATGTCCGTATAGGCGCTGAACGGATCGCTGACAGTCATTTTCCCATCTGCAGACTTCGATTTGAAAAGGGCAGCGGAGATAAGGCGGCTGTTATCATAACCTCGGGCATATTCCGCCAGCCTTCTAAGAAATCGTACTTTCTCCTCAAGGTCTGGCGTCTCATTGGCCAGCGACCAGATAATCACCGAGGCGCGGTTTTTATCCCGGAACAGGACCTCCCCAAGTTGTTGTTCGGCCAGGGCATAGGTCGCTTCATTTTTCCAGTCAATGGTCCAGTACACAGGGATTTCCTCCCAAAGCAAAATTCCCAGCTCATCGGCCAGGCGGGGCATGTATTCGTTGTGGGGATAATGCGCCAATCGCATAAAGTTCGCCTGGAGCTCCCGGGCCCAGGCCATGAGTTGGCGGGCGTCCGCTTCACTATTGGCCCTTGACCCCTTGAGCGGGTTCTCTTCATGCGAACATATGCCACGCAGGAAGATCGGTTTGCCGTTTAACAGGATTTCACTCCCCCGGGTTTCGATAGTCCGCAGGCCAATCCGATCCGTGGTCCGATCCGGCCCGGCAGTAATCGTGAATTCGTATAATCTTGGATTTTCGGTATCCCAGCGCTCAATGCTCACCCCCTTTAAAGACTGGTTGAACGTCGCTTTGCCGCTCTGGTCCGTCGATAAGGGGATTACCAGATCGAGTTCCGGGCAGCTCAGCTTCAGCTCCTGCCCGGCCACGCCCGATCCTTCCAGCTGTACATAGCCCGTAAGCTCCTCCGGACGTTCCGGATCGAGCCGGATGCTGTAATCCTGAATATAGGTTTGGGGCAGGGTGATCAGCTTCACGTCCCGGGTCAGGCCGCCGTAGTTCCACCAGTCGGTCACATCGGTGGGCACCCCTGAGGGATCCCGCTGGTTGTCTACACGCACGACCAGGGAGTTGCCTTTGGGTTTCACCTGTTGCCCTATAAAAAAATTAAAAGGGGTGAACCCCCCGATATGGGACCCGACTTTCCGACCGTTGAGGTAGACATCGGTCCGGTAATTTGCCCCTGCAAAGTAGAGCAGCAGTTTGTCCTGTGCATTTGTCCTGGGGTCGTCAAATCGGGTGCGGTACCAGATAGAGCCCTCATAGAAAAGCAATTCCTCCACCTGGGAGTTCCAGTCCCCTGGCACCGTTAGGGTAGCTGCCGAATCCCAGTCGTATTCCAGCCGATCCGTTTTGTCTTTGGGTGTTTCATCCAGCCAGACCGCATCCCGCCCGTAATCTTCAGGTTGCACCGAGTCAAAAGGGATCCTCCAGAAATTGTAGACACTTGTCTCGTACCGGTCTACCAGATAATGCCAATCCCCATTAAGCGAGGTAGCTGGCCGGTTAAAGGCATTTTGAAGTAAGGCGTCTGAGGAGGGCAGGGGATTCTCCTGGGCCGAGACCGCCAGGGCCAGCACACTACCAATGATCAGGGGTATCCACTTTGTTTTCATATGTTTAGCATTTACATGACAGCACCGAATATAACTTAAGCAGCGTTTTAAAAGATCTCCAAGAGCTTCTAACACCACAGGAACCTTTAGGTCTTATTCCTGTTCAAATATTTTATCTAAACGGAGATATTGAGTTTCCACAAAAAAAATGTCCCATTCCCCATATTCATAATTTCCAAGATTCTCTGCCCGACTAAAAAAGAAGTATTTTCCATCTCTTGAAAACCTCGGACTGCTTTCTTCATCTTTAGAATTTACGAGTGCTCCAATGGGTCGGGCTTTGCTCCATCCGTTTTCCGTCTTTTTAGAAACAAAAATATCCTCCCCACCTTTTCCACCTGGCGCATCATAAGAATTGAAGATTAAATATTGGCCATCAGGCGAAATTACTGCTGAATAAACCCAATATTTTTCTTCCTCAAAAATGCCCTCTATCGCTTTTGGCTCAGAAAAATCTTGTCCGTCAAATGTGGTCTGATAGAGTTTTATACTTTTTGTTCCACGCCTCATTGATGTGAAATAGAAATTTTCATCATCATTGGTAAAAATGAAATTATTGTTGGAAGATGGCCATTCCTCGTCTTCTGTTTGAACCGCGTTAATGGGTTCGGGCAATGGTTTGGGTTCACTCCAACCCTTATCCGTTTTTTCCACCATCCAAATGTTCATATCAAAGTTTCCTTTATTGGGTTTGCCCGGAATAGGGCGTTCAGAACCAAAAAAGAGATATTGACCATTCGGCGTTATGTGTACGGTTTCGTCTCTGTCCGTTGAAAATTCAGCAAGTTTGGGTGAGGACCACGTACCGTCTTTAAAATCACTCACATAAATCATCTGCTTTGCGTCAGGAGGTCTTCTTGAAAAGTAGGCTTTAAGCCCGTCCGTAGAAAAGGCCAGCTCAAACTCACTATTCTCTTCAGTTGATATTACACCTTTGGCAAAGGGAATGGGCCTTGAAACTGTCTCTTTGGAGTAGGCGACTTCCGGAATTTTCTGTTCGTTTTTACAACCTGTAATTCCAAAAATAACACTAAGGATAATGGGATATATTTTCTTCAAGTTACCTGTTTATCATGTTGTTGGACCATCATTTACGCTCAGGGAACCTGGCTCTTATCAAAAATTGGTATTCAAGCAGATCTACGTTTACGTCAAAAGTCGTATAACCGGCCTCTTTTAATTCGTTCACAACAACATCCATAGACACTTTATGGTTCACAGGAGGGCCCACCGGGATCTCAAATTTAAAATAATCGATAACGACTAATTCCCCACTGGGCTTCGTGCCCTCCCTGACTTTGGCGAAGTATTGCGGACGGTTTTCAATATGGTGGTAGGAATTGACCATCAAGACCATATCCACCTCTTCTTTGCTCAAACCGGGGGCGTCATAGGGGATCTTCCTTGTTTCTATGTTGGATAGCTCATTTTCCTGTATGCGCCTTTGGAGAAATTCCTGGAATTCGTCATCCACGTCGGCGGCGATCACTGTGGCTCCCTGTTCTGCCAGTTTCACCGAGAAATACCCGGAACCTGCACCAATATCCATAACGTTCTTCCCTTTTAGGTCGCCCAGATACTCCAGTACTTTTTGGGGTTGCTGATAGGCGTCTCTTTCCGGAGATTCAAAACGCCGGATTAAGTCTTCGACAGAGCTTTGGCGCATATGTGCATTCGCCGTGCCGTGTTCGGATGCCTCTTCCTGAGAATGTTTATGCGTGGGCTCTTCTGCCTGGCTGGTCTCTGAATTGCCATTTTTGCCGTTGCAACTAACCATAAGGGCTACGGTGAGTAAAAATGCTATTTTTTTCATTTTTAAAAGATTCATCTAATACATATTTCTCCAGGGATGATGTAACATCCTTGCTTTCTAACGGGGTATCCCTGACATCAGCCAGTAACTCGCAATGTCAGCAGGTTAGATAATGTCAGCAGTTAAACCATGCCCCCAACATGTTAAGGCAATTTACAGGACGGTGACTGCCTCAATCATCCTTAACCTTGTACGGCTTGAGTTGTTCAAAAAAGAAATCGTCATTGGGCACATCAAAATCAAAACCCTGAATATCCAGGTTGTTGTCGGTCTTAAATTGCACGGTACCAAAGCTAAACCAGGCCTGGGGATGGTCCCAGTGAATTTCCCAGACGTCGTAATGCCAGTGCGTCAGACGGGCAGAAAGCAGGGGGGAATGGGAAAATTCAAGGGTTAAATCCCCGTTTTTTTCACGGATATCGATTTTTCCATAGATATCGGACTCGTAGGTACCTGCCAGCTTTTCGGGATCGATAGACGGCTCCGTATTCAAAACCCGTTTTGCTTTTCGATCTGCAATACGGGTGTCTTTGGCGCTATTTTCATCTGTGAGTTTCAAGTGGTCCGCAGACCAGTCCTTATTGGTTTCCACTCCGAGAAATAGATCCAGCGCATAATAAGTGGCTGCCATTATGGGGCTTTTGACCCCGTTGGTGAGGACAACCACACCCAGATTTTCGTCGGGGATCAGGGTTACTGCGGTGATCATACCGTCGTAGCCCCCCGTATGTCCTACCCGAAGGCGGCCGTGGTAATCGCTTAATCCCCAGCCCAATCCATAGGCGTTAAAGTGCCTTCCGAAATCATTTGGGGAGGTGAGATCGACAAGGTGGTTGTTGTGGGGCGTCCAGACGGTATTTCGGGTATGTTTGGACAACAGGGTGTCCCCTTTGTGAATTCCGTTGTCCAGATTGAAAATCATCCATTTGGCGAGGTCCGAAACACTGGATATCAGCCCGCCTGTCGCGGCGACATTGTCCCAACTGGTCCAGGGGATGGGATAATTCCCCGCTTCATTCCGGGCATGGGGTGTGGCAAAGTTCCCCTGGGCCTCCAGTTCTTTTACGGAGGCTATGGTCCGATCCATTCCCAGGGGACGTAGGATGCGTTCTTCCACATTTTCGGCCCAGCTCTTGCCCGTGACGGTCTCTATGATTTCCCCGGCGGTGATGAACATCAGGTTTGAATATCCATAACCGGAGCGGAAAGGGTACGCCTGGGGAACGTGTTTATATCGTTTTATGAATTCCTCGGCCTGCAACTCGGACTTATACCAGATATTATCTCCACTAAAAGTCCCCAGCCCAACCCTGTGGCTCAGAATATCCCGGATGGTTGTATGTTCACTCACCCAGGAGTCGTATAAATCAAAATAGGGGAGGTATTTACGGACGGGATCGTCCCAGTTGAGTTTTCCTTCCTGAACGAGCATGCCTATAATAGCTGAGGTAAAGGCCTTGGAGTTGGAGGCAATGGCATAAAGGGTGTTGGCATCCGGAGCGCCCTCTTTCCCAACTTCCACAACCCCGTAGTTTCCCGTAAATATCAATTCCCCGTCTTTGACAATCCCAATAGATGCGCTGGGGATGTCCCAATCGGCCACCATTTTTTGGTAGTATTTATCGAGTTTGCGAAGGTCGACATCGCTCTTTTTCTGCGCTGGAAGGAACGCCGGCAGCAGGAATAGCAGGAACAGGAAAGCTGTGATTTTCTTCATACCTAAATGTAGCAATTTTGGTTGGAAGACAAGGGAGCGATGGGTATCTTGTGTTTGAGGAAGATTTTTAAGGTGTTTGTCCTTGCAAAGCCATTGCCTTGTTTGACAAGGCTACTCTAATTCTTCTAATTTTGTCATCATTACTTTCCTGAATACACCTTTGCCATACTTCAGTTTAAAGACGGACCAGGTGTTGAAAACTAATAATGATCCAAAAACACAAATAGCATTAACGTATATATGATAGTCGTTAGCAAGGCTTTTCAGATTTTTGAACGCCTCAATAAAACCACCATACTCGTGACGCGCTTCAAAGGATTTCTCTAAAATCAGGACTATAAAAACGCCAATTAAATATAAAAACGTCCTAATTAAAACCTCAACCCAGGCGGCCTTAGTTTTAGTAAAGGGAATAGGAACATACTCTAGTATCAAAACAACTTTTGCGCAAATTAATGCGCCTACCAAAATAACAGAAAGGCCTGAAAACTCAATATTATATTCCTCAAGCAATAGGACTTTAATAATGTAGAGTCCTGCAAACCAACAAAAGAAGTAAAGTGTGGTAAAAAAAACCGCTCGTAATTCAGACTTGATTTTTTCTTTGGTTATCATGGGTTATCTGTAATTATTTCAGTTCTAAAATTATTTCAGTTCTAATTTCTCGATTCGGTTTCCGATTGTGAATTCTTTCATTTCTGTCTCTAACTTTGAGAAATCTTCTTGTTTTACCTTTTTAATTATCTCTCCATTTTTCATTAAAAATATTTCATCACAGGTTTCTGCCAAAGTAGAGAAAATATGGGATGAAATGATTACGGTCTTTTCCAGGGTTCTCATCTTTTTAATCAACTCGGTAATCATTAAGTTGCTTTGTATGTCCACGCCATTAAAGGGCTCGTCCAAAACATAAACCTCGTTTTCCTGCAACAAAATAGCTGTTAAGGCCAATTTTTTTTTCATTCCCGTAGAGTAGGTGGTAGCGTATTGGTTCAGGGGTAAATCGAATATGTTTTTGTCTGCAATGTCCATTAATTCAATTTGTCGTGCATTCGCGAGTAACCGAATGTATTCTGTACCTGTAATTTTAGAAAAGAAGAAGGGCTCGGTCAACAACAACCCTGTGGTGTTTTTCAATTTGTCAAAATCCGAGGTAATTTGTCCCTTATAGCTTTCAAGACCGGAAATACACCTGAAAAGTGTGGTTTTGCCGGCCCCGTTTTCTCCAACAATACCGTAAACTTTTCCTTTTTCGAACTCCATGTCAATGGAATTCAAAACGAGTTTTGATCCGTATTTTTTGGATAAATTCTTAATTTGAATCATTCAAAATCGGGGTTAGATTTTTAACGGATTGTGAGTAGAAGTAGGGTATTATCCCTATCAGGACTGGCGGAAACATCAGACTAATGCCAATCAAAATACCCTGAGGCACATTCATTTCGTGCGGGTAGGCTGAATATTTTGCCAGTATAATGGTCGCAAGGTAGATATGGCACAAAAGAAAAAAACTAATTAAGAGTGTGATACTTTCAAAGAAGAATACGGATAATCCGATTAATATCGGGAGACTCAATACCGTAAAATAAATAGAACAGGTTTTGATTTTTTCGAGTAGAAAGTCCTTTGGGGATACATTGAAGTTCCAAACAAAATATTCGTTTTCAGGTTTGGAGTAATAAGATAGGCACACCATACCGACCAAAATCATTGAAAAAACACCCAGATTAAAATTGTTTACTGAGATAGACTTAAAGGTCAGAAAATAGGCAATCGGAAAAACGAAAAATGTTTTTCTGAAACCTGCCGTAAATTCAAATGGCTTATTTCCAAAAGGTGTAGGAATCGTGAATTGAGTATGGGTGCGAAAGTTGAAGAGCGCCATCGAAATGGCCAGAAGCCCTAATGCCAACGCGTTCAAAAATAGTCCTTTATAGACCAAAAAGGCTAAAAAAGGAACACTCCAAAGGACGTTTTCCAAAGCTCTTAAAACCAAATAATTTTGTGGCCTGAAAATAGATTTAAGAAAAGCATTTCTTCTGGGTTCACTTAATTTTGAGATAAGGCCTAAAGCCATAAATACATAGATGTAATTTGCAAATTCCGTGTTTGCGAAAAGGTATTTTGAAAGTAAGACGAAAGCGATTGGAATTACAGAATACGCCACCAAAAGGGGTATTCCAAATTCAATCATTTTTCGATTGAGCATTTTAAATTGAAGTAAAAAATATTCTTTCATTTTAGGTTTACCCAAGTGTTGGCAATGATCAATGATAAGGCGTTTAAAGCTTTTTGAATAGTCTTTTTGAATAATTAGTATTCTTTAGAGTTGGAAATCGAAGCTATATCAAGTTCACCATCACTACCGATTTCATACATTGATATTTTCCAAATGCCATCGATCGTGTTAAGCCAGACATCATAAATAATAGTAGATATTGGTTTTAATTCTTTTTCATCATCAGATCATGACTTAATAGGTTATGCCTTCTGGTTCTTGGGCAGGGATCTGTAAGGCTGGATTGTACAAATACTCAAATCTGCCATTAAATTTTGATTTATATATTAGTTGCCCAGACTCATTAAAAGCTCGAATTCCCCCATCCTTACTGTCATTAATTTTTCCGCTGCAAAGGAACAGGGTTCCATTTGGAGCAAAACAACCTCCCGGCATATATTTTGGAATGGAGATTGGTGCGCCATTACAGAATTCATTGCTATGTGTTACGCCTTGCAAGCTGTCGCTCCAATTTGAAGACTTATTGTATGGATAGTTCTTTATGTATTCGGGTTTGTGCTCTTATCAAACCCGGCACTTCCAGCAGCCTCATTACCTTTTGTTAAAGGCTGCTGGATTGGATTCAAGTTAAAAACATTAAAGTAACTACTCAATAAACGGAAGCTGCTTTAAAACTGCTCTTTAGAGCGAAAATTACTAACTTATGGTTGCAAATTTAATCGGATAAATATTCAAAAATATTTATCTATAGTTTTACCAATTAAATAAGTAAAAGCTGATAAACAACTTTTTTATGAAAAACCATCTCATTATTCTGTTTGCTTTCTTGGTGTCGTTCTCATACGCGCAAGAAAAATCAACTACAAATGAAACCTATGACTTGGTCATATTAAACGGCCGGGTTATGGACCCTGAAACCATGTTCAACGATGTCGCCAATGTTGGGGTCAAAGATGGGAAAATAGCTATTATTACCGAAAGTGACATTAAAGGTAAAGAAACGATTGATGCCGCCGGACATGTAGTTGCGCCTGGTTTCATTGATCCGCACAGTCACAATGTACCAACTCCCTTCGGACAAAAGCTTGCCTTGCGAGATGGTGTTACAACTGCCTTAGAATTAGAATTAGGGATACTCCCAATTGATTTTTGGTATGACGGGATGAAGGGGAGATCACAAACCAATTACGGCGCCACTGCCAGTCTGGAAGCTGCTCGTGAGATGGTGCTCAACCCTGAATATAAAACCAAAGATGGAGCGCTTATCAATGATAGCGGTATACAGGACGAGACGCATTTAACCATGGCGTGGTCCAAAGGTATTGCTACCGACCAACAGGTTGAACAGATAATCAATTTAGTGGAAGAGGGATTAAAGCAAGGAGGTCTTGGTGTTGGATATACACCTGGTTATATGGTAAAAGGAGCAAGGTCTGAGGAAGGAATTGGTGCTCAAAAGTTGGCAGGAAAGTATGGGCGTTTCGTTTATTTACACGGACGTTTTTCGGGACAACTCCCGCCAAATGACGGTCTAACAGGTACGCTACAACAGCTTGGTGCTGCTGAGGCCTATGGTGGAGGTTTGGTGATTGCTCATATGACAGCACAGACCTTGAGTCAAACAAAACAAGCACAGGCGCTCATTGATGCTGCAGCTAAAAAAGGCATCCCTGTAATGTCTGAAATCTACGCCTATACCTACGGGTCCACAATTGTTGGTGCGGACTATCTTCAACCAGATAATTACCAAAATAATATGGGGCATGATTATAAAGATATTACCAATATTTCGAACATGCAGCCTTTAACAAAGGAAACGTACGAGCAATTGATGAAAGACGCTCCATTAACCAACGTAACGTTTGAAAATGCCACTAAGGAAGACTTATATTGGGCGCTTTCATACCCAAATTCCATGATTGGAAGTGATGCGTTTCCGGGCGTTTCTAAGTCGGACGGATCGTTGCCTATAGATTGGGATACACCTTATGAATCTGTAAATGCGCACCCCAGAGGTGCGGGTACTCACGCGCGAATTTTAAAGTTGGTACGAGAAGAAAATTTAATGCCTTTAATGTTGGCGGTTTCCAAGATGAGCTTCATGCCAGCTAAATTTCTTCAGGAAAACGGCGTACCCCAAATGGCGAACAAGGGGCGCATACAGTTGGGGAAAGATGCAGATATTACGATTTTTGATCCAGCTACCGTAAAAGATATGGCAACACCTGCGATGGGTACTTTGCCGTCTACGGGAATCCCCTACGTTATTGTCAATGGAACTGTCGTGGTGAAGGACTCTAAGGTTTTGAAGGATGTTTTTCCCGGCCAACCAATCCGGGCAGCAATTCAAGAATAGAAAACCATTTGAAGGTATTGAATCCGTAATGCCGGGATTAATAGACTCCCATACATACAGGGACTTACAGAGGAACAAAATTCCTTTTCACTGATCCGGCCGTCTATCATCATGGCGGATATCAGATGATAGAGGTATTCCCCCGGCCGCTTTCTAAAAATAAGAATCCTCACTTTCACTCTTCGGTTTGCATTTAGTCTTTGTCAGGTTCGAAGGTCCATTGTGCTTCAATAACCTTGCAAATCCGTTGGGATTTCCAAATTCAAAGCAACATTCTTAAAACTTTTGTTTAAGCCCAGACCGTTTACAAATATAATACTGACCCGGAATCGCTGGCCTGTTTTGCCTTTGGAATGACCGTAAACAAAAGAATCACAAAAAACTAAGCTAAAAATCAGTGAATAAACTAAAAATAACAGACGTTAAACAGATTATTTGTAAACAGCCTTTTTAGCTATTATTTCGATAAAAAAATGTTTAAAAATTGCGATATTTATAGCATTCTGAAGCAATTCTATTGAATAATGTAAAATGGCAAACGTAGTATCATAAGCAGTAAGAACTGCTTAATATTTAACGAATGAAATAGTGCGGATAATTGAAATGAAAAAAATCTTATTCTCCCTTTTAGGAATCTTGCTATTGGCATCTTCTTGTAAAGAAGGTGCGAAAAAAGATAAGGAAACTCTTTCCTCCTCTGCTGAAACC
>CAVPWF010000003.1:0-298066 GCA_963709465.1 uncultured Flavobacteriaceae bacterium | reverse complement strand
GGGAGCGCAGTGAGGATCACGCCGCAGGCGTAATCCTTTGTTATTGAAGAATGCCATCGCGCCAGCTGGCCCCTCGCTGTAGAACGTCCACAGGACCTTCTACAGACACTCGGTCCGGGAGCGCAGTGAGGATCACGCCGCAGGCGTAATCCTTTGTTATTGAAGAATGCCATCGCGCCAGCTGGCCCCTCGCTGTAGAACGTCCACAGGACCTTCTACAGACACTCGGTCCGGGAGCGCAGTGAGGATCACGCCGCAGGCGTAATCCTTGCCTCGCGTTACTGATTTAAAACTTCTATGGTGCATTATTTCCAGAGGGGAGCGCAGTGAGGATCACGCCGCAGGCGTAATCCTTTGTTATTGAAGAATGCCATCGCGCCAGCTGGCCCCTCGTTGTAGAACGTCCACAGGACCTTCTACAGACACTCGGTCCGGGAGCGCAGTGAGGATCACGCCGTAGGCGTAATCCTCATTCAGCAGTTGTATTAGGCCGTATTTACAGGGAATAATTACCACTGGATTGCCCTCTTACCAAATAGTCTTAACTCATTTCCAAAGTCTTAAGGAAATATGCTGGATAACCTATTTTCCACGAGATATAGTATTCTTTCAAAGAACAGACGATTTGTATCTTAGAGGTATAACTGCACTTTTGTGGACGATACACATGGGTGACCGTCAATTAGGGTACAGTCAACCCAAATAACTTAAATATGATATTAAAAAGACTTTTCTTTTTTGCGGTAATGTCCCTTTCTACCTGTTGTACAGCCGTTAAGATGGATTCAACAGGCAAAACCTTCAGAAAAGGAAAGGACTTTTTATTGGTACAGTTTGATTGTAAAACGGATGTAGATGATCTTCAAACGGTTGCCGCTCTAGCTACCCTGATATCCGATTCCCATTACAGCAGTATCAACTATCATGCAGTTGCGGGGACTTATGGTATGCAAGAGGGTCTTTATGTCCCTCCAAATGATTTATTTCAACTTGCTTTTGGGGATAACTGGACCGATGCTCATAAAAATAGGAATGCGGCGGTTGAAAAAGTAAAATCCCTGGTCATAAAAACGCTGGAACAGGATGGGGACTTATGGATTGCCGATGCGGGACAATCTGATTTTTCTGCTGAGCTTGTACTTGCCATTCAAAAGGATTTCCCTGAAATAGAAACTTCAAAAAGAGTACATGTGGTTCAACATGCCGAATGGAATGAGGAGGTAACAACACCTGAAAAACTAGATTTCGTAAAACGAAATACGGATTATATAAAAATACCGGATGGCAATGCCGTTGGAAACGGAACTCCTGGATTTCGCACCCCTGAATTCACGAATTGGGATGACAAAATAACCAATCCTGAATTAAAGGAACTATGGCAGCTAGCTATTGATCTGTCAAATAAATTCAATGGACAAGACGGGCGCTACAACAATGAGGCGATTGCAGCAGGGGGGTTAGACTTCTCGGATTTGTCTGAAGTCTGTTGGATTTTAGGAAATGGCAATATTAAGGACACCGAGCATTTTTTTAGTCTTTACGCCCAATAATGGCCCGTACAATCATAATTTAGAGCAGTGCTGGGTAATCAAATGTCTGTCAGACCTTTGACAGTGTGGAGCCAGCTCAGGCGAGGGAATTAAAATAAAACACTATGATCAATTTCTTTAGGCAGATAAGACAACGACTTCTCTCTGAAAATACGTTCAACAGATATCTTATTTATGCTATAGGTGAAATTATTCTCGTTGTCATAGGAATTTTAATTGCCCTTCAAATAGATAACTGGAATGAAGATCGCAAGCTCAAGGAATACGAAATTACTATCCTAAGTGAGATCAATGAAAACCTGATAAAATCTAAAAAAGAGGTCCATTTGGCAATCGAGGATGATAAACGATGGCGGGGCTGTATTCTTACGATTTTAGACTATTTGGATAATAGAAAAGACTATAACCCCAATCTTAATCAGTGTTTTGGTTCTTATTACTGGTCGTCAACAGTCCAGTTTTCCTCCTCGGCTTTTGAAGAACTCAAAGCTAAGGGAATCGAAATTATATCTAATAAAAAGTTGCGCAGGGAAATAACGGCCATGTACGATTTAAGGTTTGATGTGATTGAATCTGAAGTAGAAGTCTGGGACTCTCAATTATTAAGTTCAACCATTTATCCTTTACATACAAAACTGTTCCGAAAGTACTTTCCGGATTCCTGGAGTGTTTTTGAAGATGAATATGCGAAGCCCACCGATTATGAGGAATTATTGGACAATGAGACATTTAAGAATTTGCTTTCTGAATTAATCTCGTTAAGAAATTACAGTATCACCATAAACGAGGCACTCGAAAAAGACCTGGAAGATTTAATAATAGATATAGAAAATGAGTTGGTTGCGTTGGAGAAATGACCTGCAAAATAATTCTGGAAGGTGTTAAGCCTGAATGATCAGGTATGATCATTAGGTCGGTGCTTCTTTGCTAAGGTCTGTGGACATCCGTTAGGTAACATCAGCTATGTCGCACAGCTATGCCCCCTCTCAAAAGGAAAATTCCTATGTAGGGTGTCCCCCGTGCAATGCCCATTTCAGAAGATCCTCATTTTGCTGGGCGCTATTGCTGAATGGATTAAAGAACTATTTGGAAAAAGAAATTATAGTGCCCTTTGTGGAAAGAGAATAACCTACCGTCAGCAGGGTACTTGGAATTATGGCCGTTTTGGAGATGATACACATCTGGTGTACCGCGTTCTGTACCTAAGGAGAAAGGAGCAAAATATAGAAAATTGACGGGTTTCCGACATCTTTGGGTTTAAAAATCAAATACATTCTTTCAATAAGCTGAAATACACCCGAACATTCGTTTGATAAAAGGTGTAATCCTTTACAACCTGGGGATTAGTATGTAGAAAATAACGGTTGGATTTATATTTGCCCTTTCGTGTTTGACACGTCCGTCCCATATAGCTGTGAACCGGATACTCATAATGGAAGGAACAGTAGATAATTAAAAAAAATGCCATGAATAAATTTTACACTTTTATTTTTTTACTCTTTGCCATTCCCGCTATAAGCTGGGGGCAGAATGACACCTTATACCTCAACAATGGCGATATGATTGTCGGCGATTTAAAAGCTATGGACAGGGGTGTTCTGACCATTGAACCCACCTATTCCGATTCAGACTTTAAAATCACCTGGGAAGACATTGTGGAAATGAAGGCAGTACAACGCTACCTGATTACCCTCACCGATGGGCAGAGAATCAATGGAACTTTTAGAAGTGCAGGTGAAGGGAAGATATTTCTGGACAATGAAGACGGAGAGGACCTGACCGTTGGCCAGAATGAAATCGTCAATATCAAAAGTATTGACAATAGCTTTTTAAGTCGTCTCTCCGCCGATATTGACTTTGGAATCTCCCTGACCAAAGCCAATAACCAGCGACAATTAAACGGGAATCTGAGAATGGGTTACCTGGAAGACAGATGGTCTGCGGATTTGTATTATAATACATTGATTACCAAACAGGACGACGTCTCCGATATTCAAAGGAATGATGGGGGAATAGGTTTCCGCTATTTCCTGCCACGAGATTGGAACCTCGGCGCTGACCTGGCTTTTCTTTCAAATACAGAACAGTCACTGGACTTACGGACAACGGGTAAGATTGGTTTAGGGAAATTTATTGAGCGCACAAACTCTTTATATTGGAACGTCACCGGAGGGGTTGCCTTCACAGGGGAAACCTATGCCCCAGTCTTTGATCCGGAAGATGGGACAACTATTACAGCACCCAGCAGAACGTCTCTTGAAGGATTTGTCGGAACCGAGTTAAACCTGTATGACATCGGGGATCTAAACCTTCTAACCACTGTGGTCCTGTACCCAACGATAATTTCTGATGACTCTGTAGAACCCGGACGTATCCGATCGGATTTTAGATTCGATGCGAAATACGATGATTTTATTATCGACGACCTGTACATCCGGGCTGGTTTTACTTTGAACTACGACAACCGACCCGTTGAAGCAGGCAAGGAAGTGGATTATATCTTTACCACCGGTTTCGGGTGGTCATGGTAACCATGGGTTGAGGGTCAATATATTGTGCAGGGAGATTTCTCTGAATGGATTCTATGCTCATAAACCCTGAATGATTTTTCAGGACGAGATTATTTATTTTGATATATGCGGGTTAAGAACTTGTCAGAGGTTTCCTTCGAAACACTTGTGGATTGCTTCCTTGAAACCTTTGATAATTATTACGTCCAGATGCCTGTCGACAGGGCGTATTACAGAAAGCGGTGGAAGGCCGCCAAAGTCGATTTTAAGTGCTCTTACGGTATGTTCGATGGAGACCTCCTTGTCGGGTTTATTATTCACGCCATTGACCAGCGACAGGGTAAGTGCACCGCTTTTAACACGGGCACGGGAGTTCTTCCCAAGTATAGAGGTCAGGGAATCGTCAAATCCATTTATAACTATGCCTTTAACGACCTGGCTGAAAAGGGCATTGAAAAGAGTACTTTAGAAGTTATCTCAATAAATGACAGGGCCATTTCCCTGTATAAAGCGATTGGTTTCAAAGTATGCAAAACGTACAGGTGTTTCAATGGCACTATTGCCTTGGATTTTTCATCGCCCTATGAATTAAGAGAAATTGAATTGGCCAATGTGGATTGGAGCCAACTGCCGAATCAACAATGCTATTCCTGGGACAATCAAAAAGAATCCATAGTTAGGGGAAGCTATAGGTTCTTTGAGGTAATATATAATGAAAAACCAGAATCTTTTTTTATCATAAACCCCGACCTGAATTACCTGGCGCAATTCGACATCTTCATGGAAAATACTCTGGGGTGGAATCGGCTTTTCGGGGCGATTCAAGAAATCTCGCCAACCATTAGAATTAATAATATAGACGAGAGATTAAAAGATAAAGTAAACCAGGTCATTTCATTTGGGTTGAAAAATACGGTGGATCAATTCGAAATGGAATTGAATATCGAAGAAGGAAAGACCGCATAAAAGTCTATTAAAAGGTATTTGCAGGAAACATTAACGAAGGAAGAACGTAACTTCAGGCCTCAAAAGCGTACAAACATATAACCATGTTTTCCCTTAGAGTGGATGGGCCACTTGGGGCGAATAATAAACAGTTATACTATGTTTAAAAGAATCCTTTGTTTCCTTATCGCTACATCTATAATTTCCTGTAAGGAAACTGTAAAAGAAATTAATGATTCCGCCTATTACAGCAGTAAGGCAGATTCTATTCATGCTCAGCATATCGAAAACAATTTAATCCCTATGTACTCTGTTGCAGGACGGGTTCGAAAAATGAGCATTCCTGAGATGATGGAACAGGATCGTATTCCAGGTTTGAGCATCGCTTTTGTGGACAACGGGCAAATCGCATGGACGAAACACTATGGATATGCCAGTCTTGAAGATTCCATACCGATAGCTTCACAAACCGTCTTTACCGGGGCTTCCTTAAGCAAGCCCGTCACGGCAATTGCAGCATTGCATGTAGTCGAAAAAGGTCTTTTGAATCTGGACGAGGATGTAAATCTGAAATTGAAAGAATGGAAAGTTCCCGAGACCCCATTGACCGAGAATGAAAGGGTCACACTGCGAAGGCTTATTGGCCACAATGCAGGGATTAAGAACGATTTATGGAGCAGTTACTTACCAGGAGAAAAGGTGCCCACCCTCAACCAAATGCTCGCCGGCGAGGAGCCCTCTGTAGATCCTCCAACCTCGGTAATCCACGAGCCGGGAAGCAGGGTAGAATACTCGAACCCGGGGTATTCCATTATTCAAAAACTACTCATGGATGTGAGTGACGACCCCTTTGAACCGTTAATGCAGAGCATTATTTTTGATCCTTCCGGGATGGAGAATTCTACTTTCAAGCAGCCCATTCCCGACGAACTAATGGAGAGAAGAGCCGTAGGATATACGGAAGACCTGACGCCCTATCCCTATAGGCTTTTTCCCTATCTGGCGGCTGGCGGCATTTGGACCACCCCTTCGGATTTGGCCAAATTTATGATCACCTTGCTCAATGATTATCACAAAGGAAGCAATACCCTTATCTCAAAAGAAATGGCTGAAACCGTATTTCGTAAGAATATAGGACGATATGTTTTTACCCTCTGGAATTGGGGCGATGATATTGTTTTTCAGCATTACGGCAGCAATCAGGGATTCAACTGTTTTATGTACGGGTCTGTGGATAAAAACCAGGGAATTGTCGTAATGACCAATAGCGATAATAGCTTTGGTCTTTTCGACTATATACAGCGGGCGGTTAACGATGAGTATCAATGGGAATATGTCCGGCCTGAAATATTGAACCCTGTTACAACAGATTTAAGCTGGGTTACTCCATTTTTGGGATCGTACAACTGGAGAAATGATGAGGTACTCTTAACTCAGGAGGACAACGCCCTGGTATTTCAAAGGGATGCCGAGAAGTATGTGCTTACGCAAACGGGAGAACGGGTATTTGTTCTGGCTGAAATCCCCTTAAAAATAAGCATTCCTGAAAGTGTGAACGACCCGCTTACGATTTGGGAGCCCGATGGGTATCCGTACAGGACGAAAAGAGTAGATGAAAACAACCCTTAGTGTCAGCAAAATCCATAGTGGCCCAACTGGCGCCCTGAAGCAGATTATAAACATACATGATCAAATTTTTTCGCCATATCCGTCAACACATGCTTGCCCAAAATAAATTCAGTAAATATCTGCTCTATGCTATTGGAGAAATTTTGCTGGTAGTTATTGGAATTCTTCTCGCCCTTCAAATTAATAATTGGAATGAAGATCAAATCTTGCAAACGGATATACATAAATCCCTGGCTCAAATCTATAGCGATTTACAACAGGACCAAATTGAATTAGAGTATTTTAATGGAGTAGAAGCAAAACATGTTTCTTTTTTAGAGCGTATAGCCGACAGCCGGGGGCCTGTCGCTGGCCTGGAAAGACTTTTGGAAAGTTTAGATCATTATATGGATTTTTCTAAAAACAATAATGGGTATTCGGGTCTTAAGAATTCAGGCAAAATATCATACATGGACAATGCGGAGCTTAAATTAAGCCTGACCCATTACTATGAAAAAATCTATGAAAACCTGGATTCTGCTTCCAATTTTGCAGAGACTTTTACCAATGACCGCGTAATTCCTTTCGCGATTGAAAATTTGAAGCCTCATGGTGATTTCACCATAGATCAGGAAATAGTACTGGAAAAATTGGAGACTTCGAATTTGCAATATCTTATCAATTATCAGATTAGTGTTAAGAAGTATGCATTGGGCCAGGTCAAAAGGGGTATAATTGCCAATGACCATCTGATGGTCCTGATCAAAAAAGAATTGGGTTTAAAAGAGTAGCGAATTCAGGTCTAATAGGTTCGGGAGACCATAAAGCAATACCCCTGTAGCTGTAACAATAATACTGGAAAGACATCTTTTCAACGAAACACTGAATGCGTCATTCTTTTTTAGAGACCATTTTAGCTGGATTCCTAAGGGATACCCTATGAAACGATTGAGCCGGATCCGGTCTTTTGAATGCAGCTACCTGTTGTACCTTATGCTTCCCGTCCTCCTGCTTTCCTGCGGGACAGGACAGGTGTCTGAACCAGGTATTTCGGGAGTCTGGAAATCCCCCGAATCCGGTTGGGTATTCCAAATTGAACAGGACTCTTCCTATTCATTTTTTAATGGCAACGCCCTGAGTTGTATCCTGTATCGCAAAGGCCCGCTAACGGATTTTGGAGAGGCGATCGAAGTCTTGGGAGATACTCTTTTTTTAAAGAGGGGCGTTCTTTCCTACCGCTTTCTCCGGAGCTTAGAATTACCCGGGGATTGTGGATTGGCCCTGCCGCCGCAGAAGGCCTCGGACCCCATGTATAATTTTGAGGTTTTTTCTCAGACCCTTGCCGACCACTATGCCTTCATGGAATTAAATGGAATTGACTGGCCCGTACTTTATGAGCAGCAACGCAGCAAACTCTTGTCGGATCCCACGGAGTTCCGCCTTTATGAAATCCTGGAGGAGACACTGGAGCTCCTTAATGACAACCACGGATACCTGGAGGCCGGGGAATCTTTTTATGAAAGGTTGGAAGCGTTGAGCCCACCGTCAGAAACCGGGGAGGAGCAGACCCACCTGAAAGAATATGGGGATTTTGAAGTAGCCAATATCGTTTCAGAGGTATACCTGTCTGAGGAGATGACGAAGGAATCCTCCCTCGTTCGTTGGGGGATGCTGAATGCGCAGACGGGATACGTGCAGATCAAAACGATGTGGTTATTCGCCGATCTGGATATTCCGGAGTCTCGCATTGAGCAGCTCGGTTACGTAGAGGCCTATGTCGAGGCCTTCCACGCTTTGGACGAAGGAACTTATATCGACAGGGAAGTAGCGGGCATACGGGAGATCATGGAGCGCGTTATGGCAGACCTGAAGGCCTCCGACCGCATCGTTTTCGATATTCGGTTTAATGGTGGAGGGCAGGATGCAGTGAGCTTTGAAATCCTCAGGCACTTCAATGACCAAAAGCGCAAAGTAGCTCTGGAGAGATTAAAAGGACCAGCGGGATTTAGTCCGATTCAGGAGTTATGGCTTGGAACTTCTGAAACGCCTTTTGTAAAGCCAGTTTACTTACTGATTTCACCCCAGACCGGGAGCGCTGCAGAAACTCTGGCTCTGGCGAGCCAATCGCTGCCTCATATTAGGCGAATCGGATCGAATACTGCCGGGGCGCTCTCCACCGCCCTTGAAAAAGAGTTGCCCAATGGATGGGCGTTTGCGCTTTCCAACGAACATTTTATGGATACAAAGGGCGTTTTGTATGAAAACAAAGGGATACCCGTGGATTATAACCTTGATTACCCAAGGGATCGCCAGGAGTTTTTCAGGTTGGTGGCTGAAGCGCCCGGCGCTGATCTGGAAGCCGTCCGGGCAGCCCTGGAGAAACTACAACAGCAGGAATAAATTGAGAGTGAGCTCCGGGTAGTCTGGAGTTTCTGTTGGCAGATTTCAGGGTCCTATACTATCTTTTAGTTGGGAGGGGGAGGGGTTTCCCCCAGGGGATCAATAGAATCTATAGAATAAAGAGAAACAACAAAGGGAAGATCAACCCAACCAGCATCAGTTTCCAACCGCGTTTATTAAAGCCGTTTTTACCCATTGGAATCATCATTCCTGTTATGGCAATCAGTATCATAGCGGCCCCAAAAATATCCGAATACCAGATCCAGGCGGTATCGGTGGATTTATGGAGTTTAATGGTATGGCCCAGAAAGGGTACGGTTCGCCGGGCTTCTAATACACCTTTACCGGATTTTATATCCAGTTCCATTATGGAATTACCTGTAAAATCTACTCTGAGACTGTTTTCGCGCAGGCGGTGACTCTCGTACTCCAACTTTAATGGGGCCACCAGATCACGGATGCTTTCTTCAGTCAGTTCGCCTTTTGGTATTTTCAGAGTTACCTCCTCCGATGCATAGGCATATTCTGTCGGATACCAGCTTTGGCGGTGATTCAGGATAATTCCGGAAAAGGAAAATGCAAGGATAAGGCCTACATAGAAATAGGCAACGTCCCTGTGTATTTGTCTGTTGGTGAGGTTCATATGTGTTCAGCAGGTTTAATATAAATACTCCGGTTGTAAGCAAGCGCTCTGGGGTTTTACGGACGGAGTTCTTAAAGGAAACAAATATAGAATGATTCTAAATAACAAAAAAATAAAGTCACTTTAAAAATTCTACAATTGCCCGATCCTAACGTATAAGGAATGTTCAAACGGGCAGGGAGGGGATGACAAAGTTTGAGTTTCAGCGGGCAGTGGAAGTTGGCAGGGAGGGTTCAAGGTTTAAGTTTTCAGTGGGAAGCATCAATCCGCAGTAACACCGAATGGGAAATGTGGTGACGTCGTAGTTGCACTCACTTAAATATTGCTTGCAGCAACTGCCTATGCCTGCTGCCACTGCCTACTGAGGCGTACTGGGACTGCATACTGTGAACGTAGTAAAACCTTCAGACGATGTGATAATAAAATTACCGTGGGGGCTGGAAAGAGGTACCTTCGGAAAACGAACCGTATCAGGAATCTTCACCAGTCATTTCCGTCTGGTTGTAACGCACAGTCTTCAGTTTGAATTTGCCATAAACAAAATGACCGTCGGGATAATGCCAGGTAGCTTCCCCGTATGAAGGTAACCGAATTCCCTCAAAAACCCGATATTCCTTAACGGGGGTACTGAAAGGGAGGAACTTCATCTGCCCGATATCATAACGATCTTCCGAATGGAAATCGACGAGATCCCCTTCTGTATTAAAAAATAAGACTGCTGAAATCTGAATTTTCTGGTAAGTGAAAATAGCTTTTACCCGAAATTCATCCAGGGTTTCCCATTGGATACGCTCATCTATCAAGGCCCCCGGAGCGAACAAACACAAATCGTTTAAGAAGGTAACGGTTTCAGTCTGCAGCATTTCAGGTGAGTCTGCTTTGACCACCGGGTAGATGGAGAGGGCTTTAACCGTCATTTTGGCCGAAGGAGGCTGATACGAATGATACCCCTGCGTAGAGATTCCCTTCACCCGTGCTTTCATAAAAAAAAGGCGTTTGGGTCTTGGGATAAAATTGTATTGACGGGAGCTAAAGCGGAACCAGGCCTCCCCCTGCCTGCGCATCTCCCCATCGAACTCCAGATAGAAATTCTCGACCTTCGGTTGTCCAACGGCGCCGCTTCGCCGAATGTAGTGCTGTACCACATTCGGAAGTGATTTCAGATGTTTCTCCTTGAGCCGTTTTCCAGAGAGGAGCAGATTTTCAAAAGTGGCCTGAACGTCTTCCTGAAAATGTCCTTCGAACCGCGATTTTGAATACCCTATAAAAACACCGATTAAAATAATCAGATTGACCAGGGATCCTAATTTTGTGGCCTCCCAGGCCGAGAAAATCCACATTTGTGAAATCAAAACCCCGATAAGTGCAGGATGGAACCAGTTGAGCCTCCCCTTTCCAAGCAATATGGCTGACGCAAGAAGAAAAAATGCAGCGAGGAACCAGCTAAAGCCCACCATGGGAGGTATGACTTTATTGAAATATTCCTGCTCCACCCAGCCAAAGGCATGGGCGAACCAGAATAGATGCACTACCGCGTGCAGGATCAGGAGCAGGAGAAAGGCAACTCTCATAGAAGCGGGTCTTTGGCTTTACTCCCTGAAGCCTTTCAGGAAGGCAGTTAGGCCAGATCAAAGATATCTTAATATCTGCCTTTATCAAACTGCATTGGGTATTAAGCTAAAGGGATAGTGTGGGCGATCAGGTGCAGGGTCAATAGTATTAGCCAGAGCGAGGTACGGACCCCGTTCAGGCGGACCAGGCGTCTGAAATCTGGAGTATCGGCTGTGCCAAGGCTTATTCGCCGGTGAAGGGGCACGAAAAAAAGAAAGGTAATACCCCAAAGCGAAAAGATAAGCAGGGTATACAGGTAAGAAATCAGCCCCTGGTGTGCGGCACTCCAATAAATACCTCCCAGAAGTTGGGCAACCATTAAGGGAGCCACCAGCACAGTGATCTTCCGGGTATATACGTGATGCCATCGGTGCAGGGCTTCTTTTGAGAAGTATTCAAATGCCGGGTAAACCACAAATTGTACGGCCAGGATAATGCCTGCCATCAATGCATCAGCCAAGAGCAGCCAGGAGTGCCAGGAAGTCAGAAATTCAGGGCCCAAAAAATGATCAACCGTGGAGATAGTTATTCAACTCTGCAATTTTCTCAGCACTATTAAATACACCTCCATAAAATGAGGTTACCGTAGTAGAACTGTCGTCCTGAATTCCCCGTGAACAAACACACATATGTTTGGCATCCAGAATGACCGCTACATCCTCAGTCTGTAAAACGGCCTGCAATTCCGTCCCAATCTGGTTGGTAAGCCGTTCCTGTACCTGGGGTCTTTTGGCATAGTACTGAACGAGTCGGTTCAGTTTGGACAACCCGATTACCTTACCTGAGGAAATATAGGCCACGTGGGCTTTTCCGAAGATAGGAACAAAGTGATGTTCACAATTTGAGTAGAAGGTGATGTTCTTTTCAACCAGCATTTGGTGGTACCTGTATTTGTTTTCAAATAAGGTCACGGAAGGCTTGTTTTGAGGATTGAGGCCCGAAAAAATTTCCTCAACATACATTTTCGCAACGCGCTTGGGGGTGCCACTCAGGGAATCGTCTGTGAGATCAAGACCCAGGACATCCATGATGCGCTCAAAATAATGGGCGATCTTCAATTTTTTTTCCGCATCGCTGAGTTCAAAAGCGTTGGGTTTCAGTGGAGTCTCCATTCCGGTGAGTAAGTGATCATCACCAAACTCATCTATATGAAATCCATTTCTATTTATAGTGTCTTTAAGCAAATTATCGAGCATAGGTCTTTGGGTTGATGTGTTCAAAGGCGTTAAAGGCCACCTTCGATTGCTTCTATCTTATTGAGGATGTCCTGGGCCTCTGCATACTTGGCGTCTCCCGCAGACCGGTTGACCTGAGAGAGTTTATGAGCCTCAGACATGATCTTTTTATACTCGTCCTGAAGTTTTTCGGTTTGCGATTTCTTCTTAAAAAGTCCGAACATCCTGTTTCCGTTTTAGTTCTGTGACTAAAGTAGATATAATGTTTAATAAGAACTGTTAAAGATTAAACAAAATTGTAAAACTGTTAATTCTTTGGCTATTTAAACCAGCGAAGTGTGGCATCCATCATACGCTGCTTGAGATCAGAGTAGGGGGGCATCAGCAGGTCGACAGAGCTGGCAGTATACTGGCGCACTGTGGCCCTTTCATTGGAGAAGGCGAGGAATCCATGGTGGCCGTGTGCCTTCCCGATACCACTGTTATTGATCCCTCCAAAGGGAAGGTGATTGTTCGATAAGTGTATCACATTATGGTTGATGCAGGCTGTGCCGGCACGGGTATTAGCACTGAGCTTGCGGATAGCCCCCTTGTTTTTACTAAAGGTATACAGCGCCAGTGGCCGGGGTTTGCGGTTGATATAATCCACAGCTTCATCCACATCCTTTACGATAACCATAGGCAATACCGGCCCGAAGATTTCTTCCTGAAGCAGGGCGGCATCTTCGGGAACATTTTCTATCAGGGTAGGTTCAAAAAAGTGATTTTCTTCAGAGTATCCCCCCCCATATAGAATTTTAGCCCCCTGTGACACGGCGCTCTTGAGGTAGTCCTGCAAGCGGCGGTGATGGGCTGCATTAATGATGCGGGCATAACTTGCGGAACTTGAGGCTCCCTGAGGAAAAAAAGACTTGAGCTGGTTCTCGAGGGCCTGCACCAGGGCATCTTTCGCCTTTGCGGTCACCAGCACGTAATCCGGAGCCACGCATATCTGACCGGCATTGAGGCATTTCCCCCAGGCCAGCCTTTTGGCAGTGGTTTCCATGGAAGCTGTTTCATCTACAAAGGCAGGAGATTTGCCCCCCAACTCCAGGGTGACCGAACTGAGATGGCGGGAGGCCGCCTCCATAATGTGTTTGCCCACAGCAGGGGAGCCGGTAAAAAAAATATGGTGGAAGGGCAACTCCAATAGCGCTTTGGCCGTCTCAACCTCACCCTGGACAAGGGTTATTTCCGACGGATCAAAAAGCGCGCTCACAATTTCAGACATCACCTGACTGGTGGCCGGGGTAGATTCAGAAGGTTTAAGGATACAACAGTTACCTGCAGCAATTGCGGAAACTAAGGGGTCAAAGGTCAAATTCACTGGAAAATTCCAGGGGGAAAGAATCAGGCATACCCCTTTGGACTCGTATTCAATATAGGATCGGGATCCGATCATCGGCAGGGGGTTGCCCACCTTTTTGGGTCGCATCCAATCTCTTAGATGGCGTTCAATATGTTTTATTTCGGCGAGTATAGGGTAGATTTCCGTAAGGTCTGTTTCCAGAAAAGGCTTTCCAAAATCGGAAAACAGCGCCTCGCGAAGGGGTTGCCTGTACTCGTATTCCAGGGCATTCTTCAACTTCCTGAGCTTTGAAACCCGCTCTTTATAGGTGGTCTTGCCCACCTCAAGAAACCGGTTCATTTGGTCGTCAAACAGCTGTTGGTATGGATTCGCTTTCATCTTTATAGGGTTTGACGAGACGAACTTTCCGCCCTGACTTTAAAGCAGATATGTTCCAGGATAATTTTTGCGTGCTCGCGGGAGTTTTCAATAAACCATTTATGGGTCTCCATTCCCCCGCAAATAACCCCGGCCAGGTAGAGTCCGGAAACATTGGTTTCCATGGTCTGCGGATCGTAGTGGGGGCGTTTTTTTTCATCTTCAGATATGGAGATTCCCGCTGCGGTGAGAAATGCAAAATTGGGCCGATAACCCGTAAGGGCCAGGACAAAATCATTAGGGAGCATCACAGTGCCTTGTGGAGTATCGAGTACAATCTGTTCCTGGCGAATTTCCTGAATGGTACTGTTGAAATACGCCCGAATACTACCCTCCTCTATCCGGTTGAGGACGTCCGGGCGTACCCAGTATTTTACGCGCCTGCCTATTTCCGGACCTCTGACCACAAGGGTAACTTCTGCTCCCTTACGCCAGCACTCCAGGGCGGCATCTACGGCGGAATTACTCGCGCCCACCACAGCCAGTTTTTGCCCGGCATAAAAATGGGGATCCTTGTAGTAATGGGATACCTTAGGCAGATCTTCTCCGGGCACATTCAGGGGATTGGGCAAGTCGTAGAATCCGGTGGCGATAATCACGTTGCGGGCGGAATAAGTCGCTTTAGGTGTGGTCACCGAAAAAACTTCTCCTGCTTTGACAATCGAGGTAACCCTTTCAAAAAGCTGCAGGTTCAAATCGTTGGAAGTGACGATGCGCCGGTAGTATTCCAGCGCTTCATTGCGCTTTGGCTTGGCTTCATTGCTTATAAAGGGAATGCCGTCGATCTCCAGACGTTCGGAAGAAGAGAAAAATTGCATGTTCACGGGATAGTTGAAAAGGGAATTGACAATGGGTCCCTTTTCCAGAATTTTGTACGAAATCCCTTTCTTTTTAGCCTCCAAACCACAGGCAATCCCTATGGGACCTCCTCCGATAATTATTAAATCCGTCATTGCCTTGGTGGTTTCGATGTTTGCTGATGTTGTACAAAACTAGCTAATTCGCCTTTATCCGTCGATATACAACCGGAAGAACCCGATTCGTGAATGATATTTGTCATACTTTTTAGTGGGAATAAAAGAGATCTTTAGTCTTGAATAATCATAACACCTAGTAACATGAGCATTCCCCACAATATCCCGGTTTCCAGTATAATGAGCACACAACTCATAATACTCAATACCACAGACAGCCTGGAAAAGGCCGAGCATCTGTTTAAAAAGCATAAAATCCGTCATATTCCCGTGATTGAAGGTCGGAATAAAATTGTCGGGATGTTAAGCCTTACGGATCTACTTCGAATTAGTTTTGCCGACGGTGCTTATGAGGAAGAGGACGATATTGAATCTGTGGTTTACGAAATGTTTACCCTGTCTCAGGTGATGGCTAAAAAAATTAAATCCGTCACTCCCCAGACCAGTATTAAGGAAGTAGCAGAGCTTTTGGCCTCCCGGGAATTTCATGCCGTTCCCGTTGTGGACGAGGGCGATCTCGTGGGTATTGTGACCACTACAGATCTGATTAAATACCTGCTCAAACAGTATTAATAGACATCCGTAGAAGCCATTCGGGCTATTGTCGCCTTGGGGTCTTCAGAGCGGAAAACAGCGCTTCCTGCCACAAGGACATCGGCTCCGGCCTGTACCAGTTTGGCCGTATTGTCGGGGGTGACGCCTCCGTCAATTTCGATCAGGGTTTTCAAACCCTTAGAATCGATCATAGAACGAAGTTCACGAACTTTTTCATAGGTGTTTTCAATAAAGGACTGTCCCCCGAACCCGGGGTTTACGCTCATGAGACAAATCAGATCCGCGCCCTCGAGGGAATTCTCCAGTAGAGATACGGGCGTGTGGGGATTGAGCGCAATTCCCGCTTTCATACCGGAATTTCTAATGGCCTGAAGCGTGCGGTGCAAATGAGTGCAGGCCTCATAATGTACGGTGAGGTTATTCGCGCCCAAACCGGCAAAAGTCTCGATATAGCGATCGGGCTGTACAATCATCAGGTGTACGTCCAACGGCTTCTGAGCCACTTTCCTGATGGCTTTTATCACAGGCATACCATAAGAGATATTGGGTACAAAAACCCCATCCATCACATCTATATGGTGCCAGGCCGCCTGGCTCTCATCCACCATTCGGACATCTTTATCGAGGTTGCCAAAATCGGCAGCCAACAGCGAAGGGGCAATTTGCGCGGTACGTTTCAAAGGAATGATATTTTCGGTTGAACAAAGGTACGCAAAGCAGTAAAAACAGGGGGTGCGCCTTAAATGAAAAAACTCCGGTAATCAGCCGGAGTTTATTCATCAATCAAAAAACGAACAGTCATGAAAATGCTGTTACGAGTACAAAATACAAACAATATGCCAATATTCCAACTTAGGAATACTTTAACATCGTCAAAAATATCTATCCGAGATAGGTCTTGAGAATTTTGCTTCGGGAAGTATGCTTGAGTCTGCGAATTGCCTTCTCCTTAATCTGCCGTACGCGCTCCCGGGTGAGATCAAAAGTTTCCCCTATTTCTTCGAGAGTCATTGAGTGCTGGCCGGCGAGTCCGAAGTAGAGGCGAATAACATCCGCTTCCCTTGGGGTTAGTGTTTCTAACGCCCTTTCGATTTCAGTGCGCAGGGACTCGTGCAACAGATCCTTATCCGGATTCGGAGATTCCCCACTTCGCAAGACGTCGTAGAGATTTGAATCTTCACCGTCGATAAGAGGCGCATCCATAGAGACGTGGCGTCCTGAGTTTTTTAAGGACTGCTTGACATCCTCTACAGTCATGTCCAGTTCCTTTGCAATTTCCTCTGCAGATGGCGGGCGTTCATGCGCCTGCTCGAGATAAGCAAAGGTTTTATTGATCTTATTGATAGAACCAATTTTGTTCAGGGGAAGGCGCACAATACGCGATTGTTCGGCTAAAGCCTGCAAAATCGACTGACGAATCCACCAAACGGCGTAGGAAATAAATTTAAACCCGCGGGTCTCGTCAAAGCGTTGCGCGGCTTTGATAAGTCCCAGGTTTCCCTCGTTGATTAAATCGGGAAGGGTCAGCCCCTGATTCTGATACTGTTTGGCTACGGAAACCACGAATCGAAGGTTGGCTTTAGTGAGCTTCTCCAGGGCGATCTGGTCTCCGGCTTTAATCCGTTGTGCCAGTTCTACTTCCTCATCGGCTGTAATTAAATCGACCTTTCCAATCTCCTGAAGGTATTTATCAAGAGATGCGGTTTCCCGGTTGGTAACCTGCTTTGTAATTTTTAGCTGCCTCATCGTGCTTTCTTCAGTTTAAGTTTTGGTAGTTTGGGTACTGCCCTTAGTTATACGTATAAAGTTGTTAAAAAGTTACACAAGAGCGTAAAATATTTTGAAGGCTGGCTATATTAAACGCAAAAACCCCTGATTATCAGGGGTTTTAAGAATATTAAACAAAAAGCTTAGGAGCGCGAACGCTGAGGTCTTCGGCCGTTTCGGTCGTTGCGATCTCGGTTCCCACCACCTTCTCTCGATCTTGGCGGGCGTTCTACATACCCTTCAGGTTTGGGCATAAGCGCTCTTCGCGATACTTTGTCCTTGCGCGTACGCGGGTCAGTTCCCATATATTTAACATCGAATACATCACCCATGTTAACCACATCCGTGACCTTATCGGTGCGTTCCCATGCGAGTTCCGAAATATGGAGGAGCACTTCATTTCCAGGAGCCTCCGCGTACTCTACAACAGCTCCGAAGTCGAGTAACTTAATGACCTTGACTTCATAGACGCTTCCCACTTCAGGTTTGAAGGTGATCGAATCTATTTTAGCCAGTACCTGGTCGATGCCTTTCTGGTCCGTTCCGAGGATTTCAACAAGGCCTTCTCCTGTTACGGGATCTTCATTGATAACAATAGTCGTACCTGTTTCTTTCTGAAGTTCCTGAATCACTTTTCCACCAGGTCCGATCAGGGCTCCGATATACTCATTAGGAATAACAGCATTGACCATCTTCGGGGCGTGTGGTTTCACGTCCGCATTGGCAACAGGAATCGTATCAGTCAGTTTTTCGAGGATATGAAGACGTCCAGCTCGGGCTTGTTGCAGCGCCTTTACTAAAATCTCATAGGACAGTCCTTTCACCTTGATATCCATCTGACAGGCGGTAATACCGTCTGAAGTCCCTGTGACTTTAAAATCCATATCTCCCAGGTGGTCTTCATCGCCGAGAATATCGGACAATACGGCGTACTTACCGGTTTCTGTATTGGTGATCAGTCCCATGGCAATTCCCGAAACGGGTTTTTGAATGCTCACTCCGGCATCCATAAGGGCCATGGTTCCTGCACAGACAGTGGCCATAGAAGAAGATCCGTTGCTTTCCAAAACTTCGGAAACAATACGAATCGTGTAAGGCCAGTCTGCAGGAATACTCCCTTTTAGTGCTCTTTGAGCCAGGTTTCCATGACCGATCTCCCTGCGGGAAGTCCCACGAATCGGACGTGCTTCTCCGGTGCAGAACGGGGGAAAATTATAATGCAGGTAAAAAGTCTCCTCCCCTTCAAAGGAAGGCATATCGATAATGCTGGCATCCCTGGACGTACCCAGAGTTACAGTAGCCAGCGCCTGGGTTTCGCCCCGGGTAAAAATAGCCGATCCATGGGTGGAAGGGAGGTAATCCACTTCACACCAGATGGGCCGGATTTCATCAGTCTTACGATTGTCCAGGCGAAGCCCTTCTTCCAGAATCAGGTTCCGGATGGCTTCTTTTTCAGCCTTGTAATAGTATTTTGAGATCAGATCGCCATGTTCCTCCAGGGCGGCGTCGTCAAAAGAAGCTTTGATTTCATCCTTGAGGGCGGAAAAAGCCTCGCTTCGTTCGTGCTTGGCAGAACCTGCTCTGGCAATGGCATAGACTTTATCATAGGCCATTTTGTGAATCTGTTTTTCCAGATCCGCATTTTCACTTTCCTGGTCGTACTCCCGAACTTCTTTGCGGCCTACAGCCTCTGAAAGTCGGATCTGAGCGGCACACTGTACCTTAATGGCTTCGTGAGCAAAGCGGATCGCTTCGACCATTTCTTCTTCGGAAATCTCACTCATTTCCCCTTCTACCATCATTACAGAATCTGCGGAGGCTCCAACGACCATTTCGATGTCGGAGTCCAGAAGTTGCGCGCGTGTTGGGTTGATGATCAGTTCACCATTCACGCGACCTACCCGGACCTCGGAGATGGCGCATTCAAACGGAAAATCCGAAAGTTGAATGGCTGCTGAAGCTGCCAGACCAGCCATGGCATCCGGCATGACCTGGTCGTCATGGGACATGAGTTGTATCATCACCTGTGTTTCGGCGTGATAATCTTTAGGGAAAAGAGGGCGCAACACCCGGTCGACCAATCGCATGGTCAGAATTTCCCCGTTGCTCGGACGGGCTTCTCTTTTAAAGAAGCCTCCTGGGTATTTCCCGGAAGCCGCGAATTTTTCGCGGTAGTCTACTGTAAGGGGTAAAAAATCAACATCGCTCTGCTTGTAATTGGACACTACAGTACAGAGCAACATGCATTTACCGGATTGAACCACGACAGAACCGTGGGCTTGTTTGGCCAGTTTTCCTGTTTCGATAGAAATTTCTCTACCGTCTCCAAGGTCGATGACCTCTCGAAATGTTTTTGGAATCATTAGAAAGTAATTAATAAGTGCCCGCAGGCATTTGAATTAAACAAAGGTCTCCCGTCTTACCGGACGGTCTGGGTTGTGTTGTTGTGCAGGTCGACCAATGAAAAACCGGAAGTGAGCCTTTTAAGTTGCCTTAACAGGTAAGGACTTTAGAACAGTCCCCTATACACGCAAAGCCTGAATAGGGGTGCAAATAGAAACAGGGGAGCCAAAAAGACTCCCCTGTATGGGTTATTTTCGAATGTTGAGTTCCTTAATCAGAATACGATATTTCTCAATATCCTTTTTCTTAAGGTAATCCAGAAGGCTTCTGCGCTTTCCTACCAACATAACCAGGGAACGCTCTGTGTTGAAGTCTTTCTGATTTCTCTTCAGGTGCGTCGTCAGGTGGTTGATCCGATGGGTGAACAAAGCAATCTGCCCTTCTGTGGAACCTGTGTTTGTTTCTGAACCGCCATGTTTCTTAAAAATGTCGGTTTTAATCTCTTTGGTTAAATACATGCCAATATTGTTGTAAATGATTTTTATGTATCCGATTGATTTTCAATCAGGGCGCAAAGATACACATTATTCGTCCACTTTATGCTTCAAGTGGACTTTAATTGCATCCTGCTCAGCCATTTTTATCGGGAGGTACCTGGCTTAGAGTACCGCTTCGTGGCGGATCGGTTGATTTTGAATCAAATCCAGATAGAGGTTGATTTTCTCCTTCAATTCGGTCCGGTGTACGATAAAATCCAGAAAACCGTGTTCCAGGACAAATTCTGAAGTCTGAAAGTCTGCAGGCAGGTCCTTCCCGGTAGCTTCTTTGACTACCCTGGGCCCCGCAAAACCGATAAGGGCTCCTGGTTCTGCGATATTGATATCCCCGAGCATGGCATAAGAGGCTGTGGTTCCACCGGTCGTTGGATCGGTACAGAGGGAAATATAGGGAAGTTGTGCTTCGGCCAGTTGAGCGAGCATGGCAGAGGTCTTGGCCAATTGCATCAGCGAAAGGGCGGCTTCCATCATGCGGGCTCCTCCGGATTTGGAGATCATTACAAAGGGCAATTTCTTTTTAATGCTGTAGGCAATGGCTCGTGCAATTTTCTCCCCTACAACACTTCCCATGGATCCGCCGATAAAGCTGAAGTCCATACAGGCAATTACGACGTCTTTCCCCATGGATTTTCCCACTGCAGTGCGAACGGCGTCTTTTAACCCGGTTTTCTTTTCCGCTTGTTTGAGCCGGTCGGCATACTTCTTTGTATCCTCGAATTTAAGCGGGTCTTTAGAAGTGAGGTTGGGGTCGAGTTCCTTAAATGTATTTTCGTCGAAGAGAATCTGAAAATACTCTTTGCTTCCGATTCGTACGTGGTAATCGTCCTCAGGGCTTACCCAATAATTCTCAGCCAGGTCTTCAGATTCAATGATTTTCCCGGTAGGAGATTTATACCACAACCCCTTAGGAGTGTCTTTTTTCTCTTCCGTTGAGGTTTGAATGCCTTTTTCCTTTCTTCGAAACCAAGATGACATATGTTCGTCTTTTAGTGATTCTTCGTTAGCCTGCAATTATAAAGTATTTACATTGTTCAGATCCTCAAAGGCCTGGGTCAGGCGCTTGACAAAGGTCTTTTCGCCTTCCCGCAGCCACACCCGCGGATCGTAATACTTTTTATTGGGCTGGTCTGCGCCATCCGGATTCCCGATCTGGGCTTTCAGGTAGTCCTTTTTGGACCCCATATAATCCCGGATGCCCTCCATAAAGGCATACTGCAGGTCCGTATCGATGTTCATTTTAATCACTCCATATCCAATGGCTTCCCGGATTTCTTCGAGTGTAGAACCCGAGCCCCCGTGAAATACAAAATCGATATGGTTATGGCCCACCCCGTGTTTTGCACTGAGGTATTCCTGGGAGTTCTTGAGTATTTTAGGCGTGAGCTTTACGTTCCCCGGTTTGTATACCCCGTGCACATTTCCAAAGGCCGCGGCAATGGTAAAGCGGGAGCTTACCTTGGAAAGCTCCTCGTAGGCATAGGCCACTTCTTCAGGTTGGGTATAGAGCTTGGAATCGTCGACGTCCGAATTATCCACGCCATCTTCTTCTCCTCCGGTAATCCCGAGTTCGATCTCCAGGGTCATGTCCATTTTGTGCATGCGCTCCAGGTAGGATTTACAAATCGCGATATTTTCCTCGATTGGTTCTTCAGAGAGGTCAATCATGTGGGAACTGAAGAGAGATTTTCCATTTTCCTTGTAATATTCCTCGCTCGCCTCGAGCAGGCCGTCGATCCAGGGCAGTAGTTTTTTTGCGCAATGATCTGTATGCAGAATGACCGTGGCCCCATAAGCTTCAGCGAGCTGGTGGATATGTTTGGCTCCGGCTATGGCACCGAGGATGGCAGCCTGCTGCCCTTCATTGGAAAGCCCTTTACCTGCATTGAACTGCGCCCCTCCATTGGAGAACTGAATGATCACGGGAGCCTTGAGCTCGGCTGCCGTCTCCATGACTGCATTAATACTGTTCGATCCGATGACATTTACCGCAGGCAGGGCGAACCCTTTTTCCTTGGCATATCTGAAAATTTTCTGTACTTCGTCTCCGGTGGCAACTCCCGGTTTGATTGAATGGCCCATAAATCAGGTCTTAAAGAGAATATTAAATTGAGGCAAAAGTAATAAATAATCAGTGTTAAAAAGGATAATTGATCCCGATCTGCAGGACGGAATTGGCAAAGTTATACTCAGAAAACCATCTTTCGGAGGGAATACGCGCCGGATTGTAGGTTTTAAAACCTAAATCTGCCCTGAAGACAAAAAATGAAAAATCATACCTCAGGCCAAAACCCGTACCGACAGCGATGTCCTTGAGGGAACTAAAGCCGTCAAAAGTAGCTCCATCCACTTCGGTTTGATCCCAAACATTCCAAATGTTGCCGACATCGGTAAAGAGGGCTCCCTTAAAATCCCCCACAATGGGGAAGCGGTACTCCAGATTAAAGGCCAGTTTAAAGTTGGCCTCGTTAAAGTCATTGATGTTATCTGTACTTCCAGGCCCCAGCGAATATGGAAACCATGCCCGGTTGTCGTTAGATCCTCCTGCGAAATAACTCCGTACGAAAGGGATATTGTCCGCATTTCCATAGGGGATGGCGATCCCGGCAAAAGATCTGAAGGCCAGCACATTAAAAGTGTTTAACTGCCAGTGCTTAATATACTCCACTTCAGTTTTAACGTATTGGGAATAGGGGACCCCGAAGAGGAGACGTTGTCCGTTTTCATTTTTGTCAAAAGATAAAACGCCTGCCAGG
This sequence comes from uncultured Flavobacteriaceae bacterium, assembly GCA_963709465.1. Classification (GTDB taxonomy): domain Bacteria; phylum Bacteroidota; class Bacteroidia; order Flavobacteriales; family Flavobacteriaceae; genus Robiginitalea. The sequence goes on along the minus strand of CAVPWF010000003.1, from coordinate 274,910 downwards.
GCAGAGAGGATATTTCCAGCGGTTTCAATCCGCCAGCGAAACTGGTAAAAACTCTTGTCGTTAATATCGTTTTGATTGTTAATAGTAAACTGGTAGTTCGTTGAAAAAATAAAGTTGTTCTCGGTCAGGCGGATCCTGCGTTCTTCAATACGGAAGACATCCCCGAAGGTGTCCGGATCCTGGGGTATCACATCGCCGTCCAAAATGGCATCGGTAAAGCCGGTGGTTCCCTCCGGGATAATCAACTGCAAGGGATCGTTCGGATTATCGGTAGGCTCGTAGAAGTCTGCCAGATCCGGGTTGTTCTGAAATTCCGGGTCGCTTGCAATATCGTCCAGGCGGTCATAGGTGCTCTGATAGACGTTGTAGAAATTTTCCGGATTCAGGTTTCTGACGTATTCGATGTTGAGCAGTTCGACGATATTTCGGACCTTATCATTCGGACTCCAGGTATAGGACAGGAGCTGATTTAGCGTTTGTTTATCCAGGCCGATGTTATTTTGGAAACTGGTCCCCAGGGTGATTTTGGACTGCGGGAGCATATAACTCGGGATAAGGCGTTGGGCGTTGAAAAAAGAGAACATCCAGATACGCGGAAAAATAAGGCTGATATCGGCTGAAATCTCTGTAAAGAAATCCTCTGTCAGGGAATCGTCACTTAAAAGACCGAATGTGGCCCGCCCATTGAGGCTCAGGGTCTCCGCTCCTCCGAACACGTTTCGGGTGATCAGGGCGCCCCCCAAACCCACACCGATCCGCTGAATGTTGGAGTGAATCACATCGAAATCCACACTCAGCGAATTCTTCGGCCGGGGTGCGAGATAGATATTGGTAGTGAGTAAATCCGCTCCCTGTTCCACTAATTCAATGTTCGGATACCGAAAAGTATTCAGGTTGTTGATTTGCCTGTAGGTGCGCACGCGGTCGATTTCCCGGTAGACCTGACCCTGCTCCAGAAAAATGGCATTTCGAAGGGCTTTGGGTTTATAGCGCAGATCGCCCTTATAGTAAATGGTAAAATTATCCTCTACCACAGATTTCAGGGAATCCTTCTGATCGCTGAAGGTATAGTCGACAAAAATATTGACGGAGTCAATGCGGTGGACGCGGTAGGGTGAGGCTTCTCCTCCGCCTCTCAGGCGCGGGTTCTCGATATTGAGCTCCACCTCCATCTGTTGGTCATCCCTTGCCAGGATGGTATCCCTTAAAATGTCGTAGCTAATGGTACTCTCCTGGAAGTTCCAGATTCCCGTGTTGCGGAAAAGGTCCGTCAGCCGCTCCCGCTCAGCCGTAAAAGCCGCCAGATCGAATTGTTCACCTATCCGGACGAGGGACTCCTCTTTGTGGAGGGCGTAAATGGAATCGATATCCGGGGAGGAAAACCGATAGGTGATGGTGTCAATCAAATACGGATTCCCCAGGTCTATGTTGTAAAGGGTAGTCGCTCTTTGATTCCCGGTGGTATCTATCCGCACACTTCCCGTATTGTTGAAATACCCCTTGGTGTTGTAATAGGCGCGAATCCGATCCAGGGATTTTTGGGTCAGGCTGCTGTCCACCACTACGGGGGCTTCCCCCGCTCGTTTTAATCCATTACTGAGTCCGGAGACAAAAAAGGATTCTCCCAATCGCTCCACCTGTTTCTGAGAGAGCACTGCTTCGAGGCGGTCGTAGCGTTTGTCCTTGCGATACAGCCAGTCCTGGTAGGCGGAATCCGGATTGGGTTTGGCCAGGTTGTATAAATGCAGTTTCAGGGGGAATCCCAGCACCCGGCTATTGGGTTGCTGGCTCACAAGGCTTTCTACATCGGAGTCCTTGGCTTTTACGCTGTCTGCATAGATTTCAAAATCGGTCAGCAGCAGTTCATCCGGCTCCACCCTTTTCAGGACGTTGCAGGAGAAAAAACTCAGTCCAACCAGGAATAGTCCTATTTTAGCAGGGAGTTTCACAACGTGCCAGCGGGCCTTCATATGAGTCAAAATTACATTATTTGAATGGTTGCCAAAAGGGAATTAAAATTTATAAAAAGTCTGCATCAAAAAAAGCACAGGAGCCTGAATGGTCTCTTTCTGGCAGAAGGGGTGAAGGTGGTGGAAACTCTGATAGATTCCGGGTGGCACCCCAGGCACCTGTACAGTACCTCCTCCATGGATCGCTTTCCAATGGCCGAACCCATTTCTGAAAAGGAATTAAAATCGGTAAGCACACTAATGAAGCCCAATCAGGTCCTTGCCGTTTTTGAAATTCCACCGGCACAACCGCCTGAATACGCCGGGTGGGTACTCGCCCTGGATCGGTTGCGCGACCCGGGAAATCTGGGTACCATTATCCGGCTTTGTGACTGGTTCGGCATTCGGGAAATCCTCTGTTCTCCGGATTCTGTGGACTGTTATAACCCCAAGGTTGTTATGGCCAGCATGGGTTCTCTCGCCAGGGTTCATATACACTATCTGCCTCTGGGGCCGGCTTTGTCGCAAAGTGGGCTGCCGGTATTCGGCGCTGACATGCAAGGGGTTTCGGTTGCGTCCTTTTCCTTTCCGGATCAGGGTATCCTGCTTATGGGGAGCGAATCTCACGGAATTTCCCCGGATCTCGGGAGTAATCTTGAACAATCCCTGAACATAAAGCCCTACACCAATCCCGGGGCGGAAAGTCTGAATGTGGGCGCGGCGACGGGGATCCTGCTTTATGAGCTCAGAAGGCAACAGCCGTTTATTCAAAAGTAAAATTCACAAAAATACCGCGTGTCTTCATGGACTCTATATTTCCGGTCCACGGACTGTTCGGATCCTCATCCCGCAGGAGTTCGTCGGTGAGGGCAAACACCCCGCGGATAGAGGGTGAAAACTTGAAGTATTCCAGGTAAAAGTCGATGCCGAATCCGATTTCGTAGTTATACACCTGGCGCTTCATCCGGAAGGTCCCGCTGCTGTTGTCATCAGGGGAATCTTCCTGGCTGCCTAAATTGAGTGCTGCCCCAAACCCTCCGATCACAAAGGGCTTGAAGTTTCCGAGCCGGCGGGTACTGACTTTTAACAATAAGGGGAAATTGATATAGGTAGAACTCACCTCGCGAATGGCGTCATTTTCGGATGAAAAACCTGGAAATCCGAGGTCGCGCTGGGTGTAGAAAAGCCCGGGCTCAAAACGCAGGTCCAAAAATTCATTGATGCGCATCTCACCGATCAGGCCCACATTGAATCCGACAGACTTACTGACCAGGATGTCAGTGGGGTCGAGGTCATTCGTGTATTCAAACTTAAAGTCATACTGGTTAAAGCCGAGAAAATACCCCCAGTTAAAGCGTGCCAGGTCCTCATTCTGCAGATTGAGAATCGGCTTTTCGTTAAATTGAGCGCTTACCGGCTGGCCCAACGCCAGGGCCATCAAGAGCAACCAGATATGTCTCATACCTTATTTTGTGGCAGTGTAAATTGTGGCGACCCCAAAAGTTTGGGGTTCGTGTTTCATACCTATAAACCCGATTTTCCCTAAAATATTGTTGAATTCCTCCCCGTATGGGAAAGCGGCTGCGGACTCCGAGAGATAGGAATAGGCCGTTCCTTCGGCCGAAAATAGTTTGCCGAGAACCGGAAGGGCGTATTTGCCGTAGAGTTGATAGCCCCATTTAAAAAATTTCTTCTCGGGGACGGAGGTTTCCAGAATGGCGAGTATCCCACCTGGTTTTAGTACTCTGTGGATCTCAGAGAGGCCTTTTTCCAGGTTTTCAAAATTGCGTACCCCGAAGGCAACCGTTACCGCATCAAAGGTATGGTCCTCAAATTCCAGGGCTTCGCTATCCCCGAGGACCATGTTGATTTTTTTTTGCATTCCTCTGGAGGCTACTTTTTTCTTGCCGATCTCCAGCATTCCGGGGGAGAGGTCCAGTCCGACGATCTCCCTGGCAGAGGTATTGCCAAAAGCCAGCGCTAAATCACCGGTACCTGTAGCGATATCCAGGACGGAGGCCGGGTTCTGACTGCTGACCAGCCGGATCAGCCGTTTCCTCCAAAAGGTATCTGTGCCGAAGGTAATCAGCCGATTAAGACCGTCGTACTTTCCGGAAATAGTATCGAACATCTGTCGTACCTGTTCCTTTTTGTTCTGGTCCGAATCTTTGTACGGTAGCACTTGTTTGGCCATGTCAAAAGAATTGAGGTGCAAAGATAGAATATTGACGCGACCTGAGCTGCCAACAGGGGGGTGAACCTTTAAAAATCTCCCGGGCTAGTTTAGGGTGGAATTGTAAAAAACAGTAATTTTGCTTCGCAGTGTTTTCAAAGGCTTTCTACCGATTTAAAAAGGCTGTTTACTTCACATTGCGCAGGGTCTGTGTTTACCCGTACCAATGCTATACTGAATGAAAATTATCATCGCTGGCGCAGGAGAGGTTGGATTTCATCTCGCGAAATTACTTTCATACGAGTCTCAGGATATTACGCTGATCGATACGGATAAGGAGAGTCTTTCTTATGCGGAAGGACATCTGGATATTCGGGTGCTCAGGGGGGATGCTACCAGTATTTCAATTCTCAATGAGGCACAGGTTAGTAAATCGGACCTGGTCATTGGAGTAACCTCCTCCGAAACGACGAACATCACATTGTGTCTGCTCGCCAAGCAATTGGGTTCCAAAAAGACCATTGCGCGTATCTCCAACACCGAATTTGTGGAATACAAGGATCAGATAAAATTTTCGGAACTCGGTATTGATGAACTGATTTCGCCCGAGGAACTGGCCGCTGCGGAGATTAACCTGCTGCTGAGTCAGTCCGCCTTTAACGACACCTATGAGTTTGAAGGTGGCTTGCTCATCATGGTCGGGGTTTCCCTTCCGAAGACCGCTCCCTTTGTGGGTAAAACGGTCCAGGAAGCCGCCCATATTTTTTCGGAATTACACTTTATGCCTATCGCCCTGCAACGCAGAGGCACCCAGTTTACGCTCATCCCCAGGGGAGATACCGAGTTTAAGGAAGAAGACCAGGTGTATTTTATCACGGATCGCACCGGGATGGATGAGCTCTACAAACTCACCGGAAAAAAGAAAGAGGAAATTCGCAACGTGATGATCTTAGGCGGCAGCAAGGTGGGTACCAAAGCGGCCCGGGACCTCTGCGAAAAGAGATTCAATGTAAAGATCATAGAAAAGGACAAAAACAAGGCTTTTGAGGTGGCCGATATGTTGCCCAACGCCCTTGTGATCAATGGAGATTGCCGGAATGTGGAACTTCTGGAAGAGGAGAGTCTGGAATCCATGGATGCCTTTATTGCAGTAACGGGAAACTCCGAAACGAACATTATGTCCTGTCTGGTCGCTAAATCCAAAAACATTAAAAGGACGATCGCCCTGGTGGAGAACATGGATTATTTTCAGATTTCACATTCCATCGGAGTAGATACCTTAATTAATAAAAAGCTCCTCGCCGCCAATAATATATTTCGATACGTCAGAAGGGGAGAAGTGGTCGCGCTTACCCGCCTGAATAACCTGAATGCCGAAATTCTTGAATTCGTAGTCAAACCGACTTCGGAAGTTGCCGGGGCGCGTATTCGGGAAATTGATTTCCCGCGCGAGGCGATTATAGGCGGGGTAATCCGAAACGATAAGGGAATAATTGCCCTGGGTGACTTCATGATTGAGGAAGGAGACCGGGTAGTGGTCTGCTGCCTGCCCAATGCCATCCGGGAGATTGAAAAGCTGTTCCTGTAATATGGGCCTGAACTCAAAAATCATTATTCATCTTATGGGGTTGCTGTTGCTTTTTAACGGCGGCTTTATGGTGCTGGCGGCACTGGTGAGTGGTTTTTATGGCGACGGAGCTACCCTGGGCATCACCGTTGCGGCCCTCACTACTTTATTCGTGGGTACCATAGCGATGTATCTGACCCGGGGGCATAAGAAGGAGGTAAAGCGAAAGGAGGGCTATATAATCGTGGCCATGGGGTGGATCATCATGTCGGCCTCTGGTGTACTACCCTATGTGTTGACCGGGAGTATCCCTGGAATTACCAATGCCTTCTTTGAAACCATGTCCGGGTATACTACAACAGGGGCGTCCATCCTGGAGGACATCGAATCCATGCCCGAGGGGATTTTATTCTGGAGGAGTCTTACCCATTGGATTGGGGGCATGGGGATTATCGTTCTGGCCATCGCCATACTCCCGCTCCTGGGAATAGGGGGGATGCAACTCTTTGCAGCCGAGGCGCCCGGCCCGGCGGGCGATAAACTGCATCCGAGGATCACCGATACCGCCAAACGCCTGTGGTTTATCTATCTCGGCTATACGGCAGCTGAGACCCTGCTTCTGAAACTCGCCGGCATGTCTTTGTTCGATGCGCTGAATCACGCGCTTTCCACCTTATCTACCGGGGGTTTTTCCACAAAAAATGCCAGCGTCGCGTACTGGAATGACCAACCCCTGATCCAGTATATCATTATGCTGTTTATGTTTCTGGCGGGAACCAATTTTGTCCTGAGCTATTTCGCATTTAAAGGGAGGGTTCAAAAAGTGCTTCGCGATGAAGAATTCAAATACTTCGCCATCTTTATCGGGATCTTTACCTTGTTGGTGACGGCAGTGATTTATTTCCAGGCGGAAGTTCCGGTATCAGGCTATCATCCGATGGTGTATGGTCCTCTGGAGAGCGCCTTTCGGCATGGGCTATTTCAGGTGCTCGCAGTAGTCACCACCACGGGTTTTGTCACGGCAGATTTTACAGCCTGGACCTCATTTCTGACTATTGTGTTTTTCGGACTGATGTTCGCCGGGGGCTCTGCCGGGTCCACCGCCGGGGGCATCAAAGTGATGCGGCATATCCTGATTATAAAAAACGGCCTGCTTGAATTTAAACGCACCCTGCATCCGAATGCGATTATCCCCGTGCGTTTTAATGGCAAAACAGTTTCGGAACATATCGTTTACAATGTCATCGCCTTTTTTGTTTTATACATGTTGCTCTTTATAATTGGGGCACTGGTACTGGGCTTATTGGGGCTGGACTTTACCTCTGCCATTGGGGGAGCGGCTTCTTCCCTTGGAAACGTGGGCCCCGCCCTGGGCAGTTTGAGCCCGTTGAACAATTTTAATAGCCTGCCCGCCCTGGGAAAATGGTGGTGTTGTTTCCTGATGCTCGCGGGCAGGTTGGAACTCTTTACTGTGCTGATTCTCTTAACGCCCTATTTCTGGAAACGGATCTGAGCGATTTCTTTTCGCAAGCCGCTGGCGCATATTCGTGACCTCACTATTTTTTTTGATCTTGCTGAAAGGTTAGGAATCCCTGTACTTCTGAGACAGGATCCCTGAGAGGTCCCGCGCGGTCATAACCCATCTTCTGCGGTTTCAAAGAGTGCGCTTCGTTAAGACGGGATAAAAGCTACAGTGTCCTTAGACACCCAGAGTGTTCGCAAGAATTTTGCAAAGGGTCAGAGCACTTCTGCAATCCGGCGGATAGCTTCCCGGATCTCTTTTTCAGAGGCGGCATAGGAAATGCGGATGCAATTCGGATTTCCGAAAGCGTCTCCCGTCACGGTGGCCACATTCGCTTCCTCGAGCAGATACAAGGCAAAGTCTGAGGCATTGGCTATAGGGTGCCCCCGGAGTTCCTTTCCAAAGTACGAGGAGATATCCGGGAAAACATAAAAGGCCCCTTCCGGGACATTTACCCGAAACCCTTTAATATCCGAGAGTAGTTCGAGAATGAGATCACGGCGTTTCAGAAATTCATCTATCATGTACTGAATCCGGGAAACCGGAGCTTCCAGGGCGGTAATTGTAGCCCGCTGTGCGATGGCATTGGCTCCGCTGGTGATTTGTCCCTGAAACTTTGTACAGGCACGGGCAATCCACTCCGGGGCGCCAATATATCCGATACGCCAACCGGTCATGGCAAAGGCTTTCGAGACTCCATTGACCGTGATCGTACGGTCATACATCCCATCAATAGCTGCGATACTGGCGTGTTCGCTTCTAAAGTTAATGTGTTCGTATATTTCATCGGAGACTACAAAAATCCCGGGGTGCTTCCGAAGTACTTTCGCCAGGCCTTCCAGTTCTTCATGGCTGTATACAGATCCGCTGGGGTTGCATGGGGAACTGTACCAAATCATCTTAGTCTTTGGAGTGATGGCGCTGCGGAGCTGTTCCGGGGTCATTTTAAAATCGGAGGAAATATCTGTGGAGACCTCGACAGGGATTCCCCCGGCGAGTTTCACGATATCGCGGTAACTGACCCAGTAAGGGGCAGGAAGGATTACTTCATCCCCCGGGTTTATGAGTACCATCGCTACATTGGCCAAAGACTGCTTAGCGCCCGTAGATACGACAATCTGGGAAGGGGTATACTCCAGGGCGTTGTCCCGCTTAAATTTGAGCGCAATCGCTTGTTTGAGTTCTGCATAGCCATCCACTGGGGAATAACTGCTGTAGTTCTGGTCAATAGCCTCTTTAGCAGCCTCTTTGATGAAATCCGGGATATTAAAATCCGGCTCTCCCAGGCTGAGACCAATAATGTCCTTGCCTTCATTTCTGAGTTCCCGGGCCTTGGCAGCCATTGCCAGGGTAGCCGAGGTAGACATGCTGTTGATGCGGTCGGAGAGATACTCTTTCATAAAAGTAAGGAGTTATTGCAGCTGATAATCCGGTTTTTTCCCGAGTTCCTTCAGGTGCTGAAAATGCGAAATAATGGCTTTACGCGTGGTCTGATATTCGTTATAAGGCAAGTTGTACTCCCGGGCCGTCTGTTTGACGATTTGCGCGATTTTATTGTAGTGAATGTGCGAAATGTTCGGGAAAATATGGTGCTCTACCTGGTGATTCAGCCCCCCGGTGAACCAATTGACGATACGATTGCGCGTTCCGAAATTGACTGTGGTTTTTAATTGATGGATGGCCCAGCTGTTTTTCATACTGCCATCTTTTTCAGGCAGTGGCATATCTGCGTGATCCACCACGTGGGCCAGTTGAAAGACCACACTGAGAATCACCCCGGCGACATAGTGCATAAGAAAGAAGCCAATAAGAACTTTCCACCAGGCGATGTCCAGCACCAGCATTGGGATGACGATCCAGACGGTGGCATACACCAGTTTGGTAATCAGAAGCACGCTCCAGTTGACGACCGGATTCGGGAATTTACCATAGGACAACTTCCTTTTCGTATACCGGTACATTTGGGCGAAATCAGTGGTAATTGCCCAATTAAAAGTCAATAATCCATAGAGGAGGATGGAATAAAAATGTTGAAAACGATGGTGTTTTTGCCATTTTGAATGCGGTGAGAACCGCAGGATCCTGCCCGCCTCCAGGTCCTCGTCGTGCTCGTGGATATTCGTATAGGTGTGGTGCAGCACGTTGTGCTGGACCTGCCAGTTGTACACGTTTCCAGCCAGGATATAAATACTTCCCCCCATGAGTTTATTGACCCATTTCTTTGAGGAGAAAGTCCCGTGATTGCCATCATGCATCACATTCATTCCTACTCCGGCCATTCCAACACCCATCAGGAGGGTCAGCAAAAGGTTGGCCCACATGGGAAGATTCAGGGTCAGGATAATGAAATAAGGTGCAAAAAAGAGGGAGAACATAATAGCCGCCTTCAGGTAAAGACGCCAATTTCCGGTTTTCTTGATCTGGTTCTCCTTGAAATAAGCGTTTACGCGCTTATTTAAGGTCTTAAAAAACTGGGGCGAATCGGTTCTTGAAAAGCGAATGGAAGAATTTTGCATGAGAAAACTTAATAATTATAACAGATCGCAAGGCTTCTACCTTTTTGACCTACTCACGAATGTAGTACTTTTGACAGCTAAGTACAAAGATACGGATGATACCTGAAACCCTCTTCCAATATTTTCCTAATTTATCCGGAATTCAAAAGGATCGGTTCACAGCCCTCGGAGCGCTCTATCAGGATTGGAACGCCAAAATCAATGTAGTCTCCAGAAAGGATATCGATGAATTGTACTTGCGTCATGTATTACATTCACTGGGCATTGCAAAGGTTTATGAATTTCAGCCCGCAGAGCAGGTGCTCGACGTGGGCACAGGAGGCGGTTTCCCGGGAATCCCACTGGCCATCCTATTTCCCGATACTCAGTTTACCCTTGTGGATGCCATCGGGAAGAAAATCAGGGTGGTCGAAGAAGTAGTGGCCGGCCTGGAACTCTCCAATGTTTCTGCCCGGCAGACCCGGGTAGAAGATATAACGGAATCCTATGATTTTATAGTGAGCCGGGCGGTAGCGGCCATGCCCACTTTTGTGCACTGGACCCGGGGACGCCTTAAAAAAGGGAAGGGGGCTCAGCGCCCGGACAGACCCGATAGGGTTCCGGGTATTTTTTATTTAAAGGGCGGGGAGCTCTCCGAGGAGCTGCAGTCCTATCCCAGGGCGCAAATATTTCCCTTGTCAACCTATTTTAAAGAGCCTTTTTTCGAAACAAAAAAGGTAGTCTACCTCCCGGATCCCTACCGCAAGAACCATAAAAAAGCCCCGCGAAGGCGGGGCTGACGTTTTGATTGGGATAAGAACTATCCCAGAAACGGATACCGATAGTCCTCGGGGGTGACAAAAGTCTCCTTAATCAGTCTGGGGGACACCCATCGCATAAGGTTTTGGGCAGAACCCGCTTTGTCATTGGTACCTGAGGCGCGCGCCCCGCCAAAAGGTTGCTGACCCACAACGGCTCCGGTGGGCTTGTCATTGATGTAGAAATTTCCGGCGGAATTTTCCAGGGCCTTTGTCGCCTGGGTAATCGCATATCGGTCCCGTGCGAGAACCGCCCCGGTAAGGGCGTACACGGAGGTCTGATCTACGAGTTCCAGGGTTTCTGCCCATTGGTCATCTTCGTATACATAGACGGTCACTACCGGCCCGAAAAGCTCCTCTTCCATAGTGACGTAGTGCGGATCCGTCGTCAGGATAACGGTGGGTTCGATAAAGTAACCTTTAGATTTGTCATAGCCGCCTCCGACAATAACTTCAGCTTCGGCGTCTTTTTTGGCCCGATCGATATATCCCGCCAATTTGTCAAAAGACCCTTCGTGGATGACAGCGGTCACAAAATTGCTCGGATCTTCCGGAGATCCGGGTTTATTGATAGACGCCGCATCGGCCTTGACGCGTTTTAAAATAGCCTCGGCAGTCGATTTCGGCAGGTACACCCTGGAAGCTGCGCTGCACTTTTGGCCTTGCAATTCAAAGGCTCCCCGGGTAATTGCCGTAGCCACCTGATTCGGTGCAGCCGTAGGATGCGCAATGATAAAATCCTTTCCGCCGGTCTCCCCGACAATCCGGGGATAAGTCTTGTAACGGTGAATATTTTCTCCGATTTGTTTCCACAGGTTTTTGAAAACTGTGGTAGAACCGGTAAAGTGAATCCCCGCAAAATCAGGGTGCGCAAGCACGGTGTCCGTGATCATTACAGGATCCCCGTAGATCGCATTGATGACTCCATCGGGAAGTCCGGCCTCGCGAAATACGTCGATGATAACTTTGGCAGAAAAAATCTGGTGATCGCTTGGCTTCCATACCACTACGTTCCCCATAAGGGCGGCGCTGGCGGGAAGATTCCCCGCAATGGCGGTGAAATTAAAAGGGGTAATCGCATAGACAAATCCCTCCAGGGGACGATATTCTACACGGTTCCAGATTCCTTCATCCGATTCAGGTTGTTCCTGATAGATGTCGGTCATAAAGCTGACATTAAACCTCAGAAAATCGATGAGCTCACAGGCCGCATCGATCTCGGCCTGGTGGACCGTCTTGGACTGAGCGATCATCGTTGCTGCATTGATTTTGGCCCGGTAAGGACCTGCGATCAGGTCGGCCGCCTTCAAAAAGACTGCTGCACGCTGTTCCCAGGGCATATCCGCCCAGCGCGAGCGGGCCGCAAGGGCTGTTTTAATGGCCAGATCGGCCTCTTTTTTAGAAGCAATATGGTATTGTCCAACCTGGTGTTTGTGATCGTGTGGGGGTGCAATGGGCCGGGTGTTTCCGGTGCGCACGTCCTGCCCGTCAATCCACATGGGAATATCCGCGGAACCGTCGTAATAAGCTTTGTATTGTTTCAGTACTGCCTCCCGTTCCGCAGAACCCGGGGCATAACTCTTGACCGGCTCGTTGACCGCCGGCGGGACTTGAAAATATGCGTTACCCATGACAAATATTTAAGGAATTATAAAATCCCGACAAAGGTACGAAACGAAAGGGCCTTTTGAAAACAGAATTGCAAGGGGTTGATTCCCGGCGTGCTCAGCACGCGGGGGCGGAATTCCAGGCGGACTTCCAACTCAAATAATAAGACCTTAGTTCAGGGCAAAAGGGGCGTTCAAACGAAAGGCAGGTACAAAAACCTGAAATTTATCTGAGGAAGAGAGATTGACCATATTGTAAAATCCTTTCATCGCTCCGATAGGGGAGGCGAGCAGGCAACCCGAGCTGTAGGTGTGAGATTCCCCGGGCCGGATAACCGGTTTTTTTCCAATAACGCCTTCTCCGTCGAGAACTTCCATGTCATTAAGGGCATCGTAGATGTCCCAGTGCCGGGAGGTGAGTTGTACAGAATCTGAGCTCTGGTTTTCAATAGTAATCGTATACCCAAAGGCAAAATGCATTTTGTAATTCTTAAAAAATGTTCCCTCAAAACTCGTTTTGACGGAAACCCGGATACCCCGGGTAACTTTAGTGATCATTTTCATATCCTAAAAGGTAAGTGCGCTGACAATTAAAAATACGAGTGCTGCAATGCTGGCCAATATAACAAAAACAGTGTTCAAAAACAGATATTTGATAGTAGTTTTAAACCAGCCCTGACCGTAAAAACGTTTCATCGAAAAAAACAGGAACACCGCGTAAATCAAAATGGTCCATCCGATGGTTGTCGAGCCGAAAATCCAGTCCAATAAAAAACTACCAATGAGCAAGATAAAGAAGAAGGACTGGCTGTGAAAGGAAAAGACCAAATTATCGGTGTAGGTGTAATTTTTTCTGATATAGACAAGCCAAAGCACTATGGTGAATACAGGCAAAAAGAAAAATATCGCAAAGGGGACGGTGGAGATAAACTCCTGAAGGAAGCTCCCGGGTTGTCGGATCAGGTGGTCTGAACTGTCTGCAATTCCGAACGCAAGCTGGTTTTCTGTTGTAGCCGGAAGTTGGTATTTCTCCACTACCTCCTCAAAGGAGTAAATACTGTCCTTGTCTATTAGGGTTAAAAAAAATTGGGACTTTTGAAGGGTGTTGTTCAGCCAGGAATCGCCTTGAATGCCTGCGAGATAGGCCCTGGGGTCGGACAGTATCACGGAGTCTTTTTCGCGCTTAGATGCCTTTAGGCCCTCTTTCAGGCCAAGACTGTCAATGGCTTTAAGGGTGCGGCTGTCCAGCCCTTCCAAGGTTAGACTGTCCAAATCTGTCGCTGTAAGGCTATCCAGTCCTTCCACATTCAGCCCTTCCGCATTCAGCTCTTCCAATCCCTTTATTCTCAGGCTGTCCAGGTTTTTTAATTGGGTGCTGTCCAGGTTTTTTAGAATTTCCTTTCGTGCGGCATTGCCGGTATTTATATTCTCGCCGAAATCAGGGATCTGGTCAATCCAATTAGAAGTGCTCGCACTGCGACGGTCCAGGCGTTCAAAATCCCCGCTAAAGCTGATCATCAGAAAGTAGATTACGGCTACACTCAGCAGCAGGCGGAAGGGGTTGGCGTAGGTCTTTCGTTTTCCCTGAATGAAATCGAGACTGATTTTCCCGGGCCACCGGATCATGGTAAAAAGCGTGAGAAAGAGGCGGGTATCGAGATTGACGATTTCGGCAAAAAATTCCTCGAAAAAGTCTTTGACGGAGAGGTGTTTGGTACTGTTGGCCTGGGAGCAATACGGGCAATACCGGTCTGAAAGCTCGAGGGAATGGCCGCAATTCAGACACTCTGTCCCTCTGAATTTGAGTGGGAATCTGCCTCCTTTTTTGACCGGTTTGGTTTCCATTTCCATAAAACCTGCTTCAGTTACTGATGGTACTGGAATTTGCCGTTCCAATACCGATGAGACTATCGTAGATATCGCCGAAATCCCTGTAATACACCAGGATGGTATAGGTGTTTTCGGCGTAATCAAAGCTGCCTGAGACCGAGTTGAGTTCCACCGTGTCGTCGGCTCTTCGAATGGCGTATTTAAAATTGTAAAACCCTTGTTTTAAAAGGAGTTTTGCTTCCAGTTTACCAGAGGCCTCGTTGAATTGCATACGGTTGAGATCTTCCAGGGCATAGTTGTTATATTTTCCAAAAATATACACCTCGTCCAGGCCCAGCATATCGCTGTAAGGCAGACTGAAATGCACCCAGGTGTACTCTGCTTCCCGGGAACTGTCCTGACCCTGAAGGGTGCGAATCAAAAAGTCACCGTTGATGTCCGGGAAATAAGTGTATTCCAGGTCGTACCGGTACCTATTGGTAAACAGGTAATGGTGGTATAGATCTTCCATACCTATGCTGGAAATCATGGCGGTGGGAGCGCGCAGATCGCTGGTATCGAAGTTCAGATATTCATTTCCGCCATAAAAGGCTGTTTCCTGATCATATTTGTAAATAAGTTCAGTGCCAATAGTGAACTGGGGCGGTATATTATAACGGGCTGTAGGCCAGTGATAATTCTGAAGGATCACAACCCTGACTTCTTTTTTCGGGTTAATCAACTGAATGCCGGAAGGGTTAATGGAGAATTGAACGGATTGTTTCTTTCCGATAAATTCAAAATCCCGGGAGCGTTTAATGGTCGCTCCCACCTGGACCAAATCTCTGAAAATGACAAACCGCCTGGAGAATTGCAGTTCATCATCTGAATTATAGATCTCCAGGACGTAGTTTCCGCTGACCTTCAAGCCCACCTGGTTATTTGGCAATGTCAGCCGGTAATTCGAATAGGGCTGGAGGGTGGTATAACTGTTTTCATAAGTGATAATTCGCTGGTTATCCGAGCCCTTTAAATATTGCGATTTAAGAAGCTTGGAAGGGGTCCAGTCGTAATCGCAATGCACAATACGGTAATAATAGTCCTGTTCACTGGCCGAGAGGTCATCGAATTCAAGACGGATCGGATCTCCGAGCTGGATGATGGGAAACTGATCATCAGTGGGCCCTTTAAAACTAATGGACTTTATGTTTTCGGGTGCGACCACCTCTTGCTGAACTTGCGGGAGTACAGCCAAACTCCAAAAAAATAATGGAAGATGTTTAAGCTTCAACTGCATTAAGCGCCTTTTTTGTAAACAAAGGTAAACAAAATGACACCCCCGCGAATTCCCTTCGTTATACCACCCAAAAAATGGGGTAATTATTATGAAAACTTTCTTTTAAGTGCTACTTTTGGGCCTTAATTTTAACCAAAGGTTTCGAAGCTTATGCCCACGGATATCCGGATTAAAAAAGGATTGAATATCAACCTTGTAGGAGTTGCTGAAGCCACGACTTCCAAAGCGGTGGCGAGCAATGTTTACAATATTCGTCTCGCAGATTTTCACGGCCTGACTCCCAAATTGCTCCTCAAGGAAGGTGCTGAGGTAAAAGCCGGGGAAGCCATTTTCTATCAATAAAGCGTACCCGGCCATGAAATTCGTTTCTCCGGTCAGCGGAGAACTGGTGGCAATCGAACGGGGCGCAAGGCGAAAGATCCTGAATCTGAAAATCCTTGCGGACAAACAACAGACTGCCCTTGAGCACAAGCCCCTGGACCCCGCCAAGGCCTCTGCTGCCGATATTCGGGCCTTTCTTCTGGAATCGGGTTGCTGGCCTTTTATCAAACAGCGTCCCTACGACGTCATCGCCCATCCGGAGGAAGTTCCAAAGTCCATTTTTGTTTCCGCCTATGTGACCGCACCTCTGGCTGCGGATATCAATTATACCCTCTCAGGCAGGGAAAAGGAGCTGCAGGCGGCTATTGACGGACTTGCCAAACTGACCCCGGGAAAAATTCATATAAGCATCGGAAAGGGCGAAAATTCTCCATTTGCGCAATTGAAGGGGTTTGAACGACATACGGTCAGCGGGCCACACCCCGCAGGGCTTGTGGGTACGCTTATCAACAGAATTGATCCTATCAATAAAGGGGAGCGCATCTGGACCCTGTCCCCTCAGGACCTGGTCATCATCGGGGAAGCATTGCTGACCGGAAAATTCAATCCGGAGCGAATCGTGGCCCTGGCGGGTTCCTGCGTTAAGAAGCCAAAATACTACACGACGAAGATCGGAGCGGAGATTTCGACCTTACTCTATGCCAGTGGGGTAAATCTTAAAGACTTCAGGGTCATTAACGGAGATGTGCTTACGGGCAGTAAATCGAGACCTGACGGACACCTGGGTTTTTACAACAACTGCGTCTCTGTTATTCCGGAAGGAGACGATTATGAGTTCTTCGGCTGGACCAAGCCGGTTTTCGATAAGATCTCCTCGACACGTTCACTGACGTTTTCCTGGATGCATCCCAATAAAAAGTACGATTTGGATACCAATACCAATGGGGAGCACCGGGCTTTTGTAGTTACGGGCCTTTACGAGGAGGTTTTTCCTTTGGATATTTATCCGCTTCAATTGCTCAAAGCCTGTATGTATAAGGATCTCGATGAAATGGAACAGCTCGGATTATACGAGGTAATCCCCGAGGATTTTTCGCTTACCGAATTTGTGTGCATTTCCAAACAACCGCATCAGGAGATTATCCGGGAAGGTCTGGATTATCTTCAAAAAGAAATAGGATAAGATTATGAGTGACAAGAGACTTACCATCAAAAAACGGTTACACATTATCAAGCATCGCCTGAGAGGTAATAAAATGGCGCCGGCATTCAGTGCGCTGCATACCTTTCTCTTTACCCCGGATGAAACCACGCATAGCGGAGGGCATATTCGGTCCGCCGATGATTTGAAGCGTACCATGAACATGGTGATTATGGCATTGATACCTGTGCTGCTTTTCTCGTTTTTCAACACGGGGTATCAGCATTACGCGGCGATTGATGCAGCCAGTGGAATACCAAGGGTGCTTTCCCTCTGGGATAATTTTCTGACATGGGAAAATTTCTGGCTGGGCTTTAAACTGGTGATGCCCCTGGTTATTGTTTCTTACGGCGTGGGGCTACTGGTCGAATTTATTTTTGCCATTATCAAAGGCCATGAAGTAGAGGAAGGGTACCTGGTCACCGGAATGCTCGTTCCCCTTATCCTTCCTGTGGACACCCCCCTGTGGATGCTCGCAGTCGCCGTGGTTTTTGGAGTGGTTATCGGGAAGGAAGTTTTCGGAGGTACCGGGATGAATATTCTCAATCCGGCCCTCACTATTCGGGCCTTTCTGTTTTTCGCCTATCCAACCTGGATGAGCGGGGATAAGGTTTGGGTCCACGGTGCCGTGGAGCGGACCGGAACGCCCGACGCGATCTCGGGTGAAACCATCCTCGGGTCCCTGGCGCAAAACGGCTCTTATGGCTACAGTACCTCGGACATGTTTTATGGGTTTATTCCGGGATCCGTTGGGGAAACTTCAGCCTTCCTTATTCTGTTGGGCGGACTCTTTCTGATCTTCAGCAAAATTGCCAGTTGGCGAATCATGGTCAGCGCCGTGATCGGTGCTTTGGTTATGGGCCTCATATTTAACGGGGTTGTAGACATGGGATGGATAGGTGAGGGAAGCTCCTTCTACAGCCTGATGAACTTTGAGTTTTGGAAACACCTTATCGTGGGGGGGCTCGCTTTTGGAATTGTCTATATGGCAACGGATCCTGTGACGGGTTCTCAGACGAACAAAGGAAAATGGATTTACGGTTTTCTCATCGGTTTTCTCTCTGTAATGATCCGTGTTTTTAACCCTGCCTATCCGGAAGGGGTTTTTCTGGCCATTTTACTTATGAACGTATTCGCGCCCACTATAGACCATTATGTGGTTCGCGGGAATGTAAAAAGAAGACTCCAACGACTTAAAACGGCGACCATCTATCCCAGGACAACGGATGGTAAGGCCGAAGAACTAAAAGCAGAAACCGTTTAACTATGGCACTCAATACGGAAAAGAATTTATACACCGTTCTCTTTGCTGCCCTTATGGTAGTGGTTGTGGGATCAATCCTGGCCTATCTGGCTTCAGGACTGAAACCCTTTATCAAGGAAAACGAGCGTTTTGAAAAGCAACAGAACATCCTGTACGCTATGGGTGTGAATGATAATGAAGGGACCGGCTCGGTCAGTTTTATCGGCACGGACCGTGTGGAGGAGGTTTTCACTTCCTATATCAAGGAGCAGCTGGTGATCAGTGGGGATCAGATTACCGAAGATGACCAGGCGTACCTCATCGATATGAAAAAGCAACTTGCGGCCCGCAAGAAGGGACAGCCTTTTAAATTACCCGTGTACATAGGTGAGAAAGAAGGAAAGAAGTTCTATATCCTTCCGATGTACGGCAAGGGTCTGTGGGATGCGATTTGGGGTTTTATTGCCCTGGATGAGAACATGATTGTTCAGGGGGTCTATTTCGATCACAAGGCTGAAACTCCGGGTCTTGGAGCGAACATTAAGGAGCGGTTCTTTATGGACGATTTCCAAGGAGAGTCCATTATGGAGGACGGCCGCCTGGTAGGGATTAAGGTGATCAAGGGAAACAACGACCCGGCCAATATGGATAAGGAAGACAATGCTGTGGATGCCCTCGCGGGAGCCACCATTACCGGCAATGGGGTAACCTCCATGATTTCGGAAAGCCTGAACCTGTACAAAGACTATTTAGAATCTGTAAGATCCAACTGATATGGCACTGCTGACTAAAAAAGATGCTAACCTCATAATAGATCCCCTGGCGGACAATAACCCGATTACCATTCAGGTCCTCGGTATTTGTTCTGCCCTGGCAATTACCGCTGAACTCAAAGCCTCTGTGGTGATGGCAATTTCGGTTGTTTTTGTACTGGGTGTCGGGAATGTGGTGATTTCCCTGATGCGGAATATTATCCCCTCAAAGATTCGGATAATCGTACAACTGGTCGTGATTGCCGCTCTTGTGATTGTAGTGGATCAGGTGCTGAAAGCTTTCGCCTATGAGCTGAGCAAAACCCTGGCGGTATTTGTCGGTCTGATCATTACCAACTGTATCATTATGGGCCGGTTTGAAGCCTTTGCCCTTGGGAACGGGCCCTGGCGGTCTTTCCTCGATGGGATCGGGAATGCCCTGGGATACGGAGTTATTTTAATCATTGTGGGCTTCTTCCGGGAATTGCTCGGATCCGGAACCCTTTTTGGATATCCTGTCCTTGGAGATCCGATTGCGAAAACCGGTTTGTATTCCATAGGATATGAAAACAACGGATTTATGATTCTTCCTCCTGCCGCTCTTATTGTGGTTGGGATTATCATCTGGGTGCAGCGGTCGCGAAATACGGCCCTGATTGAAGAGAACTAATAGCAGATTGAACTGAAGCCTTACGTTATGCTGGAACATCTTGAATTATTTTTTAAGTCGATCTTTATTGATAATATGGTATTCGCCGTATTTCTGGGAATGTGCTCTTACCTGGCTGTTTCCAAGAAGGTCACCACAGCTGTGGGCCTGGGGGCCGCTGTTATTTTCGTCCTGGGAGTAACTGTACCGCTAAACTGGCTGTTGGACCAGTATATTCTTCAGGAAGGTGCGCTCACCTGGCTCGGCCCTGAATATGCCGATTACGACCTGAGCTTTCTTTCCTTTATCATGTTTATCGCCACTATTGCCACCATGGTACAGCTGGTCGAGATTGTAGTGGAAAAGTTTTCACCCGCCCTGTATAACTCCCTGGGAATTTTCCTCCCGCTGATCGCTGTAAACTGCGCCATTTTAGGAGGGTCCTTATTTATGCAGGCCCGGGAAATCCCTTCTTTGGCACTGGCCTTTAACTATGGTATCAGTTCGGGAATCGGTTGGTTTTTAGCCATTTTGGCCATTGCCGCGATTCGGGAGAAAATCCGGTATTCCAATGTCCCTCCGCCACTCAGAGGTCTGGGCATTACTTTTATTATCACAGGCCTTATGGGGATTGGCTTTCAGAGTTTTGGAGGCATGCTCACCGGAGGCGATGAGGGGACGGACAGTCCGGCTCCGGAAACAGCGGTGCTTGAAACTCCGGCAGAGGAGGCCGAAGTGCCTGTTGCTGAAGCCGAAGCGGAAAAGAAGAAAGAGGAAGTGGTTATTTCCTATAACGATGCTTTAAACAAGTAGTAATGATAGCAGCTACAACAACAGTTGGAACGATCCTGATAACGATAGTCGCGTTTTTGATTCTGGTCATGGCGCTGGTGGCTCTTCTGTTATTTACCAAAGAAAAACTGGCCCCTTCAGGTCCGGTGACTATTACCATAAACGGGGAGAAACAGGTCGAAGTAGCCTCCGGCAGTTCCCTGCTCACCACCCTTGGAAATCAAAAGATCTTTTTGCCTTCCGCTTGTGGAGGGGGAGGTACCTGTATTCAGTGTGAATGCCACGTCCTTGAGGGCGGGGGAGAAGCCCTGCCTACGGAAACGCCCCACTTTTCGAAGCGGGAGTTAAATGAGGGCGCGCGCCTGGCCTGTCAGGTGAAGGTCAAACAGGATATGAACATCACCATTCCGGAAGAAGTTTTTGGAATCAAGAAATGGGACGCCACCGTGGTCCGGAATTTCAATGTGGCCTCCTTTATCAAAGAATTTGTGGTTGAAATCCCTGAGGATATGAACTACAAAGCCGGGGGGTATATTCAGATTGAGATCCCGCCCTGTGAAGTACCCTACAAAAACTTCGATATTACAGCCCACCCGAAGGAACACGACGATCCGGAGAAATTCCGTGCCGAATGGGACAAGTTCAATCTCTGGCCTCTTGTAATGAAGAATACAGAAACTGTGGAGCGCGCGTATTCCATGGCCTCCTATCCGGCCGAAGGACGTGAGATCATGCTCAATGTACGTATCGCCACCCCGCCCTGGGACCGGAGTAAAAACGGTTGGATGGATGTAAACCCGGGGATTGCTTCTTCGTATATTTTTGGTTGCAAACCGGGAGACAAAGTGACTATTTCCGGCCCTTACGGGGAATTCTTTATCAATGAATCTGAGGCTGAAATGCTGTATGTAGGTGGTGGTGCCGGTATGGCGCCTATGCGATCCCATTTGTACCACCTCTTCAGAACCCTGAAAACAGACCGGAAGGTGACCTTTTGGTATGGAGGGCGTTCGAAGCGGGAGCTTTTTTACATCGATCATTTTAAACAACTGGAAGCGGACTTCCCGAATTTTAAATTCTATATGGCCCTTTCAGAACCCCTGGAGGAGGACAATTGGAAGATCAAAGAAAATATCGACGCGCCCGGGGATGGCTTTGTTGGATTTATTCACAACTGCGTTATCGATAATTACCTCGATCACCATGAGTCTCCGGAGGATATCGAACTATACTTCTGTGGCCCACCTCTTATGAATAAGGCGGTGCAGAAGATGGGAGAGGATTATGGAATGCCGGATGAGAATATTCGATTCGATGACTTTGGAGGATAATTCAAGTTTTAAATCATTCAAAACCGATATGTTTCATATCGGTTTTTTTAGCTAGTATATACCGATGAAACCGCTGAGCGAGCAGGAACTTCACAATCTGGCCATGAATATTGTAGGGCGGGAACTGGAGGATTCCGGGTATGAATTTATGGGGGTCAACAGCAAAAAGGGGAAAAACCCGCAATTTGTCTGTCTGAAGGAGAAGAACCTTCACTTTATTGTCGTGCGCCCTGTAGCCTATCCGAAAAACCCTGCTGAGTTCGACCCGGCCCTGATGAAAAAAGTCAGGGAACACGCCTTAAAATTTGAGGCCCGGACCTATTATGCCGGAGTGGGTTTGTCCAATGCGACGGATCAGAACCTGCCGGTATATTTAAATGAAGATTACATTGTGCAGTATGAGGGTCTTATCGAAATTTAAAGGTTTCCTTTTCAGTTTATTTTTCGGCTTTCTTATCGGATGCGGAGAATCGGCCTCCCTTCGGGAACATGTCTACCAGGGGGGTGCCCTTGGCACCTCATATTCTATCAAAGTCTTTACAGCGGATACCACAGATCTGCAGCCCGCCATCGACTCGGTTTTCAGAGTGGTCAATCAGTCCCTTTCCACCTATCAGCCGGATTCAGATATCAGCCGGATCAACAGGGGGGATTCCCGGGTACAGGTGGATAAGATGTTTGCCGAAGTCTTTGAAATGTCTGTGCAAATACACGGCCAGACAGAGGGTTACTTTGACCCCACAGTGGGCATACTGGTCGATGCCTGGGGATTCGGGCCCGGTGCGGCCCTGGAGATGGACAGTACGCGTGTAGACAGTCTCCGGCAGTATGTGGGCCTTGAGAAGGTACGCCTGACCCCTGATTTCAGGATCGCCATGCAGCAGCCTGGGATGCGTCTGGATTTTAACGCCATTGCCAAAGGGTATGCGGTGGATCGGTTGGGTGTGATGCTCGAGCATAAGGGAGCCGCAGATTATCTCGTGGAAGTCGGGGGGGAACTCCGCACCCGGGGGATCAATCAGATCAAAGCCCAACCCTGGGTGGTGGGTATTGACGATCCTCAGGTACTGGAGGGTCGAAAGATTAAACAGATCATAACCCTGAGTGATCGCGCCATGGCCTCTTCCGGGAACTACCGCAAGTTTCGGGTGGATTCGGTCAGCGGGAAAAAATACGTACATACGATAGATCCGCGCACGGGCTACACCAAAGATTCGAGGATTTTAGCGGTGTCCGTTCTGGCGGAGACCTGTATGCGGGCAGATGGCTTTGCCACGGCATTTATGGCCATGGATTTAGAGGCTTCAAAACGCATTTTATCGTCAGATGCCTCCCTGGAAGGGTATATCATCTATCTGGATGAGACGGGGGTGACCACTGAATACATGACTCCTGGTTTTAAAGCTGTCCTGCAGCAGGACGAGTAATTCAAAACATTTTTACCCTCAATCAGCGATATTATCGGGGCAGACAAAACCTTAGGCAGGCGTGTTGTCTCTTTTAAGGCTCAAAGAGATTTTTCCATCACGGGTTTTCCGATTTTGGCCAGAGGAAACAGGCGGGGCGAAATCCACCGGGCCTTTCCTGTACTTAACCAGTCCGGGGTTTTCCCATCAGAGGAATAAATTCCCTTTCGGCCAGACGGCAGGCCTGTCCTTTCCTGTTTTACCCTTCCAGGGGTTTTACCACTACGGGAATAATCTCCCCGTCGGCCAGTCGGAAACGATCCGTATCAGCAGGGTCCATATTTTTAGTGTAGTCAATAGGGTGGACCCGGAATCCGGAGGCCTTCAGAATATCGAAATAATCCCGACCATAGATACGCACGTGGTCATACTGCCCGAATATTTTTCGCCTTTCTTCTTTATCGGTAATGCTGGGATCTTCAAAAGTGTGTTCCCGATGCAGGTCCTGGGGCACCTGGAAAATACCCCATCCCCCCGGTTTCATGACCCGGTATAATTCCTGCAGGGCTTTGCGATCTTCCACAATGTGCTCCAGGACATGGTTGCATAGGATAATATCGAAGGTGTCGGAGTCGAATGGGAGATTGCAAATATCGGCTTTCACGTCGGCCAAAGGGGAATTCAGGTCTGTTGTGGTGTAGTCAAGGTTCTTGGCGCCACGAAAACGTTTGTAGAATGCCTGTTCAGGGGCAAAATGCAAGACGGAATGGGGTTGATTAAAAAAATCGGTTTCGCGTTTCAGGTAGAGCCATAACAAGCGATGCCGCTCCAGAGAAAGGGTAGAGGGGGAGAGTACGTTCTCCCTGGGGCGCTCATACCCGTAAGGTAGAAAAGTCCGAAAGGACTTGCCGTCTATAGGGTCGGTGTACCGGTCACCCTTCAGGCTGGAGGCGAGTAGGGGGCGCACCCAGTAACTGAGCCGTATCAGCAGGGGGCGTGGTATGCTTTTCAGAACCCATTTAAAGAGATGCTTCATCCGGTTTTACGAAAAATCAGAGTACGATCGGGTTTTTCCGGAATTCGCGCTCCTCTTCACTCTGAATCCCAAGCGCCTCATAAATGTAGGCAAAGGTGGAAAGTAACTCGGGTTTGCCATCGACCAGGGCGACATCGTGTTCAAAGTGCGCACTCGGTTTCCCATCCGCGGTAAGAATCGTCCAGCCATCCCGCAATTGTTTGATGCGGCGGGTACCCATATTGATCATCGGTTCAATGGCGACGACCATACCTTCCACAAATTTCTTGCCCCTTCCGCGTTTTCCGTAATTGGGCATTTCCGGAGCTTCGTGCAATTTTTTCCCAAGTCCGTGGCCTACCAGTTCCCGGACAACCCCATAACCTTCGGCTTCGCAGAACTGTTGAATGGCAAACCCCACGTCACCCACGCGGTTCCCGAGGGTAAACTCGCGGATCCCCACATAGAGCGAAGCCTTGGTGACTTCCAGTAGCTTTTGAGTTTCGGGAGCGATTTCGCCCACCGCAAAGGTGTAGGCGTGATCCCCGAAATACCCATTTTTTAAACTGCCGCAATCTATGGAGACAACAGAACCTTCCCGAAAAGGTTCATCGTTGGGAATTCCATGGACCACCTGGGCATCCGGGCTGATGTTCAGGGTGTTGGGAAAGTCATACATTCCTAAAAACCCGGGTTCTGCACCCTGATCCCGAATAAACTCTTCGGCCAGCCGGTCCAGTTGCAATCCGGTAACTCCGGGCTTTAGCTCCCCGGCCAGCATGCCCAGTGTTTTCGATACCACGAGGGCACTCTCGCGCATCAATTCGATTTCTTCAGCAGATTTTACTTGAATCATAGGCTGCAAAGATAATACAGAGGACGTTTTAAATGGAATTCCGTTGGAAATCCCGGTTCAATCCCAGTCGTAGGCGTGTTTGTAAGGCTGCCCGGAGAGGACCTGGATCATATCGCTTTCCAGGTCTTCTACCGCAAATTCAACAATACGTCCGAGTTCCGCACCATCTTTGTAGAAAATCAATGTAGGGATATTGGTAATGTCCAGACCCGCCTCATAGTCCTGGGGAGTGGTTTTATCACGGGTCATCGCAATGACTTCGACGGCTTCCAAAGGGTATTGGGTAGCTTCCAGGATTTTGACGAATTTTGGAATTTCACGTTGCGTGTCCTCGCACCAAGTCCCAAGGAATACCAGAATCTCAATATCCTCGAGCAGGGGTTTCATGGTTTCAACATTCGCAGGGTCTGGAGTGAAGGCGGTATATGCGGGTTCAAACCATTCCGAAAAGGGTGCCGTACGCAGGGAGGCGAACCCCATAGTGCCCACCAAAATCACTGTATTTCCGTCAGGGACCTGCACCGCAGTATGGCCGGGACCCGAGCCACAGGAATAAAAAAACAGAAGGACGGATAGAAAACCGAGTTTAAGAGAAAGCTTCATATAACTACAAAAGAGAGGATCTTGTCATTAATTCAGGTGCGGGGACTTCCAGGATTTCCAAAATGGTTGGGGCAATGTCACCCAATACCCCATCCCGGATTTTTTTGCGATCCGGGTCAACCAGGATCAGGGGAACCGGATTTGTGGTATGTGCTGTATTCGGACTGCCGTCCGGGTTAATCATCGTATCGCAATTTCCGTGATCGGCAATCACCAGGGTGCTGTACCCGTGCTTTAGTCCGGTTTCGATAACCGCTTTGGCGCAGGCGTCAACGGTTTCGCAGGCCTTTATGGCTGCGGGGAGGCTGCCCGTATGGCCGACCATATCCGGGTTGGCAAAGTTCAGACACACGAAATCTGCAGCTTCTTTCTCGAGCTCGGGAATAATGGCATCGCGAATCTCATAGGCGCTCATCTCCGGTTGCAGGTCATAGGTAGCGACCTTTGGGGACGGACATAGAATTCGGGACTCCCCGGGGTAGGGGGTTTCCCTTCCTCCGTTGAAAAAGAAGGTCACGTGGGGATATTTTTCCGTTTCTGCAATTCGGATCTGGCGTTTACCCGCTTCGGACAATACCTCACCCAGGGTGTCTTCAATATTTTCTTTGTCGTACACCACATGGATGTTTTCAAAGGTTTGGTCGTAATTGGTCAGGGTGACGAAGTATAACTTCAGGGGCTCCATATTAAATTCAGGCAGCGCTTTCTGGCTGAGGACCTCCGTGAGTTCACGGCCCCGGTCTGTGCGGAAATTAAAAAAGATCACGACGTCTCCTTCAGAAATCCGCCCGATCGCATCGCCCCCTTCTTCAGTGATTGCAATAGGTTTGATGAATTCATCGGTAATTCCTTCTGCGTAGCTTTCCCCGACTGCTGCGGCCGCATCCCGGGCCTTCTTTCCTTTGCCGTGAACCAGCAGGTCATAGGCTAAAGCCACGCGTTCCCATCGCTTGTCGCGGTCCATGGCGTAGTATCGGCCGATCACAGAGGCAATCCTGCAGGGTTTATCTGTACAAAAGGCCTGCAGATCTTCCAGAAAGCCTTTACCACTTCTCGGGTCTACGTCCCTGCCATCTGTAAAGGCATGTATGTAGCTTGCTGTAACCCCATTGTCGGTCGCCGCGCTGAGCAACCCCTTCAGGTGGGAAATATGGCTGTGGACCCCTCCATCACTCAGGAGTCCCAGAAAGTGAACGGGTTTCTTATTTTCTCGGGCATAGGCAAAGGCCTTTTGCAATACACGTTGTTCCCGGAGTTGATCCTCCTTCACAGCGAGGTTTATTTTGGCCAGATCCTGATAGACGATTCGGCCGGCACCCAGATTCATGTGCCCGACTTCAGAATTTCCCATTTGTCCTTCGGGCAGCCCTACATTCATTCCGTCAGTCAGCAGGGTGGCATGGGGATAATGGTCATAAAGGGAATCGACAAAAGGGGTGTCCGCCTGGGCTATGGCGGAAACAGCCGGATCCGGCGAAATACCCCATCCATCCAGGATCATCAGAATAACCTTTTTATTCATTTGACTCAAATTTACATTCTCAAAAATAACGGGAAATGGGCAGCTTTGCTACTATTTAAGATAGTTTATGATTTGAGAAAGGGGAGGGGCCACCGCGCGGTATCCCGGGAACACGCCTTGGTTTTGTAAAACTATCCATGCGCTCATGGGGAGGTCTTCACAACGAGCTGTTTTCAAGGCCGGATTCCAGAGTTTGGAAAGACGGCCCTGCCTTCTATTCCAGTTAACTTGATTTTCGAAAGAGATGCTATGGACGGATCCCGACTAAAAATAAAAAACCCCGACGTTCTGCGTCAGGGATTTCTATTTACGTCCTCAGACAACCTCAAGGCTGCAGGGTGTGTTTTTGTGTTAGAAATCAAACCCGGTAAAAACCCTGTAAAAAAAGGCATAGAGCGCCATAGAAAGCATCATTGCGCAAAAAAGCGAATATCCTTTGAGCAAATACACCATGTATACCGGTTTGCAGTTGTCAAACGCGTGAACGTACAAATTTTTAAAATGTGTTAGTGTTCCCATATAGTGTTTTTAATGGATGAAATCCAAGCTATAAGGGTTAAAAACGGTATGGTAAGATTATTTGGGGAACTCCCAATATACAAAAAAGGAAATAGGAAGGGGGATGGAACCGCTTTAGTTTCGATCTAAGTGGAATATTTATCGATAGCCGCCGGAATCGTCTGCAGGCGGATTTCGCGATTTGGGGCTGTGTTTTCGAATTCCGTAACCCGATTCGGGCCGCAAGCGCGATCGGGAATTCCCATTACCTCAATCACTGCAGCGCGGACATTGTCGCACCGGACACTTTTGAAAACTGAAAAAGCGCTATAACAAATCCGGATTGATATCTAAAATATTATCGGTGATGTAACTGTGGATAAAACCGGTGGTGAGGTGCTCGCTGCCTAAAAAGTCGTCCCTCTCCAGGATTTTGAGGATGTTCATTCTCCTGTAGGCGCTGAGCATGGGAATGGAAAGGGGGGCATAACTGTAATGCCAGGGTTCGTATTTAAAACCCCTTCGCTTCGGGGTGTCTGTATAGACCAGGAAAAACCCGTATTCCTCGGAGTGGGCGTCCATCCAGTTCTTAAAATCTTCAAATGGGCCTCCCGCTTCAAACTTTTCGGTGACCAGCATATCACCCTCCGCCCGTTTTGAGCCGTCGATAAGATCCGCATCCGTACCCCAGTGATGCCGGCTGGTTCCGGGAATGGTCGAGTATTTAATAATTTCGTCCACCGCTTCCAAAGGTTCCATCCCCTCTTCGGTATAGTCGACGTATTTGCGCTCGAAGATGGCGCGCTGGCGCTCGTAATCCCGATAACTGCTGACTACCTTGATGTCAATGCCATCCTGATAGGCCGCTTTTTTCATTTCCACAAAGGCGTCATGGGCTTCTTTTCTCAGGTTGATGTCCTTGCCGAAGAGCTCAATATTGGCTTTCCCGGTAAGTTCGTCTGCACTGAATTCGCGGTCCTGTGCCAGCAATGAATGCATCGGCAGGCCCAGGGCCAGACTTCCAAGGCCCCCACGGACCAGAAATGTTCTTCTTTTCATGATTTCTATCGGTTCAGATAGAAGTACCCCTGGTGCTTTTGACGTAATTCAGGGAAGGTAATCACATAGAAGTATACCCCCTGTGGCAATCCGTTGCCGCGACTGAAACCACCACGGACGTTGGAGTTACCGTCAAACTCATTTTGGTAGTTGTCTTTTTGATAGACCAATGCCCCGTCTTCGGTAAAAATCTGGAGCGTGTTGTTTGGGGCGTCTGCCACCGCATCAATAGTGAGGCGTTCGTTGTTCCCGTCGCCATTGGGCGAGAGGTAGTAGTTGTCCAATTCGAGAACACTAAATCCGGAGGCGGCATCGGACATTCCTCCCAGGGAGAGAATTTCATATTCCCCGGGGGTAAATACATCCGATTTAACGGTTCCACTGGCCAGATTCCCTTCAGTGCCTGTATTTCCAAGGTCCTCCCATTGAAGTGTGGTTTTATTCCATCCGACCACCCGTAAAAGCTCCGGGTTCGTCGATAATTTCCGCACTTCACTCCTCGAATCCCAACTTAGGGTTACCTGGGAAGGAAGGTCGGCCTTCAGGTACCAGAATTCAGACTGGCTTACCTGCAATCCGAATTTAGATCTGCTGTTTGTGTTAAAGTTCCCGGCCAAACTTAAGGGCTGGTTCGGGTCCTCTGAAAAATAGGCACATACCGCTGTCGGGGTAATCGCCATGGATTTAATTTTTAAAGGCCTCAGGCGCTCGGTATCCCCAACCGGAAAAGTAAACTCTTCCTTATTCTGAAAAGAGACAAAACCATCCACCTTGGAGAAAGCACTTTCTCCTGTATAGAAGGTATCATCATTAAATTTCAGGGTATAGGGGGCATCTGTATTGCGCGAGGTTTGAATATCGCCTTCAATAAGGTTTCCATTATTATTGATCGTCAGGTCGTTTTCCAAAAGGATCCCTCCAGGTGCTGCAAATTCAGCGTCGAAGAGTTCAATTTCGGAATTCCCTCCGATCCTCAGGGGCGCATCGTCGGAATAAAATCCAACCAGGCCTTCATTTTGAGTGAACTCCCCGTTATTGGTAAAATCGGCATGAATCCCCATTTGGACATCCCCGTGCAATCGCATGGCAGTCCCGTGGTTCGTAATGCCCTGGGCCGAAAGGGAGGCAAAGCTTCCCGCGGCTACCAGCAGTAATGCAAGAATTTTTTGTATGTCCCTCATATCTTACCAGCTAGAAAGGGCAGCCCGGACCCATGAGTTAGGGGCAACACATACATATATAAAGTTCGCGTCGATCCGGATTTCCCCGGTTTCTCCTGCTGCGGATGAGGAGGCGGGTGCAGCATCTCCTGAAAATATATATGCCGTGATTCCGAAGTAGACATCGGTAATAGCGGCATTTCCGATCGTAACGGTGTTTGATCCATTTCCTGTCACGCCATGACCCTATTACAATTTGATTAGTTTCACCATTGGCATTTGCCCGTGTATTGTGTACCGATGAATAATGGAACATTTGCAGTTGAATTAAGGAGATCCATCAGCAGTTAGGCATCCTGATCTTGATCCAATACCAATATTGTCATTTCCTGATGTCAGAGCTACTCAAGCGCTGCATTACCAAATGCTGAATTCCTTTGACCAGTAGTATTTGATCTCAATGCCTAATACCCAACGCCACTATTGTCACTTGCCTGTAGTATTAATTAAATGCCGAATTTCCTACCGCTGTATTTCCTTCTGAGGATACATTCGAAAACAAAGCCTCAGTCCCTATAGCCGTATTTCGAATTCCCGTAACATTAGAACCCAGAGCGGCAACTCCCATCGCGGTGTTTTCGCGACCCGTGGCATCCAAAGCTGTATTGACCCCTGCTCCATTACCCACAAAAACATTGTTGGTGCCCACATTCGGGTCAGTACCACCTCCCCCACCAGGGATAATGGCTTCACCCCCGACAGTCAGGGTTCCGGTAATATCCATGTCCGTCGCATTGACTGTACCTTGAAGAAAGGTAGACGAAATAGCATCATTTCCAATAGTCACAGTATTGGCTCCATTCCCAATCGCTCCATTCCCAATAACAATTTGGTTATTTTGCCCGTTGGCCTGAGAACGTGCCACGTTACCAATGAACACTGAATTGGCTACATCGGTTAAAAAACTGTCGTCCTCATTAAGGCTTCCCGCATTATTTCCTACTGCGACATTGTTATTTCCGTTAATCAAGCGCCGCAGGGCAAGTCTTCCAAAGGCGGAATTATTTGCTCCGAGGGCTTCTTGAAGGGAAGAAAGACCGAAAGCACTATTGTTGCTTCCATCTATATTTTCTCTTAAAGCGTTAGAACCGAATGCACTATTGCTGACTCCCGTCGTATTGAACCTGAGTGCATTAACACCGAAAGCATTATTATTATTAGCATTAGACGCCCTGAGGGCATTAAAGCCAAAGGCATTGCTATTAACCGCAGTTGTATTGGCATCCAGGGTAAAGTTTCCTACTGCGGTGTTACGTGCTCCGGTGGTGTTCGAACGAAAGGCGTTAAAACCAAACGCTGCGTTCTGGACTCCGGTTGTATTATCCCCTGCACTAGAACCTGCAAAGATATTATTCCCGACTTCATTTATTCCACCAACAGCGCTCCAGGTTCCATTGTCGTAATAAAAGAGCGATTCCTCGGTGGTATTGTAAATCACTGCTCCGTCGAGTGGTGAAATGGCATTCATTTGAGCGGTGGTCATACGCGTTGGCACAAAAACCAGGGACGTACTTTCCATTTCGAGCAGAGATGCTGCATCTATAGTTCCGGGATTGTCCCCGAGTTTTAGACCCTGGGCGGAAACGATGGCCTGGGTACCCAAAAACAGTATGGTGAGGAGTAATTTTGTTTTCATAATCGTTAAGTTCTGATTTAGAATTCCTTCGAAGATAAAAAAGAGGATCGTGCAGTACAACTTTTATGTTGTGAATTCAGTATTTTTTGTGGTAAAGGGATGCTATTGGGCTATGAACCGGGAAGTAGATGGAAACTGGCAAGACAACTTTACTCGAAGTCCCAAAAAACTACTCGACTCTAGTCTATTCAAGGGGATTTGGAACCCGAAAGCGGAGTTGTCTAGCGATCCAAAAACAGGTAACCCTGCAATTGCAGTGCGGGTTCCGGAAGGGTTACCACAAAATAATAGACGCCTTCGGGCAGGCCTTTTTCGGCGTTTAATCACCAGGCCCTTCACATTGGACACCCCCCCGAATTCTGAGCTATAGTTGTCCTGTTCAAAAACTTTAAGGCCGTTGCGGTCAAATATCTCAAGTCTGTTATTGGCAACACCTTCAAGGGCTTCAATAACCAGAAAGTCATTGATGCCGTCCCCATTCGGGCTGAGATAGTAATTCTCCAGGGTCAGCAGTTCTTCGGGTTCAGCCAGAGATCCGAAGGTGAGAACTTCATAGTCGTCGGGTACAAAAGGGGCCGAAATGGCAAAACCGTTTACCAGATCTCCGGTTACCGTTTGCGTACCCAGGTCTTCCCATCGCTCCGTCGTTTTACTCCATCCCATCAATGTAATTTCAGAAACAGTCAGTGCGATACTTCCGAGATTGCTGTTCGGGTTCCAACTCAGGGTCACCTGCCCGGTATTACTCCCTTCCAGGCGCCAGAACTCGGCTGTGGATATGGCCTCAATCGTCCGGGGTTTCAGGTCTGTTCGGAAAGGCGGAAAGGTGCTTGGGGTGTTCGGGTCTTCCCTTAAATAAGCGCATTTGGCTATGGGAAATACTTCCCCCTCCAGGGTCAGTGGCCGGTATTCAGAGGCATCCCCCACGGGAAAAACCATACGGGACTGATTGATCATCGTAACGTACCCATTGACCTTGGAGACATCGCTTTCACCTATGGTAATCGCATTCTGGAGCAAAGTGATGTAAATTTGCGGAAGGGCTTTGTCTGTCCGGAAATCCCCGTCTATAAAACTGAGATTGTCTGCAACCCCCACAGATTGGTCCAGGAAAACTGAAGGCCCACGGAAAATTTCCACTTCGGACAAAACCAGGGCGAAATCCCCTGAAATTCGGATTTCTTTATTTCCGTAAAACCCGAACAAACCCGCTTGTTGCTCAAAAGGCGCCTGATTGACAAAGGAACCATAGAGCCCTACCTGGGCTCCTTCATGCAGCTGCATGCCCCCGTAGTGCTGCAGGGTAGGCTGTGCAAAACCCATAGCGCTGAAAGAAACCCAAAACAGAAAGAGTAGGGGTCGCATGTCTAGTTTTGTGGTTTTTGTGTCATCGCTTTTTCAATCCGGTCCAGGCGCAGCTTTAACTCTGAAACTTCCCTGTTGAGGGTTTCCTTTTCCTGTTGAAGGGATTGAATCTTCTTTTCCTGTTCTATGGCGTGCAGGAAGAGTTCTTCAATTTTTTCGAGGTTTATTTCCGTGGCCCGGTTCACCAGTATCCCGCCTTGCTCGGACACTTCGCGTGCTGAAGGAACACCGGGGAGATGGTTATGGGACTGAACATAAGCATAAATCTCCTCCAGGCTTTGGAATTCGTATTCGGGGTTCGCGCCCGAGGCGCCCTGAAAATATTTTTCAAAAACGAAGTCAGGTGTAATGGTGCCCGTTGCCAGAATATTGCCATTTACGTGCAGGCGTTCTGTCGGAGAGGTAATTCCTATTCCTATATTTTGTGCCGGATCAATGGTCATCGCCTCGATTGCTTGAGTTGAAAACCTTAGAAAATTAGTGTTCGCTCCCCGCCACATCCCAGTATCGGTATCATTAGTAAAAGCATAGGAAGGCTCAGATGCGGTCCCGTTTGAATTCGAGTAACCCTGCGATCTTACTTCGCCGGTTACTTGGAGTTTGTTTTGTGGGTTGTTAGTCCCTATTCCCAAACGATTGTTGGCCTGATCCCAGAAGATCTCGGTTGGATTATCCACTAAACTGCCTGCACCGTCAGAGTAAAAAAGTGCTCCTGAAGTACTTGTAGGAATTAAAGTTACAGAAAGGTCAAAATCATCCCCGTTTGGAGTAATAGTTACCGAGCCATCTGAGGAGGTGATATTTTGGAGTTCATTACCCGGATCTGCATCTGCATCATCCACAGATAAAGCTGCCAATTCGGCATCAGTGGCAAGTGTACTGAGGTCAACTGTCGCTGAAGTTCCATCTTCAATGGTAATGGTCAGGTCAGTGCCGATAAAGGTTCCTCCCGTAAGATTCTGATTATCTGTACTTCCGGGCACAGAAAGATCGTAATCATTACCAGCCTGAGTAATAGCGACCGAAGCATCGGTAGATGTAATAGTCTGTATTTCATTTACAGGATTGGTATCCCCATCAGCCGCATCCGAAGCTGCAAGGGCAGCTAAGAGTTCCACATCGGTGGCCAGGGGACTGAGGTCTGCAATTGTGGCCGTGCCATCTTCAATGGAAATAGTCAGATCAGTACCAGTGAGCGTTGCTCCGGTAAGGTTTTGATCATCCGGGCTCAAGGGTACGGACAGGTCATAGTCATTTCCAGTCTGGGTTATATCAACAGAGGCATCGAGGGAAGTAATGATCTGTATTTCATTGTCTGCAAGCCTATCCAGATCAGCGGCATCTGAAGCTGCAATGGCAGCTAACAGTTCCACGTCAGTGGCCAGAGGACTGAGGTCTGCAACTGTGGCTGTGCCATCTTCAATGGAAATAGTCAGATCAGTATCGACGAGGATGGCACCGGTAAGGTTTTGATCATCAGAACTCCCGGTAACTGAGAGGTCATAGTCATCACCGGTTTGGGTGATGCCTATGGATCCATCTGTTGAGGTAAGGGTTTGAATTTCATTGGCCGGATCCGTATCCCCATCCGCAGCATCGGAAACTGTAATTGCGGACAATACCTCTGCATCCGTTGCAAACACCGGATCTAAATCCACAGGAGGTAGTAAAACCGTAGCTTCGGTAATCTCCAGGGAAGTTCCGTTCAGCTCAAAAGTGTTTATCAATTCGTCGTTGGGGTTTGGGGCGTTTCCTGCAAGACCGTCAACGTCCGTTTGCAATTCTTCGATAGCGCCCTGTACGTCCGTACTTATGGTGTTTCCGATTGGGGAAAAAGGCACTTCAGAGGCGATTTGATCACCCGCTCCCCCGGCACTTGTCAGCAAATAAGGATCTGCGGTAGTTCCGGTACCTGCCACAGTAACCGTGGCGGTTGAAATAATTATGGTCTCGGATCCGTCGCCCCCCCCGCTTCCGCCAGAGCTCGTCAACACATACGGATCGGCTGCCGTACCTGTCCCGGATACCGTGACGGTAGCACTGTCATCAATAACGGTTTCAGATCCATCCGCACCACCGGTGCTTTCCAGGAGATAGGGGTCCGCTGCGGTTCCGGTTCCGGAGACAAGCACTGTTGCGGTTGAATTAAGGATGGTTTCAGACCCGTCTGCCCCCCCCGTTCCCCCGGTACTGGTCAGGATATACGGGTCCGTTGTGGTTCCTGTTCCTGCAACGGTAACGGTGGAGCTATTGTTAATAATCGTCTCAGAACCGTCGGCTCCCCCTCCCGCACTGGTCAGCAAATATGGGTCCGCGGCAGTTCCCGTTCCGGAAACCGTTACGGTGGCTGTATTCTGAATTATGGTTTCCGAGCCATCTGCGCCCCCGGCGCTTGCCAATTGGTAGGGATCTGCGGCAGTTCCTGTTCCTGTTACGGTTACGGTAGGACTAGTCTCAATCCGGGTTTCCGATCCGTCCGGAGCAGGTTGATCCAGCGCACTTAAATCCACACTTTCGGAAGTTGCATTTTCGATTTCCAGGGTTAGGGTATTGGTGGTAGGCTCGAAGCTAAAATCTGTAATCTGCTGCTCGTCTGTATTTACCCCGCTGGTCAGGCCCGAAAGGTCCACGGTATTCCCGTTCTCAATGGCCAAAACCGAACCATTCAGGGTGAGGCCCTGCTGGTCTGTATTGTCTAAAAATCCCGAAAGGTCCACGCTGTTTCCGTCTTCAATTTCCAAAAGCGGACTATTTAAAGTAAGGGTCTGATCATCCGAACTCGAGCCCTGGATTTCTTCTATGGCCCCCTGCACATTGGTCGCTGTAAATCCGTTAGAGGTGTTGCTGAAAGGAAGGGCCGAGGCATTGAGGTTAAAACTGGTGGTCGTACCATCCCGGCGGGTAAACACATAGGTGCCATCTCCGATAGCCTGCAGATCTACAGCATCCAATCCTGAGCTCAGCAGATCGATAGCAGCCTGAATGTCTGAACCGCTAAGCCCTGAAGCGGTATTGTCATAAAATATAGCGGCTGCCACCAGACTCCCCTCCACCAAAAAGGGAACGTCATTGACAAAGTCGCTCAGGGTGATGTCTACAAAATCCATATTCCTGCCGTTAACGGCATTGTCCTGCAATTCCGCGGCGCCTACCGAGGCATCGGCCAGTTTCTCGGAATTGATGGAATTATTCTGAATGTCCTGACTCCCGATACTGAAGTCTACGATATTTTCACTGCGGATTTCCCCAACCTCGAAATTGAAGGAATCCTCCAGTGGTGTAATCACTATGGTCGGAAATTCGTTTTCGATGGCATCGGTAGTAAATGCCCTGCCCAGGGCTTCACACAGGTTTACCCAGACCTCTCCGTTGTGGTAAAAAAGGCATTGCTCATCGGTGTTGTAGGCCAGGGCGCCCATAGAGGGTGTAATAGCCTGCAACTCGGCGTTGCTCACCCGGGTGATCACAAGTACCTGCTCCCTGCTCTCCAGTTCAAAAAGGGATGCGGGATCAATACTCTGTGGATTATCCCCTAATTTGACCTGTGCAGTCATCCCCTGGGTAATTATAAAAGCCAGCAATGGGAATAGGAATACTTTTTTCATAAGGCAGATAAGGTTTACAAATGCCGATGGCGCCCCGGTGAGGGGGGCAGAATTTATGGATAAAATTAAGATTATACCGTTAAATCCAGTGGAAAATAGCTCCAAGAGCTACTTTAATGGATAAACGGAAATTCCGGCCTGATCGCGGTTTAAAAAACAAGTGTTTTGTCGCTGCTGCGAACAGGCTTTGCTGGGAATCAGCATTCTGTTTTGCTGCGGTTGTAGAACCCATGCAGCTCCCTGTATAAGTTTCCAAAGTTCTCATGCGGCAATTAAAGCCGCTTTCCTGCAGATAAAAAGCATATTTTCAGTGCATAGACTACCGGATTCTCTCGCTATTAACATAAGTTTAGGGGCGGCGACTTTTTTTTTAGGGCAAGTTGCTTTTTCTTTATGGCTGATAATGACCTTCCGTATGAGGCTATGCATTCTTTTATTGCTGTTTATAGGGATACTCTCTCCCGGGCGCGCCCAGGAGGATGATCGTACATTGCTCCGGGGGACTGTTTTATATCGGAATTCTGTGGTTCCCAATGAGAATGTGATCAATACAACCGCGCAGCAAGCCACTATTACAGACGAAGGCGGGAATTTTGCGATCCCGGTCAAAGTTGGGGATGAGGTGGTTTTTATGGCCCTGAATTACCAGTTGCAGATGGTCACCATCACC
This sequence comes from uncultured Flavobacteriaceae bacterium, assembly GCA_963709465.1. GTDB lineage: Bacteria > Bacteroidota > Bacteroidia > Flavobacteriales > Flavobacteriaceae > Robiginitalea. The sequence goes on along the minus strand of CAVPWF010000003.1, from coordinate 237,929 downwards.
GAGGAGATTTTAAAAAACAATCGCCTGGTGGTGGAAGTGACCGAAAAAGTAACACAGTTAGATGAAGTGGTTGTGAGTCCTGAGGACCAGGAGGAATTTATCCGCCTGAGCAACGAGGATTTTAAGGGTTTTGACTACGAAACCGACGAAACCTCTGATATAATCAATATTGCCGAAGACCCCATGACCCGGGGAATGCAGAATGGACTGAATTTCGTGAATCTCTTTAAACTTCTTGCTTCCACGGTAGCCGGGGATCAGCCTGCTGAAACACCGGCTCTAAAACCGAGTGAAGTATTACGGCAAGTGTACGACGATGCTTTTTTTGTGCAGGATTTACAAATTCCGCAAGGAGATATCGACGCCTTTTTGGTGTATTGCGATAGCCAGCTCCCACCCAAAACACTTTTGAGAAAGGAAAATGAATTTGAACTCATTGACTTTCTGGTCACCCAAAGTGAAGCCTTCAGACTTGAACAGCGAAATTAAGGTAGCCCCACTGCTTTTTGTGGTACTCTTAATAAGTCCGCTCCTAAGCCAGGGGCAGGATACCCCTGTGCGCAACCGGGAACTCAAAGGAAGGATTGTGGAAACCGGCGAGGGAATCCCAAACGTCCACCTTTTGAATCTTTCCGCGGAAATGGCCACCATAACCAACGCCGAGGGGTATTTTAGTATGGACACCCGGGTAGGCGATACGGTGCTGATCTCCGCCATTCGCTATGAGCGAAAAACCTTTGTCGTTACGGATCAGATGCTGGAGTCTTCCGGTTTGCAGATTGAGATGGTACCCTTTGTCAATGAACTGGAGGAAGTTGTGGTACGACCTTATAATCTCAGTGGAAAACTGGATGAGGACCTCTTAAATCTCAGCGTAGAAGAACCGGTGACGGCCGCATCTCTTAATCTCCCCAATGCGTATGCCAAAAAGCGCACCCAGGCAGAGCGTCAGTTAATAGAAGCTAAAACCGGGGGAGGCCTGATTCCGCTGAATCCCGTCCTGAATGCCATCTCAGGGCGCACCAAAATGCTGAAAAAAAGATTGGCCCGGGACCAGGCCTATCTTCAGACCCAGGAAGTGCGCGCGCGGTATGCGGACAGTTTATTTGTTTCGGAATTGAATATTCCGGAAATACGAATCCCGGATTTTATGTATTTCTGTGAGATGGATTCGGAATTTGCCGGTCTTGCCGATTCGGAAGATCTCCTGAAAATGTGGGATTTCCTCAAGGCCAAGGGGCTGGAATACCGCAAAGCCAATGAATTGGAATAGAATCAATTCATTTGATTATTTTTGCACCCACATAAACCGCTGGTTTTTGTGAAAATTTTTACCATGCGTTCCAGACATACTCTATGTGTTTTGCTTTTCTGGCTGGCCCTTCCGCTGACTTCGTTTACCGGAGCGGACACCTTTAGCGAATCTCATAAATTTTATCTGAGCGTAACCACGGTGGAGTACGCCCAAAAGGAGGAATCCCTTCAGATTATCAGCCGGATTTTTATAGACGATCTCGAGAGCGCCCTTCAGGCGCGTTACGATCTGAAGGCCGATCTGGGGACACCCGGGGAATCCGCCCAGGGTATCGCGTACATCGAGCGCTATTTCAATTCGAAATTCACGGTTTTTATCAACGGGGAGGTGCGGGAGTACACTTTCCTGGGAAGAAAATACGATAAAGATCAGGTGGTCTGTTATCTGGAAATCAGCGAACTCCCTGAAGTGGGGTTGGAATCTGTGGGTATCCAAAACGAGATCCTGATGGATATCTTCGAAGAACAAAAAAACCTGGTACATCTCAAAATCCTGGGAGCGAAAAAGAGCTACGTCCTGGTCAGGGAGAATAATAAAGGAATGTTAAACTTATAGCATTACGCGATGCTATCCTCGAAAATCAAGTATTTTTCAAACCAAACTAATTTCAACGCAATCAGATTATGAAAGTAAAGTTTTATTTGTCTGCTTTTTTCTTTGCATTTGCGGCCCTTGCCTGGGCCCAGGAAGAAGCGGAACAAACTCGAAAACCCGGGCACACCAACCAGAGTAAATTCCGTCAGTTATATCAGGAATTTGCCACCCCAAACACCTATCGCAGCGCCTCGGGAACACCCGGACCGGATTATTATCAGCAACAGGCCGACTATAAAATGGACATTGTCCTCGATGACAAGAATGCGCGTATTGATGGGGAGGAGACCATAACCTACCACAATAATTCACCGGACGATCTGGAGTACCTCTGGGTGCAGCTGGATCAGAATGTCCGTTCCAAAGATTCAAAGTCCCCCCTGAGAGATGGTGGTGGAGTGCCTTTGGCTTATCGCACGGCTTCCTTTGCCGGGGATTACCTCACCGAGCCTTTTGACGGTGGTTTTAATATTGAATTCGTAAAAGATGCGCAGGGCAGGCCTTTGGATTACACCATCAATCAAACGATGATGCGGGTCAATATCCCACAGGCGCTCAAGAGCGGAGAGAAAATTTCTTTTTCCATCAAATGGTGGTACAACATTCCGGATCATACGGTAAACCGGGCGCGTTCCGGATACGAGTATTTTCCTGAAGACGGAAACAGGGCGTATGTCATCGCTCAGTTTTTCCCCAGGATGGCCGTCTACAGCGACGTAGAGGGCTGGCAGAACCACCAGTTCTGGGGCAGTGGTGAATTTGCACTGCCTTTCGGAAATTACGATGTAAACATCACAGTACCCGCAGATCATACCCTGGACGCTACGGGAGTTTTGCTCAACCGCAAGGAAGTCTTTTCAAAGGAGATGTTATCGCGGTATGAAAAGGCTAAAAAATCCTATGATACCCCGGTAATGATCGTCACCCAGGAGGAAGTTGAAGCAGCTGAAAAAGGGTTTTCTGAAAATACCAAGACCTGGAAGTTCCGTGCTGAAAATGTTCGGGATTACGGATTTGCCACTTCCCGGAAGTTTATCTGGGATATGATGGCCGTTAAGATCGGAGGAAAGGACGTCATGGCTGTATCCCTCTATCCAAAAGAAGGGAATCCGCTATGGGAGGATCTCTCTACTAAAGCCGTTGCCAGTACCCTGAAGACTTACTCTTCACATACTTTTGATTACCCGTATCACAAAGCGATTTCCGTTCATGCCAAGAACCAGGGGATGGAATATCCGATGATTTGCTGGAACTACGGACGTCCTAATGAAGATGGCACGTATTCAGACCGTGTGAAATTCGGGATGATATCCGTGATCATTCACGAGGTCGGGCATAACTTCTTCCCAATGATCGTCAATTCAGATGAGCGGCAGTGGGGTTGGATGGACGAAGGTCTGGATACCTTTATGCAATATTTAGCCGAGCAGGAGTTTGGAGAAACCTATTCTGAGGTGATCGCCCCGAATGAAAAATATCCGTCCCGTCGTGGGGATCCTGCCAAAATCGTTCCCTATATGTCCGGAGATCAGGATTTCATTTCTCCAATCATGTCGAATCCTGAAAATGTATACCAACTCGGGCCCAATGCCTATGGTAAGCCGGCCACGGCGCTGAACATCCTCCGGGAAACTGTCATGGGGCGTGAACTGTTTGACCATGCTTTCAAGACGTATTCGCAGCGCTGGAAATTCAAACATCCGACACCGGAAGATTTTTTCAGAACGATGGAGGATGCTTCTGCAGTGGATTTAGATTGGTTTTGGAGGTCCTGGTTTTACACTACGGATTATGTCGATATCGGGGTAAAAGAAGTAAAGAAATACTATGTAAGCAATACCCCTACGGCCCAGATGAAGGAGTATATGGAGGCCAACTCCATCAACGAGGCAGACCTGCCACCCCTGGTGTATCTGGCCGAAGAGGACAGTGAAGATTTTGATCCTTCCATGAAGGGCAAGTCACCCTCGGAAACCTCACAGCCCCTCAAGGAGTTTATGATGGATAATATGACCGTGGAGGAGCGGGCGCAGGTAAGGGAACCCAAATATTTCTACCAGGTCACTTTCGACAAACCAGGAGGCATTCCTATGCCCCTGATTGTAGAGTATTCCTATGCCGATGGGACCAAGGAAACCGTGACCTATCCGCCGGAAATCTGGAGGAAGAACGATGCGGAGGTGAGCCGTGTGATCTCATCTCAGTCCGAGCTTACCGGGATTGTAGTGGATCCGAAAATGGAGACTGCAGATATTGATACCCGGAACAACAGCTGGCCGAAGGAAGATGCCCCTTCGGAATTCCAACAGTTCAAAGAGAATATTAAAGGAGAATAAATTTCTCGTAATTTGTAAAAGTCCCGGCATCTCTGCCGGGACTTTTTATTTTGGTAGGGAATCTTGAGTATATTTGTGGTATGGGAATGCATTTCTTATTTATAAGCGGGGCAGAAATATTCTTTATCATGTTTATCGTGGTAATGGTCTTTGGCGCGGATAAAATTCCGGGCATTGCGAAAGGCCTTGGCAAAGGAATGCGGCAACTCAAAGACGCCACTGACGATATTAAGCGGGAGATTCACAACAGTGCCGAAAAACAAGGCATAGACACTTCTATTACCGACGAGCTTCAAAAGGACTTCCAGGACGTCAAGAAGAAACTGGATGACGTGGGGGGAACCATTCGCAGGAAATAATCTTTTATTTTTATTGAAAAGCGTCACCGGCCAGGTCTTCATTCAACCTTTTAAATATATTGCCGAAACCGCGTATCTCCTTTAGAATTTACAGGACCATACACAAGGTAAGTCCATCGCGTACAGGTAAGACAACGGTCCGTACCCGGGGATCTTCGCTCAGCCTTTTATTAAAATCTATAAGCACGGGAGTGATGAGGTCCCTGGCCCCGACGGGTTCTACTACTTTTCCCGACCACAATACGTTATCCAGAAGAATGACGCCCCCGGGCCGGACCTTGGGCAGTACCTGTTCAAAGTACTCCGGGTACTCCATTTTATCGGCATCTATAAAAACCAGGTCGAAGACTTTCTCAATTCCGGGAAGCACCTCCAGGGCCAGCCCGGTATAGCGTTTAATTTGGGAACCGTACGGACTCCGGTTAAAATAGCGTTTTTGGATACTAGCCAGTTCGTCGTTTTTGTCGATGGTAATCAGCTCCCCGTCCGGGGAAAGCCCCTCGGCCAGGCAGAGGGCGGAATACCCGGTATACGTGCCGATTTCAAGTATGGCCTGCGGGCGCAACAATGTTGAGATTAAACTTAAAACCCGTCCCTGATAGTGTCCGGTAATCATCCGGGGCATCAGGACCTTTAGGTGTGTTTCCCGGGTAAGTTCCTGCAGCAGGGCGGGCTCCGGTTCGCTGTTTGCCGCGATGTAAGCTTCCAGGTCGGCAGATAGAAAATGCATGCGCTTTTCCTGCGAAAATACATAAAACCAGAGCTTTTTGACCGGGTCCCCCAGACCAGTTTTTTGGATTCCGATTCCAAATTATTGAAATGATTCCTATATTTCATTCTGATGCCAATCCACAGCTTATGAATGTGACCCTTCACAAAGCAGCCCTTGAGGATATTCCCACCCTCAGGCTATTCGAACAGGGGCTGATCCGGGATGAACGACCCTTCGACCCGACCATCCGCCCGGATCCGGTACACTATTACGATCTGGAGGCGCTTGTTGCGGACCCCAATACGCACTTCCTGATGGCATGGGTGGATCAGAAGGCTGTGGCCTCGGGCTATGCGACCCAAAAAACACCCCGTCATTATCTCGATCATACGGCCTATGCCTACTTCGGATTTATGTACACCCTCCCGGAATACCGGGGGTATGGGATCAATGGCCGGATTGTAGAGGCCTTAAAACAATGGGCCCTGGGCCAGGGACTTCACGAAATGCGCCTGACGGTCTATCCCGGAAATCAACCCGCCCTGAGGGCTTATGAAAAAGTTGGTTTTAGCCCGCATCTTTTGGAAATGCGCCTGAGGGAAAAAGAAGCAAATTCAGACGGGACCCCCGAGCCTTCAATTGAATAGTTCGTCGTATTTTTGAACAAAACCCACCCGATGGATTTTAAGAATACCGAAGCCTTCGCGCTTCAACTCGATGCTTCAGATCCTTTGCAAAAGTATCGCGAGACCTTTCACTTTCCGCAGGTCAACGGTTCGGATGTCATTTATTTTACGGGAAACTCCCTGGGACTGCAACCTAAAAATGCCGCCCTTTTCGTAGATGAAATCATGAAGGACTGGCGTGAATTGGCAGTCGAAGGTCATTTTTATGCCGAAAAGCCCTGGTGGGATTATCACGAACGCCTGACTGAAAAGCTGGCACCTGTGGTGGGTGCCCGGCAGCGGGAGGTTACGGTGATGAACACACTGACGGTAAACCTGCACCTGCTTATGGTTTCGTTTTACCGACCCGCGGGTAAGCGGTATAAGATTCTCTGTGAAGAAAAGGCCTTTCCATCGGACCAGTATATGCTGCAAAGTCAGGTGCGCTTCCACGGCTATGCTCCTGAGGATGCTATTGTGGAAGTGGCCAAGCGACCCGGGGAACACCACTGGCGGACCGAAGATATTTTGAAGGTTATCGAGCAGCACAAAGAGGAACTGGCCCTGGTACTCATGGGTGGGGTGAATTACTACAACGGCCAGGTGCTGGACATGGCAGAAATTACCAGGGCCGGGAGGGCAGCAGGAGCCTTTGTAGGCTGGGATCTGGCCCATGCCGTGGGGAATGTAAAACTCCAGTTGCACGATTGGGAGGTGGATTTTGCTTCCTGGTGCAGTTATAAATATATGAACAGCGGGCCCGGGAATGCCTCCGGAGTCTTTATCGCTGAACGGCACCTGAACGACCCCGATATCCCCCGTTTTGAAGGATGGTGGGGGACAAAAAAGGAGACCCGGTTTTTGATGCAACCCCGCTTCGATCCTATGGATTCGGCAGATGCCTGGCAGATTAGCAATGCCCCGGTACTCGCCCTCGCTCCTTATCTGGCCTCCTTAGAATTATTTGAAGCCGTGGGTATGGACGCCCTGATCGCCAAGAGAGATCGCATTGTGGCTTATCTGGAATTTATTCTCAGGGAAATTGACAAAGAGGTGGAGAGTACTTTTGAAGTGATCACCCCCGCCCATGCCCGGGCATGCCAATTGTCTGTATTTTTGCACGGGGAAGGGAAATCCCTCTTTGATTACCTGATGAAAAACGGGGTGATTACCGACTGGCGGGAACCCAATGTGATCCGCCTGGCTCCCGCTCCCTTTTATTGCTCCTACACAGACATGTATCGGTTTGGTCAGATTTTAAAAAAGGGCATCCTTGAAAAAGCGTAATTCAGGCCCGGCGGCACAGGCGAATCCTTTAAACTTAAGCCCGGGGAAGCTATGAAATCACTGCGTTTAATTCTATCCAACCCCCGGTATTTTGGCCCTGCATGGGTTTTTGCCAGCCTCAATATGTGGTTTGGCACCTGGGCCATTTATATTCCCAGGGTATCGGAACGCCTGCAAATCGATAAAGCAGAACTCGGGTTCGCCATTTTTTTCTTATCCCTCGGGATATTTACCATTTTTCCGGTGGCGGCGCGCATCATTAACCGACTCGGGGCAGGACGCGCCACCTGGTACGGGGTAGTACTGTGCAGTATTTTTGCCTTTTTCCCCCTTATCGCACCCAATTATTACACCCTAATGGCTGCGCTCTTCTTTTTTGGCGCGACCAATGGGATTACGGATATTGCGATGAATACCCTGGTGACCGAAGTCGAGAAAAAAGATGGGCAAAATTTTATGTCTGCCGCCCATGGGTTTTTTAGTCTCGGGGGTGTTCTGGCCGGGCTGGGTAGCTTTCTGATCGGCCCCCTTGGCAATCCCGCCCTGCACATGTTGGGGGTGATTGTTATCGTCTTTTTAATCAATCTCCGCTTTCGTAAGTATTACTTTGATGTCACGGCCCCGCTTATGGAAAAAGAGGCATTCAGCCTTAAACTGTTTCGTCCCCTCTTCCTGTTGGGGATCGTCTCATTCATTGTTATGGGAGGGGAAGGAGCGGTTGTCGATTGGAGCGGACTCTATCTGAAAGAGATCAGTAAAGCTCCGGAATTCCTTATCGGAGCTGGTTTTCTGGCTTTTTCTGTCACCATGACCCTGGGGCGTTTTCTCGGAGATGGCATTAGTGCGCGCATCGGGTCCGTCAAGATTGTAGCCCTTGGAAGCCTTATCGCCATATTGGGGTACCTGTGTGTACTCCAGACCGGTACCTATATCGCCTTGCTCGGCTTCGCCTTAATTGGTCTGGGATTCTCCGTAATTATTCCCGAACTCTTTCGCATCGGCGGGAACATCAAAGGGGTAGATTCCTCTCAGGGAGTGGCTTTTATTGCAGGAACGGGGTATTCCGGGTTTCTGATGGCCCCGCCCGTTTTGGGTTATGTGGGGGAACAATTCAGCCTTAAAACCACATTCGCCGTCTTACTCGTCGGAGGTATTGTGGTTTTACTCTCAGCATTCCTGTTGCGAAAGCGAGAAAAAAATAAGGGTTAATTCACCTGGACTCCGGTAAAATACAGTTTAAAACTTCCCTCGGCGTTTTGATGGTGGGTAGAGATCTGCAATCCTCCTGCATCCTGGTATTGCTCCCATGTTGTGGCCAGACTGGGCTCGGGCTGATTTCCTTTTCGGAACACCCATTCCCGAACCACGGAATCCTTTCCAAAATAAAAATCATAGGCATCTCCCGGGGTATATCCCCCTTCATTTCCGTAGACGATGGTCAGTTTGGCAGCGTTCTCCCCGGAAATCGGGGCCTGAGCCGTTTCCTGATATTCATGGGTAAAAGAATCCTGATCCCAAACCCACTGATAAGGAGCCAGGAGCCAGTATTTATCATTGATAAAAGCAGCATCGGTCGGCAGAATTAAAGAATCGACCTGATCGCGCTGAAAGGTAAGTGTATCGGTTGCTGTAATACTGGTTACGGTATTGGTTTGTGGTTCCCAAATCCAGGTCCGCTCAAAATGGTTCTCCCCCCGATCTACGTTAAAGGTAAATTGCAGCCTGCGTACCTTATCCCAGTGCTCAAACCCGTGTTTATCTGCGAGTTTTTCAAGAAGGGTTTTTTGCGGAACTTCCTGAGTCATGGCCATCTCAGGGGCCTTGGAAGCCTCCCGGCAACCTGTAAATGCAATTGTAAGTAACACCAAAAGGAAAAAGGGGAATTTCATAGTTAGTTTTTTTTCAAAGATAATGACTTTTTCAAGGATCTTTTTATGGGGAAGTATTGTAAGGAATCGGATCTGAAGTATCCTCAATTTTATGTATTTTTGGCCTTTAATCCAACAGATCTTATGAGTACGAAAAAAGGGAAGGTTCAGGAAACGATAGACACTGCGCTTTTAGAGGAGCGAAAGGTTTTTCTTTGGGGAATGGTGGACGATGATTCTGCCAAACACGTGATCGACCGCCTGCTCTTTCTGGATCTTCAGAACCATAAGGAAATTCAGTTATTGATAAACAGCCCGGGGGGATATGTAACTTCAGGGTTTGCCATATACGATACGATCACCTCACTGAAAAGTCCCGTTTCTACTATTTGTACAGGACTGGCCGCTTCCATGGGTTCGATATTACTTTCAGTAGGTAAGAAGGGACGCCGTTTTATTCAACCCCACGCCCGGGTCATGATTCACCAGCCGAGCGGCGGAGCCCGCGGGCAAGCTGCGAATATTGAAATTCAGGCTCGGGAAATATTGAAAACACGGGAGATCGGGGCCCGTATCCTGGCCGAAAACTGCGGCCAGCCCTTCGATAAGATCATGAAGGATTTCAACAGGGATTACTGGATGGACGCAGAGGAATCCGTGGAATACGGTATTGTGGACGGGGTGATCTAATCCTGAATTAAGCAAACGTTTTGTCATAGACCTATAGAAAACCTTCCCGGGGTTCCGGGAAGGTTTTTTATGGGACCCCGGCCGCACTTATGGTCTCAAGGTGCTTTCCCCGGCTTCCCGGTTTTGGAGGATCCGGAAGGACTTTCCATGAGCCCTCAGCCCGTCTTTCGGGTTAAATGAGCAAGGCTCATCTTAGAAGGCATCCGGATTGGCAATAATGGCTGCTGCACGTTCCCTAAGCGCATCCATCTCCTTTTTATCTTTTTTCTCCAGAAGGCGGTACATCATCCCCATTCGTGGATTCGACTGGAGCTCTTGCTTTTTGGCATCGAGAAAATTCCAGTAGAGCGCATTAAACGGGCAGGCACCCGCTCCGGTTTTTTGATCCGGGTTATACGCACAGGCCTGACAATAGTTACTCATTTTGCGAATGTAGTTTGCCGAACTTACATAGGGTTTGGTTCCGACGATCCCCCCATCGGCAAACTGGCTCATACCCCGGGTATTGGGTAGTTGTACCCATTCTATGGCATCGGCGTAAATACCGAGATACCACTGGTCCACTTCATCGGGATGCACCTGGGTGAGCAGGGCAAAGTTTCCGGTGATCATCAGGCGCTGTATATGATGGGCATAGGCACTTTCGAGACTTTGGTCAATCGTCTTTTTCAGACAGTTCATTTTGGTCTGCCCCGTCCAGTAAAAATTGGGAAGTGGATTTTTATTATGCAGGGAATTCCTTTGGGCGTAGGCAGGCATCTCTTTCCAGTAAATGCCCCTCATATACTCCCGCCATCCCAGTATCTGCCGTATAAAACCTTCGGCCTGGGATATATGGACCGTATCCGGGTGGTTGTAATAATAGGTTTCAACGGTTTCCACGACCTCCCGGGGTGAAATCAATTTGGAATTCATGGCAAAGGAAAGCCGGGAATGGAACAGTGTTTTTTCATCTGTATGCATGGCGTCCTGGTAATCTCCGAAGTAAGGGAGCAATGTCTCACAGAATTCGGCCAGAAGGGTGCGGGCCTCTTCAGTAGTGATCGTCCAATGGAAGTTGCGGAGGTCTATCCGCCCGATGGTCCGGATACCCGACTCCTGAATCTGCCGGAGTATGGGGCCCAGATCCTCCTGATGCGGGGGCGTGATCTCAGGAATTGGAGGGGATCCTTTCCATTTCTTCCTGTTTTGGGCATCGTAGTTCCACGTTCCTCCTGTGGGCTCCCCATGGTCATAAAGGACGCCGTGTTTTTTGCGCATCATACGATAAAAAGATTCCATCACCATTTGTTTTTTCCCCCGGAAATGCTCCTCTAAGGCTTCTCGCGGGGTATAAAAATGCTCGGTATCATATGCCCTGGCAGGGATGCGCAGCTCCTGACAGATGGCTTTTAATTGCTGGTCCAGTCGAAATTCGTCCGGCAACAGGTATTCAAAACAATCGCAACCTGCTTCCTTCAGATTCTTTTCGACAAGTTTGGGAAGGGTTTGGGGATTTTCCGGGTCGTTCAGTTCATAGTACCTCACCCTATGTCCGTCGGCGATTCGTTCCTTTGCGAAATGCCGCATGGCGGCAAAAAAGGCGACGACCTTTTGAATATGGTGGGGGGCGTAATCTGTTTCCTGACGCATTTCGGCCATAACATACACCACGTCCTCGCGAACGGTTTTAAACCAGCTGTGTTCCGGGTTTAACTGATCGCCTAATAGCAGTCGCAGGGTTTTCATAGTCGGGTATTGCCTTAAAAAAGTAACGGTTCGAGCCAAAGTCGGCGATAGCGCCCCTGGGGGTCATAACGTTTAGCCTGCAGGTCTGGGTTGAACACACGATCCCTCGGATCGTTGCCAACCCCGCTGTTGTACATCCAGTTGCCCCAATTGCTGTGAACATCGTAGTCCAGAAGTATACTTTCGAAGTAGGCCGCTCCCACCCGCCAGTCCTGTTTCAGATGATGCGTCCAATAGCTCGCTGCATTCTGTCGTCCCCGGTTGCTCATCCAACCGGTCTGGGCGATTTCCTTCATATTGGCATTAATAAAATCATTCTTTGTTTGTCCTGAAATCCACCGATCCAGAAGAGCAGGGGAAAAGTCCTTGTTCCAGGTGGAATGGCGAATTCCACCGGGGTGAAATATCAGGTCGCCGTGCTTTAAGGAGACGTATTTAAAGTAGTCTCTCCAAATCAGTTCAAAAATCATCCAGTAGGTATCCTGATTCTCAATGATTTCTTTTTCATAGAGTCGGACCTGATGGTATATGGTACGGGCAGAAAGAGATCCGTTGGCCAGCCAGGGTGAAAACTTCGAACTGTAGTCCGGGCCCAATAGCCCGTTGCGTGTTTTCTTGTAATAGCTCAGGTGGTTATGCTCCCAGAAATAAGACCGGATTCTTTCCTGACCAGATCGGGCACCCCCTTGGAAAGGAAACGCCGAACGCGGATCAGGCACCGCAGATTCAAGTCCGAGTTCTTCGAGTGTGGGGATTTCCCCTTCAGGTTTTTCCCCCTGGAATTCTTTGCGTTTTGCGGGAACCGGAAGACAAGCCCTCACGGGCACTGTTGTTTCACAAGCTTTCCTGAAACGGGTAAAAACCTCGGGAATTTCAGAGAAATCTGAAAAGGGGATATCCCGGGGATGAAAGAGAAACTGATCGTAATGCCCAAATACCCTTACGTCTTGGGGTAAAGTCTTGAGCAGGGATTGTCCGGCAAGCCGCTCGTCCCGCGTCCACTCCTTTTGGGTATGTATTTCCGTAACGTCAAAGCGGTTGACGAGTTTCGGAAGTGTATTTTCCGGCAGGTCGAAGGATATAAAAAGGGGAATATTGAGGGCATTCAGGGCTTTTTTCAGGTCCGCAACGGTTTCCAGGAGAAAACGCGCCCGGAATTTCCCGGTGCGCGGAAAACCATAGGCGTCTTTTTCAAAATTACGGGGATCAAAACAGTACACGCCGAGAACGCGATCGGATTGGCACGCTGCGCTTAAAGAGGCGTTATCTTCAACACGCAGATCGTTGCGAAACCAGTGTAAAGCAGTTTTCAAAGCTTTGCCGTATTTGTAGAAACAGAAGGATTTTCGGATACCCGAATCCGATTCTTTGTACGCCGGCATTTTTGACTGCAATACCGGACGGATTCCCAATGCCGCTCCCATTTTTTACGCCAATTAAAGGGCCTGTTGCAAACGGGACATAACTTTTGTGGAAGTGTGGATTTTTTGTGCATAGCGTCTAACAAAAATACATAAAAGTTAAACACAAAAGAGATTTAGGATACATTGACCCTCGAGATGAAATCACTGGAGAACGCCCATTTTTACTACCTTTGAGTTCTTACAAACTTTGAGATGGGGCAAACCTCTAAAAATATTGCGATCGTAGGTTCAGGTCTGGTAGGGACCCTTCTGGCCATATATCTCAGGAAGGCAGGTCATCAGGTGACCGTCTTTGACAGGAGACCCGATATTCGCACGATTGAATTTTCAGGACGTTCCATCAACCTGGCCATGAGTGATCGGGGCTGGAGAGCCCTGGACGGGGCGGGTATCGGAACGGAAATTCGCAAAATGGGTATTCCGATGCAACAAAGGGCGATGCACGTCAATGGAAAGCCGGTTTACTATCAGAAATACGGAAAGGATGGGGAGGCAATTTGGTCCATATCCCGAGGGGTCCTGAATCGAAAAATGATCGATTTGGCGGAGCAGGCCGGGACCGTTTTTAAGTTTAATGAAAAAGTATGGGATGTAGACCTACCTACGGCTACTCTTTATACCGGTGAAACTGAGAAAGGAGTTTGGGAATCCTACAGTTTCGATCATGTTTTTGGCTGCGATGGGGCTTTTTCAAGGGTGCGGCATAAAATGCAAAGACGCAGTCGTTTTAATTACTCTCAGGATTTTATCGAGGTAGGTTATAAGGAATTGACCATTCCCCCGAATCCGGATGGCACCCATAAACTCGATAAAAACGCTTTTCATATCTGGCCACGCGGGAGCTTTATGTTTATTGCAATGCCCAATCTGGACGGCAGTTTTACCTGTACCCTGTTTCTGCCCTTCGAAGGGCCGGTGTCTTTTGAAAAGTTGCAATCCAGGTCTGATATCCGCACATTTTTCACTAAAAACTTCCCCAATGTCACTCCGGTGATCGACAATTTGTCAGAGGATTTTCTCAAAAACCCGACCAGTGCCCTGGTAACTATCCGGTGTTTTCCGTGGACATACTGGGATAAGGTGGCCCTGGTAGGGGATGCTGCCCATGCTGTGGTTCCATTTTTTGGACAGGGTATGAATGCGGGCTTTGAGGATATTTCGCAGTTGATAACCTTGATGGAGGCATACGGGGATGATTGGGAGCGCATTTTCAGCACGTATCAGGAGAAGCGAAAGCCCAATGCAGACGCTATTGCGGAATTGAGTTATCGAAATTTTATAGAGATGAGTACCCGTACGGCTGACCCGGAATTCCTGCTTCAAAAGAAAATTGAAAACCACTTTGCGGCTCAGTTTCCAGGCCAGTGGATTCCCGCCTATTCCCGGGTTACTTTTTCCGACCAACCCTATTCGGAAGCACTCGCCATCGGAGACCGGCAGGAAGCGATTATGAAGGAGATCATGAAAATGCCCCAGATTGAAAAACTTTGGGACCAACCCGTTGTAAGTGCGCGCATACTCCAGCTCCTGAAGGAATCCTGAAAATAGAGAGAGTTTTGGCCCGAAGCGCCCCCCATTTTCTGAGGACTTAATTACATGCGTTCAAAAGGTATGCTCCCCGGGTACAATCTGCCGATCGTTCGCCCCCTAAAGGATTCGGGACAAAAAAAATCCCGGACTTTAGCCGGGATTTTTATTCAGGGAGCAGTATTTATTTAACTTTTGAGAAAATCTGCGCCATTTTCTCTTGCTCTTCCTCAGCCAGGGCCGGGTCTACCAAAATACGGCCACTATGCTCATCTGAGATGATTTTCTTGCGGGAAGCAATTTCAACTTGTACCTGTGGTGGAATAGTGAAAAAAGAGCCACCGGAGGCACCTCGTTCAACCGGAACCACCGCTAAACCGTTTTTAACACGGTGGCGGATCCGTTTGTAGGCCGTCAGGAGTCTGTCTTCAATGATCTTTTCAAACTCCTCTGATTTTTTCATCAGGGCTTTTTCTTCCTTTTCAGTTTCAGCCAGGATAGCGTCGAGTTCCCCCTTTTTGTGTTTCAGGTGCGTATCGCGTTCGGAAAGGTTTTCCTTGGTCCCGGCAACGAGTTCTTTCTTCTGTTCTATCTGAACCTTGAATTCTTTGATGTGTTTGTCCGCCAGTTGAATTTCCAGTTCCTGGAATTCTACTTCTTTGGCGAGTGAGTTGAATTCCCGGCTATTGCGTACATTTTTCTGCTGCTCACTGTATTTTTTAATCAGGGCTTTGGAATCCTCAATTAAGTTTTTCTTGGCCGAAATTTCATAATTGATAGTCTCCAGATCCGTTTTGAGCTTGTCGATACGGGTTTTGAGTCCCTGGACTTCATCTTCGAGGTCCTGAACTTCAAGGGGTAATTCCCCCCGGACGTTGCGGATTTCATCTACCCGGGAATCGATGAGTTGGAGATCGTATAGGGCCCGCAGCTTATCTTCTACAGTTACTTCAGTCTTTGTCGCCATAAATTAGAAATAGTTGATCGGATTGGTTTGGGTCTCCGATAAAGAGATTGCAAAATTAGGAATTTTTTCGCTAAGATATTCAGCCAGGAGGTTTTTTGTAAACTGCTCAGTTTCATAGTGTCCGATATCGGCGATAACCATTTTCCCTTCGGCCTTGAAGAACTCGTGATATTTCACATCCCCGGTAATAAAAAAGTCCGCTCCTTTTGCTATGGCGGCGTCGATGCCAAAGGCACCGCTGCCCCCGAGGACTGCCACTTTTTGCACAGGAGTCTGAAGCAGCGCAGAATGGCGGATACAACCCGTGCCAAAGGCTTTTTTAATCGCTTTTAAAAACACTTCAGGTTTAATAGGTTCCGGGAGGTGTCCGAGCATTCCCATCCCAATACCGTTATACGAGTTGTCCAGGGTGGTAATTTCATAAGCCACCTCTTCATACGGATGGTTGGAAAGAAGCGCTGTAAGGACCGCTTTTTCCCGATGTGCCTCAAAAGTGATATGGATTTGAGCCTCGGGTTCCAAATGCCGCTTGCCCCGGGTCCCCCGGGTCGGATTCGCCCCGGACTCCGGCAGAAAGCCCCCTGTGCCCTCAGAAGAAAAACTGCACTGGCTGTAGTTTCCCAAATGCCCCGCCCCGGCCTTAAAGAGTTTATCCAATAGTCCATCCTGTGCCGCCAGGGGCACATAGGTCAGTAGTTTTTTAATTTTGTGCGCCCCGGGGATAAGTACCTGGGGAGATTGCAAACCCAGGACCTCACACATTTTCCCGCTGACTCCATCCGGCACATTATCCAGGGCCGTATGCATGCTGTATATGGCAATTTGGTGCTCGATGGCCCTGGCGACAACCCTTTCCACATAAGTGGCCCCGGTGATTCTTTTGAGTCCCTTAAACAAGATGGGGTGAAAACTCACAATAAGGTTGCAGTTCCGGGTGATGGCCTCCTCCACCACTTCTTCCAGCGTGTCGAGAGTAACCAGGATACCCGAAACTTCCATATCCGCGTTCCCAACCAACAAACCAACATTGTCAAAGTCTTCGGCCAGTTTAAGGGGGGCCTTTTGCTCAAGGATATCTGTAATCGCTTTAACGGTCATGTCTTTTGGGTTTAGGGTGCTCTCAAATATAAATAACTATTTTCGCTCTTATGAAGTGGTTGCGAAATCTCGGATTGCCTTTTTCCGTTCTCTATGGCTGGATCGTTTGGTTACGGAATAAGTTTTACGACTGGGGCTGGTTTGCCTCTCAGGGCTATGAGGTGCCCATTTTGTGCATTGGCAACCTGAGCACTGGTGGGAGTGGAAAAACCCCAATGGCAGAGTGGTTTCTTTCCCGACTGCTGCCTGAGCGGAAAGTAGCTGTTTTGAGCAGGGGATATAAGCGGGAGACGGAAGGGTTTCTCCTGGTGAACCCTGAACGAACGGCCGCTGAGGTGGGCGATGAACCCTTGCAAATGGCCCGAAAATTTCCGGATGCGGTCATAGCTGTGGATGCAGACCGCCAAAGGGGAATAGAAAAATTGATCGGGTTGGCAGATCCTGAAATCATTCTACTGGACGACGGGTTTCAACATCGCAGGGTAACGCCCGCACAGTCCGTTTTACTGACTGCTTATGATGAACTCTACACGGAGGAACCCTATCTGCCTGCGGGGAATCTCCGGGATCACCGGACTCAGGCGAGCCGGGCAGATTTAATCGTGGTAACTAAATGTCCCAACCCCTTATCCGCAGGGGAACGCGAGCGAATCCGAAGAAAACTGGCACTTAGGGATGGGCAGGAACTCGCATTTGCCTCACTTTGTTATCAGCAGGTACGGGATCTCAATGGAGAACTGATCTCGGAAAAAGGACTAAAAAAAGAGAAATTTACCCTGGTCACCGGCATTGCCCGGCCCGAACCCCTGATCGCCTACCTGAAGGAATCCGGGATTCAGTTTGAGCATCTAAAGTATTCAGACCATCATAAATTCTCCACCGCGGAACTTACTGCACTCAAAAAACGAAAACCCATATTGACTACGGAAAAGGACGCCGTGCGTTTGGAAGGGGCGCTTGACGCGTTCTACATACTCCCGGTCCAGCACTGTTTTTCGGAATTGGACGAGCGCGTGATGCAGGAATTTCTCTCCAGGTTTTAAGTAGTTGATTTACGCACCCGGGCCTCTGAGATGTTCTCCCCGATTTTATCGTAGAAAAGCTCTGGTTTGAAGGGTTTGGTGACGACATCATTGCAGCCTGCTGCGTAAAATTCTTCCAAACTGTCGTCCAGAGAAATGGCGGTCAGGGCAATGATCGGAATCTGGGGATCGAATTTCCGGATTTCTATAGTGGCTTCCACACCGCTAATCCCGGGCATGTGTATATCCATAAGAATCCCGTCGTACCTATTGGCTTTCGCCAGTTCAATGGCCTGGGTACCATCGCTGGCAATGTCACAGGTGATTTCTTTTTTGGAAAGCATTTTTCGGGTAATCACCTGGTTGATTTTATTGTCTTCCACGACCAACAAATGAAGATCGTCAAAGCTGTAATCCACCTTGGCGTCTTCAAAGGGCAGCTCTTCGATCAGCAGGTCTTTACACTTCAGTTTAAGTTCAAAATAAAAGGTGCTCCCTTTCCCGTACTCGCTTTCCAAATGAATAGTGCTGTCAAAGAGTCCGAGTAAACTCTTGACGATCGTAAGGCCCAGGCCGGTTCCTCCGTATTCCCGGTTAATTTGTATAGATCCCTGTTCAAAACTATCGAATATGCTCTCCTGACGCTCGGCTTCGATACCAATTCCTGAGTCCCGTATTTCAAAATATACATGGGCGTATTCACCTTCTCTCTTCAAAAGTCGGGCGATGACCTCTACTTGTCCATCCTTGGTAAATTTGATGGCATTTCCGACCAGATTCATAAAAATCTGAGACAACTTTACCGGATCGCTCAGCAGATGGGAAGGGATTTGAGTGTCGTAGTCCAGGATAAGCTCGTCCCGCTGCTCTTTGGCGGATTGCTGCAGGCCATTGAGCACGTCATTCAGCACCTTATGCAGGTTGCAGTCAACTTCCAGAGGTTCCAGTTTCTCAGCATCAATCTTGTTAATTTGCAGGATGTCGTTGATGAAATTCAGAAGGTAGTCCCCTGAGAATTTCAGGGATTTTAAATGATCTAATTGGTTCTTACGCGGTTTTTCCTCGATTAAAAGGTGCGTCAGGCCTGTAACAGCGTAGAGCGGGGTGCGCAGTTCATGACTTACCGTAGAGAGAAAATTTGTTTTTGCCTCCATGGCCTGAACGGCTGCATCACGGGCGAGTTGCAATTCGCGGTTCTTCGTCTGAAGCAGATCGTTTGTTTTAAGTTTAATCTGGTTGTTTCGGTACAGGGATATCGCCAGTAAGGAGATAATCGTCAGAAAGGATGTCGTGAGAATTACTGTGATTTCAGAACGGCTGGCCGATTCGCTCAGTTCTGAAATTTCAGCGCGTTGTCGGTCTACCTGTTCCAGCAGGGTTTTATTCATCAATTCATTATAGCGGGAGCTTTTTACGGAATCGCTTTCGACGGAATATAAGGAGTCCCGAAGATTGAGCAGACTGAGAGCGGCGGGTATGGCCTGGTCATACTGCCCGGTTTTTTGATACAGACTGACCAACAATCGGTTAGAGTACTCATAGATCTTGGCGAATTCATTGTCCTGAGCGAGTTTCAGGGCATTTTCCGCATTGCTTATGGCATTTTCTGAATCGTCCTGGGCGATATAAATATCAGCCAGGCCCACAAAAGCCCGCGCTCGGAGGTAGTCCTTTTCAAAGGGATCAGAATTTTCCCGTAAGGCGTTAAAGCGCGTAATAGCGCGATCAGTACTGTTTGGGAGTTGGGCGTAGAATTCCCCCTCTGAAAGGGTGATTCGATTCAGAAGATTCCGGTCATTGCTTTCTTTTTTTGCCTCAATCAGTTTACTGAGCGCCAGGTTGTTATTCCCTTCCATGGAGGAGATTCTGGCGTCGATATAGAGACTGGCCGCATTGCCGTAGAAATACTCAACAGTCTCGAGCTGTTCGTTCATGCGGTCGTAGTAGAACTCCGCCTCCGAGACCCTTTCAAGGTCGAGGTATATTTCAGCATACATAAAATCACAGCGGATAATCTGCTGTGTGTTCTCCGCAGCTTCGGCGTGTTTGGTAGCTCTTTCCAGGGATTCAAGTGCCTCGACCCTCCTGTCCTGATTTCGTAAGGATCGAATCTCTGCCATCATCGCGGTGAATTCCGGATCGGCCATATTTTCTTCCTGTGCCCAAAGGGTAGTGGCGGGCCATACAAAGAGCAGGGCCCATATCATAAAAAGGAGATATGTAATACGCGGTTTCACAAGTAATCTTTTTCGGTCATCCATTTCACGGTATCGATAATACGGCTGCTGTACCCGGTCTCGTTGTCGTACCAGCCAATCACCTTTACCATGTTTCCAATGACCGAAGTCATTTGGGAATCAAACGTGCAGGAATAGCAACTATTGTTAATATCGATGGAAACGATCGGATCTTCGGTGTACTGCAGCACTTTCTTGAATTCGTTTAAGGAAGAGGCCTTAAAAGTAGCATTAATTTCCTCAATACTAGTGGGTTTAAGGACGTTGGCCGTGATGTCCGTCAGGGAGCCGTTCGGAACAGGTACACGAATGCCACACCCGCCTATGGCCGATGAAAGATGCGGGAAAATCCGGGTAAGTGCTTTAGCGGCCCCCGTGGTAGTGGGGACGATAGATTGCCCGGCAGCACGGGCCCTTCTCAAATCCCGATGGGGTCTGTCATGCAGGCTTTGGTCGGAAGTATAGGAGTGCACCGTGGTGATATAGGCCTGTTGAATACCGCAGAGTTTATCGAGAATCGCAATCATAGGGGCGGCATTGTGCGTGGTACACGACGCATTGCTGAAAATCCGGTCGTGTTTACCCAGGGAGTCCTGATTGATGCCGTATACCACCATGGGGATATCGTCCTCAGGGGGCGGGGCTGTTAGCATGACCCTGGGTGCTCCGGCCATCAGGTGCCCTTGCAAACTCTCCCGGGTCTTGAACCGGCCGGTGGCCTCAATGACCAGGTCAACTCCGGATTCTTCCCAGGGAATACCATCGGGCTGTTCCGAATGGGAAAACCGGGTAGTGCCTTTCGGGGTGAGGAGCGTGTTCTTATCGACAGATACCGCATCGGGAAAGATTCCGTGAATGCTGTCGTATTTGAGCAGATGCGCCAGCGTGTCGATGTCGGCTACATCGTTCACAGCCCCTACATGTATATTGGGTTCCTCCCGAAGGAGTCTGAAAAGCGTTCGCCCGATACGCCCGAATCCGTTAATTCCCAGGGTAATGCTTTTCATATTCTTTTGGTATGACAAAGAAGTGCCCCTTTACTCTATGTGTTTGTGGGCTTTGTATGAAGAACGCACCAGCGCTCCGCTTTCCACATGGCGGAAGCCCATTTCCAACCCCGCCTCACGGTATTTATCAAATTCTTCAGGGGTGACGAATCGTTTAACAGGCAGGTGTTTTTTGGAGGGTTGCAGGTATTGACCAATTGTGACGATATCCACTCCCACGCTACGTAAATCATAAAGTGTCTGTAGTACTTCTTCCTGAGTTTCCCCAAGCCCCAGCATAATCCCGGATTTGGTCCTTCTGGCTCCCTGTGCTTTGAGATACTCCAGTACGCCAAGGCTCCGGTCGTATTTGGCTTGAATGCGCACCTCCCGGGTCAATCGGCGGACGGTTTCCATGTTATGGGAAATCACTTCTGGGGCAACCTCCAGAATCCGGTCCAGATGTCGTTCCACCCCCTGAAAATCGGGGATAAGCGTCTCCAGAGTAGTCTGTGGGTTCATCCTGCGGATGGCTTTGACAGTTTCCGCCCAGAGGATAGACCCCATGTCTTTAAGGTCGTCCCGGTCTACGGAAGTGACCACCGCATGTTTGATCCCCATGATTTTTATAGATCGAGCTACTTTTTCGGGCTCCGCCCAGTCCAACTCTTCCGGCCGGCCGGTTTTAACCCCGCAAAAACCGCAGGAACGGGTACAGATATTGCCGAGGATCATAAACGTAGCGGTGCCCTCGCCCCAGCATTCGCCCATGTTCGGACAACTGCCTGAGGTACAGATCGTATTGAGATTGTAAGTGTCTACCAGACTTCTCAGCTGGGTGTACTTTTTGCCAGTTGGCAGTTTTACCCGAAGCCATTTCGGCTTGCCTTTTGGCGGGCTTGCCGCATCTGTTGCCGTGGTACTCATAGCTCGATTTTTAGCAAATATACAAACAAAAAAAGGGTTGAAAGCCGCGATTGCAGTGCCGGCTTATTCGAAAATTAACGACCCGGTTACCCGTTTCTTCTGCTCTGGGAGATTAGGGTAGCCAACAATTTTTTTGCCCTGAGGAGTTTGATTTTTATATTCCCCAGGGGCTCATCCAGGGTTTTCGCAATTTCCGCATAACTCATTTCCTGAAAATACCTGAGCTCGATGACCTCCCGGTAGGCAGGTTTGAGTTTTCTGATATTCTGCAGCAGGGTTTTCAGGTTCTGATCGATGATTAACTGATCCTCGGCACTCGGGCTTTCATCCAGGACTTTTGTCATGGCATCCCCGGAATGATTTTCCCGCTGCTCGAGCACATTGCGTTTCCGTTTCCGCAGTAAATCTACATGGAGGTTTTTGGAGATCGTAACCAGCCAGGTGCCGAAGGCGTATTGGGGATCGTAGGTGTTGAGTTTGTCAAAGGCCCTTGCAAAAGTCTGAATGGAGATGTCTTCTGCGTCGTTTTCGTTTTGGGTCCTTTTGAGTTGAAACCCGTAAACTTCTGTCCAGAACCGATCCAATAATTGACTGTATGCCATCTGGTCCCCAACCCGGGCTTTGGCAATAGTCTCTAATATGATGTCTTCTTCCGGGGGCAATAGCCGATTTTTAAATAGGATATAAAAGCGGAGTGCAACGCTGCTGGAATCAGGCCTGCAATTCCTGTTTGCAATCCTGTTCCGAGGGAAGTTTTCCGCACATGCCGCAGGCTTCTCCCTCCTGATTCAGGAATGGACTCTGACTGGCACAGGTGCCCGCAAATTTACCGTTCTTTTTGGACCAGATCTTTATGGTGATTCCGGCAAAGGCAAGGCCTAATAATCCAATAGTCAGTAAAACGAGTTTCATCGGGTAAATTTTGGGTAAAGATACAAAAAAAGCCCCTTAAACAAGAGGCTTTTCAAAATGCCGGTTCCCGAAATCAGTACTTGATGTTCGCGACAATATTTTGAACTGAAGGGGCATTATTACCCCCTTTTGGCTCGATAGTAATATAGCCGACAGCTTTCTCACCATAGGGAAGCGCCATCAGTTTGTCCTTATCTTTGATGTCCTTGAGAATGCCGAGATTCACCATGGAACCATTGACCTCTGCCCACATCTGATAACACTGGTCTTCAGGAAGCTGAGGCAGGTTTCGCACATTGATATAGGATAATTTTTTAATGGGATTCACATAGGCAATCGCCTTGAGGTCACTGGCTTTTTTGTTGCCATTGACCATATATTTACGTGTTCCCGGATTATTGAGAACGATGAATTGGTTTCGTACATCCTCTAACTGCTCCTTCATGTCGGCCTCCAGAACACGGATCTGATCGGTAACCATGGCATTTTCCTGCTGGAGATGCTGGTTCTGATTCCAAAAGAAAACCGAGGAAGCTGCAAAGAAGAGTGTCGCAATACTGGCAGCGACGGCATAGCGGATAAACCGACGGCGGCCGGACTGCTGATTTCGAATGCTCAAAGCGATCCGGCTTCTAAGTCCCTCAGGCGCCTTACGGGCGTAGAGCCGTGCGAAGGTCTCTAGATTGTCTTCGAGTTCCCTGTAGGCTTCCCGAATTTCGGGATACATGGCGATATATCGTTCTACCTGATGCGTCTCTTCAAGGTTGGTCTGCCCGATCAGGTATTTTTCCAGTAAATCTGATTCCAGAAAATTGTGAATTTTTTCTTTCATAACCCTAGTGATAAATAAAACAATACAAAGGAGGCAGCTCCATATATTCTTTTGAGTTCCCGAAGTCCGATTTTCAGCCTGGATTTTACAGTACCCAGAGGAATATCGAGCTCTTCACTGGCCTCCTGCTGAGTCATTCCTTCGAAAAAGAGTGCCTCCAGCACAATCTGGTATTTCGGTTCAATCTTATCGAGCTGCTTGCGCATGTCCATCAGCTCGGGCTGAATCCCCTCAACACCCAAGTTATATACGTCTGAAACATCCATTTGGATTTCCCGGTCAGACTTATTCCCTAAACTGCGTAATTTATCGATAGCCGTATTCCGCGTAATACGGAATAGCCAGGTAAAGAGCTTGGCTTTAGACGCGTCATAGGTGTGGGACTTATTCCAGATCTTGATAAAACTCTCCTGCACGACGTCCTGGGCCAGTTCCTCATTTCTTACGACTTTAAAGGCTACCCCGTAAAGAGTGTCCCCATAATGTTCATAGAGAAGGGAAATGGCTTTGTCATTGCTCTCTTTGAGCAATTCTACAATATGTTTTTCCAGCAGAGTGCTCATCAGTTGGGAAAGGCGCTAAAAAGTAAGATTCGCTCTTGACGGCGTATCCTTAATCATATATAGATAAACGCTAAGATAAAGATTAGATTGTTACTTTGACAGCCCATGTTTGCTCAAATTGAATGTAACTTCGATAGGTGGCATGCAGCGGTATCCCCCGGGGTGGCCCGGGATGTAAAGTCAAATGATGTTTACTTCCGGAATAAGTT
The DNA here is from genome assembly GCA_963709465.1 of uncultured Flavobacteriaceae bacterium. Taxonomy (GTDB): domain Bacteria; phylum Bacteroidota; class Bacteroidia; order Flavobacteriales; family Flavobacteriaceae; genus Robiginitalea. The sequence goes on along the minus strand of CAVPWF010000003.1, from coordinate 213,671 downwards.
CAATCCCATAGGTGTTTCGGACTTTGTCCTGTATGCTTTGTGCCAGTTCGAGAAGCTCCTGTCCGCTTGCGGTTCCGTAATTGACCAGAACCAGAGCCTGTTTCACGTGCACTCCGGCATCTCCTTTTCGATACCCTTTAAAACCGCATTTTTCAATCAGCCAGCCCGCTGGCACTTTGGTCATTTCGTCCTTCTGAGGGTACCCCGGTAATTCAGGAAAACGATTTTTAAGCGCAGTGTACTCTGTAGTGCTGATTACGGGATTCTTAAAAAAACTCCCGCTGTTGCCAAGAACCTTTGGATCCGGGAGTTTGCTCTGGCGGATTGCAATGACGGCTTCTGCCACGTCCATGGGTGTGGGGCTCTCAATACCCCTTTGGCTTAATTCGCTCTGAATGGCACCGTAGGAGGTAGAAAGCTTATGATTTGTTTTGCTGAGCCTGAGCGCTATGGAAGTAATAATATACGCCCCTTTTCCCTCCCGCTTAAAAAAAGAATCCCGGTAACCGAAGTTGCATTCTTCAGGGGTAAAGCGACATATCCGCCCTGTGGCTATTTCCAGGGCCTCACAGGCGTAAAAAACATCTTTGAGTTCAACCCCGTAGGCTCCGATATTCTGAATGGGTGTTGTGCCGCATTTTCCGGGAATAAGAGCCAGATTTTCAAGCCCCCCCAGTCCCATAGAAAGACTCCACATAACCAGTTCATGCCAATTTTCACCTGCCATGGCCTGAACGATGACGGTTTGCCCGTCGTCTTTGAGAATTTCCTTGCCCTGAATATTCATATACAGGACCAGGGCTTTTAACGGGGCGGTTAGTAAGAGGTTACTGCCCCCACTGAGGACAAAAAATTTCGGGTGATTCGCGAGTTGCAACACCTGTTGCAAGGTGGTTACAGATTCGATTTCCAGAAACTCCTGGGCAGGGAGGTCAATCCCAAAGGTGTTATAGGGTTTTAATGAGACATTTTTTTGGATCTCCATTACCCCGGGTATATTTCAAGTGCCTTGCCGAGAATCAGAACTGCTTTACGCAACTGTGCTTTTTCCAAAACGTAGGCAATGCGAACTTCCCGGGTACCTAAACCCGGAGTCGCATAAAATCCGGCCGCGGGTGCCACCATCACAGTAGCTCCTTCCCATTGGAATTCTTCGAGTAACCACTGGGCGAAATGATCCGCATCGGCTACAGGTAATTCCACCATACAGTAAAAAGCCCCCTGGGGTCGCGCGATCCGAATCCCCTTTATTTTTGATAACTCTTCCAACAGCAGGTCGCGCCTCGAGGTGTATTCGGCAATGACCTCCTCAAAATAAGTGTCCGGGGTGTCCAGGGCAGCTTCACTGGCGATCTGGGCAAGGGTAGGAGGGGACAGCCGGGCCTGGGCAAATTTCAGACATACAGCCATTAGCGCCGCATTTCGACTGACAATACAACCGATGCGGGCCCCGCACATACTGTAGCGCTTCGATACCGAATCCACTACTATGGCATGCGCCTCCATTCCGGGTTCCTGAAGAATGGAATAGTGTTCCAGGCCATCATATGCGAATTCGCGGTACACCTCATCTGCAATCAGGAAGAGATCGTGTTTCCGCACGAGATGGGCGAGTTGCTGTACTTCTTCCCGGCTATAGAGGTAACCTGTCGGGTTCCCCGGATTACACAGGAGAATGGCGCGGGTTCGCGGGGTAATATAGTCCTCAAAGGATTCTATTGGAGGGAGGGCAAAATTATCGGAAATGTCTGAAGCCAGGGGGATCACCTTTACGCCGTTTGCCACCGAAAAACCGTTGTAATTGGCGTAAAAAGGCTCGGGAATAATGATCTCATCCCCGGGATCTGCGATGCACCCCATAACAAAGGAAAGGGCTTCCGAACCTCCTGTAGTGATCAGGATTTGTTCCGGGGTAACCTCTATGCCGTGTCGGGTATAATACTTAGCAAGTTTTACCCTGTAACTCTCATTTCCTTCACTTCTGCTGTACTCCAGAACTTCAATAGGCGCATTGCGCACAGCATCGAGAGCTCCTTTGGGCGTTTTGATATCCGGTTGGCCGATATTCAAGTGAATAACTTCAACACCTCTTTTTTTGGCCGCTTCAGCGAAGGGAACCAACTTGCGTATGGGCGAGGCCGGCATAGAAAGGCCTTTTTTGGATAAAGCGGGCATAAGTATGAATCGTTTAAACACAAAAATGAGAAATCCCTTTGGAGTAAACAACACAAAATATCCCTCTGATCGCGCGCCGGATTGAAATAGCCCCAGGTAAAAGGAATGTTAAAAAAGGCTAAGAGTATTGTTTTTTTACCTAATTTAAAGCTAAACGAAACTAGTTATGAGGTTTTTGCGGGCATACTCCTTTTGGATTGTTGCAGCATTTCTGCTCGCTGCGGGATCCGTTATGGCCCAGCAATACCAGCTCCCTGCTGGCAAAGAACACACAGATCGTATTCGTTTCGAACTTATTAACAACCTGGTGATTATCCCCATGGAGGTCAATGGGGCCTCCCTGAATTTTATTCTGGATTCGGGAGTGAGTAAGCCCATATTATTTAACCTGACAGGCCAGGATTCCATTGAATTGCGCGATGTATCCCAAATTACAATACGCGGTTTGGGCGATGGGGAACCGGTGGAGGCTCTGCGTTCCCTCGGCAATACCTTTAGCATTCAGTCACTGAAAAACCTCAGTCAGGAACTCTATGTGGTTTTGGACAAGGACATGAATTTTTCTTCCAGCCTCGGAATTCCGGTTCACGGGATCATTGGGTATGACCTCTTCAAAGAGTATGTGGTTGAAATCAATTACAGCAGGAAGTTTTTGCGCTTTCACAATCCCGTGACCTATGTCCGGAAATCCCGAAAGGATGAGGTCACACTTCCGCTGACTATTGCTGAAAACAAGGCCTATCTGCACGGCTCTGTTGTGGTGCATAATCAGGAGGAGATTCCTGTGAAACTCCTCATGGATACAGGAAGCAGTGATGCCTTGTGGTTGTTCCCGGATACTGAAAAGGGATTGAAAGTGCCGGACAAGCATTACGAAGACTATCTCGGCAAAGGCCTTAGCGGCACGATCTACGGTATGCGGACCAAAATACAACAGATGCGCCTGGGGGATTTTGTCCTCCAGGATGCCAAAGCGGCCTTTCCAAATATGGAATCTTTCAGGCTTGCTTCTAATCTCGGGGATCGCAACGGTAGTGCAGGGGGAGAGCTACTGAAGCGTTTTAATATGATTATCGATTACCCCGGAGCGCAAATTACCCTTACAAAAAATGCCTTGTTCGACAAACCCTTTCAATTTAATTTGGCGGGTATTGAACTGGAGCACGCCGGGATTCGATATATCGCAGAGCGCATTGCAGATTCCAACGGATTTGTCCGCAGTGACGACAAAACTTTTAGCAGCGTTCAGCTTATGGTGGGTTCTCAGACACGCCTTAGTTTGGTGCCTGAAATTGTGGTTTCTGCGATCCGGGCCGGAAGTCCTGCCGAGGAGGTCGGTCTGAAAACGGGAGATGTGATTCTGGCCGTTAATGGCAAACCGGTACACCGATATAAGTTGCAGGAGGTTATGGAAATGATCAATGAGAAAAAAGGCAGATCCATCCGACTCCTGATCGAACGGTACAATCAGGATTTACTTTTCTCCTTTGTACTGCGGGATTTATTTGAATAAAAAAACCCCGCTGGCAGGCGGGGTTGATTTTATAAGATTTACTCAGAAATCACTTTCCGTTAATACCTTCTTTTACATTTCCTTTAATCTTTAGGATTGTAGTTGGGGTATCCGCATTCGACAGGACGGTTATGGCCTTGCGTATCGGGCCGGGACGATTTGTGTCGTACTTCACCTGGATTTCCCCACTCTCACCGGGCATGATGGGCCCCTCAGGTTTCTTTGGGATGGTGCATCCACAACTAGAGCTCACTTTGCTGATAATCAGGGGCGCGGTTCCGGTATTCTTGAATTCAAATACACGTACACCGTCACTTCCTTTTTCAATTTCTCCATAATCCACCGTATCTGAGGTGAATTCGATTTTGGCTACTTTTTCCTGGGCCTGAATCCCGAGAGTCATCAGACTGATAAATAACACAATTGCCAGATTTTTCATAGTCATTGATTTTGGGTGAACTTCAAATGTAGCCATTGAGGCTCCAACATCCAAAATTCTTTTGTTTTCTATTAACGTTACTTATTTTTATTTCGTATAATCCTGTCCCGTCTAATTGGGGTTTTCAGCGGTTTTTAACATCTTTGCACCCACTGGGACAAACCCCTGATTTCAAAAACCATACCACAACATGGAGATCCCTTCAAAATACGACCCGCAGCGCGTTGAATCCCAATGGTATTCCTACTGGATGAATCACGGGTATTTCTATTCACAGCCCGATGAGCGAGAGCCTTATACCATTGTTATCCCTCCCCCAAACGTAACCGGGGTTTTGCATATGGGTCATATGCTCAACAATACCCTACAGGATGTCCTGATACGGCGGGCACGCATGCAAGGTCGAAATGCCTGTTGGGTACCCGGAACCGACCACGCCTCTATCGCTACTGAGGCTAAAGTAGTTGCCAAATTAAAGGAGCAGGGAGTTTCCAAAGATTCCCTGAGTCGGGAGGAATTCCTGGAACACGCCTGGGAGTGGACCCATGAGTATGGAGGTGTCATCCTGGAGCAACTCAAAAAACTGGGGTGCTCTTGTGACTGGAAACGCACGGCCTTTACCATGGATCCAGAGATGGAGGCATCCGTTATTTCTGTCTTTGTAGACCTGTACCGTCAGGGACTGATTTACCGGGGGTATCGGATGGTGAATTGGGACCCTCAAGCAAAAACAACCCTTTCGGATGAAGAAGTGAATTACGAAGAAAGGCAGGGGTTTCTTTATCATATTGCTTACCCGGTGGAAGGGACAGACCAAAAGGTGGTCATTGCGACCACCCGGCCAGAAACGCTGCTTGGGGATACTGCGGTTTGTGTTCATCCGGAGGATGAACGCTATAGCCATCTAAAGGGTAAAAAGGTGCGGGTGCCCATTTGCGATCGGGTGGTTCCTGTAATTCAGGATACATATGTCACTATGGAATTTGGGACGGGTTGTTTAAAAATTACCCCGGCCCACGATGAGAACGATTACCAGATCGGACAGCAGCACGGCCTTGAAATCGTGGATATCTTTCATCCGGATGCGAGACTGAATTCGAATGGGCTTCACTTTGAGGGTATGGATCGGTTTGAAGCCCGAAAGGCTATTATAAAAGAGCTGGATGCCCAAGGTTTTTTAGTTAAGACAGAGCAGTATACCAATAAGGTGGGAACCTCAGAGCGGACCGGCGCGGTTATCGAGCCCAGGTTATCAGACCAGTGGTTCCTGAAAACAAAAGAGCTGGCCGAGCCGGCCCTGGCTGCCGTACTGGACAATGGGGAGATCAGTCTGGTGCCTTCCAAATTTGAAAATACGTACCGCCACTGGATGGAAAACATCCGGGACTGGAATATCTCACGACAGCTTTGGTGGGGGCAACGTATCCCGGCCTATTATTACGGTCCGGGAAAGGATCAGTTTGTTGTGGCGGCCACGGCAGAGGAAGCCCTGGAATTATCTCGATCACAAAGTGGCAATGCGAACTTACAACCCGGCGATCTGCATCAGGATGAAGATGTACTCGACACCTGGTTTTCCTCATGGATCTGGCCCATAAGTGTCTTCGGGGGAATATTGGACCCGGAAAACGATGAGGTATCGTATTACTACCCCACCAGTGATTTGGTCACTGCCCCGGACATATTATTCTTTTGGGTGGCTCGGATGATTATGGCCGGGTATCACTTCAGGGGAGAAAAACCCTTTAATACGGTCTATCTCACAGGATTGGTACGGGATAAGCAGAGGCGAAAAATGTCGAAGTCGCTTGGGAATTCACCAGATGCCCTGGAGTTGATCGCTCAGTACGGTGCCGACGGCGTACGGGTAGGACTCCTGCTCAGTGCCCCGGCAGGAAATGACCTTCTCTTTGAAGAGAACTTGTGTCAGCAGGGCAAGAATTTTGCCAATAAGGTTTGGAATGCCTTTCGACTGGTCCAGGGATGGGAACAATCCGAGATCCCGCAACCCGAGGCCGCGCGCCTGGGGATTGCCTGGTACCGGGCCCGTTTTATGAAAACCGTGGAGGAAATAGAAGGGCATTATGAGAAATACCGAATCTCAGATGCCCTGATGGCGACCTATAAACTCATCTGGGATGATTTTTGTTCCTGGTTGCTCGAAATAGTAAAACCCGCCTATCAGGCTCCTATAGATACAAGGACCTATGCGGAGGTGATTCAGCTTTTCGAAGAGAACCTGAAATTGCTCCATCCCTTTATGCCGTTTTTGAGCGAGGAGATCTGGCAACTAATGGCTCAAAGAACACCTGACCAGGCATTGATCGTAGCCACCTGGCCAAAGCAAACTTCTTTTGACCAGGACCTTTTGGACGCCTTTGATTTTACCCGGGAGGTGATTTCTGCCGTACGGACCATTCGCAAAGAAAAGCAGATACCCTTCCGCGATGCAGTAAGTCTCCTGGTCCTGAATGAAGAGGGTTCAGACCCCGAATGGGATGTTTTAATCCAAAAACTTACGAATACCACAGAAATCCGGGATACCGAAGAGGCTCCACAAGGGGCACTTTCCTTTCGGGTGAAAAGCAATGAGTACTATTTGCCGCTTACGGGAGTCGTAGATGTGGCGTCTGAAATGGAAAAAATACAGGAAGAACTTGAGTACACGAGAGGATTTCTGACTTCCGTTCAGAAAAAACTCTCAAACCGGCGCTTCGTGGATAATGCGCCTGAAAACGTAGTGGCCCTGGAACAGAAGAAAGCTTCCGACGCCGAGGCCCGCATTGAAACCCTTGAAAAAAGCCTGGCCAATTTAAAATAGCCCGGCGGTAGGGTTACATCACCGGTCTTTTGGATAGCGTGAACCCCGTTCAGGATAAAAGGAAAGGGGTATTGCAATAAAAAAGCCAGTCCTCAGACTGGCTTTTGTAGAATTAACTAAACTTTTCGACCATGGATAAAGCTGTACCTTTATCATTGGCTAAAGTACCTCAAACAAGTGGGCATTGGGGTTAGCAGAAAACAAAAAGAATTAATACAAAGTTAATCTTCTTAAGAAGGGGTTAAGACTGCGGATTTTACGGAAAGTCATTCCATTTTTACACTATGGCGCGCAAACGAATTTTCTTTATCACCCTGTTTGTTGTCTCCATAATTGGTCTCGCCGTAATTCAATATCGATATCTGAAGATTGGCCTGAATCTGGCACGGGTGCAGTTTAGTCAGAAAATTGCCCTGGTAGGGGCAGACGTTCAGCAGGATTTATACGGGCGAAATCAACTTACTTTCCTCCTGGCCAACGCCCTGGAAAAGGACACCAGTTATTTTAAAACGGAGCCGGCGGTACTCGAAGACGCGACCCGATATTTTTTGGAGGATTACCTGCGGGAGCGCCTGATAGATCATCAGATCGACCGGGAGTTTAGTTTTGAGCTCAAGGCCCGTGACAGTAGTTATTATCTGCGTTCGGCCCAAAAACCCAGGGAAGCGGAAAAGGATTTCCGCTATCCGATTGAAGTGAAAGGATATCTCGCGGACCGCCTTGAAAAACGAGTGGTACTCCAACTCGAATTTCAGAATCTGGACGGGTATTTTCTCTCCCAACTCAATGGCCTGACCCTTCCGAGCCTCCTGTTTCTATTGGGAATCCTCGCGGTCGTTTTATGGGTTTTAAAGACGTATTACTGGCAGCGAAAGGTGATCACTACAACCAATGCCTTTATCAATAACCTCACGCATGAACTCCGCACCCCGGTTTTCTCTATCAGTCTGGCCACTAAGATTCTGGACGCCAAAGTGGGGGAGGACCAGCGGGAATTTACCGGGCGGATCCTGAAGGAGACTAAGAAATTAACGAATCATATCGATAAGGTGTTGGAGCTGGGGGCTTTGGAACACAAGCGCACCGTTCTGGTCAGGGAGCGATTGGATTTCAGGCCATCTTTAGAGCAAATATGTATTGATTTTAATGAGCTTTGCGAGCTGGAAGAACAGTCCTTTACCTATGACTTAACTCCCGGCCCTTACCTGATGAAGGCTTCTGTATTTCATTTGGAGAATGCGGTGAATAACCTGTTGGACAATGCCAGGAAGTACGGATCGAATTCGCCAATTCGCCTGACCGCTATCAAAAAGGGAAAGCAACTTGAGATTCGGGTGTACAATGGGGGAATGCCTATACCTTCCAGCGCTCTGAATGAAATCTTTAAGAAATACTACCGAATCCCTGACGGAGACCGCCAGGGGGTAAGAGGTTATGGTTTGGGACTGAGTTATGTTCGGACTGTGGCCGAAAAACATCGTGGGAGGGTCAGTGTCAGCAGTGATCCCTCAGAGGGAACCGTTTTTTTGTTTGTCGTACCTTTGGAATCAGATGGATCAAAAGATGTATAACCTGCTCCTGGTGGAAGATGACACTTCCCTGGGTTATCTCCTCTCGGAATACCTAAAAATGAAGGGGATGGAGCTGCTATGGGTCAAAAATCCCAAAGAAGTGATTCCCCTGCTGGAAGAAAGAGACTTTGATCTTGTTATCCTTGATGTAATGATGCCGGAATTGGATGGCTTCACTCTGGGGGCTGAAATTCACGAGCGTTATCCGGAGATCCCATTTTTGTTTCTCACCGCAAAATCCATGAAGATCGATGTTTTAAAAGGATTTTCAGTGGGTGCTGTGGATTACCTGAAAAAACCTATTGACGAAGAGGAATTGGTGGTGCGGATAGAGACCCTTCTCACCCGCCTGGGCGGGCCGTCCACCGAAGAAGTTACGCGCTCAGACCTGGGCGGGTATCAATATGATCCCCAGAATCAGTGCCTGCGATTTGAGGGCGTAGAAATTCCCCTGACCACGAGGGAAAATGAACTCCTCTCGTACCTGATCCGACATCGAAACCGTCTGTGCTCCCATGCAGACATCCTTAAACGCATCTGGGGGCGCAACGATTATTTTAACCGAAAAAGCCTGAATGTCTTTATAACCCGCCTGCGAAAACTACTGGAAAATGATCCGAAGGTGAAGATCGAAAATGTGCACGGGCAGGGCTTTATTCTCAGGGTTCCGGAATAGGCGAGAGCACTTCTGGAGGAAGTTTCGTATTTTTAACCCAAAAAATAACATGAAAAGATTTTTGATTTACGGCCTGTTTCTGGGACTCTTATTTGCGGGTTGCAGCTCGGATTCAGACTCGGATGACAGCGAAATTGATCCTATTCCAGAGCGGCGCACCTCAATACCTGACAGTGCTTTTGAAGAAGCGCTCATCGCCCGCAACCTCGATGATGTTGTGGACGGCTCTGTGCTCACCTCGCGCATCGAAAATATCACGCGGTTGGATGTCAATAATGAAGGGATTAGCGATCTGACGGGAATCGGGGATTTCACGGAACTGATCGACCTGAACGTTCGGGAGAATGCCCTCCAAACCCTGAATCTTACCTCCAACAGAAACCTTCTTTTTGTTTGGGCCGAGGACAATGCCCTGACGAGTTTACAGCTCGGGAGTAATCAGAATATCGAGAAGGTCGGGGCCTCCGGCAACCAACTCACTCAGCTGACTGTAACCGAATACACGACGTTACAACTGCTGGATTTGGCAGATAACAATTTGGGAAGTATCGATGTTTCGACCTTACCCCTTCCCACTTTTAACGAGTTTAATATTGAGGGAAATCCTTTGATTTGTATTTTGGTAAGTCCGGAACAATTGGAGAGCATCCCTGCTTCCTGGTCCAAGGACGAGGAGGATAGTTATGCTTTGGATTGCGAATAGCAGCTGGATTGGACTTGCCGTAATTCCTTGTTTATAATTGAAATAGTCTCAGTTTGGAAACCTACGCCACAGCCCTGTTGTATGCCATACCTTTCTTCATCCTGCTGATGGGGATTGAAATCGGCTACGGGTATTTTAAAAAGAACCAGAAGTACAAAGTGATGGACACCCTGAGTTCCATCAGTTCCGGCCTGACCAATATCGTTAAGGATTCTTTGGGTCTTGGAGTCATTCTGGTGAGTTATCCCTATCTCGTGGAGCACCTGGCCGTGATGCGTATAGAGGCGACCTGGCTCGTTTGGTTAATCGCCTTCTTCGCTATTGATTTTGCAGGCTACTGGAACCATCGTCTCAGCCACCATGTGAATATATTCTGGAACCAACATGTAATACACCACAGCAGTGAAGAGTTCAACCTGGCCTGCGCTCTTCGCCAATCCATATCGAATCTGGTCGGGTATTTTCCTTTGATGTTACTTCCAGCAGCCCTGCTGGGGGTCCCGGCAGAGGTCATTGGGATTCTGGCGCCCGCGCATCTCTTTGCACAATTCTGGTATCATACCCAGCACATCGGTAAAATGGGTTGGCTGGAATATGTTATCGTAACACCCTCCCAGCATCGGGTGCATCATGCGATCAACCCGGAATACATCGATAAAAACCTCGGCCAGGTACTCTGTGTCTGGGATCGGCTCTTCGGCACCTTCCAGGAAGAACTGGAATCGGTACCTCCTCAATACGGTGTTTTAAAGCCAGCCCACACCTGGAATCCGATTCATATTAATTTCCAGCACTTATGGGGGATTGCTCAGGACGCCTGGCACACCAGTAATCTATGGGACCGGATTCGCATTTGGTTTATGCCCACCGGATGGCGCCCGGCCGATGTAGCCCTGGAATATCCCAGATCGGTTATCTCTGATGTCTATCACTTCAAGCGATACGAGCCCAAGGTGTCGGGGTACCTCAAAGGGTATGCTGTTTTTCAGACTTTGACCACTCTTGGTCTGCTTTTATTTATGTTTTACAATTATTCCGCGATCGGGTTTGAGGGACTCTTGCTCTTCGGGGCTTTTATTTTTGCCGGAATCTACGGATACACAACCCTGATGGATGGAAATCGGTATGGGGCCTGGATTGAAATAGCCCGCGCACTTGCGGGTTGGGCTGTTCTGTCCCTGACCGGAGATTGGTTTGGAATTGGGAGGTATTGGGGCAGTGGCCCCGAGTGGGTTGCTATTTACTTTGGAATCACCCTTTCAGGAGCCTTGTTTTTTGGTTTTATCGAAAAGAACCTCCAACGGCAACCTGTCCGATCCTAAAAGGTTTCAGGTGAGATTCCGAACGTGGTTTTCCACCAATTCAATATACGTTCTCATGGCCACTTCCGGGGAAACATCCTGAGCCTGAATTAGGGCGTTGGCTTTAAAAGCATTAATAAGGGGGGTTTTGCTCCCGGGATTGCTGTAATTGTTATGCGCTATTTTATAGTAGGCATAGAGCTTTAAAAGCAAATCAGCAGGGAGCAGGCGGTTATAGTTATTGATGTAGGCTACCGCTTCCTCGAATTCCTTATGTAATTTTTTATTCTTCATCCTGGGTTGCCAGGGTTGCGATACATGTTTTTGCCCCTACCACTTTTTGGTTGAGCTTTACGGTAATCGCGCTATCTAAAGGTAGTAACAAATCTACTCTTGAACCAAATTTTATAAAACCCGCATCTGCGCCCTGCTGAACACTTTCGCCGACCTCGGCGTAATTCACAATTCTGCGGGCCACCGCTCCTGCAATTTGCCGGTAACCGATTTGTCCGAAAAGTGGAGTGCGAATCACTACGGTCGTCCGTTCATTATCGGTGCTGGATTTCGGATGCCACGCCACCAGGTATTTGCCTGGGTGGTATTTGGAATAGGTTATAGCGCCGCTTGCCGGGTACCTTGTAACGTGGACGTTTAGCGGAGACATAAAAATGGAAACCTGAATCCTTTGATCTTTAAAATACTCATTTTCAGTCACTTCTTCTATAGCTACAACTTTACCATCTGCAGGTGCGAGGATTTCATCAAAGTTTCTCGAAGCCACCCGCTTTGGATTCCTGAAAAATTGCAGGATCAATACAAGGATCAGGATGGCGGCTACTTGCACCAGAATTTGAAGCCACTGTGGTGTGATCAAGTATTGTGAAACCAGGGTAAGTCCGGCGCACAGAAAAAAAGCGATCAGAATTATGCGTTGGCCCTCCTTATGAAACATATTGAAAAATAATTAACGTTAAATACGCGAAGGGTGCCGCAAAGACAAGGCTATCAAGGCGGTCAAGCATGCCCCCATGACCTGGTAAAATGGCACCACTGTCCTTAACTCCGGCTGCCCTTTTTAGTTTGGATTCGATAAGATCCCCAAAACCGCCCGTTACTACAACGACCCCTGCGAGTATGAGCCATTGGGTAGTATTGAGTACAGGGGCGTATTTACCCAGTAAAAAAGCTGCGGTTAACGTAAAGACCAATCCACCCATACTGCCCTCAATTGTTTTTTTAGGGGATACAGCGGGATACAGCTTGTGTTTGCCCAGTGTCTTCCCGACCAGGTAGGCGAAGGAATCATTCACCCAAATCATAATGAAGATACCCATAATCAGGTATTTCGCAAAAAAATCATCCTGATATGGGATCATGGTAAGAAAAATACAGCCGCCCCCTAAATAAAAGAGTCCAATAAGATACTTCTGAAGGGTGTTAAACTCCTTTTGCTGGGGGGTAAGCAAATAAACAATAAGACCTGCATTGACAGCTAGTGTTAAAAGCAAAAGGGTTTGAATAAGGTACGGATCACGGGTGAGGTAGATAAAAACCCACCAGAGGGTCAGGTATCCGAGGAAGATATAGTATCCCTTTAACAGAACCAGGCGCTTGTACTCATAAAGGCAGGCCAGACCAAATACCATAAAAAGAAAATCATAAGCATCTGAGCTGAGAAAAACCGCCGAAAGAATTAGCAGCACATAGACAACTCCAGTCAATAATCTTCTCAGAACCTCCTTCATTCCTAAAGATCTTCCAGTAATAAGAGGTACATGTGTTTAGAGGTGCTTCCGTAAGTCAGAAAATCCAGGGAATCTTCTTCCGTGGTCGGCTTAAAGTGTTTCAGGGTAGTAATATTGGCGGGAATCCGCTGCCGGTACTTCTTTTTGATAATTTTAAGGCCTTCCCCTATGGATTCAACCAATTGACTGGTCGTGGCAAAAACCACAATATTCTCAGGAATTTCCGAGAGCTTTTTTTCCAGGAGTTGGTTCGAGCTTACCAGGATAGAACCATTTTGAGCTATCAGATGCTCACATGTAGTGAGAAACACTTCACTCTCGGAGGCCGATCGGAGTAAAGCGGATGTTTTGGTTGGCAAATCGTTCTTCGAGTGCCGGATTCAGAATAAAAAAAGCCGTTTGCTCCCAATGGTTTTCCCTGATAATGTTCTGAAGGCCATCGAGAACTTCCTCAAAAGCATCGCAATAAATAAATTTACCCCCGTTCTTTTTAAATTGAATGGTGAACTTCTCATCTACCGGGATTTTTAAATCAGGCATATGAGCGCCCCGGGTCTCAACGGTCTGTTTGGAACCTTTCTTTTTCTTACCTCCGCCAAAAAGTTTATCAAAAAACCCCATAGACCTTATCAGGTATTTCCTCACGATTCGCGGATCCCTCTAACCTTATGAGGGTTCCAATCTTATTTCTTCTTATCGGCCGTTGCTTTGGATTCTTCGGCAGCCGGAGAATTTTCTTTTTCCGAATCCGCACTATTTCCTCCATCCGTTGGAGCCGTCACCTCTGTGTTTTCTTCCAATTCTGAGTTCACAATGGTTTTCTCCTGTCCAAGCCTGTCAAATTGCTTCTCAAAGGGGCGCTTTCCGAATATTCGCTCCAGATCTTCTTTAAAGATAACTTCTTTTTCTAAAAGTAAATCAGCAAGTACTTCGAGTTTATCTTTATTATCCTTAAGAACCTGAATCGCTCGTTTATACTGCTCCTCGATTAACTTCGAAATTTCACTGTCGATTTTCTGGGCAGTCAGTTCACTATACGGTTTGGTAAAGCCGTATTCCGACTGGGCGGAATCGTAAAAAGTGACATTGCCTATCTCATCATTCAGGCCGTAGATAGTCACCATGGCCCGGGCCTGCTTAGTGACTTTTTCGAGATCGCTAAGTGCCCCTGTGGAAATCTTATTAAAGATCACTTTTTCCGCTGCACGTCCGCCCAGGGTAGCACACATTTCATCTTTCATTTGCTCGGGGCGCACCAGTAAGCGTTCTTCAGGGAGATACCACGCGGCTCCCAGAGACTGACCTCTGGGTACAATGGTCACTTTTACCAGAGGGGCTGCATGTTCCAGCATCCAACTGACTGTGGCATGACCGGCTTCGTGATACGCAATGGTTTTTTTCTCATCCGGAGTGATAATCTTGTTCTTTTTCTCAAGCCCTCCAACGATTCGGTCCACGGCATCGAGAAAGTCCTGTTTGGTCACCGCCTTTTTTTCTTTACGGGCCGCAATCAGGGCTGCTTCATTACATACATTGGCGATATCCGCTCCTGAAAAACCAGGAGTTTGTCTGGCGAGGAAATCCAGATCGAGGGTTTCCGCCGTCTTTATGGGGCGCAGATGTACCTCAAAGATCTCTTTTCGTTCACGTATATCCGGGAGATCAACATAAATCAGGCGGTCAAAACGCCCGGCACGCATCAGGGCCTTATCCAGGACGTCGGCGCGGTTGGTCGCTGCCAACACGATAACGTTCGTGTTACTGCCAAAACCATCCATCTCAGTCAGGAGCTGGTTCAGCGTATTTTCACGTTCGTCATTCGATCCTGTAAAATTATTTTTTCCACGGGCCCGCCCGATAGCATCGATCTCATCGATGAAGATAATCGAGGGGGATTTGTCTTTGGCTTGCTTAAACAAATCTCTTACCCTGGAGGCTCCGACCCCTACAAACATCTCGACAAAGTCAGAACCCGATAGGGAGAAGAACGGCACTTTGGCTTCGCCGGCTACGGCTTTGGCCAGAAGCGTTTTACCTGTTCCGGGAGGGCCTACAAGCAAAGCGCCTTTAGGAATTTTACCCCCAAGAGAGGTGTATTTATCCGGATACTTTAGAAATTCAACAATTTCCTCCACTTCTTCCTTAGCCCCTTCCAGCCCCGCCACATCCTTAAATGTCGTACGGGTATCTGTTTTTTCATCGAAGAGTTTTGCCTTGGATTTTCCAATATTAAAGATCTGTCCCCCGGCGCCCCCGGCGCCCCCGCCAGACATGCGGCGCATAAGGTAAATCCAAATACCTATAATCAGGACAAAGGGCAGAAGCGTAAAGAGCAGCTCCATGAGTACATTGGACTCCGTATCGTAGTCCACTACAGTATCCAGGTTGTTCTCCTGCTTGATCTTCTTAATATCGTTTTCAAAATTCTGCAAATCCCCGTAGTCCAGCACATACTGGGGTACACTGCCTGATGTGAGCGAAAACGGTTGGTTTGCCACATCTTTGTGCACATCCTTAGCAAGGGCTTCCTGAGTGAGGAAGACCTTGGCCTGACGCGCATTTGTGATGATCAGAATTTTGTCTATATCCCCGTTTCTGAGGAACTCCTGTAATTCAGATGTTGTCGTCTTACTGGTCGGCGAAAAACTCTCGTTTCCTATGAATTGGTAACCGATGAGAAATAAGATGATAATGCCGTAAATCCACCAGGAACTAAAACGGGGTTTTTTCTGTGGGGTATTGCTATCTTTTGCCATTGAATTTTTTACTAGTTAAAGCTGCTTTCTACGAGGGTCACTTTGGCATCGCCCCAAAGGCCTTCAATATCGTAGAACTCTCGAGTGTGTTTTTGAAAAACGTGAACCACGACATTTACATAATCCATAAGCACCCATTCTGAGTTCTCAGAACCCTCGACGTGCCATGGTTTGTCGTTAATGGTTTTGCTGACCGTTTTCTGGATGGAATTTACAACTGCGTTGACATGGGTATTGGAAGTGCCACTACAAATTATAAAGTAGTCACATACCGTGTTTTCAATTTCCCTTAAGTCAAGTATATTTATGTCTAAACCTTTTACTTCTTCTATTCCGTGTAAGATTAAGGCAATCAACTCATCTGCGCTCGCTTTCCGATTCTGCATTCAAAAAGTTTAGTTTGTGCAAAGTTATTATTTTTTTGTTTTTTGAAGCCCCGCTTTTAACATAAGGTTATTAATGCTTAAAAGAACTGAAATGCAGGTGATCAAACTTAATGCCACGGATTCCACCAATGCTCATATAAAGCGAATGTGCAGACGCGAAATCCTTCCCGATTTCACGGTGGTGCAAGCCCTTCGCCAAACCGCCGGACGGGGTCAGAGGGGCGAGCGGTGGGAGGCGGAGGAAGGTAAAAATCTTACATTCAGCCTGTTAAAACGCCTTGAGGCTTTTCCTGCCTTGCAGCATTTTACACTTAATGCGGCTATTTCTTTGAGTATATATACCGCCCTTCAGGACTTCAATATACCTGAATTGTCATTGAAATGGCCGAACGACATTCTGTCAGGTAACTCTAAACTATGTGGTATTCTGGTGGAAAATGTTCTACAGGGAAATATTATTTCGCAAAGTATTATTGGAATCGGCCTGAATGTGAATCAGACAGCGTTCCCGAATTTACCCTGGGCAACGTCCATGAAGCGGCTTACAGGAGAGCATTTCAATACGGACCAGGTGTTGTCTGTCGTGCTAAACCAGTTGGAATCCGACTTGTCAGGCATCGCTACAGACGCTATGAATATTCTCCTGGACCAGTACACAGCGCACCTTTATTTAAAGGATACTCCTGCCGGTTTTCTAAGAAAGGACGGCAGCCCTTTCGATGGAATGATACGGGGGGTAAGCACCGGCGGCTTGCTTCAGATAGAACTCCCGGATGGATCTCTTGAATCTTTTGGAAGTAAAGAAGTGCAATTCCCCAAACCAAAACGCTGAAGAGAAATCCGTTCAGTCACGGAGTTCGGGAATGGAACGAAAGCTCCTGCCTGTGGCTCCCGGATTTACTAAATGGTACCCAGATTAGAGCTCAGGGTATTCAGAAAATTGCCGATAGGTCCTTTGATCATCATGGCCATCATGGCATTGAACTCTCCTTCAAAACTCAAGGTGACTTCGGTTTGTTCAGCCGCGATTTCCTTAAGGTTGGCCGTGAGGGTGAAAGGCAATTTATCACTCGCTGCCCCAAGTACAATCTTATCGTATGGGCTTTGTTCTTTGCGCCTGAGAACGATTTCGGGCATTCCTTTGAGGGCGAAACGAAAGGTGTCTGCATCCAAAACCTCAAAGGTTTGAATGGAATCGGGCATTAATTGTTCAAAATTCGAAAGATCCGAGAGAAACTCGTAAACTTCCTTTTGTGATTTACCAATTTGATTGATGGGTGCTTCTAAATGCATATCAGGGGTTCCATTTTTCCGGGTTTTCTCTCCAGGCCTTCAGGGTATCCATTTGGTGCTGGTCTACGTACCCGGTTTTCGAGGCTTGAGAGATCAACGATTCATAATTACTAAGTGTATTCAGCGAAATCCCCCTGGCTTTAAACCGGGCTTCGGCCAGGTCAAAACCGTAGCTGAATACCGCGAACATACCTTTTACTTTAAGTTCAGCAGCTTGCAGCGCATCCACCGCTTTGAGGCTACTCTGTCCGGTACTGATCAGGTCTTCCACCACCACCACGGTCTGACCTTTTTCGGCAAATCCCTCAATTTGATTTTGCCGTCCATGTCCTTTAGGTTCCGGCCGCACATAGATAAAGGGAAGTCCCAACTGCTCGGCCACCAGTATTCCGATTCCAATCGCCCCGGTCGCTACCCCGGCGATTACATCCGGCCGGCCGTAAAGTTCTTCTACCTGCCGCGCCATTTGCTCCCGCACGTAATTACGGATAGCCGGATAGGACAACAGAACCCGGTTATCACAATAAATCGGGGATTTCCAGCCGGAGGCCCATGTAAAGGGATTTTCAGGTCTTAATTTTATTGCATTTATTTGTAGCAATAGCTCGGCTGTTTTAAGCGCAGTATCCGTATCTAAAACCATGGTGTAAATGTATAAAGTTTTTGTGAATGAGCGGCCTCTGATCCTTACAGATAAAATAAGGGATAAAGAGGAAGGACCTTACTTCATGATGAATAAAGCTGAAGTGTTGAGCGCCGTGGAAGGTTTACGGAAGAAAAAGTTCGACAATGCCTTCGTTTATCACCCCAATCACGAGGAAATACTCAATAAATTTTCCAGTTATATTCCTCTGGTAGTTGCCGCCGGGGGTGTGGTAACCAACAAAAAAGGGAAGGTTCTGTTTATCTACCGCAACGACAAATGGGACTTGCCCAAGGGGATTATCAAGAAAAAGGAAGACCTCGAGCAGTGCGCCATTCGGGAGGTAGAAGAGGAGACAGGGGTAAAGGACCTTCACATTGAGAACTTCCTGCGGACCACGTATCATATTTTTAAGCGCAATGGGAAATTACGTCTGAAAGAGGTGCATTGGTTTGCCATGAAAACCAGGTACGACGGCATCCTGGTCGGAGAAGAAAAGGAAGGAATAATTAAGGTGAAGTGGAAAGGTCCTGAAAAAATAAGGAAGGCCCTGGAAAACTCCTATATCAATATTCGGATTCTGTTTGAGCCTCCTTCGGTATAAACCCCTTATTCAATCCGGTAAACGGGGTACTGCATATGCGCAGCCTCGTAATTCGGACTTCGTTGGAAGAGCCATTCCAATTGGTAGGATGCGTTCGTGCTAAAATCGGAATCCTCAGCTTTTTTGATTTCAAAAGCTATTCTAAGGGCTGAATCGGCTTGTAGCATTTTCGCAGCCGTATCTTCAAATACATAGGGCGAGAAGGACTCCTTCTGCTGGAGGATGGGATCGAAAAAATTCCAGCTGAAAAAGGAGTCGGGGAGTTCGGGTTCCAGTGCCTCCAGAAGATAGCGCACCCCTTCCTGAGCTGTGGGAATCCAAAGATCACCAGCCCGGAATTCCAAAGTTTCCAATTCCTCAAGGATTCGGGTTTGATAATGTGGGTAATGCCCTTCATATGGCCTGGAAAATGTTTTGTAATCTTCAATGCGGTACCGGGTTACCTCCAGGGTGCTGTCGGCTTCAAATTCCATATATTTTATGCCATTCCAATCCAGTCTTTCGCGGATACGGGACCAGCTGCGCGGCACGATATAGGCTCTGGGGATCCGAATGGAGTCCATGTTTTTAAATTGATTGTAATAGGGAACATTAAGGGTTACGGGCTCCTGGCGATTGTATTTTAGTCTGGGAAGCCCCGTTACGGAACTGATGATGGTGTCGGCCTGGTACCCCATAAAAGTGAGGTTCTGGTAGGCTGTGGAATCTATTTCCCAGTTAAATGGATAATACATACCTGCCTGATACGGGTCCTGAGATACTTCCTTTAGAATTTTCAGGGAGTCTCCATGTGTTTCCGCCAGCCCAATAAGGCGTTGCATCAGTTCATAGGTTCCCTGCACTCTTGAGGCATAGGGTTTGAGCATATGGGTTTCCACCATAAGGCCCGGAGTATTCCATAGGGCTGCATAACCCGTCGAATACCTGGGATAGTCCATGAACTGACTAAACCCACCATCGGGAGGACGGTTAAAGACATTTACGTAAGGAGTGATTTCCCAACCTTTTTCTAACAGGGCTTTTTCCAACCCGGGACGAAGGGTTTTTTCGAGAAAATCTCCTGCAGCCCCCCCCAGTTTATTGTGCTGGGAGAAAAGATGGGTAAGTGTGTATGTGTAATCCGCACCATTGCTCACATGGGTGTCGAGGAACAAATGGGGACCCACCATCTTGAATATCGATGCAAAGGTCCTGGCATTCCCCGTATCCATTTTTAGAAAATCCCTGTTGAGGTCAAAGTTACGGGCATTACCCCTGAAGCCATAGGATTCCGGGCCATTCTGGTTTGCCCGGGATGCCGTATTCCGGTTCAGGGCGCCCCCGACGTTATAAACAGGGATGGCTGAAATAACGACATTCCCGGGCACGGTGATCTTCCCACTGGCCAAATCCCGCATCAGCAGGCTCGTGGCGTCAATCCCGTCTGGTTCGCCGGGGTGAATACCATTGAGAATGAGCAGTATAACTTTTTCTTTGCGCAGTTTTTGAAAGTCAAATCCACCCCCGGGGTTATAGGTTATCAGGTGAAGGGGTTCTCCGCTATCCGTTTCACCAAGGGTTTGTAAATTGATTTCAGGGTATTCCCGGGCCAGGTCCCGATAGAATTCCATAAGCTGGTCATAGGTAGCTGTGGTATTCCCATTCCCTTTCTCATAAGGGGTTTGAAGATCTGGCGCTACATTTTGGGTGTTTTCATTACAGGAGCCCGCCAGCAGCATTAAAGAGAGCGGTAAAAGGAAGGTGGCTAGAGAATGGAAACGCATAGTTTTTGAAGGCTTAAGAAGTGTTCCGCATGGGTAGCTCGTCGCAAAATACCCATTTAAAATCGCACGGTGTCTGGCACCAGACCGGTATAATCTCCCCCATTTCGTATCACATCCCTGACGATGGAGGAACTGATATAGGATTTTCCCGAAGAGGTGAGTAAAAAGACCGTTTCGATTTCAGAGAGTTTCCTGTTGGTGTGTGCAATCGCTTTTTCGAATTCAAAATCCGCGGGATTCCTGAGCCCTCTCAGAATAAAATCCGCATGGACTTTTTTGCAGAAATCGACCGTAAGGCCGCTGTAGGCCGCAACGCGGATACGCTTTTCACTTTTAAATGCTTGCTGGATAAAACCCATTCGCTGCTCCATGGTAAACATATAGGTCTTTTCGGCATTTTCGCCTATGGCGATAATCACCTCGTCAAAAAGGGATATCCCCCGGAGGATAATATCGTAGTGTCCCAGGGTGATCGGATCAAAAGATCCTGGAAAAATTGCACGTTTCATAGGCCGGTTTTTGTAAACTATTTAAAATTTGTTTTCTCTTTCAAAGCCGCTTCAATCGCGCTGTCAAAGAGTGTGGAAAGGGATATTCCCGCTGCCTGGGCTTGTTGGGGCAAAATACTTGCAGCGGTAAGTCCGGGGATGGTGTTCATCTCCAGAAAATATGGGGTTTGGTCCACCAGAATGAATTCACTCCGGCTAAATCCTTTCATTTTCAAAGTTTCATAGATAAAGCGAGCGGTATCGGCTACTTTTTTGTGGAGGTTGCCATCGATACGGGCGGGTGTAATCTCCCTGGATTTCCCTTCATATTTGGCCTGGTAGTCAAAAAAGTCGCCATCAGGAACAATTTCTGTAATGGGCAGCACCAGAATTTCATCATTATACCGCAGCACGCCTACAGAAACTTCAGTCCCTTTGAGGGCTGTTTCAATAAGAATTTCTTCGTCTTCCTTAAAAGCCGCCTCTATGGCGGCTTCGAGAGCTTCAGGCTTTTTTACCAGTGTTACCCCGAAACTACTGCCGGCACGGTTCGCCTTTACGAAACACGGCAGACCGACCCGGGCGAATATTTCTTCAGGACGGATTTCGGCCCCCTTATCGAGCAGGTAGGAATTGGCACAGTGAATTCCTCTCGGTTTAAGAACGCTGAGCAGGTCACGCTTATTAAAAGTCAGCGCAGCCTGGTAAAAACCACAAGAGGTGTAAGGAATGCCGAGAAGGTCCAGATAGGCCTGTAGGAGACCATCCTCACCAGGTGTGCCATGTATCGCATTAAAGACACAATCAAATAAAAGATGCGTCCCCTCCACTGTCGCGCTGAAATCGTGCCGATTTATTGGAAATTCCTTCCCCTGATCATCCAGAAGAACCCAGCTTTCACGCCGAATGATTACCCGGTAGGGACGGTAACGCTCCCGGTCGAGACACTCAAAGACCATATTCCCACTTTGAATGGAAATAGCGTATTCACTTGAATACCCTCCCATCACTATTGCGATATTTTTTTTCATCCTGCGTTCGGGAGATTTCGATCAGCTTGTGATATCCCCCACCAAAATAAATAAAAAACATGGGGGTTTCCTATATTTGTCCGGACAACACCATCCTAATGCGAAACTTTCTGAGTTTTTTGACCTCCAAAACCTTTCTCTTACAGCTTGGGCTCGCCTTGCTGTTGTCCGGGGTGCTGATTTTTTTATCCATGCAATGGTTGAAAAGCACAACACACCATGGGGAATTTGTTCAGGTACCTGATTTATCGAAAAAATCTGTGGCTGAAATGAGAGAGGTGCTCGGGGAGATGGACCTGCGTTTTGAGGTAGTGGACTCCGCGAATTTTGACCCACAATTCCCCCGTTTTTCGATAATTGAACAAAACCCGCCGGCAGGGAGTAAAGTCAAAAAGAACCGCAAGATATATGTAACGGTGAATCCATCGGGGTATAAGAAAGTCACGGTACCCGATATCATTCAGGTCACCCGCCGCAATGCCACCTCTATGCTCAGAGCAGTAGGTCTGGAAGTGGATAAGGTCACCTATATAGATGAACTGGGCAAAGATATGGTCTACCGCATACGTTTTGAAGGCAAATACATCAATCCCGGTGATAAGATCCAAAGAACCTCTGCCATAGAGCTGGTCTGCGGCAATGGAACAGTCCCTGAAGAGGCCCGGATTAAAGCACAAACCGAGGAATGATTCCGGGTGAACACGAGGATGAAGATCCCGGCGAAGCAGAACTCTTTGAGCACTACAGCTTTCAGGCGGCCTCCGGTCAGGAGCCATTGCGCATCGATAAATATTTGATGAACCTTATTCGCAATGCAACGCGAAATAAAATTCAGCAGGCTGCCCGGGATGGGAATATCAGGGTCAACGAACAGGTCGTTAAACAAAACTACAGGGTAAAATCAGGGGACGTAGTCCGGGTACTTTTTGAGCATCCTCCTTATGAACACCTCATAAAACCAGAGGCGATTCCGCTGACTATTGTCTATGAAGATGATTCCCTGCTGGTCATTGATAAACCGGCGGGTATGGTGGTACACCCCGGGCACGGAAATTATTCAGGTACCCTGGTCAATGCCCTCGCGTATCATTTGGGAGATATGCCGATGAATTCGGATAACCGCCCCGGTCTTGTGCATCGCATTGACAAGGATACGACAGGACTTTTGGTCATCGCCAAAACGCATCAGGCGATGGCGCACCTGGCCCGTCAATTCTTTGAAAAGACAACGGAACGGGAATATATAGCCCTGGTCTGGGGGAATGTAGAGGAAGATAAGGGAAGTATCGAAGGCGCCATTGGAAGAAATCCAAAAAACCGCCTGCAAATGCAGGTATTCCCCGATGGGGAACAGGGCAAAGAAGCCAAAACGAACTACGAGGTTCTGGAACGATTCCGCTATGTCACTCTGGTTTCATGTCGACTGGAAACCGGGCGTACCCACCAGATTCGCGTGCACATGAAATATCTCGGACATCCGCTCTTTAACGATGCCCGTTATGGTGGAGAGCGCATATTGAAAGGTACTACTTTCACCAAGTACAAGCAGTTTGTAGACAATGCATTCGCACTTTTACCCCGCCAGGCATTACATGCCCACACCCTTGGGTTTACACATCCTGTAAGCGGTGAATGGATGGCATTTCGCGCTGACCTCCCTCCGGACATGACCTCCTGTATTGAGAAATGGAGGCATTATACCCGCCACGTGACAGACGAATAAGAAGGATTGATAGAGCTATAAAAAAGTCCTTTGAGATTTCAGGACTTAAGTTGCCTTTACATTGTATTTTCGTTCCCTGTTAACGTGTTAAGGTACGGATCATGAAAGTAGTTATCTCCCCGGCAAAGTCCCTGAATTTTGAATCGCCCCTGCCGACAGAGCGTTATTCTGAACCCCTGTTTTTAGAGCAAGCGGCAAAAATCAACAAAGTGCTGGCCAAAAAGAAACCCAAAGCACTTTCGAGCCTCATGGGAATCTCGGACTCCCTGGCTGCACTTAACTGGGAGCGAAACCAGGACTTTTCGATACCTTTTACTACAGCAAACGCGCGTCCTGCAGTATTTGCATTTGACGGGGATGTTTATCAGGGTTTGGACGCCTATTCGCTAAAACCGAAGCAACTCGACGCTTTGCAGGATTCCTTGAGAATACTCTCAGGGCTGTACGGACTTTTGCGCCCTTTGGACCTTATCCAGCCCTATCGTCTGGAGATGGGTACAAAACTCCAGGTGGGCAGGAAGAAGAATCTCTACGAGTTTTGGAAGGGCGATATTACAAAGCGCATTAATGAGGAGCTCGGCAAAGGAGAGTTATTTATCAATCTCGCGAGTAATGAGTACTTCAGTGTCATAGATGCAAAGCAACTCAAAGTGCCCGTAGTCACCCCTGTCTTTAAGGATTGGAGCAATGATAAATTAAAAGTGATCAGTTTTTACGCGAAAAAAGCCCGGGGATCAATGGTGCGTTATATTCTCGACCACAACGCAGAGACGCTCGATCAGATCAGAGGCTTTAATTACGAGGGCTATGAATTTAGTCAGGAACACACCTTAAAAGAATCTCAACCGGTTTTTGTTCGATAGGTAAGCGGCCACTAAAACGGCAGCAAGGGTAGAATCGTGCAGCCCCCCGGACGGTCTGATTGGGGTTTAGGCCGGCACCCGTTTTCAGGTTTTTCCGTGTATACCGATTTTCTCCTCAACAGGAGTCCTTTTGCGTATTTTGCGCGGGCGCCGCACTCCGTAGGTCTTATTGGCGATTTTTCCCCTTTTCGATTTTCGATCTCCTTTTCCCATCTTAAACGTCTGTTTTCCTAAGATACAAATTCTATGAGCCTTGTGAAAGTATTCTGAGGTTTGAAATCGATTCAAATCGGCTATTTTTGAGACTGTTCAGGACTTTTATGGCTCCATTCCAACATATTCACCCCTATGGTCCCTTCTTGTTTGATTCGGCCGAGAAGTGGATTGTGGGAACCCTTCCTCCGCCGCGATTTACTCAGGGGATGCTCCGGCCCGGGGATGTGGATTTTTGTTATGGAAGCCGGGATGGGCAGTTATGGCCCATCCTCAATGAGATTTTTGAACTGGACCTCGCCTTTGAAACCACCGTTGTAGCCATCGACCAGCGCAAGCGTTTCCTGCGCCAGAGGGGAATTGGTATTTGCGATATCGTCGACCGGGCGGAAAGGGATCGCATAGATGCCTCAGATCTGGGAATGAAAAATATCGAGCTGCGCGATTTGCTCTCCTTATTGAAGCACTATCCAAAAGTAACCCAGCTTCTCTTTACGGGAGGGAACAGTAAAAATGGACCGGAATACCTTTTCAGAAGACATTTGAAAGAAAAGGGCCTTCACCTTGAGCGGATTTCGGATTCCGTTCCCAGAATTCATCAATTTTTTATGCCTGGTGCGGGGTCGGCTGAGCGCCTTATCACGACAGTTTCCCTGACAGCTCCTTCGGGCTCTGCCAACAGGGCGGTTGGCGGTCTGCCCGAATACAAAGCCCGGAAGGCCACTGATCCGAAGTTCACCACCCTGGATTTTCGGGTGGAGCAGTACCGGAGGTTTTTTTAGAGGATCCATGTTGTTTTTCCGTACTGTTTCCGCTACATTGATATAAAACGATACAGGCAGGGACCAGATGGATTCTTATTCCGACCTTTAGGGTAAGAAATTGAGACAATCCCCCGACAATAAAATTCAAAATGGAGTAACTATATGAGTCAGACAGAGCGGTTATCAGAATTTCAGAAATCCGTTAAGAACAAGTTCAATGTATACAACAGCCTCTTCCTGAATCTGCCTTATACAGAAGGGGAGGAAGTCGGTATTCTGATCCCGCTGCTCTTTCAGGAATGTGAGAAGGGGCTTAAGGCAGGCAAACAGCCTACTGAAATCCTCGATGGTTTTTTCGCCTCCTTCACCCAGGCGGAAACGGAAGAAAAGCGAATTGACCTAATGTTCAGGATCATTCAGTATGTGGAACGTCAGGTCGTGCTGTACGACAGTGTGGAGGATGCCGCCTTTTCAAACCTGCACCTGCATACGGACTCCCTGTCCATAAGAGATTTCTTACAAATGGCCCGTAAGAGTGGAAAATGGGATGAGGTTGCCCATAAGCTCGACACCTTCAGTGCCCGTATTGTCCTTACGGCCCACCCGACCCAATTCTATACCCCGGCTGTGCTGGATATCATTTCAGAATTGCGGGAGCTGATTATGCAAAACCGAATCGATGAAATTGATGTCACCCTCCAGCAACTGGGCCTGACCTCCCTCATCAACCGTAAAAAACCCACTCCCCTGGACGAGGCGAAAAATATTATTCATATCCTTCGCCATATTTACTACGATGCCGCGGGGGACCTCTACACGCAAATTAAGTCGAGTATTGGCAATCCGGAGTATAACAACCCCGACATTATTAAACTTGGATTCTGGCCCGGGGGTGACCGGGATGGAAATCCTTACGTTACGGCGGACATAACCCGGGACGTGGCAGATGCCCTGCGTACAACACTTATGAAGTGTTACAATTACGATTTAAAAGAGCTTCAGAAAAAACTTTCCTTCCCGGGTTTACAGGAAAAAGTTGAAGCGTTGCGCGGTCTCATTTACTTGGCGATGTTCAACGTTGATCGGCAGGTGACTTTCGAACAAATAATAGAACCGCTCCTGGAAGTGCGCTACGCGCTTATCGATCGGTACCATAGTCTGTACCTGAATGAGCTGGATGCCTTTATCGACAAAGTACGGCTTTTCCGCACCCATTTTGCCACCCTGGACATTCGTCAGGACCACAGTGTTCACCGGGCGGCGGTGGAGGCCATCCTTAAACAACACGGGTATATAGATACCACACTTGATGAACTCGGGGAAGAACGCCTGATGGAGCTGTTGAGCGAAGAATCACTGAGCGTGGACCCGGAAGCCTATAGCAATCCGGTAATCCGGGATACCCTGGTGAATATCGCCCAACTCGGGGAAATTCAGGCGAAAAACGGAGAAGCCGGATGCAATCGCTACATCATCAGTAATTCAGAGGATATTTATTCTGTCCTTTTTGTTTACGGACTTTTCCGTTGGTGCGGTTGGGAAAGGCGTCCAATTACTTTTGATATTGTTCCCCTGTTTGAAACGATGGCTGGCATGGATGCCTCAGAGTCTGTCATGCAGGCCCTTTTCGCTTTTCCATTTTACCGGGAGCACCTTATAAGGCGTGAGAACCGGCAGACTATGATGCTCGGATTTTCAGACGGCACCAAAGATGGGGGGTACCTTAAGGCGAACTGGTCAATTTTTAAAACCAAAGAAAACCTGACCCAGGTTTGTAAAAACAACGATGTGCGCGCGGTGTTTTTTGACGGTCGCGGGGGACCTCCTGCCAGGGGTGGGGGCAAGACACACCGTTTTTATGCCGCTCAGACCGATCAGATCGCCAATGAGGAAATTCAACTCACCGTTCAGGGGCAAACCATAACGAGTACTTTCGGGACGCGGGAGCAATTTATACACAACAGCGAACAACTCCTGACCGCCGGCTTGTCCAATACCATCTATGGAGAAGAAAATACCATTTCGCCAGCCCAGCGCGAACTGATTGAAACGCTCTCAGAGCTCAGTTTTGAAAAATACAACGCCCTGAAACACCATGAAAAGTTTATTTCCTACCTGGAAGAACGCAGTACACTCAGGTTCTATAACAAAGCAAATATCGGCAGCCGGCCGGGCAAACGGGGGAATAAGGCCAAACTTGAACTCACCGACCTGCGCGCCATCTCCTTTGTGGGGTCCTGGAGTCAGCTTAAACAAAATGTGCCGGGGTACTTCGGGATTGGTACGGCGTTACAGATGGTGAAGGAGGAAGGTAGAATTTCTGAACTAAAAGCCCTTTTTAGGGAAGTAGCTTTTTTCAAAGCCCTGATGCTCAACAGCATGATGTCCCTTACGAAATCTTATTTTGAGTTGACTGCCTATATGGAACAGGATCCGGAATTCGGGGAATTCTGGAGGATCCTCAAAGAGGAATACCTGCTTTCAAAAGAAATGCTCCTCGAAATATCGGGCTATACAGAATTGATGGAAGATGAGCTTTTATCCCGAGAATCCATTCGGATCCGCGAGCAGATTGTACTCCCCTTACTGGTGATACAACAGGCCGCCCTCCAAAAAATCAATGAAGCCTCCCCAAAAGTGGAGTTGTACGAAAAGATTATCACCCGATCCCTGTATGGAAATATCAACGCAAGCCGGAATTCTGCCTGAGACTCCCGAGCTGTTTGTGTGGTATCTGATTTCGGAATGAACAGACCCATTCGTCCTTATTCGGTCAAAGGGGTCGTCAAAAGTGCCTGTAAGGCCCTGATGCCATAATCGATTTGGCCGATTTTAAGATTTTCATTCGGACTGTGCTGGTTATTATCCGGATTGACTAAAGGAAGCAAAAACGCCGGAATCTCGAGTGCATTTACAAAGGGAGCAATAGGCACAGTACCTCCCATAATACGTATTTGAACAACGGGTTGACCGAAGGTCGCTTCCAAGAGCACTTTGAGATGCTCCCCGTATGGATGGTCCAGGGAGGTACGGAAGGCATCGGTGACACTCCCTTCTTCGACGGTTATCCATTTGGCTGTTGAGGCCCTCATTTCAGCGGTAGGTACGCTTTCGGTGATCTCGTATCCGAGCGATTCTATATGTTTTCGCACCAGTCCCTTTAACCGCTTTCCGTCGCTTTCGGGGACCAGTCGCAGATCGAGCTCTGCTGTAGCTGTGGATGGGATGATCGTGCGAGCTTCCGGGCCCACCCAGCCAGAGGAAAGCCCTCTCACATTTAAAGAAGGGTACTGCAGGGATTCCTGATAAAAACCCCCGACTTTTTCAGGTGTTTTGATTTGTAACGCAGCATTGATCCGGGCCGCATCGTCTGGGACGGCCTGAAGGATCTCCTGTTCATTTTTTGTGAGTTCGATCCCACTGTAATACCCTGGGATCAGCACCCGACCCTCGGCGTCTTTCATGCTGGACAGGATTTGTGCCAGCTGCATGCCGGGGTTTGGCGCATAATTCCCGTAGTGCCCGCTGTGTTGGGGCAGGATGGGCCCGTAGGTCGTCAGGCTCATCGTGGTGATTCCGCGGCATCCGTATACAATAGTGGGTTGCCCGGAGACGTGTACCGGCCCATCTGAAATAATGAGATAATCGGCTTCGAGTAGCTCGCGGTACTGGGCTACTGCAGCCGGAAGCGGGGCACTGCTTTTTTCCTCTTCTCCGTCCAGAATGATTTTAATGTTATAGGGAATCTCCTGTTTTGTTTTGCGAAGGAGATCAATGGTATTTAATAACATCACGATAGGCCCTTTATCGTCCGAGGTAGAGCGGCCGAAAAGACGCCATTCATATGGAATGTCGTCGTTGAGTTCTGCAAAGTCCCTGGAGCGCCATCCGTCGTCGGCTCGGGATTTCAATACGGTTTTATACGGATCTGGCTGATCCCATTTTGAAGGGTCTATGGACTGACCGTCAAAATGCATATAAAAAAGTAATGTAGGTTTTTTGGAATCCATGGGGAGGGCCGCAAAAAACAAGGGCAGGCCATCGGTAGGAAGTACAGAAGTATTAAAACCCCTTTTATTGAATTTATCTGAAAGCCACGTGATATTCCGGTTGATATCTGCAGGATTGAGGGCATCGTTTGGGATAGCCACGAATTCCACGAGTTCGTCTATGGTATGCCTGACCTGTGTTTTGATCAGTGCGGTATCCTGGGCGTGGCACCAAATTGCAGATAAGGCCAGAAATAAGATTAGTGATTTGCGCATGTGGCTATATAATTTGAGTTTAAAGCTAAAGAAATTTGGGCTAAGGACTGACCCGGCCGTTTCCACTTGAATTCCGGAAATCAGGCCCGGGGTTTGACTTTTAAAAATACCAGGCGCAGGAGTGCGATCCAGGGCAGGCCGTGAAAGACCAGGTCAAACCAGTCCATGGGCATCATGCCTTTAGCGCCTCCGGCCACCCATCTGAGTTTCCCTAAAAGGTGGGGTTCTGGAAAATAAGGCGCCAGCCCGAGGGTCAGACAGGCCAGTATAACAATCCTGTAGTCGTTCAGGGGGCTCTTCATGGCCTGAGGGAATTAATAAAGGGGGAAATCCCGGAAATCCCATTTTCCGATATGTTTTTGATAAATGCCGATCCGATTATGGCGCCCCTGGCAAAGCGGGTTGCCTCACTAAAGGTTTGGGCATTGCTGATTCCAAAGCCCACAATTTGTGGGTTTTTTAGCTTCATTTCCGAAATACGTTGAAAATAAGATTCCGCTGAGGCTTCAAAACCTTCCCTGGCTCCTGTAGTACTGGCAGAACTCACCATGTAGATAAAAGCATCCGAAGCGGCATCTATCTTGCGAATGCGCTCTTCTGAGGTTTGGGGTGTGATCAGAAAAATCATTTTCAGCCCATATTGTTCAAAGATAGGGCGATACTCTTTTTCATAGATCTCAAGGGGTAAGTCAGGTAAGATCAGTCCATCGATTCCCACCTCCTGGCACTCCCTGCAGAAGGCTTCTACTCCAAATTGCAGGACAGGGTTAAAATATCCCATCAGGATCAGCGGGATGTGGATTTCAGGGCGAACGCCCCTGAGTTGGTCAAATAATATTTTAGTGGTCATCCCATTTTTCAGGGCGGCCAGGGAACTTTGCTGAATCGTCGGGCCATCTGCAAGGGGATCGCTGAAGGGCAAGCCAATCTCAATTATATCCACCCCGGTTTTTTGAAGTTCACGAAGTATGGGAAGGGTATCCTGCAATTCCGGATACCCCGCAGTAAAGTATATGGAGAGCAGGTTGCCCTGCTTCTGCATTGCTTCGCCGATACGGTCAGTGACTTTTTTTGTTTTAATATTCATGAACACCCGAACTTACAGATTAAAATATTCGATATAGGTTTGAAGGTCTTTGTCTCCCCGTCCGGAGAGGTTAAAGACCAGCACATCTTCTGGACGAAAGTCCCGCGTCTTTAGAATCGCAAAGGCATGTGCGGTTTCAATGGCCGGGATAATCCCTTCCAGGGCGGCCAGTTCTTTCCCTGCCTCCATGGCCTGCTCATCGGTAACCGAGTGAAATTCTCCCCTTCCCGAGGCGAACAGATGTGCATGCATAGGGCCAATCCCGGGATAATCCAGTCCGGCTGATATAGAATAGGGTTCGGTGATTTGACCGTCTGTTGTTTGCATCAGAAGGGTCTTGCTTCCATGTATGATCCCTACAGTACCCAGGGCCGAAGTCGCGGCACTTTCCCCGCTGCTAACCCCTTTTCCGGCAGCTTCCACAGCGATAATGCCGACCTCCGGACGGTTCAGATAGTGATAGTATGCACCTGCAGCATTGCTTCCGCCTCCTACACAAGCGATGACGTAGTCCGGAGCATCGCGCCCTTCTTTTTCCTGAAGTTGTTTGCCTATTTCCTCAGAGATAACCGATTGAAAACGAGCGACCATATCGGGATATGGATGGGGACCAACGACGGATCCGATAATATAATGGGTATCCTCCGGGTTATTGATCCAGTCTCTTATGGCTTCATTTGTGGCATCCTTGAGCGTACGGCTTCCCGAGCGGGCTGCCCGGACTTCTGCGCCGAGTAACTTCATCCGTGCGACGTTGGGGGCCTGTCGCGCAATATCCACCTCGCCCATATATACAATACAGGGCAGACCCATCAGGGCACACACCGTGGCTGTCGCTACTCCGTGCTGCCCGGCCCCGGTTTCTGCTATAATCCGCTTTTTACCGAGCCTTTGAGCCATCAGAATTTGGCCAATGGTATTGTTGACCTTATGGGCCCCGGTATGGCACAGGTCTTCCCGTTTAAGGTAAATCCGCGTACCGTATTTCTGAGAGAGCCGCCGGGCGAAGTAGAGCGGAGTAGGCCGTCCCACGTACTCCCGCAGCAATTGTCTGAATTCACTTTGAAATTCCGGGGTCCCCATGATCTCCAGGTATCTGGATTTTAGTTCATCCACATTGGGGTAGAGCATTTCCGGTATAAATGCCCCTCCGAATGCCCCGTAAAAACCATCTGTATCTGCGTGATAATTGTCCATATCGTATTCCAGTTTAATTCCCAATACTGTGCTTTTCCTTCCAGATTCTGCAATTGAGAAACCGTTTCAGGGCGGGGATATCCTTTTCGCCCGGGCGGATTTCAAATTTACTATTTACAT
Organism: uncultured Flavobacteriaceae bacterium; assembly: GCA_963709465.1. Lineage (GTDB taxonomy): Bacteria > Bacteroidota > Bacteroidia > Flavobacteriales > Flavobacteriaceae > Robiginitalea. The sequence continues at coordinate 181,531 of CAVPWF010000003.1, read as the reverse complement.
CTATGCCTACACAGCGTTCGGCCTGGGGAGTTTGAAAGAAACGCTGTAGACTGTCACAGTCCTTTTCTCCGATTCCCCCACTGAGTAAATAGGGTGTCTCATAAGGGTAATCTCTGAGCTGCTCCCAGTCAAATAGGGTTCCATTTCCACCGGGCAACTTCCCCCGGCTATCAAAAAGAAAGAAATTACAGGTCTCCGGATATCCTTTAAGGCGATCAAAATTAAAACCAGGGCCGATCGCAAAAGCCTTAATCAAAATCACTTCGGGAGCTTCTTTTTGTATCCTTTGGTAGAGCTCCAGACAGTATTCGACAGCTTCCTGACCGTGAAGTTGCACACCCTTCAGACCATAGGTCCTGACAATTTTGAGTACATTTTCGATCGGTTCATCTACAAAAACCCCTATTGCTTTAGTGTTTTCAGGTAACTCAGGTATTTGCCGGCCTGAAAAATCACGTGGGGTGCCTTCCCAGAAAATAAATCCGAGGTAGTCCGGCCCGAGATGCATTACATCGGTCGGATTGTATTTCATACCACAGATCTTTAATTTCATTCCCGTGTTTTTTTTAGAAAATCTCCCAGGGCTTTTCCCGGTTGAGCGGTTTTCATAAATGTCTCTCCCATCAGAAAACCGTCGAATCCCAGTTTTTTCAATTCCCGAATCTGATCCGGGGTTTTTAAACCGCTCTCGGAAATCTTGCCTACGGCTTCTGGAATTAAGCCGCTCAGTTCCCTGCTGATTTCCAGAGAGACTTCAAAAGTTTTGAGATTCCGATTATTTACCCCGATCAGGTCGGCCCCGGCGTCCAGGGAAAATTCCAGTTCGGCCCTGGAGTGAACCTCCAGCAATACCTCGAGATCTAAAGCATGTGCCGATGCACAAAGACTTTTGAGGGCTTCTTTAGAAAGTACAGCGGCGATTAACAATACGGCATCCGCTCCGTAGGCTCTGGCTTCCAGGATTTGATACGGGTCTATTATAAACTCTTTTCGCAGCAGGGGCAGGGCCGTAGAGGCTCTGGCCAGGAGCAAATCGTCCAGAGAGCCCCCGAAGTATTTGCCATCAGTCAGTATGGAAATCCCGCCTGCTCCGGCAGCCGTATATCCTTCCACTATATCGGATACACTGCAATCCTGATTAATCACGGCACGGGATGGAGATCTTCTTTTATGTTCTGCAATAATTCCAATGGGCTGAGCCTTCAGCGTATTTTTAAGAGATACCGTCTGACGGTCAAAAAGTCCAAAACCTTCGAGTTTTGAAGCCGGGAGCATTGCCTTTCGCAATTGGACTTCCTTTTTTTTATCCTGGATGATTTTTTCGAGAATACTCATGGCGATTGGATAGGTCAAGCACTGAGGGCTTGTAACTTTTTAAAAGATTTTTGAGCGCTTCGGTTCTCCAGGGATTCACAGGCCTTTTCATACCCCTGCTGCGGGGTACAGCCCGTGGCCGTAGCAATAGCAATTCCAGCGTTTACACAAACTACAGCCCGCTGAGATTGGGTACCCCTGCCTTGAAGCACATCGATAAATATTTGTGCCGCCTTTTCGATACTATCTCCTCCCTTAAGTTCCTCAGTCGCTATTTTGGTGAGTCCAAAATCTTCGGGGTTTAAAACAGATTCTACCTTATTTCCCATAATTTTCGCCGGGCCGGTAAGGGTGATTTCGTCGTACCCGTCAAGTCCGTGAAGAATACTGTAGGTCTTGTCTGTTTTCTGATAGAGATATCCGTACATCCGGGCCAGTTCCAGATTAAAAACGCCGACCATCTGGTATTTTGGAAAAGCTGGATTGACCATAGGGCCAAGCATATTGAAAAAAGTCTTTACACCCAATTCCCTGCGTATCGGAGCTACTTCCTTCATGGCCGGATGAAATAAGGGGGCATGGAGAATACAGATTCCGGCCTGGTCCAGGGATTTTCTGAGAAAATCTGCCTCAGAGCTAAAACGAATTCCCAGAAACTCCAGGACATTGCTGCTTCCGCAGGTCGAAGATACCCCGTAATTCCCGTGTTTAGTTACCGGGATTCCGGCTCCTGCAACCACAAAAGAGGCCAGTGTTGAAATATTAAAGGTGTTTTTTCCATCTCCACCGGTACCACACAGGTCAATCGCCTGATACTCGGTGAGGTCCACGGCATAGCAGAGTTCCAGCAGGGCGTCCCGGAAGCCCTCCAGTTCTTCGATGGTGACCCTGCGCATCATATAAACCGTGAGGAAGGCGGCAATCTGGCTGGTGTTGAAGGTGCCGGAAGCTACTTCGATAAGGACTTTTCGGGATTCTTCCCTGCTGAGCCACTGGTGTTCGATGAGTTTATTTAAAATCTCTTTCATTATTTTGCATTTAGCCAGTTCGCTATTATGGTTTTGCCATGGGGCGTCAGAACCGATTCCGGGTGAAACTGTACGGCCCGGACATCGTATTCCAGGTGTCTGAGCGACATCACTGTCCCAGTAGCATCTGTAGCAGTTACCTCAAGGCATGGCGGAAGATCCGGGTGAACCACCCAGGAATGGTAGCGACCCACCTCAATGTTTTCAGGTAACCCCCTGTACAATACATCATCTCCTTTGATGGTGATAGAGGTGGCTACCCCATGGTACACCTTTTCCAGATTCACAAGCCGACCCCCGAAGACTTCAGCAATTGCTTGTTGGCCCAGACACACCCCGAGAATTCGCTTAGATTCCGCCCCCTGTCGAATCAGCTCTTTAAGCAATCCGGCTTCATCGGGAATTCCGGGTCCCGGGGAAAGGACAATCTGTTTAAAATCTGACAGTTCTTTCAGATCGAGCTTGTCATTTCTTCGCACGACCACAGTGCAACCCAGTTCTTCCAGATAATGCACCAGGTTGTAGGTAAAGCTATCGTAATTATCAAGCACCAGGACCTTCTTCATATTAGAGTGTTTCTGCAATTTCCAGTGCCTTGATGAGTGCGCCCAGTTTGTTATACGTTTCCTCGAGTTCGGCCTGCGGATCGGAAGCAGCCACGAGCCCTGCTCCTGCCTGAAAGTACAGGCTGTGGTTTTTACTCAGGAAGGTGCGAATCATAATGGCGTGATTGAAATCTCCGTCAAAGGCCATAAAACCAATAGCTCCCCCGTAGTAATTCCGACTGGTCTTTTCGTAGGTTTCTATCAGTTGCATGGCCTTGTGTTTTGGGGCCCCACTCAGCGTTCCAGCCGGGAAGGTATCTGCGACCACCTTCATAGTGGGGATTCCTTTTTTAATTTTTCCCGTCACTTTGGAGACCAAATGGATGACATGAGAGAAAAACTGAACCTCCCTGTAAGTCTCGACCTGTACAGAATTCCCATTCCGGCTCAAATCATTCCGAGCCAGATCGACCAGCATAACATGTTCGCTATTTTCCTTTTCATCCTTAGCCAGTCGCTGGGCCAGAGCCGCATCTTCGCGATCATTCCCCGTACGTTTAAAGGTTCCCGCGATGGGGTGGATTTCGGCCTTTCCATCTTTGACCACTAACTGAGCCTCGGGAGAACTTCCGAAAATTTTGAAATCACCATAATCAAAATAGAACAGGTAAGGGGAGGGATTGATGGACCGTAAAGCCCTGTAAACATTGAATTCATCCCCCTTGAATTCCTGGCGAAACCTGCGTGAGAGCACGAGTTGAAAAACATCCCCCCGGGCACAGTGTTTTTTAGCCTGTGCTACCTGTTCCAGAAATTCTTCATCCCGCAAGTTGGACTCCTTTGCTCCATCGCGCTGAAAGGGATAGGTGGCAAAGGTCTGGACGGCGAGAATCTGTTCAAGGGTTTCCAGATTGTTTTGCTGATCAAAACAGTGGGCAAAAAGGTAGGCTTCGTTTTTAAAATGATCTATGGCAATGATATTCTGGTAGACTGCGTAATACACATCGGGAATGGCCGGAGCACCTGGTTTTTTCTGAATGTCAATGTCCTCAAAGAAACGGACGGCATCGTAGGTCATAAAACCGAACAATCCATTATTGATGAACTTAAACCCATGGTCCTCTACTTTAAAAGCTCCCGCGAAATGGTGGATCTCCATAGCGAGGTCTGTATCCTTGTCTATCTCATTGGTTTTCTGCGTTCCATCAGGGAATACTCGACGAAGGGTATTTTGTTCCACGGAAATCCATGCAATCGGATTACAACAGATGTAGGAGAAAGAGTTGTCATTGGCATGGTAGTCACTACTCTCCAGGAGGATACTCGACGGAAACCGGTCTCTTACCTTCAGATAAACACTTACCGGGGTAATGGTATCTGCCAGAATTTTCCTGGCGTAGGTCTTCAAGTTGTACGTCATTATTTTTAAATAAAAAAAGGCTTGTCGTGACAGACAAGCCTTATATCGTGTTTATAAACAGGGCTCAGGTCACAACCGCACGGGTTCTGAAATCCACCACCATGTTTTATGTGTAAAAGTCTTCATCAGCCTCAAAGATAGAAAGGAAAATTAATATCTCAAATCTTCCTACAAAAAAAGGCGACCAGTACTGCCGGTCGCCTTTTTCTTCCTTTCATTATTGTCTAGAATTCCAGATCTACCACAAGGTCAAATTCGTCGTAAATAGTTTTGTCTCCCAGATCATCAAAAAAGCTTCCGGAACCATATTTTACTTCGAATTGCGTACGGTCTACTTTCATAGTCGCCGTAGCCTTACTTCCATAAACAGAAACATCGAAAGTTACCGGTTTGGTAATGTTTTTAACCGTTAGATTTCCGGTGACTTCATACGAGTTTTTCCCTGTTGACTTCACATTGGTGAAGACTAAGGTTGCATTGGGATTGGAAGCCACTGAAAAGAAATCATCAGATTTCAGGTGTCCTTCCAGTTTTTGACGGCTTTCTCCTTCGAGGTCTGTGGCCACCAGTGTCGTCATATCCACTGTAAATTCTCCTCCGGTCAACTTATCGTTGTCGAACATCAGCGTTCCGGATTTTAAATCTACCGTACCGTTGTGCGAGCCGGTAACTTTGTAGGCTTTCCAGGCTACTTTACTCTCTTTGGTTTTTACTTCTTTTTTTTCAATTTCTACGGGTTCAGTAGCTTGAGTCGTGCCCAGTGCGAAAACTGCCAGGGCCAGGGTTAAAAATGTACGTTTCATAGGGTTTTAGATTAAAATTAATAGTGTTTAAAAGCGTGTTAATTAGTTAAATATGAATAAAGAGTTCTTCGGCCGTCCGGCGTACCTTTTTATAGTGTTGGGTTTCGTCTGACTCAGCGCGATACCCGACAGGCACGATCATGGCTGTAGTCAACCCTTTTTCTTCCAGATTTAATAGGGCGTCAACGGCTTTCTTTTCAAAACCTTCCATCGGACAGGCGTCAATTTGAAGTGCAGCTGCAGCCGAGAGTAAATTCCCTGCGGCCAGATAGGCCTGATGACTTGACCAGGTGGCTTTAACCTCCTGAGGCAGTTCCAGCAGTTTAGATTTCATAAAATCTCCATATCCGGATAAGGAATCCAATGGCAGATTCCGGGTTGAGGAAACCAGATTCAGGTAGGAATCGATCAGATCCTGATCAAAGTCTTTTTTACCTGCAAAAACGAACACATGAGAAGCATCTGTGATCTGAGATTGATTCCAGCAAGCGGGACGAAGTTTCTCCCTGAGTTCTTTATCGGAAATCACCAGGACCGTGTAGGGTTGTAACCCATAGGAAGAAGCGCTCAGCCGGATAGCTTCTTGCAAGCTGGCCAAATCTTCCTCTTTTATGCGTCTTGAGGCGTCGAACTTTTTAGTCGCATACCGCCATTGCAAAGATTGCAGATAGTCTGTTGTCGTTATTTCTATTGTACTATTCATACTTAAATGTTATTTGGTCTAATAATTTGTTTAAGACGATGAGTTCTTTAGGGTCCATGGCACTCATGAGCTCCTTTTCTGCTTGTTCCACGGCGAGGTCCATGGCACTAAGCGCTGTGGTTCCCCGTTCGGTCATTCGGATTTCAACCTTCCGACGATTCTCAGGACAGGTATTTCGCTCGGTATAACCCTTAAGAATTAATTTATCGACCAGGCGCGTAGTATTGCTCATACGGCTGACCATGCGCTCATTGAGCGTGCTCAGATTGGCGGGTTCACCTTTTTGCCCTCTGAGAATTCTGAGTACGTTGAATTGTTGAATACTTACATCAAAAGGTTTCAGCGCCTGTACTAGCACATCCTGAATGAGGTTGTTTACCAACATTAAATGAATGATGGTCCTGCGCTCCGGTGGGAGCGTAGCAGTCGTTTTGATGCGTTCTTCAACATTCATGTTCATACAATAATTGTATATACAAATGTATAAATGTATCCATTGATATACAAATTCGCCTGTACTAAAAATTTGTTAATTTGAAATTCAAATTTCATTCAATCCTTTTTTGTGGGCTGTGCGGGTAATTCAGGATTGTGTATTTTTGTTCGAAACCTAATTGTATTGGTACTATGGCTGATCTTACTCAAGAAGAATGGCGCGCTCGACTGGAAAAGGATGAGCACGCAGTGATTCTCGATGTTCGCACCCTTGAGGAAATGGAGGAAGGGTTTATCCCGGGAGCAGAACATCTGGATATTTATAAACCGCAGGAGTTTCTGGAAGGACTTGATGCTCTGGATAAGGCCGCCCATTATTATGTCTATTGCCGCTCTGGGAATCGCAGCGGTCAGGCCTGCGCCTTGATGACCGCCAGGGGATTTTCCAGCGCTTACAATCTTACGGGTGGAATGAATGAATGGGAAGGTGAGATTACCAACGGCTAAAACGGATTTACCTACCCCGGCCGGCGCCCGGGTTGAGCATTCACGACCTGTAGGTATCTTCTATCAAATCCTGTACTATTTTCAAAAAAGGGGGTTTGAAGTATCCAGACGTATCGCGGAGCGACTTGGTATTCGCACGCGGGTGGTCCGCACCACGTTTATTTATCTGACTTTTGTCACCCTGGGGTTCGGTTTCGCACTCTATTTATTCCTGGCGTTCTGGCTGAGAATTAAAGACCTGGTATACACCAAACGGACTTCTGTCTTCGATTTATAGATCATGCTGAGACTCTTTCGATCCAAGATTTACCTCGCCCTTTTTATGGTTTCCTTTGTCTTGCTCATCGGAGTCCTGGGTTACAGGTATATCGCTAACTACACTTGGGTTGAGGCTTTGTATATGACGGTCATCACGGTTTCTACAGTGGGCTTTAAGGAAGTCCGGCCACTCAGCACGCATGAACAGCTTTTTACGGTGGTACTGATTACTGCGAGCATTTTCATTTTTGCCTTCGCCATTTCAGTGGTTACCGAATATATTTTAAGCAGAAATTCCCTTCAACTTTTAAAAAAGAAAAAAGTGAAACAGAAAATAGTTGGTCTAGACAATCATGTGATCGTGTGCGGTTATGGCAGAAACGGGGCCCAGGCTAGTGCCCGATTAAAGGCTTATGATCGCCCCTTCGTGGTTATTGAAAAAGACAAGGATATCATCGAGAAACACGAAGAAGAAACGCTCTTTGTGGAAGGAGATGCTAATGAGGATCAGGTTCTCCTGGCCGCCGGGGTCGATCGGGCCAAATATTTGATTACCACCCTGCCTGAAGATGCTGCAAATCTCTTTGTAGTGCTCTCGGCCCATCAGTTGAATAAAAACCTGTTCATTATCAGTCGGGCCTCCCAAATCACTTCCCAGAGAAAATTGTTGCTCGCAGGGGCTAATAAGGTGATTATGCCGGATAAGATCGGCGGAGATCATATGGCTTCTTTGGTAGTTCTGCCGGATCTGATCACTTTTATGGATAAACTTTCCATGGAGGGAGAGCATACCACAAACCTGGAGGAAGTGCACATTGAGGATTTTACAAACCAAATGAATTGCAATACCCTCAGGGATCTGGACCTTCGCCGGAAAACGGGATGTACCATTATTGGTTACGTTAAGCCGGATGGTACATATATTATAAATCCGGAGGCCGATATGCCGCTGGAGCCAAAAAGTAAGGTAATTGTATTGGGTAGGGCCGATCAGATCCGGAAACTCAATGAAATGTTTCACCTCAACTAAAACAGGACTTGCGGTAATCCTCTCTCTTGCATGACTATCCACGCTGGCAAGGGGTATTGAAGAGCACCTAATGAGGACGTCCTTTAGCAGAATTCAGAATGTGTTTATGATTTCGGAATTTGATAGGGTGGTATTTTTTTAGGATATTGCCTGACCTAACAAGCAGTAACTAACTAACACAAGCCATCTTTATGACGCGCATATGTTCCCTTTTACTTTTTTTACTGGCCTTTTACACCAACGCCCAGGATATTCGGGTCAAAGAAACCATCAGCAATCCTTCTAACAGAATCAATGACGGGGTAGTTAGCCTTGAAGTTACCGGAGGCCGACCTCCGTATACCTATAAATGGAGTAACCAGGCAACGCCCCTGAGTTCAAGCCGGGCCACCGGCCTGGTTGAAGGTATATCCTATGACGTTATCATTACCGACGCTCAGGGAAATTCAGTTACACGTGTCTTTAAGGTCCCCACTGAAGCGATCACAGAAGTATTCAACGGAGCCATGACGCCGGCGGTAAGTGCACTTGGGGCCATCCTGTTTTGGGATCCTTTTGCAGCTACAGGGATCTACGATCCGGTAGTCTATATAGATTCTAAAAAAGTTCCAATTCCCGGCTGGAGTCCGGAAGTTTCGGATCGCTTTGTTTTGAAAAAGTGGATCCGCCCCGAAGGTTCCCCGGTATCTAAAGGGGATCCGATTGCAATTGTATCGGGTGAAAGTGGTTCGGACATCACGGTTACCTCCAAATCCCGGGGAACCTTAAAACATCTGGCGGCAGAAGGAGAGGTCATCTACGATTCCAATAACAGTGAAGACCTGATTAAGCGGGGCGCACATTTTCTTGCAGAAATCTCCTATGACGCACCAGAAGTACTTACGCATCCAAATGGGGATCCGGTAACCAAGGGAATTCCTTTTATAGTTATATGGCTTGTTTTGGGAGCTACCTTTTTTACTATTCGGATGGGCTTTATCAATATCAGAGGCTTTCGTCATTCTCTGCAGTTGGCTCGCGGAACTTATGATGACCCGGAGGCTCCCGGACAGGTTACCCACTTTCAGGCCCTCGCTACTGCCGTTTCGGGAACTGTCGGTCTTGGGAATATTGCCGGGGTCGCTGTGGCGGTCTCCCTCGGAGGAGCCGGAGCAACTTTCTGGATGATCGTCTGTGGTTTTCTGGGGATGTCCTCTAAATTCGTGGAGTGCACCCTCGGTGTGAAGTATCGGGATATACTTCCTGATGGACGCGTGTTTGGTGGTCCTATGAATTATTTGAGATACGGCCTCGAAAAACGAAATATGAAGGGACTTGGCAAAGTGCTTGCCGGCCTGTTCGCAGTGTTGTGTGTGGGAGCCTCTTTTGGAGGTGGGAATATGTTTCAGGCAAACCAGTCTTTTGAACAACTGGCCGGACAGTTTACCGTCCTGCAGGGCAATGGCTTCTGGTTTGGGGTTGTCACCGCCATTCTTGTCGGTGTCGTGATTATCGGAGGTATCAAGAGTATTGCCAATGTAACCGGGAAGATTGTGCCCCTGATGGCGTCGATCTATGTGATCGCGGCCCTGGCGGTTATTATTATGAATATTCAGAACGTCGGGAGCGCATTTGCCGCGATTGTCGACGGTGCCTTCAGTCCCTCTGCTATTAAAGGAGGTATTATCGGCGTGCTGGTAGTCGGCTTTCAGCGGGCTGCCTTTTCGAATGAGGCCGGGGTTGGTTCTGCGGCCATTGCGCATAGCGCGGTGAAAACAAACTACCCTCCATCAGAAGGCTTTGTGGCTTTATTGGAACCCTTTATAGATACAGTTGTGGTTTGTACGCTAACCGCCCTGGTTCTGATTTTTACTGGAATGCACGAGGTAGAGGGCATGGCGGGAGCACAGTTGACCTCTGACGCTTTCAGGAGTGTTTTCTCCTGGTTCCCATATGTGCTGGGAATTGCGGTATTCCTCTTTGCTTTTTCCACTATGATCTCATGGTCCTATTACGGGATGCGGGCGTGGTCTTATCTTTTCGGCAAGAGTAAGCGCGCGGAGATGGTTTATAAAATGCTTTTTCTGGTTTTTGTGGTCATCGGTGCGTCGGTGAGCCTGGGGGCCGTTCTTGATTTTTCAGATATGATGATCCTCGCGATGTCCTTTCCGAATATCATAGGGTTGTATATCATGTCCGGAGAGGTTCGGGACGATCTTAACGACTATTTAAAACGACTTAAAAGCAACCAGCTGTTTAAGAAGCAGCCTGCAAAATAAGAGCAGCCTCAAGCTCTATATTTGGAGCATGAGGCGACCAGAATCCCACTTTCATAACCATCCTGGTGTGCGAAGTGGGATTTTTTATTTTCTGATAATCCTCTGCCTACTGCAGGGAGTCAAATGGGTATTCTCCAGAGGGTTTCCGCGCTGGCAAGTTTCAGAACCTAAAACCGAATCCCCCTTATTCCAGGCTCGGTTAGATTCCCTTCGGACGGCCTTAAATACCGAAAAACCCTGGACGTTGCAGCCACTGGATCCTAATGATTTGGAGGATTACAGAGGATACGTGCTCGGCATACCTTTTAATGCCCTGGACTCCTTATATAGCTTTAGAAGCAAGGGTGGGCGTTTGCTGGGGATGGATCAGTTTAAAAAAATAACAGGCCTGGAAGACAGCACCTGCCAAAGATTGACTCCCTTTTTCCGTTTTCCAAAATACAATGCACCTGATGCACCCTCTGGAAAAACCTTTTCGAGGGACTTAAATACAGCCACAGCAGACCAACTTCAATCCATTAGAGGAATTGGCCCTGTACTTTCCAAGAGGATTGTGCGATTTAGGGAGGCCCTTGGTGGTTTTCGTATTGCCTCCCAAATAGAGGATGTCTATGGTCTTAGCCCTGAAACCGCCCGCCGCGTCATAACCGCTTTTCCATTGCGCAGTATACCCTCCCTAGAGAGGATAGATTTGAATCGCGCTTCTGCTGAAGAGTTGTCCCGAATCCTTTACTTGAATCATAAAATGGCCCGGGATATTGTGGACTTTCGAAACCGCATTGGAGCTTATGTGCATTTGGATCAGTTGAATCATGTGGAAAGCCTTCCCGCCGATAAAATTGACAGAATTGCACTATATTTGAGGCTCTAAAAAATTGCTATGCTTACTGAAACTTCTCAGTCCGTTAATTTCGAATATTCGGAAACGCAACGCCTGGTGGCAGAGTCTGCCCGGAACTTTGCCCGCCAATACATCGCCCCACATATTATGGATTGGGATGAATCTCAGACCCTTCCGGTAGACGTGCTGAAAAAGGCGGGATCGCTCGGTTTTATGGGTGTCCTGGTGCCTGAATCCCTGGGCGGTTCGGGGTTGGGGTACCATGAATATGTTGCCATTATAGAGGAAATCTCAATAGTAGACCCCTCAATAGGGCTTTCTGTTGCTGCCCATAATTCACTTTGCACCAATCACATCCTGATGTTTGGCAATGAAGAACAAAAAGCGCGGTGGATTCCTAAACTGGCGACGGCAGAGTGGATTGGCGCATGGGGGCTGACCGAACATAATACGGGTTCTGATGCAGGGGGCATGAATACCACGGCCAGGAAGGAAGGAGATCACTGGGTTGTCAACGGAGCCAAGAACTTCATTACTCACGGGAAAAGTGGTGATGTGGCAGTAGTTATCGTTCGCACAGGAGAAAAGGGAGACAGCCGGGGTATGACGGCCTTTGTCGTTGAGAAGGGAACCCCGGGATTCAGCAGTGGGAAAAAGGAAAATAAGCTTGGGATGCGCGCCAGTGAGACTGCTGAGCTCGTTTTTGACAATTGTATCCTTCCGGATGAAAATCGCCTTGGAAAAGTTGGTGAAGGTTTTATACAGTCGATGAAAATACTGGATGGGGGTCGCATCTCCATCGGGGCACTTTCGCTGGGAATTGCCAAAGGGGCCTATAAAGCTTCTCTGAAGTATTCAAAAGAGCGGATTCAGTTTGGAAAACCCATTAGTGCATTCCAGGGGATCTCCTTTAAACTTGCCGAAATGGCAACTGAAATTGAAGCTGCAGAATTAATGGTACACAAGGCGGCTTTTTTGAAGAACCAGGGCAAACCTGTTACCCTTCAAAGCGCTATGGCGAAAATGTACGCCTCTGAAATCTGCGTAAAAGTAGCCAATGAAGCTGTGCAGATTCATGGCGGTTATGGATATACCAAGGATTTCCCGGTGGAAAAATTTTACAGGGATTCCAAACTCTGTACAATAGGGGAGGGCACTACTGAAATCCAGAAAGTGGTTATCGCTAAAAATATTTTAAAGGAATAGAACAGTTTTTAAAGAATGCGTGTATATTTGCATCCGCATTTCTAACGAAAGGAGGTTGTAGCTATGTTAATTATACCCGTTAAAGAAGGAGAGAATATCGATAGAGCACTGAAACGTTTCAAGCGCAAGTTTGACCGTACAGGCACCATGCGCCAGTTGCGCAAAAGGCAACAGTTTGCAAAACCATCTGTAGAGCGTCGCCAACAAGTTCTCAAAGCAAGATATATTCAACATCTGAGAGATCAGGAAGAGATTTAGCCTGAGGATATCAGAAACCATAAGAAAAAACCCGGATTCCATACGAATCCGGGTTTTTCATTTTTTGCTTTTGTATCTTTAAGGTATGTCACCGGAAGCATTTAGTAAATATCTCGCCTTCGAACGCCAATACTCCGATCATACGGTTAAGGCGTATCTGCGTGATCTTCGAAGTCTTGAGTCCTATTGTAATCTGGAGTACGGAGATGCTTCCTTAAATACCTTACCCTACACCATTATCCGGAGCTGGATCATCTCCTGTCTGGAAGGTGGATGCAGTAACCGGACCGTAAATCGAAAGATAGCTTCCCTCAAGGCCTATTATAAATTCCTTTTGCGCAAGGGTTATATTGAATCGAATCCTTTGGCCGGGCACAGACCTTTGAAAACGGATCGCAAGTTAGAGGTACCCTTCTCCCAGGAGGAAATGAGGAAGCTGCTCGCTACCTGGCCGACCGAAGATTCAGACTTCGAAACCCTGAGAGACAGGCTTGTTGTGGAACTTTTCTACAGTACCGGAATCCGGCGTGCTGAGCTTATCGGGATTGAGTTGTCTGACCTGGATCTGGAATCGGGGACCCTCCGGGTTCTGGGCAAACGCAAAAAGGAACGCATACTGCCGCTGGTCCGTGAGGTAACCCCGCATATCGAAGAATATCTCCGGGTGCGAACTGAAAATTTTCCAGATTCAGAGTCACCCTATCTATTGCTTTCCGGATCAGGCAATAAAATATATGAAACACTTGTTTATAGAATTATAACGAAATATCTGAGCAAGGTATCTGAAAAGGTGAAGAGGAGTCCGCATATTCTCAGGCATACTTTTGCAACGCATATGTTGAACCAGGGTGCGGACATGAATGCGGTCAAGGAGCTCCTTGGGCATGCCTCTCTGGCATCTACCCAGGTCTATACTCACAACAGTATTGCCGAATTAAAGAAAGTGCACCTGGAGGCTCATCCCAGGAACAAGGAATAAAGATTACTCAAGGTTTCTATAATTAAATAACATATTTATGAAAGTAACTACACAATCCGTCAACTTTAATGCAGAGAGCACGCTTTTGGACTTCATTCAGAATCGTATGAATAAACTCGATCTTTTTTACGACCGGACCATAGGCGCAGACGTCTTTTTAAAGGTGATCAATACCAGTGAAAAAGAAAATAAAATTGCTGAACTAAAACTTCACGTGCCCGGAGATGTCTTTGTAGTTAAGAAAAAGTGTAAAACCTTCGAAGAAGCTGTAGATTCCGCCTGCGGATCCCTTGAGCGAAAGCTCGTAAAAAAGAAGACAAAACCTACGGTGCTGCACCCTCCAAAAATTTCGTGAAATAATTTTGATTAAAAAAATAATTATCTACATTTGCAGTCCGTTAGAAATAGCGGACTTTTTTATGCGTTAAAAGGCCCATTAAGCCGATGTAGCTCAGCTGGCTAGAGCACGTGATTTGTAATCTCGGGGTCGTGGGTTCGAGTCCCTCCATCGGCTCGTAAGTTCTTAATTTTGAAAAGGGTTGGGGGAGATACTCAAGCGGCCAACGAGGACAGACTGTAAATCTGTTGGTTTTTACCTTCGCAGGTTCGAATCCTGCTCTCCCCACAAAGATTTTTCTTTAGTGGGCGTCGAAAGCTCGCTTTCGTAAGGCCACGAGAAAAATCTTTGGTCCTGGACCCCCGGTTCAGGATCACCGACCCCGAAAATTCGGGGGAGGTAATCTGTCCGAAGGGACGATGTTCATTAAAAGGCAGCGTCAAGAGTTCGCTCTTGTAAGGCCACGGGGAAATTTTCTTTGATCCTGGTTCCCCAAACCAGGATCACCGAATAAAGTGAGGTAATCCACTAACGTCGGTAGTACTCTGGGAAAGTGTTCGTGGCGTCGAAAGTTTGCTTTTGTAAGGCCACGGAAAAATTTTTTTTTGATTGAACGTTCTTTACTGGTGGTTATTCAGTTGTCTAATCATCTTGTTTTGTGTTAATAAAATGCGGGAGTAGCTCAGTTGGTAGAGCGTCAGCCTTCCAAGCTGAATGTCGCCGGTTCGAACCCGGTCTCCCGCTCCAATACCTTGGGCGAGTTGGTAATTGAGTGTTGTTCGGAGGAATCCGGAATGAATGTTCGGATTACGCAACTCCCACAAAGCCGACGTAGCTCAGGGGTAGAGCGTTTCCTTGGTAAGGAAGAGGTCACGGGTTCAATTCCCGTCGTTGGCTCAACGAAAGAATTAGGGTGCTGCTTTTTTTTTGCACGCTTTTCCAAAATCGGTTTTGTGGGGAGGAATCGTAAGATGATCCTGGAGATCGAAACTGACTTGAGAAAAATTTGTACACTATTATAAACTAAGATTAAATCATTTAACAATGGCTAAGGAGACTTTTAATCGTTCCAAACCGCACTTGAACATTGGTACTATTGGACACGTAGATCACGGAAAGACCACCCTTACTGCCGCCATCACATCAGTGCTGGCAGGAGATGGGCTGTCTGAAACAAGAAGCTTTGATTCTATCGATAATGCCCCTGAAGAAAAGGAGCGGGGTATTACGATTAACACTTCACACGTTGAGTACTCAACGGCAAATCGCCACTATGCTCACGTGGATTGTCCTGGTCACGCGGATTATGTGAAAAACATGGTTACGGGTGCTGCACAAATGGATGGAGCGATTCTGGTTGTTGCTGCGACCGATGGTCCTATGCCTCAGACTCGTGAGCACATCCTTTTGGGACGTCAGGTAGGTATTCCACGTATTGTGGTCTTCCTGAACAAAGTGGATATGGTTGATGACGAGGAACTTTTGGAACTCGTTGAAATGGAGGTGCGTGAGTTGCTTTCTTTTTACGAGTACGATGGGGATAATAGCCCTGTTGTTTCCGGCTCAGCGCTGGGAGCTCTTAACGGAGAAGCCAAGTGGGTGGATACGGTAAGAGAGTTGATGACAGCAGTAGATGAGTGGATCGAGTTGCCAAAGCGGGATGTTGATAAGGAATTCCTGATGCCTGTTGAAGACGTATTTACGATCACCGGTCGTGGAACTGTAGCTACAGGACGTATCGAAACCGGAGTGGCTAATACGGGAGATCCTGTTGAGATTATCGGGATGGGAGCTGAAAAGCTGACCTCTACGATTACAGGTGTTGAGATGTTCCGGAAAATCCTCGACAGAGGTGAAGCAGGTGATAACGTTGGTATTCTGCTTCGCGGTATTGAGAAAAAGGATATCAAAAGGGGAATGGTTATTTGTAAGCCAGGATCTGTAAAACCACATGCTAAATTCGAAGCTGAGGTTTATATCCTTAAGAAAGAGGAAGGTGGACGTCACACTCCATTCCATAATAACTATCGTCCACAGTTTTATGTACGTACTACGGATGTAACGGGAACAATCGTTCTTCCTGATGGAGTTGAAATGGTAATGCCAGGGGATAACCTGACGATTACTGTTGACCTGCTTCAGCCGATTGCCCTTAGTGTAGGACTTCGTTTCGCTATCCGTGAAGGAGGTCGTACTGTGGGAGCTGGTCAGGTGACTAAGATTCTCGATTAAGAAATTTTAAGAGAAATCATTAAACAGTGAAGGGGCCCGTCCTGATCCATATCGGGAGGGCACCCTTTCACTGTAAATACGGGTGTAGCTCAGTTGGTAGAGCACTGGTCTCCAAAACCAGGTGTCGGGAGTTCGAGTCTCTCCTCCCGTGCTAAGCTTATAATGCAAGGGTTTTCTGGAAATATTATGTCACCATATTGGGGTGATTCAATCCGAAGTAATAGCAATAAAACATGGTAACGTACATCAAGGAATCTTACGAGGAACTGAAAAATCACGTGACGCTGCCCTCCCGTCAGGAGGCTTCAAACCTTATGGTGATCGTGGCTGTTTTTTCGATTCTATTTGCCCTGGCAACGTGGGGTGTGGATTCATTGTTCGCCAAATTTATTCAGTTTTACTTTAACGCTTTAATAGGATAAAGGGCAATGGCAGGAGAATTGGAGCGTAAGTGGTATGTGGTCAGAGCCGTAAGCGGACAGGAAAACAAGATCAAGGGATATATTGAGAGCGAGGTGGAACGCCATGGATTTGGCGATAATCTAGAGGAGGTTCTCGTTCCTACTGAGAAGGTTGTCCAAATTCGTAAGGGAAAAAAAATAAATAAGGAACGGGTGTATTACCCGGGGTATATTATGGTAAAAGCGCACCTGACAGGGGAGATGATACATGTCATTCGCTCGATTACCAATGTTATCGGATTCCTGGGAGAAACCAAAGGTGGAGATCCGGTGCCTCTTAGAAAGTCTGAGGTTAACCGTATGCTGGGCAAGGTGGACGAGCTTGCAGTTACTACAGATAACGTAGCAATCCCATTTGTAATGGGTGAGACTGTCAAGGTTATCGATGGTCCCTTTAATGGCTTTAACGGCACAGTGGAGCGGATTAATGAAGAGAAGCGCAAGCTGGAAGTTATGGTGAAGATCTTTGGTCGGAAAACTCCCTTGGAGCTCAGTTATATGCAGGTAGAAAAAGTTTAAACAATAATACTGTTACGCTTAAAAGTGAAGTTGCTTCCAATTTAACTCACTTTTACCGCTTTCTTAATTTTTCCTCAGGGATGTTTTACGAGAGCAAAGGATCGGGAAAACCCGGTCTTAGTTGTAAATTAAATGGACAATGGCAAAAGAAGTAAGTAAAGTAGTTAAACTACAAGTCAGGGGAGGTGCTGCGAATCCGTCGCCACCGGTTGGACCCGCTTTAGGTGCTGCCGGCGTTAACATCATGGAGTTCTGTAAGCAGTTCAATGCGCGTACACAGGACAAACCAGGCAAAGTATTGCCCGTTGTTATCACCGTGTATGGGGACAAGTCATTTGACTTTGTCGTCAAAACACCACCAGCGGCAGTTCAGCTATTGGAAGCGGCAAAAACTAAAAAGGGTTCCGGAGAACCGAATCGCGTAAAATCAGGGAGTGTAACCTGGGATCAGATTCGAACTATCGCAGAAGATAAGATGGTCGATCTCAATGCCTTCACTGCTGAATCTGCAATGAGTATGATTGCGGGCACGGCTCGTTCAATGGGAATCCGGGTTTCCGGAAAGCGCCCCTTCTAAAAACTGAAAAGCACTTTTAAGATGGCAAAATTAACTAAAAAGCAGAAAGAGGCTGTCGCGCAAATAGACCGCGACAAACTCTATTCCCTGCAGGAAGCCTCTGAGCTTATCAAGTCGGTCACCAACGTCAAATTTGACGCATCTGTTGACCTGGCTGTTCGCCTGGGAGTTGATCCGCGTAAGGCGAACCAGATGGTTCGTGGTGTGGTAACACTTCCACATGGAACAGGTAAGGATGTAAAAGTTCTTGCTCTTGTTCCCGCAGATAAGGAGGAAGAGGCAAAAGAGGCCGGAGCAGACTTTGTTGGACTGGATGAATATCTGGAAAAAATCAAAGGAGGCTGGACTGACGTGGATGTTATAATCACAATGCCCAGCGTCATGGGGAAATTGGGACCTTTGGGTCGGATACTGGGACCTCGCGGTCTTATGCCGAACCCCAAAACAGGTACCGTAACCATGGATGTTGCCAAGGCGGTTTCTGAGGTGAAAGCAGGTAAAATCGATTTCAAAGTAGATAAAACAGGTATTGTTCACGCAGCTATCGGGAAGGTTTCATTTTCTTCAGATAAGATTGCCGGAAATGCCAAGGAATTGATTGACACCCTGGTGAAAATGAAACCAGCGGCTTCAAAGGGCATATATATGAAGAGTATTTATATGTCCAGCACCATGAGTCCGAGTGTTCAACTAGATCCGAAAGCGGTCTAATCAAAAACAGGGAAAATGACCAGAGAAGAAAAAGCAACGGTAATTGAAGACCTGAAGTCACAGCTTGCGGATAACACAACGATCTATCTCGCTGATATTTCCGGACTTGATGCAGGGACGACTTCGGCACTGCGCCGCGCTGCCTCTAAAGCAAACATCAAATTGGCAGTAGTCAAAAACACACTACTGGCCAAAGCAATGGAAGCTTCTGATAAAGAATTCGGGGAATTACCTGGAGTCCTTAAAGGAAATACTTCCTTAATGTTCTCCGATACCGGTAACGGCCCGGCGAAGCTGATCAAAACCTTTCGTAAGAGATCTGATCGGCCGCTGCTAAAAGGAGCTTTTATCGAAGAGGCGGTTTTCGTCGGTGACGATAAACTGGACACTTTGGTGAGCATTAAATCCAAGGAAGAGGTTATTGCAGACATTGTAGCCTTGCTGCAATCTCCAGCCAAAAACGTTATTTCCGGACTGAAATCCGGAGGGGGCAAATTGGCGGGTATTCTGAAAACCTTATCCGAGAAATAATTTCGTTCGCACTATTAACCTAAGTATAAATTAATTCGATTTTTAAAACGATAGTAAAATGGCAGATTTAAAAGAATTCGCAGAACAGCTTGTTAATCTTACCGTAAAAGAGGTAAATGAATTGGCTGATATCCTTAAGGAGGAGTATGGTATTGAGCCTGCTGCCGCCGCTGTAGCTGTAGCCAGTGGGGCTGCTGCCGGAGCTGATGGTGGTGAGGCTGCTGAAGAGCAAACCGAGTTTGATGTGATCCTTAAAGCAGCGGGTGGTTCCAAGCTGGCCGTGGTTAAACTTGTAAAAGAACTTACAGGTCTTGGCCTGAAGGATGCTAAAGAAATTGTCGACAGTGCTCCTAAAGCCGTTAAGGAAGGAGTTTCTAAAGATGAAGCTGAAGGAATCAAAACATCTCTGGAAGAAGCAGGAGCCGAAGTTGAGCTTAAATAATTGCTTTAACCATATGGTTTAGGTTTAGGTCTTTCTGCTCTTAGGGCGGCTAGACCTAAACCCTTTTTTACTATGTATATAAAGGTATATACAGCCTGTTCAGTATTCACGATCTAAATTTGGTCCCTAGATGTTCACAACACAGACTGAAAGAATTAGTTTTGCCACCGCTAAGAACATACCGGAATACCCGGATTTCTTGGACATTCAGATTAAGTCCTTTCAAGACTTTTTTCAGCTTGAAACCAAATCTGACGAAAGGGAGAATGAAGGCCTTTACAAGACCTTCATGGAGAACTTCCCGATAACCGATACCCGGAACCAGTTTGTACTGGAATTTCTCGATTACTTCATCGATCCGCCAAGGTATAGTATTCAGGAGTGCATAGAGCGTGGACTCACGTACAGTGTACCCTTAAAGGCCCGATTGAAACTGTATTGTACGGATCCGGAGCACGAGGATTTTGAAACTATTGTTCAGGATGTATATCTGGGAACCATTCCCTACATGACTCCAAGTGGCACTTTTGTGATTAATGGAGCCGAACGTGTAGTAGTTTCGCAGTTGCACCGCTCTCCCGGTGTATTTTTTGGCCAGTCTTTCCACGCCAATGGCACGAAGCTGTACTCAGCTCGTGTGATTCCTTTTAAAGGATCCTGGATTGAATTTGCCACAGATATCAATAGCGTCATGTACGCGTATATCGACCGGAAAAAGAAACTGCCGGTGACTACCCTTTTTCGCGCCATCGGATTTGAGCGTGACAAGGATATTCTGGAGATATTTGACCTTTCTGAGGAGGTAAAAGTATCTAAGGCCGGACTTAAAAAAATTCAGGGACGTAAACTGGCTGCCCGTGTTTTGAAGACGTGGCACGAGGATTTTGTGGACGAAGATACTGGGGAAGTAGTCTCTATTGAGCGAAATGAAATAGTACTCGATCGGGATACCGTATTGGAGAAGGAGCATTTGGACATGATCCTGGAGACCGATGTAAAGACTATTCTGCTTCACAAAGAGAATAATGCCCAGAGCGATTACGCCATTATCTACAATACGCTTCAGAAAGATCCGACCAACTCGGAGAAAGAGGCTGTAGAGCACATTTATCGTCAACTGCGGAATGCAGAACCACCCGATGAGGAGACCGCAAGGGGAATCATCGATAAACTTTTCTTTTCCGACCAGCGATACAACCTCGGTGAGGTAGGCCGGTATCGGATGAATAAAAAACTCGGACTGGATATCGGAATGGATAAGCAGGTGCTTACCCGTGAGGATATCATTACGATCATAAAGTATCTGATTGAGCTGATCAACTCCAAGGCTGAAATCGATGATATCGATCACCTTTCCAACCGAAGGGTGCGTACCGTGGGCGAACAACTTTCCGCTCAGTTTGGTGTCGGTTTGGCGCGGATGGCGCGAACCATACGCGAGCGTATGAACGTAAGAGATAACGAAGTGTTTACCCCCATTGACCTGATCAATGCGAAAACACTCTCTTCGGTCATCAATTCATTTTTCGGGACGAATCAATTGTCCCAATTTATGGATCAGACCAACCCATTGGCTGAGATTACCCACAAGCGCAGGCTTTCTGCCCTCGGGCCTGGAGGACTTTCAAGAGAACGCGCAGGTTTTGAAGTACGCGATGTACACTACACGCATTACGGAAGACTTTGCCCGATTGAAACGCCGGAAGGACCGAATATCGGTTTGATTTCTTCTCTTGCTGTATTTGCCAAGGTAAATCAGATGGGCTTCCTGGAAACACCTTATCGCAAGGTAAGTGATGGGAAGGTGGATATCGCCAATTACACATTCCTCAGTGCCGAGGAGGAAGAGGGTATGAAAATCGCTCAGGCGAACATTCCTCTTAAAGGTAATGGAGCGATTGATTCTGAAAAAGTGATTGCCCGGATGGAAGGGGATTTCCCTGTAGTTGACCCTAAGGAGGTTAATTATACCGACGTGGCTCCGAATCAGATCGCTTCGATCTCTGCATCACTGATTCCGTTTCTGGAGCACGATGATGCAAACCGAGCCCTGATGGGATCCAACATGATGCGGCAGGCCGTTCCTCTGCTCAAACCTCAGTCTCCAATTGTAGGGACAGGTCTTGAGCGTCAGGTAGCTACAGATTCAAGAGTTCTGATTAATGCCGAAGGCGATGGGGTAGTGGATTATGTAGACTCCAAAAAGATCACGATTAAATACAAGCGTTCTGAACAAGAGCGTTTGGTGAGTTTTGAACCGGATTCCAAGACCTACGAACTGATTAAGTTCCGCAAAACCAACCAGGGTACAAGTATAAACCTCAAACCTATCGTGCGTAAGGGCGATAAGGTGAAAAGGGGACAGGTGCTCTGTGAGGGTTATGCCACTGAAAAAGGTGAGCTCGCCCTGGGTCGAAACCTTCAGGTTGCATTTATGCCCTGGAAGGGATACAACTTTGAGGATGCGATTGTGATTTCTGAAAAAGTGGTTCGAGAGGATATCTTTACCTCCATTCACATCGATGAATACGCCCTCGAAGTTCGGGATACTAAATTGGGAGCTGAAGAGCTCACCAATGATATTCCCAATGTGTCGGAGGAAGCTACCAAGGATTTGGATGAATATGGAATGATCCGCATTGGGGCTGAAGTGAAACCCGGGGATATTCTCATTGGGAAAATAACCCCTAAAGGAGAATCAGATCCGACACCTGAGGAAAAACTGCTCAGAGCTATTTTTGGAGACAAGGCCGGTGATGTGAAGGATGCTTCTCTGAAAGCACCGCCCTCCCTGAACGGTGTGGTTATCGATAAAAAATTATTCTCGCGCTCCATTAAAGATAAGCGCAAGCGTAATGAAGATAAAGAGGCCATTTCCAAACTGGAGATGGAATATGAAGTGAAGTTTCAGCAGCTTAAGGACGTTCTGGTTGAAAAACTTTTCCAACTCGTTGGGGGGAAAACCTCACAGGGGGTTCTGAATGATCTCGGCGAAGAAGTGCTTCCTAAGGGTAAGAAGTACACCCTGAAGATGATGAACTCCGTGGACGATTTCGCCCATTTGGTAGGAGGTAGCTGGACGACAGACAAGGACACCAATACCCTGGTGGCTGATCTGCTTCACAATTACAAGATTAAACTGAACGACCTTCAGGGGAATCTGAGAAGGGATAAATTCACAATTTCTGTAGGGGACGAACTTCCTGCAGGGATTATGAAACTGGCCAAGGTGTACATCGCCAAAAAGCGCAAGCTTAAGGTAGGTGATAAAATGGCAGGTCGGCACGGTAACAAAGGTATTGTGGCGCGAATTGTTCGTCAGGAAGACATGCCCTTCCTCGAGGATGGAACACCTGTGGATATTGTTCTGAATCCACTGGGAGTACCTTCTCGAATGAACATCGGTCAGATTTATGAAACGGTCCTGGGATGGGCTGGTCAGAAGATCGACAGAAAATTTGCCACGCCTATCTTTGATGGGGCTACTTTGGATCAGATCAATTCGTATACCGACGATGCGGGGATTCCCAGATTCGGGCATACCTATCTCTACGACGGAGGAAGCGGAGAGCGTTTTCACCAGCAGGCGACCGTCGGCATTATTTACATGCTGAAACTCGGTCACATGGTCGACGATAAGATGCATGCGAGATCCATCGGACCGTACTCTCTGATTACGCAGCAACCCTTGGGTGGTAAAGCCCAATTTGGAGGACAGCGATTTGGTGAAATGGAGGTTTGGGCTCTTGAGGCCTATGGCGCTTCATCTACCCTGAGAGAAATCCTCACCGTGAAATCTGACGATGTAATCGGCCGCGCGAAGACTTATGAGTCTATCGTGAAGGGCGAGAGTATGCCAGAACCCGGATTGCCCGAATCTTTCAATGTACTGATGCACGAGCTCAAGGGATTGGGCCTCGACATCCGTTTGGAGGAGTAAGTCAGTTTTTTAACACAATTAATTTTAGCAGCATACTATAATGGCTCGACTAAAGGATAATACAACAGTAAAGCGGTTTAACAAGATTTCTATCGGTCTGGCTTCTCCGGAGGCAATTTTGGCAGAGTCCAGAGGTGAAGTCCTGAAACCGGAAACTATAAATTACCGGACCCATAAGCCAGAGCGGGATGGTTTATTCTGCGAACGTATTTTCGGACCGGTTAAGGACTATGAATGCGCCTGCGGAAAGTACAAGCGCATACGGTATCGCGGTATCGTATGTGATCGTTGCGGGGTTGAGGTCACTGAGAAGAAAGTGCGCAGAGACCGCGTAGGTCATATTAATCTTGTAGTTCCGGTAGCTCATATTTGGTATTTCCGTTCCCTGCCGAACAAAATTGGGTACTTGTTGGGACTTCCCTCCAAGAAACTCGATATGATCATCTATTACGAAAGGTATGTGGTCATTCAACCAGGGATTGCGAAAGGTCCGGATGGGGACGAGCTCCAGAAGATGGACTTCCTCACTGAAGAGGAATACCTGAATATTCTGGAAACGATTCCACCGGAGAATCAATACCTGGACGATCACGATCCAAATAAATTTATCGCCAAGATGGGTGCGGAATGTCTTATTGACCTTCTTGCGCGCATCGATCTGAAAGAACTCTCTTTTGAGTTGCGCCACAAGGCCCATACAGAAACTTCCAAGCAACGTAAGACCGAAGCCCTTAAAAGACTTCAGGTAGTAGAGGCGCTTAGGGAATCTCAGGACAATAGGGAAAACCGGCCTGAATGGATGATTATGAAGGTGATACCTGTCATACCTCCGGAGCTACGCCCGTTAGTACCGCTGGATGGTGGCCGTTTTGCCACGTCGGATCTCAACGATTTATATCGCAGGGTAATTATCCGGAATAACCGACTGAAGCGCCTGATGGAGATCAAGGCACCTGAGGTAATTCTGCGGAATGAAAAGCGGATGCTCCAGGAAGCCGTGGACTCCCTCTTTGACAATACCCGAAAATCATCGGCGGTTAAAACCGAATCCAACCGGCCATTAAAATCCCTCTCCGATTCCCTCAAAGGAAAGCAGGGGCGTTTTCGTCAGAACCTTCTCGGTAAGCGGGTAGATTATTCTGCACGTTCGGTAATTGTAGTAGGTCCTGAGATGAAGCTCTACGAATGTGGACTTCCCAAGGATATGGCTGCGGAGTTGTACAAACCCTTTGTCATTCGGAAGCTTATTGAACGGGGTATTGTGAAGACCGTTAAGTCGGCCAAGAAAATTATCGATAAGAAAGAACCTGTTGTTTGGGACATTCTTGAGAATGTCCTCAAAGGACATCCCGTGTTGCTGAACCGGGCCCCTACGCTTCACCGGTTGGGGATTCAGGCATTCCAGCCGAGATTGATCGAAGGGAAGGCTATTCGCCTGCACCCATTAGTGTGTACGGCCTTTAATGCGGATTTCGATGGAGATCAGATGGCGGTGCACCTGCCATTAGGCCCCGAAGCCATCCTGGAATCACAGCTGTTGATGCTCGCATCTCACAACATTCTGAATCCTGCTAACGGTTCCCCTATTACGGTACCGTCTCAGGATATGGTACTCGGATTGTATTATATGACCAAAGAGCGCAAGTCCACCAAGGAATTTCCGGTGCTTGGCGAAGGGTTGACTTTTTACAGTCCTGAAGAAGTAGAGATTGCCTATAACGAAAACAGGGTAGCTCTTAACGCTCCAATCAGGGTTAGGGTAAAGGACTTCAATGAGGAAGGTGAACTCAAATTACAACTGATTCAAACCACTGTGGGCCGGGTGCTGTTCAATTCAGTGGTTCCGGAAAAGGCCGGATTTGTAAATACAGTACTGAATAAAAAAGCGCTGCGGGATATTATTGGGACTATTCTCTCCCTGACCGATGTCCCAACCACTGCAGATTTCCTCGATAAGATCAAGACAATGGGATATGATTTTGCCTTCCGTGGCGGATTGTCTTTCAGTCTTGGGGATATCATTATCCCAAAGGAGAAGATCGAAATGATTGCAGAGGCAAACGAGCAGGTAGATGGGATCATGATGAATTACAACATGGGTCTTATCACGAACAACGAGCGTTATAATCAGGTCATTGATGTATGGACATCTACCAATGCCATGCTCACTGAAATGGCTATGAAACGGATTCGCGAGGATCAGCAGGGATTCAATTCCGTGTATATGATGCTGGATTCCGGAGCCCGGGGCTCTAAAGAGCAGATCCGACAGCTTACCGGAATGCGCGGCT
The DNA here is from genome assembly GCA_963709465.1 of uncultured Flavobacteriaceae bacterium. GTDB lineage: Bacteria > Bacteroidota > Bacteroidia > Flavobacteriales > Flavobacteriaceae > Robiginitalea. Next base: position 155,905 of record CAVPWF010000003.1, on the reverse strand, counting down.
TGATGGCCAAGCCCAAGAAATCTACTGCAGGTGGAGGAGAAATTATTGAAAACCCAATCCTGTCTAACTTTAAAGAGGGATTGTCCATTCTGGAATACTTTATCTCAACGCACGGAGCCCGTAAGGGTCTTGCGGATACCGCACTCAAAACTGCGGATGCCGGATATCTGACGCGTAGACTGGTAGATGTTTCTCAGGACGTGATTATCAATATTGAAGACTGTGGTACCCTTCGGGGCGTCGAGGTAGAATCCCTTAGAAAGAATGAGGAGGTCGTGGAAACACTCGGAGAGCGTATACTCGGAAGGGTATCTCTCCACGATGTGTATCACCCGATTACCCAGGAATTACTTATCACGTCGGGCCAGGAGATCATGGAAGCTGACATTGTCAGGATTGAGGCTTCCCCTATTGAGCGCGTAGAGGTACGTTCACCGCTGACCTGTGAAGCTACTCACGGGATCTGTGGTAAGTGTTACGGACGAAACCTGGCGACCAATAAAATGGTACAACGAGGTGAAGCTGTAGGTGTTGTTGCAGCTCAGTCCATCGGAGAGCCGGGTACTCAGTTAACTCTGCGAACCTTCCACGTGGGAGGTATTGCCGGAAACATTTCAGAGGAGAGTAAACTCGATTCCAAGTTTGAAGGTACTGCAGAAATCGAAGACCTCAGAATGGTCAAGGGTGAAGACAGTGAAGGTAACCCTGTCAATATTGTGATCTCAAGGACTTCTGAAATTAAAATCGTCGATTCGAAAACCGGAATTACCCTGAGTACAAATAACATTCCCTACGGTTCACAGCTATTTGTTAAAAATGGCGCTAAAGTGAAAAAGGGTGAAGTGATCTGTAAATGGGATCCTTATAATGGGGTCATCGTTTCAGAATTCCCCGGAGCTATCGCTTATGAGAATATAGAGCAGGGCGTTACGTATCAGGTAGAAATCGATGAGCAAACAGGATTTCAGGAAAAAGTTATTTCAGAATCACGAAATAAAAAACTGATCCCTACCCTTCTTATCAAGGATAAAAAAGGTACCGTTCTAAGATCTTATAACCTGCCACTGGGATCACACCTTATGGTGGATGATGGAGAAAATATCAAAGAAGGAAAGATTCTCGTAAAGATACCCAGGAAATCTGCCAAAGCAGGGGATATTACCGGAGGTCTTCCCCGTGTAACCGAGCTTTTCGAAGCCCGGAATCCTTCCAATCCTGCGGTTGTGACGGAGATTGATGGGGTCGTATCTTTTGGTAAGATTAAAAGGGGGAACCGGGAGATTATCATCGAATCTAAAACTGAAGAGATCAAGAAATACCTTGTGAAACTCAGCAATCAGATCCTGGTACAGGAGAACGACTACGTTCGGGCGGGAATGCCGCTTTCGGATGGATCCATAACTCCAGAAGATATCTTACGGATTAAAGGTCCTTCTGCGGTACAGCAATATCTCGTAAATGAGGTTCAGGAAGTCTATCGCCTCCAGGGTGTGAAGATTAATGATAAACACTTCGAGGTGGTTGTCCGTCAGATGATGCGAAAAGTACGTATTCAAGATCCGGGAGATACTACCTTCCTTGAGAATCAATTGGTGCATAAGGATGACTTTATGTTGGAGAACGACGAGATCTTCGGTCAGAAAGTCATCGATGATGCCGGAGATTCTGAAAACCTGAAGCCAGGCCAGATCATTAGCCTGCGTGAACTGCGGGATGAGAATTCTCTGCTAAAACGGAATGATAAGGCTCTGGTAAGTGCAAGGGATGCGGTGGCAGCTACGGCAACTCCTGTACTGCAGGGGATCACCCGGGCTTCGCTCCAGACCAAATCGTTTATATCTGCGGCTTCCTTCCAGGAAACCACCAAAGTGTTGAACGAAGCGGCGGTCAGCGGAAAAGTCGATTCTCTTGAAGGTTTGAAGGAGAATGTGATAGTGGGTCACAGAATTCCAGCCGGAACCGGTATGCGTGACTATGAAAACATCATTGTAGGCTCTAAGGAGGAATACGATGAAATCATGGCTCGTAAAGAGGAAATGAAGTTTTAAAAGTTGGTTATAACAAACCCCTGACTGACCGTCAGGGGTTTTTACTTTTAACAGAAATGGCAGAAAAAGAAGCGCAGTCTCAGGGACAGAAACAACTCAACATAGAGTTAGACGAGCAAACGGCCGAAGGAACCTATTCGAATCTCGCGATAATAAATCATTCAGTATCTGAGTTCGTGGTAGATTTTATCAGTGTAATGCCGGGCCGTCCCAAAGGCAAGGTTAAGAGCCGTATCATTCTGACCCCTCAGCACGCCAAAAAATTTCTAAAAGCCCTCACGGATAATGTACAGCGCTTTGAAGAAGCGAATGGACATATAAAAGATTACGAACAGCCACCTATCCCGTTAAATTTCGGACCGACCGGGGAGGCTTAGGCATAAGCTCCCGAAAGGATCGCCAATGCGACAGGACGCTCACCTATACTGGGTACATGGAGCGATGGCATTGGGTATTGCGTGTGTGATGGATTATTTTTAATCTTGACACAACTTTTGGCACCTTTCAGAAATCCTGTCCGTTGAAACCATATGTACGTGTTATCGGAATACTTTGCTTTGGATTTGCCTCAGCATACCTTTACGGTCAGGGGGATTCCAGTGCAGCTCCCAATCCTTTATACTCGGTAACCGGATTTGTCGATGCCTTTTACGTATATGATTTCAACAAACCTGATGGGGATTTCAGGCAGTCTTTTCTATACAACCACAACCGTCACAATGAATTCAACCTGAACCTTGGCCTGCTGGGATTCCATTTGGAGCACCCAAGGTACAGAGCGCACCTCTCACTGCAGGCGGGAACCTACGCCATAGACAATTATGCTGAGGAGCCGGGCGTCCTGAAGCATGTTTTCGAGGCCTGGGCCGGATTCGCGCTGGACAAAAGAAGCTCACTTTGGTTAGATGCCGGAATCCTGCCTTCTCATATTGGGTTCGAAAGTGCCGTTTCGGTGGAAAACTGGACACTTACGCGCTCCCTTTCGGCCGAGAACAGTCCTTATTTCCTCACCGGGGCCCGCCTGTCATACATTTCTGACGGGCACTGGCAATTTGCTTCCCTCGTGGTCAACGGGTGGCAGCGGATCCAGAAAGTATCCGGGAATTCCCATCTTTCATTTAGCACTCAGGTTCTTTATACTCCGTCAGGAGATTTTCAGATTAACTGGAGCACTTTTGCAGGCACAGATGATCCTGATACACAAAGGCGTATGCGTTATTTCAGCAACCTTTTCGGGAGGTTCCAAATAAGTCAGAAACTTGGAATTATTACGGGTTTTGATATGGGAATCCAACAGGAAACCAAGGGGAGCAACATCTATAACCTTTGGTTTACGCCTACGATAATCGGGCAGTATAAAATGCACAGGTATTGGCAAACTGCTGTCCGGGTGGAGTACTATCAGGATCCGGATGGGGTTATAATCCCGACAGATGTTTCGGATGGATTTCGCACACTGGGTGTTTCTTTGAATTTGGATTACGTTCCTGTTCCCGGGGTGACCGGGCGTTTGGAAGCGCGATGGCTCAGGGGCAGGGAACCGGTATTCAGGGCCGAAGGGGGTACGAAAGACCAGGACTTCTTCATTGGGGCCTCCCTGGCCGTGGAGTTTGGAGTGAGATTAAATTCACCTTAGTAACCCTGAGTTTATAAAATCGAGGGTCATCGTACTTGCCAATACCCGTGCCGATGTAACATTTTAAACGCTGCTTCGTCGGTATCTTATAAGAACCAACTCCCATGAAGCAGGTTATTACTTCAATAATTTTAGCTGTGTTCACTGTGTCAGGCGCCTGGAGCCACACCCCGGTGATTGAATTTTCAGACAGGTACTTCCTGACATTCGATTCGACCAACATAGACAGAATTCACGTTAACGCCCAAATCCAGCTGGAAGATTCCCTGCTCTATATGAGCCCTTATGGCCCCATGCCGGAACGGTGGCCGCAGTATATTCAAAATCTCCATGTGAGCGGACCGGGTGGTCAACCTGTTTCTATGCGAAAGACAAAGGATGGGGCCTGGATACTTTCCGGGATAGATAGAGGCACGGAGGTAGAGCTGACTTATGATATGGTCCTGGAACATGAGCAAATTGCCTGGCCAGGGGGCATTGATGGGGTCGCATATACCCGGGACTGGGGTATTATGGCTTCAGGCAGGTCCCTTTTTGTGATGAACGGACAGGGGAAAAAGAATATACAGGTAAAGGTGGACAGCCCTGAGGTTTGGAATGTATCGACTTCCTGGCAATCTGATACCCTTTCGGAGAACTCATATCGTGCAGACAATCTGATTGATCTACAGGAGAGTTTTCTCTTTGTCGGGTCCCAGGAGGAAGTAATAATCCAAAGGGACGGATTCACCCTGAATTTTGTCCTTGGGGGTGATAAAGTGAGGGGAGAGGCATCACGGTTCGCTAATGTAGCTTCCGGGATCATGGATTATTATATCAGCCTGATGGGTGGGATACCCAAAGGAGGGGGTCCCGGGACAGCCTTAAAACGCAGCCTGGTGATCATCAGTCAGTCAGAGCATGTAGACGGAGAAGTCATCGGCAACCACCTCAGTATGTTTATGAACCCGGACGGGAGCCCTATGGACCAGATGATGGGGTGGTTTATGTTTGCTCATGAGTTTTTCCACCTTTGGAACGGCAAGACACTGCGGTTTGCCGATACCACCACGGACTGGTTTAAGGAAGGAATCAGCAATTACTACACTATAAAGGCACTGAAACAGACAGGGTTTATAAACGAAGACGTCGTGTTGGGCATGATGAACAACCTTTTCTATCAAAGGTATATACAAGACCCGGGTTACGGTTCCTTGTCTCCTTCCCGGGCTGCCTCGGGGTTTGACAAGGACAACCACTGGGGTTTGATTTACGGGGGTGGGCTGTTCGCGGGTATCGCCATGGATATGGAAATTCGTCAAAGGACCGGGAATGCAGCCAGTCTTGACGATGTGATGCGTGATTTTTACAGGGAATATGCAGGTTCAGACCAAACCATAGATTCAACCGATATTCTGGGGAAGGTCAATCAAATCGGAAATACGGACTTTTCCGCATTTATGAGGTCTTATATTGATGGGACCGTTCCGATTACACTGGGCCCCTATTTGAAATACGCCGGAATTGCAGCAGATACTTCGGAAAATCAACTTTTATTATCCCATTTTAAGGATAAAACGGCTTTGCAATCTGATATTTGGGCAGGCCTTCTCGGGGCGCATTAGTATCTCCCTGAGGTCCGCTAACATACCTGTGCATAGTGTCCTCCCGTGTATCAGTTGAACTCCGAGGTAAAATGTAATTTGACGCCCGGGTATTTTTGTTGGGTCATTTGCAGGGAAAAGGCAGAATCGGCTAAAAATACTAATCTTCCGCGCTTGTCCCGGGCCATAAACTTTTGTTTCACTCTTAGAAACTCCTGATATTCTTCGTTCGAAGGGTCTTGGGGTTCTACCCAACAGGCTTTATGGACCGGAAAAGGTTCATAGGTACATTTAGCCCCGTATTCGTGTTCCAGGCGGTACTGGATGACTTCATATTGCAGGGCTCCTACGGTCCCAATTATTTTTCTGCCGTTGAGTTCCAGGGTAAATAACTGGGCAACGCCCTCATCCATCAACTGGTCAATACCTTTGGCCAACTGTTTTGCCTTCATCGGATCTGCATTGTTGATGTATCTGAAGTGTTCAGGGGAAAAGGAGGGTATTCCTTTGTAGTGCAATTCTTCACCTTCGGTGAGCGTGTCTCCAATCTTAAAATTCCCCGTGTCGTGCAGACCTACGATATCCCCGGGGTATGACTGATCGATAATGGCTTTTTTCTCAGCGAAAAAGGCGTTGGGGCTTGAAAATTTTAAGGATTTCCCCAATCGGACATGCAGATAGGGTTTATTGCGTTCAAAGATACCCGAAACGATTTTGACAAAGGCGAGGCGATCCCTGTGTTTCGGGTCCATGTTCGCGTGAATCTTAAAAACAAAACCCGTCATTTTCTCTTCTTCGGCAGCAACCAGCCGCTCCTCAGATTTCTTAGCGCGCGGAGTGGGTGCGATTTCTACAAAACAATCCAGCAATTCCTGGACCCCAAAATTATTCAATGCGGAGCCAAAGAAAACAGGTTGCTGTGTCCCGGCAAGATAAGCTGCCCGATCGAAAGGTGGATAGACTCCTTCCACCAGTTCAAGGTGTTCTCGCAACTCCTGGGCGGCTTTCCCTCCAATGAGTTGCTCCAGTTCCGGATTGTTGATATCTTCAAAAGAGACCGACTCCTGAATTTGTTGCTTATTTTCTCCCTTAAACAACAAGATGTTCTTTTCGTAGATGTTATAAATACCCTTAAAATCGTATCCCATGCCAATGGGAAAGCTCAAAGGAGTTACGTGAAGGCCCAGCTTTTGTTCCACTTCGTCCATCAGGTCAAAAGCATCTTTCCCTTCCCGGTCGAGCTTATTGATGAAAACAATCATGGGGATATTTCGCATCCGGCAGACTTCTACGAGTTTTTCGGTCTGCTCTTCCACCCCCTTGGCGACATCGATAACCACAATAACGCTATCCACTGCAGTCAGTGTCCGGAAGGTGTCCTCTGCAAAATCTTTGTGCCCCGGAGTGTCTAAAATATTGATTTTCTTACCCTTATAATAAAAGGCCAGAACAGAGGTCGCTACAGAAATTCCTCTCTGACGCTCAATCTCCATAAAATCGCTGGTGGCACCCTTTTTAATTTTGTTGCTTTTTACGGCTCCTGCTTCCTGAATGGCCCCGCCAAAGAGGAGGAGTTTTTCAGTAAGGGTAGTCTTTCCGGCATCCGGGTGCGAAATGATTCCAAATGTGCGACGTTTCTGGATTTCCTTTTTAAAATTCACAGGGAAAAATTTGGGCAAAAGTACCAAAAAACAGACGATTATAGTTGTGGGGCAAATCAAAACATCATATCAGAAAAATTCTACTTATCTTGAAGTAGTCCTAGTAAGAATGGGCCATGATCGATTAACTGTCATTTTTAACTCTCTTCTGTATTCCGAGCTTTAGAGAGTTGTGTTGATTTTATCGATGAATGGCCAGCCCTTAGGCGTTAGTGAGTTTTTTAACGAATTAGTACGTCTTTGAAGGAGTTGTGGATAAATGCCAGTGTAATCCATTGGCTACAAGTAATTTTAGGGGTAATTTGCACGGCGAAAGTATTTTCCCCCAGAATACATTTCAAATACCTGCTATGTCCCATGGTATGACGTTACCCTAAAAACGGCCATGTATGAAACACATCAACGCTGACTTCCATTCTTTTTTTCCAAGAGTATTGCTCTTTCTTTTGGGAATGCTTCTCATGGTTTTTGAGGTCTCGGCCTTTGGGCTCAGTGCATATCCACTGAACATCACTCCGGGAGACTACTTCAATTCTGAGAATCTGGTTCTCAATGACCCTACAGATCTTGACGAGGATAACGATGGGATTTTGGATTCAGTAGAGGATCCGAATACCGACTCAGACAACGATCCTTCCACCAACGCACTGGATACTGATTCCGACGGAATTCCGAATTATCTGGATATCGATTCAGATAATGACGGTATTTTGGACAATGTCGAAGCCCAGACGACTTCGGGTTATGTAGCTCCATCAGGTCTGGATCAGAATAATAATGGCCTGGACGATGCTTATGAGGGCTCCTATGGATTTGGGATCATTCCGATAAATACGGACGCTAATTCCGGCACACAACCGCGTTTTTTTCCAGACTATCTGGATTTGGATTCCGATATTGACGGGATCAGGGATAATATTGAAGCCCAGTCTTTTACGGATTTTGTTGCGCCTTCAGGGGTCGATTCAAACGCCAATGGGCTGGATGATGCCTATGAGGGCTCCTATGGGTTTGGGATCATTCCTGTGAACTCAGATGGGGATGAATATCCGGACTATCGGGATTTTGATTCCGATGGGGATGGCATTAAGGATAAGGTCGAGGCCCAGACTACAGAAGGCTTTATCCCACCTATTGGGGATTCCGATGGGAATGATATTGATGATGCTTACGAAACGGGTTTGGATCCTATTGATGTCGATTCTGACGGCATCCTGGATTACAGGGACTTAGATAGTGATAATGATGGAATCCCGGATAATGTCGAAGCCCAGACTACGGATGGGTATATCCCGCCGAGCGGAGAGGATACGGACATGGATGGCCTTGACGATGCCTATGAAGGCAGTGGTGATCAGGGACTAACCCCGGTAAACACGGATGGGACCGATGAGGTAGACTACCGGGACGATGATTCCGACAACGATTCAGTTCCCGACAATAATGAAGGCAACGACTTTAACTTCGATGGACAGCCGGACTGGACCTTTACGGGCAGCGATACGGATGGCGATGGTCTGGATGACGGATATGAAGGCAGCAATGTAAACGATCCTTTCGACGTCAACGACGAGATCGACGATCCGGCGAATGACCTTCCGGATACGGATGGTACGGGAGATGTCAACTACCGCGACCCGGATGATGACGGGGACGGAACGGATACCACGGACGAGGATACAGATGGCAATGGCGACCCGACGAATGATGACACCGACAGCGATGGTACACCGGACTATCTGGATCCCACAGATGATTCCGGAACAGATACTGATGGTGACGGAGTACCGGATGCCACAGACTCGGACAGTGATAATGACGGAATGCTCAATACCACCGAGGATGATAACACAGACGGGGATAACAACCCTGCTACCAATCCTACGGATACGGACGGTGACGGCACTCCGGATTACCTGGATATCGACTCGGATGACGATGGAATCCCTGATAATGTTGAAGCCCAGACTACGGATGGGTATATCCCGCCGAGCGGAGAGGATACGGACATGGATGGCCTTGACGATGCCTATGAAGGCAGTGGTGATCAGGGACTAACCCCGGTAAACACGGATGGGACCGATGAGGTAGACTACCGGGACGATGATTCCGACAACGATTCAGTTCCCGACAATAATGAAGGCAACGACTTTAACTTCGACGGACAGCCGGACTGGACCTTTACGGGCAGCGATACGGATGGCGATGGTCTGGATGACGGATATGAAGGCAGCAATGTAAACGATCCTTTCGACGTCAACGACGAGATCGACGATCCGGCGAATGACCTTCCGGATACGGATGGTACGGGAGATGTCAACTACCGCGACCCGGATGATGACGGGGACGGAACGGATACCACGGACGAGGATACAGATGGCAATGGCGACCCGACGAATGATGACACCGACAGCGATGGTACACCGGACTATCTGGATCCCACAGATGATTCCGGAACAGATACTGATGGTGACGGAGTACCGGATGCCACAGACTCGGACAGTGATAATGACGGAATGCTCAATACCACCGAGGATGATAACACAGACGGGGATAACAACCCTGCTACCAATCCTACGGATACGGACGGGGACGGCACTCCGGATTACCTGGATATCGACTCGGATGACGATGGAATCCCGGATAATGTTGAAGCCCAGACTACGGATGGGTATATCCCGCCGAGCGGAGAGGATACGGACATGGATGGCCTTGACGATGCTTATGAAGGCAGTGGAGACCAGGGGTTAACCCCGGTGAACACGGATGGGACGGATGAGGTAGACTACCGGGACGATGATTCCGACAACGATTCAGTTCCCGACAATAATGAAGGCAACGACTTTAACTTCGACGGACAGCCGGACTGGACCTTTACGGGCAGCGATACGGATGGCGATGGCCTGGATGACGGCTATGAGGGCAGCAATCTGAACGATCCTTTTGATGTAAATGATGAGATCGACGATCCGGCGAATGACCTTCCGGATACCGACGGTACGGAAGACGTCAACTACCGCGACCCGGATGATGACGGGGACGGAACGGATACCATAGACGAGGATGCTGACGACAATGGCGACCCGACAAATGATGACACCGACAGCGATGGTACACCGGATTACCTGGATCCCACAGATGATCGCACAGATACAGACGGGGACGGGGTACCGGATAGTGAAGACCTGGATGACGATAACGATGGAATGCTGGACAGTACCGAGGATTTTGATATAGACGGCGATATGGATCCGCTTACGAATCCTCAGGATTCCGACGAAGATGGAAAACCCGATCACCTAGACATCGACTCTGACAACGACGGGATCCCGGACAATATAGAGGCGCAGACCACTGCCGGGTACATTCCACCTAATCCGGATGACGAAGCCACTTACATTGCGAATCAGGGCGTAAATTCGGCCTACCTGGGCGGCTTAATCCCCGAAAATTCAGAAAACAGTGGAGAACCGGACTATCTGGATAGCGATTCCGACAATGATTTAGTTCCCGATAATAACGAAGGCAATGACTTTAACTTCGACGGACAGCCGGACTGGACATTTACGGGTATCGATACAGATGGGGATGGTCTGGATGACGGGTACGAGGGCAGCAATGTAAACGATCCTTTCGACGTCAACGACGAGATTGAGAATCCTTCTGAGGACCTGCCGGATACCGATGGTACGGAAGACGTCAACTACCGTGACCTGGATGATGATGGCGATAATATCGATACCCCTGACGAGGATGCGAATGGGAATACAGACCCAACCGATGATGACACGGACGGTGATGGGACTCCGGATTATCTGGAACCGTTCCGCGGCGAACCCGGAAACGATTTGATTCAGGTGAACCAATTGGTAACCCCGAACGCAGACGGGCGAAATGATTTTCTTTTTATCCGCAATGTGGATTTAGCACGGAATAACCGCCTTAAGATATTTAACCGCTGGGGCATTGCAGTGTACGAGGGTACTAATTACAATAACCAGAATAACGTATTCGATGGTCGGTCCAGAGGACGTTCTACGATCGATGTGGGGTCATACCTTCCGGCAGGAGTCTATTTCTATATCTTTGAATACGAATTAAATCAGGAAAAGATCACAGATAACGGATATTTGTACATCAGTAAATAATCAGGCTGAAGCATGTTAAAAACAATAAGAAATACAGTCCTTTTGATGCTGGCGCTATGGGGTGCTGCTTCCCAGGCCCAGCAGGATTCCCAGTATACTCAATATATGTATAACACCTTGAGTGTCAATCCGGCCTATGCAGGCTCTCGCGGACAATTGAGCATGGCGGCTTTATATCGCTCTCAATGGGCAGGACTCGACGGGGCCCCGGAGACGTTTACACTTAATTTCCATTCCCCAATTCGCGATAGCAGAATTGGGTATGGGATTTCTGTTATCCACGATAATATTGGGAATGGGGTCGTTCAGGAAACCTATCTTGATGCGGCTGTTTCTTACACTATAGATGTCTCCCAATCGGCCAGGCTTTCATTCGGTCTGAAAGCAGGGGGTAGCCTTCTCAGTCTGGACTTTAGCGAATTGTTGAATTTTGACCAGGAACCTGTTAACCAGGAGAATATAGACAATCAGTTTGCGCCAAATTTTGGTGTTGGCGTGTATTATCATACGGATCGTTTTTATGCAGGTTTATCGGCTCCTAACTTATTAGAAACCGAATATTTTGACAACGATGCCCAGGATTCTAATGAAATTCAGTTTTTATCTACCGAGCGCATCAATCTTTATTTTATTACTGGTTACGTATTTGATCTCAGTTATAATTTCAAATTAAAACCCGCTTTGCTGACCAAAGCGGTAAGCGGCGCGCCTTTACAGGTCGATCTATCAGCCACATTTTTATACGATGAGAAGTTTTCCTTTGGAGTGGCCTATCGCTGGGATGCAGCCTTTAGTGGTCTGATAGGGTTTCAATTAAGTGAACAATTGATGCTCGGATTGGCATATGACAGGGAAACGACTGCCTTAGGCGGTACACAATTTAATGATGGCTCATTTGAAATATTTCTCAGGTGGGAACTTGTTAAGACGTTTCAGGGTATGGTTTCACCGCGTTTTTTCTAATCGGAAAGTTACATGAAAAAAGTCTACTACTTTCTCTTCTTACTCTTGACCCCGGTGCTCTTAACAGGGCAGGAACGGGTTGTTAAGCAGGGAAATGAAGCCTACAATACCTACTCTTTCAAGCCCGCTCAGGATATTTATCAATGGGTTTTGGACAAAGGATATGTATCGGCCGAAGTGCTTCAAAAATTAGGGGACACCCATTATTTCAATGCCGAATACTCAGAGGCTGCTGAGATTTATACAAGGCTTTTTGAAGAGTTTCCGGAAACATCCGATCCCGCGTATGCATTCAGATACGCACAGGCACTTAAGAGTACAGGGGACTACGAAGGCGCAGAGCAGGCAATGGCTTCCTTTTATAAAGCTACCGGCAGGGATGGTACATCCACTTTAGAAACTGATTATATGAAGGAAATACGCGCCAATAGTGGCCGGTATACACTTCAGAATTTTCCTTATAATACCTCCTATCTCGAGTTTGCGCCCAGCTTTTATGGTGAGAAGGGTCTCCTTTTCTCCTCGGACCGCGATACGGGTAACCTGGCGCGTTACAGACATTCCTGGAATTCCAGGGATTTTATGGATCTCTATAAAGTAGGTCGCGACAGTCTCGGGGTACTGCCTGTCGAAAAACTTCGGGAGGTCAATACACGGTGGCACGAATCGACTTCGGTTTTAAGTACAGACGGGCAAACGCTCTATTTTACAAGGAATAACAATAAAAATGGGCGTGTTATTACGGATGATGCCGGTTATGTGCGCCTTAAAATCTTCAGAGCGATACTCATTGACAGTATTTGGTCTGATATTGAAGAATTGCCATTTAACAGTGATAGGTATTCTGTAGCCCACCCGGCGCTCAGCCCCGATGGAGAAACCCTCTATTTTGCTTCCGATATGCCTGGTACGTATGGGTTTTCGGATATTTTCAGAGTTACTGTCAATGCCGATGGCACCTTTAGTACGCCGGAAAATCTGGGTCCAGAAGTAAATACAGAAGCCCGGGAGACCTTTCCCTTTATCGATTCAGAGGAAGTCCTGTACTTTGCCTCAGATGGATTGCCCGGGGTTGGTGGCCTGGACCTTTTCGCGATCCCTTTAGATAGACTTGGCAAGAACCCAAAGGTGCTGAATCTGGGAACACCTGTGAATTCTCCCATGGATGACTTTACATATATCATCCAGGGTGACACGAGAATGGGATATTTTTCTTCGAACCGTGAAGGCGGCCGGGGAGGAGATGATATATATGCATTTATTGAAAATGAACGTCTGAATTTTCAATGTGAACAGGACATAACAGGCACAGTTCGCGATAAGGTAACCCAGGAAATACTTCCCGGTGCCACCGTACGTGTGATCGATGAATCCAATTCGGAGATTGCCTCGGTGCTGACCGATATTGAAGGGAAATACAGTTTAACACTGAATTGCAATCAGGGAAATTTTATAAGAGCATCCCGACAGGGTTACGTCCCTTCAGAAGTGTTTTTGCCTCCATCAGAAGGGACATCTAAGGTTGTTGATTTGTATTTGGATCCTGAATCGCTTTCGGCTGGCTTTGGTTCTGACCTGGCCAAATTACTTCAGTTAAGTACCATCTATTTTGATTTTGACAAATACGACATCAGGCCTGATGCCGAGGTGGAATTGCAAAAAGTAATTGCAGCCCTGGAGAAGTACCCCAGTCTTAAGATTAAGGCAAACTCCCATACAGATAGCCGCGGTCCTGATGCTTATAACCTCTGGTTATCTCAGAAGCGGGCAGAGTCTACTATTAAATACATGATTTCCAAAGGCATTTCATCAGACCGCCTTCAATCGGAAGGATACGGTGAAACTCAGCTCGTAAATGATTGTGATGATGGGGTTCGTTGCACAAGTGCACAGCATGAGGAAAACAGACGCTCCGAATTTATCATATTTGAGTAGAACACGTTTTTTACGCATCCCTTTGAAACCTATTATTTATCGGGTATTATCGGTGAAATACAAACATCTCAGGCCTTACAAACAACCAAAATATAGCTCCTAACTCTATCTAATACCGCCTTCACAACAAAAGTTTATTGCATTTGATTTCTCAGGGTAGTTTTGATTTGAAGGCCAAAAAGTGATTTTGTTTGAATACGCTATTTGTGCTGATAAAAAATCAGCGTAATGAAGACATTCGATCTTCTTAGAGTTTCTATTCTGTTGTTATTTCTATGCAGCTACTGTGAATTGCAGGGCCAGACTACTGTTTGGAGTGAGGATTTTTCATCGTACACCAATGGTACAATTTCGGGAACCGGAAGCGGCGCTTCTCCTGTTAACTGGAATTCTCAATCCGGAGCTGCCGTAAGTGGGGGTGTGATCCTGGCGAGTGATACGAGGAATGCGGCTGCATCGACTTTGGCGAATCCCTTGATATGGGTTACAGACCCCATAGATATATCCCCTTATACCAGCGTTGATTTTAGTTTAGATACGGGAGCTTTTAATGTGGGCGATTTCGAAAATACAGGGGGAAATCGAGATAATTTTACGTTGGAATATCGAATTGACGGTGGTTCATGGATACAGGTGTTCAGCCAATCAGGTTCAGCATCGCAACGCATAAGTCCATCCTATACCATTTCTGGCCTATCAGGGCTGACCCTTGCGATACGCGCCTCATTTCACAACACCGCAACCAATGAAAACTATACTATTGATAATGTTCTTGTAATTGGAAACAGTGCCACGCCTAATCAGCCCCCTGTTTTAATCGCAACAGGAGATCAGCAGTACTGTCCAGGAGGGATGATTCCAGTCGTACAAACAATTAGTATCACAGACCCGGACGATACAACAGCATTTGCTACAGCCATCCAGATATCATCGGGCTATGTGCCCGGAGAAGACTTACTGACATTAACAGGAACTCATCCTTCAATCACTGCAACCTGGAGTGTTGTAGAAGGTAAACTTACCCTTACAGGGCCGGCTGTGCTTGCCGAATTTGAAGCGGCGGTTAGTTCTGTACTGTATTCTAGTAGTGCCCCAAACCCTTCGGGAAACAGGGGCTTTTCAATTACAGTGGGAGATGCAAATTATCTGCCCCCCACGGGACATTATTACGAATTTGTAGCAGTCCCGGGTATAACATGGACCGATGCCTTAAGTGCTGCGGCCTCTCGCACATATTATGGCTTGCAGGGTTATCTCGCAACATTAACTTCCCAGGATGAGGCAGACTTTTCAGGGTCGCAGGCGCTGGGGGTAGGTTGGATCGGAGCTTCTGATAATGCTGCAGAAGGCGATTGGCAATGGGTTACAGGCCCGGAAGCCGGGACCTCTTTTTGGAGCGGCGGAGTTACGGGTACTGAGCTCACTTATGCCTTTTGGAATGCCAACGAACCGAATGATTTTCCGGATGGTCCCGTTACCCCCGGAGAGGAGAATTATGCCCATATTACAGATCCTTCCGTTACTTCTACTCCAGGCTCATGGAATGATTTGCCCAATGCTGGTGGGGGAGGGGCGTATGCCCCTCAGGGATACGTCGTGGAATATGGCGGGACTCCGGGTGATCCGACGTTAAACGTTACTGACATTACAACCATAACGATTGATAATACAGCTCCTACAGCCAGCAATCCGGCCACTATAAATGTATTTTGCACCGCGGACGTTCCCATAGTTGATATAGGCGTGGTAACAGATGAAGCGGACAACTGTACACTGAATCCTGTCGTTTCTTTTCTAAATGAAACTACGGACAACGGCAGTAATCCTGAGATCATAACGCGAACCTATCGTATCACTGATCAGGCGGGAAACAGTACAGATGTTACACAAACTATAAATGTAAATCCGGTATCAATTATTAGTGAACCTGCCGATACCGCAATTCTGGTAAGTCAAAATGCCATTTTTACTGTGTCAGGACAAAATGCAAATACCTACCAATGGCAGCTTAGCACGAATGCCGGAGTCAGTTTTACGAATATCGTGGATGGTCCGGATTATTCAGGAACCTCATCTTCATCCCTTACGGTAATCAATCCGGGTATTGATAAAAACGGATACCTCTTCAGGGTGCTTGTCAATAATAGTGGATCCCTTACCTGTGCCGATGTTGTATCCCAGAATGCCACTCTGACCGTTCGTCTTCCCTCTATGATTACAAACCGTCGGATAACCTATCGGGTAAACAAGAATTAGATCTGCGGATTCAAATCTGATTTGCTTTTCAGGAAGCCCTGGCCCTGGTTTATCTCTCAATAAAAATGCTTCAATCTATTAATAACAGGGCTTTAATCGATAAAATGCACGATAGTGACTACAAAATACTCTCGATAGGCAATGCATTTATGTCACTTCACAACAATAATTTCTCCCCCCTGTACCTACGGTTAATTTTGTAAGGTATTAATCTGTCATAAAACAGCAGTAATCATCTTTAATGCCATTCAAAAGTGAAGGTGAACAAGGAATTCATGTCGTTTACAAGTGATAAGCAATATAAATCAATCGAACCAAACTGCCCTTTTCCAATTTCCCCCGATTGGAGTTGTCTAAAGCAAAATCTAGTACGATGAAAAAGTTTAGTGTACTACTTTTTTTACTCCTGGTCTCCGGATTGGGTTTTTCCCAGACTACAGTTACTCTGGAAGACCAATGTAATTGTGAAGTCCTTAGCGGAACGGATGTTTCGGCAGCGGGAGCAATTACGCCTTCAGGTGCCGATACCGGGGATATATATGTCAACACCAATACTGGGACCATTTATTTCTGGGACGGCGATTCCTGGGAACGCACATCTACGGATACCAACACAACCAATGTCACGTTGGCTGTTGTGGGCGCAGATCTTGTGCTTACGGATAGCGATGGGAATTCGGTAAGTCTGCCCATTGCAGATATTGGCGCCCTTACGAATACCGATGACCAGACAGCAGCTGAAGTTAGCTTCGACAACACAACTTCGGGATTGGCGGCTACCAACGTGCAACAGGCTATCGATGAGATCAACGCTGCAGCGGGATCAGTTTCCCTGACAGATAACGGGGACGGCACATATGACTTTACCGATGCCTCAGGCGCGATTACGACCATAGCAGATACTTCGGTTTCCACCCTGAGCGACAACGGGGACGGCACTTATACGTATACGGATGAATCGGGAGTGTCCCAGACCATCGATACAAATGCCTCCAGCAACCCGTATGACAACACAACTTCGGGATTGGCGGCTACCAACGTGCAACAGGCTATCGATGAGATCAACGCTGCAGCGGGATCAGTTTCCCTGACAGATAACGGGGACGGCACATATGACTTTACCGATGCCTCAGGCGCGATTACGACCATAGCAGATACTTCGGTTTCCACCCTGAGCGACAACGGGGACGGTACCTATACGTATACGGATGAATCGGGAGTGTCCCAGACCATCGATACAAATGCTTCCAGCAACCCGTATGACAACACAACTTCGGGATTGGCGGCTACCAATGTGCAGGCGGCGGTAGATGAACTGTCGACCAATGCGGCGGCCGACACCGATCAGGTGGTTGGGAATGAATATAACACAAATGTATCCGTCAATGCAGGAGCTTTGGAAGTAACGGACGGGGGAGGAACGCTTTCAGCTGATCTTATTAGTACAGATCTGAATAACGATATTGTGGCAGGTACCGATGGCGCATTGTATTTAAATGTAGCTTCTGTGACTATTTCAGAGACCATTACAAATCTTACGGACAATGGGAACGGAACCCTAACATACACTAATGAAAGCGGAGCGTCACAAACGGTTAACAAGTCCGATATTACAGACAATGGTAACGGTACATATACCTTTTCGAACAACGATGGTTCAGACGTTATTCTGGATACGCGGGCCGCTTCAAACTTCTATGACGATACGACCAGTGGACTGGGAGCCGCGAATGTACAGGATGCGTTAGATGCCCTGGCCGTTGGAAGTACAGACGACCAGGCCCTGAGCCTGAGCGGAAATACCCTGACTTTGGAAGATGGTGGCACAGTAGACCTTACGCCCTACCTGGACAATACAGATGACCAGCAAATCACGGACTTCAGCCTGAGCGGGAACATTGTGACCCTAACGCTGGAAGACGGAGGAACCCAAACCATAGACCTTACAGGGTTTGTATCCAGCGACGATCAGAACATCAGCGGATCCGGACTTAGCGGTACGGATTTAACCATTGGTATTGAAGATGGCGGTAGCGAGACTATCGACCTTTCTTCATTGGTGGGTACAGACGATCAGGCTCTGAGCCTGAGCGGCAATACTTTGACTCTTGAAGACGGGGGCACAGTAGATCTGACGCCGTACCTGGACAATACAGATGACCAACAGATCACGGACTTCAGCCTGAGCGGGAACATTGTAACCCTGACGCTGGAAGACGGGGGAACGCAAACCATAGACCTTACCGGTTTCGTATCTACTGACGATCAGGCTTTAAGCCTGAGTGGTACTACCCTTACATTGGAAGATGGCGGGAATGTGGATCTTTCCGGTTTTGTTTCCACTGACGATCAGGCCCTGAGCCTGAGCGGCAATACTTTGACTCTTGAAGACGGGGGCACAGTAGACCTGACGCCTTACCTGGACAATACAGATGATCAGCAGATCACTGACTTCAGCCTGAGCGGGAACATTGTAACCCTGACGCTGGAAGACGGTGGCACACAGACTATAGACCTTACAGGGTTTGTATCTAGCGACGATCAGAACATCAGTGGATCCGGACTTAGCGGTACCGATCTGACTATTGGTATTGAGGATGGAGGCAGCGAAATTGTTGACCTTTCTTCATTGGTAGATGATGCGGATGCCGATCCGGGTAATGAATTTAATACGGGCGTTTCTTTAAATGCAGGAGCATTGGAAGTAACGGACGGGGGAGGAACGCTTTCGGCTGATCTAATTAGTGCTGACCTGAATAACGATATTGCTGTAGGAACAGATGGCGCTTTGTATTTAAATGTATCTTCTGTAACCATTTCAGAGACCATTACAAACCTTACTGACAATGGGAACGGAACCCTAACATACATCAATGAAAGCGGAGCTTCACAAACGGTTAGTAAGTCTGACATTACGGACAATGGCAACGGCACATATACCTTTACCAACAACGACGGTTCAGATGTTATTCTCGATACGCGAGCCGCTTCAAACTTTTATGATGATTCCACCAGCGGACTGGGAGCTGCGAATGTACAGGATGCGTTAGATGCCCTGGCCGTTGGAAGTACAGACGACCAGGCCCTGAGCCTGAGCGGGACTACCCTTACATTAGAAGATGGCGGGAATGTGGATCTTTCCGGTTTTGTTTCCACAGACGACCAGGCCCTGAGCCTGAGCGGCAACACCCTGACTTTGGAAGATGGGGGCACAGTAGACCTGACGCCTTACCTGGACAATACAGATGATCAGCAGATCACGGACTTCAGCCTGAGCGGGAACATTGTAACCCTGACGCTGGAAGACGGGGGAACCCAAACTATAGATCTTACAGGGTTTGTTTCCACGGATGATCAGAACCTTACCGGAGCTACGCTTACGGGTACAGATCTTCAGCATCGATATAGAAAACGGAGGGTCTGCCAACGTATGATCTTTCTTCCCTGGTAGGAACAGACGATCAGGCCCTGAGCCTGAGCGGCAATACTTTGACTCTTGAAGACGGGGGCACAGTAGACCTGACGCCTTACCTGGACAATACAGATGATCAGCAGATCACTGACTTCAGCCTGAGCGGGAACATTGTAACCCTGACGCTGGAAGACGGGGGAACCCAAACGATAGATCTTACCGGTTTTGTTTCCACGGATGATCAGAACCTTACCGGAGCTACTCTTACGGGTACAGATCTTCAGATCGATATAGAAAACGGAGGGTCTGCCAACGTAGATCTTTCTTCCCTGGTAGGTACAGACGACCAGGCCCTGAGCCTGAGCGGCAATACGCTGACCTTGGAAGACGGAGGCACAGTAGACCTGACACCGTATCTTGACAATACAGATGATCAGCAGATCACTGACTTCAGCCTGAGCGGGAACATTGTAACCCTGACACTGGAAGACGGAGGAACCCAAACAGTTGATCTGTCCGGATATGTTTCCACAGACGACCAGGCGCTGAGCCTGAGCGGCAACACCCTTACTTTGGAAGATGGTGGCACGGTAGACCTGACGCCATACCTGGACAATACAGATGACCAGCAGATCACGGACTTCAGCCTGAGTGGCAACATTGTGACCCTCACTCTGGAAGACGGTGGCACACAGACTATAGACCTTACAGGGTTTGTATCCAGCGACGATCAGAACATCAGTGGATCCGGACTTAGCGGTACGGATTTAACCATTGGTATTGAAGATGGCGGCAGCGAGACTATCGACCTTTCTTCATTGGTGGGTACAGACGATCAGGCTTTGAG
This sequence comes from uncultured Flavobacteriaceae bacterium, assembly GCA_963709465.1. GTDB lineage: Bacteria > Bacteroidota > Bacteroidia > Flavobacteriales > Flavobacteriaceae > Robiginitalea. The sequence continues at coordinate 135,416 of CAVPWF010000003.1, read as the reverse complement.
CCTAAGCGGCAATACGCTGACCTTAGAGGATGGTGGCACAGTAGATCTGGCGCCCTACCTGGACAATACAGATAACCAGCAAATCACTGACTTCAGCCTGAGCGGGAACATTGTAACCCTGACACTGGAAGACGGGGGAACCCAAACGATAGATCTTACCGGCTTTGTATCTACAGACGATCAGGCTTTAAGCCTGAGTGGTACTACCCTTACATTGGAAGATGGCGGGAATGTGGATCTTTCCGGTTTTGTTTCCACTGACGACCAGGCTCTGAGCCTGAGCGGCAACACCCTTACTTTGGAAGATGGTGGCACGGTAGACCTGACACCATACCTGGACAATACAGATGACCAACAGATCACGGACTTCAGCCTGAGCGGGAACATCGTAACCCTGACACTGGAAGATGGAGGAACCCAAACGATAGATCTTACCGGGTTTGTATCTAGCGACGATCAGAACATCAGTGGATCCGGACTTAGCGGTACCGATCTGACTATTGGTATCGAAGATGGCGGCAGCGAGATAATCGATCTTTCTTCATTGGTAGATGATGCCGATGCGGATCCGGGCAATGAATTTAATACGGGCGTTTCTTTAAATGCCGGAGCATTGGAAGTAACGGACGGGGGTGGAACGCTTTCGGCTGATCTAATTAGTACTGACCTGAACAACGATCTTGCTGCAGGAACTGATGGCGCATTGTATTTAAATGTAGCATCTGTGACTATTTCAGAGACCATTACAAATCTTACAGACAATGGGAACGGAACTCTAACTTACGTCAATGAAAGCGGAGCTTCACAAACGGTTAGTAAGTCTGACATTACGGACAACGGCAACGGCATATATACCTTTACCAACAACGACGGTACAGATGTCGTTCTCGATACGCGAGCAGCTTCAAACTTTTATGATGATTCCACCAGCGGACTTGGTGCCGCGAATGTGCAGGATGCGTTAGATGCCCTGGCCGTTGGAAGTACAGACGATCAGGCCCTGAGTTTGAGCGGGAATACCCTTACATTGGAAGATGGGGGTACAGTAGACCTGACGCCATACCTGGACAATACAGATAACCAGCAGATCACGGACTTCAGCCTGAGCGGGAACATTGTAACCCTGACGCTGGAAGACGGGGGAACCCAAACGATAGATCTTACAGGTTTTGTTTCTACGGATGATCAGGCGCTGAGCCTGAGTGGCAACACCCTTACTTTGGAAGACGGTGGCAATGTAAACCTAGCCCCATATTTAGACAACACCGACGAGCAGGATCTTACAGGGGCGACCCTTACAGGCACAGATCTTCAGATCGATATAGAAAACGGTGGTTCTGCCAATGTAGATCTTTCATCATTGGTTGGTACCGATGATCAGGCCTTGAGCCTGAGCGGCAATACGCTGACCTTAGAGGATGGTGGCACGGTAGACTTAACGCCCTACCTGGACAATACAGATGATCAGCAAATCACTGACTTTAGCCTGAGCGGGAACATTGTAACCCTTACGTTGGAAGACGGGGGAACCCAAACGGTTGACTTAAGCGGTTTTGTTTCCACGGATGATCAGAACCTGACCGGAGCTACCCTTACGGGTACAGATCTTCAGATCGATATAGAAAACGGAGGGTCTGCCAACGTAGATCTTTCTTCCCTGGTAGGATCAGACGACCAGGCTCTGAGCCTGAGCGGCAACACCCTGACTTTGGAAGATGGTGGCACGGTAGACCTGACGCCTTACCTGGACAATACAGATAACCAGCAGATCACGGACTTCAGCCTAAGCGGGAACATTGTAACCCTTACTCTGGAAGACGGGGGAACCCAAACGGTTGACTTAAGCGGTTTTGTTTCCACGGATGATCAGGACCTGACCGGAGCTACCCTTACAGGCACAGATCTTCAGATCGATATAGAAAACGGAGGGTCTGCCAACGTAGATCTTTCTTCCCTGGTAGGTACAGACAACCAGGCCCTGAGCCTGAGCGGCAATACGCTGACCTTAGAGGATGGGGGCACAGTGGACCTGACGCCCTACCTGGACAATACAGATGACCAGCAAATCACTGACTTCAGCCTGAGCGGGAACATTGTAACCCTGACGCTGGAAGACGGGGGAACCCAAACGATAGATCTTACTGGTTTTGTTTCCACGGATGATCAGAACCTTACCGGAGCTACTCTTACGGGTACAGATCTTCAGATCGATATAGAAAACGGAGGGTCTGCCAACGTAGATCTTTCTTCCCTGGTAGGAACAGACGACCAGGCCCTGAGCCTGAGCGGCAACACCCTGACTTTGGAAGATGGGGGTACGGTAGACCTGACGTCTTACCTGGACAATACAGATGATCAGCAGATCACGGACTTCAGCCTGAGCGGGAACATTGTTACCCTCACACTGGAAGACGGGGGAACCCAAACGATAGATCTTACCGGTTTTGTTTCCACGGATGATCAGAACCTTACCGGAGCTACGCTTACGGGTACAGATCTTCAGATCGATATAGAAAACGGAGGGTCTGCCAACGTAGATCTTTCTTCCCTGGTAGGATCAGACGACCAGGCTCTGAGCCTGAGTGGCAATACGCTAACCTTAGAGGACGGAGGCACCGTTAATCTTACCCCGTACCTGGATAACACGGATAATCAGCAGATCACGGACTTCAGCCTGAGCGGGAACATTGTAACCCTGACGCTGGAAGATGGAGGTACACAAACAGTTGATCTGTCCGGATACGTTTCGACGGATGATCAGGCCCTGAGCTTGAGCGGCAATACGCTGACCTTAGAAGACGGAGGCAATGTAAACCTAGCCCCATATTTAGACAACACCGACGAGCAGGACCTGACCGGAGCTACGCTTACGGGTACAGATCTTCAGATTGATATTGAGAACGGTAGTTCTGCCAGTGTAGACCTTTCTTCCTTGGTAGGCACAGATGACCAAAACATAGCAGGCTCGGGTTTATCCGGCACGAACCTGACCATTGGCATCGAAAACGGAACCAACCAGACGATAGATCTGTCATCCCTTGTTGACGATGCAGATGCAGACCCCGCGAACGAACTTCAGACGCTGAGCCAAAGTGGTACGGATGTCACGCTTTCTGACGGCGGAGGAACTATCTCGGTGGCAGATAACGACAACGATTCGACTAACGAATACAACACCGCAATTGCTTTTGACGGTTCGAACCTGACGGTTACCGACGGTGGTGGAGTCCAGTCCGTGGATATCTCGGCGGTCAGTACAGACGACCAGGCCCTGAGCCTGAGCGGCAACACCCTTACATTAGAAGATGGCGGGAATGTGGATCTTTCCGGTTTTGTTTCCACGGATGATCAGGCCCTGAGTTTGAGCGGGAATACCCTTACATTGGAAGACGGTGGTACAGTAGACCTGACGCCTTACCTGGACAATACAGATGACCAGCAGATCACGGACTTCAGCCTGAGCGGGAACATTGTAACCCTGACGCTGGAAGATGGAGGTACACAAACAGTTGATCTGTCCGGATACGTTTCGACGGATGATCAGGCCCTGAGCTTGAGCGGCAATACGCTGACCTTAGAAGACGGAGGCAATGTAAACCTAGCCCCATATTTAGACAACACGGACGACCAGGATTTGACCGGGGCTACCCTTACAGGAACAGATCTTCAGATTGATATTGAGAACGGTAGTTCTGCCAGTGTAGACCTTTCTTCCCTGGTAGGCACAGATGACCAGGCCCTGAGTCTGTTATTCACCCTGCTGACCCTGGAGGATGGAGGAAGCGTAAACCTGGCACCTTTCCTCGACAATACAGATGCACAGACCTTGAGCATTACAGGAGACCAGTTGAGCATAGCCAACGGCAATACAGTCACTGTACCCACTGCAGATGGATCAGAAACTGAAGTTAACGGTGGTGGTATCAACGTGGTTTCAGGAAGCGGTACCTCAGGAGACCCTTATGTGGTAACCGGAACAGAGGTAGACGGCAGTGTGACCAATGAGGTAAACACGGCCTTTGGGGTTAACGGCGGGAACCTTGAGATCACAGACAGCAACAGTACTCTTTCAGTTGCACTATCAAGCCTGGGCAGTGATGATCAAATTTTGTCGACCAGCGGTGCAGCAGGTAACATCCAGATAGAAAACGGAAATACCTTGAATCTGAATGTAAACGATGCAGATGCAGACCCCGCGAACGAACTTCAGACGCTGAGCCAGAGTGGTACGGATGTCACGCTTTCCGACGGCGGAGGAACTATCTCGGTGGCGGATAACGACAACGATTCGGCCAATGAGATCCAGGATTTAGACCTGACGGGGAATACGCTTACCATTACCGATAATGGATCGGCCACACCTATAGATTTGTCCACGTATTTAGACAACACAGACGACCAGGAGGGTACTGAAGTGAACCTGACCGTTGCGCTGGATTCTGATGGAGATGGTGTCAATGAGACTACAGTGGAGGAATCCCTGAGTGCCATCGCACCAATTACTTCCGGGGCGGCCCGGGTTTTTTACCCACCTTCCATAGCCATAGATGCCTCGACCAATGGAACAGGCTTCACAGTAGACCTGTATGCGCAATACATTGCTCAATTTGAAAATGTGCCGGTGCGAAGTCCTGGTGCTCCTTTAGATATTCCCACATATGCAGCTACCGATCTCTACTATTATGTTACGCTTGCCGATCCGGCAGTCTTTTCGAATATGAGCATCGATGCCAATGGGGTGCTGACCTACAATATTATAGGGCAACCTTCGGATTATAATTCGCTTATCAATGTGGTATTCGTAGTACGATAACCGGTCTACCTAGCTTCTATTTTGAAAAACAACCTTCGACATATCACATCCAAAACCGGGTTTCTCCTGTTGCTTTTTTTTAGCGTTCAGGGACAGGCTCAGTTTCTGCTTCAAGCTCCCAATTCAGGAGATGAGGCAAATTACAGGTGGTATGAGGCTTCCAATCCGGCATCTGTGTTGGGGACGGATTTTTTCTATGAGGCGACCCAGCCTGGTATTTACTTTGCGACTTATGATGGTACGTTATGCGGCTCCAATGCCACGGACTATTTTATCTTAACCGATTGCAATAGTCCGGATAATCAGGTAATTCTGGATATTACGGCCAACGTAAATGGTGCGGCTACGGTTTCCTGGATCCCTGCCCTTAGCGGAGATCAGCTTCGGCCTCAGGTTATTGCAAGCCAGACAGTTGTACGCTATACTGCCCGTATATCGAAAGCGGGGAATACAACCGAATTACCCTCTTTTGTCGTCGTCTGCATGCAGCAGGCAGCAGAATTATTCGATGATGTATTCACTCTGAATGAGGATACCTCCGAGGTCATTCCAATATTTGACAACGACACATACCTCCCTCAGGATGGTGCATTAACCGCAACAGACCCGGCGAATGGTACGATAAGTATCGATGACAGCGGTACCCCCAATGATCCTACAGACGATGTACTTACCTATACTCCTGATCCGGATTTCAATGGGTCGGACAGTTTTGACTATACGGTGTGCAATACCTCCGGGGATTGCAGTACAGCGACAGTTGCCATAACGGTTCTTCCGATTGTTGACGCTATTGACGATGCCATTGCGACTTTAGAAGATCAACCCGTAATCATCGATATCCTTGCCAATGACAATGATATTCCCAATACAGGCACACTAACGGTTACTGATCCTTCCAATGGTACGGTGAGCGTGAACGACAACGGCACTCCGGGTGATCCTTCGGATGATTCTGTATTGTATACTCCTGCTGATGATTTTGTAGGAACGGACGCCTTTACCTATACCCTTTGCGATGCCTCAGGGAATTGCAGTACGGCTACAGTGACTATCATTGTAAATATGGCAGATGTCGACATCGACAGTGATGATGACGGAATTGTCGATCGTTTTGAAGACCTGGATCTTGACGGGGACAACGATCCTGCGACAAACCCGGTAGATACTGACTCTGATGGGATTCCGGACTACCTCGATATCGATTCGGATAACGATGGAATTCCGGATAATGTGGAAGCACAGACCACTGGAGGTTATCTCCCGCCCTTGAATCAGGATCTGAATTCAAATGGACTGGACGATGCCTATGAGAACGGCGGCTCAGTAGGATTGATCCCTCAGGATACGGATGGAGATGGTTTACCAGACTATGTCGATACGGATAGTGATGACGATGGGGTTCCGGATGCTATTGAAGCTCATGACTGGGACAGGGATGGCTTCCCGGACGTAGTGCTGCTTGGATCTGACCAGGACAACGACGGACTTGATGATGGCTATGAAGGCAGCCAGACAGTAGATGTTGATGTCAATGATGAAATTGACAATCCAAACTCAGATTTGCCGGACACCGATTCTGACGGAGAGGCAGATTACCGGGACATTGATGACGACGGGGACCGCATTCCAACTGCATCTGAAGATTCCAATGGGGATCGTATATTCTCAAACGACGATTCCGACAGTGATGGTATTCCGGATTATCTGGATCCGAATACGGAAGGGGATGGTGTAGTTGTGTATAATGCTGTTACACCTAACGGAGACGGGGCATATGATGTCCTGACTATAGCGAATATTGAAAACTTCCCTAATAACAGTGTTCGTATTTACAACCGATGGGGCGTTCTGGTGTTCAGCACCAGGGCATACAACACCCAGGGGAACACCTTTGATGGGACTTCTGAGGGTAGGGCAACCGTGGCCCGTGATAACAAGTTGCCGACCGGGACGTATTTCTATATCCTGGAATACGAAACGCCTGAAGGGGTAATGCGACAACAAACCGGATACCTGTATTTAAATCGTTAATTGAATGCTGCAGCTACTGAGCCGATATAATCAATTTTTCCGCAGTTTTTGCTGCCTCACATTCCTGTTCCTTGCCTTTTTGGAAGGGGTTTGGGCGCAGCAGGATGCTCAGTATACGCAGTATATGTATAACACGGTGAGCATAAACCCGGCTTATGCGGGATCCCGGGGACATTTAAGTATTGCGGGTTTGCACCGTTCCCAGTGGGTGGGTCTTGACGGGGCTCCAAAGACTCAAACCCTGAATCTTCATTCTCCGGTGGGTTACAGGGGTGTTGGTCTCGGATTCTCAGTGGTCAATGACCAGATTGGACCCACTTCTGAAACCTATTTCGATGCCGATTTTTCATATACCCTGCAGCTGTCGCGTGAATCCCGTTTGAGCTTTGGGTTGAAAGCGAGTGCTCATCTTTTAGATATTCGCTTTTCGGAACTTACACTGGATCCAAACAATCCGGACTTTACACTGCAACAGGATATACAGAATCGGTTTTCTCCGAATGTAGGTGCAGGTGTTTATTACCATACTGAACAATTTTATGCGGGTATTTCGGTACCCCGATTTCTGGAGACTACCCATTTTGACGAATCACAGTTGTCAACTGCGAGGGAGCAAATGAATTTTTATTTTATAACGGGATACGTTTGGGATATTCATCCGTTCTGGAAATTCAAACCAACCCTGTTGACCAAAATGACCGTTGGAGCCCCCTTGCAGGTGGATCTTTCAGCCAACTTCATGTATGACGATCGGTTTATAATGGGACTGGCTTATCGATGGGATGCCGCTGTTAGCGGAATGATCGGGTTCCATATTTCTCCTGCCTTTATGATTGGCATGGCCTATGACAGGGAAGTGACCGAACTGGGGGGAACCGCTTTTAATGATGGCTCTTTTGAAGTAATTTTGCGCTACGACTTCATCAGCCGTTTAGGACGTATTAAATCCCCACGCTTTTTCTAGAAGCACCTGCCTAATGCCCATGATTCCTTTCCCATTCCGGGATTCTTAGTTTATATCTGAAGAATCCCACTTTTTTATTTCGATCTTTTACAGCAGGTTTTTTATGAATGTCTTAACCCAATTCTTCATCAAAGGCCTTAATTTTGGATTGTGAGAGAAGAAGAAGTTATTCTGGTTACCCCGGAGGATGTGGTTATTGGGACTATGCCCAAATTGGAGGCCCATGAAAAGGCGGTCCTGCACAGGGCGTTTTCTGTTTTTGTTTTGAATGATAAAGGAGAGACACTGCTCCAACAAAGGGCAGCGCACAAATACCATTCCCCTTTACTCTGGACCAATACCTGCTGCAGCCACCAGCGGATTGGAGAAACCAATATACAGGCTGGTCGAAGAAGGTTGGGAGAAGAAATGGGATTTGATACAGAACTTAAAGAATTGTTTTCCTTTATCTATAAGGCTCCATTTGATAACGGCCTTACCGAACATGAACTCGACCATGTACTGCTGGGGGATTTTAATGGGGTGCCAAAAATTAACCCTGAAGAGGTTGCGAGCTGGAAATGGATGGACCTGGATTTGATCAAAAAAGATCTTGAAGAACGACCCGAAATCTACACGGCGTGGTTCCGGATAATTTTCAATCGCTTTTACGATTATATACAACAGGATAAAAAATGAATGTAAAAGTAAGCAGAAAGGCTCATTTTAATGCGGCGCACAGGCTGTATAGGCCTGATTGGGATAATACCAAAAACGAACTGGTTTTTGGAAAATGCAATAACCCCCGCTATCACGGACATAACTATGAACTTATCGTAAGTGTTACCGGTCCTATTGATCCTACAACGGGATTTGTAATCGATATGAAGGTTCTCAAAGACCTTATCCGCGTTGAGGTAGAAGATGTGATGGATCATAAAAACCTCAACGAGGAGGTGGCTGAATTTAAGACATTAAATCCGACAGCGGAAAATATAGCCGTAGTGATCTGGAATCGATTGCGCCCTCATATTTTAGAATCTCACAAACTCGAGGTGCAGCTCTTTGAGACGCCTCGAAATTTTGTAACCTACACAGGAAACTAATGGGGCTCCCCGTCGGCAGTACTATACCGAGTTTTAGACTCATGGATCAGAACGGTAACTGGTTTGACAGTGCAGATCATGTGGGTAAAAAGCCTATGGTCATCTTTTTTTATCCTAAGGATTTTACACCCGGGTGTACTGCGGAAGTCTGTTCGTTCCGGGACCACTTTGAGGATTTCAGCGATGCCGGTGCGCTGGTTGTCGGTATTAGTTCGGATTCCGAAAAATCTCATAGAAATTTCTCAAAAAAGCATGAATTGCCTTTCGTGCTGCTGAGTGACACCAGTAAAACGGTTCGGCGAAAGTTTAAGGTTTCCAGCCGTTTTATGAATTTGCTCCCTGGCCGTGAAACCTTTGTGGTGGATAGAGCCGGCAGGGTAGTCCTCGCGTTTGAAGCGCTACAGGCCTCAGGTCATGTCAGAAATGCGCTGAAGGCTATAAAAGGAATTCAGGAAAATGGAACTATATCCCCTCAGGTTTAATCCTATCCTCAAGGACCGCTTATGGGGCGGGCACAAACTCCGCGAAGTTCTCGGGAAAAATTTCAAGGGCACAGGTGTCGGTGAAAGCTGGGAGCTTTCCGGAGTGGATGGGGATGTATCCCTTATCGACAATGGACCGTACAAAGGAAAATCTCTAAAGCAGCTCATCCAATTGTATCCCAACGAACTCCTTGGAAAATCGGTTATCGACAGATTTGGTAACGAGTTCCCCATATTGATTAAGTTTATCGACGCTCAAAAGGACCTGTCCATTCAACTGCATCCCGGAGATGAACTGGCCAAAGCACGTCATAATTCCTTTGGGAAGACTGAGATGTGGTATGTCATGGATGCTGATCCAGGGGCCGAATTGATCATCGGGTTTAAGCGGGATATGAGCCCCGAAGAGTATCAGCAGGCTATGGAGGAGAAATCACTTCCCCAATACTTGCACTATGAACCTGTTTCTGCAGGGGATGGGTTTTTTATAAATAGCGGCAAGATTCACGCTATTGGCGCCGGCATCTTACTGGCAGAGATCCAGCAGAGTTCGGATGTTACCTACCGGGTGTATGACTTCGATCGTCGGGATGCCCAGGGCAATTTAAGGGAGCTCCACACGGAACTCGCCCTCGATGCGATGGACTTCAAAAGAAGGGATGACTTTAAAATTCCTTTTGCACAGCAGAAGAACAAGGAAAACCTTATGGTGTCCAGTCCTTACTTCAATACATCTTATCTGGAATTGGACGCCCAAACGAGGCTTTCCCTGACAGATTCGGATTCTTTTACTGCACTTGTTTGTGTCTATGGAGAAGCCCAGATAGTATTAGGTGCATGGAAAGTTCAGATTAAAACAGGTGAAACCGTTCTTATCCCTGCCGCAGCAACGGAAGTAACGTTCAATACTTCAAAATCTCGCTTCCTCAAAGTTTCTTTATAAGCAGTAACGTTTATTCTTACCCGGAAGTTGTACTTTTACGGCAAATAAGCAGCTATTATGGCAAGCATCAGAGACCTTAAAAAGGACATTAATTATGTACTGGGCGATATTATCGAGGCCGTGTACATTATCGAAAATACTCAGCAGGCGGAAGGTTCAAAAGAGGGTTCTGCAATCGTTGACAAAGCCATCGAAACCTTTGATACCCTTATCGCTGAGGTGAATCAAAAAGATGTGACAGACCGCAAGAAGCATTTGAAGGAAGTACGTGCTTCTCTTCAAAAGGAAGCAACCGATTTGGTGACGCGACTGAATAAATTGGGATAACGCTCCTATTGTTGACTGTCCAATATTCCCTTTAGTTTTTTACCATATTTGGAGTCCGCAATATCAGCCGGTAGGGTCTTATAAAGCGAATCCAGAAGTTTTGGATTGGCATCTGCTATCTCCGCCCAGGCGACGTATGGTGCCAGCTCAGAACCCTTATGGGTATGGGCGAAATTAAGGGTGTATAGGTATTTTCTTCTCAGACTTTGGTCAAGGGCCAATTCAATGGAATCCACCGCTATGGAATCCTGTGTTATTTGGGAAGACCGCAGGGCGCGGGATAATTCCAATTGCCTCAAATTGAATCGGGACATATTCTCTTTAAACTCCTCGTATTTTTTTTGGTTCTCTGTTCCACTAACAATGGCATCTGTCTCAAAAGCATCCCAGCGTGTCATAATCTGATACGTCCCGGCTTCTCCAAAAAAAGCAATGCGGTCGTTAAGGCTATTATTGTCGTCATTATCCAGGTAGAGATAAAATACATCAGGCTCCGGCACATGGGTAATAAATTCAAAATTCCCATCGCCCCGTATCTCGACAGAGTCCAGGTTGACCAGGGCGGAATCGGGTATGGCCTGCAGAAATAGCGTGCCTTTTTTCAACCCTTTTACATTCCCCGCTACCACCATTTTAAGACTTTCATCCTCTGTTTGGCAAGAGACGAAGAGCAACAGCAGGGTCAGGGAGTAAATAAAGCTTTTCATGGGTGCAATTTAAGGCGCAAATATGCCATTTTTTTTGAAAACATCCGGGGCCTTATCAAAGGCTCGATACCACTTCCATAAGGTAGGCGCAAAGCAGCGCCCCACCCGTTCCCACCACATAACCCAAAACAGCCAGCAGGACACCCACAGAGCTCAATGATGAATGAAATTCCGCCGCAACTACAGGGGCTGAGGCGGCGCCTCCTACATTGGCCTGGCTGCCTACGGCAAGAAAGAAGAAGGGGGCGCGGATCAGTTTTGCCACCAGAATCAGCAAACATGCATGAATAGAGATCCAGATCAACCCCAATAGTATTAATCCCGGGTTTTCCAGAATGCGACTTAGATCCATCTTCATCCCTATGGTCGCGACCAGGATATAAATAAAAACCCCACCCAGCTTGCTGGCTCCTGCCCCTTCCAGATTTTTCGCCCGGGTAAAAGACATAGCAATACCGGCCAGGGTGGCAATGACGACCATCCAGAAAAACTTCCCACCCAGAAAAGACAAAAAGCTTTGCGGGTTTTGAACGACTTCATACGTATTGCTCAGGAAGCCGCTGATTCCATCTCCCATAAAATGTGCCAGTCCCACGGCGCTAAAGGCCAGGGAAGTCATGAGCATATAATCCTTGAGGGTGGGCACACGGGTAATGCGCTCAGAAAAATCCGTCACCTTTTTTTTCAGGGCCTCTATGGAAGAGGCATCGGCTTTTAACCATCGGTCAATTTCTTTATTCTTTCCTACCCCTAGTAAGAGTATAGCCATCCAGATATTGGCACACACCACATCCACCAATATCATCTCTCCATAGCGGTCCGGATTAAATTTAAAAATTTCAAACATGGCAGCCTGGTTTGCACCCCCGCCAATCCAACTCCCTGCAATGGTGGATAATCCGCGCCAGATCGCGTCAAAATCATTTCCACCAAGTGTTTCTGGAGATATGAAAGAAACTATCAGAATGGCTAAAGGCCCCCCGATGATGATACCAACACTACCTGTCAGAAACATGATTAGCGCCTTGGATCCCAATCGGGCAATAGCCTTCAGGTCTATGCTGAGGGTCATTAAGACCAATGCAGCTGGCAGTAAATACCGACTGGCCATAAAATATAGATTGGAACGATCATCTGAAACGACTCCGAAACTGGCCAGTACAGCCGGAAGCATATAACACAACAAGATAGGCGGGACCCAGGTATAAAATTTTTTCCAGAAACCACTCTTAATACCAGAGGTGTAAAAGATAAGGCCCAGACATAGGGCCAGTAAACCAAAGACGATGGTATCGTTGGTAAAAAGTGGTGTATCCATACCTTTGAATTGCTTTTCAGGGAAAAGATACGTGAAAATTGAGGAATGGGTGGATCGGGAGGAACCTCGTTCCTAAATATTCAGCCAGTAAGTGAACTTAAGATTAATAGATCGGACTTTTGGGCTAAAGGTATCCACGTAGTAATTATCTGTATAGACCAGAAATAAATCGGACAGGGGTGCAAATCGCCATTGCAACCGCGTATTGATACCTAGATTGTTCCTCTGATTGCTGTATTGAATTAAAGTGGACCAAAACAGGGATCTGGAGAACGTGATTTCTATCCGGGGCACAATCAGCCAGATATCGGCCGAGGAGTAAGGTTCGGGCAGGGTTATTTGGTCGTAATTCACCTGCATGGACAAAAAGGCTTTGGGTTGAATCCGTAAGGTAGCCCCTGCCTCAATGGACAAACGTTGTCCATTGTAGAAATCTCCGATCGTGGTCTCTCCCCGGAAGGAGAAAATCCGCCTCCTGTCCGATCCATAACCCAGACGTATGGTGTTGTAATAGTAATCTGTATCGGCCGGAAGTTCTACACCGTCAGAACCCGTGGGGTCAAAAGAATCAAAGAGATAGGTGTACTCACTGCGCCATTGCACCTCGGCTTGCGATTGATCTCTAAAACGAGCTTCCCAGGATCCCCGGAACGTATAATCCGTCAGTTGCATGTCCAGAGAAGGGCTCCAAATCTGCTGGGCCACCGCCTGAAATCTGTGGTTATTGACGTAGCTGTCTTCAGGCCAGAACGTACGGGAGAATCCGGTAGTTCCTTTTACAATATCATCCCTGCGGATAAAACCCAGATCGGATCGGAAATTCTCTCCGATATATGTCCAATCCGTAAAACCACCGTAAAACCTTGAATTGTAGTTTAAAGAGGCTCCGGAAGAGAGGTCCTTCCCGCTGATATCGGGCTGAAAAGAGCGGTGGAGGTAGAATCGTCCGTTCCAGAGGTTGTCTACAGAGATCAGGTTGTAATCCACTCCCAGCACCCTGTTAAATCGCTCATCCCGGGTAATATATTCATCGCTTCCAAAAGCGACTCTGTTGATGAAGTAAAAGCCTATGTTCGACCGGGCGAAAACCACATGCTGAAGGGCCAGCATGGTATTGTTGAAGGCAGGAATCTCATTGGCTTCATCCTTTTGAGTGTGGATGTTAAAAAAGCCGAGCCGGAATTTAGGATTAAGCTTTCCACTGAGCCTTACCCCTCCTAAAATCGGATTTTCAATGGTATTGTCCGCCGTGTCCTTTGCGATTCCAATTCTGCGCGAAAAAAATGGATTGGCATCCCTCGCACCCCCAAAATCTGCGAATAAATCGTTATTGTCTATAAAGAATTGTCTTTTCTCTGGCAATCCCACTTCGAACCTGCTCAGATTTGTCACCTGATCATCCACTTCTACCTGAGAGAAATCCGGATTGACCGTAACGTCCAGGTTCATACTATTCCCAATGGAGAGTTTTGCATCTGCACCAACTTTCAGGCGATTCTCCTGGTTCTGATTTTCCCGATCGTTAAAGGTGCCCGTGGCGAGATAGGGAATAATGGCCATTGGAGTGCGGGACCGCCCCAACGGTTTTTCAAAAATCATATCCCCCATAAAGGTCAGCCCGTAAATATTTTGGTTTTGCGGGATACGAGTCCAGGTACTTTGCTCGTTGGACTGGGTGTCAAATCGATAACTGTTAAACCGCCATTTAGTCTCGCCTTCCCGAAATTTAAAAGAAGTAAGGGGGATAACCAGTTCAGAAGTATAAGAGTCGTCGTAGATTTTGGATTCACCTTTCCATTTGACGTCCCATGAAATTGTAAAGCCTCGCAGGTCCAGACCTCCCCCTGAAACCAAGCCTTCCCGCCGCACCCCATAGGGATTTATCCCGAACAAAAAGGCATTGTTGGCGTCATTAAAGGTGTCGAATAATAAGGTGATGTTATCGGAGTTTCCTGCCCTGAAATCACGCTTAAGGGATTCTATGGCATAATTCCTGCCCGCCGTATTGACCCGAATCCCTATATAGAGGTTCGTGTCATCATACAACATTTTGATCTCGGTTTTTTTTTCGGCCTGAATGCTGTCCACTGGGAAATATTGCCAAAACTCATTGGCGGACTCTGCGATTTCCCATGCATAATCATCCAGGGCGCCGTCCAATACAATTTTTTCGGTAGTGTACTTTACCGTGAAAGATTTGTAGGCACCGGTTTGGGAATAAGCATATACTGAGCAAAAAAAGCAAAGTGCCCACCGCCAGAATAAATGCATTCAGTGTTTTTTAAGGAAGCTAAAAGTAATTTTTCCTTAGTAAACAGGTGTTCTTTTGTAAATACTTTAACGAAACATTTAGATATGAATTTAGTTTTGCAGGGCTGGGAAATGGGCTTTTTTGTACATTTCCATAGCTTGAAATGATGTGTGGGTAACATCAAGTGATAATGCTATTGATTTTAGAGCGTCATGAAGCAAACTCTGATACTGGTATTTACATATATTTTCTTGTTCCCTTTCCAGGGGGTCGCAAACCCTTTGCCGGAATGGTCCAAAACCGGGCACCGGGTCATTGGGGCTGTTGCCCAGAAGCATTTGAGCCGTAAGGCCCGTAAGGCTATTGAAGACTTATTGGAAGGAGAAACCCTGGCTGAAGTATCGAATTACGCGGATGAAATTAAATCGGACAGAGACTTCAGCCGTTTTAGTCCGTGGCACTATGTTAATTTTCCTTCAGAGGCCCGGTATCTGGATTCTGAGCCCAGTGCGGAAGGAGATGTGGTGATGGGAATAGAAAAATGTATAACCATACTTCAGGATCCCGATACATCGCGGGAGGATGCTGTTTTTTACCTAAAAATGCTCATTCATCTTGTGGGCGATCTCCATCAACCTATGCATGTTGGGAAATTGGAGGATAAAGGGGGAAACGACATTCAGGTTCAGTGGTTCGGGCGCGGGAGTAATCTGCACCGGGTATGGGATGCCAATTTGATAGACGATTACGGTATGAGCTATACAGAATTGGCTGAAAGTTTGCCGCGTTGGGACCGTGGCAGAATTAACGAAGTAATGAAAGGGAATGTCTACGACTGGGTGGAAGAAGTTCAGGAGATTACCAATCGCGTTTATGACTCGGCCGAGTCCGGAGCGAAACTCAGTTATCGGTATCGCTTTGTGTGGTGGGATACTGTTGAGGAACAATTACTGGTAGGAGGACTTCGTTTAGCCGCGGTCCTCAACGCCATCTACGGATAACCACCCACTTTATTTTTTTCTTTTTGAAATAGCATTTCCGGAAATGCTGCGCTGGCGGGAAGACTTAAAACGACTCACATTCTCGTCCCGCAATTTTAAATGCTTTGTGCCTCGTCCCTGCACGCGTTGGCGCCACCTCTTAAAACTACCGGGTTTGAGTTCATTGCGCATCAGTGAAATCACCTGGTCTTCAGAAAGCCCAAATTGAAACGTAATGGCCTCAAAGGGGGTTCGATCCTCCCACGCCATTTCGATAACACGGTCTATTTCGATTGCTGTGAGTTCCCTTTTTTCCATACTTCAAAAATACATAGGATTCACACAATTGCGAAACAAAGGGCACCTTTCAATTGATTTTTCGGAAGGTGAGGTTGATGCGTTTCCCCACGGGTTTTCGGGTTTTGGGTATCTGATGCAACCAGAAATCCTGCATAGCACCTCCCATAAGTAGCAGGCTCCCATGCTCAAGTTGCATCCTATACCTCAGAGACTTGTCCTCCCTGTGTTTTATGTGAAAGGAGCGGGAGGTCCCCAGGGACACCGAAGCGATAAAAGGCTGATTACCCAGTTCCTTCTCGTTATCGGCATGCCAACCATTGCTGTCGTTACCGTCCCGGTAAAGATTTAGAAGACAGGAAGTAAATTGTTCACCACTCAGTTCTTCAATCCTCAATTTAAGGTTTGTTAACTCCGGGGTGAAAGCCGTGGGGTGCATACGGATTCCGGAATAGGAGTAGGATCTACCAGCGTCACCGTAAAGAGCGGTCAGTCTGGGTTGTGGATAGGTTTTTCCGAAGATTCGGATGGAATCTTCCTTCCAGGTAACCGCTGCCAACAAATGTTTAAAAAGCCGATCCGCGGCATCCGTATCCAGAAAATGAGGTTCGTATCGCAACTTCGCATCGCGCAGTACGATACGACCGGATTGATTAAGGTCCTGCATCAGCGAACCACGGATTGAAGCTCGTTGCGATACTGAGAGGGACTCATCCCCGTGAACGAACGAAAGGATTTATTAAAATGTGAGAAATTATTGAATCCGCTTTCGAAACAAATTTGAGTAATACTCAATTTATTTTCTGAAAGCAGATTTGAGGCGTGAACCAGACGGTATTCATTGACGAATTGAACAAAGGTTTTTTGAGTGACTTTTTTAAAATAACGACAAAAGGAAGGGACAGTCATAAAAACCAAATCAGCCATTTCCTCCAGTGTAATGGGTTGTCGGTAATTCTCTTTGACATAGTTAAAGATCGTATTGATGCGATCATTTTCTTTGGATTGTAATTCCATGGACAAATGATCGGCATTGAGAATTTCAAAATCTTTAGAGCTGGCAAGTTCATTCAGGACATTGAGAATAGCGAGAAGTCTTTGAAAATCAGTTTTGTACTCCAGGATTTCAATTTTCTCCCCTATTTTTTTCTTCGTACTACCCCCAAAGGCAAGTCCCCCTTTTGATTTTTCAAAAAGGTTTCGAATTTTCGACATTTCGGGGATGTCAAAAAAATCTGACCCCAGGAAATCGGCCTTCATCTGAACCACAGATTCGCTGGAGTTCCCTGTGCTGGCATCTGTAAATCCACAATGGGGTAGATTTGAACCGATAAGAATCAGGTCTCCCTGAGTATAATAAGAGACATGGCTGCCAATCTGTCTGCGACCACTTCCTCCATTGACATACACCAACTCCAGTTCCGGATGGTAGTGCCACACATTATTCTTGTTGGGTTTCGCGGCACTGAACTTCTGATATGTAAAAGAATGACCAAAATCCGGGGCTATAGCCTCAAAGGCCGGTTTACTCTTAATTAAAGTTTCCATACGCCTGCTTTTTTATTCGAATTTACGCAAGACCTCTTAAGTTAGATTATACGAAATTACCCTGAATATATGCAATATTAACATCCAATAGGTATTTAACCTTTAATTACGTTAATATCAGACATAAAGTGGGTAATGCCGTGGTGGTTTTAGCCATACCCCTGACTTACTTTTGGAGTGTTCATTAAAAATCGAGTACTAATCAAAAAACGAATGTCATGAAAAACAATTGGAAAAAAGTAAGTACAGCATTTCTTGTTCTCGCAGCATCAGCCAGCCTTACTGCGGCTTCACCGGTTTCTAATATGAATCCGGGGGAAAAGGAAATTAAGACAAATACCCCGGCCATAATGGTCCAAGGGGAAAAGGTATTTGTAAATCATTTAAATCTGGAAGGTGAAAAGGTTACTTTGAAAGTGTATGATGCGGAAAATCGTCTGTTATACATCAAGAAGTTCGACCAAACCCCGGTAGTTGAAATGGCCTTTAATTTTGAAAGTGCCTACGAAGGTACCTACAGTGTAGTCCTTAGTGACGGTGATGTCATCTACACCGCTACTGTAGCCGTACTTTAGTTCGTTTTAGTTGGTTTAATTCAGGAAGAAAGGGGCTTTAGGGCCCCTTTTTTTATGATACCCACCTTTGCAGCTGTTTTTGTTTTTGTTCAGAAATCCATGGGAGATTTAACACCTCCTGTATCAATTCCCGGTCTTTTTCAGGAGCATACCACATAGCGTAAAAGGCTGAAATGCTTACGCTTCTTTCAGACAACTCCACTAATTCCATTAGATCTCCCGTACGAACGAAACCAGGTTCCAGAACCTGGACATAAGTTCCCGGGAGACCGTGTTTCACAAAGGCGTCGATTATTCCCTGGTCGGCAAAACGAATTCCAAGCTTAAAACAGGGTTCCCGCGGGGTAGTAATACGCACCGTAGCCTCGCCAAGTTTATAGATGCTGCCCATAAGGAGTTGGGTTTCATCGAGCCCCGAAATCGTAAGGTTTTCCCCGAACATCCCAAAATCCCAATTCAGAGAAGGGTATTGGGATTTCCAATACGGATATTGTTCCTCAGAAAAAAGATAGGCGGCTTTCAGGGCATCACCGTGGACTTTCGGATTCCCAATGGTATCTCCTTTAACCCCTTCCGGACTCAGATAAATACCTTCGGGCACTGGTGTCTTGTAAATTCCTGTGATTCTCTCAAGACCTTGCCAACTGATGGTCACTGGGTGTCCGATATTGGTACTGATAATTTTCACGTGAGTCGGATTTGTGACTTAAAGGTAATATTTATCTTTATTTTACGGACTTTTGATCAATCTTCTCGTTCCATTTTACGGGTAATAAAGAACCCTGTCAACAGACCTGTTCCCGCGAGCAGAAAAATAGAGCCGGGCATAGCGATATCCCAATCTACTCCGGCGACCTGGGCGAGGGTGCCTCCTAACATAACTCCGGCTCCAATACCCATAAGCAACAGGGCCAGATTCAGGATTAAAACTTTCCAAAAGGGCTGTGTCCGTTCACGACCTTTTAAAAAGATACTGGCATCCATTCCTTTTTCAATCAGGGCCAGTCGCTCTTGATTTCGGGTTGAAAAATGGAGGTAGGCTATTCCAAAAATAACCGAGAATAATGCGATAAAAATGATGACTTCTGCTCCCATAAGTGTAATTTCTAAGTGATTTACTTAATTCGTATATCCTATCAGACGAAGGTTTTATTCCACAGGTTACGCAAAAAGTGTACTTTTTTTGTAACCTGAACTCACAACCTGTCGTCCTATATGAAATGAACAACCAGAAGGTTTCTGATTCCGACCTGATCCGTGGGGTGCTTTCGGGGAATACCAGATCATATTCGACATTGCTCAACCGATATCAGCATATGGTCTTTACTCTGGCTATGCGCATGCTCGGAAATCGGGAACTGGCAGAAGAGGCCACTCAGGACATCTTTGTAAAATCCTATAAGTCCTTACCGAGTTTTCGGGGAGATTCTAAATTTTCAACCTGGCTCTATCGTATTGCATATCGCAGTATTCTCGATGTGAGTGCCCGGGAAATGCGCACCCCCCGTAGAATAGATGATTATTCTGAAATCCATTCCCATAACCACCCCAGCGATTCTACCTGGGAAACGATTATGATCATGGAACGCAGAGCACATATTATCAAGGCCTTAGAACAACTATCTCCCAGGGATAAGTCTGTACTCAGCCTGTATTATTTACAGGAGCTGAGCATACATGAAATCGCAGAGGTCACCGACCTGAGTAAATCGGCCGTAAAAGTAAGCCTCTTTCGCGCACGTGAACGCTTTAAGGCCATACTCGAAAGCACTGAGGAAGGTATTGAATTAAGAACCTATAACACCTAGTTACCAAAGATGGAATCAGACGAATTTTTACGAAAGTTATTACGGGAAACCAGTATGGAGAAGGCCCCTGACGACCTGATCCCAAAAGTCCTGAAGCGCATAGAGATCCCGACCGGCCCTTTACCGAAGTGGGAGCCGCTGATTTCAAAAAGAGGTTGGACCGGAATTGGCGTTGGCATTCTGAGTCTCTGTGGTATGGCGCTGCTTCCCTCTTCCTTTTTTCAAGAGCTTACGCACACTCCGATAAATGGCATGCAGTGGCTGGAGGTCTTTCAGTGGCGCGGATTTCAATTCCCTGAGTTTTCAAAAACAACCCTAATCGGGTCCCTGGCTTTCGGTATTTTTGGCCTGTTCCACATTATTTGGATGAAACTGCATCTGAGCAGGCTCGCCAAATAATAATAGGATGACTATGGGGAAAGCTTTGTGTGTTCCGAGGGATTTGCCTTTCATCAATAAGAAAGAAAAGCATGAAAAATAAGGCCTCCCCGTTTTGGCGTTATCTGGAATGCGGATACACCCAATGCGGGTTGCGCTGCTCCTTTCACAGAACCTTAAGCGCTGGGATATTCCGAAAAATTAACAGAGAAATAAATCAAAGGTAAATGAAGGCCCAATAGATGAGCAAACCCTGAAAAGGTATACGCAGATAAAGGATCCATATGGGGATACCCATACCCGCAGTTTTATCGCGAACCATGTAGGTGTGCGCAGGGAGAAAAAGAAGGAGCAGGCCAATGATTCCGTAGAGACCCGTAGATCTTAACGCCGGAAAGAAGAGCGCTACCCCGAAGGCAATTTCAAGTATTCCGGTGAGGTAGACTACAGCTCTTTTTTTCGGAATCCAGGGTGGGACGATACGCTCATACATGGCAGGAATTGCAAAATGGAGTATTCCTGCCAGAATATAAAGCAGCGCCATAAAAACGAGATGCCACGGGGTTTCCACAGCTCTAATGTACGGATATCCAATGATCAGAACCAAAAAAACCGCTCCTAATGGAGCGGTTTTTGGACCTTTCGCCAGCTGGCGAAAAGTTATTTAACCATATCGTAACTCCTGTGAATAAACGAAGTCAGTTCTTCTCCTTTGAGTAATCCTTTGGAAAGACGCGCCAGATCCAGACACTGATTGATCAGGCGTATCCGCTTTTTACTCGTCTTTGTATTGAGAATTTCTCCCATAAGCGGGTGGTTTGTATTCACTACCAGATTGTACATGTCGGGCATATTTCCCATGCCGAACATGCCTCCGCCACCACTTTGCTGCATTTCTTTCATTCTTCTCATAAACTCAGGCTCGGTAATCATAAAGGGAGAGGCATTGCTGTCCATGGCTTCCATTTGCACCATATAGCTGCTTTTTTCACCGAGAACTTCTTCCACCTGTCCTTTTAACTTGTCTTTTTCCTCGTCCGAAAGCTTGGAGATCTGCGTCTCTTCTTTTTGGATCAGTTTGTCGAGGTGGTCTGCATCTACACGAGCAAAGGAAATCTTCTCCTTACTGGTTTCCAGCTTCTGCATCAGGTGCGATACAATAGGACTGTCCATCATCAGTACCTGGTAGCCCTTTGCTTTTGCGGCCTCAATATAGGAATGCTGACCTTCTTTATCCGAAGCATAGAGCAGTACGAGTTTATCGTCCTTATCTGTCTGTGAATCCTTTACTTTTTCCTGAAGCTCGCTGAAGGTATAGTACGCGCCATCAACCGTTGGGTAAAGTGCAAAACCGTCTGCCTTTTCGAAAAACTTATCTTCGGACAGCATTCCGTATTCAATGACGATCTTGATGTCATTCCATTTCTTTTCGAAATTCTCCCGATCTTCTTTGAAGAGGGAGTTCAGCTTATCGCCAACCTTGCGGGTAATGTAGGACGAAATCTTTTTAACGGCCCCATCTGCCTGCAAATACGAACGAGACACGTTTAAGGGTATGTCCGGAGAGTCAATAACACCCCGGAGCATGGTAAGGAATTCAGGAACAATTCCTTCTACATTGTCCGTTATATATACCTGGTTTTGATAGAGTTGTATCCGGTCCTTCTGCATCGCCAGATCCTGATTCAATTTTGGGAAATACAGAATACCCGTGAGATTAAAGGGATAATCTACATTAAGGTGTATGTGGAACAAAGGTTCCTCGAACTGCATAGGATACAATTCCCTGTAAAATGCTTTATAATCTTCATCTTTCAGATCTGAGGGTTTTTTGGTCCATGCCGGGGTGGGGTTGTTAATGATATCGTCCACCTCCTGAGTCGGTGCCGGATCTTCTTCCTTTGCATCTTCCGGTTTGGGCAAGGTTTCCGTACGCGTTCCAAACTTGATGGGAACGGGCATGAACTTATTGTATTTCTGAAGCAGTTCACGAATGCGTCCCTCCTCCAAAAACTCTGTAGAATCCTCTGAGATATGAAGTACGATTTCCGTTCCTCGTGCCTTGCGGTCGGAGGCTTCAATGGTGAATTCCGGGCTGCCATCGCAACTCCAATGCACCCCGGGTGCATCCGTGTAGCTCTTTGAGTAAATGTCGACCCGGTCCGCCACCATAAAAGAGGAATAAAAACCAAGACCAAAATGCCCTATAATACCAGCGTCTTTTCCGGCATCCTTATATTTATCCAGGAATTCTTCAGCTCCTGAAAAAGCAACTTCATTAATATATTTTTTAACTTCCTCTTCTGTCATTCCGATACCCTGGTCAATGACATGAAGCTTTTTCCCTTCTTTGTCTATTTTCACTTCAATCATAGGACTGCCGAGCTCCACACTGGCCTCTCCTATTGAAACAAGGTGTTTTAATTTAAGGGTGGCGTCCGTAGCATTTGATATGAGTTCCCGGAGGAAAATTTCGTGATCGCTGTAAAGAAACTTTTTAATTAGCGGAAATATATTTTCAACCGAGACATTGATTTTACCTGTAGTCATAATTATTTGTTTTACTCCTTCAGATCAAAAAAAATACCAAGACTGCTATGGGTGACAAACTGACATTAGGGGAGATCAGCATTGCCAGAAAACAAAATTTAACAAAATATTCTGTTTAAACATATAGAAAAGTACTTAAACAATGTTATATTTGTGTATCATTACGAACGAAAATTGCTATGAAAAAGTTCAATTGACTTTGTAATCAGATTGTTTATTAATTGGTTAGGTTGTTTGAAAGCGCGTTTCCCACTGGAGACGCGCTTTTTTTTGAGCATTTTGTCACATTATTAACATGATCATTGTTTAAAACAATATAAATTTGATTAAACAAAAAATTGAATTATGAGTGCGAAAAGGAAAGTGGCAAAACCCAATAAGAAAAGTCTGATAACCGCCTTTATGACACAGACTCTGGAAGCGGAGCGATTCCCGGTCTCGGTATTTAAATTCTGCAAGGAAAACGATATAGAGGAAGCTGACTTTTATGCGCTATTCGGATCTATGGAATCCCTGCAAAAGGAGATTTGGGTATTCTTTTTCGAGGAAACCATGCGGCTTTTGGAGAAAGATGCGGCCTATGCCGGATACGGAAACCGGGAACGCATGCTCAGTTTTTATTTCACCTTTTTTGAACTTCTCGGACTCAATCGGAGTTATATACTTTTTGCCCTTTCTCAATCAAGTCAGACCATGGAGCAACTCGGTCAACTTAAGGGGTTGCGAAAGTCAATTAAAATATTTTCACGTGACCTGATTGAGGATGCCAACGCGGAAAAGAACTTAAAAATTACCCGGCATAACCCTGACATATTTTCCGAAGGCGCCTGGCTGCAGCTGGCCTTCCTCTTGCGATTCTGGATTCGGGATGACTCTCCCGGATTCGAAAAGACAGACGTGGCTATTGAGAAATCTGTAAATACCATTTTTGACATTTTTGACAATACTCCAATGGAGCGTGTTCTGGATTTCGGAAAATTTTTATTTAAGGAACACTTCGCCTGAAACCGGACAGATACGCTATGAAAACCCTTGACAGAATTCCAACCTCCAAGATAGAACGCGCTGGGAGACTTGTGCATACCGGAGTAAAGGTGGGTGGAAATTATATGAAGTATTACGGTAAGAAATTACTCAATCCGGAATTACAGCGCGATAGTCTGGATGCCGATAATGCAAAGGACGTATACGACGGACTTAAGGACCTCAAGGGCAGTGCCCTGAAAGTAGCTCAAATGCTGAGTATGGAAAAAAACTTACTCCCCCGTGCGTATGTGGAGCGTTTTTCCCTCGCCCAGTTTTCAGTGCCCCCCCTTTCGGGACCCCTGGTGCGAAAAACGTTTAAAAAGTATTTAGGGTGTTATCCGGAGGAGATTTTTGATCATTTTGAAGCTGAATCTGTAAATGCTGCCAGCATCGGGCAGGTGCATCGGGCTCAAAAAGATTCCAAACAGTTGGCGGTTAAAATTCAATACCCGGGAGTTTCGGACAGTATTGGCAGTGACCTCGCTCTGGTACGGCCCGTGGCCATGCGCATGTTCAACCTCAAAGGAAAGGATACGGAAAAGTTTTTCAGGGAGGTGGAAGATAAACTGACAGAGGAAACGGACTACCTCCTGGAGTTGCGACAGAGCCAGGGAATCACCCAGGCATGTGAATCTTTGGAGGGAATACGATTCCCGGCTTATTATCCGCAGTGGTCCTGTGAACGCATTCTCACGATGGACTGGATGGAAGGACAGCATCTGGGTGAGTTCACTCAAAAGGACTTCGATCCCCAAACTGGAAATCGCCTGGGTCAGGTTCTGTGGGATTTTTATATGTTTCAAATACACGAGCTTCGGCAGGTACATGCCGACCCGCATCCAGGAAATTTTCTGGTTGGTCCTGACGGAAGTTTAATCGCCATTGATTTCGGTTGTATAAAGGAGATCCCTGAAAGTTTTTACGCACCTTATTTTGAACTGGCAAAACAGGAGACCTTTAGTGACGAAGCTGTATTCACCGAAAAGCTTTTTGAGCTTGAAATACTCACCCCCCAGGACAGCCCTGAGGAACTTCTTTTTTTTACGAATCTATTCCGGGAAATGCTCGAACTCTTTACCCGTCCTTTTAACGAAGAAACATTTGATTTTTCATCTCCGGAGTTTTGGGAGCAAATCGGAGCTTTGAGTCAACAGTATGCTGCCGATCCGAAAATCCGCAAGATGAATGCGAACAGAGGTTCCCGTCATTTTCTGTATATCAACAGAACCTTTTTCGGGCTCTACAACCTGCTCCACGACCTTCAGGCCCAGGTTCGGATCCACGACTATGAGCGGTACCTGAGCCCAAGACCTATTTGAATTTAGCGACTTCCGGCAGTCGCATCACTTTCGGGTTTGAGATATTTTTCAAACCATTGATCTTGTTCCCATAGCATGTGTAAAATGCTCTCCCGGGCTCGGTAACCATGACTTTCATTAGGGAGCATGACCAGCCTTACCTGGGCTCCAAGCCCCTTTAAGGCATTAAAATAGCGTTCGCTTTGCATGGGGTAGGTCCCTGAATTATTATCTGCCTCCCCGTGAATAAGCAGCAAGGGAGTCTTCATTTTCTCGGCGTGCATAAAGGGAGACATGGTGTAGTAAACCTCCGGAGCCTCCCAATAGTTGCGTTGCTCACTCTGAAAACCGAAAGGGGTAAGGGTTCTGTTGTAGGCCCCACTGCGCGCCACCCCTGCTGCGAATAAGTCGGAGTGGGAGAGCAGGTTGGCAACCATAAAGGCTCCGTAGCTGTGTCCGCCAACTCCCACGCGGGTTCGGTCGATATAGCCCATCCGGTCTACAGCGTCAATAGCCGCACGGGCATTGGCAACCAATTGGGTTCGAAAGCTGTCATTGGGTTCTTCGGTTCCTTCACCGATTATAGGAAAAGCAGCATCATCCAGCACAACATAACCCCGACTAACCCAGTATATGGGGGAACCCCAATACGGATAGGTGAATTCATTGGGGTTCTGAGTATTCTGCCCTGCGCTGCTCTTATCTTTAAATTCCCTGGGATAGGCCCATAGGATCATCGGTTTCTTTTCAGGTGATTCCCGGTCAAATCCTACAGGAAGGTACAGGGTCCCGCTAAGTTCAAGCCCGTCTTCCCGGGTATAGGTGATGACCTCTTTATGGACGTCCTGAATGCTCTTGAAAGGGTTTTCAAAATGGGTCAGCTGGGATGGAGCTTTTCGTTTTACAAGACTCTTATAATAATAGTTCGGGTAGTCCGTGGGGGATTCAATCTGAACCAAGAGTTGATCTTCGAGGGGGTCATATTCCATGAGGGTTTCCATTTTCCCGGGCATCTTGGATTCGTACAGGCGCGTCTTCTTCTGGCTCTGTAAATCCATTTGGTCTACAAAGGGGAACTGCCCGTCTTCTGTATATCCGTCACCCAGCAGGTAGGCATTTCCCTTTTGGTCCAGTGCCAATACAGATTCCTTAAAAGTATTCCGCGTGGTTGCGAAATTTCCGGGATCGCTATAACTGTCCTGATAATTCCTGTCGGAGAGCACCACAGGTTTTGAAGCGGGGTTCGACGGGTTAAAGAGATAGGTTTTTGTATTCCGGGTGTCCCACCACATATCCGTGGCTATAGCTACCTGATCTGCACCCCAGAGGATGTTCCTGTATCGGTTTATCGTTTTAAGGACGGATCTTCCCTTTCCCTCGAATGGGGCATCGAGTAGAAACACTTCATCCCTGTAAGGTGCGTCAACGGCCGGATCACCGCCATCCAATGCCTCTGCATAGACGAGTGTCGCGGGTTTGTCCCGACGCCAGGAGATGTCCCTCATGCCTGTGCGCTCCGCCATAAACCCTTTGGGTAGGTCTTCAATCAGCGGAACCTCCAAAAGGGTACGTACCAGAGTCCCATTCTTAGAGTGGATCTGTGTTTTCGAAGGGAATCTGTAATAGGGTACGAGATAGGAAAATGGTTTTTCTGCGGTGACTACCATAACGTAATTCCCATCCGGGGAGAAACTGATATCGCGATACAGCGCCGCGCCCATCCATGTTGAAGTTTCACCCGAAACACTCACTTTTTTAAGCTCAGATCGCGCCAATTGTTCAAAATTAAAGGCATCGTCAGGATTTTTAATAAGGTCCTGGTAGGTGCGGTTCTGAGCTTTTTTACCATCGTTGGTGGCTATAGTGGGCCCCGCGGGTACAGCGTCCTGGTGACTGACCAGCATTTTCCGGTCTTCGGGAAGTGTTTTGATCAGTACGGACTTACTGTCTTTAAACCACGTAATCACATCTCCCATATTAGCGTTGAGGATGGGTTCTGTGAGCCTGAATGCAAGGGCTTCTGATAAATTGACCATCCAGAGCTCCGCCCCGGTATCCGCGGTATGCGTCATGGCCAGTGTTTCCTGGTCCGGGGACAGGGAGAAATTAGCCAGCCTGGGGTTCTGAGGGAGGCCGGTCACCTGCCTGGATTCCAACTCTTGTGGTGATTTGATATGCAGGTTGTTATAGTAATTGGTTCGACTGCCTATGTTGGTTACCGGGTTGATTCGCAAGCCTGCCAGACGCATTTCGGTTTCCGACAATTCGCTTATGGTTTTGTAGGGGCTTCGAAACATAAGCATCATATAGGCTCCGCTATCGGTGATTACCACTCGCGGAGCTAAAGGGGCTTCTGCCAAATTGAGGATTTCGGCAGGGGGTGTCTGATAGGTGAGTTGTTCCTGTGCCTGAATCGTAAATACACAGGTTAAAAAACACCAAATAGTCCAATTTTTCATATCATCTGTTTTGAGTGAAAGTGTCGCTAGATTACTTCTTCAAGATACCCTATTTTTTCGAATCGGGAAAAAGTCAGAACGGCATAGAATACCAAAGTTTCATCGCAGATTTTAGGCCAACTTCATAAATATAGGTACATTTAAATTTCAATCAGAATCCTTATTTTAGAGATTCTCTTCTCAAACTCAAACGACACAGCATGTACAATTCAAAGATATCCGGACTGGGGTTTTATGTGCCGGAAAATGTAGTAACTAACGATGACCTTTCCAGGGTTATAGATACCAGTGATGAATGGATTCAGGAGCGTACCGGCATTGCGGAAAGGCGTTATGTAGTCGGTGATGAAGACACTACGACAACTATGGGAGTTAAGGCTGCCCGAATAGCTATAGAACGATCCGGAATCGATAAAGACGAGATCGAATTCATCGTTTTTGCCACTCTGAGCCCGGATTATTACTTTCCAGGCCCCGGCGTTTTGGTACAACGAGATTTAGGACTTCCTACAGTTGGGGCCATAGACGTGCGCAACCAGTGCTCCGGATTCGTTTACGGTATTTCTCTGGCAGACCAGTATATTAAAACCGGAATGTATAAGAACGTTTTGGTTATCGGGTCTGAACTTCATTCGAAGGGGCTGGACATGACTACACGGGGCAGGGGAGTATCTGTGATTTTTGGCGATGGCGCCGGCGCGGCTGTCCTGACGCGTGAAGAAAATCCCGACAAGGGGATTCTTTCTACTCACTTGCACAGCGAAGGTCAGCATGCCGAGGAGCTCTCCCTGATTGCTCCGGGAATGGGAAAAAGGTGGGTCCTGGATATTCTTAAAGACAACGACCCCGAGGATACCTCTTACTATCCCTATATGAATGGGCAGTTCGTTTTTAAAAATGCTGTGGTGCGTTTTAGTGAGGTTATTATGGAGGGCCTGGCTAAAAATCAGCTGCAGCCTTCGGATATTGACATGCTTATCCCGCATCAGGCCAACCTGAGAATTTCTCAGTTTATTCAGAAAAAATTCCGTCTTTCAGACGATCAGGTGTATAACAACATCATGCAGTACGGAAATACCACGGCCGCCAGTATTCCAATCGCGCTGACAGAGGCCTGGGAAAAAGGAAAAATTAAAGAGGGAGATCTTGTGGTGCTCGCGGCCTTTGGAAGTGGCTTTACATGGGGTAGTGTTATTATAAGATGGTAATGCGCTAAATACCAGGGGGGCTGTGTTTAAAATCATCGTTGGTATAGCGGCTTTTTAGGGTTAAAAACAGAGAACCCCGACCGGTAAAGTCAGGGTTCTCATAAAGCAGCTTTTTCGGAAGGCTAACCAACCCAACCCTTCCGGGGCTGCAATTCTACTGGGATTCAGAAAAGCCCTCCGCTTCCCTGTTTGGTATCCTTATCGCGCCGCTTGCGCGAGAGGGCGCTGTTCTTTCCACTGCCAAATCGGTAGGAAAGCCCTATATACAGAGTTCGACTTTCCCAGGTAAACGTCGCAGTTTGCGGGAAGGGCCGCTCAGCAGAAATATCTGCACGCATCCAGTTGAATATGTCGGTCACATTCAGGCTCACGGTACCTTTGCCCTCTGCAAAGCTGTAACGGGCCCCGGTGTTAATCATGTACATGGGTTCCTGCACGAATTGAAGGGTTTGGGAGCGTCCCCGGTACATGCCAAATAACTGGAATGTCAGTTTTTCTGTAGCCTCCAGGTTGTTGTTTATCCGGAAGTTCCACATGGTGTTGTCCACGGATATTTCCTCCCTAACAATGTCTTCAACATCCGGGTCGGGAATGTCTGTAGGGAGGCTTTCGCTGATCCCGCGCTGGGTCTGGTTATACAGATCGAAGCTGGTATTGATATTCCACCATTCGGTCAGGGTCAAGTTGGAGGAAAGCTCCACCCCAAAGGCTGCTGTATCATCAAAATTATCATAAGTCAGGATGAGTCGGTTCAGGTCCAGGCGGTCTACAAAGAACACCCGGTTGATCTCATCTGAAATAGTCCGGTAAAAGACCCCGGCGGTCAGGCTTCCCGGTTTAAATCTTCGCGTGTAATTCAGCTCATAGGAAATGGTGAATTGCGGTCTTAGGGAAGGGTTTCCGAAGGAAGAGATCAGGGGGGTGGCAAATTCCCGGATGGGATTTACCTGAGTGAGCCCGGGACGATCCACCCTTCTGCCTACACTGAGTTGGAACTGGTTTTTTTCACCAGGGGAGTACGTCAGGAATCCTGAGGGGTATAACTCGGTATAGCGATCTGTAAAAGTCCGGACCTGGTTCGTGTCTGCCTTTACCTCCACATTTTCCAGACGCACCCCCAACTGGTAAGATAATTTCCCCGAGGTACGGCTGTACGTGGCGTACCCTGAATAGATATCCATGTCGTATACAAAGGCCGTGGAAGCTGTGGGTACGAGCGCCCCACCCGCGTTGTAGGAAAGTCCCGTAGACCGATAGTCTGTATCCGTTTCAAAAAGACGTGTCTGCAATCCAAGCTCCAACCTGGACAGAGAATCCACCGGGTTTACATAATCCAGGTTCACTGTTGTCTGTGTTCGCTTGGTGTCAACAAAATCCGTGTAATCGGGGAATGGATAAGCACCCCTTAGGTCAAAGTTTGCAACTTCTTCACTGTCAAATATGTTATAGTCCGCCTCCAATTCCACGTTTTGTCCCTCCTTTCCAAAGAGAAGTTTGTAGTCAAAGTTATATTGCTGGGTGTGGTTCTCCTGATCACTTATCAGGAGCTGTCCGAGGTTCTGCTGCGGGTCGTCCGGATAGGATACTTCTGTGTCTACATCCAGCAAGCCATCATAGTAGTTTTGATTGGTGAAAAAGGACAGGGTGTTTTTATCATTTAGATAGAAGTCCACACCCACTTTGTAGAGGTAGGATTTATCATTGGAAAGTACGTCGATGAGTTGTTGTGAGTTTTCATCGATGCGATTTACCTCGCCGTTATTTACGTTCTTTCCAATGTTAGTTCCTGCATTTCCGTACAGATTGAATTTCCCGTTGCGGTAATTCAGGTCCAGGGAATTGTTAAACTTTGCCTCCAGCCCCTTGGTCAGTCCCATATTCAAGTTACCGTTTAATCCCATGTTGGTATTTTTATGCAGGATGATATTGATGATCCCGCTCATCCCCTCGGGGTTGTATTTGGCAGAGGGGTTGGTGATTAGTTCAATAGATTTGATGGAGGTGGACGGGATCTGCTTCAGGAGTTGTGCAACAGGTACATTGGAGAGTTTTCCATCTACCATGACACGGACATTGGAGTTGCCGCGCATGGTGATTTCTCCGCTTTGCTGGTCCACGTTCAGCGAAGGAATATTGTTCATAATGTCTGAAGCAGTGGGACCTACCGTAGTCAGGTCCTTGCCTACATTGATCACCTTGCGGTCGACTTTTTGTTCTATGGTCGTGCGTTCTCCCACTACTTCGACCTCGCTTAAAGCGGTGCTCTCCTCCTCGAGGGAAATGGTGCCCACGTCAATTTTTTTGTTGTCATCGGTAATCCGGAAACTGTAGGAATATGTTTTAAAGCCAATATACTGGACCTCCAGGATGAAATCTCCCTCCGGTAATTTGTCGATAAGGAAAGCACCATCATCAGTAGTGATACCCCCGGTTAAGGTACTCTGGTCTGAGGCCGATTTAATCACTATGGAGGCATAGGCTATCGGTTGTCCTGCAACCTGATCAATTATTTTCCCGGAAATTGATCCGTTTTTAAGGTCTGTCCCCGGATCCGTAATTGCACCTTTAGAAGGGGAAAGGGCAAAGAGAAAACATCCCATCAACAGGAAAAGGGTTTTCATAACTGTTCGTTTTGTTGATTGATTGATTGATTGATGATACTTTCTAGACGAATTCCCTAAAATTATGTTACAAAACCTTCGGGATTTATACGGGAAACCAGAACTCGAATACTGTGAATGGCAATGTAAAACCCCGCCGCTCCGAATGGGAGATCGACGGGGTTTCTATCATTGACTGGCCCTACTAAACACTAACCATTAACTAAAGAACATTGCCATATCAATGATATGTATCTTTAGATATTACTTTAAAGACGGAAAATGGCTAGCTTCGTTACACCACTTAACAGTATTTAACTTGGGACTGAAAAATACGCTGGTCTTTGGGGCGTCCCCTAACCCCAGCAGATATAGTTATATCGCCATTGAACGACTCGTTGAAGCCGGGTTGCCCACGTTGGCTTTTGGGCTTCGGGAAGGAAGGGTGAAAGGAGTTTTTATTCAAACTTCGCTGGAAGGGATAGCAGACGTGCATACCGTGACCCTCTACATGCGTCCAGCCAGCCAGCAGGCGTATTACGATGAAATTGTGCAGTTGCGTCCGAAGCGGGTGATTTTCAATCCGGGAACGGAGCATCCGGAATTCTATCTCTTGTTGGAGGCAGCAGGTATAGAGGCGTTGGTTGCCTGTACCCTGGTGATGTTGTCTGTGGGCACTTATTTAACGGATTCTTTTTGAGGTTGTGGTTTTCGGATAAGCCAAAGACCGAAAAAGGTCAAAAGTCCGTTCAGCGGGAGCAGTTCATATCCTATCTGATATCCGCCCAGCCAGGAATCCGGCAGGTTCGCCAGCCCTACAACCATTAAAATAACACCTAGGGCTACCCCCCATACATACTTGTCTTTTACGGTGTACTTAGTCAGAAGGCCGAAGGAGAACAACCCAAGCAGCGGACCATAGGTATAAGTTGCCACAGTGAGCAACCCGTCGATTACATTGCGATCCAGCACGTATTTAAAGAGAATCACCACAGCGATCAGCAGGAGGCTCATCCCTATATGCGTCCGCTTTCTGAGCGCCTTTTTTTCCTCCTCTGATAGCCGGTCCATTCCCAGAAAATCAATACAAAAAGAAGTAGTCAGAGAGGTAAGTGCACTGTCCGCACTACTATAAGCCGCGGCAATGAGTCCTAATAAAAAGGTTACCGCAACAGTAGCGCCAAGGCCACTATTCAGTGCGACTTCGGGGAAGAGTAGATCCGTTCTGCTACTCCCGTCCATTTGAGGAATTGCGATGCCCATGGTGTCTGAATAGATGAACAGCAATGCGCCCAGAAGGAGGAACACAAAATTCACAACCACCAGCACCAGGCTAAAAGAAATCATGTTTTTACGGGCATCTTCAAGACTCTTGCAGGTGAGGTTTTTCTGCATCATATCCTGGTCAAGCCCGGTCATGCAAATGGCGATAAACATCCCACCCAGAAACGACTTGATCAAGTGATTCCGGGCTGCCCAGTCCTCCGTAAACCATATTTTACTGTACTGGGTCAGTTCCTCTGAGCGGAGAAAATCCATAAAACCCCATTCGAGTTTCTCATTGATGAAGTAAATGGACAGGCCTACCGAACAGAGCATAAACAGGGTCTGCAGGGTGTCCGTCCAGACGATAGTTTTGATCCCCCCTTTGAAGGTATATACCCAGATAAGGACAATGGACAGTACAACGGTAAGTTCAAAGGGAACCCCCCAGGCATCGAATACAAATTGCTGCAGGACGATGGCGACCAGAAATAGCCTGAAAGAGGCCCCCAGGACTCTTGATATAAAAAATGAAAGTGCCCCTAGTTTATAACTGTGCCATCCGAAACGTTCCTCCAGATATTCATAAATAGAGGTGACATTCATCCGATAGTAAACAGGCAACAGCACAAAAGCGATCACAAAGTACCCTGCCAGATACCCAAAAACGACCTGCATATATGAAAACGATGTGGCCTGCACGCTTCCCGGGACTGAAATAAATGTGACCCCTGAAAGAGAGGCTCCAATCATCCCGAATGCTACTAAAAACCACGGAGCCGATTTCCCCGCCCTGAAGAAATCTTCGTTGGAATCATTTTTCCCTGTAAAATAGGAAATAAGCAGTAGCAGGAGAAAGTAAGAACCTATGAGGAGTAGTATATGAGTCGGAGTCATAGCGCTTGGAAGGACATGGATTCCGGATGGGTTATCTGCCGGCAGGCAGTCCTTTCCGGGGGTATTTTATTTTGCTGCCAAAGTACAAAACTTAAAATAGATACGTAGTTTTGCATTTGTGGAAATGTCATCTAAATTACTGGAGAAGGCAGTCTCGGAAATGGCGTATCTGCCAGGGATCGGTAAGCGAACCGCCTTGAGGCTCGTATTGCATTTGCTTCGTCAACCTGAAGGGCAAACCGAATCGTTGGTGGAGGCCCTGCAGGAATTCAGAACCGGGATTCAGCAGTGTCGGGAATGCCATAATATTTCGGATGCAGAGTGTTGTGAGATATGCAGTAGTACTAAGCGCGACCGGACATTGGTCTGTGTTGTTGAAGACATTCGGGATGTCATGGCCATAGAGAATACGGGGCATTACCGGGGACTCTACCATGTGCTGGGGGGTAAGATCTCCCCTATGGAAGGGATGGGTCCGCATGACCTGACTATAGCGTCTTTAGTGGCGAAAGTGAAGCAGGGTGATGTCAGAGAATTAATTTTTGCCCTGAGTGCTACAATGGAAGGAGACACCACCAATTTCTATATCTATAGACAACTCGAAGGCCTCCCGGTGACGCTTTCCACAATAGCCCGGGGTATTCCGGTAGGGGATGAACTGGAATTTACAGATCAGGTTACCCTCGGTCGGTCCATAGTGCAGCGGATCCCTTTTGAAGGATCTTTAAAAGGGTGAAGAGTAGAAAATATATCAATAAAATGGCGGTGATTTTATTATTTTTGCAAAAATTACCGTTAATAAAGGTATCCAGGTACGAATATGTCAAAGTTTGAACTGAAATTACCACAAATGGGAGAGAGTGTCGCAGAAGCGACCCTTACCTCCTGGTTGAAGCAGGTTGGAGATTCCATAGAGGCGGATGAAGCCGTCTTTGAAATCGCAACGGATAAGGTAGATTCCGAAGTGCCCAGTGAGGTAGACGGAATACTACTGGAGAAGTGCTTCGAGATCGACGATGTGATTAAAGTTGGTCAGACCGTTGCCATAATCGAGATCGCAGGAGATGATGCCGAGCCCTCAGAGGGGTCAGCCACCGAGCCGGCTGTTGAAGCTCCAGCGATTGTCAAGGCCGTTCCCGAAGTCATTCAGACTGTTGTGAGCGCTAAGGAGACCGCTTCGACAACAACGGCTCCAGCGCAGGCTTCAGATTCAGAGCGTTTTTATTCTCCGCTGGTTCGCAATATGGCCAGAGAAGAAGGGATCGCGCAGCAGGAACTGGATGCCATTCCAGGTACAGGGGTCGGTGGCCGCCTTACCAAGGATGACATGCGCAGGTATATTGAAGGTCGAAAACAAGGTCCTGCCTCAGCGGAGAGCACTCCTGAGACTGCAGTCGAGATTCCTGTTTCAGAACCTATAGCCCAGACACCGCGTACGGCAGAAACTCCTGTGCACAAGGCGGTAATACCGGCGGCCAAAGGAGATGAAAAAATTCCGATGACCCGAATGGGGAAACTTATCGCCAAACATATGACGGACAGTATAGCCACTTCTGCTCATGTCCAGAGTTTTGTGGAGGTCGATGTCACAAGGGTCGTCGAATGGCGGGATAAAGTAAAGGATGCTTTTCAGAAAAGAGAGGGTGAGAAACTGACCTTTACCCCAATTTTCATGGAGGCCGTGGCCATAGCCCTTAAGAAATACCCGATGATGAATATCGCTGTGGACGGAGATACTATTGTCAAGAGGAAAAATATCAACCTGGGAATGGCAGCCGCTTTGGGTGACGGCAACCTGATTGTACCGGTGATCAAAAACGCGGATCAGCTCAATCTGGTGGGCATGGCCAAAGCTGTGAATGATTTGGCTGCTAGGGCCAGAAATAATGCCCTTAAGCCAGATGAAATCCAGGACGGGACTTACACCGTGACTAATGTGGGTACTTTTGGCAGTGTTTTTGGCACGCCTATCATCAATCAGCCTCAAGTAGGCATACTCGCTTTGGGTGCGATTCGTAAAATTCCATCTGTAATTGAGACTCCGTCAGGAGACTTTATCGGTATTCGTTCAAAAATGTTCCTTTCGCACAGTTACGACCACCGTGTAGTCAACGGGGCACTGGGTGGAATGTTTGTAAAGTCGGTAGCCGATTACCTCGAAGCCTGGGACATCAACCGGGACATTTAATCTTCAAGACTTAATCTCAACCGGATATGAAATTAAATTTAAACCGGCCCATCTGTTTTTTTGATTTGGAGACTACAGGAACCAATGTAGCCACGGATCGTATCGTTGAGATGGCCATTTTAAAAGTGTATCCGAACGGGAATACTGAGAGTAAAAGCTGGTTAATAAATCCTGAAATGCCAATTCCGCCTGAGGTTACTGCTATTCACGGAATTACCGATGAGCAAGTGGCCAATGAACCGACTTTTAAAGAACGTTCTCGGGAAATCCAGCAGATTATTCAGGGGTGTGATATGGCCGGTTTTAACTCCAATCGTTTTGATATTCCCCTGCTTGCTGAAGAGCTTCTCAGGGCGGAACTGGATTTCGACATGAAAAATACTGTAGCTGTCGACGTCCAGACTATTTTTCATAAAATGGAAAAACGAACCCTGGGGGCTGCTTATACGTTTTATTGCGGGAAAACGCTTATTGATGCGCATAGTGCGGCAGCGGATACCCAGGCCACGTACGAGGTGCTTCTGGCCCAGTTGGAACGCTATCCCGATCTCGAAAACGACGTGAAATCCCTGGCGGCCTTTTCAACACATTCTGAATTCGTCGATTTTGCAGGGTTTATTCGAAAAGATAAATCCGGGACACCCGTTTTTGGATTTGGCAAACACAAGGGCCGCAAGGTTACGGAGGTGCTGGAGGCAGAACCCGGATATTTTGGCTGGCTGCTCAATGCCGATTTCCCAAGGTATACTAAAAAAGTGCTCACGCAGATACGTCTGGGCGCACTGAACTCAAAATTGTAGCGTTTCGGGTTAGCTACCGGATTTCAAATTTTATCGAGATGAAACTCATTTGTGCTGGCCGCAATTATGCGGAACATATCGAAGAACTCAAAAACAACCGGCCGGAATCCCCGGTACTATTTATTAAGCCGGATTCGGCAATCCTTCCTAAGGAGCAGGATTTTTTTATTCCTGAGTTCTCAAATGACATTCACTACGAGGTGGAGTTACTCATTAGAATTGTAAAAGTGGGAAAACATATCAGTGAGGCCTTCGCCCCACGATATTACAACGAAGTATCCCTGGGCATCGATTTTACAGCCCGGGATCTTCAGGATAAACTAAAGGCAAAAGGTTTGCCCTGGGAAAAGGCAAAAGGTTTTGACGGCTCGGCGGTCATTGGCAAGTGGGTGTCCAAAGATGAGTTTGCAGACCTGGGAAACCTGAGTTTTACACTAGAGAAAAATGGAGAGGTGGTGCAGCGGGGCAATACCGCACAGATGTTATGGAATACGGACCAGCTCATCGCTTATGCATCCACCTTCTTTACCCTCAAAAAGGGAGATATCCTGTTTACGGGAACTCCTGCCGGGGTAGGAAAGGTTGCCCCAAATGATTACCTTTCAGGGAAGCTGGAAGGACAAACTATGTTTTCTTTAAATGTACGTTGACATGATTTATGGATTGAATAAGATTAAGGAAATGGCAGAGGGAGATTCAGATTTCATCAATTCAGTTATTGGTGTTTTTCTGGAGGAAGTACCCGAGGATGTGAAGAAACTTGAAGCAGCAGTAGATTCTGGTGACTTTGAGCAGATCTATCAACTCTCCCATAAGTTGAAGCCCAATGTGGATCTTTTGGAAATGGAGTCGACCAGAGCTTTGGCCCTTGAGATGGAAACCATGGGTAAGAATGAGGAAGATCTCGACGGTATACGGGCCCGTTTTGGTCGTTTGAAACAAGATATAGACCAGGCTGTATTAGAATTGAGAAAGGATTTCGACCTCTGATGCGAGCGGAAATTGTAACTATTGGCGATGAAATTCTCATCGGTCAAATCGTCGATACGAATTCGGCCTTTATCGCCTCTGAACTACATAAAACAGGGATTTCTGTTTTTCAGATCTCCTCTGTGCAGGATGAGCGAAATCATATCCTCACCGCGCTTAAGGAGGCCGAATCCAGAGCAGACCTCGTTATTATTACAGGGGGTCTGGGTCCTACACGTGACGATATTACCAAACATGTACTCTGTGAATTTTTCAATGACCATTTGGTAGAGAATACAGAGGTGCTCAAGCATATTGAACATCTTTTCAGCACCTATATTTCCACTCCTATTTCAGATTTGAATCGAAAGCAAGCCCTGGTACCTTCCCGGGCCACGGTCCTGAAAAATCTATACGGGACGGCGCCGGGTATGTGGATGCAAGGGACAAAAGCCGTTTTTGTCTCCCTGCCGGGAGTCCCTTTTGAGATGAAGCGCCTGTTTCTGGATCAGTTAAAACCCCGAATCCTGACTTCTTTTAAACGTCCGGTATTGTTGCAGCGTACCCTGATCACTTATGGTCTGGGAGAGAGTGCGATAGCCGAACGCATTGCGGATTGGGAGGACGTATTGCCCGCACATGTGAAGTTGGCGTACCTGCCGAACCTGGGCAGAGTAAGGTTGCGTCTTTCGCTGAAAGGTACAGATTTGCCGGCCCTGGAACAGGAACTCAACAACCTTACAGAAAGCCTGAAATCCCGGATTTCCGACATTCTCTTCGGAGAGGAAGACGGGGAAGCGCTTGAAGAGACACTGCTCAAATCTTTTAGCCATAGGGGAATGACCCTCTCAACAGCTGAAAGTTTTACAGGTGGCCGTATTGCGACCCAACTTACGTCCGTCCCCGGGACTTCCTCCTATTTTAAAGGGAGTATTGTCAGTTATGCCACTGAGGTTAAAACGAAAGTGCTCCATATCCCCGAAGAATTAATCCGTCTCCATTCTGTGGTCAGTGAGGAAGTCGCCTGTGCTATGGCCCAACAGGTACGGACGCTTTTAAATACGGATATCGGCATAGCCACCACGGGAAACGCCGGGCCTGAAAAAGGAGATTCGGATTCGCCAATCGGGCGGGTATTTATTGGTGTATCGAGTCCTGCTGGAACTTATGCCCTGGAATTTACCATGGGAAACCACCGGGAACGTATCGTTCAGAAATCGGTTCACAAAGCCATGGAATTGCTACAGCAGGAAATCTTAAAATTCTGAAAAAGAAGTTTGGGGGTGCAATAAAAATGCTGTAAATTTGCACCCTGTTTTGAACCAAGTAACCAGAGCGAAATGTCAAAAGTCTGCGAAATTACAGGTAAAAAGGCGATGTTTGGGAACAACGTCTCGTTTTCGATCAATAAAACCAGGAGACGATTTGATGTAAATCTCTCTAAGAAGCGTTTCTATATTCCTGAAGAGGATAGATGGGTTACGCTCAGAGTTTCCACACGTGCCCTGAAAGCGATCAACAAAAAGGGGATTTCTGCGGTACTTAAGGAGGCGAAAGCAAAAGGAATGCTCATCAAGTAAATTGCTAAAGTAATAGCACCATGGCAAAAAAAGGCAACAGAGTACAGGTAATACTGGAATGCACAGAGCATAAAGAGTCTGGTATGGCCGGAACTTCCCGGTATATTACCACTAAGAACAAGAAAAACTCCCCCGACCGGATGGAGATCAAGAAATTTAATCCCATCCTTAAGCGGATGACAGTGCACAAAGAGATAAAGTAAAGGATCATGGCAAAGAAAACAGTAGCAACACTTCAGTCTTCTTCAAAGCGTTTGACAAAGGCTATTAAAATGGTGAAATCTGAAAAATCAGGTGCATACACCTTTGTGGAATCCGTTATGACGCCTGAAATGGTAAACGAATGGCTTTCCAGTAAATAGGG
The DNA here is from genome assembly GCA_963709465.1 of uncultured Flavobacteriaceae bacterium. Lineage (GTDB taxonomy): Bacteria > Bacteroidota > Bacteroidia > Flavobacteriales > Flavobacteriaceae > Robiginitalea. Next base: position 95,704 of record CAVPWF010000003.1, on the reverse strand, counting down.
ATGTTATTCAATAGCATACGAGCCGCTTTCTTCTGGAAAGCGGCTTTTTTTTTGCTGCGTCCTCAAAGTGTAAGTGCAAATCCCAATCCCCCTGAACCTTATAAAATGCTATCTTTGAATCGCATAGTATATGGCGTATGAGTTTGTTTAAAAAATTGTTTTCATCTGAGAAGAAGGAGAGTCTGGACAAAGGGCTGGAAAAGTCCAAAACCAGTTTTTTCAATAAGCTGAGCAAAGCGGTTGTGGGCAAGTCCAGGGTGGATGACGAAGTCCTGGATGAACTGGAGGAAATTCTGGTCTCCTCAGATGTGGGCGTAGACACGACCCTTAAGGTTATCGGGCGTATCGAAGAACGTGTTTCAAAGGATAAATATGTCGGCACTGAAGAGTTAGACCGTATTCTCAGAGAAGAGATAGCCGGATTGCTCTCAGAGACCCATGCGGGAAATGCTACCGAATTTGAAGTCCCTCTCTCTGACGGACCCTATGTGATAATGGTTGTAGGGGTTAATGGTGTTGGCAAAACCACTACTATTGGCAAATTGGCGTATCAGTTTCAAAAACAGGGGAAGAAAGTAGTTCTCGGAGCTGCGGATACCTTCAGGGCGGCGGCTATCGATCAATTACAGATTTGGGCAGACCGGGTTGGAGTACCTTTGATCAGACAAAACATGGGAAGTGATCCCGCTTCAGTGGCATTTGACAGCCTGAGTGCTGCGGTTAGCCAGGGAGCAGACGTGGTTTTGATAGATACTGCCGGCCGACTGCACAACAAGGTCAATCTGATGAATGAACTTACTAAAATCAAGCGGGTCATGCAAAAGGTGATCCCGGATGCCCCCCACGACGTGCTGCTTGTACTCGATGGCTCTACCGGTCAAAACGCTTTTGAGCAGGCCCGGCAGTTCACAAAGGCCACAGAGGTAACTTCCCTGGCAGTAACCAAACTCGACGGAACAGCCAAAGGAGGAGTCGTTATTGGTATTTCAGATCAGTTTCGGATTCCGGTGAAATATATTGGAGTAGGGGAGGGAATTGAAGATTTACAGGTATTCAATAAATATGAATTTGTCGATTCTTTCTTCAACACCAAATCATGAAGTTTTTCACGGCACTATTTTTTCTTTGGACAGCTCTTGTCGCCAGCGCACAGATTGTGCACCCCAAAGCCAGTCCTTTTCAGGAGGTATCCCAGGAGGTTGGTCTCAGTGAGGTACGTGTTCGATATTCCAGACCTGCGGTAAAGGGTCGGGAGATCTTTGGTAACCTGGTGCCCTACGGGCGCATTTGGAGGGTAGGTGCTAACGAATCGACAAAAATATCACTGACGCATCCCATGCAAATTGGAGATCATCAGATACCTGCAGGAACCTATGCCCTTTACGCCTTCCCGGAAGTTGCGGCCTGGGAAATTGTATTTCATAAGGACACGACCTTGTGGGGGGATGGGCGGGATGCTTATTCGCCCGACGATGATTTGTTTCGTTATCCGGTTGTTCCGGAGTCATGGCCCTTAATTCAGGAAAATTTTCTGATCACCTTTGACCAGATCACTCATAACAGTCTGCAGATGTTGCTGATCTGGGACCAAACCTGTATCCGCATTCCGATGGAAGTGGATACCGCATCCCTTATGGAGGTATCCATAGCAGAGGCACTTTCAAAGGATCCCTCCGCTCAGAGTTATTACGAGTCTGCCCGGTACCTGCAGGAGGAGGGTCGCGACTATGAACAAGCCCTGAAATATATTGATAAGGCCCTTGAGTATGGAGGGGATACCTATTATTTTTATAGGGTCAGGTCTCTTATTCTGGAAGGTCTCGGATTGTATCCAGAAGCTATTGAGGCCGCTCGGAGATCTGAATTCCTTGCGGCAAAAGAGGGTAAGGATGAGTTTGTACGTATGAACCAAGATAATATTGAAAAATGGACCGGACGAATCAAATAATGAAGACACTTTTACCAGGCAGTATACTGGGGATGCTCCTGGCTTTTCTTTCTTTATCCTCATGTAAACAGTTTTCAGGCAATTCGGAGGCCGCGCCTACGGAAGAGGTCGCGCCGGAAACCTCCCTTCCCGAGCCAACAAACACTGAAGAGGTTGTCTCTCCTCCTGAAGGAGCCCTCTGGAACCGGTATGACGAGTCTGAGGAGTTAGCGGCCAATGCAGAACATCCTGAGGCACGCATGCGCTACAAGCTCATCCAGTCGCGGGTTTTGGATAAGAATGACGTTTTTCTACCGCTTTATCCTGAGGTTCAGAAGCTCGCTGAAGCCGAATACGAGCGTTTAAAACCCATGGTACTGGGAAAGACCATCCCGGAAGTTCAGCAGGCCATACAGAGCAATGCGTTTTCATACGAAGACCTTACCCGGTTCTTTCTTTACCGGATTTACAAATTCGAGTTAAACAATACTACGACGCTTAATACGGTGATCGCTCTGAATCTCGATGTAATCCAGGAGGCAAAACGGCGGGATGCCACCCTTAAGGCAGATCCCGGGGCTACCCGACATCCTATATTTGGAATGCCGGTACTGCTGAAAGACAATATCAATACCGAAGGGATGCACACTACAGCAGGAGCCATTGCCTTACAGGAGAATAAAACCGGTGATGCTTATATCGTACAGCGGCTGAAAGAGAAGGGCGCTTTGATTCTGGGTAAGGTAAACCTCAGTGAATGGGCCTATTATATGTGTAGCGGATGCCCTGTGGGGTATAGCGCTATCGGAGGGCAGACCCTGAATCCCTATGGGCGAAGGACTTTTGAAACCGGGGGTTCGAGTTCAGGAAGTGGTACGGCTATGGCTGCCGGATACGCCATGGGTGCTGTGGGTACGGAAACTTCAGGGTCTATTCTTTCTCCTTCGAGTCAGAATTCCATCGTAGGTTTAAAGCCAAAGGTGGGAATGTTGAGCCGCAACGGTATTGTTCCTATTTCGGGAACACTCGATACACCCGGTCCTATGACGCGTACCGTTACCGACGCGGCGATTTTAATGGATGCGCTACTGGGATATGACATTTTAGACCCCGCTGCCTTTAACGTGAATTGGGGTGACAAATGGTACGAAAAGCCCACTCCAAATGCTATAGGTGGACTGCGTTTCGGGGTGTTTAAATCCCTTATGGATTCCGATCCTTTATATCGGCAGACAGTCGGAAATCTAAAGAATGCCGGTGCCAAAATCATTGAGTTTAAGGAGCCGGAAGCAGAACAGGAGGGCTTTCTGACCTTACTGAATCTCGACATGAAAAAGGCACTGCCGCAGTATTTAAGCTCCCAAATTCTAGACACCGTTGCCGTCAATGTACGCTCTGTTGAAGATGTCGTTGCGTTTAATCAGCAGGACCCTGAATTGAGAATGCCCTATGGACAGGAGCGGCTGGAGGGAATTCTGGCCGATAAGACTTCAGACGAAGAATTTCAGAAAATCCGAAAGGCGCTTATGGCTGGGGGCCGTCAATTTTTTGACGAACCCTGGGAAGCGCATCAGCTGGACGGTATTCTTTCTGTAAATAACAAGCACGCCGGTTTTGCCGCTACTGCACAGAATCCTGCAATTACCATTCCTATGGGATATCGGGAGAGTGGGGAGCCGGTGGGACTGACCATTATAGTACGAGGGTTTCAATTGCCGCTGGCTTTCCAGCTTGCCTATGCCATTGAAGCCTTGCAACCTGCAAGGAAGGCTCCTGTGGGATATGAATAAAGTAAATTTTTAGGACCTTCTAAAGTCCCATCATTTCAGAAAGACGTTGCCATAGCGCATTGTCAAAGCTGGATGGCCCGACCAGGGCATCGCCGGTGTCTTCTCCCATACGGATAATCACAAGGCTTTGGGAGGGCACCACATAGAGTTTCTGATCGTTTTTACCCAAACCCGCAATCAGATCGGACGGAGCTGAAGGAATCAGTGGACCGGAGAATACGACCTGGCTGCCCGGAGCCATATACCGATCCCGGCCATTGAGCCACCACAGGTAGCCATAGGCTTTGTTAAGAGATTGAGAAGGACGGACCATCTCTTCAATGTATGCAGGATCTTCGAGGATGACTTCGGAATCCCAGACCCCTTTGGAGAGTACCAGAAGGCCAAACCGTGCCATTGAGCGTGCCGAACTGTAGTAAATGTTATTACCTTCACCCTGCGCCAGCCAAAACCCATCCATCCCAATCCGATTCCGCAGCTGCCGGTTAAAATAGAGGCTGAAATCCTCAGAGACGGCCGCAGCCACTACGTTTTGAAGCAAGGTATAGGGGCCGTTGTGATAGGCCCAGCGTGAACCTGATTCCGCTTTGAATTGCAAACAATTCGGAAGGGTGCATTCAAAAATGCTCTCATCCAATCCGGTGGTCATACTCAATTGATGTGCAATCCGAATCTTTTGTTCCTTTTCAGGCGGTGCCGAAGTCCAGCCCACCCCGAGATATTCGGCCGTTCGATCGTCCAGACTTAATTTCCCATCTGCCTGGGCAATGCCCACTGTAAAAGCGGTCAGGGTTTTTCCCGCTGAAGCCCAATACCAAAGGCTTGAATCGGTAAAGTCTCCGAAATAGGATTCCATCACAATTTTTCCGTCTTTCAGGATGATAAAGGCCTGAGTGCCTTCAGTTTCAAGGTAAGTGTTCAGGGAAGTCGCCAATTCCGCATCCCAGCCCAGACTTTCCATGGATGTGGTCTCCCACTGTCCGCTTGCCTGCAGGGGCGGGTAATACAGGTTCTGAGGAAGTACCGGGGGATTCCCTGAATCCGGATCTGTGGTGTCTACTTCCGATTTAGAACAAGTGATCAGGAGCAGGCATAGACAGGCCAGTTCCAAAGGGATACGCAAACGCTGAGCCGGGGCTATGAAGAACCTTTTCATAGAACCAGAACGTAAAAAAGCCATATTTCTGTGTAAAAACTCGACAAAACTCAGGTATATCGTATTTTTGCGCCCAATGATGAGGTATGAGAACTAAAACACGCGCTAAAAACCGCATAAATGTTATCACTTTGGGTTGCTCCAAGAATCTCTATGATTCAGAGGTGCTGATGGGTCAGTTACGCGCCAGTCAAAAGGAAGTGGTGCACGAAGAGGATGGCAATATTGTGGTCATCAATACTTGCGGTTTTATTGCGAATGCCAAGGAAGAAAGTATCAATACCATCCTGGAGCAGGTGCGGGAAAAGGAAGCGGGTCGGATAGATAAGGTGTTTGTCACAGGATGTTTAAGCGAACGATATAAACCCGATCTCGAAAAGGAAATCCCCAATGTAGACGCCTATTTTGGTACGCAGGACCTCCCGAGGCTCCTGAAGGCACTGGGAGCAGATTACAAGCATGAACTTGTGGGAGAACGCCTGACGACCACACCTTCTAATTATGCCTATCTGAAAATTGCGGAGGGGTGTGATCGGCCATGCTCTTTTTGCGCCATACCATTGATGCGCGGTTCGCACCGGAGTACGCCCATTGAAGCCCTAACGGAACAGGCAAAATCTCTGGCGGCCAAAGGCGTGCGGGAACTTATTCTTATCGCTCAGGACCTGACGTATTACGGTCTGGACCTCTATAAAAAAAGAGCTCTGGCCGAATTGCTGCGTGAGCTGTGTACTGTTGAGGGAATAGATTGGATTCGCCTGCATTACGCCTTCCCTACAGGCTTTCCTATGGATGTTCTGGAGGTCATGCGAACGGAGCCCAAAATTTGCAATTATATCGACATTCCCCTACAGCACATTTCGGATCCGATTCTCAAAAGTATGCGGCGAGGGACCACCCGGGAGAAGACCAATGCTTTGTTGAAGGCATTTCGCGCCCAGGTCCCCGGAATGGCCATTCGCACTACCCTTATTGTAGGCTATCCGGGAGAAACCGAAGCTGACTTTCAACTGCTCAAAGAATGGGTCAGCGAACAGCGATTCGAAAGATTGGGATGTTTTACCTACAGCCATGAAGAACAAACCCATGCTTATACCCTCGAAGACACTGTTCCCGAAGCTGTGAAACAAGAGCGGGCGAACGAAATAATGGAGATTCAGTCGCAGATTTCATGGGAAGCCAACCAGAACCGGATTGGTGAAGTTTACCGTTGTATGATCGACAGGTTGGAAGCAGGTTATTTTGTTGGGCGTACGGAGTATGACTCCCCGGATGTTGATAATGAAGTGCTTGTAGACGCGGGTAAATATTACCTGCGACTGGGAGAGTTTGCCGAATTGCGAATTACCGGGGCGTCCGATTTTGACTTGTATGGCGAACCTGAATCAGGGGAAGCGTAAACCAAGCATCAGGATGGGTTTTCATCCGCTTCGGCTTCTGAAGTCTCTGCACTCTCGCCTTCACTGTTCAGGCTATTTCTCATAATATTGAGCTTTTTCATTTTTACCTTCCAATTTTCCAGGCCCTTCTTCTTCTTTTCCAGATTCACAAGAACTTCCTTGACGAGAGGGTTCTCTTCCGAAGGTTCCGAAAAGAAGTTGAGGTTATTCTCCAATTGACGAATTTCACCCTTTACTTCCTCAATTTTTTTCCGGATAAACTGCCGTTCCTTTTCAATGGCATAGGAATCTTCTTCCTTGGCGAGATCCGCGATCCGATCACCATACTTAAGGATTTCGACTTCTTCTGCCCCTACATTAAGTTTACGGAATAAGGCATCCAGGATTTTATGGAATTTAGATGTGATGTGCATTTTATTCCTCGGGACATGGCCGATATCGTTCCATTTCCTGATAAACTCCTGGAGTTTTTTCAGGTCTTGATCACGCTTCCCGGTCAATTGGAAACCCCCCACCTCCTCGAGCACTGCCATTTTAAGATCCAGATTCTTTTTTTCCTGGTCAAAGGCACTGTTTCTGTTGCTGTGTAACCGGTCGAAATAATGATTGCAGGCGGTTTTAAATTCTTTCCATATCGCATCTGAATATTTTCGGGGTACATGTCCTATTTCTTTCCACTCCTTTTGAATTTTTTTCATCTCGGGCGTAGCGGCATCCGTGTCTTCGCTGTCCTTTAATGCAATTGCGCGCTGAAGCAGGCTTTTTTTCTGATCCAGATTAACCTGTTGTTCTTTTTTAAGGTTTTTATAAAACGCATTTTTACTGCGATTAAACTTTCGCACAGAGGCCTTAAAGGCACTCCAGGTAGAGTCATTGTCTTTTTGCGGAACCTTACCTGCCTTAAAGAACTGATCGCGGAGCGTTTCAATTTCCCGTATTTGTTTTTGTATTCCTTTGTGATTTTTAGCCACAGTGGAACTGACTTCCTCGATCCGGGCGATTATTTTTTGTTTTTCTTCCAGATTCCCCTGATACCGCTTATCGAGTTCCTGGAAATAGCCCTGTCGGCGTTCGTGCATTTTACGGGTGGCTTCACTGAACCTTTCCCATACGGCTTCGCGATGATCCTTACCCACGGGGCCAATGTCTTCTTTCCAGATTTTATGGAGAATCTGTAGTTCCCGAAAGGCTCTATTGATATCCTCTTCTTCCAATAAGGCCTCTGCCCGGAGGCTCAATTTTTCTTTTTCCTCGAGGTTGTGTTTGAAGTCAAGATCCCTCAGTTCCCGGTTCAGGGAGAGAAAATCATAAAATATTTCCAGGTGATGTTGATAGGTGCGCCAGACATCGCTGTACTGGGTGCGCGGCACGGGGCCGGCTTTTTTCCATCGCTCCTGAAGTTCTTTAAAAGTCTTGTATGTGGAGTTCATATCTTCCTCCACGCTTACCAAAGCTTTGAGCTGCTCAATAATAGCGAGTCGCTCCTCCAGGTTATGTTTTAATTGTTTCTCCAGATTTTTATAGTACTGACTGCGCTGATCGCGATATTCGGAGTACAGTTCGTTAAACTGCCGCTTGGTCACCGAATTGTAACTGAAATCAGAGGCCGCCCCGCCACGACTAGTAAACTCTTCTTTTTTCTCTTCGATGAATTCCTGAAATTTCAGATCGAATTCCCGGCGTATAGTATCCACGTGCCGACGGATGGATTGCACTTTTTCAGAGCGCATCAGGCGCTGCAATTCCCCGACAAGATTTTCCATAGAAAGGGAATGGTAATCTAAAAATGGAATTTGATGCCTGCGTTCATTTTCTGAATCTTCAGCATCTTCGGCGATCGTTTTGTCGATATCCTCTTCGGAGTCCTCACCATCTTCCGAATCATTTACTTCGGATGCCTCCGAAGTTCCTTCAGAATCTTGTGTTTTTTCTGAATTCTTCACGGCATCCGGAACCGATGATTTTTCTGTCGTCCCTGTACTATCGGTAGCGGATACGTGTTCTGCAACGGCTTTCGGTGCGGGCTCGGGAGTTTCTTCAGTTTCGATTTCGATTGCCGATTCCTGGGGTGTTATTGAATCCTGCTTTAAATTTCCATTCTCCTGACCCGCTGCCTGATCTGTCTTTGACCCGATCTCCGGATCCGCACTCGTTTCGCGTTTCAGTTTATCAGGTTTTTTTTCAGATGGTGCGTTGGACTGATCCGTTTCAGGCTCAGATTGGTCATTCCCCCCTGCAGTTTTTTCCTGCAGTTCATGTTTATCCGCTTCGGGCATTTTTGTATATTTTCGGAATACGTCGATCTCCTTTTCCAAGATACTAACATGTGGGCTGACCACAAAAGGTATCTCTATTCTTTTTTCAGGAATACCGTTTTAAACTAAATCTCCGCTTCCCGGTTCCATATTTCCCAAGAGGCTTCGGCTTGTAAATGAAGCATTTCCAATCCGTTCTTTATACGTGCTCCTGCCTGTTGCCCGGCCTGAAGAAAAGCTGTGAGTTCCGGATTGTAAATCAGATCGTATAGCAGGTGGTTCCTTGTCAATGCCTTAAAAGGAATAGGGGGAAAGGTATGCACTTGCGGATAGGTACCCAAAGGCGTACAATTGATAAGAATTTGAAAGCTTTTGAGCAATACACTGTCCAGATCGTCGTAGCTGAGATCTCCTTCCGCAGGCGATCTGGATACAAAACGATAATGTATTCCGAGTTTGGTTAACCCATAGGCTATAGCTTGTGCGGCTCCCCCTGTGCCTAAGATTAGCGCCGCCTGATCTGCAGGAAGCAGCAGGGGCGACAGGGAATTCATAAATCCCGTAACATCTGTGTTGTAGCCTTTGAGTCCGGCATCTGTAAAACGGATGGTATTGACCGCTCCAATCTCGGCGGCATCGGGGTCCAGGTAGTCGAGGAAGGAACAAATTGCTGTTTTGTAAGGAATGGTCACATTGAGACCGGAGAGCGGCCTTCCTGAGAGGATTTCTGGAAATTTGTCAATTTCAGAGAGGTCAAAAATCTCGTAGGAGCAATCCGCCAGTCCAAGGGTTTCGAATTTGGTTTTGAAGTACCCCGGAGAAAAGGAATAGGAGATATCCCTGCCTATAAGCCCGAACCTACGCATCTTTCAAGCGATATTTACCGTACCATTCCAGGGCGACCAGAAGCACTATCCCCAGGAGAATATAACCAATGGCCCACCATGTTTCCGGATTCCCGGGATCGGGAAGATACCTGTTGTAGTTTACGATAATTCCATCGCCATTAGAGTCCAGGATGCGATTTCCCGCCTTATCCAACATATAAATGGTTTTTTTCCAGGGCCAGACTACCCCAAGAGAACCAGTGATAAACCCAATGATCACGGCGGTAGTGATGCTCTTATAATATTTTAATACATACCCCAGCAGATGCGACAGGGTCACCAATCCAATGGCTGAACCGGCTGTAAAGACAGAGAGAATGAGCAGCGTCCTTTTTCGTTCTTCATTGCTGAAAACACTAAAATCTCCGACCAGAAATTCAGCCAGGGTATCGTACAGGGCATTAACAGAGTCAACCAGAAGCAGGACGTAATTCCCCAGCAGGATCAGGATAAAAGAACCGGAAAGGCCCGGTAAGGTCATCCCCGACACGCTGATGATCCCACAAAAAAAGATAAACCATAAATTGTCGTTTTCCCGAGCCGGGCTTAGGAAACTAATGGATATTCCAACGATAAGTCCAAGGATTCCGGCAAGGATCGTTTTTTTATTCCAATCCTCGAATTCTTTCGAAATAAAATAGATAGAGCCGATAATCATTCCGAAGAAAAGAGACCAAACGAAAAGTTCGCGACGGTCCAGAAAGTAATCCAGGATTTTTGATACACTGAAATAACTAAAGAGCATCCCAAGGATCAGGATGAAGAGAAAGGAGCCGTTTACATAACGGGAAAAACTCTTGAAACGTCCGTTGAGCAGCAGTTTAAAAGCGGTAAGGTTAATGCGCTGTAGGGAGTAAATGAATTCTTCATAAAAACCCACCACAAATGCGACAATACCTCCGGAGACTCCAGGCACTTTATTGGCGGCACCCATAGCCAACCCTTTAATAAACAATAGAATTTTGTCCCCGAATGTTCTGGTTTCATCCATCGGATTAAGTCGTCTTTTTTGAAGCCAGACGCTCGAGTATAAAAATAAGACAAAAACCCGCGATAGCCAGCGCCAGAGCGGCTATCCATTGTGGGTCTTCAGGGTAGTTCCATGGGGCGACGACAGACTCTGATATGGCGATTTCTTTATCGTTAAAAACCTGTGTTTCGTCAACGATCTTCCACGGCCAGATCTTTGGAAGAGAACCGATAATAAAGCCTGTGAGTAAAGCAAGGGTGACATTTTTAAAGCGGGAAAACATCCATTTTAAAAGACGGGCAAAGCTCAAAAGGCCTACGATTGCTCCTGCCCCAACGACCAAAATAATTTTAAGATCCCGCTCGTGGACGGCATCGAGTATGGGCTTATAGGAACCGAGCAGTACCAGGATAAAGGCTCCTGAAATACCTGGAAGTATCATGGCACAAATGGCCAGAGCTCCTGAAAGAAAGAGAAAGGGAAACCCGGCTTCCCTTTGGGAAATGGGTAAAGAGACAATGGCGTAGGCAATCAGGGCGCCAACTATACCCATAACGAGGATATTGAGTTTCCATTGATCAATAGACTTTGCCACATAAAAAACACTGGCGAGGACAAGGCCGAAAAAAAAGGACCAGAGTAAAACCGGTTGATGGGTAAGCAGCCAACTGATTCCCCGGGCGAGTGAGAAAACACTTATGGCCACACCGGTGAGCAGGGCAAGAAGAAAACTTCCATTCAGCTCGCGCCAAAAGGCTCCGAAACCATCTTTTCTGAATACCCCGATCAGGGAGGGGCGAATGTTGTTAATCGAACGAATCAGCTCCTCGTAAATCCCGGAGATAAAAGCTATTGTACCCCCGGAAACACCGGGCACAACATCAGCCGCACCCATTGCCATTCCTTTTAAGACTACCCAAAGATATTGAATCGGACTGCGTCCTTCCATAGCCGGAGAAAAAGCAAAAATAGCCTTTTTATTTGGAAGCTTTCCGCGATTCGCGAATGAGGCGTTGCACCCAAACAGCACCCGAAATTTCAGGAAATCTTTTTACGAAATACGAGTATTTCTTCGGGTCTTCTTTCAAGGCCTTTTTAAGAGCGGTTTTCCCCTTATCCCGTGCCTGAAGGTGCAGGTACACGCCGGCCAACTGATAGTGGATTTTAGCGGATTTCGGATGGAATTCAGAGCCCTGCTGCAATACCACTGCGGCTGTTTCAAATTCGTTGGAGTCACAAAGCGCCTCGGCCCAGAGCAACCAGGTGTCTTCCTCGTAATTCCCGAGCTCCGTGGCCTGTTTAAAGGCGAAGTCAGCTTCGTGAACCTGTTTCAGGGCTTTGTGTATGATCCCGGAGCGTTTCCAGTAGATGGCGTTCTCGCCATCAATGCTTAAAGCCTTATCGATGTATTCCTGGGCTTTCTGATAGTTCTTTTTTTTCAGATAGTGGTCCGTGATCGCAAGCCATCCCTTATCGAGAAGCGGATCGTCATGCACGGTGAGGTAGAAATAATACCGGGCTTTCTCAGGCCGGTTCAGTCGTTCATAACACTTGCCAATTCGCAGATATGCATGTGAGGTGGGATCCTCCAGTTCCGTAGTCGTATTGTAGTTTTCTATTGCCTCTTCATACCGCCCCAGTTTCTCAAGAACCTTCCCCTTTTCGAAATATGCTCCAAGAAAACTGTCATCAGAGATTATTGCAAAATCAAAAGCAGCCAGAGCTTCCGGATACATTTTTACCGCATAATATTGTTTGCCTAACTGGTGCCATGCAATCTGGCAATAGGGGTTGCTGTCCAGGTAGGTGTTCAGATACCGAATGGCCCCATCGTGCTCATCGAGAAACTCGTAACAGTAAATGGTGTTATAAAGGGAGGCATAATCTTCAGGGTCCGCTTCCAGACACTGAATAAAGCACTTACGGGCCATGGTGTAATCATCGATAAAGAGGTATTCCATCCCCAGGAGTGAATACAAATCCGTGACCTCGTCAGTCAATTCCAATGCCTTGTGCAGCAAAGTAATAGCGCCCAGATGGTTGTCCTGTTTCGACTGAATATTTGCGCGTTGCACAAATATTTCTTCATTATTGGGCTCCAGGAGTTGCAGTTCATCCAGGATACGCTCCGCATCTTCAAATTCATTTTCAAAAACCATTACTTCCACATCCAGCAGCCGAATGTCCAGAGAATTCGGATGCTGTTGTAACCCCATTTTTATGGCCTTTTTAGCGAGGGATACCTTCCCGTGATTCAGATAATGGTGGATGATTTCTTCAAAATCCTCGGCATCGAAGAAATACACATCATCCGTCCTGAGCATGGATTCAAATTTTGTAATCGGTGGACCCGGTTGTTCACTGGAGTCTAATGCCATACATGACTTCTTGGAAACTGTTTGTTTTGTATGGAACTAAAAATATTTTTTTTAAGCAGTGAAGGGGGCTAACCCGGTGCTTTCTTATCAACAAATTAGTTAACAGCGCTTTTTTCATACCGATCAAGCAACCTCAAAATAAGGGTGCAGCCCTCCGTGATTTCTGCTTCACTGAGGGTCAGCGGGGGGCTGATACGCACCGCCCTGGGTTCAAAAAGCAGCCAGAAAAGCAATAAACCTTCTTTCTCAGCCTCGAGGACGAGGTAATCGGCAACCACCGGAGATTCCATAATCAGAGCCAGCATCAGCCCCCTGCCACGAATCTCAGAGATGGCAGGATGAATTAGGAGGCTTCTAAACAGCGATTCCTTTTTCAGGGTATCAGATATCAGACTGGTTTTTTGAAGGACATTCAAAGTGGCCAGGGCCGCTGCCGCGATGACCGGATTGCCCCCAAAGGTCGTAATATGGCCCAATTTTGGATCTTGCAACGTGTCCATATGTTCTCTGGATGCTGTAAATGCCCCAATGGGCAGGCCAGAAGCCATTCCCTTGCCCATGACCAGAATGTCCGGGATACAACTAAACTGCTCGAAGGCAAAAAGCGTTCCTGTCCTTCCGAACCCGGGTTGTATTTCATCGAGAATTAACAGCGTTCCCGTTTCGCTGCAGCGTTGACGGACCTTTTTAAGGTAGTCTGCTTCCGGAAGTATGAAGCCTGCTCCGCCCTGAATGGTTTCCAGAATAACCGCAGCCGTTTTGGTGCTAATAGTTTCCAGAGCTTGAGTATTATTGAATTCGATATGGCGGATATCCGGAAGCAAAGGACGAAAGGGTGCCTTCCGGGCTTCAAAATCCATCAGACTTAAACTCCCGATGGTATTTCCGTGATAGGCGTTCTTAGCAGCGATGAGTTCAGATCTTCCGGTAACCCTGCGCGCCAGTTTTATAGCCCCTTCCATGGCTTCAGTACCTGAATTTACAAGATAGGTGGTTTGAAGGGGATCGGGCAGTACCCTGGCCAGAGCCATACAGAGATCGAGAGCCGGTCCCTGAATAAATTCTCCATAGACCATTACATGCATATACTTGTCTGCCTGCTGTTTAACTGCAGCGACTACTGCCGGATGGCTATGTCCCAGGGATACTGCAGAAACCCCGGCTATAAAATCCAGATAGGCCTTTCCCTGAAGGTCATAAATATAGCTGCCCGAGGCATGCGAAACTTCCAGGCCCAGGGGATGGGGAGTGGTTTGGCTCTGATACGCCCGGAAATTTGATTGATGATCTTTAGATGTACTCACGTCCCTTGTGCTTTAACGGAACCTGTACTTTTTGATGTTTTCGGGTTTGGCGGAGAAGCGTCCTGTCTTACGTCCTCTTCTTCAGGGTTCTCCAGGTCAATAGGCTCTGTAATTCCCCGGATTACCGGTAGAATCAGATTATTATCATCGGCGTCAAAAATATCCTCCGGACTCCGAATACGCTCATCGCCCCTCCAAATAAACCCTTCCAGTTTTCGGCTATCCGGGGGAAAGTCCTTTTCCGGGATAATATCTCCATCCGGATCGGTAATAAAAGTAATGTCCTCAATATCGCTTTTTTCGAGTTTCAGGCGGATTTTACTGCACTTTGTTTTATTGATGCCAATGAGATTCCCATCATCGTCGTACATATAGTAAATGACCTCTGTATTTTTCACCAGATCCACGATTTTCAGCTCGTTTTCGATGAATTTTCCAAAAAGGTCTTTGCCTTTGGCCTGGTTAAATCCGCGTCGTCCCACGGTGTCTTCAGAAATGATAAAGGCATTTTCGAGCACTTTCAGGGAGTCTAGCTTGTCGGTTTCCATATTGCTGATCAGATGAATACTATCCCCGGTCATCTGGTTTTCAAGGTTCCAGAGTACGGGGTTTTTAATCAGCTGGGTGAGTCCTGTCCGCTCATCGAAATGAATGCTGTCACACTTCCCACTCATGTCGGTTTTATAAAATTTCGCATTGCGGAACGCCCGGAGAACTCTCGCGTCCGGACCTCCGGTGACCATGAGCGTATCTCCGTGCATATAAAGGGAGTCCTGCTCCATCTTACTTACCGAAACTGCACGCCGGGTTGCAAATAGAGAATCTTTGGCCCGGTGAACCTCTGCATAATGAGCGCGTATTATACCCTTGTTAATGGTGTCGGTTACTTTGATATTGTTGGTAGCAGAGGCAAATTCCCGGATCTTATCAAAGTAGACACTATCTCCCTCTATGATTCGATTGCTGTATTTAATCTCCGTATTCTTGATGCCGTAGCCCTGTTCCGAGGTAGTATCGTAGAAACCGCGTTCACAATACAGCTGATATGTTTCCCCTGTAATAGTCGAAGGGCCATACATATAAGCATTCTTGGAAGTGGTGTAATAATCCAGCCGGCTAGATTCCATGATGTATTCCGGGTTCTCGATCAGCACACTGTCCTGAAACTGATATTTTTTTGGGATCATATAATACCTCCCCACCCGGCTCGTAAGCACATTGGCAGAATCCACAATCTTGCCGTAGTCCCTGTAATAAGATTCCTGCCGCTCCCTGTCAAAATATAAAGTATCTGTGGTCAGGGTCATACTGCTATTGGTCAGGCGCACCTCCTGATAGGCCTTAGCGAGTTTGGCGTTTCCGTCGTACTCGATATACCCACCGGTCATAAGTACAGAGTCTCCTTGTTTGAGCCGGACATTTCCGATAGCTTCCAGGCGGTTTTCTTTTTGGTAAAGCAAAGCGTAATCACACCAAAGATCTGCACCCTGATGTTCGAATTGTACCTGCCGCCGATCTTTTGAAAAAATGGACGCTCCCGGTTTTAAGGATTCATCTTTAGTAAAACTTCCTCCGTAAACTATGGTGATTTTTGTGCCGGGTTCCCCGTCCTGCTGACCCCAAAGTCCCGTAGTCAGGATACAGATTCCGAGAAAGAGGATGAAGGTTTTCACCTGTGAGATTTCTACAAAAATAACATTTTAGCGTAGTATGGTCTGTTTCCTGTCAGGACCCACAGATACGATTCGCACGGGTACCTCGAGTTCCTTCTCCAGAAAATGGATATACGCCATGAGCGCTTTGGGCAGTTCAGAGGCTTCAGTCATTCCGGTCAGGTCTTCCTTCCAGCCCGGAAATTCTTTGTAAATCGGCGTCAAAAATGGGGCTTCGATGGAATACGGAAGGTGTTCGATAGACTTGCCCTGATAGTGATAGGCTGTACACACTTTAAGGGTCTCAAAGCCGCTGAGTACATCGGCTTTCATCATCATCAGCTGCGTCACTCCATTGATGCGAACGGCGTATTTAAGCGCTACTAAATCGAGCCACCCACAGCGTCGGGGCCTCCCTGTTGTCGCTCCGAATTCATTGCCGACCCTGCCCAGGGTTTCTCCGTCAGCGTCAAAGAGTTCTGTAGGGAAGGGGCCACTACCTACACGGGTGGTATAGGCTTTGAATATACCGTAAACCTCCTGAATACTTCCCGGCGCAATACCCAGACCCGTGCAGGCACCTGCCGCCGTGGTGTTCGAGGAAGTTACAAAGGGGTATGTGCCAAAATCAATATCGAGCAGGGAACCCTGTGCTCCTTCCGCCAAAACTTTCTTTCCTGACTTCAGGGCCTGATACAAATATTCTTCGCTATCGATGAATTGAAGGGACATCAGGCGCTCGACGGCCGTAAAAAATTCCGCCTCCAGTTCCTGCAGATCGTATTGAATATCCACATCGTAGAAATGGATCATGGCCTGGTGTTTTTCGGCCAGGGCATTGTATTTGTCTTTCCAGTCCGGCAACTCCAAATCACCTAATCTAAGGCCATTGCGCCCGGTTTTGTCCATATAAGCCGGCCCGATGCCCTTGAGTGTACTTCCGATCTTCGCCTTGCCTTTGGCAGCCTCCGAGGCGGCATCCAGCAACCGGTGTGTTGGCAGAATAAGATGTGCTTTTCTAGAGAGTAGGAGCTTCCTCTGAATGTCGATGTCAAAGCTTTCCAGCTTCTCTAATTCCTTGTCAAAGATCACGGGGTCAATGACGACCCCATTACCTACAATATTGATTGCATTTTTGTGAAAAATACCCGAGGGGATCGTATGGAGTACGTGTTTGATGCCATCGAATTCAAGGGTGTGCCCCGCATTCGGGCCTCCCTGAAAACGTGCAATAATGTCGTAATCCCGGGTTAAAACATCAACAATCTTTCCTTTTCCCTCGTCTCCCCATTGGAGCCCGAGCAGCAAATCTACGCGCATGATATGGCTGGGTTAATCTGTGACTTCTTCCTTCTTTTTACGAGTCCCGTAAAAGTAAAGGGAGTGGTTGTTAATTTCAATATCAAATACCTCCTCGATAGTCTTCTTGATCGATTCGATTCTGGGATCGCAAAACTCGACAACTTCCCCGGTATCCGTGAGAATGACATGATCGTGTTGGCGGTCAAAATAGGACTTTTCGTACTGGGCCTGATTCTTGCCAAACTGATGTTTTCGAACCAGCTTGCAATCCAGCAGTAATTCAATCGTATTGTACAGGGTGGCCCTGCTGACCCTGTAATTCTTGTTTTTCATTTTAATATACAATGATTCGATATCAAAATGATCGTCGTTGTTGTAAATTTCCTGTAAGATCGCATAGCGTTCAGGAGTCTTTCGATGCCCGTTTTCCTCCAAGAAGGAGGTAAACACATTTTTAACTATTTCCTGATCTTTCCGGTTCATGAAGGGCTCCTTGTAATCTGCTTACAAAAGTACATCTAAAAAAGGGAAAAGGAGTCGATACTGCCTGAGAATTTAACCGTCAAAATGGGGTTAAATCCGGGAAACCTTATCGATTCCGTTTATTTGTTTTAAATTTTCCAATACCTTTTTCAGGATGCCTTTATTCTTGACAACCAGTTTGATACGACCTGTAAATGTGCCACCCTCGGTATTGAAATTGATGTTGCGCATATTGACGTGCATCTCATCGGAAATGATATCGGTAATCGAATTAATCAGACCGAGATTGTCGATCCCGCTCATTCGGATTTCTGCGATGAATTCTTCCTGGGCCGAGTCAATCCATTTGGCAGAGATAATGCGATAGGCGTATTTTGACTGCATCGAGATGGCATTCGGACAGTCTTTCTTATGTACTTTAATTCCTTCGTTGACCGTAACGAAACCAAATACAGGATCTCCCGGTATCGGATTACAACAATTGGCGAGACTGTAGCTGAGTTTCTCCTCCTCATTTCCAAAAACCAGCATATCGTAGTTAGCCGTGATCTCGTCCCGGTCTATGCCCTCCGGAGTTCCCTTGCGCCGCATGCGGTTTTTGAAAAAGTTCAAAAAGGCATTGTTATATGAGGAGGAAAAATCCCGGATCTGCTGGTTGTCAATAACCCCGTTACCCACCCTGTAGAACAGGTCCAGGCTCGTCTTGAGCTTGAAATAGATGACCATATTATTGATCACATCTTCATTCAGGCTGATTTTTAAGGACTTGAGTTTCCGTCTGAGGGTTTCCTTACCGTCCATGGCCACCTCCTTCTTCTCGTCTCTGAGGGAAGAACGGATTTTAGCGCGGGCGCGGGCGGTAGTGGCATAATCCAACCAATTCTGATTCGGTTTGGCGTTGTCGGAGGTGATGATTTCCACCTGGTCTCCGCTCCTGAGTATGGTGTTGAGCGGTACAAGTTTACCGTTTACTTTAGCCCCCCGGGTATGCATACCCACTTCGGTATGGATATTGAAGGCGAAATCGAGAGGCGTAGCTCCTTTCGGCAGTGGTTTTAGTTCGCCGTTAGGGGTGAATACAAAAATCTCCTTGGAGTATAGATTGAGTTTAAATTCCTCTACAAAGTCCACGGCATTGCCGTTAGAGGTCTCCAGGGCTTCGTGCAGGCGATTGAGCCAAATGTCGATTCCCTGTTCCTTTTGAGGTCCATGTTTGTATTTGAAATGCGCTGCATACCCTTTTTCAGCTATCTCATGCATGCGCTCACTTCGAATCTGAATTTCAACCCATCGGCCCATGGGGCCCATTACGGTAATGTGAAGGGCCTCGTAGCCGGTTGATTTCGGAGATGAAATCCAATCCCTCAAACGCACGGGGTTAGGGGTGAAGTTATCGGTTACAATGGAATAAATCTTCCACGCCAGGAATTTCTCATTTTTCCGATCCGATTTATAGATGATACGAATGGCAAATTTGTCGTAAATCTCATCATAGGTCACATTCTGGGACTGCATTTTACGGCGGATGGAAAAGATCGACTTCATCCTGCCTTTGATGGTGTAGTTCAGTCCCTCTTTGTCCAGGGAGTCCCGGACGACTTTCGAAAAATCCTCAATATACTTTTGCTGGGCTTCTTTACTCCCCTCTATTTTGCCCTGTATATCCTGGTATACCTCAGGCTCGGTGTATTTCAGACTTAAGTCCTCCAGTTCTGTTTTGATATTGTACAGTCCGATACGATGCGCCAGGGGTGCATAGATGTACAAGGTTTCAGAGGCTATTTTAACCTGCTTGTGTTCCGGCATGGAATCCATGGTAAGCAGGTTGTGATAGCGGTCTGCGATTTTGATGATGATTACCCGGACATCGTCGTGAAGGGTCAGCAGCATTTTTCGGAAGTTTTCCGCCTGCTGAGAAATATTCATGTCCTTTTTAAGGTGGGCAATCTTTGTGAGTCCGTCTACGATTCGGGCAATGGTCTCTCCAAAAATCTGTTCGATATCATCCAGGGTATAGGGTGTATCCTCTACCACGTCATGCAGCAGGGCTGCTGCGATGGATGTGGCATCCAGCCCGATTTCAGACGCCACAATCTTTGCAACGGCGATCGGATGGAATATATAGGCTTCCCCGGATTTGCGCCTTTGGTCTTTGTGCGCATCCACGGCTACATCAAAAGCCTGGCGAATCAGTTTCTTGTCCTCTTCTGAAAGAGTCTGATAACTGATGCGCAAGAGCTCTTTGTACTCCCGGGCGATTGCCTTGTTTTCCTTTTCTATGACTGCCTGTGTGGCCATACCTTAAAAATACTATAATTCCATTTGTGAACCTACAAAAATCGTGCCCCGGCCAACTTGTCAGAAGGTGATATGATGAGGGTAAACGGGGGGACTCAAGTATACCATAACCCGGATCCCGGAGGGCGTGTGCCCATTAAAAAACCCTGCAACTCTCCAATAGTCCGGAGGGATGCAGGGTTAGACGACCCATGGGTCGCAAATAAGAAGATGCGGTTTATGAGGTTTCTTCTTTTACTTCCGCAATTTCGTACATATCCTTACCGTCTACCTGAACGGGCTGGTAGTAAGTGTCGCCGAATTTTACATAGGTCTGCTCACCAACCTTAACTTCTTCTCCTCCCTCAGGCAGTGCAGGGACTATGGTCCCGGCTGTGGCGGGAACCACGGTATAGCCTTCCGCCGACTTGTCGTAATAGGCCCCTCCATAGTAGTAATTATAGGTGTCGCCTACTTGGACCTGTTCGGCCGATTCCGGTATGTTATTTACAGTCGCACCGACCGGTGCCTGAACAACTTCATATCCCTTATCCGTTTTTATGTAATAATTTCCGTCGTCGTAGTGATACTCTTCTTGCTGCCCACTGTCATTGACAATACTCACCACAATAGCAGTGGTTACCATGGTGGTCACGAAGTATCCCCAGGGATGCCAGACGGGCCCCCAATAAAAGGGCCTGTAGGGATGGTAGTAATATGGTCTGTGGCAATAGAAGCCATAACCTCCGTACCGGTAAGGGGGTCTTGTGTAACGCACCGGACTGCTGCGAACAACAGTATTTCTTCGGTTGACATTGACATTCCTGCTATTGTCAATATTGATATTCGTATTGCCGCGGCTCTTGTCCACATTTACCCGATTGTTATTTGAATTCCGGTCTCCTCCCTTGTCTCCGGGTCGGGTGACGTTTGAGGTGCGGTCACCGGAAGATCTGTCGACGGCTTTGCTTCTGTCTGTACTGGACGCTTTGTCTCTGGCATTGGAAGTGCTCCTGTTCGTAGTTGAAGGAGTTGTTGTTGGCCGGGACGTTGGAGTACTGGGCCTGGAGATATCCCTGGAGGTCGATTTATTGTACCCTCCATTTACAGAAGGTTTGGTCGTAGGCCGGTTAGCACTCGGTGTTGAGGTGGGCCGGCTCGCGGGTTTGCTTTGCCGCGTGGAAGGCCGGCTGGTCGTTGCCGGTCTGCTGCTCGGTCTGCTGCTCGGTCTGGACATGGAGCTACGAGAGGCACTGTGGCCCATACGCTGAGCTTCCATTTCCACCGGAGCCAGCATTAACAGAAGGGCAGGAACGGCTATTTTCAAAAATGATTTAGTAAGCGATTTCATATATAAATAGGTCTTAATCGTTTATTTTTTAGGCATGATGCTGATCAGATCCGAATTTTCAGGGGGTATGAACTCGAAGATTTCATCAGGAAGGGATGGATTGGTATCCCAATTTTCAAAAGTACCCTCCGTAAGGTCGTGTTCCCCCTTATTGAAAATCAGGAGTTTCTTTGGTAGGTAAAAGGTCCCGTTTTCGATCCATAGCTGAAAGTTCATCGTCTTGTTTTCTGCGATAATGTGGTAGCAGTCCACACCTTCTATAGATTTGATTCCGACATAAGAAACAGTATCAAAAAATTCCAGGACATCATCACCAAAGGAAGGGTAGAACAAATCTGCGGCCGGAAAGCGCATCCCGAAAACGGTGTTCACACTATCGATGGTTTTGATGATGGTTTCCGGAGCGGGGATGGTCACGTAATTGTTCTGGTCAAAGGAATACCAGGTGATCAGTTCACCATTGTACCAGTAGCCCTCATTGCCATTATTGCCCCGGGAGTGGATCGCCATCTTGTCCGGTCCCCGGAAAAAAACCTCGTGCGAGTCAAACTTGCGTTCCCAAAGTCCATTGGCATTCTGGGAATCATCAACGGAATGGAACTCAAAACTACAGGCCTCGAGGCCCCCGATAACCGTCCCCATCTTGTCGATAATAGAAATGGCCATGGGATCGATGTTTTTTTCGGTTTGAGCAAAAGCTGCTACGGAGAGCAGTATAAAGAGAAAGAATACGTTTTTCATTGATTGGATTCTAAAGAGAGTAAAAGTCAAGTAATTAGCCAGTTGTTGGTGAAATCTCCAGGGAAAAGCTCTTGATTTCAATGCGGTTATACGGTTGTCATTGTATTAATTAAGTTCAACAGTCAAGCCCATCCTGGGCTTCATAAATATACAATATTTTATGGATGTATTCTCTGGTTTCGTAACCAAAACACGTATGATCAGACCCGTATGGACCGGACCATAAATTGCCGGTCCCGGGATTTTCAGGTGCCCTGCCTTATACTGAAAAAGCCAATTGACGAGATACTACCCGTCAATTGGCCTAGTCATTGAACATAGTGTAGGGATAATTTTGCTCCCCTTAAACCCTTTAGTGGGTCATCATAACCCGTCTGGCTTCTGCCTCCAGATTACGGTATGGAGTCCCTTCTACAGTAACCCCAACGGCCTGTATAGATCCACCTTTAAACGTACCCGGTGATTGGTAAAGCTGGCTGACATTGTCCCCGTTGCCTTTGCCTTCCCTGACGACTTCAAAGTCACATGTAACAGTGGTGCTACTACTGCCCATTTTACAGGGTACTTTACCCGTAGCGTTGTAATTGGTTCCTGCCACCAGTGCATCTTTGACATCCACGGCAGCCTCCGTTACAGCTTCCCCTGCATTTTCTGCAGCCTCCTGGGTTTCTTCCACGACGGCTTCTCCCGCCGCCTCCACTTTGTCTTTGGTTTCCTGTTTGCACGAGTTCAGGCTCATAGAAAATGCGACAACCAGAAAGAGGGAGATACTCTTAGAAATTAGTTTCATAATTCAACACGGAATAGAGGTTAAAAATTTTATCCAGTTTTAGATTTCAGGAAGCACATACCCCCCGATTAATTGCCCGCGATCATTTCCAGGCGGTAATCTGCCTTTTCGCCCCGGCGTGCGGCGCTGCGCATCATATAAACCCGGATCGTGTAATCTCCGCTTTTGGCAGCCGTACCCTCGAACTGGTTCCCGTTGATAGAACCGTTGTAGATCGCCTCGTATTCCTCCCCGGGTTCCATGATATTGAAATAGGCAGAAGTGTTCTGTGTGGCCATACTGATATTCATAGGCTGGCCCTCCTTTACATTCAACAAATAATCGACAGTTTCCCGGCCGGTGATACTGCTTTCGACAGTTTTACTTGAGGTGCCAGCGTCAAATTGGACCCGAACCTTCTCAATACCATCTTCAACGGCATCTGCAACATCTTCAGCAGCTTCTTTAACCGCATCTCCAGCACTTTCGGCAGCTTCTCCAACGTTGTCAGCTGCTTCTTTGGTTTCCTCTACCACAGCTTCCCCGGCGGCTTCCATTTTATTCTTCGTGTCCTGTTTGCAGGAGCTAAATGAAACAGCCAAAAATAGGGCTAGCAGGGGTGTGAAATACTTGATACTCATTTTCATATTCTTTTAAATTTACTGTGTTAATTTTTATTTGGACTAACGATCGCCCGTTTGCAATTTATTCTTTAAGATAAACGTAAAAATATATCGATTTGGATTAACCTCCGTTAATTACGGCTTCAGGAATTTCATAACGTTCATCACCAATATGTACAATGTATAAATCATATTCCTTGCTCGCCCTGAATGACGCCCTGTCTGCCTGGCTTTCGTCATAGCCGGTTGCCTTCCCATTCTCAAAATAAATAGTCCGGGTCCGCCCGTCGGATTTTGTAATAGTGACCATGCCACTTCCATTACCCTGTCTGATAACACCATATTTACAGTTCCCTGTGGGTTGGCCATTTCCCATACTGCAAGGGATCATGCCTGTAGCATTATAATCTGTTCCGCTTACCATGGCGTCCCCGGAAGTAGCCGATTGTCCTGAACCGCTGACGATCATCTCCAGGCGATAGTCAGCCCTGCCATTCTGAGCACCCTTCATCAAATACACCCGGATGCGGTAGTCCCCGCTTTTGGCAGTGGTGCCTTCAAACTGGTTTCCATCGATAGAAGCATTATATATGGCAACGTATTCTTCCCCCGGTTCCATGATGTTGAAATATACACCGCTGTTCCCGGACGTCATACTGACATTCATATTCTGGCCGGAACGAACGTTTAAGAGGTAATCGACGGTTTCACGTCCTGTAATCGAACCTTCAATTGTGGCGCTGCTAGTACCCTTGCGGAAACTCACGCGCTCGGTCCGGATGTCCTGCCCCTGAAGTGCTTCACCGGAGGTACAGATAAAAAGGAATCCCGCCATAAAAAGGAGGATTGAATTGGATTTCAAATAGCATTTCATGTTTTAAAACTTTAAATGGATATAGTATAAAAAAAGAGTCCCTAAGGTACTAAAAGAATACCATTTATTGTGGACCAACCTCAAAAAAAGCAGGGTCGGAATGCAAGGGGACATCGGAATACATCAAGGGGTAAACAATCGATTTTCCCGACCGTGTAAGGGATGATTACTGTGCTTCCTCGTAAGCAGCAACGAGCCAATTTTGGAGTTCCTGATCGACGTCTTCCACGTCCTCAAGCCTTACCCGATGGGTGCACATGGTACCGAAAGGGCCAGAATTTTCAAGTCTTCCTTCAGGGGCCTTTTCTCTGAGTTTCAAGCCGAGGTCAATCCGGGTTTTGGTCGCCGGCTTGATCAGGGCAAATTGTTTTTTACGGACCAGGCTTACGGTTGTTTTCTTGGGAACAACCTGGACCCCTGGCCCGAAGGCCTGAACTACCTCCAGGATTTTTTCATAGATGGGAATCAGGGATTCTTTCCCATTGTACTGGGATTTTACCAGGTCTTCCTCAGAGGTTCCTGTGTCCTTAGAAAGTGTGACAATGGTATTGGCAAAACCATGGGTGACCCCGTGCTGCTGTTTTAAAAAATTAACCGCTTCAGAGTGTTTGGAAAAAGACTTCCCACTGAGAATTTTCTTCCATTCCTCAAGGGATTTACCCGTTTTTTCGGGCATATTTTCGATCATGGTTTTTAAGACGGGATCCATATTGAAGTCGGTTTTTGGTATGAATTAAATAGTTCCATTTCAGCGTTTTTCCAAGGCGACAATCCGCTCAATAAGGGGAGGGTGTGAATAGTGGTAAAAAACGTAGGCCCAGTGGGGGGTGAGATTGCTCAAGTTCTTCCGGGATAACTTTTTAAGGGAATCGATAAGGGGCTCAGCCGCATAGGTCTCACGGGCATAGCGATCCGCCTGATATTCAAATTTCCTGGAAAAATAATTCATGATCAGCCCGGTGAGTGCGCTAATTGGGCTGTAAAGCAATCCAAAACTGAGCAGGGAGGCATGAAAGCTGGGCTCTTTTACGCCAATGGCCAGAGCGAGTTGCGGGTTGTTTATAAAAAGCGATAATACCAATAAGGTCAGTCCCATAAGCAGGAGAGAGGCCCCCAGATTGAAAAGAATATGGTGTTTTTTATAATGCCCGACTTCATGGGCCAGGACGGCCACGATTTCCTCTACCTCTAAATCTTTTATAAGCGTATCGTATAAGGTTACCCTTTTTTCCCGCCCAAAACCGGAGAAATAGGCATTTGCTTTGGTCGATCTTTTGGAGCCGTCAATGACAAAAATATTTTTGAGTTCAAAACCCACTCCCCGGGCATATCCTTCGATTTGCGCCTTCAGAGCACCGGCCTCCAGGGGGGCTTGTTTGTTGAAAAGGGGTACAATCAGTCGGGAATAAAAGAGATTCATCACAACAGTGAATACTGCGATAAGGCCCCATGCATAAAGCCAGAAATCGACCCCGACCCTTTGATAGAACCAAATAATCAAGGCGAGGACCCCGCCTCCAAAAATCATGGCAAGCCCCCATCCTTTTATTTTATCCAGGAAGAACAGGGCGGGAGTACTTTTATTAAAACCAAATTTTTCTTCAATCACAAAGGTTTTATAATAACTCAGGGGCGTGGATAACAGATCACTGCCGACAAAGAGAAAACCAAAAAAAAGGAGTGCCTGGGGGATGGGATTGGGATTCAGGGTACGCACAAAAGAATCGAGCCATCCAAAGCCCCCGAAAGATAAAAACCCCAGGGTGACAACAAGGGAGAGCCCTGAGGAAAAAAGGCCGAATTTATAATTGACTTGTTTGTATTGCTGTGATTTTACATATTCCGCAGCGTCATAGAGATCTTGCAGTTCCCCCGGTACGGGATCTGAAAATTTCTGGGCATTGAGAATGTCCAGCACAGTTTCGATAAGATAGTCCGCAACCAGGATACCAACGATGCAGTAAAAAAGTGTTTCCGACGTCATTCCAGCAGGTTTAAACCCATGAAAAATAGGAATAATAATCTGGTTCTTTCCTATAAATTAGACAAACGACCCCTGAAAATACCTCAGGCTTCTGAGGATAATAAGTTACGCTTCTAAAGAGAATCCCCGCTGTCTAAGGCTTTCATAGATCAAAATGGCGGCGGCTACAGAAACATTCATCGAATCGATGCTTCCGGCCATTGGAATCTCTACGAGCAGATCAGCCCCTTCTCTCCAAAGTGACGTAAGACCTGTGGCCTCCGTTCCCACTACGATGGCTGTCGCCCGGGCAAAATCTGCTGTATCGTATCGAACCGCTCCTCCCAGGGCAGCGCCCAATATCTGAAAATGGGAATCCCTGAGGAAACTTAAAATTTCTGCGCTGCTCCCGGTAGCCACGGGAACCGTGAACAGGCAACCGATACTGGAGCGGATGATGTTTGGATTATACAGGTCCCCTTGCAGATCAGCGATCAGGACCGCGTCCAGATGGGCCGCATCGGCCGTACGCAAAAGGGCTCCTATATTTCCTGGCTTTTCCGGGGCTTCAGCAACCAGAACCAGGGGGTTTTTTCGTTTCAAGCTGAGGTTTTGCAGGGTGTGATCCCGACTGTGCATCAGGGCGATGACCCCCTCGGTTTTCCCCCTGTAGGCCAGATGGCGATATACCTCCGGGCTCAGACCAACCCCCGGACATTGGTCCAGTTCAGGGATAGCCCGGAGTACGGTTTCATCGAGGATTTCAGGACAGAAATAGAATTTTTCAGGCAGATATCCTCCACTTAGGGCCAGGCGGAGTTCTCTAAGGCCCTCGAGCACAAAGAGTTTATCCCTGCGCCGGTTGCGTGACTTTCGATTCCAATGCTCTATTTGCCGGACCTCAGGGTTTTGAATGCTGCTGATAAACTTCATACCTGGAGTAGTCATAAAAAAACGGAACGATTCTTTAGAACCCTTCCGTTGTTAAAGATACGTATGTTCGGGATTACTCCCTGGCAAATTTGCCCATATAACGTTTCCAAAGTTCGGTTTGATGGGTCTCCAGCGAGAGTTCGCGCCCGTCGATAAATGCATGGGTCAATTGATTTCCACGCATATCCAGGGCATCCCCCTCAGAAATAAAGAGGGTAGCGCTTTTCCCGCTCGCGAGTGTCCCGTACTGATCGTCTATACCCAGAATTCGGGCAGTATTTCCAGTGATCATCGCCAGCGCTTTCTCCTTGTCCATGCCCTGTCCGACGACCTGCCCTGCATAAAATGGCAGATTTCGGGTCGCAAAATTGGAGTCCTCAGCATTTTGAATACCTACTAAAAGACCGGCGTCATCCAGCATTTTTGGCAGGCGATAGGGCAGATCATAGGCATCGTCATTAAGGTTCGGAAGGGTATGTGTGAAATTGACCAAAACCGGTATGCCGTGTGATTTAAGGAGGTCTGTGACCTTGTAGGCTTCATAGCCACCTACCAGAACGATTTTCTCCATTCCGGCATCTTTTAAACGACTCACTCCGTCTACAATCTCCTGTTCCCCGTTCGCATAGAGGTAGAGTGTTTTGTCCCCAGTAAAGAGTCCCTGCATCGCCCGGAACGCCGGATTGATTTCCTCCGATTTTCCAGCGCCGTAGACTTTTGAACTGCTGATAAAATTCAGCACTTCCTGCTTCTGGGTTTCATAGTCTGAATTGGGTTGGTACCCCCGGGGTTCGCCCATCCACCAACGTCCCCTGCGGAAGGATTCCGGCCAGTGCAGGTGTATACCATCATCTTCTTTTATAATGGCGTCCTCCCAGTTCCAGGCATCGAATTGAACAATTGAAGACGTGCCGGAAATTCGACCGCCCTTTGGGGCGATTTGCCCAAGCAGTACACCGTTGGGCCGCATACTCTCGACCACCTGGGATTCGGCGTTGTACGCGATAATACTTCTCACGTGCGGAATAAGCGATCCAATTTCATCCTGATCATTACTCGCGCGCACGGCTTCGATTTCAATAAGGCCCAGGGATTTGCCGGGAGCAATAAACCCAGGGTATACATGTTTTCCGGTGGCGTCGATAACCCGCCCGCTACCCTGAAGGCCGGCCCCTATTGCGGTAATCGTTCCATCGGTAAAAGTCACAGTCCCGTTTTCTACAATTTCACCATTTCCAAGGTGCAATGTGGCTCCGGTAATACTTATGGTTTCACTTTGAGCAACTGCTGGCGTCTGCTGTCCCCAGACTGTTGTAAGGCCAAGGAGCAGAATTAAGGTACTGGCTATATATGATTTCATGCGATTCATTTTAGTATTGGATTTTAAAGACTGTCACAGGTAAAGGTTCTTTTCTGTTTTTGTCCCGGAGGCTGAACGGCTGTCCCTCCTGCTTTTTCATCCAGCATCATTTCCGTGAGCTTGCTGCGCTCCTCAGTCATTCGCTGTTGAAGCCTGATATCCTCAGTACGATCAAAATAGGGAACCCCTTCAATATATGTAGTTTCAGCAACCGCATAAACGGAAAGCGGATGGTCTGACCAGAGCACAAGGTCTGCGTCCTTCCCTATTTTTATGCTGCCTACCCGATCATCAATATGCAGTAATTTGGCAGGGTTCAGGGTAACTGTTTTCCAGGCTTCTTCTTCAGACAGCCCGCCGTATTTCACAGTCTTCCCGGCTTCCTGATTCAGCCGGCGCGACATTTCACTGTCGTCGCTGTTAATAGCCACGGTAACGCCCTGGCTGTGCATGATCGCAGCATTGTAAGGTATGGCATCCTTAACCTCGTACTTATAGGCCCACCAGTCGCTAAAGGTAGAACCGCCAACCCCGTGTTCCGCCATTTTATCAGCCACCTTGTATCCCTCGAGAATATGCGTGAAGGTATTTACTTTAAAATCCATTCGGTCAGCCAGTTTCATCAGCATATTGATTTCGCTCTGCACGTAGGAGTGGCAACTGATATGCCTTTCACCCCTGAGAATTTCTGCGAGTACTTCCATTTCCTCGTCATACCGGTAAGGTTTTCCGGAATCTTTAAGCACCTGATATTCCTTAGCCCGCTGGAAATAGTTTTCGAACACCTGTTCCACGCCCATCCGGGTTTGAGGGAACCGGTCAAAACTCTGCCAGTTGGACTGCTTCACATTTTCCCCCAGCGCAAATTTGATAAACTTGGGCATGTCGGTATATATCATCTCTGAGGCGCTGCGTCCCCACTTGAGCTTAAATATTGCCGAGCGCCCACCGATGGGGTTGGCTGACCCATGAAGGAGTTGGGCTGAGGTTACCCCACCGCCCAGATTTCGATAGATGTTAATATCCTCCGGATCCAGCACATCTGTCATTTTAACTTCTGCTGAGGAATTATGGCCGGCTTCATTAATGGCGAGCCCTGCAATATGGGTGTGTTCGTCGATAATACCTGCGGTCAGGTGCTTTCCGGTGGCGTCTACCACCCGGGCCCCGCCTGCAGAAAGATTGCTTCCAATTTTTGTGATCTTTCCCTTTTTAACCAGGACATCGGTATTGAGCAGTGTTCCGTCAGCTTCCCCCGTCCATACGGTGGCATTTTTGAACAGCACATCCTCTTGTTTCGGAAGGGTCATGTATCCATATCCCACATTCGGGTAGCTTAGGGGAAGGAGCTCCGGGACGGCCTTCTTCGAATCTGATTTTTCGGTTTCAGCCTTAAAATCTCCGGTCTTTCGGGCAGTAAAGCGGGTTTCAGTACCGTCGGGTAAGACCATTTTTCCGCTGAGGTCCTGAGTGGATTTATCCACCAAAGCCGTGGTTCTGTAAGGTTCGCTCCCATCGGAAAAGGAGGCAAAAACCCAGTCATTTTCATACTTTATTTTGGATTCCAGGACTTCCTCGCCTTTTTTCACTTCAAGTTTCGGGCTGGCGGGGGTACCGCTGACTGAGAGGGCAAACTCCTTACCTCCTGCTGACAGGGCATAATCCCCACGAATGTCTTTTTGGTTCATGTCTGCCAACACATGACGTTTTCCCATAACCCAATTTTCATACAGGGTCGTTTCCTCCTCGAAGACAGGGCCTGAGGTAATCAGAAAATTGGCATAGCGGCCGACGTCCAAGGTGCCTATTTCCTCTGATTTTCCCAGTAACCGGGCAGGTTCAGAAGTTAGTGCTTCAAGGGCGCGAGTCTCAGAAAGCCCATACTCCATAGCTCTTCGTATATTTTTATGAAGGTCTTTTGTGTTTTTTAACCCCTCCAGTGTAAAGGCGAAAGAGATATCATTCTTTTCGAGCGCCCCGGGATTCGACGGGGCATGGTTCCAATGCCGCATGTCTTCAAGGCTCACATAACTGGCCTGATACGGATTGGAAACATCATAGGCTTCCGGAAAGTTCAGAGGTACAACCAGAGGCGCCATGGTAGCTTTGATATCTCCGATATTCTCGTATTCCTGTCCCCCGGCTAATATAACGTACTGAATTCCAAAGGCATCACCAATTCCATCTGCTCTGAGCACGTGGCCATTATCTCCTGCAGCAAAAAACTGAACCTGGTTTTTGTTTCGGATGAGCGCCTCAAGAGAGCGGTCTGTAGTCGCTACATTTCCCCCGTTATACCACTCCGCATCATGGTACATCTGGCGTAACAAGGCCATAGACCCCATAAGGGAGGTGGGGTAAGATTGGGCCTTGGCGATGCTGCGGTCAAAAGAAAGGTACTGTCCGGAGGCGTCTTCTAAAATACGCTCCGAGTCGTTGCCCTCTTCATTCAAGGCGAGCAATACACCTGTACCGCGCACAATTCCGTCCTGAATATGGCTGTTGACCACCCCGAAGCCCAGCGCTCGCAGGTCTTTTGCACTGTTCTTATCAAATTTGTAATTGGAGATGGCTGCATTTTCCGGCATAATATGATCATTCCAGTAAAAGCCTTCCCGACTGGGTTCATACTGGGCCGTACGCCCCCCGGACGGATCCCTTTTGGGTTGTTCCACACCGAAGGAGGAGAAGACATCTATAAAGGAAGGGTAGACCGATTTTCCTTCCAAATCAATAATCAGACTGTTTGACGGGACATCGACCCGCTTCCCAACCCCAACGACCTTTCCTTCGTAAAAGAGGAGTGTTCCCTTTTCAATGACCTGGGTGGGACTCACATAGATACGGGCGTTTGTGAGTGCGGTGTAGTTGGTGTTAGTGGCTTTGACCCCGTCGTTTTCCGGGAAATACTTCTGGGCATTCCCTGAATAGCCCAGGCACAATAAGGCCAGGAGTATGAGTTTCCATTTCATAAACGAATTGTAATTAGGATGAGAAGTAAAAATTTTGAGTAGTTTGATGGCCTCAATATACCAAAATCAGTGAATCCCCGGAAGGTTTTACCCGGAATTCGGCAAATTCATGTCCTCAGGGAGTTACCGGATAAATTCTGTGATACCCCACGATCAGCGCCACCACCCGGTTGTACGATCGGATGCCATCCTTTTGTTTGTTGATTTCCAGGTATCGGTTAAAAATGGATTTAAAAATGGGCTCCATCGGATTCTCAAAATCTTTCCAGAAAATTGTAAGCTCCCGATAATTTGCCCGGACCCCGGGATGGATATCCTTGAGGAGCTTTTCATAGACCCCTTTGTCTCTTCTGCGGACTTCAGAAAGGCAGTAACTCAGCCCATAGGCCGATGCTGAATACTGGAAGGATTTATCCGGGTTGCGCAGGGTGACCAGATACCCGATAAAATTCGTCTCATTCTCGGCAGAGTATCCCAATTGGTGGCCCACCTCATGCCCGCAGACCACGGAATGGCGGAAAAGTGGCAGCTTATGGTTTACCTGGGCTTCTCCAGTGAAGGGATTCAGATAGCCGCCATAGCCCATATAAGAAAGCAGGGTGCTGAAAAGAGAGGGTTTTAAACTGGGGGGATCGTAAGAAAGAATCGGAAAGTCTTTTGCCAACTCCTGATATCCGACAAGGGTTTTTTCGAGATTTATATCCCGGGTACCCGGGAAGTGAACGGCAGTGAGGCTATCCCCGCTGAGTTGTCGTTGCAGGTCGTTCGTTTGCCGTACGAGCAGTCCGGTAAGTTCCACGAGTTCAGCCGTAGTATATTTTACCTCGTAGCCGAGGGTTTGCGCCAGGGGTTGACGGAAGTAGTTGCTCCCCCAAAGCAGATAAAAAGTGAAATGAAGGACCGAAAGGGCGGCGAAACAATCGCCGAGAAAAGTCCAGGGATGGTGCCGAATCCAATGCCGCTTTTGGATCAGGTAACCTATAGATAACACGATCAGGAAAAAGTAAATTAGGTCTCCCACAGAGAAGGGAACCCAACCGTATAGTCTTCTGAAAAAAGCAGAGATCAGCGGGTAAATACCCGTGCTGTAGTATTTCTCCACCCACTGTGGATGGCCTGCCATCCAGTTTACGGCTATAAGCTGAAGGGGGAATGAAAGGACAATACCGGTCTTAAAATGGGAGTGCATGGCGTAAAAATAGAGAATAATCCTGCCGGCCTTCCCCGGAATGGTTATTTTTGAGAGGCACTAAATGCTTTTTATATGTCTGATGTCATCGCCAATATTGATCCCATTACAGTCTGGAAACACTTCTCGGACCTCAATGCCGTCCCCCGACCTTCCAAAAAAGAAGAACGGGTCATCGCTTTTATGATGGACTTCGGCAGGTCCCTGGGTCTGGAAACCCTAAAGGATACTGTAGGGAATATCGTGATCCGCAAACCCGCCAGTCCGGGAATGGAGAAACGCAAGACTGTCGTGTTGCAGGCGCATCTGGATATGGTACATCAGAAAAACAATGCCACCGCATTTGATTTTGAGGCTCAGGGCATTCAGATGTTTCTCGATGGAGATTGGGTACGGGCCAAAGGCACTACCCTGGGGGCAGACAACGGCCTTGGCGTGGCGGCCATTATGGGTATTCTGGCTTCTGATAAGATTAAGCATCCCGCTTTAGAGGCGCTCTTTACCATAGATGAGGAAACGGGAATGACCGGGGCTAAGGGGCTTGCCAATGACGTTTTAACGGGTAGTATCCTGTTAAATCTGGATACAGAAGAAGATGATACCCTGTGTGTGGGATGTGCCGGGGGTGTGGACGTCACAGCTCGGGGAAGATACACTCCTACGGCTGCGGACGGGGAAGTTCAGGGGCTCAGCATTCTGATCAATGGACTGCAAGGGGGGCATAGCGGGATGGATATTCACAAAGGCCTGGGTAATGCGAATCTCTTGCTGGGGCGAATTCTCCTCGCTTGCCGGGAAGTTGCACCGGTTTCACTGGCCGCCATGGACGGGGGAAGCCTTAGAAATGCGATACCCAGAGAGGCCCAGGCACTTCTTGTATTTCCTTCCGATAAATGGGATGAGGTCCTTGGTGCGATGGAGGGCGAAAAAAGTGCTGTTCTTGAAGAATACCGCGAAAAGGAGCCAGGCCTTCGAATAACTGCACAAGCTGCAGCCCGACCCGAAAAAACGATGGATTCCGGGACTACAGAGGAATTTCTCCACTGCCTGTATAGTTTGTTTAACGGGGTGTACGCGATGAGCTCAGAATTCCCATCGCTTGTTGAGAGTTCTAACAATGTCGCCAGGGTTCAGGTAGGGGAGGGGAGTATAGAGATTGGTTCGCTGGCCCGCTCCTCAAGGGAATCGGCAAAAGCGGATTTGGTGCGAAAATTAAAAGCTTCTTTTATACCTGCAGGGTATCAGGTAACTACCGGTGGCGATTATCCTGGTTGGCTGCCCGATATTTCGTCCCCTATTTTAGCGGTGGTCTCCAAAAGGTATACCGAACTTTTCGGAGAAGCACCTCAGGTGCTTGCCGGTCATGGCGGACTGGAATGCGGGATTCTTAAGAATCACTATCCCGAAATCGATATGGTGAGTTTTGGTCCGACAATCCTCGGCGCCCATTCCCCGGATGAGCGGGCTTCTGTCTCCTCTACGCGAAAATTCTGGACATTGCTGCAGGATGTACTCACGCACATTCCGCAGGAGGACTAGAAATCGTTAAGACTTACTCCGAAAGGGGCAACATTTCCAGATCGAATACCAGATTGGCATTGGGTGGAATCGGACCGCTTCCCTGACCGCCGTATCCCAAATGCGGGGGTACAAAAATACGCCATTTATCACCCGCTTTCATCTCCATCATAGCTTCTTTAAACCCTGCAAACAATCGCATATCCGGACTCAGTGCCATGGTCAGTGGGCTAAAATCGCCCCGATGAAGCGCGAGCAATTCAGCATAACGTCCAGAGGCTGCGGCGATGGAATCCAGGCTTGTATCGATAAGCGTACCGTTCTCCAACCAGCCGGCATAGTGGACCGAAACATTCTGGCCGATTGAGGGTTTGGGCCCTTCTCCCTCTTTAAGAATGATGTATTGAAGTCCTGAGGGTAGGGTAGTAGCCGTAGATTTTTCATCGACGAGTGCTGCTCCGAAGGCCTTTATTTTTTCCTGAAGAGCTTCTTCTTCAGCGAAGTAGGCCGACATCACTTCAACAGCGTCAAAGGACTTGGCTTCTTTCCCATTTCGGACAATGGTGACTTTTTTCATGATCACCGAGTCTACAGGGCGATCCACGGGTTGGGTGGGAACTGCAGCAATGGAGTCGATCACATCCATTCCCACTACGACCTTCCCGAAGACCGTGTGTACGCCATCCAGCCAGGGAGTTTCCTTCAGGGTAATAAAAAACTGACTGCCATTGGTGTTGGGTCCGCCGTTGGCCATTGAAAAGACACCCTTCCCATTGTGCGTCAGGTCTTTGTCAAATTCATCCTTAAAACGATATCCCGGATTTCCAGAGCCCGTTCCCATCGGATCTCCTCCCTGAATCATAAAATCAGGCATGACCCGGTGAAAGATCAGGCCGTCATAAAAAGGTTTCCCTTTATACGCGTCGCTTACAAAAGGGTTTGTTCCTTCCGCTAAACTCACGAAGTTGGCAACGGTTAAGGGGGTTTTTTCTTGTTCCAGTTTAATAACCATATCGCCTTGGGTGGTCTGGAATTCTACAAACAGGCCGTCCCCAAGATCTGCGTAATTAGACTTGCAAGACCCCAGAAGCACAAGGGTCAGGGATAGGAGTAAAACAAAATTTTTCATAACACAATCAATTTTCGATTTCAGTTTCCGGTTCTATTCTAAATATTTCAAGGGTGCACTTCAAGGGCGTATTCGGCCCAATGCGAACATCATCTCCGTGGTATCCGTAGCCCAGGGAAGAGGGGTAAAGGAATGTGGCGGATTCTCCTTCTTTCAACATTTTAACGCTAAATCGCATCCCCGGAAAGAGTTCCTCTTTATCTACGAGATACTTGAGGATTCCGATTTCTTCACGGCGGTACAGCGTATCTTCATTCCATGTGCGGATATCGTAAGTCAGTGTTACAAGATCCCCTGCAGCGGCCAATATACCCGTATCAGAAACTCTTTTTTCATACGCATACATAAAACCGCTGGCACTGCTTTGGTAGCTGTGCAAACTGTCTTTTTGTATCAGTTCCTGCATCAGGGCGGTTTCTTGCTCTAATAAACGTTTATTCCGCTCGGCGGATGTTTTGAGAAAACTGCCACTGCGGACTTCCAGGGGTCTGCGGGGCTGAGGTTCCTGACAGGAGGCCAACAATACTATAAAGACAAAACTAAGGACCTTTCTCATCGGTTTAATTGCTTTTCATATAAAGGGAGTATACGCTCAAAACGAGCGGTAGTCGCTTCAAGAGATTCATCACTTCGCCCTCCGGCTGCATTGATATGACCCCCACCGTTGAAATACGAGCGCGCCAGGTCGTTGACCGAGAAATCTCCCTGGGACCGAAGCGAAATCTTAACGATCCCCTCCTCTTTGTTCTCTATAAAAATGGCGGCCAGAACCACATCTTTCAAGGAAAGGGCATAATTCACAAAGCCTTCCGTATCTCCTTTCTGAAAATTATGTCGGTTCAGATCTTCCTGGGTTAGGGTTATATAAGCCGTTCGGTAGGGTTTAAGGATTACCAGATTCTGCAAAGCGCACCCCAGAAGTTGCAGGCGTTCAACACGGTTGGTATCGTATATATAACGGTGAATTTGGGTATGTCGGGCCCCGCGCTCCATCAATTCCGCTGTTACTCTCATGGTAGTGGGGGTCGTCCCGGGGTATTTAAAAGACCCGGTATCTGTAAGGATTCCGGTATATAGGCAGGTGGCTATTTCCGCATCGATTTCTGAAGCGGCCCCCAAACGGTCTATTAAATGATACACCATTTCACAGGTGGAACTCATCTGAGCATCAGAATAAGTAACCTCAGCATAGTTTTCAGGACTTTGGTGGTGGTCAACCATAACAAAGGGGCAGGTGGCTTTCTCAAGGGCCTCCTGCATGGCACCGGTTCGGTTAAGGGCATTGAAATCCAGAGTGAAAATCAGGTCAGCCGATGCAATGATTTTTTCAGCTTCGTTCCGGTTTTTTTCAAAATTGATCACCGTTTCTGCTCCCGGCATCCATTTCAGAAATTCAGGAAAATCATTCGGAGAAATGAGGTGGGTGGTGTGGTGGTGGGCCTCAAAAAAGCGCTGAAGGCCCAAACAAGAGCCTATGGCATCTCCATCGGGATTTTTATGAGGGACCAGAACGATCCTTTTTTCCGTTTTCAGCAATGCTTTTAATGGCCCGACCAGGTCAGAATTCATGCGGGCAAAGATATTAAATTAGATTAAAGCCCGATCAGAAATGATATCTTTAGGAAAAGAAACACCGGGTTTTGAAAGAATTTTTTACCCTTTTCTTCGCCTTGGGGATTATCTGTTCCTGCAAGTCCGTGGCGGATTCCGGCCGGCAGGCCGGCCCTGCAGAGGGTGAGATTTTAAAAATTGCTTTCGGATCCTGCAACGATACGGATCGGGGTAACCTCCTTTGGGATGATATCCTGGCACTTGAGCCCGATCTCTGGATCTGGGGCGGAGATAATGTGTATGCAGACACCGATGATATGGAAAAACTTCGGGAGTATTATGCAGAATTAAAAGCCGTTCCGGGATATAGGGCCTTAGAAGCCGTGACTCCTGTAATCGGCACCTGGGACGATCACGATTACGGCCTGAATGATGGAGGGGCCGGGTTTAAGGCCCGCGAGGCCAGCCAACAAGTGTTTTTGGATTTCCTCGGCGTACCCGCAACCAGCCCAAGGCGCCAGAGGGAAGGGGTTTATGCAGCACATACCTATACCACAGGGAAAGGGGAGGTGAAAATTTTTGTTTTAGATACCCGGTATTTCAGGTCGGAATTAAAGGCAGACCCGGAAGGCAAAAGGCGGTATGTGCCGCATACCGAACCTGGTGGCACCATCCTTGGTGAAGCGCAGTGGGCATGGCTGGAAGGGGAACTCAAAGACTCACAGGCGGATTTCAATATTCTGGTGAGCAGCATTCAGGTGTTGTCCGGGGAACACGGGTTTGAAACCTGGGGTAACTTCCCTGATGAAGTTGCCCGGCTTCTGGGCGTGATTGCAGATTCAGGGGCCCGCGGCGTGATGGTATTTTCAGGGGACCGGCATATTTCAGAATTCTCTCGTTCAGATTCTCAGCCCCTCGGCTATTCGCTTGTAGACTTTACCTCTAGTGGTCTAACCCATGCCTACAAGGCTTTTAAGGGAGAACCGAATCCGTATCGAATAGGGCAAGTGATCTCTGTGGAGAGCTTTGGTTGGGTTATTTTAGATTTTACGAATCGGCGGGCGACTTTTCAGATTCGTGGCGATGGGAATAAAATCCTTCAGGAATTGAGTCAAACCTATTGAGTTTGTGGGTTGCAGGGATAAAGCGTATTTTTGCCGAAAATTTTTTAAGATGGCAGGAAGCAGAACTTTTACCATGATTAAACCAGATGCGGTTGAAAACGGCTATATCGGAGGGATTCTCGAAAAAATCACTTCTGCAGGTTTTCGTATCGTAGCGATGAAATACACTCAACTGAGTCGCCGGGATGCCGAGGAATTCTATGCAATTCACAAAGAACGTCCCTTTTTCGACGAATTAGTGACTTTTATGACCCGCGGACCCATTGTTTCCGCTATCCTTGAAAAGGAAAATGCGGTGGAAGATTTTC
Organism: uncultured Flavobacteriaceae bacterium; assembly: GCA_963709465.1. Lineage (GTDB taxonomy): Bacteria > Bacteroidota > Bacteroidia > Flavobacteriales > Flavobacteriaceae > Robiginitalea. Next base: position 57,518 of record CAVPWF010000003.1, on the reverse strand, counting down.
GGGCACTTATCGGGGCGACCAACCCGGCTGAAGCCGCTGAGGGTACCATCCGAAAACTGTTTGCGAAGGATATTGGCGAGAATGCCATTCACGGTTCAGACAGTGATGAAAACGCCGGAATTGAAGGAGGTTTTCATTTTTCAGGAAGGGAAATATACGCCTAGTTTACGGAAAAAGAGTACCAAATAACCCGGGCCTGCGCACCGGGTTATTTTGTTTATTGCAGCCTGACTTTCTCAATCAGAATCCGACCCAGATCCTCATTCATCATTTCGATAATCCGGGAAGCCCCAAGACTCAATTCCTCCCGCAAGACAGACGATTTTAGATACACAATGAGCGTGGTTCCCTCGAGGCGGACCTTCAGGGTATAATTGGAAACCCCGGGGCCCATAACACTGGACCAGGCCTCCTGGACACGGACCTGATCTAATCCCTTTTCCAGATGATTTACCTCAATAAAGGCTTTTAATGCCTCATCAAGGGACTGGTTCTCCTTCTTTTTAGTCATGGTCTGTTTTCAGTGAAAAGGGTTCGTAGCGGTTGTAGGTATACAAAAGTCCGTTGCTGTGCAGGGTGGTCAGATTCAGACTGTCGAGTTCCAGTACTTCTTCCTCCCATTCTGTATCACTCCCTGTAAACCCTAGAAAAAGACGCTTATCCCGCCAGAGGATTTCCATTGGGAGCGCATCATCCGAGGTAAGGTACTTCCCGTCCAGAGTCGGCTGTACTTTTTTGCGATATCCACTGCGGCCGTTCCAGTCAAAAAATTCGATGGTGGTGTTGGCCGCGTAGGTCTTTTCTGTTCCATCTGAGAAGGCCACTTTATGGATTTCCCAATACCCCTGAAGATACTTCACATCTTCAGTATCAGGACCGGGATTACAAGAGCTTATGAACAGTAACCCCCAAAAGTAAAGCAAGCCTTTATAGAGCGATGAGTGCATAGGTCTGGTGGATTTGTTTAACGGTTTCTTCCGTGCGTTCGCCGTGGGTGTCACTGATAAAAATCTGGCCAAACAGGTCCTGGTTGACCAGGTTGACAATGTGTGCAACCCGGCCTTCATCCAATTTATCAAAAATATCATCCAGAAGCAAGATGGGCATGCCGGATAACTGGGCTTTCATAAACTGGAACTGGGCAAATTTCAGCGCGATAAGAAAGGATTTTTGTTGACCCTGACTTCCAAATTTTTTAATAGGATATCCTTCGATCTCCATGCTCAGGTCATCTTTGTGAATCCCCTGACTGGTGTACTGAAGCAGGCGGTCTTTTTCCTGGTTTTCAAGGAGTAGGTCCGATAACGCAGCTGATTCCAACTGACTTTGATACCGCAGGCTGACCGGCTCATCTCCCCCGGAAATCGCCTTGTACTGAGCGATAAAAATGGGTGTAAATTCGAGCATAAAGGCCAGTCGTTTCTCGTAGATTCGGGTTCCAAGGGTGTGGAGCTGGTGGTTGTAAACGGCCAGGCTGTCTTTATCAAAAGTGCGATTGGCCGCAAAATATTTTAAAAGGGCATTGCGCTGTGAGACTAATTTATGATAGCCCAGCACATCCTGAAGATACTCCTTGTCTGACTGGGAAATGACGCCATCCATAAACTTCCGCCTTACTTCGCTTCCCTCCAAAATCAGGTCTCGGTCTGCGGGTGACACAATGACCAGAGGTACCTGTCCGATATGATCCGAGATGCGATCGTAGACCTTTCCGTTGCGTTTGAGTACTTTTTTGCTTCCTTTTTTAAAACTGCAGACCATACTTTCCTCGCGGCCGTCTTTTGTAAACACCCCTTCGATGACAAAAAATTCAGCTCCATGCCGAATGTTCTGAGTGGTTACAGGGTTAAAATAACTTTTGCCAAAAGCGAGGTGATAGATTGAATCCAGTACATTGGTCTTGCCTACCCCATTAGGGCCTACCAGACAATTGATCTTGGCATCAAACTCGAATTCCCGCGTATCGAAATTCTTGTAATTGAGTAAGGATAAGCGCTTTAAATGCATCCGGATTCAGGAGGGTTTCAGAGTGGTAAGCGGTCGCAAATTATCTAAAAATAAGGAATAAATTACCCTTCTGTTTTAGATAAAACCTTTATTTTTGCGCGATCAATATTACAAAAAATGGCCACATACAAAAAGCGGGGGTATAAACCGAAGAACAAAGCGGAAGAGCATGAACTCGATGTGCAGGACAGCACGACCGCAGAGGTATTCAGTACTCTGGATTCCAGCGCTTCAAAGACGGAACAGTGGGTGGCGAGGAATCAAAATTACATTTTAGGCATTATCGGAGTGATCGCTGTTGGGGTCTTGGCTTACCTGGGATATCAGCAGTTCATTCAGGAGCCGCGTGAAGAAAGCGCAAGCAATGAGCTCTTTTATCCACTTCAGTATTTCAGTCAGGCGCAGCAGAATGGGGTGCAGGCAGACTCTTTATATACGCTTGCTCTTGAAGGAGCTGAAGGAAAATTCGGCCTATTAGATATTATGGTTGAGTACTCCGGGACCAAAGCGGCCAATCTCGCCCGATATGCTGCCGGGATTTCCTATATGAAATTGAATCAATATCAGGAGGCGATTTCCTACCTGGAAGACTTCAAAACAGACGACGCCATGTTAGGGCCGGTGAGTATGGGGAATATCGGAGATGCATTTGTACAACTCGGTCAAAACGAGGATGCCCTGCGGTTTTATGAAAAGGCCGTGTCGGAAGATGTCAATGATTTTACGACCCCTCTCTACCTTCAGAAAGCAGGAGTTACCGCTCTGGAGCTCGGGCAGCAGGAAAAAGCGCTCCAGTACTTCACACGTATTAAGGAAAACTACCCGCAATCTGCTCAGGGATCTGGGGTTGATGCCTTTATAGGAATGGCTAAAACGTCAAAGTAATGGCAACTTCGGGTAAAAACCTTTCCGCCTACGACAAGTCGGAGGTACCCCATGGTGCGAATATGCGGATTGGTATTGTGGTCTCCAAATGGAACACTGATATTACGGAAGCACTTTACCAGGGAGCTTACAAAACTCTTTTAGATTGTGGTGTAGATGGGGAGCAAATTGTGCGGATGGATGTTCCGGGGAGTTTTGAACTGGCCTTCGGATGCGGTAAACTAATCCAGCAGGAAAAACCGGATGCCGTAATAGCCATAGGCAGCGTTATCCGGGGTGAAACCGCTCATTTTGATTTTGTCTGCAGCGCAACGGCTCAGGGAATCATGGAACTAAACCTGAGATTGGAGGTGCCGGTGATTTTCTGTGTACTTACAGATGACACCCTGCAGCAGGCCAAAGACCGCAGCGGAGGACGTCATGGTAATAAAGGAGCCGAAGCGGCTATAGCGGCCCTGCAGATGGGAGCACTCTAGGTCTTAAAGTCTACTATTCAGGGAGAAGAACCCGCATCTTTGAGGGATGTTAACAATTTTTGGGAGCGAGGTTCGGGCTCCCATTTTGTTTTTAAGTAATTTTGAGAAAGGGGCTATGGGACGGTTTTCAAAACTTCGCAAAAACAAAAAATACGGCTATAAACCGCGGTATTATGATGATAAGGGTGAAGGTAACCCCTATAAAATAGGACATAAACTCGACCGTTTTCGCTCCACGGTAGATCATCCCGGAGGCCTCAAAAGCCGGTTTCAGAATGCCATGTCCGATTTAAAGCGGGAAGGGGACCGGAATCACCGCTGGAGAATGCTGATTATCATCCTGGTCCTCTTGCTGATTGTGCTGTATATTCTCGATTTTGATTTATCTATTTTTTTCCCAGCTGATGGCACAACGGATTGAACTTTTACCGGAGCATGTTGCGAATCAGATCGCAGCGGGAGAAGTGGTCCAAAGGCCGGCCTCTGTGGTCAAGGAACTTCTTGAGAATGCCCTTGATGCGGGAGCTACAGACATTCAACTCATCGTTCGGGAAGGAGGGAAAACCCTTATCCAGGTTGTGGACAATGGTGCAGGTATGGACCGGACCGATGCAGAGCTATCCATAGTCAGGCATGCTACTTCTAAAATAAGGAAAGCCGAAGATCTCTTTCAGATCCATACCATGGGTTTCAGAGGTGAGGCCCTGGCCTCAATCGCCGCGATCGCCCGCCTCGAACTTCAAACCCGAAATGGAGATGAGGCACTCGGGACCCATCTGAAAATTGCGGGAGGAACCCTGGAATCCGTTCAGGAAACCGTAGTTCCGCAAGGGACTTCCATTCAGGTTAAAAACCTGTTTTTTAATATTCCGGCCAGGCGTAATTTCCTCAAGTCCTCAAAGATCGAATATCGGCATGTACTCGAAGAATTCCAGCGAGTGGCATTGGCGCATCCCGGTATTTCCTTTAAACTGTTTCACAACGATTCGGAAATCTTCAATATTCCGGAATCTAAGCTGCGCAGGCGTATCGGCCATTTGTTCGGGAGTCGCATGAATGACCGACTGGTTCCCATTGAAGAAGAAACCCAGGTCGTAAAGGTGGAAGGCTTTATATGCAAACCGGAATTTGCCAAAAAAGGCCGGGGAATGCAGTTTTTCTTCGTCAACAATCGGTATATTAAAAGTTCGTACCTCCACCATGCGGTCATGAACGCTTATGAGGGCTTATTACGTCCGGATACCGTTCCCGGATATTTTATTTTTCTCCATGTGCCGGCGGATTCCATAGATATCAACATTCACCCGACCAAAACGGAGATCAAATTCGAAAACGAGCAAAGTGTATATGCCATTCTACGCGCTGCGGTAAAACACAGTCTGGGACAGTTCAATATTCGCCCCGTCCTGGATTTCGAGGCAAATCAGAACCTGGAAACCCCCTATAACCTGCGCCATATGAGCGCTCAGTTGCCACAGGTGGAAGTAGACCGCAATTTCAACCCTTTCCGGGAAGAGGCAACCCCATCCATCCAAAGGAAGGATTCCTACAAAGCATCCGGGGATTCCTGGACGGCTCTTTACGAAGGACTGGGTGAGGGACAATACCAGGAGGGTGCGAAAACGCATTGGATTGTAGAATCGGACGCCCCGTCAGAGGGGCTCTTCGATGAAGGCGCAATGGATGCCCTTGCGGATGTTGCCTCCTTTCAGGTAGATCGGAAATTCATTTTGACGCGCGTAAAATCCGGCCTTTTACTTATCGACCAGCAGCGGGCACATCAAAGGGTACTCTATGAGCAGTTTCTCGAGAATATTTCGTTGAAGGAACCCGTTTCTCAAACGCTCTTATTTCCAATGAAGCTGCCTTTTGACCGGGGGGACCTTGAGATTCTCACCGAAATGAATGAATCCATGAAGGCGCTTGGTTTTGCTATGGAGGAAGGGTCCGATGGGGACGTTATTATTAGTGCACTCCCGGTATTGATTCCAGACGCTGAAGTAGGTGGTGTTTTGGAAGAACTGCTTACAAATTGGAAACAGCAGCTGGGCACTGAAGGGTTTTCTGAGGCAGACCGGATGGCCCGCCTGCTTTCCCGTGCGCTCTCCATACGTCCTGGCAGGGTATTAGATACGGCCTCCAGGCAGGCCCTGATCAATGATCTTTTTGCATGTAAGGATCCGGATCGCAGTCCGTTTAATAAAAAGATTCACACCACCTTTGGAGTGGATGAACTCGAAAAAAAACTACAATAAATGGGAAAAATTACCGATGGAATTAAGCATCTGCTGGTTATTAATGGCTTATTTTTTATAGGGACTGCGCTGTATAGTGATCAGTTTTACCAGTTGTTTTCGCTTTGGTATCCCCAAAACGCCAATTTCTCCGCCTGGCAAATTGTCTCTCACATGTTTATGCATGGGGGATTGATGCACCTGGTTTTTAATATGTACGCCCTTTGGGCTTTTGGATCTCCTCTGGAACGTATGTGGGGCACAAAGAAGTTCCTCTTTTTCTATTTTTCTGCAGGTTTGGGTGCCGCTTTAATACACACTGGGGTTAATTATTACTACGTCAGCCAGGGGTTGGAAGCGCTCGCAGCCGCAGGCGTACCGGAGGCCGATGTGTTGAGTTTGTTGCGCGAAGGAAAATACAATGAGAGCTGGATGCAGCTCGCTCCCAGGGGTGATATAGAAAATATGCTGAGTGCCTTTATGACACCGGCCGTTGGGGCATCTGGCGCGATTTATGGGATTCTGGTAGCTTTCGGCATGTTATTTCCGAACAGCGAACTATTTTTGATATTTTTACCGGTTCCCATCAAAGCGAAATATTTTATCCCTGTACTGATTGGCCTGGATTTGTTTTCAGGGGTTACCGGGTATTCCATTTTTGGAAATGGCATTGCGCATTTTGCCCATGTCGGTGGAGCGTTATTCGGATTTCTGATGATGTGGTACTGGAAAAGGAATCAATTCAAAAAAAACAGGTGGGATTCGTAAATGAGCAATACTAACTTAAAATATCAGTTCGCCAGACTGAACATGGCCGAAAAGCTGATCGTAGTCAACGTATTGGTCTTTCTGGTCGTGCGTTTACTTTCATTTTTATTGCAATTACAGCCCTGGTCGCTCGAGCGATGGTTTGAACTGCCCAAAGGATTTCTGGATTTTATTTCCCAGCCCTGGTCGATAGTCACGTACTCTTTTTTGCATGGAACGATCTGGCATATTTTCTTTAACATGCTGTTGTTGTACTATGCGGCCCGGATCTTCTTTAATTATTTTGGCTCAAGGCGTTTTGTCAATGTCTATTTTCTGGGGGTGATTTCCGGAGGTGCACTATTTCTGCTCGCCTACAATCTTTTCCCTGCTTTCTATAACAGCCAGTCCCCACTGATCGGGGCTTCGGCAGGAGTTATGGCTGTTTTGATCTACGTGTGTACCTATATCCCCAAACAGGAGGTACGCCTCTTCGTCTTCAATATAAAGCTTTGGTATATTGGCGCCTTTCTGGTTCTGCTGGATTTGGTCATGATTCCCGTGGATAATCCCGGTGGGCGGATTGCTCATTTAGGCGGTGCCCTTTTGGGGTATTTTTATGCGCGCCAATCCCATGAGGGGAAGGATTTGGGTGCGGGATTTTCGAAAGTACTCGACCAATTGGGAGGGCTTTTTGAAAAAAAGAAAGCGCCTATGAAAACGGTCTATCGAAAACAGGGTAAGGGTCTTGCAGGCCCAATAGATTACGATCGGGAAACGCGGCAGCGTAAAATCGATGGTATTCTGGACAAAATCAGTAAGTCCGGATATGACAGCCTGAGTAAATCTGAAAAAGACTTTCTTTTTAAGGCTGGAAACGACCAGGACTAAGTGAGGTTTATGCGCGCATGGCTGAAACGGATCAGTAGCCTTATCGGAATAGTTCTTTCGGGTATGCTCATATTGGCGTGTATCCATTACTTCCTACCCCTTCCTTTTTTTCCCATCCTCGATGCTATGAGTATCGCGGTCCCCTGGCTGATGGTTGCCAACGGATTCTATTTGGCACTTTGTCTGCTCTTTCGAACCAAACGCTTTCTTTTACCCCTGACGGGCCTGTTGATTGCCATTCTGAGTTTTGGGAGTTTTTACGGCTTCACCGCTCAGGTTGCGGGAAGCACGCCTCAGGAAGCGTTTACCCTGATGACCTATAACGTCCGCGGCTTTAATGCCAGAGGCTACTATGAACCCAAAAATGGAGGGGAACAAATAGTGGCTTTTACAGAGCAACAACAGCCGGATATCGTTTGCTTTCAGGAGTTTAACCGCACGTTTTCCCCATCCTTTAAAAAATTTAAAAACCGCATAATCACCCCAGTGACTTCAGGCAAGAGCCCCCAGGCGATTTTTTCCAGATTTCCCATCCTCAGGTCGGAGGTGATCTCCTTTCCGGAATCGGCCAACAGCGCCCTGTTCGCAGATATTCTCATTGGGAGTGACACCCTCAGGGTCTACAATGTACACTTGCAATCCTACCAGATTCCTTCGCGGGAGTTTTTGTATGCCGATAACGGACGGAATTTCCTGAAACGACTGAACCGGGTCGCTTTAAAACACAGGCAGCAGGCACAGCTCGTACAGGATCATGCGGAGGATTCTCCCTATCCTGTGATCCTGTGCGGGGATTTAAATGCCACCCCCTTTTCCCGCCCATACCGGGTCCTGAGTAAAGGAATGTATGATACCTTTAAGAAGAAAGGTCAGAAATGGGGGGCAACGTATTACCTGAATCAAATGCTGCCTTACCGTATTGATGTCGTTTTGGTATCCCCGGGCATCGAGGTAGCCAAACACCAGAATTTTGATATTCGCGCCTCGGACCATCTGCCGGTTCAGGTGACCCTAAAAATCCAGGGAGAGTAACCAACAGTCCAGAGTATCTGCGAGAATATGTATGAGCAATGCAATGCCGAAAATTCGGGTAGCTTTTGGAATACTCAGGAAGATGTAAAAAGCGATAGCCCAATAGGTATGAAGGGGATGAAACCCGATACTGCAACGATCCGGATCGAAGATCGGATGGGCCAGGAGGTGGTCCAGGTCAATGACAATACCGCAGAGCAGTATCAGCACAGCTTTAAGCCGATAGCCTTTATAACACAATACCCCGACGATAACAGGGACTAAAAGGTGAATGCCGTAATGGAGGGTTTCCCTAAGCATCCCATGGTAGTTCCTGGGCCAAGAGGTAATCCCGGGCCGCGGGCCCCAGGTTAAAGAGCAGATCCAGGGTACTGAGGTTCTTCAGAAATCCATGCCGCTCCTGGAAGACCTGAGTATATTCCGCCATTGAAATGGAAATCTTTTCTTTAGCGGAGATCAATAGCCGCCCATCCAGTTTCCCTTCTGGCTGGGTTTCGAATCGCGCAGACCGGGAAGCGGGAAAGGGAAGATTCAGAAGACTGCACATGGCGGAGATGGTTTCCAGGTTTAATTCCATAAGGAAAGAAAAAGGCTTTTCAAAAAGAGGCCTGAGGTCTTCTTCGTAATATTCAAAAAAAGGTGCAGATCTATACGCCGTGGCCAGGCCTCTCCAATGTTGTCGCTGCCAGGGAGCACTATTTTCAATGTGTACTTCCCTGAAGGGCTGTCTGCCGGTTTTGCCTCCCACATGCCTGATTGGGATATTGAGCATGAGAGACCCCTGATCTGTGGCGATATAACAACGGTTCCGGTAGGTTTGTTTCTGAAAATTATCCCAAACTTCCCAGATGACATCCCGCTGGGCGATAACCGCCATAGTCAGGCAATTGGGGAAGTACCCCGGATGGACCAAGACTTCCATCACACTTTAGCTCTTTTCGTTCTTGCTGCGTCGCTTTCTAAAGAAATCGAAAACAAAATACCCGACGAGTAAGAAGAGGAAATACCTGAAATAAGATCTGGGTTCCCCATCTCCGCCTACCGTGGTGAAAATACGATCCCAACGGGGTCTCCAACTGGCGATCCCATCGTTAAAATTATCAAAGCTCATCCAGATAAATACAGGTTTACCGACGATGTGGTCCTCAGGGACATAACCCCAGGCCCGGCTGTCTTCCGAATGATCCCTGTTGTCCCCCATCATCCAATAATAATCTTGCTTGAAGGTATAGGTGTCGGCAGCAGTGCCATTGATCAGTACCTGGTTTCCGGATACCGAGGCCGTGTTTTTTTCGTAATCCCGGATGATTTTCTGATACAATGGAAAGGTTTCTGGGGTTAAATCGACTTTATCGCCTTTACGGGGAATGTATACGGGCCCCAACTGGTCGTAATTCCAAGGATAGCGGGAATCCTGCGGAAAAATATTATATCCGGCTTCACCCGGGGTATCGAGAATACGCACTATGGAATCCACTGAGGACAATTTACCAAGGGCGCTGACCATATCGGTAGTCATGGTCGTTACCCGCTCTCTCGGGGTCACTTCTTTAATGCTGGAAATCCCTGCTTTCCGGATGATGTCTACTGACAGTCCCTGCGGACCTGTGAGCAGTTCAATTTGTCCGTCTTCACGAGATTGCGCTCCCATGAGGTTTGCGGTACTCAGAATCTCGAACTGGGCGCGATTCAACGGGGCAGTGACGTAGGTGCGGGTAAAATCTGACACGCCCGCCTGGTCCAGAACTCTGGCAGAGACTCCATTTTGGCCGTAGACGCGATAGTCGTACATCGGTTTGGCCCTCCCTGGCAGTTCCAGTTGCTTCCCATTGATGAAAACATAACCGTTTCTCACTTCCAGAGAGTCCCCCGGAACACCCACACAGCGCTTGACGTAATTGGATTTTTTGTCGATGGGTTTTTTCACCCCTTGTTCTGCCTTAAAAAACTGCCGTACCGTATCTGCCGGCCAGCTAAATACCACGAGGTCTGTTCGTCCCACCTTTTGAAATCCGGGAATCCTCATATAGGGCAATTGGGGTTTTTTCAGATAGGAACGGGTGCCGAGAACCGGAAGGGTATCATGCACCATGGGGGCGGCTACGGTCGTCATAGGAATACGCGCACCAAAGTGAAATTTACTTACGAAAAGCAAATCTCCGATGCGCAACGTGCGTTCGAGGGATCCGGTTGGGATTACATAGGGCTGGATGAAATAGGTGTGGACCAAAGTAGCCGCAACTATGGCAAAGACAATGGAGCTGACCCATTCCCCGGAAGCCGATTTTGGATGCAGGTCGCGGTCTGCGATGTATTCCACATCCAGAAAGTAGTTTACATAATAAATATAGAAGCCAAGGGTAAGGATGACCAACCAGGTTTCCATAAGTCGATTCCTGCCAAAACTCCTAATGGTCTCGACCCAAATCACCGGGAACATCAGCAGATTTATGATGGGGATAAATAGCAATACCACCCACCAGGAAGGCCTTTTGATGATTTTCATCAGGATGATGGCGTTATAAACCGGTATTGCTGCTTCCCAGGCTTTACGCCCGGCCTTTACATAGAGTTTCCAGGTCCCGAGGAAATGAATGAGCTGAACAATCAGGAAAAAAAGTAGCCACTGTGTGTAATTCATAAGTACCTTTTGATTTCAAAGAACGCCAGCTGATGGCGTAATTACATCTTATTTAACGGAGGTTTAACACGTCTTTCATTCCAAAAACCCCGGTTCTATTCACGAGCCACTCGGCGGCGAGAATTGCTCCGAGTGCAAACCCTTCCCGGTTGTGGGCCGTGTGTTGTATCTCAATCTGATCCACTGTGGAGTCATAAGTAATGCGATGTGTCCCCGGAGTATCCCCAACCCGTTGGGAGGCAATCGGGATAACTTCTGATGACCCGCCGTCTGCGCTCCATTCGGTGTAGAAGCTATTTTCGATAATTCCTTCTGCGAGTGTAATCGCCGTGCCGCTTGGAGCATCCAGTTTGCGCGTATGGTGGATTTCGGTCATATGGATGGCATAGTCCGGAAATTGAGACATCAGCCGGGCCAGGTGCGCATTGAGCTCAAAAAACAAATTCATGCCAAGGCTAAAATTGGAAGCGTATAAGAACGCTCCATCCACCTGACGGCACAGGTGTTCCGCTTTTGGAAAATCGTCCATCCACCCCGTGGTACCCGATACTACGGGTATGCCGTGCTCAAGGCAACTGCATACATTGGCGAGCGCCGCTTCAGGCGTACTGAAGTCGATGGCGATGTCCAGTGTATCGAATGCAGGTGTCGCGCCCGGGGTGTCGATTTTCGAAACGATGGAGTGCCCGCGATCTGACGCGATCCGTTCGATCATTTTACCCATGGTTCCATATCCAAATAAGCCGATTCGCATAAGTTCTAAAAACGGATTGCCAGACCAATCCCATAGCTCATCTCGGAGTTTATGGGGTGGGTATCCAGATAGGGTTCAAAATGCAGGCTGAGGTCCTCACTGACATTGTATTGTTTCAGGTGGGCATCTACATTGGCGTCGATGATATTTAAGGCGTAGAGCGCTATGGTCACCAGCAGGGCCAGATCCCTGTCCCGCTGATACCGCTCCTGGGCATCCTGCAGAGCGTCGGTGGAGAAATCCGGAGTAGTGGGTACAAAATCGTCATCCGGATTCAGGTCGTAGAATTCGTCGTCGGTGAAACCGGCCCGCCTTCTTTTAAAAGCCGTGCGGGTCCGGTCGTATAAATCGTCGTTCCACATATAAACATATACGCCCGTGCCAATGGCCCCCCAGACAATAGGAACCTTCCAGTACCGCTTATTATAAGCCTGCCCAAGGCCTGGCAGGACTGCCGAATAGAAGGCCGCTTTACTCGGGGCGAGTGGGTTTACCTCTTTCCTGGTTACTTCCGCTACGGTGATTCCCTGCCCCTCAAGGACGTTCTTTAAAGAATCGCTCTCCCGTTCCGTAGGATTATCTTCCTGCGCCCTCAAAGCGGTTAGGGCACAAAAAAATCCCAGCAGGAGAAGAAACTTAGGCACCAGTTATCCGTTTTATGAGTTTTTTAAAATCGGCCGCACTCTTAAATGGGATGCTTATCTTACCCTTGCCGTCCCCGGAAATAGCGAGTTTTGCCTCGGTGTCCAGGTACTGCTTCAGGGCTTCGAGTCCCTCAGCTGCAAAATCGGGAATATGCTGCTTTTTGGTAGTTCCCTGTTTCTGGTTTTGGCCGGCAGGACTGTGATAACCCCTTACCCTTGCCTCTGTTTCCCGAACAGAGAGGTTTTCTCCAATAATCTGTTCATATATGGAAATCTGATCCTCACGGGAATCGACGTTCACCAGGCTGCGCCCATGGCCCATACTTATAAATCCATCCCGCATTCCTGTTTGGATGATCGGATCCAGTCGGAGCAGTCGGAGGTAGTTGGTGATTGTAGAACGTTTTTTACCGACCCGTTCGCTCAGTTTTTCCTGAGTAAGTCCAATTTCATCGATCAGTCGTTCGTACGAAAGCGCAATTTCAACAGGGTCCAGATCCTGACGCTGAATATTTTCAACCAGGGCCATCTCCAGGGATTCCTGGTCGTTAGCGATCCGGATATAAGCGGGTATCTGTTTCAGACCAATCTGTTTGGAGGCTCGATACCGCCGCTCTCCGGAGACCAGTTGATACTCGTTAAATCCTAATTTGCGAACCGTAATGGGCTGTATAAGGCCTAATTGCCGTATGGAATCCGCAAGTTCTTTCAGGGATTCATCGTCAAAGTTGGATCGGGGTTGAAACGGGTTTACGGCAATGGACTCCAAATCCAGCTCCACGATACTACCCACCAATTTATCCGCATTCTGATCCGAAGCGGACTGAATATCGTTTTCAGGATCCTTTAGCAGGGCGGAAAGTCCCCGACCCAGTGCCTGTTTTCGTGTCGCCTTAGCCATTAAACCGTCTGTCTGTTTTTCTGAAGTAATTCATGAGCCATATTCAGGTAATTTACAGCCCCTTTGCTACTCGCGTCGTACTTTATAATACTCTCTCCGTAACTCGGAGCTTCTCCAAGGCGCACGTTTCTTTGAATAATTGTTTCAAAGACCATTTCGCCAAAATGTTTTTTAACCTCTTCCACAACCTGATTGGACAGCCGGAGCCGGGAATCATACATAGTGAGAAGCATACCTTCGATATCCAGATCCGGATTGTGAATCCGCTGCACACTTTTTATGGTATTGAGCAGTTTGCCCAAACCTTCAAGGGCATAATATTCGCACTGAATCGGGATTATAACGGAATCGGCTGCGGTAAGTGCATTAAGCGTCAGCAGGCCTAAGGATGGAGCACAATCTATAAGGATATATTCATAGCGTTCTCCGAGTTCCGCTACCGCTTTTTTCAGCATGTATTCCCGCTCGTCTTTATCTACCAGTTCAATTTCTATTGCCACCAGGTCAATATGCGCCGGAATTAAATCCACATTCGGCGAGCTCGTTTGAACTATGGTCTCTTCAGCCGTAAGCGTATGTTCCAGAAGTTGGTAGCTACCTGCATGATTGGATTCTGAAGCCATACCCAGACCCGAAGTCGCATTGGCTTGAGGATCTGCGTCAATAACGAGCACTTTTTTCTCCAATACTCCCAAAGCGGCAGCGAGATTTACAGTAGTAGTCGTTTTTCCAACCCCTCCTTTCTGATTCGCAATCGCTATTATCTTGCCCATAGGTACCCTTAAAGTTAGGGGATAAAAATACGATTATTTGGCTTTGAAGAAAATGGAACTTGTTAACACAAGGTGGATAACTCCCGGTATTCTGGGGTTTCAGGGCCCGTATATAGGCTGTTGGCCCATTGCCTTGCCCACACGAATTTACCGCAGACAGGGAGATCCCCTTAAACCGCGGTCAGCAGTTCGAGTATTTCGATGGCAGCATCCGGAATGCGCGTACCAGGACCGAAAATTCCTACAACCCCGGATTCATACAGGAAATCGTAATCCGGCCTGGGAATGACTCCGCCGACGATTACCAGAATATCATCCCGATCCAAAGCTTTCAGGGCCCGGATTACTTCCGGTACAAGCGTTTTGTGTCCTGCAGCCAAAGAGGATACCCCAAGAATATGGACGTCGTTTTCCACGGCTTGTTTTGCCGCCTCTTCCGGGGTTTGAAACAACGGACCGATGTCTACATCGAAGCCCAGGTCCGCATAGGCGGTAGCCACAACTTTAGCCCCCCGATCGTGGCCATCCTGCCCCATTTTAGCGATCATAATACGGGGCCTTCGCCCTACGCGTGCGGCAAAAGCATCGGAGAGTTCCCGTGCTTTTGTAAAAGATGCATCTTTTTTTATCTCGTCTGAATACACACCGGAGATTGATTGTACCGTGGCCTTATGCCGGCCAAAAGCTGTTTCCATTGCCTGGCTAATTTCCCCCAGACTGGCCCTGCTTCGCGCGGCTTCTATGGCCAAAGCTAATAAATTTTCCTCCGGGCCTGTCGCCTCGCCGGCCCTCTTTTTAGCAGCTGCCGCAGCGAGTCGTTTTAGCGCCACTGCTACTTTTTGTCCATCTCTGCTGGCACGTACTTCTTCCAGACGCTGGATCTGTTGGCGGCGTACTCTGGAATTATCGACCTCGAGAATGTTTAAAAAGTCCTCCTCCGGACTTTGGTAGGTGTTCAGTCCAATGATGACATCCTGTTGGCTATCGATCCGGGCTTGTTTCCGGGCCGCAGCTTCTTCGATACGCAGTTTGGGTATTCCTGCCTCAATGGCCTTGGTCATCCCGCCATAGGACTCTGTTTCCCGGATGAGTTCCCAGGCCTTTTCACAAAGTTCGGCGGTGAGATTTTCCACGTAATAACTCCCGCCCCAGGGATCTACGGTTCGTGTAATACCCGTTTCCTCCTGAAGGATAAGCTGAGTGTTTCTCGCTATCCGGGCTGAAAAATCTGTAGGCAGAGCTATAGCCTCATCCAGGGCATTGGTATGCAGACTCTGAGTTCCCCCGAAGGCGGCAGCTGACGCCTCTATCATGGTACGGGCCACATTGTTAAATGGGTCCTGTTCGGTAAGACTCCAACCACTGGTCTGGCAGTGGGTGCGCAGGGCCATAGATTTCGCATTTTCCGGATCGAAAGTCCGTACCAGTTTCGCCCAGAGCATCCGACCGGCCCGAAGTTTTGCGATTTCCATAAAGTGATTCATGCCGATACCCCAGAAAAAAGAAAGTCTCGGGGCGAAGGCATCTATTTTGAGCCCTGCTTTCAGACCGGTCCGGATGTATTCCAGCCCGTCCGCCAGGGTATACGCCAGTTCTATATGTGCGGGGGCCCCGGCTTCGTGCATATGATAACCGGAGATGCTGATGCTGTTAAACCGGGGCATATGACGGCTTGTATACTCAAAAATATCGGCTACAAGCTGCATGGAAGGCGCCGGAGGGTAGATATAGGTGTTGCGCACCATAAACTCCTTCAGAATATCGTTTTGTATGGTCCCCGAGAGCTGATCCGCCGCTACGCCCTGTTCTTCGGCAGCCACAATATAAAAGGCCATAATGGGTATGACGGCACCGTTCATCGTCATGGAAACCGACATTTTATCCAGGGGTATATCGTCGAAAAGCACTTTCATATCTGCCACGGTGTCAATGGCCACCCCGGCCTTTCCCACATCTCCTGTAACCCGCTCATGGTCACTGTCATACCCCCGGTGCGTAGGCAGGTCGAACGCTACCGAAAGTCCTTTTTGGCCCGCGGCCAGATTCCTTTTATAAAAGGCGTTACTCTCCTCAGCGGTTGAGAAACCCGCGTATTGCCGGATCGTCCAGGGTCTTCGGACATACATAGTGCTGTAGGGTCCTCTTAAAAAGGGAGGGATGCCCGCCCCAAATTGCAGGTGTTCCAGTCCCTTCAGATCCGATACTGTATACTCTGGTTTCAGGTATATTCCCTCGGCGGTTTTACGAGATTCTCCCATGATGTCCGACGAGGTATCCTCTGAAGCCTTTGGACTCCACTGAATATTTTCGGCTTTAACTCTGCTCATCTTCCAGTCTTTTGCGTTCATTGGATTCGGAGAGTCGTCTGGCCAGAACAGGGGCGATTCGTGTTTGCACCTTGCGTATGGCTCTGAAAGGATCCTTTTCAATGACATCCCGCATCCGGTCGTCCGTATTGGCATATTTGTTTGTGCCCACCAGTACACGGTCCCCTTTATCGAATGCCTTTTGTTCTTTTTCGGCGCTCTCTGCTATTTTCTTTTGAATCGTATGGGCCTGGAGTTGGGAGAGGAACCCTCCCCCTTTTTCGATAGTTTTAAAAAGTTCCAGGGCTTTCTGCCCTAACTGATCCGTCAGTGATTCGATGTAGTAACTGCCATCGGCCGGGTTGCGGACACTGGAAAAATAACTCTCGTGCTTGAGAAGCAGCAGCTGGTTCCGGGCAATACGGGCTGCAAAATCATTCTCCGGGTGATAGAGTGCGTCATAGGGCAGGTTACAGATCAGATCTGCACCGCCAAGGATACTGGCCATAGATTCGGTCGTGGTGCGCAACATGTTGGTGTTGTAGTCGTAGAGGGTTTTGTTTCTCAGGGTGGGGGAGGCTATAATTTTACATTTTCCTGAGAAACCATAGGCTTGAGACAGAATTTCCCAAAGCCGCCTGAGCGCCCGGATTTTGGCGATCTCAAAAAAGTAGTCACTCCCGGTAGCTACTAGAAATACAGGTTCCTCTAAAAGGGGTTTCAACCTGTTGTCCGCATCTGCTTTCTCCAGATACTCACAACCGTGGGCCAGGGCGTATGCCAGTTCCTGTATTCTGTTCGCTCCTGCGTTCTGATAGAGGTTTGAGTGAATAGCCAGGGAAGCCCGGACCCCTTCCTGCCGGGCGAGATTTCCTGCGACTTCAAAATCTATTTTTTCATCCGTTGCCCAATTTCCGCTCTCGGCCAGGCTGTGGATCGGATCGACCAAAATATGGACAAAGGAGGTTGCTGCGGTTTTCAGGACGTCTGCGAATTTTTCATCCAGAGTGCAGGCATCCCAAAACTGGGGGGCATCCAGAGTTGCGAGACGGGGGAGGTTTTCCGTATTCTCGCCATGGACCTTTATCCACAGGGTTTCGACTCCGTTTTCCAGGTGATTCTCCAAAAGGGATACGGACTTCGAGGAGCGCGCATCCAGGGCGTACCCGATACGCCACTCCCGCCTTGGGGAATCAGCTGATTTTTTGTCTGAGACAGGCAGGTCTTCTGCACTGTAAAAGGGTTTTACGACAATGCCTTCCGGGGAAGTCCAGGTAAGGAGTTCATTGTAATCGCCCCCTTTCAGATCTACCTGAATTTGTTGTTTCCAGGCCTTGTCTGAAATCCGAGGGAATTCGGAAAAGTCAATGGCGTTCTTCATCCGGGTCCGGGTTTATACTGTCTTCGTATTCAATGAGATAAATATCCTCATTTTTTCGTTTGAGGTAATACTGCTCTCGGGCAAATTTCTCCAATTCCCTGGGATCCGAAAGCTTTTCAATAATGGCCCGATCTCTGGAAATTTCATCTTTTAGAAATTCCTGTTGCTTCTCGAGCTTATTGATTTCCTTTTTCAGTTCCCGGTGTATCAAAAGAGAATTGGTGTCAAAAAAGAGCATCCAAATGGTAAATATGGTAAGCACCAGAACGTAGAGATTACTCACAATTCCAAACCACCTTTTTTTTCTGAAATTCTTCCAGGTCATTGCGCTAGTTTTTCAGAGATAATCGTGCGGACAATATCTACGGCCACAGTGTTGTATTTGTTATTTGGAATGATGATATCCGCATATTCCTTGGTGGGTTCTATAAATTGCTGGTGCATGGGTTTCAGGGTATGCTGATACCTGTCCAGTACTTCGGTTACACTTCTGTTCCGCTCAGAAACATCGCGCTTCAATCTTCGTATCAGCCGCTCATCAGAATCTGCATGGACAAAAATTTTGATATCGCAAAGATCCCGGATTTCGGGTTGGGTCATAATGAGAATGCCCTCGATGATCAGGACCTTACTGGGGTAGGTGCGAAGCGTCTCCTCAGTGCGGTTGTGCTGGGCAAAGGAGTAGATAGGCTGATCGATCGGCTGTCCTGCTTTCAACATTTTCAGATGACGCTCCAAAAGTTCAAAATCAATGGTGCTGGGATGGTCAAAATTGATCTCACATCGGGCCTCATAACTCAGATCTGAGAGGTCTTTATAATACGAATCCTGAGAAATGATTCCCACTTCATCCGGGGGGAGTTGTTCAACGATCTGATTGACCACTGTGGTTTTTCCGCAACCCGTTCCGCCCGCAATTCCAATAGTGACCATGAAGATGGATATTTGAATCAAAAATAGGGATTTAGATTAAGCTGAATGGAGCGATTTCTGCGAATCTCGGAAGGTTATTCACAGATTTAAATGATAATACTCATAGGAATTCCCAAAGGTTGCACATACTTTTGAGTCGCTGGTTTTTAAACCCGAGACGGCCATTAGCATTTGTTTTCAGATTAATGGGGCACAATTCATTCAGATTTAGGGCGTATCCCTTATTTTTATAATCAAAGTGCAAATTCTACACTATGCCAAATCCTTTTGAAGTTAAGGTAAACGGGGAATGGACTTTTCAGATGAGTTCTGAAACTCTGGATCACTACGATCAGGCCCGTCTTACCCCTGAAACTTTTCATGTCATTCACGACGCTCACTCTTATACAGTTCGGATTCTCGAAGCGGATTTTTATCAAAAAACATATAAGGTTTCTGTAGATGGAAAACCCTATTCTGTCTCAATTTCCAATCCTCTGGACCAGTTAATTTCAGAAATGGGCTTTGAACTCGGCGCCTCGAAAAATGTTTCTCAAATCGAAGCCCCCATGCCTGGATTGATCCTCGATATTCCCGTTTCTGTGGGAGACGAAGTTAAAGAAGGCGATGCCCTGCTGGTCCTGGAGGCTATGAAAATGGAAAATGTAATTCTTTCTCCCAGGGATGGGGTTATTGGGAAAATTGCTGTTGAAAAAGGAGCAGCTGTCGATAAGAAAAGTTTACTTATCGAATTCAAATAAATGCTTTATAAATGAATAAAATTCTGATAGCCAACCGGGGAGAGATCGCCATCCGGGTGATGAAAACGGCGCGAAAAATGGGTATTCAAACGGTGGCGGTTTTCTCGGAGGCCGATCGGGATGCCCCCCATGTCCGATTTGCGGATCAGGCGGTCTGTATAGGGGAAGCCCCCTCCAGTAAATCCTACCTGAGAGGTGACCATATTGTGGAAGTCGCCAAAGCTCTGGGGGTAGATGGGATTCATCCGGGATATGGATTTTTAAGTGAGAATGCAGCTTTTGCAAAAACGGTTACCGAAAATGGGCTGATTTTTATAGGGCCTGGTCCTGAGGCCATACATACTATGGGTGATAAACTCGCCGCTAAGGAAGCCGTAAAGGCTTATGATATTCCCATGGTGCCGGGAACGGACCATGCCGTATCGGATATGGAGGAGGTTCTGGAGGTAGCCCGGGATATCGGTTTCCCGATTCTTATTAAGGCCGCCGCTGGAGGCGGCGGTAAAGGGATGCGCATAGTGGAATCCGAAAAGGAGCTGAAATCTCAGGTGGAAAGGGCGATGAGTGAAGCGGCCTCCGCCTTCGGAGATGGCTCTGTTTTTATTGAAAAATATATCAGTTCTCCCCGTCATATTGAAATACAGATCATGGCCGATACCCATGGGAATATTCTGCATTTTTTCGAACGAGAATGCAGTATTCAGAGGCGCCATCAAAAGGTCGTTGAAGAAGCACCGTCGGCGGTGCTCACCCCCCAACTCAGAGATCGTATGGGCCGGGCTGCGGTAGACGTGGCCAGATCCTGCGGGTATGTCGGTGCGGGCACGGTTGAATTCCTGATTGACGATGCGCATAATTTTTATTTTCTGGAGATGAATACCAGACTTCAGGTGGAGCATCCGGTAACCGAGCTGATCACAGGACAAGACCTGGTAGCCCTGCAAATACGGATAGCCCGGGGGGAAGCCCTTTCGCTCAAACAGGAAGATCTCAAGATTTGCGGACATGCCATTGAATTAAGGGTATATGCCGAGGATCCAAGAAATGATTTTCTGCCTTCAGTCGGTACCCTGGAACGCTACCGACTGCCCGAAGGCGAGGGGATTCGGGTGGATAATGGATTTGAGGAAGGTATGCAGGTGCCCATTTATTACGACCCTATGCTTTCCAAACTGATTACCTATGGGGCCAATCGTATAGAGGCCATTCAGTTAATGCTGGAGGCTATAGCTCGTTACCAGGTAGAAGGAGTTCAGACTACCCTGCCTTTCGGGGCCTTTGTTTGCCGGCATGAGGCCTTTAGAAGCGGCGCTTTTAACACGCATTTTGTCAAAGATCACTACGCTCCTGAAATGTTGGAGGCCAGGGATCAGCAGGAAGCCGGGGTTGCGGCTGCTGTAGCCTTAAAATACTATCTGAAACAACAGGAGAAATTACGAATTCCCACTACATAGACATGGAAAAAAAAATAGAGGAACTTCAAAGACGCTTAAAAGAAGCCCACCTTGGAGGAGGTGCCAAGCGTATCGAGAGGCAACACGCCCAAAAGAAATTAACCGCCCGGGAACGGGTAACGTATTTATTGGATGAAGGTTCCTTTGAGGAAATGGGCGCTTTGGTTACCCATCGGACCCGGGAATTCGGAATGGAGGGTCAAAAGTTTTATGGAGATGGCGTGGTGACGGGATATGGAACTATTGACAACAGGCTTGTCTATGTTTACGCCCAGGATTTTACCGTGTTCGGAGGGTCCCTTTCAGAAACACATGCCGAAAAAATCTGTAAGGTGATGGATCTGGCCGTGCGGGTCGGAGCTCCGGTTATTGGGTTAAATGACTCCGGTGGAGCCCGGATTCAGGAGGGAGTGCGTTCCCTTGGGGGGTATGCCGATATCTTTTACCGCAATGTCCAGGCCTCTGGCGTGATTCCCCAGTTATCCGCCATCATGGGCCCCTGTGCCGGAGGGGCCGTGTATTCACCAGCCATGACGGACTTTATCCTTATGGTAGAGGAAACGAGCTATATGTTTGTGACCGGCCCCAATGTCGTGAAGACAGTGACCAATGAAAGTGTTACCTCCGAAGAGTTGGGCGGGGCATCCACCCACGCTGTAAAATCCGGGGTAGCCCACCGTACAGCATCTAACGATGTGGTTTGCCTGGAAGATTTGCGAAAATTGCTTTCTTACCTTCCTCAGAACAATCGTGAAAAAGCACCGGATCTTCCATTTGAACCCGGCTCCGAATGGCGGGAGGAACTGGGGGGTATTGTGCCGGGAAACCCAAATAAACCTTATGATATGCACGAGGTGATCCGTTGCATTATCGATACGGATTCTTTTTTTGAAATCCACAAGGATTACGCGGAAAACATCATCACGGGTTTTGCCAGATTGGGAGGAAAAAGCATTGGAATAGTGGCCAATCAGCCTTTGTTTCTGGCAGGAGTCCTGGACAGTGATAGCTCGCGGAAGGCTGCTCGGTTTACCCGTTTTTGCGATAGTTTTAATATTCCATTATTGGTTTTGGTCGATGTGCCGGGCTTTCTTCCCGGGACGGATCAGGAGTGGACGGGAATCATTATGCATGGGGCCAAACTCTTATACGCCCTCAGCGAAGCCACGGTCCCGCGAATCACTGTGATTACCCGAAAGGCCTATGGAGGAGCCTATGATGTTATGAATTCCAAGCATATCGGAGCAGATCTGAATTATGCCTGGCCCGGGGCGGAAATTGCGGTAATGGGCGCCAAAGGTGCCAGTGAGATCATTTTTCGTAAAGAAATTAAAGAGGCTGCCGATCCAGAGCAGAAACTGGCTGAAAAAGAGGCGGAATATGCCGCCAAATTCACCAATCCTTACAGGGCCGCACAACGAGGGTTTATCGATGAAGTCATTCTGCCGGCTGAAACCCGAAGAAAACTTATTAAGGGTTTTGCATCTTTGGAGAACAAGGAAGTGGCCCAACCCAAAAGAAAACATGGAAACATTCCACTATAGGTTTAGATTTCAGGCATCCTTCAGTTTTGCGTAAAGGGCGATCAGGGCAAACATAGAATGCCCGAGCAGGAATCGCGACGGGCCCCGGTAACGGAGGCCAGCACATTGGGTTGACCACAGAGCCGTAAGGCACCCAGGAATCCAAAGACGATAGCTTCTTTAAACTCGATCAGTTGGCGGTTCGGGAGTACGACTTCAAAATCAGGATGCAGGTGTTGCTGCAAAAGTTCCATCAGGAAGCTGTTTAAGGCACCTCCTCCTGTGACCAGAATACGACCCGGGCCGTGTCTTTTGATATTGCGAACCTGCAGGGCCACCTGACGGGCAATGTGTTCGGTGGCTGTGCGCAATTGGTTTTCGGGCCCATCCGGGTATGCCGCGATCAGCGGAAGGATTTCCCCGGAGAACCATTCGTACCCTGTGGATTTCGGATAGGGTTTTTGGTAGAATGTAAGCGCATCCAAAGCTTCAAGTAATGCCCTATTGATCTGTCCCCCGCGGGCTATTGCACCCTCGGAATCATAACGCAACCCCAGCGGTTTCACTAAATGGTTTAAGAGCATATTCGCAATCCCAATATCAAAGGCCCAGCGCTTTCCTTCCGCTTCAAAGGAAATGTTTGCGATGCCTCCCAGATTCAGGCAGAACTCATACGCACTGAACAACAGCCGGTCTCCTATAGGTACCAGTGGGGCTCCCTGCCCACCCAGGGCAATATCGCCCGAACGGAAATCCCCGATAACCGGCAGTCCGCTGGAAAGCGCCACATATTGCGGGGCTCCTAACTGAAAGGTGAAACCGAGCTCGGGTCTGTGATGTACCGTATGACCATGGGAGGCCACTGCATCCAGGGAATCCGCATCGGTTCCGAGAAAGGCAGAAGCTTGTTTCCCCAGCCAGGCACCGTATTGCGCATCCAGGGACAGAAGATCGCTGGGCTTTAGGTCTATTGCCTTTTCGAGTTGTGTTCTCAATTCCGGGGGATAGTCCTCATACCCGGAGCGGATCAGCTGGAAAGACCAGGAAGCCCCTTCCCGATGGAAGGTGCACAAGGCCAGATCCAAACCGTCCAGGGAAGTTCCGGACATCATACCCAGGATCTGAAATGTATTTTTAGTTGTCATAATCTAAGTCTATGGGCAGTTCGCCTGTGGCCTTAAAATAACCTGAAAAATGTTGCCCGGCTACTTCCTGAAAAACAGACTGCGGTTGAGAAGCGCAAACAATTCCCCCGAAGGAATTCAAGGGCAGTTTTTTCAGTATATACGGGTTCCCAAAGAGGTAAAGAACCAGATTCTTTTGGGCACCTAAGATCCCTAATTCAGCATAAAGCGTTGAAGGAAGTCCGAAAAAATCGTTGGGCTTCATATAAGGAGGCCACAAGGTAATCAGGATGTTTTGGGCCCGGGTACCGAGCCCTTTTTGAAGTCCGACCCCTGAGGGACATGTATGGGTCTCAAAATCGTAAGCTTCCTGAAGTTTCTTTATAAATTCATGGGGAGTCTGGCCAACAGAAACCTGGGTAAAACCATCTTTCCGGAATTCAGCGAGTACCTCTTCGGTATCGCGCAATGCACAAAGGCAGTGCTGCGCCAGTTTCTGATTTAAAGCGTTGGGGCTTATGTTTGGGAGAACGATTTTCGCTGAGGTCGGGAAGAGCCGGGCCTTTAAGTCCCAGACCCTTTTAAAGGAGGTTTCAATTCGGGATTCACTGAGTTCCTTAAGGATAAGCGATATGCTCTCCGGAATCCGATCTGCATAGCACAAAATATCGTTTCCGGCCTGAACTGCCTGCAAATTTAAAGATTCAGCCTGGGAGGAAATCCCCTTGAGCGCATGCATATTTAAAGCGTCTGTAATGATGGTCCCTTCAAACTCCATGTCCCTGAGTAAACCGATGATCGGCTGGGAAAGACTTGCGGGAAGGCCTGAAGGATCGAGTTGGGGGAGTGATAAATGTCCGGTCATGACCAGGGGGACCTGCGCCTTAATCAGGGCCTTAAAGGGTAGGAGTTCTTCCTGTTCCAGATCCGAAAGGCTCTTATGCAATACCGGCAGGTTCAGATGTGAATCCACTGCCGTATCTCCATGACCCGGAAAGTGCTTGGCACAACTCAATAGCCCACCGTCTGCCAGACCCTGATGCAGGAGGGACGCTTTACGACCAACCGCCTCCGGATGACTTCCAAAGGCCCGGTATCCGATAACGGGATTCTCCGGATTGGTGTTGGTATCCGCTACAGGAGTAAGATTGAGGTGAATTCCGATTTCACGGCAATCCTGAGCCATACGAAGACCAAGGTCGTAGAGCAGGTGTTCCCAGGAGTGGTTCAGGGCTCCCAGGGTCAGGGCATAGGGATATTGAGGGGCGCGTTCTACCCGCATGGCCAGCCCCCATTCGGCATCTATGGCCATCAAAAGAGGAATCCGGGCGGCTCTCTGGTAGCGTTCAATAAGCTGTTTAAGGCGGCTCAGACTGTTTTCGTTATAAGGAATCACTTTGGGGCCTTCGAAATTCGTCGCTGCGCTGGCGCGGCTGTGAAAAAAGCACAATCCCCCCACCTGCCCGGTTTCAATGAGGGATTCTAATTTCCCGATCTCCGCTTCGGTGTCATTGATAAAGGCAGCAGGCATAAAGAGTTGTCCCACCTTTTCACGGAGGTGCAGCTGGGATTTTACAGATTCGTATGCGGGAAACTCAGACATCATTTTCGGCTGACTTTTTTCCAAAATCTCCAGGATACCGGATGTATTTTAAAAGGATAAGGGAAGGCAGTGCAGCTGCCACCACCCATAGAAAAAAACCAGGATATCCCAACGACTCCTGTATAAAACCACTTGCCATTCCGGGAAGCATCATCCCCAGGGCCATAAAACCTGTTGCCAGGGCGTAATGGGCGGTCTTATAGGGTCCCTGGGAAATATAAATCAGATAAATGAGAAAGGCTGCAAATCCAAAGCCGTAACCAAACTGTTCGAGAATTACGGTGCCGCCAACCGCCCAGAGACTACCCTCCCCGGTCCATGCCAGAAGGGCGTAGAGCAAATTGGGCAGGTTCAGGGCCAGCAGCATGGGGAGCATCCACTTTTTCAGTCCGTCTCGGGATATCAGAATTCCGCCAAGGATTCCTCCGGCCGAGAGAAAAAGGACCCCCAGGGTTCCGTAAATGGTGCCGACCGCTTCGGTGGAGTAATCTAAACCTCCCGCCGTATGGGTATCCAACAAAAAAGGTGCCGCCATCTTTACCAGCTGTGATTCTCCCAGCCGATAGGAGAGAATAAAAGCGATGGCCCAGCCAATGCCCGGTTTGAGAAAAAAATCGCGCAGGACTTTTACAAAACTCTGCCCGCCCTCTGGGGTGCGGTTGACTTCGTAGGACGGGGTGGCAAAAAAATTTCCAACCGTTAGCAGGAGCATTAGAAAGGAAGTGAAAATCATAGTCAAAGACCAGGCCCGCGCGGGATCGCCCAGACGCTGTTCCAGATATCCGGCCAGAATAACGATCAGCCCTTGTCCGGTAATCATGGCCAGCCGATAAAAAGTGCTTCGAAGCCCTACGAAGAAGGATTGCTTTTTTTCACTCAGGGCAATCATATAATACCCGTCTGAGGCGATGTCATTTGTAGCCGAGGCAAAGGCAGCCATCCAGAAACAGGCCAGAGTGGCCGTAAGAAAGGCATCCGTGGGAACACTTAGCCCCACGCCAAAGAGGGCCAGGGCGATGAGCAGTTGCATCCATAAAAACCAGCGCCTTTTCGTGCCTTTCAGGTCTACCCAGGGGCTCCAAAGGGGTTTGAGTACCCAGGGCAAATAGAGCCAGCTGGTATATAAACCGATTTCGGCATTGCCCAGCCCCAGTTGCTTATACATGATTACCGATACCGTAACCACCAGTATATACGGTAGCCCCTGGGTAAAATAGAGGCTGGGCACCCACCACCAGGCCTTTTTGTCTTTAGGCGTCATGCCGTGAAGTTATGCTTTCAAATGATACCGAACAAAACCTTCCATGGCTTCATATTCGGCAAGTCCCAGAGCATCGTACCTTCGGGCCGTTTCCCGGTTCCGCTGTTCGGCCCGTTGCCAAAACTCTCTTTGGTCGTGACCCGGGAACATGGCGCTGTCCTTTTGGGACTGGTGTTTAAAAATCGCATTCTTTTTTCGTTCCATATCCATGGGGCCAATAGGCACTGACATCTCCATATCTGCGATATCCCATTCCTGCCAGGCGCCCCTATAGAGCCATACAAAACACTCGTTGAGCCATTCGGCGCCCTCATTTTTCAAACGATCCAGCGCCTGAAAAATGATCTGGAGACAGACCCTGTGGGTGCCATGCGGATCTGACAGATCACCGGCAGCAAAGATTTGATGGGGTTGTATCGCCTGAAGCAGCTCATAGGTTTGCGTGACATCTTTCGCAGAATGCGGTTTTTTCTTTACGGTACCTGTTTGGTAAAAAGGAAGATTCATAAAATGCGCTTGAGCCTCGGGTACCCCGCAGTAGCGGCAGGCGGAGAGGGCTTCTCCCTTGCGAATCACCGCTTTGAAATTTTGTATTTCCGCACTGTCAACTTCTCCGGGCTGCTTTTGACTTAAAAAAGTTCGCACCCCCTGGAATTGATCCTGGAGTTTCTTATTCCCCTTTTGAATATCTGTGGCGAAGTCCAGGAAGCGGATCACCTCGTCGTCAAAAACGGCAATATTTCCCGATGTTTGATAAGCAACATGGACCTCATGCCCCTGGTCTACCAGACGGAGCAACGTCCCGCCCATAGAGATGACATCATCGTCCGGATGGGGGCTGAATATCAGGCTTCGCTTCGGAAAAGGTTCGCTTCGCTCCGGCCGGTTGCTGTCATCGGCATTCGGCTTACCGCCCGGCCAACCGGTAATGGTCCGTTGGAGGTCGTTGAACACCTTTAAGTTGATGTGCTCCGCCGATCCGATTTCGGCAATCAGGTTTCCCATGCCGTATTCGTTGTAATCCTCATTGGTCAGTTTCAATATAGCCTTGTCCAGGGTGTGCGAGAGCCAGATGGCGGCTCGTTTAATCAGGTTGTCGTCCCAATCACACTCGCTCACCAGCCAGGGAGTGGCCACCCGGGTCAGGGCGGAGGCCGCCGGGCGGTCGGTAATCACTTCGCAATTCGGGTGATTCTGCAAAAACGTGGCGGGTACGGATTCCCGGATTTTTCCTTCCACGGCCTTTTGAATGATATCTGATTTGCCTTCACCCCAGGCCATCATAATAATCCTCCGTGCGGAAAGGATTGTACCCACCCCCATGGTGAGGGCCTTTGCGGGCACATTTTCCAGGCCGAAAAAATCACTGGCGGCATCGAGTCGGGTCACCCGATCCAGACGCACCATACGTGTGATACTCCCAAGAGAGGAGCCCGGTTCGTTAAAACCGATATGACCCGTCCGCCCGATTCCCAGAATTTGAATATCCAGGCCCCCGGCTTTCCGAATTTTTGCTTCATACCTCTGGCAATAGTCCCGGACATCTTCTTTTTCCTGAGTCCCGTCGGGAATGTGAATATTTTTTTGGGGGATATCGATGTGGTCAAAGAGGTGCTCTTTCATAAAGCGCACATAGCTGTGTATGGAATCCGGCTGCATCGGATAGTACTCGTCGAGGTTAAAAGTGATGACATTTTTAAAACTCAGGCCCTCTTCTTTGTGGAACTGGACGAGAAAATCGTAGACCCGGGTAGGGGTGGACCCGGTAGCGAGGCCCAACACCACATTCTTTCCCTCTTTTTGACGGGTTCGGATCAGGGATTCTATTTCTCTTGCGGTATAAAGGGAGGCCGCCTCTGAGTCCTGGTGAATGCGGGTACGTATCTTTTCAAATTTAAAGGCCTCCTGGTCCTGAGGAATGGGATAAGAGGTAGCGGCCGGGGCGAGTTCTGGCATGTCAGGTAAGGTTTTAGTTAGAGCGACAAAAATACATCTTAGTTTTAAATATTGCAATAAAATGCTGTTTTATATGCAATAGTATGCTTTTAATTGAAATTAATCATTTTTATTGGATTTTATACTTGCAAAAAATCGAAAATTGTATCTTTGCGCAAACATCCCTATGCTAAAAGAAGAGCGACAAAGAATGATCCTCAGGGACGTAGAGGTCCACAACCGGGTATTGCTCACTGATTTGGCGGAGCAACTCGGGGTTTCTGTAGATACCGTGCGCCGGGATGTGAAAGAGCTGGATGCGATTCAGAAACTCCGAAAGGTTCATGGAGGTGCTGTCTCTCTTGGATTTATTGCACCGGCTGCTGCCAATACCAATACATATGCCATTACCGAAAAAATAGCTATCGCTAAAAAGGCCATAGATTTTTTAAAAAATGGCAGTGTCATCTTTCTGGACGGGGGCACCACTTGCCAGGAGTTGGCCCGTTTGCTGCCGGAAGCACTGCAGCTGACCTGTTTTACCATCAGTCTTCCGGTAGCCTTACTGCTGCAGACCAAACCCGGTGTCCGGGTTATCCTCATTGGGGGTGAGGTCTCTGCAGAGGCCCGGATCACCACCGGGGCAACTGCTGTAAAAGCCCTTTCAGATATTCATGTGGACTACGGTTTTATCGGCACGGGTTATGTTGATGCCCTTCACGGTCTTACAGAGTTTGACTGGGA
This sequence comes from uncultured Flavobacteriaceae bacterium, assembly GCA_963709465.1. GTDB lineage: Bacteria > Bacteroidota > Bacteroidia > Flavobacteriales > Flavobacteriaceae > Robiginitalea. The sequence continues at coordinate 28,529 of CAVPWF010000003.1, read as the reverse complement.
TGTGGTTCAGGTTAAGAAGGCTGTCGTAGAGGCCTCCCGGAAAGTAATCCTGTTGTGTATTTCGGAAAAACTCAATTCGCAGCACAGATACCGCACCTGTGATATTAGTGCGGTCAATACCATCATAACGGAGCTGAATCCTAAATCCAGTCGTTTGAATTCATTGCGCAACCATCAAATCCATATTCTCTAAACATGTCCGATTTCGATAAAATTACAGAGTCCCCTTCCCTTTATGATCACCTGGAAGGGATGGAAGTAAGCGAGTTACTAAAATTTATTAATGATGAAGATCAGAAAGTCGCTTTGGCGGTTCGGGAATCCCTGCCCTCCATCTCCGCTTTGGTGGAGGCTATGGTCCCCCGGTTTCTCAGTGGCGGACGCCTGTTTTATATCGGGGCAGGTACCAGTGGGCGTCTTGGGATACTGGACGCCTCTGAAATCCCACCAACTTATGGGATGCCCCATGACCGGGTTATCGGGTTGATCGCAGGGGGAGACCGCGCCATTCGCAAGGCGGTGGAGCATGCTGAAGACGACACTGAGCAAGCCTGGAAAGACCTGGAAGCTCATTCCATAAGTGATTTGGATACCCTGGTGGGGATCGCTGCCTCCGGAACTACTCCCTATGTGATTGGGGGTATCCGGAAGGCCCGGGAATCGGGCCTGCTGACGGCTGGAATCACCAACAACCCCGGATCCCCTTTGGCCCGGGCCGCTGAGATCCCCATCGAGATCCCTGTAGGCCCCGAATTTGTTACCGGGAGTACACGGATGAAAAGTGGGACATCCCAAAAACTGGCCCTGAATATGATTTCCACCGCCCTGATGATTCGCATCGGCAGAGTGAGTGGAAATAAAATGGTTCATATGCAATTGAGCAACAACAAACTCATCGACCGGGGAACGCGATATTTAGTGGAGCATTTGGGATTTTCATATGAAAAAGCTGGTGAAGCCCTCACCCAATTTGGATCCGTGCAAAAAGCCCTCGAGCATTTTAAGAAGTAAACCGGGTCAGGATTCGGTCTTCGGCCACCCCGGACCGTTTTCCAATCCCAATTCCTACGATTTAGGGTTCAGCCTGTAGATCCCCTTACCCTCGACGGCTACATAGATCAGGCCATCCGGTCCTTGCCGGACATTTCGGACCCTTCCGACGTCTTCCATGAGTTTCTCCCGTCTGAGCACACGACGGCCATCCATTTCAAGGCGTTCCAGATATTGAAAAGACAGGGATCCGACCAGTAAACTTCCCTTCCAACCGGGATATTCTTCAGAGGTCACCATGCACATACCGCTTGGCGCTATGGAAGGAATCCAATAGTGAATTGGAGGTTCCATGCCTTCCATTTCCGTTTTATCGGTAATCGGTGTTCCACTGTAATTTATGCCATACGTGACCACGGGCCAACCGTAATTCCGGCCGGGGATTGCAATATTAATTTCATCTCCGCCCCTGGGTCCATGCTCATGAATCCAGATTTCTCCGGTCTCGGGATGCTTAATCATGCCCTGAGGGTTTCGGTTTCCATAGGTATAAATAGCTGGGAGTGCCCCTTCGGTATTGACAAAGGGATTATCGGCAGGGATACGCCCATCGTCGTGAAGGCGATATATTTTACCGCCATCCCGGGATAAATCCTGGGGGTTAACCTCCCGTGCACCCCGTTCTCCGATCGTGAAATAGAGATACCCGTTGTCGTCGAATTCAATACGGGAACCAAAATGCTGTCCCTGAGTGGTATTCGGGCTTGCTTTGTAAAGTACTTGAAAATCAGTGAATTGGTTTCCGTTTAGCCGCGCCCGTGCTATGGTGGTATGCCCTCCTTTCTCCGGGCCCTCCTCCGAGGCGTAACTCATATACACCCATCTGTTTTCCGTGAAGTTCGGATGCAACTCGAGGTCCAGTAGCCCTCCCTGACCCCGCACATAGACCTCGGGAACCCCTTGAATAGTAGTTCTTTCTCCGTCTTGAAACAGAAGTACAGTCCCTGATTTTTCGGAGATCAACAGACTTCCGTCAGGTAAAATCACCATGCCCCATGGTATTTGCAGGTCATCGACAAGCAATTCTGCTGAAAATACGGGCTTCAGGGGCCCTTCTACGTCATTTTGGTCATTTTGAGCACACGAAATACAGATCATTACAGCGAAAAACCATAGGGTAACAATACTTTTTTTCATAGCTATTCGTTGATGTAGTACCATTTTCGCAAAATACATGCAAAAAGGATAAATGGGTTACGACCCCAAAGATAAAGAGAAATTATAAGTGTAAATAATTACAAACAGAGTGCCGGAGGGTCCCCGAATCCCTTTTGTACTCTCTGAAGCCTACTTAATCTATGTTCCCGAAAAAAAACAGGCACCTCTGGTATGCCCTGCTACTTGTAGGGATATCTTTCGTAAGTGCTTCGGCTTTCGAATACAGTCCGCTACATCATATTGTCCGGGCTGTTGAAAGCCTGTCTTCCAGGACGGACTCCAATTCAGCGCTCAGGGCAGAGAATCTCGATACAGAAGCCACGCCCACGCCCATAGTATCTTCAGCCACAGGTTTAGCAGAATTCACGGCGGAAGCGCCTATGTTTTCTACCATAATTCAGAATGCGGACGAACAAGTTACGTGTTCCGATAATGGGTTTACCATTTCCCGATTTAACCTATGTGGCGATTTTGACGACCGCATCCTCACCCTGACGGGTTCCTTTAGTACCTATCAATGGCAACGGCTCGTCCCAGGCGGCAGTTGTACGTTTGACGTGAATGACGATTGTCCTCCCATTATCGGGAATGAATGTAATTCCTCATGGCAAACCGTGGGGACATCCGCGGCGTTTACCCTTTCTGCAGGTACCATTCCGGCCACCACGGGAGCAGAATTCCGGGTGCGGGCCAATGGAGGCACCTATTACTATTTCAAAGTCAAGAAAAGTAGCATTACCCAGACTTATATCAAGAGGAATTTTATTTGCGGTGTACCCGGGCGTATTCAGTTAACCAACCTCTCAAGTGCCTACGAATATAGTATGGATAGCGGAAGTGGCTTCGGGCCCTGGCAAAATTCGGCCATTTTTGATGGCCTTACTCCCGGGACGTATGTTGTGAAGACCCGGCTTAGAAATACAGCAGGCACATGTGAGTATCCTTATGAGCCCATTGTAATTGAGGACCGGGTGATTGACCTGGATGTCACTTTTATAGATGCCAATTGCTTTGGTGATACGGGTTCGATTACCGTGAACGTCAATAACGTTCCTGGTCCCTACAAGTATACACTCGTCGACCAGAATGGAGTGCCTTTGGAATTTACAACCTTTATTCCCAATAATCCTTACACTTTTGCAGCTGTTGGGCAAGGGACTTACAGTGTACAGGTAGAGACCCAACAATGTACGGGGGATCCGGCACTGGGGATTCCGCCACCCCAGGAATCCCTGGACGTCAATGGCAATCCTATAATCATCGGGGACGGGTTAGTAGCCTTATCAGCATCTACGGAGGTCAATGAGAGTTTAAGTACAGACCCTTCCTGTGGGTCGAATAATGTGGATATCATTGTGCGGACTTCAGGTGGAGTGGCCCCATATACATTTACGGTTAGCGATGGTGGGAATTCTGGAGGATCTTATGTGGGGCAGACCACCTATAATGTAACCACAGCGGGTTCCTATAATTTTACTATTACAGATGCCAACGGTTGTACCATTTCCGCTTCGGCGTCCGTTCAGGAACTCACCCCTCCGGATGTGACCGCATCCGGAACGAACGGGGACTGTAATAATGGCGCACGTATAAACATCAACGTTCTAAATGCCAAGGGTTATAACTTATCCTTTCGGGCCCAGCCAGGGGATCCCTGGTCGGCCAACCCAGTGCTTACAGTGGGTAGTGGAACCTACAACAGCATTCAGGTGCGTTATCAGCAGGGTATTTTTGATTGTATTTACACGATACCAACTTCAATTTCCCTTACCAATGTGGGGGCGATTTCGGGAAGTGCAGTGAAACTTCAGGATCGTCTGTGTAACCCCGGTGGTGGCGCGGACGGAGGAATCATCGAATTTCAGGGTCCCTTTAGCGGGGGATCCGGGAGTGGGTATCAGTTCAGTATCGACGGGGTAAACTTCAGTGCCCAGCAAAATTATTCCAACCTGGCCGCGGGTACCTATACTCCCATAATAAGGGATAATGGAGGATGCCGTATTCAATTGACACCCATCGACATACTCGATGTTGACCCGCCGACAGATATTGCCTTTACCCAGGGCGTGATCAATTGTTCTGCGGGAACTTCGGATGTCCAGTTGACTGCCACAAGTACTGCGGGCATCGTCCGATACGAAATCGTAAGCCCGATAGCGGTGGATAACGGCGGCAGTGACACCTTCATCGGCCTCAATGTAAATACCTCGTATACTTTTCGCGTAACAGGTGCGGATGGTTGTTTTTACGAAGAAAGCTTTACGCCGGCCTTACTGAGTACCATTGGGGTGCGATTAAGATCCGGAGGGGATTTACGTGTTTGTACAGGAGCATCTGATGGCACCGGGACTTTTATTGTCGACGGCTATCTCAATGGCTTTACGTATTCTATAAATGGAGGACCGGTAAGTCCGGTTCAGAGCACACCAGAGGTCGTGCTTCCACCCTCGGGACCAGGCACCTATACAATTGACGTAACAGATGCAGATACGGGGTGTACGGATTCCACCTCCCTCCAAATAGAAGAACCTGCCAGCCCACTTACCCTGGGCGGAAACGTGACGGCCATGACTTGTGCCAATGGAAACCAGGGTCGGGTAAGGGCCACAGCTAACGGAGGTTGGGGAAACTACAGGTATACTCTTGAACTCCCTAATGGCGCCACAAGGGGTCCCCAAAACAGCCAAAACTTTGGAGGACTGGGCCAATCCGGCACCTATATTCTCACGGTGACGGACGCTGAGGGGTGTACCGCAACCTTCTCTTTTGATCTCACCCCTGTGGCCTCGCCCAGTATTGCTCTGGACGCCCCTGCTTCAGATTTTTGTTATGTTCCCGGACCGGGAGCTACACTGGCTGTAACCTCCACCGCAGGTTCGGCTCCAGTGGGCACACACAATTATCGTATTAATGGGGGTGCCCTTCAGGCGAGCCCGGTTTTTTCAGGACTCAGTCCCGGGAATTATAGAATACAGGTGGTGGACTCCAACGGGTGTTCAGATCAGATAAATATCACCGTAAATTCACAATTGCGGGTTACCGGCTCAATCGATACCGAGATTCCCTGTGGCGGAGCAGACGGAAGCCTGCGCGTAGAAGTTAATGGGGGTTATAGAGCAGGGGCAGGCCCAAAACAATATGAAGTGAGTGCGGATAACGGAGCGACTTTTGGTCCGCCCACTCCGTTGACGGCCAACTCCTTCCTGATAAATACCAATGTGCCCGGAGATTATATCTTCAGAGTTACTGATAACCAGGGTTGTGTTGCAGAATCTGTACCCGTAACCCTGAATCCACCCCTGCCATTGAATCCTGCTGCAGTGAGTGAGATCCCGGCAAGCTGTGGACAAACCGATAACGGTATTCTCACCATTACTCCGGATGCCACCAGTGGAATCCCTCCTTTTCTGATTAGTTTTGACGGAGGACCTTTCACCACACAAACGGTTTATTCCAATCTGAATGCGGGACAAACCTACTCGTACATCGTACGGGATGCGATCGGATGTGAGACTGCGCTTGCCAATTATACCATTAATACTGATCCCACGCTCCCTCCAGATGCCAGCGTCAGCCCGATAACGGCAACTTGTCTTACAGGTACTCTGGAAGGCAGTATAGACATTACCTCCGTTTCTGATGGAACTCCGGATTTCACTTATATTCTTCAGGACCAGTTTGGAACGGAAATCAGCAGAATAGGACCTACTTCAAGCACTGCGGAAACCTTTACCAACCTCGCACCGGATACCTATCGTATCATTACCTTAGATGCCAATGGATGCCGGGACGAGGATGAGGTCATTATAGACCAGACGACCCTGGATGTGGTTCCCGATCCGGTGTTGGCTCCGGTGTGTGATCCTTCAGGTTTCACGAATACGGTAGAAATCGTCGGGGGTACAGGTCCGTTTTTGATCCGCCTGGCGATAGATCCCAACCCACCGGTAGTTCCAAACAGCCCACCCAGAAGGCATACCTTCACAGGATTGCAATTCGGAGTGGCATACGTGGTTGAGGTAACCGATCAGGGCACGGGTTGTATTTACCTGGATGAAATTGCCCCGGTAGACGGCCCAAGTCCGTTGGATATTACGGCGAGCTCTACTCCAGACTTCTGCGATTTTAGCAGGAACGGACAAATCGTCTATTCTGTAGATGGCTTTGCGCCCAATAGTGATTTACTTATTGAACTTCTCAATACGGATACAGGGAACCGCATTACCCTTCAAAACCTCACCAACGTCTCTCCTGTGTATTCCAATACCTATGAGACGCCAGCCGGAAACTATCAGGTTATCGCAACTGACCTGACCAATAATTGTACGGATGCCGTCGCGGTAACTGTAGACCAGAACCTTCCGTCCTATGATATCATTGCCTCCTCACCGGCAAATTGTAATGCTCCCGGACAACTGACCGTACGGGGTACCGGAGGAGCCGGAGGCCCCTACCTTTTTGCCTACATGGATGCTGGTGATACACCAGGTCCTGGCGACTGGACCCTGGAGACGACCTTTGTTGCGCCGGCAGGGACCTATGATATTTTTGTACGGGATGCCGCTAATTGCGCCTCTTTTGCCATTCAAACCATTATCGGACTGAACCCGGATCTGGCGCCACCAACCTTCCTGGTAGAAAACGGATGTGATATTACCGCCACGTCTTTTGACATCCTGGTTCAGGTGCCCGCGGCCGTAGATACGCCCCGGTTTTCTCTGAACGGAAATGAGCAGTTCGCGGTCTTAAATGGAGGTTTCTGGGAATATACCTATACGGTGGGATCGCCGGGAGATTATACAGTAGATGTTGTAGACGCCAATGGCTGTGCCAGCCAGGGGACGGCAACGGTATACGAATTCCTCAATGCATTTGGGGATTTTACCACCGACCCCTCCTGTAATAATACAGATGGGGTGATCACCGTTTCCACAAACGGAGGTAGTGGGGATTTCACTTTTGAATTACAGGATAGCAGCGGGAATTATATTGCGGATAATACCTCCGGCGTCTTTACCGGTTACGCTCCTGGGGATTATCAGGTGGTGGTTACCGACAACCTGGTCATCGATCTCAGCGGGAATTGTACATTCCTTGTAGATGATATTACCCTGTCGCCTGCCAACGAACCAGTGATTGCAACGATCCTGGACACCGATATTTCTTGTAACGGGGCGAACGACGGAAGTATTGAAGTCATCCTCCAGGCAGGGACAGATCTGGATAGCCCCCTGGTTTATACCCTTTACATTAACGGGACAGCAACGGTTATCGATTCAAATGGGGCCGGCTCATTTACCAACCTGCCTCCCGGTATTTATGATGCTACGGTGGTATCAAACAGGGGATGCGAAGTTCGTCAGGACAATATCGAAATACTGGAACCACCGGTCTTTTCGATTGATGCTTCGGCTCCGCCATTTGCTTGTGTACCCGGGGCGAATCAGTTCAGCTCTACGACCATTACCGTTTCGGTTGTAGATCCCGGAACTGCGGCCGGCGGATACCAGTATAGTATAACCGGTTTTGAGAATTACCAGTCCTCGAATACTTTCGAGGTGGTCGATAACGGATCTCCCCAAACCATTACGGTTTATGCCATTGATGGGAACGGATGTCAGGATCAGGTGACCCTGCCGGTGATTAACCCACCTACCAATGTACTCCCGACCCTCAGTGTGGTTTCGGCACTCACATGTACGAATCCCGAACAGGTCCGCATCGATGTTGTGGGAACAACCGATTTTACGGTCTCTATGGTCAACGGCCCGGCGGCTGTAACTCCTGTGACCAACACACCCGGAGATTCCTTTGTGCTTGTAGACCTACCTGTAGCCGGCGGATACCTGTTGCAAGTGGTTGATAATATAGAAGGATGTAGTTATCCATTGCCCTTGTATGAAGTGACAGATCCGTTATACCCGGACGTTACAATCAGCGAGGCCAATCCGGTCCGGTGTGCTGTGCCCGGAGATGACGGGGTGCTCTTTATTGACGTCACAGATTATAATGGGGTATACAATTACGAGGCATTCCTGATCGACACCAGTGGAAACCGTGTGCTTCCCGCTGCGGCCAGCGGAAGTTTTGACACCGCAAACTTTCCGGATGCCAGTGGCGATCCGGCCCGGATTACAGGACTTAGGGCTGGAAATTACGTCGTGGAGATTTCGACAACTGCGTCTCACCGGAATGTCCGGGAATAAGTAATCTCGCTACCGTTCGGGTCCCGAACGGACCCCTAGTGCCTGTGGCTACCTCAGAAGGAAATGTAAGCTGTAATAACAATACAGGAATCATTAGTGCCAATTCCTCAGGAGGCTGGGATACGACGCCTTATGAATTCAGACTTTTAAGAGACAATGGCTCAGGCACCTATGTTGAGGTGGTATCTTTCTCGGTACAATCCCGCTTTGAAAATCTCTCCAGCGGAGATTACCGGGTTGAGGTTCGGGATATAGAAGGGTGTACTGAAACAACAGACATAACCCTCGATCCGATTCCTCCTATACTCGTGGAGATTCGCGAACCCCAGGGGCTGATTTGCCCGGGGGGCAACAATGCCGTACTCGAAGCATATGATCCGGCGTCGGGCGATGCCATCACAGGAACTGCCGGAGCCTCAGGTGGTGTAGTTGGTGCGGGATACAAATACCAGCTCATTTATCTGGGCAGTAATGATATTACCGATGAGTTATCCCGAAGCGGACTTCAGGACACCCCGACATTTATCGGAACCAATGGGTTTGGGTACATCAGTGCCGGCTGGTATGCCGTTGAGGTTTCCTCAAGCTTCCAGTGTGTTGGACTTTCGACCCCATATTACGTAAATCCACCACCGGCAATTGTCCCCACCCTGGTGCAGGTTCAGGCTCCCGGTTGCGGTGGCTTTGGTGAAATGCGTCTGACCGTTACGAATCCTGAAGCGGGTTTCAATTACGAATACAGGGCCGTCGGTGCGCCTCTTACAGATCCGTTTATTTCGATGGGTGTGGGAATTAACGCCGTACTGATTCCAGGGGTTCCCGGGTTCTATCAATTCGAAGTGCGAAAGGTCAATGCGACCAACGCCTGCGACGTAGTGACCTCCAATGGGCTTACCCTGATCGATGCCCAGGATTTAGACCTGGTCGTGAATTTGCCTGACGATATTTCCTGTGCCAGCGAATTAGACGGCCGTATTGAATCCTTTGCTTCAGGAGGTGTGGGAAGTAACAGCTTTTTCCTCTACAGGGGAGATCCTGGGAATCCATTTAGTCCGAATCCCGGGGCTGTTGTGGTTCGCGGACCGCAAGCGGATGGTACTTTTGAAGGCTTGTCCGAAGGTGCCGATTACTATATTGCGGTTATCAGTGGAAGTACATGCGGCGATGTAGAAGGACCTCTTACGATAGTCCGGCCGGATCCGATCACCTACCGCATCAACACTACTCAAATAAGTTGTGCCGGAGAGACAGACGGTACCGCCACGGTGGAAGTTACCGGCGGAGGACAGGGTCTGATCCAGTTTGCTATTGAACCGAGATTCAACGAATTCTTTACCGATCCTGCAACTCCGGGTGCGTATACCTTCACTGATCTGGAAGGAGCTCCCTTCCCGGGCAGAGAATACGATATCCTTATTCAGGATGAAAACGGGTGTTCTGAAATTACCACCGTTCGCATAATTGAACCCGAGCCTCTGGATGCAGATTTTACAACGAGTCCCGAGACGTGTATTGGTTTTGCGGATGGATCTGCTCAGCTCACAGTAAGCGGGGGGACTCCCTTTACAACCCCGGGAGGACTGCGGTATTATGAAACCAGTCTGAATTCTTCTGATGATGCAGACTACACAAGGAATGACAATTTGTTCTTCGATAATTTGGTAGGCGGAGAGTCCTATGTGGTCTTTATTCGAGATTCACAGGGGTGTATAACCAATGTGATCATACCTATCGAGATCGGGGTGGAACTCAATGCTGAAGCCGTTGTAGACTATGGATGTGAGGGAATATTCCCATTCAGCACGACCCGTATTGAGATGCAGGACGACAGTGTACTGGATGAGGTGCTCTTTGCACTGGATCCTCTGGATCCGACCGATGCAATAACGGCCCTGGCCGATACTACCCGTGAATGGGGCGATTTACCAGCGGGTGATCATATAGTCTATATCTATCACGAAAACGGGTGTACGAATTTTGTCGAATTCACCATTGAGGTCTATGAACCTCTTACCCTCGATGCCATGCAGACCGGACCCAATGAGATCACGGCTACAGCCAGTGGAGGATTTGGAGACTACGAATACTTCTTCCAGGGAGAATCTCTGGGAAGTACCAATGTCTTCTACCTTAATTACGACGCTACGGTCAATATTCGGGTAAGAGATCGTGAAGGATGCGAAATCAGCATAGACTTCCCGTTTGATTTCACCGGGATGGTAGACTTTCCAAACTTCTTTACCCCGGATGGAGATGGTATAAATGATGTTTGGGCGCCGCTGAACCGGGAGTTTTTCCCGAATATCGAGGTAATCATTTACGACCGTTACGGCCGGGTTGTCGCAACCCTAGATCAGGTCACCAAATGGGATGGAACCTATGATTCCAAAGATCTTCCATCCGGAGACTACTGGTATGTGGTCAATGCGAACGACAATGAAAAACAGCAATACGTGGGCCACTTTACCTTATTCAGGTAATGCCAGGCCACTGTATCAGACCTTCTTTTCATCGGGAGGGGAACTGAAGGATTAAAAAATCCCGTGAAGCACATTTCACGGGATTTTTTGTTTTAGGGGAAATGCTCAAAAAGTCTCAGAGACCATTTTTTAAAGAATTGGTGGCGGGTAGATCAATTATTCCAGGACCACACCGTCTTCCAGGATAATCGCATACTTGTACCCCGCCCCAAAGTCTTTATCCAGGCGTACAACAGCCTGCATTGTCACCTGATCCTCAGGCTTCACAGTCGCTGCTGAGGTGATGACAAAGTCTTTTTCATCTGCGCTCCCGTCTTTCAGGTGGATCCAGTTGCGGTTGAGGATACCCTCATTGACCTTTGTACATGTCCCGGATACTTCAACCCACTGGCCCTGGTAAGCCCCCGGATCGTTGAGTACATCTGCAATTTGCACGGGGATCGCGTTTTGATGTCCCTCCTGGGCCATTATCCCGGAATCCTCTGAATTCCCAGCTCCGTCCGCAGCGGGGGTGATGGATTTCACGGGTTTCAGATTCTTAACCTCGGCTTCAGGGACTATCCGTGTGACCAGATAAATGGTATCAAAGACGCGTTGCATTTCTTTACTCTCAAAGTCTGCGCGTATCAGGGCTTCGTTATAGTAGTAAACCGCCCCTGTTTCGACCTCCGTGGGACCAGTGGCCATCCAGTATTTGCGGTCCCCTTCAGTTACCTTCAAATAGAGATACTTGGTGGTGGGAACAGCTTCTAAAATTTTGATTTTACGCATTTCCATCACTACGTCCTTATGGGCATCCGCCATATTCACCTCTGTTTCAAGGGGAATAGGGTCTCCGGTATCAGGTCCGCGTTTACAGGCGACCGTGGAGATTATCAATGCAATGGTACATAGGGACAGGATGTCCCTCACACTGGAGTATTTCATTTTCATGGCAATTAAGTTAAGCGGCCTGACGTACGGCGTATTGAGCAACCAGTACATCCAGGTTTCCCGGGTTTTGAAGGGTCCTGGGCTCCTTCAGAAGTTTTCTCATGATCTGATTGACCAGGGCAGACAATTCATTTTTAGACCAACCATGGCTTTCTGCAACACCAGTCCTGATCAAAGCGCTGTACACTTGTTTTTTACGCACGGCCATTAGTCTGCGGAAAGGTTGCATTTCCTGCCATTGCCGATACTGTGACCATTCCTGAGCAATAATTTCTTCCACCTTTTCAATAGCTGCTGATCGCGCCATATGGTTGGATTTCAATTGACACGCAATCGAATCCAGATTGTGAAGCCTTATGGATGAGGATAATGCGAGGGCCGGGGCAAAATTCCCGGGTACGGCAAGATCGATAAGCAATACGTTTTTATCCTTGGCAAGACCCTTATGTATTAAACCTGAGGCATGACTTACTGCGGATATGATTACGTCGAATTCGCTGAGTTCGTTCCTGGTCAGTTTTTCCCACGGGAAGGTATACACCTTATGGGCCCGGGCGAGCTTTTCCGCACGAGATTCTGTACGGTTGGCAATAAAAACATTCCGATACCTGAACTTGCTGTTGTATTTAAAAAGTTGTCTTACGATATCACCAGCCCCTACAAAAAGGATTTTCTTCTCTCCAGCTTCACTTCCAAAAGTTTCACCTATAAGCTTTAACGCTTTATAGGCCATAGAGGTAGTGCCATCGCGGAACCCTGTTTCATTACTCACCCGTTTATGGGTTTTAAAGAGTGTTTGCATACAACGTTCCAAAAGAGAACCCTGCATACCGGTCTCCAGCGAATAATGATACGCTTTACGAATCTGATGAATGATTTCAGCGTCTCCCATAACAGAGGATTCCAGACCTGCAGAAACCTTGAGCAGCTGCAGAACGGTGTCCTCAGTATGGTCACTGCCTCTGAAGTCTTCCACATCAGCCTCACTGACCGCTCCCGCGACTCGTCGAATCAAAAAATCCCTGACGCAGTTGGCCTGGGTCTTTCCAGATTCAAAGTACAATTCTGTGCGGTTACAGGTCACCAATATAAGGAGCGAACTCAGGTCCGGGAAGGCCATTTTAAGGGCTGTGGCGACTTTCTGCTTTTCCGTATCGGACAGATGAAATCGCTCCCTACGGGCCACCGGGGCTGTATGGTGTGAAATACTAATATATCGTAATCTCGTATCCATGAGATGGTACGCCTTTAGAAATTAAGTTTGGTTGGTCTTTGGTCGCAACGGAACCGCGGTAATTTTTTTATTGCTTGAGGGTCCTCATATAGTTTACAACAAGCCAACGGTCTTCATCATCGGGCATTTTTTTGGTGTATTCCGGCATGTCGCCAAATCCAAATGAGGTTTTATAAAATAACTCTCCGTCGGTCTGGGCGTGATATTCTTCAGAAGAGAAATCGCCGAGATCGCCTTTTAACCCCGCGGCCTTACTGCCATCTCCGTATCCTTCTTTTCCGTGGCAGGACTGGCAGTGTTTATTGTATAATGCCTTGCCGATATTCAGGTCCGCCTTGGGATCCGTCGGATTCTTCATATTTACATATTTCTCCGGGACCACCCATTCATCCTGATAAGGGGTTGTGAAAGCGTAGAACGCCAATGCGAGAAAGGCCAAAGGCAAAAGTATTTTAATTGTTTTCATAAGTCAATTTTTAGCGATTTTATAAAGATTAAATAATAAATAAAAGATAATACCCCAAGATCCAAACACGAGCAATCCGGTAAAAAACAGGATGAACAGGGGGGTTCTGCTGCTCCGGCCCCAAAGGGTCCGCTGGTCGTAGGTACTGGTATGAACTATAGGAGTACCTACCGGAGCATCCAGCATTGCCTTAACGTTACCGTAAGTGTCGTTTTCCTCTATAACCACTTCCATAGCTAGGATCCCCTCTTTTCCTGGTATATCTCCAGGAATGGCTACCATGATCTCACCGGAATCATCGGTCATCAGGAATTCTTCACTGATAATGAGCGGCTTGAACATACGCCTTACCTGTACCTTGATAAGGGCTTCGGCAACGGTGCTGTCCAGTACTTTGTCCTGTAAGGTAGCTTGAATATAATTCATACTGTCCTTCTCCACCAGGGAAGCCGTGAGGACCGCATCTCTGAATTCGACACTACTGCTGGTCCGGCTGAAGGTATCGTTTCCGGCAAAGGCCGCTCCTAAAATATAGAGGCCCGTGGAATCCGGAGCGATTGCATCCATCCCTTTTAAGGTAAACTGTGCCTTTCCACCCCCATCAGTTACTACAGTTCCCAGGGGGAATTCCTCCCCGTCCACCTCGTAGTAGACCGCCAACTCGGCATCCGGTACGGTAACGTTGGTATTGTCCACACGGGCAGAAGCCTGAAGGTCCAGATACATCGGGCCGTCCATAACCTTCGTATAGGCTGTAGACAATCTCAAGCGTTCTTTTTTCTGTGCCAGACCCGTTTGCAAAGAAAGGGCCAGCAGGGTGCATCCCAAGACTTTTGCGATCTCCTTCACCTGTATGTTTGTGAACCTGTTCCTCATGCTGTGGCCTTTTTATCTGAGGTTACACGCGTTTCCTGATCTTTTGCCAGCTGGTCTATAGACATTACCGGGACATAACGAACCAGAAGCGTAATGATTAACAGTGCCATGGCCAGCGTAGCTGAGGTAATCACCCACTCGTGCAGACTTGGGAAATAGTGCCTCCAGGACTCCGGCACACCCTGTATCGGGAGATAGGGATGCAGCAGGGTAGGGGTGACAATCAGGTACCGCTTCCACCAGGAACAGATTACCACAACCACGGCTATGAAGAACATCGCTTTTGGCTTTCTGAACCTTTTAAATATCAATAATATGGCGGGAAGTACCAATCCTATAATTGTAACAGTCCAAAACGGGATGGCAAAGTCTCCGCGAAGGAGGTTCTCCAGATGTTCACTTTCTCCTTTTTTGGCCGTAAAAAGCGGGATCAAATACTCGTTGATGTTGAAATACAGGTAAATGATACACGCGAGGTTAAAGAGTTTCCCCATTTTGTCAAAATGGTATTCCGTAATATAGGCTTCCAGTTGTTTGTTCTTTCGAACGATGTACACCACACTCACAAGAGCACCCAATCCTGCGACCATGGCCCCGGATATAAAGTAAGGGGCAAAGTTGGAACTGTCCCATCCCACGCGGTAGGTGGTGGAGAAGAGATAGGCATCGATAGATTCAAGGATCAATCCGAGCGGAATGATCATCAGCGCCAGCAGGTGCACAGATCGTTTTTGGAGTTTTAACTGTTCCTGGGTCCATTGCCACTTCAGGGCAAAGAAGCCGTAGATCTTGTTCAGGCGCTTATTGGTTCCGCTGTAGTGATCTCTGAGGATGGCCAGGTCAGGTAAGAGCGGAAAATAAAGCAGCAGCAGACTCACCGCAATAAAAGTGGGAATAATAATCACATCCCATGTAATGGGCGATTGCAGCCTTGCATACACAAAGAGGTTTAACATGCGATCCGGCCGTGCCATGTCGATGACAATGGTTATACCCGCCATCACAATACAGGCAAGGGCGACGATTTCAGCAAGCCGGACAAAAGGCCTTCTCCATTCGCTCTTAGTCAGCCGGAGGACGGCGACCGCTATAGCTCCGACAAAACTCGTCGCTACAAAAAAGACGAAATTGGAAATATATACCCCCCAGAGCACATAGTCGCGCATGTTGGTCACGACCTGCCCTTCAATAAGCTGATCGATATAGGCGATTACCCCGGCTACGATAAGCAGGATCAGGAATCCCATCCAGAGCATTCCGCCCCGGCTAAACTTCTGCGGGCCGACATCTTTTATAAGTTGGGCGTATTTACTCATGGTGTTTCAGGCTTTTCAACTGATTGGAATTCGTTGAAATTTTCAAGGCCTTCCTCAAAAGGAAGCCTGTCTTTGGGAGGCAGGTAATATACGCTTGGCTCCGTCCCCAGATCTTCAAACAGGCGGTATCCGGCATTTTCTTCCAGAAGCTTGCTCAGGCGGACCGTTTCGTTTCCGTTGGTCACTACATCCTCATTTTTATCTCCGAAATAGAAGACCCCATTCGGACAGGCTGTAACACAATGTGGGAGTTCCCCTTTTTCGGCCTGGTGGGGGCAGAAGTCACATTTGTCGACCGTGCCTTTCACACTGGGCATACCCGCATGTTCCGGACTGTGCATTTCTTCCACCATGTCCATATTCATCTCAAATTCCTGGTTGGGTTCGTTCCAATTGAATACCCTCGTGGAGTAGGGGCAAGCCGCCATACAGAATCGGCAGCCCACACAGCGGTCGTTGTCGATGAGCACCAGACCGTCTTCCCGTTTAAAGGTGGCATCCACCGGGCAAACCGTTACACAGGCAGGCTGGTCGCAATGCATGCATAGGGTGGGCATCCAATAGGGGGAGGTATCCTCAGTTTCCTGCATTTTATACACTTTCAGCCAGGCGTTGTCCCCGGTGACGAAATGGTGTTTGTTACAGGAGCGCTGACAGGCCAGGGCGTTCTGGCATTTCGCCAGGTCCACCACCATTGTAAATTTCCGTCCTGGAATCCCTTTTCTCACATTATGGGTAACCTGCTCCAGATCCACTTCCTCCATATCCATGGGATCCACCTCAATGATATTCCCATCGACATCCATCAGCTCCATTTTTTCGCCGGAGGCTCCTTTGGTTTCAAAGGCGAAACCTTCCTTGAGGTGGGTGAGTGCTGCTCCTCCAACAATGGAGGCCAAGCCAAGTTTCCACCCGTTGTTCAGGAATTTTCGACGTGTATCTTTAGTGTTTTCATCCATTTTTAAAAGTGCTACTAATCCTTTTTGTCTTTATCCAGCCAGTTGCGAAGCTCAGCATTGCTGATATTTTTTTTAACCACATTGGATTTTTTCAGACGGCTCACTTTCACCCGAACCGCCGTACCGTCTGGTTTTAGCAGGGTCTGGTATTCCTGTTCTTCGGAGTTACTGGCGTTTGGTGTACTCGCCGTTGCCGGGAGCAGGGGTAAAAGCAGTCCTGAACCCAGTATAGGCAGAAATTTTCTTCGATTAATGCCTTTTGGATTTTTTGAGTCGTCTTTCATGTAGCCTTAGAAATTATACAGTCGCGTAATGGTGAAGCCCAGGAGAATGTTCTGCGTGCCTTTAAAAAATTGGTACTCGTTATAGACATAGTTGGCCTGGGGTGTAATTCCGTTCAGGGAGGAAAAATATACCTGGAAAGCATGGGAGGAGGTGACGAATTCCATCCCTATACTGAACCCGGGTTCAGGGTAGTTATATCCGTCAAAGTCTGCAAAGGGGATACTGTATTCCATGGTTATGGCCGTATTGGGGGTAATTTTATAACGCCCTCCAAATGCCAGCCCGAAAACATCGTTGTCCTGTCCTTCCTGTACTAAGTTAAAGTGGGAGACACTCCCGGCCACTTGCAGGGAAAGATTTGGGGAGAATCTTCTCGAAACAATCAGTTGGTTGAAAAAGGAATACCGGTGCTGGTCTAGCGCAAAATTTTCCTTTTTCCGGGCATCAACCACAAAGTTTCCATAATAGCTCACATTTACAGGTATTTTGCCTGAACGGGTTTGCCGGAGCAACCCCACTTTCCAGTTGAAGTCCTGTAACCTTCGCAGTTTTTCAGTGCCAATACCTACCTGAAGTCTTTCGTGGACCGCGTAGGTGAGGCCGAGGCGAATGTTCGCAGCCCCCCAAATACCTAAAAGGTCATTTTCGCCACCACCAATGGTGCCGAATCGGTGTTGCATCACAGCTTCAAGGGTATTCTTTAAATAAATTTTATCTGTTGGATTGTCAATTAGAAAACTGCTTTCAAAGGCCGGGCGCTCGGGCTTATCAACAACCTCGACAGTATCCGCTTCGGTTTCCTGACTCATCAGCGTCAGGGGTGTGCAGCACAAAATCAGAAAGAGAAAATATAGTGGTCTCATCTTTGAGGTTCTTAAAGTTAGTTATTCCAGAGCACCCCGGTCGATCCAGGCTTCTATCAGGTCCAGTTCGCTGTTGGTCAGGTTAATACCAACATTCGGGTGACTGCCATTACCGGGAAGGCGTTGGTAAAACAGACTGCCCGCCCCGTTGCCGGCCTCTACATAATCGGGAACCAGAGCGTCATACGCATTTTCCGCCCTTAAATCCGGAGCGGGCTCCAACCCGTTGTGGCACTGCACACAATTGTATTTGGTAATAATGGGCTGAACGTCCTCGGTGTAAGTGATCTCATCTTCCGGTGGCGGAATCAGATCTTCCTCAATCGCCGTATCGTAATAGCAGGAGGCGCTAAAAAGCAGCAGGCAACCCACCAAAATCTGACATACTATGTTTTTCATTGTAGCTTGTTTTTAAAAGTAAGCTCTGGTATTGTGAGAAAAGCGATTTCCGGAAGGGCACCGGGTATATAGTGTTGATATATACCCGGTGCGCTCTATTCTCCGGACTAGTCTTCGTTTTGCAGGGCTTCGATGGAATTTTTCAGAAGTGCCTGTGTGTATCTCGGGTTGTGGATGCCCCGGCTCTGGTCTTCCAGGGCAGTTTTGTAGTTCCATGCGGCCATGGCGGCAACATCAGAGAAAACACCGCTATTGGTAGACTCTCCATTCTCCCGAATGATTCCTATAACTGGGTCTCCGGTCTCTGCATCCACTCCTTCGACTTCCTGAAGCAATGCAAGGAGCGTGGCCATATCTGCTGTGTAGCCATCAGCTTCACCCGGAACGGCCTGGTGGCACTGGACGCAAACTGCTTCCACAGGCGTCCATGAGTGTCCGCCTTCGTCAACAGCGGCAGCTTCACCCATGTGGCACTGCACGCAGGAAGACTCGCTACGGTGGGTGGCAGAAGCCCGGGCAGGGTATCCTATGGATCCCGGAATTTCTGCACCGAGGATTCCCTCGAGCATTGTGGATTGCGGGCTGTGGTGCGGCCCGAAACGGGAACTGGTTATTTCATAAGTGCCATCCGGATTCAAGGCAGGGATATCATAGCTGTTCCGCGGCTGGTGACAAGTAATACAATTGTTACTGGCATCCCCGAAGTCTATTGTAATCCCGGGGGCTAGTACTAAATCCGATGGATCTGGGTTCCGAAGGGCATAATCAGGGCCGTCATTTTCAAAATCGAAAGTCCGGTGGCTGTCGTGGCAGGTGTTGCAACTTACAGGCATGGCATTATAAGACTCCATAGTCAGTTCGCCGTTGGTTGTGAAATCGATAAACCCTTCACTACCGTGACACTGAGCACATGATGCACTTCCACCTCGTTCGTAGGTGTCCCCTGCCCCGTGGGCTGAGAGTGCAAAGGCTTCATAAATAGGTTCCCGGGTTGAATTGGCATGGCAGGAAACACAAGAGGCAGTGCCATCCACGCCATCCGTGCCGTCTACTCCATCAATACCGTCTATACCGTCGGCCCCGGGTGGCCCGGGAACGGGATCACTGGTACAGTTTACAAACAAGAATGATGATGCCAGAATCATCAGTAGCCCAAAAAGCTTGTTAATTTTCATAAGGTGGATATTTAATTGGTGGTGGTTGTACTTTTCAAATCTGTTAAAAATTTATTAAATACTTGCGTAAGTAACAAATGTTACGTGACGATAAACATGATTTTTATCATCATTGCGTAAAATTTAGAGTAATTCTAAATAATTAAGCCGCGATGTGTCGATTGCCGGGATGATTTTCAGGAATTATAAAAAGAGAATCCTGCAAGACTGCTGCAAAAAAATTACCGGTCAAATTCACCGATAAGGCTTCGGGAGTTTTAAGATTATTCTATATTTGCAGGCCGAAAGAAAAGGGAGCTGAGTTTCTTTCAATGAGTGTCTTTGAGCACAGACGCCGCGAGGCCCGCCCGCCGGCTGGCTCCTCGCTAAAATGGTCCACCGGACCATTTATTAACGCTCGGCCCGGGATGTAGTTCAGCCTGGTAGAATACACGCCTGGGGGGCGTGTGGTCGCTGGTTCGAATCCAGTCATCCCGACGAAACACCTGTTAAATGGTGGTCAAAGCACTGTCAACTGACTGATTGACAGTGCTTTTCATTTTTATTGATTTCATTTGAATTCATTTGATTCACCGCTTCTGGTGTATCATTCGGTGAATCAACCGGTACAATTCTTGAGCATAATTTTGTCAGTGACAAGGCTGACAGGGGTCGTTTGCAAACGCGATTTGTTAACCTTAAACGATTTCTATTATGCCCGATTACAACCCGCCCAGTATTTTGATGTTCGTCCGCAGGCCGCGGAAATTCCGAAACAAGTTTGTCATTTATGCCCGCATCACCGTCGATGGCAAGCGGGCTGAAATCAGCCTGAAACGTTTGGTAACCATCGGGTTATGGGACGATGCCAAAGGAAGGGCCATCGGCAACTCCAACGAGGCCCGCCAACTCAACGGTTATCTTGATGAAATCTACCTGCAAATTATGCAGGCCTACAAGGAACTTTTATCCCAGGGGAAGGTCATTACCGCCCGGGCCATCAAAGCCCGCTTTACGGGGGCCGATGAAGAGCACAAGACCCTGAAGCAGCTTATCCAATACCACAACACCACCCAGACTTCCGTACTGAAGCCTGGGACCATGAAGAATTACTATTCCACGGAAAAGTATCTCGACCGGTTCTTGCTCCACCAACATAAGACCTCAGACATCGAGCTCCGGCAATTGAACTATAAGTTCATTACGGATTTTGAATTCTACATCCGGAATTTCAAATCCCCACGCGCGCTTAAACCGTGCACCACCAACGGGGTGATGAAGCACCTGGAACGGCTCATGAAGATGGTGAACCTGGCCGTGCGTTTGGAATGGATTGATAAGGATCCATTCCGAAACTACCGCCTGAAGTTTCAGAAGAGTGAACGGGTGTACCTCACTGAACGGGAATTGCGACTCATTGAAGAAACCACCTTTAACTTGCCCGGCATTGAACGGATCAAGGATGTCTTTTTGTTTTCCTGCTATACCGGGCTTTCCTATATCGATTTGCGGAACCTGAAACGCGAGCAAATGGTTAGGGGTATTGATGGTTATTACTGGATTCACACCAGGAGGGAAAAGACCTCGGAAGCTGTGAAAATCCCACTCTTGCCCAAAGCTTTAAAGATTATTGACAAGTACAAGGCAGAAAGTGAAGTCATATATAATAACCATCTGGTTCCCGGATTGAGCAATCAACGGCTGAACCGGGGTATTAAGGAGATTACCGAAGCATGTGGTATTCATAAATATGTAACCTTCCACACGGCCCGGCACACGTTTGCGACTACGGTAACACTTTCCAACGGCGTACCTATTGAAACGGTTTCCAAACTGCTCGGCCATACCAAGCTCTCCACCACCCAAATTTATGCGCGGGTGCTGGACAGGAAAATAGGAGAGGACATGGAACTTTTAAGAAGGCGGCTTTTGAAAAAGGAAAAACAATCGAAGTCCACGGCATCAAAGAGAAGCGCATTGAAATCCCAAATCCTTACCAGTACTTACCTGCTTGCGGGGGAAGCCATTACAGTTTCTCTATCAAAATCAGGTAAGTCTTAAATTGATTATCAGGGAGTTTGAAGGTTTTTTGTCCTAATTACATTCTTTCAAGTATATGCGCTAGTTCAGGCTGCTTGGACTCCATGAATCGGTCGGTGGTTGAAAGTCAAGCCCACAAAACAACTACGAGAATGATTTTGTAATCTTTATTTCAGCATTTTAACTAAATGATAGTACTAAAATTTCCAATTATACGTTTTTCTGGTCCAATCCAGTTTACACTTAGTTATTCTCTTTATTGCCTATTAATTCTTGAAAAAACTCCTAATGGGCCGGTAACAGGCAGGAATCTAGCTCTGATTTAAAATGTTTTGCTATACGAACCCACCTTCCCATCAGGGGTCAGGGTCTCAATGCGCAAATTGACCTTTTCGGAAGTCCCAGAATTTTTAAACCGGATCACGGCCTCTCCTTTTTTATCCGTTTCGAGAGAGGGGTTCCAGTAAAGGGTGGAGAGCTCCGTTTTACGAAGTTTCCTATCCTTTTCGCGTTCAGCTATATAAACTTCAAAATCAGGGGTGGGTTCATACCCTTTAAAATTGAGCCCTGCTTCCTTCCGGTTGACATAGTCCAGAAAATTACCGCTCCGGGTGTATACCACCAGAGCAGCGGTACCAGGCGCAAGCATAAAGGCTGAGGTGTCATCGGCATCGATAATAAACTCAATCCTCAAAATATCCCCAGAGGTGAGGTACGTTAAAGGGGATAAGTAGGGATCATTAGTGCGAAAAAGTTGTCCATCCACGATCCAGGCTACACCCCCACCACCGCGACGCACATGTTGCACTTGTGGGACTCCCTCAATCGTAAGAAGAACTTGCACCCCAGGTATTTTTCTTAGAAGCCCATCTAGCATCAAAGGTTTGTCCGGATCCTGATAGACCACATCACGAGGGTTAGGTGTAATCCCATAGAGGCTTGGCACCTTTTCCTGTTCACTTTTACGAAGGTCTGCAACAGTAACTTCATTTAGCTGAATCACGCCTGTGGTATCAAATGGAACGGGAGCAGTCGATTCCACAAATTCCTTTTTCCGCTGCGTCTTGCGGTAGATTTTGCTCTCCGCTACTTCATCTACAACTAACTCCTTGCGTTCTGCTCCAGCCCCGTTAGGTTTAGAGGGCTCGTCAATGGGCAGCAACTTTACCAGGCGCTGTGTCTGTTCTTCACCTTTGGTTCTGAAAATAAATCGCGTCTCCCCCGTCACATCGATATCCTGCACGTGCAAAACACCTGCTCCATCCGTTTCTAGTTCGCGAATGACCAGGTTGGAATCGGAGGAAGCCATCATCTGGATTTTTGTGTTGGTCAATAGGCGGTTGTCCATATCGTAAACCGTACCGTGAAGCTCCAAACTTCGCTCTATCGGATATCGAATCTCGGAGGGGAGCTCCTTCTCCTGGCTTTCCGAGGCCAGGCTTTGTGCTTTGAGATCCTCCAGAAAACGAAGACTGCGTTCGTCCGGGAGTTCTGTATCAATAGCAATGGGCTTCAGGTACTGTTCAATATCTGATTTGAAATTTGCTGTCTTAGTACTCACCGCTGCTGAAAGATCGGTCTGTACCGGATTACCTTCGGCATCGGTCACCTTAATGCGGAAAGCCATCTCCCCCGCTTCAGTGCGTTTGGAATTCAGGGGCTGGGCCTCAATGGTCAATTGCTCCTCGGATTCGATCCATACCGGGCGCTCCGCCCAGGCTACCTGATCCATCCCGGTGAGAGAGAACGTCATCAGTCCCTGAGGTAGGGCTGCCTTGGAAATATCCAGGGCGGCTGCGCTTTCTTCAAACTCCAGGACATGAACAAAATAGGATTGACCATCCTTCTTGCCTTCTAAAACCAAAGGGGCACCCTTAAGGGATTCAGTTGCTCGGACTTCAATCCGTATTTTTTCCGGGGAGAGGGTATTTACGTGCAGGGCATACCCTTGATCCAATATCTCAGGGAGCGCGCTTGCCGAGCCTTCTGTAGGTTTGAAGAAATAGCTTTTGCCCGCTTCGGGTTCAAAGATCGCCAACCCATACCCTTTGGCATAGGACTGTACTTCCATAACTTTTTGCCCCATCCCATCTATAATACTGCCCGCTACGGAGCCGTATTCCCCATTCGGGGATTGAGAAGTCAAAACTAAACGGTTGGAAATACCAGCCAGAAGCCGGCCTCCTTCGGGGTAGAATTCCAGTCGGCGCTCACCTAGGTTTTCCGAAGTCCCCTCCACTTCCGGATCCTCCCCTACCTGAATGGTTTTGCGATAGAACTGGACTTCCCCATAGTTCTTCATCCAACGGGTATAGGCCAATACTTCATAAGAGCCGTCATTTAATTTTTTCGGGAGTTTTAAAACCCCTTCCCCGGTACCTTGTTCGACCGGGTGGTACTGTTTACTAACCAAAGCGTTCTCAGCATCCCTGAGCTCCAGTCGCAGCACCCCACTGGGGCTAAAGCGCTTTTGAGTGGGACCATTGTATACATAGGCTTTGAAAAAAATGGCTTCCCCTGCTTCAGCCTTTTCTCTGTCCATATGCAGGTAGACCCGCTCTTCCCATAAAGCCAGTGAATCGGCTACAGTCCTGTCCTGAAAAACCATTTCAGTTGTAGAAAACCCACTAAATTCAGGTCCCTGGCTATCTCCTTGGGCGTACGAAAAAAATGATAAACTTAAGGCGGTGGTGAGGAGGAAAAAGCTCTTTTTCATATTGATTAGCTTTAAATGGTCTTCTTAAAATAGGCCCTGAATTTTCAATTTCCAATCGCTTTAGGATTGATTTAACACGTGTCACACAGTGCTTAACCCCAATAAAACCAGATTTTGAAAGGATATTAGGGCTTGGGAAATATCTAAAATCAGGGAAATCTTGTTTACCCTTTGCATTAAATGTCTAGACAATTATCGTGCCGAAATCAGAATGGACGTAAGGCTGACGTGATCTAGAATTCGACCAGGGTATTTCAAACGAAGTAAGAATTAAATCCCAAATCCTTACCAGTACTTACCTGCTTGCGAGGCAGACTAATAAACAAAATGAAAATGAATTTTTCATTGCTGCGCCCAAAAATTCTGAATGGAAAGATTCACACTAAATATTCAGGTAAAACAATTCGTGGTTTTTGTTCTTAAGAAATAGTTTGTGGACTGTAACACTTTTACTTTGAGAAGGATTTCCAAAATCTGAGTAGACCGTTACTTTGAGATATGTTGGAGTTAGACTTTTATTACCTAAATACTCAATATTAAATTTCCATGTTCCTCCCAGTGATCTATCAATAAAGAAATCCCTTTGATTATAGCCACATTCTTTTTCCAAACCAATTTGGTCCTTCTCCGAGTAATATGAATGTTTCCATGTCGAGAATTGATTGTTTGGATTTACGAATTGAACATTAAATTCTGCCTCATTATCATTCCACTCAAAAACAACACGTGTGTCTCCTAAGTCAAATTTTGATTGATTTTCTCGTATAGACAAGTCTAAATTTTCATTCGAGAGACTAGCTACCGATATTAACTCATGCTTCATAATGTCATCCAAATCAGGACTGGAACACTTCAGAATGCGCTTTTCTAAAAGGGCGGTCATTCGTAGAAGGAGACCTTTGGCCTGCTCATATTTTCCCAGGTCCTGATAACTATTTATTAAATCCAAATAGGACTGTATGTAATCCGGACGCAGCATGAATACTTCCTTATAAACTTCATTCGCCTTAGCAAATAAATTTAAGGCCTCCAGTTTGTAGGCATAAGCTTTAAGGAGTACCGGATTTTTTGAGATAAGAGGATATTTTGAACGCACTACCGCTTCAGCTGCCTCTATATTATTCCATTTCTCCACATATAAAGAGAAGGCATCTAGGTGAAAATATGGGGAATTAGAAAATGAATCTTCAAACTCTTTTAATAGAGTGGCGAATTGCTCTTCGGATGATGCATCTTCTAGTTCTTTATAGAAACTGGGATAATTATCCAATAAACTCTCCTTATCTAACGCATTATCCGTGTAGATATCTTTATTTAGATTTTGTCCGGTAATATTACCTGCAGAGAAATTAGGGTTGTTCCCAACTGTATTAATCACTACAACACCCCCTTTACCTATAGTGCCATACATAGTAGTCAGACTGTAGCTGCTGAGCACTGCAACTCTTCTAATATTATGTACTGGCAGCCAAATAGGTGCCTCTGAAAATAGTTGACCATCAATATCATATAAAACAGATCCCGCATTACTAATTGAGCCGGCTCCCCGTAACGAAACAGCTCCTCCCCTCAAGCAATCTCCCTTTACCGTAATACCAGAAAACTTACCTCTAAGGAGGTCTAAGATGCAGAGGTTAATATCCAGGATGTCCTCTCGATTAATAATGCGCATTGTTCCACCAGCTGATGTTTTATCTAAATACCCATAAGCCGTTCGGATAATTGTCTTTTTCTTATCGTACTCTTCAAAATCAATTTTTTTCTTCCTCCTTTTACTGCCTTTGAGAACAACCTCATCCAATTCGTTGATTGCGGGCAACAACTCAATATTCAGCGTTTGTGTTATGTCCTGAACTAATACTTCAACAGGCTCCATACCCACATGGGAATACACTAAGATATCCCCTTCAGATGCACTTATTTCATATACCCCATTTGATCCTGAGATGGCGACCAAATCCGTTCCTTTGATTCTTATATAAGCATTCGTTATAGGAAAATCGCCATCGCTGATTACGCCTTTTATAGTTCTACTCGTTGTTTGACAATAGGAATGCGAGAGAAAGAAAAAAAGCAAAATGAAGCCAAAAATTTTAGAGTTTCTAATCAAGAGAAAATTGATTAATCATACTGATACACTCAAGATATAAAATAAAATAATCACTATAACTACTTAGGCGTACCACTCTATGGGCTTAATCACTGAATTAAGAAGGCTTCAATATCCAAATGCTAAACAAAATGTTGTTTCTATTGAAAGGGTTTATAATAGCCCACGTACTGACGGAGGTACTGTGATTTGACTTTAAATCATCGCTCCATAATCACAGTTTATTATTTTTGAATACGTGATTTGTATAGAGGTTGGACCCTAAAAAATCCATATAGTACTCCGTTGATAGTCTGTGGAAGAAACAATACGGTAATCCCCTTGTGTGGCATCACAATTACTGTTTCACCATTTTTAATGGAAATCTGAATTGATTATCAGGGAGTTACAGGCTTTTTAATTGAAAAACACAGTTTTCAAACAAAACTCAAAACATACAAACCTTTGAAAACAAGCGGATTATAAAAATGTAACCTGCGTCAGCCGGTTACCCTCTTGCTCTTCCGCTTTAAAGAAATCGGAGAACGATTTTTAAATTGATAAGGACACCTTCTATTGCTGTTATCCGGATCCCATCTATGGGATAAGGATTATATTTATGTTCATATAACAAGTTACCTTTAATTGCGGAACACGCTCAAACATAGAAATTAATATTAATGAAAATTTCGATAAAATTCATATTATCAATCTTAGTTAGTAGTATACTATTAAATTCTTGTGATTCAAATCCTAATGATGAAATAGTCAAACACTCACCGAATGTCATTTTAATTTATATGGATGATTTGGGGTATGGTGATTTAAGCTTCAACGGACATCCAACAATTCAAACACCAAATATTGATCAATTAGCCAAAGAAGGTCAAAAATGGTCAAATTTTTATACTGCCAGCAGCGTATGCTCTCCAAGTAGAGGAGCTTTGTTAACAGGGCGTTATCCCATCAGAATAGGCTTGGGTGCAGAAAAAAAACGCGTCTTTTTTCCAGAATCAATTGGTGGCCTACCAGCTAGTGAAATTACGATTGCCGAAATGCTAAAAAATAATGGTTACCAAACAGGCTTAGTTGGAAAATGGCATTTAGGACATTTACCAGAGCATCTTCCTATGAATCATGGTTTTGACTATTATTATGGCATTCCCTATAGTAATGACATGGATGCAATTAATTGGAGTATCAAAACTTTACTTGGTAAACCCGATATAAACATGTGGCAAGTCCCTTTGATGGAGAATGAGAAAATAATTGAAAAACCCGCCAATCAATTCACAATCACAAAAAGATATACTGAAAAGGCTATAGAATTTATTGATAAAAATAAAGACCAACCTTTCTTCCTATATCTCGCGCATTCTATGGTACATACGCCATTATTTGCATCAGAAACATTTCAAAACACGAGTCCAAGAGGATTATTTGGAGATGTTATGAATGAAGTGGATTGGAGTGTTGGTCAAATTACAAACAAATTAGAGAAACTAGGACTAGACAAAAACACAATAGTAATTTTCAGCTCTGATAATGGCCCGTGGCTTATGATGAGAGAACATGGTGGTTCTTCTGGTCTATTGACTGACGGGAAAGGCACAACTTGGGAAGGTGGCATGCGTGTTCCCGGGATTTTCTATATGCCAGGAACCATTCAGCCAGGAACCATAACTGATATTGGGGCAACACTAGATATTTTACCGACCATTGCAGCTTTTACTGGATCAAAAGCACCTTCCGACCGCATAATGGATGGATACGACTTAACACCTGTACTAAAAAAGAAAGAGGCAAGCCCTCGAGATCATTTTATTTATTATCGAGGACGAGAAATTTACGCTGTTCGAAAAGGAGATTACAAAGCGCATTATATCACAGAAACGTCTTATCAAAAAGACAATCAAAAGAAGATTTTAGAAACTCCTCTTTTATTTAATTTAAACCATGATCCAAGTGAAAAATACGACCAAGCCAATGAACAGCCTGATATATTAAAAGCACTAAAAGACTTAGTAGAGAATCATCAAAAAAATGTTGTAGCCATTCCTTCTGAAATGGATAAGTACCCTGATATAGAAAAAGTTAAATAAGAAGTAGCATTTAGCAAATCTGCTGACTGATCTGTTAACAAGGAATAAAAAAGCTGAAATAAAAAAACAACTAAAGGTAACAGAGTATAAAAACAATTGCTCGATTTAAGGGACTTAACCTAAGGCAATTGTACGATTACTACCTTTGATTTTCCTATTATAAATCCTCACACTCAAATCCGCAATTATTTTTATACGAGGCC
>CAVPWF010000002.1:1310000-2170217 GCA_963709465.1 uncultured Flavobacteriaceae bacterium | reverse complement strand
TAAGCAGCAAGTTTATTTTGGAAACATGCAGCCAACAAATTTTGAGGTGTCCAGCGGTTCTTGAAAATTCGCTTTGCGCTTATTGATGAAAGCGTCGGCTCCCTCGCGGAGGTCCTGCGTACGCTGTAACACATCGAGCACGTCAAGCAGCTTCGCGATTGCCTGCTCCTCGGGCAATTGCAAGCCATATCGCAACGCCTGCTTAGCGGCACAAATGGCCTGATTCGGAGCGCTTGCAAGCCTTGCAGCAATTTTTTGCGCGTGTGCGAGCACCTCGCCCTTAGGCTGAACGTGATTGGCATAGCCCCACGCGAGCGCTTGCTGCGCATCGATCATATCGCCCAGCAAAAACAATTCACTGGCACGGCCAATACCGATACGTCTTGTTATACGCACTGAGCCTCCACTGCCGGGTATGGCGCCAAGGTTTATTTCGGGAACACCGAATTTTGAATTTTCTCCGACCACGATGATGTCAGCGCCAGCTGCAAGCTCCATGCCGCCGCCTAGCGCATAGCCTTCAATAGCTGCGACTGTGGGTTTCGGGAAATTGGCGAATTTGGTGAATGTTTCGTTCTCAGGACCGAGCTTGGTAGACACGACGGTACCATCCGCCAAAAGTCCGGGAAATTCCTTGATGTCGGAGCCGGTACCGAAAGCGCGGTCACCGTCGCCTGTGAGTATAACCGCCCCTATCGCTGGGTCAGCCTCCAGGCTGGTCAGGGCCTCATCCAACTCGCGTCTCATATCCAGTGTCATAA
Source organism: uncultured Flavobacteriaceae bacterium (assembly GCA_963709465.1). Taxonomy (GTDB): domain Bacteria; phylum Bacteroidota; class Bacteroidia; order Flavobacteriales; family Flavobacteriaceae; genus Robiginitalea. The sequence goes on along the minus strand of CAVPWF010000002.1, from coordinate 2,169,456 downwards.
CGTTCATCGGCGGGTTAACCAGGAAGATTGTTGCCACGCCGCCATCAATCTCCAGGCGTAATTTTTGGTATTTTTTTTGATCACTCATTTTTTTAAGTTTTTCGTTAATATTATTTTTTCGTTTGGTAGTTATAAACTATTCTTTTTGACTACCATTCGTATGCGAGTTACACCCTAATCTTTTAAGATCTTGTAAAAACTGGGTGTCTTTTCTCTACAAATGCTTTGGTACCTTCTGCCTTATCATGAGAATTAGCTACTACACCAAATACAGTTGCTTCCTGGTGGATACCATCTTTATTTGACATATCATTACCTTCATTCATAACTTTTTTAGCACTAGCAACGGCAAGAGGACCATTTCTTCCTATAATTTTTAAACAGTCAACTGCTGCTTGCAGACAACTTGCTTTATCATCTGTTATTTTATTCACTAATCCCCACTCATAGGCTTGATTAACATCTATAAAAGTACCTGAATAGATAAGCTCTTTTGCACGGTTACGACCAATGTACTTTGGAAGTCTTTGCGTTCCACCAAATGCTGGTAATACTCCCCATTTAACCTCAGGTTGTCCAAAAACTGCTTGCTTAGAAGCATAAATGAAATCGCAAGACATTGCCATCTCACATCCACCTCCAAGAGCAAAGCCTTGAACACAGGCAATAAGAGGTAGAGCTAAGTCTTCCATTGCCAAGGTAACGGCCTGTCCTGTTTCAGCAAATACTTTTGTTTCTTCTGGAGTCATTTGTGACATAGCAGCTATATCTGCACCTGCCATAAAAGCTTTATCTCCAACACTTGTTAGAATAGCGCCTTTATACTTAAAAACATCGATGTTTTTTATCGCATCCAACATCTCATCTAACACCGTTTTATTAAGTGCATTCAGCTTGTCAGGTCTATTTATTTCTAAATAGAAAACACTATCTTTTTCGTATGTATTGATTGTTTTATAATTGTACTCATGTCTTTCTTTTTAATTGTTTGTTTAATTGTTTGTTTTTCTGCTGGCTTAAGCCATTCTCAGATTTCCTCCAGCCTCGTCTGCCTGGAGGAATATTGTATTCATCCTCGTTGGACGATCAATCGTAACCCGAGTACGCCGTCACTTATGTCAAACAGGACACTCATCCGGCGCTCTTACCGTCATCTTCCGGACAAACCAAGTTCGCTAAGGATTTCTTCGGTGTGCTCACCGAGCTGTGGCGCCATTATTCTCACAGTAACAGGAGCGTCACTGATATGAACAGGGCAACCAATAGTCGTCATTTTTCCAAGAATTGGGTGATCAATATCGATTAGCATATTGTTAATCTTCGTTTGTGGGTCATCCATTACTTCACTCAATTTGCGGACCTCGGAACAAAGTACATCCTGCCCTTCAAAACGTGCTAAAGCTTCTTCCATGGTGTATTTGGCAATTTCCTTGCGCAGTGTGTCCTGTATAAGCTTTTTGTTTTTGATCTGAGAAGCCATATCTGGGTAAGGTATGGTAAGATCATCTATTTCCAATGCAGCGCACATAGCCTTTAATGGGTTAGGCATAAACGCACCAATCACCACAATTGGTCCATCCTTGGCCTCGGCGTGAATAGCGAGTGGCATTGCCGCCCAGTTCAGCACTTGTTTGTATTTGCTCCAGAAGGCTGCTTCCTGCAGTTGCGTATGAATCATCGAATCATAAAGACACACATCCACTTTTCTACCAAGGCCGGTTTTTTCACGCCCAATCAACGCCGCCATAATCCCTTGACAAAGATGCATACCTCCGGTGTAATCACAGATAGCTGTTGGAACTATCGATTGTGGAACTGACGGGTCCGCGGTCTCATACATGAAGCCTGTTACAGCTTGGGCCACCATGTCCTGCCCAGGTTTTTTGACATTTGGTCCTTCAGGTCCATAACCTGTAGCGGATGCAAAAACAATACGTGGATTAATCTCTTTAAGCTTCTCATAGCTGAAGCCAAGCTTGTCCATCACACCAGGGCGAAAATTGTTTACGACGACATCTGACTTTTTAACAAGCTCATAAATAACCTGCTTTCCGGCTTCACTTTTCGTATCAAGTTCCATCGAACGCTTGTTACGATTCATGGCTACATATGTCGGATTGTTCGTCGCTTCTATAGAAGTCCCACCAACTGTATGCCTACTTAAGTCACCAACGCCCGGGCGCTCGATCTTGATTACATCGGCACCAAAATCAGCGAGCTGTAGAGTACCAATGGGACCCTGCTCAGCCTGCGTGAAATCTATAACTCGAATTCCGTCCAACGGAAGGTTTGAAGTATCTGTCATAATATATCTCCTTAGATGATGAATTGTAATTAATATCTCCTGTAATATCGGGTGAGCGAACTCATTCGGCGGTAATCTTAGTCTTGGGTTTCGTAGTAAAGTATCCATTCGCAGTAAAGCGCTGGCTTTTCCTCACCTTCAATTTCAACGGTCAAAGCAGTGATGAACTTGCAGTTGTGCTCATCCTTCCAAATAACATCCTTAACCTCTCCGTGTATACGTACTCGTTTACCTGTATGAACCGGGGCCAGGAAACGAATCTTATCATACCCATAGTTAAAACCATGTGGCATATTCTCAGGCACTGGAAAGTTAGCCATTATATAAGGTGTCAACCCCAGCGTCAATAAGCCGTGAGCAATGGTTCCACCCATATCAGTTTTTGACGCTTTTTCGGGATCAACATGCATAAAGTAATTATCCCCTGTACAGTGGGCAAATTCGTTGATGCGATCCTGCGTAACTTCATACCAATCCGGTTGGTTCAACTTTAGTCCCAATGTAATTGACTAGCTCTTCTTTTTTTACGATTTTGTTGATTTTTTTAGATTTTTAGTTAAAATACAATTGTAATTAATATTTTTTGTATTTCGGGTGAGTGACCTTATTCGGTAATAATTGTCAGGCCTCCAATTCAATGTGTTGAATCCCGAACTTGCTATTAAATTTACAACATCTGTAAAAGTTTTTCATGCATTTCACTCCAATACCCTACTTTTTTGCGACTTTAGTATTAGAACATTCCATCCCAGTTGTTTATACATTGCAGAATGAAAATTCAAGACACAATCTTCTGGGATAGACCTCCTTATGCAACTGAAGCGATGTATCACATCGTTATAAGGGGTGAAGTGACCGATTCATTGATTCATATTGTTGATAGTTTGCAAATGCGAAGGGAGGCCATAGACGATATGATAAGTCTCATCGGTTGGCTTCCGGACCAGTCATCTTTAATAGGTCTTCTCAATGGATTGAATAACATCCGTCAAGAAATCATTTCAGTACGCATTATTTCAACCTCCACTAATAATTAATTTATCTTTATCATAACAACTATAAACATCAAATCTTTAAAAACATGAAAAACAATTTATTAATTCTATTTATTTTCTTAGTATCGTTCTCATACGGTCAGGAGAAAACAACTACAAATGAGACCTATGACATAGTCATATTAAACGGCCGGGTTATGGACCCTGAAACCATGTTCGACGATGTCGCCAATGTGGGGGTCACAGACGGAAAAATCGTTGCAATTACCAAATCTCCAATTAAAGGCAACGAGACCATTGATGCTAAAGGGCATGTGGTGGCTCCCGGGTTTATTGACACACACTACCATTCAATGGATGTTTTCAGTACTAAAATGGCAGTTCGAGACGGTGTAACTTCCGGGATGGACCTTGAAGCCGGATCATTCAATGTTAAAGGATGGTATGATGAAAAAGCAAAAACGGGCTGGCAAGTAAACTATGGTACTACTGCAAGTTTATTGTGGACAAGAATGGCCATTCATGACCCTGAATTGAAGATGGTTGGCCCAATGGATTATGCTGGCGCAAGACCATACGTTGCCAAATCTGCAGAAGATGGCGTTCAAGGTTGGGCTACAACAAAATCAACGTTGGACGAAATGAATAAAATAATGCAAATATTAGATGAAGATCTAAGACAAGGTGCAATCGGTATGGCAGCTCCTGTTGCTTACATAACTATGGGAACCAGTAGTTACGAAGTTTTTTTGGCTCAAAAAGCAGCTGCTAATTATAACCGTATGACAGCTTCTCATACCAGATATCATTTATTAAGCGATACACCTACGGAAGCGCCAATAGCTTTTGATGAGATGTTTACCAATGCCATGTTGTTAGGCGCTCCATTTTTAATTTGCCATAATAATGATTATGGCTGGTGGGAAATCGAAGAAAAATTGCAATTGGCCAGAGCAAAAGGTTTGAATATGTGGTCAGAGTACTATCCTTACGCTGCCGGAGCAACAGCAGTTACTGCAGATTTCTTGAAACCTTCTGAATGGGTAGAAAAGCGTGGTTTCAAATACGAAGAAACCATCTTCGACCCTATTGATAATGCATACCTTACCAACGAAACCTATGCAGCACTGATGAAAAAAGAACCAGGGAGATCGGTTGTCGTAGTATTTCCATACCGGAAGCCTTGGTTGAAAGATTTTTTAACAATACCTCATATGACTATAGCAGCTGATGCCATGGTTGGTGTTGGTCCTGATGGAGAATCATTACCATGGGAAGCAGATTGGAAGGATTATAGAGGCCATCCCAGAACGGCTGGTACGCGTGGTACAGCTTTTCGTATGGCTCGTGAACAAGGTGTTCCTTTAATGTTTACGATTGCACAATCAAGCTATTGGGCAGCTTTACACCTAGGTGATTCCGGGCTTGAGTCTATGAAGCAAAGAGGAAGAATTCAATTAGGAAAAGTTGCAGACATTACCATCTTCAACCCTGAAACGATCACAGATAATTCCACTTTTAAAACAGGTGAAAATGGTATCCCAACTACTGGTATCCCTTATGTTATTGTAAATGGTGTTATCGTAGAAAAAACAACGAAGTATTGCCTGTAAAAGCTGGTCAAGCAATTCGTTACCCAGTAGAACCCAAAGGAAAGTTTACGCCAATTGATAAAGAGGATTGGAGGGTGAAACATACTATTGGCATTAATCCGGGTCTTTCAAAAATTCATATAGATGACTCTGGTGCCGGGGACTTGCTTGATAAAAAACAATAAATGAATACTCAAATAGAAATTGAACCTAGAGTGTTTGATCCAAATCAATCTTAAAATAATTAAAGCATCTCAGGATTTGTTTTTCCAAAAGAAAGCACATCCTGAGCTTTTCTTTATAAATATTCAAAAATATTTATCTATAGTTTTACCAATTAAATAAGTAAAAGCTGATAAACAACTTTTTTATGAAAAACCATCTCATTATTCTGTTTGCTTTCTTGGTGTCGTTCTCATACGCGCAAGAAAAATCAACTACAAATGAAACCTATGACTTGGTCATATTAAACGGCCGGGTTATGGACCCTGAAACCATGTTCAACGATGTCGCCAATGTTGGGGTCAAAGATGGGAAAATAGCTATTATTACCGAAAGTGACATTAAAGGTAAAGAAACGATTGATGCCGCCGGACATGTAGTTGCGCCTGGTTTTATTGATCCGCACAGTCACAATGTACCAACTCCCTTCGGACAAAAGCTGGCCTTGCGAGATGGTGTTACAACTGCCTTAGAATTAGAATTAGGGATACTCCCAATTGATTTTTGGTATGACGGGATGAAGGGGAGATCACAAACCAATTACGGCGCCACTGCCAGTCTGGAAGCTGCTCGTGAGATGGTGCTCAACCCTGAATATAAAACCAAAGATGGAGCGCTTATCAATGATAGCGGTATACAGGACGAGACGCATTTAACCATGGCGTGGTCCAAAGGTATTGCTACCGACCAACAGGTTGAACAGATAATCAATTTAGTGGAAGAGGGATTAAAGCAAGGAGGTCTTGGTGTTGGATATACACCTGGTTATATGGTAAAAGGAGCAAGGTCTGAGGAAGGAATTGGTGCTCAAAAGTTGGCAGGAAAGTATGGGCGTTTCGTTTATTTACACGGACGTTTTTCGGGACAACTCCCACCAAATGACGGTCTAACAGGTACGCTACAACAGCTTGGTGCTGCTGAGGCCTATGGTGGAGGTTTGGTGATTGCTCATATGACAGCACAGACCTTGAGTCAAACAAAACAAGCACAGGCGCTCATTGATGCTGCAGCTAAAAAAGGCATCCCTGTAATGTCTGAAATCTACGCCTATACCTACGGGTCCACAATTGTTGGTGCGGACTATCTTCAACCAGATAATTACCAAAATAATATGGGGCATGATTATAAAGATATTACCAATATTTCGAACATGCAGCCTTTAACAAAGGAAACGTACGAGCAATTGATGAAAGACGCTCCATTAACCAACGTAACGTTTGAAAATGCCACTAAGGAAGACTTATATTGGGCGCTTTCATACCCAAATTCCATGATTGGAAGTGATGCGTTTCCGGGCGTTTCTAAGTCGGACGGATCGTTGCCTATAGATTGGGATACACCTTATGAATCTGTAAATGCGCACCCCAGAGGTGCGGGTACTCACGCGCGAATTTTAAAGTTGGTACGAGAAGAAAATTTAATGCCTTTAATGTTGGCGGTTTCCAAGATGAGCTTCATGCCAGCTAAATTTCTTCAGGAAAACGGCGTACCCCAAATGGCGAACAAGGGGCGCATACAGTTGGGGAAAGATGCAGATATTACGATTTTTGATCCAGCTACCGTAAAAGATATGGCAACACCTGCGATGGGTACTTTGCCGTCTACGGGAATCCCCTACGTTATTGTCAATGGAACTGTCGTGGTGAAGGACTCTAAGGTTTTGAAGGATGTTTTTCCCGGCCAACCAATCCGGGCAGCAATTCAAGAATAGAAAACCATTTGAAGGTATTGAATCCGTAATGCCGGGATTAATAGACTCCCATACATACAGGGACTTACAGAGGAACAAAATTCCTTTTCACTGATCCGGCCGTCTATCATCATGGCGGATATCAGATGATAGAGGTATTCCCCCGGCCGCTTTCTAAAAATAAGAATCCTCACTTTCACTCTTCGGTTTGCATTTAGTCTTTGTCAGGTTCGAAGGTCCATTGTGCTTCAATAACCTTGCAAATCCGTTGGGATTTCCAAATTCAAAGCAACATTCTTAAAACTTTTGTTTAAGCCCAGACCGTTTACAAATATAATACTGACCCGGAATCGCTGGCCTGTTTTGCCTTTGGAATGACCGTAAACAAAAGAATCACAAAAAACTAAGCTAAAAATCAGTGAATAAACTAAAAATAACAGACGTTAAACAGATTATTTGTAAACAGCCTTTTTAGCTATTATTTCGATAAAAAAATGTTTAAAAATTGCGATATTTATAGCATTCTGAAGCAATTCTATTGAATAATGTAAAATGGCAAACGTAGTATCATAAGCAGTAAGAACTGCTTAATATTTAACGAATGAAATAGTGCGGATAATTGAAATGAAAAAAATCTTATTCTCCCTTTTAGGAATCTTGCTATTGGCATCTTCTTGTAAAGAAGGTGCGAAAAAAGATAAGGAAACTCTTTCCTCCTCTGCTGAAACCACCCTCTATTTTGGTGGTGATATTATCACTATGGAAGGAGAAGAAGCGCAATATGCAGAAGCCGTTGTCAGAAAAGGGGATCATATCGTTTTTGTAGGCGCTCTGGATGATGCAAAAAAGCAATTTAAAGATGCAGACCATTACAATTTAAATGGCGCCACCATGCTTCCTGCTTTTTTAGACGGACATGGACACATGTATATGGTGGGTATTGCATCTATGTTGGCTAATATCCTCCCTCCTCCTGACGGACCAGGCGCTGACTTTAACAGTATTGTAAAAACTTTAAATGAATTTAAAGACACTGAAGAGGGAAAATGGTGTGTAAATAAATTCGGTTGGATAATAGGAAATGGATATGACGATTCTCAATTAACAGAAAAAGACCATCCTAAAGCAACGGATTTAGATAAGGTGAGTTCAGATTTTCCTGTAGTTGTCATGCACCAATCAGGTCACTTGGGTTCTATTAACTCAAAAGGACTGGAACTTATGGGGTGGGCTTCTAAAGATACACCTAATCCTAAAGAAGGGAAGCTAAGGCGTAATCCGGATGGAACTCCGAATGGTGTGTTAGAAGAAAATGCATTTTTTACGGTTTTAGGAAAAGCACTCGGAAATACCGATGACGAAGTAAATGCCAAAGCCGTTAAACTTGGTCAGCTACAATACGCAGAAAATGGCTATCTAACCGCACAAGAAGGCAGAACAGCCCCTTCTCAGGTCAAAGGAATCATCAAAGAAGCAAATGCCGGAAACCTATATATCGATGTGGTATCCTATCCGGATATGCGAATGGCTGGAGCATATGATTTACTTAAAGGGGAGTATTATAATAATGAGCATACCTATAAAAATAATTTTAGACTTGGTGGAGCTAAATTAACTTTAGATGGTTCACCTCAAGGTAAAACAGCCTGGTTAACACAGCACTATCATCGTCCTCCTCAAGGAGAAAATGCGGACTATAAAGGTTTTCCTATTTTGGATGATGAAGCAGCAAACCAATCTGTTGCAGATGCATTTGAAAACAAATGGCAACTTTTATGTCATACCAATGGAGATGCTGCTATAGACCAATATTTAAATGCCATTGAAAAAGCACAAGTTCAATATAATTACGATGACCATAGAACGGTTATTATTCACGGTCAAACCATAAGGAAAGATCAAATAGAAAGAGCAGCTAAACTAAATGTTGATGCGTCTTTATTTCCTATGCATACCTTTTATTGGGGAGATTGGCACGTAGAATCTGTTTTAGGACATCCAAGAGCCGATTATATTTCGCCTATGAATGATGCCTTGATGGCCGGGTTAAATATTACTTCACACCATGATGCTCCTGTTACCTTTCCCAACGCCATGCGTGTGCTGGATGCAACTGTAAACAGGGTGACGCGAAGTGGTAAAATATTAGGTCCTGACCAAAGACTTTCAGCCTTTGATGGATTAAGAACGCTTACAACCTGGGCTGCTTACCAATATTTTGAAGAAGATACTAAAGGGACTATATCAACGAATAAGTATGCTGATTTTGTAATCTTAGACAAAAACCCCATTATAATAGATCCTTTAGAAATACACGATATTAAAATATTAGAATCTATAAGACGCGGAAAATCTGTGTACAAGAGAAAGTAAATTTTAGAAATCGCCTGGTAAGCATGTTTATAAAACAAATCCAATTATTAATATTTACATATTCCAATGTTTCTCACTAAACTAAAACGGCCAATCCTCACTCCGGATCTCATTCCAAGGCCACATCTTTTAGAAGAATTGGGAAAAAAAGCTTATTTGCCTTTTCTATTGGTCTCAGCACCTGCCGGGTTTGGCAAGAGTGTGCTAATAAGTCAATGGCTTGAAGTGAGTGGAGGTGATTATACCTGGATTTCTCTTGAAGAGGGTATGAATGATACATCTACCTTCTTAAGCTATTTGACTGAAGCGATTAAGATAGTTAGTCCTGCTGAAGAAGAAAGTTTAATAAGATTACAGCAAGAATACAAGTTTCTTTCATGGGACTTAATTATTGAGAAAATTGTTACTATAACTAATAAGTTCCAGGGAAATTACAGGCTGATTCTTGATGACTATCATTTGATACGAAATCAGGAGATTCACGAGTTGGTCCAGGCCCTCATCAATGAAAATACCGGAAATTTGCTAGTGGTAATCATTACCCGCTGGGACCCCCCTTTCTCATTACGTGGACTACGGTTATATCAAAAGATGTTCGAAATCAGGATGCGAGACCTCAGATTTCAGGAACATGAATTAACTGACCTCCTGGCAGTTGAGAACAGTATCAGCATCAGTGCTGGTGAAATCAAAGAACTTACGGCCCGGACAGAAGGTTGGATCCTGGCTATCAGGATGTTGATAATGGCGAAGTCGTTTACGAATGTGGTTGATGAAAAGATGGGATCCAAGATCCTGACCACTGATCTTGATGAGCTGTTAGATCACATCAGCCATAACTTAGATCCGAACTTTTTTAGGCAGATGCAACTTTGTTCTCTCTGCGATCAATTCAATGCAGATCTGATCGACTCGATTTGCACATATGCCTTTAAAGGTGCATGTAATGCAGATATTTTCCTTGCTAAATTACAGGATTTAAATTTTTTCCTTATTCCTACCCGGGATAATGGAAACTGGTATAGATTCCATCATTTATTTGGGGATATTCTAAAGAGGCATCTGGAAAAAAGCGAACCCAATATCATCATACCGCTTTACCTTCACATCAGTTCATGGTTTTCCGGCAAGGGTCTTATTGATGAAGCCATCCGTTACGCTATCAAGGCAAAAAATTACAAGTTGAGCTGTGATCTGATCAGTGAACACAAGACGCGTTTTCTGGATAAAGGTCAATGGTGGGTTGTGCAACGGTGGCTGGAAAATATTCCTGAGCATATTCGAAGAGGCAATATAGAAATGCTGCTGACAAAATTAGCCATTGCTGAGGAAACCTATAGCTTTAATGAAGTTTCTTACATATTGGATACCCTGGAATCACTGGGTGTTGAGAACACTGAAGCAAAGATCTATTCACGGTACCTTGACCATTTAGGTTATTATTTAACCTTTCTTAATCCAAACCCTGAAAAAGCCTTAGAAGCTCTCGAACGTTCTAAAGTTTTATACAAAGATGAAAGTGTATTATTTGGTGCGCGAAGGGAGTTAATATTGGCCATCGTCAGGCAGATGCTGGGTAAGTCTGCTGTAGCATTGGGGGTTCTTGACGATATCGACAGGTCTTATAAGCATGCCTCTATAATGCATCTACGCTCTTTACACGCAAGGATATTTGTTTACATGCTCTCCGGGGAATTTTCGCTTGCTGCAGCGGCATCCGAAAAATTTCATTTCATAACAAAGCAAGTTAAATTGAAATTTTTAGAAGGGAATGCTTATTATTTATTAGGAAATTGTGCCTTTCAGAACTTAAATAAACCTAAATCCCACCTGGCCTTTAAAGAGCTCCGGGTTTATGAGGGGATTCTTAATTACAGGGTGTTTTTTGATGCGTTAGCAGGAGTTATAATATTAAATGCGCTAAATGACGATAACAAGACATTGGAGTCATTCCTCAACTTGATGAACCGCATGGTTTTAAAAATGAAAAATCCAATGTTTCAATTGTATGAACGTTCGGTCAGGGCCAGAGTCCACTTAATTAAAGGACAAGGCAATAAGGAGCTGGAATGGGCGCAAACGGACTGGGTTGAACAGAGCTCGGAAAAGTATGCTTTCTTTCTTGATGTACCTGCCTTTACAAAGATCCGAATCTTGATCAATCATGGTTCAATTTATCAGGTGAAAGAAGCGCTTAACATCCTCGCTGAAGTCGAAGCATTTCTAGACAACCTCCACAATAGGTATCATACTATAGATATAAAGTTGCTAAAAGCCATGGCCTTATTTCGTTTAGGCAACACGGCAAGCGCAAAGGAGTTTTTGGAAGAGGCATTACTATTAGCTGAAAAAAGCGATTCAATAAGGCCTGTTCTAGAAGCTTATAAGGTTATGCCAACTATTTTTAACCTCCTGGACCCCGCCACTTCTTACCGTATTTTAACCCGTATAAACTTTGTTTTCACAAACCAAAAATCACCTGTTGAGTCTTTGAGTGATTCTAATGAATTATCACTTCGTGAACAGGAGCTTATAAGACTTGTCGCTAAAGGCTTTATGAATAAGCAGATTGCAGAACAACTTAACATATCTACGGTAACCGTGAAAAGCCACCTTACCAATATCTACAAGAAGCTTAAGGTTCCAAATCGCACAACTATGCTCAGGAAAGTCGGGGAACGTAGTGCGTTATTGTAAATACCCTACCTTTTTGCGACTTAAGTATTATAGTTTTATATCTTTCTTCTCAGTAGTTTTATATCATGTACGATCATGAAAAAACCCCCTCGAATATTTCATTTATTGACCAAAATACGATTTACCAGATAAGGGTAAAAGGTAAAATCACTTCTTCCCTTCTAAATATTGTTGATGGTATGCAGATACGGCAGGAAGCCGAAGCAGATAATTTAAGTCTGATCGGATGGCTGCCAGACCAGTCGGCTTTGCTTGGATTATTGGTTGGACTGGATGAAATCCACTATGAGATTTTGTCAGTCAGCCTTTTACCAGTTATACGATCATAAACAATTAAACTTTTTAATCAAAAGCTCGTAAGGCGCAGAATTAAGGGACCCAGAAATAATGAGGCTGCAAATCAACTTCATACCTCTATGGTCACCGTAAAAAGCCACCTGCCCAAGGTTTATTTATATTCGCCCACAAAATCGGACCTTAATTCAAAAATAATTGCGGATCAAGAAAATTATTTTTAAAGCACTGAAACAAACCAATAGGCATAAATTTGTTAAAGTGAATTTAAGATTAAAAATCATGAGTGATTCGTGCAAGTTGATAGGGGTTAATGATTTGTGTTTGGCTGTTGTTTTTTTGAGTATTTTTTTCTTGTCTTCCATACACACAAGGGCTCAGCAATTTAATACCGACAACTACCTCACCATGCCTCATGGTACTGCCACAATTCTCCTGACTACCGGGGGGCGAAACGCAGGGATGGCAGCGTCTTTTGCTTTAGTTCCCAAATGGGAATTTTTTGCCCAGGCTTTCTTGTTTTGGGAAAATGAAAAAGAGTTAGTCCCTCAGCATTTTAATATTCTGGGTTATGCGAAATACATGTTCTGGGTCAACAAAGAAAATAATGGTGGAGGTGGTGCGTTTTTGGGATTCGGAAAATCTCCCGGTTATTGGGAGCAAACCGAATTCTTAAAAACACATCAAAATATTTGGACTGCTGTTCCAATTACGTTTCCACTTTTCAATAATACCATTTCATGGGACATCATGCCTGGCGCAATATTTGACTGGAGCAATAGTGAGTCAGGTGATCCGGCCTGGGGCTTTACTTATTCCACACGTGTTGCTGTTTACAAGATCATTCCCAAAACAGCTATAGTTGGTGAAATCTACGGGACAGCGGGATCCGCCTATTCCACACCCGAATACAAGATTGGGCTCCGGTGGGAACCCAATAACACCATAGTACCTGCAATTACCTATGGTCGTGCTTTGGACGGAACATCAGGGCCCCGATTAGAAATAGGTGTACTTTTCTTTTCCCCTCAATTTTTAAAAAAACCATTGAAATGATCATTGAAAAAATAGGCCGAAGATGCTCTGTTTTTTTCTAACCAAAACCAATTCATTCCGTCATAAGGCCTCTTTGAAACTAGTACAAAAGAAAACGAAAAAACAACTACCTCAGAGGGCAAATCTTTAGATATCCTATTTTGTCATTATAACTGTTATTTCTTGCCAAGAAGAAACCAATCCGCTAATAATGGTCGGCTTCATAGGGCATAAATAATGACCATAATTCGGTACAATTTTGGATTCTTAACAAAATCGAAGCTCCAAGCAATACTAAAAGAATATAGACGCATTTCTGCTTCCATAATCATTCTTCAAAACGGATTAATGATTAATTATCAGTACGTAAGCACTCACTTATACTACTTTTTTGCGACTTAAGTATTAGTTCATTCCTTACCCGGTATTTGTACCTTACGCTTATATTAAAGATACATTCTCTTATAAAGCCTGACAATAATATGTCATCAATTTACCACATCATTACAAAGGGAAAAATTACAGCTTCCCTCAGACATGTTGCCGGGAATATGCAGATCCGTCAGGAAGAAGAAAATGTTATAGATATTATTGGCTGTTTACCAAACCAATCAGCCTTACTCAATTTACTAAGTGAATTGCTCAACATCCGTCAAGAAATTATATCAGTGCAAATTTTAAGAACCACATAATTTACAAAATGAAAAAAACACTTTTAACCCTATTTATTTCGGTACTTATTTTTAGTAGTTGTAAAGAAGCAACAACCGAAAAAGGAGCAGATCCCAATCAATCTTAAAATCATCACTGGATGTTTTTATCTCATTGAAAAACACACCTAGTAATAACAACTAAAAACAATTATTCTTTAAAACCATGAAAACCATGAAAACCAATTTACTAATGCTATTGATTTTCTTAGTATCGCTCTCATACGGTCAACAGAAAACAAATACAAATGAGACCTATGACATAGTCATATTAAACGGCCGGGTTATGGACCCTGAAACCATGTTTGACGATGTCGCCAATGTGGGGGTCACAGACGGAAAAATCGTTGCAATTACCAAATCTCCCATTCAAGGAAAAGAAACCATTGACGCTAAAGGGCATGTGGTGGCTCCCGGGTTTATTGACACCCACTACCATTCAATGGATGTTTTTAGTACTAAAATGGCAGTTCGAGACGGTGTAACTTCCGGGATGGACCTTGAAGCCGGATCATTCAATGTGAAAGAATGGTATGATGAAAAAGCAAAAACGGGCTGGCAGGTAAACTATGGTACTACTGCAAGTTTATTGTGGACAAGAATGTCTGTTCATGACCCTGAATTGAACATGGTTGGCACAATGGATTATACGGAAGCAAGACCATACGTTGCCAAAGCTGCAGAAGATGGCGTTCAAGGTTGGTCAACAACAAAATCAAGTTTGGACGAAATCAATACAATGATGAAAATATTAGATGAAGATCTAAGACAAGGTGCATTAGGTATGGCAGCTCCTGTTGCTTACATAACTATGGGAACAACTAGTTATGAAGTTTTTACGGCTCAAAAAGTAGCTGCTAATTATGACCGTATGACAGCTTCTCATACCAGATATCATTTATTAAACGAAACACCTACGGAAGCGCCAATAGCTTTTGATGAGATGTTTACCAATGCCATGTTGTTAGGCGCTCCATTTTTAATTTGCCATAATAATGATTACGGTTGGTGGGAAATAGAAGAAAAATTGCAATTGGCCAGAGCAAAAGGTTTGAATATGTGGTCAGAGTACTATCCTTACGCTGCCGGAGCAACAGCAGTTACTGCAGATTTCTTGCAACCTTCTGAATGGGTAGAAAAGCGTGGTTTCAAATACGAAGAAACCATCTTCGACCCTATTGATAATGCATACCTTACCAACGAAACCTATGCCGCATTGATGAAAAAAGAACCGGGAAGATCGGTTGTCGTAGTATTTCCATACCGGAAGCCCTGGTTGAAAGATTTTTTAACAATACCACATATGACTATAGCAGCTGATGCCATGGTGGGTGTGGGTCCCGATGGAGAATCATTGCCATGGGAAGCAGATTGGAAGGATTATAGAGGCCACCCCAGAACGGCTGGTACGCGTGGTACAGCTTTTCGTATGGCTCGTGAACAAGGAGTGCCACTGATGTTCACTATTGCGCAATCCAGCTACTGGGCAGCCAAACACTTAGGAGATACAGGTCTTGAGTCAATGAAGCAAAGAGGAAGAATTCAAGTAGGAAAAATTGCAGACATTACCATCTTTAACCCTGAAACGATCACAGATAATTCCACTTTTAAAATAGGGGAAAATGGCCTCCCTACAACAGGTATTCCTTATGTTATTGTAAATGGTGTTACAGTAGTAAAAGACAATGAAGTATTAGACATAAATGCCGGGCAAGAAATTCGTTTCCCAGTTGAAGATAAAGGAAGGTTTACGCCGATTGATAAAGAGGATTGGAGGGTGAAGCACACTATTGGAATTAATCCGGGTCTTTCAAAAATTCATATAGATGACTCTGGTGCCGGGGACTTGCTCGATAAAAAAGAATAACAATAACTTAAAATAGACAAAGTGAAAAAAACACTCTTAACACTATGCATTACCGCACTTCTTTTTAGTAGCTGCAATGAAACAGCCACGAAAAAAGGACCAGATCCGAATCAGGAATTTGATGTGGTTATCTTAAATGGTCGTGTCATGGACCCGGAAACCAACTTTGACGGCGTCAGAAATGTAGGTGTCAAAGATGGTAAAATAGCCATCATCACAGAGGCGGAAATAGCTGGAAAAGAAACCATAAATGCCGAAGGACACGTGGTTGCACCAGGATTTATTGATACGCACCAGCACGCCACAGATCCATTTAGTCGCAAGGTTAATTTACGTGATGGCTTGACTACCCAAATGGATTTTGAAGCAGGTGCCGGAGATATCGCGAAATGGTATGCAGAGGCCGAGGGTAAAACCCAGGCCAACTACGGTATGGTCGTGCTCGCAACACTTGCCCGGGCAACGGTACTGGACGGTGCTGACATAGTGGCTGACGCCAATGACATGGGCGGCCTGTTCCCTTTGGTGGGTCGTGCGGCCGAAAACGCCCAAAAACAAGGGCGCAAGCCAGGGTGGTCGTCAACGCTTCCAAATAAAGAAGAAATGACCAAGATTATGGCTCGTATAGATGAAGGTCTTCGCCAGGGGGCACTGGGTGTGGGTGCTCCAGTGGGTTATATGACCGCAGGAGTTACGCAGTATGAATTGTACAAATACCAGGAATTGGCATCAAAATACGGTCGCGTTTCGGATGCTCATGTAAGATTTGCTGGTGTTAGACCTCCAACAGAAGGGCAGTTGGGAATTCAGGAAATGTTAGCCAATGCTATGGTATTGGATGCACCTTTTTTGGCTTCTCACCTAAACAGTAATATGGACTGGGAATACACCATTCCTTTGATTAACGATGCCAGAGAAAAAAGAGGGGCAAAAGTATGGGGTGAAGTTTACCCATATGGCGCTGCCAGTACCTTTGCTGCGGCAGATCTTCTCTCAACGTCGGGCATGGCTCAGATGAATTTAAAATATTCAGATATTACTAACCTTGATGGCACCCCTTGGGATAAGGCGATGCATGATGACGTTCGCAGGAATGATGCGGGCAGAACGGTTTTGGTTTACATCAATCCTACTGAGGACGAACCTAAATGGATGGCACAGCCAGGCGTAGTAGTTGTTTCAGACGGTATGGCTATCATAGATGAAAAAGGCGAATACTATCCCTGGGATTCACCCTATGAAGGAAAAACATGTCACCCACGTTGCGCAGGTACCCGCGCCAAGGTATTGCGTATGGTACGTGAAGATAAAAACCAGCCTTTGATGGAAGCCATTTCCAAGATGAGTTACCTGCACGCAAAGTATTTAGGCGAATTAGGGGGTATCCCTCAGTTTAAGACTAAAGGTCGCATACAGGAAGGAATGGATGCGGATATCGTTGTTTTCGATCCTGAAACCGTGAGAGATAATTCAACTTACGAGGTAGGTATGGGTGCGATACCCTCTACAGGTATTCCTTATGTAATGGTAAATGGAGTTACGGTTGTTAAAGATTCTGAAGTGCTAAAAGTTTTCCCTGGAAAACCTATCCGCTTCCCTGTTGAGGAAAAAGGACGCTTAGATCAAATAGAGATTGATCCAAGGGTGTTTGATCCAAATCAATCATAAAATAATAAAAACCTTCTCGGGATGTGCTTTCCCAAAAGAAAACGCGTCCCGAGATTCTAATTAGAAATAGAAAAATTACTAAACCAAAACAATAATCAAATGAAAACATTACAAAAACTATGGTGGTTCACCCTGTTAAGAGGGATTATACTGGTAATACTCGCTTTTTTTGTATTTCGCCATCCGGTGAATGCACTCATGGGAGTGGCTATCTACATTGGGATTAGCTTATTGATTACAGGAATATTACAGACCGGAGCCTCAATTGGTTTTAGAGACTCATTTCCCAACTGGGGGTGGATCCTTGCCGGAGGTCTACTTGATATTGTATTCGGGTTTGTGCTCTTATCAAACCCGGCACTTACAGCAGCCTCATTACCTTTTGTTATAGGCTTCTGGATTATCGTTTCCGGTATCATGTCTTTTGCTGACTCTTTTCAAAGTAAAAAAGAAGGCAATTCCCTTTGGGGATTAAGTATGCTTGGCGGTGTGCTCTCTGTGATTGTTGGTTACTTTATTATGAGTGATCTGATAGTGGGAGCACTTACTATCACTACCTGGATGGGTATTGGATTTCTGATCATTGGAATAGTGAACATCGTCATTGGATTCAAGTTAAGAACATTAAAGTAACTACGCAATAAACGGAAACTGCTTTAAAACAGCCCTTTAGAGCGAAACATAGTAAGGTATGATTTCAAATTTAATCCGATAAATACTCAAAAATATTTATCTACAGTATGAACAATTAAACATTTTTATTATGGGAGAAAAATTTCAAATTTTCGAAGCAAACGTGGACATGGCAAGAGCCTTTCGGCAATTTCAACGTGCTGACAAAGCTTTTGTTAAAGACAAAGACGATTTAGCCGTAAAACATTTAGGAAATGGCCTTGAACTTTTTAAAAAGGTTGCTATCCATATTGCTAAAGCGGTTGAAGACGATTACCAAAATGCTGCCGATGAAATTAACAAAGGCAACGATGAACTTGAGAAAAGTCTTGATGAATTTGATAAAGGCAATGATGATAGTGCTGAAAGGCACTACAATAAAGGCCTGGATTGTTATGACAAGGCTTTAGATTTACTCGACTAATATCGCAATAGCATTGCAAGGCAAAGGTAAGCCCGGAATGAACGGAAGCTGAAGGAATGGTACCGCTGGCGCCAAAAGCGTCTTGAACTACTCTGTCGGCTTTCGGATCATCCTGGCAAAGTAGCGCGGAAACCCAATCTGCTTGTGTTAATCCACGAAAGACTGAAAAACTTACACACACTATTGACAGATTAAAGTAGAGACAATTATAACATAAATATTAACCCTATAATTTTTTAAACTAATGAAAAACAAGTTAATTATTCTTCTTATACTTTTGGTATCGTTCTCATGCGACCAAAAGAAAGATAATACTAACGAAAGCTATGATTTGGTCATCTTAAACGGCCGTGTCATAGATCCGGAAACGGAGTTTGACGATATCGCAAATGTGGGCATCAAAGACGGTCGCATCGTGGCGATTACAAAAGAGGCACTGACGGGCACAGAAACTGTGGATGCAACAGGAAAAATCGTGGCTCCCGGCTTCATCGACACGCACTACCACTTTCAAAAGCCGATCGGCTATTCCCTCGGCTTACGCGATGGTCTGACAAGCAGCATGGATCTCGAGATGGGCTGTGCGGGATCCTATATCGCGGACTGGTACGAAGCACGTAAAGGTGCAACGCAGGCCAACTATGGCATTGCGGTGAGTCACGAGTTTGCCCGTGCGATGGTCATCGACGGTTCAGACGGCGATTACTTGCTGGACGGTCCCCTAGCCGCTCTTGAAACCCGCAAGAAAAACGGCTGGAGCGCGACGCGCCCGACTTTGGAACAGGGTAACGCGATTCTCCAGGAGATTGACAAGGGCCTGCAGGCTGGTGCCGTGGGAATCGGCATCACCGTGGGCTACATGAGAGAGGGCGTCTCTACACGCGAGATGTTCGAGGTGCAGAAAGTTGGCGCACGCTATGGCCGCGCGACCGGCGCCCATACCCGCTACACGCTCGGCACCGACATCACCGAGAACAACGGCGCGCAGGAACTGGTTGCCAACGCCCTCGCACTTGACGCTCCGGCGATCCTTCTGCACTTCAATAATTCCGGCTGGCGACTTACACAAGAAACGATCATCAGACTTCAGGAACAGGGCCACAACATCTGGGGTGAAATTTATCCTTACGCTGCGGGTTCCACCCCGATCAATGCCGAGTTTCTAAGGCCTGAGAGCTGGGTCGACGATCTAGGCAACCGCTATGAAGATACCATGCTGGATCCGGAAACGAATGAGTACCTTACCCTGGAGACCTACAAGGCCACAATCGCATCCACTCCGACCAAGCCGATCGTTGTATTCAAGCAGCCCGAAGAAAACATTGTGAAGTGGCTGAGGCTTAAGGGCGTGACCATGGCCAGCGATGCAACTGCTGCCACGCCGTACGACGCCCCGTGGGATTTTCCAATGGACTCACTTGGCGGCACACACCCCCGCACGGCTGGTGCCCGAGGCGCTACGATCAGGATCGGTCGGGAAAACGACATCCCAATGATGCAGCTGATGTCAATCCTGAGCTACAATGCCGCCAAGCATTTGGGTGAAACAGGCCTTACGTTTTTTCAAGAGCGCGGCCGTATGCAAAATGGAATGGTTGCTGATATCGTGGTTTTTGACCCTGAAACTTTCAGAGACAATTCAACTTACCAAAAGGGCGCCGTTCCTTCAACGGGCATGAGAGCCGTAATTGTCAACGGTCAGATCGTTGTGCGCGACGATGTGCAACTTCCGGTTTTTCCTGGTCAGCCGATCCGTTTTGAACCAGAAGCCAAACCGCGCTTCGAGCCGATCTCGGAAGAGTCTTGGAATGCCGAATTCACGACCGGTATGCCAGATGACTTCTCATTCGGTGCCCCTGTACCCGACAAAGACTGATCGTGACATCTAAGAGAGAAGATTGGTCAACTAAAACCTTCACAACCGGTGCGCCAGTTGTGAAGGTTTAAAAAGGCATTGGCAGACTTGGCTTTGTTGGATGGCAATCCATTAGAAAACCTTGACCTAGTTGCCAATCCAGCGAAAAACTTCCTAATCATCATGAAAGACGGGAAGATGTACAAAAACACGCTAGCTACAGATATAGAGCACTTTAACAAGCAAGCCAAAATGAAACGCGTCTTAGTATCACTTATCGGAATCTCACTATTCATGTTGTCTTGCAACAACAGCATTGAGAAGAAAGAAACTGAGATAAAAGACGCATCAGAAATGACGATCTATTTTGGTGGTGATATTATCACTATGGAAGGAGAAGAAGCCCACTATGCCGAAGCAGTGGTTCAGCAAAATGGTAAAATCACTTTCGTAGGTACATTAAAGGACGCAGAGAAACAATTTCCAAAAGCCAGTAAAAAAGATTTGCAAGGGAAAACCCTGTTACCAGGGTTTATTGATGGGCATGGCCACCTTTACCTTACAGGTTTTTACAATATGATGGCCAATCTAATGCCTCCGCCAGATGGAAATTGCAACAGCATTCAGGGCGTGGTAGATGAGATGAATACCTGGAAGGATTCAGAAAAAGGGAAGTTTTTCTTAAACAAATTTGGATGGCTGGTCGGCTTTGGGTATGACGATTCTCAATTGACAGAAAAAGACCATCCCACAGCCGATGACCTGGACAAAGTAAGCACGGAAGTTCCGGTAATAATTGTACATCAGTCCGGTCATTTAGGGGCGGTGAACCATAAGGCATTGGAAGTTTTTAATATCACAAAAGATAGTCAGGATCCCGTTGGAGGCCATATCAGAAAAGATGCTGATGGGAATCCAAATGGAATCCTTGAAGAGACCGCCTTTCAGCCCTTACAATTGCAAATGTTACCCAAAATAGACGATGATACAGATGCTAAAATTGTTGAAAACGGGCAAAAAATGTACGCCCAATTTGGGTACACCACTGCACAGGAAGGTGGCGGCAATACGGGCTTTAACAATTCTTTGGAAAAAGCGGCAGATAACGGAGAACTGTATATTGACCTGGTAACCTACTCGGTTATGGATATGGGCCTAGAGGCTATGACCAGTACCTATTATACAAAAGATCATAGTTACCTGAACCATTATCGTATAGGTGGAGTAAAATTAGTTTTTGATGGGTCGCCACAGGGCAAAACGGCATGGCTTACCCAGCCCTATTTAATACCACCTTCAGGGAAAGACAATCATTATCATGGGTACCCAAAATATACAAAAGAAGATGCGGAAAAATTTGTTAATCAGGCGTTTCAAAATCAATGGCAATTATTGGCGCACACCAATGGAGACGCTGCCGTAGATGAATATCTTTTTTACATCAATGAAGCCTTAAAAAATTATGGGTACGAAGATCATCGTTCGGTAATCATACATGGGCAGGTGATTCGGAAAGATCAGATCCAGCAAATTGCAGATTTAAACGTGCTCGCTTCCGAGTATGCCGTGCATACCTTCTATTGGGGCGACTGGCATTTAAATTCTGTGTTGGGTTCACCACGGGCAGAATACATCTCTCCTACCAGAGACCTTATAGACGCGGGAATTAATTTAACCAGTCATTCAGACTGCCCGGTGATACCCCCCAACTCATTAAGAATCATTGATGCTACCACAAACCGAGTGACCCGAAGTGGATTGATACTCGGTCCCGGACAAAGAACGACTCCTTATGAAGCGTTGCTTTCACAAACCCGTTGGGGCGCGTATCAGTATTTTGAAGAAGACCGCAAAGGGACGCTCACTGTGGGCAAATTGGCTGATTTTGTGATTTTAGACCAAAACCCCTTAAAAATTGATCCCATGAAGATTCATACCATAAAAGTGGCAGAAACCATCAAGGAAGGGAAACAGGTCTATGAAAATAATGAATCCAATTTTTAATATTTCAAAACAAAGAACTATGAAACAAAGCATAGCACTATTTTTCATCCTAATAGCTTCGTCATTTGTTGCAGTTCAACCGGCATTAGCTCAGGAACAAAATATGAAGGTCGTTTCTCAGAAGATTGAGAAACTTACGGAGGGGCTGGTTGGCCGCATTGGTGTGGCTGCACAGGAAATCGGCGGCGACGAGGTCATCGCGCTCAATGGTGATGAGAGCTTCGCCATGGCCAGCACCTACAAGGTGGCGATCGCCGCGAAAGTGATGGATCTCGTGGACAAGGGGGAACTCAGTCTCGACCAAATGGTTGAAATCCCACAAGACATGTATGTCACTGGCGAAATTGCTATTGCAGAGACCTTCCCACATCCTGGTATCCAATTCTCGTTAGCGAACTTGATAGAGGTAATGATTACGGAAAGCGACAACACGGCGACCGACGTCTGTATGGGGTTGGCAGGTGGACCAGCGGCGGTGACAAAGAACTTACGCAGGCTGGGTATTACCGATTTCAGGGTCGACCGGCTTACTACTGATATTCTTCGGGATTTCTATGGCTTGCCGGGAAAGGCCACGCCGGAAACTGTCGCTGAGGCCGTCAGCAACAATCCGGCACTGTGGACGGAGCAGGCTGATCCCAATCCGGACTTCGAGGCGGATCCCCGCGACCACACAACGCCCAATGCGTACCTACAACTCCTGCTTGCCATCGACGGTGGCACGGCGATGAGCCCGAAAAGCCGCGAGTTCCTGCTGGGCGTTATGTCGCGCACGCGCACCGGTGCTGGCCGACTCAGGGGATTGTTGCCGAAGGGAACGCCCGTGGCACACAAGACCGGAACCGTAGGTGGAGTTGCCAACGATGTTGGCTATATCACGCTCCCTGACGGTAGACGATTTGCTATAGCCGTGTTCACCAACAGCAGTAAGACGCCCGCTGCGGACAGAGAACGGGCTATTGCGGAAGTTGCCCGCGCTTTATATGACTTTTATTATTTGCAATCATAAGGCAAAAATCTTTTTTCATGCCAAAGGCCTTGGTTCTCAAATCAGTTGAACTCGAATATTAATAGTTAAAAAAAGAACGATGAAAAAAAACATAGCACTATTTTTCATTGGAATAATCTCCTTGTTTGTTGCCGTTCAACCGGCATTTGCCCAGGAAAACAAGGACACGCGGTTTGAGGAAATTAAGGGCGAAGCTCAGCGACTCATGGACGAGATCAAAGTCCCAGGTATAGCCATTGGGATCATTCACGATGGCAAAGTCCAAATGGCCGGCCTCGGCATTACCAATGTTGACGATCCTCAGGCTGTCACTGAAGCTACCGTGTTTTATATCGGCTCCATTACGAAGTCTTTTACCTCTACTGTAGTTCTTAAAATGTCAGAACGCGGAGAGCTCGACCTCGAAGCCCCGGTTCGGAAGTATCTCCCGGAGTTTTCGGTCTTGGATAGAGAAGCTTCAGAAAAGGCGAAGGTCATCGACCTTTTCCAGCACCGGACTGGCTGGCAAGGCGACTACTTTGAGGATCCCAGTTCGGGGGAAGATGCCTTGGAGAAGGCCGTGCGGGCTTTTCGATTCCTACCCCAACGCACACCTTATGGCGAGGTCTGGGCCTACAACAATAACAACTTCATCATTGCAGGACGCCTCATTCAAGTCGTAAGCCGTGCAAAATCTTATGAACAAAAAGTTAAGGACGAGTTGTTTCTGCCCCTGGGCATGACGCACAGCTCCTTCTTCATGGCGGAACTAATGGCAGAACGCTTTGCTGTTGGCCATGCCGGAGTATATGACGGGACATCCGAACCTCAGGTCAGCTTTGCGCCTTTTCCGCGCAGCGTCTATCCGGCCGGAGGCATACTCAGTAATGTCAGTGATATGATGAAGTATATGAAGTTTCAGTTTGATGGTGAGGACAAGGACGGCAGTCAACTGTTGTCTCCAAAGTTGCTGGATATGGCGCACAGTCCCCTGGTCGAAGGCGAGCTGAGTGAATACGTCGGTGTTACATGGTTCGTCGAGGATATCGGCGGTGTACGAACCGTTTTTCATGCCGGTCGGTCGGCAGGGGCTACAGCTAAGATCTTGTTTGCACCGGATAAGAAATTTGGGATCATTGTTCTTACGAACAGCGACCGTGGTATTGAGGTGTACGATGCAGTAATCGCACTGGCTCTCAAAAAGTATTTGGATATTGAGAGAACACCCTTGGTTGCAGTCACTGCAGATCGTAGTTCCCTTGAACCTTTTGTAGGTCTTTGGTTAGGGGATAATGAAGACTACAAAATCTATTTTGACAACGACAAGCTCATGGCTGAGCGCTTATTCAAACCATTAGGAGACCTCCAAATTTATGATAATCCTCCGCCGATTTCGATGAGTAGCGCGGGTAAAGACATGGTTATCATGACAGATGGTCCCTATAAAGGAACGGTTGGTGAGTTGCTGCGTGACAAGTCTGGCAAGCCGGCGTTCCTTAGCATGCAGCACCGGATCTTCCGTCGCTCCACCGAGGAAAACGATTAATTAATATTTAAAAACAAAAATCATGAAAGAAACAAAAACAGTACATGCTGACAAAAGTATTGCTCAGAAGATTGAAAAAATTACGCAAGGGCTGGTTGGCCGCATTGGTGTGGCAGCACAGGAACTTAGTTCAGGGCTGAATGTCTCCATAAATGGCGATGAAACCTTTTGTATGGCGAGTGCTTATAAAGTAGCGATCGCCTCGAAAGTGATGGATCTCGTGGACAAAGGGGAACTCAGTCTCGACCAAATGGTCGACGTCCCCTATGACATGTATGACGCCGGCGAAGTTGCGATTGCCGAGAGATTTCCCTACCCCGGAGTCCAGTTCTCATTAGCGAACTTGATATATCCGATGATCACAGAGAGTGACAACACTGCTACCGACGTCTGCATGGGGCTGGCAGGTGGGCCAGCAGCGGTGACCGAGAACCTGCGCAGGCTCGGAATTAACGATTTCAGGGTCGACCGGACTGTACGCGAGATTCTCATGGATTTCTACAACTTGCCATCGGTCACCCCAGAAGCTGTCGTTGAGGCCATCGGCAAGAACCCGGCATTGGTGGCGGCCCAGGTTGATCCCAATCCGAAGTTCGAGGCGGATCCCCGCGACCACACTTCGCCCAATGCATATCTGAAACTCCTGCTTGCCATAGACAGTGGCGCGGCGATGAGCCCGAAAAGCCGCGAGTTCCTGCTAGGCGTTATGTCACGCACGCGCACCGGTGTTGGCCGACTCAGGGGATTGTTGCCGAAGGGAACGCCCGTAGCGCACAAGACCGGAACCGTAGGTGGAGTTGCCAACGATGTTGGCTATATCACGCTCCCTGACGGTAGACGATTTGCTATAGCCGTGTTCACCAACAGCAGTAAGACGCCCGCTGAGGACAGAGAACGGGCTATTGCGGAAGTTGCCCGCGCTTTATATGACTTTTATTATTTACAATCATAAGGCAAATAACATTTTTCATGCTTAAGGCCTTGGTTGCAGCGGGCGGCGCGAAATGGCGCCGCCCAACCAAGGATGTAGGTTCTTAAATCAGATAAACTCAATTCTTGATAGTTAAAAAAAATCATTAATAAGATGAATAAAAAACAAGATAACAAAAGCAACGTAGAGGATCTGGCACCAAAAGATTTGGTTGAGTACAAGAAAATGAAAGAGGCTGGATTGTCCCTAGAGTTTGATAAACAAGCGCATCGTGAATCTTCACTTCCACAGATGGCTACCGGGCTTAGATTTGTGCCTTATCAATACTCTAGAATGGAAGAATATTTTCCCTCAGCTCTTATTGACAAAGCACCTTCCAGCTATAACATTGAAAGAGAACTTAACCCTTCTTTGGGAAATGCCTCTTTCAAACGTGTGGATGGAAGCACCACCCCTACCTTGAATGAATTCAGTAATGAGCCTGGTAACAGACTACAAGCCATCCTAATGATACATAAAGGGAAGGTTATTTTTGAGAGCTATCCTGGAATGCCTAAAGAAGACCGTCATCTTTGGAATTCTGCCTCTAAGAGTACGCCTGGTATTCTTAATGCTATTTTAGCTACAGAAGGAAAGATAGACATCACTAAGCCTGTCTCTTACTATATTCCTGAATGGAAGAATACGCCTTGGGACGATGTTTCCGTGCATGATAACATGAACATGACTACCGGTCTTAATGTACAAGAAGAGTTTTCACAAGATATTGGTACACCTGATCGCCTTGCCGATCATTTCGTAGCTTCTCTTTATCGATACGGGGATTACACCCCTTGGGTGGAATTATGTAAAGGGGTTAAGAAATTGTACGCTCCAGGAACTGTTCATAGATATTCCAACATTAGCGCGCAGTCAATGTGTAAAGTGGTTGAAAATGCGCTTGGAAAACCTTTCAGAACCATCCTGGAAGAACGTCTCTTTCACTCATCTGGAAACACCGATACCATCTCTGTAATGCTTATGGATGATGGAATTGCTCAAGGTGTTGGGGGTATTTCTACTACGCTGGAAGACTTTGCGAGATACGCTTTTTCGTATACGCCAAGCTACAAGAGACTTACCGGAAGAGATGGAATCTCTCAAGCTGCGATTGATTTCTTGTTTAAAAACAAAATTAATCCGGAAGTCTTTGCAAAGGGTAATCTATATGCGATGGGACAAGCTAATTATGGAGCCGATCATCCTGTATCTGCAGGTAGTCTTTTTGACTTTTTCTTTGAAGATGGTGCCTTCTCCAAGCATGGCCACCATAGCCAGGGAATCTATGTTGATCCTAAAAGAGACTTTGCTGGTGTATACTTTTCTACACAACCAACCGGAAGTGCAGAGAACCTGGCTGCTGGTTATATGAGAGCAATTTCAAAGACTTTATAGTTTTATAAACTACAACTTAAAGAGGGGAGGGAGCTTCCCATCAACGCGAAGGCCTATGTGAAAACTAATGAATGATTACAAAATTGTAGACGATTTGAGAAAGGCCTTAAAATGTAAGTTTAAAATGATCCAGAGCCTAAATACGGCCTTGGAAAAATTAATAGTATTAATGATAAATAATAAAATGAACACACAATTGAAATCAAAATTTTTTAAAAAAACAGTATTGATTTGCCTTTGCCTTGCCACTTTTGGGATGAGTGCTCAAGATGATGAAGAAACTTTAGGTGAAGAAGAGTCAGACATAGCGGCACAATTGGCTAATCCAAACACTAGCTTAGGGACCATGAATTTTAATTTTGATTATGTACATTTTCAGGGAGATTTGCCTAATGCGGGAAGCCAAAATGGTTTTACCATAGGTTTTCAACCGATCCTTCCCATACCATTAAATGAGACGATGAATCTTTTCGTAAGACCTCAAATTCCTCTTATTGTTACGCAACCAACATTTGGGGCGAATGGGTTTGAAAATCAGGGAGTCAATCTGGGAAATATCAGCGCCGATATTGCGGTAGGAAAAACATTTCCATCAAAAACAATTGGCATAATTGGTGCATTTGCCAGTTTTCGTACGGCAACCAGTGATGCCTTAAGATCAAATTATACCTTATTAGGCCCGGAGTTGATGGTTGCTCAAATATTTAATTGGGGTGTAGCTGGAATATTGGTAAATCATGCATGGAGTGTTAATAAACTTGATGCAGATCCGGATAGTTTTACAATTCTTGCAGACGACTTGTGGGCTACAGCTGCGGGAGGCGAATCTGCAAGTATTACTGCTGGGCAATATTTTTATGTTGTTAATTTAGAAAATGGCTGGCAGATTCAAAGTAATCCAACCTATTCCTATAACCACAAAGCGGAAAAAGGTAATAAATTAACACTACCTATAGGCACCGGTGCGACTAAAGTGATGATTTTTGGTAAAACGCCTGTAAAGTTTAATCTGCAATATTGGTATTATGTGGCATCACCAGAGGTATTTGGTCCACAACATCAAATACGTTTAACTGTTTCGCCTGTTGTTGCATTACCCTGGTAATGTTAATTGTTTAATTAAATTTTCATGTTTTTAATTGCCCCAATCCTGGCTGTTGGATTCAAACTAAAATCACTTTAAACCGAATCACTAACATTTTAGCATAGCTGATGAATATGAAAAATTCATTTTTAGCATCCCTACTTTGGTTTATCAGTGTAGGGCTTTTCGCTCAGGAAAAGCCCAAACCCATTACGCTTTTTGCCAATGTACAAGTGTTCGACGGGACATCCGATAAACTGATCAAGGCAGATGTTTTGGTAGAGGGAAACCTCATCAAGCAAATCTCCAAAGAGCCCTTGATGGTCATACAAACCGATAATGTGACCATTATTGATGGAGGAGGTCGTACGCTAATGCCGGGACTGATCGATGCCCATTGGCACTCGTTGCTTGCCACGCTTTCTCTGGCTGAGTTGATGACAAATGATCTGGCCTACATGAGTTTGAAAGGGGCTATAGCGAACGAGGCTGCCTTGATGAGAGGGTTTACCACGGTCCGCGATATTGGTGGAAATGTCTTTTCAATCAAGAAGGCGACTGATGAAGGAATTATAAACGGACCACGCATCTACCCTTCGGGTGCGGTTATTTCCCAGACTTCGGGTCATGGGGACTTTCGTTCACCTTTGACTGTGCCAGAAAATCCTGGTCAACCTCTGGATTATCTTCAGCAATCGGGTATGGGGATAATAGCGGACGGGGTGCCCGCGGTAATTAAGCGGTCGCGAGAAATCTTGCGCCGGGGTGCGTCCCAGCTCAAAGTAATGGCCGGCGGCGGGGTGTCATCAAACTTCGACCCGTTGGATGTAACCCAATACACCTTTGCTGAAATGAGTGCCCTTGTGGAGGTCGCCAACACCTGGAATACCTACATCGCGGTCCATGCCTTCACGGACACGGCTGTCAAACAAGCTCTGGAAGCAGGTGTGAAGAGTATTGAGCACGGACACCTGTTGGGTGAAGACGTCATCAAACTCATGGCAGAAAAAGGTGCATGGCTCAGCATGCAACCCATTCTCGATGATGAGGATGCTATTCCCTTTCCAGAAGGCTCGCCCAATAGAGCTAAATTTATAACTGTAACTGCGGGCACAGATAAAGTTTATGGATATGCCAAGAAACACGGCGTAAAAATCGCCTGGGGTACAGACACGCTTTTCGATGAGGGACTTGCGGCAAAACAAGGCAAGCAATTAGCCAAGATGAAGCGTTGGTTTACGCCTTTTGAAGTGCTGAAAATGGCAACCCACGACAATGCCGAGCTGCTGGCACTCAGCGGCCCGCGCAATCCTTATCAGCAGGGACCGCTCGGCGTGATCAAGGAAGGAGCCTATGCGGATCTGATCCTGGTTAATGGTAATCCTTTGGAAGATCTTGATCTCGTTGCTGATGCTGCCAACAACTTCCTGATTATCATGAAAGATGGGAAAATCTACAAAAACACGATTAATTAGAAATAAATCATGAAAAATTTAAAAAAATTAAGAGTCTCCTATGTTGGTTTTTTCCATGAAACCAACACCTACCTCACCGAAGGCATGGGCGAAACCACGCTCGACAGAATGCGCTCTTTCCGGGGCGATGAGATCAAGCAGTTGAAAGGTACTGCCATTGGCGGGCCAGTGGATGTGTGCGAGGAAAAGGGCTGGGAGCTGCTCCCGGGTGTCCTGTTCTATATAGACTGGTGCTTTAGCACGGTGAGCGATCAGTGTTGGAAAGATGCGAAAAAGGAGATGATGGACACGCTGAAATCACAGTTACCGATGGACATCGTCTACCTTTCTGTTCACGGCGCCGGTATGGTGAATAATACAAACGATCTTGAAGGAGACTTAGCGGAATCGGTCAGAGCTCTGGTCGGAAAGGACACAATGATTGTCTGGTCGGGTGACCTGCATGGCAAGGTCACAGATAAAATGAAGGACAATATGAATTTCTTCAGTACCTGTAAAGAATATCCTCATATGGATATGAATGTATGCGCGCGTGATGCCATGTATCGTGCCGCTGCGATCCTGGCAGGAGAGTCTCATCCCACCCCGGCCTATCGCAGAGTGCCACTGATGATGCCGGTGAGTAATACCGAACAGGAGGGCACCTTTGCAAATCGACTTAAAGAAAAGTGTATTGAAATCGAAAAGCGGCCCGGTGTGTTGAACTGCTCGGTGATGCATGGTTTCCCATACCAGGACAGCGATTTTTGCGGTATGTACCCGATGGCCACTACCGAAAATAACCCCAAGCTGGCACAAGAACTGGTGGACGAACTGACGCAGTGGATCTGGGAACACCGTGAAGAATCTATCATCTCATTAGAACCTTTGGATAAAACGATAAACACTGCACTGGCCATGCTCGAGAAGGACGGCCACTATGTGCGTAAATTGCCAACGAAAGGCGATGTCATCGACCATACCCCGATCGTGATTGGAGACGCTGCGGATAACCCGGGTGGCGGAGCCGGAGGTGGCGGCACGCACCTGCTGAAGGCCCTGATGGAGACCAAAGGCTTGGGGAAAGTCGCTTTCATGTCCATACACGATCCGGAAACCGCAAAGGCCGCAGTTGCTGCCGGTGTAGGAGCGACAATCGAAGTGAACCTCGGGGGCAAATTTGAGCCATTGTCCGGTCCACCGATCAAGACCAAAGCCTATGTCAAGTCGATTTCGGATGGGAATGAGACCGTTCGCGGAGGAACCGCTTTCAACGGCCCATTCCAGCTTGGCCCTACGGTTCGGTTGGTCATCGATGCGGTGAATACGGTAGATGTTATCGTCATTTCCGGCCTATGCCAGACCTATGATGATACACAAGGGAGGCCACATGGCATCATCATTCAGGAATATGACGTTATAGGAGTTAAAAGCGGGATGCACTTCCGGGCATTCTATGAAAACTTCACCGACAAATTGCTGATTGCTGATGTTCCCGGAACCACTAGTCGAGACATAACTATTTTCAAACATACCAAGCTAAAGAGTCCTATCTATCCGCTTGACCCTAAAACTACTTTTGATTTAAAGTAACAAGACAAATATTTCTTTAATCATTAAAAATTAAACATTATGAGTAAACAAGACAGAATAAACGAGATGCTAAACTTAGTAACTCCTATGAGCAAATGGAAAAAGCCTCAATCCGTTGATTTTGTTGATGCTGCTACAAAACGATATAGCTTTCCAAACTGGCAATCAGGAAGCGAAGATTCGGTTTATTACAATTTACATATCCCGGAATTTTTTAAAAGTTGTGTGGTACCCGCACCATCCAGAAAGACTACTATAGAACGAGATTATCATCCTGAGTTATTGGATTTAACTTATACCGCTTTTGATGGCTCTACTACACCTACTTTAAAAGAGTATTTAGGTGGAAAACGTAAGGTGCAAGCAATGATGATGGCGCACAAAGGAAAAGTAGTCTTTGAAACCTATCCGGGAATGAATCCAAATGACATACACATATGGATGTCGGCAGCTAAACCAACGGTGGGTTTATTGATTATGCTGCTCGCTGAAGATGGTAAAATAGACCTTGAAAAACCAATAGCCAACTATGTACCGAGATTGAAAGGTACTGCGTGGGAAAAGGTAAGTGTGAAAAATGCCATGAACATGTCATCCGGACTTGATATTGAAGAAACGATAGAGAATCTATTGAATCCGGATACGTGGATTGCGAAGTGGTTTACCGCTGCTTTTGAAGAAGGAAAAGGGGATTGGGTAGCAATGGCTCAAGATGCACAACCTTTACCCAATGAATCTGCAGGTGACCGTTTCAGATATTCTGGTGCGAACACCATGATGCTGGTACTTGCAACTGAACATGTAACAGGTATGCGGTGGCAAGAATACTTTAATGAACGGGTATGGTCTAAGATTGGAGCGCAAGGTCAGTTTATTTGTGGACTTGCAGAGGGCATTCCTTTAGGTGCAGGGCTTCACAATTGTACACCGGAAGATTTTCTTCGTTTTGCATTAATACATACACCAAGTTGGAATGCAGTAGCAAGCGAACAGATCGTTTCAGATGGTGTACTTAAAGCTATCCAAGACCTCGGAAACCATAAAGCTTACAAAGGATCTACAGAAGAACAGTATGGTCAAGACTGGTTTGGAGAAGTTCCGGAGAAAAATACAGCACAATGGGATCATTATTTTCCTGATGGAGGCATGTTCAAACACGGTAATATGGGACAAGGAATCTATGTAGATCCGAAGCGTGACTTTTGTGGAATATACTTTGGCTTAGCCCCAAATCCAGATTCGATTTCAGGAATCGATCATTCTCCCGGGTTTTTAAGAGCTGCAGCAAAAAAGATAGCAGGGAAATAATAAATTAGTATAGAAGAGGGCTCTGCCCGTAAAGCAGAGCTCTATTAAATAACTTTAAAATGAAAAATTTATCAAAATTAGTTTTAGCAGCATTTTCTTTACTGATGATGCTCAGTATCAATGTGTCAGCTCAAAAAGCACCGGCAGAAAAACAAATCCTCATTAAAAATGTCAGCATTTTTGATGGGAATTCCGAGAAACTCATTACCGGAAAAGATGTGGTTGTAGAAGGTAATACAATTAAAAGCATTGTTCCCGCAGGTGGAGATGAAAGCACATTTGATGAAGTGATTGACGGCAAAGGTGGCTTCTTGTCTCCAGGTCTTATCGACTGTCATACTCATGCTGTTCAGGGAGGAGATGAAAACACCTTTATCAACGGCGATCAAAATTATGTTCAACTTTACGCGACGATGGAATTGGAAGAAATGTTGCTACGTGGCGTAACGACTACCCGTGATCCTGGAGGTAATGTCTTCGCCTTGAAGAAAGCAATTGATGATGGGATTTTTGATGGACCAAGAATCTACCCTTCTGGTGCTATGATTTCACAATATTCAGGTCATGCTGATTTTAGGAGTCCGGTACATACAAATTTACCTAAAGAATGGGGCGGTCAAATTTCAAACGGAGAAGTGAATGGACATGCTTTGCTTGCAAACGGTCCAGATCAGGTAAGGGCGGCTGTTCGTCAACAATTATTTTTGGGTGCTACACAAATAAAACTTGCTGTTGGTGGAGGGGTGTCATCATTTGAAGATCCACTTTATGTAAACGAATATACAGCAGCAGAAATAGAAGCAGCTGTTGAAGCAGCTGCTGATTATGGCACCTATGTGATGACACATGTATTCAACGAGGTTGGTGTTAAAAGGGCAATTGAGGCAGGTGTAAAATCTATTGAACATGGACATCTGTTGAATGAAGAAGATGCAAAACTGATGGCCGAAAAGGGAGTTTTTCTCTCTACCCAGTGTCAGGTCTTCGAACAACTGAAACCACTTTATACAGATCCTATTCGAAAAGGAAAGCTGGAAGAAGCGTTGACCGGTATGGACAAAATGTTTAAATACGCTAAAAAATACAATGTAAAAGTTGTTTTTGGAACTGACCTTATATTTTCCCGCGAAGGGCGTAAACAGCAATTAGCAGACTTGACCCTTAGAAAGCAATGGTACACCTCTCCTGAGATTATGATTCAGGCAACGGGTAATGGTGGAGAACTTATTGGTCTTACTGGACAGCGCAACCCCTACGGAAAAGTGGGTGTGATTGAAGAAGGTGCCTTGGCAGATATTTTAATCTACAGCAAGAATCCTTTGGAAGATGTAAGTATTGTGGAGGATTATGAGAATAATCTAAAACTGATTATCAAAGATGGAAAAACATATAAAAACACCTTGTAGTATTTAATAAATAAACAGAAAATTATGAAAAACTTAAAAATGAAACTACTGACTACAGCAATCGCCATCTTTGGATTGTTTTCGGTAGCGATTGCACAGGACAAACCTGCGCAAACCTTGATTAACAATGTCAACATCTTTGATGGAGAGAATGAAAAAATGATTGAAAACGCCAACGTACTGATCGAGGGCAATTTGATCAAAACGATCTCTACAAGCCCGATCAAGGCCAAGGGTGCAACGGTGATCGAAGGAGGTGGGCGCACGCTGATGCCTGGCCTTACAGATGCTCATTGGCACAGCATGGCGGCCTATATGACTTTGGACCCGTTTTCGGCTGGTGCGGGCAAACTGAATCTCATAGCGGCCGCTGGGATGGAAAAGACGCTTATGCGGGGCTTCACCACAGTGAGAGACCCGGGCGGACCTGTATTTGATGTAAAGGAGGCAGTCGACGAGGGTATGTTCGTTGGCCCCCGGATCTACGCTGCGGGTTCGATGATCTCCCAAACGGGTGGACACGCCGATTTCCGTAGCACGGTTGATATCCCTCGAAGCTATTCACGGGATCTTACTCCGTCAGAAAGGATGGGTACGGTCGCGATCGCAGACGGCAGGGCGCAAGTCATGCAGCGCGTGCGCGAGAACCTGATGCAAGGGGCAGCCTTTATTAAGCTCATGGGCGGTGGAGGGGTCGCCTCCCCTTCGGATCCACTAGACGTATCGCAATACACCATCGATGAAATTGCTGCAGCGGTTGAAGTCGCGGAGAACTGGGGCACTTATGTGACCGTTCACTCCTATTCCGCAAAGGCGATTCAGAACGCAATCCGCGGTGGTGTACGGAATGTAGAGCACGGCCAGTTGATTGACGAAGAAACAGCAAAACTTATGAAGGAGACGAATACTTCAGTTGTCATGCAGCCCTTCTATAACGATGAGGATGCCATCCCACTGCCTCCAGGATCATTTGCGGAAGAAAAATACCAGGTTCTGATATCAGGAACCGATAATGCCTATGAGTTAGCAAAGAAATATGACTTGCTCTTCGGATTTGGGACAGATACGCAGGGTAATCCGGCACTAGCAGAGCGTCAGGGGGCTCAGTTAGCGAAGCTAGCCCGCTATTTCGAGCCGTGGGAAGTGCTAAAGGTTGCGACCAGCCAGAACTATAAGATCATGAAGCGTTCCGGACCTCGCGATCCATATCCAGGCGAGAACGGTGTGGTTAAAGAAGGCGCTTTAGCCGACCTGCTTTTGGTCGACGGAAATCCCCTGAAGGACATTAACCTCATTGCCGATCCGCATAAAAACTTCGTGATCATTATGAAAGACGGCGTGATCTACAAAAACACCTTGTAGTAATTAGTCATGTAAATAAATAGAAGAGGGCTCTGCTTTTTGTAGAGCCCTTTAAAAAATAATTTCATTGAAAGAATCAAAATTGTCTGAAGGTTCAGAGGTTTCCTTTGACGATGCATGGCGTTTCATCTTAAAGGTAGGTGTGGCGGCACATAAATACGGCTCTACGGCAAACAGGTTAGAATCTTTTTTAACCAGCCTGGCCAAGGGCTTTGGTTATCAGGGTGAATTTAAATCTACTCCGGTAGAAATTAGGTTTGGCTTGCGGGAAACGCCAGATTCACAAGAGCGCGTTGTAGTAATGCCAACCGCACCCCCGGATATGGATTTCGACAAGCTCGCCCGACTTGGCGATGTGTTAAACAATATTAAAGCCGGGACTTTATCTATTAACGATGCTGACCCAAGCATTGATGCTATAGACCATATATCCCCGCCCTGGGGCAAATTTGCCAGTATGCTCGGGTATTTATTTGTCGGATTTGGGCTAGCCCCGCTTTTGGGTGCGGGTTGGATGGATACGCTATTCGCATCGCTATTTAGCATCCTTGTTTATGGATTGGTATTATTATCGGCCCGTATAGGTGGTTGGGCTATGAATTGGATGCCACTTACAACCGCATTAATCACAGGCTTTCTTGCAATGATGGTTAAGCATTGGGTTCCCAGTTTAAATCTGGTTGTGGTAATCCTTTCTGCCATTGCTATTATTCTTCCGGGTTTCTCCATCAGTCTGGGCGCTGGCGAGCTAGTGTCGAAACGCGTAAAATCAGGCATATACAACTTGAAGAGTGGCTTAATTACGCTGATTAAACAAATTGCAGGTGCTATTATTGGAGTGGGTATTGCCAGTGTATTTGTAACCGCAACCATAACTACAGCACAACCACAAGCCCCCGTAGACCAAAAGTGGATGCTGTTGTATTTTCCGTTGCTCCTTATAGGATTGGCCTTTGCATTTCAAGTTTCGCGCAGAGATTTACCATGGGCGGTGCTTATATCGGCACTTGCATTTTTAGGTGTTGAAGCAGGAAGTTCGATAATGAATGCTAACCTGGGTAATTTACTCGGGACAATTATTGCGGTAGTCGTTTCCAACGTATGGGCACGTAAAACGGGCCGACCAACCTCTATTGTGCTTATTCCGGCCATTGTTATGCTGGTGAGTGGAACTATTGGTTTTCGCGGTTTGGCAACTATGGCAATTGGCGATGTGGTGCTCGGGGCAAACCAGTTTTTACAGATGTTCATTGTCGCACTAACTATTCTGGCAGGAATATTTATTGGTTTCATCATTATTCGACCTCAACCAAGTTTGTAATGACCAGATTTAAATCAAACCAGGATATTTCTAAAGAACTGGCCAACCTTTACCCTGGTAGCTAACTATAACCTAATGGGCACAAAACGTAAATTCATAACACATTTGGCAGACAAGCGAATAAAACGGTCTAACCTAATTATTCGTATAACGATGCTGGTTATGATTGGAATTGTACTTTATGACTCGTACGTTTTTAGAACCCCATTATATTATGTAATCTTTGCCTGGGTGGGTGCTATTGTAGGCAAATTGTACTTTTTTTCGCACAAAGTTCAGGTCAATAAAGAAAACCTTGAACTTACGTTAACGACAAATCGCGTCAGTATTGTTTTGTTGTTGTTGCTGATCGTTGTGCGTTTTATCATCGGTAGGCGGGTGTTAGAATCGTTCCATGTCATAGAAATATCAGATGCGCTGTACCTCTTTTTTATCGGAATTTATTATACCAAGTGGAAGGTGATTATTAACCAAATAGATGAGTTGTATTATCAAGTTTTAACTGATCTCAACAAAACAAAAGAACAATGAAAAAACTTTCCTTTATCCTCGCAGTACTAGGAACTTGCGCATTTTGGCCCACTTTCGGGCAACAATGGCAAGCAGGAGATTCGCTAAAAACCGTTGAAAAAGATACAACCCGTATTGATTCGTTTAGAGGCAACACCTTGAATTATACAGGGCAGGATTTAGTAGATGCTTCCTTTCCTAAATCGTGGCCGATTTTTGGCACTAAAACCAGAATGGCTATTGGGGGTTATGCCAGGATAGATTATATCCAGGATTTTGACGGGGGCTATGATCGTTTTCAATATGAAATTCAGAATGTTCCTGTGGAAGGAGATGGCAGACCGGCACAAAGTGGTTATGTGAATATACATGCCAGAGAGTCTCGTATAAACTTTGATATAAGAAGCATTACTGAAAAAGGCATGCCAATGCAAGTTTTTTTAGAATTAGACTTTTACAATCTCGATCGTGGTCCTTTTAACCAGGCGCCAAGGTTAAGACATTTTTATGGTGTTGTAGGGCGGTTATTAATTGGGCGGACGTGGGGAACTCAGTCTGATTTATTTGCAGTACCTGCTACTGTTGATTTTGCTTCAGGAGATGCTTTAACAGGAACCAGAAGAGCTCAAATACGGTTTGAAGATGCTTTAAAAAATTCTAAATTTAAATATGCAGTTGCTTTGGAAATGTTGGAATTCCCAGGGGTTGATGGTCGAGATTTTGAAGGTCAAGCGAGTCAACAATTACCATTATTAACAGGTAGAATTACAAAAGCAACAAAAGCAGGAGGACGCTTATTTCTTGGTGCCTCTTTATTTCAATTGAGATGGGACGGCGAAGAGGCAATCCCGAATTCTACAGCCGTAGGTTGGGGATTTAGCTTTAGTGGACGTGAATATTTTGGAGATAAAAGGCATTTTTTTAGATGGATGGCTTCCTATGGGCAGGGATGGGGGAGTCAAATTGTATCAACTATTGGCACTCAAAGTTCTGCAGTTTTGAATGACGACGGTAAAATTGAAACAATGCCTGCCTGGAATCTGGGTGCAGGTGTATCTTTTAATCTTTCTAAAACATTGGCAACTAATTTTAATTTAAATTACTATTCAATAGACCCATCTATATACAGAGATGGACAAAAAATGAAAGGTGGGAGTTCAGGACATTTAAACCTCATTTGGTCACCTATAAAAAATATAAATACAGGGGTTGAATTTATGGTTTTAGAACGGGTAAATACTGATGATAACTCTGGTGTTGGAAGAAGACTTCAATTTATGGTTAAATACCTGTTTTGATTACCATAGGGCTTGAAGATGAAATTGAGGATATTCTAACTGTTGTTTGTAAATGATTTAAGGCGAAGCATAAATAAATTATCGATTCGTAGAAGGCATGTGAAGAATCGGCTTTAAGAGCTGACCTTACTATATCAATTAATCGTATAATCAAAAACTCCTTCATATGATGTTGGTAAATAGCTCATTACCGGCCTTTACGAATTATATACTTGCCACTGCGTACGGATTGTTGCTGGCTTATACCCTTATCAGGATATTGCTCGATACGCACTCTACAGCTAAGGCTCTTGGCTATATACTACTTGCCTTAATACTGCCATTAATTGGTATGCTTATCTATTTTTCGTTCGGTATCAATTACAGGCATAAAAAGAGTAACAAAAAAAGAACAATAGCACTTGATGAGTTTACAAAATCTTTCAAAGGAAGTGTACCGGATGATACAAAAGAACTCTTAAAAAAATATGCAGGTTCGCTGGATAAATACTACGATTTAATTCGCTTCATTGATTCCCTTGGCAGTGAAAAGCTCAGTGTTAATGAATTTAAACTCCTGAACAACGGGGAGGAGAAATTTCCGGAAGTGCTTAAAACACTTGAGACGGCTAAGCACTTTATTCACATGGAATACTACGCCTGGGAAAATGACACCCGTGGAAATCAGATCAAGGATGTTCTTTTAAGAAAAATAAAAGAAGGTGTAAAGGTCAGAATCATGTACGATGATTATGCAAGCCGTAAAATGAAGCACAACATTGTTAGGGAACTAAAGGCAGGTGGTGCTGAAATTTACCCGGTTATTAAAATTAAACTTGCGGCTATTGCCAACAGGGCAAACCACCGTGATCACCGCAAGGTGATCATCATGGACGGCCATACCGGATTTGTGGGCGGCATTAATGTTTCGGATCGTTATGATAATTCAATTGACACCGGGTTGTATTGGCGCGATACCCATGTAAAGATCATGGGAGGTACCGTTCATAACTTGCAACGTCATTTTATTGTGAACTGGAATGTGTGTCAGCCAAACAAACTATCGGTAAGTAATGAGCTTTTTCCTGAGGTAAAAGAAATAGGGGACAAGGGTGAGGTGCAATTTGCCCAGATAGTGGCGGGAGGGCCGTTGTACCCATTATCGCCCATTATGTTGTCGTATTTCAAAATATTCACGGTAGCGAAAGAAAAGCTTTATGTGACCAATCCTTATTTTATCCCAAATGATAGCATTTTGGATGCACTAAAACAAGCAGCGCTCAGTGGTGTTGATGTACGGATATTGATGCCCGAAAAGTCCGATTCGGCTGTTGTGGGCGCTGCTTCCAAGTTTTACTACGAAGAATTGCTCCAGGCCGGGGTAAAAATATTCCTTTATAAAAAAGGATTTGTACATTCCAAGACCGTGGTTGCCGATGGTGATTTAAGTGTGGTGGGTTCTGCCAATATGGATATCCGCAGCTTCGACCTCAACTTTGAGATCATGTCAGTGATCTATGGGGCACCATTTGCTAAACAACTTGAAGGGGCATTTCTCAGCGATATGAAGGAATGTACTGAATTATCCTATGAAAGCTGGATAAAACAGAGCACCTTCAGGAAGTTGACTTATGCTGCTGCGCGTTTAGTGTCATCTTTTCTATAGAAATAAACTGTCTGAAAAGATATTTTACCCTTGTCATATCGCTGGCCATATGAATGAGGGGGCAGACAATCTTACACGATCATTTTTCGGATAGTCATTTATTTTTTTATCCTGTAAGGCCAGCAGCATTGGCCGCAGCATTCATTTCCTCTTCCGACAACCCACCTCCACCTAAAGCTTTATAAAGATTGGGGGATCTACAACTCACTGAATTAAAAAGTAATGGCAGGGTGGCTTAGTCACTGTCAAATGATATAGCTGACTTCCAGCTTTTCGCAGCGCTGGGGTTGGCTCACTTCGTTCGCCTGACCCGGGCCGAACGACCGCGGAAGGTCCGGTGGACCTTTCGCAGTGAGGAGCCAGGTGGTGCGCTGGCGTCCAAATGCAAAACCCGGCCAAGCTGTGCTTGCTGTATGATCTTTGGGTATTTGTGCCATTTTACCCGAAAAAGGCCTTTTACTGCCTACTGCAACTGCCAACTTAAAAAAGCAGCGGCTGGGGTTGGCTTCGCTTCGCTCACCCGACCCAGCCGTCCCGAGGTCCAAATGCAAAACCCCAACCTCCGGTTGCGGTTTTTTGTTTTTTCAACTAACCCTGAGTAAACTCGGCTTAGCCTTAAAACAAAAAACCCCGCCTATTTGGCGGGGTTTTGCATTCACTAGTGACCTGGCTGGGGCTCGAACCCAGGACCCTCTCCTTAAAAGGGAGATGCTCTACCAACTGAGCTACCAGGTCAAAAAAACAAATGCCTCTAAGCAGGTGAACCTGCGGTGCGAACTCTTTGAAAGAGGTTGCATAGGCGGGTGCAAATATACAATCTATTCTCAATGAATCAAGTCCCCTGGTTTATAAATTTCCGTTTTCTGAAAAAAGGCGGATATTTGAGCTTTTCTATTCGAAAATTTCAGGTATGCTGATTGTGTTACTCGGGTATATGGGAAGTGGAAAATCCACGGTAGGTAGGGTGTTGGCAGAACGGCTGAATCTTCCTTTTACAGACCTGGATGAATATATAGAGTCTGCAATTGGGGCTTCCATACCTGAGATATTCCGGGAGAAGGGCGAGCTTTTTTTTCGTAAAAAAGAACACGAATTACTCGTTTCCCTTTTAGATTCCGGAAAACCCGGAGTGCTCTCCCTGGGAGGGGGAACCCCCGCCTATGCAGGAAATATGGATCGCGTCTTAAAGGCTACCCCGAATAGTTTTTACCTGCAACACAGCATCCCGTCCCTGGTGGACCGCCTGATATCTGAGAAAGCCCAGCGCCCCCTTATTGCCCACCTGCCGGATTCTGAGCTCCCTGAATTTATTGGGAAACATCTTTTTGACCGTGGGCCGTATTACCTGCAGGCCACCCATACCCTGGCCAGTTCGGGGAAGACCCCGGAAGAACTGGTAGCTGAAATAGAGGGTAAACTAGTCTAAGTACACGCCGTAATTCCGGGTGCTAAAATCCACCCGAACGTGCTCCTCCAGGGAGGTGGAGAGGGACAGTCCTTTAAAATCTGCCTTTACCGGGAATCGCTTGTAATTCCGGTCTACCAGTACGGCCGTTTTAAGTTGCTTTAAAGGGGTTTCCAAAAAGTGCTTGACCCCGAAGATAAGTGTAGTGCCGGACTTTAAGACATCGTCTACTAAAACTATAGAGCGATCCTGATATTCAGAGACTTTCAAAGATGTGGTTACCGGGCTGGTCAGGGGGTTTGCCTTGTCCATTCCCACCTTACAAAGCAAAATTTCAGCGGTACATATTTTTTCGAGGGCCCGCTTTATTTTTCGCGCAAAATCCAGGCCACCCCCTTCAATACCCGCCAGGACAATTTGCGTTTCATCTACATTGGCCTCGTATATCTGGTATGCAATCCGGTTGATCTTATGGAGGATTTGCTGATGGGTCAGGATTCTGTGGTCCATAGTCTTATTTCTTCTCAAATATAAAAAAGAGTTCACTTCCCTGACGCGGTGGGATGGAATTTGTCGCCCGTTCCAGAACCCGTATATGGAAGTAAGGTGCGAACAATTGCTCGTATTCCTCCTTTGAACCTCCGAAGGGCGGGCCTTCCGAAGTTAATGGGAAATCGAATAAGAGCCCGGAGAGTTTTCCGCCTGGCCGTAGTAGTGTCATTCATTTTCAGTGCGTATTGTGGCCTCAGCTGCGGGGGTAAAGCACAGAAAAAAGTATGTTCGAGGACCAGGTCGAAAGGCCCCGCTTCAAAGTCAAAAAAATCAGCTTCTACCAGGTTTTCTGCGCTAAAAGAAGCAGGTAACCGTTCTTTTAATGATTCCAAAGGGTAGGGTGCGATATCTAAAATTGTAAGTGCCTCAAACCCGGCTTCTGCCAGATAAACGGCTTCATAGCCCATACCGGCTCCTGGCAATAAAATATTGATGTTCTTTTCTGTAAGCTGGTCGATATAAGCACCAAGGGGCGGGCTGACCATGCCCATATCCCATCCGGTATTACGGGCCTCATACCTGTGTTGCCAATAGGTTTTATTCAGTCTCATCCCAATATTCATCCAATTCCCTCCGGTCTTTTTTAGTCGGTCGGCCTGTTCCTTTTTTCCGATAGTACTCCTTTGTGTTTTGAATCAGTTTCTGATGTTCCAGGGCCTCCACAGGGGTCGTATCTATTCTGTAGATATCAACCAATTTGGCTCCGAGCCGCTGTAAAGGGATGTCCAGGACTTTTAGCTGGTAATGGATTTGATTTTTGCGAACCTGTATTTCGTCTGAAGGGAGGACTTCCCGGGAGGCTTTTACCACCTGATCCCCAACGCGCACGTGTCCTTTTTTACACGCTTCAGTAGCCTGATTCCGGGTTTTAAAGTAGCGCGTACACCACAAGTACTTGTCAATCCGCATAGCCCAATTCTTTGTTAAGGGATTCGCAAAAATAGGGGAAAATTGTATCTTGCGGCCTTTAATTGAAAGGCTATGTTTTGGAAGCGCTTATGCGTAGTACTCGTTGGAATCGGTTTGCTCTCCGGATGTGGGGAAGATGATGGGATCGATGTAGAAATCGTTCCACCCAGGGATCTCGATGAAGTAGCTATCGAAAACGACGCTGAGATACGGGAGTATTTGCAGTCTCATTTCTACAATTATGAGGAATTTCAGAATCCGCCCGTTGGATTTGATTTTAAAATTTCCGTGGATACGCTTGCAGGGGAGAATGCCGGTAAAATTCCACTGATCGATCAGGTGGAGGCCGTTGAAATCACTGTGACCAGCGGAGAATTAGGTCTGGCAGACCAACCCGATGTAGACCATACCTTATACTATCTTATCGCCCGGGAGGGGATGGATGAAAACCCTACGGTGGCAGATTCCGCTCTACTTACCTACAGGGGGTCCTTACTTGATTCACGGGATTTTGACGGTTCCTTTTCACAGCCGATTTGGTTAGACCTTGCACGGATACAGGGCCCGCTTCAGGGGGCTCGGGGGTTTTCCGAAGGAATGCCTTTTTTTAAGGCCTCCGGGGGTATCACTTCCAATCCTGACGGCACTGTGACTTCTATTGACGGGGGCGTGGGAATGATCATTATGCCCTCAGGACTGGGGTATTTTAATGCGGCACCCACCAATGCGATCCCCAACTACAGTCCGCTGATCTTTTTTGTAGAACTCTTCACCATAGACGAGACCGACCATGACGGGGATGGAATCCCCTCCATTTTAGAAGACTTGGACGGAGACGGATATTTGTATAACGACAACACCAATGAGGACCAGGAACGCGAGACCGTTGGTGGGGTGCTCCGGGTGAATTTTCTGGATCCGGATGACGATGGGGATAACGTCCCGACCCGGGATGAAATTATCATTGAGGCAGACGGAACCCTGGTTTTTCCCGATTCAAATGGTAACGGGACTCCGGATTATCTCGACATTACCTTTCCGGAAGCTTCCTAATCTGTAGTTTCCGTTAAAACTCGGGGTACGCATGCTACCCGTCTGATTTCTCCGGACCGGGTATACCCGATCAGAATTTAAACGAAAGCCCCAGGATTAATTGGGTGGGGCGGGTATCCAGGCGTATACCCTCAATTTCCCCGCCGATAATCTCGGCGTAGTTTGGACCGAGGCCGCGCTCCCATCGCAGGTCTATCCCAATTTTTCCGAGGTTTAACCCCCCTCCAATCTGAAACCCAACGGAAAATTCATTTTCCACATCCCCAAGGTCGACGTCCTGCAGGTCTGTTTTTAAGACATACTGGAAGGCCGGTCCGATAAAGCCGTGGAAAAGTTTCAAAAACCTGTGGCCAAAGAGTATGGGAAGATCGAGTTTTTGCATCTTGAAATTTTCACCTGTATAATCCGAATTCACCTGGGTAAAGACAAGCTCCGGCCTCACATAAGCCCGGCCACCAAAGCGCCCCCAAATCCCAACATGATAGCCAAATTTCGAGTCCGCACTAATTTCCGCGATATCATTCGCTTTAATGTCACCTGTATTGCTGTAATTCAGTCCGGCTCTGAGTCCGAATCCGGAGCCTCCGCTTTGTGCAAACGAAATTAGACCAATGAGCAGGAATCCTGCAAAGAGTAGATTTTTCATCTGTTTATTTTTATTGTTTTTAAAAGGTCAGATGTAATTCGCCAATAACCATCTCGGTTGGTATCAAGACTTGTTAAGGCTCA
Organism: uncultured Flavobacteriaceae bacterium; assembly: GCA_963709465.1. GTDB lineage: Bacteria > Bacteroidota > Bacteroidia > Flavobacteriales > Flavobacteriaceae > Robiginitalea. Next base: position 2,124,525 of record CAVPWF010000002.1, on the reverse strand, counting down.
TTTCATAAAGTGTTTTTTTTGTGCAGCCTTTTTTGTCAGGCCTTGCGTTGTATTACTTGGAAAACGGCCTTTTCAATGGCTTTATTATTCAACCCGTATTTCTCCATCAATTGCTCCGGAGTGCCGCTCTCCCCGAAAGTATCCTGGGTGGCCACAAATTCCTGAGGCGTAGGCAGATGAGTCGTGAGAACGCGCGCAACGCTTTCCCCCAGGCCTCCCAGGTAATTGTGTTCTTCGGCAGTGACCACACACCCCGTTTTCCTGGCAGAGGCTACGATGGCCGCGGCGTCAAGAGGTTTGATGGTGTGGATATTGATAACCTCTGCAGAGATGCCCTGCTTGGCCAGATTTTCCGCAGCGACAAGCGCTTCCCAGACCAAATGCCCGGTAGCCAGCACAGTCACATCCGTCCCCGGTTGCAGCATAAGGGCTTTTCCGATTTCAAAGGTCTGATCCACAGGGGTAAAGTTCGCGACTTTGGGCCTTCCAAAACGCAGGTAAACAGGCCCCTGATGCTCAGCAATGGCGAGGGTGGCTGCGCGGGTTTGGTTGTAGTCGCAGGGATTGATCACGGTCATTCCAGGCAGCATTTTCATCAGGCCGATATCTTCCAGGATCTGGTGTGTCGCTCCATCTTCCCCGAGGGTAATCCCGGCATGGGAAGCACATATTTTGACGTTTTTCCCGGAATAGGCAATAGACTGCCGGATCTGGTCGTATACCCGTCCGGTGGAGAAATTGGCAAAGGTCCCTGTAAAGGGAATATATCCTCCAATGGTGAGCCCGGCGGCGATCCCCATCATATTCGCCTCGGCAATACCTACTTGAAAAAAGCGGTCCGGGTTATCGCTGATAAATTCATCCATCTTCAGTGATCCCACCAGGTCTGCGCACAGGGCCACTACTTTGGGGTTCTTCCGCCCCAGCTCAGCAAGGCCGGCGCCAAAGCCGCTGCGGGTATCGTTTTTGCCCTGATCTGTATATTTAATCATCCGTCTTCTGGTTTAAGTATTAGTAATCCCCCAGGGTTTCAGGGTTTTGGGCAAGGGCTGTTTCGAGTTGTTCATCATTGGGTGCCTTCCCGTGCCAGGCGTGGGTATGCATCATAAAATCAACCCCGTTGCCCATGACCGTATCCATAATTATCGCTACGGGTTTCCCATTCCCGGTAAGGGCTTTCGCCTTTTCCAGCGTGGCAATAACCGCCTGGAGGTCGTTCCCCTCCTTTAAGGTAAGCACTTTCCACCCAAAGGCTTCAAATTTGGTTTTAACATCTCCCAGGGGCATCACCTCTTCGGTAGGGCCATCAATCTGCTGGCCGTTGCGGTCTACCGTCGCAATGAGATTGTCAATGCCGCGTCCGGCGGCAAACATAACAGCCTCCCAAATTTGTCCTTCCTGCAGTTCCCCATCCCCATGGAGGCTGTAGACCAGGTGCGGGTCTTTATTGAGCTTCTTAGCCAGGGCAGCCCCAATGGCGACGGACATCCCCTGTCCGAGGGATCCGGATGCGATTCGTATTCCGGGGAGGTGTTCGTGTGTAGCCGGATGGCCCTGCAAGCGGGAATTGATCAGGCGGAAGGTACTGAGTTCTGCCACTGGAAAGAACCCCCTGCGCGCCAGGACGCTGTAGTAGACCGGGGAGATATGGCCGTTGGAGAGAAAAAACAAATCTTCCCCAATACCGTCCATTTCAAAGGTGTCATTTATTTCCATCACCTCGTTAAAGAGGGCCACAAAAAATTCCGTGCAGCCCAAAGAGCCCCCGGGATGCCCTGAATTGACCTTGTGTACCATCCGGACAATATCCCTTCGTACCTGTGTTACAAGGGCCTCCATATCCTGTATTTCCGACATTATTATTTTTTTAGGTTCCCCAAAAGTACGGGCATTCTTCTGCCTGAACAAAGGTTGTTATTACAATTTATCAACGGTTTTTAGGGGCAACTTTAAAGGTATCTTTACAATGGATTGGAAGGGAGTTGTGTATCTTTGACCCCGCCCAATATGCGTTTTACCCTGGAACATACCGACACCGGGACCCGAGCCCGGGCAGGTCTTTTTGAAACGGCCCACGGACCGGTGCGTACCCCTATTTTTATGCCTGTGGGTACTGTAGCTTCGGTCAAGGGTATCCATCAAAAGGAATTGCGGGAAGAAATAGACCCGGATATCATCCTTGGGAATACCTACCATCTATTTCTGCGTCCGGGTATGGAAATCCTGGAAGCAGCAGGAGGGTTGCACACCTTTATGGGCTGGGACCGGGCAATTCTGACCGACAGCGGCGGGTATCAGGTGTACTCTCTTTCGGCCAATCGGAAAATCAAGGAGGAAGGGGTGAAGTTTAAATCGCATATTGACGGTTCCCTTCACGTTTTCACCCCGGAGCGGGTTATGGAATTGCAGCGGAGTATTGGTGCCGATATCATCATGGCCTTTGATGAATGTACGCCCTATCCATGTGAATACAACTATGCCGAGCGTTCCATGCATATGACACATCGCTGGCTCGACCGTTGTATTGAGCACCTTAAAAAAGCCCCTCCTTTATACGGCTATGAACAGTCTTTTTTTCCCATAGTTCAGGGGTCTGTATATCCGGATTTAAGAAAGCAATCGGCTGAATATATAGCCGGGAAAGATGCGGTGGGAAATGCCATTGGAGGCTTGTCCGTTGGCGAACCGGCAGAGGAGCTTTACGCGATGACCGATGCGGTTTGCAGCATTCTGCCCGAAGACAAACCGAGGTATCTGATGGGTGTGGGAACGCCCATCAATATTCTGGAAAACATCGCATTGGGTGTAGATATGTTCGATTGTGTGATGCCCACCCGCAATGCCCGTAATGGCATGCTGTTCACCTCAGAGGGAACCATCAATATCAAAAACAGGAAATGGGCTACGGACTTTGCTCCCCTTGATCCGATGGGGCTGACCTTCGCAGACCGGGAGTATTCCCGGGCCTATCTCAGGCATCTCTTTGTGGCAAATGAGTATCTTGGAAAGCAAATTGCCACCCTTCATAATCTGGGTTTTTACCTGTGGCTGGTACGGGAAGCACGCCGACGGATCCTGGACGGGAGCTTTGGCCCGTGGAAGGACAAAATGGTACGTCAAATGGACAAACGACTCTAGAGGTATGGGCATCATCGACCGGTATATCCTTAAGAAATACCTGCTGACCTTCGGGTTGATGTTACTTCTTTTTGTGCCTATCGGCATTATGCTTAATCTGGCTGAACAGATCGGCAAGATGATCGATAACGAGGCTCCCCTGATGGAAATTATCCTCTATTATCTGAATTTTACGATCTACATCGGGCATTTGCTCTTTCCGATTTTTCTATTTCTGGCCATTATTTTTTTCACCTCAAAAATGGCGAATAACACTGAAATTGTCGCCATCCTCTCTTCGGGGGTCTCCTACCGCCGGTTTTTACGGCCTTACTGGATTGGGGCTTCCATTATTGCCTTTGTGATGTTTATTATGGGGATGTTTATTGTCCCCGCGGCCAGTAAAGGGTACAATGAATTCAAATTTAAGTACCTGAAGAAGCAAAATCAGGACCGGGTGACCAACAATATTTTTAATCAACTCGGGGAGAGCGATTATATTTATGTAAGTTCTTTTGATCCGGAGCGGCAAATCGGATATAATTTCACCTACGAACATTTTTCTGAAGATGGTACCCTGCAGTACAAAATCAGTTCTGCCAACATTCGGTGGGTTCCCGCAGACAGTGTGTATCGGATGACCTCTTATACGCGGAGGGATCTCCGGGGGGATGTTGAACAAGTGGTAACCAAACGACGTCTGGATACGCTCTTTGCCTTTCAGATCGACGATCTCACGCCCGTTTCCTATATAGGTGAGACCAAAAACTTATTCGAGCTCAATGAGTTCATAAGGGTTCAGAGGCGTAAAGGCGCCTCGAATGTCAATTCCTATGTTATGGTACTGTACAAACGCTGGGCCCTACCCATAACGGCTTTTGTCCTGACCATTATCGGAGTTGCCGTGTCCTCTGGAAAACGACGGGGGGGTATGGGTGCCAACCTGGCCTTCGGTATTGGGGTGGCCTTTATCTATATCTTTATGGATAAAGTATTTAGTACCCTGGCTGAACAATCCGGTTTTCCGCCCCTGCTGGCGGTACTTCTGCCGAATGTGTTTTTCGGGATTCTCGGAATATACCTCCTGCAAAAAGCCAAACGCTGATATTTCATATTTTTGAGTGGGGTTAAAGGGAGGAGGTTTTCTCAGATAGCTTATCTTTGCCCAGACCAATCATCCAAAATTTTATACTGTCCATGGAGTACCTGGATTTTGAATTGCCCATAAAAGAGCTGGAGGAGCAGCTCGAAAAATGTGAGCTTATCGGGGAAGAGAGCGATGTGGATGTTACGGAAACCTGCAAGCAAATTGAAAAAAAGCTGGCAGAGACCCGGAAGCAGATCTACAAAAACCTGACGGCCTGGCAGCGGGTACAACTCTCGCGCCATCCGAACCGCCCTTATACCCTGGATTATATTCGCGCCATTTGCGGAGATACGTTTTTGGAGCTGCACGGAGATCGCACAGTGAAAGACGACAAAGCCATGATCGGGGGGCTGGGTAAAATAGGAGACCAGTCCTATATGTTTATCGGCCAACAAAAGGGCTATAATACAAAAACCCGTCAATACCGGAATTTCGGGATGGCCAATCCGGAAGGATATCGGAAAGCCCTTCGCCTGATGCGCTCAGCCGAAAAGTTTGGAATACCTGTCGTCTCTTTTATCGACACCCCCGGGGCCTATCCGGGTATTGAAGCCGAGGAGCGCGGACAGGGGGAGGCCATCGCCCGGAATATTCTGGAAATGACCCGCCTTAAAGTGCCGATCATTGTGGTAATTATCGGTGAAGGGGCTTCAGGAGGAGCACTGGGCATTGGAGTAGGGGACGCTGTACTGATGTTGGAGAACACCTGGTATTCCGTAATCTCGCCGGAGTCCTGTTCATCTATCCTGTGGCGCAGTTGGGAATTTAAGGAACAAGCGGCGGATGCGCTTAAGCTCACCGCTACGGATATGAAAAAATTAAAACTGATCGATGAGATCGTAAGGGAGCCTGCAGGAGGTGCACATACGAACCGGGAAAAGACTTTTGAGATCGTCCGGGACAAAATTGCAAAGCACTATCAGGACCTCGAAAAGTTATCACCAAAGGATTTGATTGGAAAACGAATGGAAAAGTACACCGGTATGGGGGTGTACAAAGGGTAATCCTTTTGTAACTAATGATTTAGAAAAAATCCGGAGGAATGTCCTCTGGATTTTTTTGTTATCAACATTAAGTTGTAACTTATTAACAGTGGTATTGTGAATGAACGGTGAATATCCGGACCATTCATTCAAGATTAACTTAATGTTAATTTTCTACTTTTGAAGCTATGGAAAAATCGAGGGTATTAGTGGACCGAAAAATCGGAACTCCGAGCGTAATATCCTTGGAGAAGGGAAAAATACCTCCACAAGCCGTTGATTTAGAGGAAGTTGTGCTTGGCGCAATGATGATCGATAAAAAGGGGGTCGATGAAGTAATCGATATTCTTCACCGCGATGTTTTCTATAAAGAGGGCCATCGGTATATCTACGAAGCGATTTTTAAATTGTTTGAATCTTCTCAGCCGGTGGATTTATTAACCGTTTCGGCCCAATTGAAGACCGATGGAAAACTCGAAGTTGCCGGGGGGGATTTTTACCTGATTAAACTCACCCAGAAGGTCGCATCTTCAGCCCATATTGAATTCCATGCGCGAATCATTTTGCAGAAATACATCCAGCGCAGCCTTATTAAGATCTCCAGCGAGATCATTGAAGAGGCGTATGATGAGGCTACGGACGTTTTTGATTTGCTCGATAATGCAGAATCTAAACTTTATGAAGTAACCCAGGGAAATCTGAAGCGCTCGGCTGAAACGGCTCAGAACCTGGTCATTCAGGCAAAAAAGAAAATTGAGGAAATTTCGAATAAAGAGGGGCTCAGCGGTATCCCTTCAGGATTTGATAAGGTAGATCGGCTCACTTCGGGCTGGCAACCCAGTGACCTTATTATTATTGCGGCGCGTCCGGGGATGGGTAAAACGGCTCTTACTCTTTCGATGGCCCGCAATATTGCAGTGAACGCCAATATTCCGGTGGCCTTCTTCTCTTTGGAGATGTCTTCAGTGCAGCTGATCACCCGACTGATTTCTTCAGAAACAGGCCTTTCTTCGGAGAAGCTGAGAACCGGTCGTCTGGAGAAACACGAGTGGGAACAGCTCAATGTTAAGGTGAAGACGCTGGAAAAGGCACCCCTGTTTATAGATGATACGCCTTCCCTGTCTATTTTCGACCTGCGGGCAAAGGCGCGCAGACTGGCCTCCCAGCATAAGATAAAACTCATCGTTCTGGATTACCTGCAGTTAATGACCTCAGGTGCGAGCCAGAAAGGAGGGAACCGGGAACAGGAAATATCCATGATCTCAAGGAACCTCAAGGCCCTGGCTAAAGAATTGGATGTACCGGTTATCGCGCTTTCCCAGCTCTCCCGTGCGGTGGAAACCCGGGGAGGCAGCAAACGCCCGATTCTCTCAGACCTCAGGGAGTCCGGAGCTATTGAACAGGATGCGGATATCGTTTCGTTTATCTACCGTCCGGAATATTATAAAATTGATGAGTGGGACGATGAAGAGCGTACCCCCACCCAGGGGCAGGCGGAGTTCATTGTGGCGAAACACCGAAACGGGGGATTAGATAATATTCGGTTAAAGTTCATTGCCAATCTGGGTAAATTTGATAATTTGGATGACTTTGACTCTCCATTCGAGTTTCAATCGAAAATGAATGCGGAGGGAGAGAATCCGTTTATCACCCGGAATCTTCCCGACGCCGAACAGGCCTTTGGCAGTTCTATGAACGATTTGCCAGGAGCAGATCCGGATGATGATGTACCCTTCTAAACAAAGAAATACCCTCAGGCTTTTACCCTCTTTTTGGATTTATCTGATTTTGGCGTTTTTGCTGGGACAGGTTTCACTCCACGCTTCTGTTATTTTGATCCCCATGGATGCCGAAGGCCAGGAAAACCACCTGAAGGCCTATGGGATCACCTATTGGGTACTGACAAAACAGCAAAAGGTGCAGTGGCTGCTCAATTATCGGGGAGGATCCTTCCTGATTCCCGACGGAGAGGCCATCCGCAATGAATGTAAGATTCGAGGCGTTTCTTTTGAAGTGCTCACAGACCCTGAGGCCGCAGCAATTCTGGAGACTATCGCCAGCCCTTCCCAGAATATGGAAGCTGTGATTCTGGAGAAAGCTCCGAAGGTTGCAGTGTATTCGCCCAAAGGCAATCAGCCCTGGGACGACGCTGTGACCATGGTACTGGCCTTTGCCGAGATTCCCTATGTTACACTTTACGACGAAGAAGTCCTGGACGATAAACTGGCGATCTACGATTGGCTCCATCTCCATCACGAAGATTTTACAGGGCAGTATGGTAAATTTTACGGGGCTTATCGCACGGCACCCTGGTATATCGAAGGAAAACAGGAAGCCGAAGCCCTGGCGGCACGTCTTGGATACCAGAAGGTTTCTGAGGAGAAATCGGCCGTAGCTCAAAAAATTCGGAATTATGTCATCGGTGGCGGGTTTATGTTCGCCATGTGTTCTGCCACGGACAGTTTTGATATTGCCCTGGCCGCCGAAGGTGTGGATATTTGCGAACCTATGTTCGACGGGGATCCTTCAGATCCCAATTACCAGCAGCAACTGGATTACAGCAAGACTTTTGCCTTCACAGATTTTATCCTGGAACGCAATCCCAGGCGGTATGAGTTTTCGTCCATTGATATGACCAACAAACGGGAAGACATACCCCGGGAATCGGATTATTTCACGCTAATGGATTTTTCCGCCAAATGGGATCCTGTTCCAACGATGCTCTGTCAGAACCACACGGCCCTGGTCAAAGGTTTTATGGGCCAAACCACTGCTTTTGCACCTTCTGAGGTCAAACCAACGGTACTTGTTCTCGGCGAAAACCGCCTCAATGGAGAAGCCCGATACATTCATGGAATTAAAGGCAAAGGGTTTTTTACCTTTTATGGCGGACACGATCCGGAGGACTATCAACATCGGGTTGGAGACCCGAAAACCGAATTGGAATTACACCCCAATTCACCGGGCTACCGCCTGATTTTAAACAATATTCTTTTTCCCGCCGCCCGGAAAAAGAAACAGAAGACTTAAGGGAGTTGTTCGAGCAAACGGGTGAGGATGGATTCCACGCCACCCGCATCATTGCTGCCTGTTTGGTAGCGCGCTGTTTTCAGTACATTGGGGTGTGCATTGGCCATGGCAAAGCTGAATTTTGCCTGGGAGAGCATTTCCAGATCGTTGTTGTAATCCCCGAATACCATCGTGGCTTCAGGGGGAATCCCCAAATGTTTCTGGACGTGGTCCAGGGCATGTCCTTTATGAGCCAGCGGGTCTGAGACGTCCACCCAGTGTGCTCCTGAAACTTTCACTTTAAGCTGCGCCTCAAAGCCTTGTACCTCGGGAAAAATATACTGCTCCGAACTCTCAAAATGATAGATGGCGATCTTCATAATTTCGCCTGGAAAACCCCGAAGCCGGTCGAGATATTCAAAGGCTCCATAATACTCTTTGAGCTGGCGTTCAAATTCCGGGGTAGGGGGTTTCAGGTATGCAGTGTCTTTCCCGCAAAGCACCACATGGGTTCCCGGGATTTTTTCCAGACGTTCCAATACCTGATCCCGGAGCACCGGGTCGAGAGGTGTGGATAACAGTTCACGTCCCTGATGACGGACCAGGCCTCCATTTTCCGCAATGACCACCAGCTGATTCAAAATTGGCGTGAGTTTTATGGCGATGCTCTCGTATTGCCTGCCGCTGGCAGCCGCAAACTGAATGCCGCGCATACTCAATGCCTCAAAGAGTTCGAAGAAGCGCGAACTGACCTCGTGGCGGGAATTCAGCAAGGTCCCATCCATATCGGTAACCACGAGTTTAACCGGTGAAAGATCCATTAGCCCTGTGTTTGCGGTAAAGGTATATTTATATGTACATTTCCCACCTCGTTTAACATAAACTTCATGGATTCACGACCGGGTTTCAGCGCGAATTCCCGGATGCCCTTACTCACCCTGCAAGGGGCATAGTTTCATCCGGGAATTTCTCGTTATACCGGGTTAAATACCCATAAGGCGTGGCCGATGGCTCTGGCTTTATTAATAGCAGGCATAAAAAAACCCCGGCGACAGACCGGGGTTTATGCGAGAAAATAAATGGGTTCTATTTTACCTTATCCACAACGGCCTTAAAGGCGTCCGGGTGGTTCATTGCCAGATCGGCGAGAACTTTTCGGTTCAAATCGATATTATTGGCCTTTACCTTGCCCATGAATTCTGAATAAGACATCCCGTGCAAACGGGCTCCGGCATTGATCCGGGCGATCCACAGGGAACGGAAATTTCGTTTCTTGGTTCTACGGTCTCTGTAGGCGTATACCATCGCCTTTTCTACCGCGTTTTTGGCTACTGTCCAGACGTTTTTACGTCTTCCAAAGTACCCTTTGGCTTGCTTCATCACCTTTTTGCGGCGCGCTCTTGAAGCAACTGAATTTACTGATCTTGGCATGTTTCTTTGTTTTTTGTAGCAGGCGGCCCGTTGTTATGGGCGCTTTTTAGGCCTGACTCCAGGGTTACACATTTTACCGTTTCAATTGCGGCTTATTTCAATCGCAATTGTTCTTTGATACTATTCTCATCGGACGTATGGACCAATGTAGAATGAGTGAGTCGAAGTTTTCGTTTGTTCGACTTTTTAGTCAAGATATGGCTCTTAAAGGCGTGCTTTCTCTTGATCTTTCCAGAGCCTGTAAGCTTAAATCGCTTTTTGGCACTGGATTTTGTCTTCATCTTGGGCATCTCTTCCTCGTTAAATTAATAGTTCGCTTTCTCGCTTTTTACTTTTTTGCCTTCGGGGCGATGAACATAGTCATCCGCTTTCCTTCGAGCCTTGGCATCTGTTCCACCTTTCCGTAATCTTCCAGGTCTGTTGCCAGGCGGAGCAATAAAATCTCCCCCTTGTCTTTGTACACGATAGACCTTCCTTTAAAAAAAACGTAAGCCTTGAGTTTGGCGCCTTCTTTCAGGAATTTTTCTGCGTGTTTCTTTTTAAAATCGTAATCGTGGTCGTCTGTGTTTGGACCAAACCGAATTTCTTTTACAACTACCTTGGTAGCTTTGGCCTTCATGGCCTTGTCGCGTTTCTTCTGTTCGTATAGAAACTTCTTGTATTCAATGACCTTACAAACTGGTGGATCTGCTTTCGGTGATATCTCCACAAGGTCGAGACCTTGTTCTTCAGCCATGTCCATGGCTTTCTGGGTAGGATAAACTCCCATTTCAACGTTGTCACCGACGAGTCGTACTTCTGAGACCGTGATTTTATCGTTAATCCTGTGGGGAAATTTATTCTCCCGTTTGGGCCGCGGCCTGAATCTTCTTCTTATTGCTATGACTTCAAGGTTTTAATTAAACTTCTTTGAACCTTTTTAAGGTACTATTTATTTCGTTTTTGACCAACTCTGAAAATGCCTCCACCGAAAGGGCTCCCAGATCTTCGCCTCCATGCCTGCGCACAGATATTGTACCCTGGTCCATCTCCTGGTCGCCTACGATGAGCATAAAAGGTAGTTTTTGCATCTCGGCTTCCCGAATTTTTTTACCTACCGTCTCGCTGCGAGCGTCCACGAGGGCGCGAATTTCGCACTTTTCCATGGATTTTAAAACTTTTTGAGCGTATTTTTCGTGTTTCTCACTGACCGGTAGTACGATAGCCTGAACCGGAGTCAGCCAAAGTGGAAAATTCCCTCCGGTATGCTCCAAAAGGAGGGCGACAAAACGCTCCATACTTCCAAAGGGAGCACGGTGTATCATCACAGGCCTGTGAGACTCATTGTCACTGCCTTTGTAAGTCAGGTCAAAGCGCTCCGGCAGGTTGTAATCTACCTGAATCGTCCCGAGCTGCCACTTACGCCCCAGGGCGTCCCTCACCATAAAATCCAGTTTGGGCCCGTAAAACGCGGCTTCACCGGGGACGATTTCAAAATCCATTTCTTTTTCGCGGGCTGCGTTGATGATAGCCGCTTCAGCCCGTTCCCAGTTTTCAACAGATCCGATATATTTTTCGGGAGTCTCCGGATCCCTGACAGAAACCTGTGCGGTGTAATCGTCAAAGCCAAGGGAACTCAGTACATAAAGGGAGAGATCAATCACATCCTTGAACTCCTGGTCCAGTTGATCTTGGGTGCAAAAGATGTGTGCATCGTCCTGGGTAAACCCCCGTACCCGGGTCAGGCCGTGCAACTCCCCGCTTTGTTCATAGCGATAAACCGTACCGAACTCTGCAAATCGTTTCGGCAGCTCCCTGTAACTGTAAGGTTTGGCATTATAGATCTCGCAGTGGTGCGGACAATTCATGGGTTTAAGCAAAAACTCCTCATCCTGCCTGGGAGTGCGGATAGGTTGAAAACTATCCTCTCCGTATTTGGCGTAATGCCCGGAGGTTACATAGAGTTCTTTTTGTCCGATATGAGGGGATACCACCATTTCATACCCTGCTTTTTTCTGGGCATTTTTTAAGAAATTCTCCAGACGTTCCCTCAGCGCTGCTCCTTTGGGCAACCAAAGCGGTAACCCTTGCCCTACTTTTTGGGAAAAAGTGAAAAGCTCCAGTTCCTTGCCCAGTTTTCTGTGGTCTCTCTTTTTAGCCTCTTCCAGCAAGTGCAGGTAGGCCGTGAGATCTTTCTGTTTCGGGAATGAAATACCGTATACCCGTGTGAGTTGAGGTCGGTTTTCGTCCCCTCTCCAATACGCCCCGGCCACATTAAGCACTTTGAAAGCCTTGATAATTCCTGTGTTGGGGATATGGCCGCCACGGCACAGGTCGGTAAAGGTATCGTGGTCACAAAATGTGATCTCCCCATCCTCCAGGTTTTCGATCAGCTCTACCTTAAACTGATTTTCATGGTCTTTATAGTAAGAAAGCGCATCGGCCTTGGAGACTTCGCGCATTTTGAATTCGTGTTTTCCTCTGGCAATTTCCATGGCTTTTTGCTCGATAGCCGGAAAATCCTTTTCAGAAACCGTATGATCCATAAAATCCACATCGTAGTAGAAACCGTTATCAATGGCCGGACCGATGGTGAGCTTTATCCCCGGGTAAAGCATCTCCAGGGCCTGGGCAAGAACGTGGGAAGAGGAATGCCAGAAAGTCTTTTTTCCCTCCTCCTCATTCCAGGTATACAATACCAGGGAGCCGTCCGTCTCCAATGGGGTCACGGTCTCCACCTTATGATTGTTAAAACGGGCGGAAATCACATTTCGGGCCAGTCCTTCACTGATTCCACGGGCTACTTCAATGGGCGTTACCCCCTTCGGATAGGTTACGGTTTTTCCGTCGGGTAAAGTGATGTTTATCATAATCTGCGCAATGAGGGTGCAAAGATACTATCTTCGGGGAACGCAGGCAACCGATATGCGGATCAGGGTCGCTTATTTTCGGTTTGAAAAAAGGGCGTTCACCAGGGTTCGGATTCCGTAGAATCCCATACCCACAGCCGCAATGGCCAAAATACCCCCAAGGATCAGGACGGGCAGGTACCACGGATGATCCTGGTTCTTAAAAGCCTGGTAGAGTACAACGGGGGCGGTAAACATCAGGGCCAGGGTATACCCCATACGTTTGCCTCCTTTAATCAGTAATTCTCTATCTGTTTTCACCGGATTCTCTGCTTTAGGGTTTTTAAAAATAGTAAGAATTGCTATATTTTCCCTTTTAATTCCCCTCTTATGAGATCAGAAATGAGCGACAGGGCCCGGGAAGTCCTCGAAGGAAACTGGCAGGATGGTTTTACAATTCCCTGCAAAGGCCTGTATCCTTTTCAGTGGAACTGGGATTCCGGATTCATCGCCCTGGGATGGGGGCATGTCAATATGGAGCGCGCCAAGCAGGAGCTGCGTTCGCTGCTTAAAGGGCAATGGTCTAATGGGTTTCTGCCACATATCGTATTTCACAACGAGGCAGAAACGTATTTTCCCGGCCCCGGGGTCTGGGATGTCAGCCGGAGTGCAAATGCCCCCGCTACACGCACTTCGGGGATTACCCAACCGCCCGTACTCGGATATGTGCTGGAACAGCTCTACGAAATCTCCGGGGAGTCGATAACGGATTTTGTCCGGGAGATTTTTCCGGCCCTCTACCGATGGCATCACTATTTTTATACCCATCGGGATCCCCATCAGGAAGGGTTGGTCTATATCTGTCACAACTGGGAAGCGGGTACGGATAATACCCCGGTTTGGGATGCTATCTGGGCCGGTCTCGATTCGCCGGAATACCAACTAAACCGCAGGGACACCCAGCACGTGGATGCGTCTAACCGCCCGAGCAACCGCGAATATCAGCACTATATTCACCTGGTGGAACTTTTTAAATCGTGGAATTATGACGATGTTCAGATTGCCGATAAAAGTCCGTTTCTAATACAGGATCCGCTCTTCAATGCTTTGCTGATGCGCTCCAATGAGGGGCTTATCCGGTTGGGGCAATTATTGGGAAAAGAAGCTGAAGTAGCCCAGCTGCAGCGGTGGCACGCCCTTTCAAAGACCCATTTTCACGAAAAACTTTATTGCCCCAACCAAAAGGGGTATGTCTATTATGACTTAAGGGGAAACAGGCGTCTAAACGCCCTTTCCTCCTCCTCATTTGTTCCGCTTCTGGCGGGGGTTCCCCCGACTGCAGCTGCGGACGAAATCGTCAGTGCCCACCTCGATTCAGGTACTTTTTCCGGAGTCAGCGGGGATTTTTATCTGTGTCCATCCTTCGATCCTTCCAGTCCTTTTTTCGATCCAAAGCGCTATTGGAGGGGACCCGTCTGGATCAATTTAAACTGGCTGATTTACCACGGCTTACGGCGATATGGATTTACAGAGGTTGCGGATAAACTGAAGTCCGATACCCTGGACTTACTTGAAGAGTGCGGCTTTTACGAGTATTTTGACCCCCGACGAAATTTGGAACCCGGGCACTTCAGAGGATATGGGGGAAACCATTTTTCCTGGTCTGCAGCCCTCTATCTGGATTTTATAAACAGACAAACTTCATGAATACACTGGATTATGTGATCGTAGTGGTGTACCTGCTCGGGTTTTTAGGCATGGGATTCTTTTTTAAGGACAACAAAGATTCCAGCGACTATTTTCTGGGTGGGCGCAGTATGAGTTGGTTTCCACTGAGTCTTTCCACGATGGCCACCCAGCTTTCGGCCATTAGTTTTGTGTCTGCACCTGCTTTTGTAGGGCTTAAACTCGGGGGCGGAATGAAATGGCTCAGCTTTGAATTTGCCGTGCCTCTGGCGATGTTATTTATTATGATTTTTATTGTCCCCCCGTTGTTCCGCTCCGGGGTGGTGAGTATTTACGAGTTTGTGGAACGTCGTTTTGGCGTTTCCACCCGCCTGATTCTGAGTGTTGTTTTCCAGATCAGCCGGGCCCTGGGGACGGGGGTAATGGTCTATACCATTGCGATAATTCTCCAAGCGGTACTGGATATCGATTTTGTCTATACGATTCTGATAATCAGCGTAATCACGGTTATTTACTCCTGGCAGGGCGGTATGAAGGCGGTGGTTTGGGGAGATGCCATTCAGATGATTATCCTGTTTGCAGGGCTGCTCACCTGTCTGTTTTACGGATGGCATCTCTGGAGTACCTCAGGCGGACCGGAGCTCGGTTTTGACGCGGAGCGACTCCAGGTTATCGATTTCAACTGGGGCCTGGAAATGGGGGAGGAGTATGGATTCTGGCCCATGCTCATCGGGGGGTTCTTTCTTTATGTTTCGTATTACGGATGTGATCAGACCCAGGCCCAGCGCATGCTCAGCGCAAAAAACGAACAAACCATCCGCAAGCTATTACTGGCCAACGGCCTGATCCGCTTTCCGGTGGTACTGCTCTATTGTACCGTGGGGCTTTTTATCGGGGGATTGGTTACGCTGGATCCGGATTTTCTTAGTGATATTACAGCGATGACACAAAAGTATTTTCCCCAGGAGTATGCCACCTCAGGGACAAAGGCAGACCTGATGATACCTATTTTTATCACCAAATATCTCCCGCATGGGTTTATCGGATTGCTGATGGTGGGCATACTGTCTGCGGCCATGTCTTCTTTGAGTTCCACGGTAAATTCCCTCTCGGCAGTCAGCGTGGAGGATTTTTTTAACCGGGGTCCTAAAAAACTGAGTACGCGCAGGTATATGATGATTTCCAAAGGTGCTGTCGTATTCTGGGGAGGGGTTTGTATGGCCGCCTCTTTCCTTTTCGGAGGAAGCAAGAGTGCTGTGATTGAAATCATCAATGCCATAGGGTCTGTATTTTACGGCCCCGTCCTGGTGACCTTTTTGCTGGCCATGTTTTCCAGAAAAGTGACCACCAAAGGAATGAATGCCGGGATTCTTATCGCTGTCCTGATCAACCTGATGTTCAGTAAAACCATGCAACAAATCCTGGGCATAGATCTGGGGGTCCATATTTTCTGGATCTGGCTCAATTTTACAGGAGTGCTCCTCACTTTAGGAGTAGCCTTTCTGGTCAGCTGGTTATTTCCGGATAAGAAAGCGCCCGAACTCCTGCCAGAAGTCGCCCGACCTGGCTGGAATGACTTTAAGCAAAAGGAGGTGGTGATTCTTTTGGTGTTTTTTGTAATAATTATAGCCTTTAGCGCTATGCTCCCAAGCCTGTACGGATGAGAATTGCCCTGATCCCCGATAAGTTCAAAGGCTCTCTGACGGCCGCCCAGGTTTGCGATGCTATGGAAGCCGGTATCCGCCTGGTTTACCCCGAGGCCGAGATTCGGAGATTTGCCGCCTCGGACGGGGGCGATGGGTTCCTCGAGGCGGTGCTTGCGGTGCGTCCTATGGAAGTCGTTCAGGTCCCGGTTACCGATCCGCTGGGTCGCGAGGTTAATGCTTCATTTCTACATGACCCCAAAACCGGTGAAGCCTATATAGAAATGGCCAGAGCCTCGGGGATGGAATTACTTACACCCGGGGAACGCAACCCCATCCGGACCGATACCCGCGGTACCGGACAACTCATTCTCAAAGCTGCGCAGCTGGGTGCGCGACATATTTTTGTGGGTCTGGGGGGGAGTGGGACCAACGATGGAGGCTGTGGTATCGCTTCCGTTTTCGGATATCGTTTTTTGGATAGCAATCAGAAGGAACTTCCACCTGTTGGAGGCAGTCTGGAAGGAATCGCCCGAATTCTGCCTCCGGCCAATCCAGTCCTGCCAAAATCGGTCCGTATTACGGCGGTATACGACGTAAATAATCCGTTGTGGGGTCCTCAGGGAGCTGCACAGGTTTATGCGGCACAGAAAGGTGCCTCCCCACAGGACATCCAAAGGCTGGACGCCGGACTCCAAAACCTGGAGGAACGCGTTCGGGAGCAGCTAGGCGTGGATGCTGGGCATCTGCCGGGAGCCGGAGCGGCGGGGGGCACAGCATTTGGGCTGAAGTGCTTTTTAGGTGCCGACTTTACCAATGGCACGAATCTGGTACTCCGCCTGAACGGGTTTGAGCAATATCTCCGCGAGCCTAAAACAGATTATGTTTTCACCGGAGAAGGCCGTATTGACACCCAGACCCTCAATGGAAAATTAATTCAGGGTGTGCTTCAGCTCGCTTCGGCCCGGAAGTGTCCTGTGGTGGCGGTTTGCGGACAATGCGATGCCCCCCTGGAGGCCCTCAGTAGTATGGGGTTCGAGGCAGTACTTCAGGTATCTGATCCGCATAAATCCCTTGCCTACGCCATGGAACATGCCTATGAACTGGTCTCGGATTCGGTTCAGGGATTCCTGCGTCAAAAAAAATAAGATGTCTTATTGAATGGTAATCGTTCGGACCTGCTCCTGTACGATTGCGAAATACCCCAAAGGAAAGACATCCGGCCGCCCGGTATTATCGACGATTTCTTCATTGTCCAGGCCCGTGACATCCACTACATTTCCACGGACTGTGGCTACGGGGGTTTGAAAGACTCCCTGTTGATTCCCACTTTGGGTGATCAGCAAGTCCATATAGTTGTAAAAAGTTTTATCCACCCCCAGGATGCTAATCTGCAGTTCGGTCCCCGGCTCAATCGGGTCTACATAGAAATAGGAAAACTGAAAAAACTGCCCCTGATAAAAAGTATCCTCAGTCACCAGAAATTCCGCTGAACCAAAATCGAAAAGATAGTAGTTTTTCTCTACCGGGGGGTCGGTAAATGCCACGATAACTTCGGTTTCATCGCCTTCAAATAAGGTGGCCTTGCCCTGGACGAGAAAGTCGATGGGAACTACCGGAACGTAATTGGTTTGAGCGAGATACTGCCGCCCTTTATGGCGCAACTGCAGGGTGAAGCGCACGTTTTCATCCAGAAAAACAGTGGGTATACGCTGGTCAAAGGTAGCGTCGGGATCCGGGATATAAATACCTGTACCGGGGGCTTCCTCGGCCAGGGAGGAGGTCAGGATTTCGATAAGATTTCCATCGCTGTCAAAGCGTTCAATCCCGATAATGATATTTTCTGCCTGGGTAACAGGCAACTCCTCGAAAAATGAATTTGTTTCCTTCAGGCCAATGCGAACCGGGACAAACGCTTCCTGTTCATCCACCCGGATCAATCCCTCCACCAGAAGCCTGGGGGGGGTGTCGGGCACTTCCACTTCAATGACGTCTTCACAGGAAAGGAATAAGATTGCGAGGCAACACGGTGCAAACAGCCACAGCCCTTTCATAGTGTTATTCGATGATCAACGTAGATTTAAACTCCTGCACTATAGCAAAATAGCCCAAACCAAAGGTATTAGGCTGTTGGGCATTGTCGACTACCTCGTCGTTGTCCAGATTCGTCACATCAAAGACGTTGCCCCGAACGGTAGCTACAGGGGTTTGAAAGGGCCCCTGAGCCCCGTCAGTCTGTTCGATGAGCAAATCCATATAATTGTAAAAGGTGCGGTCTGCCCCTAACAGGCCGATTTCCAGGGCTGTGCCGGGTTCAAATTCTTCATCGTAGAAATAGGAAAACTCAAATTCCTGCCCGTTGTAAAAAGTGTCTTCGGTAACCAGGTAATTTCCAAAACCAAAGTCAAAAATGTAAAAATCCCCTTCCTCCGGACGGTCCGTAAAACGGACGATGACCTCTGTTCCTTCATCCCCGAAAAGCGTGTTGTCCCCAACCCTAAGTTCATCGATGGGCACTGAGGGCACATAACGTGTCTGCGCGGCATACCGTCTTTCTCTCCATGAGATCACCAGGGTGAATTCTAAATTCCCCTGCAGTACTGCGGATACCGGGATGCGTTGGTCCTCGTCAAAGGACGGATCCGGCACATAAATCCCGCTGCCGGGGTCGAGCTGGGTCAGGCTGGAGGTTCCGGTAGCCCCATTGGGAAAACCATTTTCATCGATTTCCTGAATGATGATGACAATTTCGTCTACATCGGTGACCGGTTCAATGGTCCCGAAGAAATTTGCGGTTTGGGTCAGTTTAATCTCAACAGGAATCCACATTTGGGTGGTATCCACACGTAAAAGGCCTTCCACTACCAGGCGGGGATCCTCTGAAGGCGTTTCCACATCAATCACATCCTCACATGCCGCCAGGGCTATGGCACAAACCAGAAAGAATAAAAACCACTTTTTCATCTGATCAGAATCTGAAATTATAGGTTACTGCCGGGACGATACCAAAAATGGACGTCCGCACGGCTTCATTGCGCCCGGTATCCTGGTTCTGCCTGAAATTGATGGAAGCAGCATTCATACGGTTGTACACATTGTAAATACTAAAGACCCATTCCCCCCTGAATTTTTTACCTGCAGGGTTTAAGGGTCTGAGGGTTGCCGCGATATCCAGGCGGTTGAAATCGGGGAGTCGCTCCTGATTCCGCAGTCCGAAATAGGGAACGACCAGCCCTTCAAACTGAAACTGTCCTATAGGATAGTTGGTAGGTTGGCCGGTCTGGTAGATAAAATTGGCGCTAAAGCTCCATTTCTTATTCAGTTCGTAATTGGCAAAAAGAGTAATGTCGTGGGTTTTGTCGTAAGGCGTACTGTACCATTCGCCCAGATTAATGCCGGTTTCGATTCCCGAGCGTCCGTTGTCGATATCCAAATCACGCCCGGGAGTTCGCTGCTCCGAACGGGACAGGGTATAGGCGAGCCAGCCTGTCAGTGGCCCGGTATTTTTCCGCAAAAGAAATTCCCATCCATAGGCCCGGGCTTCCCCATTGAGAATGACTTGCTCTATGGCGTTATTGGCGATCAGGTTGGCCCCGTCTATATAATCGATTCGATTTTGTACATCCTTGTAAAAAACCTCGGTTTCTATGCTGTACTTCCCGTTATTAGAATTTCTAAAGTATCCCAGGGCATACTGGTCGAGCAATTGGGGCTCTACATACGGCCCGCTTGGGGTCCAGACGTCCAGCGGAGTGGGGGAGCTGGTGTTCGACAGCAAATGCAGGTACTGCGCCATACGCGTATAACTGGCTTTCACGGAATTCCTGTCGTTCATGGCATAAGCGACGGAAACCCGAGGCTCCAGATTGAAAAAATTAGCCAAAGTTTCCCCCCGGCCCGAAGTCAGGGTGTCAATCGGCGTAGCCTCCTGATAGACGAGGCTGAAGGGGTCAAAATCGACCGGGTTGTCGTTTTCATAGACATAGAATTCATCTTGCCCAAGCCGGTTAAACTGGCTGATGCGCAAGCCATAACCCAGGCTGATTTTATCTGTGATCTCGTGCGAAACATCCACATAGGCCGCATTTTCGTTGGCGTATTTTTTGGTCAGCTGTTCTTCGATAATTCCAGAATCTTCTCCATTGGGAATGATTTTCCCGGGATTAAAGACATAGTAAATACTGTTCAATCCGTAGTTGATCTGGAGTTTATCACTCAGGTAGTGTTTCAGATCGTATTTCAGGTTGAAGTTCTGGATTCCCGAATCCCATTCAAAACCGACAAAGTCGAGTTCCAGACCGTAGTAATAGTCTGAATAGATCAGGGAGAGGTTTGAAAAGAGTTTGTCAGAAAAAATGTGATTCCACCTGAAATTAATGACCGCATTGCCATAAGTATTGACAAAGAGGTCGCTGATACTAAAAAGATCACGCCCGAAATACCCGGAGAGGAAAAGGCTGTTCCGATCATCGACCTTAAAATTCAGCTTGGTGTTCAGGTCGTAGAAGTAGGCCCGGTTGTCGATGTCAAATAGGGGGGTGAACAGGTGCGCATAGGAAGCTCTTCCCCCGATAAGAAAAGCGGCTTTGTCCTTAACGATAGGACCCTCTGCCAAAAGCCTGCTCGCCACGGCCCCGATGCCTCCACTCATATGGAATTCCTTACTGTTCCCTTCCTTTTGAAAAATCTCCAGAACTGAGGAAACCCTGCCGCCGTAACGGGCCGGAATCCCGCCTTTAAACAGTTTAACATCTTTAATGGCATCCGGGTTGAATACCGAAAAGAAACCGAACAGGTGAGAGGAGTTAAAAATGATGGCTTCATCGAGGAGGATCAGGTTCTGATCTACAGACCCGCCCCTGACGTTAAAGCCCGAAGAAGCTTCACCAGCATTGGTCACACCCGGAAGGAGAATGATGGATTTTATCACGTCAGCCTCCCCGAGAACTACAGGAATCTGCTTGATCGTCTCTACAGACAGGGCGGATACGCTCATCTGGGGTTTGCGAATGTCCAGGCGTTCCACATCCTCGGTCAGGACAACTTCGTCCAGCTCTTCTGCCTCTTCGCTCATCTGAAAATCAATCCGCTGGTTCGAGTTCAGCGTTACCTCCCTTTGGATGTCCTGAAAACCCAGATACGTGATGACTACTGCATAAGTACCCTCGGGCAGGGTAAGGGAAAAGAAACCGTACTCATTGGTGACCGCCCCGGTGCTGAGCTCGGGTACCAGAATGCTCACTCCTATAAGGGTTTCATTGCTATTGGCTTCACTTACGGTGCCGCTTAAAGTATACCTGGTCTGAGCGTTCAGGAAGGAAACTGCCAAAAGGGCACATGCAAAAAGGAATCGCCTCATGGAAGGAAAATGCAATTTTTCATAAATATAAGTATTCTCACCGATTTAGGGTCTGGTGTAATCCCGTATAGTCTCAAGAGTTCTTAAGCCCTTTCCTGCGATTGTATTCCTTAAGGCAAATTGTACCGCATATTTATCACAATACCGCTGGGCTACGGCAGTCTTGTTCTGCGGGCAGGCAAGTGGGCAGGGAATACAGATCGGCGGTGAAAGGAACTTCTTAAAGCTGGTCAATAATTTGGTTTAATGTTGGGCTGGGGCGCATGGCCGCTTCCCTCTTTTGGGAATCCGGGAGGTAATATCCACCTATATCCTGGGGTTTTCCCTGGGCATTGAGAAGTTCGGCGGAAATTTCCTCAGCCGCCTCAGTAAGTGCCTGGGCAGTTGCCTGAAAATGGTGTTGGAGTTCTGTATCCCCGGTCTGTCGGGCCAGTGCCTGAGCCCAATAAAGGGCGAGGTAAAAATGGCTCCCCCGGGTATCTAATTCTCCGACTTTCCGGGACGGGGATTTGTTTTCCTCCAGGAATTTTTCTGTAGCCACATCCAGTGTTTCGGAGAGTATCCGGGCCTTTGAATTGTTGTATTTCCGACTGAAGTGTTCCAGGGAAACCGCCAGGGCCATGAATTCCCCAAGGGAATCCCATCTCAGGTGCCCTTCTTCCACGAATTGTTGCACGTGTTTCGGGGCAGAACCTCCGGCGCCTGTTTCAAAAAGCCCGCCTCCTTGCATCAGGGGGACAATTGAAAGCATTTTCGCACTGGTTCCTACTTCTAAAATTGGAAAAAGATCGGTGAGATAGTCCCTGAGTACATTTCCGGTAACCGAAATGGTGTCTTTACCTTCCCGAATTCGTCCCAGGGTGTACCAGGTGGCCTCTTCCGGAGACA
Organism: uncultured Flavobacteriaceae bacterium; assembly: GCA_963709465.1. Taxonomy (GTDB): domain Bacteria; phylum Bacteroidota; class Bacteroidia; order Flavobacteriales; family Flavobacteriaceae; genus Robiginitalea. Next base: position 2,102,434 of record CAVPWF010000002.1, on the reverse strand, counting down.
GAATACGGATATCCAGTTTTTTTCGAACCGTTTCAGGAAGATAGGTGTCCACTTTCGCAATCAGTTCCCGGTCGTGGGCCCTGTGGGCGTCGAGCCAGAAAACAGCCGGGGTATCGGATTCCTCTGCCCGGCGCACGGCCAGTTGAATCCAATCCCGCACGGCAGCATCGGTTACGGAGCACATACGCCAGATATCGCCAGCGGCTACCTTGTGCGTTAAAAGTACTTCCCCGGAGGCATTGTCGATGACCTGAACACTTCCCGCCTGCGCTATTTCAAAAGTTTTGTCGTGTGAACCGTATTCTTCGGCTTTTTGGGCCATGAGTCCAACATTGGGAACAGATCCCATCGTTTGGGGATCCAGGGCCCCGTATTTTTTACAAAATTGTATGGTTGCATCGTAAATGCCGGCATAACTGCTATCCGGAATAACAGCCATGGTATCCTGAGATTTTCCTTTGGCATTCCACATCTGACCGGAATTTCGGATCATAGCGGGCATGGAGGCATCGATGATTACGTCGCTGGGAACATGCAGGTTCGTTATTCCTCTATCGGAGTTGACCATTGCCAGAGAGGGGCCTTCTTCCATGGTTTTGGTAATGGTATCCTGAATCTCGCGAGCCTCAGCCTGCGGTAATTCCTGAAGCGATTCCAGGAGGCTTTCCAGGCCTTCATTGGCATTTACACCTAGTTTCTCCAGGGTAGCCCCATATGTATTAAACAACGTTTTAAAGTATGTTCTCAGGACATGGCCGAAAATGATGGGGTCTGAAACCTTCATCATGGTCGCCTTCAGGTGAACCGAAAACAGAAGTCCCTGAGATCGGGCCTCAAGGATCTGCGCTTCAAGAAATTCGAGGAGCTTCTTTTTCTCCATCACGCTGGCATCGATAATCGCACCTTTTTCGATACGGACTTCCGGCTTCAGTACCTTGTGCTGACCTGAAGGGTTGCTCCATTCAATCCGCAGGTTCCGCGCTTCCTTTAGGGTAAGTGATTTTTCATTGGATTTAAAATCACCCCCGGACATGGTCGCTACGCAAGTCTTACTTTCTGCTGTCCAGGGTCCCATGGAATGCGGGTGTTTCCGGGCGTAATTTTTTACCGGTTTGGGAGCTCTCCGGTCTGAATTACCCTCCCGCAGCACGGGGTTTACAGCGCTTCCCTTTACCCGGTCATAACGCGCCTTGTAATCGATCTCAGTGCTGGTTTCAGCATTGTCCGGATACTCGGGCAGCTGATAGCCTTTTTCCTGTAATTCCGCAATCGCATCTTTCAGTTGAGGGATTGAGGCACTGATATTTGGTAGCTTGATAATATTGGCCTCCGGTTGTTTGGCCAGGTTTCCCAGAAAAACCAAATCATTAGAGACTTTTTGATCCTCCCTAAGAAATTCTGGGAATTCCGCTAAAATGCGCTCTGCCAGGGAAATATCCCGCGCCTCAATTTCGATACCGGCCGGGCGGGTAAATGCTTTGATTATCGGGAGAAATGAAGCAGTGGCCAAAGCGGGTGCTTCGTCGGTTTGTGTATAGCGTATTATTGGCATTGTAACGTAGCGGTTTAGGCGAGCAAATATACAATTTATGGTGGTCCGATCAAGTTCAGGCAGGCAATCCGATCAAATACTGGAAGTAAAAAAAATGAAAGCCACATCTATGTAACAAGTACAAGGATATGGCTTTCTTGTAATAACCTTATGCTTTTACGTTCTGCCTAAGCTGAACAAACCATAAGGTTAAAACGACGTTTGAATTGAACTTTGAAACACTTTGTGAAAAGTGTAAAACCCTTCAATTCTTCTTATTGCCTAGTTCTTTTATCTTACAGGACTCACATAAAGCAGGTCTTGTAACGCAAAAGTTCCCATCTATTCGGGCGGGCTACCGCCCACACGCATAAACTCGTCAAAAAAACTTCCGTATACTGATATACTTCTGACATTTTCAACTAACCAATAATACAAAGAACGCTAACTCTGTAGTAATCTTTCAAGATTTCCATGGACTGAAAATCCCTTATCAATTACATAAGCAAAGTATTTAAAATCGCTTCCTTTTCCAAATAATCCAGAAAGAAGAAATTCACAGCTTGTCCACTTCTGTTATGAACAATTGTTTATAAGGGAGTAATTGATAGAATATGCTGCACGCACTAATCGCTCTTGCGATCTTCCCGCTTGATTTCTCTCTGGATCTTCCGAATCGCAGATTCTATGGATTTATCGGGTTCTATAATATTGTAAGCCCCCCAGAATTCCGGATCTGAAAACCCATCGGTAGCATCGCTGAGTATAATAGTCGACCGAATGCGCTCTTTGGATTTGGGTGCTTTACCCCCTGTGTTGAGTTCCCAGTCCGTAATGGCCATTTCGCAGGTCAGGTTGTAGATGGAGTTAAAGAGTTTTTTGTCCCAGTCAATTTTAAACTCCAGGATGGCATTGCTATATCCGTAATACCATTTGCCGTCTTTCTCCCTGTAATCGACCCTGTAAGAAACCTCCGTAGGATAGACATTGGCGTTCGCGGGCTTTTTACGGACGAACATCCGGCTCGCCGCCTCTGGATCTGTAATATTGAGGGAGAAAATGGCACTGGTGAGAATTTTCCGTTCCGCATCAATATAGAGTTTCCCGGTATACAGGGGCTCCGTGATTTCGTCTTTTTGGCGAAAATCAATGACAAAGATCAGACGGTCGTTGATGCGCGTGTTTCGTTCAAAAGTGAAATTGTAATCCCCAAAATAATCCTCCGAGAATATGTAGTCCGGATATTTCATTAAGTCTACAAAAAGGGCATTGTAAGGGCCGCCCTGTAATTTCAGTGCAACCGTATCCAATTTTGAATAATCCGTGCTTTTTCGGGCCTTATAGAGTTCAGCAACATCGGGCCGTGGACTCGAATACGGGGTCTTGTATACAGTAATCACAGCTTCGGATAAGGAGACATTCTGTCGGCGCTTGCGTATGGTTTCCCGGTAAAAAGCAGTCATTACCATCGGGTCCTGCATATAGTTTTCACCTCTTGTGCTGAATGTTTGCTGCACCAAAGCCCGGGCATCCCTGGGGACGACCACATCCACTTCCTGCAGGGAGGTGACGGAAACCTCGAGGAAAATATCCGTACCTTTTTCATTGAACTGGTTTAAGGGTATGGATCGGGATCTGTACCCGAGAAAGGATACCAGAATGGTGCCCTCGGCGAGATTTTCCGGGATTTTAAGGAGGAATTCCCCTTCTGCGTTAGTCACTGTACTGATATTCTGATTGTCCAGGGTCAGGGTTGCAAATACCAGGGCTTCCCGGGAGTCCGAGTCCCGTACGTAGCCCTGATAAGAACGAAAATCCATTTTGCCATCCTGTAGGGACTCCTGAGCATTCACGCTGCAACCCAGCAGAAGGCAGAAGATAAGAATGGGGTTTAAATAAGGGCTCATAACAGTCTTTTTTTCAGAGGAATCCGAAGCAGAAGATACGCTTTTAAGATGCCCCCGTTTTTAAGCTCCAAGATAGGGTATTTAGGTATGAATTAAAAGCAGGTGAAAGGGCCCGGGCCCGCCAATTGCATTCAGTTTCCAGCGTTTTAGTATCTTCAGGGGACAAAACGCACAAAGTGAAAAAAAGAGACTTTATAAAACACCTGGGCTACGCGGCTTTTGCGGCCCCGATGGTAGCCTCTGGTATCGAGCCCCTGAACGGATGGGATGTTGAGGCCTATCCCCGGGGTAGAGGCGAGGATTACTGGGCCAGGATTCGCAAAGACTACACCCTAAAGCCAGAATATATTAATCTGGAGAATGGCTACTACAATATCATCCCCAACCCTACCATGGAGGCATTTATCACACATGTGAGAAACGTAAATTATGAGGGTTCCTACTATATGCGAACGGTGCAGTGGGAGAACAAGAAACACATTACAGGCCGTCTGGCTGAGATGCTCAACACTACCGACAAGAATTTGGTCATTACCCGGAACACCACGGAATCCCTGGATCTGATTATCGGTGGATACCCCTGGAAAGAAGGAGATGAGGCGGTATTTGCGCTTCAGGATTACGGAGCTATGCGGGAGCATTTTAAACTGATTTCAAAGCGCTTTGGAGTGGTTTGCCGGGAAGTTTCCGTTCCGAACCACCCCGAATCCGATGAAGAGCTGGTTGCCCTCTACGAGGCCCAAATCAGCCCAAAGACCCGTATGATCATGATTTGTCATATGGTGAATATTACCGGACAGATATTACCGGTAAAAAAAATCTGTGATATGGCCCATAGATACGGGGTGGAGGTTCTGGTCGACGGCGCCCATTGCATCGGACAGTTCCCGGTAGATTTGCCCGCCCTGGGTTGCGATTATTACGGCTCCAGTTTACATAAATGGATGAGTACACCCCTGGGAGCGGGATTGCTCTATGTCCAAACTGACCATATCGATAAAATCTGGCCGCTATTGGCGGAACATCATCGGGAGGCGGGGGATATCGGGCGGTTGAATCATACAGGGACGCACCCCGTTCACACAGATCTGGCCATTGCTGACGCCATGGATTATCTGGAGGAAATGGGCCTGGAAGAAAAGAGTAAAAGACTCCGGTTTTTGCAAAGGTACTGGAGCGACCCACTCAGAGGAGTCAAAAATGTAGTGATCAGCACCCCTGAAGCGGAGGCGCGCAGTTGCGCCATAGCCAATGCAGGTATTTCTCATATGAAACCGGCAAAACTCGCTGAACAACTGCTCACTGAATTTGGGATTTTTACCGTAGCCATTGATTACGCTAACGTCCACGGGTGCAGAATTACCCCCAATGTGTACACCACTACGGCAGAACTCGATCGGTTTGTGGATGCCATGACGACCCTGGCAGGACGCACGTGATTTTTTGGTCCGCTGTGAACTATTGCTGATATCCGTCATAAAACGTGCATGATTGTTTACTTAATTTTATGGACTGTATGCAATAGACCCGGGCCGGTTCGGTGAACCTCCCCCGATCTGATAACCTAAAACCTTTTATATGTCCTCATCTTATAAAGCGCAGGGGAAACTTTGGAGTCTAGCCCTGCTTCGCGTGCTTATCGGTTGGCATTTCCTCTATGAAGGAATTGTAAAATTGTACAATCCGGACTGGACGAGTTTCGGGTACCTCGCTACGGCTCAGGGCCCTTTAAAACCGGTATTCCAGGCGATGACTTCCGAGGCCGTACTGCCGTGGATTGATACCATGAACTGGGCAGCCCTTGTTTTTGTCGGCATCACCCTGATTCTCGGTGTTTTTGAAAAACCCGGTGCCCTTGTCGGAGCGGGGTTATTGCTGCTCTATTACCTGGCGCATCCGTCCTGGCCGGGAATGGCCCAGGTGAATACAGAGGGCAGTTACTGGATCGTGAATAAAAACCTGATCGAAGCTGTCGCCTGTCTGGTACTCTTCTTTCAACCGACCGGTTCCCTTTTCGGGCTTCCGAGAATTTTATCAAAAAATAAAGCAACCACAAAAACAGAATTGTCATGAGCTGGACACGAAGAGAAGCCTTATTAGGCCTTGGAAGCATCCCAATTTTAGGCACGGTATGGTGGGCAGGAGCCTCCGGAACTGTTGGAAAAAAAAAGGAGCGGGAAACAATTTTGGAACAATTAAATATACAGCCTTCCCTTCCCTCTGCCGTTCCGGCGATAACGGGAAAACCCGTGCGTGTGGGGATCATCGGATTCGGGATTCGGGGAGAACAGCTCTGCAGATCCCTCGGATACGCCACGGATGAATGGGTTTCAGCCATGGAAGAAGCGGCGGCACTGGCGAAAAGTGAAGGTCGTCCTTTTACGGCCCTTGAGGATTTTCGCAATCAGGAACCTCTGAATGTTCAGATTGCCGGCGTATGTGATGTTTTTGATGTCCGGGCTGAAATAGCCATGCGCTCCTTTGGAACCGAAGAAGCGCCCGTCAAACGCTACAAGACCTATACGGAAATGATCCGCAGCGGGGAGGTAGAAGCCGTAGTTATTGCAACTCCGGACCACTGGCATGCGCCGATGTCCATAGAAGCCCTCAATAACAACGTGCATGTGTATGTGGAAAAACCCATGACGCATAACCTTTCGGAGACTTATGCCCTTAAAGAGGCGGCTATGAATTCCAGGGCAGCCTTCCAGGTGGGCCATCAACACAGACAAACGCTTAGTTTTAAGACCGCTCGTGATATCGTCGAAAAGGAAATACTGGGTCACGTTTCCCTGATTACCACGAATACAAACAGAAATGACGACAACGGGGCATGGAACTACGACATACACCCGGAGGCCAATCCACAGACGATCGACTGGCAGCAATTTCTGGGAAACGCTCCTGAAATACCATTCAATAAAAATCACTTTTTCAGGTGGCGCAAATGGTGGGCTTATGGATCGGGGCTCTCGGGGGATTTACTGACTCATGACTACGACCGGTTGAATTGTGTGTTAAAAATGGGGATACCCAAATCCGTTATGGCCTCTGGCGGTATTTACACCCATAAGGATGGCCGAAATGTGCCGGATGTCTTGCAGGCGAATATGGAATTTCCCGATTTCAGTACCGGAAGCACGCAAAAAAAAGGTAAGGAAAAAGGAATGACTTTTACCTACAGCGCTACCCTTGGCAATGGATTGAACAGGCCTACCATGCTCATGGGGCACGATGCCTCAATGGAACTGGGGAACCGCCTGACCATATGGCCGGATGGGAACTCTACGCGCTATGCCGGGCAGTTGGAGGCGGGTAAAATGTCTCCTCAAAACCCTATATATAGCTACAATCCTGCGGCCTCTGCCCTGGATGGGGTCTCTTCGGCCACTTCCCAGTACTTTGCTGACAAAGGCTTGATGTGGACCTATGTCGACGGAAAGCGTGTGGATTCTACATTTTTGCATATGCGGGAATGGCTCAGTGTCATCCGCAACGGTGGTGTGCTGAGCTGTGGCATTGACCAGGGATTCGATGAGGCCATAGCCGCCCATATGACCGGTCTTTCCTGGAAATTGGGGAGACGTATTGAATGGGATCGCGAAGGGCAGCAGGTCATCCCCATTGAAGGGGTAGATCTGGATGCGGTTCTTTTGGAGAGTCCTGTGGGTGAAGGTAAGCTCGAGGCTGATGTGGTAGCTGCCTTGTAGGGGTTGTTCAAAGTTCAAGGTTCAAGGTTCAAAGTTCAAGGTTCAAGGTTCAAGGTTCAAAGTTCAGGGTTCAAAGTTCAGGGTTCAAAGTTCAGGTTGGCAGCGGGAACTGGCAGGAAGGATATTCCTGCGCTCTAAAACAGTTGAATTATGCTTACGGCTACTGCCTGCAGCGATTGCCTGCTGGGACTGTTTTCGGAAGACTTTTTGCAGCGGGTCGTTATTAAAGGTGAGGCATCAACAATTATGACTATTTTTGGCCAGTGCTCCCAAGGGCTGCTGTATGAATAGGATTTTAGTATTGCAAAAAGGGCTAATCCTGCGTTTGACGGGGATGGCTGTGCTGTTCCTGATGTTTGCCTGTAACGGCGATGACGACGGACTTCAGGCGATCGATTGTGAGCAGGAGGTTCTACTCCTGGAAATTGAGGAGGATAGCGCGCAGGGAGGGATGACGGTTCAGTTTTCGATTCAATACTCCGGGGATCTTTCGGTGAGAGAGGTGAATTGGGATTTTGGAGATGGCACAAAAGACAGCGGTAGTTCAGTATCTCATTTATACATCACTTCTGGCACCTATCTGGTACAGGCTCAGGTCACTCTAGGCCAGGGTGAGAGCGAGTGTCTGCTGGCACCCACTACCTCAGTCAACATTCAGTAAGTATAGGTTACTCAGCCATGAAAAGGGCGTTGGCAAAGAACAACTTACCATTTTCCCAAAACCCGCGGAACAGCGGATTATCTGCCATATACACTACGTGTCCGCGCCCGTGATATTCCATCGCAAAAACCAGGCTTTCTGCCAGATTTGTTACCGCTTTGCTCCCGGCGAAACCTGCTACAGGCAACGGCGATTCCCCTAAAGAGGCAACCATACTGCCGCCCGGCAGTGTATACGTGTCGCCCCCCAACTTCAGGGTGTAATACGTATTGCCATACCCGAAAGCCATAGGATGCGTCGGGTCTACACGGGTTTTAAAAATGGCCCCTGTAATCTCCTCCCGAATACGTTCTCTGCTGGAATCTTCGAATGAGGGCGGAATTTCCGTTTCAATATCTGTAGTATCCGCCTGCTTGCGCTCGATGGAAAACCCATCTTCACCCCCGAGATGTGCCAGTGCTCCCCCCATGGCGATGAGTCTGCCGCCGCCAGCCACCCAGTCTTTAAGCCGGGTTTTCCTCCCTTCATTCAGGAAGCTCCAGTACCCCCAGCCATTGGGTAATACCAAAACATCGTAATCACCCAGGGCAACACCGTCAAAATACTCAGCATCCAGTACAGATATCGGATAGTGCAATTGTTGTTCAAAATAATGCCAGACCTCGCCGAAGCTCAGCGTGGAGGTAGGTTCTCCCGAAAGTATGGCCACCTTGGCTTCGGGGATCATACCCACATACCCCGATCCGAAATCCTTTCCGGAGTCCACCAATCCTGTGGCAGCGGAGGTCAGAGGTTTTTGATGCTTTTCAACAAGGGATTGCAGTACTTGTTCAAAATCGGACTTGTGCGCGTTATCACCACGGGTAATAATCAGGCTTCCTGCACCCCAGGTTTTCCCACCCAGTTGAAACGGACGTTCAGACCTGCGTACCCGGATCCCATTTTGAATCAGATCGGATAAAAACCGGGCGTCTTTCATGCTATTCCAGTCCCCAATATGGGCATAGGCACCTTTCTCAATCCCCGGTGGAATCACACTCCAGGGGGCGACCTGGGAGGCATCAGATTTTACGAGCCCCTCGCTGGCCATGGCATCCAGACCATAGGCATAGGGCAGTGACCAGGCCGTGATGTCGTATGTCAGCGAATCACTGAGAACAGCATTGGGTTCGAAAAGCACTTTTACCAAAGTGCCCTTTTTCTGATTGGTGGAAACCACCATACTTCTCGAATTTGTTTTCAGGGATGCATTCGCTCCGGATCCGAAACTCAGGCCACGGACTGTCGATTCCACCGCCCAGCCGTAAGCAATTTCGTGTTTATCGAGCAGTTCGGCAAGTGCCTGCTGTTTATCGGAATCCCCATTGAGCACGTAGGATTGATATTTGAAGTCCTTCTTACCGTTGTAAAAAGTTCGGAATTCTTCATTGAGCGTCCCCGCATTTTGGGAAGCCACCTCCACCGTGCTCAATCCGGTGGTCAGGTGATGCGCGATCCGGTCTTCAAGGGTTAAGGTATCCCCGGAAGCCACTTGAACCCCAAGGCCTGCCCGGCCACTTCCGCCTTGTTCATAAGTCATCCCAATGGCCCCATTATAGGTCGGGTAGGTATCTCCATAGCTTGGGTAAAAAAGATCGAAGACCTCACGGGTGAAATAAAACCAGCCGTTCTGATCGAAATAACGGGCGTGATTCTTCCCGATTTTAACCTGAAAGTCCCTTTGGAAATCCGTGATCACCTCGTGGTACGGTTCGGCCGCCGGGGCAAAATAGTATGGGCGGTTCATGCCCTGTTCATGAAAATCTACATGAATATGGGGCATCCATTTATTGAATTGCTTCAGGCGTTGCTGGCTTTCAACCTGGGTGAGCCAGGCCCAGTCCCGATTCAAATCGAACATATAGTGGTTGCTGCGGCCTGACCACCATCCTTCGCGGTGTTCTTTGCTATTGGCGTCCACCTGATAGGGGGTGTTTTTATATTGATAGTACCAGTTGACGTAACGGTCTCTGCCATCCGGGTTGATACAGGGATCAATAATCACCAGTGTATTCTTGAGGTACTCTTTTTTGGTGGTGAGCAGTTCGTACAGGGTTTGCATCGAGGCTTCAGTGCTCACACTCTCATTGCCATGAACGTTATAACTGAGCCAGACTACGGCGATTTGTGAATTTCCACTGCCCTCAGTACTTTGCAAATGCGCCGTTCTCAGGGCCTCTGCATTCTGCATGTTTTCAGGGCTTGAAAGTACAGCCAACATCAGTGGCCTCCGTTCATTGGTATACCCGTAAGGTTGCAGTTGAACCTGCCCGGGCAGGGCTTCGCTAACGTACTGGAAATAGGATACAACCTCGTGGTGACGCGTAAATTGAGACCCGAGTTCATATCCCAGAAATTCTGAGGGAGATTTGAGGTTCTGCCCCTGGTGTTGGATCACCATCAAAAAAGCAAATAGACAGGTAAAAATTCTCATAAGAAGTTTTAATAAGGCCTAAAGCTAAGGAATCTGTACTACTTTCTTAACGTATTTTTAGGAATTGATCCCTTCGGGAATTTTATCTTTGAGGACTCATTACAACCTATGCACTTCCAGGGAATTCCTTTTGAGGATACCGGTTTTTTTTCAGGTCTTATAGAAGACTATCTCGGTCAGAGGGATGAATTGAAACCTTTTTATGGCCGCTTTCCATCCCTGGAGGCTTTCAAAGGACAGATAGTCGATAAGCAGCGTGAATTTCCGAAGAGCCATCGTATCCGGGTCTCTGAGATTTTGTCACAACAGTATGCCGCACTCAAGGTAACTGACCAAACCAGGGAAAATATAGAGGCGCTGAAAGATTCAAAAACGTTTACTGTGGTGACGGGTCACCAACTCAATTTGTTCACAGGCCCCCTGTATTTTGCGTATAAAATCCTCTGTGCAGTTAAGCTCGCCGCCGAGCTCAGTGAAGCTTATCCGGATTGCCGTTTTGTGCCGGTCTATTGGATGGCCACGGAAGACCACGATTTTGAGGAGATCAATCATTTTAATTTCAGAGGTAAAAACATTCATTGGAATCGGGAAGCCAGCGGAGGTGTGGGGCGGATGGATTTAGAGGGACTCGAGGCCGTCTATGAGACGTTTTCCGCAGATCTTGGACCTGGAAAACGGGCAGATACCCTCAGGGATCTTTTTAAAAACGCCTACCTGAAACAAAGCAACCTCGCTGCAGCCACACGATACCTGGCCAACGAACTCTTTGGAGCACTGGGACTGGTCATTATCGATGCAGATGAACCGCGGTTGAAGGCACTTTTTACACCCCATATTGAAAAAGATGTTTTTGACAATCTCGGATACCAGACAGTGGGTAAAAGCATCGACAGACTTGAGGGGCTTTCCCGGGATTACCACATACAGGTAAGCCCACGGGAGATCAACTATTTTTATCTGCTGGACGGAATGCGCAGCCGCCTGGTCGCCCGGGAAGAAGGGTTTGGGGTCGTAGATTCGCAGCTTCATTTTTCGGAAGGGGAGCTGAGAAGTGAGCTTAGGGAACATCCCGAACGGTTTTCCCCAAATGTGATCACAAGACCGCTCTACCAGGAGGTAATTCTGCCGAATCTCTGCTATATCGGCGGAGGAGGGGAACTGGCATATTGGTTGGAACTTAAAGACTATTTTGACGCCTCCAAAGTGGTTTTCCCCATTTTGTTATTGCGAAATTCCGCTTTACTTATAACGGATAAACAACGGGCGAAACTGGAAAAATTAGAAGTCGACGTAAAGGATCTTTTTATGGATCCCGAACGCCTCATCGAAAAAAGAGTCCGCGCGATTTCAGAGATCCCCATCGATTTCAGTTCCCAGCGCGAACATCTTAAAAAGCAGTTTCAAGGGCTTTATGATCTTGCCGGGAAAACGGATAAATCATTCTTAGGGGCAGTAAAGGCGCAGGAAGTAAAACAACTCAACGGTCTGGACCGTCTGGAGAAAAGACTGCTACGGGCACAGAAGCGGAAACTGACAGATACGGTTTCGAGGGTGAGGGACCTGCAGGACTCCCTATTCCCGGGGGGCAGCTTACAGGAGCGCAGTCGTAATTTCTCCGAGTTTTATCTGGATAAGGGTCCGGCACTTTTCGAAGACCTGCTGCAGGGTTTCAGTCCGCTGGATATGGAGTTTTCTGTGTGCACCGACTAAGGGATGAGTTCCGTTTCAGGCCTCATTTTATTGTGCTATTGATTGAACAGCCCTGCCCACCGCTTCCATATATGATTTGTTCGGATCAATTTCCGCGGACTTTTTGGTCTTTGAAGTGAGCCAGATCAGTTCAGCTGACCTTTCTTAGGCCTATATTTACATCCATTTAAATCTTTTCTTCCGCATGCACACCATAGATATAGATACCGTTGAAATGACTCTCGATGTGATGAAATACGCCATCAGTCGAATCACCAACAGTGCTCCGGATTTGGGGCAGCCCAAGCGGGAATCTGAACTGCATGAACTTGCAGGAGAAACCGTAACTCCTGAAGGAATAGGAGGGGAAAAGGCTTTCCAGATATTTCGGGATATACTCGTAAAGGCAACTGTTCCCATTGATCATCCGCGGCACCTGGCCTTTGTGCCTGCTGCACCCACACGGGCCGCTATTCTTTTCGATCTGGTTACTTCAGCCTCTTCGATACATGGAGCTTACTGGATGGAGGGTGCCGGAGGGATTTATTGCGAGAATCGCGCTATGGACTGGCTTGTTTCCCTGACAGGAATGCCCGAAGGGGCGTTTGGTGTGTTTACCAGCGGGGGCACCGCCGCCAATTTATCGGCCATGGTAACGGCGCGTGAAGCCTGCCGTAAAAAGAAGCAGGCCGTAACGGAAAAAGGGATGATCCTCACCTCGAGTGGTGCCCATAGTTCTATTAAGGCAATGGCTAAGGTAATTGATGCAGATGTCCATTTGGTGCAAACTGAGGATCTAATGACCGGAACACTATTGCAAAATGCCCTGCAGGCATTGCCACCGGACACCCGGAAGCGGGTTTTTGCTGTTGTGGCCACAGGGGGAACGACTAATGCGGGTATTATTGATGATCTGGAAGGTATAGCTCGCGTATGCAAGGAAGAAGACCTTTGGTTCCATGTGGATGCAGCATACGGGGGTGGGGCGTTGGTGGCAGATTCTGTCCGCCACCTCTTTAAAGGGATAGAAGCTGCAGACAGCGTGACCATCGATCCGCATAAATGGTTGTTCAGTCCCTATGATTGCGGGGCCATACTTTACAGGGATCCGGAACAGGCCAGGGAAGCCCATCAACAGGAGGGTTCTTATCTCGATATTTTTCGGGATGAAGGTGCCCGAGGATTCAATCCCTCGGACTATCAAATTCAGCTTACCCGACGTCTGCGGGGGATGCCGCTTTGGTTTTCCCTGGCCACTCATGGTACCGACAAGTACAAATGGGCTGTAGAGCGGGGGATAACCCTCGCCCGGGAATCCGGGGAATTGATTCGGCAAGAAACACATCTGGAACTTGTTCGCGAACCCAGCCTGTCGTGTGTCTTATTTCGACGAAAAGGTTGGAAGCCTGAAGACTATACCCGCTGGACCTACGAGACCCATAAAGCCGGACTCGCACTGGTGACACCCACGAAATGGCCATCCCGTGAGGGCTATGAGACCGTACTTCGTTTTTGCTTTATCAACCCGGACACGACCCAGTCGGATGTCCGAAGCATTTTAGACACTCTAAGGGACTAGATAATCACTTTTCCAGTCGCCCTCTCGCTTGGAAAAACGAATGCGAATGTGGTGAGGGCGACTGAGCTGGACGAGTTCAATTTTAAAGGGCAGGATATAGACTGCCGAAAAAAAAGACCGCTCCTTCATATATTCAATTTTATCCGGACTCTGGATTTCTGTACCCGGAGCGCTGGTGGTCCGGTAATCCAGTTGGCCCGGTCCTTTGATGCTATCCCAGAGTCCCTGCAGTACTTGTTCATCTTTTTCGCGCACGGCTAACCCTTCCAGGCGAAGTTGCAATAACTTTTCAGGATGATAGAATAACAGACTGACCTTATTGTTCTCTTTGATGTGCAGAATTTTTTTAGACCGTGAATCTGTAAAAAATGTCAGTCGCATGTTTTGAGGGTCAAAATCCCGGATGCGAACCGTTCTGAGACGGGGCAGATTTCCCAGGCCGAGGGTTGCCAGGGTGCTGAATTTAAAAGGGTGGGAGGGCGCGTTTATTCCCGCTTTTAATTCACTGATAATCCCTTCCCATTTCTGGTCCTTCATGACGTCATCCTTTCTTATAAAGTTACAAAAAAAAGGGCTTAATTAACACCAGGGAACCTGAGTTTGTATCCATTCTACACAAGAGATTTGAGGCTATTCTCCACTGGGGTAAAATACAATCACGGCAGATAAGGGCCCTGGCCTCAGCTTTAAAATAAACTGGAAAAATCCGACCGTGCGCGCAGTGGAATGCGAAGGTTAAAAACACCTGTAAAAGCATATAATTCGTGAAAAAAACAATTTGTAGGAAAAGGAATAAATAATTAAAAACCAGTGTTATAAGAACTGTCAAATAAACTATTAATTAATATATGTAAATTTTGGGTTGAATCCAGAAAATTCAACGGTCTATGACCCGGAATTTAGCTGCAGGCCAGTAGGGATTCGCATTTATTTTAAGTCCTTCAGAGCCACTCGATGACCCGCCGTGTGTGTGAATTTCGATTGTTTTTTTCGGCTTCTCGAAATTGGAAATACCAGGGTTTTGAATTTTTTATAAGCTGGGGATAAGTATTGACAAACAGCCTCGGTTCAGTTTGAGCATTTTATTATTTTTGGCCATGCAAAATAACGTTCTGATCTTAGACTTTGGTTCCCAGTATACACAGCTTATTGCCCGGCGTGTGCGTGAACTCAATATTTTCTGTGAAATCAAACCTTTTAACGCCCTGCCGGAAGATCTTTCCGGCTATAAGGCTGTAATTCTTTCCGGTTCTCCTTTTTCGGTCCGGGCGGAAGAAGCCCCTCACCCGGATTTGAGCCAGATCAGGGGGCGCGTCCCCATTCTTGCCATCTGTTATGGGGCGCAGTACATCGCGCACTTCAGCGGCGGGAATGTGGCTCCGTCGAACACCCGGGAATACGGACGTGCCAAATTAGAAACCATCGTCTCTGATCCTTTTTTTAAAGGGGTTTGTGAGCACTCCCAGGTTTGGATGAGTCATAGTGACACCATCGAATCCCTCCCGGAGCATGCAGAATTGCTTGCCAGTACACAGGATGTGACCAATGCTGCCTTCAAGATAGAAGAAGAACGTATCTACGGGATTCAGTTTCACCCTGAGGTGTACCACACCAAAGATGGTAAACGCATTCTGGAAAATTTCCTCGTGGGTATTGCCGGACTGGAACAGACCTGGACACCGGATGCTTTCGTGGAGACTACGGTCCATGAGCTGAAGCAAAAAATAGGGAATGATAAGGTAATTCTCGGACTTTCAGGAGGTGTGGATTCTACAGTGGCCGCTGTCCTCTTGCATCAGGCTATTGGAAAACACCTGCATTGTATCTTCGTCAACAATGGATTGCTGCGAAAAAATGAGTTTCAGGAAGTCCTGGATCAGTATGAGCACATGGGCTTGAATGTAAAGGGTGTGGATGCTTCCAGGCGGTTTTTAGATGCGCTCAAAGGAGAGTCTGATCCTGAAAAGAAAAGAAAAATTATCGGTCGGGTGTTTATCGAAGTCTTCGATGATGAAGCGCATTTGATAGAAGATGCCCGATGGCTTGCCCAGGGCACCATATACCCCGATGTGATCGAATCCGTATCGGCTACCGGTGGGCCTTCGGCGACTATTAAAAGTCATCATAATGTAGGCGGTTTACCTGATTTTATGAAGCTGAATGTGGTGGAACCGCTTAAAATGTTGTTTAAAGATGAAGTACGGCGTGTTGGTGCGAGTCTGGGAATACCGGATGAGCGCCTGGGAAGACATCCCTTCCCCGGACCCGGATTGGCCATTCGGATCCTTGGGGATATTACCCCGGAGAAGGTGGAAATCCTTCAGGAGGTAGATTACGTATTTATTAAGGGACTCGTCGATTGGGGTCTATACGACCAAATCTGGCAGGCAGGTGCCATTCTGCTTCCGGTACAGAGTGTAGGGGTGATGGGGGACGAACGCACTTATGAAAAATGCGTAGCTTTACGGGCGGTGGAAAGCACGGATGGAATGACGGCAGATTGGGTGCATCTTCCGTATGAGTTTCTGCAGAAGATCTCAAACGACATTATCAATAAGGTTCCGGGGGTAAACCGGGTGGTGTATGATATCAGTTCTAAGCCGCCGGCAACCATTGAATGGGAATAATTATGAGATTTATAAAGCGCTGGTTTTTATTGGGTTGTCTGCTGTTGGTATGTGCATGCAAGGCAAAAGCACAACAGTTCCGAACACACGCGGTAACCCCCGGGGAAACCCTTGAGTCTGTAGCCCAGAAATACCAGGTAACTGCACAAGACCTTTTGCGCTTTAATAAAGAGCTTCAGGTGGGTACAGCCCTGAGGCCAAACACTATTTTAGTGATTCCAAATTCAGGGACCCAGACTATCAGTGCCCCTGTTAATCAAAAGGTTGCAACCGATACCACGGACCTGGAAAAACCCATCGGATTTCAATCGCACAGAGTTCGAAAAAAAGAAACACTTTACAGTATATCCCGACGGTACGAGATTTCTGAAGAGCGGCTCAAACGATACAATCCGGACTTGTATTCCCAATCGCTTCAGAAGGGAATGATGCTTCGGATTCCGCGCTATGCGCCCGGGTCTGAGCCCGATCTGGAGGTAGGTGAAACAGAACTTGTATCCTATAAGGTGCAGCCACGTGAGACCCGGTGGAGTATTGCCCATAAATTCAAAATTACCGTTGACAGTCTGGAAAAACTCAACCCGGAACTCCCTGAGAATACAAGTTATCTCGCAGCGGGACAAGAGCTAATTCTTCCTAAAGTAGCCGGAACGGATATAATGCTCGAGGCGCCAACTCTGTACACCTCGTTTACCGTGCCCCCCAAGCAGACCCTGTACAGCCTGAGCAGGGAGTATGGGATTTCCAGAGAAGAAATCCTCAAACTGAATCCGGAGATCGCGGAACTCGGAGGGCTTAAAGAAGGGATGGTCCTGAGATTGCCGGAGAAAAAGGCGCCGGAAATCCCTGAAAGTGAGTACGTTTATTACGAGGTCCGCCCCAAGCAGACCCAATATTCGCTGACCCGTCAGCTCGGTATCGGATATGCCGATTTATTGGCAGCAAACCCTGAAATCGCCACAGGTCTTCAGGCGGGAATGGTTCTTCGAATTCCACGGGATAAGACCACTGATCTGGAAGTTAAGAATGATCTCGTACTGGAACCTTTTTCTTTAAGAGATAGTATAAACATACAGAATACACCCAGGGTTCTTGTACTGCTCCCCTTCAGGCTCGATCGCCTCGACCTCAGCGATGGTGAAGGAACTCAGAAGCGCATTCAACAGAACAATGCCCTGCAATATAGTCTGGGCCTGTACTCCGGATTCCTCATTGCCCTGGATTCCATAGCGGAGTTGGGACTTTCCGTAGAGGTAAAAACGCTGGATACCCAGCTCAGCACAGAACAAGTCAAACGTCTTATACAGGGAATAGATCTGGGGGCATATAACGCAATACTCGGACCCCTTTCCCCAGAGTCGGTGAGGGAAGTGGCGTCGCAAGCCTCCGACCTCAACGTGCCTGTGCTGGCCCCTTTGCCTATTGCGGAAAAAATTCCTTTTGAGAATTTGTTTTACTCCTTTACGCCCGAAGAAATGCTGCGCAAGCATATGATTCAATATGTTAAAGAACAGGTGAAGGATCAGAAAATACTGGTTATTTCAGATCAGAAGAATCAGGATGCTGAGATGCAGATTCTCGAAGCATTTCCTTCGGCCAGCCTGATAGAACTGCGGCAGGAAGAGAAAAATATATCGCTGAACAGGGACGTACTGATCGGACAACTCTCCCAGGAGGCAGAAAATTGGATTTTTGTTGAAACAGACGATTTTAAAATAGCCTCCAGTGTGAGTTCTATCCTGAATTCCGCCAAATCGGATAGTACCCAGATCCGGATGTTGACAACCCACCGGAACAAGGCTTTTGAAAATGAAGTCATTTCGGTACCCCACCTTTCGAATCTGAATTTTACCTTTCCTTCCGTTACCCGGGAGGCCAGTACGGCTGCCTTTACAGCCAGATACCGCCGACGTTTCGGGGGGGATCCGGACCGCTATGCCGTCCGGGGCTTTGATCTGGGGATGGATATGTTGTTGCGCCTGGCCTATGATCTGGACCTCTATGCCGTGGCCGACCAAATTGGGGAGGTAGTTTATTCCGGTAATAAATTTAACTATTGGAAGGAATCTGCGTCCGGGTACTACAATACCGCCTCGTACATTCTGATGTATGAGGATCTCCAAATCAAAGAACTAAAAGAGCCATGACTTCAAAAGTTGAATACAAAGGGAATTTACGTACGAGTTGTACCCATTTGAAATCGGGGGACCAGTTTACGACAGATGCCCCTGTGGACAATCATGGACTCGGGGAAGCCTTTAGCCCTACAGACACGGTAGCTACTGGTCTGGCGAGCTGTATGCTCACGATGATGGGGATTCGGTATGGAGCGGAGCAGCCCGCTCTGGAGGGGGCTTATGCAGAAGTTACCAAACATATGGCTGCGAACCCGAGGAGGATTTCGCGTATCGAGGTGGATCTGTATCTTCCTGCCGGAATTTCTGAAAAAAACCAGAGAATTCTGGAGAAAACGGCGCTCACGTGCCCGGTTTGGTTCAGTCTGCATGAGGCCATCGAAAAGGAAATCCAATTCTTTTGGACGCTCTGAAAATATTCTGTTTGTTTTTGCCGCTCCTGGGCTTCGCGCTTCAGGCCGAAGAAGCGGACGCTTTCCCATGGGAGTCAGGATCTCAATTGCGCTGGGAGGATTTCCGGGGAGTGCCTCCGGAAGACAAAACGGTTGCCGCCACAACGGCAAGTGGAATCAGTTATTCATTCAGAACCAGAGGTATTTCCGGGGAGAACACGCTGGACTATGAGGTAATTGCGTACTTCTATCCTGAGAAGTCCTGGTATCATCCGGAGCTATGCGATGCCGGGGTACTTATGCATGAACAACTTCATTTTGACATCTCCGAACTCTACGCCCGGAAAATGCGAAGAATACTCTCTGAACGTTCTTTTAGTGGCAATATCCGGGGAGAAGTGCGACAAATCTTTTCAAAAATAAACAAAGAACTCTCGGCATTTCAGGACAAGTATGACCTGGAGACGGATTTTTCCAGAAATCGGGAGGCGCAACTGCGATGGAATCAGAGGATTGCAGCAAAATTGAAGGAACGCGATCCATAAGCCTGTCGGGGATCTTAAAGCGGTTATCGTTGGGTTTCCAACAGAAGAGTATGAAAAAGCGCTGACCCGCTACACGAATTCCTCCGGTTATTTGTACCTTTGTATCCCGTAACAAATCATGCACACATGCCTGCTACCAAGTACATTTTCGTTACGGGAGGTGTTACCTCATCGCTCGGAAAAGGGATCATCGCCGCCTCTCTGGCTAAACTACTGCAGGCCAGAGGATATCGAACGACCATTCAAAAATTAGACCCGTATATCAATGTGGATCCGGGTACACTGAATCCGTATGAGCACGGAGAGTGTTATGTGACCGATGACGGGGCGGAAACCGACCTGGATCTGGGGCATTATGAACGCTTTTTAAACGTCCGGACCTCACAGGCAAACAATGTAACCACCGGCCGCATCTACCAGAGTGTTATCGAAAAAGAACGGCGGGGTGAATTTCTTGGAAAGACCGTTCAGGTCGTACCTCATATTACAAACGAGATCAAGGAACGCATTCAGCTCCTGGGCAATAGCGGGGATTACGATATTGTCATTACCGAAATAGGGGGTACCGTCGGGGATATTGAGTCTCTCCCCTATATCGAAGCTGTACGCCAGTTGTTATGGGAATTGGGAGACCATAACGGCCTGGTGATCCACCTGACCCTGGTACCTTATTTATCAGCCGCAGCGGAATTAAAGACCAAACCCACCCAGCACTCCGTTAAAACCCTGATGGAGAGTGGGATCAAAGCCGATATTCTGGTCTGTCGCACAGAACATGAAATTTCTGAAGAAATCAAACAGAAACTCGCCCTGTTTTGTAATGTGAAAAAAGAGGCGGTGATACAGTCCATCGATGCGGAGACCATTTACGACGTACCTGTGATGATGCAGGAGGAAGGACTCGATACCGTGGCGCTTGAAAAACTAAAATTACCCGCCCAGCCCAGCCCGGACCTGACCTTCTGGCTTGAATTCCTTAAAAAGCTCAAGAATCCGAAGCACGAAGTGAACATAGGCCTGATCGGCAAATATGTTGAACTCCAGGACTCTTATAAAAGCATTCAGGAAGCGCTGATCCACGCCGGAGCCGGAAATGAAGTAAAGGTCAATGTGGTGTCTATTCATTCCGAACACATAAGTATCAATAATCTGAAAACAAAGATGGCGGGTCTGGACGGGATTCTGGTGGCCCCCGGATTCGGAGAACGGGGCATTGAAGGGAAGATCAGGGCGGTTCAATATGCCCGTGAAAACGGTATTCCCTTTTTGGGGATCTGCCTGGGGATGCAGATGGCTGTCATAGAGTTTGCCCGTAACCTTCTGGGTTATGAAGATGCCAATTCCACTGAGATGAACCCGCAGACTACCCATCCGGTTATCGATCTGATGGAGGCTCAGAAAACTATTGTCAATATGGGGGGCACCATGCGATTGGGAGCCTGGGACTGTGAACTCTCTGAAGGAACCCTGGCCCATAAGGTATACAATGGGGCTTCGACCATTTCTGAACGCCACCGTCACCGGTATGAATTCAACAATGATTATAAATCAGAGCTCGAAGCGGCCGGGTTGATCGCCTCAGGAATAAATGCGGAAACGGGTCTCGTTGAGATCATTGAGATTGCCAGCCATCCCTGGTTTATTGGAGTGCAGTATCACCCGGAGTACAAGAGTACTGTTGGGAGCCCGCACCCGCTCTTTGTAAGCTTCGTAGGTGCGGTCCTTGCATACAAGAAGGAAAGAAGCAATGCCAGTTTGGCATAAACTCCCCAAATGGGCCTATATTTGCACCTGCTTTTGAAGCATCCGCGTATTTGACCGGGAAAAACGGTAAAGAAAATATTCATGGAAGAAAAAAAACTGGACCCGAATTCCATCATTGGTTTCCTTTTAATTTTTGGAATTCTCCTGTTCTGGTTCTATACCAACCAGCCTACTCCTGAAGAATTGGAAGCGCAACAGCAAGCCACGGAACAGGTGCAGCCGGATGAAGTAGTTGCAGAAACCCCCCAACCCATTACCCCGGTTCAACAACCGGTGACGTATCCCAACGATTCCCTCGCCCAGCAGGCCTATGCCAGCCAGGTAGGTGCCTTCGCCTTTACAAAGGTAGCAGAAGGTGAAACCCTGCTCGAAAATGACCTGTTACACCTTAAGGTTTCAAACCGGGGCGGACAGATCGTCGAGGCACGGATGAAGGATTATGTGACCTATGACTCCGTCCCGGTGTATTTGGTAAAGGACGGCAATGCGCTTTTTAATCTGCAGTTGGCTACAAGTGACAACCGCCTTTTACAGACACGGGACCTGTACTTTGAACCTGAGCTCACGGTGGAAGGGGAGAACAAGGTGCTGAGCATGAAGGCAAAAACAGGGCCTGATCAGTATCTGGAATACCGGTATACCATTAAGCCCGGGGAATATCTGCTCGACTTTCAAATTCGCTCAGTGGGGCTCTCCGGCGTTTTGAATGCAGCCCAGCCCGCCCTGATCGATTGGCAGTTGAGGGGAATCCGTCATAACAAAAGTGTGATGTACGGCAACCGGTACACCCGCTTAACCTACAGGCATGAAGGAGATAAAATCAGCAAATTATCTGAGAGTGGGGATGACGAGGAAACCGAAACAGATGTTCGGTGGATGTCTTTTCGACAGCATTTCTTCAGTACAATCCTCGCTGCAGACGAGCCTTTCGCTTCCGTTGATATGACTTCTAAAAACCTGGTGGAAGAGGAAAGTAAGGACATTCAGTTTACAAAAGATTTTGGGGTACAGATGCCTTTGGATATTTCCGGAGGGGATTTTACCAAAAACCTTCATTGGTACTACGGGCCTACTGATATTGATGTGCTCGAGAAGTACGAGGAGCTTGCCCTCGCAGACTCCATTCCATACGGATGGGGGATATTTGGATGGATCAACCGGTATTTATTCACCCCGTTTTTCAGCTTTTTGAGTTCGTTTTTTCCGTATGGAATCGCCATTATTGTGATGACCATTGTAGTGCGGATCTTGCTTTCCCCGGTTACCTATAAATCCTACCTGTCCCAGGCGAAAATGAAGGTGCTCAAGCCGGAGATCACCGAAATTAATGAAAAGCACAAGGACAATGCCATGAAGCGGCAACAGGACACTATGAAGCTTTATAACAAAGCAGGGGTAAGCCCATTGAGTGGGTGTGTTCCGGCTTTATTGCAGCTACCTGTGTTTTACGCCCTCTTTATGTTTTTCCCGACGAGTTTCTCCCTGAGGCAGAAATCCTTCCTCTGGGCTGATGACCTCTCTTCTTACGATACGGTGGCACAATTGCCATTTGCCATACCTTTCTACGGGGATCACATCAGTTTATTCCCGATTCTGGCGTCCATTGCCATCTTTTTCTATATGATGATGACTACTGGGCAAACCATGCAAACCCAGCAGCCGGGTATGCCCAACATGAAGTTTATCATGTACCTCTCCCCCCTGATGATGTTGTTTTTCTTTAACAACTATGCCAGTGGCCTGAGTTTGTACTATTTTGTCTCCAACCTGATTACCATCGGGATTATGCTCGTGATTAAAAATGTTATTTTGGATGAGGACAAGATTCACGCACAGATACAGGAACAGAAGAAAAAACCGCGTAAGGAGAATCGTTTCCAAAAGAAGATGCGGGAAGTTATGGAGCAAGCGGAATCCAATAAGAAAAAATAAGTCCTTTGATTTATCGGTAATAAATAAGGCCCCTGAAGCAGGGGCCTTATTTTTTTCAGACAAGTGGAGTCTGATAAGATTTGGGAGTAGAAAAATGATGCTTTTTTACTTCTTTGAAAAACATTGGTTGAGAATGAAAGATTCTTGTGGGTGTGCCTTCGGATTCTTGTGGTTTAAAAAAATACTCCGCTTACTTTCGGGTAGCGTATTTTTTTAAACCCTAACAGGAGAATAGATCAGTGTGCCGGGGCTGTGAGTGCATCGATCACTGCCTGGGGTAATTGGTTTATCGATGATATGCACTACTGCATTGTTGGCGGCGTTATCCGGTATCTGTACATTGGCGTAGATGTACGTTATGTAGCGTATGGCTGCCTCGTGTGAGCGAATAGCGAACAGTTTTTCACGCTGAACCGCGGAAATAGTTTGATGATCCGTAAGACCTTTGGAGATCGGGGCTTTGACTTCGGCGGCATGGCCGGGTGGGTACCCGTACCAGCAAAGCTTTCTCTGAGCGGGTGCTGAAGTCTTTGAGGCCTGGCTTCAGAACTATTTAATACAAAAAAAGGCCGCTCTCAGAGCGGCCTTTTATGAATGTGATACTATTATTTCCGAATACTTAGTCTAAGTTCGGGAGCATTACTTTATTCAGTACATGGATGACACCATTGTCTGCCTGTACGTCTACAAAGATAATACCTATGTCTGTGTTACCGGCACCATCCTCAACATCAGCAATATTGTCGCCTGTTCCAGGAGCAGTGATGGTTATAGGATCTCCCTGCAGGGTTTCAACGGTATCGTCTCCTGTCAAATCTGATGAGGTGATGTTGGCCTCACTAACCACATGGTGCAACAAAACTTGCGTCAGAACTGTTTCCCCAGGTACTTCACCAAGTTCGTCAATTAAAGCAGCGAAAGCATCATCGTTAGGGGCGAAAACTGTGAACTCTGGATTGATCCCGTCAAAGTTATCTCCTTCAGTTCGTGAAAGGATTTCAGCGAAATCAGTATTCGGGGTTAAATCTGTCAGCGCAGCTACAAGGGTTGAAAAATTCGGATCAGCTGCAGCAAAGGTTACAACTGTTGGAAGACCAATTACCGCATCCACAGCGTGGATTATTCCGTTTGAGCCAACAACGTCTGCTTGGGTTACCGAAGATACTCCGTTAAAACGCACGCCGCTATCGGTATTAAAGTACAGGCTCATCGGGTTTTCACCGGGTCCGTTTACACTTGTATTGGTATACCCGTTTCCAAGATTGGCCAGGTCAGCAGAACTTACATTCGCACCAATTACGTGATTTAAGAGCGTGCGGGTTAAGAGAGTTTTAGGAACACTTCCAACAGGTGTGTCACCTAAAAATTCGCCAAAAGCGTCGTTGTCAGGAGCGAGGACAGTAAAGGGCCCATCTCCGTTTAAAACATTGATTAAATCGCCATCAGCCGCTCCAAGTGCTACAACTAAGCTATTAAAGTCTGAATTTGCAGCAGCATGGTCTACGATATTTGGGATTGGAATAACAGCATCCACAATGTGTATTGTTCCATTGGAGGCATCGATATCAGCTCCTCCAGCCGTTACAGCGGATACATTGTTAAACCGAACTCCACTTTCAGTATTAAAATAAAGACTAATAGGGAGGTTATTGGCACCGGAAGCACTGGTGCTTGTATACCCTCTTCCAAGACCTGCCAGATCAGAGGAAGATACATCCGCCTGAAGCACGTGATTCAATAGAACAGCTTCCAATACATCTGTTGGCACATCATCTAAGGAGTCAAAACCGTTAGCAGCTAAGAAAGTGGTAAATGCCGCGTTGTTTGGTGCGAGGACTGTAAAAGGTCCGTCTGTCTGCAGCAGATTAACTAAATCTCCGTCAGCAGCCTGGAGCGCTGCAACCAATGAAGCCAGCTCCGGAGTTCCAAGGGCAACCTCTACAATATTCGGGTCGTCAGATCCTCCTCCGTTTCCGTCATCGTCGTCCGAACAGGCGGTAGCGGATAAAAATAATAGTCCGAGGAAAAACATCCTCAATAATAAAACAGTTTTTTTCATGATTAAATTTGTTTATTTGTTTAGCAAATGTAAAAAATGATTAAACAATACTAACATCCTTAATAAAAGTTTAACTAAGTCTGATGAAAAAGTATTGTTTTGCCTCCTAGATACCGTATTCAGGGCTGCGTTGCGTTTACCTACTGAAAAAAAAGTCCGGACAGGACTGTCGTTTATCGATGAAAGTTGTGTTTTAAGGGGGTTAACGAGCTTAAACAAAATGAATTATACGTCGCGATTTTTGTAATTTTGCGACCAATTTACGGGAATGAAAAAAGTTGTGATTGGTCTGTCCGGAGGTGTGGATAGCAGTGTGGCGGCATTGCTGCTTAAACAGCAGGGTTATGAGGTCATCGGCTTGTTCATGAAGAACTGGCATGATGACTCTGTGGTTATTTCACGGGAATGCCCCTGGTTGGAGGATAGTAATGATGCCCTTATCGTCGCTGAAAAACTTGGCATTCCTTTTCAGGTTGTGGATCTGAGTGTGGAATACAAAGAGCGGATCGTGGACTATATGTTTCGGGAATATCAGAGGGGCCGGACGCCCAACCCCGATGTGCTCTGCAATCGGGAGATTAAATTCGACCTGTTTCTGAAGATGGCCCTGGACCTGGGAGCCGATTATGTGGCCACCGGGCACTATTGTCGCAGAGGTGTTACCAAAACGGCTTCCGGGCAAGAGGCTTATCAATTACTGGCGGGCAAAGACCCCAATAAGGATCAATCCTACTTTCTGTGTCAACTCAACCAGGAGCAACTATCCCGGGCACTTTTTCCCATTGGCGATCTTCAAAAATCAGAAGTGCGGGAAATAGCCCGGGCCCACGGATTGATTACCGCTGAAAAAAGGGATTCGCAGGGGTTGTGCTTTATAGGTAAAGTGCGGCTTCCCGAGTTTTTGCAGCAACAACTCTCGCCTAAAGAGGGGGATATTATCACTATTCCCGCCAATGCCGACAAATTGAAGCCTGTGGGTACGGAGTTTTCTTCGAGGGAAGCTGAGCTGACCGCCCTTTCAAAATCCCTCGAGCTGGAACCCGCTGATGGCACCGTGGTGGGAAGGCATCAGGGAGCTCACTATTTTACAGTAGGCCAGCGCAAGGGCCTGGATGTGGGAGGAACCCCGGAACCCCTTTTTGTGATCCAGACAGATGTAAAGGAAAATATTATCTACACCGGGGAGGGGAAGGCCCATCCCGGACTCTTTCGGAAGGCGCTTTTTGTCGAGGAAGATGAAGTGCATTGGGTCCGAACGGATCTGGCTCTTAAAACGGGGGAGGAACTGCGCGTAATGGCCCGTATTCGCTACAGGCAGGAACTCCAGTCTGCCCTGCTCATTAAAGCCCGGGAGGGTTTGTATGTGGAGTTTTCAGAAGCTCAGTCTGCGATCACCTCCGGTCAGTTTGTGGCCTGGTATGAGGGAGCGGAATTACTGGGTTCCGGGGTAATTGCTTAAGGTGCCTTTTGGCGGGTAAAAGCTAGTATTATGACAAACCGAATTACGGACCTATTCAATATTGACTACCCGATCGTGCAGGGAGGTATGATCTGGGCAAGTGGCTGGAGGTTGGCCTCTGCAGTATCCAATGCCGGCGGACTCGGACTGATTGGGGCAGGGAGTATGTACCCCGAAGTCCTTACAGCGCATATTCGGAAATGTAAACAGGCCACCGACCGCAGTTTTGGGGTAAATGTGCCCATGCTCTATCCGCAAATCGACAAACTCATGGAAATCATTGTCGCAGAAGGGGTGAAGTATGTATTTACTTCTGCAGGAAATCCGAAAACCTGGACCTCCTTTTTGAAGGATCACGGGATCACCGTGGTGCACGTAGTAAGTAGTGTCCGTTTTGCACTAAAGGCCCAGGAAGCAGGGGTAGATGCCGTGGTGGCAGAGGGGTTTGAGGCGGGCGGGCATAATGGCCGGGAGGAAACTACGACGCTGACCCTGATTCCAGCCGTTCGTGAAAAATTAAAAATTCCCCTGATCGCTGCCGGGGGCATTGCTTCAGGAAGTGCGATGCTCGCAGCCATGGTGCTCGGCGCAGATGGCGTGCAGGTCGGCAGTCGATTTGTCGCCAGCGAGGAGGCTTCTTCCCACCCGGCATTCAAACAAAAAGTGGTCGAAGCCTCAGAAGGGGATACCCGGCTCACGCTCAAAGAACTGGCCCCGGTTCGTCTGTTGAAAAACAAATTCTACGAGGCGGTTGAAAATGCCTATGCCAACTGCGCGACCCCTGAACAACTTAAAGAATTGCTGGGCCGGGCACGCGCAAAAAGAGGTATGTTCGAGGGCGATCTGGAAGATGGGGAATTGGAAATAGGCCAGGTTTCAGCACTGATCCACGACATTTTGCCTGCAGCTCAGATCGTCTCAAATATGGTGGCAGAATTCAGGGCAGCCCAGGAAAAAGCTTCAGGCTTCTCTATTTGACTTCTTCGTCCTAGAATACGGATCGCGCAATCGAGATATCCGAATACTGCCATACGGACTCAAATTCCTTTTGAACCGTTTTCGCCTCTTCCTCCTTGCCCTGGGCATCTAAGGCCTGTGAAAGTCCAAAAAGGGACCATCCGTTCTGCCGAAGCCTTTCCAGGTCCTCCCGGTAGACGCTTTCTGCGTCTGTATACGCACCCACTTCCATAAGAATGGCCCCAAGGGATTGCCTGGGCGGAATATGCCAGGCCGAGGGTTCGGTATAGGTAAGGGCGTCTTCTGCGGCGACGGCTTGCTTCAAGTGTTGAATGGCTTTCTGTGAATCCCCCTCCAGGTGAGCCAGTTCCCCTGCGACCACTTCATAAGCTACCCTTGCGATTTTGTCTGATGAATTGTGCGCCGCAGCTACGATGTCGGCGGTTCGCGGATCCTCCATAATCTTCTGTATCGCTTCTAATTCCTCCCGGGCTTCGGAGGCATTGTTTTTCCGGATGAAGGCCAGTCCCCTGGCGTAATGGCGAATCAGATTCAGGTGTCGGATTTCTGAGGCCGGGGCCGGATAGGTTAAGATATCATTCCACTTTCCGAACCGGACGTAGGCCAGCAAAGGAGTAGCGGCAAAATCCTGGAGGAAAGTAAGTTCTTCTAATTCTCCCTGCGGGACTTTTTCGGCTGTCTTCTTGGCGGCGCTTATAGCTGTGTTGCTCTCCCCGATCAGGCTGGATGCCGACCACAGGAAATGGATGTTATGCGGGTAATACCCAAGGGGGTATAAGCCCTGAGAGTAGCACTGCGAAATATAGTCTTCATCCGCAGCGATTGCTTTATGGTTTGCTTCCACAGCATCCTTATAACGCCCGACACGGATAAAGATATGTGACGGCATATGTACCAGATGACCGGCTGCCGGCATCAAATCTCCCAGGACCTCGGCACTGGGCACGCCGAGATCGGGATGAGGCAATTCCACCATATGGATATAATAGTGGTGGGCACCGGGGTGCTTGGGATTGAGGGAAATCCCCTTTTCAAGGGCTTTTCTGGCCTCCGGGGTCTGAGGCATGGGATTCCCTTCCGAATCCCAGTAATTCCAGGGCATGGTATTCATAGCTGCGGCCGCATAAAGTGTTTGTATATCCGCATTTTCCGGAAACGCTTCCCGAACTTTTACCATTTCCTGCAGGTAGGCGTCATTGAGCTGAGCAGCCTCAAAATCCCAATCGTCACTATACCGGGCTGTAAGGGCTTGAATCAGCGCCTGCTCCAATTCCGTTCCCCCTGGCATATTGGCCTGTGCTTTTTTAAGCGCCTTCCAGGCAGCTTCTTTTCGCTCCTGATCCGGTAAAGGATCATTGATATTCGGGCCAAGGGCGTAGGCCTGTCCCCAATAAGGCATAGCACTTTTCGGATCCAGTCTGGCGGCTTCCATAAAAGATCTGTGGGCCTCTGCATGATTGAAGGCAAAGGTCAGTCGCATACCCTGGTTAAAAAAAGCCTGAGCCCGTTCATTATTCGTGGAAACTTTAAAGGAGTATTCCCCGAGGTTTTCGAAAAGTGGGGCAATCTGTTGTGTGCTATCCGGGGGGTCCAGGAGGAATTTGGCCACCGTACATTTCAGGGCGCCAATAGACGCCTTATTGCGTTTAGGGAGTTCCCGGGTCTGATCTGGCAGCAACCAAAGGATGAGTAATGCACCGGCCAAAAGGCTCATCCAAATCGGGGTGTGTTTGTTTTTCATGGGAAAGGGTTGAGTAGAACCGAGGTTCCTTCGTTCTTTTGATGGAGGTGAGCGGAGTATTCAAGATTCTGATTATCTGTAAGATAGATTATTTTTTCGGGTATAACAATATTTTGGTGCTCTGGGGAGCGTTCCGTAAATTTCCACATTCAAAAGTAAATTGGAGCATATCCTGAAGTCAACACTATAAATAGCCCATTAACACATCACATGAAAAAAATCTATCTCTATTTATCTTTCCTCGCGCTGCTCTTAGTGCTTCCCACATCCATATCAGCTCAACAACGACTCAATGAAATAACGCAGCGCGGAAAACTCCGGGTAGGGATGACAGGGCAGCAACCTCCATTTAACATGGAGAGCAAAACTGGGAAGCTGATAGGTTACGAGGTCAACCTGGCCGGACTTCTGGCCGAATCCATGGGTCTGGAGCTGGAACTCGTCCGGATTCCATTTAACCAGCTTATCCCCTCGATTCAGGAGGGCAAAGTGGATCTTGTAATGTCTGGAATGACCATAAATATGGAGCGCAATATGAAAGTTGCCTTCATTGGCCCCTACGTGATTTCAGGGAAGTCTGTGGTGACCAAGTCGATTACTCTCGCACAGGCCGATAAGGCTGCCGATCTGAATCAGAGCAAGTTGCGCATAGCCTCCCTGGCCGGTTCAACCAGTGAAAAATTTGTAAAAACCCTCCTTCCCGAGGCGACTTCACTACCCTTAGCGAACTACGACCTGGCGGTGGAGGCGCTGCTCAAAGACGAAGCGAATGTGATGTTGGCTGATCTGCCCATTTGTTTGATTACGCAGATGCGATACCCGGATGCAAACCTTTTGATTCTTGACGACCCGCTAACCATGGAGCCCATCGGTATGGCATTACCTGCCGATGACCCCCTGCTGCTTAATTTCATTGAGAATTACTTCAATGCCCTTAAGATGACCGGTTTACTTACAGAGCTCGAAAACTATTGGTTCCAGACTGGAAGCTGGCTGACTGATATGAAATGACTTTTATATTCCCGCGGGTTTATAGGGATTTCCCTTAAGTCCTTTGAAATAGTATCCTCGAGTCACATACCTAATATCCCATACAGGCTTAATTCAACGCATTGATCTTGTTGAGATGCAGGGCCATCGAATCCAGGGTGCCCGCCAGTTTTTCGATTTCTGATTGGGCTTCGTCCCAGTCCCGCTGTTCAATAGCTTCCCGAACGCCGGGAAGGGTTTTTACTCCGTAGCCCGTATAGAAACCAGGGGCATAGATTTGGTGTTTGTACCAGGAACGCCTGGGTAATCCATCCGGACTGGTTAATTGCTGTTCAGTTTTCATGAGAAGTCTATTCAGGGCTTCTCTGTCGGATTTTGGAAGGGTTGAAAAATCTTTTGTGGAAAAAGATTCTACCTCCCCATCTAGTTTAGCCATGGCATTCTGCAGCGGGGTAAAATCCAAATAAGGCACCGTGGATTTTAGCCCTGGTGCCGCTATTTTCTCCTTCGGGTCTGCCGAGAGTTCAAAGGCTTTTGATCGCACCATTTCGTTGTGCTTTTCAGTGGTTTTTCGCATGGAAGTCGTGGTTTCCATCACCTCCTCGAGGTAGCCAGACACTGTTTTTTGCCACGGTTTAAAATCCATGGGGAGCCATTCTGCATTCGCCAGGCGCAGGGTGATCCTTCCGGCCGTCTTTGCCAGGGCGATTCCATAACTCATGTCCGGGTCTTTAAACCTTTTGAAATGGGTATATGTATCGTAGATCGTATGGTATTCTCCCCCGGCATTTTCACCCCCGAACCCAAGATTCAGGGAGGCGATACCAGCGTGTTGTATAAAGGGGGTATAATCTGACCCGGATCCCAGGGCGTACAATTCAAATTCGCCATCTCCGCCATAGGCGCGGTATCGGGCCTGAAGCCTCTCCTGAATCGGAACCCCGGTCTGGGGGTCCGGCACGGCCATCGCTACTTCAGAAACCATGGTCTGAAGGGAATGGGATCCGCCGGCTCCCAGAAATCCACGACCATTGCCATCGGTATTGATGTAGGCCACGGCTTTTTCCTGCAGTTCACCCATATGATCCTCTACCCATTCGGTAGAGCCGATGAGCCCGGGTTCTTCGGCATCCCAGGCGCAATATACCAGGGTGCGTTTGGGCCGTTGCCCCTTGCGCGCCAGGGCACCCGCTGCCCGCGCTTCTTCCATAAGGGCTACCATCCCGCTCACGGGGTCCGCGGCTCCATGGACCCATGCATCGTGGTGGTTACCCCGCAGAATCCATTGATCCGGGTATTCAGAACCCTTCAAAGTGGCAATAACATTATGTGCAGGTTGGAGTTTCCATTCGAATTCCAGTTTTAGATGAACTTTTGCCGGCCCGGGTCCGATACGGTAGGTTATGGGCAGGGCACCTCTCCAATCAGCTGGTGCCACAGGGCCCTTTAGGGCTTTGAGCAAAGGTTCCGCATCGGCATAGGAAATGGGCAATACCGGGATTTTCGTGATGGTCGGGGCGTTTTCTCGTTCCAGGCGTTTGGCATCTTTGGTCGCTGCGTAGCCGGGGGTCAGCACATCTCCGGGATACAGGGGCATGTCCATCACAGACCCTCGCTGCACGCCCGTGGCGTTTTTAAATGCGCCCTCCGGATATACGGCGCCCTGATAATAGCCATCGTCCTTTGGATCCGAATAAATGAGACAACCGATAGCCCCTTTTTCGGCGGCCAATTTGGGCTTAATACCCCTCCAGGAGCCGTAGTATTTGGCGATCACAATTTTACCTTTGACATCAATACCGAGTTTCTCGAGTTCTTCGTAATCACTGGGAATCCCATAGTTCACAAAAACCAATTCAGCTTCCACGTCTCCATCGGTAGAAAAGGCGTTGTAGGAAGGTAACAGCGCGTCTCCCTGAGCGGTATAGGGATCGCCCTCTACGGGCACTGCCGTCAATGAGGCTGTAAATGGTTCGGGTTCAGTGAGCTCCAACAAACGGACCCTGGGATACGGAAAAAGTACCTGGTAGGTTTCTATCCGCGTGTCATATCCCCAGGATTCAAATTGTTTCTTCATCCATTGGGCGTTTTCTTCCCCGAATGGAGTCCCCACCCAATGCGGCTGATCGGTCATTTTTTTCATCCAGGCATCGAGGTTTGCCGGGGCCAGGAGGGCATCGAACTGTTTTTCCAGAGCGATTTGTTCCTTTGCGGCCGCCGTGCTGAAGCCTGTAATTTCCTGAGCCTGAAAGTAAAAAGGGGCACAAGCCAGGAACAGAGATAGAAAAAGCTTTTTCATAAGGTAGGATGGATTTGAGTCTGTAATCATGAGATTTGACATGGATAATTTTTTTACGGACAGATCACTCAGAGATAGAGCTGTCGAGTTGTAATAAAGTATTGAGCAGGGTGTTTGCCCCGTTGGCGATATCCTCCGGGCTGCTGTATTCGTCGGGAGAATGGCTGATACCGTTTTTACTCGGTATAAATATCATACCCACCGGGCAGATCAGAGCCATATCCTGTGCGTCATGTCCCGCTCCGCTTTGCATTTGTTTGCGTGAGAGTTTCAGGGCATCGGCTGCCTTTCCGATTTCATTTTGAATAAATGGGGCCGTTAGTGCCGGTCTGCCTGTCGCATCCAGAACCTTAAAATCGATAGTAGTTCCGGATGACTTCGCAATTTCCTCGGCCCGGTTTGTAATATTCTTATAGAGTGCATCGATGACCGCATCTGAAAGGTCCCGTATTTCCAGACTTAATACCACCTTTCCCGGAATCACATTGGGAGCCCCCGGGGCCGCCTGAATTCTTCCCACGGTAGCTACCTGACTGCCTTCCATTTTAAGGGCTTCTTCATTGACAGCCTGTATGAAACGGGCTGATGCCAGCAGGGCGTCCTGTCGCAGGCGCATGGGCGTTGTCCCCGCATGATTCGCCATGCCACTGATCGTGACATCCCACCATCGGAGTCCTACAATACCCTCTACCACCCCAATATCGATCTTCTCCCTGTCCAGAATACCTCCCTGTTCTATATGCAACTCCAGAAAAGCAGCCAAACTTCCCCTGGGACGGATGGCCTCTGCGAGGCGCGCGGTATCTCCACCGAGCCGCTCTATCCCGGCTCCCATACTGTAACCCGTGGAATTGACCACTTCCAGTGCTTGCTTTTTCAAGGCTCCGGCCAGCGCACGACTTCCCGTAAGGCCCCCTTCTTCATCGGTAAATATAATGACCTCAAGGGGGTGTTGCAGGTGTATTTCCTTTTCTTCCAGTGTTTTAGCCACCTCTATGGCCGCCATCGACCCCACACAACCGTCGTAATTTCCCCCCAATGGCACCATATCGATATGCGATCCCAATGCGAGCGGTTTAAGCCCGGGGTTCTTTCCTTCCCGACGGCCAATGATATTTCCTGCAGGATCGATACTCGTTTCCAAACCGGCCTGATTCATAAGTTCCCGGACATACACATGGGCTTTCAAATCCCCATCGCTAAAGGCGACCCGGTTAGGGGCTCCGTCCGAATTCCTTCCAAAACCCGCCAACTCCTCCAGAGTCTGGTTCAGCCTGTCAGCGTTGACTTCATAGGGGGGTTGGGCGTAGCTAAAAACAGGTAGTGCAAGCCATAAAAAGAAATAGAAATATCGCATAAGTTGGTTAGTTGGTTTTGCCGCTGAGGCCAGAATTACAATAAGATCACCGTAATCTGCCCGCGGGTTGTAACAGCGCCAAAAAGGTACGAAGTTTCGATGAATCTGGACGTATAGGCCCGCATTGAAAAAGGGGCGGGTAAGGCGTTATGCGTGTTCGGTGAAATCTGAAGTTGTTTAAAAGAGGTCGGAAGGATGTACTTTTGTACTCCTATTTTCGAATTATGGAAAAAATATACCTGACAGTGGATATTCTGGGAACCGTGGCCTTTGCTATTTCAGGGGTCCTGGTCGCTATGGAGAAACGCCTGGATTTGTTCGGGGTGGGGATTATTGCCCTGGTCACAGCTATAGGCGGAGGTACCTTGCGGGACATGCTGATCGGGAACACTCCGGTCACCTGGACCACTACACCTCTTTATATGTACATTATCCTGGCGACCGTCATTGTCACTATCCTTTTCCAAAGCCGGTTGAAATACCTGAGAACCTCCTTATTTCTTTTTGATACTATCGGGATAGGTTTCTACACCATGATCGGAATCAATAAGGGCATGGAGGCAGGTCTGGAGCCGCTTATATGTATTACCCTCGGTACGATCACCGCCAGTTTTGGGGGTGTAATCCGTGACATTCTCTGTAATGAAATACCGGTGATTTTCAGGAAAGAAATTTACGCTACGGCCTGTATTCTGGGAGGGGCAGGGTATTTTTTGCTCCGGCAGACCGCCCTGCCGGAGGGATATGCTTTTCTTTTAGGGGTGGTCATTGTAATCGGAATCCGCCTGGCGGCCGTGCGCTATCATATCGCCTTGCCGAATATCTACAAAAACACCAAGTCCTGAAAGGGTTATTCCAGGACTTCTGCTTTTTCGATATATATATTTTTCATGGGCCATTCCCCGTCATCAATAGGAACCTGGTTGATGCGATCCACCACATCCATCCCCTCGATGACCTTACCGAAAGCCGTGTAGTTCCCATCCAGGTGATAGGACCCGGGGTCGGTTACTACGATAAAAAATTCAAAAGGGGAAGCCAGCATATGTGGGTTGTCAATCTCGCTGGAAGGCATTGAAATTGTCCCACGGTGATGTTTATGCCCTTTACGGGTATCGGGAGGCAGGAGATATCGGCCGATTTCCTTGCGCTTTTGGGCCGTTTGTTGGTTATCTGCATTTCCACCCTGAATAATAAAATTGGGAACCACCCTGTGAAACATTGTATTGTTAAAATACCCTTTCCGCGTCAGGTAGATAAAATTGGATTTGTGATAGGGGACATTGTCGTAGAGTTGGACGGTAAAACTCCCCATACTCGTTTGTAAGCGGACCTGATTGACTTTAAGATCTTTCTGGTAGTTGAAGAAAAAGTCAATGGCATTGTCTTCAGTAAGCACAAAAGAAGTAGTATCCTTTTCAACTGGTGCCTCAGGGCTATCTGAGCGGATGCCCTGAGAATCAGCGGCTATTTCCGGGTGTTCCGCTTTGGGGAGTTTTTCATTACTTTGTTCCCGGCAACCGAGGCAGGCCAGGGCAATGAGCAGCAGGCTAAAAAAGGGTTTAAAAGCAGACATGGATTTCAAGAGTTTTTCTGAAAGGATTTCAAAAATAAAAAATCTTCCACTACCGGGAGAATCCGCACATTTTGAAATGGCTCCTGAAATGCGAATTGCTGAATTGAAAGCTATGGCCAAACGCCCCGTACACTTCAAAAGGGCGGGGGTGATGGCGCTTTTTTATCCCGCGCCTGACGGGGTGGTACGACTGCTCTTTATTCTCCGCAATTCGGATTCGGGAGTACACTCCGCCCAGGTCGCCTTCCCGGGGGGACAATATGAAAACGCCGATCAGGACCTGCAGCAAACGGCACTCAGGGAAACGGAAGAGGAAGTCGGTGTCCCGGCCAGCGAGATTCAACTGATTCGGGCTTTGAGTCAGGTGTACATTCCCCCGAGCAGATTTGAGGTCAGTCCGTTTATCGGTATGCTGCCCTCTTATCCGAATTTCAGGAAGCAGGATTCCGAAGTAGCTGCCCTGATAGAAGTTCCCTTATATGCTATCATGAGTGATTCTAACCTTGTAAAGCGCCAGCTGACCACCTCATATGCCCGGGAGATTACCGTGCCTGCATTCGAATTGGAAGGTCATATTGTCTGGGGGGCTACAGCAATGATGCTCAACGAAGTCAAAAGCTTGTTAAAGGAGATTCTTCTAACCTGAATTTTGTATTTTAGCTCTCATGGGCATTTTTAAAAAGAATCCTTTTGGGCATTACCTGATCCTGAAGTTATGGCTTACCCGTATCATGGGCTTGCTCACACATCAGCGGTATAAAGGCTTTAATACCCTTGAGATTGAGGGCTCTGAGATCATCCCGGAATTACCCGAGACCAATGTGCTTTTTGTGAGCAACCACCAGACGTATTTTGCCGACGTCGTGGCGATGCTTCATGTCTTCAATGCCAGTCTTTCAGGACGTGAGAATTCCATAAAAAATGTCGGTTATCTCTGGAATCCCAAGTTGAATACCTACTATGTGGCTGCCAAAGAGACCATGAGCAAGAGTTTATTGACCAAAATAATGGCCTATGCCGGTTCCATTAGTATTGAGCGAACATGGAGGGCCGATGGGAAGAATGTCAATCGACAGGTGAAGTTCAGCGATATCAGTAATATTGGCAAGGCCCTGAATGATGGCTGGGTGATCACTTTTCCCCAGGGAACCACTACACCCTGGAAACCGCTCAGAAAAGGGACAGCTCATATCATTAAGACCTTTAGACCCGTAGTGGTACCCGTGGTCATCGATGGATTCCGGCGTTCTTTTGATAAACAAGGTTTGTTTATAAAGAAAAAGGGAATCCTGCAGCATATCGTAATCAAAGAACCTCTTGAATTCGACTTTGAAAACGATTCTGTGGCCGAGATTATTGAAAAGTTGGAGTACGCCATCGAACAACACCCTTCTTTTCTAAAAGTGATACCGGAATCGGAATTAATGGCCTATGAAGCATCCAATAACGAACGGCGTTTCAGACCCCATAAGGAACCTGATACTGACTAGGCGTCCATGCGCTTAAGTTCGGTGTAATTCTGGTTTAATTTTCGCGTGAGCAATCCGTAAAGCAAGAAATAGATACCCGCCAGAATCGCAGTAAAAAGAACTCCGGCCACAGCCATTACCCCGATAAGTGCCCACTTGAGTTGTCCGGGATCCACGTTCTTATTTTTGAGGTTCAGCGTCTTAACGAGATTATCGTCTAAGGCCATACCCACTATAAAGACACCAAAAATTAGCAGAACCATTGCCAGACAGAATAAGACATAGTGTTTTACAGTCTGCCGCGTTCTGAAAATCTGCTTCATCAGCTTTTTGGCATCGTCCAGCACGGAAATCTCCCTGTAGCGTTTATAAAATTGAAAAATAAAGTAAATCGCCACGGTATATTGCACTACGGTTAGGGCGATGATCCAGTTATTTATCCCCAGGCTTTTTGCAAAATTAAAATCCATTTCATCTCTGAAAGACGGGATGAGGTAAAGCAGATGCGGCAATAGAAACTCGATGATGCTGATGTAAAAAATCCATCGTACAACAGATGAGGATTTCTTCCAAATCATCTTATAGATCTCCTCATAGGTCAGTCGGGGGAGGTTTGTTTCCTTTGTTTGCCAGTCCTTTTTTAGTAAATCCAGTTCATCTATCATAGTCTACGGATTCAGAATGGTTTTTAGTTTGGTCTTGATACGGTTCATTTTTACCCGGGCATTCACTTCTGAAATACCCAAAGTCTCAGCGATTTCACTATAATTCTTATCTTCTAAATACAAGAAAACCAGGGCCTTGTCAATATCTGAGAGCTGCCGGACGGCCTTGTACATAAGGCTCAGTTGTTGTTCCTGTGTAGGGTCGTACTCCTTAGCGCTTATCTTGTATACTACAGAATCATAGTCATAAGTGACTGGATTCCTTTTTGATTTGCGGTAAAGAGTAATAGCCGTGTTCAGCGCCACCCGATACATCCAGGTGCTGAATTTGGAGTCCCCTCTGAATTTCGGATAGGCTTTCCAGAGCTGAATAGTAATTTCCTGGAACAGGTCGTTGTGTGCGTCCCGATTATTGGCATACAGGCTACATACCTTGTGAACAATATTCTGATTGTTCTCCAGTTCTGTTACAAATTGGTGCTCGAGCTCCTTATTCACTGTTGGTTAGCAGTTCTTACAGATTAGTAGTCAGGTTCAGAGATTTGTTACATAAGAACCGTTTAAAAGAGACACCCCGGAGCCACTTCTATTACCCGGGCTCCCTCCAGATGTGAATTATTCCCGGTAATTCAGAGCCGGGGCGCGATCGCCAAGGAGGGGGGCATATTTAAAGTCCGGTCCCAGACGCTCCAGGAATTCGGCTTTGGCCTCTGAGATGGCTTTGGGATTGGAAAACAGGTCTATGGCCGTAGCAGTTAAGGTTTTGGCGGCAACCATCATTCCTTTGGTGCCGATACTCGTACCCCCGGCCGCGACAGCCTGCCAACTGTGTGCCGGAGTACCTGGTACCCAGGTCGCGATGTCAATTCCAGCTGTGGGTACCCTGAAACTGACATCTCCAACATCCGTAGAGCCATAGGCTTTTCCTTCAGTTTTAAAGGGTTGTACCCCGCTGGCCACTTCGGTTTGCAGACTTTTTTGGCCCAAAGATTCAGAAATTGTGGTGGCAAATTTCAATTCCTGAGGGGAATATGTAACTCCCCCGATGGCTTGCAGGTTTTTGTGTATAATTTCCTGTAGACGAATATTGGGCAGCAATTCATAGGTACCCCCAATCATCTCGTATTCCATTTGTGTTCCCGTACCCAGGGCAGCCCCTTCACCGGCTTTTACGATGCGATCAAAAATATCGATGACCACTTCCCGGCTGTTGTGTCGGGCGTAGTAATACACTTCGGCGAAATCCGGGACTACATTCGGGGCTTTTCCTCCATCGGTGATCACATAATGGATCCGCGCCTGTTCCGGGATATGCTCCCGCATCATATTGACCATGGCATTCATAGCTTCTACCCCATCCAGGGCAGACCGGCCTTTCTCAGGAGCCCCGGCCGCATGGGCCGATATTCCTCTGAAGCGAAATTTTGCAGACTTGTTGGCCAGGGCGGCACCGGCACTGGCGTCATTCTGGTCCCCGGGATGCCAGTGCAGGGCGACATCCAGGTCATCAAAAAGTCCTGCCCGTGTCATATATACTTTTCCCGATCCTCCTTCTTCGGCGGGACACCCATAGAAGCGGATAGTTCCCTGGCCTCCACGGGCCTTCAGCCAATCTTTAACCGCGATGGCCGCTGCAGCTGAAGCCGTACCGAAAAGGTGGTGGCCGCAGGCATGACCGGCAATTCCCTCTGCACTCTCTTTTTGAGGGACAGCCTTCTGGGAAAGCCCGGGCAGGGCGTCAAATTCACCTAAAATCCCAATTATGGGAGTACCACTGCCGTATTCTGCCACAAAGGCCGTTGGAATCTCCGCAACCCCTTTTTCAATCCGAAAACCCGCCTCAGACAGGGTTTGCTGCAGGAGTTGAGAACTTTGAACCTCTTTATAACCCACTTCGGCCCAATCCCAGATTTTCAAGGCAATCGCCTCGTATTTTTCAGACTGGGAATCGAGATTTTTTAAAACGGCTTCCTGGGCGCTCAGGCCCAATAGGAAAAAGAAAGAAAGGATGGATACACAAGATTTCATGAGGATGGATTTTTAGGTTTTAACGATTTTAAAGATACGAGAACCTGTCATTAAATCAAGCGTTCTCTCCGGGGCCAGAAAGTGGGGGTGTTTTCCAGGGTAATGTGAAAAACGTTTTCAGGAATTTCTAGGGTGGTAGGTGTTGACGATTTTAGATAAATGCTGCCGGTCTACATGCATGTAAACTTCTGTGGTCGTGATACTTTCATGCCCGAGCATTTGTTGAATGGCCCGGATGTCTGCCCCGTTTTCCAGTAAGTGAGACGCAAAGGAGTGGCGAAACGTATGCGGACTCACAGTTTTGCGTATCCCGGCCTTTTCAGCCTGCCGTTTTACTATGGTAAAGATCATGGCGCGGGAGAGCCTCCGGCCATTTCGATTCAAAAACAGGGTGTCTTCAAAACCCTTTTCCGGATTCTGGGCTGTGCGAACCTGATCCCTGTAGAGGGTAATGTATTTCTGTGTGACAGGCCCCACAGGTACAAAACGCTCTTTACTGCCTTTGCCCAATACTTTTAAAAAACCCTCGTCAAAGTACAAATCGCTCAAGCGCAAATCCAGGAGTTCGGATACCCGTAAACCACAACCGTAAAGGGTTTCCAGGATGGCGCGATTGCGTTCTCCTTCCGCCGTTGAACGGTCGACACTGGATAGCA
This sequence comes from uncultured Flavobacteriaceae bacterium, assembly GCA_963709465.1. Taxonomy (GTDB): domain Bacteria; phylum Bacteroidota; class Bacteroidia; order Flavobacteriales; family Flavobacteriaceae; genus Robiginitalea. Next base: position 2,062,212 of record CAVPWF010000002.1, on the reverse strand, counting down.
GGGTGATTACCTCATTTTCACTTAGGGTGTCCGGGAGCTTTCGTCCAAGTTTGGGAGCTTCAATAAGCTCCATCGGGTTGTCTTCCCGATAGTCCTCCAGTTGGAGATAGGCAAAGAACCCGCGGAGACTGGAAATGATCCGGGCCTGAGATCTGGGATGCAGCGTCGTAGCCAGGCTATGGACAAAGGCCTCGAGGTCTTCACGGGCCGTTTTTTCTGGTGCGATCCCCTTGCGTTCCTCCCCGAGGAAGGCCGCGAGTTTGGCCAGGTCCCGCCCGTAATTCTGCACCGAATTATCCGAGAGGCCCCTTTCGAGTCTCAGGTAATGTGTATAATCCGAAAGGGCATGCTTCCAATTCACGAGGTAAAGATACTTGAAGAAAGCTCCTTTTTCGGTCTCTCCGTAGGGAGGAATAGTCTATATTTAGGATATTTCCTACAAAAACTGGTCTTTTCACAACATAAGTGACTGATTTTCAAGGAAGGCATGGTAGATTTGAACTTCATTTAAAATGAGAAATCATGAGAAAAATTTTAGTTCTTGGTTGTATGTTACTATTTGGCGCCTCTCTTCAGGCGCAGGAAGGCCTTAACGTAGGAATCAATTTAGGATTGCCTGTTGGCGATGCCTCGGATTTTTCGAGTTTCAGCCTCGGGATAGATGCCAATTATTTATGGAATGTCGCTGAATCCCTGGATGTAGGAGTGGCTACTGGTTTTACGAATGCCTTCGGGAAGACCTACGAAATCCTGGGTGCGGAATTCGACGCGGAAGACGTACAGTTTATTCCTATCGCGGCTGCAGGACGCTACCATGTCACGGATAAATTCCGCGCAGGTGCAGACATTGGATATGCCATCGGCTTAAACGACGGGAATGATGGCGGTTTTTATTACCGACCCATTTTGGCATATGGTTTTAACGATACCATGGAGGTGAACTTTTCGTACACCGGTATCAGCCTTGACGGCTTTACCTGGTCTACTATTTCTCTTGGGTTTATGGTTAATCTGTAAGACCGAAGTACCATAGAAAATAAAAGCGGAGGGACTCCCTCCGCTTTTTTATGTCTTGATTTCAGGCTCTCTCTCCCGGAACAATAACGTATTGGGCTAACTTTGTATTTTTACAGAGTCCTAAACTCTTAATTTGCATTCCTAATACAGTCCTCATGAAAATTATCATCATCAACGGCCCCAACTTAAATTTGCTCGGCAAGCGGGAACCGGAACTCTATGGCAGTCAGACTTTTGAGGATTTCTTCAGTCAGCTTCAATTTCAGTTCCGGGAAGTGCAATTGGAATATTTCCAGTCGAATATTGAGGGGGAACTGATCGACAAATTGCAGGAGGTGGGATTCAGTTATGATGGCATCATACTCAATGCGGCCGCCTATACACACACCTCTGTTGGATTGGGCGATGCCGTAAAAGCAATTGATAGCCCTGTGGTTGAGGTGCATATCTCAAATATAGCCTCACGGGAACCCTTCCGGCACGAGTCCCATATTTCTGCAGGGGCGCGGGGGGTTATTTTCGGTTTTGGCCTTCAGGGATACGAGCTGGCAGTAAGGAGTTTTCTTTGATACCCTTTTCAGGTAAACAGTGTGCTTTCCCCAGAATACTTTAGAGATAGAAGTTCAAAGAAAAACCTCTGGTAGGATGATCTGGATATAAACACAACTAGAGAATGTGGCAGTAAATCCAGCAGTATACAATCTCTCCCCTGTCCGTTTTACTTGTACTGTGCTTGTTGATATTTCAAAAACCGGCTATCCAGATAAAAGGTCCCAAAGGGCAGGAGGGAGGCCAGCAGAATCCAGAAAAGCGTTTTCAGACTCCATTTGCGCTCTTGCCAAAGGACTACGGCCAGGGCGATATAGGCCAGAAACAAAAATCCGTGCACATATCCGATATAGATATTGGGTTCCCGTATGCCCGCCCAGTACTTCAGGGGCATACTCAGGGCGAATAACAGCAGATAAGAAACCCCTTCCATTAGGGCGATACTTCGAAAGATTCGCAACATAGTCAGGCGTTATAAGTGGATTACTTCGTCGTATGCCGCCGCCACGGCTTCCATAACCGCTTCGCTCATCGTGGGGTGGGGATGCACTGCTTTGAGGATTTCATGACCAGTGGTTTCCAGTTTCCGGCCGACCACGGCTTCGGCAATCATATCGGTGACTCCGGCGCCAATCATATGGCACCCGAGCCATTCTCCGTATTTTGAATCGAAGATGACCTTAACAAATCCGTCTGAATGACCCGAAGCTTTTGCTTTACCACTGGCAGAGAATGGAAACTTTCCAACTTTAATGTCGTAACCCTTTTCCCGGGCTTGTTTTTCGGTGAGTCCCACGGAGGCTATTTCCGGGGCACAATAGGTGCATCCGGGGATATTGCCATAGTCCAGAGGATCCACGTGCATTCCTGCTATTTTTTCAACGCAGAGTATCCCTTCAGCCGAGGCTACATGGGCCAGGGCAGGCCCCTGAGTTACATCTCCAATGGCGTAATACCCTGGAATGTTCGTTTGATAGAAATCGTCGACGATAATTTTATCACGGTCTGTGGCAATCCCGACGTCCTCTAAACCGATGTTCTCGATATTTGTTTTGATTCCGACAGCCGACAGCAGAATGTCCGCTTCCAGAATCTCCTCTCCTTTAGCCGTCTTTACGGTTGCCTTTACACCAGAGCCACTAGTATCTACCTTTGTGACCTCTGCTGAAGTCATAATTTTAATTCCGGATTTCTTAAAGCTGCGCTCCAGTTGTTTGGACACTTCTTCATCTTCCACGGGGACAATATTGGGCAGGTATTCCACCACAGTAACCTCTGTGCCCATGGCATTGTAGAAATAGGCAAATTCGACTCCAATGGCACCGCTACCCACCACTATCATTTTTTCGGGTTGTTTTTCCAGAGTCATGGCTTTGCGATAGCCGATGATTTTTTTACCATCCTGGGGCAAAGCGGGAAGTTCGCGGCTCCGGGCCCCTGTGGCTATAATAATATGTGAGGCGCTGTATTCGGTCTCTTTCCCATCGGCACCCTTTACAACAACCTTTTTTCCCGGGCGCACGGTACCGTACCCGTTGAGAACCTCTATTTTGTTTTTCTTCATCAGGAATTGAACCCCTTTACTCATTCCGTCAGCCACACTTCGGCTTCTTGCCACCACCGCATCAAAATCCTTGTCCGCTTCCGAAACTTTCAGACCGTAGTCCGAGGCGTGTTGGAGGTATTCAAATACCTGGGCAGATTTTAAAAGCGCTTTTGTGGGGATACATCCCCAGTTCAGGCAGACACCCCCAAGGCTCTCTTTTTCAATAATAGCTGTTTTCAGACCCAATTGGGACGCCCGAATGGCTGTTACATAACCGCCGGGACCGCTTCCCAGAACAATGACATCGAAGGTATTCATAATGGTGTGGTTTCTCTAAAATTTGCCCCGCAAAGGTATAAAACCAATCCGAATGCCGCCAATGGGATTCAGATTGAAATACGGGTTTGGTATGGTCTCATTTTTGGGAAGGTGTTCCGGGAAATATAACAACCTATTGTTGAGGGACAAAGTCAAGGGCTGCTCCGTTTATACAATGGCGCTCCCCGGTTGTCTCGCGCGGCCCGTCTTCAAAAACATGCCCCAGATGCCCTCCGCAATTGGAACAGTGTTCCTCTGTACGTTTGTACCCGATTTTATAATCGACACTATAGGCGACATTCCCCTCTATAGCGCGGTCGAAACTGGGCCAGCCCGTGCCGGAATCAAATTGGTAATCCGTTTCAAAAACAGGATGGCCGCAGGCGGCGCACACATAGGTTCCTTTTTCCCGGTTTTTTAACCATTCACTGGTTCCGGGATTTTCAGTGCCTGCCTTTCTGAGGATATAGTATTCCATGTCTGAAAGCTCAGCGCGCCATTGCGCATCTGTCTTCTGTACCGCATAATCGGTCATTTGCGCTGTTTCCGCAGCTGGAGACGCTTCAGACTTCTGGGAATTTCCGCGACATCCAAATAACAGTCCGCAAGTCAGGATTAAAACATACTTTTTCATAGGTGATTTTTTAAAACAAAGACAACGCATCCCTGCCTTCCAAAAATACGGCATTAAAGAAAAATCCCCGCTCAGGGCGGGGAGGTTTCAGATTTATTTAACGCTTTAATTCTTATCGACTCTGGGAATATTGGCTTCTGTTACTTGCAAATACTCCATAACTTCCTGAATATTGCTGGTGTCCAGATTACGCTTGCCCGCCCCGTCTGCTGGCAGGATGGCAATGCGGAAAATCTGGTTGTTTGTATCTCCCGGCCCCAGGGAACCCAGGTTAAAGTCGGATTCCAGAAAAATACTGACATCTTCAAAGGTGAAGTCGTAATTGTATTGTAGGATCCCTTGTTGCAGCAGAAGCGTCTGAGGCAGGAGCCTCCAAATGTCTATGGGGCCGGTGGGGTCATCGATCTGGTCCCATAATATGTAGACCAGCACTACATCTGTTTCAAAAACTTCAAGGCCCGGGACATCCTCTGCAAATACTGAAAACAGCGAATAGTCATTTGAAGGAGTGAAATCCCCGACAATATCGTAAACCGTACCCAAAATGTTTACACCATCCTGACCATCGAATCCATCAAATCCGGGGGGGCCTGGGGGGCCTGTTGGCCCTTCGCAGGACGACAAACTGATAAAAGCGATTATAACTGTAAAAAAGCGTCCTAAATTTTTCATGGTTCGTAGTTTTAAGTTGAATAAAAATTTCCGTGGGGATATTCTTTGTTGTGGAGGTTCAAAAAGCGTTCCAAAAATAATAATCACACGTTATGTTGTTTATTGTCAGGCGTTTAAATTATAAAAATCGTTTTAATAGTAGCACAGGCCCTCGGGTATGAAGTACTTCTGAATTGAAAAATACTATATTTATTCCGGAGTTACCTACTGATTCCCTGGCCAAACTTATCTGATTACTAATGAAGAAACGCAATTTGAGTTTTTGGGAAATCTGGAACATGAGTTTCGGGTTTCTTGGAATCCAATTCGGATTTGCCCTGCAGAACGCCAACACCTCCCGTATCTTTGAAACTCTTGGAGCCGAAGTGGAGCAGATTCCTATCCTCTGGATTGCCGCGCCCGTAACCGGACTGATAGTACAACCCATTATCGGTTATTTTTCGGACCGTACCTGGACACGCCTTGGCCGGCGTCGTCCGTATTTTCTCGTAGGGGCCGTTCTCGCTTCAATTGCTTTGTGCATCATGCCGAATTCGCCCTCTTTATGGGTGGCTGCGGGAATGCTCTGGATCATGGATGCCTCGATTAATATTTCCATGGAACCCTTCCGGGCTTTTGTCGGTGACAACCTCCCTTCTGAACAACGGACCCTGGGTTTCGCGATGCAAAGTTTTTTTATCGGTATCGGGGCCGTAGTGGGCTCTGTGATGCCTTATGTTTTTACAAATTGGTTCGGAATCAGCAATACAGCCCCTGAAGGCGTCATTCCGGATTCTGTAAAATGGTCTTTCTACCTGGGGGCCGCAGTCTTTCTCCTGGCTGTTTTGTGGACGGTTTTCCGGTCCAAAGAATACTCCCCTGAAGAGCTGGAATCCTTTGCGGAAAACCGTGAGCTTGCAGCCCGACCGCTAACCCCTGAAGCTGACGCCCTCAGGGTTTCCAAATTGAGATTCTACGGTGTAGTAATGATGCTTTTGGGAGTGGTATCCAGTTTTTTTCCATACTATTTTGATTTGCAAAAGGAACTTTACATCCTCACTGTCGGTATTTTACTCATTGGGATACTTTTCTTTCTGGCAGCCCTTGTCCGCAGCCGAAAAGTCCATAACGGGTTCGTCGTAATCATGACAGACTTGCTCTATATGCCCAAGACCATGAAACAGCTCGCTTCGGTTCAGTTTTTTTCCTGGTTTGCCCTTTTTTCAATGTGGATTTATACCACTCAGGCGGTTACCGGGCATATCTACGGTACGACCGATCCCACTTCCCAGAATTATAATGATGGAGCGGACTGGGTAACCGTCCTCTTTGGGGTGTATAATGGGGTGGCGGCATTGGTGGCATTTTTGCTCCCCGTGCTGGCTAAAATGACCAGTCGGAAAATCACACATTTACTCGCACTGGTCTTAGGAGGTCTGGGTTTGATTTCAGTCTATTTTATTTCAAATCCGGATTGGCTTTTGGCCTCCATGGTCGGGGTGGGTATCGCCTGGGCGAGTATCCTCTCAGTACCTTACGCCATGCTCGCCGGATCCTTACCTCCTAAAAAGATGGGCTATTACATGGGTGTGTTTAATTTCTTTATCGTGATACCGCAAATGGTGGCGGCCACCATCCTTGGATTTCTTGTAAACCGCCTTTTTGATAACCAGCCCATCTACGCTCTGATTATTGGAGGAATTGCTATGATTCTGGCCGGCTTGCTGACCCTGAGGGTAGAAGATCACGCTGTGATTGCTTTGGACCCTCCATCCGAAGGGTAGTGTAATAATATAGTGCAGTCAACATCTTTTTTTTAAAAGAGCACTGAAATGCCCGGCAGGTATCCATCCAAAATCTGGGGAATACGGCTTTAATTCATATATTTAAACGGACTTAAATGGATTACTTTCCACTTCTTTATGACAAGACAAGAACGCGTAGTTATTAATGACCTCAGACCCCGGCTGGAATGCGGGGCATTTTATATCAAACGGGTGGTTGGAGAACAGGTTGTGGTATCTGCCGATGTGCTTCCCGACGGGCATGATGTCATGCAGGCTGAGGTCCTTTATAAACACGCTTCTGACCGGAAATGGAATGAAGTGCGCATGCAGGAGCTCAACAACGACAGGTGGGAAGCGTCATTTCAGGTAAGTACCCAGGGTTTTTACCAGTACAAAGTCCGGGGATGGGTGGATTATGCCCTGAACTGGCAACATGGAATAAAGGCCAAACTGGCCGATGGACAGCACGTACGCAGCGAACTCCTCGATGGGATTCAGTACCTGAAATATTTAAAATCCAAAGTCTCCGGGGCGGATAAATCCTATGTCACCGGGCTGATCGGCTTCTTTGAATCCGAGGAATCTTACGAACAGGCTATAAAGGAGGCAACCTCAAAGGAGTTACACGATTTATTCATGCGCTTTCCTCAGCGCTTACTGGCCAACACCTCACAGACCCTTGAGGTTTACACAGACCGGTTAAAGGCGAATTTTTCGACCTGGTACGAGTTTTTTCCGCGATCTGCGGCTCCAGTGCCGGGGGCTCACGGAACCTTTAAGGATTGTGAAGGCCTGTTACCCCGAATTGTGGAAATGGGTTTTGACACAGTTTACCTGCCGCCTATTCATCCGATAGGAGAGGTAAACCGAAAAGGCCGTAACAATACTACGGAAGCACAGGAAGGAGATTCCGGTGTCCCCTGGGCCATTGGCTCTCGACACGGCGGACACCGAAGCATTCATCCGGAACTCGGGAGTGAGGACGATTTCAGGAGTTTTATCGCCAGGGCGGCAGACTACGGTCTGGAAATAGCTATGGACCTGGCATTTCAGGCCGCACCGGATCATCCCTATATCGGCGAACATCCGCAGTGGTTTCGCAAACGCCCGGATGGAACGATTCAGTATGCTGAAAACCCGCCAAAGAAGTACCAGGATATTGTAAATTTCTGGTTCGAGTCTTCGGATTACAAAGCGCTCTGGAAAGAGCTGCTCGAAGTGACCCTGAAGTGGGTGGGCTTCGGGGTTGAAATCTTCCGGGTAGACAATCCACATACCAAGCCGTACTTTTTCTGGCATTGGCTGATCGCTGAAGTCAAGAAGAAAAACCCGAATGTCCTTTTCCTCGCTGAGGCTTTTTCACGACCCCGTGTGATGCAACAACTGGCCAAACAAGGGTTTAGTCAGTCGTATACCTATTTTACGTGGAGGGAACACAAAGCAGAACTTATCGAGTATATGGTGGAGCTCACCCAAAGTGAGATGCGGGAGTATTACCGACCAAATTTCTGGCCGAATACCCCGGACATCAATCCCTTTCATTTACAGGGAGCCGGGGAGGCCATGCATCTGATCCGGTATGCCCTTGCAGCAACCCTTAGCGGCAACATCGGAATCTACGGACCTGTTTTTGAATATATGGATTCCCAGCCCTACCCGTCGAAGGAGGAATACCTGAATTCTGAGAAATACGAAATCAGACATTGGGATTGGGAAATCAGAAACAAGCTAACCCATATTATCGGGAAGATAAATGCAATCCGCAAGGCGCATCCCGCCCTGCAACAGACCAATAATATCCGTTTTTGCGCCCTGGAGAATGATCAGTTACTGGCCTTTTATAAATGGGATAATGCCCACTCAGATCGCCTTCTGATTATTATAACTCTGGACGCCGCTAAGAGCCAGCAGGGCCATGTTCAGCTTCCTGTGGATCAATGGCCGGGGGAGAATGGGCCGTATGAGATGCACGACTTGATAACCCATACCACCTACCATTGGGAATCGGAATGGAATTACGTTTCCCTGAGTCCGGATTTACCGTTTCACATTTTTCAGATCAGATAGTATGAGTACGCAGAAGGAAAAACAGAAACCGCAAGTAGCTCCTCAAAAGTCCTATAGTTTTGATGTGCCCTGGGAACAACTCCTGGACGATGGCAGGTTTATGACCGTTTTCCTTTCGGATGTTCTCGAGAATTACGTGCAAAAACAGCGCTGGTACGGCGGTAAGTCGAGTACGCTCAAATATATTGAACTTCAGGAGTACTTTCGGATTCAGCAAAGGGAAGAAGTGTATTACGGGCTGTTGCTGGAGGTGAATTTCGAAGAAGCATTCTACCAGCATTATTTTCTGCCTATAGCTTTCGTATCGGATGAGAGTTTTGCAGAAAAGGACCGTATTTTACCGGTGACCATCAAAGGGGTCGAGGGCTTTATTATCGATGCGGTAAACCTGGAAGCGTTCAGACAACTGGTCTACGAACGGATCATTACGGCTGAGCCCAATGATACCACCCGGGTGCGATATCATTGCAGCGATACCTTTGATGCACCTCCTTATGAAACTTCCCGGTTTATGGGGCTGGAGCAAAGCAATACTTCCATCATTATCAATGGGGCTTCTGTGATTAAATTCTTCCGACGTATATATGCCGATAAGAATCCGGATTACGAAATGAGCAGGTTCCTCTCCGAAAGGAAGGGATTCCGCAATACCCCGGCTTACCAGGGTAGCCTGAGCATTATGGATTCGGACAATGTGAATATCACTATTGCCCTGATGCAGGAAATGGTCCCTAATAATGGGGATGCCTGGGAGTTTATGCTGAGCGAACTCCACAAGATATTTGCCAACCTGGAGTATAAAGATATTGCCATAGAAAAACTGCCTTCTGTGGAACTTTTTCAACGGTTAAAGATCCGGGAAGTACCCGCTGAAATCATCGATTGGGCCGGTCTCAGCATTTTTATGAGATTGAAGAAGCTCGCGGAACGCACTGCGGAAATGCACATTGCCCTGGGGTCTGAATTCGAGGATACTTCTTTTACTCCCGAACGGTTTAACGGGGACTATGAGGTCTGGCTGAAGAACAGACTGCTTTATATGTTTCAGAATCGGCTCAATACGGTAGAAAACAATCTTCATCGCCTCGAGGGCCCCGCCCTGGAACTGGCAGAGGAGTTTCTGGAACGCAAAAATGAAATACGAAAGCGATTTGTAAAGTTTGACTGGACCAAACTCAAAGGAGAGCGCCTCAGGGTTCATGGGGACTATCACCTCGGACAGGTTTTGGTCCACGGAGATGACTTCTACCTTCTGGATTTTGAGGGCGAACCGGAAAGTACCATTCGGGACCGAAAGGTCAAGCAGCCCCCGCTCAAGGATATAGCGGGGATGTTCCGCTCGTTTCACTACGCTATTTACGCGACCATCTTCAACAATGAAGGCTCATATCCGTATCCCAAGGAGGCTCTTTTTCAATCCGGGGAACTGCTCTACAGATATTTTATTGGTGTTTTCCTGGAGACTTATGTATATATGATTCAGGAGCATAACATCAATATAGGGTACAGCGCGGAAAGAGTTTTTCTGTTAAAATACTGTATGCTTGAAAAGGCCGTTTATGAGTTGGGTTACGAAATGAACTCACGACCTCATTGGGCCGTCATCCCCCTGGAGGGTATCCGGGGTATAATCAATGATAAAAACTAAAAACCCTATGGGCCACGTACTCCCACACAGTGAATTTACCGATTTTGATATCGACCTTTTTAAGTCGGGGAAACATTACCGACTCTACGAGAAAATGGGATCTCATCTCACCGAGGTGGACGGCGTCAAAGGGGTTTACTTTTCGGTATGGGCCCCATCCGCCAAAGCCGTTTCGGTGGTGGGAGACTTCAACTATTGGCTGGAAGGGGAGCACCCTTTAAACGTACGATGGGACGGAAGTGGGATTTGGGAAGGTTTTATTCCAGGTTTAAAAGCGGGAACACTGTACAAATATAAAATCCACTCCCACCTGTACGATCGCAAGACTGAAAAAGCAGATCCCTTCGCCCGGCGCTCGGAGCATCCTCCAAAAACAGCTTCAGTGGTTTGGGAGGCCCCGCATAAATGGAAAGATGGCAGCTGGATGCAAAACCGGGCGAAACGCAACAGTCTTGATCAGCCTTATTCCGTTTACGAAGTACACCTGGGATCCTGGAGAAAAGGGAAAGACAATACATTCTTGTCCTATAAAGCACTGGCCAAAGAACTGGTGGCCTATGTGAAAGAGATGAAGTTTACCCATGTGGAATTCATGCCTGTTATGGAATACCCCTACGATCCGTCCTGGGGTTACCAGCTTACCGGATATTTTGCTCCGACCTCTCGATTTGGAAACCCGGAGGATTTTAAATTACTCGTGGATGCACTCCATCAAAATGACATCGGGGTGATTCTGGACTGGGTGCCCTCTCATTTTCCTGAGGATGCACACGGGCTCGGACTTTTTGACGGGTCTCACCTGTATGAACACCCGGACAGGCGAAAAGGATATCATCCGGACTGGAAAAGCCTGATATTTAATTACGGCCGGAACGAGGTACGGGCCTTTCTGATCAGCAATGCACTATTCTGGTTAGAGGATTATCACATCGACGGCCTGCGTGTGGACGCAGTGGCTTCTATGCTTTACCTGGATTATTCCCGGGAAGAGGGCGAATGGGAACCCAATATCTATGGGGGAAATGAAAATCTCGACGCTGTTTCCTTCCTGAAAGAACTCAATTCTGAAGTGTATCAAAACTATCCGGGAGTGCAGACCATCGCGGAGGAATCCACCTCATTTTCCATGGTTTCAAGACCTGTAAGTGCCGGAGGTCTGGGTTTTGGTATGAAATGGATGATGGGATGGATGCATGACACCCTCGAGTACTTTAAGAAGGAACCGGTTTACCGGAGGCATCACCAGAACGATCTGACCTTTAGCATGACCTACGCCTTTACGGAGAATTTTATGCTGCCGTTTTCGCACGATGAGGTGGTTTACGGGAAACAATCCCTCTTATATCGCATGCCCGGGGATGAATGGCAGCGCTTCGCCAATCTGCGTTTACTTTTCGGATACATGTTCACCCATCCAGGTACGAATCTCGTCTTTATGGGTGCGGAATTCGGTCAGTCTTCAGAGTGGAATTTCCAACAAAGCCTGGACTGGCATCTGCTGCAATACGACTTTCACAAGGGAATTCAAAAACTGGTCACAGATTTAAATGGCCTCTACCGATCCTATCCGGCCCTCTATGAGCGGCAATTTAGCCCGGAGGGCTTCCAGTGGATAGATTACGGGGATGCGGAAAATTCGGTCCTCACCTATATCCGAAAAGGAAAACTGCCTAAAGACGATCTTATTGTCGCTTGTAATTTCACACCGGTACCCCGGGAAAACTACCGGATAGGCGTGCCTAAATCGAGAAAACTCGAAGAAGTGTTTAACAGTGATGCCACAGTATATGGCGGAAGTGGAATCACAAATGGTACGGCTAAGGTTACCAAATCCCCCTGGCACGGGTTTGAACACTCCATCGAGGTAAGCCTGCCCCCGCTTTCAGTAGTGGTTTTCCGGTAAATGGCATCCGAAAACGTTATAGCTTTGATTTGGTCGGGGTAGATTTCGGTATTAACGGCTTTTGTGTTTCTTTTGTCAGGTTTTAAATTTTTCCCTTAATGATCACCAACACGGAACTCGAGTTTAAAGGCAACCTGTATCCCACCCAGGTGGTCGAATACCGCAAAGACTCAGATAAGTATTACTTCACGAGCCAGAATGGCGTTATCCTTGAGATTACGATTCTTAGAAATAGTGCGTTCCGCTTCCGATATGCCACGGACCGCGTATTTGAGCCGGACTTTTCGTATGCCATCAGCCCCAATCACAGCAGGGGCTTCGATGAGATTCAGGATGACGAGTCGGACTCCGCTTACCTGATCCGGACCTCCAAGGTTTGTGTTTTTGTAGATAAGGCCAGTCTGCGGATTCGCATCGAAGATCTTAATGGGAATGTCATCAATGAAGACGAACTGGGTTTCCACTGGGAAGAAAACTATGAGTTCGGGGGAAATACCGTTAAAATGAGCAAGGTGGCCCAGGCAGGCGAATCCTTTTACGGGATGGGAGATAAAGCCACCCATAGTAATCTTAAAGGAAAAAGAACACACAACTGGGTTACGGACCAGTATGCGTATGCGAAAGATCAGGAACCACTCTACAAGGCCGTTCCCTTTTATGTGGGCCTGCACAACGACATAGCCTATGGCGTGTTCTTTGATAATTCGTTCTGCACTCATTTTGACTTCTCCCATGAGAGGCGAAACATCACGAGTTTCTGGGCAGACGGAGGAGAGATGAATTACTATTTTTTCTACGGCCCTGAAATGCGCAGGGTTGTCACGGCTTACACAGACCTTACCGGAACCCCGGAATTACCACCCCTCTGGGCGCTTGGTTTTCACCAGTCCAAATGGAGTTATTACCCGGAAAGTCGGGTTAAAGAGATTGCAACAAAATTCAGAGAACTTCAGATTCCCTGTGATGCTATTTACCTGGACATAGACTATATGGACGGGTTCCGGTGCTTTACCTGGGACAAAAACCACTTCCCGGATCCCAAAAGGATGATTAGCGAACTGGAAGAAGAGGGCTTTAAAACCGTGGTGATGATCGATCCGGGGATTAAAGTAGACCGGGATTATTGGGTGTATAAGGAAGCTTTGGAAAACGACTATTTCTGTAAAAGGGCCGACGGACCGATTATGCAGGGCAAAGTGTGGCCCGGCCCCTGTAGTTTTCCGGATTTTACAAATCCTGAAGTACGGGAGTGGTGGGCAGAACTCTATAAAGGTCTGATCAAAGATTCCGGAGTGCATGCGGTATGGAACGATATGAATGAGCCGGCTGTGATGGAAGTGCCTGGCAAAACAGCTCCGCTGGATACCCGTCACGACTACGACGGGCACCCCTGCAGCCACCGGAAGGCCCATAATATCTATGGGATGCAAATGGTGCGCGCCACCTATGAGGGGGTAAAGAAATACGTGTTCCCAAAACGACCCTTTGTCATTACAAGAGCGGCCTATTCAGGGACACAGCGGTTTTCGAGCACATGGACCGGGGATAACGTGGCGACCTGGGAACACCTTTGGATCGCCAATGTACAAGTACAGCGCCTATGCATGAGCGGGATGTCTTTTTCCGGCTCTGATATCGGCGGATTTGCCGAACAGCCCAATGGGGAACTGTTTGCCAGATGGGTGCAGCTAGGGATCTTCCATCCGTTTTGCCGGGTGCATTCCAGTGGGGACCACGGAGACCAGGAGCCCTGGTCGTTCGACGAGGAAGTGACGGGTATCGTGCGTAAATTTATCGAATTGCGCTACCAGCTTTTGCCCTACCTCTATACCATGTTCTGGAAATACGTCAAGGAAGGTATGCCGATGCTGAAGCCTCTGGTATATTACGATCAAACGGACCACCAGACTCATTTCAGGACGGACGAGTTTATCTTTGGGGAACAAATTTTAGTGTGTCCTGTTCAGGAACCCAACGCCAAGGGGCGCAGAATGTACGTTCCCCGGGGGAAATGGCACAACTACTGGACCGGTGAAGTCGTGGAGGGTGGCATGGAAAAATGGGTAGCCGCAGACATCGATAAGATCCCGATTTTCATTAAGGCCGGAGCCATTATTCCAAAATATCCGGTTCAGCAATATGTAGGGGAGAAAGTGATCAAAGAACTCACCCTGAATGTCTATTATCTTGAAGGCATTGAGCAATCTACCGTCTACGAAGACGGACAGGATGGCTACGATTATAAAAAAGGGGAGTACAGCCTCCGTAACTTTAAGCTGACCGGCAAGAGTAAAGAACTGATTATTCAACAGTTTAAGGACGGCACCTACATCACACCCTATAGTACCCTGCGGATAAATTTTATCGGCCTGCCTTTCCGTATCCGGAAGATTCAGGTGGATAACGAGGCTGTGACTCAGAAAGATGTGCAGCTCAATGGAAACAATACCATTGTTGTAGACAAAAACTTCAGTTCTCTGGTGATTAAATAGTACTGAGGGTTGCGTATTTTTAGAGGTGTATTTAAATCTTGACAGCACATGAAAAAAGTTCGCTTCCTTCTTGTTTTCATCTTGTTTTTAGGGTGTAAAACCAATCCGTTTACGGGAAAAAGCACGCTGAACATGTATCAGAACAGCGATATGTTCCCGACCGCTTTTGCGCAGTATGACGCGTTTTTAAAATCGAATACAGTCATTACGGGGACTGCCGACGCACAAAGGATTACAGAAGTCGGACAGCGAATTGCCAAAGCTGCCGAACTTTGGTTGAGTGCCAATGGGTATCCCCAATATCTCCGCGACTACCGTTGGGAGTACACCCTGGTCGAAGACAAAACTATCAATGCCTGGTGCATGCCGGGGGGAAAGATCGTCTTTTACTCCGGAATACTTCCGGTCTGCCAGGATGAAACGGGAATTGCCGTAGTCATGGGTCATGAAGTAGCACATGCCCTGGCAGATCACGGAGCCCAGCGCATGACGGCTCAAAACCTTCAACAAGCGGGTTTGGTTGCAGGAAATGTCGCACTTGAAAAAGATTCGGACAGGGCCTTGTTTAACGCTGCTTATGGGGTCGGGTCCTCAGTGGGTGTGATGCTTCCCTTTAGCCGGAGTCATGAATCGGAGGCGGATAAAATCGGCCTGAAGATCATGGCTATTGCGGGGTATGACCCGGCAGAAGCCCCGGAACTCTGGAAGCGGATGAAGGCGAATGCTAAGGGCGGAACACCCGAAATTCTAAGTACCCATCCCTCCAATGACCGACGCATTTCAGACCTGACCCAATGGGTTCCTGAGGCCAGGGCGGAGGCTCAGAAATTCGGAATTACTACCTTTCAATAGGGAAGAGGGCCCTATTATTATTGTATCTTAACCCTTAACTTCCATCAGAAGGCGACACCTATGCCTGATCCGGTACTGCCAAAAGGAAATAAAAAACTGCTCAACGCCTGGGCCTTTTACGACTGGTCCAATTCGGTTTATGCCCTTGTCATAGCTTCCACGATTTTCCCCATTTATTTCGGGGCCCTTTTCCGTATGGCCGGGATAGACAGCGTCCATGTCTTTGGAACTGATATTGCACGGGCACCCCTGATCAGCTACGTCTCTTCGGCGGCTTTTGTCTTTATTGCCCTGATCACTCCTTTACTCTCGGGAATTGCAGATTACCTGGGAAACAAAAAAGTCTTTATGCGATTTTTTTGCTACCTCGGAGGCTTATCCTGTATCGGGCTGTTCTGGTTTTCCCTCGAAAATATTTACTTCGGCCTGTTGTGTTATTTCCTGGCCCTGGTAGGGTATTGGGTCAGCTTTGCCATAAACAATTCCTACCTGCCGGATATCGCGTATCCCGCCCAACAGGATCGGATTAGTGCACGGGGATTCTCGATGGGATATATCGGGAGTGTGATCCTTTTGCTGATCAACCTGGCCATGGTGCTCAAGCCTGAATTCTTTGGAATCACAGGGACAGAAGACTACCCGCCAAACGTTCAGGCCATGCGGTATTCTTTTGTAATGGTAGGTCTGTGGTGGATTCTTTTCAGCCAGTATACCTTTTATCACCTTCCAAAGGGAAACCCAAGAGGGGGGGAGCGCAAAAACCTCATCTTTAACGGATTCCAGGAGTTGCAGTCCGTCTGGAGACAATTGGGGGAGAATCTTTTGCTGAAACGGTATCTGGCTGCATTTTTTGTCTTTAGTATGGCCGTCCAGACCATCATGCTGATCGCGGCCTATTTCGGGGAGGAGGAAATCGCCTGGGGTTCAGATACTGAACGTACTTCCGGCCTAATTGTGAGTATATTGGTAATTCAGCTTGTGGCCATAGCGGGGGCCACCCTGACGGCCCGTGCATCTCGAATTTTCGGGAATATTACGGTCCTCATAGTATTAAACCTGTTATGGGTGACCATCTGTATCTATGCCTATACCGTGGTTACCCCCCTTGAATTCTATATCGCCGCCGGAGCTGTGGGCCTTGTAATGGGTGGGATACAGGCGCTGGCCCGGTCCACGTATTCCAAATTTCTACCCCAAACCCAGGACACTGCTTCCTTTTTTAGTTTCTACGATGTCGCGGAGAAAATCGGGATCATCATCGGGAGCTTCCTCTATGGTTTTGTGGCACAGCTCACCGGGAGTATGCGGAATGCCACTGTATTTCTGGTCGTCTTTTTTATCGGCGGGATTATATTGTTGGTGCGGGTACCCAAAAAAAATCCCCGAAGCGAAAGCCCCGGGGAATGATTGTTTCGTTTTTTGATTTTTAACCTTTAGTGACATCTCCGGACCCGGAGGTCTTAGAATCTACTTTTCCCGGATTGCCGCGGTAGTGCACGTCCCCGGAACCCGATACGCGCGCTGTCAGGGATTCCAGGGCTGTTACTTTGATGTCTGCAGACCCGGAAACTACCGCATCAACTGCTTTGGCCTCCAGTTCATAGGCATGAACATCCCCGGAACCTGAAATCCGAACATTAAATTGTTCGGCCCTACCACTCAGGCGGATGTCCCCTGAACCCGAAAGGGTGGATTCTACATTATTTCCGTCCACTTCAAGGGTAATATCACCAGAGCCCGACATCGTTACTTTAAAGTCATCTGATTTCAACAGGGTCCTGCCGACAATATCCCCTGAGCCCGACATGGTCACCGAACTGATTTCCTCTACGGGAACCCGAATCTGAATGCCTCCGGATTTCCATGAGGAAGGTTCCAAGTTATACCCTTTTTCAGGTTTAATGGTCAAAGTGCCATTTTTAACCTCAGTCACCAAATGCTCCAGCAGGTTTTCTTCCCCCCTAAGGGTAAGCTCCCCTTCCTGTCCTGAGATGAGTTCAACGTCAAACCAACCGGAAAGGGCTACTCCGTCATAGGAACCGACGCTCCGTTCTACGGTAACCATGTTACCATTCCCTTTAATTTTCTTACCCCATTGTGCGGCCGCTGGTAAGGCCAGTAACAGGGACATGCTAAGAATCCATACTTTTTTCATCTGATTTTTAGTTTTAGGTGGAAATTTAGTTTTTGCGCAATGAAATACTTCCGTAGTCGCTATTTATTCTTACAGAGTTTCCGCTGTTGGCACTGCCGTGGTAACCCTCGTAATAGCGTTCCTTGGACTTCTCCCGGCTGATATTGATTTCGAGATCTTCCTTTCCGCTCACCCCTGCGTATTCAGAAGTGATTTGGAAATCAAAATGATAGGCGGAGTCGTACCCCAGCTTGATTCCGGTGTAATTGGTCCTGATATCGACATTCCCGGCCTCAGCGGTCATTTTATCGATCTGAATCCCTCCATAATCGGCTTCTAAATCGACATTGCCTGAAACCTGGCCAAACTTAACGTTCACATAGTCCCCTCTTCCGAGGACATTGTTGACTTTTTCGATTTCGACACTGCCGTAATCGCAGTTGTAATCCAGGTTTTCCATCTCCATGATTTTGGCATTGGTATAATCGGCCCTCAGGATTATATTCCCCGTTTTTTCGATCGTAAAGCTGGAATAGTCGGCGTTAATTTCCCCGCTATTCATATATCCAATCTCCGATTTGGAAGTATAATCAAAATTGAGCTCATTGTTTCTGCCTCTGAGTTCTCCCAGGTCCATACGCCCATAATCACAATTGATTTTAGCGTGTCCGTCCACCCGGTCCAGAATGATGTTTCCGTAGTCGTTGCTGAGGTTAACGCTGTTCTTTACAGGCATTTTTATGGTATAATTAATCTGTAAATTCACATTGTTATTCCCTTTCCAGCCCCAATTGGATCCTTTGTTAAAAATAGTGCGGGCCGAGACCATACTGGAAGTGGCATCAAAATCAACATCGATCTCTTCGAGTCGTTCATCCACCTTGTTTTCGTTGTCGCCGTTCACTGTGATGTGAACTTCGATAACCACCCGGTTTTCATTCCAGGAGTTAAGCACCAGGTTGCCGAAGCTGTTATCTATTCTCAGAAGTGCATCGGCATTGACGTCGAATTCCTTGCGGATCGTCTTTTCTTTAGTGTGTTTGCCTTTTAAATCGTTGGCATAGGCCTGCGAGGTTAGGCAGACCGAGAGCAATACCAGTAAATATCGGTTAAATAGTAGTGTTTTCATAATTTTCGTTTTTGAATTGTTTGACTTCTTCCACACGCTCCATCACTTCACGCAGTAAATCAATCCGCGTCTGGAAATTGGTAATCATGGCACTTAAGATCAGTTTGGAGTCCCCCCCTTGAACCAGGTCTCGTTCGAGTTTTTTATAATCCGAATCCAGCATTTCTAATTGGGTCAGTGTATCGTCAATTAGGGGTTTTGTTTCAGGGGAACTCATTTGTTCTAATTCTTTTATCTGGACGGATATCAGGCCGGCAAAATGTCTCGAGGTTTCTGAGGCCTGGGGGGATATCTCTGCCACCTGGGCGTCAAGACTCTGTTCGCCCCGGAAGATAAACACCGATGAGGCGAGCAATAGCGCTATGGTAGCGGCAATCGATAAGTTTCGCCACCACGGATTATCATTGCGCTGGGTGCCTCCTTTGGCCTCCTCACTAAGGCGACTCAGGAAACGATCCCGATGCCCTTCCTGAGGAGTTTCCCCGTCAAAGGAACCCTCCAGAGTTTTAAAAAGGGTTTCTATGTTTTCGTATTCTTTCATAACTGATGCGCTTTAAGCTTTTTTCGTAAACTCTCTTTTGCACGAGAGATCAGTGTTCTGCAATTCCCATAGGAGATATCCATAATCTCACTGATTTCCTCATAATCGTAACCTTCAATTAAGTGTAAGGTCAAAGACACTCTGTAGCTGTTTTTTAACTGTTTCATGGTTTCCAGCACTTTTTGAGCCATTCGTTCCGTACTTCCATTATCAGTCGGTGCCGCATCGTAATCTTCGACCTTGTACATCACACTTTCCAGACCTACCTCCTGCAGTTTTTGTTGCTTTCGGTAGTGATAGATACTGTTGTTTACTACAATGCGCTTCAACCAGGCTCCAAACGTAACTTCACCCTTAAAGGACTCCAGTTTGGTAAACGCACTCAGAAAGGACTCCTGCATAATATCCTCGGCCTCTGCAGAATCTTTTACGATTCTAAGGGATGTATTGAACATGGCCCTGTAGTATCGGTCATAGATCTTCATTTGTGCGCTTTGGTCACCTGCCAGGCAGGCTCGCAACAAAACTTTTGTATCTGTACTTTCGTGGCTCAAAAAGGTACTCGTTTGTCTTATAGATCATACAATTTAGGAATTGTTACAGTTTCTATAGAAGAATCTTAAGGCCTTGGCACAAGAATTGTCTTAGATGGATAGGGAAATAAGCTCCAGGGGCGTGTTGTATGTTGATAATGAAGCGCTTGAGAAAATTTGTGGGAGCGCAAATCCCCTGTCCCTCCAATAAAGGGGTGACAGAATGACTGAAAAAAAGCTATGGCAAGATCAAAATTTATAGGAGTTGACAATATGTCGCTCCAGAATATCGACCAGGACTCGGAGCTTATTCCCTTGCTCACCCCGGAAGACGAAAAGGAGATGAACGATGAGAAACTTCCTGAAACGCTGCCCATCCTTCCGCTGCGCAATACCGTTTTATTTCCAGGGGTAGTTATCCCTATTACTGCAGGCAGGGACAAGTCTATACATTTAATCAAAGATGCCAATAATGGCGCTAAGGTTATAGGGGTGGTATCTCAAAAAGATGAATCGGTTGAAAATCCGAAGATTAAGGATATCAATACTTTGGGTACGGTGGCGAAAATCCTCAGGGTTCTTCAAATGCCCGATGGCAATACCACCGTGATTATACAGGGAAAAAAACGCTTTGAAATTGCGGAGGTGCTCACCGAAAAACCGTATATGACGGCAACTGTCCGCGAGGCTGCAGAAATCCGTCCGGACGAAACCGGAGCTGAGTTTACCACGATAATAGAATCGGTTAAAGAACTTGCCCTGCAAATTATAAAGGACAATCCGAATATTCCGAGTGAAGCCGCCTTTGCCATTAAGAATATACAAAGTAATTCCTTCCTGATCAATTTTGTTTCCTCCAATCTGAACCTGTCCGTAGCAGACAAACAGGAACTTCTGGAGCTGGCAGATTTGCAGGAGCGGGCCCTGGCTACCCTTAAACATCTCAATACGGAATTGCAGAAACTCGAACTCCGCAATGAATTGCACTCCAAAGTCCGTTCAGATATGGATCAGCAGCAGCGGGAATATTTTCTGCACCAGCAAATGAAGACGATACAGGAGGAACTGGGCGGGATTTCCTATGACGAGGAGATTGACGAAATGGAGGCCCGGGCTAAAGAGAAGCAATGGAGCGAAAAGGTTTCTGAGCACTTTGAGAAAGAACTGGCCAAATTACAACGGATGAATCCGCAGGTAGCTGAGTATTCTATTCAACGCAATTACCTGGATCTGATCCTCGACCTCCCTTGGGAGCACTATTCTAAGGACCTTTTCGATCTGAAGCGGGCCGAGCGCATCCTGGACCGGGACCATTACGGGCTGGAAGACGTCAAGCAGCGTATAGTGGAGTATTTGGCCGTGCTGAAACTCCGGCAGGATATGAAATCGCCAATTCTCTGTTTATACGGCCCTCCCGGGGTGGGAAAGACATCCCTTGGAAAATCGGTTGCCGAGGCACTGGGCAGGGAATATGTTCGGGTGTCCCTGGGCGGTTTAAGAGATGAAGCCGAGATCCGCGGACACCGTAAAACCTATATCGGCGCAATGCCGGGACGTATTCTGCAGAGCATTAAAAAAGCAGGCACCTCCAATCCGGTATTCGTTCTGGACGAAATCGACAAGCTTTCCTCCAGCTATCAGGGGGATCCGTCCTCGGCGATGTTAGAGGTACTCGACCCGGAGCAAAACACGGAATTTTACGACAATTTCCTGGAACTCGGGTATGACCTTTCCAAGGTGATGTTTATTGCCACCGCCAATAATCTCGGGGGTATTCAGCCCGCCCTTCTGGACCGTATGGAGATTATCAGGGTAACGGGATATACCATTGAGGAGAAGGTGGAGATTGCAAAACGGCACCTGCTCCCCAAACAACTCCGGGAACACGGATTAAAATCGAAAGACCTGCGTATCGGTAAGCGACAGATGGAAAAAATTGTGGAAGGGTATACCCGGGAATCCGGAGTGCGCGGACTGGAAAAGAAAATCGCAAAAATGGTCCGGTATGCGGCCAAAAATATCGCCACTGAAACGGTCTATGATCCAAAGGTCAGCCTGGCGGATGTAGAAAGCATCCTCGGCCCGCCCAGGATGGAGCGCGATAAATATGAAAACAACGATGTGGCAGGCGTAGTTACAGGTTTGGCGTGGACGAGTGTCGGCGGGGATATTCTTTTTATTGAATCCATCCTCTCCAGAGGCAAGGGCAATCTGAACATCACTGGCAACCTGGGGCAGGTTATGAAAGAATCCGCCACCATCGCCATGGAGTATATCAAATCTAATGCCGAGGACCTGGGTATTGATCCTGAGGTCTTCGCCAAGTACAATGTGCACATTCACGTTCCGGAAGGGGCCACCCCTAAAGATGGCCCGAGCGCGGGAATAACCATGCTGACCTCTCTGGTCAGTCTCTTTACCCAGCGCAAGGTGAAGAAAAGCCTGGCGATGACAGGAGAAATAACCCTAAGGGGGAAGGTCCTTCCAGTAGGGGGGATCAAGGAGAAGATACTCGCTGCAAAACGGGCGCGGATAAAGGAGGTGATTTTATGCGAGGAGAACCGCCGGGACATTTTAGAGATCAAAGCAGATTACCTCAAGGGCCTGACCTTTCATTATGTAAAGGACATGAAGGAGGTCATCGACATCGCCCTGTTGCGGCAAAAGGTAAAAAATGCGAAAAAACTCTCAGGAGGAAACGACCCGGTTATCACGAGTATGGATTAACCGTGGGCCTCCCAGAGGGAATTGTGTATTTTTGAGCATGAAAAAGATTTCAATAGCCATTGACGGACATTCTTCCACCGGAAAAAGCACGCTGGCCCGTCAGCTGGCCAAATCCCTGGGGTATGTCTATATCGATTCCGGTGCCATGTACCGGGCTGTTGCCCTGTTTGCTCTCGAGAACGGTTTGATAGGGGAGACCCTGGACGAAGCAGGCTTACTGGAGCATCTGCAGGCACTGGAACTGGGTTTTGAAGTAAATCCGAAAACCGGGCGTTCCGAGATACACCTCAACGGAGAAAATGTAGAACAGCAAATCCGGTCCATAGCCGTTTCCCGCTTTGTCAGTGAAGTGGCCGCTCTTCCCGAGGTGCGCGAAAAACTCGTAAAACTGCAGCAGGAAATGGGTGCGGAAAAGGGTGTGGTGATGGATGGCAGAGACATCGGTACGGTCGTCCTCCCCGAGGCGGAACTCAAGCTTTTTATGACCGCCGCCCCTGAAAAGCGGGCAGCCCGTCGCTATAAGGAATTACTGGACAGGGGGGAATCCGTCACGTATCAGGAGGTGTTGCGAAACGTTCGTCACCGGGACTATCTGGATTCCAACCGGGAGGTTTCTCCCCTGAAACAGGCTGCCGATGCGATTCGTCTGGACAATAGCGATATGGGTCTGAAAGAACAGTACGAAAGGGTGCGCTCTTTTGCTGATCGAATCCTCAACGCAAAAAAATAGGCGCCCGCAATACGGACGCCTTTAATTTAAAAAGGAAGTGCTTAGGAATTGGGGATAACCAAAACCTGGCCTGGATGAATGACATCCGGGTTACTGAGCAAATTGGTATTCGCCTCAAAAATTACTTTATACTTCATCGGATCTCCGTAGTATTGTTTGGCAATCTTACTGAGGGATTCTCCACTTTTCACCTCGTGCCGATGATATACTGAAGTGTCATCAACAATGATGTTTGCCAGAATATCTGAAGGTTTTTCGCCTCCGACCTTCTTGATCTCATCCCAGAGTATGTCCTTTTCGTATTGTGTTTTTACAGTTCCTTTGACTTTAAGGATTCCGTTTTCTACTGCCACGGTACCGTCTTTGGTTTCCAGTTTTTCGCCCAGGCTCAGGACCGATTGATACTTGTCTTTTACGCTCATTACTCTAAAAATTATTTAAGTTAACAAAGGTTACTCCTTCTCGCCTTTAAAGATAGGGAATGCCAAAAGATTTTCAACCTTTCCGGCCCTGGTATTTCCTTTTTTAGTCCGGGGTCCGGTGTTGGGCCTATACATTTAAAAAATATTGGATAAAGCCGTAGAATATTGTATTTTTGCACACCTTTTTTGCAGACGGTCAAGAGAAAAAGGGTGTATATCACTGATGTAAAATAGCTTCCGGGGAAGTGCTTAACTCTTGAGAAACCCTGGAATACAAACTAAACTCAGCATATGGCTGAAACACAAAACACAGGGGAGACGGTAGAGGCCGTTGAGCCTAAAGTACAGGTGGAAGCGCCTGTAAAACAACAAGATCCGCAGGAATTCCTTGAAAATTTCGATTGGGATAAGTACGAAGAGGGAATTGAGCGGGTAGAAGACGAAAAACTTAAAGAATTCGAAGACCTGGTGGCCAGCAATTTTGTGGACACCGCGGATTCCGAGGTTGTGGAAGGTACTGTAACGCACCTGACCGACCGGGAAGCCATTATCGATATCAATGCAAAATCTGAAGGGGTTATTTCCCTGAATGAGTTTCGGTACAATCCGAATTTAAAGATCGGAGATAAGGTAGAGGTACTCATTGACATCCGCGAGGATCGCAGTGGGCAGCTTGTGCTTTCCCACCGTAAGGCCCGAACTATCAAGGCCTGGGAACGTATCAATACGGCCTATGAGAAAGAAGAAGTGGTAACCGGCTTTATCAAATGCCGTACTAAAGGAGGGATGATTGTCGATGTTTTCGGAATTGAGGCGTTCCTGCCCGGTTCACAAATCGATGTGAAACCCATCCGTGACTACGACCAATACGTCGGGAAGACCATGGAATTCAAAGTGGTTAAGATCAACCAGGAATTCAAGAACGTGGTCGTCTCGCACAAAGCGCTTATTGAAGCGGATATTGAAGAGCAGAAAAAAGAGATTATCAGCCAACTGGAAAAAGGTCAGGTGCTGGAAGGAGTTGTCAAAAACATCACTTCTTACGGCGTCTTTATCGATCTTGGAGGTGTGGATGGTCTGGTGCATATTACGGATCTTTCCTGGAGCCGTATCAACCACCCGAGCGAAGTGGTGGATCTCGACCAGAAACTCAATGTGGTTATTCTGGATTTCGACGACAACAAATCGCGTATTCAATTAGGTCTCAAGCAGCTTGAAAAGCATCCATGGGATGCTCTTGGCGATGAGATTAAAGTAGGAGACAAAGTCAAAGGAAAGGTTGTGGTTATTGCAGATTACGGTGCATTCCTGGAAGTGGAGGAAGGTGTTGAAGGCCTGATTCACGTTTCGGAAATGTCCTGGTCCACACACCTGCGCTCTGCTCAGGATTTTGTCAAGGTAGGGGACCAGCTGGAAGCAGTTGTCCTCACCCTGGACCGGGAAGATCGCAAGATGTCCCTGGGGCTCAAGCAACTCACTCCGGATCCGTGGACGGACATCACTACGAAATATCCTGTAGGATCTCGTCATAAGGGGATCGTTCGCAACTTCACCAATTTTGGTGTTTTTGTAGAGCTCGAAGAGGGAATCGATGGGCTGATCTATATTTCAGATCTTTCCTGGACCAAGAAGATCAAGCATCCTTCCGAATTCGTAACCGTTGGGGACGAGCTCGAGGTTGAGGTGCTGGAACTCGATGTCGATGGGCGTAAACTCAGTCTGGGTCACAAACAGACCACTGAGAACCCCTGGGACAAATACGAGGGAGAATTCGGAGAGGGCACTGTTCATAAGGTAGTTCTCAAAGAAATTGTAGATAAAGGAGCCATTATTGAGCTCAATGACGACATTACCGCTTTTATTCCCCAGCGCCATTTGGTGAAGGAGGATGGTAAAAAACTATCCAAAGGAGATGAGGCGGAATTCAAGATCATTGAATTCAACAAGGACCTGAAAAGGGTAGTTGCCAGCCATACAGCGATCTTCAGGGAAGAAGAAGAGCGAAATGTACGGACAGCGCGCAAGAAAGCTACTGTTACTGATGAAGCGAAACCTACTTTGGGAGACGCCAACGAGCAGTTGCAGGCCCTTAAGGATAAGATGGAAGCCAGCAGTAAGAAAAAGAAGTAACCCGCTGCGCTTTTTTAATATTCAAACCCCGGAGCTTTTCTCCGGGGTTTTTTTATGACTCAGCGGGCCGTGGCGAATCCTGAATACTTATTTGCCCGTTGTATTTGGCAGAATTGCCTATTTTTGCCTCACGAAGCCATAGGTACGAAACCCGTATGATTCAAAAAGTCCTTCTTTCTTCAAAAGAAATCGACATCATCCTGCACCGACTGGCTTGTCAATTATTAGAAAATCATTTAACCTTTTCGGATTCTGTGCTCATCGGACTTCAACCCAGGGGCACCTTTCTCGCCCACAGATTGCGGGATATCCTCCGTGATGACTACCAGGTGAAGCACATTCCCTTTGGGCTTTTGGATATTACATTTTACCGGGATGATTTCCGCAGGGGAGATAAAACACTCGCTGCCAGCAGTACCCAAATCGATTTTCTCGTGGAGGGAAAGCGGGTGGTACTTATAGATGATGTGCTGTATACCGGAAGAAGTATTCGGGCGGCCCTGACAGCCCTGCAGTCCTTCGGCCGACCGGGATCTATAGAATTACTTACACTGATTGACCGCAGGTTCAGCCGGCATTTGCCCATTCAGCCAGATTACCGGGGCCGGCAGGTAGATGCCATAAATGAAGAACGCGTGAAAGTCTGCTGGAAGGAAAACGAAGGAGAAGACGCGGTATACCTGATTAGCCATTAAGAGTATGAGTGATCTGAGCGTACGACATTTACTGGGCATTAAATACCTGCAAAAGGCAGATCTCGATCTGATTTTTGAGACGGCAGACCATTTTAAAGAGGTTTTGAGCCGAAGTATTAAGAAAGTTCCTTCCCTTCGGGACATTACGATTGCCAATATCTTTTTTGAGAATAGCACCCGCACCCGTCTGTCTTTTGAACTGGCAGAGAAAAGACTATCCGCGGATGTCATCAACTTTTCGGCGGCCCAGTCCTCAGTTAGGAAAGGAGAAACCCTGATCGATACCGTAAACAATATCCTTTCCATGAAGGTGGATATGGTGGTGCTCCGCCATCCCAACGCCGGGGCGGGCATCTTCCTTTCAAAGCATGTGGGGGCTTCTATAATCAACGCGGGAGATGGGGCGCATGAACACCCGACACAGGCCCTGCTCGACGCATTTTCGATCCGGGAACGCCTGGGTGGTGTAGCGGGCCGTAAAGTGGTTATCGTCGGAGACATACTGCATTCGCGCGTGGCACTTTCCAATATTTTCGCCTTGCAAATGCTGGGAGCTGAAGTTAAGGTGTGTGGACCTAAGACATTGATTCCCAAGTATGTTGAAACTCTGGGAGTCCAGGTTGAAGACAACCTGAGAAAGGCGCTGGAATGGTGTGATGTAGCCAATATGCTCCGTATACAAAACGAGCGGATGGATATGAGTTATTTCCCTACCCTCAGGGAGTACACCATGCAATACGGGGTGAACAAGAAGTTGCTCGACAGCCTTGATAAAGAGATTGTAATCATGCATCCGGGCCCTATCAACCGGGGGGTTGAGATTACCAGCGATGTGGCCGATTCAGACCAGTCGATAATCCTGAACCAGGTTGAGAATGGAGTGGCCATCCGGATGGCAGTGATCTATTTACTGGCTTCAAAAATAAAATAAGCCCTATGATTTTTGACAGAGACGGAAATACTACGATAATACTTCAGGAAAAGGCCTCCCTGGCGACTTTTCTGAAAAACCTGCAACAGGCGTATCCAAAATTGAAAAACGACCACCTGATTCTGAACCTTTTTTCCTTCGGGAATCTGACTACATCAGACCTGCTGGAATTTATGGAGATCTCCAATACACACAGGGGGAGTGGGAAGTCATTTGTCTTAGTAAGCAGTGCCATTGCCCCGGACGATATTCCGGAGGAGATCAGTATGGCGCCTACCCTTCAGGAGGCCCGTGACATTATTGAAATGGAGGAAATTGAACGGGATCTGGACCTCTGATCTATGGGGGATGGTCTGAAGATGCGTTTACAGATACTCGGCTGTTATGCAGCGACGCCAAGATTTCTGTCCCCACCCAGCGGGCAGGTTCTCGAGGCAGGGAAGCACCTGGTGCTCATCGATTGCGGAGAGGGTACCCAAATGCAATTGCGCCGCTTCAAGGTGCGCTTCAGCAGAATTCAGCATATTTTTATTTCACACCTGCACGGAGACCATTTCTTCGGACTTCCCGGGCTTATCGCCACTTTCCGTCTGTTGGGCCGGGAAAAACCCCTGCACATTTACGGGCCGTCCGGGATTAAAGAAGCCATTACGCTTTTGTTGAAAATCGGAGATTCCTGGACCGACTTCCCGCTGCATTTCCACGAACTTTCCAGTTCGGAATCCGAGCTGATTTTAGAAGACACCACCTTCTCGGTCCGGACCCTTCCTTTGGACCACCGGATTTATACCAATGGATTTCTTTTTACCCTTTCAGGGGGGGAGCGCAGGCTTATCCCTGAAGCCGTGGAGAAATACGGAATTGATAAAGCTTACTACCGAAGGATTAAGCAAGGGGAAGATGCCTATGACTCCAATGGGGCTCTGATTTCCAATGCCCTGCTCGCAGATCCTCCCAGGCCTCCCAAAAGCTACGCATATTGCAGTGACACCGCATTTCAACCCGCCCTGGTTCCGTATATTAAAGGAGTGGATGTGCTGTATCACGAGTCTACCTTTCTCCATCCAGAGGCCGCTCTGGCTGAGCAAACCAAACATTCCACGGCGGGCGAGGCGGGCCGGATAGCCAGGATGGCAGAAGTGGGCCGGCTTGTGCTGGGGCACTACTCCACGCGTTATAAAGACCTGGAGGCTTTTCGAAAAGAAGCCCTGGAATACTTTCCTGCGGTTGAACTGGCCGAAGAGGGTGCTGTGATTCAGTGGTAGTCTTCCCGGACTAAACAATGGGTTTTACCCTTTGTGAATCCAAAGCTTTTTTGGCATTTTTGTTTGTACCTTAAGCGCGCTTAAATCCACCATGCACGAAGATCTAGGAAATTACCGGAAAGTATACCAGAAAGAACAATTGTTGGAAACGAACGTTCCTGAGAACCCTCTGGAGCTATTCAGGAAATGGTTCTATGATCTCGAGGCCCATGGCAGTTCGGACGAACCCAATGCGATGACCGTAGCTACCAAGGGGTTGGACGGGTTTCCGAAGGCCCGGGTTGTACTTTTAAAACGCTTTACGGCCGAAGGATTTGTTTTTTACACGAATTACAATAGCGAAAAGGGTAAGGCCATCGCGGCGGATCCCAGGGTGTGTCTCTCCTTTTTCTGGCCGCAACTCGAACGGCAGGTAATTATAAAAGGAACGGCTGAAAAACTTGCGGAAAACCTTTCGGATGGTTATTTTGAGTCGCGACCCGACGGAAGTAAACTCGGAGCTATTGTTTCCCCCCAGAGCGAAGTGGTCGCTTCCAGGGAAACACTGGAGGAGGGTTTGCGCGAGCTGGAGGAGAAATATAAAGGAAAGGAAATTCCAAGACCGGCCTTTTGGGGCGGATTTTTAGTCCGTCCGCAGTCCATGGAATTCTGGCAGGGCAGGCCCAATCGCCTGCATGACAGGATCAGATATGAATTGCAGGAAGACTGGAACTGGAAGATGCAGCGCCTGGCCCCTTGATCGGGAGGCAACCGACAGACTGATAAACAACAACCCAAACCAATTCTATAGCGATGAAAGAACTAATCCTGGTTCGACATGCAAAGTCCTCCTGGGAATACGACGTACAGGACGCAGACCGCCCCCTCGGCGAGCGTGGCATTGCGGATGCACACCTGATCGCCCAGGCCCTTGAAAACAACGTCAGGGGTATACAGGCCATTTATTCAAGTCCGGCAAACCGCGCCCTGCACACCTGTATGATTCTGATGCGGGAGATTGGATTGCCCCTGGCGTCATTGCAAGTGATCCGGGAGTTATACGATTTTTCCGGAGAAGGGGTAAGCGGGCATATCCGCAGTCTGGACGATTCCCTTGAAAAGGTGATGCTCTTCGGACATAACCATGCGATGACCCATATTGCGAATAAATGGGGGAGTAAATATCTCGAGAATGTTCCCACCTGCGGGGTGGTGCACCTTTCGTTTCAGGTGAACTCCTGGAAGGAAATTTCCTACGGTGAAACCCGACGCACGCTATTTCCAAAAAACCTGAGATAAAACATGAATAAAAATCAATATGTAAACCGGGAAATCAGTTGGCTGCGTTTTAACGAACGTGTTCTGCAGGAAAGCGTCGATAAACAGGTCCCGCTGATCGAACGACTTCGCTTTCTCGGTATTTTCTCGAACAATCTCGATGAATTTTTTAAAGTGCGTTATGCGACCGTCAAACGCATTGTACAGGCCGGGAAATCCGGTAAAAGCGTATTGGGTGGAGAACGGGCCAAAGATCTCCTGGATGAGATCACCAGCATTGTCATCGGTCAACAGAAAGACAGTCAGGTGATCCTTAAACAGATTGAACAGGAGTTGGAAAAAGAGAATATTTTCCTGATTGATGAAACGGAAATTCAACCCCATCAAGAAGATTTCCTGAAAACCTATTTTATCCAGAATGTGGGGCCTTCCCTGATGACGATCATTCTGAACAGTGTGATTGAGTTCCCAACCCTGAAGGATACGGCCGCTTATCTGGCCGTTAAGATGGTTCTGGAAGCGGACAATAGTGCAACTGCGCATCAGGGCCCTAACCAATATGCCCTCATCGAGATTCCCAAGGAAATAGATCGTTTTATTGTCCTGCCCAGGGAGGGCAACAGAAACTACATCATCCTCCTGGACGATCTGATCCGATACTCCCTCAAGAGTATCTTTAATATGTTCTCCTTTAGCTCCATTTCGGCCCATATGATCAAAATTACCCGGGATGCCGAGCTGGATATCGATAACGACCTGAGTAAAAGTTTTATCGAGAAAATTTCAAGCAGTGTGGAAAATCGTAAAATCAGCGATCCGGTGCGCTTTGTCTACGACAGCTCCATTGAGGCCGATACGCTGAATTTTTTGAAGGAGAAGATGAATATTGAGGATACGGACAGCGTTATTCCCGGCGGCCGGTATCACAATCGAAGGGATTATATGGGTTTCCCGAGTCTGGGGCGCTCAGACCTGATGTACGAGCGGATTAAACCCCTGCCAGTTGTGGGTTTAACCCTGGAAGGCAGCCTTTTTGAACATATCGCCCAGAAGGACCACCTCCAGTATGCGCCCTACCATACGTTTATGTATGTGATTAAGTTTCTGAGGGAAGCAGCCCTGGATCCCAGGGTGCGAACCATCAAAATCACCGTATATCGCCTGGCCAATAATTCACAGGTCGCGGCATCGCTGATCAATGCAGCCAAGAACGGGAAACAGGTTACCGTGCAAATAGAGCTGCAGGCGCGTTTTGACGAACGGGCCAACATCGAATATGCCGAACAACTTCAGCAGGAGGGCGTCCGACTGATTTTTGGAGTCCCGGGCCTGAAAGTACATAGTAAAATCTGCGTCATCGAAAGGGAGGAGGGCGGAGACCTGAAACGCTACGGCTTTATCAGTACGGGTAATTTCAACGAGAATACCGCCAGAATTTATACGGACTATACCTTGTTTACGGCTCATGAGGCCATTTTAAAGGAACTCAATAAGGTGTTTAATTTCTTTGAGACTTCCTATAAGATTTACAAGTATAAACACCTGATTGTATCTCCCCACTACACCCGGTCGCGCTTTAAAAAGCTGATTGATGCAGAAATTGCAAATGCCCGTGCCGGAAAGCAGGCGTACATCAAAATTAAAATGAATAGCCTTACTTCCTATGACATGGTGGACTTGCTCTATGAAGCCAGTAATGCCGGGGTTAAGATTCAGCTGATCATCAGGGGGATTTGCTGCCTTATTCCGGGAATTCCAGGGATGAGTGAGAATATAGAGGCCATCAGTGTGGTGGACAAGTTCCTGGAGCATCCCAGAGTTTTCATTTTTGGGAATAATGGAGCATCTCAGGTTTATATTTCCTCTGCCGATTGGATGACCCGAAATCTGGATTATCGTGTGGAAGTGGGGTGTCCCATTTACGATGAGACGATCAAACAAGAGCTTCTGGACACTTTTGAGATTTCCTGGAAGGACAATGCAAAAGCCCGGGTTTTCGATGCCCTGCAGACCAATAGCTATCGCGTGAGCGAGGCTGCTGATTTTCGATCTCAGTTTGAGATGTATACCTATTACCAGCACAAATTAAAAGACCTGAGTGAAAATACGTAAGTACGCGGCTATCGATATTGGATCCAACGCCATGCGGTTGTTGGTGCACAATATTGTGGAAACGCCCGGGCGCCCGGTACAGTTTTTTAAAAATGCGCTGGTGCGTGTTCCGGTACGACTGGGGGAGGACAGCTTTGGGGTCGGGGCTATTACAGAGGCCAATATCGACCGGGTGATCAAGACCCTGAAGGCATTTTTACTGTTGATTGAAGTAGGAGGCGTTGAGAAGTATCGCGCCTGCGCCACTTCGGCCCTCAGGGAAGCCGGTAATGGACCTGAGATTATTGAGCGAATCTTAAGGGAAACCGGTCTGGAGGTGGAGTTGATTGATGGGCAACAGGAGGCCGCTATCATTGCAAGCACAGATCTGGCCCGTCTCCTGGAAGCGGATGCGAGCTATTTGTACGTGGATGTGGGTGGGGGCAGCACAGAATTCACCGTCTTCTCAGGCGGGAAACCTGTACTTTCCAGGTCTTTTCAGATCGGAACGGTCCGCCTGATAAAGGAATGGGTAGCGGAGTCTGAATGGGAAGCCTTACAGCAGTGGGTTACTAAAGCCGTTAAAGGCCTTCCCAAGCTATCGATCATAGGGTCCGGAGGAAATATCAACAAACTTCATAAAATGTCGGGCCGCAAGGTTGGGCAACCCCTTTCTTTTATCTGGCTCAATGCCCAGTATCACTTTTTAAAGAGCATGAGTTACGAGGATCGCATTTCTGAACTGGGCCTGAATCCGGACCGGGCCGATGTCATTCTTCCGGCCACCGAGATTTTTTTACGCACTGCTAAATGGAGCGGCGTTAAAAAGGTCCACGTCCCACAGATAGGGCTTTCCGACGGGATAATACGGGACCTCTATTTCAGGGCACAGAACGCCTGATTCCCAGGGGAATTGGCAGTTTTCGGGACGTCAAAAAGATCAGGATTCAGATCGAAAAAAAACCCTGAATACGGTCCTATCCGTGAACCGTTTCCGCAGTCCCCAACCCTTTCATGATCTCCGCTTCGTACGTCAGTAACGCTTCCCACTTTTTATCGACTTCTTCCCGATTTCCGTACTGCCGTGCAAATTTCAGAAACATGGTGTAATGACCGGCTTCGCTGATCATAAGCTTTTTGTAGAACTCAGCCAGCTCCGCATCCTGTAGTTGTTCGGAAAGCAATCGGAATCGCTCACAGCTGCGGGCTTCGATCAGGGCGGCATACAACAGTCGGTGTACGAGTTGTTCGCTACGGCTACCTCCTTTGGGAAAAAACTTCATCAGGGCGATGACGTATTCATCCTTACGATACCGACCCAGGGTTTTTCCACGGGCGAGAATACGATCGTGTACCATTTTAAAATGCCCCATTTCCTCCCGGGACAGGGCGATCATTTCCTGAATGAGTTCTGGATATTCCGGAAAGGTGACGATCAGGGAGATGGCCGTACTGGCTGCTTTCTGTTCACAAAAAGCATGGTCTGTTAGGATTTCATCGATGTTTTTTTCAACGATATTCACCCATCGGGGGTCTGTAGGTAGCTTTAAACCGAGCATAGGCCGTAATTTTATGACAAAGGTAAAAAGAATTCGCGCCGGTTGCCCAAGACGCGGGCTATGGGATTGGATGGCAAACCCGCAAAGGCTTTCAGGTCTGGCGTATTGGGAATTCTTTCCGGGTTTAAGACTCCCGGGCTGAGTCCTTCGGGGAACCCCTTGCTCTACAGATCCAGGTCAAAGGTCTGACGCAGCAGGTCTATGGCCGGGTTTTTTTCCTTGAGTTTTTCGTATTTCTCCTCAGGGGTAAAGGCGTACTGACGGGCTACTTCCTCATTGACGACAATACGCAGTTGTAAGCTGTAATTATTGAGGGACTGTCTCAGGAAGGCCATCAGGTCCAACTGATCCCGCTCCACCTCTTTTTTCATGGTGCTGTTTGGCAATTCTATGCGAATGATGTGCCCATCCTGTAATTTTGGGGTATCGGTCGCCAGATTGGAGGCCAGAATTTTTTTTCCTTTGGATTCCGTGAGATCTGTAAATTCTTTCCAGAGTTCAATCAGTCTTTCCGGGGCTACAGGATCCTCCGGTAAATTTTCAGGTTCGGGCTGCTGCGCCTTTTTTTGGGCCTCATGTAATTTTTTTGCCCGTATGGAGGAAAGGGAAAGCCCCGAGACTTTGGTCTCCCTTTTATCTTTTAAGGTGATCTTTATGGCTTCTTCAGAAGCCGAGGCTCCCTGAGCGGGAACCAGATCCTTCCCGGGAACTTCCTGCGATCTGACAGGTCGGGTAGCCCCATTGCGCCTGGGTTGCGAAATCTCAGAATTCGCTCGTTGCGCACCCTGAGCAGGTCCAGGAGGCGGGGCCGCGGAAAATTCAGAATCCGGGATTCCCGTTTCAGGAGCAATTTCAGGGTTGGGAGGAGCTTGGGTATGAGCAGCTTCCCGTATAGGTTCCATCTGTAAGGAATGGGTTTGTTCGGGATCTTGTCCGGTACCCTCCGCCACACTTGTGAAGGTTTGGGTCGTCTCCAATGCCGGGGCCCGGTTTTCCGTTTTTGGAAAGCTCAGTGGGGGCGAAGGTGGGTGGCCATGAAAACGGGAGGCGGGAATCAGTGGGGTGTCGTGGTTACTGTCCTTTTTTTTTTCAGCCAGTCCAATAGAGGCGAGTTGCATCAGGCATAATTCCACAAGGAGCCTGTGGTTACTGCTCGATTTGTAGTTCAGTTCACAGGTATTCGCCAGATCCAGCGCAGTCAGGAGAAATTCGGAATCTACTTTTTTGGCCTGCTCCAGAAACTGCTCTTTCACTGCATCACTCGAATCCAGCAAGGCAATGGTTTGGGCATCGCGGCAGACCATAAGGTCCCGAAAATGTGAAGCCAGACCATTGATAAAATGATGCCCTTCAAAGCCGGCGCTCAGCACCTGATTAAAGTAAACCAAAAGTCCGGGGATATCATGGTCCAGAATCAGACGGGTCGTCTGAAAATAGACCTCTACATCGAGGACGTTTAAGTTTTCAGCAACAATCTTGCGGGTCAGGGTATTGCCTGCGAAACTGACCACCCGGTCAAATATTGAGAGCGCATCCCGCATGGCTCCATCCGCTTTTTGAGCGATAATATGTAAGGCATCTTCTTCCGCCTGTATGCCTTGTTCCAGGGCTATTTTTTTCAGATAGTCCACAGCATCTGTTGTCGTGATCCTTTTAAAATCAAAGATTTGACAACGGGAGAGGATGGTTGGAATTATCTTGTGTTTTTCAGTCGTGGCCAGAATAAAAATGGCATGGGCGGGCGGCTCTTCAAGGGTTTTGAGAAAGGCATTAAACGCATTCTGAGAGAGCATATGCACCTCATCGATGATATAGACCTTGTATTTTCCCGTCTGAGGCGGTATGCGCACCTGGTCGGTCAGGTTTCGGATATCATCTACCGAGTTGTTCGAAGCGGCATCGAGCTCAAAAATATTAAAGGCAAAATCTTCGCCGTCCTGTTCAAGACCGTCTTCATTTATTTTTTTTGCCAGAATCCGTGCACATGTGGTTTTCCCCACCCCTCTGGGGCCACAAAACAACAAAGCCTGAGCCAGATGGTTTTTTTCGATAGCATTCAACAGGGTTTCTGTGATGGTCTGCTGACCAACCACTTCCTCAAAATGCTGAGGTCTGTATTTTCGGGCGGATACGATAAAAGGTTCCATCATTCAGGGCGCTTGACTTGAAGTTTTTGTGCCTTCTCACAAATATACATATCACATCGGGAATCCGCACCGGATCTCATACAGGAATCCCGATTTTATCAACAATTGGAGTACCTTTGCCACACAGCAGGTCGGCCTGTCGCCACGCCTTTCAGGCGGGGAGGAAAGTCCGGACACCACAGTGCAGCATAGCGGGTAACGCCCGTCCACCGCGAGGTGCGGACCAGTGCAACAGAAAGCAAGTACAGTTCGGCTGTAGTGAAATCGGCAAACTCTATGCGGTGCAACGCCATGTAGGTCGGCATTTGAGGGCTGCACGCCCGAGCCGACGGGTAGGCGGATTGAACCCCGGGGTAACCCTGGGTCCAGATAAATGACGGGAATCCCGACCTCAGGGTCGGGCATACAGAATCCGGCTTATGACCTGCTGTTTTTTTCTACCGATGTCCTGAAAAAACTAAAAACGGTACTGCCGTACTTTCGGGCCGAATCAAAATGGGTTAATTCACTCAGATCCCGTTTTCCACTGTGTTCGATAATCAGGAGTCCGTCTTCGCCTAATAATCCGCGTTCAAAACAAAGGGCGACAATCTCATGGAGTTGTTCCTGGGAAAACTCATAAGGGGGGTCAGCGAAAATCAGGTCAAAGGATTCTGTACACCGCTTTAGAAAGGCGC
Organism: uncultured Flavobacteriaceae bacterium; assembly: GCA_963709465.1. Classification (GTDB taxonomy): domain Bacteria; phylum Bacteroidota; class Bacteroidia; order Flavobacteriales; family Flavobacteriaceae; genus Robiginitalea. The sequence continues at coordinate 2,025,780 of CAVPWF010000002.1, read as the reverse complement.
CCGCATCTCTTTTAAAAACAGTGACGGGGAGTTCCAGCGAGCGGGAAGTTTGTTCGATATATTTCACGCATCCTGCATGGGCGTCTACAGCAATGACATTGGGGCATCCCCTGGAGGCGCATTCATAACTCAGGTTGCCGGTCCCTGAGAACAAATCCAGTACACGGGTCTCAGGCCAGTACATCTCATGACCAAGAATGTTGAAAAGAGCTTCTTTGGCCCGGTCGGTGGTAGGACGAACCGGAAGACTTTTGGGGGCGTTTAGTTTACGACCTTTATGAATTCCTGAAATGATGCGTATCACAAGGCGTTGATCAGGGTAAAGTCAATTCCATCTGCTTCAGCAGCGTAAGCCAATGAGGAGTCGGGAGGCACAAAAAGGGAGACGTTCTCCAGGTACTCCGTACAAAGTTCATAAATCCTGTCTCCGGCTGTCACCTCTCCCACAAGGCGCAGTTTAAGGGTCTCAGGATCGAGTTCGAGCTGTTCCAGGGTAAAGAGCAGAAAGTACATGATGTCTTCGGGACTACTGAAGACGAAGGAGTTGTAAAAAAGCAGTTTTTTATTTGAGAAGACGGCAAGGTCCATTTGGGATTCCGCTAAATGCATATAGGCCAGGGTTCCCTGCCTGCTGCTCGGTAGTTTTATCAGCGTTTCCAAAAGTACCGTCCCGCTGTGCTTGAATTCAAACGCTCCGAAGGTGTCAAAGAGATAATTGTTCACATTGGCGAACGGCACATAGACATTGGCCGAATCCAACCCTTGTATGGGGTCGTAATCCAGGTGATCCGTCCCCAGAATTTTAGCATTGTATTTCAGGTAATTGGCCAAATGATCCGGATCAAAAAGGGGCATTGGTACCAGGGTAAAAAGCGTATTTCGATGTATACAAATAACATCAGAAAACCCGTAGTCCAGTATCCCCATTTCCCCAAAATCCTCCTGAATAATTTTGTGCAGGCTAAAAGGACTCATTTCCTTTTCAAAAACCCGGGAGTGGGATCGCACCAGGGAATTGGCAATAGTGTCCAGCACACAAAAAGAAAGTCCATTCAGGCTCACCTGAATGGACAACTTATGATACCCGTTCGGCCGCTCTTCCAGACCGCTATTGATCTCCTTTTTTGTCATAAATAGGGGGCCAGTTACCACTGGTGCTCACCTCGGTAAGGGATCCTACTTTTATTTCGGGCCCGTTTACCTCTTCGACACTCACCTGCGCATTTTCTCTGGAGAGCAAGTCTTTCGGTTGATCGCTAAGGATAACAACTTTAGGAACCTTGACCTCATATACCGGTGCCCTATAGCCGCTTTTATCAATGATATCCGCCTTCATAGTGAACTTTTCGTTATTCGCCGCGTATGGAACATTCATCATGCTTTTGTAGCGATCACTATTCTTAAAGAGGGAATCTTTTACTGAAACGAAGCCCAGAGTGTCTATAATTTTAACTTCCTTCAGCATGTCTATCTGATACACCTTATCAAACTCCATATAGGAAGAATCCCTTTGCTGGGTGATGGTATATTTTCCGGTATCTACAAAAGCCACCAGTGTCTCGAAGTTGTTCGCGAATCTTCCATTGACCGTTTTGTAGGCGTCCTGGGCATTGCGAATGTCTTTCAACCGCTCGATAACCTCTGCATATCGTTCTTTCTTAATTTTATCAAACTCGATGGGTCCTGTGACAGACTTATAAATCATATACCCTAGGAAAATGCATATGATCCAAAGAACAATCTGAAAGATGGATTTCATTTTAGAAAGTGTTAAGTTGACTTTTGGTTAAACACAAATCTACAATTTTTTTTGAATCGTGAAAGGGTTTCCCTTAAAATCATCCCTATCTTTGAGAGCCTATGGATTCCCTTTCCGCAGCTGCTTTTCTAAGACTTTTAAAAGAAAAATTTCCCCATACTCCGACGGAAAAACAAGATCTGGCCTTGAAGGAAATGGCCGCTTTCCTTGTCGGGGGCGATACCCGGGAGGTATTTATGCTCAAGGGGTACGCGGGAACTGGAAAAACAACCCTGTTGGGCACGCTTATTAAAAACCTCTGGCATATCCGGAAGAAAGCACTGCTGATGGCACCCACAGGCCGGGCAGCCAAGGTAATGTCTTCCTATACCGGGACCAAGGCGCATACCATCCACCGGCAAATTTACTTTCCGAAAAAGGACCGCTCCGGCGGGGTGAAGTTTACCCTGGCACCCAACCGGCATCGCAATACTGTATTCCTTATAGATGAAGCCTCGATGATCCCGGACACTCCCGTGGACACCGCAAAGGGGAATACGAATTCCCTTTTGGATGATCTGATCACTTTTGTCTCCTCAGGCCATAAGTGCCAGCTGATTTTTATTGGAGACACCGCCCAGCTGCCGCCGGTTAAACTCTCCCTGAGCCCGGCCCTCGATGCTGGGAGGCTCGGACTTCAATACGGGAAAGAAGTAAAGGAAATTGAACTGGATGAGGTCATGCGGCAGGCCGAAGGTTCGGGAATCCTTATGAACGCCACCCGTCTGAGGGAAATCCTGAGGGAGACGGTTTTAGAATCCTTCCGTTTTTCCCTCTCGGGATATACCGATATCCTTCGGCTGACGGACGGGTATGAAATTCAGGACGCATTAAACGATTCATTTTCTACCTGTGGAAAGGAGGAAACAGCAGTAATTGTAAGGTCTAACAAAAGGGCCAATCTCTACAACCAAAATATTCGGAGCCGGCTCTTATTTCTGGAAAACGAGTTGGCTACGGGGGACTATATGATGGTTGTCAAAAACAATTACTTCTGGCTGAAAAGCAGCTCTGAGGCGGGATTTATTGCCAATGGCGATATCCTGGAAATTTTGGAAATATTCGCCTTTAAGGAACTATACGGTTTCCATTTTGCAGAAGTTCGGGTCCGAATGGTCGACTATCCCGGCATGGACCCGTTTGAAACCGTTTTACTGTTGGATACCATTAGCACGGAAGGGCCTTCCCTCTCCTATGAAGACGGGAACAAATTGTACCAGGAGGTGATGAAAGACTACGAACATGAGAAATCCGGATATAAAAAATTTCTGGCCATTAAGAACAATCCCTTCTTTAATGCCCTGCAGGTTAAATTTTCCTATGCAATCACCTGTCATAAAGCCCAGGGAGGGCAGTGGGAAACGGTTTTTGTTGAACAACCCTATCTCGTGGGCGCCCCGGACCGCGAATACTTGCGCTGGTTGTATACAGCCGTTACCCGGGCGCGTAACCGACTCTACCTTATTGGCTTTCAATCCGATTTTTTTCTCACTGACGAATAACCTATTTTTAGTGCAAAACCATGAAGGATGAGTGGTGAAACTATGATAAGTGTTTTTTTGGGAATCGGTCTGGCGGCCTCCGCCGGATTTCGTGTTTTTGTTCCTCTTTTTGCGCTATCGATTGCTTCCTATGCCGGTCTCTGGGATTTGAATGAAAACTGGCAGTGGATGGGCAGTCTATCCGCTGTGATTATTATGGGTGTGGCTACTCTTGCCGAGGTCTTCGGGTATTTTATTCCGTGGTTTGACAATCTTTTGGATTCGGCAGCTATCCCTATGGCCGCCCTGGCGGGCACAGCCGTTATGGTCTCTACCCTGACGGGTATGGATCCTGTGATCACCTGGACCCTGGCGATTATTGCCGGAGGAGGAACCGCTACCGCCATCAAAGGTGCCGCTGCAGGAACCCGTTTGACCTCTACGGTAACCACCGGCGGGTTGGCCAACCCGGCCGTCTCCGCGGTAGAAACTGCCGCAGCTACAACGATCAGCCTGGCTTCGGTTTTGGTGCCTGTACTGGCCGCGGTCCTGGTTATTATAGTCCTCGCCTTCGTCTTTCGCATTTATCGCAAACTCAGGCCGGGTCGCAGAAGCTCTCAATAATCAGATAAACGTACCTTTGTCTAATCCATTTTCCTAAGCGAAGTATATTGAAAACCATAGCGATGATACCGGCCCGTTACGCGGCATCCCGATTCCCGGGAAAACTGATGAAGGATCTTGCTGGAAAACCTGTTATTGTGCGCACCTATGAAGCTGCGAGAGATACCGGTCTTTTTGATGAGGTGATTGTGGTGACGGACAGCGAAATTATCGCAGAGGCCGTCCGCGGGGAAGGGGGTAAGGTGGTCATGAGCCAGCAGGTGCATGAGACCGGGAGTGACCGCCTGGCTGAAGCCGTCGCGGATATGGATGCAGATATCGTGGTAAACGTACAGGGGGATGAACCTTTTACGGAAGCGGAAAGCCTTGAGAAACTGATCCGGGTATTCCATCAGGACCCGGAGAAAGAGGTCGATCTGGCCTCTCTGATGACCGAAATCACAGATCCGGAGGACATTGCGAATCCGAATACTGTGAAGGTGATTACGGATAAGGAGGGATTTGCCCTCTATTTTTCAAGGGCACCCATACCGTATCAACGGGCGGAAGAGCCCCGGGCTGTTTATTTTAAGCACAAGGGTGTTTATGCTTTTCGCAAACGGGCCCTGCTCGATTTCAGGCGCTTGCCTATGTTACAACTCGAGGCTGTAGAGAAGATTGAAGCCATACGCTTTCTGGAATACGGCAAGAAAATAAAAATGGTGCAAACCCGGATATCGGGTATCGAAATCGATACGCCTGAAGATCTGGAAAGGGCTAAAGCGGCATGGACCTGAATTTTAAAGATATAACGACTATTGGCTTTGATGCCGATGATACGCTCTGGGTCAATGAGACGTACTTCCGGGAAGCTGAGGAGGCGTTTACAGCCTTGCTGGAACCCTATGAGACCAAAAACACCATTGATCAGGAGCTTTTCCGAATGGAGATGCGCAACCTGGAACTCTACGGGTATGGTATTAAGGGTTTTATGCTTTCGATGATCGAATCGGCTTTGGAGCTTTCCAATGGCCGGGTTTCCCAAAAGACCATCGCCCAAATTCTCGATTTGGGTAAGAAAATGATTTCGCACAAACTGGAATTGCTGGACGGGGTAGAGGAGGTTCTGGAGACCCTTTCGAAAAAATACAGACTCCTGGTGCTCACCAAAGGCGACTTGCTCGACCAGGAGCGCAAGCTGAAAAATTCAGGCCTGATCGATTATTTTCATCACGTGGAAGTGCTGAGTGATAAAAAGGCGAGTAATTATAAACGCCTTCTGGAACATCTGGAGGTGGAGACCTCTGAATTCCTGATGGTGGGTAATTCCCTTAAGTCCGATGTGCTGCCCATACTGGAGCTTGGGGCCCGGGCCATTCACGTGCCCTTCCATACCACCTGGGTGCATGAGGAAGTACAACCGGAGGAGCACACGAACTCCCACCTTACGATTTCGGGGTTGAGGGACCTCTTAACACATTTAAATTAAAAGTTTACTATTGAAAGATTCGCTGAACATCAAGGCCGCGCTTAAGGGAAATAAACCCCGGAATTTTCCGATGGTCTCCCGTGTGGTCTACGGGGCCGGGAGTTTTGATCAGCTGGGAGAAATTCTCCGGCCCTTGCGCGCGCCCGGGAAGGATACTGTGATATTTCTGATGGATGACGTTTTTGAGGACGGGAGACTTCACGGTCGCGTCCCAGCCCTGCAGGAGGACCTGCTTATCCTGATTTCTGCCAGGGAAGAGCCTAAAACGCAACAGGTAGATGCCCTGGTCGCCCAAATCCAGGCCAAATGTGAATCGACGCCCGTGGCAATAGTCGGAATTGGCGGGGGAACCCTGTTGGATCTGGCCAAAGCCGTGGCCATTATGATCACTAATAAAGGCAGCGCCGCTGACTTCCAGGGTTGGGATCTGGTCCGTCAAAAGGCAATATACCATATTGGAGTACCTACCTTAAGCGGCACAGGGGCTGAGGTTTCCAGGACAACCGTCTTGTTGGGGCCGGAGCGTAAATTGGGCATTAATTCAGACCACACGCCTTTTGATCAGGTGGTACTCGACCCGGACCTGGCCATCGGGGTGCCGAAAGACCAGTGGTTTTACACCGGTATGGATTGCTATATACACTGTGTGGAATCCCTCACCGGGGGTTATATTAACGCTTTCAGCCGCAGTTATGGGGAAATGGCCCTGGCCCTTTGCAAAGAGGTTTTTCTGGAGGACCTCGACCCGGCAGCGGCTCGTGAAAAACTAATGATGGCATCGTGGCACGGGGGCATGAGTATCGCCTATAGCCAGGTGGGGATTGCCCACGCCCTGAGTTACGGCCTTTCTTATGTTATGGGTACGCCCCACGGTCTTGGGAATTGCCTGGTGTTTACACATCTGAAACAGTTTTACCCGGAAGGGGTCCGTGTTTTTGAGCAAATGCGTAAAAAACAGGGTATTGCCTTACCCCAAAATGTAACCCGTTCCTGCTCGGATTCGGATTTTGAAACGATGACAGCCGTGGCCTATAGTATGGAGCCCTTATGGGAGAATGCCCTGGGTGAGGATTGGAAATCGAAAATAAGCCGGGAACAAATCCGGGAAATCTTCACCAAAATCTGATCCTGCGGCATATGAAATCATTGGCTTCGTTCCTTTATCACAAGCTTATGGGCTGGACCTTTGAAGGCCCCATGCCCAGCATTCCAAAATGTGTCTTTGCCGTAGTCCCGCATACGCACTGGATGGACTTTTTTGTCGGCCTTATGATACGGGAGCTCATTGGGGTGCAGATTAATTTTATCGGGAAGAAAAGCCTTTTTGAAGGCCCGTTAGGGTGGTTTTTTGTGAAGGCAGGAGGTGCCCCGGTAGACCGCTCCAAACGCAGCGATACCGTGGAGGCTATTGCCGATTTATTCCGGGAGCGGGAGGTATTTCGTCTGGCCCTGGCCCCGGAAGGGACCCGAAAAAAAGTGGACACCTGGAAAACAGGGTTTTACTATATCGCCATAGCCGCCGAGGTGCCCATCATCCTGGTCGCCTTTGACTATGGAAAGAAAACCGTCCGGTTTTCAGAACCCATGTACCCATCCGGAGACTATGAAAAAGACTCCATAGCCTACCGGGAATTTTTTAAAGGGGTAGTGGGCAAGGTACCCGAATATACCTGATTACTCGCCGACAAAGATGAAATGGACTGAACAGGACTCCATGTCCCCGTCATTGTCAAAATCGTATTCCCCGGTGTTGGCTCCCCCGTTAAGGGTAAAGGTCGTTCCGTCCCAGGTTTCACCATAGGTGTCCCAGTCGTCGGGTTCACCCTCCCATTGAATGGCAAAGTAGTAAGTGCCCTCCCATTTTTCCCAGAACATCTCACCCCTTACGGTGTATGCCGCACGGTCAACAGGATCCAGCGTAAGCGCGAAATCCCCGCTGTTCTGGACGGTCATCCGGGCAGTTCCCCCGTTTTCCACCACGTCAACAGACGTGCTGCTTACACTGAACTGGGCTTTGGTGGCCACCCAGGTGCCGGCCAGTTCACTAATTGGGAATCGGCCGTCTTTGGTCAAAACGTCCTCGGGATCATCACTGCTGCAGGAGAAAACCAGAGGTGCCAAAAAGATCAGAAAGATATAGGCGTATTTTTTCATGGCGGTGGTCTTTAGAGAAGCGATACGCGGTCCTGTTTTGGAAAAAAGGAGGGTTCCACTTCAGGTTACTGCCATAAATTTACCGCACGGTTTTGGTTGGGGCAATGATCTCCATCACCTCAGACCTGTGACTTGTGTGAGAACCCCGTTCAGCACCCTCAAATTCCATCTATCTATTGGTGTTATTCCTCTTCGGACGGCTCCTCCATGGAGTGGAACACGTTTTGTACGTCGTCGTCCTCTTCGATTTTTTCGAGGAGTTTTTCGACTTCCTCGACTTCTTCCGGGGAGAGCTGTTTGGTCACCTGTGGTATGCGCTCAAAGCCTGAGGAGCGGATCTCGATTTCCCGGGATTCCAGTTCTTTTTGTATGGCCCCAAAGGATTCAAAAGGAGCGTAAATATGCAGGCCATCTTCATCTTTAAAAACCTCCTCGGCCCCGAAATCGATCATTTCCAGTTCGAGTTCTTCGGGGTCCTGACCTTCGGGATCGATGCAGAAGTTGCAGGTATGGTCGAACATGAATTCCACGGAGCCCGAAGTACCCAGGCTGCCGTTGCATTTGTTGAAGTAGCTGCGAATGTTGGCGACCGTACGGGTATTGTTGTCCGTGGCCGTCTCGATCAGGATGGCGATCCCATGGGGGCCATACCCTTCGAAGAGCACTTCTTTAAAGTCGCCCTGGGATTTGTCCGAGGCCCTTTTGATCGCCCGCTCAATATTGTCCTTGGGCATATTCACCGCCTTGGCGTTCTGGATCACAGCGCGCAGGCGGGAGTTGTGGTTGGGGTCCGGGCCGCCTTCTTTTACAGCCATGACAATATCCTTCCCAATGCGGGTAAAGGCTTTGGACATGGCGGCCCATCGCTTTAATTTTCTGCCTTTTCGAAATTCAAATGCTCTTCCCATACAGCGGTTTTTCTGCTACCGGATCAAAAATATAAAATCATTCCGGATTTGTGGAGACCAGGGCTTCGATGGTCTGCGCCAGTTTAAAATCCTTTTCCGTAACCCCTCCGGCATCGTGGGTGCTCAGGCGAATATGCAGGCGGTTGTAGACGTTACTCCAGTCCGGGTGGTGATTCTGGGCCTCACATTCAAAAGCGATTCGGGTCATCAGGGTAAAAGCCTCCTTAAAATTATGGAATTCAAAGGTCGTTTCCAGGGCGTTGTCATTGAGCTCCCATCCCTCAAAGGCTTCGAGTTTCTGGGTGATTTCAGCTTCCGATAGTTTTTTCATAGCCATGCGATTTTAGATTTATATCAAAGGTACAAAGCCTAGTGCTTAATCAGGTTGTCAATTACTTCCTGATAGACCAATTGCAAGTTTTTAGGAAGCATTTGTGCTTTGGGCAGCACGGCCAGGTAGCGTTCCTCATTGGTGGTGTACACCCTTTTAAATACAGGGCGTTTTGGGCTCAAATGGGTGGTGATCTCCCGGATGAAATCGTCGTGGTGCACCAGGTCTGTAGAGCCCAGGTGGTAGATCCCGAATTTACTGCGGTTGATCATGTAGTGCACTTGCTGGGCCAACTTATCATCCGAAGTTACATTCATCACCAGGTTCGGGAAGACCTCAATGGGCTGTTCGAGCTGAAGGGCTTCTTTAATTTCTTTGATCCGGGGGGAAGTGTTCCCAAAAACCATAGGCAGGCGCAGGATGGCAGATTTACCCGGGGGAAGCCGGAGCAACATGTTTTCAATACGGATTTTCAGCCGGCCGTAGATACTCTCCGAGAGGGTTTTGTCAAACTCATAGGACGGGTATTTGCTATAGGCGTCAAATACATTGGCTGAGGAGAGAAAAAACAGCCGGATTCGTTTGCGGCTGATGAATTCTGCCAAATGGGCGTGGGCCTGTACCTGAGCCCCGAAATCGCCCCTGAGGGCCGAGATGACCACATCGGGTTTTACTTCCTGAAGCAGGTGGTATATATCGTCTTCCTGCATGTCGTACCGGAAGAACTGGCCATTATCCTGAAAACTCCTTCGCGCAGAACAGTAGGTACCAAAGGTGTTGTAGTAATTGCAGAGCTCCTTGTACAGGGTGTTGCCCAGGAAACCACTGGCCCCCAATATCAATATTCGCTTACCGGTCTGCTGCACGTGTGTTCGGGCTTACCCTTTGTAGAATGGCGGTCTGACCACGGTAGCCGGCAGGTTGTTTTTACGGATTTGAATCCCGATAATCGTCCCGGGCTGTGCATGGGAAACGGGGACATACCCCATCCCTATCCCTTTGCCCAGGGAAGGGGACATGGTGCCCGAGGTGACTTCCCCAATAGGCGCGCCATCGGCGTCGGTAATCGTGTACCCCTGTCTTGGTATCCCCCGGTCTTCAAGTTCAAACCCCACCAGCCTTCGGGTTACCCCGGCTTCCTTCTGGGCTTTCAGGGCCTGGCTGTTCACAAAGTCCTTGGTGAATTTTGTAATCCAGCCCAAGCCGGCTTCCAGGGGCGAGGTGGTATCGTCAATATCGTTTCCGTAGAGGCAGTAACCCATTTCCAGGCGAAGGGTATCCCGGGCGGCCAAACCGATGGGTTTAATGCCATAGGACGCTCCGGCCTCCATAACCTTATCCCAGACCTGCTGCACCTCCTCGTTTTTGCAATAGATCTCAAAGCCCCCCGAACCGGTATAGCCTGTAGCCGAAATAATGACGTAAGGAATACCGGCGAAATCGCCTACTACAAAATGGTAGAAAGGAATGCCGGCAAGGTCTACAGAGGAGAGGGATTGCATGGCTTCAGCGGCTTTCGGTCCTTGTATGGCTAAAAGGGAATAGGCCTCAGAGAGGTTGCGCATGTCGGCCCCGATCGCTTCATTGTATTTGGAAATATGCGCCCAGTCTTTTTCGATATTCGAGGCATTGACCACCAAAAGGTAGGTTTCCGGTTTTACCCGGTATACGATCAGGTCGTCCACAACGCCCCCGGTTTCATTCGGCAGGCAACTGTACTGGGCCCGCCCTTCTTCGAGCTTGGAAGCATCGTTGGAAGTCACTTTCTGAATGAGTTCCAGGGCTTTTGGTCCTTCGATCAGAAATTCCCCCATATGGGAGACATCGAAGACCCCGACGCCCTCGCGCACCGTTTGGTGTTCCACCGTGACGCCTTCGTATGAAACGGGCATATTGTATCCGGCAAATGGAACCATTTTAGCTCCAAGGGCTTTGTGGGTAGCAGAAAGGGCAATTTCTTTCATAAGATCCAGGCTTTAGATGCATGCAAAAGTATTGAAAATAGTTGGAAGAATCCGGGAGTAAAACACGGGCTTAGCGCAGAGCTTCCCTCAGTTCCTCATAGGTACCGATGTCCGAAAAAACCTTTTCCCGGTCCAAAAGTCCGCGGATTTGCATGGGGAGCTCCAGTTCCAGATCCAGGCAGGTTTCCACCGTCTCCCGGAACTTGATGGGGTGGGCCGTCTCCAGGAAAATCCCTGTGCGGTCCGGATGGTCTTCGAGGTAGCGGACCAGTCCCAAATAGCCCACCGCACCATGGGGGTCAGCGGTATATTTAAAGGCATTGAACAGGGTCTCCATGGCCTTCAGTGTCTGGGCATCGGTAAAGGAATAGGCGGAAAGTTTGGAGCCCAGTTTTTGAAAATCATTTTCAAAAAGTTCCAGAATCCGGACAAAATTGCTCGGATCTGCGACATCCATAGCGTTGGACAGGGAGGCGATCGCGGGATGGGGATCGTAATGTCGGGATTCCATATACCTGGGAATGGTATCGTTGGAGTTTGTGGCCGCAATAAAATGCCCAGCGGGCATTCCCATACGCGATGCAAGCAGGCCGGCACACAGGTTGCCGAAGTTACCGCTGGGTACGGAAAACACAGGAGGAGCAGCCTCGGGAGGAAGCTGCTGCACGGCGCGTACATAATAGAGCATCTGCGGCAGCCACCGGGCTATATTAATGCTATTGGCAGAGGTCAGGGCCTGGTTTTCAAAGAGGACGGGATCCTGAAAGGCCCGCTTCACCATGGCCTGGCAATCGTCAAAGGTCCCTTGAACCCGAAGGGCACGGATGTTTGCCCCCAGTGTGGTCAATTGCCTTTCCTGTATGTCGCTCACCTTGTCCTTGGGGTAGAGGATCACGACTTCCACCCCGGGCACGTTTAAAAATCCACGGGCCACAGCGCCCCCGGTGTCCCCGCTTGTGGCTACCAGCACCACTGTTTTAAGATCGGTCTGCCCGGAGAAATAGCCGAGGCATCCCGCCATAAAGGTGGCGCCCACATCTTTAAAAGCCATGGTAGGCCCGTGAAAGAGTTCCAAAACCGAAATCGAATCCTCCAGGGGTATCAGTGGGAACTCAAAACTCAGGGTTCTTTCGAGGATTTCCCTTAGCTTAAGGTACGGAATGGAGTCCCCTGTAAAGACCTGCATGAGCTCCTGGGCACTCTCCAGGAAGTCCTTTTTGGGCAGGTCCCGCCAGAATTCAGCGGAAAAACGCGGAATCTGCCTTGGAAAATAAAGTCCCCGATCCGGGGCAATCCCCCGGAGGGCAGCCTCTTTAAAAGAAACCTCGGGAGCTTGTTGTTGCAGACTGTAATACATCATGGCCAGGTGCGCTTATGTGAGAATATCCGTCTGTGCATTCCACAGGCGAACCCCATTTTTACTTATCGCTGAAGTGTAGGTCTTAAAAGGTATGCCGAGGGGACTATAACATGAGATAAGGCTTTGTTCGGTTTGCAGGGCGGTTTCTTTTCCCCGGCTCAGTGCAAAGACCGAAGGTCCGGATCCGGAGATACCAAAACCCAGGGCGCCGGCCCCAAGGGCTGCCTCACGCAGATCGTCAAACCCCGGGATCAGCAGGGAACGCAGGGGTTCGATAATGCCATCTTCCAGGGAGCGGCTGATCAGGCCGTAATCTTCTGTAAACAAGCCGGTCACCAGACCGCCCACATTGCCCCATTGCCGGATGCCTTTTTCCAGGCTGATGGTGCGTTTGAGAATACTGCGGGAATCCGAAGTTTTTAACTCGATCTGAGGGTGCAAGAGGGTCGCGTAGAGCAGGGGAGGGCAGTGGATGCGCGCAATATCCAGAGGATCGTAACTGCGGATCAGGGTGATGCCACCATATAGGGCAGGAGCCACATTGTCGGCGTGGGCGGCCCCACTGGCCTGGGCTTCCCCCAGGGCTGCAAACCCCACCAGGCGCTCCGGGGTAAAAGGATCACCGAGTAACTTGTTAACGGCCCAGACTGCCCCGGCTGCGCTCGCGGCACTGCTGCCGATTCCGCTTCCCGGGAGGATTTGCTTTTCAATTTCAATGACTACCCCGCCCTGGTAATCCGTCGCCCGGAGCAGGGCCAGGGCCGCTACACCGGCGACGTTTTTTTCGGCCTCCATGGGCAGGTCTGCCCCGGTGATCTGTGAAATCCGCACGCCTTTCTCCGGGGTGAGCCCCACGGTCATCCGGTCGCCGATGCCTTCGAGAGCAAGGCCCAGGACATCGAAGCCGCAAGAGAGGTTGGCGATGGTCGCCGGGGAGAAAATTGTGATTTTAGAAGACTCCATATATTTTTTGTATTCCCGGCCTGGCTTAGAAATTGCCGGCCCGGATGATATCTGCAAACAGGCCTGAGGCCGTCACTTCGGCCCCCGCTCCGGCCCCTTTAATCATCAGGGGTTGTTCCGGGTACCGGTCTGTGTAAAAAAGTACAATATTATCGCTTCCCCTCAGGTTGTAAAAGTCATGTCCCTGGGGTATCCCCTCGAGTTTTACCCGGGCGGAATTTGCATGGAATTCGGCTACGTATTTCAGGCGTTTCCCATCTTTATGAGCGGCCTTAAAAAGGTTTAAAAAATGGGATTCCCCTGCTTCCAGTGCCTTGTAAAATACTTCGGTATCCGCCGTATTTTGTGCTGCCTCTGGCAGAAAGGAGTGGTTTTCGATAGCGTCCAGTTCCAGGGCGTAACCACTTTCTCGGGCCAGGATCAGGATTTTGCGCATGACATCGATACCGCTCAGGTCAATTCTCGGGTCCGGCTCTGTAAAACCTTCTTTTTGAGCGACCCGTACGACATCTGCAAAGGGGGCCGTCCCGTCATAGGTATTCCATATAAAATTCAGACTCCCCGATAATACGGCCTGTATTTTTCGAATGCGGTCTCCGGAAAGCACCAGGTTCTTCAAAGTGTCGATCACCGGAAGACCCGCCCCAACATTGGTCTCAAAAAGAAAAGGAACAGTATAGGTACGCGCCAAATGCTTCAGCTCCAGATATTGGGAATAGCGATCCGAACAGGCAATTTTATTGCAGGTGACCACAGCCACACTCTCCCGCAGGTATGCCGCATACCAGCCTGCTATTTCAGCGCTGGCCGTATTGTCGATAAAAATGGAGTTTCTCAGGTTCGCTTTTCGCACCAGGTCATAATACCCTTTTGGGTTTGTGGGCGCTCCTTCCTCTAAAACAGTGGACCAGTGGTCCAGCGGGATCCCTTTTTCCCGATACACCATTTTACGGGAATTCGAAATACCGACTACCCGGATCAGGAGGCGGTAGTCTTTTTTCAGTACTTTTTGCTGCTCCCGGATCTGGTTCAGCAGGCGGGATCCGACATTGCCGACTCCCATCACAAATAGGTTCAACTGCTTAACCTGTTCTTCAAAAAAGGCTTCGTGCAGGGTGTTTAGTGCTTTTTTTACATCGCTACTGCCAATGACTGCGGAAATATTTCGCTCGGAAGCTCCCTGTGCAATGGCCCGGATATTCACGTTGTTCCGCCCCAGGGTACTGAACATCCTCCCGCTCAGGCCCTGGTGTTGCTTCATACCATCACCGACCAAAGCGACGATGGAAAGTTCAGTCTCCACCTGCACCGGAGTGATCCCTCCCTTTTCAATTTCCCGTTCAAAGGCCAGGTTAACAGCCTCTGAGGCCAGGGATGCCTGGCTTTCCCGTATCCCGACACAAATGGAATGTTCTGAAGACGCCTGTGTAATAAAAACCACATTGACGTTTTTTTGCCAAAGGACTTCAAAAAAGCGGTGGCTGATACCCGGAATTCCGATCATCCCCGGGCCTTCCAGGGAGAGCAAAGCAATATCCGGCACGTAGCTGATCCCACGCACAGTGCGCCCGTGGGGATTCCCATCGGCTTCAATTCGGGTTCCGGGTTCCCCGGGTTTGAAGGTATTGCGGATCAGGATGGGGATGCCCGCCTGCAGGGCAGGGCGTATGGTGGGAGGGTAAAGAACTTTGGCTCCGAAATGAGAGAGTTCCATCGCTTCTTCATAAGAGAGGGTGGGGATGGGCCGGGCACCTGAAACCAGTTTTGGATTGGCGGTATACATCCCACTGACGTCCGTCCATATTTCCAATTCTACCGCCTGCAGGGCTCCTGCAAATAGAGCAGCCGAATAATCTGATCCACCCCTGCCCAGGGTGGTTGTATCCCCATGTGCATTCGAGGCGATAAACCCCGGCAGAACCACTACAGGAATCTCTCCCGTAAGTGCAGCGGCAATCTTTATATAGGTTTTCTCCTGATTTACTTTGGCATCTCCAAAGGTACTGTCGGTCTCAATAAGGTCCCGGCTGTCCTGAAATTCCGCGGAAACCCCCTGGCTTCGATAGTATTGTGCAATGATAAAAGCCGAGAGCAGTTCTCCGTAACTCCCGATTTTATCACCGAGTTTTGGGGTAGATTCCCCAATGAGCCAGGCCCCCTCCAAAAGGGTTTCCAGGGTGTTCAGCTCCATTTTGACCCGGCTGAGCACGGCCGCCTGTCGCTCCAGGGGGAGCAAACCGCGGACGGTATCCAGATATCGTTTTTCGATGGCCTCCAGGGACTCCCGCCATTGCTCTTGTTGTGAGGCCGCTTGTCGGGTGGCTTCCAGCAGCAGATCCGTAACCCCCCCAAGAGCGGAAACGACCACCAGTACAGGGGTTTGGGATTGGGCTACGATTTTTAGGGTGGCGGCTATTGCCTCCGGACCCGCTACAGAACTCCCGCCAAATTTCAATACCCTCATTTTCGTCTCCAAGTGTTTTTTATTTGCCCGGGCCTAACCTCAGGTCCGGGGTAATGATGTCCCTCATTTCAGGGATCCCCTGACTCACTGATACGGGGTTTCCGCCTTTAAAAAAGCGTTGATGCCCTTTTAGGGTATAGGCTTACCGCACTGCTAAACCCCCAAATGTAGTATATTTCAAAACCAGACCAAATAAGGAAGAAGGAATTGTCCTGAAATCAATTTTCGGGCTATTTTCTTTTGAATCCCCTGCACATTTAGTTCCTTTAAGGTGCAAACCCTGGCAGCCCTAGCCCATGAAGATCCTGAACCGTTCACAAATCTATAAGGCCGATGCCCAAACGCTCACCGCCCAGAAGATTTCTTCCACCGACCTTATGGAGCGCGCAGCCACCAAGGCCTTTGACTGGTTGCACCAACGCCTGCAGGGTAATCCGGTAAAGATTCATGTTTTTTGTGGTACTGGAAACAATGGAGGAGACGGGCTGGTACTCGCCCGACATCTGGTGGAGCACGGCTATCATGTAGTGGTGTATGTGGTGAAATACAGCGAGCGTAGATCTGCCGATTTTCTCACCAACTTAAAACGCCTCAAAGCGCGGAAAGTGTGGCCGGAATATCTGGATGAAGGGAGCCCTCTGCCTGAAATACATCCGGATGCCCTAATTGTGGATAGTGTTTTTGGCATAGGCCTGAACCGACCCCCCCAGCCCTGGGTGGGAGCGCTTTTTGAGCATTTGAACGCCTCCAAAGCCTTTATCCTCAGTATTGACATGCCGTCGGGAATGTACCTGGATCGGCTGCCTGAGGACCTCGGTAAGGTGGTCCATGCGAGCCACATCCTCACCTTCCAGGTGCCCAAACTCGTTTTTTTTCTACCCCAGACCGGTGCTGTGATTCGGCAATGGGAAGCTCTGGACATCGGATTGGATGCGGCTTATATGGATTCCATTACTTCCCGATATGAACTTATCGACCCCGCCCTGCTCAGATCGTGGTACCGGCCCCGTTCGAAGTTTGATCATAAAGGCACCTTTGGGCATGCGCTTATTCTCGGGGGGAGTCATGGAAAAATAGGGGCGGTAGCCCTGGCCTCCCGGGCGGCTCTTTTATGCGGATCTGGCCTGGTCACAGCCTGTGTGCCGGGTTGTGGCTATATCCCCCTCCAAACCGGGCTCCCGGAGATTATGGTGCGCACTACCGAAGACATGGAGGAACATCTGGAGTTGCCTGAAGTCCCTGAGGGCCAGACCGCAGGCATTGGTATGGGCCTGGGGACGGGAGCAGGCGCTCAGAAGGCCTTCCTGGCCTGGCTCAAAATACAAAAGCAGCCCGTCTTACTGGATGCCGATGCCCTGAACATCCTCAGCCTGAATCCTAAAGCCCTGAAGCATATTCCGGAGGAGAGTATTCTTACCCCGCATCCGGGAGAACTGAAACGCCTTATCGGGGCCTGGAAGGACGATTTCGACAAGCTTAGAATAGCACGCGCCTTCGCAAAAAAATGGAATTGTATCCTTCTTATTAAAGGTGCCCATACGATTGTACTCGGGAAAGACAGGGGGTATATTAATTTCACAGGGAATCCGGGAATGGCTACCGGGGGAAGCGGAGATGTGCTGAGCGGCATGATCACAGGATTGCGGGCTACAGGCTACCCTCCATTACAGGCGGCCCTGCTGGGGGTCTATTTGCACGGAAGGGCAGGAGATCTTCGGGTTGCGGAAACAGGAGTGGAAGCCCTAACGGCCTCTGATATTCTCTCAGGAATTGGAATGGCATTCCGGGAACTCTCCGGGCAAATACCCCCGCAACCTTCGCAAAACGGTTCAAAACCACCTCAGGAAAACGGTTCGAAGGAACCTCGAGAAAATGGTGGGCACCAATCGGCGGAAAATGGTTCACAAGACCCTGCGGAATCTTCATAAAAGCCTGCCTGAACCCAAAAGAAATTGAAGGACGCTAATACAGGGTCCCGTAAAAAATCATTAAACAGAAAGTGGGCCCGGGGGAATCGGTAGAAATTGCCCGATCTATTCGGGAGTGCTCAGTATTACACGGCTGCGCACCCACTTCAGCGCCTTTTGGTAATCGATAAAGTACTTCATGGGATTTTTATAGAACAGTTTTTCAATATGGAAGTTATGCATATCTACTTCCTTACTCGATACTATGGCAAAGGCCTTAAGATTTTCGAGTTGGCGGAAATAGGTGTACACCGTCGGATCAATGGCATAAGAGTTAACCCTGTGGCTGATGATACCGAAATTCTTATCCCGGAAGTGGATTTCTGAGATCCCGATAATCTGATAGGCGCGCTCGAGGGTCAGGGTGGCACCCTGATCAAATACTGATACCAGGTAATCCTCAAATACCTGAATCTTTCCAACATCCAACAGGTATTCCCTGACGATTACCGTCTTTTTTGCAGGTCCCAAATCCATTCTATTTTCATTTAGTGTCTCGGGACGAAAGTAGACCGGGGGTGTCCGAATGAGAAAAAATTTAGACTAAAGACGTAAATATCGTTTCTACGGTCGTGCGCTCCGCAGGCTTGTATCGTTATTCTTACGAAACCTCTGAAGGGGTATAAAAAAAGGAGTCCCATTTCTAGGACTCCTTATGCACTAATTTTCTTACAAGCCTTATGCCTCCTTCGAAGATTTGCTGGCTTTGGTGATTTTAATAGTCAGGGTATCGCCCTTTTCATCCAGGTCCATATTAATGCTGTCGCCTTCTTCCAGTTTGGAATTGACGATTTCCTCAGCCAGGGCATCTTCGATGTATTTCTGGATCGCGCGTTTCAGAGGCCGGGCACCGTACTCCTTGTCAAACCCTTTGTCGGAGATATAATCCTTGGCCTTATCGGTCAGTTTTAATTCGTATCCGATGTCCTTGATACGGTCGTAGAGTTTCTTCAGCTCGATATCTATGATCTGATGGATGTGCTCCCGCTCCAGGGGGTTAAACACCATCACATCGTCGATACGGTTGAGGAATTCCGGGGCAAATGCTTTTTTCAGTGCGTTTTCGATGACGCTTTTCTGATGTGAATCTGCCTGGGATTTCTTGGCAGCCGTTCCAAATCCGACGCCTTGTCCAAAATCCTTGATCTGACGGGCCCCGATATTCGAGGTCATGATGATTATAGTGTTCCGGAAATCGATTTTCCGTCCGAGGCTGTCGGTTAAAAAGCCATCATCCAGAACTTGCAAGAGCATATTAAAGACATCCGGATGCGCCTTTTCGACTTCATCGAGGAGAATGACCGAATAAGGCTTGCGGCGCACTTTTTCTGTGAGTTGCCCGCCTTCTTCATAGCCGACATATCCCGGAGGTGCCCCCACGAGTCTTGAAATCGCAAACTTCTCCATATACTCGCTCATATCGATACGGATCAGGGCATCTTCAGAGTCGAATAATTCCTTGGCCAGGACTTTGGCCAGCTGTGTTTTACCTACACCGGTTTGCCCCAGGAAAATAAAACTCCCGATGGGCTTGTTCGGATCTTTTAATCCGGCCCGGTTGCGCTGAATCGCCTTAGCGACCTTAGCCACAGCCTCATCCTGCCCGATGACGTTGTTTTTAATGAGATCCGGCAA
Organism: uncultured Flavobacteriaceae bacterium; assembly: GCA_963709465.1. Taxonomy (GTDB): domain Bacteria; phylum Bacteroidota; class Bacteroidia; order Flavobacteriales; family Flavobacteriaceae; genus Robiginitalea. Next base: position 2,006,663 of record CAVPWF010000002.1, on the reverse strand, counting down.
TTTGGCGAGCTTATTGCTTTCGGTTTGCGCAATCTTATTGACCGGAATGCCACTCATCATAGAGACGACATCTGCCACGCTTTCTTCCGAAACGGTCTCCCGTTGGAGTTTACTGTCCTCTTCCCATTTTTCCTGAGCAATGGCCAGATCCTTCTCCAGACGCTTTTCATCGTCCCGGAGCTTGGCGGCTTCTTCGTACCGTTGTTTTTTAACCACACTGTTTTTGAGTTCCCGCACCTCTTCGAGTTGCTTTTCGAGCTCGAGGATTTGCTTGGGCACATCCATATTGATGATATGGACCCGGGATCCTGCCTCGTCCAGGGCATCGATGGCCTTGTCTGGCAGAAAGCGGTCTGTGATATAGCGATTGGTCAGCTTCACACAAGCGTTTATCGCCTCATCGGTGTAATTGACGTTGTGGTGATCTTCGTACTTACTTTTAATGTTGCGCAGTATTTCAATGGTTTCCTCCACCGAGGTGGGCTCTACCATTACTTTTTGGAAACGTCGCTCCAGGGCTCCGTCCTTTTCGATGTACTGCCGGTATTCATCCAGGGTAGTGGCTCCGATACATTGAATTTCTCCACGCGCAAGGGCCGGTTTAAACATATTTGAAGCGTCCAGGCTGCCCGTTGCGCCGCCAGCGCCCACAATGGTATGGATCTCGTCGATAAAGAGGATGACATCGTCATTTTTCTCCAATTCGTTCATAACCGCCTTCATGCGTTCTTCAAACTGCCCGCGGTACTTTGTTCCGGCAACCAGGGAAGCGAGGTCCAGAGTGACCACTCTTTTGTTGTATAAGATCCGGGAAACTTTTTTATTGATAATGCGCAGTGCAAGCCCTTCCGCGATGGCGCTCTTACCCACACCCGGTTCCCCGATCAACAGGGGATTGTTCTTTTTACGGCGGCTCAGGATTTGAGAAACGCGCTCAATTTCCTTTTCCCGCCCTACGACAGGGTCGAGTTTGTTTTCCTCAGCCATTTGGGTAAGGTCCCGGCCGAAGTTATCCAGCACCGGGGTTTTGGACTTTTTATTTCCTTTCTGAGCTGATCCGCTCGAGTAGGAGCCTTCTTTCCCCTCACCGACATCATCGGAATCGCTGGGGAAGGATTCTGCAGAGGGCGTATCGCTGTAGTCCTCCTCGCTATCGCTGGTGATCATGCTCTTAAATTGTTCTTTCACGCCGTCGTAGTCTACCTTCATCTTGTGCAGTAATTTGGTGGTCGGGTCGTTTTCATTACGAAGGATACACAGCAAGAGGTGGGCTGTATTGATGGACGAACTCTGGAAAAGCTTGGCTTCCAGAAACGTCGTTTTCAGGGCACGCTCTGCCTGACGCGTCAGGTGCAGGTTCTTTTTATCCTTCGGAAGGGCCGTAGCACTGGGGTTCGGTGGACTTAGAATTTCCACTTTCCTGCGCAGATGATCCAGGTCTACTTCCATGGCGTCGAGAATGCTGATCGCTTTCCCGTTTCCGTCGCGAAGCAAGCCCAACATCAGGTGCTCGGTTCCGATAAAATCGTGGCCGAGGCGCAGTGCTTCTTCCTTGCTGTATGCAATGACGTCCTTTACTCGTGGTGAAAAATTATCATCCATAAATCCTCCTTAATACTTTCTAAAATTACGAATTCTATTCATAAGAACGTCAAATACCGTACCCATATTCCCTCGCACGAAACGAAATGACAAAAATTAGAGAGAATTACAAAAATTTTAACGGCTAATTTATCAACCTTCCAAGGGGTAAATCCTGTTGATAAATTCCTTAATAAATAGGTTAGAACACCCTCGGAAAAGGCCGTTTTTCCGTATATTGGCATGATTTTTTAACCTCAGGAACAGAAAGAAAGCTGCATTATGGCGGAAGGAGAAAAATTGATCCCCATTAACATAGAAGATGAGATGAAATCGGCCTACATCGATTATTCGATGTCGGTCATTGTGTCACGAGCCCTGCCAGATGTTCGGGATGGTCTTAAACCGGTGCACCGCAGGGTGCTCTACGGGATGCACGAACTCGGCGTTCGCTCGACCAGTGCACACAAAAAATCTGCCCGGATCGTGGGGGAGGTGCTCGGTAAATACCACCCCCATGGAGATACTTCGGTTTACGACACCATGGTTCGTATGGCCCAGGACTGGAGCCTGAGATATATGCTGGTGGATGGTCAGGGGAATTTCGGTTCCATAGATGGTGACAGCCCTGCCGCAATGCGGTACACTGAAGCTCGTATGAGGCGAATCGCCGATGAGATGCTCGCAGATATCGACAAGGAAACGGTAGATCATCAATTCAATTTCGACGATTCTCTTCAGGAACCAACCGTACTGCCTACCCGTATCCCTAACCTGCTTATTAACGGGGCTTCCGGGATTGCTGTGGGGATGGCGACCAATATGCCCCCTCACAACCTCTCTGAAGTTGTGGATGGAACCATTGCCTACATAAATAACCGCGATATTGAAATTGAAGAGCTGATTACGCATATAAAAGCTCCTGATTTTCCTACCGGGGGAATTATTTATGGGTATGAAGGAGTTAAGGAAGCCTTCCTTACCGGCCGGGGCCGTGTGGTGATGCGTGCGAAAGCGAGTTTTGAGGAAGTTCAGGGCAAGGAATGTATTGTGGTTACCGAGATTCCATATCAGGTGAATAAAGCCGATATGATCAAGAAGACGGTAGACATGATCAACGATAAAAAAGTTGAGGGTATTTCGGCCATTCGCGATGAGTCCAATCGCAAAGGAATGCGGGTGGTTTATATTCTCAAAAGGGATGCCATCCCAAACATTGTACTCAATACCTTATATAAGTACACTGCGCTTCAGTCTTCTTTCAGTGTAAACAATATTGCCCTTGTCGGTGGGCGGCCCCAGTTACTGAATCTCAAAGAGATGATTACACATTTTGTAAATCATCGTCATGAGGTCGTAACCCGCCGTTCTCAATACGAATTGCGCAAGGCCGAAGAACGGGCGCATATTCTTGAAGGACTTATTATTGCTTCGGATAATATCGATGAAGTGATTGCCATTATCAGGGGCTCGGCCAATGCGGAAGATGCGCGCGCCAATTTAATGAAGCGCTTTGAACTCACAGAACTTCAGGCCCGCGCTATTGTGGAAATGCGCCTGCGTCAGCTAACAGGACTGGAGCAGGATAAGCTCAGAAGTGAATACGAAGAAGTGCTTGCCACTATTGAGGATTTGAAAGATATTCTCGCACGGGAAGAGCGTCGGATGGATATTATCAAGCAGGAACTTCTGGAGGTCAAGGAGCGTTATGGGGATACCCGTCGCTCCGTGATCAACTATGTAGGAGGAAGCCTGAGTATTGAAGACATGATTCCGGATGAGCAGGTGGTCATTACCATTTCACATGCGGGTTATATCAAAAGAACCCCTTTAGCCCAGTATAAAACCCAGAATCGGGGCGGGGTGGGGCAAAAGGCGTCTGCTACCCGAAACGAAGACTTCCTGGAACACCTCTTTGTAGGGACCAACCATCAGTACATGCTGTTCTTTACCCAACAGGGGCAGTGTTATTGGCTGCGGGTATACGAAATTCCTGAGGGCAGTCGTACTTCCAAGGGAAGGGCCATTCAGAATTTGGTCAACTTATCTCCTGAGGATAAGGTGAAGGCCTTTATTTGTACCCGGGATCTCAAAGACGAAGATTATTTTAACAGCCATTATGTGATTATGGCCACCAAAAAGGGTATCGTTAAAAAAACGCCCCTGGAACAGTACTCACGCCCGCGCCAGAATGGCATTATTGCCATTAATATTCGCGAAGGAGACGAACTGCTGGAAGCCAAACTCACCACGGGAACATCTGAGATTTTCCTCGGTCTGAAATCCGGAAAAGCGATTCGTTTTGAGGAGAGTAAAACCCGCCCTATGGGCCGGAATGCTTCCGGTGTGCGGGGGATTACCCTGGCCGGCGAAGATGACGAAGTGATTGGTATGTTGTCCGTCCATAATTTTGACGAAGACATTTTGGTAGTATCCGAAAACGGCTATGGAAAACGCTCGAGCATTGAGGATTACCGAATCACCAACCGGGGTGGGAAAGGCGTTAAGACCATTTCCATCACCGAGAAAACCGGAGGGCTGGTCGCTTTAAAAAATGTTTCAGATTCAGACGATCTGATGATTATCAACAAATCGGGGATCGCTATCCGCATGGCCGTAGAGGATTTGCGGACCATGGGTAGGGCTACGCAGGGCGTTCGCCTGATCAACCTCAAGGATTCAGATTCCATTGCGGCTGTGGCCAAAGTGATGAAAGATGAAGAGGATCTGGACGATACGGATATCCTGAATATAGATGTGGAAACCGAAGATGGCACGTCTCTTGATACTGAGGATACCGGGGATGATCCGAATACCCCTGAAACAACGTAAATACACAAATACTAACTAGATTAAATACAGCTTCATGAGAACCAACATGTTAATTATGGCGGCCTTGCTTACAGGATTGGCCGGTTTTGCACAAAAATCAGAAATAAAAGCAGCCGAAAAGGCTATGAAAAGCGGCGATGCTGCTTCAGCCAAGATGAGCCTGGAAAGTGCCGCCGGTGCTATAGCGGGTGCTGATGAGCGCACTCAGGCCGAGTATTACTTCCTAAGAGGACAGGTGTATTCAGACCTGGCGAAAAAGGGAGATATGGCAGCCTTCGGGGAGTCCGTGGATTCTTATAAGAAAGTCGTCAGTCTGGAAGAAGCCAGCGGGAAGGTTAAATATACAGCCGATGCGCAGGCGCAGATGTCCCTAGTGGCCAATGACCTCGTCAACAATGCGGTAGAAGACAATAAAGAAGAAAAGTACAAAGAAGCCGCTGAAAAATTGTATTTGGCGTATCAATTGAGCCCCCGGGATACGATCTATCTGTATTATGCTGCCAGCAGTGCGGTTAACAGCGGAGATTACGAGATGTCTCTTGAGTATTACAAGGAATTACGGGATGTCGGATACGACGGAAGCATGATGGAATACAGTGCGACAAATGTAGAAACCGGAGAAGTCGAGGTGATGCAAAAGACGCAACGGGACCTGATGGTAAAATCCGGAACGTATTCGAATCCTGTCGATGAAAAAACCGAGTCCAAGCGTGCGGAAATCGTGCGGAACATCGCACTGATCTACACCCAGCTGGGGAACAACGAAGAAGCTTTGGAGGCCTATAAGGCAGCCCGGGCGGACAATCCTGATGATGTCAACCTGGTGCTCAATGAGGCCAATCTGTATTACCAGTTAGGGGATAAGGATAAGTTTAAAGAATTGATGGCTGAGGCGGCCCGAATGGCCCCCGACAATCCGGATTTGCACTACAACATCGGGGTTATCAATATGGAGCAAGGTGATATAGAAGGCGCCCGCGCAGCGTATCGAAAAGCTATCGAGGTGAATCCGGGGTATGTAAACGCCCAGTTAAACCTGTCCACGACGTATGTCAATGAAGGGAACGCGCTTATCGACGACATGAATGCATTGGGTACTTCCCGTGCAGATATTGCCAAATACGATGAACTTAAAAGTCAGAAGGATGAGCTTTTTAAGGAAGGTGTAGTCGTTTTAGAAGATGCACTTAAAATCAATCCGGATAACGAAGCCATCTTATCCCAGTTGAAGAACATCTATGGTGCTCTGGGAGATAATGAGAACTACATGCGGATAAAGAACCTTTTAGGGGAATAAGCTCCTTCAGAATCCTATAGAAAATAATGAAGCCCTGCTGTTGCGGGGCTTTTTTTATTACAAAATTTTGACGATTACCCGAAGTGGATGGGTGTATATCCGTTTTTCCGCATTAAAGATCCCTGTATGGTCCAAACGATCAATACGCACTTTGCCGTCACAGTGAATAATGTAATTATCCCGCATGATGAGCCCTACGTGGTTGATCATTCCGTCAGGCCCGTCAAAAAAAGCCAGATCTCCGGGTTCGCTCTCTTCAATAAAACTTAGGGGACTGCCTTGGGAGGCTTGTTGAGGTGCACTTCGGTTGAGAAGTATCCCCGCCGTGCGGTAAACCATTTGTGACAGGCCGTCGGCGTCAATTCCAAATGGGGAACGCCCGCCTTTGACCTCGGGACTGTTTAAATAAATCAGGGCCGTATCGATCAGGGATTCTTTATCCATTTCCGGCTGAAACACGCCTCCTTCATGCGTGTGGGAAAGGGCGGCCGTGGCATGTACGCTGGATCCTACGGGAATGGGCATTAACAGCCCTTCCTGTGTACAAATGTGAGAGATCAGATCTGAAGCAAGTCGCATCCCTTCGGGAGCGTGAAGCGCTTCGTACTCAGAGGCTTCCAGTCGAAGGATCTGGGGATTCCGCACCCATCCTTCACATTGGTCAGAAGGGGTTCGGATACGGCTCCAGTGTTTCCGGGTTTCGGGAATCTTGAAGACTTCGCCATAGAGCAGTTGGGTGATCCAGCCCGAAGCGTCATCCGCGCTCTGATGCACAGGGACCATGCTCAAAGGGCAGATACCGTATTCCATCCGTTAGATTCTGCAGTTATTTGTGGGATTCCAATACCATGGCTGATGCTCCGCCACCTCCGTTGCAGATGGCAGCGGCTCCATAACGGGCATTGTTTTGTTTCAGGACGCTGATCAGGGTCACCAGGATCCGGGCTCCGGAGCACCCTAACGGATGTCCCAGGGACACTGCGCCACCGTTGACATTGACATTGGTATCGCTCAGTCCCAGTATTTTAATGTTTGCCAGGCCCACCACGCTGAAGGCTTCATTAAATTCAAAAAAGTCGATATCTTCCTGGGTTACACCGGCCTTGGCAAGGGCCAGTGGCAGGGCTTTGGCAGGAGCTGTGGTAAACCATTTGGGTTCCTGAGCCGCATCGGCATAAGACCGAATGGTCGCCAATGGCTGTATTCCGAGTTCCTTCGCCTTATCGGCACTCATCAGGACCAGGGCGGCAGCTCCGTCATTAATTGTAGAGGCATTCGCTGCAGTAACTGTTCCTTCTTTGGTAAAGGCTGCTCTGAGCTGGGGTATTTTATCCAATTTCACATTCCGGTACTCTTCGTCCTGATCGACAATAACCGGCTCGCCTCGTCGCTGAGGTACGGCAACCGGAATCACTTCATCAGCGAATTTACCGTCTTTCCAGGCCTTTGCGGAACGCTCATAAGACTGTATGGCAAAGGCGTCCTGATCCTCCCGGCTGAAATTGTATTCCAGGGCACAGGCATCCGCGCAGACCCCCATAGCCTGTTGGTCGTAAGCATCTACCAGGCCGTCTTTCTGCATACCGTCGATCAGGGTTTCAGGGCCAAATTTCTTCCCGTTTCGCAGGTGTACGTAATGTGGAATAAGACTCATGTTTTCCATACCCCCGGCAACCATGATCTCCCGGTCACCGAGTGCTATGGATTGAGCGGCCTGCATCACTGCCTTCATTCCAGAGGCACATACTTTATTGACCGTAGTACAGGGAACCGTATCCGGTATGCCGGCCAGGATGGCAGCCTGACGCGCCGGAGCCTGCCCGGAGCCCGCCTGCACCACATGGCCCATGAGTACTTCTTCGACCTTTGAAACGTCCAGTCCGATTTTATTGAGCGCCGCCTTAATGGCTGCCGCACCGAGCTCGGGAGCTGGTACGGAAGACAAGGCCCCCATAAAACTGCCTATGGGAGTGCGCACTGCAGAAACGATTACAACCTCTTTCATGGATCTTTTAATTTGTGACGCGAAATTAATAAATTAAAACGGATGCCTTTTCGCTTGTTGTCAAAAACCCCCGGGGATTTTCCTATTTTTGAACCCAATTCACTTTAAAGATGTCAAGCCGCCTGGATTCCCTCTACCGATCCCAATCTGAGATCTACAAGTACATCCTGTATTTTGTCAGTGTTGCCTGTATCGTCTTTTTCTTTCCCAGGGGAGGCCAGTTCAAATATGAATTCCAAAAGGGGAAACCCTGGCAGTATGAAAACCTCTATGCCCCCTTTGACTTTTCCATTCGCAAAACCCAGGCAGAGATTGAAGCCGAGCAAAATACGATTCAAAAGGACCAAATCCCATATTACCGATTTGACACCTCCGTAGCGGGAAAGGTATTTAATACCTACGATACCCTGTTTCCTGACTTCTTTAAGGAGGACGAGTTTTCCCCACGGGGCTACAACTACATGCTCAGGACGGGGGTGCAAATTCTGGATAGCATCTACACAACCGGGGTGGCTACTGCAGAGGAACACCCGGCCCAAGGCGATATTTTTCTCGTGCGCAACAATGAGGCGCGCAAGTTACCCGGGGCACTGGTCCATTATCCGGATTCCCTGGAGGTGCTTATCCGGAATATGGCGGGCAGCCAGGGCCTTGACAGGTATTCAGACGATTATATTCAACTCCTCACCCGTGTGGTGCAGCCCAATGTGAGTTCCGACAGGGAACTGACGGAGAAAGAGCTCAGCAATAAACTGGCCAATATTTCCACCACCCGGGGGAACGTGGACGAAGGCAAACTCCTGATCGCCAAGGGCGAAGTGGTTGAAGCCGAAAACTTCAAAATACTCGAATCGCTCAAGTCGGAATACGAATCTGAATTGTGGACTGCGACCAACTCCTACTATATTCTTGCAGGGTATACGATACTCGTCGCCCTGGTGCTGATGATGCTCTTGTTGTTTCTCAAGAAATACCGCCCCGAGGTGTATCGGAATAATGTAAATGTGACCTTTATTTTCTTCAATATTCTGGTGGTAGTTTTCCTGACCACCCTGGTGGTAAAATACAATGCCGGGCTGGTCTATGTAGTCCCCCTTTGTATACTTCCGCTGATCCTGAAGACCTTTTTTGACGCCCGCCTGGGGTTGTTTGTGCATGTGCTGACCGTACTTATCCTGGGCTTTGTGGTACCCAATAGTTTTGAGTATATCTTCCTGCAGATTGTAGCCGGGATCGTGACGATCCTCACTATTTCAGAACTCTATAAACGAGCCAATCTGTTTATATCCGTCGGGCAGATTACCCTGATTTATATCATCGGCTATTTTGCGTTTCACATTATTCATGAAGGGAATCTGGAGAATGTAGTCTGGTTGAATTTTGGATTTTTCCTGCTCAACGGGATGATCACCCTTTTTGCCCAACCCCTTATCTACATTTACGAAAAGATGTTCGGAATGGTGTCGGACGTATCCCTCCTGGAGCTGTCGGACACGAATTCGAGGTTGCTTAAGGAGCTTTCCAATAAGGCTGCTGGAACCTTTAATCATTCCCTGCAGGTCGCAAATCTGGCTGAAGCGGCCGCCAATGAGATAGGGGCCAATGCCATGCTGGTTCGGGTAGGGGCATTGTATCACGATATCGGCAAAATGAACGACCCCACCTACTTCACCGAAAACCAGACGACCAATATCAATCCTCATGACGATCTGGACCCCGAAAAAAGTGCGGACATTATCATCCGGCATGTTATTGAAGGGATCGAACTGGCGCGCAAGAATAATCTGCCGGACCGCGTGATTGACTTTATCCGTACCCATCATGGAACCACCCTGGTGTACTACTTCTACAAGAAATCCATGGAAGAACACCCCGAAGATACCAAGGAGGAAGACTTCCGGTATCCCGGGCCGACCCCATTCTCAAAGGAAACCGCCATTTTGATGATGTCCGACGCCGTAGAGGCGGCTTCCAAAAGCCTGGTAAACCCTACCTATCCGATGATCGACGCTTTCGTCGAGCGCATCATAGACGGACAGATGCAGGCAGGCCAATTCCTCAACGCCGATATCACCTTTAAGGATATCGAGGCGATAAAAAAGGTCTTGAAGAAACGACTGACCAATATCTATCACCTGCGTGTGGAATATCCCGAGTAAATTCCAGACGGCGACCATCTTACTTCCAGTCTTATTTCGGCGTAATAATTGTTTAGTTTTTTGGCGCAAAGAATCAACAGGAAACCCATGTTTTTAGGGGTTTCCTGTACCCTATGATCCTCTGTAAAGTCCCGTTTGATTGGACTTAAGCACTGTGTGACAAGTGTTAATTTGATCCTAAAGGGATTGGAAATTTAACATTCGGGGCTTATTTTTAAGAAGACCACATAAAGCCATTCACTATGAAAACGAATCTGCTTCTACTTGCCACAGCCTTGGGCATATCTGTCTTTTCGTTTGCCCAGGGAGATAGCCATACGCCTGAATTCAGTGGGTTCCCTGTGGCTGAAATTGTTTACCAGGACGGGACCGTGGCCGATTCCCTGGCTTTATGGGAAGAGCGGGTCTACCTGCATATGGACCGGGAACAGGCCGAGGCTGGAGAAGCCATTTTTTTCAAGGCCTACGTGTATAACGATCCCACCCAAAAGCGCTTTAGCCCCAGCGGGGTGCTTCGCCTGGAACTCCGGGATTCCGGGAACGCCCTGGTCAGTACCCAGTACCATCCTGTGGAACAAGGTTCCGGGGAAGGGGTTATAAAACTACCTAAAAAACTAAAAGACGGCTCCTATGAAGTGTTGGCCTACACCCGTTGGATGAAGAATTATGGAGAGCAGCAGTTCTATCGTAAAACGATTCAGGTAGGGGAGACCCCGGAAGTACAGGATCCTGCGGAGAACCTCAGCGACTACCGTTTGGAATTCTACCCGGAAGGAGGCCGGCTTTTGGCGGGGATCTCCAACCGTTTGGTTTTAACCTCACAATCCGCGGATGGGGAATATGGCTCTGTTGAGGGCAGTATTGTAGATGAGAAGGGCCTTAAGGTTGTGGAGGTGCAGTCCTATGCCAAAGGGTATGGTTTGGCCATTTTTCAACCCGAGGCGGGCAAAACCTATTCCTTTAAACCTGCCGAAGGGTCGGCCAGCACGCTTCCTGAGATATTGGATGAAGGATATGCCCTGAGCGTGAATACCCTATACCCGGCAAAGATACGGATCGAAGTCCGAGCCACGGAATCCCTGAAGGGAGCCCCTGTGGTTTTAGAGGGTAAAAAAGATGGCCAGTCCTATTTTGTACATGTCCTGGAGTTTGAAGATGGCGTGGCCGCCCTGGATATTTCCAAGGCGGCCCTCCCTCATGGCCTGATGACCTTCTCTCTCACCGGAATGGACCAGGTAGCCTGGGCGGAGCGACCGGTATGGATCGATTCCAGGGAACAGCTGACAATTGAGGCCAAGCCACTAAAATCCAAGCGCACCAAAGAAGGGGAGGTAGTTTTTCGGATCAAGGTTACTGATGCTCAGGGTAATCCGGTGCAGACCGATCTCTCGGCGGCTATAAACACACGGCATCCGCAATCCAATTGGGGTATAGAACAATATTTAAAGCCTATAGCCATCGATGCGGAACTCCCCAATGCGAGAAGCCTCCGTTTTCTGGAGGACCTCAAGGCACAGAGCCTGGCCTCGGGAACTGCGGAGCGCGGACTCCCCTCCGAGATTCTATATCCCGTAGAGCGGAGCCTTGAGCTTCACGGTACAGTCTATGATCTGGACAACCGCCTACTGACCAACACAAAAATCCAGATGATGGCTTCCTCCGATTCCAACCTGGTCATTCGCGAACTGGAAACGGATGCGGCTGGTGTGCTACACGTGAAGGATATTGATGTGACCGGGGAGACGCGGTTTATATTCCGTACACAAGGTGAAGAACAGACCGAGCGCCTGGTAAAGTTACTACCTATTGAAGAGCCCTCTAAACCCAGCCGTGGGGGGACAGAAGCCAAATCGGTAGTTGAAGAGGAAGTAGCGGAGAGTAAAATTTACCGCAAGACACAACGCAAAAAAGAATTTGTTGAATCGACTGCTCCGGTCCCTTTTGATACCACCGGGGTGATTCAACTCAAAGAAGTAACCGTAGAAGACATTCGCAAGAAGGAACAGGAAATGGTCCCCAGCCTGTATGGGATTAAACCCAATCGTTTTGATGTAGTGTATCAGGATCCCGATAAACCTGAACCTATGGAGCAGCTGCTTCGAAAAATACCAGGGGTACAGGTGCTCAATACAGGAGGAGGTACTTTACCCGTGGTATACCACAATCGAAGGGGTGGGGGTAAACCCCTATGGGTAGTGGATGGGCAGGTCATTCGATTCGTTGATCCGGCACTTTCGCCCCTTACATTCATTACCCCTTTAGATATCCTCAGGATTGAATTTATCATAGATGCGGGTCAGGCTTCAATTTACGGGGTGCAGGCCCCAACGGGTATTATGATCGTTTACACCCGAAGTGGTAATTTTCTGGACTACGTCAACCGGAAAGATGGCGGCCTTAATTTTAAAGGGTATGAACCTACCCCTGATTTTGAAACGTATATGGCCGAACGCGAAAAGGACCGGAAGCTCAGAAAAGCCGAGCTGCCTACCCTTTACTGGAACCCTTCTCTGGAAACGGACAAGAATGGGGAGGCCGTGATTCGGTTCAAGAATCCCGAGGGTTTTGAACAGTTGAATTTGTTTATTGAAACCCTGACCCCGGATGGGAAGGTGGGTTCGTATCGAAAGACTTTTTAAATCCGGCTAACATTCCAGCATGTTTGTTGAAATTCAGGTTGGAGTACTAACCGAAGTCAAAAGTTAGAATACCGAAGTGTAGGCCTGACAGGCGAGGGATACGTATAGTCTAATATGATAGTAATACTATTAAACAAGCAAGATAAACTATTAAAATAAAATGCCATGAAAAAGCTTAAAAACATCATACTTGTGTTCGTTGTTTTGGCTTGCCTTTCGGCTACCGCCCAATTCAGAGGACCCAACCAGCCTGAGTTAGCGGGAATTTTTGAAGGGGAGCGAGTGGGAAACATTCAAATCAACCAAATGGATTCCCTGATCACATGGCAGGAACGCGTGCTGCTCCACCTGGACAAAACGACGATTGACCAAAACAGTCCGCTGTTCTTTAAAGGTTATGTGCTCACGGGCCCCAACCGGGTGCGGGCCACCCTCAGCCAGGTGCTAAAAGTAGACCTGGTTCGCAAAGAGGACAGTTCGGTAGTGGGATCTCAGTACTATAAAATCGAAAACGGGACGACCGAGGGAGCGATACACCTTCCACCAAAAACAGAGACCGGGAGCTATGAGCTGCGTGCTTATACGCGTTGGATGCAGAATTACGGGGAGGGAGCATATTTTACCAAAGAACTCAATATTGTAGATGGCAGAAAACGCAATCGTTCAGGCGAGGAAGGGATATTGGCCTCCCAAAATGACAGGGACTTCAAGGTGCACTTTTATCCTGAGGGCGGTCGCCTTATTGCGGGTCTGGAGAATCGGTTGCTTATAAAGGCAACAGGCGAAAATGGAAAACCCGGAGTATTTGAGGGAAAAGTAGTCGATGGATCCGGAAAACAGATAAGCCCCATTGTAGTCTTCGACAACGGCATTATGACGGCTAATTTCAACCCGGATCCCCGGGAAAACTATATGCTGGAGACTTCAGATGGGAAAACTTACGAATTCCCGGCGGTAGTTGAAGAAGGTTATGTGCTGAACATAAACAACCTGGATCCGACCACACTTAAGATACGCATACAGGCCACCCCGGAAATGATCTCAAAGGAGGTGCGGCTAAAGGGTGAGATGAATGGGATTACCTATTTTGAAAAGCAACTGGATCTGAAAACGCCTGATGTAACGCTTGAAATTCCCAGGAGTGGTATCCCCTTTGGGATTATGAGTGTTTCCCTGGTCGATGCTGAAGCGTCTGTTTGGTGTCGGAGACCGGTCTTTATGGATCCCAACAATACCCTGAATATCGCATTTACCGCCCTGAATGACGGGGCCGGGGTAGGGGAGCGCGCTTACAAAGTGCGTGTAACAAATACAGAGGGCAGTCCTGTACAAACTACCCTGGCCCTCAGCGCAACCCACCTAGCGGGAGAAGAAGGCATTGTTCGGAAGGCCCCGGATGTGGACTTTCTCTGGGAACTTCACGGAGCCGACCTTTCCGGGTGGAGCACGGTCCGAACGGATCGTTTTATCAAAGACCTCGAACTATTGACCTCGGGAGCCAGGGAGGAAGGAATTGGCCCCAGGATCCCCGAAAGCATTGTTTATCCCTTTCAAAGGGGCCTGGATTTAATTGGCTATGCCTATGATCTGAATAACCGCCTCTTGCGCAATGCAACCGTACAATTGTTAATCCAAACGGAAGACGATGTGATCATAAAGGAATTGCAGACCGACGGTTCAGGCCGGCTCGAAGTAAACAACCTCCAGCTCACAGGGGAAACCGAGCTGATCTTCCGGACAGAGGGAGAAGACACTTCAACACGGTTGGTCAAAGTAATCCCGGTGCAGGAAGACTATGATGAGGATCACAAACGCAAAGCGGTTTTGGCCTTTGCCAAACAACAAAATCGGGAAACTATTGAGTCTTCTCCCCTGGAGCCTTTGGATTCCGAAGGTTTGATTGAATTGAATTCCGTGGATGTGTTCGACCAGAAAATCGAAAGGCCCCGGGCGATGCCCCCGACCTATGGGTTAGAGGCGACTAAATTCCGTACCGTAGTTCAGGATATTGAAAGGCCGCGTTTTATGTTTCAACTTTTCGCTGAAATCCCTGGAATTGCCGTTACCGGTGGAAGCGCAGATGCGCCTTCCATTACGGTGAATAGTAGCAATTGGAATTCCTCGGGAGCCCCGAACTCGTTTGGTTCCGTCCTGGACCAATCTGGACCATTATGGGTGATCGATGGGTTTATTTGGGGGAATTCCCCGGGTGTGGACCCTACCATGGGCCTCGATGCCTGGAGCATCGACCGAATAGAATATCTAAGACCGGCTGAAGGGGGAATCTACGGCAGCAGGGCGGGTCGTGGGGTTATTATGGTCTATACCCGCAATGGCTCTGACCTGGAGTTTATCAATCGGAAAGAAGGACGGCTCTATTTTCAGGGCTATAACGAAACCCCGGACTTTGAATCTTATTCGGCTATGGTGGCCAAAAAAGCCAAAAAGTTCATCGATAAGCCTACTACGGTTTATTGGAACCCCCAGATCGAGACCGATGAAAACGGGGAAGCCATCGTTCGGTTCAAATTGCCTTTCGAAACAAGGCAGTTAAAAATTAAAGCTTCGGCTATTACGGCCCAGGGCGAGATCGCGAGTTCGCAGCAGTACTTTGAATAGAATGCTTTGCCCCAGCGAACAGCCTTTAGCAGGATGCGCATAGGCATTCAAAATGATCAAATTGGGAATAACAAATATCTTGTCAAAAAACCCATTAAAATAGTTGCTTCCCTTGGAATGAAAAACTACATTTGCCACCGCAATAAAAGGGAATAATTCCCTTATGTTCTTAACATATTTATTGGAGAGGTGCCGGAGTGGTAACGGAGCAGATTGCTAATCTGTCGACGGGTAACCGTCGCCTGGGTTCGAATCCCAGTCTCTCCGCTGAGATCGGATCTGTCCGGTATTCAAAAATATTTTTCGGGGTGTAGCGTAGCCCGGTTATCGCGCCTGCTTTGGGAGCAGGAGGCCGCAGGTTCGAATCCTGCCACCCCGACCGAGAAAAGCCAGACAAGAATTGTCTGGCTTTTGCGTTTCTAGGGGGCGTCAAAATTGGTTTTGTGAGCCACCATGGAAACGCGAAAGCAGGCCAGCCTACCAGCTGGCCTGGCTTTTCTCGAGCACCGCCCCCACTCAGGATCACGCCGCGAAGGCGGCGTAATCCTGAGTCCCTAGTTGGTAGTTGCAGTAGGCAGTCCTATAAAAAGCTCGCTTCCGGATTCCGGAGGGAATGAAAAACCAACTTCCGCCACTTGGTGGATGGGACGGCTAATGTGAACCATTAAAAACGGCAAGTCTGAACCATTATACATTTTGTTCTAGTAGGTTGTAGGTCAGTACTTTGCTAGTTTTTTAGTATGCTCATATTTTTCCGGCGAAGGTGGTATACTATGCCCGTTTTTTGCAATTCGGGAAGTATTAGGTTTCCATTTGGTTTTTTGAAGAAGCAAAACCGTAAAGCGACAACAGGTACATAATCACAACTAGCAGAGCTGAAAATATTGCCGGGAGGTAGGCATCGATTCTTTCCATTTGACTGTTAGCCCGGGGGAAGGTATCAAAATAGGTCAGTCCAAAATAACCGATCAGGAATAGGGCGCTTAATATCATGCCTGTTTTTATTCTTTTCCTTGACCGGATAAGCTCGGCACTATAGTTTTTTTCCACTTTTATCCGGTCCATTATGGAATCCTCCATATCAAGATTGTTACTCTCTTTATACGTTGAGAATAGTCTTTTAAGGCTTTTATCCGATGTATCCATTGTTTAATATTTATTGTCAACAAAGAGGGCGGAAAAACTTTTTCTGGCCCTGAAGAGTAAAACTTTGATATTGCTTTTCGAAAAACCCGTTATACTCTCGATTTCATTTATTCGCTGCTCATGGAGATAATGGAGCTTTAGCACCAATGCCTCTTTAGGTTTCATAAGATCTAAAGCTTTATTGATTCTACTGTTCCGGTTCTCTACATCCAAATTGTTCAGCGCTGCGTTGAAGACCTCCCCATAGTCTTTTGAGTCATCCTTAAAACTGATGGTCTCCCCCCCGAGTTTGCCTTTCCTCAAATGTTTCAAAGATTCGTTTACGACGATTCTGTAGAACCAGGTCGAGAATTTAGAATCTTCTCTAAAAGTACGTAGCGACTTGAACACTCGAATAAAGGCATTCTGCACTACGTCTTTGGCATCTATCTCGTTCTTGACTATGGATATAGCTATTGAGTAGCCCATTTCCTGGTAGTTCCGAACCAAATACCGAAACGCATCCTTCTCTCCATCAAGAACCCTTTGAATATGTCGTTGATCGGCAGTGGCGTTCAACCGTTTCTCTTTTTATGGATAGCGTTGGAGACCAAAAAGCCCAGACCGCCAAAGACAAGCAGAAAACCCGGCATGCTAATATGATTTGGCATATCGGTATAATGACTGACTATATATGCCATGAAAACTGCAGCCCCCAAGGCAGAGAGCACGATACCCAGATTTAGCATAAGGTTGGACTTAAAGTCCGGTTCGTCTTCATTGGCAATACCATGCTCGATTTTTGCCATCTGTTCGGTGTGCTTGCTTTTTATCAAATAATAAATGGTAAATGCAGCAGTGGCCAAAAAGCCGATAATTACAAATTCTGATCCCATAATTAATTTTTAACGATTAATACTCTTGATGATGAGATACTGATGTTTTTGAAAAGGTTACAAAATCGGCAAAAAAAATGAAAATGTCTTTTTTGTAACCTTTTTGATTATTGGGGTATCCCATTAATAAGACCATTACAACAAGTCACATGTAAGCAGCTGTATCAACCTTTATTGACTCTATAGGCTCAAGTCGAGGAGGGGAGGTCTTCAAATCCAATAATAATCTAAAATCAGTTCAAAAATGAAAAATATTGAAAGACCCAATAGGATTAAGAATTACCACAGGCTACGAGTTTGCCATCTAAAATCGGTTTTAACAGGCATTTTGGTCTTAATAGCGGGCATACTAAGTGCAAGGGCCCAAATAACCCCATCGCAAATTGACAGCATTGTAGAAAAAGCGTTCACCACGCTTGACAATACCGCAGGTTTTGCAATAGGGGTAGTCAAAGATGGTGAAATTGTACATGTCAAAGGATATGGCGTAACCTCCATTGATTCAAAAGAAGCTGTAACTGCCGATACCCCCTTTGGGATTGCCTCTAATTCAAAAGCATTTACGTCTGCTGCATTGGCCATTTTAGTAGATAAGGGGAAAATTAAATGGGAAGATAAAGTGGTAAGGTACATTCCCGAATTCAAAATGTACAACGATTATGTCACAAACAATTTCAATATTCAAGACCTTCTGACCCATCGCAGCGGTTTAGGTCTTGGTGCCGGGGACCTTATGATTTTTCCTGAGGGATCGGACTTTACCATTGATGATGTGCTGACCTCTTTTCAATATTTTGAACCGACAACTGCCTTTAGAACGCAGTTCGATTATGACAACCTTTTGTATCTGGTAGCCGGGGAACTTACGGCACGCGTGAGCGGAAAGTCTTGGGAGGTATTTGTTGAGGAAGAGATTCTTAATCCTTTGCAAATGGACAATTCATATTCCAGTTTTAGTGATGCGCCAAAAAATGATAAAATTGCTGTCGCACATTCTTTTGATGGCGAATCGTTAAAAGCAATACAAAACCCCAAAAAGGAGCTGGATGCCAATGGGACGCAAAAGTTAAACGGTGCAGCAGGCGGAATCTGGGCCAGTGCCAGAGATATGTGTAAATGGATGTTGCTACAATTGAACGAAGGCAAGTATGGGGATGACTTGGATCAAACGTTATTCTCGGAAGAGCAACAACGGGAAATGTGGCGTATTCACACACCTATGAATCAAAGGCAAGACCCAAGGTCGCCATTTAAAGTTCATTTTTCAGGATATGGATTAGGATGGTTTTTGTCAGACTTTAATGGTTTTCTTAAAGTGGAACACTCAGGATTGATTGCCGGAATGTCCTCTGAGGTAACCTTGATTCCAGAACTTGAACTCGGCATTGTTGTTTTAAATAATTCGGAAGGTGCAAGCTTTTTGAACGGACTGATCGGCTTTATTCTATTGGATGAATACCTGAATTTGGAAACGGGAATCAACTGGCTTGAAATGGCACAGGGGATGCAGCAGCAAAAAAAGCAGATGGGCGACCCTGATTCCGAAAGGGTTTGGGCCGGGGTAGAAGCAAATAAAGATTTGAAAATCAATAAGGAGCATTATATAGGCATCTACCAGGATGACTGGTTCGGGAAAGTTGAAGTATTTGAAAAAGATGGTGAATTATGGTTTAAATCGTTTCGGTCACCAAGGTTGAATGGTAAAATGCACCTATACGAAGACCATACATTTGCCATTAAGTGGGAATATCAGGATATGAAAGCCGATGCATTTGCCATATTCTCGATAGGTAAGGATGGCATTGCCCGGAATATAAAAATGAAGGGTATTTCTCGTTTTATCGATTTTAGTTTTGACTTTCAGGACCTGGATTTAAAGAGGATTTAGCAGGGAGAAGAAACCGCGATCTGTGCGCTACTGAAGATAAATGCCATCAATTCACTCGTGCTGGAAACCATCCATTTGCCAGGGAAAAATTATCCTCTCGTGTGTATTCAAAGGAATTGATAGAATTACTCTTTGAGCAGCCTTATTGTAAGGTTAAATTTTTGGTAGATAAAGACATCGCCAAACGCCAAACCGCGGCAGAATATTTACAGGAGTTGGAAAAAATTGGCATCCTTAAATCTCAAAAGGTAGGCGTAGAGAATTTGTTCTTGAACGTAAAGCTATTTGAAATACTAAAAAGCTGACCCAAGGTTAATCCATTGTCAAATAATTCAGTTATATTTTACAATGACTTTGTTTTAAGGATGTCAAAAAAATCAATCAAAAAATTTTAAATCAAAAAACAAACATTAATGAAAACATTATTTAATTCCTGCAAATCCGGACTCTTGTTCATCATCTCTGTCCTTTTTACGCTTCACGGATATTCCCAGGTTAAGGAGTTTTCCGTGGATCGATTTAACAAAGTAATCGTCAGCCCCCATATTTCTGTAACCTTTGTGAAAGGAGACTCCGAATCCGTAATCATACATTCCAGCACGGAACCCCTCGAGGTGCTGAACGTGGAGTCCTCAGGGAAAACCTTACACCTGTATCTGGATAATGCGAAAACCACGACAAAGCAAGAGAAGGTGGAGATGGACGGTTGGTCTGAGAAGCGCTCCATCTACAAGGGTACGGTAGTTCAGGCGACAGTAACATATCAGGTACTCGATGAGTTATCGCTGAGGGGCGAAGAGCGTTTTGAATGTAAAAGCCCTATCGAACAATCGAAATTTACCCTTACAATATATGGAGAATCAGAGGTTTACATAAAGGAGGTTAAGCTGGATAATATGAACACGACCGTATATGGTGAAAGTTTAATGGAAATCAGTTCCGGGAGTATTGGCAGACAAAAAATAACAGCCTATGGCGAAACCAGAATAAACACCGGGGAAGTATCTTCTACGGAAACAAAAATTACCGCCTATGGTGAAGGAACCTATAGGATTGCTGTGGAGGACAGGTTAAAGGTGACTGCTTATGGTGAAGCTACTGTAGAGTACTTGGGTTCACCGGAAATTGACAAAGGAATTGTCATAGGGGAAACGACCATCCGGAAAATTGAGTAAACCGATTTCGTAGCAGTCGGCAGGAGGTATGCGGTTCAAGGTTCAAAAAAGGAAGTTGGTAGTAGCCAGTGGCAGTCGGCACGAGGGGGAGTTTACGTCCTCAAGGGGATCAATTAAACAAGATCTTTACCGTAGCATTGGGCGTGATACCCAGGGACTCCTGCAAAACCTGCTCGGGATTTCCCTGATCAGCGAGCGTATAAAAGGTATTGATTGAATTGATCCGGTTCGTAACATTCCATATGGATAGGCCAGCCTGAATTCCGACAGCATTATTTAGTTTACTTCTGTAGATGGCAGAGACATCCAGTCGGAAATAATCCTCCAGTTGTTGCTCATTCACAGGGCCGTAGTTAATCTGATTGCCTGTGAGGAAATCATTTGCTTCGGGGGCCGTAAACGGTTTCCCGGTGCGCCAGTTGCCGCCGAGGGCGAAATAAAACTTGCCGGCGGAATAGGTGATGCCACCGGAAAGGGTATGGCGAATGTCAAAATTACTTCTGAAGTCTGTTTCGTCAAGTTCGGGAAAGTTGTATTCGTTTTGCAGATACCCGTAGCTGAGCCACGTATTCAAGTTGTTAAACTGTTTTCTCAATAACAGCTCAAGGCCATAAGCATTGTAGTTTCCGGCAGATTTAACGAATTCATACGCATCTGTAAACCCCTGGCTTTGGGTCGTAATGCCTTCCACGCCTTTGAAGAACCCCACGGCATTGATCAACCAGTCCTTCCGGACATAACTCAATCCCAAAGAACCCTGCCGGCTGCGGATTATGGGAATATCATTATTGTTGGATAGCTGCCAGCGCCTTTTTTCTACCCCGAGAAAATCGTTTTGAAAGTTTATAATCTGGGAGGTGTTCTGGTGCTTAAATTCACCCAACACCTCCAAATGGAACCATTGCAGGAATTCATGGTTCAGGCTCAGCCTGGGTTCTACCAGAAATTTACTGAATTTATCCAGGTAGTTCACCCGGATCCCTCCATTAAAAACGGTCCTTCTATCCCGGGAATTCCAATGGATTTCCGAAAACACGCCGTGGGTTCTGAGGACCTCGCCGATCAATCTTCGGAAAATCGGGTTATCCACGTCGTCCAGATTGGTGATTTTTGTCTCGACAAAGTGATATCCGTTTCCCCATTCCAGGGTTTCAGAAAGGTTCTTTCGGCCAATTGCGCGAATACCGGTTTCTGAAACGATATTTTCCTGAAGGAATCGCTGGTCCTGCAAGACATTGGCATTGATGGCCCTCAGCATGTAATCGGACTGGTAAACGGAAAATTCCGTCGTAAAATCCGAAGTCCAGTTGCGGGTATGGTACAGCCCAAAGGCCGTACTCGTTTGTTCCAAACTGCTTTCTTTTTCCGCTTCATTACCCTCCACGAAGGCATTTTCGTTAAAAACAACCTGATTAGCCGTATGAATAAAATTGAGGCGCAACAGGTCTTTTTCGGTGGGTTTTGAAAGCAAACGCGCAGAGGCGTCATAGAAGTCAAAGGCTACATCGGTATTGGTCACAGAAGACAGGTTTCTTTCAATTTCGGTGTCCTGGGCGATGCGTTTGAAGTATTCGGAGTAGGTAGGGGTTTCAAAAAGGTCACTAATGGCTTTTCTTCCAGCAAACTGTACAGAGGTGTTTTCTCCAAGGGGGACATCGAGAAAACCATTGGCATCAATCATATTGAGGCCAAGACTTCCTTTGAATTCCGGGTTGATCATTTTATCCGTGCCCATTGCGATGGTGCCGCTTACGCCATCGGTCATTGCGGCTGAGGTCCCGTTTTTCTGCAGTTGCACTTTTTGAGTAATCTGGGGGTTAAACATGGAGATTAGCCCGAAAAAATGCCCTGACTGGTACATTTTTATATCGTCCCACAGGATTAGGTTCTGGTCATGACTCCCGCCCCTGATATTTATATTGGACACAGTTTCATCGATGCTTTGTATCCCTGGAAATGCCTGTACGGATTGCAGGACGTCGCCTTCCACCAGTCCCGGCAGGATGGTAAACTTATCAAAATCCAGCTGAAATACGCCGTTATCCAGCTTGTCCATCCCCCGAATCAGGTAATCAGAGAGCACAATCTCAGTCAGGTTCTGCCGGTCCTGAACCATGTAGACCGGGGCGCAATTCAATGTATTGAAGAATCTGTATTCGCGCCGAATGCTTCGGTGTCCGATATGTCGTATCAGCACCACGTCTGAAAGGTCTTTTACAATCAGTTCAAAATAGCCTTCCGCATTGGATATCGTGCTATTGCCACCTGATTGGACGGTGGTGTAGGGCAGGGGTTCAGAGGTGTCCTTGTCCCGAATATACCCGCAAAGCAAAAGGGGTTTGGGCGTTATCGAAATCAGGGATTCTGATATAAAATTAAACTCGAGTCCGCTCTGTACTTTGAGGAATTCAACGCACTGGTGAAGGTCCAGGTTTTCTTCAGGGACAGGCACCTCAATGTCTTTAATGAGGTCAGAGGCATAGTTAAACTGCACCTTGTAGCGCTCCTGAATATCGTTCAACACGGCCAGGAGCGGTTTGCCAGCCTCAGGTTGTTGCCCAAACAGAGAAACGCTGAAGAGGCAGATCAGAAGACTGAAAAGGAATATTTGGTTATTGCTCACGCGGCTTCACCCTGACTTCATTGTCATTATTTATGCTATAACTCAACCCCATGGGTTCTGTAACAGATTTAAGGGCCAATTCGAGGTTTCCATGTATAAAGCCACCGGTAAAAAGTTGTTCGGTAACCACATCTTCCAATAGAACCTCTACATCGTATTGCCGCTCTAGTTCGGCAAAAACCTCACTCATCGGCACTCGTTGGAAATGACTGGTATTCCGTGTCCAACGTGGATAGGGATCCATATTTTCCCCCGTGGTAACCACCCCGTCAGAAATCCTGAAATTATCGCCCTCCCGAAGCACTGCAGTATGACTGCCCGAGACCACTTTTACCTCTCCCTCAAAACAGCGCACTTCAAAGACTTTACCCCTTTGCCTTACATTGAACTCAGTACCTAAAACGCTTACACTTCCACCCGAAGTAGCCACGACAAATGTCGCGCCTTTGGCCACATCAAAAAAGGCCTCTCCCTCGAGTTGTACCTCTCTATTGTCTTCCCATTCACTTTCGTTAAAGGATATTTCGGTAAGGGCGTTGAGCGCTACTGACGAGGCATCCGGGAGGGTAATTGTAGTTTTTTCACCCACTCCTGTTTCTACCCGGACCAGATTTTGCTGGAAGAGTAAATAATACATGGCAAGACCCAGAACCAGCACGCTTGCAATACGCATCAGTGGCCTTACCCACTTCCGTATTCTTTCAGGTGTGCGCTCAGGCGGGAGTCGTTTCCCCAGGGCAGTGGAATCGGCTCCACTTGAAAAGCCCGGAGCTTTAAAAGCAGCAGCGTCTGAAATGATTCCCCTGTAAAAGGAAGCCTCTTCCAGCGCCTCAAAAGCCTCGGATTCTTCAGGGCTAAGCTCCCCTGAAAGCCATTTTCGTATCAAGTCGTTCTCATCCATAGAACACATGCCTTTATTATATAACAACCTAAGGGTCGCTTTTCCCGATTATTTTATACGGAATCCATCCAATTCACTTTTTAAGGTATCAAAGGCCGAATAAATCCGGTATTCCACTACCTTGCGGGTAACCCCAAGCATTTCAGCAATTTCGGTGTGTTTTTTACCCTCTACTTTACTTAGAAGGAAAGCGGTGCGCTGCTCTTCGGTAAGCCTGGAGAGCACCTCCTGGTATTTTTTGAAATATTCTTCCTTTTGCATCAGAAATTCCGGCGATTCATTGGTATGCCCAACGGGCTTTTGCGACTGGTATTTCAGGACCACTTTTTGATGCTTGATTTCATTGAGCATCATGTTGTTTGCGACTGTAAAGAGAAATGACCTGGCCTTTTCAACCGTCACCTTCTTGCAGTTTTCCCAGAGTTTAACAAAGGCCTCCTGTGTCTTGTCATCCGGGTTGAAGGAATCTCCATACTTGTAGTAGAGAAATTTGTGAAGGTCATTGGCTAACCGTTCATAAAGACCGGAAAAGACCGATTCTTCGCAAATGTTCTTATGTAACTCTTTTTTCAAAAAAGGAAATATTAGATCTGTTCAAATTTAAAAAAACAATTTTCTTCATTTTTTTTCAGGAGTTCATTGGCCAGGGTTGTTTTATATATAAACACCAGAAGTATAAACTTATTTGCTATGAAAAAAAGTTTCAGACCATTTAGTTTCTTATTCCTCGGACTCATTTTACTTTTTGGGTCCTGCAGGCAAGAAGAATTTGAATTAATCGAAGGGCCTCAGGACGAAGTGCTACAGGCCAATTCCACAGTAGCTACGCTGCTTCAGCGTACATCCACAAAGGATGGGTCTGACGACAACATCATCGACAACGCCAGTTGCATCAGCGTAGAGCTTCCCATTACCGTAGTGGTGGACGGCCTCGAGATTAACGTGGATTCAGAAGATGATTTTGACACCATCGAAGATATTTTTGATGCTTTGGATGATGACGAGGATATCCTTGAAATCTTGTTTCCGATCACAGTAATTCTCTCAGATTATACAGAGGTTGTGATTTCCAACGAAGACGAACTGGAAGAACTGACGGAGGATTGTTCAGGGGAAAATGAGGAGGATGACGATATAGAATGTGCAGATATTCAGTATCCCGTTACAGCATCGATTTTTAATTCGAACAACGAAGTACTCGACATCATCACTTTTACCAACGACCGGGACCTGTACAGGTTTATCGATGACCTGGAGGATGATGATATTGTAAATCTGGATTTTCCAATTACAGTTGTGTTGTTCGACGGTTCGGAGGTACGGGTTAATGACCTCGATACCCTGGAAAATGTACTTGACAATGCCAGTGATGCCTGCGATGAGGACGACGATTACGATTACAATGATGATGATTGCGATTCGTGTACTACTGAAGCATTATCCGATCTGCTGACTGAATGTCCGAACTGGGAGGTCGATAGTTTGGAGCGGAACGACCAGGATCTCGATGAGCAGTACGAAGGATACTTCTTCGATTTTAATACAGATGGTACCCTGGCGGTTTCCTCAGGAACGGACACCTATGACGGGACCTGGGAGGCCACAGGAACAGCAAATAACATTACCCTGATGATCAGCATCCCCGATCTTGAAGATTTCAATGCATCCTGGAGGGTTCATGAAATTGAACGGGAAGATGATGAGAGTGAAATCGAACTATCATTCGGCGATGACGAACTCAGCTTTGAAAGCGATTGTACCCAGGATGACAGTGGGGACGACAGCGATGACGGCAGCGGTAATCCGGATTTGAGTTCGTATTTAACGGATGGGTCCTGGAGTGTCTCCACATATTTGGACGATGGCACCGATGAAACTGGGGATTTCGCTGCGTACACTCTTATCTTCCAGGAGAATGGTGTTGTGACAGCAGATAATGGGAGTGCGACCAACGGCACATGGATCATTCAGGATAATGGGAGTGAGCTGGTCCTGGATTTCGGAACCGCGGTACCCCTCGATGAATTCAACGACGATTGGGATGTTCTGTTCGCCTCTGAAACCCGGGTAGAACTCAGCGATGTATCCGGCGGTGACGACTCGACCGATACGCTAATCTTTACAAAACAGTAACCCTTAAACCTAATAACATATATCATGAAAAAGAATATTTTGAAAATTGGAATCCTGGCAGCTACCCTGTTTATTACGGCTTGTACGAGTGATAGTAATACGGATGAGGCATCGAATCTCGCACAGCTACAGGCAGATGTTGAAGAATTGAGTGAAACAGCTCAATCCGGGACATGGACCATCACCAATTTTGTGGAGGATGGGGAAGATGAAACCTCTGATTTTTCGGGTTATGAATTTACGTTCAACCCCGATGGAACCCTGGTAGCCGATAATGGTACCACCACAGTGACAGGTACCTGGTCGATCACAATCGACGATGACTCAGATGATGACTCAGATGATGACGGCTCAGATGATGATGACTCAGATGATGACGGCTCAGATGATGATGACTCAGATGATGATGACTCAGATGATGACGATGATGACGAAATTGAGTTTAATATCTTTTTTGCTTCCCCAGAAACCTTTAGTGAACTTTCAGAAGACTGGTATATTATTTCATTTTCCTCTGACACGATTCAATTGATCGATGACGATGACGATATTGATGGCACTACAGATTTACTGACCTTTGAAAAATAAGTATGGCTTAACCTGGATGGCTTATGTGAATCCGTCAAAAAACCCTGCTATGAAAAAGAAGGGTTTTTATAAACTGACCCCGGGGAGACCCGGGGCGGTTTTTTTATAAGTACGCCCGGCGGTGGTTAACGTTCAAAAGTTCAAGGTTCAAAGTTCAAAAATGAAAGTTGGCAGTTTCCAGTTGCAGGGGGCAGGAGCAGGAGGTTCAAAAGTTCAAGGTTCAAGTTGGCGGTTGCCAGTGGCAGTCAGCAGGATAGAGGTTGTTTTCTGCTAACTGCAACTGCGTACTGAAGACTTGGGAAAAGATTTACCCCTCCGAGTCCTCCGAGTCCTTTGCGGCTTTCCCCGCCCCAATGGGAATATTGCATTTGAGGTAAATGGAATTGTTCCGGCTCCCGGATACTCCTTTGATTACGTTTGTAAAGCCCTGGTAATACTTGATCCCCAGCGTCATTCCCTTACCCGGTTTAAGCCTGTAGCCAAAACCAATAACCCCACCCACATCGAATTTATTAAGGGCATCCTTATTTTCTATTCGGATCCGGGTCTCTGTACCGTCAATATCCGAGTCGAACTGCACCCAGGTTTTGTACATCAATCCAAATTGAGGGCCCGCTTCTGCGTAAATCCGGCTGGGGAATTCGTATTTGATCAGCGCAGGTACCAGGAAATTGTTGATGTACTGGGAATAGGTTCCGCCTTCTTCCTCGGGAGAAACCTCCAAAAGCAACAGGTCTGAGTCACTCAATTCGGCAACACCTAGTTTTGACTTGACCAAAACGCCTGTGTAGAGCTTCCATGAATCTTTGAGGCGATAGTCGAAATAAAAACCAAGGTTAAAACTGGAGATACGCTTGTCTGCATCGAGGGCCCCGATCTGCGAAAAGTTAAACCCTCCTTCAAGGCCGAACTCAATTTTGTCAGAGTTTAGCTTGTCGCCAAAGAGCAGGGATATGAGTACCTGTGAAGAAGCAGTATAGGAGCAAAATTGAAGGAGTGCGATACAAAAGACTCGTTGGAATATCATGGTATGATTTTAGTCGGGTAAGATATTCATTTTTTTTCACGCATCCGGTTATCCCGGATTCCCGTTCTATCACCCTCTTTACGGAATTAAAATCGTATTTTTGCTCCGTATTTTTGAAAGGAATATCGATGATTTCAGGTTCACATTTTATAAAGGGTGTACTGCTTAGTACCTTGTTTCTGCTGACCTCAGCCATTTCTCAGGCTCAGGTATATGCAGATTTGAAGAAGGAAAAACCAGAGGATGCCGAATATCCGTACCTGCTTCCTATTTGGGGGCAAAAGGTTAAGGAAAAAGGCTTTGATTTGCCTTATTCTGCAGGTATTGGGGTGAACTATCTCTGGCAAACTTCAGACCTGATCATTTCCAATGTAAGTATTGGTTTTAATGGGGGCGAATTGGTCAATGTGGATGACCTTATCCGGTTCAACAGCACCTCGGCAGAATCCAGCGGTATTAATATTCGTCCGGATGTATGGGTATTGCCTTTTTTGAATGTATATGGAATCTTCGCCCGTGCGGAATCTACCACCAGGGTAGATGTTGGCGTGTACATACCTGGTATCGATGATTCGGAAGAACTTTTCTCCATTCAGACCAGTCCGGAATTCAGTAGTCAGACGGCTGGTTTTGGTATAACCCCCACCATGGGATTTCTCGGGGGTTGGCTGGCGCTGGATATGAATTTTACCTGGACCGATGTGGACAAGCAGGAAAACCCTGTGTTTGCCTTTATTTTTGACCCGAGAATCGGGAAAACGTTTCAACTTGCCAAACCAGAACGAAATATTTCTATCTGGGTAGGGGGGTTCCGCGTTAAGGTAAACCGCGATACCAAAGGTAGTTTGGACCTTGGTGAAGCACTCCCTATAGCGGAGTGGGAAACTAAAATTGCCACGGGTCAGGAAAAGGTAGGTGAGGCCCAGGTAGAATTGGATCAGTGGTGGGAAGACCTGACTCCTGTAGAACAGGCCAACCCGGTGAACAAAGTCAAAAGGGAAGCCAATCAGGCCAAGCTCGATCTGGCAGGGAATGTCCTGAATTCCGCCGACAACGCCGTGGACAATGCGGAAAACTCTACTTTGGACTATACCCTGGATAAACAACAGGCCAAGCTTTGGAGCCTGCAGTTGGGAAGTCAATTCCAGCTTAATAAAAGCTGGATGGTCCGTGCCGAATATGGATTTTCTTCCGGAAGGCAACAGTTTTTTTGTGGTCTGCAGTACCGTTTTGGCTTGTAAGGAAGTTGCGCAGAACTGCTATTCAGGACTTACCACAAATAAGTAAGTTGTAGCAAAAGGACGGTAAATTTTACAGGAAATGTCCTCTTAATATCTCTCCCTTTGCGCCTCAAGCTTATAAGGAGTTTATTTCCCTAAGGACTTGGCTGAGATGCCATAAACCATTCAACAGTTATGGGAGTTAATAAGCGTAACTAATTTATTCCTAAATTTCAGAAATATAGTATTGTAGGCTTTATGAGCATAATTGCCTCTATTAAATTTTTTAATAATTCAATATTTGATAATCAAATGAAACTTAAAATTCCAATCCTGATTACTCTTTTCATTCTTTCTAGTCTGGGCAATTTAACAGCCCAGGAAAATATCAATAGGGAAATACTGCCGATCGTA
The DNA here is from genome assembly GCA_963709465.1 of uncultured Flavobacteriaceae bacterium. Classification (GTDB taxonomy): domain Bacteria; phylum Bacteroidota; class Bacteroidia; order Flavobacteriales; family Flavobacteriaceae; genus Robiginitalea. The sequence continues at coordinate 1,977,541 of CAVPWF010000002.1, read as the reverse complement.
GAGCCGGAACCCAAAACGTACACAGAACTCGATGTTAGAAATACAAAGCCTCCCAAAAGATTTGAAGTAAAAGCACCCGAAAAGGCGCCAAACGTGGTAATCGTACTGATTGATGACCTGGGCTTTGGTGCATCCAGCGCCTATGGGGGTCCCATAAACACCCCAACCATGGAAAATCTCTCCGGTGCGGGTTTACGCTATAATAACTTTCATACGACAGCCCTGTGTTCGCCTTCCCGGATGGCGATAAAAACCGGCAGGAACCACCACACCTGTAATACCGGGAGTATCATGGAAACGGCTACAGCTTACCCGGGCAATACAGGAGCGTTACCAAGCAGCGTGGCGCCTCTGGCTGAAATGCTGCGTCTTAATGGTTACAGCACCGGAGCCTTTGGCAAATGGCACGAAACCGCAGCATGGGAAACCAGCGTTTCCGGACCTTTCGACCGTTGGCCAACACGTCAGGGCTTTGATAAGTTTTACGGATTTATCGGAGGTGAAACGGACCAGTGGGCACCACTAATTTACGATGGCACCAAAAAGGTAAATCCACCGAAGATGGATAATTATCACTTTACCACAGATATGACCAACCAGGCCATCAACTGGGTAAAGGCGCAACAATCCATGACTCCGGACAAGCCTTTCTTTGTGTATTTCGCAACCGGAGCCGTTCATGCACCCCACCATGTTTCAAAAGAATGGTCCGATAAATACAAAGGTAAATTTGACCAGGGCTGGGATGAAATTCGCAGTGCGACGGTTAAGCGCATGAAGACAATGGGATTGATTCCTGAGAAGACGAACCTGGCACCCAAACCGGAAGACATCAAAGACTGGAACAAATTAAGCGCTGATGAAAAAAGGCTTTTTGCCCGTCAGGCAGAAGTATTTGCTGGCTTTATGGAAATGACAGACTTCGAAGTGGGCCGGTTGATGGCCGCTATCGAAGAGATTGGGGAAATGGATAATACGATGGTGATTTTTATTGCCGGAGACAATGGAACAAGCGCTGAAGGGGGCATGGTTGGGATGTATAATGAAATGACGTATTTCAACGGCGTGGAAGAAAAAGTGGAAGACCTCCTCCCACTCATCGACAATTGGGGACTGGAGAATACCTTCCCACATATGGCAGCCGGTTGGGCTGTTGCTTTTGATGCTCCGTTTACATGGACAAAGCAGGTTGCCTCAGATTTCGGCGGAACACGTAACGGTTTGATTATTCGTTATCCCGATGGAATCACTGAGAAAAATGGAATCCGAACTCAATTTTCCCATGCCATTGACATTGCGCCTACCGTGCTGGAGGCTGCAGGATTACCCGAACCCAAAGTGGTGAACGGAGTGCCTCAAACCCCTATTGAAGGGACGAGTATGGTGTACTCTTTTAATAATGCAAAAGCGGCTGAAAGACATACCATTCAATATTTTGAAATGTTCGGCAACCGGGCGATCTATAATAATGGGTGGTTCGCACGAACTATTCACCGCTTCCCCTGGGTAACCGACAAGTTAACTCCTCTGGAAACAGATGTTTGGGATTTGTATAACGTCAAGGAGGACTTTAGTCTGACCAATAATCTCGCGTCTAAGTATCCTGAAAAACTGGCAGAGATGCAAAGCCTGTTTATGGCTGAAGCTGAAAAATACCACGTGCTGCCCATTGACGATCGGACGATTGAACGCACCAATCCTGAGTTGGCCGGCAGGCCCGATTTACTGGGTGGCCGAAACAGTTTAATGCTTTATGAAGGTATGGAAGGCATGATGGAGAATACTTTTATCAATACAAAGAACAAATCCTATTCGGTGACAGCGGATATCGAAGTGCCCGAAGGGGGCGCGAAAGGGGTTATTCTTACCCAAGGGGGACGCTTTGGTGGCTGGTCCGTTTATTTGAAAGAAGGCAAACCTGAATTCACCTATAATTTCCTGGGTTTAGAACGCTATGTGATTTCGAGTCCGGACGTGCTTCCCAAAGGAAAGTCTACAGTAAAATTAGACTTCCTTTATGACGGCGGAGGCTATGGTAAAGGAGGAAAGGCGGTTATTTATGTGGATGGAAATGCGGTTGCTGAAGGTCGTGTAGAGAAGACACAACCCAATATTTTTTCTGCAGATGAAACTGCGGATGTCGGATTAGATAATCAAACGCCGGTAGCAGAAGGTATTGGTTATGGACCTGCAGAGACAAAATTCACTGGAAAAATCAACAAAGTTTTTATTGAATTAGAATAATAAGGTTAGTAGGGCAAAGGGCAGGTACCTGCCCTTTTTCACCTTTTCATTGCAGAAATTGCCCCGCGGACCACTACCAGGGAAGTAAGGGGATTTATGAGCCGCCCCTCAGTTCTGAACGTGCTTGCCAGTGACTTCTGTTATCCGGTACCACGTCATTTGGAACGATATAGACTCTTCTGTTTTTTTATTGGATACTCTCGGATTCCGGAAGGAAAAAAATAGAGTGTTTCGCATTTAAAAAAGGATGCATCACCCTGTTTACCGCGTCCGATATTCGTATCTTTATATATACTCTGAAATCACTATTCTATAAAAATATCTACGCCATGAAGAAATTCATTATTTTGTTGTTACTGCCATTTTTTATGGCCTGTGGAGGTACTGACAACCACGAGGCGAACATCACTATTGTAAAACAATATGTGGATGCGGTGGAAGCACTGGACTACGACGCTATGGAAAATCTCCTGGCCGAAAATTATGAAGGTTATGGTCCTTCAGCCGGAGACACTATTCATAAAGCCACCGCTGTGGAAAGTTGGAAAAAAAGTGTCGACGAGTTGTATGAGAGAATTAGTTACAGCCGATCTCAGTTCGCCGGGGTAACCATTCCCGAAGGTCCAAACAAGGGCGATTGGGTGGCCAACTGGGCGGAACTTCAGATTTCCTATAAGGATGGCAGGTCGGCCACTATTTGGGTGAACACCAATTATAAAATAGAAAAGGGTAAGATCGTTAAAACGATGACTTTTTATAATGAGGCTGACGTACTTGAACAGCTTGGGTATGTTTTTATAGACCCCGATAATATTTAATTGAAATCCAGAAATACCATGAAAACAATAGTTAAAATTTGTCTGGGAATCCTGGTTGGGTTTGGAGTAACCCAGGAATCCCATGCCCAGGACACGCTCTCAAATGGGTTTGGGCTGTATGTATTCCCGTCGAATGATCAGAGCAGGGAACAACAGGATGCCGATGAAATGGCGTGCTACCGTTGGGCCAAAGAACAATCAGGCGTAGACCCCCTGAACCCCCCTGAGGTTGTAGCGGCCGAAGTAGACCGGTCTGCGGATGGAACAGCTGTCCGGGGTGCTGCCGGAGGAGCTGCAGCCGGAGCTGCCATCGGAGCCATTGCCGGAGATGCCGGAAAGGGAGCTGCTATCGGAGCTGTGGTAGGCGGAGTCAGAGGCCGTAAGGTCAAAGTGGTTGGGGATGAACGCCAGCAACAGGCCAATAATGCGGCTGCTTCCGCGGCCTCAGCGGAAATGACGGAGAGTTTCAAAAAGGCCTTTTCGGCTTGTATGGAGGGGAAAGGGTATACTGTAAAATAGGGCAGGCAGTTTACAGTGGCAGTTTGCAGGAGGAAGAGGGTTTAAAGTTCAAGGTTCAAAGTTCAAGGTTCAAAAGTTCAAAGTTCAGAGTTGGCATTAACCAGTGGCAGTTGGCAGTAAAGCTGTTGATCTCTTACAGGAAATTTCGATGGGCTGCACACTGCTGCTGCCTGCTGAAGACTTGGGAAAGGTTCAACCCCGTCACGTATTCCCCAGCGACCGGCTTCCCTTGCGAATGATTGGGGCGCTTTCCTTTCCTTTAATGGCTACGCCCTTATCATCCAACCAGACAATGGCGCCGGTGGGGCAACGCTGGATGGGGACTTGTGTTTGGTGGTTTTCAGCGTAGTTGATTACCGGTAAATTGTTCTTCATCACGATAAGTTCCCCGGGAGCATCCATAGCGCATTTGCCACAGGCGGTGCAGGCCACCTGGCACTCTTCGAGAATGGCATTGCCGTGTTCCAGGTTTTTACAGGCCACCCAAAGCCGGTGGCTGACGGGTTGTAAGGAAAACAGGTCCTTGGGGCAGGCCTCCACGCAATCCCCGCAGGCCGTGCATTTGTCCACATCCACGACGGGCAGGCCGTGTTCGTCCATGGTTATGGCGTCAAAATCACAGACGACTTCGCAATCCCCGTGTCCGAGGCATCCCCAAAAACAGCCTTTGCCGCCACCGGATACCAGGGCGGCTGCCTGGCAACTCTCTATGCCGGTATAGCGCGCGCGATTAATGGCAACATTCGTACCCCCGGCACATGCCAGACGGGCGACTTGTTTTTCTTCAGCACCCAGAGCGACCCCCAGAAATTCAGCGATGGCCTGCCGGCCTTCATCTGAACTGACTGAACATTTTCCCGGCAAGGCCTTTTGAAGTACTAAGGCCTCCGCGAAGGGGCGGCAACCCGGATAGCCACATGCCCCGCAATTGGCATGGGGCAACATGTCTTCCACGGCATCAATGCGGGGATCTTCATAGACATAGAGTTTCTTGTTCGCAATAATCAGAATTATCGCAAGAAGTAAGGTCAGACCTCCAAGTGCGGCTATGGCCCCCAGGATAGACATACTATTTCGTGTATTTGTTCAAAGACATTGTTACCGTTTATTTCCCATTCGGGCTAATAAATAATTTCTGCCCATTTTTTTCCGGCGATCAATTCGGCTTTGCGAAGCCGCCACGCTTCTTCGGAACCCAGAATATTGGAAAAGGCCTTATCGAGCATTTTGAGGATGGCTTCGTATCCTGCGACATAGACATAGGTGTTAGACATCCGGAGCAACTCGATGAGTTCAGTCTTTTGCGCTTCAAGGGCCTTATCCAGTGCAATAGGATCCGCCCAGTGCGGCCTGGGGCTCAGGGCGTGAAAGGCTTCAAAGGTCGCTTCGTCGTAATAATTGGTCAGGTCCCCATCCTTGTCATTCAGATACAGCAATTCCAGACCGCTGCGCGCCCCGTAAAACAGGCGGATTTTACCCTCCCAATCTTTGACATCTTTATAAATATGCTTGATAAACGACCGGAAAGGCGCGATACCCGTCCCCATACCTATAAGGATTAAATTGGCCGTTTTGTCCTGTGGAACCTTAAAGGGCAATTGAAAGGGGCCGGTTACGGTAATTTCATCCCCTTTTTTGCGATTGCAAAGGTAATTCGAAGCAATCCCGTCGTATTTTTCCCCATTAAATTCATCCACATACGAACAGCGTTTCACCAATAGGGTCAGCTGTGGATTGCCATTGACTCGCTTAGGTAAATCTGCCACACTATAGAGTCTGTGATGCAAGGTGTTTCCAAAATCGCCCGGGGAATTCACCAGTACACCGAAGCTCTGGTCCACTTCGCATTCAAAATCCGGATTTTTCACCTCCACTACAATCTCGCGGACTTCTTCGGTATCTGCAGGCGTTAGCCGGGTTGTATTTTTGACAACTGCCTTATACCTTTTGTCGATATCAAAATCTGATAAATTTGCCATGGCCTATTTTGTTCTTATGGTTAAATGTTTCCTTGTCTATGTCTAATTCTTTTTACCTTCCCAGGCTTTATTCCCCGGGCTTCCCGCTTCCTGCTTAAGCTCGCACTGGGTAGTGCAGCCGCAATTCGAACAGCTTCTTCTGCCAGCCAGTACATCTTCCTGTGCATACTCTTCCCGAAACGTATTTTTCCACTGGGCTTGTATCAGGGTCCAAACGACCACTAAAGCCACTGTGAGACCAATTCCGATGAAGAGTGATTGAAGCATACCTATATTTTTTATTGCGCACCCAGACCTGCAAAGCCCATAAAGCAAAGCGACAGGATACCTGCGATAAACAACGTCAGCGCAGTTCCTTTAGAAATCTGGGGTACATCTGCAAAATTTAATTTTTCCCGGAGTCCGGCGATCAAAAGTAAAGCCAATGTAAAACCTGCCCCGGCTCCGAGGGCATAGACGATACTTTCCAGGAATCCGTATCCTTTATTGGTTTGAAATAGTGCCACCCCAAGTATGGCACAATTCGTCGTAATCAGCGGAAGAAAAATACCCAGGGACCGAAACAGGGAAGGACTCATTTTCTTGATGAACATTTCAACCAACTGCACCGTGGAAGCGATTACAACAATGTAACTGATAAGCTGCAGGTAAGGCGCATTGATGGCGGCCAAAAAGGCGTGGATCCCAAAGGCACACATAGAACTGATCACCATGACAAACATCACGGCCACCCCCATTTTTGAGGCTGTTTTTACAGCCCCTGAGACCCCTAAAAAGGGACAAATTCCCAGGAAGTAGGCCAATACAAAGTTGTTGACCAGAGCGGCATTCAAAAAAATTGTACCCAGGGACTCTGTGTTCATGACTTTATTTTTCGGGTCTGTACGACGTTAATGATAAGCAACCACCCTGCCAGGGTAAAAAACCCTCCTGCGGGTAAGATCATGACAATCCAGTTCTGAAAGCCCTCAGGAAAAAGGGCCCATTGGAAAATAGTCCCATTCCCGAGTATTTCCCGGACGGCCCCCAAACAAAATAGGGCAAACGTAAATCCTATACCCATACCCAGGGCATCGAGGATGGATTTCCCCACCGTATTTTTAGAGGCAAAGGCTTCCGCCCGGCTTAAAATCAGGCAGTTCACCACAATGAGTGAGATGAATGCCCCCAGGCTTTTATAGAGTTCAACGCTGATGGCCTGTATGGCATAATCCGTCACGGTGACGAAGGTGGCGATGATAAGAATGTAGGAGGCGATACGCACCTGTTTGGGGATAAAATCGCGCAATAAGGACACCAGGATATTGGACATCAACAAGACAAAAGCTGTGGCCAGGCCCATGGCAAGTGCATTCTCCGCCGTATTGGAGACGGCCAGAACAGGGCACATCCCCAGTACCTGCACAAATACGGGGTTCTCGCGCCACAATCCTTTGATAAATTCATCGGTTGTGGTGACCGTAGGTCCGGATGCCGTCGTATCCTTACTCATTGCTTTCTACTGGTTTATCTTTAGGCTCGGTCTCTAGCTTCGGTGGGGACTGCCCATGGAGCATCGGAACAACCGCTGAAGTGCTGGTCCCAATGATGTTTCCAATGGCCCGGGACGAAATCGTGGCCCCGGTTATCCCGTCAATCTCCCAGGGGTTTTGTTTCTCCCCCTGCTTGACTGTTATAACTTTATTTTTGAGCTGTCCCTCTGGGGTTACCCCAACATCCAGGGCCTTAAAATTGTCTAGAAACCGTTGGTCTTTTTCAATTTTGTCCCCCAGTCCAGGGGTTTCTTTGCTTTCTAAAACCTGAAAGCCAATAACAACTTGCTCTTTCGGATCATACCCGTAGAGTATCCTGATAATGTCTGCATACCCCTGGCCGGCGGCCTCTACGGCATACCCCACAAGCTTTTGGTTTTTGTCATATCCTGCGTAAAAGGTGTATACTGGTGTATCTCCCTTTTCTAAATCGATTAATTCTCCCTGGGGGTTTATTCCAAAAGCCCTGGTACTCTCAGTTCCCGGGAGTACATTGAATACCGCCTTTTCCAGGGCCGCAGCCTTTAGTCTTTCTACGCGCGGCAGGGTCAATTCGAATGCGGATACAATTAGAAAGGCGCTGATGATTCCAATACCCAGCATGGCCCGCAGCATCTTTGTGCTGCTGGCAGCTTCCTGTTTTGGAGTATGGGCCTTTGTACTCATGTCGTTTTTATTTTAGCGGGGGTTCCATACACCCGACCTCTAATTACCTTATCTATATGGGGCGAAATGGCATTAGCCAATAAAATGGAGTACATAACCCCTTCAGGTAAACCACTCCATATCCGAATCACAATGGTCAATATGCCGATGATGCCTCCGTAGATCCACAAGCCTAAGGGCGTAATGGGAGAGGATACCATATCGGTCGCCATAAAAACGGCGCCGAGCATCAGCCCCCCGGAAAACAGCATAAAAAAGGGTGAGGGGTATACCTCACTATTCACTACATACAGCAAACCGCTAAGCAGGAAGGCGCTCAACAATACAGCCGCCGGGATTCTCCAACTCATCATGTTTCGGGCTATTAAATACAGCCCTCCCAGGATGATCAGGACGGCACAGGTTTCACCGGTTGAACCGCTGATTTGACCAAAAGCCAACTCCGCAGTGGAAGCGGTAATACCGTCAAACTTAAAAGCCGATAGGGGGGTAGCCCCTGATACAGCGTCAAATTGGGGTTGCATAAAGGGCCAGGTAAAGACTGAGCCTGAAATCGCAGTAAAGCGATCGGCCAGAAAGGCGGGATGCCAGGTTGTAATGGCTACGGGGAAGGCTGCCTGTAAAACAGCCCGGCCCACCAGGGCCGGATTAAAGACATTGTACCCCAATCCGCCAAAAACATATTTGCCTAGGGCAATTCCTATTACTCCGCCCACAAAAGCCATCCACAATGGAAAAATGGGGGGTAAGGTGAGGCCTAACAATAACCCTGTAATGAGGGCAGAGTAGTCCTGTACCGTAGATTCTTTTTTGGATATTTTACACAGAACATGCTCGGTCAACACACAGGCCAGGGTGGCGGAAGTGATTACGAGCAAAGCATTCCAGCCAAAGGAATACACTGAGAAGCCTACTACAGGTATCAGGGCCCAAACCACATTTTTCATAATGTCGTCGGTACTTCGCCCTTTGTAAATGTGGGGCGAGGAGCTGATATCTAATGTCTTTTTAAACATTGACTTCTGCTTTTTTTTCAGCCTGCCGTTTTCGGACCACCCGCTTGGCTACCCGGAAATACTGGACCAATGGGATATGTGAGGGGCATACATAGGTGCATGAACCGCATTCAAAACAGTCCATTAAATTGAAATCCCGGGCCATTTCATCGTAGGCTTCAAATTTTGCCAGGATACCCAGTTGGGATGGATTCAGCAATATGGGACAGGCATCCAAACAGGCTCCGCATTTAATGCACGGATAGGTTTTGGAGGTTCGACTGACATCTTTCCCGGTAAAGACCAGAATTCCCGAGGTCCCTTTAACAATAGAGATATCGAGGTTAGAAACCGCTACCCCCATCATGGGGCCGCCCATATACACTTCTTTGATGTCCTGATCGGCACCCACCTGTTCCAGAACGTAGCGCAGGGGCGTACCCACAGGTATGCGATAATTGCCTTTCTTTTTAATACCGGGCCCTGTAATGGTGATCACGCGTTCCTGAATGCCCCGACCATGAGGCAATAACCGCCCGATCTCCGCGGTTGTAGCCACATTCACGACCACAACACCTACCTCAATGGGAAACCCCTGGGAAGGGACTTCCTTTTGAAGCAAGGCAGTGACCAGCATTTTCTCAGCCCCCTGCGGGTATTTGACCGGAAGCACCTGAATCGAAACAGGCAGGTCGGCAGGGATGTGCTTCTTAAGGTGATCAGCCGCATCCTGCTTATTGGCTTCAATGCCAATGATGGCCTTCGCGGCCCCTGTGGCTTTCAACAAATATTTAATCCCTGTAAAAATGTCGCTTTCCTGTTCTAACATAACCCGGTGGTCGGTCGTCAGATAGGGCTCGCATTCAATGCCATTAATAATTAAGGTTTCACATTTTTTCCCTTCGGGTACTTTCAGTTTTACATGGGTTGGAAAGGCCGCCCCACCTAAACCCACAATGCCGGCATCCTGAATTCCCTGTAATATTTCTTCGGCCGTGGCCGTATCGGGATCTATCGGTTTTCCTTCGCATACTTCCTGGGTGGAAGATGGAAAAGTTTCAATGTAGATCCCCGGAGACATTTTTCCGGAAATGGTCGGGACATTGGAGATTTTTCGAATAATACCAGAAACCGGCGCATGCATGGGTACAGACATGTACCCACCAGATTTAGCCAATAATTCTCCCCGAACTACTTCCTGACCTTCCCGAACAACGATTTCAGAAGGGACTCCAATGTGTTGGGCCATGGGCAGGATAATGACCGGCGAAAAGGGAAACTGCCGGATGGGCAGTCCCCTTGTTTCGTCCTTACTTTCCGGGGGGTGAATACCGTGTTTAAAGGTATTCTTATGAAAATTGAAAAGCGCCATTACACCTGATTAGTTATATTTCTCACCCCGGAGGATCCATTTTTCAATGTCCCCGGCCTTCCGGTCCGCGGGCAATCCCGGGTGAATGACTCCCGCCGTACATTTTTCCGCGGCTTTGACCAGGTCTTGATACGGTCCGGCCTTGGGGTTTTTAATGTATGCCTTGTTGTTTTCATTATAAGCAAACACATTAGGGTTGAGTTTGATACATTCGTCACAGGACGTACATTCCTCTGTTTCTAACCAGGGGGCCAAATAGTCGCCATTGGCTGGCTTTTCCTCTACTAAAACATTGGGTGTAGCGGGTTGGCCCAGGGCCATGTGCACAAAATTATTGCCATTGCCCCCGGCCATTTGCATAAGGCCCTGCGCGATATTTCCGACAACTTCATTTCTGATTTTTTCTTCCAGGTTTTCTTCCTGTGGTTTAGGTTCGACGCCTGCCAGATCGCGCAACATCAACCAGAAGTCACGTCTTTCTTCGCAGGAGTCCACGATGGGTTTCGCCACCAGTACCCGATTGAGTTTTTGATCTCGGTCTACCACCCAGATATAGGGGAATTTGCCTTCCCGCTCGCTTTCTTCCAGTTCCAAAAAGTCTACCAACAGCATCATATTATCATTCCAGGCGCTGCGCGGAACTTTTCTGAAGTGTTTTCTGAATCGAGCTTCCGTCAGGGCAAAATCCGCAAAAGTCATCGGCAATGACATCGTGCGTTCCTGTCCGTATTCGAGATATTTCAAATCGTAGGTAGGCCATGTCTGATCTATGGCCGGGTTGCCCGATAAATCCAGGGCCTCATGGACTTTTATGCCAAGATCCGGGTTGTATCTGAAAATAGGATAGGCTCTGGATTCCATCGCGAGCTTAGCCTGATGAACCCCCAGATCGTCGCCCACACCGTGTTCGGGTTGGCAGGTCGTATAGAGGTTAAAAAGAGCGGGGCGCTTGGTCATCAAACCATCGATAAAACCTTCAATCATTTGACTCGTATTGGCCAGGGTCGCCTGCATGACATAGGTGTTTCTGTGTGCCATAGCAATAAGACCGATCTCTTTTCTGGGCTCACTCTTACCCTTCCATACTTTTCCATACTGGGCCATATCAGAAATCTGACCAATGAATCCGGAAGTACACGCCTGACCTCCCGTATTGGAATAGACCTGAGTATCTACGACAATTACTTTAATCGGTTTTCCCGAAGCCATCATCCTGGAGAGGTTTTGGAAACCAATATCATACATGGCGCCATCCCCGCCCAAACTGACTACCGGTGGGCATAGCAACCATTCTTTATCGGTAAATTGTTGCCAGTTGAAATAGGTAAAAAAGTCGTCGTGCACACTGGCGTCGTATTTTCCTTCCAGTTCCAATTCTGCTTTCCGAATGGTTCTAAAGCCTTCGGCCATTTTCGACATATGTCCTTCAAAAATGCCCATTGCCATAGATGTGGAATCCTGGAATAAATGGTTCGCCCATGGGAATGGGTATGGATTAAACGGCCACGTGCTCCCCCATACGGAAGTACATCCGGTGGCGTTGAGCATCCCCATATTAGAGCGACCCTTCCCTGTGGTGCCTTTGGCATATTTCCATTTCAATTTCTTCAACTGAGCGAGCAGTTGGGTGACCTGCCGCAACCATTCCTGGTCAATCGGTTCACCCCCATGTTCAGATTCCAGCCTGCGGGTAATTTCCGCCATGGTTAAATCTGAATCCTGCATTTCCGTAACGATCCGGGACATAGTATCCGAATCGCTCAAATCTATCCGATGCATCAGCTTCTCCTGGATGTGTTTTTCCAGTTTACCAGTCAGTTCCTCCAGATGGGCCACGTGTTTTTCAATACGCGGCTGCATCAGGGACTCCACAGTGGCAATAAATAAATGCACTACAGATTTTTCAGAGCAGCCCAAACAAGCCCCGTCACCACTGGCAAAATTCAGGTAAGCATCTTTATTTAAGAGCAGGGTCTGCAGCGGCCCGATCTTCTCTTCAAGGTCATCGATACGATTGAACTTTTGGGGTGTATTGGGCAGATCCAACCACAGATCCCATTCTTTATTTAGTTTGACGATAGAACCTTCGGTTTGCGGTATCTTAATCAGGGCATTATCGTTACAGACCTGTACGCATTCCATACATCCCTTACATGTATTCGGATTGATGGTTATGCTGAATAAACCCCCACTGTTTTTTTCTTTTTTCTCATGGACATCAAAATAGGGGCGGGTAAGGGCGAAGTTAAAATCCCCTAATTCTTCCTTAAACCATTCAAATTCCGTTGCCAGTTCCTTACCCTGATCTGAATCTGCAATGGTCTTATCAATGGCGTGTTGAATAAAATCATTGACGGTGGCTCCATTTTTAGAAGAAGCAAAGAGCTCTCGGACGTGGCCTTCCATTTTACGGACGGCTTTGGGTAAATGCTCCACTTTTCCGTGGTTCTTTTTCACGCGTTTGACAAGGGTGTCGAAAACATCAGACACCTCACTGACCAGTCCGGGTATGGCCGTATCCGGACAAACAGTGTAGCAGTCTCCACAAGCCGTACAGTTGTTCGGGATCCACTCAGGATGTTCAAATCGGATGCCTGTCATATCGCGGAATGTCGAGGACAGCGCCGGCATGACACTCATGCCTATAAATGGGTCGGTCAGGTTATCATTTCCCATACCCCGCAAATAGAAATTACCGGTTTGTTCCCAAAAGCGGTGAATATCACTTAACTGGGATTCACTCTGGGGTATTTCTTTCATCATTTTTGGAATGGGTAGCAGTGCTTGCCCGTTACTTCCGGCCTTGTCTTTACTGCCATCACCCAATACCTTATTCTTAATTTCAAAAACTTCGTCAAAGCCGCGTTTTACCACCCGCATATTGTCATCGACGACCCGTTGCCCCTTAGATCCAAATTTATGTTGCAATTGTTCCTCGATGGCCTTTAAGAGTTTTTCCTCTGTCAATCCGGATTTTTCCATCAGGGGAGAGGCCGCGAAAAATGCGCCCTGAAAGGCAATCCCCTGCATGCGCAATTGCAGTTCGGGATCGGTAGCCTCTTCGCGGGCAATTTTAAACCCATCGATATAAAACACATGGATTTCTTTATCGATAATCACCTTCTGATACTGTTGGGGAATTTCTGCCCATACCTCCTCTGGTGTTTTTTTATCACTCTGAACAATGAAATTCCCTCCTTTTTTGAGTCCCGCCAGAGCGTTGGTATGTTTAAATACATTGGGGTCCGGAGATAAAACAACATCTACAAAGAAGTACTCGCAATTGATTCGAATGGGTTCAGAAGAAGCCGCGAGATAGTACGTGGTGGGCTGTCCTTTTTTCTCGGATCCATATTTTGGATTCGCTTTGATGTTATATCCCAACAACTCATATAAAGTCATCGCCAGGTTCTTACCTGTGGTTATGGCGCCCCAGCCCCCTACGGAATGGAAGCGTATGGTTATGGCGTCCTTTGGCATGAGGTTCGGGTTCTCCGAACCCCTGACTGCCAGCTCTTTCACATGCGGGTAGGAATCTACAATAGTTTCCTGGTAGGCCTTTTGCTTGGGTGAGTGTGGGATTTCACGAATAAAATCTATGGAGAGATAAAAGTTTTTTTTATGTTTTCCATCGGGCAACATATTTTCAATGGCTCCGATAATTCCCTCCGGTTGTAAGTCCCGGCTTCCCATACCAAAAGAACCCGAGTAAATGGCGGGCATATCTGATAGGGAATATGTGGTTAATTCAGGATACGCAAGGTGTTTTGCATCCCTGCCATTTTCGATACACTTGTTCAACACCGAACGCACTTCGCGTGTGATTGGAGAATCGACTGCCAAAGGCTGATCCAGTCGTTCCAATACGGTGACGGCCTTTTTGCCTTTTAAAATTTCACCAAGCATATCGGCCGGAAAGGGTCGGAACATCACCAGGTCTACTACCCCTACTTTTATTCCCCGGGTTTCCCTGAGGTAATCCACAACGACTTCAGCACTGGGCACCAGACTGCCCTGTCCCAGTATAAGGTATTCGGCATCGTCGGCTCTGTAGGTCATCACGCGCTTATAGCGCCTGCCCGTAAGTTGTTGGTATTCCTCAAATGCCCGATCCGCCAATTCCTTAATATGATCAAAGAAAAAGGGACGTTGTGCCGCAACACTCTGCATATAGGAGTCCTGGTTTTGTACAATACCTGCCATTACAGGGTTATCCACATCCCACAATTCCGGGATACGACGGCGTGTTTCGCCATAAATAATTTGTTGGGCAGGTGTAGGCGTTTTGATAATATCGTCAGGTCTTCCCAGATATTCCTTAATCAACTCACGCTCAGGTAAAAGGAAGGACTCTATTAAATGTGTGGTTAAAAAACCATCCTGGGCAATAATGCCGGGGGTGAGTGCCAGTTCCGCAATGCGATGCGAAATAATATTCAGGTCGGCTACATGCTGCGCATTTTTGGCAAACATTTGGAAAAAACCGGTATCATCCACCGCATGGTAATCATCATGTCCGGCGTGTACATTTAAGGTGGACTTGGTCATCGCCCGCGCGCCGATATTCAGCACATACGTCAGGCGTTTTCCCACAGCCGCATAGAGGGACTCGTGCATATACGCAATGCCCTGCCCGGATGAAAAGTTTGAGGCGCGCAGACCGGTCATCGACAAGCCGGCAGTTACCGCTGCAGCAGCGTGCTCACCTTCCGGTTCAATGAATATCAGCGGTTTGTCAGAAATATTCAGATGTCCTTTGGCGGCGGCATCGGCCCAAAATTCTCCCATCTGGGTGGAAGGAGTGATGGGATAGGCCCCTGCCGCATCGGTGGATTCACGTTCACACATGATTACAGCCGTATTTCCATCCATGGCGACGGGCTTACCCGGGTATTTGTATGATTTCGGGTCCCTGCCCTGTTTTGCACTTTTGGGAAGGCCTATTTTTTCTAGAATTGAATTGCTCATAATGACGCTCTATTTGACAGATTTTTTTGAGTTACCTGGTGTTATTTACCAACCAATTGTTTCGCGTATTCGGCTAAATCGACACAGTTTTGCATTTCATCGAAAAGGGCACTGTACTCATCATCCTTTTTAAAGGTTATAGCACTTAAATCAAAACTGCTGAACGCAGGATCGACAGCACGACACTTTTCCAGTAAAACCTCGACAGTAGTCTCTTCTTCGGGTTCTATTCCGTGTTTTAACAGGAACCCCTGAAAATAATGGGATATGGAATACCTGGTACTTCTGCATACCATAAAGGGTACGACATCTTCAGCGGGTCGATTTAATTCGCTTTTAGCTGCCGCCAGGTGTTGATCGGCCTGCTTGAACTGGGCTTTTATCTGATGGGTGTCCATGCGCAAGGATTTTAATTTGATATAGGTAACAGAAAGTAGTCTCGACGAAAGATTGACTAAAAGTATCGAAAGAAATACGGGCACTTTATGATTTTTATCAGTACCGCCGTAAATACAAATGAGTGACAATTCTTATTCCCTCTCAGGGATTTTGCCAACGGAGTATTGGGAATGTGATGCTGTACGGGCGGGAGGGAGGAGGTTCAAAGTTCAAGTTGGTAGTAGCCGGTTGCGGTAGGCAGGGGGAATAAGGTGAAAGGTTCAAGGTTCAAAGCGGAAGCTGGCACTTGACAGTGGCAGAGGCAGGAGGGAAGAGGTTCAAGGTTCAAAGTTTAACTTGGCAGTAGCCGGTTGCAGTAGGCAAAGGGGTTCTTCAACTTTTCGAAGGCCTCAAGAATTCTCTGCGCTCTGCTGCTGCCTGCTGAAGACCTGGGGAATGGGCTCAAAGCCCCGGATTCGAAAATCCTGAAGTTTTTAAGTACCTGGTATAGTGTACCGGAGTCGTACCGGTGGGATCCTGCTAAAATTTGGATTGCGTTTGCGCCCTTGCCTAAAGCCGCTGTTACATCGGCAAAACCCATTCGACCAGATCATTTTGTCCGGCGCCTTCGGGTTTGCCTGCACCCCCGTATTCAAAATCGCTCCATCGCAAGGGGCCGTTAATGCCATAGGGGATAAGCCGTATCCGGTTCCTGGATTTTTCCACTTTTATTTCCATAAAGCTCTGAAAGAACGGGGCGTTGTTGTAATCAAAAGCAGCCGAGAGCCATTCTGCAGAGAAGGGGTAGCCGTCGTACTCCTTTACCCACAGCCAGGCCGGATATTTCCATTTTGGGGTAAGGGAATCTATTTTTTGCACCAGGGGGTCATAGGAGGGATAATTCGCCCAGTCCTTTGTGGGCCAGTCTTCAGCCCTGGCCATGGCCGCCCCGATACTGAGGTAGGCCCCGCCCCCTCCATTGACAAAATGGTGCATGGTATGGCCATCATTGTTTTGTGGTAGTTCTTTGTAGTATTCCAGGTCGTGGGTGTCCCCGGCCATCACAAGCGGCACTTTGTATTTTCTGAGCAGTTCGTGAAGTGCCTTGAAATCCGGGTTCATGTCTCCCTGATATTCTCCAATGGCAAAAAACGGATGCCCGAGCAGGGCCATTACGTATTTCCCCTTCGACGCCTTCAGGACAGATTCAAGCCATTCGAGTTGCAGGTTATCTACTTTTCGCCTGACACCGGTGTCGATGGCCAGAAAAACAAATTCATCCGTCGCTATCTGAAAGAAGGGGGCATTTTGATGTCCTGTTGGCATTTGGTATTCTTTCCTCAGATATGAAGCCTGTTGTATAAGTTCCCGGACCTCATCCGAATCCGTCAGGGAGAGGCCATGATCGCTCTCGATTCGCGCTTCCATCGCACGCATGGCGGCTTTGGGCGTAAAAAACGTAGCGGTAAATCCTTCCAGGGCATCATACCAGTCATGGTTGCCGGGAATGGCGTAAATGGGTTTGGTGATCCCTTTAAAGGGGAGGAAGAATTTTCGCTCGTAATCGCGCATGGCCCCGGAGGGGTACACGATATCTGAGGAAATGACCATAAAACTGATGTCGGGCTTGTTGGTAACTGCCAATAATTGATCCTTGAGGATGAGTTGGGAGGCATCCCCTTCCCCGGGATCCCCGATGACCACAAAGGAGAAGTCCCCGGACGCTGGAACTCCTTTGGGTTGGAGTTTAAAAGCATTGGGTCCGGTGTTTTCACCGCTCGCCCTTACCATGGATTCGCGCCAGACCTCTGTTCGGGAGCCCGCATAGCCATCCCATATTCCGGAGGCCCAGTTTTCGGTGTCGAAGTACCAGCTCATACCCAGCACGGGCATAATAGCGGCCAGCAGGGCGGCAAAGGGCAGGCCAATTTTGAGCCCATTCCTGAAAGCGGTCGGGAAGGAATAGGCGGATTTCCGCATGGATACCGAAACACCCAGTTGATACTCCACCCACCAGTAGACGGGCCTTCTCAGACTTAAAAAATGCCATTCGGATTGCGGAACTTTATGTGCCCAGTTGTAAAAGGTTTTCAGGAAAAAACTATTCAATTTTCTAAAAATGCTGCGGATAGGCCCAATGATGCCAAAGGCAACCACAATGGCTATAAACATGTCGCCGATAACTGCGACAACAGGGGAAAGAATACCAAATTTGGAGCGATCGAAACCCATTCTTCCCAGATGAATAAAAAACAGGGTAAGTACAAAGATCAGAATCCAGCTCAGGTCTACGCGGGCTCTTTGCTCGTCCTCAGCTTCCAGTTTCCGGGTAAGTGCAACAAGCCCGGGGTTATCCTCAATGGCCAGACCCTCGATAATGTCGTCCGAGACATTCTCTACATCACCCAATTTGGCGGTAAAAAGGTTGTAGACCGTACCCAGTATTCGCAGGGCTCCCCCAAGGGCTACAACCCCTGTAAACCCTTTTCCTTCGAAGATGCTTATCAAAATAACAATCAGGATATTGCCAAGGCCAGGCAGGAGATAGTTCATTATAGCTTTATCCTGCTTTTTGTGTTTAAAAAAGAAATACAAATATCTAAGGGCATCTGCAAGCAGCAGGGCAATGATCATCTGCACCAGGGGGTGGGCTTGAAACAGTTGGGCATTTACCAGAAAAATGCCGATAAGCAGGGTAATACCCCCGCTGATCCAGGCGGAATTCCGGGCGTGATTTTCGGCGCGTTTAAAACCGTGGAGCAATTCGAGAATCGCGGCCCAAATCAGTAAACCTCCGATATAATTTGCAGGCTCTACAAGGTCCCTGAAGATAGTGCTGATAGCCAGAGCGGCCAGTACAATTCCGATACCGGCATAAATGTATCGCTGCTGGACAAAGCTGAAAAAAGAGCTTTTGTTTACGGTTTTATTCAAAGTTGGATTTTTAGGATTGGAGGCGGGCAGAGTCTGCGAAACGGACAGATCCCCTGCATTCCCAATATACAACAAAACTGTTTTTACCTGTGTTGCCAGTAGATCTGAAATCTTTCAGAGCCTTATGTTTTTTTATCTATGGCTGCCTTAGCGAGTTCCAATAGCTTCGAAATCTGATCAGAATGCTCGTAATGCTCCTGCATATGCTTCCGACCCGCCAGGCCCATTTCTTTGGCGCGTTCTGGATTTTCGCAAAGTTTTATCATATACTGGCCCATGGCGCTGTCATCACCTTCCTCTACCAGATACCCAGTCTTTTCGTGAATCACGGCGTCCGGTATTCCCCCGTGGCGCGTACTGACAACAGGCAAACCCGAGGCGCTGGCTTCCATAATTCCTACAGGGGTCCCTTCGGTATCTCCATTGGGTGCGGTGAGGGAATGCTGAACAAAGGCCAGGGAATTCTGCATCATTACGGGTACCTGATTGTGATCTAATACCCCCGTAAATTGTACGGATTTCTCCATCCCAAGTTTTTTTACAAGGGCCTCACACGCCTCAAAGAGCCCGTCTTTTTTTCCGGCCAGGGTAAGGGTGGCCTCCGGGAATTTTTCCAGGACGGTGTGGAAAGCACGCAGGGTATGCAGGGGACCTTTTTTAGGGGTAAACCGCCCGACACCCAAAAAGTGTTTTTCGCGAATCACTTCCGTTGAGGGAATAAATTTTGAAGTGTTGACCCCGGAAGGTATGATCTTGATTTTTTCTTCAGGTGCCCCCAGAGAAATCAACTGCTTTTTGAGCCGCTCCGAAACGGCGATCAGAAAGGTGGCGTATTGGAAGAGGGCTTTGTATTTCTCCGCGTATTGGGCGAGGAGTTTCTTATCGGTCACATCATGCCCCCGGAATACCGCCAAAAGCGGAATATTCAGGGCTCTGCACGGAACGAGCATATGGGCTGCCGAGATCCCATAATTGGCCAAAACAATGTCGATCTTGTGAGTTTTCAGGTATTTCTTTACCCCGTAATCGCTGAAGTAGTTGTTGCGACCTACTAATGTTTTTATTCCCTTATGCGCCAACCAAAACGCCCGCGGGCTTAAAAGAGTTCCATTTTCTTCGCGTTCGGGATATCTTCCACTATGAAGGGTATACACCGCAGTTCGTTCCTGAAGACCTGCGATCTGATCCCTGATAAAGGTTTCAGAATATGCGAATTTCACGGATCTTGTAATACACAAGTTCATAGTGATGCGTTAAGAATGCTTAAGAATCATAACCTGAAAATACATTCTTTTTTTTGAGTACTGGCAAAAACGCATCGTATTCCTGCTACTGCAAGATCGCACCATAGCTTTAAGATGCTGATGAGTTTAAGGGCATAAAAAATCCTAAGAAATTGGCTTAAAGAGAATACAGACAGGTGCCGGAGCCTCTGTCTGGTCTACATAGGTCAGCAAGCCAGTGGTTGGGTCCCTTTGGAAAGAAACGATGGTATTTGTCGTTTGATTGGCCACTAACAAGAACTTGCCTTCAGGGGAGAGGCTGAAATTCCGGGGCGTCTCCCCGCGGGTCAGTTCATGTCCCAGGAGTGCGAGTTCTCCGGTTGCCGGATCTGCTGAATATATGGCAATGCTATTGTGTCCTCTGTTGGAAGCATATAGGAATTTCCCATCGGCAGAAATATGGATGTCTGCACAAGTGTTGTCCTGGCCAAAACCCTCAGGCAGCGTTGAAATTGTCTGAGTTATTATTGTATTTGCTCCCGTGTCGGGATACTTTTTCAAAAGGGATACAGAAGAGCTGAGTTCATTGACCACGTATATCCATGGATTTTCCGGGTGAAAGGCCAAATGCCGGGGCCCTGCTTCGGGTTCCATAGTAAAGGTCCGTGGCTCCAGGGGTGTAAATTTTTGCGATTGTGTATTGATTTCAGAAAACCATAACTGGTTGGTCCCCAGATCTACAGAGATGAGCCCTTCATCTTGCGTAAACCACCCGGAGTGGGCGTGAGGGGCCTCTTGTCTGGGATGCTTCCCGTTGCCTGCGTGTTGTTGCACATCGAGCAGGTTTGAAAGATGCCCATCGTTCTGGATTTTCAATAAGCCCATGTTTCCGCCACTGTAGTTGGCGACCAGCACATAACCCTCCTGATTTACGGCTACATGACAGGGATGGGCACCACCTGTGGATTTTTGATCTAAAAAGGAAAGGGTGTCTGCTTCTACCCGATAAGAGCTTACGTATCCGCTCTGGTCGGCATTGCTGACCTCATTTACGGCTAGCAGATAACGCCCGTCCGGAGACAGGGCAAGGAAGGATGGGTTTTCAGCCTCCGCCACAAGCCCCGTCTTTGTAAGCGCTCCGTCGGCGGATAAAGCGTATTGATAAATTCCTTTGCTTTCCCCATCTGTATAGGTGCCCAGGTAAAAAGGAATATCCGATGCCCCTTCTACGGGAGTTTCCACAACAGCTTCTTTTGCGGACTCCGGGGATGGTCCTTTACAATTCACGCTAAAAATGAGTATTGTGCATAAGGCCGGAATAAATCGTGGCATAGGTTTAGGGTTTCAACTATGGATTATAATATTAATCGATTTTCAGCTAAATAAAAAACCGCTTCTTTTTTAGGAAAGCGGTCTTTTTATCTTGTTCTAACCCCGGTTAATTCTTCCAGACAAGTCCCACATTGACTGAAAAGAAGGGCAGGCTGGGGACATCGCTCCCCGAGGCCACATACTGGTAGCGCACCGCAGCGCGAAGGCCTACGCCATAGCTGAATTCGTAATCCAGCCCCACTTCCGGACGAAGTCCGAACTGCCAGGCCGTGTTCTCATTGGTAAACAACCCAATATCCTGTTCAAGGCGGTTATAGACCAACCCAATACCCAGGGCGGCATAGGGTTCTACCTTGCCGGATGCTTTAAAAAAGTAGGTTCCTGTCGCGAATACGGGAACACTATTCAGGTAGTTGTAGCGGAATCCTGAGACCGTCTCCGTTCCGTCGGTTTCCGTGACATATCCGACGTCATCGCTAAAGACTTGCCATCCGGTACTGAAACCGATACCGATGTTGTCCTGAATCAGATAGGAATAATCAATGCCCACACCCCTCCAGCTTGCAGATCCAAAATAGTCCGAAGTCTCACCCGTTGGAAAGGCCACACTGTAGGTCACGGCAAATTTAGACTGGGCATAAGATGTCGTGGTGAACACCAATAAAAGCAGCGCAATTGTATATCGAGTTCTCATAGAATTTTGCTTTTAATTGTTGGCAAATGGAGGTTGATCAAAGGCCTGGTCCAGGTTCCGGTCAATTCGGCCTATGATATTGGCATCGCTGCCCTGAAGCAGTCCGTTCAACGTACCGGTCCAGATAACGGGAATTTCGTTGTTCTCTACGCCGCTCGGATCGGTCATTTGCACCAGGACGGTTCCCGTTTGATAACCGGTGACGTAGCCCGGGTTATAACCGGGATACCCCCAACCCCAACAGGGATAGTACCAACACCAGTACCCGGGGTTATAGTAATATATGAAGGTGGTGTCAAAGGCAGAGGCCAGGATCACACGTTCGGCATCCTCAGGATCGTCCACCTCCGTCCAACCCTGGGCATTGAGGTTTTGTCTTAGATTGCTGAGTATGGCATCACCGAACTGATCCTCGATAAACTCCGGGGGATCATTATTGGGATCCCTGTCCTCATCTATAAGCAGCACACCATCCGGGAGGGAATAGGTATAATCGGTATTGAAATCATATTCCGGGGAATAGTTGGTGTACACTACATCGTATTCCTCTACGAATTCGGGCTGGTCCGGATAGCAGCCGGAAAGCAAAAAAGCCATAAGACCCGGCAGTACTATAATAAACCGGGGTGCTGATTTGAAAAGTGACAGAGCTTTCATATCCTATAGATTTGGTTCATGAAAATGTAGTTCAAATGTAGTACATTTTCCGCGGAACCTAAAGTCCAAAGACTCAAAAGGAGAGGTAAGTTACCTTAACGGAATTTCCCTGCTTCACTTATGGCAGTCCGCAAGGATTTTCGTTAATCATCGGCCCCCGGACTGTCATTTAAGCTGAACTTTTTGAAGTAAAAGGTATAGCCGAGTAACAATCGGAAATTGCTGTAAGAGGCTTTGGTAATGGTGGTTGCCCCGGCCACGAGGTCCGGGTTTTCCGGATCAAAACTACCCGATTGCGCATAGGAATCGTTTGATCCAGCACTATGGAGTAAGCCCAGGCTGAGGCTGCTGTTTTTGCGATTGAGGGTTACCCCCCCCCCCCCCGGAAAAGTGGTAAATATCCCAGTTGCTGATGGTAGGATTAATACCCGCAAACTCATTCAGGTCCTGAACCTGCATAAGGTGTAATTGGTACCCACGTCTACCGAAAAGGGGGATTTATATTTGGTCTTGACTTCAGCCTGCCTGGCGGTGGCGACCCCGCTGATCCGGTTTTCGTCGATGAGTTTAAGATTCCGCACGGCAATATTGGAGGCTACAGTTCCCTGCCCAAAAAGGTTAATGGAGGGCGTGGTTAGCGTTAACCCTACATCCCAATTGTCCTTTTGAAAAACTACCCCGAATTTTGCCGCATACCGGACATTGTAGTAATCCGCGTTCTGCAGGAAGTTTGTGCCGACGAGGCTGTTTTCGTCCTGGTTCAAAAAGACATAGGTGGAAAATGATTTCTGATAAGTCAGGGAGCGCACCGTAAAAAGATTACTGACTCCGACAGACCAGTTTTCGTTTATTTGATGGCCAAGTCCGATTGCGACAATCAGTTCGGATGTTTTATTGGTAACGGCCGCCTCCGCCAACGTTTCCTCCAGTCCGGGGCTCTCCGAATCATCAACCAGATCATAGTTTCCTTCCGCACGGGCAATACCTTTAAAATTAAAATCAACTGGAGATATAAAGGCATAGCCGACTTTCCATTTTTCGCTGCCGGTTCGTGTCATCCCGCCCGCCAACAGGGGTGCCGACCCGAGTTTCGAACTCTGAAAATCAGCTTCATTGCCCAGCGCATTTTCAACGCGAATACTTTCTATCCTATAGGCGTTCGCATTGATGGAAATTGAGGATTCGTCCAGAAAACCGAGGGCTCCCGGATTGTAGTAAATCATGGTATTGTCTTCCGCACCCCCCAAAACTGCACCTCCGAGCAGGGCGGAACGCGTCCCGAACTGCTGGGTCCAGTAATGGGAATCCTGGGTGTGAATGGAAGATGCAAAGAGGACCAGGAGGAGGAAGTACGGATGAAGGCCTTTCATATTACTTAAGATTTTAAGATAATTTGCCGCTTCAATCGAGGTAAGTAATCCAGATGATTTTGGTGAAACTTCAGAGAAGGATTTTTAAAATCAAAACGTGTCAGCAGTATTTTTTACGCCTATGGATCCGCAGTATGACCGATATCATTTCACCAGTTTTTAAAGGACTGTATTTTTATGGTTATATCTCAATAGATTCCGGGGACTTCGGAATAGACCTGGGAACTTTGGGTGGCCAGACAACCTAAATACATACCTTATGAAATCAGAAGATTCTTTAATTCAGGGGGCTGAGATCATTAAAGATCTAAGCGAGGACAGGGTTCACAAATTACTGTCAGAACACTGTGTGGGAAGTCTGGGATACATCGCCCATAGCACACCCTATGTGGTGCCCATTACCTATTATTACGATGTTGAGAATCAGGCGATCATCAGTTATTCCACAGAGGGGCATAAAATTTCGTCTTTAAGAGAAAACCCCCAGGTTTCCCTTTTAGTGTATCACAGAGAGGGGATGAATTGGTGGCGCTCGGTTCTCATTCATGGGGTGTTCGAAGAATTGCACCAGCTCGATGCCAAATTTCACCTCAAACAATTTTGTGAGGGAGTACGAAAAGTCCTGAAAAAGCAAGGTGTTGAGGAAACCCAATTCATCAATGAATTTTCCAGTAAGTCCGGTTCCCAGGACATGCCTGTGGTGTATCGGATCCGTATTCAGGAATGGACCGGAAAATGCCGTAAAGACTAAGATCCGGTCAGCGGCTTTACAGCATTCAATGGAAGGATAAAATATCGGAACCTCTTTTTAAAAGGAACTGCTTCGTGTATTTTTGAGACAGAAAATACAGCCCAATGCAACTCATCTCCTGGAATGTCAATGGAATTAGGGCGATCGCCCAGAAAAATTTCTTATCTGAAATAGAACAATTAAAGCCTGATATCCTCTGCCTGCAGGAAATTAAGGCCGATGAGCCTACGGTTCTGGAGCAGTTGAAGTCACTTTCAGAATATTCGATCTATGTAAACCCAGCCGGGAAAAAGGGATATTCGGGAACTGCGATCTTATCAAAAGTACCAGCTCTTTCAGTAGTTACGGCCCTTGACGATGATCCCTTTGAGCCCGAAGGTCGGGTGCAATGCGCGGAGTTCGACCATTTTTTCCTGGTAAATGTCTATGTGCCCAATTCCGGACAGGGACTTAAGCGATTGGAATACCGGCAGGAATGGGACGCCGCCTTTCTAAAGTACATAACGGAATTACAGACTCAAAAAGCGGTGGTGCTTTGTGGGGATATGAACGTGGCCCATAGGCCGATTGATCTGAAGAACGATAAATCCAACTACAACAAAACTGCCGGTTATACCCAAATTGAGATTGATGGTATGGACAGGCTGCAGGAATCGGGCCTGGTGGACATTTACCGTGAACGAAACCCTGAAAAAGAGGTCTATACTTATTGGAGTTATCGTTTTAAGGCAAGAGAACGAAATACGGGCTGGCGTATCGATTATTTCCTGATCAGCCCGGAATTGCGCCCTCAGATAGAATCGGTTAGTATTTTTGATCAAATCCTGGGCTCGGACCACTGCCCAATCGGGTTAGGGCTCAGAATAGAATCGGACGGATAAGCTTTGAGCCAAAGCGAAAAAAAGACAAAATTATAATAAGTAATCCACTTTTCTAAGATCTGGGCGAACCCTGTCTATTGGCCGCGGATATCCGGGAAACTCTGATCAGGGTAGGCCTGGAAAGGGAAACGGGCCGGCTTTACAGAACCGCAGTTTCTAAAATCGGTGCCATGGGCGCTTTTTATATCTGATTCCCAAGTGAACAGAATTTTCACACGAAACAGTATTCCCCGGATCCGATCTGTAACGGTCGTTTATAATCAGTGCTCAATTAGGAATTGCAGAACTAAAACATTTGTTTAAATTTAAATTTCGGGAAAACCAGGTAACCGTTTCCCGCCCGAATTCCATGGCCTTATGAAACCTCAGATGGAAAAATCCCGGAAGTACTGGCGGGCCAACCTGCGTATGGTGGGTTTGCTGCTTCTTATCTGGTTTCTTGTCTCTTATGGGGCGGGGATCCTTTTCCGCCAATGGCTGGACCAGTTCAGACTGGGTGGCTTCAAGCTAGGGTTTTGGTTTGCACAACAGGGATCCATTTATGTTTTTGTACTCCTCATTTTTTTCTACGTCTTCTGGATGAATCGACTGGACCACAAATACGGCTTCGATGAAGACTCCAAAGAACCCCTTCAGCCTTGAGCGTACAGGTCTGGACATATATCCTGGTGGCCATAACCTTCCTACTGTATATCGGGATTGCCATCTGGTCCAGGGCAGGGTCTACCCGGGATTTCTATGTGGCCGGGGGTGGCGTATCTGCTCTTGCCAACGGTATGGCCACGGCTGCTGACTGGATGTCTGCGGCTTCTTTTATTTCCATGGCCGGTATCATTGCCTTTACCGGGTATGACGGCTCAGTCTACCTTATGGGCTGGACCGGTGGGTATGTGTTGCTGGCACTGCTTCTGGCGCCATACCTTAGGAAATTCGGCAGGTTTACCGTTCCGGATTTCATAGGGGAGCGGTACTATTCCAAGACCGCCCGTATTGTTGCGGTTTTCTGTGCGTTATTGGTGTCTTTTACCTACGTGGCCGGGCAGATGCGTGGGGTAGGGGTCGTTTTTTCCCGATTCCTGGAGGTAGATATCAATACCGGGGTGGTGATCGGGATGGTGATCGTATTGTTTTATGCCGTTCTGGGGGGGATGAAGGGAATTACGTATACACAGGTGGCACAGTATTGCGTCCTGATTTTTGCTTTTATGGTGCCCGCCATTTTTATTTCCTTTCAGATGACGGGCCAGCCTATACCCCAGCTGGGGATGGGATCCACCCTTAATGATGGTTCCGGGACCTTCCTGCTCGACCGCCTGGACGGCCTTTCCACAGAACTCGGTTTCAATGCCTACACGGACGGATCCAGGGCCCTGATCGATATTTTTGCCATCACCCTGGCCCTGATGGTCGGTACAGCGGGCCTTCCGCATGTAATCGTCCGGTTTTTTACCGTTAAGCGCGTCAGGGATGCCCGGAAATCTGCCGGGCTAGCCCTCTTGTTTATAGCCATATTGTATACCGCGGCCCCGGCCGTAGCGGTTTTCGCCAAGACGAACCTGATCAGGACCGTCAGCAATAGGGAGTATACGGCACTCCCCTCCTGGTTCAGGAACTGGGAGCAAACCGGGTTACTCACTTTTGTAGACAAAAATGGGGATGGGAAGGTGCAGTATGTCGCAGATGCCACTGCCAATGAACTCACCGTAGACCGGGATATTATGGTGCTGGCCAACCCCGAAATCGCCAACCTCCCCGCCTGGGTTGTGGCACTGGTAGCTGCAGGAGGTTTGGCTGCAGCACTTTCCACGGCCGCAGGCCTTCTTCTGGTGATCTCGTCCTCCATATCCCACGACCTGATTAAGAAGGTTTTTAAACCCGGGATTACTGAAAAACAGGAATTGTGGGCCGCACGGGTATCGGCTACCCTGGCCGTGATGGTGGCAGGGTACTTTGGAATCCATCCGCCGGGCTTTGTTGCCGCGGTGGTCGCCCTGGCTTTCGGGATGGCAGCGGCCTCTTTTTTTCCCGCCATCCTGTTGGGGATCTTTTATAAGAGAATGACGCGTAATGGGGCTGTAGCCGGAATGATAGCCGGGATATCCCTCATGCTTTATTACATATTTAAATTTAAGTTTGGTTTGTTTGACGGCGGGAGGGAAGCCATCCCCGATCTGCAGGATCAGTGGTGGTTTGGCATTTCCCCTGAAGGCTTTGGTTCCGTGGCTATGGGGGTGAATTTTGCAGTCGCCCTTCTGGTCAACCTTTTCAGCCCGGAACCTCCGGAGGAGGTGCAACAAATGGTGGAAAACATCCGCTTGCCCGGGGGGGCACCCCCGGCCCAGCCTCATTGATGAAGGGAGTAAGGGGGTTCATTTTCTTTTCCTAACTTTAATTCCTCCGTGTAATCAGAGGGAGTATTGGTCGAGCGCTTAAAAAAAATCACTCTATGAGTAATTACCACATCAAGCATTTAGAGGAGTATTTTCAGGTCTATCGGAAATCCGTCCGCAATCCGGAAGCGTTCTGGGAAGAAATTGCGGAGGAGCACTTCTCCTGGCGGAAGAAATGGGACCGGGTGCTCCGTTGGGATTTTAAAAAACCGGAAGTCACCTGGTTTGAGGGGGCACGGCTGAATATTACGGAAAACTGCCTGGACCGGCACCTCACCACCCGGGGCGATAAAACCGCCCTCCTTTTTGAGCCTAACGATCCCAAAGAGGAAGCGCAGCACATTACCTATCGGGAATTGCACGGGCGGGTATGTCAAATGGCCAATGTGCTCAAAGCCCAGGGCGTGGGTAAAGGAGATCGGGTTTGTATTTATCTCCCGATGATACCTGAACTTGCAGTAGCCCTGCTGGCCTGTGCCCGAATTGGCGCCATTCATTCCGTGGTTTTCGCTGGATTTTCTGCTACGGCACTGGCCACACGGATCAATGACTGCGACTGCAAGATGGTCATCACTTCAGACGGGTCCTATCGCGGAAATAAGACCTTAGACCTGAAAAGTATTGTGGACGCGGCATTGGAGAGTTGCCTGGGAATTGAAAAGGTCCTGTTAGTAAAAAGGACGGGCAATACCGTTACCATGCATCCGGAACGTGACCTGTGGTTGGGGCCATTGCTCGAAGAGGCCTCACAATTGTGTGAGATTGAGATCATGGATGCCGAAGACCCGCTGTTCATTCTCTATACCTCCGGTTCTACAGGGAGGCCCAAAGGAATGGTACACACCTGCGGGGGATATATGGTCTATACGGCTTATACGTTTAAGAACATTTTTCAGTATAAAGAAGAAGATGTGTACTGGTGTACCGCAGATATCGGATGGATTACAGGCCACTCCTATATCGTGTACGGGCCACTAGCCAATGGAGCGACCACGGTGATGTTCGAAGGCGTTCCCTCGTATCCGGATTATGGACGGTTCTGGCAGGTTGTAGAAAAGCACCGTGTGAATCAATTTTATACCGCCCCCACGGCCATCCGCGCCCTGGCTAAAGAAGGACTGGAGTTTGTGGAGCGGTACGACCTTTCTTCACTGAGGGTACTTGGCTCCGTTGGAGAGCCTATCAATGAGGAGGCCTGGCATTGGTATAACAATAATGTGGGCAGAAAGCAAAGTCCAATTGTCGATACCTGGTGGCAAACCGAAACAGGGGGCATTATGATCAGCCCGATTCCCTTTGTCACCCCTACCACCCCAACCTATGCCACTTTACCCTTTATCGGAATTCAACCTGCCCTGATGGATGAACAGGGACAGGAAATAATGGGCAACCAGGTTTCCGGCCGGCTCTGTATTAAGTTTCCCTGGCCTTCCATAGCCCGAACTATTTGGGGGGATCATGAGCGATACCGCGATACTTATTTCGCGGCCTACGAGAACAAATATTTCACGGGGGACGGAGCCCTTCGCGATGCCGTGGGGTACTATCGGATCACAGGGCGGGTAGATGATGTTATCATCGTGTCAGGGCACAACCTGGGTACAGCCCCTATAGAGGATTCCATCAATGAGCATCCGGCCGTTGCCGAGTCCGCGATTGTCGGTTTCCCTCATGATATCAAGGGAAATGCCCTGTATGGATTTGTGATCCTGAAGGAAACCGGAGAGGGGCGTAACCGGGAGAACCTGAGCAAGGAGATCAATCAGCAGATTACCGAGCAGATCGGGCCTATTGCGAAGCTCGATAAAATCCAGTTTGTTTCGGGCCTCCCCAAAACCAGAAGCGGTAAGATTATGCGGCGTATCCTAAGGAAAATCGCCTCCAAAGACACTTCGAATCTCGGCGATATCAGTACGCTTTTAAATCCGGAGGTCGTTGAAGAAATTATAGCGAATGCACTTTAGGATCTCTGATGGAATGATTAGAATGTATGATGCTTCATCGCGAATGCCAGATTTCACTTGCTTTTATGATCACAAATAGGGAGGTAATTGTATATTTGCCGCTCAAATTGCGGTCGCGTAGCTCAGCTGGATAGAGCATCTGCCTTCTAAGCAGACGGTCCCAGGTTCGAATCCTGGCGCGATCACTTAAGGATGAAAAGCTCGCCTGGAAGGCGGGCTTTTTCTTTTCGAACAAGGCGCAAGCTTGCTTGTGGCCGAGGTGAGGAAAGAAAAAGGAACCAGCCCACGGCTGTGAGCTTTTCATTTAGACTACGGATTGGAAAGGATCACGCCGAAGGCGTAATCCTGCAATTACCAAAGTCCGACATTCTTCGAGCCAGGCGCAAGCTTGCTTGAGGCCGAGGTGAGGAAAGAAAAAGCTACCAGTCCTCGGCTGTGAGCTTTTCATTTAGACTACGGTACGCATTCAGGATCACCGAACGCAGAGAGGTAATCCTACCCGATTTAATTGCGGAAGAGTTCGGTAAAATCCGGATTCCCAAAGGACATTACTACTCGGAGACCTCTGAGGTCAAAACTCGTATCCCTAAAAATTCCTTCAGGGAAATATATGATTTGCTACCTTAGAGCGATTAGCGATATATAGTGCATATTACGCTATCCAAACATATCAGGTATAATTAAATGATATTGAAGAACAGTATTTCCCTGTTCCATGGGTTCCAACTCATTGCAATTCTTCTCATCACATATAGTTGTCAGCACGCAAAAACAACCCACGGTAATGACTTCGAACAAGCTGTACGGCACGAGTCTATAGAATATTTTGAAACTTTTTCGGAACGCTCGGATTGGGATAAATTCTGTTCATTTTATCGGGAGGATCTTCATTTTTAAGATATAACGCTCCAGTTAGAATTGGATAGCCTTTGGAAATTCAAAAGGTTCTACAAATGGGATGAGGAAGGAGACAGGTTTAAGAAAATGTTTCCAGAGCAAAAACACCTTAACTTACAATCCCTTGTTGTGGAGGGAAATACGGTAGCGGGTAAGGGACACATGAATCCATTTTATTACGACGGAGAACTTGTAAATACGGAATGGGGAATGGAATTTACCATATGGTTGCGCTTTGATGAGAATTTGAAGATCATCGAACAAATAGATTGGATGGAATATGACCCGGCTACCCTGGAAAACACAATTAAGAGGTGCAAGGAAAACGGTTTTGAAGCCATTCCGGAATGGTTGGATTTAACCAAAAAATATTGAAAATTTAATATAAAATGAGATATCAATTCCTAATATTACTAGCCTTCTTACTCCTTATTGCCTGCAATGAAAAAACGAATTCCGACACCACACAACAACCCACCCTGGCGGATTATCAGGTCGGTGAGAAATGGGTCTGGAAGTATAAAGGGGTGACTACGGAGGGAGAAGTCCGCTCGGACGGAACAGATACCCGGGAAATAGTCACTATGGATGGAGCTTTAGGCATGACCATTGGTAAGGACACCATCCCTGTGACGGAAATTGTTAAGGCAGATGCTAGTGAGACACCTAAGTATGACTGGCCTCTGGAGGTAGGTAAGAAATGGAAATATGAGAATAGTTGGACAAGTCAGGATGGAACAACGGGCAACCAAAATCAGGATGCCGAAGTACTATCCTACAAAGAAGAAACGGTAGACGCCGGAACCTTTATGGCCTATACCATTAAATACACAGGCAAAACCACAAATTCCAGGGGATATAACGCGAATGAAAAGGAGGTATGGTTGTATGCACCTGAAGTGAAAAATTTCATTAAACTGACGCAAAAACAAGGTGATTTTTTATACGTAGAGGAGCTCATCGAATATTCAAAACCAGATTAAACCCAGATAGGCAAAAACAAAAAAAATATGAAGGGAATGATTAAGAAGGTGTTACTCGTGATTCTTGTAACACCTTTATTCGTTGCTTGTTGCAATGAGGAAACCTATGAGATTACCATTTCAGGCTTGGAATCCAGAGCATTGATAACTCAGGGCACCTCTTTTATAGAATATGATAAACAAAATTCAATTGATAAGGACCAATTGTTTATCGAATTACGCTTTACCGCAATTGAAGATATTGTTTCAGGTGGGCGTGGCAGGAATAAAGTAACAGGTCCGGCAGTTCTCCAGGCAGCTGTGGTTCCATGTGCTGATCAAGTTTTGATAAATAAAAATAGGGTAGAAAGTATAAAGGTCGAAGTACTTGATGCTGATAATAACAATGAAGGGCTTGATGTTACGGATCAGATGGTTGTTCAGGGCACGGATAGCTCCCTTTCAGAAGTTATAGCTCAAAGCGAGGGCCTCTTGTCTGACTTTTTGATTGGTTTCTCTGATACTTCCAACATACCTGATCGCATAGTCTATGTTATTGAGGCGACCCTGGATGATGGAACTATGCTTGAATCGAGCGACGGAATTATTAGTTTTAACTAAAACACCGGTCGTAATCCATAGGTTGGCGGGTTTAAAAAACCCGGCCCACCGGAAAACCGGACTTCTTCGACTCCTTATTCCTGATTTTGAGTTCCTTTACTCAAAAGGCTATGCCAAAGAAGAAAATAGTCTTAATTTTATGAGGGATGGAATATCTTAAACAAATCGGACAGTTTAATGCCCCCTATGTATTCTGGTCATCACTGGGCCTCTTTGTGATTATCTTTGTTCGATATCTCATATTCTCCGGGGTGTATCATCATTTCTTCCATAATTGGCTGGGGGACAAATTCCGACATCGATTTCTGAGTGTTTCAAAATTAGGTAGCAAACAAATAAGAAAGGAGATCTACAGATCTGCGATTAGTGCGGCCATCTTTACGGTTCTGGGTATGGGGATGATCATTTTGTGGCAGCGCGGACACACGGCTATTTATATAAGTTTTGATGCCTATCCGGTCTGGTATTCGGTATTGAGTGTATTGCTTGTACTCGTTATCCAGGACACCTTTTACTACTGGCTCCATCGCTGGATGCACCTGCCCCGGGTTTACAGATGGGTACATAAGGCACATCATATGAGTTTACAAACCTCAGCCTTCACCTCCTTCTCCTTTCATCCTTTGGAATCTTTGTTGCAAGCCATCATCATCCCATTGTTGGTCCTGTGGTTGCCTTTGCACATTGGGGTCATACTGGCTATCCTGCTGTTTATGTCGCTTTCGGCGACCATCAGCCACGGAGGTGTGGAAATATACTCGGCCAAATGGGCCCGTCATCCTATGGCGAGATGGCTGATCGGCGCGGCGCACCACGATGACCATCACAAAAAGTTCAACTATAACTACGGGCTTTATTTCACCTTCTGGGATACCTGGATGGGTACTGAGACTCCTGATTTTAAGGAGCGTTTTGAGAAATTAACTGCAAAAAAGGAGGCTGTCCGATAAGGGCTGGCCTAGGGTGCATCAGAGCGTATAAATAAATCGAAACGTCAGAAAACGGGGCTGAATGAAGGTTTCAGACACAAAAACCGACAAGTTATTGGCGCTGTTGCGCACCTGCGAGTCGATGTCGAGAATATTGGTGGCCCGTATTTCATACTCCCACTTGGAATCCCTGTCTTTTCGGTAGGACAGTGAGGCATCCCAGTTCTGGAAGGATTGGGAGTCCCCATTGCCAAGGTCCTGATTGGTATAGGTGTAATTGCTCCGGAAGGTTACCGATTTCCAGATGTAAGCGTCGACTTCCACCGAAGGGGCGTTGGTGACAAACTTCGTTTCCCCACCCCCCTGGTTGTTATTGGTCACACTATACCGGTAACGGAATGTAAAATTCGGAGCCACCTTATAGTTCGTCCGAAGGCCAGGGGTATATGTTTGGGTGTATCCCTCGTTTAATGAGCGTTGCCCTTCAATAAACTGGTTGATCTTGGTGTAGTTGAAACTGGCGTTCAGGGTAGCCTGAATTTTACCGAAGGTACGCTGCACCCGACCGAAAACAGAAACCGTCTCATCCGCAAAGTTGGAATTAAAAAAGGTGCTGGTCCGGATCACATTGTCGAAATTGGTCAGACTCCGAATCTGATCTATATTGTTGGTGTAGGCCGCCCGGGCAAAAACATTTGTATAATTAAAAAGATTGAAACTGTTGTAAAGCAGGCTCACATTATGGGAGAGGGCGTTTTGAAGTTCAGATTCCCCGAACTGTATGCTGTTAAAACTATTCAGCACAAGTCCTTCAGCTAATCGGGTGACATCCGTAAACTGGTTCCGCATATTATACCGCAGGGTCAGGCTTTCGCTTTTCTTAAGCTGGATCAGGGTTTCAAATTCAGGGAGGAGTCTAAAGAAATTATCTTCGAAAGTCTCTCCAAACTGAATGTTTCGGTTGCCATAGGCATGAGCTGAAAGCCCGGGAGTAATCGTGAATTTACCCGCCTTAAATCGGTAGCGTACCCCCAAATAAAAATCGCTGAAGTTGTACTCGGTGTCATTTTCCGCCCGCCCCTCGTTAATGGTAGGAGTAGGGTCAAATTCGGACCCGTCATCGAGGAACTGGAAAATACGGGAATCGAACTGCTGCCGGCTCAGGATGACCCCAAGGGTGAGATTCAGATTGCTTTTGGTGTTCAGGATATTGTAATAGTCCAGTTTGGCATCCAACTGATTGGATTTAATTCGCCGGTCCTGGCCGAGATCGTAGGCGGTTTGGGTGGTGTCCAGGCCGAGCTCCCGGGCTGTATTGTCAAAGGCATCCGACCCATCTTCCGGATCATTCCCCAATACGGCATTGTAAAAAGGGTCTTCGTTGCGAAGCAAATGCTGGGCCTCAAAAGCGAAGATATGATCCTCGTTAAGCGTGTAGTAATAATTCAGATTCTGATTAATACTGTACGGGGTGACCTCGTCGAATTGTGTGGTCGTGCCAATGACAGAGGAAAAGGC
The DNA here is from genome assembly GCA_963709465.1 of uncultured Flavobacteriaceae bacterium. Taxonomy (GTDB): domain Bacteria; phylum Bacteroidota; class Bacteroidia; order Flavobacteriales; family Flavobacteriaceae; genus Robiginitalea. The sequence continues at coordinate 1,942,947 of CAVPWF010000002.1, read as the reverse complement.
ATCCTGATTCTGCCGGTCGTCTGAAACCCTTGCCAGAATATCATAATCCAATTGATTGCTAAAATTGGGTTGAAATTTAGCACTGAGTTTCAGCAAGGCCTGATTGGAGCGCTCTGTGCTGGATTGTTCTGTAGCTTCATCAGGAATGCCCAGACTCGGATCTGTATAGCGTATAAAACTTGTTTCCTTTGAGACAACGCGACTGCTGTTGTAGATAAGGAATCCGCTCAGATCCAGCGCTTGAGTAGGGGAGTAGCTGAAATTCCCTGTAGCCAGTTTGTTTTCAATTTCAAGGGCGTTGGCTTCATTGGTAAGGAAATCCAGGCCGTTGTCGCCGAGATTGATGCTTGTTCCACTGTCCCGACTCGGGGCACGGAAGCCACCGCCAAAGTTTCGGATATCCCGTCGCGTAAGCGCGACTTCGCCTGTATTGTTCAGGTCACCTATGAAATTGAGGCTGTATTTGGGACTGTAGTAGAATAACTTCGGCTGCAATATATAGAGTGCGTTAACCGGGGAGGCACCTGCCCCTGCGGTAACATCGCCGAACCAAAAATTTTCTTTGCCTTCCCGCAGCTTAATATTCAGGGCTACATTATCCGAATTGTTGGTCACACTGCTCAGTTGCCCAACTTCCGAATAATTGCGGAGTACCTGGATTTTATCCACCGCTTTGGAGGGAATGTTTTTGGTCGCCAGTTTGGTGTCTCCATCGAAAAAATCCTTCCCGTTCACCATCAATTTATTGACGACTTTTCCTTCCACCTCAATCTGCCCATCTTCGTTGATCTCTACACCAGGGAGATTTTCCAGGACGTCTTCCAGTTTTCGTTCTGTACCCGTGTTAAAGGAATCGGCGTCGTAAACCAGGGTGTCACCTTTCATGCTTACCGGCATAGTGTAGACGAGCTCCACTTCATCCAGCGCATTTTCGGAAACTAAGGTATACGTCTTTTCAAGATTGCTTTCCCCCGTGGTTAGTACTTCCTTATAAGTGGTCATGCCTACATAGCTGATCTGTATTTCAAAGGTGCCGTTTTGTCCGAGTTCTAATCTGAAAGTACCCTGGTCATTGGTAATACCATACGATTCCATTCCCTTGGTTTCCTGGTTTATGGCAATGACATTGGCCAATTCCAGGGGGGTGCCCAGGCTGTCCTTTACCACCCCTTCCAAACGGATCTGGCCATAAGATAAACCCGCCACAAACAGCAGCGCGATACACAAAATGTTTTTCATAAGGGTAACAGCTTGGAAAGTGATATGGTGGAGGACAAGGCTCTAGGTTTTCAACTCCTTCTGCGCCCGCGATTGTCCCGCATTTCCTGCATTTTGTCAGCCACGGTAGCTTGATACTCCGCTTTGGTGATGACTTTTCCTTTCTCGGGCGCTTCAATTTTAAGTTTAACCTCGGGGTTCATGACAATTTTGGAACAGAGCATGGTGGTGTTGCCCGCACTTACCTCAAGGATAAGCCCTGGAAGCCCCCAGTATTCTGCGGGTCCATGGGCTACGGGTATCTGGGGAGTATACCACGCCTCAATTTTAGTCATCTCCACAACCGGCTCCTCGTCGGGAGCCTGGGAGGCATCAGCAGAATCTGGGTTATTCTGACTCAGGCGCCCCCAGGAAAAATCGAACCAGGTGAGTTCGTTGGTCGGAACCGCAGCAGTGGCTTTAAAACACATATACTGCCCGATTTGTTTGGATTCGGAGCCCATTTCCCATTTGATGGCCTGCAATTCGTCCTTGACCAGAAACAATTTGCCATAAAACTCCTGGCTCTGTACCAACTGATTTCCCTTCACATTTTTGTATTGCTCGCCCCGGGCGAAGTTTTTCCCCCAGGAATCTGTTGCCCCGGACATGGCATCTAGTTTTTCTTCTTCCTTAAAGACAGAGGCCTCCTTATTGAAATTTAGGATATACGTCTTTTCAAGTCGGTTTTGAAGGCGGGCATAAACGTCCTTTTTCTGTGCCTCGCTCATCCGCGCTCCCCAGTTTCCCAACTCCATGGTGGATTTTGAAAAATAAAAAGCCTGGCCCTGGAAGTCCTGAGAATGGCCTGTTGAGAAGGACAACAGCAAAAAAGCTGAAAAAATCAAGAAGCGAAGGTGAAGTCTCATTTTGGAAGGTCTTTATTTAGTGTTTAACGAATGTACTCAAAGAGTTAAACAAAACAATATAGTTTACAATAACATTAACAGTAGAGTATAGCAGCGGATTCCCTTTAGACATTAACAGTTCAGGAAGGTTTAAGCATGGGGTAACCTACATTATTCCACTCAATCCTCTTTCCCTCGAGATATAGGAATTCATTTTGTAAAAGAGTCGCCTTTTCTGCGATTTAGGCGGTACCTGCTCACGATGCTATCGTATTCCCGGGTGCCAGAAATGGAAGGGAAACACCCGGGGCTTTTTCTCGTGAAAGTATTTGTATTTTTAAGGCTGATAATATTAGTTCCCGACTCCGTGAGAATTACAATAGTTCTACTTTTTATCTTCTTTGGAAGGCTTTATGGCCAGGATTTACCCCCCATCCGGAATTTTACCCCAGCGGATTACGGGGCAGAAAACCAGAATTGGGCGATTTCCCAGGGACGCGACAAACTCATATACATATCCAATAACCGGGGCCTGCTCGTATTCAACGGTTCGTCCTGGTCTATGTATCCTTCCCCTAACAAGACCATAATGCGATCAGTCAAGGCCATTGGGGAGCGGATCTACAGCGGCTGTTATATGGATTTTGGGTATTGGGAACGAGACCCCGTTGGGGATTTACGGTATACTTCACTGACCAAAAAGCTGAGCGTCGATATGGTCCCTGATGAGGAATTCTGGACTATTTTGGAAATCGACGACTACGTTGTATTTCAGTCACTCGATCGCATCTATGCGTACAACCCTTTAGATGAAAGTGTGGCTGCAATAGACGCACAGACCTCTATCCCGAAAATCTTTGAGGTCGACGGGGTGCTCTACTTTCAGCGGATAGGACGCGGGTTGTTTAAAGTTGAAAATGGCTCTGAGGTTTTGGTCAGTAATCAGGCGAAACTCCGGGAAGAAGAGGTCATCAGCCTCTTCGGGGAACAGAATGGATTGCTCGTGCTAACCAGTGATAGCGGGTTTTTCAGACTTGGCCCCGAAGGACTGCTCGCCTGGGATATTCCCACCACTCCCTTGCTGCTTGCCTCCCGGACCTATAGTGCTTTGCAGTTGAAGCAGGGTGGTTTTGTGATTGGCACCATTTCAAAAGGGGTATTTCACCTGGATCCTGAAGGTAATCTGGTTCGTCAATATGATCAGCTCAATGGACTTGGGAATAATACCGTCCTGGCCCTTTTTGAGGATCGGGATAACAATATTTGGCTTGGCCTGGACAACGGGGTGAGTTATATCAATCCCGAATCGCCATTTACCGTATTTGTCGACAAAAAAGGCGTTGTGGGCAGTGTCTATGCCGCGCGGTCGCATAAGGGGTTCCTGTACCTGGGGTCTAATCAGGGGCTGTTTTGCAAGCCGGTAGGCGAATCCGGCGAATTTGTGCTGATCGCAGGAACGAAAGGCCAGGTGTGGTCCCTGGACGAGATCGACGGCACCCTGTTTTGCGGGCATCACACGGGAACATTTGTGATCGAGGGAACACGGGCACTGCGGATTGATGAGGCCTCGGGTACCTGGAAAGTGGGGCGGTTGTCGCAAAACCCCAGGCGGCTGATTCAAGGGAAGTACGATGGGTTGAACATCCTGGAACAAGAAGGCCAATCGTGGAAGGTCCGGAATAAAATCGATGGATTTGAGCATTCCGCGCGTTTTGTGGAGGTGCTTGACCAGACGGTTTTTGTGAATCATGAATACAAGGGAATTTTCAAGGTCACTACCGACCCCGGATACGAGAGGGCAATAACGGTGACGGTAGACACCACCCTCATCGGTTATGATTCGGGAATCCTGAAATTCGAAGGTGAATTGCTTTATACGTATTCGGAAGGAATTTTCCGGTATGACCCGAAGGCCGATCGATTTGTAAAGGATACTACCCTTGAGGGGATCTATGAGAAGGAACAGAATCTTTCCGGGCGGATGCATCTGGATGAGTCCGGGAAGAGCCTCTGGCTTTTTGGGGAGTCAAGCATCTATTCGGTCAGTTCCGGGAATTTGCTGGGAAATCCTAAAATCCAGGTGATCCCCCTTGCCGAAAAAGAGCGAAACAGTATTGTGGGTTATGAAAGCCTGGAGGTGCTTCCCGAGGCGGGGAACTATCTGATTGGGACGCGTTCGGGGTATATGGTTATGGACCTGAACCGCTATGCCCCACGGGAATTTAATATCACCCTGGCCTCTGTACGGTGTGTTGGGAGAGAGTTGCAATCCGGTTCGGATTCCCCCGTGGAAATCGAAAAATCGGGTGAATTTTCACATAAAGAGAACAATCTGGATTTTGCTTTTTTCTCAGCGGAATACTTCCCTTTCCGCGGGCCGAAGTTCCAGTACCGTCTGGAGGGGTTCTATCCGGAGTGGAGCCCCTGGTCAGAAAATCCCTCAGCTTCCTTCAGAAACCTGCCGCCCGGGAACTATACCTTTCAGGTTCGGGCCCGGATCGGGGACCAGCTCTCGAGCAATACCGCGGATTATTCTTTTGAGATTGCCAGGCCCTGGTACCGGACGCGCCTGATGTGGGCTATTAGCGCTCTCTTGCTGGCCCTGGTCGGATGGCTCATTCATACTCAATACCGGAATTATTATCGTAAAAAACAAAACAGGCTCCTGGAACGCAACCAGCGCGAACTGGACCTGGCCCGTGCGCGCAACGATAAGGAAATCGTAAATCTTAAAAATGAGCAGCTCCGTAAAGACTTCAAGGAGAAAAGTAATGAGCTCGCAGCTTCGACCATGAGCATAATCAAGAAGAATGAAATTCTGAACCGGGTGCGCAAACAGATCCAGGATCGCTTCCAGGATAATGAATCTATAGAGCCCATTATTCAAATTATAAATGAAAGCCTGAGCCAGGACGATGACTGGAAATTGTTTAAAGAGGCCTTTGACCATTCCGATCGGGAATTCCTCAATAAATTGAAAACAGCGCATCCTGAATTATCTCCGAACGATATCCGGCTTTGTGCTTATTTGCGCCTGAATCTCACTTCAAAGGAAATTGCTCCTCTGTTCAATATTTCGCCCCGCAGCGTAGAGATCAAACGATATCGTTTGCGTAAGAAAATGGGTCTGGAACGCGATAAAAACCTGGTAAACTATCTTCTCACCCTCTAATTCGCCCTACAAGACTACTTCCTTACCTCAACATTACCTATACAGTTAGGTCTTATTCCGAATTTCAGACTTGTGGATCTAAATAATGACTACGGGCCTAAGCCATTGATTTTGTTGCGATATAAAAAATTATCATCGATTATTTTGCGATGTATGTTTTTTGTATAGGGTTTTATTGCGGATTAGTTAAATCAATTAAGGTATGTTTAACATTGAGTTAAAGAATCGTGTGGCCCGCTAAAAGGGCTGGTGACTTTACTCATCGGATAGTGATTTTTCTTAATTAGGGAATACGGCATTGCTCTAATCCAAACTTTTGCATTATGAAGAACAGCATTTTTGGTTTCATTTTCCTCCTTTTTACGGCTGGTGTATATGCACAGGCAGATCAGGTATCCATAGCAAAGGATTCGGATGGGATGCGATTAAAGGTTAACGGGGAGGATTTCATGATCAATGGGATGAACTGGGATTACATTCCGATAGGGACAAATACCATAACCGCAGAATTCTGGAAAAAATCGGATGACGTCATCAGGGCCGGACTCGATACGGAGATGTCCTTACTGAAGAATATGAACGTGAATGTCATTCGACAGTATACCGGTGTACCCGCAAGGTGGATCAGTTACATTTATGAGAAATACGGTATCTACACCCTGCTGAACCATTCCTTTGGACGCTATGGACTGACCATAGACGGGGTCTGGATTGAAATTACCGATTATTCCGATCCGCGAACCCAGGAGTTTTTATTGTCCGAGGTGGAGAATTTGGTCCGGGACTACAAAAACACTCCAGGACTCCTTATGTACCTGCTGGGTAATGAGAACAACTATGGCCTGTTTTGGGCAGGTGCGGAAACCGAGGATTTCCCGGACGACGAAGAGGAAAAGCAGTATATAGGGGAAAATCGGGGCCGGCCGATGTACCGTCTGATGAATGAAGCCTCCAAAAGGATGAAGGCCGCGGACGGCAACCACCCCGTGGCTATTTGCAACGGAGATGTCCTGTTTATAGATATCATTGCCGAGGAGTGCCCGGATGTAGATGTGTACGGTACAAATGTCTACCGGGGTTTGTCATTTGGGGATATGTTTGACGTGGTAAAAGAAAAGCTCGATATGCCCATTATGCTTACGGAATTCGGGGCGGATGCATTTAATGCTATTGATAATAAGGAAGACCAAAAGGCCCAGGCCTATTATATGGTGGGCAACTGGAAAGAGATCTACGCAAATGCTGCCGGGCTCGGCAAGGCTGGAAATTCCATCGGGGGTTTTACCTTCCAGTTTAGCGACGGATGGTGGAAATACGGCTTTGATGACCGGAAAAACGCCGACGTACATGACAACAATGCCTCCTGGTCTAATGGAGGGTATGACATTGACCTGCTCGCGGAAGGTGAAAACAATATGAACGAGGAATGGTTCGGGATTATGGCAAAAGGGCAAACCGATGCCAGGGGCCTTTATGAGCTGTATCCCAGAGCGGCATATTATGCACTGAAAGAAGCACATCAGTTGGATCCGTATGAGGCCGGAGTGAACGCCGAATTTGTTGAGAATTATTTCAATAATATCGAGCTCACCGATGCGGTACTGAGAGCCCGGGGAGACAAAGCAGCTCTGGTAGGAGAAAGCAGCAAATTGTTGCGGGTAAGCAACCTCCAGGCCCGGTTGACGACGTACAACACAGGGGGCTCACTGATTACGACTCCTGAGAGTCCGGATCCGGATGTAACTCAGTACCCGGATGAACTCGGCTTTGACCATATGCAGTCCTTTTTCTTCGGTATTGAGGGAAATCCCGCGTCCAATGTGCGGGCAGAAGTGAACTTCAATGTTTTGGGAAATGTAGCTACCAACCCCATTAACGAGATCTTTTACGAAAACGTCGGGAGACCTGTTACCGTTGTAAACGAGGAGGGCGAAGAAGTTCTGGTTTTGGACCAAAACAGGGTACGGGTCTACAACGCCTCCTTTGAGTGGAACGCCAAAGATTTCGATGTCAGGGGATTTTATAGAACCGGACATTACCATTGGGGGTATGAAGGGGATTTCTTTGGCTTGTATCCCGAGGCCAACTACGGTCCGAACCTGGATATTTACAACGGTGAAATCGCAGGGATAGAATTCGATGGAAAACGTGCTATTGAAGGTCTTAAAGCAACTTACGGACCCCAGCTATGGTGGGGGGCCAACCCGGCGGTCCTTTTGAAATACGGCAGGACGATTGGAAAATTTGACGTCACGGGGATATTCCATGAGGATATTGACGATTTTGGAACTATTGTTTCCTCTCTGGCGGTACCCATGCCCCGTACCCGGCGCGCTACGATTGCCATCGAGCGTGAATTCGGGGATTTAGGCATACAAATTGGTGGTATCTGGGGCGGGCAACCCCTGAACGGCAGGGAATTCCAGTTTACTGAAGACAACCCGGACTACGATCCGTCCAACCCGGAGGGTGCTCCCAAGTACATTATTTTTACCGATGAAGTCAATAACGAGGATAACTGGGGCGGAAAAGCAAAAATCACTTTCTCCCAGGGAAAGTTCAACTGGTATGCCCAGGGCGCTATCCAGGGACTGGTTGCCGGGGGTGGCTATGACCAAACCCAAACATTCACCGGATGGAAACTTAAAGATACCGGGAGCGGCAACCAAACCAATTTCCTGTCAGGTTTTACCTATTCTTTCGGCAACCTGCAGGTGGCTCCCAACTTTTTATGGCAAAAGCCCATTGTTGGCCCAATGCCTAACGACGTGCAGGGACCGGGTCGGCTCAGGAATATTCTCGACGATCCTTTTGTAGTACGTGCCAACCGTGAGACCGTGGCAGGTGAGATCCTTTTTACCTGGGACCCCACCCCGGGAACCTGGATGTACGAGTGGGACAATGACAGGGCAGAGGATGCCCCGTTTGCTGTCAGTGCCGGCTTTGTATTCCGGCATTTGCCCACCACCATGGATGCTGCGATCGGTTTTCAGGACGACAGAACCTTATTTCCTTTTCCCAATTCGGTCCCTGCCCAGGATTTATGGGAAACTCATGCGCGTATTGTTTCAAAAATCAATCCGGACTTCGGACTCGTGGCCAATGTATACTTTGGGAATGCCCAGGCTAATGGTGACTCTCCCCGGGTAATTGATCGTATCGGGGCAGATATTCGAATGATCTATAAAAAACTGAAGGTACAGCATACTTTTAAATTAAATGACTGGGGCCCCTTTGATTACCACCGTGATTTTAACCTCACGTACCCCGTACAGCTCATGTTGGATGTATCCACAACCCTGGGGATCCCGGATTGGTTCGTCCTTCCCAATACGCAGATTGGAATTCAGGGCACCTGGAGAACGATGAATGAGTTCTCTCCTCGATATGCACCGAACCGGGCCCTTGAATTCGCCGACAGCCCGATCATCAGCCCGGTAGGATTCCCCGACGGGACGGAGTGGGAGATCCGCACGTACATTCACATTAACATTGGTAAATAAAAAACGAAGTAAAATGAAAAACGGACTCTTTATTTATCTAAAAAATACGCTTTTAGTTGTAAGCATTCTCGCACTGCTAACGGCTTGTGAACGGGAAGTTTCCGACCAGGTCTCCTTTGCAACCTTTCCGATAAACCCTGAGGTATTTATCGATGGATTTAGCGGAGGGCTTCAATATCTTCCTTTTGACGGGTCCAAGCTGGATGCCTTTTCAGTGGATACCGAAGTAAAATATGCCGGTACGGCCAGTATGCGTTTTGATGTACCCAATTTTGGGGATCCTAGCGGTTCTTTTGCGGGTGCTGTCTTTCCGGACATGGGCGGACGCGATTTGTCAGGATATGATGCCCTGACTTTTTGGGCCAGGGCCACAGAGGCTACCACGGTTAATGAAATCGGATTCGGAGTCGATTTTGGAGAAGACAAATATCGCGTAAACCTCCCGAATCTTCGCCTGAGCACGGGATGGAATAAATACACCATCCCCATACCCGATCCATTTTTACTCACTGTGGAAAAAGGCATGTTTTTCTATGCCGCGGGCCCTCAGGATGGTGATGGCTTTACCTTTTGGATCGATGAATTGCAATTTGAGCGATTGGGAACTTTGGGCCAACCCAAACCGGCAATCTTCAATGGGGAGGACCGGATCGAAACGACTTTTCTCGATGTGCAAATCCCGATCACGGGCCTGACCCAGACCTTTAACCTGGGTTCGGGAGGGAACCAAACGGTGTCAGCCGCCCCCGCCTATTTTGATTTCAGCTCTACGGACAATGAAGTGGCCCGCGTAAGCGAGTCGGGCGTGATTACCATCGTGGGTACGGGAACGGCTACCATTACTGCCTTACTGTCGGGTGTTAAAGCAGCCGGGTCCTTAACCGTTGAGGTTGAAGGCAGTTTTCAAACGGCTCCACTTCCTCCTGCCCGGAACCCCGAAGATGTTATCTCCGTATTCAGTGATGCCTATGCAAATGTCCCTGTGGAGTACTATAACGGATTTTTTACTCCTGATGGACAAACCACCCTGGGCGGGGCGGACATCAATATCGGCGGGGATAATGTGATCCGTTATACGGACTTGAATTTCGTGGCGATTAAAACATTGAACACGGTTAATGCCAATGAGATGACGCATTACCATCTCGATATAGTGGTGGAAGACCAGCAAATCTCCGACGGTGACTTTATCCGTGTTTTACTAGTGGATGCCGGGCCTGATAACGTTATCGGAACCGGGGACGATACCGAAGCTTTCGTGGAATTTGACAACGAGACCCTGGTCTCCAGACAGTGGGTGAGCCTGGATATTCCACTCACGGATTTTGTCGGAATGAATACAGGCAACCTGGCCCTGTACTTCTTTGTTTCAGATGCTACGATCTCGAATATCTTACTGGATAACATTTATTTCTACAAGGAGTAAAACTGCTAAAGTGAATTGAAAAGAAAGCGTGATGATTAAGAAAATAGAAAACATGAGAATGCATAAGCCACATCCGCCTGAAGGGAAGCGCAAAGGCCGCTTTCAGGACCTGATACTATCAACCCTATTTGCGGGTATTTTAAGCGTGAACCTGGCTTGTAGTTACGGGGAAGACCAAATTGTGACCAATTTTACAGAATTAACCGTCCAGGATGAATTTGATGTGGACGGTGCGCCGGACAGCTCCCTGTGGGACTACAACATAGGTACCCGGGGCGATGGTTGGGGGAATAACGAATTACAGTATTACACCGATCGCCCTGAGAACATCATTGTCCAAAATGGCTACCTGATTTTTACAGCCAAACAAGAGAATTTTGAAGGGTCATCATATACTTCCGCCCGGATTTTGACAAAGGACAAGTTCGAACAACGGTATGGCAGGTTCGAAGCCCGGATCAGGGCACCCTATGGACAGGGGATCTGGCCGGCCTTCTGGATGTTGGGTGCAAATTCCGATGAAGTGATCTGGCCCGAATGCGGAGAGATTGATATCATGGAAATTCGCGGACAAGAACCCTCGATCCTTTTTGGGAGCGTCCATGGCCCCGGGTATTCGGCAGGAGAAGCTATTACCAAACGCTATGACCTGGAGAATGATCGGTTCGATACCGGGTTTCACATTTTTGGGATCGAATGGGGACCGGACTACGTGAATTACTATGTGGATGACGTCCTCTACAATCGCATTACCCCGGAAGACCTTCCGAATCCCGACAACTGGGTTTTTAATCAACCTTTCTACCTGATTCTCAATGTTGCGGTTGGAGGTTCCTTCGTAGGATCGCCCAACGAAGAAACAGTCTTCCCCCAGACGATGCTGGTGGATTATGTGAGGGCATATAAATATAACGGACCAAACGAATAATTCAAGACTATGAAAAATATCTTAAGTATTGGCAGGAGATTTTCCATCTGGATGGTATTACTAGCTTTTCTGGGGTGTTCCGACGATGATTTTGATCGGTTGCCTCAGGTGGTTTCATCCTTTACCTATACCGTTAACGAGGATACCGGAACTGTAACTTTTGTAAACGTATCCGAAGGTGCCCGCACCTATGTCTGGGATTTCGGGGACGGTACGACCTCAAAAGAAATAGATCCTATTAAGACCTATTCGGATAGTGGTACATTTACCGTTTCCCTTGTCGCTTCGAATCAGGCGGGCGCTTCGAGCACGTTTGAAGATGAGTTGACACTCAACATTAAAAAGGGCATTACCCTGCCCATTACCTTTGATGATGCCAACGTAATCTACGAGGCTTCTACTTTTGAAGGGGCTGCCTTTGAAATCGTGGCCAATCCGGATGTTTCAGGCTCCAATGATAAGGAGACCAATGTGGGGCAGATCACCAATAGCGGAGCTGCTTTTGAAGGATTGTTTTTCGATCTGGAAACCCCGATTGACCTGACCACAGAAAAGTCCATTACAATGAATTTCTGGTCCGAGGTTCCTGTAGACGTACTGATGAAACTCGAAGAAGGTACAGGGGCGGCTACTGAAACCACTGCCAGTCATGGCGGGACCGGATGGGAGGAAATCGCCTTTGATTTTGACTCCGCTGAAGCCTATACCAGACTTACCCTCTTTGTAGATGGGCCCGGAACGACGGCAGGTACGTTTTACCTGGATGATATTGCCCAGACCGGAGAGGACTCGGGGGGCGGAGACAATCCCCTGGAAGCGTGTGAAGGTGGTGAGCTGGTCAATGACTTTGAGTCGGCTGACGACAGCATTTTCAACAACTTTGGCGGCGGCGTCGGTACCGTTATCGACAACCCGGATACCTCGGTAAACCCAAGCGCCAGGGTGGGGCAGTACGTCAAGAATGCCGGAGAGGTATTCGCAGGCATAACCATAGAGGTGGATCCCGACATCGATTTTAACGCCGGGGTGTTCTCCATCGACGTGAACTCGCAGGCTGTCAGGCAGTTGTTGTTCAAGCTGGAAGGCCTGGGCATCGAGCAGGTGATTCCGACATCGGGAACGGGCTGGGAGACGATTACCTATGACTTCAGTTCGGCGGCAGGCAATGTTGGTGCCGTTACGGCAATCACCCTGATCATGGACAATGGCACGGCGGGTGATGGCAGTGCGGACTGGACGATACAGTTGGACAATATCAGGTTGTGCAGCAACGAAGACTCTGGCGGAGACAATCCCCTGGAAGCGTGCGAAGGTGGTGAGCTGGTCAATGACTTTGAGTCAGCCGACGACAGCATTTTCAACAACTTTGGCGGCGGCGTCGGTACGGTTATCGACAACCCGGATACCTCGGTAAACCCAAGCGCTAAGGTGGGGCAATATGTCAAGAATGCCGGAGAGGTTTTCGCAGGCATAACCATAGGTGTGGATCCCGACATTGATTTTAACGCCGGGGTGTTCTCCATCGACGTGAACTCTCAGGCGGTCAGGCAGTTGTTGTTCAAGCTGGAAGGCCTGAACATCGAGCAGGTGATTCCGACATCGGGAACGGGCTGGGAGACGATTACCTATGACTTCAGTTCGGCGGCAGGCAATGTTGGTGCCGTTACGGCAATCACCCTGATCATGGACAATGGCACGGCAGGTGATGGCAGTGCGGACTGGACGATACAGTTGGACAACATCAGGTTGTGCAGCAACGAAGACTCTGGCGGTGGAGGTACATGCCCCCCCCCTCCGGCAGGAGAGTTATTATCGAATGGTGGATTTGAAGCAAATTCCGGAGACGGATCATGCTGGCAACTCAATGCAGGTGGTGGATCGGTAACTATTATCGATACAGATGCCAATACAGGTGCGTATTCGGCCAGACTCACAACCGGACCTGCCCAGGTTCCAAATCTCAAGCAAGAACGATTTGCGCCAGATGTAGCGGAAAATCAAAATATCCAGGTAACCTTCAGGTATAAAGTGACGACAGCCTTCGTGGATGGTTCGCTCCTGCAAGTCCTGGCATTCTCTGAATTTACCACAGCTGGGGCGGTTGCCAGTGATTTAGGTAACGCGGACGTAAGTACGGTAGATACATGGCAGACGTATACGGGTACGTTTACCACAGCAGCCGGCATCGAAGAAGGTATATCACTGCTTATCCAGGCTACCTGCGGCGGAGCGCCTACTTGTGCAGGTGAGGTGCTTATAGATGACGTAGTTGTTACACAACTTTGAAACTAAGTAGTAAATTTTTAGAGAATAATTAGCGCATATTATGGATCAGTTTGTCAACAGTCTTTTTGCTAAAAAAGTTTCGTAGAACAGCTTAGAACAGGTCGGGTAAATCCCCCGGCCCTTTAGCCAACTGGTCATTAAACCGGACAACGACCAGACGGACAGTCCGATAACTGATGGAGGCACCTATTATCTGGATGATTTGCGTCTGGAATAATTGCAGCGCTATGCAATATAGCTTAAGAGAAGATTGGCATGGTAGGAATACAGTGCCAATCTTCTTTCTATAGTTTGGAATCCAAGGATTTTGAATTTGTTTTGAAAATGCGCTGCTGACAAGCCAGTATCCGCCAACTCACGGGGGATTCACGCTATATATCAGATAGTTGCATCAGAAAGATCAAAGGAGAAATGATGATTTCAAAGAAACGGAAGGCTTCAGTAATAGTTTTCTTAAGTGTCGTATGTATCTCATGTAAGGACCCGAAAATGCAGGTGAGCAACAGTGAAGAACTTGAAATAGAGGCAAGAATTGATTCTCTTCTCGAAGGTCTGACCTTAACCGAAAAGATAGGTCAGATGACACAGGTCCTGCACTTTGAGGATCAAACAGAGGGTGAGATTAAAGCCGGAAGAATCGGATCTGTGATACATACGCAAGGCCCGCTTCCCGGAAACGGGCCCCGGGAGTGGCAGGAGCGCTTCCGCAAACTTCAGGAACTGGCACTATCCTCGCACCCCCGGATCCCGCTGCTTTTTGGGGTAGATGCGGTACATGGCCAAAACACCTTTGAAGGCGCCACCATCTTTCCGCATAATATTGGTTTAGGGGCGACCCAAAACCCAGATCTGGTGGAAAAAGCCGCTGCCATTACCGCTATGGAGACTCAGGCTACCGGGTTCAACTGGGTTTTTTCACCCTGTATAGCTATCCCATATAACGAAAAATGGGGACGGGTCTATGAGGCCTTTTCGGAGAGCACAAAACTGACCAATTCCCTGACAGCGGCTTCGATCCGCGGACATCAGGGTAAATTGTCGGAGGCTCATACAGTAATGGCTACGGCCAAACATTTTATTGGTGACGGGTCGACGGAGTATGGTGTAGAAGGAGGGGTGACTACTTTGAGTGAAACAGAAATTAAAGAGCGCCTCTTACCCCCGTATCGCGCTGCAGTTGCTTCGGGTGTTGGAGCTGTAATGGCGTCCTTCAATACCTTTGAGGGTATTCCCATGCATGCACATAAAAACCTGATTACTGGGGTTCTTAAGGAGGGGATGCAATTTGACGGGATTATGCTGTCGGATTGGAAGGGATATTCCAGGTTTGGAGAGGCCGATATTATCAATGCCGGAATAGATATGGTCATGGCTGTGGATGGAGATCTCGAGTTATTTCAAAATGGCTTGAAGAAAGCAGTGGAAACGGGGTATGTCTCCATGGAGCGGATAGACGATGCGGTCCGACGGATCCTACGCCAAAAATTTCGCCTGGGACTCTTTGAGAATCCTTATCCCAGGGAGGCCTTTATCGATTCAATCGGGACTCAGCAGCACCGGGATGTGGCTCGTCAGGCTGTACGTGAGTCTTTGGTTTTGCTTAAAAACGAGAAGAACCTCCTGCCTTTGAACCCCGGCAGCGGGAAAATTGTCGTGGTCGGAGCACATGCGGATAACGCGGGTCTGCAGTCCGGGGGATGGACCATAGACTGGCAGGGTACGGACAGGAATTACACCGGAGCCACGACGATCCTTGAGGGGATACAAAAGATTTCAGGGGCGGAAGTTGTCTATGACCCGGAAGGTGCCGGTAAATATGCCGACGCCGATGTGGCGATCATCTGTGTAGGGGAACCACCGTATGCTGAATTTTTTGGGGATATCGGGCATGAGTCCAATACCCTCCAATTAGAGTTATCCGCAAAGCAACGGGCGTACATCGAGCATTATCAGGGGCAGGGAGTCCCTATCGTTGTCGTATTGCTGTCCGGCCGGCCGATGGTAATAACTTCCGAGATTAAAAAGGCCAATGCATTTATCGCGGCCTGGCTCCCTGGTTCCGAAGGGGACGGCATTGCAGAAGTTCTTTTTGGGAAATATAATTTCAAGGGACGCCTGCCCCACTCGTGGCCGGCTTCTTTGGACGATTTTAAAGGAAAATACGGCCCGAATTTTTGGGAAGATTCCATACGACCCCTGTTTCCAGTGGGATATGGACTATCTTACCCATGATTGGGACCTATGTGTTTATTTGTATGTGTCAAAACATCCCGTAAGGGAATAGTAAAGAATTAAAGATGAAATCTGTAGTGAATTGCGGACTTGTGGCCTTGTGTTTTTTGGTCTTTGCTTCTTGTAAAAGAGAAGCAGAAGTTCGCGAGAATCAAGTCAAAAATTCTATGGAGTTAACAGCAGCAGATATCCTGGGAAATCCGAATTACCAGGCCATTTCCTATGGAGGGTATCGACAAAACACCCGGGATATTCAACCTACTTTCGAAGAATTGAAAGAGGATTTAAGAATTCTGGAAGCCATGGGTATAAAAGTCCTACGCACCTACAATGTACACTTGTATCACGCCTCCAATTTGCTCTTAGCCATCCGGGCCCTGAAAAAGGAAAACCCGGATTTTGAAATGTACGTGATGCTGGGCGCCTGGATCGATTGTAAGGACGCCTGGACAGATATGGAGCCCGATCACCAGGTGGAGAGCAGTGCCAACGCCGGGGAAATTGCACAAGCAGTTCTATTGGCCAATGCGTACCCGGATATCGTGAAAGTCATCGCTGTAGGCAACGAGGCAATGATTAAATGGGCCACGAGTTATTACGTGCAACCCAGAGTAATTCTCAAATGGGTCGTCCACCTGCAGAAACTGAAGGCGGAGGGAAAGCTGCCGGCGTCTCTATGGATAACCAGTTCGGATGATTTTGCATCCTGGGGAGGAGGGGAGAAACAATACCATACCCCTGAGCTCACTAAACTCATTGAAGTGGTAGATTATATCTCTATGCATACCTACCCATATCACAATTCCCATTACAACCCGGAATTCTGGAAAGTACCCGAATCAGAAGCAAATCTCCCGGATATTGAAAAAGTAGATGCCGCTATGATCCGGGCGGTTGCATTTGCCAGGAGCCAGTATAATGCAGTCTCTGAGTATGTTAAGGGTTTAGGTTTTGATAAGCCCATACATATCGGGGAGACCGGATGGGCGAGCGTTTCCGATGGGTTTTACGGCCCTGAAGGTTCCCGGGCGACAGATCAGTACAAACAAGCCCTGTATTATAAATTAATCAGGGAATGGACCGATGCGGCGGGTATTTCCTGCTTCTATTTTGAGGCCTTTAATGAGCCCTGGAAGGATGCTGCCAATAAAACGGGTTCAGAAAATCACTTCGGATTGTTTACCGAAGACGGACAGGCCAAATACGCCCTCTGGGATAGGGTAGATCAAGGGGTGTTTAAAGGATTAACCCGAAGTGGTAAACCGATTAAAAAGACCTTCGGAGGTATTAAGGACTCCCTGATGCGGAAAGTTCTCGCACCTCCGGCCCAAAATGAAAAAACTGAGGTACATTGAACAATTCGCTAAATAACCCTAGAATCCAGATGCAATGTTATACAGAACACTTACACTTTTCACCTTTGTTTTGATGCTTAGCTCATGCCATACTGAAGAGAAATTAGCTGTTGAAGTCTTCGAAACTGCAGCTTCAGGTAACAAATTGGCACTGATTGCGGAATCTGCGGAAAATACAGCGACCACTGAGATTCGTCTCATTCCGGAAAATCGATTTCAAACTATAACCGGATTCGGAGGCTCATTTACGGAGGCATCGGCTTCCCTTCTCAACCGGCTGAGCCCTGAGAATCGAAGAAAGGTACTCGAGGCCTATTTTGGACCTGAAGGCGCGCGGTATTCCCTTACCCGTACCCATATGAATTCCTGTGACTTTGCGTTGAGCAATTACTCCTATGCCCCGGTAGCGGGAGATCTGGAATTGGAGCACTTTTCTATTGATGAAGACAGGGATGACCTGATTCCGATGATTCAGGAGGCCATGGAAATCTCTGAAGACGGGTTTAAGATTCTGGCTTCACCATGGACCGCCCCTCCCTGGATGAAGGATAACGCCGATTGGCGCGGGGGAAAACTGCTTCCTGAGTACTATGAAACCTGGGCTTTGTTTTTCTCAAGATACCTGGAGGCCTATGCACAGGAAGGCATTCCGATCTGGGGTTTTACCGTCGAAAATGAACCTCTTGGAAATGATAATAACTGGGAAAGCATGCATTTTACACCCCAGGAGATGACGGAATTTGTCAAGAATCATCTTGGGCCAAAACTCAGGGCAGACGGGCACTCGGCAAAAATTCTCGGATATGACCAGAACAGGGGAGAGGAGCTCAAGGATTGGGTGAATGCCATGTATTCGGATCCGGAGGCTGCTAAGTATTTTGATGGTACTGCGGTACACTGGTATGGCAGCACTTATGACTGGTTCCCGGAGAACTTGCAGTTTGCCCATGAAAAAGCCCCGGGCAAATATCTTATTCAATCGGAGGCCTGTGTGGATGCGGAGGTTCCCAAATGGCAGGATGACGACTGGTACTGGTCTAAAGAAGCGACTGACTGGGGATGGGACTGGGCGCCGGAAAGCGATAAACACCTGCATCCAAAGTATGTTCCGGTGTACAGGTACGCACGGGATATTATCGGTTGCATGAACAATTGGGTGGATGGATGGATCGATTGGAATATGGTTCTGGATCGGCAGGGAGGCCCGAACTGGTTTAAAAACTGGTGTGTGGCACCTGTTATCGTAGATCCGGATCAGGATGAGGTTTATTTTACGCCCCTGTATCATACACTCGCCCATTTTAGCAGATATATACGCCCGGGTGCCGTGCGGATTGGATTCGAAAACACTGACGACTCTCTTATGGTTACAGCGCTTGAGAACCCGGATGGGTCTTTAGTAGTGGTTGTTCTCAATCAGGACGCATCTGCAAAGAATTTTCGACTTACCCTCAGTTCGCGTTCTACAGATATTACTATCAGCCCGCGCGCCATTCAAACGGTAGTTATTCCATCACCTAACCAAACAAGCTAAACAAACCATGAGTAACTCAACGACAACAACGACTTCCAAAGTACCCTTTGGCGATAAAGTGGCTTTTGGAATAGGTATGCTCGCAAACCAGATGTTTCCGGCAGCACTGGGAATTTTTATGGTAGTTCTCGTGCAGGACCTCGGGTTCCCCGGATGGATGTGGGGGGTTCTGTTCTTCCTACCCAGGGTATTCGATTCCATAACCGATCCTATCATGGGGTTTATATCGGACAACACCAAATCTCGTTGGGGCAGACGCCGGCAGTATGTCATGCTCGGGGCTTTAATCATGGGAATTTCTTTCGTGGTTATGTGGCAATTGTACAGGGAGAATGGAGTAGACTACAACTTTACGTATTTTCTGCTTTGGTCCTTTGTCTTTTATTTGGGTCTCACCATTTTTAGTGTACCCTATGTGGCCATGGGCTACGAGATGAGCAATGACTTCCACGAGCGCACCAGTATTATGGCCGTGGCCCAATGGATCGGTCAGTGGGCCTGGGTTATCGCCCCCTGGTTTTGGGTGGTCATGTACGATCAGGGCTGGTTTGAGTCGGCCGATGTCGCCACCCGGACCCTCGCCGTTTGGGTAGGGGTAATCTGTATGCTTTTCGCCATGGTTCCGGCTCTTTTTCTCAAAAGTAAATCCACCGTTGACGAAGATTATTCCCCTCTGACTGTCAGTAATATAGGGGGTAGCCTGAAAGAGATACTTCAAGGATTTAAAGAAGCGTTTAAATCCAGGCCTTTTCGCAAATTATGTGTGGCGACATTTTTCATCTTCAATGCCTTCAATACGATCGCTGCATTCTCCTTCTTTATTGTGGTTTACTACCTTTTTAATGGAGATGCAGGGGCAGCGGGTATTTGGCCGACCCTCTTCGGGAGTTTGGGAGCGTTGATCACCACCTTTTTGGTCATTCCCATTGTGACAAAAATGTCCAAGAAGATGGGAAAAAAGAAGGCCTTCTTACTTTCACAGGGGATCTCGGTAATCGGGTATATCATGCTTTGGTTTCTGTTTATCCCCGGAAAACCGTTTATGTTTATTTTCGCCCTGCCTTTTTTCTCCTTTGGTATTGGAAGTTTATTTGTCCTGATGATGTCCATGACGGCTGACGTTATTGACCTGGACGAAATCAGTAGCGGTAAGCGAAGGGAAGGGGTGTTCGGAGCGATTTACTGGTGGATGGTGAAATTCGGTTTTGCCATTGCAGGATTGTTGAGCGGGGCGATTTTGTCCCTTGTCGGTTTTGATGCAGATGCTGCGGTTCAAACAGAAGGAGCCGTGACTGGTTTAAGGGCTTTTTACTCAGGAGTTCCGATTCTCGGCACCCTGATCGCCATATATGTTATGTGGGATTATGATATGACCGAAGAGCGCGCCAATGAAATACGGGCAGAGCTCGACAAGCGAAAAGTGAAACCCATAGCCTCTTCCTCCTCTTACTATCCTTCAGACCAACTTAAGTCATTGCTGGGCGGGGATTTGGAACTGGACTTAGCTTCAGATGTCCAATTCAACACCATGAGTGAATCTGAGATTCAGAAACTTTTTTTAGCATCATTGCAGGAAGGGATGCACGGTATGTGTTTCAGCCCCTATTCTGAGGGCCAGGATATTGGAGATATCCTGACAGAATCCCAGATTCGAAAACGAATGCAGGTCATTGAACCCTACACTCAATGGGTGCGTTCTTTTTCCTGTACGGACGGAAATGAATTTATTCCGCAAGTTGCACGGGAAAAAGGATTAAAGACAATGGTTGGCGCCTGGATCGGCAAGGACAAAGCGCGTAATGAGAAGGAAATTCAGGGCCTGATTGCTCTGGGGAAAGCTGGAATGATCGATATTGCCGCCGTTGGGAACGAGGTCCTGCTCCGAAATGAGTTGTCTGAAGCTGAAATACTCCAATATTTGCACAAAGTGAAAACGGCTTTGCCGGGAATACCTGTGGGATACGTGGATGCCTACTACCAGTTAATGGACCGACCCGATCTCCTGGCAGCCTGCGATGTGATTCTGACAAACTGTTATCCTTTCTGGGAAGGCTCAGACATACATAAGGCCACAGGGTACTTAAAGCGCATGTACCAGTTGACCCTTGAGGTTTCTAAAGGTAAACCCGTAATCATCACGGAAACCGGATGGCCCAATAAGGGTAGCAAGAGAGAAGCAGCGGAACCCTCTTCTGTCAATGCCATGAAATATTTTATCAATGTCAGCAAATGGCATCGGGAAAATGAGTTATCCCTTTTCTATTTCACCTCTTTTGATGAATCCTGGAAACTCCATCACGAAGGTGATGTCGGTGCCGGATGGGGAATTTGGGATCAGAACGAACACTTAAAATACGAATAGGCAATGTCATATAGAGCAGATAAACGACTGGCACTGACGGCCACAGAGTTATCCGGGCTAACCGGGGAAGCATTAAAAGCAAAGGCCAGGGAGGTTCTGGCCATGGGGATGCACGGCCTTTGTTTCAGCCCGTACGAAGAAGGACAAAAGCCCGGGGAGCACATTTCTGAATCCCAGATTCGAAGGCGAATGGAGCTTATGCAGCCCTGCACCAAGTGGATCAGGTCTTTTTCCTGTACCGAAGGAAATGAGAAGATTCCGGGAATTGCCAAAGAATTTGGGATAAAAACTATGGTGGGAGCCTGGTTGGGAGATGACCCGGAGATTAACAAAGAGGAAGTGGACAACCTCATCCTTTTGGCCAAAGAAGGCCTGGTGGATATTGCAGCCGTTGGGAATGAAGTTTTACTCCGGGGAGATTTGACGGAGGATGAGCTGCTCGGATTTATCAATAAAGTGAAATCGGCAGTGCCGGACCTCCCTGTGGGGTATGTGGATGCCTATTATGAATTTGTCGACCATCCCAGGATCACAGAGGCCTGCGACGTGATTCTGGCCAATTGCTATCCCTTCTGGGAGGGGTGTCATTTGGATTATTCGATACTGTACATGAAAGACATGTTTCAGAGGGCCTTAAGAGCAGGCAAGGGCAAAAAGGTGATTGTATCCGAAACGGGCTGGCCCAGTGAGGGAAGCAGTACAAATGGTGCACACCCCTCCTTTGAGAACTTTCTGAAATACTTTATCAATACGCAGAAATGGGCAGCAGAGGATGAAATCGAGGTTTTTTACTTTTCTTCTTTTGATGAATCCTGGAAAGTGGGAGCTGAGGGCGACGTCGGTGCCTTTTGGGGGCTTTGGGATAAAGACGAAAAGCTGAAATTCTGACAAGCAATATGTTTATTGCTGCTTTAAGTCTTGGGGCAACCCCGTTGCCCATGATCCCCTGTTCTGATATCAAAGTCTTATTTAAGTTTTTTTAACTTCTATTAGCCTTTGTGAATTTGGCAGCCTGCGGACAGTACGCGTCTATTTCCAAGCCTAAAACTGAGGTTTCGCCCGTCCGTAGGGCATTCCATTTTGGGGGGATGATTAATTTTATTCTCAGTCGCGGGGTATTATCGAAAACCTTTAGTTTTTCGATGAAAGGGCATTTTCTTACGACAAATGGTCGTATATTACCCCTCCCAAAAAATTGCACCACGGATTGAACTTTACTCCCAAAAAACAGCTGTTTTTTCTGCTCGTGCTCCTTTATGGGGCAATGGGTATGGCTCAGATTTCGTATGAAGCGGCCTTTCCGAATCTCCGTTTCCAGTTTCCTGTAGAAATCCAGAATGCCAATGACGGATCGGATCGATTGTTCGTCGTTGAACAACCTGGAAGGATCCTGGTGTTTCCCAACAATCGCAATGCCACCACATCTCAGCTTCAGACATTTTTGGATATTCGCAGTCGGGTCTCTTTCGGCAACGGACAAGAAATCGGATTGCTGGGCCTTGCTTTTCATCCCAATTTCAGGACAAACAGGTATATCTACGTTTATTTTACCGACAGACCGGGGAACTACCGTATGAATGTGGTTCGCTACCAGGTCAGCGCCACAAATCCGAATGTGGTCAATCCAGGTTCCGAATATGTAATTGCCAGCTTTTTGAAGAATCAGCCCGAGGGAAATCACAACGGGGGTAAGATTGCTTTTGGCCCCGACGGGTATTTATATATTTCCGTCGGTGATGGAGGGGGTGCCGGGGACCCCCGAAGGAATGGGCAGAATCTGGAAAATGCATTCGGCAGTATTTTGAGGATCGATGTAGATGTAGATGGAAACAATCCTGTGGAAACCAATCCGACCCAGCCCACAGGCAGATATGAAATACCCTCAGACAACCCGCGCAGGGGAATGTCTGGTCTGGACGAACTCTACGCCTGGGGCATTCGAAATACCTGGAAATTCTCTTTTGATTTTGCCACGAACCGTTTATGGGGAGGAGATGTCGGACAGGGAGACCTTGAGGAAATAAACCTGATCCAGAGAGGAGGAAATTACGGTTGGAACCGGTTTGAAGGGACTTCCACTGAGAATGCTTCAACCCCCCTGGTTACGACCCCAGATATCAAACCTGTTTTTCAATATAATCACAACAGTGGGGATGTTTCGATCACAGGGGGCTATGTTTACAGGGGGAGTATTACAGATCCGCTTGTACAAGGGAGACTTATTTTTGCAGATTATGTATCTGGAAGGGTATGGTCCCTAAATTACAATCCTTCTACCGGAGCTGCCAGTTCTACCTTACTCTTTCGTACAAATGGCCAGTTTGTATCCAGTTTTGGTTTGGATGAAGCCGGCGAAATGTATTTTTCAGATTATGGAAATTCCGTTCAACTGTACCGGCTACAGGGCGAGAGTACAGATCCTGTAACAGTACCGGTCAATGGAGTAGGAAATTGGGCCAGCCCCGGAAATGGCACAAACGGGATTGTTCAGGCCATCGCCAGGAGTGACGATGACGTCTATTATGTAGGAGGTCAATTTACGAATGCCGGGGGTGTAACCACACAAAATTTAGCGGTTTACGGGCCTTCAGGTTGGGGTACGATTGGCGGTACGAACGGCCAGGTTCTGGCCATTGCCGCCGCCGAAGATGGCAAGGTATTTGTCGGAGGTGATTTCAGCCAGATAGGCGGGGTACCCGCAAACAATATCGCTTTCTGGGATGGGTCTGCGTGGAATGCCATGGGCGCTGGTACAAACGGGCAGGTACAGGCGATATCCATCGATCAAAACAATCGGGTATATGCAGGGGGAAGTTTTGAAAGTGCCGGGGGTAGCCCTGCAAACAATATTGCTTACTGGGAAAATAACTCCTGGACAGCACTCAGAAATGCCGGGACAGGTGTGGATGGCACCAATAACGAGATCCGTGTAATCGAATTCGACGAGGCGCGCAATGTCTATGTCGGTGGTAACTTCGACACCGCCGGGGGGATTACAGCACCCCGGATTGCCTATTGGAATGGTTCCAACTGGGCTTCTTTAGGCAGTGGTACCAGCGGATTCGTACAGGCCATAACGATTACACCCTCTTTTGTCTATGCAGGTGGAAATTTTGCCATCGCAGGGGGGAAGACGGTCAACCGAATTGCCCGATGGGTTCGCGCCCAGAGTCGATGGGAACCTTTGAATTTCGGACTTAGCGGAAATGTTAATGCTATGGAATTCGACGGTACCTACCTCTATGCAGCGGGGAGTTTTGAAACCGCTTCCAACGAGGTGAATGTCAATCTTATTATGAATAATGTTGCCCGTTGGAGAAGTTCTGGTGGGTGGCAGGCTCTGGGCCCCGGAACAAACGTTGGAGCGGATAATCAGGTCAATGCACTGGTTTTTAATGCGGCGCGTACTCAACTGTGGGCTGGTGGCGGTTTTGATACAGCAGGTTCCACATCTGTAGACAACACGGCTATTTGGAGTACCGGAGCGATTTGTACTTCTGAAAGTATCATTCCGGAATACCAGGTAAATGGTGTTTGGAGTGAAGGCGCAAACGAACTCACCATCGATGAAGGGGATCGCCTGGTTCTCAGTATACTTCCTAATAATGTAACCTTTACCGTCGAAAGCCCGGATGGCAGTACGGTCACCGGAGACCTGAATCTGGGTCTGGTCACACCGTCCGATTCTGGCACCTATATTTTTCGCACTTCGGCAGGATGCCAGGAGAATTTCGAATTACGGGTCATTGAAACCATTATAGAAGATGCAGACGGGGATGGGGTGAGTGATGGGGAGGATACCTGTCCCGACACACCCGCGGGAGAAGAGGTAGATGCCCAGGGGTGTTCAGACTCGCAAAAAGATACTGATAGCGACGGTGTGAATGATGCGCTGGACGTCTGCCCCGGGACCCCTTCAGGAGAAACAGTCAACACGGAAGGATGTTCAGAGTCTCAAACAGATGCGGATAATGATGGGGTCAATGACAATGTGGACACCTGCCCGAACACTCCTGCAGGAGCCACTGTAGACGGCAATGGTTGTGCAGATTCTCAGAAAGACACGGATGGTGATGGGGTCAATGACAATGTGGACACCTGCCCGAACACTCCTGCAGGAGCCACTGTAGATGGCAATGGTTGTGCGGATTCTCAGAAGGACTCAGATAATGACGGAATCAATGACGACCGGGATACCTGCCCGAATACCCCTTCCGGTGCCGCCGTAGACGCCAATGGATGCGCAGCTTCGCAGCGGGATACAGACAACGACGGTGTGAATGACGATCGCGACAGCTGCCCGAATACAGCTGCAGGTGCCAGCGTGGATTCCAATGGATGTGCGGCTTCCCAGAGAGATACCGATAATGACGGTGTCAGGGACGATGTGGATACCTGCCCGAATACCCCTTCCGGTGCCGCCGTAGACGCCAATGGATGCGCAGCTTCGCAGCGGGATACAGACAACGATGGGGTCAATGACGATCGCGACAGCTGCCCGAATACGGCTGCGGGTGCCAGTGTGGATTCCAATGGTTGCTCAGCTTCTCAGAGAGATACCGATAATGACGGGGTCAGGGACGATGTGGATACCTGCCCGAATACTCCCGCCGGAGCGAGTGTTGATAGCAATGGTTGTGCGGCATCCCAATTGGATTCTGATAACGACGGCGTGAGTAACGATCGGGATACCTGCCCCAACACTCCCAATGGGGAAGCAGCTGACGCCAACGGCTGCTCCGATTCTCAAAAAGACGGGGATAATGACGGGGTTACAGATGATCAGGACCTTTGCCCCAATACGCCAGAAGGGTTAACCGTTGACAGTAATGGGTGTTCCGGGTCTACCCAGGACACGGATCAGGATGGGGTAATCGATGAAATTGACCTGTGCCCCGGTACAGCGCCTGGAGCATCGGTCGATCAGAACGGGTGCTCCAATGCCCAAAGGGATTCGGATCGTGATGGAGTACCGGATACGGAGGATTTATGCCCTAACACTCCCGTAGGGGCCAGTGTAAACAATAACGGTTGTGCGCTCACACAATTGGATACTGATGCGGATGGTGTAAATGATGCCCGCGATAGATGTCCCAACTCACCTTCCGGGGCCGCCGTGGATGCCAACGGGTGTGCTGCATCGCAAAGAGATTCAGATAATGACGGTGTGAATGACGATCGCGACAGATGTCCCAATACCGCTGCGGGGGCCAGTGTAAATAGTGATGGATGTTCCTCTGCTCAGAGGGATTCAGATAATGACGGTGTGAACGACGATCGCGATATCTGTCCGAATACCCCGAGCGGGGCTGCAGTAGACGGCAATGGATGTTCTAGTTCCCAAAGGGACTCCGATAATGACGGTGTAAATGATGACAGGGATACCTGTTCCAATACGGCACCCGGAGCTTCCGTAGATAGTAATGGATGTGCGGCTTCCCAGCGAGATTCAGACAATGACGGGGTTACCGATGACCGCGATACCTGTCCCAATACCCCTGCAGGGGAGTCGGTAAATGCCTCGGGTTGTTCAGCGTCACAACGAGATTCAGATAACGATGGCGTCAATGACAATCTGGATACCTGCCCGAATACGCCTGCCAATACGGAAGTGGATGCTACGGGGTGTCCGGTGAATCCGAACCCGGATTCGGATGGAGATGGTGTGCCGGACACCGATGATGTCTGCCCGAATACGCCTGCCAGCAGCGAGGTGGACGCCAATGGATGTCCGATCAATTCCAGCATAGATCAGTTCTCCATCCAGACTACAGGTTTGAGTTGCAGGGAGGCGAATGATGGATTTTTTGAGATTACTTCGGCAGTCAGCGGGACCTTTGAAATTATCGTTACCGGTTTGGATTCGGACTATTCGGTTACGCGGACATTTACAGAGAATTTGACGTTGGACGGATTACGGCCCGGAGGATATGAGCTTTGTATCTCGGGTACGGGTATCGCGGCTTCTCAGTGTTTCATTGGAATTATCGACCAACCCGAGTCCCTGGAGGTGGATGCCACCGTAAACGCACTTCAGGCCAGTCTCAATTTGAGTTTGCGCGGAGGGGAGAGCTATACGATTACACTTAATGGTTTTACTTTTACAACCACTTCGACAGAAGTTACCCTGGCCCTGGAGAAGAAAGTCAACACCCTTGAAGTTACTACGGATAAACTCTGCCAGGGTACTTTTGTAACGGTTATAAGAACGGATAGGAGTGCCACTGTTTCACCCAATCCATTCTCACAGCGATTTACACTGGATATTCCCGGAAATTCGGATCAGAAGTACGACATTTCTGTGTATACGGTGGCAGGTCAATTGGTTTCTAAAACTTCAGTTGGCGGAGGCAGAACATTGATGGAATTGACCTCCAACCCCAGTGGGATTTATTATCTTGTCATCCGAAGTGATGGATTTGAACAGGTCATCAAACTCGTCAAAAAATGAAGCCGCTACCTTTTTTACTGGGTCTGGCCATTCTGGTCCTTTGGAGCTGCGATCCCGATCTGGACGTTGCTCTGGATTTAAGTTCAGGTATTGAACCCAGTGCGGTATCCCTTATTTTTCCGGAAGATGTATCAGAATGTACCACAGGGATTTCCTTATCGGATACAGAGAGTGAAGTGATATTTGAATGGTCTGAAGCGGCCGTTGGGGATGGGTACATTTTAACCTTAATCAACCTGAATAATTCCGATATACAAACTTTTGAGTCCGAAACGGAATCCCTGCCGGTAGTCCTTCAGAAGGCCACGCCATACCGGTGGTTGATAACAACGACCCTAACGGGTTCCCGGGAAATCTCAGATAGTGAGGTCTTTGTTTTTTTTAACGCAGGCCCTGGAAGCACATCCTTTATTCCATTTCCCGCACGAAATATTGCTCCCGGGAACGGGCAGGCATTTCCCGCGACCCAGGAGGCGGTAAACCTCATATGGGAATCCAGTGATCTGGACAATGATATCCTTGAATACGATGTGTATTTTGCCAATGTAAATCCACCAACCCTGTTCAGCGCAAATGTGGCTGACTCACAAATCACTGGGGTTCCCGTAACCACGGGTACCTATTACTGGCAAATCATCACCAGAGATCAAAGGGGAAATGAATCTACTTCAGAGGTTTTCCGATTTACTGTAAATTAGATTTAAACAGGTCGTTTGTCCGGGGGACTTTTTTTTTCGATTTAGCGAACGCAGAGGGATCGGCCAGGACGTGACTGTGCAATAGAGTATGCTGTAAGGATTCTCCTTGGGGGCGCAGAAGAACGAGCGCTAAACAAAAAGCCCGCCAATCCTGGCAGGCTTTGTTGATTATTAAGAACAGAGATTTCTCCTTCCCGGGCTACTCAATAACAACGGGAAAGGTCTGGGCAATGTCGGTTTCACCTCCGGCATCGGCCAACGTCCCATCATTGGGTTTTTTAAGATCATGGCGCAGGGTAAAAGTGAGGTCTCCCGTACTTTCATCACCCGCAGAAAAGGTGAACTGAGTTCCCAGTGGGTTTCCATTGCTATCTAAATTTAAATATTCAGTCCGGCCCGAAAGACTTGCCCCAACGGTATAGAAAAACTGATGCTCGTCGGCTTCTTCCTCTACCTCCACGGTAATGTTGTCCGGGGGAGTCTCAGTTTCATTGAGCAGGACAATACTTCCATTGTAGACCGTGCGGGCACTAAAGTTTCCGGAAACGGTAATCACAGGGGGTTCGGGTCCGTCCCCGTCAAGATCTTTGGATTGGAGCTGGACTGCTGTTCCTCCGCCCTGTGGGGTCAGGGTTATGGTCATGGTGGTGATGACCTCTTCTTCATTTACCGGCTCCGGATCATCGCTTGAACAGGAGGTGAGTAACAGGCCCGCAAGGGCAAAAAGGGAAAGTGCTTGAATCGTTTTCATAGAATTGAAATTTTAGGAGTGGGTTAATAATAAAGTTTTAATTGTAAAATGATGTTTCGCCCCAAATCGTCGGCAAAATACCGGTTGCGGTTCAGGTACTCCCGGTAATTTGTGTCAGCCAGATTTTCCACGGCAATACCCGTATTTAATACCAGGGTCTCAGAGAGGGAAAAGGCCATACCCGCCCGCAGCGTCATTAAGTGGTAAGCCGGGGGCGGAGTATTGATTTCCAGCTCTACGAGTTCCTGCTGGGCCGGAGAAAAGACAAAAATATTGGGGGGTGCTTCGTTCTGCCGAAAGACATAGGTGCTTTCCAGACTCACTTCAAACTGGTGCCATTCCTGTTTGCGAAACGCAAGGGAATTCCGGGTGATGGGCGCAGGGATATTGATCAGCGCCTGGTCCAGATCCAGATCATTCCCCTTGGTTAGCGAAAAATGATGTCTGGATTGCCATTGCGCACTCCATTGGAAATATCCTGAAAGGTCCAACCCAGCCAGGCGGGCGTCGGTTTGCCGATAACTCCATACCGGGAAAGCACCCCTAATAGTGAATTCGGCTCCGGTGGGTTCCAGAAGAATAAAGTCCTGAATGTAATTAAGGTAAGGCTCCAGGGTAACCCCCCAGCGTTCGCCACTGCGGTTATATGCGATGGAAATCCGATGTGAAGTCTCCGTACCAATGCGTAAATCGCCCAATTCAATGCGCGCTGCGGAATGGTGCAGCCCATCGCTGAAGAGTTCTGATGGGTTGGGTGGTCGTTGTCCGAGGGCGTAATTGGCCCGAATTTCTGAATCCACATCCAATATAAACCGCATACCCGCAGAAGCCGACAGGTTATGGTAATCAAAAATAGGATTGGTCAGTAACTGGGTTCCCAGATCCTCCACGACAAACTCGGGAAAGTCCTCATCGTAACCCCGCTCTTCCCATCGGGAAGTCCGGTAGAATTTCAGGGCATTAATGCGGTTATAATCGTAGCGGATTCCGGCCTCCAAAAGCCAATTTTCCTTTAAACGGTATTCGCCGATTAAAAAGGCTCCGAAATCGTATTTATCGTAATCCGGAATTAATCTGCGGACTCCCGTATCTGGGTTTGCAAAGTTATTCTGATATCTCCCCAGGACACCTGCCTGAATCTCCAGATTTGAAGAAGCATCCCAGGTAAAATCGGTCATCACCGTATGGGTGGTAAGTTCCAGATCAATGGCGGGTTTATCCCGGTCAGCACCCACACGAACGTCATACTCAAATCGGCGGTTGTTCTGAAAATCATACTGGGCCGTCCATTTCCCAACACCTTTAATCCTTAGATAGTAATTGAGTTTACCCAGGTGATGGGTTACTTCCTGCCGGGGTACCCCAAGTTCATACGTAAAAGGTTCAATCACAGAAGGTGTCCCCGAATTGATACTCTCGATCAGATCGTCTACATTTCCAATATGGGAGGCGCGTAATATGGCAATATCCGCCTGGTAGTAAGAGTAGTCAAAATCCCATCCCTGATTAATAAGGCGCTTGCCCGCATGAAAGGAGAGACCGAGATCCTGCATCCCCGTATTCGAAAGGACATAATCCGGGGCTTCCCGATCCCCCAAACGTTTAAAGGAACCCTGGCCGTTCAGATACCAACCACTCTCAAAAGTACGTGTAACTTCAGTGCTTATATTGCCGCCCCGACCATTGGACATCAGGGTCATCAGTGTTTTTCCGAAGAGGGAATCGGCAATGGCCACCCGCTCCCGTTCAATCACCACAAGACCACCAATAGCGTCCCCGGCATACCTCAGGGCGGCGGGACCTTTGATTACCGAAACCTGATCGGCCGAATTGATGTCGAGATTCGGAGCGTGTTCGTCTCCCCATTCCATATCCTGCATCCGAACCCCGTCATTGAGGATCAGTACCCGACTGCCCGTGAGACCATTGATTGTAGGTTTAACAATATTACTCCCTGTTTTTAGGGTGGAAACCCCACTAATTTCACGAAGCGCATCCCCAAGGGTACCGCTGCTGTAATTCTCTAAAGTTATGGTGGAGAGTCTTTGTTCCTGGGCGGTATTGGAAACATCGGGAAGCAGGTCTCCCACGACCTGAACCTCCTCCAATTCCTCCAGGTGGTGTTCCATCTGAAAATCCCTTTGTGTATTGCCTGATATCTCAACCTCAAAAACCAGGGTGCGACAAAGCCGATGGGATAATTCAACCTCATAGGTGCCCTGGCAAACCCCCTCGATACGGTAGCGACCTTCAAAATCGGTCAGTACCGCCTTGTCCAGGTCCAGGATGTGCACTGTGGCTCCCTCAAGGGGTGTCTGGTCGTGGAAATCGAGTACCTGACCATAAAGGGACTCCTGGCACCGCTGGGCGTTTGAGGCCTGGTAAACAAAGAAACTTAGCACGATCGCTAAAAAAGTTCTCATAATAAGGAAACTAAGGGGGTAAAATGGCTCCAAAGAAACTGGAGCGAAGAATTTACGCGTCTGCAGAACTTAGACAGCGGGTGGAGGTCGTCCAAATAGAGGCCCCCATGACACACCGTCCTGTAGTTTGGAAAGATAGCAGGGAAGCGTTTTATTTTGAGCCGGGGCATTGGAGACGAGTGCCAGTTGAAAAACAGTAGCCGGTTCAATAGGAGTGCTCTGCAGCACCAAAGCACAATCACACCATTCACAGGTGATCTGATCGTTATCCTGGGCATGGGAAAGCGCATGCAACTCAATGCCTTTGGACCCCAGAAAGAGGGCAAGCAAGAAAACAGCGGTAAAGAGACGCCTCACACTACGTTGCATAAAAGCGAAATTACACGTTTAGATTTGCATCTGGTGTTAACAAAATGTGAACGATCTCAGAGGGAGTGAATTAGAGCTCCTGTGTCAAAGGTAACCCCTCATCCCATAAGGTACAGTGAACGGACTTTCGGCCCGGAATGAATATCTTTGAAAGAGCTGACATCTCAGTTTCCTCTAATATCAGGCTAAAATGACGATATCTAAATCCGTAATGAGTCTTTTGCTCCTGGCGATATGTATTTCCGCATGTTCTGCCCAGCCCGGACTGGAGTCCGGACGCCGGGAGGTACTGGTTTCCGAAACACTGGAGTACTACCTCTACTTTCCCCCGGATTACGATCAGAACTCTGATGTTAAATTCCCGTTATTGCTTTTTCTGCATGGCGGTGGGGAATCTGGAGCGGATTTAGACTTACTAAGGGAGAATGGTCCTCCGAAACTTCTGGCGGAAGGGAAGGAGTTTCCATTTCTGATTTTAGCGCCACAAAACCCTCATAAGCAGCAATGGTGGAATGTCCGGGCGGTGATGATGCTTCTGGAAAGCGTGAGGGCCGAACACCGGGTCGATACCAATCGGTTGTATCTAACCGGTTTGAGTCGGGGGGGGAATGCCTGTTGGGAAATCGCTACCCAGTATCCGGAGACTTTTGCCGCCATGGCCGTGGTTTGTGGGATGACCCCTGTACCTTATGCCCATTGGATCAGTAAATCCATGCCCATTTGGGTCTTCCATGGAACAGATGATCCGGTCATTCCTTTTTCAGAATCAGAAGAGATGGTTCGAAAACTCAAAGAAATGGGCTACGATGCCCAATTGACCGCCTATAAGGGTGTGGGGCATAATGCCTGGGAAAAGGCCTATCAGGAAGAGCGTTTATACACCTGGTTTCTGAGTCACTCCAGATAGGCCTGGTGGAGAAGTACCTGTTTTTGGAATACATATAAAAAATCTCTTAGGATTTACGGACTCCCTCAGGACAACGATTAATCAGGTGGGATTTGTATTTTTGGCACAATTGGAATAAAATCGGACTCCATGATAAAATACCCCTTCCTCCATTTTGCCTGCAGTCTTTGGTTGCTCCTGCTGATTTCTTCCTGCGGGGAATCCCAAAAGGATGCGGTAAACGGGAATACGCTGGGGGCTGAAACGAGTCCGTATCTGCAGCAACACGCCTCCAATCCGGTACACTGGAAGGCCTGGGATGAATCGATTTTCGAAAAGGCTGAAAAGCAAGGCAAGCTGGTCCTTGTAAGTATTGGGTATTCCTCCTGCCACTGGTGCCACGTTATGGAAGAGGAGACCTTTGAGAATGATTCGGTGGCGGCCTTTATGAACGAAAATTTTATCAGCATTAAGGTGGATCGGGAAGAGCGGCCAGATGTAGATCAGGTCTATATGACGGCTGTTCAACTCATGACAGGCTCCGGTGGGTGGCCCCTGAATGTCATTGTCCTGCCCAATGGGAAACCAATTTACGGGGGAACATATCATACCCGGGAGCGTTGGCTCCGGGTATTAAGCGAAGTACAGCAGCGATACGAAAAGGATCCGCAAGGACTCTCGGACTATGCAGATCGGGTCGCCCAGGGAATCCAGGAAGTAAATATAGTTCCCGAAACAGGGGAGGAAAATGATAAGAACCCCATAGCCGTGGAGGAGGCTGTAAACCTTTGGCAGTCCAGATGGGACGTCCAATGGGGCGGAAATGCAGGAGTCCAGAAATTTATGTTACCGTGTGACCTTGCGTTTCTGATGACCTATTCCCACCTCACCGGCGACCAGCAATCCCGGGATCATGTGAAAACCACGCTGGATCGCATGGCACATGGAGGTGTTTTTGATCAGATAGGCGGTGGATTTTTTCGGTACAGTACCGATGCCCGATGGCATATACCTCACTTTGAAAAAATGTTGTATGACAATGCCCAGCTTCTGAGTATATACAGCCAGGGGTATCAGTTGTATTCCGATCCGGAATACAAAGGGGTAGCCGAACAAATCCTGTCCTTTTTAATCCGGGATATGAAGGCGCCTGAGGGAGGGTTTTACTCCGCTTTAGATGCCGATAGTGAGGGGGAAGAAGGTAAGTTTTACTCTTGGAAATCCGAAGAATTACAGGAGGTTATGGGGAGTGAATACGAGCTTTTCAGCGCGTATTACGGGGTGGTCCCTGAGATGGTCTGGGAATCCGATACCTATGTACCCTACAGAAGGTCCTCTGATGTGGATTTTGCAGCATCCAATAAGCTCGGGCCCGACCAATTGAGCAGCCTGAAAACGCAATGGAATAACCGGTTAATGCAGAGGCGTTCGGAGCGCGTTTTTCCGGGAATTGACGACAAAATCATCACTTCGTGGAATGCCCTGCTTATCGTCGGTTTGACGGATGCCTACGATGCCTTCGGGAACATGACCTATCTGGACGAGGCCATGAGCCTGTACGCGTTTATAAAAAGTCACAGTTACGACAAAGGGAACCTCCGTCATAGTTATAAGCCCGGAGATACCCGTTCGCAGGGTTTTCTCGAGGATTATGCCTTCCTGGCCAGGGCTGCTTTCAGGCTCTACCAGGTAACTGCAGATCCTGCCTATCTCACCGATGCGGGAGCCCTGCTGGATGAGATTCAGAGCCGTTATCCAGAGGAGAATTCTCCCCTATACAGGTATTCGGAGGATTCTGGATTGGTCGCTAAAATCATCAAAACAGATGATGGGGTGATGCCTTCCCCGAACACTGTGGTGGCCGGTCTTTTGTTTGAATTAGGCCACTTTTATTATCGGCCTGAATACCTCGAAAAGAGTGCAGGCATGGTGCACGCACTTAAAGACCGATTTCTTCAGATGCCCGAGAATTACGCAGGATGGGGACAGCTCCTGCTTCAGCAACAACACCCCTACTATGAAGTGGCTATTTCAGGCCCGGAGGCCCTGGAAATGAGGGCACAAATGGGGCGTATATTTCACCCTGATGTCCTGCTCGTGGCAGCGGATACTCCAACAGGCTTCCCCCTTTTTGAAAGTCGGTTTGACTCCGAAACCACGCGAATTTTTGTGTGCCAGGATCATACCTGTCGCCTTCCCGTCAGCACAGTGGATGAGGCTCTTACTCAACTGCAGTCAGGCTCCTCCTTTATTTTTCCCTGACGCCGGGACTGGGGTTTTTTATTTTCCGAAAGTATGTTGTGAATAAATTTGGGCTGGCCCGCGGCGGCTTTTACCCCCTCACCGTGTATCTTTAGGGAGATATATATTTTTATACATGCAGATTAAAGAACAACCCACTGTATACGATGCGATCATCGTAGGATCCGGTGCCGGAGGGGGAATGGCCACAAAAGTTCTCGCAGATGCCGGCCTGAAGGTGGCCGTTGTAGAAGCCGGTCCTTTTTTTGACCCTGCCCTGCCCGAACATCAAACCCAGCTGAAATGGCCTTATGAATCTCCGCGTCGGGGAGCGGCAACCGTCCGACCCTTTGGAGATTTTGATGCTGCTTACGGGGGCTGGGAAATCAAAGGACAACCCTATACTCAGAAAAATGGGACCCGCTTTGACTGGTTTCGCTCCCAGATGCTCGGAGGCAGGACCAATCATTGGGGTCGGATTTCCCTCAGGTTCGGCCCTAAGGATTTCAAACATAAGGACGTCGATGGCCTGGGCGAAAACTGGCCGATTGGGTATGAGGATATTAAACCGTATTACGACAGGGTTGATAAACTCCTTGGCGTGTTCGGAAGCAAGGAAAACCTGCCCAATGATCCCGATGGATTTTTCCTGCCCCCTCCCAAGCCCCGCCTTCACGAGCTGTATTATATAAAAGGAGCCCGAAAAGCCGGGGTTCCGGTATTTCCTTCCCGTCTCTCCATGCTGACCAAAAAGATTAACAATGAGCGGGGTGTCTGCTTTTATTGCGGGCAGTGTTCGAGAGCATGTCAGGTCTACGCTGATTTCTCAGCGGGCACCTGCCTGATTTTCCCGGCTCAGAAAAGCAGGGGTCAGGTAGACCTTTTTGTAAATTCGATGGTCCGGGAAGTGACTACAAACCAGGAAGGAAAGGCCACGGGGGTTTCTTATATCAACAAGGAAGACCGCAAGGAATATCAACTCAGAGGCAAAGTAGTTATCCTCGCAGCTTCTGCCTGCAGTTCCGCCCGCATCCTGTTGAACTCCAGAAGCGCACAACATCCCAATGGACTTGGGAACAGCAGCGACCTGGTTGGGAAATACCTGCACGATTCCACCGGCAGTAGTCGGGCTGCATTTATTCCTGCCCTGATGAACCGGGAACTTTACAACGAAGACGGGGTAGGAGGGATGCATGTATATTCACCCTGGTGGCTCGACAATAAAAACCTCGACTTTCCAAGGGGCTATCATATCGAAGTTTGGGGAGGTATCGGAATGCCTAACTATGGTTTCGGTTTTAACCCGAACGAGTTTAACACCTTTTTTGGCCTGAAAACAGGAGGTTACGGAGACCAGCTGCGCAAAGATGTCAAGAAGTATTACGGAGCGGTAATGGGCTTCGGGGGTCGCGGAGAGTCCATTGCACTTAAGGATAATTATTGTGAAATAGATCCGACAACCGTCGATGAATTTGGAATACCCGTTCTTCGTTTTCATTACAACTGGTCTGACTATGAGCGCAATCAGGCGAAACACATGCAGATGACCTTTGAAGAAATAATACATCAAATGGGTGGGGAGCCTCTGGGAGGTACACCGGGCCCCGAACAGGATTATGGGCTGGAAACCCCGGGTCGGATCATTCACGAAGTGGGAACGACCCGCATGGGAGACGATCCGTCTACTTCCGTGACCAATCGCTATCAGCAATTGCACGATGCAGACAACGTTTTTATTACCGATGCGGGCCCATTTGTTTCCCAGGCAGATAAGAATTGTACCTGGACAATTCTGGCACTTTCCATGAGAGCTTCGGAATATATAGTAGAACAACTCAAACAACAAAACATTTGAAATGGACAGGAGATCGAGTTTAAAAAACATCCTTCTGGGCACAGTTGCCGGCGGTCTTGCGGTGCACGGGTGCACAACCCGCGAGGCGGCCGAGGCCGCTGAACAGCTAGGGGCAAAAACCGGTTTTGGTTTTGGCAGAGTTCCCGAAGAACTGGAAGCCCTCGAGAAATTGAACGCTGAGACCTTTTTAAATCCTCATGAAAGGGAAACCGTAGAGGTGCTTGCAGAACTCATTTTACCTCCCGATGAGAAGTTCGGGGGCCCAATCGAAGCAGGGGTACCGGATTTTATAGAATTTATGGCTAAGGACTATCCGGATTTCCAACCCACTTTACGAGGGGGGCTCATGTGGTTGGATCACAAGAGCAACACTGAGTTTGGAATGGAATTCAAAAGTACTCCGGAGGCACAGCAAAAGACACTTCTGGATGAGATTGCTTATTACGACGCCAAAGTACCTATGGACGAACATCCTCTGGAAATTCAGTTTTTTAATCTGGTCCGAAACCTCACGGTTTGTGGATATTACACTTCCAAAGTGGGGATTGAGGATTTGGGTTATAAAGGCAATATGCCCAATGTCTGGGATGGAGTGCCTCAGGACGTTTTAGATAAACACGGCCTGGCCTATGAGCCTGAATGGCTTGAAAAATGCGTGGATCAGAGTCAGAGAGGTGTAATTGCCGAATGGGATGAGGATGGAAATCTGCTAACCTGATCGAAATGTAGATGCGGTTTAGTATGGCGCTCCGGGCATTTAGTCTGCTGGTCGCACCGCCACACCCACCATGGAATCCGCTGTGCCGTAATAAAGGAACCAATGGTCTTTATAGAGTACCAGACCTTCTGCGAAAGTGGTGCCTGCCTTGTATTGGCCACTCACTTCATGCGGTAGAGACGGACAGATAAATGGGGTGCTGAGCCGTTCTATTAGTTTTTCAGGTTGCGCTTTGTCAAAAAGGACCTGGCCCCCGCAATAGGTTCCCTCAGGTGTACTCTTGCCTGATCCTTCCCCACTGAGGTTCTTGCCATTATAGATGAGCAGAATCCCGGCATCGGTATAAAGGGCGGGCGGTCCGGGTTCTACCAAATGACTGTCGAAATCATCGGGGGTTGGGGTAAAGACGGGTAAAAGCTCCTTATCGGATGTCAAAAGGGGAGTCCAGTCATTTCCATCGGGGGAGGTGGCAAGATTTACAAAGAGTTCTCCCCAGTACATCTGATAGACTCCATTGATTTTTTTGGCGATCAGACGCCCGTTTTTGATTTCGGTGACCACAGCACCGGATTTACTCCAGGTATCGAGATATTCCCCACCGTGCGCAAACTCAAAAACCGGACCTTGTTTCTTCCAATGAATCAGATCGCTGGAAACCGCACTGCAAAGTCGCGCCGTTTCATTATTCCAACCCGTGTAGAGCATAAGGTACGTCCCGTTTTCCAATTCAACAACCCTTGGGTCTTCGACACCTCCCGGGTATTCCCATTTCAAATAGGGGTCCTGGTCAGGGTACAGTACAGGGTGTGGATACCGATTAAAATGAAGGCCGTCCGTGCTCCAGGCCAATCCGATCCGGGAGGTTCGCTCCCCCAGTTTGGCCTTTGGGTTGTCCTCTGCCCTGAAAAAAACAAAAACAGTGTCATTTCGGACCACTGCTCCGGGATTGAAAACATCAGCCCGTTGCCAGGCTACAGAGTCCTTACGGACCGGGCAAAAAAATTGAAATTCGGAATTCGCCTGAAGGATAGGGTTTTCAGCAGGCTTTTCGAAGCCGGTCAACCAGGGTGACTGGGCCCAGAGCCCCAGGGGGACCAAAATGAGTAAGGGTAAAAGGAAGTTGCGCATGGACTAATATAGGTTCTTTTTGTCGGATGCCAGGCATAAGAGGATGCCGGGTCGCTTCCAAAATTGTGTATTTTCGTGCAGTTACTGCAAAACAGAATGGAAGTTGTGTAAAATCAGGTTAGGCTTTTGGGTACTTATAATCAGCAGTATTTCCTGTGGTGAGACTCATAAGGAAAATGGAGATCCATCTGCTGGGACTTCAGAGGTTACGGCGCCTCCTATAGAACAGATCTCTGATAATCAAGCGATTCCATCTGAAAATATACCCGGAAGCCAGGAGGTTCCGGCCCGTCAAAGCCTCGCTGGTGAAGCAGATCCTGCAACATATCAAAGAACAGACAAAGCACTTCCTGCCCTGGAATCCCTTCCCGATACGGCCTTTGTCCGCCTCTCGGATTACAGCACAGAGTTTTCTTTTGACCTGCGCTATGCTACCGAAAATAATTTTATGAAGACCCGGGTCTACGATTGCCCGAAATGTTATACCCGGGCCATTACGGCCCGCGCCCTTATCGCAGCTAATTCGGTTTTTTTAAAACACGGGTTACGCATCCGGTTTTTTGACTGCTACCGACCCAATTCTGTCCAATACCTCATGTGGAAGGTTGTCCCCAATCCCCAATATGTGGCCAATCCCGTAAAAGGATCTATCCACAACCGGGGAGGCGCTGTTGATATTACGCTCGAAACGCTGAGTGGAAAACCCCTTGATATGGGAACGGATTTTGATTATTTCGGGAAGCCCGCGTATCACGATGCCACGGATCTGCCGGCTCAGGTGCTTAAAAGCAGGCGGTTACTTAAAGAGACCATGGAAAGCCATGGATTCTGGTCTGTGCGCACCGAATGGTGGCATTACAACCTCAGGGCTGCTTCTGCCTATCCCGTAGCAAATTTCCAATGGTCCTGCGCCATGGCGGAGCCTCTGTAGTCTTTTTTCAGGTGTTATCAATACGCCGACAGTCCAATACACGAAGCGATTCATCCCGGGAGCGCACAAAGAAGAGGTAGGTCTCGCCTCCATCTTTTATCCGATTCCGCTTCCTCACGGTAGCCACGGATTCGGGAAAATTCCGTGTGCTTACATTCGCTTTGCCAAAGGGAAGTTTCCCCGGTTTGTACTCCAGGTTCTGCAGAATCTTAAATCGCCTGCCCGGAAAAGCAATGCAGGAATCCGAGGTATAGAGGTGCGTGTTCAGGTGAATCTTGTTCAGCTTGAAACGGGTGGCTACCGATTTAAATCCACCGGCCTTCAGGATCGCGGCATTAGGCTCATATAGATATTCCATCGGATCGTGGAAGGGCGCCTCAGCATCAGCTTCCTGTGAGGCAAAAAACCGGAAAGAAGAAAAGTCTGTTTTCAGGTCCACGGCAAACCGCTCTGCCTCGTGTGTATGGCCTTTCTGCAGGAGCCAGACCAATTCGCGGACTTCATTGCCGACTGCGACAATATGTATCGCCCGAACGTTTTGCATCAGCCGGATGCCTTCTGTGATATCGAGCATGGGGGAAGTCTTTACCATGATGTTTTCACTCACCCGGAATAATTCAGGAAGAATATCGGGTAAGGGCGGTTCACAATCCTGCAACAAAAACACTTTCGAACGGTTTTTTTTTCGTCTGGAGGGATCCAGGTAAATCCAGTCTAAAGATACATGACCAAAAGGTTTGCGCTGTGAGAGGTCACCTCCCAGCAGGGAGAGTGCATCGCCCTTATGCACCCGGATGTTTTTCCCTCCCAGGACTTTAAAGTTATGTGCGGCAATCTGCGCGAGGTCCGGATTTCGCTCGATATAATGGACTTCCCTAAACCTATTGCACATTAGGTAGGTGTCGATACCAGATCCTCCGGTAAGATCCACTAAGGTGTCTCCTTCAATCAGGGAAGCTTTATAGCGGCCAGTGCGCTCAGAAGAAGCCTGCTCGAGGTTTAAAAGGGGAGGGTAATAAATACCCGCCTGTTCGTACCAGAAGGGCAGCTTTGTGCTCGCTTTTTTCCGTCCGCTGAGTTGCCCGGCCAGTTCCCCGGGTGCAATCCCGGGAAAGGGGCTTTTACCCAAAGAAACAGCCATGGGATCGAGATCCGGATTCTTAAAAAGAAAATCTTGAATATCAGATGTTACGAGTTGCTTATTCAATGGAACCCTAAATGTTCTGAGTCATTCTCTTTACAATTTTGTTTTCAGAGAGAAATTCCTTGAGAATGACTTTGATTACAGTATACCCGGGAATAGCGACAATCATTCCCACGACTCCGAAAAGCATTCCAGAAATCAGGATGACCAGAAAAATTTCCAGGGGGTGCAGCTTTATGGCGTTCGCGAAAATAACGGGTTGTGAGATGAAATTATCGATCAACTGGCTGATCCCGAATCCGAGGACTACCCATCCGATATCCGGCAGGATGACAGTATTAAAATCAGCCCCCAAATGACTGGTAATAGTGAGCAGCACCATCAGGATCAGTGCAATGCCCGGCCCGATCCATGGAATAATATTAAACAGCGCACAGATAAAAGCAATAACCAGGGCGTTTTCCACCCCGATTAGTAAAAGAATTATGGTATAAATGACAAACAGAACCAGAATTTGCACCAATAGTCCCAGAAAATAGCGGGAGAGCAGCACCCTGGTTTTAGTGATGGAATGTAACAGTCCGGTTTCCTTAGAATCTGGCACCAGGGTCAATAAGCTGTTTTGAAGCAGCTTACTATCCTTTAAAAAGAAAAACGAGATAAAAAGAACTGAGATCAATCCGAGGCTGAAACTGCTCAACACGCCAACCACCTCGTTCAGGATTTTAGGAATAAAACTCATTTCAATTCCCTGGATAAATTCTTTTTTAAGTTCCTGGGTGTTAATCATGTCTTCCACGGCAAAATTTGACCTGCCCAGAAATTTATTGATTTCCACTTCAATTAACTGCAGATTTCGCTGGAAGTCGTCCGCATCGAGAATAGAGAGGTTTTTGCCCTGTTCCACCAAAACAGGAATAAAGAGGAGAATAAGCCCTACCAAAAAACCGAGCATAAGGAGAATCACTACAATAACGGCCAGGGTATCCGGAAATTTAAGCCGATTCTTTAAGAACAAAACCATCGGTCTTCCAATCAGGGCAACCACCCCGGCAAAGAGCAAGTAGATCAGAACGGTCTGAATGAGATACAGGAAGTACAGCGTAAGGACAACTCCCGTTAAAATGGCTATGGCCCGCAGAATACCGTTAGCTATGGTTCTTGAATCCATAAAATATTAATTGTTAAAGGCGTAATATAGGATATTGGTCCCCATTTGAAGGGCTTTACGTCGAATTTCTTCGGGGTCATTGTGCACTTCAGCA
The DNA here is from genome assembly GCA_963709465.1 of uncultured Flavobacteriaceae bacterium. Lineage (GTDB taxonomy): Bacteria > Bacteroidota > Bacteroidia > Flavobacteriales > Flavobacteriaceae > Robiginitalea. The sequence continues at coordinate 1,901,184 of CAVPWF010000002.1, read as the reverse complement.
TCCTCCCAGCCATCGCCCAGATCAGACTCATAAGTAAAGAGCAATATCAACCTTCCCTCGTGAAAAAAACCAAATGCCTGAGGCCGTTTGCCATCGTGTTCGTGAATTTTCGGAAGCCCGTCGGGAAAAGGGTGGGGCTCTTGGAAAATGGAATGGTCTGCACCAATTTCCATTAATTCTTTATCGGGGAATATTTTTGGCAGTTCCTTTTCCAGATAAGGGGCCATCCCATAATTATCATCAATATGCAGAAACCCCCCAGCCAGCAAATAGGTCCTGAGATTGTTGGCCTCCGCCTCCGACAGGACTATGTTGCCATGTCCCGTCATATGCAGAAAAGGATATTTGAAGAGTTCTGTGCTACCCACTACGACCGTTTCCGGCCTTGGTTCGAGCGCCGTGTTTATATTGGTATTGCTGTACTGGATCAAATTCGGAAGGGCGGTGGGGTTGGCATACCAGTCTCCGCCGCCCTGATATTTCAAAAGCCCGATGGTTTGCGCATGGACCGACAGGAATCCCGCAAACACCAGGACCCAGGCGAGAAGATGCATATGTTTATTGAACTTAGCTGGGTTTTTCATATCGCGTATTAAAGAGATAAAAGCGGCAGGGCGCAATCAGGCGCCGTTGATCAGGTTTACAGTTACGCAGGCATAAATAGCCGCCGTTTCGGTGCGCAAGCGACTTTTCCCCAGTGACACAGGTAAAAATCCGGATTCATAAGCCGTATGAATCTCAGCCTTGTTAAAATCACCTTCCGGCCCGATGAGAATAACAATGTCCTTATCCGGTGCGACACGTCTTTTGAGCTCCATTTTTTCGTCGTCTTCGCAATGGGCGATAAACCGCAGGTCCGGGAGTTTTCCGTTTACAAATTCCGTATAAGGGGTCAATGGGTTCAACCGGGGAAGATAGGTGCGCAGACTTTGCTTCATTGCCTCTTGCATGACGCGCTGCATGCGCTCCAAAGAAAATTTATCCCGTTCGGAGTGTTCGCAAAGGATTGGGGTGATTTCAGTTACGCCAATTTCAGTAGCCTTCTCCAGAAACCACTGAAAACGCTCCAAACGTTTGGTCGGTGCAACGGCCAGATGCAGGTCGAACCTGGGCGGGATGGATTTTTTGGAATTCAGGACACGGCCTGTACACTTTTTAGGATCGGCTAAGGTGATCTCTGAAGTGTATAAATATCCTTTACCATTGGTTATCAACAATATATCACCTTCTTTTTTGCGTAAAACTTTAATGATATGCCGACTCTCCTCAGGTGAAAAACTGAACTGTGAAACACTATTGTCCAATGTTGGATGATAAAAGTAATTCATGAGCCACCAGCTATTTAAATCGACATCTTTACCCGCTCAGCTTCCGATAGTATATCGGGCTTTAGCCGGGGTGGCGAGGTCGGTAAAACGCCCGTCAAGATACTTTAAATATCCTGCAATTCCTATCATAGCCGCGTTGTCTGTACAGTATTCAAGGGGCGGGATATAAGCGGTCCAACCCCATTCGGATTCTGCCTTTTGCAGGGCTTTTCGTATTCCGGAATTGGCCGCAACCCCTCCGGCGAGGGCAACCTGCTTGACACCGGTTTGTCGCACGGCTTTTTTGAGCTTGCGCATCAGGATTTCCACTATAGTCTTTTGAATGGAAGCGCATATGGCATTTCTTTCGCGTTCGATAAAATCAGGGTCCGCTGCGGTTTCGCGTTGCAAAAAATACAGAATACTCGTTTTAAGCCCTGAAAAGCTGAAATCCAGCCCGCCAACTTTAGGGATGGGAAAGGTAAATCTATCCGGATCTCCGTCCCCAGCGTATGCATCGATCAGCGGTCCTCCGGGGTATGGCAGCCCCAGTAATTTAGCACTCTTATCAAAAGCTTCGCCTACGGCATCGTCCAGAGTTTCCCCCAAAACCTCCATTTCGAAATACCCCCGGACCAGAACAATTTGGGTATGTCCGCCGCTGATGGTCATGGCCAGAAAAGGAAAAGAAGGAACTGACGTATTTTCGGTTTCCAAAAAGTGAGACAGGATGTGCGCCTCCATATGATTTACCTCGATAAGTGGAATCTCCAGACCCATGGAAAGGGATTTTGCAAATGAGGTCCCTACCAGTAATGAACCTAAAAGGCCCGGACCACGCGTAAAAGCTATGGCTGAAAGCTGTTTTTTGTCGATATTTGCTGTGTCCAGGGCACGATGCACCAGAGGAACGATATTTTGCTGGTGAGCGCGAGAGGCCAATTCAGGCACAACGCCCCCATAAGCCTGGTGAATATGCTGGGTAGCAACAATATTACTGAGTGCTTTACGGTTGTGTAGAATAGCGGCAGCGGTATCGTCACAAGACGATTCAATGGCGAGAATATAAATATCTGAGTGATTCACTGTTAATGGTACGGATTTTGGTTTGACAAAGGTAAAAAAACATCCTATCCGAAGATTGCGCAAAATAGTTGTCCGCATGTTACTGGTATTGCTGGTGATTTGCGTTTTGGGAACTGTGGTGCTCTCCCTGCCCGTGGTCCAAACCCGCCTGGCCAGTTATGTGACAGAGCGAATCAATTCGGAATTCGGTACGGATATCCGGATAGACAGGCTGCGCATATCCCTGATAAGCTGGGACACGGCTCTTCGGGATGTTTATATCGCCGATTATAAGGGAGATACACTAATCTACGCGAGTGAACTGAACACCTCCATTTTAAGCCTTCGGGATCTGGCGGGTGGAAAGCTTGAATTCGGCGATATTGAGGTAAACAACCTCTACCTGAACATGCGGACCTATAAAGACGCCCCCGATACCAATCTGGGCATTTTTATCGATCTGCTCGACGATGGCAAGCCCAGAGCTCCGGGAACTCCTCCCTTTTATTTTTTCTCTGAAGGGTTGCAAGTCTATAGCAGTCGCTTTATGTTGCGGGATGACAACCTTGAAAATCCGCTCATTCTGGATTTTACTGGACTCAATGTGGTCGCAAACAGTTTTACGATTCAGGGTCCAGAAGTGCGTACCCGTATAGAAGATTTTCAGGTGCGTACCTCCAGAAACGTCCGTGTCGAGAAACTCGCCACTGATTTTACGTATACACGGGAAAACATGGTTTTTGATTCCCTTTATATCCGTACACCGGGTTCGGAACTCATAGGAAATTTGCGTTTTGACTACCAGCGGGAGGATCTGCCCGAATTTACAGACAAGGTACAGGTCACAGCAAACTTTAATGAGTCTACCATTGCCCTGGATGAGATCAATCAATTTTACAAGGCTTTTGGAACCGGCCGTACGGCCCTGCTCTCCACCGCTGTGTCAGGCACCCTGAATGACCTTCAACTGGATGATCTCTTACTGGTTTCCGACAACACGGGGATTCGCGGCAGTTTTAACTTTGACAATCTTTTTAACAAAGAGAAGCCCTTTCAGATGGACGCCCGGATCCGGGATATCACTACCAGCTATTATCAACTTCGGGGATTAATGCCCGATCTTTTTGGTAATTCCCTGCCGGAGTTCTTAAAATCTTTAGGGCAGTTCACCGTTCGCGGGCCCGCACTGGTCACGGAAACTTCAGTGAGTACGCAAGTCAATATTCAAAGCTCCCTGGGCAGCAGTTACGCCGATCTGAAACTAACCGGAATCGACGATATCGACAACGCTGAATATACCGGGTTTGTTTCGCTTATCGATTTTGATCTGGGCCGCTTCACCGGGACACAGTCGCTGGGAAAAACCACTATAGACGTCAATGTGGAAGGGAAGGGATTTTCCAAGGAAAACCTGAATACCGAAGTTATCGGACAGGTCTACACCTTTGTTTTCAACGGCTATGAGTACTCAGATATCGCAGTCTCCGGGATCCTGAAAGAGGAGCTTTTTGACGGATCTCTCAATAGCAAAGACCCAAATTTCATTTTTAATTTCACGGGTCTGGCCGATTTCGGAAGCGCTGAGAACAGCTTTAATTTTGTGGCTTCCGTAGAATATGCAGATCTGTATCGCCTGAATTTTGTCAAAGACTCCACCTCCACTTCTATTTTTAAAGGGGACGTCAATATGGATATCAGTGGCAATACACTGGACGAAATTAAAGGGGATATCCGATTCAGTCAGACGAGTTTTCAAAACAAGAACGACACCTACTTTTTTGAAGATTTTAAAATCAGCTCCACTATAGATACCGATTCCGTCCATACCATCACCATCAACTCCCCGGATATCATAACCGGCTATATGAGCGGAAAGTTCCGGATAGGCGAGTTGGGGAGGCTCTTTAAAAATTCGGTGGGAAGTATCTACACGAATTATAAGGCTGACGAGGTCTCCGCGGGGCAGGAGCTCGAATTTAATTTCCGTATTTACAATAAGATTGTCGAAGTGTTTTTCCCAGAAGTCTCCTTTGGGCCCAATACGTTTGTGCGGGGTAATATCGTGGCTGACGAGAGTGATTTTAAACTCAACTTCAAGTCTCCCGGAATCCAGGCCTATGGGAATGCACTGGATACAATAGATATCCGAGTCGACAACAAAAACCCCCTGTTCAACACCTACATTTCGGTCAAGGATGTATCCACGGTATACTATGACTTAAAGGATTTTGAACTGATTAATACCACCCTGGCGGATACCTTGTTTTTTCGTACAGAATTTAAAGGGGGCAGTCAATATAATGACCGGTACAGCCTGAATTTTTACCATACTTTCGAAGGGGACAACAAGTCGGTCATCGGGCTGAAGCGCTCCGATATCAGTTTTAAAGGGAATACATGGGTGCTCAACAGGGAGGGAAACTCAAGGAACAAAGTAGTCATCAGTTCAGGACTGGACAGCATTGATATTCGCGAAATCGTTATGGTCAATGAGGAACGTGAGGAAATCATGCTCAAAGGCCAGTTAGCCGATTCTACGTATAAAGATCTGGAGCTGAAATTTAAAATTGTCTCTCTGGATAAAATTACTCCGGAACTCAATGGCTTTGATCTTAAAGGCGAGGTCAACGGAGTATTGAACGTACTGCAAGAGGACGACGTCTATCTCCCCATTGGAAATCTCACTATAGCCGATTTTATGATTAATGATGAAATCCAGGGCGATCTGGATATTGGAATTGTAGGCAATCGGGATTTGACGGAGTTTTCGGTAAACACCCGGATTACAGATCAGGGCGTAGACAAATTCAGTCTGATCGGTAATATCTATAATTCCACTGAGGTGCCAACAGCCCAGCTGACCGCGAATTTCCAGGGATTCTCTCTGTCGTCTTTTAACAGACTCGCTGAAGGAGTGCTCGCCGATATACGGGGAAATGTCGACGGTACGGCCCGGGTAGAAGGTGATCTGAATAACCTCTCCATCAGTGGAATGCTCGATATTCACGGGGGCGGTCTGGCCATTCCATATCTGAATGTAGACTATGAGCTCAGTCCGAATTCGGGAGTGCGCCTTTTTGATCAGACCTTCCAGTTTGAGGGAGTTACCCTGACGGACACCTATGCCGGTACTGAGGCCGCCCTGGGGGGGACTATCAACCACTCGGCTTTTGCGGACTGGCGCCTGGACCTCAATCTGGAGAGTAAGGGTGAGCGTCTACTGATTCTCAACACGGAGTATGATGAAGATGAATTATATTACGGACAGGCATTTGTAAATGGTGCCGGTCGTATTTATGGGCCCACCTCGGGACTGAATATCAATTTTACCGGCGCTTCTGCCCGGGGCACAACCCTTAAGATTCCAATTAGCGATGTGGCTTCAGTGGGCGACTATTCCTTTATAACGTTTATTGAGAAAGAAGATCAGAAAGCCCTGGAATCCGGACGACTGGCGAAGGATTATCAGGGACTCGAACTGGAATTTGACCTGGATGTTACTCCCGATGCAGAAGTGGAGATCGTCGTGGATCAAAAAACAGGGAGCTCGCTCAAGGGTACGGGCGCCGGACTTATTTTTATGAACATCAATACAAATGGCACTTTTAATATGTGGGGGGATTTTGTTGTGGTCACAGGGCAGTACCGCCTGAAATACGCGGGACTGATCGATAAGACTTTCAGCGTACGACCCGGGGGAACCATCAACTGGGACGGAGATCCGCTGGAGGCAAATCTGGATATGGAAGCCGTTTATGAATTAAATGCCAACCCTGCTCCCTTATTGGAAAACTCCGGATATACCCGCCGCATTCCCACTGAAGTGGTTGTACGGCTGACCGATCAGCTCGAAAAACCGACGGTTGGTTTTGATATCCAATTTCCCGGGACGAGTTCGATTGTAAAATCCGAGCTGGAATACCGGCTTCAGGATCCGACGGTTGAGGAGCGCAATGCATTATTTTTACTAGCGCAGGGCACTTTTGTGAATGATCGGACCGGTCTGAATCAACAAGCCATGGCCGGCAATATTTACCAGACTGCTTCCAATTTATTCAGTAAGGCCCTCGGGTCAGATCAGGACGTTATCAATTGGGGCCTCTCGTATGAAAGTGGATATCAGGACCCCAATGCTGACATCGCGACGGACGACCGGATTGGGGTTACCGTTTCTACCAAAATCAGCGATCGGGTCCTTTTTAACGGAAGACTGGGTGTACCGGTAGGAGGGGTACAGGAAAGTTCAGTGGCAGGAGATGCGGAAGTTCAGGTGATACTCAATGAGGAGGGTACCCTGAGTGCACGGATTTTCAACCGGCAGAACGAAATGCAGCAAATCGTCACGGACCGGCAAGGATACACCCAGGGGGTAGGACTCTCCTACGACCTGGACTTTAACAACGTAAAGGAGCTCTTTCAGAATGCCTTTAGAAAAAAGGAAAAGGAACCGGTGGAATCCGATAGCCTCCCGCGTGTTGCCCCCCCTATGGAACCCGTGGTCCAGGACAGCCTGATTAATTTTTATACCAAAACCAAAAATCCCAACAACTGACATTTCCGTACAGGTGTATTGCAGGGGCCGTGAAAGGGTGTTGATACGCAAACGATTTCGTGTGAAATACCCCGTGATATCGGGCGCATACGTTCTTTTTTTAGTGTAAGTTTATTACTTTTACCAACTTAATTTTCAATGTGAAAAACCCTATTCAAAAAATAGCTGTACTCACTTCCGGAGGAGATTCTCCCGGAATGAATGCAGCGGTACGGGCTGTCGTCCGGACATGTGCTTATCTCGAAATTGAGTGCATGGCTATTTACAGAGGGTACCAGGGAATGATCGAAGGGGATTTCGTCCCTTTTAATGCCCGGAGTGTCAATAACATTATCAATAAAGGGGGGACAATACTGAAGTCCGCCCGGTGCAAGGAATTTACAACCCCCGAAGGACGCCAGAAAGCTTATGATCAATTGACGGCTGCCGGTATAGATGGTTTTGTGGTTATTGGCGGGGACGGGAGTTTCCGGGGCGCCAGTATTTTTCACAAGGAATTTAATTTCCCGGTAATAGGTATTCCCGGGACTATCGACAATGATATTTTTGGCACTCAGTATACCCTGGGTTTTGACACTGCACTGAACACCGTGGTGGATTGTATGGACAAGATTAGGGATACGGCCAGTTCACACAGCCGATTGTTCTTTGTCGAGGTTATGGGGCGCGATGTAGGACATATCGCTCTGAATGCAGGAGTTGCAGCAGGAGCTGAGGAAATACTTATCCCAGAGCAAAACCTGGGTCTGGAGCGTCTTCTGGATTCGCTCAAACGCAGCAAGAAGTCGGGGAAATCCTCGAGTATTGTAGTTGTAGCCGAAGGAGACAAAACCGGCAAAAATGTTTTTGAACTCAAGGAGTACGTGGAGAAGAATTTGCCCATTTACGATGTTCGGGTATCTGTTCTGGGGCATATCCAAAGGGGCGGTTCCCCTACGGCCTTCGACCGGGTTCTGGCATCCCGAATGGGGGTGAAGGCCGTGGAGAGTCTGCTCGATGGCAGATCCAACCTGATGGTAGGGATTATTGCCAATGAGATGGTTCTGACCCCTATAGACGACGCCGTGCGCGGGCACACTAAAATAGACCGGGAACTGATACGCGTTTCCGACATTATGACGATTTAACTTTAAAACACACTAAAATGGCAGCATTGCGAGTAGGAATTAATGGATTTGGGCGCATCGGGCGCCTGGTTTTGCGGGCTTCCGTAGAAAGGGATAACGTGGATGTAGTTGCGATAAACGATCTTCTGGACGTGGAACATCTGGCCTATATGCTTAAGTACGATTCTGTACATGGGCGTTTTAACGGCAGTGTTACCGTTCGAGACGGCCATCTTGTAATCAACGGGAAAACGGTCCGTGTAACTGCGGAGAAGGACCCCAAAGCCATTCAATGGGATGAGGCCGGAGTGGATATTGTTGCGGAATGCACTGGGATTTTCACAAAACTGGATACTGCGCAGTATCACATAGACGGAGGCGCCAAAAAAGTAGTGATTTCTGCCCCTTCGGCTGACGCCCCCATGTTTGTCATGGGAGTCAACCATATGGATGCAAAGGCGACGGATACAATTGTTTCCAACGCCAGTTGTACAACAAACTGTCTGGCTCCAGTAGCTAAGGTCCTGAACGATACCTTCGGAATTGACGAAGGACTTATGACCACGGTACACGCCACGACGGCTACCCAACTCACTGTTGACGGCCCTTCACGCAAGGATTACAGGGGCGGTCGGAGTGCGCTGTTGAATATTATTCCCGCCTCTACCGGAGCGGCGAAGGCGGTAACCAAAGTGATTCCGGACCTCGTGGGAAAACTTACGGGGATGGCATTCCGGGTGCCCACTGCAGACGTTTCTGTTGTTGACCTGACAGTTCGTTTAGAGAAAGAAACCAGTTACGAGGAGATCAAAAAAGTGTTTAAAGCCGCTTCAGAGGGATCTTTAAAGGGTATTTTAGGATATACAGAAGAAGATGTGGTTTCCCAGGATTTTATTGGGGATAGCAGAACGAGTATTTTCGATGCAGGAGCGGGAATTGAGTTGAATTCCAAGTTTTTTAAGATTATTTCCTGGTATGATAACGAGGCGGGGTACTCTCATAAACTTTTGGACCTGGCCCAGCATATCCACAGTCTGTAAAATCAATAAAAAGCAGTTATTCCAACGAAAGGATCTTTCAATATTTCATTCCTGAAGGATCCTTTTTTTTAATTTATATCTCACATGGTACTGATTGTAGATAGTGGTGCAACAAAGGCAGACTGGATCGCTCTAAACTCCAAGGGAGAACAGATTTTTATGACTCAGACCCTGGGACTCAGCCCGGAAGTGCTTACCCAGGAGGTCATTGAGGAGCGCCTGGCCAATAATTTTGAATTGGCCAGAAACAGTTCAAAGGTCGAACGTCTTTACTTTTATGGGGCGGGATGTGGCACGGAGCGCATGCGTAAGTTCTTAAAAAGTATTTTCGCGCAGTTCTTTCCCAAGGCCAAAATTCAGGTAAAAGAGGACACCTTTGCTGCAATTTATTCGACCACTAAAGTCGGCCATGCGGGGATTGTCTGTATTCTGGGAACCGGTTCAAATTGTAGTTACTACGACGGACATCAGATGTTTCAGAAGGTTACTTCACTGGGCTATATCCTGATGGATGACGGGAGCGGAAATTTCTTTGGCCGAAAGCTTGTACGGGATTATTACTACCACAAAATGCCGCAGGACCTGAGCCTCGCCTTTGATAAAGAGTACAATCTGGATCCGGATGTGATCAAGGAAAACCTGTACAAAAAACCAAATCCGAACACCTATCTGGCCACCTTTGCGCGCTTTATCATTGAGCATAAGGATCACCCCTATTGTAAGGGGGTCATAGACAAAGGCTTTCAGCAATTTGTCAATAATCATGTCATGCAGTTCGAGCTGGCCACCAAGGTGCCTATTCACTTTGTGGGAAGTATTGCCTATTTCCTAAAAGAGGAACTCACCGAGGTGATTCAACGTAACGACATGATCCTTGGGGTCATCCGCCAGCGTCCGATTGAGGGCCTGGTCGAATTTCATAAGGACACTATTTGAAGTAGACAGTTGGCAGTTGGCAGTGGCAGTAAGCAGGACGGATGCGGATGCCAGGCTAATCGAGGAAAGCGATTACCGAGATTTCCACATTCACGTACTTCGGCAGATTGGCGACTTCCACGGTTTCCCGGGCCGGAGCGGTCTCTGCCTCAAAATAACGGCCATAGACCTCGTTGATACGGGCAAATTGCCCCATATCTGCCACAAAAATGCTGCTTTTGACAACGTTTGAAAAGTCCGCTCCGGCGGCTTTTAAAACGGCCTTAAGATTTTCCATTACCAGTTCGGTTTCCGCTTCAATGGATCCCTTTAAGAGTTCTCCGGTTTGAGGATCCAGTGCGATCTGTCCGGAAACATAAAGGGATTGCCCGGCGCGAACCGCCTGATTGTAAGGCCCGATAGGGGCAGGAGCTGATGCAGTCTTAATAATTTCTTTCATGAGTTCAGGAATGAATTAACGAATATTGGAGGGCTGGCTCCGGTTCTCCCATTTTAAGTCTTTAAGGAGATTCGCTTTGATGCCGATGAAAAAATACCAACGTTCAAATTCACCAAAGGGAGTCCAGTCGAATTTTAAATGAAAACTATTCAGGTCGCGTTCAAATTGAAACTGGGTGAGTGTAAAACCCTTCCCAACAAAATCGTACCCCGAGGATAAGCCCACCCGCCATTTAGGTGTGAGTTCGATGTTTCCGCGAAACATGAGAGAGTGATTGGTGATATCTCCCTGCTGGGCGGAGTTATTATAGGTGACCGCATATTGTAAGCTCAAATTCCATGGAATTTTGGTGCCGAAAATCGGAGTTTCGACACTTTCCGAATCCCTCCCCTCAAAGGCACTCCGGTTAAAATCATTGGCCGCTCCGAAAAGGTCATCGGTACGGCCCCCACTATTGGCGACATAATTACTTCCGCTGTACGGATCCTGTTCTTCCTCTTCCTGCTCCTCCCGATCCCGCTCAAAATCTGTACTGCTCAGGGTGTATCCGATATTGGCCCGGGCACTCGTTACCCGGAGAAGCCCGCCACCCGCATTAATGTTCAAAGTGTTGATCCGTCGTCCGGTGTTATCAACCGCATAGGGATCCATACTGGCTCCAAAGTTGATGTTCATCTTGTTGTCGAGCAGGGTGGTACCTCCTGTCAGGTTGATGGGGCTGAGCTTCAGGGAATCCGCTTCAAGGTTGTAGCTCGTATTCAGGTTAAAGCTGTTGAGGATAAAAATCTTTTTCGGTTCCAGTTTGGTCGAGTCCTTATCGCGGACCTTGGCCTCCAGGGTGTTCGCCAGCCCAAAGCTAAAGGCATTGGATCGCCCCTGGCTCGGGGTTCCGTAAGGAGTACCCTGGAACCGCGTGTAACTGGTGGCTACCCCGGTAGATTCATTAATGACTTCATTGTAGTACTGATCAAAAGAAGGTGCAAAACCATAACTTACATTTGGTCGGACAATATGCCGCAGGGCCTGTATTTTTTTGTCCTCCCCAAAATTGAAGGTTCCGTAAACAGTCGTTCCCAGCGCTGCGCTCAGGCTGTATTCGTTATACCGGTCAAAACCCCCAATGGTATCTGTTACCACTTGTTCTAACTCCGGATCGTAGCGTTGGGGGTACGTTTCCCAGGTCCAGACATCCTGGTAGGTGCCCCCTGCGGTTACGCTGAGAAATTTGGCAATTTTAAAATTGGTGGCTATCGGGATTTGATGTTCGGCCCCCAGGCGTCCATTTTCAAACATTGCCCCGGTCAGGAATTCATCGGTAGTAGTGCGTACCCCATACCTGCCGTTGACGTTGTACTGAAGGTTGATATTCTCAATGGCCCCTTTTTTAATACCATCTCTTTTGGCCAGAGGGAATATCCGCTCCATACTCGCCTGAAGCGTGGGGAGGGTCAGGTCTACCACATCCGTATTGGTATTTTGGTTTTGGGTGGCCGTCAAACTAACGTTTACGGATGGATAGGTCGGAAACGTCCGCGAATAAGAGATCGAAGAGGAAAGGTTGTTTACCTGGGTATTGGGCAGGTTTTGCTGGATTAATGAGTTCCGGTAATACTGACTGCTCCCCAGGTTCACCGATGCGGAAAGGCGGGCGTTCGGATTGGCTTTCGCATCCTGAGAATGTGAAATTTGGATATTGTAAATGGCAGACCTGGAATAATCGTCAAACCCTTTCTGGCTCGTCACCAGGTTTTCATATCGGAAATTAAAGTTACCCCTGTATTGATAGCGCTTTGCATAGACAGATTGCGCCCGGAATCCATAACTCCCGTTGCTATAGAGATCCCCGGTTACCGTAAGGTCCACAAAATCGTTCAGGGGCAGGTAATACCCTCCGTTCTGCATAAAGAATCCCCGGTCCGGATCCATCCCGAAAGTAGGCATAAGAACCCCTGCTGATCTTCCGGTGGTTAGCGGAAAATAAGCAAACGGCAGTGCGATAGGGGTGGGGACATCCACGATATACAAATTGGAAAAACCCGCAATTACTTTTTTCTTGGGCACAAACTTTGCCTTTCGGACCCGGATGTAGTAGTCCGGATTTATGGTGTCGCTGGAGGTGGTTAATTTTCCCTCACTTAGGAAATACACCGAATCGTTTTCTTTTTTCGTTCGCTGGGCGTAGACCTTCATGGCGTCACCGCCCATAGCCCCGAGATCTGCCTGTTGTTCGGTCCGGGAGTTCCAGATGATCGCTTTTTCGGTGTCAAAGTTAAACCTGATGGAATCCGGGATCACTTCATTGGAGCCCTGTTTAAAGTAAGGCAACTGGGTGTAATTCCCAAGGGAATCGCGTATACGCCCTGCGTAAACCTCATTTTTGATATAATCCAGGACAATGATTCCCGCTTTCAGCTCGGTGTCCTGATAATAGATTTCAGCCTCATTGTAAAGGTATATTTTCTGGTCTTTCTGGCTGATGCGCACGTAATCCTTAGCCGTATACCGGACCTGATCCATCAGCGCGCTGGCCGAAGGCGGGAGGGAATCTGTCCTTACGGTATCGTTTTTCCTGAGCAGGTCCGAGAAGTCCGGAGCCTTTAAAGTATCGCCTACTGCTTTGATCGGAAGAGGCTTGATCAAATCCTCCTGAGCGGACAATCCTCCGACGGCCATCAACACCAAACCCAGGAAAAGACCCAGATGTATCTTTGATTGCAATGCGATAAGTTCTATTTTTGTACGGAGTTCGCTTGGAATTCAGTGGTCAAACTTACATATTTTTCCTTCTGCAAGGCGTACCTTTAGGTAATTTTAACCCGCATAGAATTGAAGACGCAACGCATTCATACAGCCTTTCTAAGTTTCCTGGCAACTCTCGGCATACTCTTAAGTGCCACAGGTCTCACGGCACAAGCCTCTTTGGGCGATCCTGCGGGGGCTGTCCCCTTCACAGTAGTTTTGGATGCAGGACATGGCGGCCATGACCCGGGAAACCTCGGTAATGGGTTTTTAGAAAAGAATATTGCCCTCAGTATTGTATTGGAGGCAGGAAACTCCCTGGAGCAGGAAGCGAATATAAAGGTTGTCTATACCCGGGACGACGATACCTTTATCGATCTTTACAAAAGAGGGGAGATCGCCAACAAGGCTCAGGCAGACCTTTTTGTCTCCGTACATTGTGATTCCCACTCCTCTGACGCCAACGGAGCCGGGACTTTTGTGCTGGGACTGCATGCCAACAGGCAAAATTTTGAGGTTGCCAAAAAAGAGAACTCCGTAATCTACCTGGAAGACAACTACGAATCCCGATATGCGGACTACGATATCAGTTCTCCTGAATCCGTAATTGGGCTGACCATTATGCAGGAGGAATTTCTGGATCAGAGTATCCTGCTTGGGAAACTGATGCAGGACCGTTTTACAGGGAAGCTGAACCGAAAAGACCGAAAGGTCAAACAGGCCGGGTTTATAGTACTGCACCAGACCTTTATGCCCAGCGTGCTCGTCGAAACCGGATTCCTGACCAATCGGGAGGAAGGTCAGTACCTCAACTCAAAAAAGGGCCAGCAGGAAATGGGCCGGGCCATTGCCGAAGCAATTCTGGAATACCGAAGCAACATACCTTCCACTGCTTCAACGACCTCATCAGGCCCCGGTCAAAAGACTCCGGAGGTGCAGAAACAGACACAGGCACCTGAAGAGCTCATTCCAGAGCCTGAAGTTGCCCTTAAGGAGGCTGAGCCTGAAATAGCCGCCCAGACGTCCGCCGCAGTGGCGGCTGGCGAAAAAAACCAGGAAACCGTGGTCGATGCGGACCCTCCAAAAGAAAAGGATGTAAGTCCGGAAAAAGCGTCAGCGGAGGATTTGAGTGAAAAGGGAGCCGCCTCTCAGGCGACGCCCCCTGCTGACCTGGATAAATCCGAAAGGCTCCAGGCTGCAGCCACAGAGAAAACTGCGGATTCCGGGTTACCCGGCCCTGCCGTAAAAACCGGTGGAGCTTTGGCAGCCGGGGCACAGGTCGTTAAAAAGGATTCAGCCCAGAATGCAGTGAAAGAGGGCAGTGCATCGAATAAGGCCAGCGGGAATCCCGCAGCAGGAGTCCAAAATGAAATAAAGCCCCCAACGGCAGACAAACCTGAAGTCATTTTCAAAGTGCAGCTTATGGCGGTAAGCAATGATATCCCCCTGACCCCGTCCAATTTTAAAGGGCTGAATACACTCTCCAAAGAACCCGTAAATTCGATGTATCGGATTCTCTATGGAAACACATCCTCTTATGAACAGGCGAAAGTGTTACAGGCCGGAGCCCGGCAAAAGGGATACGATCAGGCATATATAGTGGCCTATAAAGACGGCCAGCGTATTGCAGTGGACAAAGCTTTGCAGTACCTTTCCAATTGATAGAGGGTCGGTACGTATTTTATTTCTAATTTTGTTTAGAACCCAAAACGAAACCTTTGAGATTTTCCAGAGAACTTAAAACAGGTATTATCGTCATCGGCGGCATCCTGTTATTCATTATGGGGTTCAGCTATTTGAAGTCCACACCTATTTTTGACAACAGCAAGGTCTTCTATGCCGTTTACGATCATGTGGGGGGTCTGCAGGCGGGAACCCAGGTCACCATCAACGGGTTCAGTGTGGGCAAGGTGAATGACATTAAGTTTAAAGACAGTTCCGGGGATTTATTGGTGACCTTTACGGTGAGCAATGATTTCAACTTTTCAAAAAATAGTGTGGCGGAGCTCTACGATACGGGGATCATCGGAGGGAAGGGAATTCAGATAATACCCGTATTTGATCAGGGAGCTACAGCCAGATCCGGGGATACCCTGCCTACACGGATTCGTCCCGGAGTCACGGAACTTGTACAGCAGAAACTCACTCCGCTTCAAAACAAAGTGGAGGATGCTGTTTCCAACGCCGACTCTGTGCTTGTCAACTTCAATCGCGTACTGGATGCAGATACACAACAGAATCTGAGAGAGAGTGTTCAGGGACTGAACCAGTTGATTAAAAGTCTTCAGGGCACTACAAATAATCTGAATACATTTCTGAAGAACAACCAGGGACAGTTAGACAGTGCCATAGGTAACATCCACGACATCACAGTCAATTTCGCGAAGATTTCGGATTCCCTCTCTAATGCCGGGCTGAGTCAGACGGTTCGCAATATGGAGGCCACCCTGGCCGACCTCGATCTGGTGCTCAAGCGCATGGAGCAGGGGGAAGGAACCTTGGGCCGGCTCTTAAAGGATGAGGAACTCTATGAAAATCTGGCCAACGCCTCAGGGGAGCTGGATCTGCTCCTTCAGGATTTCCGCCTGAATCCCAAACGTTACGTAAACGTTTCAGTATTTGGAAAGAAACAAAAGGATTACGAGGTGCCGGAGAATGACCCGGCTATTGAAAAGGATCCGAATTGATGGGCATATTACCGAACATACTCTTTATCCTTGTCCTGATTGTGGGAATTGGATATTTCACTCGGAATATCCGTAAGATCATTCGCAATATCCGTTTGGGAAAAGCGGTTGATGTTACCGGTCCGTCAGGTGACCGATGGAAAAATATGGCCCGGATTGCGCTGGGACAACAGAAAATGGTAGTGCGCCCGGTATCTGGTTTTCTTCACGTTATTGTTTACCTCGGGTTTATCATTATCAATATTGAGGTTCTTGAGATCATCATTGATGGCGTGTTTGGAACGCACCGTATTTTTTCTTTTTTAGGAGGTTTCTATGACTTTCTTATCGGGTCATTTGAAATTCTCGCCTTTTTAGTCATCGTCGCGGTCGTGATATTCTGGATACGCAGGAATGCACTCAGGCTCCAGCGTTTCTGGAAACCGGAGATGAAGGGATGGCCCAAAAAAGATGCTGACCTGATTCTATACATTGAGGTAATACTGATGTGCCTTTTCCTTACGATGAATGCGGCAGATTTCCGCCTTCAGGAACTGGGAGCCGCTCATTACACTCAGGCGGGAGCTTTTCCGGTGAGTTCTTATATCGCGGGATGGATGTCTTCCTGGTCGGAAGCGACATTGATAACTGTAGAGCGTGTGGCCTGGTGGTTGCATATCCTGGGGATTCTCTTCTTCCTGAACTATTTGTACTTTTCCAAGCACCTGCATATTTTACTGGCTTTCCCAAACACGTACTTCGGCAGGCTTAAGCCGCAAGGACAATTTGACAATCTTGAAGCTGTCCAAAAGGAAGTGGCTTTGATGATGGATCCGAATGCGGATCCCTTCGCAGCACCTGCTGAAGATGCACCTCCCCCTGAGAAATTCGGGGCCTCTGATGTTACGGACCTGAATCAAATTCAGCTCTTGAACGCCTACACCTGCACGGAATGCGGGCGTTGTACCAGCGAGTGTCCGGCTAATCAGACCGGAAAAAAGCTGTCGCCCAGAAAAATAATGATGGACACGCGCGACCGACTCGAGGAAGTCGGACGTCACCTGGATGCACATAAAGGAATTTGGGAACCCGATGGGAAGCAATTACTCGATGACTATATCAGCCGGGAAGAATTATGGGCCTGTACGTCCTGTAATGCCTGTGTAGAGGCATGTCCTGTGAGTATTGACCCCCTTTCGATCATTCTGGACATGCGCAGGTACCTGGTGATGGAACAATCCGCGGCCCCATCTGAACTCAATGCCATGATGAGCAATATTGAGAATAATGGCGCTCCCTGGCCTTTTAGCCAAATGGACCGCCTGAACTGGAATGAGGAGAACTAATGGAACAGGATCAAACAAAGAATAAAAGGAATAAAGTCGCTACTATGGCCGAGATGGCGGCTATGGGGACACAGCCGGAAATACTTTTCTGGGTGGGATGCGCCGGGAGTTTTGACGACCGGGCCAAAAAAATCACCAAGGCTTTTGTGAGTTTGCTTCAAAAGGCAAAGGTGTCCTTTGCCGTTTTGGGTACCGAGGAGAGTTGTACGGGTGATCCGGCTAAACGGGCGGGAAATGAATTTTTGTTTCAGATGCAGGCGGCGGTAAATATTCAGGTGCTTAACGGTTATGAAGTGCGGAAAATTGTGACCACCTGTCCGCACTGTTTTAATACCCTGAAGAACGAGTATCCGGAACTTGGGGGGAACTATGAGGTGCTTCACCACACCCAGTTATTGCGGGACCTTATTAAAGAAGGGAGACTGCAGGTAGAAGGCGGGACTTTTCGGGGAAAACGCGTAACCTTTCACGATCCGTGTTATCTGGGACGAGCCAATGGAGTTTACCAGGCCCCCAGAGAGATCATTCGCAAGATCGATGCCGAACTTGTGGAAATGAAAAACTGTAAAGAGCGCGGACTGTGCTGTGGAGCCGGAGGGGCCCAGATGTTTAAGGAATCCGAAAAAGGAGATCAGGAAGTCAATATTAAACGCACTGAAGAGGCCATTGAAGCCCAACCGGATGTGATCGCTGCGGGCTGCCCTTTTTGTAATACCATGATGACCGACGGGGTGAAGAATAAGGAAAAAGAGATGAGTATAAAGGTTATGGATATTGCCGAACTGCTCGACGGGGTGGCAGACCTTTAAAACAGGTATAAGAATTTGCTATGTTAGTTCCATTTGAGTCATTGCCTGAGGAGGCGCGAATTTGGGTCTACCAATCCAACAGGCCCTTTACAGAAGAAGAAATAAAGCACATTACAAAGGATCTTGAAGCCTTTCTGACCCAGTGGACCGCCCACGGGAGTGATCTCCAGGCGGGGTATGAACTTCCTTACAATCGTTTTATAGTCATTGGGCTCGATCAGTCCGGAGCTTCAGCATCGGGATGCAGCATCGATGCTTCCGTTCACTTTTTACAGGCCCTGGAGTCTAAATACGGGGTAACACTTCTGGACCGGATGAATGTAACCTATAAACAGGGAGAGTATCTCACGTACAAGTCCCTGGATGAGTTCAGAAAAATGGCTAAGGCGCGCTCGGTCTCCTCGAAGACTATTGTTTTCAACAACCTGGTGGCCAATAAACAGGACTATACCGAAAATTGGGAGGTCCCCGCTTCGGAAAGCTGGCACAGCCGATTTTTCTAGCCTGCTTTTAATGTCTTTTAGTACGCCTTCGAGTAAAAAATCGAGAGTGAATTTTATATCAATAATGGGAGGATTTAAGAGATTTGCCGTTATCGTTGTTGTGCTCTTCCTCGGAGGGCGGGGGACGGCTCAGTCCGGTCCTTTGATTACTTCGGACACCACAGCTCAGCAGCAATGGGTTCAGTCGGCATATTCTCAGATGAGCCCGGAAGCGAAGGTGGGGCAGCTCTTTATGGTCATGCTCTCGTCTGATCCGGCCCAGGAGACCTCCGAACTCGAGAAGGTCCAAAAGTGGATTTCAGATTATGGGATTGGCGGCCTTATTTTTTCAAAAGGAACACCTCAGGTACAGGCCCGGCTCACAAATACCCTTCAGAAAGGGTCAGAGGTGCCCCTGCTTATTGGGATGGATGCAGAATGGGGATTGGCCATGCGTCTGGATTCTACATATGCCTTTCCCTGGAACATGACCCTGGGAGCTATTCAGGACAGCATGCTGCTTCAGGATATTGGCCACCAAATAGGCATGCAGTTACGCCATATGGGAGTACACCTGAATTTTGCTCCTGTGGTGGATATCAATACAAACCCTCAGAATCCGATCATTGGAAATCGATCCTTCGGGGAATCCCCCGCTGCAGTTGCCGGGCATGCCCTGGCCGTTATGAAGGGGATGCAGGGCGCCGGAATACTGACCACTGCCAAGCACTTTCCGGGCCACGGGGATACCGCAGTAGATTCTCATAAAGCGCTCCCGCAGGTTTTATTCGATCGGAAGCGCCTGGATTCGGTGGAATTGGAACCCTTCCGCAGACTGATTTCTCAGGGATTGGATGCCGTGATGATTGCCCATTTGGATGTTCCAGCCCTGACGGGTGTTCCAGGGGAGCCGACCTCACTATCTCCGAAGCTCTTGCGAGATGTACTCCAGAAAGAAATGGGATTTCAGGGGTTGATTTGTACAGATGCCCTGAATATGAAAGGAGTGACAGGCTATCAGGGGGTGGGCAATGCCTCCCTTGGTGCTTTTCTGGCCGGGAATGATTTACTGCTGATGCCTGAAAATCTGGAATCCGATTATAGGGCGGTGCTGGAAGCTTATCGCAACGGGAAAATTTCGGAAGCCCGGATGGCAACCTCGGTCAAGAAAATCCTCAATGCCAAATACAAGGCCGGGTTACATCACTATACGCCTGTTGAAACGGGGAAGCTTTCGCAAAGCCTGAACTCCGGACAAGCCGAGCTGCTTGGGGAACGGGCTATGGAACAGGCGATCACCGTACTTAAAAACCGGGCAGATCTCATAGGAATTAAAAACCTGGACAATAAGAAAATTGCCTATGTAAAATTCGGTACAGAAAACCACCTGCCGTTTTTGGATCATTTGAGGAAATACGCGGAAATAGATGAGGTGATGGCCAATGATATCGGCACGCTGAACCGTAAACTCAAGGACTATAACCTGGTTATAATCGGGATGCATCAATCGGACGAATCCCCGTATAAAAAACATAGTTTCACAGAAAAAGAGTTGTTTTGGCTGGAAGAAATTGCACGCCAGCCCACTTCCAATTCCATCCTAACCGTTTTCGCCAAACCCTATATCCTGTCGGAGATCCTTTCCTTTGACAGCCTGGATGCAGTGGTAATGGGCTATCAGAATAGCGCTGTCAGTCAGCAAGTAGCGGCCGAGCTTCTTTTCGGGGTTTTTGAAGCTCATGGAAAGCTACCGGTTACCGCACATCCTTCTTTTCCTGCGGGAAGCGGACTGACTACCCAACTGCTAAATCGCCTGGGTTATACCTTTCCTGAACGTATGGGTTTCGACCCCGAACGCCTCTCGGCAGTAGATACCCTAATGCAGATTGGCCTGGATTCCCTGATGTTTCCCGGTGCCCAGGTGCTTATCGCACGCCATGGGCAGGTCGTGTTTCAAAAGGCTTATGGAAAACCGACCTATGACTCCGAGCGGGCCGTGACCAATACCGACCTGTATGATTTGGCATCCCTGACTAAAATTTTGGCCACCCTCCCGATGCTTATGCAAATGGAAGAAACGGGAATGATAAGTTTTGAGACCACCTTTGGGGAAATGAATCCGGATTATGCAGAAACAGAACTTCGGGACGTAACCGTGCTCAAAGCCCTTAGCCATTATGGCCGCCTGCCGGCCTGGATCGCTTTTTATCTCGATACCCTGAATAAGGATCGCAAGCCTTCCCCTGACTTTTACCGCCCGAACCCAGCAGACGGCTTCTCAGTACAGGTGGCGGAACGGATGTACTTATCCGATGCCTACAATGATTCCATTTACAATCGTATCGGGCGCCAAAGCCTGAAATCGAATCAATACCGTTATAGTGACGTGCCCTATTACGTTTTTAAGAAGTTTATCGAAGACTCCTATGACAATTCCCTCGATGAACTGACCTATACCCAGTATTACCATTCCCTGGGCGCAAACAGTACTACATACAAACCGCTGGAGCGTTTCCCAAAATCGGAGATAATGCCCACGGAAGTGGATAATTATTACCGGTATCAGATCGTACAGGGTTTTGTACACGATATGGGCGCTGCCATGCAGGGCGGGGTAGGAGGGCATGCGGGTTTGTTCAGCAATGCCAACGATGTGGCTAAAATCATGCAGATGTATCTCCAGGGAGGCTATTATGGAGGGAAACGCTATTTGAATTCCCGGACGGTTGAAAAATTCAACAAGTGTTATTTCTGCAATCAGAACGTACGTCGGGGTGTGGGCTTTGACAAACCCCAACTTGAGGAATCCGGCCCGACCTGCGGATGTGTATCCAGCAAGAGTTTCGGGCACAGCGGATTCACAGGTACGTTTACCTGGGCTGACCCCGAAACGGGACTGGTCTATGTCTTCCTTTCCAACCGCACTTATCCCTCTTCTTCTAATACTATGCTCATTCAGAGCGGCCTGCGTTCCCGTATTCAACAGGCGATTTATGATTCCCTTATCAACTAAAACGTATTTATAACGTAAATTAGGCCATATGAAACTTGCTATCGTTTGTTATCCGACCTTTGGTGGAAGTGGTGTCGTGGCTACAGAACTGGGGATCGCTTTGGCCCAGAGGGGTCATGAAATTCATTTTGTCACCTATAAACAACCCGTGCGACTGGAATTACTGAGTAACAATATCCATTTCCACGAGGTCTTTGTCCCCGAATATCCATTATTTCATTATCAGCCTTATGAGCTGGCATTGTCCAGCAAATTGGTGGATACCATCAAAATGTACGACATTGAAGTGCTTCATGTACATTATGCCATTCCCCACGCCTATGCGGGGTATATGACTAAGAAAATGCTCAAGGAGGAGGGGATTTACATCCCTATGATTACAACCTTACACGGTACGGATATCACCCTGGTCGGGAATCACCCTTTTTACCGTACCGCAGTGAATTTTAGCATTAATAAATCCGACATGGTTACGGCGGTTTCAGAGAGTCTGAAAAAAGACACCCTGGATTTGTTTGATATTAAAAAGGAGGTTCATGTGGTTCCCAACTTTGTCGACAAACGAAAATACAGCGGCGGCTTTACGGACTGCCAGCGCTCGCTACTGGCCCTGGATGATGAAAAAATACTCACACACGTGAGTAATTTCAGAAAAGTGAAACGGATTCCGGATGTCATTGAGGCCTTTTACCGCATCCAGAAGGAAGTCCCGGCCAAACTTATTATGATCGGCGAAGGCCCTGAAAAAGAACATGCAGAGCTCATGGTTGAAAAACTCGGGATCACCAACCGGGTTATGTTTCTGGGGAACAGCAATGAAATAGATCGTATCCTGTGTTTTTCAGATATTTTCCTCTTACCCTCTGAAAAAGAGAGTTTCGGGTTATCTGCCCTGGAAGCCATGATAAATAAGGTTGCCGTAATTTCAAGTAATACCGGAGGTATTCCTGAAGTCAACAGGCACGGGATTACCGGTTTTCTAAGCGAAGTGGGCGATATAGACGATATGGTGAAAAATGCCCTGACCCTGCTCCGTGATGAGAAAATGCTGGAAACCTTTAAGGAACAGGCCTATGAGGTGGCCTGCGAATTCGACATCCACAACATCCTGCCCATGTACGAAGAGATTTATCGGTTGGCCTATAAATGGCGGTATAAGAATGCGTTTGACTAGATCAAACCTTTGAAAATCAGCATACGATCTCGCCACTTTAACCAGAAAATCCGGGGATATATCCTTTTTAGACCCATCTTCTGTGTATTTCTGGAAAGGCTGGATAAGAAGTTTACTTTTGTAGCCCTATGACTCAGAAATATTTAAGCGAATACCCGATACAGGCCGCTTTAGATGCCGGGAAGGCCATTTTGGAAATCTATGAGGCCTCCTCTGAAATAGAGGTGATTCACAAGGAAGACAATTCGCCCCTGACAAAGGCCGATCAGGCCTCCAATGAAGTGATTAACGCCTATTTGGGCAGGACAGAATTCCCGGTGATCAGTGAAGAAAACAAACAAACAGCGTTCGGGACCCGGAAGCAATGGGATACTTGTTGGATTGTAGATCCGCTGGATGGCACCAAAGAGTTTATTAAAAAAAATGGGGAGTTTACCGTAAACATTGCCCTATGCAAAAACGGGAAACCCGTTTTCGGCGTGATTTATGTTCCTGTTACAAGGGAATTATACTACGGAGATGTGGAGAGCATGCAGGCTTTTAAAACCCTGGTAAATGACCATCACGAACTACCGGGCGCCCTGTTTCTGCCCTCGGATCGGCTCACCCCTTCGGAGGCCGCCAAAGATACCTTGAAGGTTGTGGGCAGTCGCTCCCATATGAATCCTGAAACCGAAGCTTTTATTGAAGAAATGCAGGGCCACTACGAGAAGATCGAAATTGTTTCTAAAGGAAGTTCGTTAAAATTCTGCATGGTCGCAGAGGGGAAGGCTCATGTATATCCCAGATTTGCCCCGACTATGGAATGGGATACAGCGGCTGGAAGTGCCATTGTGGAGGCGGCTGGTTTGAAAGTTGTCGTGCGGGGGACCGAACAACCGCTGCGGTATAACAAGGAAAATTTATTAAATCCTTATTTCCTGGTGAGCAGATAATTATGAGTAATATAAGTCGTAAGCGACATATTGCCAAGACTTTCACCTGGCGTGCCGTGGGTACTTTGGACACGGTACTGATTTCCTGGATCATCACGGGAAATCCCCTCACCGGAATGAAAATAGGACTTTTCGAAGTGGTCACTAAAATGGTTCTGTATTACCTGCACGAACGTCTTTGGTTACGGATCCGATTGGTTGAAAGTCAGAAACGTCATATATTGAAAACCCTTTCCTGGAGGGCCATTGGAACACTCGATACCATAATCCTTTCGTGGATTATTACCGGAAATCCATTGACAGGCCTTAAAATAGGCTCCGTGGAAGTTATTACGAAAATGATTTTGTATTATTTGCACGAGCGCACCTGGTATAACATCAATTACGGTTTAGGCAGCAGACGCAGTAAGGAAGAGCGGACATGAACAATGATTTAACAGTACATAGCTATAAGATTAGCCGGGAAGACAGAAGACGAATGAACGGGCATAACTCCTTTCTCGTTTTTTTTACCGGACTCTCCGGGTCCGGCAAGTCCACCCTCTGCAACGCTCTGGAACAATTGCTGCATCAAAAAGGAATTAGGACCTATGTATTGGATGGCGACAATATCCGACTGGGCATCAATAAGAATCTGGGGTTTAGTCCCGAAGACAGAACCGAAAATATTCGCCGGATCGGGGAGATTTCGAATCTTTTTATAGAGGCCGGAATAGTGATTCTGGCGGCCTTTGTGGCACCTTATCAAAGGGATCGTGAAAATATCCGGTCGCTTGTTGGGGCCGACCACTTTGTGGAGGTCTTTGTCAATACGCCCCTTGAAATCTGCGAAGCCCGGGATGTCAAAGGGCTGTATGCCAAAGCCCGGAAAGGGGAAATCACGAACATGACAGGGATTTCCGCTCCTTATGAAGCCCCCGATTCCCCGGACATAGAAATTGATGGAGAAAATTCAATAGAGACTGGGGTAAATGAAATTTTTAAGTCAATAGAACATAAATTAGAGCTAAAGGCATGAGCAAGTATTATCTGAATTATTTAGATGAACTCGAATCGGAAGCCATATTTGTACTGCGCGAAGTATGGGCCCAGTTTGAGAATCCTGTAATCCTGTTTTCGGGGGGAAAAGATTCCATTTTGGTGACCCATCTGGCCAAAAAGGCCTTTCACCCGTGTAAAATACCTTTTGCCCTGATGCATGTGGATACGGGGCATAATTTTCCTGAGACAATTGCCTTTCGGGACGCATTGATCGATTCGCTGGGCATCCGCCTGATTGTCGGTTCTGTACAGGAGTCTATTGACAAAGGGCGTGTGGCCGAAGAGCGTGGAAAAAATGCCACTCGGAACGCCTTGCAGATCACTACCTTACTGGATGCTATTGAGGAGCATAAAGTAGATTGTGCCATAGGCGGGGGGCGGAGAGATGAAGAAAAAGCGAGGGCGAAGGAGCGTTTTTTTTCGCACAGGGATGATTTCGGGCAATGGGATCCTAAAAATCAGCGGCCGGAACTTTGGAATTTATTCAACGGCAAGCATTTCGAAGGAGAACATTTTAGAGTATTCCCTATCAGCAACTGGACCGAAATGGATGTTTGGAATTATATCCTCAGGGAGCAAATCGATATTCCCAGCCTGTATTTTTCCCACGAGCGGGAAGTCATCTGGAGGAATAATTCCTGGATTCCGAAGTCCGAACATCTCATTATTGAAGCGCATGAAGAGGTCGTTAGACGGAAGATAAGATTCCGGACCCTGGGCGATATAACTATAACAGGCGGGATTGAATCCGAAGCGGATACGCTATCAAAAATTGTGGATGAAGTCTCTGCGATGCGGCAGACGGAAAGAGGCAATCGCACAGATGATAAACGGTCGGAAACCGCTATGGAAGATCGAAAGAAACAAGGATATTTTTAAGAGAGACGAGCAGACATGGACTTGAACAACAACCAGTTATTGCGTTTTACAACTGCAGGCAGTGTGGATGACGGGAAGAGTACCCTAATCGGGCGTTTGCTGTACGATTCGAAATCCATTTTTGAAGATCAACTGGAGGCCATTCAGCAAACCAGTGCGCAAAAGGGGCATGACGGGGTGGATTTAGCCTTGTTTACAGATGGACTTCGGGACGAACGCGAACAGGGCATCACCATCGATGTGGCCTACAGGTACTTTACCACTCCCAAGCGAAAGTTTATTATTGCGGATACTCCCGGGCATATTCAGTATACCCGGAACATGGTGACGGGAGCCTCAACGGCCAATGCGGCCATTATCCTTATCGACGCCCGCCATGGGGTTATAGAACAGACCAAACGTCATGCTTTTATTGCGTCCCTGTTGAATATCCCCCATGTGATCGTATGTATCAATAAAATGGACCTGGTTGATTTCAGGGAGGATGCTTATCAGAAAATTGTAGGGCAATTCGAAGATTTTGCCTCTAAAATGCTGATCCCGGACATCCGGTTTATTCCTATTAGTGCCCTCTTGGGAGATAATGTGGTCAACCGGTCTGAAAATATGACCTGGTACCAGGGAGCCCCGCTGCTTCATACCCTGGAAACACTCCACATTAGCAGCGATATCAACAAAGTGGATGCCCGTTTCCCTGTGCAGACCGTTCTCCGGCCCCAAAGTGAGGCCTTTCTAGATTATCGCGCCTATGCGGGCCGCGTGGCAGGAGGTATCTTCAGAACCGGGGATGAAATTACCGTGTTACCCTCCGGTTTCACTTCGCGTATTGTAGGTATTGATGGCCCTAACGGACCTTTGGAAGAGGCCTTTGCCCCGATGTCCATTTCAATACGCCTTGAAGATGATATAGACATCAGCCGGGGAGATATGATCGTTCGATCAAACAACCAACCCGTGGCCACCCAGGATCTTGAGGTGATGTTGTGCTGGTTGAATAACAGTCCGGCAAAGCCTCGTACGAAGTACACCATTCTCCATACGTCAAACCGGCAAAAGGCGGTCATCAAAGAGATCATTCACAAAATTGATATTCAGTCTCTGAATCGTAATCCTGACGATAAAGAACTCAATATGAATGAGATATGCAAGGTAAAAATCAGAACTACCAAACCTCTGATGATCGATCCCTATCGTGAAAACCGGTCTACCGGGAGCGTGATCCTCGTCGATGATATGACCAATGAAACGGTGGCGGCGGGAATGATCCTTTGAAGTTGATTTTCAGGTCACCTGTCACTTGTACCTGTGTATTTTAACCGCAAATAAATCCTTTTATCGATGCCTTGAAAATCGCCATTCCCTGGCGTTAATCCCGACCCTAAAATACTGCCAGTTAACCGGGTAGAATAACATTTGGTAGAAATCCGGCCGATGTAGGGAGATTCTGTCATATCTTTATCTTCCCTAATTCTTATATCATGATGTATCGCTATTTCATTACCCTTGTGGTCGTGCTATTGGTATCTGTGCACACGTATTCTCAGGATATCCCCGATGTGCTGCAGGATTCCTTAATGGCGGCGGAACTCCCGGAACTCACCAAAAAGGACAGCACTGTAACCAGCTATTGGCTCGCCGGACTGGGGATCAATATTGTCGATGATTCCTGGAGGGCCCGTCAGGGCTTTGCTTTGGCGGATATGTGGAACATAGTCCCTTATCCCTCCCGTGCGAGTTTCGGGCGGTATTTCAGAAGTGGATTGGGCGTTGAAGTTATTGGGACCTACAATAAATTCAAGGAGGGTAAAATTATTGATGGGGTACCTAATCCAGAAGAATCGGAGTATTGGGCCGTAGATACCCGGTTGAGCTATGACTTAAATAAGTTAGTCGGCGAGACTGGCATTTTCGACCCTTACCTTGGGGTAGGTTTGGGTTACACACAAACGGATGTTCGCAGAAGAACCTTTAATGGTGTCGTCGGGTTTCGACTTTGGTTTTCAGAAAGATGGGGTGCGGATCTGAATACCTCGGGGAAATGGGGGCTCGATAGCGAAAGCACCAACCATATTCAACATGGGGCAGGAGTGGTCTACCGCTTCGGAATGGAGAAGGAGCTCAATAAGAAAGGAGAAGAAAAAGCCGCCCTTATCGCGGCCATGCTTGCCGAACAGGAACGGGTCGCTGATTCCATACAGGATGCCGAGGAACTGGCCCGTAAACTCGCCTTAGAAGAACAACTTCGTCAGGAAGCAGCACTCGCGGCAGCTGAAAAGGAGCGGCAGGAAGCCGAAAAGATGAAAAGGCAAAGCCTGATAGACGAACTCGCGGGTTTTGGTAAGGTCAATTTTGATTTTAATTCCTCCTATCTCAATACCGCCTCAAAGGAATCGCTCACTAAAATAGCGGCATTTATGACTCGTAATCCCAATTTGCAGTTTTCCATGTCGGGATATGCAGATTCAAGAGGATCATCAGAATATAATGTCTGGCTTTCGGAACGGAGGGCGCAAAATACGCTTAAATTTTTGGAAGCTCAGGGCGTAGATCCGAATCGGATTTCTGTGGCGGGTCTCGGTGAGAGTAAGCTTTTGAACCACTGTACAGATGGGGTGAGATGCACGGAGAAAGAGCACGCCGAAAACCGAAGGACTGAGATCAGCATCAGTTCTTTTTAAACGGTTCAAAACCTTTGATGCTTTTGATGTACAGCAAGGATTCTTCAGAGGTTTATCTTTAAAGCGAAACCTGAGAAGACAAAGTAATAGTGCACTCATTTTTGCGTTACACTAATAGTTGAGTTAACGGGGGTTTAAGGGGCTTGAGAAACTTTTGAATGTTTTTGACCCGGCCGCCAGACTTTTTTCCGGATCTATGTTCCACAGGATCATCAAATTCTTCATCGAGAACAAGCTTGTAGCTATTGCAATACTCCTGCTTGTTTGTATATGGGGAGTATACCACAGCCCTTTTCGACTCACCGGAGAGATTTTTCCTGAAAGCGGGGTCTCCGTGGATGCTATTCCGGACATCGGGGAGAACCAGCAGATTCTTTATACGGAATGGAAAGGCCAGTCTCCTCAGGAAATTGAAAATCAAATTACGTATCCCCTCACTTCGCACTTACTGGGGATGTCCGGGGTAAAAACGATTCGCAGTACTTCCATGTTTGGTTTTTCCAGTATCTATATCATTTTTGAAGATGAGGTGGATTTTTACTGGTCACGAAACCGCATCATTGAAAAAATAAATTCACTTCCCAAAGATCTCTTACCCCCTGAAGTATCCCCTGCTCTGGGCCCAGATGCCACGGCTATGGGGCAAATTTTCTGGTATACCCTGGAGGGGCGGGATGCTCAGGGTCGTGTAACGGGAGGCTGGGATTTACAGGAATTGCGCACTATTCAGGATTTCTACGTGAGAAACGCTTTGTCCGCGACCCCCGGAATCTCGGAAATCGCCTCTATCGGTGGTTTTGTTAAGGAATACCAGATAGATCTGAATCCGGAATTGATGCGGCAGTACGGGATCACTTTGACCCAGGTGGTGGAAGCTGTTCGGGAAAGCAACAAAGATGTCGGTGCCAGAACACTGGAAATCAACAATGTGGAGTACTTTATCCGGGGTATAGGTTATCTTGAAAAGCTTCAGGATATTGAAGAGATTCCCCTGGGCGGAATCGGATACACCCCCATATTTTTAAAAGATATCGCAGCGGTTTATTTAGGCCCTGCAGAACGACGGGGCATCCTGGACAAAGGGGGTGCTGAAGTGGTTGGCGGGGTTGCCATTTCTCAGTACGGTGCCAATCCCATGCGGGTAATTAAAGACCTGAAAGCTAACATTGAGCGCACTTCAAGGGGTTTACCTTCCAAGCTTTTAAAAGACGGACGGACCTCCCAACTCACTATAGTGCCATTTTACGACCGCTCCGTACTCATAGGCGAAACCCTGAATACCCTGGGCAGAACCCTCGGATTTGAAATTCTGATTACTATTCTGGTCGTTATTATCATGCTCTCCAGGCTTCGTGTATCACTGGTCATTTCCAGTCTTATGCCGATCGTAGTACTGGCAGTATTCGGATTGATGCACTTCTTTGAGGTAGACGCCAATATCGTGGCCCTATCGGGTATAGCCATTGCTATTGGTACCCTGGTGGATATGGGGATTATCCTCACAGAGAATATGGTGCGCCATTTAGAGTTGCACCCCGACCGTCCGGTAGATGAAGTGATTTATGAGGCGACTACTGAAGTTTCGGGTGCGATTATCACGGCGGGTCTGACTACGGTGGTCAGTTTTATTCCAGTCTTTAGTTTAACGGGTGCCGAAGGCAAGCTTTTTACCCCCCTTGCATTCACAAAAACTGCTGCTCTGGCCGTCGCTATATTGATGGCCACCTTTATCATACCCCCACTGGCAGCTCTGGTGCTTCGCAAAAGATCTTTTTCCAGCCGAATAACCCTCATGCTCAACACCGGACTTATATTAATCGGTTTCTGGGTGGCTTTCCACTGGATTTGGGCGGGAATTGGAATGGTTTTACTAGGCGCGATTAGCCTGTTGGTACACTTTCAAAAACTGGATAAAGATCAGTCCAAAAAATGGATACTCGCCCTATGCCTGACACTAATTGTCGGTTTTCTGTCCTACTACTGGCGACCTTTGGGCTATTCCTACAGCTATTTAAGCAACATCGGATTTGTCCTTGTGGTCACCGCAATCATTCTCGGTCTGCTACTCCTGTTCAAATCCCGTTATGAACGTCTACTCGGATGGGCCCTCGCCCACAGAATACAATTTATCAGTATCCCCATAGGTGTAGTCCTCGTAGGGGCTCTGATTATGGCGAATACCGAAAAGGAGTTCATGCCTTCTTTAGATGAGGGTGCGTTTCTTTTGATGCCTGTTTCTATGCCCCATGCCGGGGTCTCAGAGAATGGAAGGGTCCTTAAAAAACTCGATATGGCCGTGGCGGGGCTTCCGGAAGTAGAAAGGGTAGTGGGTAAAGCAGGCCGCGTGGAATCGGCCCTCGATCCGGCGCCCCTCTCCATGTATGAGAACCTGATTATCTACAAACCCGAGTATATTTTAGATAGTCTGGGACGACCTGCCACTTTCAGGGTGGATGATTCTGGAAAATTCCAAACAGTGGATGGCCTTTGGGTATCCGCCGCCTCAGGACACAGGGCGGAAGATTTGGTGCCGGACAGGTCTGGTGAGTACTACAGAAACTGGCGCGCCCATATCCGAAATGAATCTCATATCTGGGATGAAATTATTTCAGTAACCGGATTGCCCGGAGTTACCACTCCGCCAAAGCTTCAGCCTATTGAAACCCGTCTGGTCATGTTGCAAACCGGAATGCGGTCTTCCATGGGTATAAAAATCAAGGGACAGGATCTGAGGACGATCGAGGAATTTGGAATGACCCTTGAGTCTCATCTCAAAGAGGTACTAGGGATTGAAAAGGCCTCGGTATTTGCGGACCGGATTGTGGCCAAGCCGTATCTGGAACTGGAGATCGATCGCGCAAAGGCTGCACGGTATAAACTCTCTGTAAACGACATTCAGGAGGTGATCGAAGTAGCTATAGGAGGGAAGAGCCTCAGTTATTCAGTGGAAGGTCGGGAGCGCTATGGCATTCGCGTGCGTTATCCCCGGGAAATGAGAGCCTCCCCGGAGGATATTGAAAACATCTATCTCGATGTAGAAGGAGGCAGTGCAGTACCGCTGAGCGAAGTAGTGACCCTGAGTTACAGTCAGGGGCCACAACAAATCAAGAGTGAGGATAGCTTTCTAGTTGGGTATCTTATTTTTGACAAAGAGGCTGGTATTTCAGAAATTACCGCAGTAGAGCGGGTGCGAAAACATTTGGATTCCCTTATCGCTTCTGGGGAATTAAAAGTGCCTGAGAATGTCACTTTTGAATTTGACGGGAATTATCAAAACCAGTTAAGGGCAGAAAAAAAACTGTCGTTACTGATCCCTCTGGTACTTATTGTTATTTTTATAATACTTTACATTCAGTTTAAGTCGGCCTGGGTGTCTCTGATGGTATTCAGTGGGGTAGCGGTTTCTTTTGCCGGAGGGTTTTTGCTGATCTGGCTTTACGGACAGCCCTGGTTTATGGACTTCGGCATTCCGGGCTTTAATTTCCGGGAATCTTTTGGAATAGACAAAGTGAATCTGAGTGTGGCGGTCTGGGTGGGTTTTATAGCCCTTTTTGGAATTGCCACCGATGACGGGGTTGTGATGGGGACATACCTGAAAACGACTTTTACTAAAAACCGACCCTCGGATATAGTAGGGATCAGAGCCTCGGTTATGGAGGCGGGATTAAAGAGAATCAGGCCTTGTCTGATGACCACCGCAACGACCATTCTGGCGCTTTTACCCATTCTCACCTCTACAGGAAGAGGGAGTGACGTAATGGTTTCCATGGCGATCCCTTGTTTGGGAGGAATGATCATGGCGCTATTGAGCCTTTTTATGGTGCCGGTCCTGTATAGCTGGAGGGAAGAGTACAGATTAAAAGGAAAATAAAATGACGGGACATAACGGGTTTCATTGGAAAAAAGTCCTTCAATACGCCGGCATACTGCTACTCGGGCTATTGCTGGGCGGACTGATATTTGGAGGTGAGGACGGTAATTCGGATTCAGAAGCAGCAGTAGGTTCGGTGGATTCCTTTTCCTATACCTGTTCCATGCATCCTCAGGTACAGATGGACAAGGAAGGGAGCTGTCCTTACTGCGGAATGGATCTGGTGGCCAAAAAGGTTATGGGCTCACTGTCCCCCGGACAATTTGAGATGCAGGAGAGCGCCCTGGCGCTCGCCAATATCAACACGATCCAGATTGAACCCCAATCGGCTCCTGATGGTATTTTCAGGCTTTCCGGTGTTATTCAGACCAATAAAAAAACAGATGCTATTCAGACCACTTTATTTGACGGCAGAATAGAACAACTCAATATTAATGCGGTAGGGGAATACCTTCGAAAGGGACAAAAATTCGGGATGATCTATTCTCCCGAACTTTATCTCGCTCAGGATAAATTGCTCACTTCTTCTTCGTATAAGGATACTCATGTGAAGCTTTACGAAGCCTCCCGTAACGGTTTGGGGCTGTGGAAACTCACAGACGCCCAGATCGATGAAATATTGAGGACAAGAAAACCTATGATTAATTTCGACCTGATGGCAGATGTCTCCGGTACAGTTACCGAGGTGATGGCCAAACCCGGTAATTTTTATACTGAGGGAGATCCGATCTATAGAATCTCGAATCTCAATACCGTATGGGCTGTTTTTGACGCCTATGAGAATCAGGTGGGTCAATTGAGCGTAGGACAGCCTGTCACCATTAAAACCCAGGCTTTTCCGGGGAAGGAGTTCGATGCGAAAATTGATTTTATAGAGCCGCTTTTTGACCCGACGCGCCGTACGGTAGCCGTGCGGGTTGTTTTGAACAACAGGGAAGGTTTACTGAAGCCCGGTATGTTCGCTGAGGCAGCGGTGAAAGTTAACAGGAAGTCCGAAGGAATCTGGATTCCAAAATCTGCAGTGCTCTGGACGGGTAAACGATCTTTGGTCTATGTAAAGGCACCTGTGCAAAGTGCGGTTTTCGAGAGTCGCGAAATTACCATAGGGAAAAGCTCAGCAGAATCCTATGAAGTTCTCAGCGGTTTAAACGTCGGGGATCAAGTTGTTGTCAACGGGACCTTTACGGTAGATGCTGCCGCTCAGTTGGAGTCTAAAGCCTCTATGATGAACCCTTCACAATTTGAAGACCGCAGTATGGGGGATCAATCCCTCCCACCTTTGAACACTGTCATTACCCCTGCCGTCCCCGTCCAGGAGATGATTATGATCTATCTGGAATTGAAGGAAGCCCTGGTAGCTTCCAACCCAAAAGAAGCGCAGCGGTTGGCGACAAAACAATTAGATCTCCTAAAGGGTATTCCTTTCGATGACTCTGATGCCCTCGGTCGGCAACTCCTCTACGATATTCGCGCATCATTAGAACAGATTCAAAATTCACCTGATTTAACGGTACACCGGAACTATTTCAAACCCCTCTCCCAAAAAATGATAATCCTGGCACATTCTGCAAAAGATCTGGGCGCACCCTTATATATTCAGCATTGCCCGATGGCTGATGGCAATAAAGGGGCCGATTGGTTAAGTCTGGAACAAGTTATTGCGAATCCGTATTACGGAGATCAGATGCTGCGATGCGGAAAGGTAACACAGACCCTGCAGTAATTCCCTGCGAAGAAGACCGCAGCGGGTGGTCATACAAAGTAAATCTGATTAGAGCCACATATAGAAAAAGGCGATGAAAATTAGATGACCACACGAATCTCGGCCATGTGCCTAACAAAGCCATGAGGCAAATATCCCTTTGTCATGTAACGGTAACTGTCTGAATGGATGTTCAGGCCATTATCAATGAGCCCGATGGTGGTCCAGCCCATTTCATTGGGAGCGAGAAAGTCTTTTCTGATATTATCTGCGATATAGTAATACGTGCGGGCCGGAAGCAGCTCGCATAAGGCCTCAAAATTACGGGGGTTGGGTTTTTCAGAGCCGATTTCATCCGAAATTACCAGGCCATCGATGTATTTTCCAATACCCAGGGCCTGAATTTTATTTCTTTGGGTTCGACTTCTGCCATCTGTGATGATTCCGATCCTTCCGTGGTTTGCTTTAATCGATTCCATAAGTGGTAAAACTCCATCAAAGACCCGAATCTGTGGCTGATGCTCCCGGTATAGCGATAGCAGATCTGACTTATTGGCGGAATAGTTTTTCGCGAGAAAAGAAAAGACGTCCTGCTGGTTCCTGTATAACGAAAACATTTCTGCATAGAGTGACTTCCAATGCTCATGATCCAAATGGGAAGCGATTTCTGTATAGGCAGACTTGAGATAGTCAATTTCGTTGTAGAGGGTATCGTCAAGATCAAAAACGACGGCTGCAGATTTGTCAACCCTGATATCCATGTACGAGAATTTCGGCGTCGTAACGCAGCATCAGCAAGTCAGCTTCCCAAGAGTCAAATTGATCTCTAAGGGGCTTATTCAGAAAGTATTCTTCAATAATCCATGCGGGGTAATTGGCCCCGGCCAAATAGGACAGTGGAAATCCGCCTCCGAACCGGGCATTGATTTCTATACCATAGACTTCAGCAGTCTCCCGATGGCGGAAAAATTGCGATGTAAGACAGCCAACGGCTCCGGGGATCACTGCCAGATGGTTTCTGATCAGGGTAACGAGTTCGTTTCTGACTGTAACCCCTTTGTTGACTTCCCCCGAACGCACTTCAATGCGCTTTCTTGGCACTACGCAACGCAGGCGGTTGTCCCGGTCGTAGTAGAGGTCACATGTAAATTCCTCAAAAAGGTCGTGATCCAGATACTGGAGAAACATCAGTTTTTCATTGGAGAAATGAAAATCCTGTAATTCGGATTTATCCCTTATGAGGTACGTATTAATGCTCCTGCTGCCATCTTCAGGTTTTATAAAAAGAGGGAGCTCATAGTCGGTTCTGCTGTACTCTCTCGCTACCGGAATCCCGTGCTCGGTAAAGAACTCATGAATGATCCGTTTATTCCGGCATTTCGAAATAAAGGCTTCATCAGAAACCAAAGGGGTGATGCCCGCGTTCAAAAATGTTTCTTTATGTCGTGCAAGAACGACCAGTTCAGTATCGATGGTTGGGATAATAAGCGTTATTCCCGCTTTCCTGCATTTCTCAATTAAAGTAGAGGTATAGGTGCTGTCCGTTACTCTGGGAACCTGAAAGGAAGCGTCGGCTACCTGACAGGCTGCAGAAATCTCAGGAGCCGCATCAGCAGCAAATACCTTTGCCCCGGGCAGGCGGGATTTTAGTTCTTTTTGAAAAGCTCGTACCAGGGAAACCCTTCTGCCAGCGGATGTGATGAGTATGTTCAAATCGGCGTTCTTAAATAAGTTTGGCCCCATTCCATAATTTAAGCGCGTACACTTAGCACTAACAGGAATTCGGAAGCCGTAATTTCGTGAGTTTGTGGGGGAACTACTAAAAACGCAGCCTAAGGTACAATTCTTTGGTCAAACTACTACTTGGATCGCCCCCAGTAATGAATATACATTTGCCACTTATTGTTCTAAACCTAAAAGAGCACCTCCCGCGAGCTATTCGTACATTCAGAAATCCACCCGCGCGTTGTAACCCTCAAATCAAAAAACGCTAAGTATCGGAGAATAAACTTTAATTTTTCGGGATTTAATAGCTGTGCAAAATCAGGTGCTACTTTATCTTAAATTGAGCTAATACCTTAACAAAATTATCCGCTTTCCAATGGACGTTGGGAGTCGACCGGTGTAGGACAACCAGATATTTCAACGTTTTATAAAGTAAAAACTTCCGATTCATGATAAACCGCATCTGGGAATAAGCCAAATTGTTAAACTCATTTATAAACTGCCGGTTTATGGGGTAAGCCCCGAAACTGGAAAGCCTTTCAATAATCGGGGAAACATATTCCCGGGACAACTGGCATCTATAACAAAGCAGTAACATAAAAAAAACAAATGAATGCTGCATGGCCTTAAGCCGGTCCAGACAAGCCTCAGAATGCTTATGAGATAGTTTCTCTACCCTGTCCAGAAGCGGTTTAAATTCGTATATATTCTTTTCATGATCCGCAATCTGTTTTAGGGCGTGCTCCTTCGTTCTTTTGGTCATGATGGAATCCGGCCGAATTACATACCTGTAAAAGTCCAGGGATGATTTCGCTATCCTACTGCTTTGAGTAAGGAGCGTCGCAGTAAAAATACAGTCTTCAAAATAACGTCCCACAGGGAATGTGAGCCCGGTATTCAGTAAATAGTCTCTTCGAACGAGATACCACCATACGTTGTTCAGATAGGGGTTCTCAGCCAAATACGTGATTCCGTCTGTAACCTTAATTTCTTCTTTGCCGATTACTTCATAGTTAGAGGCTTTATAGATATCGAGCTCCTCAGTAC
Organism: uncultured Flavobacteriaceae bacterium; assembly: GCA_963709465.1. GTDB lineage: Bacteria > Bacteroidota > Bacteroidia > Flavobacteriales > Flavobacteriaceae > Robiginitalea. Next base: position 1,864,632 of record CAVPWF010000002.1, on the reverse strand, counting down.
GCATAATCTCTAAACCCAAAATTTGGAGGTCATTACGCTTCATGAGGTTTAAGGCATAACTAAGTGTGTTTTGAGCAATATAATCATCAGAATCGACAAAGTAGATCACCTTGCCCTGGGCCAGTTTCATTCCCTTATTTCTGGCTGCACTCAGTCCTTGGTTCTCTTGATGAAAAACCCGCACCTGTGCATGGTTCTCCTCATAGACCATAGCTATTTCTGGACTGGCATCCGTAGAACCATCATTAACTACGATAATTTCATAAGATTCCGGAGAGAGGTCCTGGTTGATAAGACTATCAAGACAGTTCGCCAAATACTTCTCAACGTTGTAGGTAGGTACTATTATGGATAATTCCAACACAACAGACTTTTAAAATTCAAAAGTAGGAGAATAACCAAGGCTAATTTCATTACAGGGATAAATGATCCAAAAATTCGATTTAAAGGTAATAACTTCAATATGTATTAACTTCATTCAAATAAATCTACATTACTGGATGGTCTTTATGATGTGCCACCTATTCTAAATTTCCTTGGTATGAAGGAATTTTAGACAGAACTCCTGTAATTGCGAATAATAAATTCTTATTATTCATTATTGAGGTCAAAACCCTATACATTAAGCCGCGATAATCCCTACTTATGAATTTATCCATAGGATAAGCACCTATGGAACTAAGTCTGGTCAAAATTGGGGCAATATGTTTTTTGTTTAATCTATTCCTGACACACTTTACCAGTAAAAAGAAAATAAAAGATTGCTGTCGAGCTTCTATGCGCTCCAGGCATCCATCTATTTCCGGGTGTGATATTTTCTGAAGTCTCTTTATATAGTCTTCGAAATCGTAAACGTTTTGTTCATAATCATGTATCAATTTCAAAGCGTGTTCCTGACCACCTCTGTGTGTTGTAGAATCGGGGCGTATTACGTATCTGTAAAAATCAAGAGATGAAATGGCGATTTTGGAACAATCTCCTATTAATTGAGCCGTAAAAACGGCATCTTCTACGTATCGTCCGGAAGGATAACGAATTCCAGTATTTACCAGATACTCACGTCGAATAATGTACCACGTGGATTCATTTCCGTATTGATTGTGCGAGATATAAGTGATGCCATCTGTTACACTAAGGCGTTCTGAAAAAATCACATCATAATTTTCAGCTTGGATCATATCCAGATCAGTTGTCAGGCGCATCCCAAGTCCTAATATATCCAGACAATGTTCATTCATCACTTGAATACAATAAGGCAAAGTTCGATATGCCAGATAATCATCAGAATCCAGAAAATGAATATATTTACCCCGGGCCAGCTCAATTCCTCGATTCCTTGCCACCGACTGGCCTTGATTTTCCTGGTCGAAAACTTTTATCTGAGGATATTCCCGAGCATATTTTCTAGCAATTTCAGCACTTCCATCCGTTGATCCATCGTTAATAATGAGGACTTCATACTCATTCTCGTTCAAATCCTGATTAATCAAACTATCCAAACAGTTGGACAAGTAATCCTTAACATTATACATAGCGATGACTATACTCAAATCCATGACTTTGTATTGAATTATCTAAGGCTTGTTGTTTGATTTTAAATGGTTCACTATTCCGATACAAATATTTTTGAGTAAGAGCCAGAAAATTACCAGTATAGCCTTGTTGGTACTAAAAGCGTTTATCTATCGGAGAAATTTAAACTTCAAACCTTGATCATGACCTTTAGGGAGATGAAAATAAAGTCCAAATTTAACTTTAAGGTCGGGCTGTACGACCCCTTATTTTAGAAAGCGCATTAACTAACTTATCCATTCCATTGTAAATATTGGGAAAGATTTTGTGAATCCACCCCAGGGTATTCAAGGCAGCAAAATACAAAGATTTATGATTCATCATAAGTCGCATTAAGCGATAAGCTGCATTGGGATTTTGCCTGATAAAAACTTCGTTAATGGGGTATCCATCGATTGCTGAAAGACGATCAAGTATTGGTTCAACCTTCTTTTGGGTGAGTTTAAACTTAATGCATTTAACCAACATAAAGAATACGAAAGAGTGCTGCATGGCACTCAGTCTTTCCAGGGCAAGGGGTAAATTTGGATGTGAAAGCTGACTCAGGCTGCGAATCATATGACCAAATTCAGTGGCGTTAATTTCATAATCATTTATCAATTTTAAGTTATGCTGCTTATCACGTTGTGTTGTAATTGAATTTGGTCGCACACGATACCGATAAAAATCCAGTGAAGATTCGGCAATACGATTGGTATTTGCCAGTAGCTTGGCAGTAAAGACAGCGTCTTCCATAAAACGTCCAACAGGAAACACGAGTCCAGATTCCATGAGGTATTTACGTTTTATGATATACCACCAAACGGTATTCAGATAATTGTGTTCTGCCAGGTAAGTGATCCCGTCCATAACCCTGACACTTTCTGTTTTAGTCACCTCAAAATTCCCGGATTGCCAGTCGTTTACGGCGTCAGTATACTTTACCTTAAGCCCAAACACCTCCAAATTGTTTGATTGGAGGACTTTTAGGGCATAAGGGAGGGTATGATGAGCAATATAATCATCCGAATCGATAAAGTAAATATAAGTTCCTGTAGCTAGCTCTATCCCCTTGTTGCGGGCTGCGCTAAGCCCTTGATTTTCCTGGTGGTATACCTTAATTTGAGTGTAGCGATCCTGATACGACATCGCTATGTCTCCACTACCATCTGTGGACCCGTCATTAACAACGATAATCTCATAATCGCCAGCCGATATAGACTGGTTTACCAGGCTGTCCAGGCAGATTGCCAGATATTGCTCGACATTATAAGTTGGTACTACAATACTCAATAACACTTTTATTCACTTTCTCTATTCATTCAAAAATAGTCCTATCCCATAAGAAAGGTTTGTTTTTTTGCCATAAGCTCAAAAAATCCGATAACCATACCTGTCACGTCAAATATGCTATCCCATGAATTCTTCCATAGTGGCGCTGGTATCCGAACTTATCCCCTCTGACTTTACCACTTTGAGGACGGTGAGCCACAAGATTTTCAAGTCCTCCCAGAACGTTAAATGGTCTACATACCATACGTCGTAGTTAAATTTCTCTTCCCATGATATTGCGTTTCTTCCCTTCACCTGGGCCAGGCCTGTAATACCCGGTTTAACCTCATGCCTTCGTTTTTGGAACGCGTTATACCGGTTTAGATATCGCACCACAAGGGGTCTGGGCCCCACCAGGCTCATATCTCCGATCAGCACATTAAAGAGTTGCGGCAATTCATCCAGGGAAGTCTTTCTAACGAATTTCCCCACAGGGGTAAGGCGCTGTTCATCGGGTAAAAGGTTGCCTTGTTCATCCTTCCGGTCATTCATCGTTTTGAATTTGACGATGGTGAAGATTCGTTCATCCTTACCCGGCCGTTTTTGTAAAAAGAAAGGACTACCCAAATTGGCGAAGACCAGCATCAAAAAGACAATTAGAAGAAGCGGGGAGAAAAGTATGAGCAATACCATAGCTGCTGAAAAGTCAGCCAGCGGTTTAACGATGTCCCTGTAAATTGCCATTAGTATTTTTCAGATTATTCTTCAGTCAATTCCAGTGCATGGATTACCGTTTGGTATGCCCTTTCCGGCGGCAGGCGATCCAAAAGGTATTTATAACCATTTTCACCCATCTGTTGTCGAAGTTCAGGATCTTTGTAGAGTTTGAGCAATTGTTCTTTCAGCTCCTCCGTTTTATTCGCTTCCGCCCAGACTCCTACACCAATTTCCTCGAGGATTTCCCCGATATCTGTGTTTTTGTCGATGGCTGCAAGAATCGGTTTTTTAGAGTTGTAATATACCATGACCTTGGAGGGTGTATTGGGAATGGTAAAGTCTTCACTTAAAGATATTAAACCCAGGTCAGCTACCTGCAATACCTTGAAATACTCGGGGCCGGAAAGGCCCTCAAAGACTTTAATATTCTGTAATCCGGAAGTGGCTATCTGTTGGGCAAGTGTATCTTTTTCGGTGCCTTCTCCGAAGATTGCAAAGAAAATATCTTTATGGTCCCTGCACGCCTGTGCCAGGGCGACTACATTCTCCATTTTTTGGGGTTTCCCAATATTCCCGCCAAAAATCACTACGAATTTATCACCGAAACCATAGTGATCACGGATTTCAGCATCCTGATTATGAGAAGGGTAGGGGGTCGCCCTTCTCCAGTTCGGCAATTCGTGGACGATAGAAGCGGGTATCTCGGGGTTGTGGGCCATGATATATTTCATATTCCCGGGAGACATACATCCGATACCGTCGCAAATGGCATACAGTTCCTTTTCTTGTTTGCGAAAAAACCGATGGGCGAGACCACCTTCCCGCATTATTTTAAGATCGATCGCATTTTGAGGAAAAATATCGCGAAGAATCAGATAGACTTTTGCACCGCATTTGTTTTTGATCTTCCGTGCCAGTGGCATAAGGGTAATTGGAGGTGTCGGAATCAAAACAAGGTCAAAATCCAGAGTAATTTTATGTGCCCTCATACCACGATGAAATTGGTAGGGCAACAATAAGTTGGCAATAGCCTTGTAGAATTTACCAACCCCAAAGAGTTTCATGGTTTCAATTCTGAGAACTTTGATTCCACCTTCCATATGTAACCCCTTGGAAGTGCCTTGCATGACAGGGGCCACTACAAATACTTCATGACCATTTTTCCGGAATTCCTGTACGATTTCCGAATAGAGGTTAATGGAATTATCCATATTGGGAACGGCCAGGCCAAGCATAATTACGCGCATCAGTTTATCATTTAGACCAGACAACCCGGTTTATGTAATCGGTATAGGATACGATGATTCGCACCACTTTTTCACTTACGTTAGGCATGCTATAATCCGATACCTCCCTGAAATTCCGCTCCGGGTTACGCTTTTGTGCCTTTAAGACTTCCAGGGCCTGTAAAATCCGTTCGGGCTGCAACCCCACCATCATTACAGAAGCTTCTTCCATGGCTTCCGGACGCTCATGGGCCTCACGAATATTCAGGGCCCTGAAATTCAGGATAGAGGATTCCTCAGAAATCGTTCCGCTATCCGAAAGCACGGCATAGGAGTGAAGCTGTAAGGCGTTGTAATCAGAAAACCCGAGGGGCTTTAAGAATTGGATATTTTTATGTGCAGTGACTTTCTTGGCTTCCAGCATATTGCGCGTCCTCGGATGTGTGGAAACGATGACCGGATAGTTATAGGTTTCTGCGATCTGGTTCAGGGACTCCATAAGTCCGTTGAAATTCCTTGGGTTGCTGATATTCTCTTCCCGGTGGGAGGATACGACAAAGTACTCATGTTTTTTCAGCCCGAGTGTTTTGAGGATAGTCGAGGCTTCAATTTTGTCCCTCAGGCTATTTAAAACCTCAAACATAGGACTTCCTGTTTTTATCACCCGATCGGGGGAGAGCCCCTCCCTCAGTAAGTATTCACGGGCAATATCACTATAGGTCAGGTTGATGTCTGCCACGTGATCCACTATTTTTCGGTTCGTTTCTTCCGGCACGCGCTGGTCAAAACAGCGATTGCCTGCTTCCATGTGGAAGACCGGAATCTTGCGTTTTTTTGCGGGAATCGCACAGAGACAACTATTGGTGTCGCCCAGGACGAGAAATGCATCCGGAGCAATTTTTTCCAGTAACGGGTCTATGGCAATCAATATTTTCCCGACGGTTTCCGCTGCATTTTTACCGGCTGCGTTCAGAAAATGATCCGGCTTGCGGATGCCCATATCATCAAAGAAAATCTCGTTGAGCTCGTAGTCGTAATTCTGCCCGGTATGTATCAGGGTGTGGTCAATGGCCTCACTCGCATCAAGGGCCTTGAGGACACAGGCCAGGCGAATGATCTCTGGCCGGGTTCCCACAACGGTAACGACTTTTAATTTTTTCAGCATAGCTTAATCTATGGGTTTACGTCTTCAAAATAAGTATCGGGGTCTTCGGGGTCAAACGGTTCATTGATCCAGAAGAGGGTAATTAATTCCGTATCCCCTGTGTTTGTAATATTATGGGTGTACCATATGGGCATGTCCACATAGGACGGATTGGCTCCATCCAAATCATAGGTAATTACCCGATCTGTCCCAATCTTTCGGAGTTCGATACGCGCTTTGCCCTGAATGACGGCAAAGCGTTCGGCTTTACGGGTATGGAAGTGGTTCCCGCGGGTAATTCCGGGTACCGTAGTGGAAAAGGAGAACTGTCCCGGGGTATTGGCCCGGGTAATCTCTACAAAACTTCCCCTGGGGTCCGTATGTTTGGTGAAATGCACAGGGTAGTGCTCCTGTGGGATATAGCAGCGATAAGTGTTGAAAAGCGCCCTGCCAAAATCCGCCGTCAGGTCGGGGAAAACCCCGTTTTGCTGATAATTTTCGCGATAGCCTAATAACAAGGCCAGGATTTCGGACACTTTTACAAGGTGCCTTGGCGCAATAGGTAGCTCGCGAACACGGGAAGGTTTAAGAGTGTCGAAGTCAAAGGTAAGTGCTTCAATAATCTCGGCAACCAGTTCGTTGACGTAAATCAGGCCGATTTCATTGTCCTGTATGATCTCTGGCGATTCGCCCCGGGCTACTTTATGGCAAAACGTGGCCACTACGGAATTGTAGTTTGGTTTACCAAAAGGCCCAAAGACATTTGGAATTGTTAAGGAAGTGAGTCGGCCCCCTGATTTTTGGGCCCAGGCAGAAAGGCGTTGTTTTCCTTCTTTTTTGGATTTCCCATACAGATTATCTTTTTCTTCCTGTGTAGAGGAAGAAAAAACGATATGTGGCGCAGCCCCCGTCCGCTCCAGGGCTCCAATCAATGCATCGACCAAATGCAGGTTGGTGTCGTAAATCACCTGAGGATCTTCATGACGGTTCATGGCAGCCAGATGGACAATGGCGTCACAGGAGTCTACAAAACTGTCCAGGGCGGCAGGGGTATCAAAATACGCCCGCTTAAACGGAACTATTTCTATATCCTCCCTGAGATTCAGAGTGTTAAATAAATGAGAACCTACAAAACCCGCTTGTCCGGTTATTCCAATTTTCATACAACTTTAGTATTGGTCTGTAAATGGCCGGTCTTTCAAATCAAACCGGTAGTCATCTGCCTTGGAATCCTCGAGTGTCATATTCGAAAATACAAGGAGTTCAGAATTTGAATCGGTGGCTCTGAAACCATTGACATATCCTCCGGGAATTCGAAGAATTTGCTGTAAATCAGCTTGTAAGGTATATATTTGAGGCGAATTCCCTACAGAATCCCCTGTAAATTCGGACAATGGGAGGAGATTCACGACAAATGAACCCGAAAGGCAGTAAAACCATTTCTGTTCCTGCCGGTGTCCCTGCCAGGCACGAATGATATCCGTATTGGCAGGTTTAATCCGATACATACGCACGATTTCCGTGAGGTCGAAGGAATTGAAAAAATCCAGCTCCCCGCGGCTATCGGCAAAACGGTTCCCCTGAATCAGCTCCACATTCATTTAGAGGTTGTCCTTAAGGTATTGAAGGTTTAAGAGAGTGTCTTTCAGTTGATCCCTGCTGAGGCGTTCTGTGTTGTGGGAGTGATAGTCTTCAATTTCACTGATATTTACTTCCCCCTGTGAGAAGTAGCGACTGTAGTTCAGGTCGCGATTATCAGCCGGTATGCGGTAGAAATCGCCCATGTCGATGGCCTTCTGCATTTCCTCACGCGTACATAGGGTTTCATAGAGCTTTTCTCCGTGGCGTGTGCCTATCACTTTGATCTCATTGTCAGCCCCGGTGAGTTCCAGTAGGGCTTCGGCCAGCTCCCCAATAGTACTCGCCGGTGCTTTGTTGACAAATAAGTCGCCCTGATTCCCATGCTCATAAGCAAATAAAACCAGGTCTACCGCATCCTCCAATGACATCAGAAAACGGGTCATTTTCGGATCGGTTACCGTAATAGGGAGTCCTTCCTTGATTTGTTTTAAAAATAATGGAATTACAGAGTCCCGGGAGGCCATGACATTTCCATACCGGGTAAGGCATACCGTAGTGCCTCCTTCGGGGATATTCCGCGAGGCGGCAACAGCCACTTTCTCCATCAGGGCCTTACTAATTCCCATGGCATTGATGGGATATGCAGCCTTATCCGTACTCAGGCAAATGATTTTTTTGACTCCGTGGGCCACAGCCGCATCTATAGTGTTTTGTGTCCCAAAAACATTGGTTTTAGCGGCCTCAATCGGGAAAAATTCGCAAGAGGGCACTTGTTTGAGCGCTGCGGCGTGGAATACGTAATCCACACCCACCATCGCCCGGGCAATACTGTCGTAATTCCGGACATCCCCGATATAGAATTTGACTTTCGGGTTTTTCAGCTGGGTCCGCATGTCATCTTGCTTTTTCTCGTCCCGGCTGAAGATGCGAATTTCCTTAATATCCGTTTCGAGAAAGCGGTTGAGTACTGCGTTGCCGAAAGAACCTGTGCCTCCGGTGATTAGTAGTGTTTTGTTTTTAAACATTGGTCCTAGTTTTTAGTTCCTGCAAAATCCAGGATGATTTTATCATTTGCCGCCGGTAGTTCGGAAAATTCCCGATGTGCCACCAGGTATACCACAATGTCCGCGGCATCAAAAGCGGTTTTATAATTTGTTAGTTTGAAGACTTTGTGTTCCTCTATGTTGGGCTCTACGATGTAAAAGTCTTCATTATTGGAATTTTGAAGCACTTTTTGTACGATGTACTTGGCCGGGGACTCCCTCAGATCATCGATATTTGGTTTGAAGGCCAGACCCATTAAGGCAATCTTTGGTTTTCTTCCATGTTCGAGTTCAAACTTCATGGAGGCGTTTTTGATTTTTTCGGCGCACCAGAAGGACTTGTAATTGTTGACCTCCCTTGCGGTACCAATGATTTTGGATTCCATGGGGTAATCTGAGACGATGAAGTACGGGTCAACAGCAATACAATGCCCGCCAACGCCACTGCCGGGCCTCAGTATGTTTACTCTTGGATGTTTATTGGCAAGGTTAATGAGCTCCCATACGTCTATATCCGCTTTGTCGCAGATTAGAGAAAGTTCATTGGCAAATGCAATCTGAACATCTCTGGAAGAGTTTTCCACGAGTTTGCACATTTCGGCGGTTCGGGCATTGGTCGGGTGTAGCTCGCCTTTTACATATTTAGAATAAAAGGCCAGGGCCCGCTCCGTAGAAGCCTTGTCAATACCCCCGATAACCCGATCGTTATGAACCAGTTCATGCATGACATTTCCGGGCAGCACGCGTTCCGGGCAATAGGCAATGTGTAACTTTCCTTTAAGATCTGGACGTTCCCCATAAATGAGCTCTGCCATTTTTTCTGTGGTACCAATAGGGGAGGTGGACTCGATGATATACAAATCTCCGTCCTTTAGGAGTGGCAACAGTGAGCGGGTAGCCGCCTCTACAAAAGAAATATCAGGTTCATTTTTATCTTTAAACGGGGTGGGTACAACAACTAGATAGGCGCCGGCTTCTGAAGCCTGGGTAGCCGCCCTGAGAAACCCATCCCGCACCGCATCAGCAACGACGGCATCCAATTCAGGTTCCGCGATATGTATTTTTCCCTGGTTAACCGTCTCGACCACCTGAGGATTAATGTCTACACCAAGGACGCGGGTCTTTCCTTTGGCAATAAGTGCCGCCGTTGGCAAGCCGATATAACCCAAACCAATCATGACCACCTCCGGATTCTTCATCAATCTAAAGCGTTAATAAATTCAACAATTCGGCCGCTGGCCTTTCCATCTCCGTAGGGATTAGATAAAGTGCTCATCCGGGCATATTTCTCGGAATCATTTAATAGGGCAAGGGCCTCATCCACTATTTTCTTCTGGTCGGTTCCCACAAGGATAACAGTGCCCGCTTCCACTGCTTCCGGCCGCTCTGTAGTTTCACGCATCACTAGCACAGGTTTCCCTAAACTGGGCGCTTCTTCCTGCACTCCGCCACTATCCGTGATCACCAGGTAGGATTTATTCATCAGCCAGACAAAAGCGGGGTAGGCCAGAGGATGAATAAGGTGGACATTGGTGACCTCTTTTAAAATTCGGTTTACGGGCTCCTGAACCTTTGGGTTGAGGTGTACCGGATAGATGATCTGAATTTCCGGCCTTTGCAGGGCCAGTTTCTGAAGGGCCTCACAAATATCTACAAAACCCTGGCCGTGGTTCTCGCGCCGGTGCCCGGTAACCAGGATTATTCTTTTATCCGGATCGATGAGTTTTTTCAGGTTTTCAATCTCAGAATCGTCCGAGTCGCCTACCAGCTTGACGCTTTCATGCAGGGCATCAATAACAGTGTTTCCCGTTATAGTGATATGTGTTTTGTCGACCCCCTCGCGAATCAGGTTCTGGTATGAGGTTTGGGTCGGGGCAAAATGATAGTCCGCGATATGCCCGGTAACCGTACGATTGATTTCTTCCGGAAACGGGGCTAACTTGTTAAATGTCCTCAGCCCTGCTTCCACATGGCATACTTTGGCGCCCGAATAGAAAGCCGCAATACTGGCTCCCATGGTTGTGGTCGTATCCCCGTGGACAAAAACATAGTCTGGATTGAATTCTTCGAGGACGTCTTTAAGACCGGTAATAATGTCTGCCGTTAAGCCGTACAAATTCTGGTTCGGTTTCATAAGGTCAAGGTCGAAGTCCGGGGAGATCCCGAAAAAATCGAGTACCTGGTCCAGCATTTCCCTGTGTTGAGCGGTCACGCAAACTTTTGTTTCGAAACGGTCGTCCTTCTGAAAGGCCTTAACCAGGGGGGCCATCTTGATGGCTTCCGGGCGTGTGCCGAAAATTATCAGATTTTTTGTTTTATTCTCTCGGTGCTTATTCTGATCGCTCATGATTAATGTTTGGGGATTTTGGCTAAAGAAACTTAATTAATAATTACTGGTTAACTCATTGGATTAGTCGTAACACGCACTATAACATCAGATGGCTCTACTTAACTAAATTTTAGTGATTACCAAGACCCACCATCAGTCACTAGATACATTCTAATATTGCATAAGACTAAGCCGCATAGGTTCCCTAATAGTTAAACTGCGATTTATCCAGGGTCTTAATTCTATTATGGCAATCGATCAATTCGCTTATAGTAATTGAATCAAAAAATTCACTGATGGATTCCTCATATATATCGCACGTCCATCCCATGCCTTGTTCCACAGCCCTTTGACCCACATAAGTATTGGTAGCGCAGAGAATGGGCATATTAAAAAAGCCGGATTCATAAAATTTATTTGGCATCGCAACCCGTTCATTCAGCAAACGATTGTCATACACCACGAAGTTAATGTTGTTTTGTTCATAAATCGCTTGTAGATCATCTGGATTTTTAAAGGCGCCATTATAGGTTATCCGATCGTATTCCTCCGCATACTCCTTCATTGTATGGACAATTTCCGATTCACCGTCACCGTAGAAGTTGAGATTAAGCTGTTTATTCTTCTTTACGGCATTGAGCAGGTTGTCAATTATTTCGCCGTATCGGAACGCACCTATATAGGCTATATGAATCCCGTCTGACCTGAGATTTTCCAAAGGGTGAACCTTCCCATAGGTGGCGAGTAAGTTCTCGTTTAGAACTACCTTTTCTTTCGGAACGTCATTTTTGTAATAGGCTTCGTAAAAACCCAGGGAAGTAAAGATCACTTTATTGGATGTGCGTGCTAAAAAAAGATCAATGGGTTTAAAGATTTTTTTCTTAATTCCTTTAAAGTAGAGCCATACAATATCGGATATTACATAATCAATCTTTGAGTTCAATATAAAGAATGAAATCATCCTGAGGTCAATCCCAACCACATATAAATGTTTCTTTCTCAGGCCGTGTTTCGAATAGAGAAGAACAATGAGTTTTAAATAATTCCAGAACCTATTAAAATATTTTCCATCTTCAAACGTCCCGATAATTTTATAAGAAATATTGGATTTGGTCTCGAACAAGCTATAATTCTTGACGGAATGAATATTTCTTTTAAAACCATAGACTTCAACCTCTTCGAATTCCTCTGACATATCAAGTATCGTTTTAATGATTCTTGGTTGTTCAAAAGATTGAATTAAAAAAATTATCCTATTCTTTTTATTCACTATTCTATTTACCAATAGACTTGCTTTTAGGTAATATATTTCAAAAGATCTTGTTTCAAATTCCTACAAATCTAGTTGAAAGACCTTATATCGGTATTAAAATATTGATAAGGACCTGAATTAAATCGCTAAATGACATTTTTGTTTTTTTAATGCAATTAGCTCGAAGTTTTACCATCCAATAAAATTGAGAAGTCTGTTGGCCTGCACTTTATTGTTTTTGTTTTCCAACACGAATAGTTTGGCCTTCTTCCCAAATTCATGAAGAGACTCAGCTGTGTTGCTTAAAGTATGATTAAGTGCCCTGTGCATACCATCTGTGTCCTCATCTCTTATAAGAAAAACGAATTCTTTATATTCTTCAGGCATTCCAGGAAGTATCGTGGTCAATGTAGGGGTTCCTGAAGCCATATACTCCAAATTTTTTGAAGGAAATGAATACTGTGTGAATTTCTCCGTGGTAGGTCTTGGGTTGACCAGAAGAGTGGCTTTCAACTGATCATCAACAACAACATTATTGGGAACCATTCCTTTGTAAATTATTCTTTGGTCTTTTTTGGCATATTCTTTTATATCTTCTGTCATTTTTCCACTTCCATATAGATGAAGTCTTGCATTCTTATCATCTAGTTTAATAAATCCTTCTATTAAGGATTTAATACCATATTCTTCATAAAGCCCTCCTGCATAAATCACAATCTTTTCCGTTGCCTTTTCATTTAAGTTATTGGCTCTCTTAGCCATATCGGCATCAACTAAACCTTCCATGATGATAGACGGTCGATTTTTTGGATTTACGATTTCATTCATGGGTGCAGTTAGGAGTAAGTATTGATGGAACCGCGTAAGGACTGCAAAATTTATCGAATAGTGTAGGCCTGAGACACCACGAATTTTTTTTTCTGTAGAACCCGTAATCATAAGGCCTGGTAAATCAGTTACAATAGCTAAAGAGCGGGTTCTTGTTAATTTACAAGCCAACAATGCAGCTGTGGATAAAGTGACCATCAAAACATCACAAATCACGATTCTTGAATTTCTCTTCTTGGTTATGCACCAAAAAAATGTCTTAAAAAACGTGCTTAAAAAAACTGTAAGACTTTTAAGACCTGCATAGTTTACAAAAGGTACGTAATCGTATACTATTGAACTATTTCGCTCTTTAGGCAACCACCAAAACCTTCGATTATGTGAAGAAGGTATAACTGGGGGACAACTAAGAGTCTGGACCTGTACTCTGTCCCGATAATTCGCAAGTCCCTTAACTATTAGTCTGTGAAATTTCTGAGCTGAGGGTATGGGTTTCTCTTTTCCGCTTTCATAAAGATATTGAAGTACCTTTTCCGAGGACAAAGTGCTAACATATAATACGTGATTCATGTTGAAATTTTGAATAATTGTTCAGTAGAATGCTATTTATTCATTTTATCACCCTGAAACAATCCTGACGTGGTTCAAATTTTTATAAGACAAATATTCACTAGCATTTCACCCCGTAAAAAAAGAACGTATTTTATAAAATATTCTGCTAAGAGCTTGCCGAGCGTTAGAGAAGAAAAGTAAATAGCTCTGTTTAAAGGATAATACCTTTATGTTGAATAGAATCCTATTTAATTTGTTTATGCTTATGTTATTGACCATTGGCACATTTGTGTCATAAAGAAAAAAGTCTGACCCCTCAATATCCATAAGAATATTACACTCTATAGGTTTGAGAAAGCATCCATACGACTTTTGAATTACATAATTCAAAATACGACTCGATATTATATACCTATTGGGTTCAATGGAATGATAACCATACAAGTCTATTGTGAGATTCTTTCTATTTAAACCAAGTTTTTTATTTAGGTACAAGTTTTCAAAAAAGGCATCATAGGTACTTTTGGATTCATCTAGATTTGAAAAATTAAACTCATTTTTTTTTCCATGTTGCAAAGGAACCTGATATGCTGTACTTCGAATTCCGACATGGGTACCGACATCACTAAAATTTGTGGTATAAGAAGTTTTGGGATATAGAAAGTACAAATCTTTTGTAATCAAATAGGCCGTAAAATATTTAAGCCATGATTTTTCTGACCAGTTTCTTACATTTTGTGGGATGTGCTCATCATCATTAATTTTAGGTTTATCATTATACCATTTGATAAAGCCCTCCCATTGGATTCTGCTCCAAGCCTGCCCCCATGATGAGGCAAATTGAAAATACCAATTATCAAAACCATCATCAAGTGCCTTGAAGTTATCGTTTGTGTGAACATTTAGTTCATGATTGTATAGGGATATGCCCCCTATGCATTCTTTATCATTTGAAAAATTGAGACTATGCTGTACGAAATCATAAAAAAATGGCGACACAAATAAATCATCCTCCAAGATTATGACACTTCCATATGATTCGCTGTAGGCTCCGCATTGAATAATATGTTTCCTTAATCCCAAATTTGTCTTTTGGTATATGACTTTCTTTTCGCCAAAGCGCCATTTAAATTGATTTGCGATTTCAAGTACATCCTTATTATTTTCCGCCCGGTCGATACTAATTATAAGTGTGATTTGTTCATTCGGATACTCGGCTGAGTCAAGAGATTGTAGTAATCTTGATAATGATTCTGGTCTGTTAAATGCGACCACTACTATGGGCGGGCAGAACTTATCCATTTATTATGATTTTTTTAAGTTCTTCTATGTCATTAAAGTACTTCCCGTGTTCAGTGATCCAGTCTACAGGCTTTTCCCACCATTTTAAATTCAGAAGGAAGTCAATCTGCTCATTGTTAAAACGCTTTTTCAATTCTTTAGCTGGAACTCCCCCTACGATAGTGTATGGAGGCACATCCTTGGCTACAAGTGCATTGGCAGCGATAATTGAACCATCTCCTATTGTAACGCCATCAAGGATGGCGACATTGGCGCCGATCCACACGTCATTACCTATCCTAATAGTATACTTACCCTCTTCGTCAAGGGGTTCTGGATGTTCCTGGAACCGCTGATCCTTTACATATGATAAACCGATGGTGTGGTTGATAGAAAAAAAAGCGGGATGGGTAGATACGAAAGTTTGGGCCGGATGCCTCCCGAAGATGCATTCCACATTGGGGCCAATAGAACAGTACCGGCCGATTTGAGTTCGGGAGAATTTGCTCCCGTCCCCGATGTAAGAGGCATAACCCAATGAGGAACTAACGAATACAGAATTGTTTCCAAGATTGTTTCTTCCCTCGAAAACAGAAGAATACCCTATGAAGGCTCCTTTCCCGAACTGTATATGGCTGCCCCGGGAAACCTGCCATTTGCGCATCCTGTTGGCGATACGGGTAAGGAATGCGCTTTGTAACACCAATTTTTTGGCCAGGTTGTTCATTTCGGTTTATTGACTAACGGAAAAGGCCCGAAATTATTGGACCGTTATCTGATGTTATTGTGCCCTTTAACCTACTAATTTACGGTTTCTTTTAAGTACCGCTTCTCCCCAAATAAAGGGCGAAAATTCAGACCAACATTCCTGTGCCTGAGTGAAGCTGTTGTTTTCTTTATTGACGATAGCTGTAATCCGATCTCGCAGTTCGGCAGGATTGTCTATAAGTTCTGATTGCATAAAATCAGTAGAACTGGTCTGATCCATAAACCAATCTTTTAAATCGTTTTGCATCCAGTCCACAATTGGGGAACTAAACCCTACTTTGGACTTTCTCCATGTCACTTCTTTTGGAAGATAGGGATCCAGGGCATCTCTTACAATCCTTTTTGTGTATCCGTTTCCGATTTTGCTCGAATAGGGAAGGGAGTTCACAAAGCCCACGATACGGTGGTCCATGAAGGGCATTCGAATCTCAACGCCGTTGATCATCGCATACCGGTCGTAATTCCGCAGCAAAGTAGGCAAAATGTTTTCATGAAACATCGCAAAAAGATACTGGGCATGGTTATCTAATTTTTTAAAGTTTGGGTGATCGTTGTCTGTCGAAGGCATTTTTCTTCCCAAAACTTTTTTGGCCAGTTTCCTGGTCATAAAGTCAGTGTACAATTTTAAATTTCCCGGACGTTCATATTGAACGGTATCTTCATTTATTGAATCCTGGTAAATTCCCAATATATCTTTGGTCTTGGAATAATTCCAACGCGCATCCCATAAACTCTCTAAATTCCCCTGTTGGTACCCGCTTAGCAATTCATCGGCACCATGGCCGTCTAAAGTTACCGTAACTCCATTGGCCTTTACCGATTCGTAGAGCATAATCATTGGTAAGGGGGAGGTTATATATAAATCTTCGAACAAGTAGAAATAGTCTTCCAGCTTGTCCCAATGTTTAAGAGGCTCTATATCCACAAAAGTGGCACCAATACCTAAATGGTCGGTAACCATTTTGGCGTAATGAGACTCATCTAAAGGGGTGCCTGGGAAGGATGCGACAAAAGCATGTTGCCAATCTGTGGAGTAACTATTATTATTTTTGGATAGGTTTGCCATGGCGGCAATGGTAGCACTGCTGTCTAGCCCTCCACTGAGGGCCGTTCCAATGGTCACGTCTGAGCGCATTCTAAGTTTGCAGGCATCCATAAAAAGTTCCCTGAAACGCTCCACCTGTTCTTCATAAGTATTGGGGACTTCCACAAGATGATCAAGGGTATTCCAGTAACGCTTAGTCTTGAGTTTGCCATCTTTATAAACCCCATTGTATCCAGCTGGAAAGCGCTTAATTCCCTTTATAAGACACTTGTCTGTAGACTCATAGAAGAATAGGTTTTTCTTCATCCATGGGTAATCGTCTGAAATTTCGACCCGTTTTAGAAAAGGGTAAATGGCTTTCATTTCCGAGGCAAAAATGAATTTTCCATCTTCCTCTGATAAAAATAAGGGTTTCTTTCCATAACGATCCCTAGATAAAAAAAGCTCCTTCTTTTCCCTGTCCCAGATGCCCAAAGCCCACATGCCGTTAAACTTTAATACGCACTTGTCCCCCCATTCGATAAATGCGTTTAAAAGAACTTCAGTATCTGAAGTGGAAACAAAGGAATATCCTAATTGAAGGAGTTCTTTTTTAATCTCCAGAAAATTGTAGATCTCGCCATTAAAGACTATCGAATAGCGCCCACTTTTATCTGACATGGGCTGGTGCCCGTTGGCCGAGATATCCAGAATGGAGAGCCTCCTGTGTCCCAAGGAAACTTCACCGTCGATATTTTCGATGCCAAAATCATCAGGACCACGGTGGGTAAGGGTATCCAAGGCTGTTTTGAACAAACTGTTTTCTGAGGAGGGTATGGTTCCTAAAATTCCGCACATGGACGTCTAAAATTTTTAAGATTCGGTTTAACTGAAATAGGTTTCATGTTATCACCAAGAGTTCATTTGCAATTATGTGTAATCGTTACTTTTTTATTGATCAGAAACAACTTTTCCTGAATTAGAAGTTGATTGTACAATTAAGGGTTCATTTAAGGTAAACGCAAAACCAAACAAAAAACAGAAAAATGTAAAGAAGGTGAAAGGTCCATCAAAAACAGGTTCTACCATGAAATATGCAAACAAAGCAATAGTAAAATTCCCGAGGACTCCTTTTAAATCTCGACTAATGTATGCATTCAAAAGAGTTCTCTTTAGCAATAAAATATACCTTGAACTTATAAATATTAATGTTACAAAAGATAATACCCCTCCACTCCTTAACACGTCTAGCCACAAATTATGAGAATGGCCAAATTCCTCTACGTCCCAGCCTAAAGGCTTTTCAAAAAGATACTCTAAGGATTTTTGCCATAGACCTAGTCTTCCCCCACCACTCATTAAATCATCCCCCCCGCTGTCTTTCATTCTGCCAGCAAAGCTGGTAGTCCATTCGGCATCCCAGTCAAAGGAAACATATCTGGAAACAACGGAACCAATAATTAGTATACTGATAATAGAAACCAAGTTCTGTTTAAAAGTCTGAGTAGGAAGGGCTAATGTAAAAAATGAAAATAAAAAGGTGAGAGCAATTACACCTAACTGTGTTCTGCTACCTAATCGAAGAATGCATAATATGCTCAGAATAAAGATGATTGACAAAAGAAAAATGGCAAGAATGTTCATTTTTTTGCGACTTACAAGGATGATAGCTGGTATACACATGTTAAACATAAAATAAGCAGCCATTCCTGTAGCGTTCATAATTTCATTGCTCCAGAACATAGGGATATTGCGTTCCATTTGAGCAAAACCCCCTTCACGAATGTTAATCAACACCGATATTAACGCAGGCATAGAATAGAATATTCCAAAAGTGAGCAATATCAGAAACAAGCTTTCCGGGCTTATTTTTTTTGCGAAGTACTTACCCCATAAATATATTGTGGCAGGGGTCAATATATATATCAGTATAAACTGGCTTCCTTTAGAGGGGTTAAGAGCGTAAAACGACCCATAGGTTACCGAAAATGCCAGTAATAGAAAAAAGTTACTGTCCAGGTATTTAAGGATTACATCTTTCTTTATTAGAATTAGGGCCGTAAGCAAATATCCGAATAGGAATCCATAATTACGTACGTTAGTGAAATAAGCCATGAACAGTATAAAATTCAGGAAGCCAATTTTCTTAATTTCCCCTAAATATTTGTTCACAAGCATAACACAATCTAAAGATAAAGCTAGTTATATGAGTATAATAATAGGTACGGAAATAAATTATTCATGACCATTAGTCTGCTTTTGCAGTAATTTCCTCAATATTTCCAATTTTTGAGGCCACCTGACTGAAAGAACTATGATGAGAGCCATATAGTTTTTTAGTCTGTGCCAGGCAGTAAAGATCTACTACAGCATCCTTTACGGCTTCCGGACTATTCCGGTCATAGCTTTTAACTTCATTGAATAGAATCTTATCTCCATATTTCTGGATTATTTCTTGTTTTGTGTGCGCATCATCAGTAGAAAGGAAAAAAGTAGTGTCCGGATTTGTACTTAACTCTTTTTCAATAATGTCCAGAAAAAGGTCGGTAGTACTCATTTTTTTTGACATTTTATGATCAGAACGCCTGATGTGTAATCCAATCGTCTGACCAAAATTGGACGTTGTATGCTCTATTCGTTTTAGAAGCTCTTCTTTGGGGATAAAATGCCCATATGCGTTTTCAATTGGCACAAAGCGGTAACAGGAATTAATATAACCGTAATTGCCATTTGTATTAAAAATATGTTCCAAATCCTCTTCTATGGAACTATAAAACAAATCATCCACTTCGGAGACAGGACGGTCTCTCTCATGCAGGATTAGGTTGTATTTATCATCAAGGTATTTTTCACCCAATATCCGGGATTTAGGTAGCCTCCTGATTTTACCTTTAATCGTTGTAAGTCTTTTATTTAAAAACCTGGCTTTGAGCAGGTTTTTGGCAAGGTTTTGCGGCGTTGGAAAATACATTTCTGGAAATCCAAACGGTACACTGACAAAGTTAATATTAAAATCTTCACCAGCTGGCAATTCAAACAAATCCTCAAACTCACAGTTTAAAGCAGTATCTCTGGGCCATAGTACCGTAAGGTCCGCACTATACACTTTACACAAGGAAATCATAGAATCTACGGCGCGTATCCGATTACATAACCCTCCTCTGGTTCTTAGATATATCATATTAATAGATTAAAGTAAATTGTATTCTTACACTTTAAACTGCATTAACAATTATATAGTTAATTAACCCAACAAGAAGACAAGGTCACACAATATTTGTTTGAATTTACTTTTTGAAAAGTGAAATTACATTATTCGTTCTTCTTGGGTTTAAGAAAACCGATCAAATGCCTTTGTAAACTATTAACTTCCTGAATTTTAAACAATCTTAAAATCAAATAATAAAGGGGAATGCAGAGAACAAGAGATAGAGCAATTAAAAGAATTTTATTTTCAATTGCCTTTGTTAGAATAATAATGGGCGAGCACATTATTATTCCCGCCAGATAGATTTTATAAAGATCTTTTATTTGCTTGACAGCACTGTAATTAATCAGTTTTCCGGGATAATATGCATTAATAAAAAAGTGAATGGCAGAAGAAATTAATTCAGCCCAGGCAATCGCCACAATACCATATTTTAGAGCCCCGATAACCAATATTATCCGAATTCCAATACACACATACTGTTGTTTCAAAACAAGGTCTGTTCTTCCGATAATATATAACACATTGATGTTAATAATAGAGGCAATGGTTATCAATCGCGCAATACTGAAGATTTGCATAATAGGTATTGCCAATGCCCATTTATCAGTTAATAGGACAAGAATGATTGGTTCTGCAAGTAAAGTGAGCAATAAGAATATGGGCACCGTAATGAGTGCTGCGGTCTTCGAAGTTATGCTTATTTGTTCTTTAAGAAGCTCTTTTTGGTCTTGTATCGGAGCTAAGGCTGGTAGTAAAACTCCATTAATTGAGGAGTTGAAAATATTAAATACAAAATCTGAGAACTGTATCCCTCTACTATAAAACCCTAAACTTTTTGCATTGATATATTTACCGATCAATAAGGAATTCAATTGGCTGAAGAATTGAACTAGTAAGGAAGACACCAGTAATTTTGATCCATAAGAAAATAACTGATGAAAAGAGCTCTTTGAAAAGACTAATATAGGCTTCCACTTTACAAAGATCCAAATAAGACAACCAGTGAGAATAGACCTAATTATCACTTGCCAGATTAAGGACCAGACTCCAAAGCCGGTATAGGCCAAACAGATTGCAATAGTCCCCGAAACAATTACGGCAATGAGGTTTATTTTGGTGAGCAGTTTAAAGTCTAGCTTGATCGTAAGCAAGGTACGCGGTACGGTAAATAAAGAATTAATAATCAGGGATACAGAAAACACTCTAATGTAAATAGTAAGCTCTTCTATCTCGTAAAATCCTGAAATATAAGGTGCTAAAACCCATAACAATAAATAAAAGGCAATGCTTATCCCGATATTAAAAAGAAAAACAGTGGATTCATCAGCAAGATCTCTATCCTTTTTCTGGATCAGGGCGCTAGTGAAGCCGCTGTCTACAAAAACTTCAGATAAGATTATAAAAACAAAAAGGATCGCCATGATCCCGTATTCTGTAGGAGAGAGGATTCTTGCCAGGATAATTCCCAGGACAAATTGAATCGCCTGGATCGAGATCCGTTCAATGCCACTCCATGCCATGGCTCCGAACATTTTATTAGTGGCAGCCATGGAATTAGGATTTAGTTATTTTAGCAAAGGATACTTCAGATGCACGAATTGAATTTGAGTTATCAGTGAATCTCATATCATTTTAAGAATTGACCCTTAAGCCTGTCTTTATAGAATTGTTCCAGTTGAACTATTCCTTCTGAAAGTACTGTTTTGGCCCTCCATCCAAGGTCGTTTAGTTTAGATACATCTGTTAGTTTCTTAAGGGTGCCATCCGGCTTTGACCTATTGTAGTCAAATTCCCCCTTAAAGGCTACCTTTCCCTTAATCAATTCTGCCAATTCGCGAATTGAAATGTCCACCCCTGTACCAATATTGATGTGGGTATTTCTAACCTCTTTACTTCCGGCCTCAAAAGTGTCTATGAAATCCCGGTTTTCCATAAGAAAGACACAGGCGTCGGCCATGTCTTCAGACCAAAGGAATTCCCGACGTGGATTCCCGCTTCCCCAGATTTCGACGCTTACTTTTCCTTTATCTGAAACGATACCGTATTTACGTAGTTTTTCAAGAATTTGGTCATCCGTATTCGCCCCAGTCACCCGTTCGACAGGAAGGTGGTTTAGGTCTTTTCGGATATAGTCCCAGTCCCCTTCTTCCAGGGCTTTGCCAAGTAGGGTTTTGCGCAGCAGGGCGGGGAGTACGTGGGATTTTTCCAGGTCAAAATTGTCATTCGGCCCATATAGGTTTGTGGGCATCACCGAAATGAAGTTAGTCCCGTATTGCAGATTATAACTCTCACACATTTTAATTCCTGCGATCTTTGCAATAGCATAAGGCTCATTGGTATATTCCAGTTCCCCGGTGAGTAGGTAATCTTCCCGCATAGGTTGGGGACAGTCCCTTGGATAAATACAGGTGCTCCCAAGGAACAACAGCTTCTTTACCCCTGACCGATACGACTGATGGATTATGTTGTTTTGTATCCTGAGGTTTTCATAAATAAAGTCTGCCCGATAGGTGTTATTTGCGACAATTCCCCCAACCTTGGCAGCCGCCAAGAACACATATTCCGGCTTTTCGGCTTCGAAAAAATGTTCAACAGCATCGGGGTCCAAAAGGTCCAGTTCCCTCCTCGTTCTCAATACCAGGTTACGGTAACCATTGGCACTAAGGTTTTTGACAATGGCACTGCCCACCAACCCTCTGTGGCCGGCGACAAATATTTTCGAATCCTTATTTTGCATAGGGCTATTCAAAATAATTCAGGACCCGATACCCCCCATTTTTAAGGTACTGTTCCTTTTGCATGAGTTGAAGGTCACTCTGTACCATATCCTTTACCAAATCATCCAGTGATATTTCAGGAACCCACCCGAGTATTTTCTTTGCCTTTGAGGCGTCTCCAATTAAAAGGTCGACTTCCGTGGGCCTGAAGTATTTGGGGTCTACTGCAAGGACTTCTTTTCCTTTTTCCAGTATGAATTCGGGGTTGTGACAAGCTTTTACAAACCCTTTTTCATCAATACCAGCCCCCTTAAATTCGAGTTCAATCCCGAGCTCTGCGAAACTCATGCGGACAAATTCGCGCACCGGGGTGGTCTTCCCAGTGGCAATGACCCAATCCTCGGGTTGGTCGTGCTGAAGGATCAACCACATCATGCGCACATAGTCTTTGGCATGGCCCCAGTCACGCTGGGCGTCAAGGTTCCCCAGATAAATTTTATCCTGTAATCCCAGAGCTATCCTTGCAGTTGCCCTCGTGATCTTGCGGGTTACGAAAGTTTCCCCGCGTATTGGCGATTCGTGGTTAAATAGGATCCCATTGCATGCAAACATATTATAGGCCTCCCGGTAATTCACTGTAATCCAGTAGGCATACATTTTTGCCACGGCATAAGGGCTTCTCGGATAAAATGGAGTGGTTTCTGTCTGCGGCACTTCCTGAACTTTTCCATAGAGTTCGGAAGTTGATGCCTGATAGATTCGGGTTTTCTTTTCAAGGCCCAATAGCCTCACAGCATCAAGGATTCGTAAAGTCCCCAGACCATCCGCATTACCCGTGTATTCAGGGACTTCAAAGGAAACTTGCACGTGGCTCATGGCAGCCAGGTTGTAAATTTCATCCGGCTGGATTTCCTGTATAAGCCTTATTAGGTTTGTGCTATCCGTCATGTCCCCGTAGTGCAGGATAAAGTTCCTGTTTTCCACATGGGGATCCTGGTACAGGTGGTCTATCCGGTCCGTATTGAACAGGGAGGACCGCCTTTTGAGACCATGGACTATATATCCTTTTTTCAGTAAGAATTCACTAAGATATGCCCCATCTTGTCCGGTAACACCGGTAATCAGTGCAGTTTTTTGATTCACAATGATAAATTTTTTTCAAAGATGATCAATAATTTATTATATTCTGAGACTTAATATTTCAAATGCCGATTTATTGGATAAGAGGAGATTTTCAAATGCTAAATTGTGTTATTATAATTTGATAAAGGGATCTGGTTGTTTTATTTACGAATAGGAAAATGAAAAACTTAATAAAGAAAGTAATACCAAATAGTATTGTTAATTACTATTTCGAAAATAGACAAATTAAAAGTTGGAAGAGCAGATGTAACCCTCCCTTTTTTCGGACTATCTTTTAGACGACATTTCTTATTCCAATTGAATTAAATCGGGTACAAAGTATTCTTTTTCAAAAGCATTGGGAGTCATTCCCCCCAGACCTTCATGAGGTCTTTCCTGATTGTAATCTTTGATCCATTCTTCGGTCAGGATCCTCACCTGGCTGATTTCTTCAAAGAGATGGGCATCTAAGATATCCTGACGGTAGGTTCTATTGAACCGTTCTACAAATCCATTTTGCATGGGTTTGCCTGGCTGGATATACTGTATCTCTATACCCTGTGCTTCACACCAACGGGTAAAGTCCAGGGCGAGGAACTCCGGGCCATTATCTGTACGTACTTTATCTGGTTTACCATGTTCTTCAATAGCCCTTTTCATCACTTGTACCACTCCGATGGCTGGGAAGCTGAACTCTGCCTCCACGGTAATGGCCTTGCGGTTAAAATCATCAATAATATTCAGCGTTCGAAACCTTCTTCCAGACATCAGGGAATCACTCATAAAATCCAGGGACCATACCCGGTTGCGCTTCTCAGGTAGCTGCAGGGGTTCTTTCACTCGTGCAGGCACTCGCCTTTTGGCTTTCCTACGCAAGTTCAAACCCAGCATCCGATACACCCGCTGGATCCGTTTTTTATTCCAGGGATAGCCCTGCAAGCGAAGCCGCTGATAGTATTTGTCCTGGCCTTCCCGTGGCCTGGCCACTGGGAGTTCCAAGAGCTTGTCAATAACCTCCCGATCGTCTTTGACTGACTGGTAATAGTACATGGACTTAGCAAAAAGCAGCGTCTTACAGGCCCTGGTGAGGCTTACCTGGTAAAACTCCCGCAGGTAAGCGGCCATGTTTTTCTTATCACCAAGAGCTTACCACTTTTTTGAAAGCACGTCCTTGAGCATCTTGTTGTCAAGGGCCAGGTCGGCATACATAGTCTTAAGCTTGCGATTCTCCTCTTCAAGCTCCTTAAGGCGCTTGAGCTGAAGGCTATCCATGCCTGAATACCGCTTCTTCCAATAGTAGAAGGTGCTGCGATTAATACCCAACTCCCGGCAGATATCCTCCGCCTTGCGACCCGACTCATGCTCCTTGATGCACGTGACGATCTGACTTTCTGTAAACTTTGTTTTCTTCATAATTGAACTGCTTTAAAATTAGCTTTTTTGTCTAATTTTCCACAGTCCGAT
This sequence comes from uncultured Flavobacteriaceae bacterium, assembly GCA_963709465.1. GTDB lineage: Bacteria > Bacteroidota > Bacteroidia > Flavobacteriales > Flavobacteriaceae > Robiginitalea. The sequence goes on along the minus strand of CAVPWF010000002.1, from coordinate 1,839,550 downwards.
TTTCAGGAGAGGTTACAGCCTTATAAAAAAATTCACTGTTGGTTCAACCTCTGAATCCTTCCTGTAATTATAAAAGAGAAATAACGTGAATGCACTGGCGAGATAAAAGATTTGAACACCTCTCGCCCCCCTGAACAATTAAGCTGCTTAATTGTTCCGGTAATTCGTTGGTGCCGATTTGTCCGGTGTGGACTATTATTACCCCCAATATGGCAATGCCTCTAAGTGCATCTATAAATCTCAGTTTTTTCATCAACCATAATTTGCATCAATTAGGGACAACCCAATTATGAATGAAGGGTGAAATTTAGAGAAAAACTTATCCTTAAATGATTAATTGATATCAAAGCCCAATTTATTCGGTGATTTAATGCTCTACAAAGGATTTATCATTCGGAGTTGATTTTTCCTTTTAAATCTACCAGAAATAAGGAATCCCCTGCATTAGCGGAGCCTGAATATTTCCTCCAGCCGTCTCAATAACCCATGCAAGGTAAATGTTTTCAATGGTTGTGGGTCCATAGTATACCTAGTGCAAAGTCCCGAACTGGATGCGTGGTTTGGCACCCTCATTCTGTCTCATTGAAAATTTGAACGAAGTTGGAGTTAATCAGTTACGGTAACTTCTGTTACCACCGGTCCGGTGCTATCAGGTTGGCTTTGGGAAAAAGCTTCATCATTTACCCTTTGCCCTCATAGTGTAACTGGGCAGACATCAATGTCATCTGTTACCCTATCTACATCACTCATGCCGTCCCTGTTTGAATCCATTTTAGAAGAGGGACAACCTGAAGTATTTTCGTGTTCCTCCGTAGGTAGGTGTGTTGGCGCATTGGTTCTTCTAATCAGTAATACCATCACCATTGGTATCCTCTTTGAAAATAAAATATAGACTAAAGGCCAGTCCAAAAAAGAGGTATTGCTAAACAAAAATAGTGACCTATCAATTACTGCACTGTTATTGGAACTCCGTTACCGACGCTGTTCGTTATTCGAACTGTTTGTGTCCCATCGACTCGCAAAGAACTAGTACCGGATGCGTTGGTCATTGTACAGTTTGTTATCGTATTTGAGCTGTCGAAATTTCCCCGTATATACATAAATTCAGCACCTGAACTTGGATTGTTGAATGGAGACGTAAAGTTCAGTTGGTTATTTTCCCAAACCATGTTTGTATGAGCTGGCGCTCTTGAGGCAAAGAATCCTTCAAATTGTCCTCCGAACTGTGATATCGTTACATTTGCAACACAGTTTCTGATTGTTGGACCAGAAAAGGCAGTAGCATCTGCAAATCCGTTATACCTAAATATTCCCTGAGCAAATGACCCGCCAGAACCAGTATAGTCCCAGTTGAATGTCTCCCCATCTATTGTTACGTTCGTTGGAGTGAACTTTTGATCGAACTCTATCCCAAGATTTATGAATGTGTTTCCGGTTATAAGAACATTCTCTATCTCCCCAAGAGGAAGGCCCGGGTCTGGAAGGAACCAACCAACACCCAACATTATGCCTGGAAAGTTCCCGGTAGCAGTAGACTGAAAAGTATTCCCGGACACATAAACATCACGTATATTGGTCATAGCAAGCTGTTGTTGCCTTGAACCATAAGGGCTGTCGAATGTGTTGTTTGTGACAACTATGTTTTCCGACCTGTCGCTCACCGTTCCGGACAAATCTTGATTATTTCTAAGGGTAAAGAAATTAATTATAGCACCCCCTTGCGGAGCTGCAATGGCCGGGTTTATTGACGCATAATAGCCGCCATTTATAGTCACATTACTTAAAACGGACTTCATTGCCCTGTCCTCACAGTTGTAGATGGAATCTCCTTCGAACACCCATCGGGTATTATTTGTTATTATTTTATCTCCGTACCATGTGTATTCGTCAAGATAAATCCCTTCTGCTTCAACACCTGTAATATTTCTAATCACATTCCCTTCATGGTAAACTAACGCATCCCATGATGGGTCAACATCTCTTAATTGATACCAAATACCTTGAGCCGAATTACCAGGCAGCCCTGCACCGTTAGCCCTTAGATTTTCTATTGTGCATCCTTTCATGAATCCAGACTCAAATCTTTGATTTGTATTTTTTACTCCAAATGGATAGCCTCCAGTAAAAGAATTACTACCGCCAGAAGTGTTTACGTCAATACGAAAAGCAAAAACTCTTAATATAGGATTTGATGTTTGATTTTCAAGGTCATGAATCCAAAGGTTTTCAAAATGATATCCTTCCATTCCCCCATACCACATAAATTGCGGAGCCTCTTTATTAAAGTCAAATTCACCATTGTAAATTTTTACGTTTGTTTGATGTATCCCAAGCATCGGCTCGTCTGGCCCTGAGTCACTATAATATTCAGCAGCAGTTACTTCTACTTTTGAATTGTTCATGTCCCATATAAAATAACCTGTCCTGTCTGTTCCGCTTGGGCCGTTTGCAATATAAATACCACCTGAATAATTCTTGGCATATTGTACATTACTTAATAGAGCTTGTAATGCTGCTCTGTCATCTCCACCATCATTACTTACGCCTCCAAAAGTCTCGATGTACACAAATGAATCATCATAAATAGAAGAAAACCTCGCTGATGGGGCAAACGCCCTTACAGGCTCACTTCTTATGAAAGCTCCGTTAAGGTTGATGTTTGTACCAGTTATAGATCCACCATTAGGGTCAATAACTTGCCCAGGCGCCCAATTACATCCGGTGCAGTCAAACGAGTTTGTTATTATAGCAACCTTATTGGCATTAGCGGGGTTTGCCACATCAGACGCTGAATTTGGCGTGTATGATCCTGTTGTTGATGGCTCTGTACCATCGGGATCTGATGGAAACCAACCGGCAGTGCTTGTAGATCCTGATGGGGGAGTATTTGCACTTAATGCACACCCATTCGCATCAACTGATTCGCCCGCTGGTGTACCCGGGCATTGATCCAGGCTGTCATTGACACCATCTCCATCAGTATCATACTGGCTGGCGGCACATCCAAAGTTATTTACGTTCGCTCCTGCAGGGGTAAATGGACAATCATCCTGCTCGTTGGGCACCCCGTCATTATCATCATCAGAAGCCGGGTTGAGCTGGCTGTCAGAACAGCCCTGACTGTTTGCGGATTCGCCGGAAGGGGTGCCCGGACACTGGTCCCTGTCATTGGTAACCCCATCTCCGTCATCGTCAGATATCGCTGCCCACTGAGCATTTGAACAGCCCCGATTATTAACGGAGGCTCCTGCAGGGGTGTTCGGACAAATATCGTTCTCATTGGAAACACCGTCCTGATCATCATCATTAACAGGTCCCGTGCTTTTTTGACTATTTGAACATCCATTTCCATCTACGGAAGCGCCAGCAGGGGTATCAGGACACTGATCCTGGCTGTCGATAACCCCATCGTCATCCGCATCGTACTGACTCGCTGCACAACCTTGAGCATTGACCTTGGCGCCAGCAGGTGTGAACGGACAGTCATCCAGATCATTTAGCACGCCATCCCCGTCATCATCAGCGGTCTTGCTGGCATTGGGATTTGGTCCGTTGCCGCCCCGTTCCAACATAACTATTTCAGCCAGTTCATCTTCATACAATACAGTATCCAAGAGTAAATCAGAATCTTTCTGACAAGAAGTAAAGGTGGAAAGGAAAAGAAAAGAGAAGAGAAGAGAAAATAGGACGTAGGTAGACTTAGTGTTCATGTGCAACATAGTATGAATAGGTTAATTTGGGTCTGTAAACTTAACGCGTGAAAAATTATAATCGTTCAGTTGTTCTTATTTTTCGATGAAATGCATATTTGGCAATCAGGGCTATCTACGCGAGATCATCGGATATGGTTTTTCATCGTTGGGGGTTTTCGACGAAATGCATTTTTCTTTAACAAAACCTTAGAATTTGGCGAAATCCGAAATCGACTTGCAATTTGTCAGAAAAAGTGTACAAAGAGTATAGAAGAATGTGTGGATGTCCGTTGAGAAATCTGTCCAAATACACTTTTAGGCCAGAAAACGAGAGCTCTAAGAGCATTAAAGTGTCACAGGATTGCACCCTTTCACCAGAGAGTGGGAGAGGAGGATCTCTTCAATGGAATTTGGTGTATTATTTAAACGACGAAAGAGGAAGCGACTTTGTAGTTTAGAAATTCCTAGCCCCCAGGAGCATAAAAATCCAGGTACCAGGCGACAAATTCGTCAATACCTTTTTCCAGCGTGGTTCCGGGCTTATAATTGAAATCAGCTTTAAGGGCCGAGGTATCTGCCCAGGTCCGCTGTACATCCCCGGGTTGCATGGGATAGTATTTTTTCTTTGCCTTTTTACCCAGGGCATTCTCCAGGATGGCTATAAAATCCATCAGCTTTACCGGAGCACCATTTCCTATATTATAAACCTTATAGAATTCCTTCTTTTGAATTCGGGCGGAGACGTCCTTTTTGAGAATTTGAAGTATCCCTTCAACGATATCGTCCACGTAAGTGAAATCCCGTTCCATATTCCCCTGGTTAAAAACCTTAATCGGCACTCCTTTTAAAATAGCCTCGGTGAAAAGTATAGGGGCCATATCCGGACGTCCCCAGGGTCCATATACAGTAAAAAAGCGAAGCCCTGTTGTGGGGATTCCAAAGAGATGGCTGTAGGCGTGGGCCATTACCTCATTGGACTTTTTGGTGGCAGCATATATACTGGCCGGGGATTCTGTGCAGTCCGTTTCCCTGAATGGGATACTCGAATTCAAGCCGTACACACTCGAACTACTGGCGTAAATTAGATGTTTTACATTATGGTGCCTGCAGCATTCCAGCAGGTTGGAATGGCCGGCGAGGTTGGAATCCACATAAGTTTCCGGGCTCTCTAAACTGTAGCGAACCCCGGCCTGGGCTGCCAGAGATATGACGGCATCAAAGTTTTGTTCTTTAAAAAGAAGGGGAAGCGCTTCCCGATCTTCAAGGTTTAAGCGAACCATGGAAAATTGAGGTGCGGTAGCGCTCCGGGCCGTTGCCCCGTAGGATGCCAGGTCCGTGGACGCGATACCCAATTCCGCGAGACGCCCCCATTTCAGATCCAGATCGTAATACGCGTTAATATTGTCCAGCCCGATAACCGTGTAGCCTGAATTCAAAAGGCGTTGGGTCACATGGAAGCCGATGAAGCCCGCGGCCCCGGTCACTAAAATTTTCAAATCACTCTATTTTAGTGCTAAAGATAGGTAAGGAAATTAAAAAGGCCACTTATAAATAGTTCAGATTGGATGCTGTCGTAGCCAACTTCAGGATTCTCCCAGTTTGTAATAGGTGAACCCCATCTTTTCCAGGTTGTGCCCCACAAGCAGTCTTCTGCCATCAAAAACAAAGGCAGGCCGCTGCATTCGGGAGAAGATATCCGCCCAATCGTAGGTTCGGAATTCATCCCACTCAGTCAGCACGGCGATCGCATGGGCGCCGGTGGTGATTTTAACAGGATCCTCTGAGACGGTTACCAGCCGCCGGTTATCTTCAGGGCTGCGCGTACCCAGGGCATCGAGATCCCTGTAAATTGCAGCTGCAGGAACTTTCGGATCGTAAATAACGAGTTCCGCTTGTTCTTCCAGAAGGGCGTCGGCTACGTATATGGCCGGAGATTCGCGGGTATCATTGGTGTCTTTTTTAAAAGCCCAGCCATAAATGACGATTTTTTTACCGGAAACCGTGTTGAACATCTCACTGATGATGGTATTGGCAAATCGGGATTTTTGGTAATCATTCATTATAATGACCTGTTCCCAATAGTCTGCCACTTCGTTCAGGCCTAAACTCCGACTGATGTATACCAGATTCAGGATGTCCTTTTGGAAACATGAACCTCCAAAGCCTACGGAGGCCTTCAGGAATTTTGACCCAATTCGGCTATCTAAGCCTACAGCTTTCGCCACTTCATCCACATTGGCCTCTGTTTTTTCGCACAAGGCGGAGATGGCGTTTATAGAAGAAACCCTCTGGGCGAGAAATGCATTCGCTACTAGTTTGGAAAGTTCTGAAGACCAAAGGTTTGTCTGCAGAATACGCTCTTTAGGGATCCAGTTTTCATAGATCTCGCTGAGCAGGGTTTTAGCCTTTTGGCCTGTGGGGGTATCATTACCTCCGATCAATACCCGGTCTGCCTGTAACAAATCGTCAATTGCGGTTCCTTCAGCAAGGAATTCCGGGTTGGACAGGATTTCAAAATGAACATCACTGCCCGTGTTGTGCAAGATGCTTTGAAGGGTTTGGGCTGTGCGTACCGGAAGGGTAGATTTTTCCACCACTATTTTATCCGAGGTGGCCACCCGCGCAATGTCGCGGGCGCAAAGCTCAATATATTTAAGGTCTGCAGCCTGCCCTTTTCCCTTGCCATAGGTTTTTGTAGGGGTATTTACTGAAATAAAAATCATATCTGCCTGGTCTATCGCCTGGTCCACTTTCGTGGAAAAAAAGAGGTTTCTCCCCCGTGTCTCGGCAATTATTTCCTGCAAACCGGGTTCGAAAACGGGAAGCTTGCTTAGATCCTTGTCATTCCACAAGTCAATTTTATGCTGGTTTATATCCACCACGTTCACCTGTATGTGCGGACATTTATGGGCGATAACGGACATAGTGGGCCCACCTACGTAGCCCGCTCCGATGCAACAAATGTTTTTAATGCTTTTCATCTGGTTTTTATTACGCCTCAAAATTCAATATTGAACCCGGGAGTAACGAATTAAATCGTTTAAAGGCCGGATAATGCTGAGGAGGTTTCGGTTTCACTCGTTTAATCGATAAATATTAACAAAGGACGATATCCATTTGAAGGTGATAAATATAGGATTACTTTTACAGGGTATTACATGAAATTCAACAACTTGGACAAATCAAAAATTTGGTTATCATCCCCCCATATGGGAGGAAAAGAGCAGGACTTTGTAAATGAGGCGTTTGTCACCAACTGGATCGCTCCTCTAGGGCCTAATGTGACGGAGTTTGAAAATGCCATTTCCAACTTTTATAGTGACGAGGTTTATGCTGCCTGCCTGAGTTCGGGAACCGCGGCTATTCACCTGGCGCTTATTCTTTTAGGAGTGAAGCGTGGCGACGAGGTGCTATGCCAGAGTTTTACGTTTTCTGCTTCCGCCAACCCCATTGCCTATCAGGGGGCTACCCCAGTGTTTGTAGATAGTGAACGGGAAACATGGAATATGTGTCCAGAGCTCCTTGAAGAGGCGATAAAATCGCGAATGAAATCGGGCAAAAAGCCTGCAGCCATTATTGCCGTGCATCTGTATGGGATGCCTTACCAGGCCGATGAGATCCAGGCGATATCCGAAAAATATAACATCCCTGTCATTGAAGACAGCGCCGAGGCTCTTGGAAGTACCTATAAAGGGAGGAAATGTGGTGCTATGGGAGACCTGGGTATCCTTTCATTTAATGGGAATAAGATTATCACGACCTCCGGAGGGGGCGCTTTAGTGTCCAAAAATCCGGAATTCAAATCCAGGGCCATTCATTTGGCAACACAGGCGCGCGATGATGCCCCGCATTACCAGCATTCCGTAATCGGTTATAACTACCGCATGAGCAATGTCGTAGCAGGGATTGGCCGGGGCCAGATGTTAGTTCTAGCAGATCGGGTGGCCTCGAGAAGGAAAAATTTTGAGTTTTATAAAGCCTCCCTCGCAGAATTTTCGGAAATTTCCTTTTTGGAAGAATCTGAGGGTATTAAGAGTAATCATTGGCTTACCACCATTTTGACCGGGAGTTTTGAGGCCCGTGAAAGAATCAGGCTCGCACTGGCGAGTGAGAATATTGAATCCAGACCCCTTTGGAAGCCCATGCATTTACAACCGGTATTCTCGGATTGTCCGATGTTTACAAATGGAGTTTCTGAAGATCTGTTTAACCGCGGGTTATGCCTGCCCAGCGGTTCTGACCTTACTGAAAGTCAGCTGGAAAGGGTCGTGGGAATAATTCAGAAAAGCATATCATGATACAAAACTATTTTACCAGTACCACTTCACGATTTGCGAGTAAATGGCTTGTATTGACTATTGACCTCATTACAGTGGGCATTTCTTTTGTCCTGTCCTATCTCATTCGCTTTAATCTGACCTTTAATTTCGATGTTTCCAAGTTGTTGTGGCAGCTTCCTATTGTCGTGGCCATAGCACTTATCGCCTTTTTGGCTACCGGATCTTACAGGGGTGTAGTCAGACATACGGGCGTAAGGGATGTGTATAATATTTTTAATGCCATTTGTCTTTCCAGTATCATTACCATACTTCTGATTGTAGCCAACAGAAAGTGGGGCTTTTTCACGGATTTCAGTATTCCTCTTTCCATTATCATCATTAATAGCTTACTGGCCTTTGTAGGACTAACCGCTTCCAGATACGTTTTTAAGGTTCTTTATAACAATCTGGTAAATAAAAATTTAAGTTATCATAGGAATATTCTCATTTATGGAGCCGGAGAGTCCGGGATTCTAACCTACAACGCTTTAACGTCGAGTACTAAAAGCCAGGTGAACGTTTTGGGTTATGTAGATGAGGATCGCAAGAAAATCGGAAAACAGATTAATGGTGTCAGGGTTTTCGGACCTGAGGTTTTGAATGAAGAATTTTTCAGAAGCCGGAAAGTTGCCGAAATCGTATTTTCCATTCACAATATTGAACAGAAAAAATTACGGCGTTTGGTCGAAGGCATGGTACAATTCTCCGTAAAGGTGAAAATAGTACCTCCTGTGGAGGATTGGATCAACGGGGAGTTAAAAGTTTCCCAGATCAAACAGGTGCAGATTGAGGATCTACTGGATCGGGCACCGATATCCCTGGATAATGCCCGTATTCGCTCAGAACTTAAAGGAAAAACCATCCTGGTTACCGGGGGAGCGGGTTCAATAGGAAGTGAAATTGTACGCCAGATTTGCAGATACGACTACGAATCCTTGCTCATTTTGGATCAGGCAGAGTCCGGGTTGTATGATTTACAACAGGAATTAAAGCAAAATGGGTTTCACAACTTTATACCTGTTGTTGGAGACGTTCGGGATAAAAACAGGACCAACGTTTTGTTTCAGGATTTTAAGCCGGACATCGTTTTTCATGCTGCGGCCTATAAGCACGTCCCTTTAATGGAATATAACCCCTATGAGGCCATAAAAGTCAACATAGCGGGGACCAAGGTTATTGCAGACCTTGCAGTGGAACACAACGTGGAAAAATTTGTTTTTATTTCCACGGACAAGGCGGTCAATCCTACAAATATTATGGGGGCCACTAAAAGGATAGCCGAAATGTATATCACCTGCTTAAACCAAACAACAAACACCCGGTTTATTACCACACGTTTTGGAAACGTCCTGGGTTCTAACGGGTCGGTCATTCCCTTATTTAAGCGTCAAATTGATAAAGGAGGCCCGCTGACGGTTACCCACCGGGATATTACGCGGTATTTTATGACCATTCCGGAGGCCTCTCAACTCGTTATGGAGGCGGGTGTAATGGGTGAAGGTGGGGAATTATTTATTTTCGACATGGGGGAATCAGTAAAGATTTTTGACCTGGCGAAAAACATGATTCAGCTTTCCGGGCTGCAGTATCCGGAGGACATTGATATCAAAATAACAGGGCTGCGCCCCGGGGAAAAATTGTATGAGGAGTTACTGGCCAATGGGGAAAATACACTGCCCACCTACCACAATAAAATCCTGATCAGTAAAACGCGGGATCTGGATTATGCCTGGGTACGTTCGAAAATTGAGCATTTATGTGTCTCCAATATGTTCTTCAATGCAGACACCGTAAAATTAATGAAGGAAATTGTACCGGAATTTGTGTCTAACAATTCTGATTACTGCCGCCTGGACAAAGAAAAAAGACTGCCAATCCCTGCTGCAGACGTAAAAGAAGAAATTCCAACGTCAAAAGAAGGAAAATTAATACCTTAACCCTCCAATATCTGATACCCTGAATCATGAAAAAATTTAATGAATATCGCAAGATCTTTGCCTTAGTGCTTTTTAGCCTTTTAATGCTTGCATCTTGTGCCTCCCGTGAAGATGTCGTCTATTTCCAGGATACAGGAGATTTTGAAACGGCCACGAATAAGCCTACAACAATCACCAAATTCAAGGTGGACGATGTGGTTTCCATCAATGTATCATCCCTGAACCCGGAGGCCAGTGCCCCGTTTAATATTGTGGCTAGTGGGGACGGCCTTCGAGCGGAGCAAATGGATTACCTTGTCGATCAGGATGGTATGATTGATTTTCCAGTGATCGGTAAACTGAAAATTGAAGGGTTATCTCCGGATGAGCTCCGGATCATGTTAAGAGAAGAGCTTGCGGATTACCTAAAAGATCCTATTATAAATATTCGGTTGCGGAATTTTACAGTTACGATTTTGGGTGCTGTTTCCAGGCCGGGCACCTATCCCAATACCTCAGCCGGAGAACAGCTGACGATCCTTGAGGCCCTGGGCCTTGCCGGGGATATGACAATCCGCGGGAGAAGAGATAACGTTTTGGTCATCCGTGAATTCAAGGGTACGAAGGTTTATACCCGACTAGATCTGACGACCAAAAATGTGGTGGACTCCCCGGTATATTACCTGACCCAAAACGATGTGGTTTACGTAGAACCCAACAAACAGGGAATTAATGAGACATCAATCGGTGCCTCCACAGCCCTGACGTTCTCCATTATTTCTCTTTTAATTACTTCAACACTTCTTATAGTGACCCGGTTTTAATTCCCTGGGTCTTTGCTAATCCCTCTAACTGCCTTCCGGTTTGGAAAAAAAATCCACGAATACCGATAATCTTGAGCTTATAAAATCCTATACCCGGCACTGGAAATGGTTTGCATTTTCAGTTGTGGCCTGTCTGGTCGTTAGCCAGGGTGTATCTCAGGTACACCGTGCCTGAATACGGGGCAAGCGCGAAGATTCAGATTGTGGAATCGAAGTCGGGCAATTCAGAATTAAGCGTTCTGCAGGACTTAAACGTGTTTGGTGGCGGGAATACCGATATTAAGGACGAGATTGAGATCCTCGGTTCGAGAAGTAATTTGGCGGAGGTTGTCAATAATTTGAACTTGAATATTGGGTTGACGCTAATTGGAAATGTGCGCAACAGTGAATTATATGGCGCGGATTTTCCGTTTACCCTGAATTTCCTGGCCCCGGATTCAGTGATCAACAACTCGGAGTTCAGTTTTTATGTTACTCCGGTATCCGAAACTAAATTTGACTATCGGGAACTAGAGGATGATCCTGCCAGGCGTTTGGCCTTTGGAGCCTCTATCCGGACCGAAATAGGAGAATTGGTCTTGATCCCTAAAGATGATCTGATTGAATTTTTTGTGGGAAAGACGATCCGCGTTGCTGTGAACCCCGTGTATACAACCGCCGATTTCTATCGCGATAAAATATATATCAGTACCCCTGATAAATTTTCCAAAATCCTGAATTTATCCCTGACGGATCCGATAAAGCAGCGAGGAATCGATGTGCTCAACGAACTTATACAGGTCGCTAACAGTAGTGAAATTGAGGATAAAAGGGCCATGGCTGATGCCACCTCGAAGTTCATTAATGACAGGATTGGAGAAATTTACAGCAACCTGTCAGATGTTGATGATACGGCAGAATCTTTTAAGTCTAGTCGGGGAATATCCGACTTACAATCTCAGTCTAATGTAAATGTGAGCGCCAGTACAGCTGGAGAGCAGCAATTGCAACAGGCGAGCGTGCAATTGAGTATTGCCAACCAGATGAGTGACTATATTTCGGACCAGGAAGGGTTTGAAATTATCCCCCCGAATGTGGGAATAAATGATCCCAATATTGCGAGTTCAGTCCAGCGATATAACCAATTACTGGCTGAAAGACAACGATTGTTAAAGAGTTCTAATGAACGCAACCCGGTTATTGTGGAGCTGGATCAGCAATTAGAAAGTTTGAAACAGGGGGTCCAGTCGAGTTTAAACAATGTTGCGGAAAATTTAAATTTACAGGTAAATAGTCTGAGCAGTCAGCTTTCCAGAATCCGGTCGCGTATCTATGCGGCACCTGGAAATGAACGAGCCTTAAGGGATATTTCGCGGCGACAACAAACCACAGAATCCCTGTACCTTTATTTATTGGAAAAACGTGAAGAATCTCAGATCTCTTTTGCCTCAACACCGCCTAAATCTAAAATAATTGATTCGGCATACGGGACTAACTACCCGGTTCAGCCCCAACCACTTAAAATTTATCTCGCTACTTTTATCCTCGGCCTGGCGTTGCCATTTTCATTCATATACGGGAATCAATTGCTCAATAACAAGGTTCAGAATAAACTTGAACTTGAAAAATGGATCGATAATATCCCTGTTCTCGCCGAGCTTCCCCGGCTGAAAAAGAAAGAAAAAACGCTGGTAACCACATCAGACCGGTCGGTGTTGGCCGAATCCCTCAGGATACTACGTACCAATCTGGATTATTTGTTAAAGCAGAAAAAGACGGGCTCAGGAGGGCATGTGATTTTTGTGACCTCAAGCGTGCCTGGAGAAGGGAAGTCTTTTGTCTCCTCCAACCTCGCCATGATCTATGCCAAGGCCAACAAAAAGGTTTTACTGGTAGGAGGGGATATCCGAAATCCGAAAATCAACCAGTTCTATTCCAGTAAGAATGTTGACAAACTCAAGCGGGTTTCCGGAAATGAGAATAACAATGGCCTCACAGAATATCTTATAGTTGATGCCCTGACGCCCCGGGATATTACTAATACCATGCTGGTTTCCGACCAGACCATTGATATTATCTATTCCGGAAAACTAATGCCGAATCCGGCCGAACTGCTGATGAGCGATCGCCTGGAGAAATTGGTTGCTGACGTCAGAGAAAAGTACGATTATGTGATCGTGGATACCGCCCCGGTGGTTGTGGTCTCTGATACTATGCTCATTGCTAAGTTTGCCGACCTGATCCTATATGTTACACGGGCCGGGTATACGGATATGAAAATTCTCGATTTTCCATTAAAAATGAATGAAGAAGGGAAAATGAACAACCTGTCATTTGTGGTGAATTCCGTTAAAGACACCAATCTGGGCTACGGCGGTAAATATGGCTATGGATACGGAAAGGCGGCCAAAAAATGGTGGAATTTCAGCTCCTGAAACCAAGGGCCCATCACCCTTTAATATTTTTTTGATCGATACGGCGGTTTCGAGATTGTCTGACCTATCTGTTATTTGCCCTGGAAATGAGATGCTTCTATCGTTTTAACAGGCGTTTTCTTAGCGGCTTGCTAACGCAGTTCTGGCCTCTTGCTTTATCTGCTCTTTTTGTCCTTTAATCTATTAGCGCCCCCGAGATTTCGAAGGCATTTTTATCATTGAACGTCGATTCGATTCAGGTAATCGACTATCCGCGCTTTTTGTATGTTTCCAGGGGCCTGAGCCCTAATTTTGATAGAAAGACTTCAGTGTCAGCCCCAAATCGCATTACCGTATGATTAAAAATTACACTCGTTATTCTGGATTCCTCAGCCTGCTTGTTTTCCTGATATCCTTGGGGATGACTGCCCAGGCACCTGCGCTTCCTACTCAAAGTCCTTCAGAGGTTGGTCGTTGGAGTGATCCCATTGGATTTGGGATTGTACCTGTTGCGGTAGCAAACCTTCCCGATGGTCGATTGATCACGTGGTCTTCGCAGTATAAGCTTACGTATTATACAGCGGGCCGGGAGTCTGATGGACTTACCTGGACGGAATTATTTGATCCGTTTCAAGGTCCTGACGGTGCGGCTTTGGGTGAATTCCAGAGCAATACGGACCACGATATGTTCTGCCCTGGGATCAACAATTTACCGGATGGCCGGATATTATCTGCGGGGGGTACTTCGCACCAGCGCACGAGTATTTATGATCCTTCCACGGGCCAGTGGTCAGTGGCTGATGAGATGAATGTCCCGCGGGGCTATCAGGGGAATGTGACTTTATCGGACGGATCGGTTTTCACTTTGGGCGGCTCCTGGGGCGGCGGTGATTTTTCGGATACCAATGGAGGTAAAGACGGGGAGTTATGGACGGAACAGACGGGATGGATATTGCTTCCTGGGATATCGGGCGATGATACGTTTACAGCCAACGATTTAAATACAGAGAGTCAGGGGGTTTATCGGGCCGATAATCACTTGTGGTTATGGGCGGCTTCCAACGGCCGTATTTTCCATGCGGGGCCCAGTGAGATGATGCACTGGATATCGGTTGAGAATGGCGGGAGCATGGTAGATGTAGGTCTTCGGGCTGATGACAGCTATTCGATGAAGGGTACCACGGTGATGTTCGATGTGGACCGGATCTTAAAAGTGGGTGGTGCGGAGTCTTATGACCGGGACCATCCGGCGAAGGACAATTCCTATGTGATTGACTTCAGCAATGAGAATAATGTTACGGTTACCCCTACGGTGAACCGGCTGACGTATTCGCGTACGATGCACAATAGCACGGTGCTTCCCAACGGGGAGATACTGGTCACGGGGGGATTGGACCACGCGGAGGTTTTTTCGGATGTAGGTGCACGCCTGACGGCAGAGATCTATAATCCGCAGTCGAATTCCTGGCGCACAGTAGCGGGGATGCAGGTACCCCGCACGTATCACAGTGTGGCGATCCTGATGGTGGATGGCCGTGTTTTTGTAGGCGGTGGTGGTTTGTGTGATAATTCAAACCCCGCGGAATGTGTGAACCATACAGATGCGGAGATCTACAGTCCGTCATATTTGTTTAACAATGACGGCTCCCTGGCGACCCGTCCGACGATATCAGCCCCTGAGACTGCGGATTACAATACAAGCATCCCGGTAACAGGCAGCTCGGGCATTACGGATTTTAACCTGATCCGCTTTTCATCGGCGACGCATAGTACTAATAATGAACAGCGTCGTATCCCGGTGAGTTTTACGGGCAACGGGAGTTATACGGTCAACATCCCGGATCGCAATTTACTTCCTCCGGGTTATTATATGTTATTTGCTTTGGACGCCAATGGTGTTCCATCGGTAGCAGAGACGATCCAGATCGGCAATTCAATTCCTTTAAGTGAAGATCCGAGTCTTGTGCTGGATTTAAAGTTTGATGATGCAGCAGGCTCGGTAGCGAGAGACGACTCACAGTATGGCAATGATGCGACGATCTACGATGTAGATAACCGGATGGCGAACAAGACCCCGAGTACGGATAATTGGGGTAGTGGAGTATTCGGCGGAGCCCTTGAGACGGATGGTGTGGAATTCCAGAGCAATACGATTGTGGATGTTCCCACATCTGCCTCTATGCAAACGATCGCCAATACGATGACGGTTATGGCGTGGGTAAACCGGGATGACATTGTGTACAATGCTTCGGTATTCACCCATGACTATCCGGCTTTCTTTTTTGGATTTCACAACAGTTTATATAAGTGGGAGATTTATACCTCTGAGGGGGTTGGCAGTTGTTTGGCGGGGTATACCCCGACGAGTCAGTGGGTGCATTTAGCGGCCACTTATGATGGTCAGATGGCCCGTTTATATGCCAACGGGAAGGAAGTATGTTCGAAGCCTGTTACGGGAAATTTGGTTTTCAACACAACAGAGGAAAATTTTTCACCTTTGACGGTATCCGGGTTTTATGAGCGCCGG
Source organism: uncultured Flavobacteriaceae bacterium (assembly GCA_963709465.1). GTDB lineage: Bacteria > Bacteroidota > Bacteroidia > Flavobacteriales > Flavobacteriaceae > Robiginitalea. Next base: position 1,823,879 of record CAVPWF010000002.1, on the reverse strand, counting down.
TTCAATCCGGTCCCAGGTTATAACGGCAGTGGGGTAACTGATGAATTGGATGGTAGGATTGATGAAGTAAAGGTATTTAACCGTGTATTGAATGCAAATCAGGTCAAGTTTTATTACGACCAGGGGGTAGGTCTTGCGGGTGTTCCGGATTGTCCACAGGGTACCCTGGTGGTCGAGTACCGGCACAATGGAGGGGAATGGACTACAGGTAATAGGCTTAATGCCGACTTGGGCGATGAGGTGTACATCCGGGCTCGTGATTACAGCGGTCAGTACTATCTGACGACTCCTATCGCGTACAGTCCTACTTTTAATTCTACAGATCCCAATGATTTTTCTGCAGCGTTTGGTGCGTATCTGATAGATACGAATCTTAGAACCGGTGTGGGTCGGATACCCCAAAATAATGATGGTCAGGTTGATTCCAACAGTGTGGGTCAGTATGTATTGACCACCCCGGAAGGCTGTATTGAAGTCTTTACTTTGACATTGGATGCGGCTCCTGTGGATTGCACAGCAGGTAGTATTATCCCTGAATACCGTTTGGATGGGGTATGGGACAGTGGTGAAAACTTTGTAACGGTAGCCGAAGGCACAGAGGTGATGTTCAGTATGTTGCCGAATAATATTGGTGTTACGGTAACCTTGCCGAACGGAACAGTAGCAGGTGATAATTACAACCTTGGTAATGTCACGCCCGCCGATAATGGCCGGTACACTTTGATATCTTCAGAGGGTTGCGAGACCTTTATTGAACTTACAGTAACTCCTTCTTGTGCGGGTACGCCGATACAGGCAGAGTACCGGATAGATGGCGGCAGTGCGATAGTAGGGCCATCGGTGAACATTGATCAGGGTGGCAGTCTGAGTCTGGGTATACAGGTGGATGGTCTTGCCTTTAGCATCAATGGCCCGAACGGGAACACCAAAGGGCTGGATACCTCCGACCTGGTATTGGCGGATCTGACGTTGGCCGATAGCGGTGTGTATACGTTCAGTTCAGCAGAGGGTTGTCAGACAACCTTTACCCTTACCGTCGTTGAGCCTCCTGCGGGCTGTAATCCTTTACCGGGCACCTGGGTGAATAGTGATATTGGAGCTGTGGGTGCTACAGGTAGTGTGTGTTACGACAACGGCCGTTTTGAGGTAGCGGCTTCAGGGGCTGATATCTGGGGTGCTGCGGACGAGTTTCATTACGTATATCAACCCCTTGCGGGGGATGGAGAGATCATCGCACGTGTGGTTTCCCAGGATCCGACACATCCCTGGTCTAAAGCTGGTGTGATGATGCGCAATACCCTGGATGCGAATTCAGCGATGATTCTGATGTCGGTAAGCCCGAATCCGGATCGCGCGGGCTCGGTAGGCTATAGTCTTCAGCAGCGCAATACGGCAGGGCAGACGATGACCACAGCCGATAACAATCTGGGTCCTGTAGCGATTGCCGGGTATCCTTATTACGTACGTCTGGTCCGTCAGGGGAATACCTTTACGGGGTACGCTTCGGCAACTAATGGAAACTGGACGCTACTGGGTAGCCGGACGATCTCGATGAACAGTACGATTTACGTTGGGCTGGCCACCACTGCGATTTTGGATGGCACTTTAAACAATGCAGCCTATGACAATGTTCACTTGGTGAACCCCTGCCCTGTGGGAACGACGATAGTATCAGAATACCGGGTCGATGGGGGCATCCCCATAGTGGGTAATATGCTGACCTTAGACCTTGGAGCCTCATTAAGTTTGGGAATACAAGCAGAAGGACTTGCCTTCAGCATAAGTGGTCCGAATGGGAATGCCAAAGGTCCGGATACTATGGATCTTTTATTAGAAAATGTAACCACGGCTGATGCTGGTATTTATGTGATTAGTTCCGAAGAAGGTTGTGATACAACCTTTGAGCTCACTGTGATTGACACCTGCGTAAGCGGGATAATTCCTGAATACCAGCTGGATGGAGTAAGGGAGAGTGGTGAGAACTTTTTGACGGTATCAGAGGGAACCGAAGTGGTCTTCAGTATGTTGCCGAATAATATTGGTGTTACGGTAACCTTACCAGACGGTACTACAGCAGGTGATAATTTCAGCCTTGGCAATGTCACGCCTGCCGACAACGGCCGGTATACTTTGACATCTGAAGAGGGTTGCGAGACTTTTATTGAACTTACGGTAACGCCTTATTGTGAAACTCTTGAGCTGCAAACGGAGTATCAAATAAATGCAGAGGAGCCTGTTTTCGGTGCTACGACAGTATCGGTAACGGAAGGTGAAACCCTGCGCTTAAGTATGCTCCCTGATGATCTGGCCTATAGTATTGACGGGCCAAACGGCAATAGCAAGGACCTGAATGTATCAGATCTGGTATTGGAGAATATAACCCTGGCCGATAGCGGCACCTACAGTTTTGTTACCGAAGCGGGCTGTGAAGTGAGCCTGGAGGTGGATGTAGCACCTTTCGATTGTGCCAGTTTGGAGTTACAAACAGTATATCGGTTGAATGGAACAATCCCGGTTGTCGGCGCAAGTTCTGTGACTGCAGCTGAAGGGGCTACTTTAAGTCTTGGGATTCAACCCGACGGACTTGCCTTTAGCATTGAAGGCCCAAATGGAAACAGTAAGGACCTGGGGACGTCAGAATTGTTGCTGGAAAACCTAACCCCTGCAGATAGTGGTATGTATGTTTTTACATCAGCGGAAGGCTGTGAAATTTCCCTGACCCTTACTGTGGAAGCCTTTGACTGTGAAACTCTTGGACTTCAGACGGAGTATCAGATAAATGCAGAGGAGCCTGTTTTCGGTGCTACGACAGTATCGGTAACGGAAGGTGAAACCCTGCGCTTAAGTATGCTCCCTGATGATCTGGCCTATAGTATTGACGGGCCAAACGGCAATAGCAAGGACCTGAATGTATCAGATCTGGTATTGGAGAATATAACCCTGGCCGATAGCGGCACCTACAGTTTTGTTACCGAAGCGGGCTGTGAAGTGAGCCTGGAGGTGGATGTAGCACCTTTCGATTGTGCCAGTTTGGAGTTACAAACAGTATATCGGTTGAATGGAACAATCCCGGTTGTCGGCGCAAGTTCTGTGACTGCAGCTGAAGGGGCTACTTTAAGTCTTGGGATTCAACCCGACGGACTTGCCTTTAGCATAGTCGGCCCAAATGGAAACAGTAAGGACCTTGGGACGTCAGAATTGTTGCTGGAAAACCTAACCCCTGCAGATAGTGGTATGTATGTTTTTACATCAGCGGAAGGCTGTGAAATTTCCCTGACCCTAACTGTGGAAGTCTTTGACTGTGAAACTCTTGGACTTCAGACGGAGTATCGATTGGAAGGAGCGAACCCGGTGGTGGGGGCGGATGCATTGACGGCAACGGTGGGGCAATCCCTGGTTTTGGGAATTAAACCGGATGGACTGGGTTTCAGTGTTAATGGCCCCAACGGAAATAATAAAGACGTTAACCTGGCAGATTTACTAGTGGAAAGCGTGACTTTAGCCGATAGTGGAACGTATTTCTTCAGAACTGCAGAAGGTTGTGAAATTCAATTTACGCTAATTGTACAGGAAGGGACGAATCCAAAAGAGCCAGGAGATATCGACAGTATTGTAATCTATCCAAATCCCATAACGAACGGAGAACTCACCTTATATCTTAAAGAGTTCATGAATTTTGAGCTCAATGCGGTCATCTACGACATAAAGGGTCGATCCATCTATCAGAAGATCATTTCAGCAGATCATGGGGAAGAAGAGGTGTTGCAATTATCTCAATTAAGTACGGGTGTTTACATGCTGAATATTCAGGTATCGCGAACCGGGCAATACACCATAAAAAAGGTTGTGAAAACGCGTTGAGGAAAGGGAAACTGAAAATGGTTTAAAAGTTTCTTTGAAAATACAAACCGCAAATAATTGAGGTTTCTAGGGAAAACCTAATTTTGCAAAGAATTCAGAGGGGAATCTGTATTGCTTTTGGGATGTCAGACATCGGTCTTTATGGTATTTAATCGAGTTGTTTGAAGTACTCGGATTTGTCAGAATAATTTCGTAAATTAATGACGTCCCCCCTCATCTTTTTTAAAGGCCTCGCTATGAAACAAAACTACCTGTTTTCAGCTTTATTTCTTCTCTTAAGTCATCTTAGTGGCTTTTCCCAAAGTCCTTCAGAGGTTGGTCGTTGGAGTGATCCCATTGGATTTGGGATTGTACCTGTTGCGGTAGCAAACCTTCCCGATGGTCGATTGATCACGTGGTCTTCGCAGTATAAGCTTACGTATTATACAGCGGGCCGGGAGTCTGATGGACTTACCTGGACGGAATTATTTGATCCGTTTCAAGGTCCTGACGGTGCGGCTTTGGGTGAATTCCAGAGCAATACGGACCACGATATGTTCTGCCCTGGGATCAACAATTTACCGGATGGCCGGATATTATCTGCGGGGGGTACTTCGCACCAGCGCACGAGTATTTATGATCCTTCCACGGGCCAGTGGTCAGTGGCTGATGAGATGAATGTCCCGCGGGGCTATCAGGGGAATGTGACTTTATCGGACGGATCGGTTTTCACTTTGGGCGGCTCCTGGGGCGGCGGTGATTTTTCGGATACCAATGGAGGTAAAGACGGGGAGTTATGGACGGAACAGACGGGATGGATATTGCTTCCTGGGATATCGGGCGATGATACGTTTACAGCCAACGATTTAAATACAGAGAGTCAGGGGGTTTATCGGGCCGATAATCACTTGTGGTTATGGGCGGCTTCCAACGGCCGTATTTTCCATGCGGGGCCCAGTGAGATGATGCACTGGATATCGGTTGAGAATGGCGGGAGCATGGTAGATGTAGGTCTTCGGGCTGATGACAGCTATTCGATGAAGGGTACCACGGTGATGTTCGATGTGGACCGGATCTTAAAAGTGGGTGGTGCGGAGTCTTATGACCGGGACCATCCGGCGAAGGACAATTCCTATGTGATTGACTTCAGCAATGAGAATAATGTTACGGTTACCCCTACGGTGAACCGGCTGACGTATTCGCGTACGATGCACAATAGCACGGTGCTTCCCAACGGGGAGATACTGGTCACGGGGGGATTGGACCACGCGGAGGTTTTTTCGGATGTAGGTGCACGCCTGACGGCAGAGATCTATAATCCGCAGTCGAATTCCTGGCGCACAGTAGCGGGGATGCAGGTACCCCGCACGTATCACAGTGTGGCGATCCTGATGGTGGATGGCCGTGTTTTTGTAGGCGGTGGTGGTTTGTGTGATAATTCAAACCCCGCGGAATGTGTGAACCATACAGATGCGGAGATCTACAGTCCGTCATATTTGTTTAACAATGACGGCTCTCTGGCGACCCGTCCGACGATATCAGCCCCTGAGACTGCGGATTACAATACAAGCATCCCGGTAACAGGCAGCTCGGGCATTACGGATTTTAACCTGATCCGCTTTTCATCGGCGACGCATAGTACTAATAATGAACAGCGTCGTATCCCGGTGAGTTTTACGGGCAACGGGAGTTATACGGTCAACATCCCGGATCGCAATTTACTTCCTCCGGGTTATTATATGTTATTTGCTTTGGACGCCAATGGTGTTCCATCGGTAGCAGAGACGATCCAGATCGGCAATTCAATTCCTTTAAGTGAAGATCCGAGTCTTGTGCTGGATTTAAAGTTTGATGATGCAGCAGGCTCGGTAGCGAGAGACGACTCACAGTATGGCAATGATGCGACGATCTACGATGTAGATAACCGGATGGCGAACAAGACCCCGAGTACGGATAATTGGGGTAGTGGAGTATTCGGCGGAGCCCTTGAGACGGATGGTGTGGAATTCCAGAGCAATACGATTGTGGATGTTCCCACATCTGCCTCTATGCAAACGATCGCCAATACGATGACGGTTATGGCGTGGGTAAACCGGGATGACATTGTGTACAATGCTTCGGTATTCACCCATGACTATCCGGCTTTCTTTTTTGGATTTCACAACAGTTTATATAAGTGGGAGATTTATACCTCTGAGGGGGTTGGCAGTTGTTTGGCGGGGTATACCCCGACGAGTCAGTGGGTGCATTTAGCGGCCACTTATGATGGTCAGATGGCCCGTTTATATGCCAACGGGAAGGAAGTATGTTCGAAGCCTGTTACGGGAAATTTGGTTTTCAACACAACAGAGGAAAATTTTTCACCTTTGACGGTATCCGGGTTTTATGAGCGCCGGTTCAATCCGGTCCCAGGTTATAACGGCAGTGGGGTAACTGATGAATTGGATGGTAGGATTGATGAAGTAAAGGTATTTAACCGTGTATTGAATGCAAATCAGGTCAAGTTTTATTACGACCAGGGGGTAGGTCTTGCGGGTGTTCCGGATTGTCCACAGGGTACCCTGGTGGTCGAGTACCGGCACAATGGAGGGGAATGGACTACAGGTAATAGGCTTAATGCCGACTTGGGCGATGAGGTGTACATCCGGGCTCGTGATTACAGCGGTCAGTACTATCTGACGACTCCTATCGCGTACAGTCCTACTTTTAATTCTACAGATCCCAATGATTTTTCTGCAGCGTTTGGTGCGTATCTGATAGATACGAATCTTAGAACCGGTGTGGGTCGGATACCCCAAAATAATGATGGTCAGGTTGATTCCAACAGTGTGGGTCAGTATGTATTGACCACCCCGGAAGGCTGTATTGAAGTCTTTACTTTGACATTGGATGCGGCTCCTGTGGATTGCACAGCAGGTAGTATTATCCCTGAATACCGTTTGGATGGGGTATGGGACAGTGGTGAAAACTTTGTAACGGTAGCCGAAGGCACAGAGGTGATGTTCAGTATGTTGCCGAATAATATTGGTGTTACGGTAACCTTGCCGAACGGAACAGTAGCAGGTGATAATTACAACCTTGGTAATGTCACGCCCGCCGATAATGGCCGGTACACTTTGATATCTTCAGAGGGTTGCGAGACCTTTATTGAACTTACAGTAACTCCTTCTTGTGCGGGTACGCCGATACAGGCAGAGTACCGGATAGATGGCGGCAGTGCGATAGTAGGGCCATCGGTGAACATTGATCAGGGTGGCAGTCTGAGTCTGGGTATACAGGTGGATGGTCTTGCCTTTAGCATCAATGGCCCGAACGGGAACACCAAAGGGCTGGATACCTCCGACCTGGTATTGGCGGATCTGACGTTGGCCGATAGCGGTGTGTATACGTTCAGTTCAGCAGAGGGTTGTCAGACAACCTTTACCCTTACCGTCGTTGAGCCTCCTGCGGGCTGTAATCCTTTACCGGGCACCTGGGTGAATAGTGATATTGGAGCTGTGGGTGCTACAGGTAGTGTGTGTTACGACAACGGCCGTTTTGAGGTAGCGGCTTCAGGGGCTGATATCTGGGGTGCTGCGGACGAGTTTCATTACGTATATCAACCCCTTGCGGGGGATGGAGAGATCATCGCACGTGTGGTTTCCCAGGATCCGACACATCCCTGGTCTAAAGCTGGTGTGATGATGCGCAATACCCTGGATGCGAATTCAGCGATGATTCTGATGTCGGTAAGCCCGAATCCGGATCGCGCGGGCTCGGTAGGCTATAGTCTTCAGCAGCGCAATACGGCAGGGCAGACGATGACCACAGCCGATAACAATCTGGGTCCTGTAGCGATTGCCGGGTATCCTTATTACGTACGTCTGGTCCGTCAGGGGAATACCTTTACGGGGTACGCTTCGGCAACTAATGGAAACTGGACGCTACTGGGCAGCCGGACGATCTCGATGAACAGTACGATTTACGTTGGGCTGGCCACCACTGCGATTTTGGATGGCACTTTAAACAATGCAGCCTATGACAATGTTCAGGTACAGGGTGGAACAACAGGTGGTAACCTTCCACCGATAGCCATAGCGACGGCCACTCCACAGACGGGAGCAGCTCCTCTGAACGTGCAGTTCAATGGGTCAGGTTCAACGGATGATGTGGGAGTGGTAGGATATAACTGGGACTTCGGCGATGGGGGTATTGCTACTGAGGCGAACCCTTTATATGAATATACAACAGCCGGCACTTACACAGCTACACTCCGGGTAACGGATGAAGAAGGACTTAATTCCAGTACTACGCTTCAGGTTGCAGTAAGTAATTCAGGGGGTGGCAGTGGTTGTGATGCTGTACCGGCACCGTGGGGGAATTCAGATGTAGGAGCTGTTGGGGCAGCAGGTAGTGTATGTTACAACAATGGCACCTTTGAGGTAGCGGCTTCAGGCGCGGATATCTGGGGTGCTGTGGACGAGTTCCATTACGTATATCAAACTCTTACGGGAGATGGTGAGATCATCGCACGCGTGGTCTCTCAGGAGAACACGACTGGTTGGGCGAAGGCAGGGGTCATGATGCGCAATACACTCGCTGGAAACTCGGCAACAGTTCATATAGGGATGAACCCCAACCCAAATGGATTGGGAATTTCCTATAGCATGCAGCACCGTGAATTTGCCGGACAGGCCATGACAGTATCGGGCAACAATCTGGGCCCTGTGGGTGTGGGTAGTTATCCGTATTATGTACGTCTGGTCCGTCAGGGGAATACCTTTATGGGGTATGCTTCGGCAACCAATGGGAACTGGACGCTATTGGGTACGCGTACAATTTCAATGAACAGTACAATTTATGTTGGACTAGCGACTACGTCAGTGCGAGATGGCATTCTGGGCACCTCCGTATATGACAACGTACAGGTCCTTGGTGGTTCTGCGGGCGGCAATCGTCCTCCTACAGCAGTTGCTTCTGCCACGACGCTCTCAGGAGTGACCCCTTTAGAGGTACAATTTACCGGAGAGAATTCTTCAGATGATGCAGGTATTGTGAGTTATAGTTGGGACTTTGGCGATGGAGGCAGCTCTAATCAGGAGAATCCTCTATATACGTATCAACAGGCAGGTAGCTTTACGGCCCGTCTGACCGTTACGGACGCCGAAGATCTTAGTTCCAGTGCTACGGTAACTATTGTTGTGACTGATCCTGTAGCGGGTTGTGATGCTGTACCGGCACCGTGGGGGAATTCAGATGTAGGAGCTGTTGGGGCAGCAGGTAGTGTATGTTACAACAATGGCACCTTTGAGGTAGCGGCTTCAGGCGCGGACATCTGGGGTGCTGTGGACGAGTTCCATTACGCATATCAAACTCTTACGGGAGATGGTGAGATCATCGCACGCGTGGTCTCTCAGGAGAACACGACTGGTTGGGCGAAGGCAGGGGTCATGATGCGCAATACACTCGCTGGAAACTCGGCAACAGTTCATATAGGGATGAACCCCAACCCAAATGGATTGGGAATTTCCTATAGCATGCAGCACCGTGAATTTGCCGGACAGGCCATGACAGTATCGGGCAACAATCTGGGCCCTGTGGGTGTGGGTAGTTATCCGTATTATGTACGTCTGGTCCGTCAGGGGAATACCTTTATGGGGTATGCTTCGGCAACCAATGGGAACTGGACGCTATTGGGTACGCGTACAATTTCAATGAACAGTACAATTTATGTTGGACTAGCGACTACGTCAGTGCGAGATGGCATTCTGGGCACCTCCGTATATGACAACGTACAGGTCCTTGGTGGTTCTGCGGGCGGCAATCGTCCTCCTACAGCAGTTGCTTCTGCCACGACGCTCTCAGGAGTGACCCCTTTAGAGGTACAATTTACCGGAGAGAATTCTTCAGATGATGCAGGTATTGTGAGTTATAGTTGGGACTTTGGCGATGGAGGCAGCTCTAATCAGGAGAATCCACTATATACGTATCAACAGGCAGGTAGCTTTACGGCCCGTCTGACCGTTACGGACGCCGAAGATCTTAGTTCCAGTGCTACGGTAACTATTGTTGTGACTGATCCTGTAGCGGGTTGTGATGCTGTACCGGCACCGTGGGGGAATTCAGATGTAGGAGCTGTTGGGGCAGCAGGTAGTGTATGTTACAACAATGGCACCTTTGAGGTAGCGGCTTCAGGCGCGGACATCTGGGGTGCTGTGGACGAGTTCCATTACGCATATCAAACTCTTACGGGAGATGGTGAGATCATCGCACGCGTGGTCTCTCAGGAGAACACGACTGGTTGGGCGAAGGCAGGGGTCATGATGCGCAATACACTCGCTGGAAACTCGGCAACAGTTCATATAGGGATGAACCCCAACCCAAATGGATTGGGAATTTCCTATAGCATGCAGCACCGTGAATTTGCCGGACAGGCCATGACAGTATCGGGCAACAATCTGGGCCCTGTGGGTGTGGGTAGTTATCCGTATTATGTACGTCTGGTCCGTCAGGGGAATACCTTTATGGGGTATGCTTCGGCAACCAATGGGAACTGGACGCTATTGGGTACGCGTACAATTTCAATGAACAGTACAATTTATGTTGGACTAGCGACTACGTCAGTGCGAGATGGCATTCTGGGCACCTCCGTATATGACAACGTACAGGTCCTTGGTGGTTCGGCCGGGGCAGGTTCGGCCGCGAAAAGCCCGGATTTCCCACTGGACTCAGAAAGTGAGGCCCTGAATTCGGAAACACTCCCGGCGACCAATACAGAAGATCTCTTTGAGGTCTATCCGAACCCGACTTCAGGTATTTTGAACCTGAATCTGGCCGGCTACATGGGGCAGGCAGCAGATGTATTTATTATGAATACTGCGAATCAGCTCGTATGGCAACGGAGATTTGATTCCAACCACGCCTCAGAAGAGACCATCGATTTGGGAACCCTGCAGGATGGGATGTACTTTGTTGTGGTACAATCAGCTATAAGACGGGATGTCCAGCAGGTGGTTCTGGTGAGATAGAAGAACAGAGTGAACTAATTAGTAAAATGTAGTGATTGTATTTTGAATCACAGGAAGGAGGCGATCAGCCTCCTTCTCTTTTATTTGCATTTCCCGTATGGCGTCCAGATGTTTCATCGAATGGGTGTCCGTACCGATAAAATCAATCATTCCGTCTTCGAGCAGCTGATGTGCCATTTTCTGGACGTCCTTACCATAGTACGGGCCGAGGGAAAGCATATTCAATTGAAACAGAATGCCTTTTTGTCTGTATTCCTGGTATTTCCCGGGTGTCTGGTGTAAGTACATGTACCGCTCCGGATGCGCCAGTACGGGGGTTAGCCCCTTCTTTGTAATTTGTATTATGGCTTCGTCGAAGTTCAATGAGGGCTGCAGATAAGACATTTCCACCAAAAGATATCCCCCTTTTAAAGGTAGCACACCATCCTGATTCAATAAATCTTCAAACGTATCGTCGATCATATGCTCGGCAGCAGGAACGATAGACACACCGGTCAGTCGTTGTTCCAGCAAAGCTTCCAAGAGCTTCTCATGGGCGTTGTGAATGGATTCAGGAGTATTCGGGTAAAGTGCAGGCAGGATGTGGGGGGTTGCTATAAAATGGCGAATTCCCAGTTCTTCATAGGCCCTGATCAACTCCAGGGATTCCTCAATGGTCTTAGCCCCATCATCAATACCGGGAAGGATATGGTTGTGGATATCCACCAGGCCTTCAAGGTAGTCTGCCAAAAATCTCTTTTTCTGAAACCAGGTAACCATCGGAATGAATTTATCGGCAAAAATACGGGATTCTGTTGGAGTGCAAATTTACAGAAGGACAATTCTTATTTCTAACAACTAGATGCTTTTAATTAAAAACAGGAGAGCTGGCCCGGGTGATTTTCAATTACTACATATTAGGATAATCCAGCCCGGGAGGTAGGCAGATAAAAAAATCCCCGGGAAGTTTACGCTCCCGGGGATTTCTTATTTCCCAATAACAGTCCATCTTATACTCATTGGGAACTCGCGAATTCCACTTACACCATAAGAGCAGATTCCTTAATAGCTGCTTGTGCCGCTGCCACACGGGCAATGGGTACCCTGTAAGGGGAACAACTCACATAATTCATTCCAACCCGGTGACAGAATTCTACGGAACTCGGTTCTCCCCCGTGTTCCCCGCAAATCCCAACCTTTAAGCCCGGATGTGCCTGACGGCCAAGTTCAGTACCCATGATTACCAGCTGACCTACGCCTTCCTGATCCAGCACTTCGAAAGGGTCTTCTTTCAGGATGCCTTTTTCCAGATAGACGGACAGAAATTTACCCGCATCATCCCTGGAATACCCAAAAGTCATCTGGGTCAGGTCATTAGTGCCAAAGGAAAAGAAATCCGCATGCCCGGCAATTTTATCCGCCAAGAGAGCTGCTCTTGGGATTTCGATCATTGTGCCTATCGAATAGGAAATCTTGTCTTTACGTTCGTTGAAGACTTCTTCTGCAGTCTGCTGGATTATGGATTTCTGAAGCAGGAACTCTTCAACGGTACCCACCAGGGGGACCATAATCTCGGGCTGTGATTCAATCCCTTTATTCTTTTTAACATTAAGGGCTGCTTCAATGATAGCCCGGGCCTGCATCTCCGTGATTTCCGGATAGGTATTGCCAAGCCGGCATCCCCTGTGGCCCATCATGGGGTTGAACTCCTCGAGTTCCGCCACTTTTTGTTTGACGTTCGCAAGTGAAATATGCAATTCTTCAGCAAGTTCCCGTTGCGTGGCCAGTTGGTGGGGTACAAATTCATGAAGGGGTGGATCGAGTAAACGGATGGTTACCGGGAAGCCTTCCATGGCCTCAAAGATTCCTTCAAAGTCTCCCCGTTGCATGGGGAGTAATTCCCGAAGGGCTTGTTTACGGCCCTTAACGGTATCGGCGAGGATCATTTCCCGCATGGCTTTAATCCGGTCCACCTCAAAAAACATATGTTCAGTCCGCGTCAGGCCGATTCCTTTGGCTCCAAAGCCTCTTGCAATCAGGGCATCCTTTGGGTTGTCAGCATTTGTTCTGACCTGCATTCGGGCGTACTTGTCGGTGAGCGCCATCAACTGGCCGAATTCTCCACTGAGCTCGGGCTCCTTGGTGGCAACCTTCCCCTCCAGGATGTTCCCGGTGGAGCCATTGATGGAAATCCAGTCACCTTCCTGGTACACGTGATCCCCTACGGTCAGGGTACGGGCCTTGTAGTTGATTTTCAGGGCGCCTGCCCCGGAAACACAGCATTTACCCATGCCGCGCGCCACGACGGCCGCGTGTGAGGTCATCCCGCCCCGGGCGGTTACGATCCCGCGGGCGATATTCATCCCCTCAAGGTCTTCGGGAGAGGTTTCGATCCGCACGAGGATTGAGAACTTATATTTTGCAGCTTCATCGGCAAAAAAGACGATTTTCCCTGTGGCTGCACCAGGCGATGCCGGCAGTCCCTGGGCAATTACTGTAGCTTCCTTTAAGGCCTTCGGATCAAAGACCGGATGGAGCAATTCGTCCAGCTTAATCGGATCGATGCGCTCAATGGTGGCTTTTTCATCAATCAGGCCCTCTGAGAGCAGATCCATAGCGATCTTTACCATGGCTGCTCCGGTTCGCTTTCCATTGCGGGTTTGGAGAATCCAGAGTTTCCCCTGTTGGATGGTGAATTCCATATCCTGCATATCGCGATAGTGGTCTTCAAGGGTGCGCTGGTACCCGAAAAGTTCCTTATACATTTCGGGCATAAGTTCTTCGAGTGACGGGTAATTTTCAGCCCGGTCTTCTTCAGATATCTGCGCGAGCTCTGCCCATCGCCGGGACCCCGTCTTTGTAATTTGCTGGGGCGTCCGGACCCCGGCCACTACATCTTCTCCCTGCGCGTTCACAAGGTATTCGCCGTTAAACTTGTTTTCACCTGTTCCGGCATCCCGTGTAAAACATACTCCGGTCGCCGAGTCCTCGCCCATGTTGCCAAAGACCATGGCCTGTACATTCACGGCGGTCCCCCAATCTTCCGGGTACCCGTGCATTTTGCGGTAGTACAGGGCGCGATCCCCGTTCCAGCTTTCAAACACAGCGATTACAGCCCCCCATAACTGGTCCCAGGGATCGTTCGGAAAGGGTTTGCCTGTGCGTTTTTTTACGATGTCCTTGAAATCATACACAAGGTCTTTCAGGTCCTGAACCGTGAAGCGGGTGTCCAGGTCGATATTGCGTTTTTCTTTCAGATGATCGATGATCTCTTCAAAGGGATCCAGATCTTCCTTGTTTTCAGGTTTCAGGCCGAGGACCACCCCACTGTACATTTGGATAAAACGTCGGTAGGAATCCCATACAAAGCGCTCATTCCCCGTTTTTTCTACCAGGCCCGCTATGGACTCCTCATTGAGTCCCAAATTCAGCACGGTATCCATCATTCCGGGCATGGAAACCCGTGCGCCGGAACGGACAGAGATCAGTAAGGGATTTTCATCATCTCCAAAATGGGCACCCATAGTTTCCTCGATCTCGGCAATAGCCTCACGGACTTCGGATTCAATTCTATCGATTATGGCTTTTTTCCCTTCCTGGTTGAATTGGGTGCAGACCTCCGTGGTAATAGTAAAGCCAGGAGGCACAGGAATGCCTATACGACTCATTTCTGCAAGGTTAGCGCCCTTACCGCCGAGCAGGTTTTTTAATTCCTTACGCCCGTCGGCTTTTTTATTTCCGAACTTATACACACTCATGGTGCGATCTTTTATGGTGTCCATGAACCTTTGGATTATATGGGTTAATACCAGCGAAGGTAGGCCGATCAGCGCCGGTATTTTATGACAATTGTCAGGGTTCCGCGAAGCGGAATTCAACATTTGAAAACTGAATTTTTTCCATAAATTCGCCCCATGGATCCAGCAGAGTATCTCGCAATCATTCCACTTCTGATTTATGGTATTGGCCTTACCGATTTGTTGAGCGAATGGAAACGTATTTTCGATAAAGAAGACAGGTACCTGCTTTATGTAATCTACACGATTATACTCACGGAAGTAGCCATTTACAATGTGGTGATCTACGTTGATTTGGTCAATTCTTTTCCGGAGCAAACCTATGGTCAATACTTAGCTCACCTCTTTCCTCCGGTTCTATTTATGATGGTTGTCAATGTTTTTACACCGAATGAAGGAAGTAAAACCGGAGCCTATTTCATGGATAACATTCAGTTGATACTGATCCTTATGGCTGTCTTTGTAGGTAGTCATTTTTTCTACAGTTTTGACGAACCTAAGGATCATTTCATACGCAGGGGCCTTATAATTATACTTCTTTTGGCAACCGCCTATTTCAAAAAACAGTGGATGCTTTATCTGATCGCCGCAATATGGTTGATAGGTGTAATTATGAGGAGCCCTATTGTAGTTACGTAAAGAGACAATCCGGACGCCTGTCTTTCGGTTTTTCTTCCGTCGGCACCATAGAAAATCATTGAGTAACAAGGCCGGGGTATGTGCCCATAAAACCGCCTTCGCCAGACTTCGCCAGTGACAGCGGCTTCTCAGTAGACAAGCTGTAAGGACAGGAAGTACAAGGCGTCTAAATTGATATCTTTACACAAAAAACACCAGACTATGTTGACCTGGAAAGAGATCATCAGCTTTTGCGTAAATGGGAATCCAAAACCGGACCGGCGGGTTGAGAAACCGGAGGCAGAATGGAGGGAAATCCTTACCCCGGCCCAATTTCGGATTACCCGCAAAAAAGGTACAGAAGCCCCGCACTCCGGGGCACTTTGCAGCATCCACGAAGCGGGAAAATACAGCTGTGTGTGTTGCGACACTCCACTTTTTGATTCTACGATCAAATTCGAATCCGGGACCGGGTGGCCCAGTTTTACGCAACCCATTGCCCAAAATGCCATAAAGTATGAAAAGGATAGTTCTTTTGGTATGGTTCGCGTTGAAGTCATGTGCAACACCTGTGATGCCCACCTGGGGCATGTATTCCCTGACGGGCCAGAGCCCAGTGGACTGCGGTATTGTATTAACTCGGAATCCATGAAGCTGGAAACGCAGTTATCTCATGGCTGATTCCTGTCCGAATATACGGTTGTACGGAGCCGCGCGATACCATAAGACCCGGTACTATATGGAGTTTATGGATGGCAAGAGCGTACCATATGTATTTCGGGATGTGGAAGCGCATGAGGAGTATGCCCAGGAATTGAGAGCGCTCTACAAAAATGTAAAACTGAATTTCCCTACCTTAATGGTGGGGGAGAAGCGCCTGAGAAATCCTTCAGAGAAAGAGGTGCGAAAGTGGATTGCTCCACGTTTGGCTAAAAGCAATATGGTCCTTTAGCCGGGCTCAGAAAGGTTTAAATGCAACAAACAAAAAGTATCTATAAAAACTATGGAAAAAAGTAAAAAAGCATATTTGGCAGGAGGTTGTTTTTGGGGAATGGAAGATCTGTTCCGCAAGCGCCAGGGAATTCTCGATACGGAAGTAGGTTATACAGGGGGAGAGAACGAACATCCGACTTATAAATATCATCCGGGGCATGCAGAGGCCATTGAGCTCACGTATAATCCTGAACAAACCTCCTTCAGGGAACTCCTCGATTATTTTTTCAGGATTCACAATCCCACCACTATAGATCAGCAAGGGAATGACAGGGGTTCCAGCTACCGTTCTGCCATTTTTTTTCAGAATGAAGACGAGAAGCGGGAAGCTGAGGAAGTTATCCGTATTGTAGAGGACTCAAACAAATGGCAAGGAAAGGTGGTGACCACTCTGGAACCTTTTACAGTTTTCTGGCCTGCAGAGCCCGAACATCAGGATTACCTTGTGCGCATTCCCAACGGCTATACCTGCCACTTTGAGCGGTTTCAGGAGTCTTTTGTTTGAGTATTATCAAAATACTCCTACCATTTGAAGGCGGTAATGACTTTTAGACATAGCTTGCAAAATAGGTCTTGTACAATAGACAACATGGCTACTTTTGTGTCTTATACATTTTGGTAACCCTTTACAGGTCCTTATTAACTCTCACCTACTAAGGCGATGGGCAGTATATTCCTAACTATAAACGAATTTTTAAAGTAGCATTGTCACTTGGAAGTACTATTTGATTAAATTGAGGTCTCCCTAAATCATGCATTTCTCGCGGATAAATCAATTCTTAAATAGTCTTATGAAAACGCTCCAAAAAATACCCGGTTATAATAATCTTGTGAATTTAAAAAACACCAGGAGGGCAACACTATTATATCGGGCAAAAACGAATGATATTATTAAAAAATATTTGGCCAGCACCAGCAAGCCGAAATTACAAATCGGTTGTGGCAATAATTTTCATGAGGGTTGGTTAAATACGGATCGTTATCCAAGTTCCGATCAGGCGGCATTTCTGGATGCTTCGAAAGTCTTTCCCTTTAAGGATGAAACATTTGACTTTATTTATTCAGAACACATTTTTGAACATTTGACTTTCAAAGAATCTAGCACTATGATTTCAGAATGCTGGCGAGTTCTTAAACCCAATGGAGTTATGAGGCTTGCAACACCATCGGCCGATTTTCTTTTTGATATGTATAGGAATCCGGATAATCCGAAATACCGGGAATACCTTGAGTGGTCGAGTAAAGCATTTTGTACGGATATGGAAAAACTCTTAGAAGGAAAATCAGAAAATCTCGAAATATATGTCATCAATAATTTTTATAGGGCCTGGGGACATAAAGTAATACACAATTTTAATAGTTTGAAGGAATTGGTTCTTAAACTAAATTTTTCAGATGTTCAGAAAAAAGAGGTTGGATCTTCCCAAATCGAAGAATTATGCAACCTGGAAAGGCATGGCAATGAGATACCCGAGCATTTTAACAAATTGGAAACACTGATTATAGAAGCAAAAAAGAGTTAACCTTTTTTTGGGTATTTTAAGGTACAGACGATGGAGGGTTACACATTTCGTTAGTATTAATTGGAAAATGTGAATAAAACACCAAAGCTGTCGTATTTTCAAAGGTCATTGATGGACTACCAACCTTACAGTAAAAAAATCGGATAATACTTTAACTTATAGATTACTTCCCGATACAAAAATTGGCGAATATATTCCCAAGCAAATCGTCAGAGGTGATTTCACCGGTAATTTCACCAAGGTGGAAAAGGGCCTGGTTTATATCAATAGACAACAGGTCTGAGGGTACTTCTTCATCCAATGCTTCCTGAACCCTAAGAATCGCTTCCTGGGCCTTGATCAGCGCCTCGTAGTGGCGGGAATTGCTCACAACCGGGTCTTCGTTCCTCAGGAATCCCGTTTCGATAAATCCGAGAAGTTCCTGTTGGAGTTGTTCGAGGCCTTCTCCTGTTTTAGCCGAGATAAAGAGTGCTTTGGGCAGCGCTGCACCAATTTCGTCACGTAATTTTGTGCTGACCCGATCAATCTTGTTGACTAGCAGCACAATGGGTTTATCCGGGTATTTTTGAAAGAGCTCCTCAGATTCCGTTCTGGCCCGGGTGAGGTTGGAATCCGTCAATTCCGCGGCGTCCATCATATAGATAAGGATCCGGGCCATTTCCATTTTTTCCAGGGTGCGTTCGATCCCTATCCTCTCCACCGTATCCTGTGTTTCACGAATGCCCGCCGTATCGATAAACCGGAATCCGATTCCGTTCAGTGTAATTTCATCCTCAATTGCATCCCGGGTCGTGCCAGCGATATCACTTACAATGGCCTTTTCTTCTTTTAATAATGCATTGAGCAGCGTGGATTTCCCAACATTGGGCTGCCCCGAAATGGCGATGGGTATCCCTTTTTTGATCACATTGCCCATGGCAAAGGAATCGATGAGTCGTTTTAAAAGCCCGTGCAATTCTACCAGTAATCGCCTGAACGCAGATCGGTCCGCAAATTCAACATCTTCACCGGAAAAGTCCAGTTCCAAAGTGATCATTGAGGCAAAGTGAATGAGTTGATTCCGAAGCTCTTGAATTTCAGAGCTGTAGCCCCCACGCATTTGCCGAAGCGCCAGCAGGTGACTGGCTTCGTTTTCGGAAGCAATAAGGTCGGCGACCGCTTCAGCCTGGCTTAAATCCATTTTCCCATGGAGAAAGGCACGCAGTGTAAATTCTCCTGCCCGGGCCATCCGGCATCCCTGCTTCAAAAAAAACTGAAGGATTTCCTGTTGAATGTACTGGGAACCATGACAGGAAATTTCAACTACGTTTTCTCCCGTGTAGGACCGGGGGGCCCGAAACAGAGTGATCAAAACTTCATCCAGTAGCCTTTCGCCTTTATAAAGCCAACCGAGATGCACCGTATGACTTTCGCAGGCCGTCAATTCCCGGGCCGATGCAGCCCTGAAATGGGGAGACACCCTTTCTATAGCATCTACCCCGGATATCCGGATGACAGCTATGGCTCCGCTCCCCGACGGGGTCGCCAGGGCGATGATGGTATCCTGTTCAAGCATGTGAGCGTCAGTTAAACTCCTAAAGCAATTCAGGCAAAAATACTACGAAATACGGACTTTATAGTGGAGGCCTGGCGGGTTCCATGTTTCATTCACGGTGAAAGCAGCAAAGGGGAAACCCTTCAGTTTTTGAGTTTTTTTTTCGAACTTGTAACAAAAAGGCCGTATACCCTACCTATAAGTACAGTAATGTTTAAGTCATAAAGCAATCAAAAAATGGAAATTGTCTCTGAAAATGGCCTGAGAATCGACAGGCCACTGCTTGCCGTAACCCATCTTATGCAACTGCTAACTTACGTCACAGGGTTTGGCGGCCTCCTGGTTCCGCTGGTCCTCTGGCTAACCAATAAGGACCGTGTAGAGAGTATGGATGAGCACGGAAAGGCTATCCTGAATTTACAGCTCAGTCTTATTTTATATGTAGTCCTTAGTATCCCGGCTATCTTGCTTTTGGGCCTTGGCATTATCACTCTGATTTGCACTGGCATCCTGGGTTTTGTGCTGCCCATTGTCAATGCAGTACGCGCCAGTAACGGGGAATCCCCGAGTTATTTTCTGACCATACCCTTTGTCAGCTAAGACCGTCAAGACTTTTTTGGGGTTCTAATCTTTGACGCTACCATCCCCTAATAGACGTCTGAGGCTGCACGGAGATTTAGCCTATTTCGGCTGGACCATGATAACAACTGCTCGGGCTATAAGAACTCCGGGTTGGTCTTTAAAAACCCCAGATATTCACTTTAAGAATAAGATAGGGGAAGGGTACACCCGAAATTCTCGGGATTTTGTAAGTCCTTAAAACACTCCGAAAGAGGTATCAATCCCTGGATCATGAATTCAACATCACTGGCATAACGAGCATGATGAGTTGCTCACCTTCATCCAGGCCATCGGCAGGGGTGAGGATACCTGCCCGGTTGGGAAGACTCATTTCAAGGGAAACATCCTCCGAATCCAAATTCCCGAGCATTTCGACCAGGAAGCGGGAATTAAACCCGATTTGCAGGTCGTCCCCCTGGTAAGAGCAGGTAAGCCGTTCCTCGGCCTTATTGCTGTAGTCCACGTCTTCAGCGGAGATATTGAGTTCAGCCCCAGCGATTTTCAGTCGGATCTGGTGTGTGGTTTTGTTGGAGAAAATGGAAACCCGGCGGACGGAGCTGAGGAACTGCCCACGCTGTATGACCAGGCGGTTAGGGTTTTCCCTGGGGATAACCGCCTCGTAGTTGGGGTATTTTCCATCGATCAGCCGGCAAATCAGTTCGGTCTTGCCAAAAGAAAACCGGGCATTGCTGTCGTTGTATGAAATGGTCACATCCTCCTCGGATCCGGCCAGGATGCCTTTAAGCAAATTCAGGGGCTTTTTTGGCATGATAAATTCCGCCACTTCAGAGGCCTGCACGTCTGACCTTCGGTATTTCACGAGCTTATGCGCGTCTGTGGCCACAAAGGTCAAATGTTCCGGGGTAAACTGAAAAAATACGCCGCTCATCACCGGTCTCAGGTCATCATTACCCGCCGCAAAGAGTGTCTTATTGATCGCCGTGGCCAGAATATCTCCCATGATATTTGTGGTACTGGGGTCGGATAATTCAACGGCCTTGGGGAATTCAGCCCCATCGGCATAGGCGAGGGCATATTTTCCGTGACTGGAACTTATTTCAACCGTATTGTTGTCCTCCACCACAAAGGTCAGGGGTTGTTCCGGAAAGGTTTTAAGGGTATCTAGCAGCAGTCGTGCCGGTACAGCTATTGTCCCGGTATCTGTAGAATCCACTTCCAGGACGGAACTCATGGTGCTTTCCAGGTCAGAGGCTGAAACGGCCAGTTGATTTTCTTTCAGATCGAACAGAAAGTTATCCAGTATGGGCAAGGTGTTGCTGTTGCTGATTACACCACCGAGTACCTGTAGTTGCTTTAAGAGGTAAGTGCTGGATACGATAAATTTCATAAGTGATAGGCTTTCAACGTGTCATTAACGAATCAAAGACCCTGAAAACAGGTCCGAAGACAAATATATCTTAAATGATGTATGAGGGAAAACAAACTTATCAACAAGGATCAGGCATATGCACGGCGGCGCAGCCAATTGACAAGGCCTCCGAGCAATAAAATCAAGACCAGGGGAATTCCGATATTCATTAGCTGCCACCGGGTCCTGCCGGCGGCGATCTTTTCGGGATCCAGAAGGGGAACGGATACTTGTTTGGTGCGGATGTTTATAAGTCCGGTATCTGCCAGGAGATAATTCATGGCATTGATCAGAAAATCCTTGTTCCCGTAAAAATTATTGGTCCATTTGTCATAGCCCAGTTCCAGTGGCCGGCCATTTCTGACCTGGTTGGCAATCAGGTCCCCATCGCTTATAAACACAGCCTTATTTTCAGGTCCGCTTTGCGTGTAATCCACCAGTTCCAGGGGGAGGACGCGATTGCGAAAAGCCGACTCAAAAGCCCCTTCCACCAGGACTACTAATGGGTGGCCACCGGGCCCGTAGGCACTCTGATCAGGGGCCTGCTGAATAGACTCCAGACTGACGATTTTAGGGGTTCCTTCCACCCGGGAAAGGGGGGAAGATCTGAAGAGTATCGTTTTGGTGTAGGCGTTCTCCAGAGTGTCGATGCTCCCGGCAAATTGCATCCTCAGGGCTTCCATATTGGTGTTTACCGGATGGTTTTGCGAGGAAAATACCATGGGGTTATAAACCCAGGGTAACGGATCGTATTGGGAGGCATTACCCTCCCCGGTCGCCAGGACAATTTGAGTGGCATATAAATCACTCACTAGATTCGGATTCATCCGTATGCCATACCGGAATAAAAGGTCATTTAAATTCAGGTCTCTGGGCAGGGCCACAGCCTCTCCTTCTTCGTTCAGAAGGCTGTCCAGATCCATCCCCACGGCATCCAGCAGCCACAGGGTTTTACCCCCCCTCACCATATACTGGTCAAGAATGAGCTTTTCGGGTTCGCTGAAGGGTTGTGTGGGTTTGGCGATCACCACGGCATCAAAACCGATGAGCTCCTGGAGTACCTTCTGGGGAGTCCCGGCCACAGAATCCAGTGTAAACGGGGCTATGTCGTAATAATCCCTTAGGGAGGTGATAAAATCTGCGAGAAAAATATCTTCCAGTTCCCCGTTCCCTTTTAGAATTGCGACTTGTTTTTTATCGGCGATTCCGAGTTTGGCAAAAGCATTGGAAAAGCCGTATTCGAGGTTTTGAATGGAATTGTTTACCCGTGCTTCCATGTCGGCGCCCAATTGATTGCGCAGCAGCGATACCTTTTCCGTCCGGTTTTCATAGGTGACCAGTGCCCAGGGAAAGATCACTTCCTGAGATACTTTATTGTTTTCCTCCACCGTTACACTGGCAGGTTTCAGCCCCATAGCCTGGAGTTGCTGTAAGGTTTCCGGGTTGGATTCCTCTCCTGCCACCGGGTCCTGAAAAGTGTATTTAATGAGGGGGTTAATCTGGGAATATTGCTCCAAAAGCAAGCGTGTTTCCTGCCGGAGTCGGGCAAATTCAGCCGGAAGCTCCCCGTCCAGAAGGACTTCAACGATCACAGCGCTTCCCAGAGACTGGGCTGCCTCTTCACTCGGAGCAGAGAGTGTAAATCTCTGGTCCTCTGTCAGGTCCCATCGGGAATAGGCAGTCTGCCCGATCCAATTGACGACCAGAACTACAACCAGGCCTGCTAAACTCTTTATAAGAAACGACCGCTTTTTCATTTTTTGAGATGATTTAGCCGCTGGATACTCAGAAAAATAAAGAATGCTGTAAGCGACAGGAAGTACACCAAATCTCTGCTGTCGACAATCCCCAAACTGATCCGTTCATAGTGGGCTTTGATGCCCAGGCGCTGAATGCCAAGGGCTGAAGCTCCGTCAGCAAAAAGTGTTGACAGACTTTCAAAACCGTAATACAACAGAAAACACAAAAGGATAGCGGTGAGAAAAGCGACTATTTGATTCTCGGTAAGGGTGGAACACAACAGACCGATAGAAACATAGAGCCCCATCAGGAGTATGAGTCCGCCATAGGACCCCCAGATCAGGCCTGTATCCATATTACCAGCGGTAGTGCCCAGCTCATATATTGTCGCCACATAGAGCAGGGTGGGGAGGATGGCGATCAGCACGAGCACCAGGGCTCCGAAATACTTTCCCAGGACAAGAGCAGTCGTGGATATGGGCTTACTGAGTAATAGTTCGAGGGTTCCCAGTTTTTGCTCTTCTGAAAACGAGCGCATGGTAACGGCAGGGATCAGAAGCAGGAAAATCCAGGGCGCTAAGAGGAAAAAAGGGCTGAGGTCCGCAAAACCATAATCCAGAATATTAAACGGGCCTTTAAAAACCCATAAAAATAATCCGGACAGTACCAGAAACAGACCCATGACCAGGTATCCAACCGGACTGGTGAAGAACGCGCTGATCTCTTTTTTAAATACAGGCCACATATAAATATCGTTTAAACATCCCTCAATCTCAGACTCCAGGCTTTTGGACGTTCTGAAAACAGCTTCCGGGTCTGGCCCCAGACACCCTGAAAAAAATCAGACTGCCGGTAGGCTTCAAGGGCAGCTTCAGACTCCCACAGGCTGTAAGTGAAAAAGACCGATGGGTCCCGCAAATCCTGTAACAGATTGACCTTCAGACACCCGGGAAAACTGCGTATTCCCACTTCAGAGGCCTGGAAAAGGCGTTCAAAACTAGGGATATTTTCCGGTTCAAAGGTCATTTTTACAATTCGGGTCAGCATCTAAGTAAAATTTATCAATACGGTATCGCGATAGTCCAGCCCAAGCAGGGTGGCAGCCCCTCCGACAGTATTGGGATTGCTTTTGTAAATGGCCAGTTCTATATAGCCGGCGGAGTTAAAAAGAGCCATCAAATCTCCGGCCCCACGCCGCTGCGACTTGTCGAGTTCAAAGTTGACTATGTCGCTGTATTTTTTATGGATCTCACTGAGTTTCTTATTGCGGGCTTCCAGGGTAAATGCACGCCCTTTCCGATAGGCCTCGAAAAGGTTTTTGTGAATATTGGTGACAACATTTCCGTAGTTATCGATGTAGAGCACGGTACCTAAGATCGTGTTCCCATTGTTGGTGACCGTAGGGGCATTTTCCCGAATAGAGCGCAATCCTGTAAACGGTTTGCCAATAACCTCCAGGGTTCCTCCCCGAGCCAGGTGGCAAGCGACTTTTACAAAGACATCCAACACCGGAAAGGGACTGGATATGGTGTTGGGCAGTTGAATTTCAACGACTTTATCGGGGGTAACCTCGTCGGTGATCAGACTGACGACACCATTGTCCGCCGCAATAAAGAAATGGCCGTCGACCAGCAAGGCCAGGTGTGTATTTTCACTTGTTTTTTCGGAATCCACCCCGACAATATGAATACTGCCCTCCGGAAAAGCTTTGTAGGCATTTTTGAGCAGATAGGAACATTCCTGAATGTGGAACGGACTTACCTGATGCGAAATATCAACAAGGGTGGCCCCCGGAAGTTCACTGTATATGTGCCCTTTTATAGCGCCTACATAATGATCTTTAAGCCCAAAATCTGTGGTCAGGGTGATGATTGGCATCCGTGGCTGTTAATATTTTTTTAAGGCGTCAAATTGAATTTTACGTAAGTTTGTGTAGCAAAATTAAGTAAAAAAAAGGGCTGCTGACCGCAACTGTTCAGGGCACTTATAAACACTCCTTATTTTTTGAACGAACTCATCCTCGAACTTACAGACATTAATCCACGGGACTTCTTCGGGGATCGGAATGCAAACATAGACCTTCTCAAGAAATCTTTTCCTCAGCTCAAAATTGTCGCAAGAGGCACTAAGATCAAAGTTTATGGAGATCCTCCTTCTCTGGAGGAGTTTGAAAAGCGCTTTCAGATGTTGACAGAGCATTTTTCACGGTACAACAAACTGGATGAAAACGGCATCGAACGCATCCTGAGCAGTGACGAAAAAGAAGATTTCGCTTCCTCACAAACCAGCAGAGATGTTTTGGTACACGGGGTTAACGGCCGGATGGTGAAAGCCCTGACCGTCAATCAGCGCAGACTGGTAGATGCCATGGGAAAAAATGATATGGTTTTTGCCATCGGACCGGCAGGTACAGGAAAGACCTATACAGGAGTGGCCCTCGCGGTACGCGCTCTTAAAAATAAAGAAGTGAAGCGCATTATACTTACACGGCCCGCTGTGGAGGCAGGTGAGAACCTGGGTTTTTTACCCGGGGACCTGAAAGAGAAGCTGGATCCCTATATGCAGCCCCTTTACGATGCCCTCAGGGATATGATTCCCGCTGAGCGGCTGGCTAAATATATCGAAGACGGCACCATTCAAATAGCTCCTATGGCTTTTATGAGAGGGCGAACGCTCGATCACGCCTTTGTGATTTTGGACGAGGCCCAGAACACGACGCACGCCCAGATGAAGATGTTTCTGACGCGAATGGGGAAAAGCGCTAAATTTTTACTCACAGGAGACCCGGGCCAGATTGACTTACCACGGAGGGTGATTTCGGGTCTTAAAGAAGCCCTGTTGATTTTGAAGGATATAAAAGGGATCGAAATCATCTTTCTGGACGACAAGGATGTCATACGTCACAAGCTCGTCAAAAAGGTGATAGATGCGTATAAAACCATCGAACACCAGAACTAATGATGAGTCAAACCATTACCAGTACAGATTTTAAATTTCCCGGGCAGCATAAGGTTTACAAGGGAAAGGTTCGGGAGGTGTATTTTCTTGAAAAAGATGTGTTGGTCGTTGTGGCCACCGATCGTCTCTCTGCCTTTGACGTGGTCCTTCCCAAGGGCATACCCTACAAAGGCCAGATATTGAATCAGATTGCCTTCCGTATGATGCAGGCTACCCGCGATATTGTACCCAATTGGATAGAAGCGACACCGGATCCGAATGTTACCGTCGGGGTCCGTTGCGAACCTTTTAAAGTAGAAATGGTCATCCGGGGATATCTTGCAGGTCATGCGGCCCGTGAATACGCCGCTGGCAAACGCACGCTCTGCGGGGTGGAAATGCCCGAAGGTATGAGGGAAAACGACCGGTTCCCAGAGCCGGTGATTACCCCGGCAACGAAAGCGGAACAGGGAGATCATGATGAGGATATTTCAGGGGAAGCCATTGTACAGCGGGGCCTGGTTACTCAGGCGGACTACGCCGAGCTCGAATCGATTACCCGCAAACTTTTCCAGAGGGGATCTGAACTGGCGGCAGAAAAAGGACTTATCCTGGTCGATACAAAATATGAATTCGGACGGGCTCCGGATGGGAGCATAATGCTTATCGATGAAATCCACACCCCGGATTCTTCCCGGTATTTCTACGCAGAGGGTTACCAGGAACGGCAGGATAAAGGGGTAGCTCAAAAACAACTCTCCAAGGAATTTGTAAGGCAATGGTTAATATCCCAGGGTTTTCAGGGTCTGGAAGGGCAAAGCCTTCCGGAAATGACCGACGCCTATGTCACCTCCGTTTCAGATCGATACATTGAGTTGTATGAAAATATATTGGGAACGCCTTTTGAAAAGGCCGATATCTCGAATATAGAAAACAGAATTAACCAAAACGTCACCCGGTATCTTCAAACGCGTCTTTGATTACCTGCCCATACGCAGCAGCTCCTTCAGAGAAGTCTCCGATTTTATATTCAATTGCCCCAGGATATGCAAAAATGCAAGTGCGGTAATATAGGCGTCGCCCAGAGCGGTATGCCTGTCCTTGCAGGAGATATCGAACTTTTCAGCTAATTCATCTAAACTATAACTGGGTTTTTTAGGTACTAGTGGGGTTTTTAGCAGCGTTTTGCGGTAGAGTCGACCAGTGTCCAGGGTTAAATTCGTCAGCGGGGTCAAGCCCTGCCGCCTCTGGGCCTGTCGGATCATCTCAAGGTCAAACCCGATATGATGACCGACCACAATGGTATCTTCAAGATACGTGCCCAGTTGCACCAGGGCTTGTTTTTCAGGGATTCGCGCGTTGGGGCCCGTTTTCAGGATTCCATGTATGGGCACGGAACTGGCATCAAAGTGGTCCTGGGCGATAAAGATTTCAAGGGTATCCTGAACCGCAATACGCCCTCCTATTATTTTCACCCCGCCTACACTTAGGATGCGATCTATTACCGGGTCCAGCCCGGTCGTCTCCGAGTCTATAACGGCAAAACACACAGCGGAAACAGCGCGCTCAGGAACCTGATTTTGGCCCTTGAATATGGCTGTCCAATCCTCCCAGGCCCACAACTTCATAGCACCCGACTTGTGACCTTAAATCTCAGGGAGATCAGTTCCTGAAGTTCTTTCAGAATTTTGAAGGTGCGTTTTAGTTTAATTTTTTCTTCTTTGCTCAAAGTGTCCAGCGCAATAAAGCGGCCTGAATCTGCATGTAAGAGGCCCTGTTTGGTCCGAAATTTTAACAGCGCCTTGGTCGCATAGGAGCAGGAAAAGAAGAACTCCCGATTGTTCGCTTCTAATTCTGCGAGTTTTTCAAAACGTTCGGCCGTGTTGTTAATCGAGCGAACCTGATGGGAAAGGATCAGCACCCTGGCTGCATCGGTAAATGGCATCAGGACTCTGCGCTTTAAATCGAAAAAATCCTTATGCTCCCCGTCCTGTTCCAAAAGAAACTGTCTGAAAAAACCTGACGGCGACGGGTTTTGCAGCGCTCCGCTAGCCAGGTGATAATAGAACATCGGATAGGCATCTACATTGCTGAAAATGTGATTGGACAATTCAGTGACCAAACTTCGGGTTCCATAAGTGAAATTGAAGTCAAAGAAGATAGAGGAGAGTAACACTTCTTCTTTACCCGGATTGTGAATCCACCCGGTAATCGTTTTTTTCCATTCACTCAGGGGCTTACACCAATTTGGGTTCGAAGCCATCATGTCTGCCGGGCAATATTCATACCCTATGGTTTTCAGACCCTTATTTACCCGTTTGGCCAGTCCCTGAAAATACAGCCGCACCTCTTCGGAATCTCCTTCCGGGACATCTTCAAAAACAAGGGCATTGTCCTGATCTGTGTGGAGCAATTGTTCTCCTCTTCCCTGGCTACCCATGGCCAGCCAGGCGAAAGCCACCGGGGCTTTACCCTCTTTTCGAAGACTGAGTTCGATAACCCTTTTAATACAGGCGTCGTTGAGTTCTGCGATCAGTTTCATGGTTATGGACATGGGAATGTTATTCTCCAGGTAGCCCTTCAGCAGATATTCCACGCGGTTGCGGATGGGTTTTAGCCGTTTGATCTTTCGGGTTCGGTTAATGGCGCGCAGCAGCACTTCGGGACTGTTGCCCAGGGCGAGCATCAGGTCGTATTTAGAAAGGATACCCACTACGGGAGTCTCTGTGGTCCCGTCCTCTGTAAGACATAAATGCCCGATCCCGTTTTTCATCATCGCCAGCTGTGCCTGGGTTATG
Organism: uncultured Flavobacteriaceae bacterium; assembly: GCA_963709465.1. Taxonomy (GTDB): domain Bacteria; phylum Bacteroidota; class Bacteroidia; order Flavobacteriales; family Flavobacteriaceae; genus Robiginitalea. The sequence goes on along the minus strand of CAVPWF010000002.1, from coordinate 1,795,123 downwards.
GTCATCTTCGCCGGATAAGTGATCACCGGGCTCGTCATAATTTCGGAAGCAGGGGCGTCTATGGGATGGCGCCCGGTAACCACTTTGTTCCTTAAATCTTTATCGGTGATAATACCCTCTGGTAACCCTTTGGAAAGGACCAGTACAGAGCCCACATTATGAGCCGTCATTAGCTTGGCCACTTCCTGGGCAGGAGTCTGCAGTGTACAAAAAACGAGGTCTTTGCGCGGGTGTATGGGTAGGATTTCAGTAAATGGAGTCTCCGCCCTTACCGACATCCGGGGCGGGAGCATCCCGATGGAATCTGTGGCAGCAAAGCGTGAATAGGGATTCCGGGTATTGGAGGCAAAGGATTCGATGACAAAATTCCCGACCTCTTCGTAACTTTGAATCAGCGGCCGGAATTCAGAAATGGGAATGGCATAGAGGATACTCTCTTCCTGGCTTACTGCTTCCAGTTTGTAGTTCTCTCCGGCCATCAGGGGCCTGAGACCAAACAGATCTCCTTCGTCGCAAATATCGATGATATCACCACCATTACCCATGCGCAGTGCTACGGCACCCCTTTGTATGACGTAAAAGAAAGCATGTGCAGGTTCATTCTCTCTAAAGATAAAGGTCCCCTTGTCTTTGTAGAGAATTTCCACGCCTGACGATAAATGTTTCAGGTCTTTCGTTGTAAGCTCGTTAAACGGGGGGTAGCGCCTCAGAAAATCAGCGACCCGTTCGACTATGCGGTTGCTCATAGAAGCAATTTACATCAAATAATCTGACTTAAGAAAAGTCCCTCTGAGCTACAAAATATTGTGTTCCCAGGTACGGCTGACGTTCAGGCGAATGCCCAGGGGAAAACATTGGATTCGTTGGTAACCAGGGAATTAGTACTGTTTGCAAATCGGTATTCTGCATAGAAATACGCGCATGTCGTCGGTGTGAATTCCGCGCCCGGCATATAGAATTGCCGCTCAAAATTCGGCCAGATATCCGTTGGAATGACTGGTATAGACAAGTCCGATATCCCAAACCCCAGGATCTTTTGCACTTTATGCAGGTATTGCTCAGAAATGACTCCCTTTCTGCCTTATTTCCCGGGATAATCCCGGAGTGATGGCTCAATTGCTTAAAGGTCATGGTTGCGCTAATTACACCTGAAATGTAATCGGATTAAAATCTCCTGGGGATATTGAAATAAAAAAACCATCCACTTGAAAATCAAATAGATGGCTTTAAAATGTGTAGCGAGGGGGGGACTTGAACCCCCGACCTCAGGGTTATGAATCCTGCGCTCTAACCGCCTGAGCTACCTCGCCATAAGTGCGGTAAACGGGGGCAAATATAACTCTTAATTTTGGGCTCTTCAAAATTGACCTGCCAAAAAGTTTTTGGGAATTATTTTTTTATCTTTTAGAAATCTATATATTGTCCGCGGACTAAACAGAGCCCCCTATGAGCGAGAAAATCAAGTATGAAATGGAGTTTGTTATCCAATCTTCACCCCAACTCCTTTTTCAGTATCTCGCTACACCGTCGGGCCTTTCAGAGTGGTTTGCGGACAATGTGAATTCCAGAGGTGAGTTCTTTACTTTTATCTGGGATGGCTCCGAGGAAGTCGCCCGTTTACTGAAGCGAAAGACGGATGAATTTGTACGTTTTTCCTGGGATAATAATGAAGATGATTGCTTTTTTGAAATGCGCATCATCGTAGACGAAATCACCAAGGATGTCTCTCTTTTTATCACAGATTTTGCCGATGACGATGAGGTGGAAGAGGCTAAAATGCTCTGGGATAACCAGGTTTCTGACCTGAAGCAAGTTATCGGATCCAGTTAATACTTCCCGGGGGAAGTCCGTATCTTTGACCTGCCAAAAATTAAACTTGTTTATGGTCAATTTCAACGGGGATCTCCTCCCTGATACCAGTCACTTTCTAAATCATAAAAACAGGGGCCTGCAATTTGGGGATGCACTCGCTGAACGTATGCGATATACGGGGTCTGTCCTGCTTTTTTGGGAATCTCATTACTTCAGGCTGATGGCTTCCATGCGCCAGCTCCGAATGGAAATCCCCATGGAATTCACCCTCGAGTATTTAGAGGAGGAAATTCTGAAAACCCTGAACGCTTCGGGCCGTGCAAAGGCACCTTGTGAAATTAATATTACGGTATTTCGCAAAAGTGGAGAAGATTTTTTACCTCCTTCTTTGGGCATTTCATATGTCATCAGTTGTACCCCACTGGAATCCGCAGAATTTCCCTTGGACACCCCCGGACTCGTCGCGGATTTATTTAAAGATTATTATCTGCAGGCAGACGGACTGGCCCAATTACCGCACCAGATGAAATTGCCATGGGTCCTTGCGGCTATTTATGCCGACGAGAATGATTTTGACACCTGCCTTTTGGTCAATCACAGAAAGGAAATAGCCCTGGGACTTCACGGGAATCTGTTCCTGCGCAAAGGCCAGGATATAAAGACGCCGCCCTTAGCCGATGGTTGTTCGGATGAGATTTTGCGAAAGTTCCTTCTGAAGCAAGATTGGAAGGAGACCCCATATCAATTGCAGGAGGCGCATATTTCCCCGTTTGAACTTCAACAGGCCGATGAACTCTTTATGTTGGATATTTCTTCCGGGATTTCGTCCATTACTCAATACAGAAAAGCAAAATACACCCGGGAGGCGGCCACTTTTGTGTTGAATATGATCAATGGGTATATTCGGGAGCAAACCTGAAAAAAAGCCCGGGTTTAATTAAGACTGGGATTCTCCGGAGCATTGGACCACAGTAAGTACTGCCCGCCCAATTCTCTCATTTTCTCCCTCCAGAAAGTCTGAGAAGGTTTTTCTATAATATTGCTCTCGTATTTGTTTGTCACTACAATCCACGATTTGGAATGCAATTCTTTGTCGAGTTGCAGAGAGGCCCATCCGGAATATCCCAGAAAAAAGCGAATATCCCCCTGGTCGATTTGCCCTGAATTCACTAAGGTAACTGTGATGTCAAAATTACCGCCCCAATAAATACCATCGGAGATTTCTACCGATTCGGGTATGAGTTCAGGCACTTTGTGAATAAAATAGAGATTGTCCTGTTCTACAGGACCCCCATTGAAAACGGGAAAAGGCACATCGATCTCGGATACGAGTTCATTCATGCTATAGTTGAGGGGTTTATTGAGGATAAACCCAACCGACCCTTCACCATTGTGTTCTGCGAGCAGCACCACAGAACGGTTAAAGGAGACATCTCCGGTTAGGGAGGGCTCCGCGATAAGTAATTTTCCCTTATTTGGTTTTAAACCAATCATGAAGGCAGCGTCTTACTCAACTAAAAATAGAATAATTCGCCTAATTAACAAAAAAAGCACCCCTAAGGGTGCTTTAATATTTTAGATAAGGTGCCTGAACTAGTTTACAGAGTCACTCAAATCAGATCCTGCCTTAAATTTAACGACCATTTTGGCTGGAATTTGGATAGTCTTTCCTGTAGAAGGGTTACGACCTTCACGGGCGTTTCTCTTAGAAACGGACCAAGATCCGAAACCTACGAGAGATACACGATTTCCTTTTTTGAGGGATCCTTCAACATTTCCGAGGAAAGATTCCAGTGCTTTTTTAGCTGCAGCTTTGGTGATACCTGCGTCTGCTGCCATAGCATCAATTAGTTCTGTCTTGTTCATGATTTAAAAGAATTAAGTGTTATTATACATTTTGCAAAGCGCTGACAAATTTATACGGATTTAGCGGTCAGACAAGTAAAACCGGGGGAAATAGCCGTTTTTGTTGATAACTTCGGGGCTTTGTTGATAAACCTGAAAATTATATCCCGCTTTTGTGAAGCCCTATAAAATGGGCTCTCACAGAAATCGAGCGGATTTTTGAATTTCCAGGCCATTTAAAATGTCTTCAACAAACATACGTCGCTTGCCTGGCAATTGCATTTCCAGGACCTCCAGCCAACCGTCTGAAGTACGCACTAGAAGTCGCTTTCCGATCTGCAGAAGGCTACCAGAGCTCGCACTTGTAGAGTTTGAATCCCGTTGGCTCCGGAAAAGTTTTACCCGTTCGGCATCTCCGCCATTTTCAAAATATGTCCAGGCTCCCGGATGCGGGCTCAGTCCCCGGATTTTGTTATGAACGTCTTTTTGTGAATCTTGCCAATTCAACCGGGTATTGTCAGCAGTAAGTTTTGGAGCTTTTTTTGGAGTTTGCAAATGCTTTTGGGTCCGGGTAACGACCTGCCCTGAAGCGATCTGCCGGACCGTCTCAACGACGAGTTTCGCACCCATATCCATTAGTCGCAGGTAAAGGGAGCCTGTCGTTTCTTCGGGGCCCACAGGTGTTTTATCCTGAAGGATGATTTGCCCGGTATCTATTTGCTCATCTATAAAAAAGGTCGTGACCCCGGTTTCGACTTCTCCGTTGATTACCGCCCAGTGAATGGGGGCAGCCCCGCGATAGTCGGGCAGGAGGGAGGCGTGCAGGTTAAACGTACCGAATTCAGGAAGTGCCCACACCGCTTCAGGGAGCATGCGAAAGGCCACTACGATCTGTAAATTAATCTGGAATTCCCGAAGTTGATCGATAAACTCAGGGTCCTTGAGTCGTTCGGGTTGGATTATGGGAATCCCATTTTTCTCGGCGCACTGCTTTACTGCGGAACTTTGCACTTTTCGACCCCGTCCTGCCGGACGGTCCGGTGCTGTCACCACCAAAACAACGGGGTATTTGTGATCCAGCAGCAGTTGCAGGCAGGGAACCGCGAATTCAGGGGTTCCCATAAAGGCAATTCGAAGCGATTTCTTCATGATACGATGTACTGATTTTTGCTTCCAAGATGCAGCTTACCGTCGTGGAGCAGGTCTTGAAGACATTTTAAGGTTGCGGATTCAGGATACTCCCAGGTGTCCAACAATTCTCTTGAGGTCTTGGGCCCCTGGCTCAAGACTTCCAATATTTTTTGCCGTAGCGGGCGAATTTGGTCCGGATCTATGGGTTTTTTACTCAGACAAACGTCGCAATATCCGCAAGGTTTATTGATGTTCTCCCCGAAATAGGTCAATAGCTGAATACTTCGGCACTTTTTATTATTTAGGAGATAGGCCTGCATTTGCCCCACTTTCTCTTTCTTGATTTTATTCCGGGATTTCAGTTGGTCAGAAAAGGGGTAAATGGTTTTTTCGTCTTCCCGGGGAAGGAGGAAGGTAAGCAGCATATCTCCTTCCTGTTGGTGGAGTTCAATGATTCCATCTTTTTCCAAACGCTTAAGGGCGGTATTGAGATCCCCTTCCGAACATCCGAGTTTCCGTGAGATCAGACGGGGGTTAATTTGGGTTTCAAAGTCAAACAACCCTCCATAAGTTCTGAGGAGTATTTGGAGCGTATCTTTTAATTCCGGATGAATATTAAAATAGTTATACAAATCAGATTTTGAGGCCGTTATCCTGATCCTGGATTTTTCCCAGAATTCCTTGCTCAGGGTAATTACGCCCTGGCGGTCGAGAATTTCCAGAGCATTGTAGGTTAGGGGCACGGGTAATTTATAGGTGCTGCAGAAATCGGTCAGGCGGAAGGGAAAGGAAGTTTCAATGCGTTCCCCATAGGGAATGTTTAGATAACTGTTGAGTTTGCGGTAGGTCTTCAGCACATCGCCCACTTCAGGTAGATTGGCAAGGAATTGTTTTCTGGACTGCAGCAGGTCATCCGGACCTAACAATAGTGTGGCGTAAGCTCTATCACCATCCCGGCCGGCGCGTCCCGCTTCCTGAAAATAATGTTCAAGTGTTTCGGGCACCTGATAATGAATGACCAGGCGTACATCCGCCTTATCGATTCCCATACCAAAAGCATTCGTGGCGACCATAATTCTCAATGCCCCGGACTGCCATAGCTTCAGACGCTTACTTTTAATATCTGCAGAAAGCCCTCCGTGAAAAGGTGCGGCAGAAAAGTTACGGCCGCTCAGTTCTTCTGACAGGGTGACGGTAGCTCGCCTGGAATTTACGTAGACGATAGCACTCCCGGGATTCTGGGTTAATAATTGGTGTAACCGATACTTCTTATCTTCCGTCTGCGCCACCGAATAGACGAGATTTGGCCGATTGACCGAATCCTTAAAAACACTGGGGGTTCTGAGTTCCAAAAGGGTTTCCACATCGGTGAGAACCTGTGGGGTTGCCGTAGCCGTAACGGCCATTACAGGAGTATCCGGATGCAACTCCCGCAATACTGAACATTTCAGATACGAGGGACGGAAATCAAATCCCCATTGAGAAATGCAATGGGCTTCGTCCACGGCGATTAAACACACCGGGAGCTCCTTCAATCTACTGAGGACTAACTCCTGTTGCAGGCGTTCCGGGGAGAGATACAACAAATCGTATTTGCCAAAAACCACGTTGTCCAGCAAACGAATCAGATCCTCCTCTTTGAGTTTTCCAGAAAGACTCAGAGCCCGTATACCTCTCGCCTTAAGATCTTCTACCTGATCTTCCATGAGAGCCGATAGGGGAGAAACCACAATACAGACTCCGGGTAGAAGCACTGCGGGAATCTGATAGCAAAGGGATTTGCCGCCCCCTGTAGGCATGAGTGCCAGAACATCGGCACCATCCAGCACAGCCTGGATAATCCGGGCCTGAGAACCTCTGAATCCCTCGTAACCCCAATGGGCTTTAAGTACCTCCTGCGGAGTCTTGTTCGTCATAACGTGCTAACACTTCCAATAGTTTGGTTACCCGCTCTTCTATGGTACCCGGGTTTAGAGCTTCTACCTGATAGCCAAATTTACGGTACACAGCTTCCAGGGATTCGTGAATTTCGCAAGCTTCTTCAAAACGTTCCAACCGTTCATTGTCCTGTTGGTAAATCGCTTCCCAGGGGGGAAGCAGTACGACCAAATCATAGCGCATTCGCTTGCAGGGTTCCGTGAATTCGGTATCATATCCCTGTTTGAAATAGTCCATATAACCCAGGACGTCCGGAATTCCGCGGTCGTAAAATAAAGGACTGACCTGCAGCTGCCCTGCAGCCTCAAACTGTTGCATGCGCTGCTGCAGCAACATGCGGTTAAAGGAGAGCGGATCTTTTACAAAAGCCAGTGGATTGACCAGTGCCCCGGTTTCCTTTTGTTTTGCTTCCAGGGTCATTTCTCGGATTATTTCGTGAAAACAGTAATATCCCTGCCGCTCCAGCTCCAGAATAAGTGCCGTTTTACCAGTTCCCGGCCCTCCTGTAATTACGGTGCGTACACCCATGCGAAATATGCTGTTGTTGTAAAGGCAAAAGTACGGAATCTGCCGCGCACCTTTGCAGGGGATATTCACTTGGGCAGAGAAGTGACTGTTGAGCGACGAATTCCACTAAGAGATTCAAAGCCCTTCAAGGATTAATGGCAGAAGCCTTCAATTGAATTGAGATTACAGTATCTTTGAAAAAAAAAGGAATGGATAAAGATTCTGAAGAGTTTTACGGTCGCCTTAAGGAAGAATTGCTTAAAAGTACAGAATGGCCTTCCACCTACCTCTATAAGTTTATCGTACCTTCACAAACCGATAAAATGGACCAGATAGAGGCGATATTTGACAATACCGGGGCGGTCATTGAAACCAAAAAATCCAAGACCGGAAAATACACGAGCCTTTCGATTACCGTGCATTTGGACAGCCCGGATGAAGTTATTAAAAAGTACATGGAAGTAGGGCATATTGAAGGGGTGATTTCCCTCTGATATTGCATTCTCATTTAATTTTGGTAATTTGCACCCGGGAGTAAGTCCCACTTCTTTTTAATGAACCCACCTATTCTTCACTTTTGAACTTAGTAGAAAACCTCGAATACAATACCGAACGCCCTCATTTACATATTCCAGAATACGGGCGGCATTTCCAGAAAATGGTCGATTATGCCCTGAGCATTGAAGACAAAGAGGAGCGCAATAAAGTTTCTCAGGCGATCATCAGTCATATGGGAAATATGCAACCCCACCTGAGAGACGTTCCTGATTTCCAACACAAACTATGGGATCAGCTTTTTATCATGTCCGACTTTAAACTGGACGTGGAATCTCCGTATCCCATTCCGAGTAAAGAAGTGCTCCAACAGCGTCCGGATGCCCTGGAATACCCTCAGAACTTCCCAAAATATCGCTTCTACGGCAATAATATAAAGCGGATGATCGACGAGGCAGTCCAATGGGATAAGGGCGATAAACGCTCTGGCCTGGAATACGCGATTGCGAACCATATGAAAAAGTGTTACCTGAACTGGAACAAGGATATGGTGGACGATAAAGTGATCTTTAATCATCTTTTCGAATTAAGTAACGGTGAGATTGACCTGGCTTCAAATGGCGAAGATCTCACAGAGAGCGAACAATTCCTGAAACAGCGCCCTGTGCGTTCTAGTCGCCCCCCATCCAATAAAAAGGGTACGCGAACCGTTCGTAGTAAAAAGCGGTATTAATTCATGGGAACATTTATTATTGAAGGAGGGCACCAACTCCATGGGGAAATAACCCCTCAGGGGGCTAAGAATGAGGCGCTGCAAATCCTCTGTGCAGTATTACTTACCCCGGAAACAGTCTCTATACACAATATTCCGGATATTCTCGATGTCAACAAACTCATTTCCATCCTGGAGGACCTCGGGGTCAAAATCCAAAAAACAGGCAAGGGTTCTTATACCTTTAAGGCAGATGATGTCAATCTGGATTATTTACAATCTGAGGCATTTAAAAAGGACGGCAGGGGTCTGAGAGGATCGATAATGTTAGTCGGTCCCATGCTGGGACGCTTTGGACAGGGATTTATTCCCAAACCCGGTGGCGATAAAATCGGCAGGCGGAGGTTGGATACCCATTTCGAAGGATTTGTGAGTCTGGGCGCAAAATTCCGGTACAATCGGGAAGAGCACTTTTTTGGGGTCGAAGCAAAAAAACTCAAAGGGGCTTATATGCTCCTGGATGAGGCCTCGGTGACCGGTACCGCAAACATTGTCATGGCAGCTGTACTGGCCGAAGGGACTACAACCATTTACAATGCGGCCTGTGAGCCTTATTTACAGCAACTTTGTAAAATGCTCAATAAGATGGGCGCCCGTATTTCGGGAATTGGTTCGAATCTCCTTACTATTGAAGGGGTGGAATCTCTGGGAGGGACCGAACACCGTATGCTCCCTGATATGATTGAAATCGGAAGTTGGGTAGGCCTCGCCGCGATGACCCAAAGTGAACTGACCATTAAAAACGTAAGCTGGGAAAACCTCGGTCTGATTCCTTCTGTTTTTGGCAAACTTGGAATTACCCTCAAGCAGAAAGGCGATGACATTCACATTCCTGCCCATTCCAAAGGATATGAAATTCAAAATTTTATCGACGGTTCGATCCTGACTATTGCCGATGCCCCATGGCCCGGGCTTACGCCAGATTTGTTGAGTATTATTCTGGTTATAGCTACCCAGGCCCGTGGAGAAGTGCTCATCCATCAAAAAATGTTTGAGAGCCGGCTCTTTTTCGTAGATAAATTACTCGACATGGGTGCGAAGATCATTCTTTGCGATCCGCATCGGGCTACTGTAATCGGTCATGATTTCAAATCCACCCTGAAAGGAACCACCATGGTTTCTCCGGATATCCGGGCTGGAGTTTCCCTGCTGATTGCCGCGCTCTCGGCCAAAGGCACTTCTACCATTCACAACATAGAACAAATAGACCGGGGGTATGAGGCCATCGACACCCGATTGCGAGCTATCGGTGCGCATATTACCCGCGTCTAGACATGCCTATTTTTCTTCGAGCTCGCCATCCGGGTAACTCGCAAATCGCCCTTTTTCCCTGGGATGCACGTGGTCCGGGTGGGGCCAGGGCCAGCCTCCGAAACGCGTGAGCTGGTATTGTTCCATCGCTTGTTCGATCTGCTGGGAAGTATTCATGACAAAGGGGCCGTATTTAGCTACCGGTTCTGAAATGGGCTTGCCTTCCAGCCACAAAAACCGGGCATTGCCAGCTCCATTTTTTATGGAAATTTCCTCAGAGGGGAACTGTGCCCCGAATCCTGATGGAAGTTCCTGATCCTCAGCATTTAAATTATCGCCTTCTAAGACAAAAATTCGTCTGTGAGCGCCCTTTCCCGAGGGCGGAATGATAAAAGATCCCCCGGGCTCCAGGGTCACCAGAGCGATAACCACTCCGTTTTCGGGATCCCGCGCCCAGGAATCCGGGGGAGCCGCAGGAGCTTTTTCCCCGGAAAAAGAACCGGAAATTAAATTCATCTCCCAACCCTTCCCTTTAATGCGAGGGATGTCTTCCTTCCAAAGCATTTTAAAATGGGGCGCCACCAATTTCCTGGAGGCCGGGAGGTTGAGCCAAATTTGAAACAATTCCAGGGTATTGGGGCCATCCTGATCTAATAAAGGGAACATTTCAGAGTGCTGTACACCACTTCCGGCGGTCATCCACTGTACATCGCCATGGCCAAAACGGGCAGAGGCGCCCAGAGAATCTGAGTGATCGCAGTACCCCTTTGTGACGATGGTAATGGTTTCAAAGCCCCGATGCGGATGGGAAGGAAAGCCGGGTATGGTGGTCCCGTGATACATCCGCCAGCCCTCCCGGACTTCAAAGTCATTCCCCAAAGCGCGTCCTGAGAGGGAAGCTTTCGGGCCCATTTCGGAATTGCCTTCGGGGTAATGATCCAAATGATGGACACAGAATAAAAAGGGGTCTTCGGTTTCCCATGGAAAACCCAAAGGGAATAGTTTAATTGCTGATGAGCTCATATACTTATGGTATTTACTCCCGGTGGTGCGGGGCATCATTTATTTCAATCCAATTGCTTTCCGGGTCCTTTAAATAAATTTGCTGAACTCCGTCGGCCCGCAGGGTAATTTCTCCCGGGGTACCCGGCCAGTCCCAGTATGGAATTTCAAGTTTTTCCAAATGGCTGATAAATGTTTTCAGATCGGACGTTGAGAGGCAAAGATGCTCACTTTTCCGGTTCTCCTCGGGTACCGTATCTTTTCGAATTAAGTGCAGTTGGGTATTCCCCTGAATCACAAACCATCGAAAGCCTTCAGGTTCAGAGGGATGCGGAATTTCACGGAGTTTCAGAACCCTGGCATAGTAATCTCCCACATCTTTTAAATCCGACACCTCCAGTGCAAAATGATCATACGTAAAAGAGAACTCCTGGGCACTGAGCGGGGCCGTAAGGGCAAAAAGTAACAGGAGCAGCGGACAGCGTACAAAACATTTTTTGAGGCGCGTGGTTTGATCTAAACTCGGGAACATTTTATTCAAAATTCAGGTTATTCAAAATTCAGGGTTTTATGAGAACCGTCGCAATAGGGCTTGTTTTGAGAACCCCCGCACCGGCATAGGGCGGTATTTCCGTCTGCTTCCTGAATCGTTCCATCCGCACCGGTGAGTTTTATACTTCCCTTAACGAGCAGTGGCCCACCCGGGAGCACTTGAATTTCCGTGGCTTCAGGGATGAGACCTGCCTCCTTTTTTAAATCCTTTATTTCATAGGAGAGGGCTCCGGAGGGACATCGGTTTATTTGATTTTTTAAATCCTGGATCGAGGCCGCCTCGGGGCGAATCCAGGGCTTCTCGTCCGGAAGGTAGACCTTTGGAAGTGTCTTTATGCAAATTTCAGAGTGAATACATTTGGCCGGTTTCCAAACTACGCGAAATGCGTCTTTTTCGTAGTGTTTGACAATTTCTTTACGGGTCATTTATGCAATATTTATTCCTTTGAGAACAAGACGTTTCCACTCCGGGTTTCGCTTGAGATATAAGGCTACAAAAGGGCAGAGGGGTACCAGGGTTAATCCCTGCCGATCGATATCCTCCAGGGCTGCCCCGATAAGGGCAGAGCCAACCCCTTTTCCGGAAAAGGCCTGAGGCACTTCCGTGTGGGTCAAATAGATTTTATCCTGCGCCTTAATGTATTCCAATCGCGGATTTTCACCTGCCAGATGAAATTCATATTGGGGTTTGTCCGGATTGTCGATCAGGGTATACTTCTCAGTCATCAGTTCTGAATGTCAATAGGAGGCGGACCTTCCGGGATCATCGGCTCATATACGGTACTCCCTTTTCGCTCAACATATTCGTCTTTAACTTTTTTTACAAGGGATGGATTCTCAAAAAGATCCACCATAGTCATACCCATAGCCTTGGCTGCATAGAGCATTCCTTTATGCCCGATACTCATCCCTCCACAGGCAACCACAGCCCAGGAATGCCAGGGGGTATCCTTAGGGGCTACTGTAACACCCAGATTGATGTTGGCCACATTCCAGCTAACGTCCCCTACATCTGTAGAACCGCCGCCCGGATGTTCTTCAGTCTCCTTTAAGGGTAGAATGGCACTATCCATACCGACCTGGGGTTTTCCTGTCGCTTCCTGTATTTTCTTTCCAAATGCTGTTTCGGCTTCCGTGTAGGCGATAGGGCCCAATAACTCGAGGTTTTTCTGCATGATTTCCCCTCCGGAGCGGTTTACGAGCACTTCATAAATACCGGAGATGAGTGAAATCTTGTAATCCACATCCGCCATAATTGCGGCCCCTTCGGCCATCTCACGGATCCGCTCGTATACGGGGGTCATGCCACTCCGCTTGGTATCCCGCACGCGTACCCATATTTTAGAGTAATCGGGAACGACGTTTACTACCTGTCCGCCATCCTGAATGTGATAGTGCACCCGGACAGTAGGTTTTATATGTTCTCTGTAATAGTTGATTCCTGTGGTGTAGAGTTCCAGGGCGTCGGAAGCACTTCTTCCGTTCCACGGATCGGCCGAGGCATGGGCCGCCTGTCCGAAAAATTCCACTTTAAAATCTACAAGAGCCAGGGTACTCTGCACATCGGCCTCCGTTTGGGCACCCGGGTGCCAACTGATGTTTACATCCACATCGTTCCAAAGCCCGGAGCTGACCATCCAGATTTTACCAAAAAACTTTTCTTCGGCCGGGGTTCCCATAAACTTGACGGTTCCCGATAACTTGCCGGCCTCCAGGAGCTCTTTGATGGAGATGGCAGCGGCCAGGCTGGCCGTTCCGAAGAGGTTATGCCCGCAACCGTGCCCGGCTGCCCCGGCATTGAGGGGTTCCTTCTCGGGTTGTGCCTTTTGGGATATTCCGGGAAGCGCATCGAATTCCCCGAGAATACTGATTACGGGGCTGCCACTGCCATAGGTGGCTACGAAAGCCGTCGGAATGCCGGCCACACCGCGTTCCACTTTGAACCCGTTTTTTTCGGCATAATCCGCAAGGATTTTAGAAGAGCCCGTTTCCTGAAAAGCCGTTTCTGCCAAAGCCCAAATGGAATCACTGACGGCGATTAATTCTTGTTTATGGCGTTCAATAGAAGCCTCTACGGTTTTCTTGTTCCCTTTTATTTTTTGTGAATAGAGTCCTGAAAAACAGGAAGCAACAAGTATAAAAGTCGTGGCAAAGCGGAGTTTTTTGGTCATAGGGTTGGTGTTTAATGATCCCCTAAATATACCAAAAAATACAAGGGCAAAACCCCTTTTAGCTTTTCAGGTTTGCGAAATCAATACCTTCAGTTCAGGGCTTCTTTGTAGGTCTGCAGGCAACGTTCCCTGGCCAGTTTGTGGTCCACCATTTTTTCGGCATACGCGGCCGTCCCGAATTCGGGAACCCACTTTTGGATATAGGTATGGTCTTTGTCGAATTTATCGACCTGGGTCATGGGGTTAAAGATCCTGAAGTAAGGGGCGGCATCTACACCACTGCCTGCAGCCCATTGCCAGTTTCCCACATTGCTGGAACACTCGTAATCCAGGAGTTTTTCGGCAAAGTAAGCCTCTCCCCAACGCCAGTCGATCAATAAGTGTTTACATAAAAAACTAGCGACCAGCATGCGCACCCTATTGTGCATATAACCCGTAATGTTGAGTTCTCGCATTCCCGCATCGACCAGGGCATATCCGGTTTCCCCCTTTTTCCATTTATCAAATTCATCTTCCCGATTGCGCCAGGCGATGCGATCGTAGGGTTTTTTAAAGGCCTGGGTTGTGGTATGTGGGAAATGCCAGAGTATTTGCATAAAAAATTCCCGCCAGATGAGTTCATTCCAAAAGGTCTCGTTCCCGGATTTCAGGGCTTTTTGCAAAACATCCCGAATAGATACGGTACCAAACCTCAGATGAGGTCCCAAATGAGAGGTGCCATCCACGGCCGGAAAATTTCGGGTTTTCTCGTAATTGTCAATACGAGAGGCCTCCAGTTGATAGGGAGGAACGGTGATTTCAGATTTTTTAAACCCGAGTTCTCCCAGACTGAGCGAAGGGAAATCTCCGGAGGGCAGGAGGTTTTTTAAGTGGTTTTCTGAGGGGTGCAAAGATAGATCTGGGTCGGCGGCGAATCGTTGTTTCCACTTATTTTTAAAAGGGGTATACACGATATACGGACTCCCGTCTTCTTTTGTGATTTCGTCGGTTTCGTAGATGACCTGATCCTTAAAGGTGTGGAATTCAATTTCCCGGGCCTGGAGGAATTTGGCGATCTCCGAATCCCTTTTGCGGGCATAAGGTTCGTAATCCCGGTTGGTAAAGACCGCCTTTATTTTCCAGGCGGTGTCCAGCTCTTTTATAATCTCTAACGGGATCCCGGAATACATGCCTATACCACTGCCATACTCCGTTTTAAGAGCCTCATGCAGGTTCTGAACCTCCTGGTGTAGAAAAGACAGCCTGGCGTCATCCCCGGGCAGTTCCTTTAAAATTTCCCGATCGAATATAAAAATGGGCAACACCGCATATCCGGAGGTAAGTGCCTTGTACAGCCCGGCATTGTCGTCGAGCCTAAGGTCCCTGCGAAACCAGAAAAGGGCGACCTCTTTTTCCAATTATCCGATGTTTAGAGTGGATATGCCCCCGTCTACCCCAAGAACCTGCCCTGTCATCCAGCTGCTGTCCCCGCTAAGCAGGAAAGCAGCCATTTGTGCAATATCCTCCGGTGTTCCCACGCGTTTTAGCGGATGGCGGTCGGCCATCATTTGCTGCTTTTTTTCATTATTCAACAAGCGTTTGGCCAGGGGGGTATCCACCAGGGAGGGCGCAATGACATTAACGCGGAGTTGAGGAGCATATTCGGCCGCCAGGGCCCTGGCGAAACCTTCAATAGCCCCTTTGGCTGCTGCCACACTGGTATGAAAAGGCATACCGCTGCCCACGGCTACCGTACTGAAAAAGACCAGACTGGCTCCCGGATTAAACCGGGGCATAATTTCTTTAAGCACACGTACAAGCCCCATAAAATTCAGTTCCATGTCTTTTTCAAAAGTCTCCGGACTCAACATTTTAAAGGGTTTCAGGTTGATGCTCCCCGGGCAGTATACAAAACCGTCCAGGGATTCTGGCAGTTTGGAGAAATCCATAGATTCTCCGGTAACGTCCAGGTAAAAAGAAGTAACGCCTTCGTTTGCCCCTTGCCCCGGATTGCGGGAAGCGGTAATAATGTTAAAATCTTGTTTGAGTAGATTTACGAGTTCCTGGCCAATCCCTGAGGAACCACCCACGATAAAAATTGTCTTTTTCATATGGTCTCAATAGTAAATGTTGCGGGGCGTCCGGGGATGGATCCGAACAGGTCAGTTAAAGCCTTTTCCCGATGCCTGAAAATTTCGATGAGTTGTTTGCGCACAAAAATAGGGTGCGACAGGCTACCTATCATGCCCAGAGGTAATTTATAATCGACGATGTCCTCCATTAATACCCCTCCGTCTACCTTTTTGATAAAATGTTTGTGATGCCACAGGCTGTAGGGGCCAAAGCGCTGTTCGTCTACAAAATAGAACCCCGGTTCCACATGGGTGATTTCACTTACCCAGCGGGCGCGTATCCCGGGGATAGGGGAGACGTTGTATTGAATGATCTGTCCCGCATACATGGGACGATCGGCTCCGCTGAGGATCTGGAAGCCCATACGAGCAGGGGTGATTTTCTGAAGATTTTCCGGATTTGAAAGAAAATTCCAGGCCTCTTCAGGAGTAATTGGCAGCTGCTGCGTGGCGAGTAGGCGATATAGTTTCATAGTGAGGAACAAATATACGATCATTCTGTTCAAGGGATATTGTTAATGAGTTAAACAAAAGATAAAAACAAGGCGATCAAAAATTAAAAGTCCCCAGAAGGCATCCTGTATCGCGAGAGTTCCTTTGATCGGCAGAATTCGTACCTTTCGCCCATGCGAAAATTGTGCTTATGGCTACTCCTCTTGGGGAGTATGGCCTTTCCTATGAACCTCACAGGGCAGCTTCATGCCAGCTGGGAGGGTTCCCTGTCAGACAATATTGATGAAAGCTCGGGGTTATTACTGCTGGAAAATCGTTTGGTGACCCTGAACGATTCCGGCAATGCGCCTGTACTCTACGAAATGGATACCACCTCCCTCGAGGTAGTCCGGAAGGTAACCATAACGAATAGTGAAAATATAGATTGGGAAGCGCTTTCGGCTGATGAGACCTATATCTATATCGGTGATTTTGGCAATAACCTGGGAAAACGAAAGGACCTTCGTATCCTGAGGGTTCCCATAGCTGAGTACTGGACAAGGGATGCCATCGAGGCCGAGGTCATCTCTTTTTTCTATGAGGATCAGGTGGATTTTAGCGGGAAAGGCAATAGCGACTGGGACGCGGAAGCCCTGATCGCCGGACCCGACTCCCTTTGGGTTTTCACAAAGCAATGGCAAAAGAAGGGCACCACGGTTTACAGTCTTCCCAAAACCCCCGGGAAGCACAAAGCCCGAAAAGGCACTTCTTTTAATGTCAGAGGCCTGGTTACAGACGCGGCCTTAGATCCCAGGGGCGGATCGTGGTACCTGCTGGGGTATACCGGCGAATTGCAGCCTTTCCTGCTTCAGGTCCCTTCTGGATCTCCTGCGGATGGCTTTCCCGTCAATACGCAGCGGCACCCTTTGACTGTAGGATTTATGCAGGAAAAAGCAATCACTGTGGAGCCTGAAGAGGCCGTGGAGTTGGGGGCAGAAGCCCTTACTGTGAATGAAGCCCCCATTCCCATAGGATTTGCCCAGGCGGAAGGCATGGCGGTAAGCCCGGAAGGGGATTTGTTTATTAGTTCCGAGGCTTTTGACCGCAAGATCATATCCCTTCCATCGGCCCTGTATCGAATCCCCTCCAAGGCCCTGACGCCCCTGCCCAAAACAAAGGACGTCGAGCGTTGAGCACAAGCTGAGCCTGGGGCCATGCTTCCTTTCCCAATAATGCAGGACCCTGCAAGCGTTTGTAAGAGCGCATACGGGAAGGTCCTGAGATGGGTAGTTTCCGCGGGTGTATTTAAGATTATTTTAACAAAACATGCCTGTCTTTCTCAGTAGTTTTGACCGAATTCAAAATTCCAACTATAATGTTAAAAAGAACACTTTTGATTCTGGCGCTAAGCGCAGGATTTATTGGGGTTGCACAAATGCAGACTCCGGCCCCGAGCCCAGGTTCCACCCTGGAGCAGATGGTAGGCCTTACAGAGGTTACCGTGAATTACTCCCGCCCGTCCATGAAAGGGCGAACGGTTTTTGGAAACCTGGTCCCTTATGGGAAACTTTGGCGTACTGGAGCCAATGCAAATACGACTGTCAGTTTTAGTGACGATGTAACGGTTGGAGGTAAAACCCTTAAGGCCGGAACCTATGCGGTTTTTACCAAACCTAATGCGGATACGTGGGAAGTACTTTTTTATTCAGACACCAACAACTGGGGAACCCCGGCGAAGTGGGAAGACGGAAAGGTTGCGGCCAGTATTACCGTACCTTCTGTAAAAGCCTCGCCAACAGCAGAAACCTTTACCATTACCCTGGACAACCTGCATAACAATGGGGGAACCCTCGGAATGTGGTGGGAAAACACCTATGCAGGTGTTCCTTTTGAAGTGCCGACCAAGGCAAAAGCCATGGAGAGTATTGAAGCGGCCATGGCCGGACCTACCGCTAATGATTACTACGGAGCTGCTTCGTACTATTTTCAGGAAGGTATTGAGATGGAAAAGGCCAAAGAATATGTGGATCAGGCAGTAGCCATGAATCCGGAGGCATTTTGGATGATGCGCCAGCAATCCCTGATTTACGCGAAAATGGGCGATAAGGATGGAGCTATAGCTGCAGCCAAAAAGTCCCTTGCTGCTGCTGAAAAGGCAGGAAATGCGGATTATGTAAAGATGAATAAGGACTCCCTTAAGGAATGGGGAGCCATGTAATGAATGTTTTCATTTCGTTTGTAACGAAATGATTCCCTTTGCCTGAATGTATTCAGGGTATTCAATCACTGGCCCGGCGGTAAAACTGCCGGGCTTTTTACATCCGGATGGGTGGGTTCTTCAGGAGTCTGTCGAAGCCTTCGAGTAATAAGGCAATTATCATCACCAGTGCGCAGCCGAAAGCGTTGAGCCACAGGAAGGACATCCAGTCAAATTGAAACCCGATGATGACCATGACCTGGGTAATGATAGCGGCGATAAATACAGAATTACCCCGGACCTGTTTCACGAAGAAGGCGAGCAGGAAAATCCCGAGTACATTGCCGTAAAAAATAGAACCGATGATGTTTACGAGTTGGATCAGGTTTTCGGCCAGACTGGCCAGACAGGCCAGGGTAATAGCCACCACGCCCCACATAAGTGTAAAAAGACGGGATACCTTTACGTAGTGCTTGGGCTCCATCTCCTCCTTTTGATTTCTTTTGTAAAGATCAAGGGCTGTAATGGTACCCAACGCATTCAATTCCGAAGCGGTGGAAGACATGGCAGCCGACAGAATTACCGCCAATAAAAGGCCGACAAGGCCCCTGGGCAGATAATTCAGGATAAAGTGAATAAACACGTAGTCTTTGTCGTTGGTCTCCACGCTGCTGTCTGCCTGGCTAATCAGTGTTTTAGCCGTTTCCCGGTTGTAACGTTCTTTCTGGTTGATTTTAAGTATATTCTCTTTGGCAGCCAACGTCGAGGTGTATTCCTTGAGATCCAGCGCCTGAGAAAAAGCGTTTTGCGCCATTTTTTTCTCTTGCTCGAGTTCCCCGTGAGCCCTCTCCAATTCCTCGTACTGCTCAGCGTATTCCGATTCAAGAACAGCTTCGGTAGCCGCAGGGTTGAAATTCAGCGGTGACGGATTGTACTGATAAAATACAAAGACCATAACCCCGACCAGCAGAATAAAAAATTGCATGGGGATTTTCAGCAACCCGTTAAAAATGAGTCCGAGCTGGCTTTCCCGCACAGATTTTCCGGAAAGGTAGCGCTGTACCTGACTCTGATCTGTTCCGAAGTAGGAGAGCATCAGAAACATGCCCCCGGTAATTCCGCTCCAAAAGGTATATCGGCTGCTGGTATCAAAATCGAAATTGAGAATATTCAGTTTTTCGCTGGCGCCTGCTATTTTGAGGGCTTTACTAAAGTCAATGTCCGTAGGGAGGTATCCGAGAATAAAGAAGAAGGCCATAAACATGCCCAGCATAATGATAAACATCTGTTGTTTCTGCGTGACGTTTACCGCCTTGGTCCCCCCAGAAACCGTATAGATGATGACAAGGATACCTATTATGATGTTCAGTGTTTTTAAATCCCATCCGAGTACTGCGGATAAAATAATAGAAGGGGCAAAAATGGTGATTCCCGCTGCCAGGCCACGCTGGATGAGGAATAGTACAGCGGCGAGGATTCGCGTTTTCAGATCGAAACGTCTTTCCAAAAATTCATAGGCCGTATAGACCTTCAGATGGTGATAAATGGGAATAAAAACAATGCAGATGATAATCATCGCCAGGGGCAGCCCAAAATAAAATTGCACAAACCCCATCCCGTCGTGGAATGCCTGGCCCGGTGTGGACAGAAATGTGATCGCACTGGCCTGGGTCGCCATTACCGATAGTCCGACAGTCCACCATTTGGCGCGGTTACCCCCAAGGACGTATTCCTTTACATCTTTATTTCCCCTGGTTTTCCAAACGCCGAAAAAGACGATAAAAATTAACGTTCCGGCCAGAATGATCCAATCGATCGTTGCCATACTAAGCGTTCGAAGTCATAATAAAATAGAAAACCAGAATGTAGATGGCGTTTAAAACAAGCACCAGGGTATAGATGCGTTTCCAAACCATCTTCGCCTTCATTTCATCCTTTAACTCCATGCTCTGGTGGTATTGGAGCTTTCCCGATAGAAAGCATGTTAGATAATAATTTAAAAGCCCCGGGCACTCCTGCGGGAAGTTCTCGGAAAAAACTCAGGCCGGTATAAATATAGTAGCCCGAACCATATGGTGCTACGAGAAGTCCGCCTTTTTTATCGGATTCCCCCGGATCTTTCATAGAGAGAAGGGCGACATAAGAAGGATCCCATTCATCCGGGAAGTACAGGCCCCGTTCCTGAACCCAGCCCTCGAAATCCCCCGCATTAATTTGGTTTGGAAAATTCAGGATGGGGTGTTCGGGATCCAGAATCTCTACGGCTGCCGTTTCATCGGATACCCGGTCACGGGAGAGCTGCAAAGGGTAGGGGGCAAGGTCGCTGAAATCCTGGGATCCCCGACCACTGGTATTGTATTGTACGACCATTGTCCCCCCTTCTTTGACATATTCCAGTAAGAGATCATTTTTAAAGGGCAGTTCATCCAGAACATTATATGCCCGAATACCCAGGACTACTGCGTCCATCTTTTTCAAGGTCTCTGCACTGAGGGCGTCCATAGTCAAAATGTGGACGGTATACCCAATCGCTTCGAGATTTTCCGGAACCTGATCTCCGGCGCCCATCACATAACCAATATGTTGTCCGGCCTTCTTAACATTGAGGCGGACGACTTTTACAGCTGCCGGAAGCAATACAATTTGTGAAGGAATATGCTCGTAGACAATCGGGATGAGTTCTTCGTTGTAATCCTTGCTTCCCACCGAAATTTCTGGGGTTACAAAGCCTTGTGAATCTCCCGGAGGGGGTAAGAGCGTAAACTGAAATACCTGTTCATCTCCTTTTCCGGTGAGACTCAGGTCATAAGAAGCCGGCTCCGATTGCCATCCTGGCGGAACCTTGAGCCTTACCTTGCCCGTGGCGCTCTGGGTATGCGATTTCACCACCATTTTCAGGGACCGGGAATGTGCGGTGGTGAACATACTCACTTGTTCTTCAAAACTCGCCGTCACTTTGGGGAGCACTTCAAAAGCCCGAACCAATTCTCCCTTGTCGGGTTCGGAGTACCGGTGAATGACCGGCGTTACATAATTTATTAAGGTGCCGTTAATATCTAAATTTACCCGTAAATAAAATGCGGGAGGGGTCTGTGGTTTCCCGATAAGGGACGGATCAGAAACGGTGTAAAGCCCCAGGGTTCCGGATTCTCGCAGCCAATACGGATCGGTGCCTTCATGGTCTTCAGGAACGACTATGGTCCCTTCCAGGAGTATCCGCTGATTTTCAGGTAAAGCGATAAGACTATCGCTTTGAGTTCCGGCATCCAATTGAAACCCCCTGACCGCCACGGGCCACTCAGATCTGTTGACCATTTCTATACTCACTTTCGCGGTTTCTCCCGGATTCGCAGAATATTCAATGGAAGAGGCTTCAATATACAACCCCGAGATATTGACAATCAGTTCGAGAAGTTGCCCACTTTTTATGCGCTTCCAGTATGAATCCTCCAATTGATTCAGGATCTTATGGGCCTCGAGCAATTCGGGGAGATGGGAGGCGGGATTCCTGAAATTAAAAGCGGTTTCCATAGGGTCGAGAATGGCCCCGACAGCGCCTCCGCCCTTTAACCGGCCCCAGCTGGTATCTATGCCCTCAAAAAGATCTCCATTTTGTGGCATACTCCCTTCCAGCAACTCCACATACTCTTGTTCAGAACCTCGGACGTTCGGCCTTCCAAAGCCCTGACAACGGTGTTTGCTGCTAGCCATGGCGGCAATTTCATTATTGGACAGGCCGCGCTCCGGATAGTATACTCCGATGTCCAGGGGAACCAGTCTTGATTTATCCGCTTTTTCAAAATTCTCAGGACTTCCGTAAAACCACCATGAAGTATTAAAAAAAAGTCGCTCCGGACCCCAGGGCTCGAGGGATGTGAGTTGTTCCGGGTAAGCTTCGCGGTTCCCGGCCAGGGCAAAGGCTTCGGTGCTTAAAATAGCTGAAGAAGTGTGATGGCCGTGGGTGCTGCCGGGTGTCCGATGGTCAAAACGATTGACAATAATGTCGGGTTTAAAAGTCCGGATCACACGGACCACATCAGAGAGTACGGCATCCCGGTCCCATATCCTGAGGGTTTCATCCGGGTGTTTGGAATACCCGAAATCATTAGCTCTGGTAAAGAATTGTTGCCCACCATCCACGCCCCGGGCAGCCAGGAGTTCCTGAGTTCGAAGGACTCCGAGTAGTTCACGGAGTTCAGTTCCGATAAGATTTTGGCCTCCATCCCCACGCGTTAAGGACAAATAGGCGGTTTGGGCGTGGACCTCGTTGGAGAGGTAGGAGATTAGCCGGGTGTTTTCGTCGTCCGGATGTGCAGCGATGTAGAGGGCAGAACCTAAAAAGTTCAGTTTCTGCAAGTCGTTATAGAGTTTAACAGAAGTTGGCGGCGCCTTTCCCTGTCCGTTGAAAACAAATGGTAGAAGGAGAACTCCCAAGGTCAACCAGCGCAGTAAATATGGCATAATTCGGCGAATTAGTCGGCCGGGTAAAGATAGAAAGATAAAGAGGGGGGCAGGGTACTTTAAAACTTCTTTAACACCTTACAGGGCGTCGCTCCCATCCGAATCTGCGTCGTCGGGTTGAAGAAGTCTCACTGCTTTTTGAAGAAACAGGTTGTTGGGATAGGTCACCAATTCCCCTTGGGGGTCCCGCAGATGCACATGATAGGCACGGATATCTTCAATCCAGAATTCGTTGATCCCCTCCAATTCTTTATCCAGGATCCGTATATGATCTCCAATTTTGAACGGGAAAGAAAAAAAGAGGATCACCCCTGCCGTAATATTGCTCAAAATTGACCAACTGGCAAAAAGGGCGACTCCAATTACGGCAAAAACGGAAGATAAAATCAAACCAACCTCACGGAAGTTAACCCCCCAGATGAGCACAAGGGCACTAACCATAAATACCCCATGCCCGATAGCTACATATTTTAGAATCAGCCGGGTACGGATATCATTCAGGTCACTGATCTGGCCGACTTTACGAATGGCCTTTGAGGAGAGAAAGCGCGTAATAATAAGGATCCCCAGTGCCAATAAAGTCGTCAGCACCTGGGTCTGGTAGTTGGTAAAGAGTTCGTTCATCGCATTTCCAATCCTAAACTATCCCGTAAAGATATATCCGAGTTCCCATTTTTTTGCCAGTACGGGCTTAAAATAGTTTTGTTCAGCCGAGCCGTCGAAGTAAGTTCTCCCCGACCCGAGGGATACGATTCGCTCCACCCTTCGATACGGTAGGGAAAAACGTTCTGGAATTGAATGCTAAGGGTTCGGTTGATTTCCGGATATCGGACAGTCAGCTGCCGGCTGCCTTCTGCCTGGGTAAGAGACACCTCTGCGCTGTAAGCTTGAATTTTCTGATGCGTTAACCTGAGATATTCCAGGGAAGGGACAATGGCAAGACTGCCCTCGGGTAACGCATCGGGATTTGTACGAATCAAAGTCCAGAGTTCATCTTCCAGTACATTTTTATCAATGCTAAAGGCCTGATCAGCTTCAGATTCAAAATAGCTATAGGACTGGATTTCAAATGCTTCGCGATTATTGAGTTGAGCAAAAACATGACCACACCATTCCTGGACGGAGGTGGTGATTTTCAGGGCATGAGCGTCCCCGGAAACCGGATAAAAAATACTGCTCATGATCGAGTAAGGGTACACCCCTGTGAGAAACTTCCGCACCCGGTTCAGCTTCATCACTGACGTTGTGCTTGCGTTTTTCCGATCTGCCTTGACCTGTTTTTCAGTGTTAAAAGGTTCGGTCACAAAAATAAGAACGGCTTCTCCGTTTCGAAGTTCCCCGTAGCGGGCCTGCTGCAACTCGTAGCTGTTCAATTCAGCTACCCCGGCATACCAGTATTCTTTAAATTCAGGAGTGAGGGATTTGGATGCTGACGTTTTTGCCGGAATTACGGATGCCTGATGGGCGGAGTTTCCGTCAGGGGCAGCGGACCCTACAGAAGGAGATTCTCTACAGCTCAAAGTCAGGATTACTGACAGGAACACAACAAGTAAGGGACTAAAAGATGTTTTTCTCAAAATTCAAAATTTATAACAGGCACAAAAGTACTTTAAATGGTAGTTTCAGCCATTGCCCTTAACGTTTTGTAAACTAATTCAGTAGGAAGGCCTACAACATTGGTGTAGGAGCCTGCAATGCTTTCCACTCCTACCAGGCCGATCCACTCCTGTATCCCATAGGCACCCGCTTTGTCCATTGCCTGCCCGGAGTCTATATAGTATTGTATCATCTGATCCGTCAGGGGCGCGAATTTTACCCGGGTTGTGGAATGTTTGATAACCTGCCGATCTGCCGTACGAAAACAGACGGAGGTAATGACCTCGTGTTGCTGTCCGGAGAGCGCCCGTAATGTGTCTAAGGCCTCCTGGGTATTGGAAGGTTTCTCCATAACCTTTGCGCCAAACCACACGATGGTGTCGGCTGTCAGGAGAAGCGTACCTGGTTTCACATACATGGCCAGGGAGTCCGCCTTTTGGCAGGCCAGGTAATCGGAAATTTGATAGTGTTCCAGGGTTTGGGGATATACTTCCCGAACGTCCGACCGGATGACTTCAACGTTCAGGCCCATGGACTCCAAAAGAAATTTTCTCCTCGGCGAGCCCGACCCCAATATTATTTTTTCAAATCCAAACTGCTCCATGGGCGGGTTCAATCGTTCCCTGCATCGAAATGCGTATGCCAGTGCCCGCGGACTTTGAGGACTTGTTCGATAATGTCTCGTACACATCCTTTCCCGCCATTGAGATGTGAAATATAATGGGATATTCGTTTGACTTCCGGGACGGCATCCTGTGGGCAGACCACCATACCCGACATTTGCATAGCGGGGATATCTGGAATGTCATCCCCCATATAAAGGATTTCCTCAGCGGGTATTTCGTAATCCAGCAGATATTCCCGCAGGGACTCCTCCTTAAAGGCAGCCCCCAGGTAGATGTCCGTAACACCCAGGGCCTGCAGGCGGAGGCGTACTCCCTGGTTAGAACCTCCACTGATAATGCAAATCCGGTATCCTTGGGATAGGGCGGTTTTCACGGCATAGCCATCCCTTACATTCATTGTCCTGAGGAGTTCGCCCTCAGTAGTGATCGTGATGGTACTGTCTGTAAAAACCCCGTCTACATCGAAAACGAAGGTGGTAACATTCTGGAGGAGTTCTTTATAGTTCCTGCTCATAGGTGCGTTGTATGGATTCAGAGATTTTAATGTAGAGTTCTTTGTCATCTTCCCCTGTCAACATTCGTAAATGTGCCTCAAGGGTTTCAGTATCATTTCTTCTGGCCGGCCCGGTTTGTGCTGAGTAGGCCGAAAGGTCTTTGGCTTTTGCGCAGGTTTCATCTAGCAAGGGCCCGAGAAGGCTTTTTGAAAGCCCGGCCTCCGCACAAATCGTTTCTCCCAGATACATCATATGATTGGAAAAGTTATTGACATACACTGCAGCAAGATGCAGTGCCCGTCGTTTCGCGGTTGGTATTTCCAGGACTTGTGTGCTAAGTGCACGCGCCAGGGCAGTAAGTAGTACGGCGTCAGATTCAAGAGCCGCTTCAATGCACAAGGGCACCTTTTTGAAGTCTATCGCCCGCGCTTTTGAAAAAGTCTGCAATGGATAGAGTACCCCACGGCGGGATGCATCCTTCAAAACCATTAAGTCCATGGCCCCTGAAGTATGCACAAAAAGACCCTCGACTCCCTGGTAGTTCTTCATGACGTCATCAATGGCCCCGTCGGCTACTGCAAGAATGTACACATCGGCCGCGTCCGGGACGGTACCCAGGGTTTTTTTGGGTATAACAGGATCAAAGTCTGACAAGGCTTCTGGTCGGCGGGCGACCAACCCTGTAAGTATCACATCCTCAGCACCCAACAAAGCTTTATGAAGGTGGTAGGCCAGATTGCCACTCCCGATAAGAACAACGCGGATCATAGTGTAAAAATAAAGATATAATCACACCTGATTTGACGCCCCGGGTAAAAAGCCAAAAAAATCAGGAAATTCGATATTTGAAAAACTACCCCGACGGAGAACCCACAAATTTTTAAATACACGCTATTTCCATTTGCAGAAATAAAAAAGTGACCTTTTAACAATTGGAATTAGGGGTAGTGCCCCTCCTGTTTTATTTTTGTGCCGGTTTAGCTTATTTTAGAAGACCACTAGACACTAAAAACATGGTGAAGACTTTGGGGAAAGTACTTTTCTCTACCCGATTAATGGCTGTTTTGTTCCTTGTTATGGCAGTAGCCATGGCTTTTGGGACGTTTATTGAAAGTTGGTACAGCACAGCCACGGCACGGATCTGGATTTATAATGCATGGTGGTTTGAAGTGATCATGGTGTTCTTTATGATCAATTTCATCGGAAACATTAAACGCTACCGGCTTTTAAGGCTGGAAAAATGGCCGGTACTGTTGCTGCACCTCTCCTGGATCCTGATTATTGTAGGGGCCTTTATTACCCGCTATATCAGTTATGAAGGGATGATGCCCATACGGGAAGGGGCTACCGAGAAGGTATTCTATTCAGACAAGACGTATTTGACGGTATTGGTGGATGGGGAAAAGGACGGGCAATTGCAACGCCTTCCCCTGGAGGATGATCTCATTGTTACCGAACAGGCAATTCAGTCTAACCTTCCCTGGAGGGTGAATTTTGATACCATTCCGATAAGGGTGTCCTACGCAGGTTTTATAGAAGGAGCCCGTATGGAAATAGTGCCGGACGATTCGGGATTAAAATATATAAAAATTGTCGAGGCCGGAGACGGGGGGCGCCATGAGCATTATTTGCAAGAGGGGAAAGTAGAGAGTATACACAATATTCTATTCAGCTATAACCAGCTGACCGAAGGGGCCATCAATATTATGGAGGACCCCGAAGGATTTAAAATTCGCTCTCCTTTCGCCGGAAGTTTTATGCGCATGGCTGATCAGTTTAGTGGTGCCCTCTCCGCAGACAGTACCCAGACCCTGTACTTGCGATCCCTTTACACCCTGGGAAGTCTTCAGTTTGTACTTCCTGAACTCCCTGTACGCGGGAGTTACCAGGCAGTGCGGATTCCCGACGGGGAACGGAACGACAATGACCCTGATGCCATGCTCATCGAGGTCACTTCACAGGGGCAGACGGTTCAGAAGGCCTTGCTCGGGAGTAAGGGGCGCCTGCAATACAGCGAACCTTTTACCCTTGGAAGTCTGACGTTTCGGGCGGCTTATGGATCCAAAATAATAGAGTTGCCCTTTAGCATTACCCTTAATGATTTTATTGCGGAGAAATACCCCGGCACAGAAAAGGCCTATTCTGCTTTTATGAGTAAGATTACAGTCAATGACGACCGTACTTTTGACTACGATATATTTATGAATCACGTGCTGGATCATCAGGGCTACCGGTTTTTTCAGGCGAGCTTTGACCCGGATGAGAAGGGCACAGTATTGTCTGTCAACCATGATTTCTGGGGGACCTGGGTGACCTATATCGGGTACTTTTTGTTGTACATGGGGCTGATGTCCATCATCTTCTTTGGTAAAACACGATTCAGGGATCTGGCGCGGTCTTTGGAAAAAGTCAAGTTGAAAAAAGCGGCCCTCACAGCTATTCTGGTGTTGCTTGCTCCTCTGGCCTGGGCGCAGGAAGGTCCGAATCCTCAAGACGATCACAACCATAATGTACTGCCGACGCAGGATCAGGTAGATTCCCTGATTCTCGCCACTGCTGTTCCAAAAGCAGAAGCAGAAAAGTTTGGTCATCTGGTCATTCAGGATGACGGCGGGCGTATGAAGCCCGTCAACACCTTTGCGTCTGAACTCCTGCGCAAACTTAGTTTCAAGGACACGTATCTGGGCCTCACTGCGGACCAGGTCCTGCTCTCGATGATGATGCAACCCAGACTCTGGACGGTAGCCGAATTTATCGCCCTGGATAAAAAAGGTCAAAACGATAGTATCCGGAACACTATCGGGGTTTCTGAGGATCAGAAATATGTGAAGTTGCTCGATTTTTTTGACGCTACGGGGCGCAACAAACTCGATCCTGTTTTACAGGATGCCTTCGCTACGAATACTCCGGATAAGTTTCAGCAGGATTTCAAGGATGCCTATTTCCGTTTGAGTCTTTTAAACCGGGCGCTCGGGGGGGAAATTCTCCGGATTTACCCGCTGCTCAACGACGAAAACAATAAATGGATTTCCGCTCAGGAATTTAACACCGCCCAGTTTTCAGTCCCGGATTCGCTGTATTCCAATTTTATCGCCAATTCCCTGCCTTTTTATGTCATGTCCCTTGAAAAAGCGGCACAAAGCGGGGATTATTCTGAACCGGACCGGTTGCTCGAAGCTTTTCATCAGAATCAGGTAAATCATGGCAGTGAAGTACTGCCCTCTGATAACAGGGTGAAAGCTGAGGTAATAAACAACAGGTTGGATATCTATAACCGCCTGTATAAGTACTACGCGCTTGTAGGGGTCTTGTTGTTCTTAGTCCTGGTATTCCGGATTTTCAAAGAACGACGGATTTGGGATATTGCGACCTACTCGCTTAAAGGCACCATTATGGTGATGTTTTTCTGGCATACTGCCGGACTGCTCATACGCTGGTATATTTCAGGGCACGCACCCTGGAGCGACGCTTATGAGAGCATTTTGTATGTTTCCTGGGCGACCATGGGGATGGGATTGTGGCTCGGCAGGAAAAGTGATATGACGATAGCAGCCACTGCTTTTGTGACCTCAATTTTGCTCTGGATTGCCCACCAAAGCTGGGTGGATCCTTCCATAGCCAACCTACAGCCTGTCCTGGACAGTTACTGGCTGATGATACACGTTGCCGTCATCGTGGCGAGCTACGGCCCCCTTACCGTGGGTATGATCCTGGGTGTGGTATGTCTGCTCCTCATTATGCTGACCAATGAGAAGAACCGGGAGAAAATGAAACTGAACCTCAAAGAACTGACTATAATCAACGAATTAGCACTCACTATTGGGCTGGTCATGCTTACCATTGGAAACTTCCTTGGCGGGCAGTGGGCCAATGAGAGTTGGGGGCGTTACTGGGGCTGGGATCCGAAGGAGACCTGGGCCCTGATTTCCATCCTGGTTTACGCCTTCGTGATTCACACCCGACTGGTTCCCGGACTTCGGGGCACATGGTCATTTAATTTCCTGAGCGTCATTGCCTTTGCAAGCATTATGATGACGTATTTTGGAGTAAATTTCTATCTGGTAGGCCTCCACAGTTATGCCAGCGGGGACCAGGTGATCACCCCTACGTTTGTCTGGTATACCGTTGCCGGAGTCTTCTTTTTGGGTGCTTTGAGCTGGTGGCGCTACAGGGTACATTTTAAATAGGGAGACCCGGATTTTTTTTGACTACACCCCTGTCTGACGGGAGTCACGGCCTTAGATGCCGCAAGGAAAGGGATGCTGTCAGGCCACAGGAACAGGCGTTTTCTATTTATTGAATTCATTACCTTTAGGCCTTTGATATTGTATATTATGGACAAGAAGGCAAAAGGGGTCAATACGATCTGCACCCACATCGGCGAACTGGAAGACAAGACCTTTAAAGGCGCTATCTCTCCTTTATATATGAGTACGTCTTACGATTATGAAGACGTGGATATAAAGCGTTATCCGAGGTATTTTAATACCCCGAACCAGGAGGCGCTATGCCGTAAAATTGCGGCCCTCGAGCATACGGAAGCCGCTTTGATTTTTGGCAGCGGAATGGCGGCTGTCAGTACCGCGCTGTTGGCTTTTCTCAATAAAGGGGACCATTTGGTAGTGCCCCGGCAAATTTATGGGGGGGCATACAATCTCATCGTAGAGGAATTTTCCAAGTATGGGATCGAGTATACGTTTATTGATGGTACCGAACGGACTGCTTTTGAGAATGCCATCCAGCCCAACACCCGGGTCCTCTACCTGGAAACCCCTTCAAACCCCCTGCTCACACTGACTGATCTGGAGGCCATAGGATCCCTGGCACGGTCAAGGGGCCTTACAACTCTTATAGACAATACTTTTGCCAGCCCTGTAAACCAGAATCCGGCAGACTACGGCATCGAAGTCATAATTCACAGTGCAACCAAATATATGGGAGGGCATTCCGATATTTGTGCGGGAGCGGTAGCGGGCAGCCATACGCATATCGATCGTATTTTTCAACTGGCCAAAAATCTGGGAGGCAGCTTGAGCGATTATACGGTCTGGCTGTTGGAGCGGAGTCTTAAAACTATGGGGATTCGGGTGCGCGCCCAAAATGAGAATGCCCTCAAACTGGCAAATTTCCTGGAGCAACACCCAGACATCCATAAGGTTTATTATCCCGGACTG
Organism: uncultured Flavobacteriaceae bacterium; assembly: GCA_963709465.1. Classification (GTDB taxonomy): domain Bacteria; phylum Bacteroidota; class Bacteroidia; order Flavobacteriales; family Flavobacteriaceae; genus Robiginitalea. The sequence continues at coordinate 1,764,556 of CAVPWF010000002.1, read as the reverse complement.
CAGAGCCATCCAAATCATCAGATCGCCAAAGCTCAGATGCACGGATTCGGCGGAATGTTGTCTTTTGAGCTTTCTGAAGCTGTGGATCAACATACCTTTATGCGGTCCCTGAAGTGGATAAAGGTTTCCATGAGTCTGGCAGGCGTGGAGAGTACTTTACTCGCTCCCTCAAAAACGTCTCATGCCCTTTTAAGTCCTGAGGAGCGCCTGAAAACTGGAATACGGGATGGCCTGATTCGCTTTTCAACCGGAATTGAGGATTTTGAAGACCTAAAGGCAGATCTCACCCAGGCCCTGGTACAATCCAAAACCATCAGTAAGGAAACGGTTACTTAAATTCAGAATGTATATGGCTCAAAAATTAGATATCCTCGTTTTCGGGGCACACCCGGATGACGCTGAGCTCGGTGCAGGGGCAACGATGGCCAAAGAAATAGCACAGGGAAAAAAAGTAGGTATTGTAGATCTTACCCGGGGGGAATTAGGCACGCGTGGATCTGCTGAGATCAGGTCTCGGGAAGCTGCCAGAGCCGCTGAAATTTTGGGGATATCGGTGCGGGAAAACCTGGAATTTCGCGATGGCTTTTTTCGCAATGATGCCGCGCATCAAATGGCAGTCATCCGCCAGATCCGCAAATACAGACCGGACACGGTTCTCTGTAACGCTATTCGCGACCGGCATATAGATCACGGACGGGGCAGCGATCTGGTGAGTGATGCTTGTTTTCTCAGTGGCCTTGTAAAAATCGATACGCAGTTGGAAGGCGATGATCGCTGGCAGGAACCCTGGAGGCCGAAAAATGTCTACCACTATATCCAATGGAAGAATCTGGAGCCGGACTTTGTCGTGGACGTCAGTGGGTTTATTGAGAAGAAACTGGAAGCGATCCGGGCCTATGATTCCCAGTTTTTCGATCCCAACAGCAAAGAACCTGAAACGCCCATCAGTAGTGCAAATTTCCTGGAAAGTGTCGAATACCGGTCCCGCGATCTGGGACGATTAGTAGGGGTGGAGTATGCCGAGGGCTTTACGGCTGAACGCACCCTGGCGGTCTCTGGCCTGGACCGACTGATCTAAACGGCCTTACTATAAGTCCCGGCCGCTTTGGGCAGGGTAAAATAAAACGTGCTGCCCTTCCTGAGCAGACTGTCTACCCAGATTTCCCCACCATTTTTAAGGATCATTTCCTTACAAAGCGTCAGGCCTAATCCGGTTCCTTTTTCATTGGCCGTACCGTAAGTGGAATGCGTATTCTCTTCTTTGAAGATCTTCTGTAAGGTAAGGCGATCCATCCCCACACCGGTATCGCGGATCGATATAATCCAATACTCCTCTTTTTCTTCCGCATGCAGGGTCACCATCCCGTTTTCAGGGGTAAACTTCAGGGCGTTGCTGATCAGGTTTCTCAGTACGATGTCTACCTGATGGGGATCCGACCATACCTGGGTATTCGCCGGGATTTCGCTAATGATTTTAATGCTTTTATTCTCGGCGATCTCATTGAGTAATTTAATGTTCTCTGCCGCAATGCCTTCCAGGAGTACGGAGGTCGGCCGGGTTACTGCACCATTGAGTTGCGAATAGCCCCAGGAGAGTAAATTGTTTAAGGTGAAAAATATATGGTCTACATCTGACCGGAGCTTAGGCATATAGGAGGCCAGTTCATTTATCGAGATTTCGCCGTCCTTAAATATTTGGAGGAGTTCCTTCAGGGCGCCTACCGGACCTCTGAGGTCATGGCCAATTACTGAAAAAAGCTTCACTTTAGTTTCATTGTCCGATTGCAATTCGGACTTGCGCCTTTCGAGGATTTCTTGTTTGGCTTCCAATTCCCGCGTGAGGCGCTGCTGTAATTTTTTACTTCGGTAAACCAGGTAGATAATCAACAGGGAGACCAGTAAGAGCCCAGACCCAAAATATATAAAACGTTTCTGTGCGGCCAGGGCTTTTTCGTTGTCCTTTATGAGTAATTGTTTTTGCTGTTCATACTCTGTTTTGGTTTTCAGCATGCTCAGGCTTTGCCTGTTTTCATTTCGACTCAGGGTATCCGAGAGCTCCTGATAGAGTTCGTGATAGGCCAGGGCGGTTGCGTAATCCTGCTGGCGGCGGTAAATTTCGTACAGTGTTTTTGAGCATTTTTTGGTCCCCTCGGCAAAGTTGATGCTATTACTGATCCTGAAAGCTTCTTCGGCATATCGGGTAGCGATACTATCGTTTTCCAGGCCGATATAGGTTTCCGCCATTCCGTTGTACAAATCGATTCGCGCCCGGTCGTCATCCAGATTCTCGTGGATCACTTCACTCTGGCGATACCAGTACAGTGCCCAGTTGTATTTGTATTTTTTAAGGTACACTTTGCCCTTGGTTTCATAGGCAAAGGCTAGCCAGTCCATAATGCGATACTTCTCAAAAATGTCGATACTCCGGTTGACATTGAACATGGCGTATTCCAGGTTCTTCATGTCCGCGTAGAGGGACGCCAGATTACTCATGGATTCTGCCTGGGCGATCTCATCGCCCAGGGAATCGTTCAATTTTCTTACTTTTTTATAGTACTCCAGGGATTCATCGTAATACTTCTGATCTGCATAGAGATTAGCGATGTTTTCATTGATGATGGACTGCTGTAAAAGTGCGTCTTCATCCAGGGCGATTTCCAGGGCAATGAGATATCCGCTCAGAGCTTTAGCGTGGTCACCCCGGTATTCGTACTCTCCGGAAATATTATTAAGCAGGCTCAGTTTGAGGTCATTGGATTGTAAAGTATTCACCAGGTCCAACGCTTTATTGTAGTACAGAAGGGCTGTATCGGTAATTCCCCGGTCTGAATAGTAATCCCCGAGATTCGTATAGGAGATACTCTCACCCCTTTTATAATCTGCCTTCTGACTGTATTTCAGCGCTTTTGTGGCATAACTATACAGGGTATCTGTCTCGTAATACCTCATTTCCTGGGCAAAGGTGTTGATCATATCCAGGTAGGCTGTGTCCTGAATAGAAAAACTGGATCGCGCTTCCATCAGACGCATTTGGGTCTGTAGTTCCTGCCTTTTACTAATCTGAGAATAAACAGAACAATTTATGCCCAGAAAGCACCATAAGAGTACCCGGGCAAATGTGGATGGTTGACTGCGTAGTTCCCGCAACAGCAGGCGGATTTTGATCATACCTTCAATAGGATGAATCCTAAAGGTATTTCAGTATTGAGGTCCTGGCTAAAGAATGTTGTGAAATGCCCTTTTTTGTTTGTAAGGCATTCGTTTTAGCAAAAAGAACCTGCTTGATTCCTAAGGGTTGTTTACCAAACACGCCAATATCAAAGCCACTCAGGCGGGTTCGGACTTTAAATTTAGGAGTCGAATTATTTTGATTCAATACCGAAAAAAAAGTACATTTGCCTCCGCCTGAGGAGCCTTTAGAGCCTCTTTGGCTAAGGCGGTCAAGGATCTGAAGCCCGAAGGGGCTTTGCAATGATTTTTGTAGCCTTCAAATGGTGGTTGTAGCTCAGTTGGTTAGAGCGCTGGATTGTGGTTCCAGAGGTCGCCGGTTCGAGCCCGGTCTTCCACCCTTAACTAAAAAACCCCCGGAATTTCCGGGGGTTTTTTTATGGAATGACGTCCTGTAATTATTTAGCCGCTTTGTCCACAACCAGGCGGGAATCCCGATTGGAGATCTCCCAGGCGGTATGAAAAACCAGTTGGGCCCGGTTTTTAAGTAAATCGTAATTGATCTTGTCCGGGGTGTCTCCGGGGCGATGATAGTCTGCATGTGTCCCGTTAAAATAGAAAATGATCGGGATATTGTTTTTTGCAAAATTATAGTGATCACTTCGGTAATAAAAGCGATTCGGATCATTCTCGTCGTTATAGGTATAATCCAACTCTACTTTGGTGTATTTAGAATTTACATTTTCGGAGAGTTCATGCAGTTCGGTACTCAGTTTATCCGAACCAATGAGATATATGTAATTCCGATTCCCTTCTCTCTTTGGGTCTACTCTGCCGATCATATCGATATTGAGGTTTGCCACTGTTTGCTTTAGAGGGAAAACCGGATCGACATCGGTATAATACCGAGATCCCAACAGCCCTTTTTCCTCCCCGGTTACGTGCAGGAAAACAACAGATCTTTTGGGCACCATTCCTTCATCTGCGGCCATTTTAAAGGCTTCTGCTATTTCGAGCATGGCCACGGTCCCCGAACCATCGTCATCGGCGCCGTTATTGATCTCGCCCTTGGCGTTGACACCAATATGGTCCAGGTGAGAGGAAATCACAACATACTCCTCTGGATACTCCGAACCTCTAATAAAAGCAACGACATTTTCCGAGTCCACCTTTTCATTCTTACTCTCAATATTGAATTTCAGGTTTGCGGGGAGAACCTCCGCCGTCAGCTGAGTTTCGAAGTCCGGAAATAGGGTCTTGGCATGCTCCTCTTTCAGGAGAATCATTCCGGGTTTTTCCTCGGTAGATACGAGATCCATACTGCCTCCATCATTGGCCTTCATATATTCAAAGTAGCGATTGTAACGAGAGAAATTCTCTTCGTCTACATAAATCATTACTGCGGCTCCCTTGGCCATGGCCACTTCGGTCCGTTTTTCTATGGACTCCGAAATATTACTCCATTTGGAAGCTTCTTTTGTTCCGGTAAGCAAATAGGTGCCATCCGCATTTTTGGGTTCACCCGCCTTAAGCAGGACCAGTTTTCCACGTACATCGATTCCTTTGTAATCCGAATAGTTTTCGGTTTCAATGCCGTATCCTACATAAACCACGGAATCGAAATCTCCCTCCACACCAGAAAACGTCAGGAAACCCTGCCCATTTTCCATGACCTGATTTCCGATAGCCATAGTACCTGAAGGTAATTTGGCCATCTCCAGAGGAACCTTCTGAAAGTAAGCTCCGTCCTTTAAAGCCCCCGGGATACCCAGGTCTTCATAGGCATTTTGAATATAGGCAACGGCCTTTTTTTGCCCTTCTTTCCCGGTCTCCCGACCCTCAAAATCATCAGAGGCATAGGTATAGAGATGTTCCCGTAATTCTTCTTCGGATATGGAGGCTGCCAGATTAGCAACATCGGGTTTTTCAGGCGCCAGGGCCGTATTTTCTGAAATGGCTTTCTGAGACCCGTTGCAGGAGAGCAGGAGTACCGCGGCTACAAAACACAATTTTTTCATGAGTTCGTCGAATTAATCCCGCAAAAATAGTCAAAATAAAATCAAGTGAAGCCGATGTATACCCTGGGCATCACCCTGTGAATGGTAATTCCTGGAATATTCTTACAGTGCCCCGTAAGTGTCCCGGATCATGCTCAGGGTCTCCTCCAGGGATTTGAATACCTCGAAGGTTCTGCCTTGCGTTCTCTGGGCTCCCAGCGCATTGGCATACCGCGCCGCGCCGATGTAATTTGTGGGGTTTTCCAAAAGACCGAAACCAAGGCCTCCGGCAAATGAGTCTCCGCAACCTGTGGTATCGACCACATCCTTTACGGGCACGGAGGGTACAATTTCTTTGCGCACCCCGCTTCCCTCTTTGAAGTACACAGCGCTGCCGCCCGAGTCCAGAGTAACGATAAGCGCTTTCACCCCTTTTTCCAGCACATGCTCGGCCATTTCGTCTAAATGACTGGTCTGGATATCGTGCAGGGGTTTCAGTTGGGCCATGTCGTATTCCTTTTCAAACCAGCAACACCGGGATTCCTCCAGATTCATCTTAAGGACATCGATATAAGGCAACCAAATGTCACGCTCAATCCAGAATCGCATATGTCGTGCCCCAAGCACATCTACGGTATTGGTCGGGCCATGGGCATCAAAAATAACAATGCCGTCACTGTTTTTTTTAATGTATTTCAGGGTTTCCAGCGGTATTTCGTAATCCGTAATCGGCACACAAACAAAAACATCCGCATGCAGGAGTTCCGCGATATCCTCGGCAATAATCGGATTCATAAAACCGGTCTGGGTTTCTTTCCGGTTATTCTGATCCAGAAATTTAAGCCGGATGACATCGCCCTGGTCCGCTTTATCCCTGATGTGGCTGGTGTCGATGTTGGAGTAGGGGGTAAAGACTTCTTCAACAGCCTCCCGGTCTGTTTTTCGAACGTGGGAAACAGGATAAACCGTGCCTTTGTCTCCCAATAGTCGGGAAAGCCCTATGGTCGTATGGGTCGCGCAGCCGTATTTTTCAATAACCTCACCTTTATGTGTTGTAATATGATCTCTGGGGATTGGGCCAAGGACGGCAACATGGTACTGCTTCATTATTTGTGTTTAAAGTAGGCTTAAGATATAAAAATAGTCCTAACTATCCAGTGTTCTCACTTGATCCAAGCAGGAGATTGGCACCCCTATCGGAATTTATTTCTGCAAAAACCGTAGGAGTTTGTTTCCAGGCTTTGTTATATTTGTGCCGCCTTAGCGATAAGGTAATTTTTTGGAGGAATGGCAGAGTGGTCGAATGCGGCAGTCTTGAAAACTGTTGAGGGTCACACCTCCGGGGGTTCGAATCCCTCTTCCTCCGCAAAAGAGACCCGCAACGAAAGTTGCGGGTTTTGTATTTCCAGCAGCGTTGAATACTTGTATTCAAAAGCGGATGGGGATACAAAACCGACAAACGAAGTTTGTGAGGGTTTTATGCTTGCCCGGGATACTCATTTAGGGATCACGCTGCGGTAGCAGCGTAATCCCAAGGTTTCGATTTGCAGTGGCAGTCCACAGTTTGTGAGGGTTTTATGCTTGCCCGGGATACTCATTTAGGGATCACGCTGCGGTAGCAGCGTAATCCCGAGGTTTCGATTTGCAGCGGCAGTCCACAGTTTGTGAGGGTTTTTCTTTGTATTGCAGGCTTGAAATATTATTCCGGATTACGGCGGGCTGAGTTGTTGGCCTTGAAACCCGAAGGGAGGCGCGTATTCAGCTAGCAGCGTTTTGAAGATTGTAAGCCAGGCAGCCCAACGGGCAGGCATTCACCAGTGCATAACACCCCATATGCTTCGGCATAGCTTTGCCACCCACTTGTTGGACAAGGGGGTCGATCTTCGCAGAATCCGGGTGCTCCTGGGGCATAATTCCAGTAAGACTACCGAGATTTATAACCACGTTGCTGAAAATTCTTTTAAGCGAATAGACGATTTGCTATCTTGGGCCTACAGTCGATGTATAGTGCATTATGCACTATATACATACTTGTGTTTCATCCCGATAGCTATGGGGACCAAAGATTAACCAATGATAAAGTTTTTTAGAAAAATCAGACAAAATCTACTTACGGAGGGAAAAACCGCAAAGTATTTCAAATATGCAATTGGTGAAATTGTTCTTGTAGTTATTGGAATTCTAATAGCTCTGCAGATAAACAATTGGAATGAAAATAGAAAGATGCGAACTTTAGAATTAAGTATTTTAGAAGAAATACAAGAGGCATTAGTTCAAGATACAATCGTAATTAACTCCAATATAAATTACCTAACTGAAAAGAGGTCAAAATGCACAGAATTGATAATTCATATTGAAAATAAACTTCCTTATACTCAAAAACTGGATACAATCATGATGGATGTTTATTATCACAGAGGCTATAAAACCTTTAATATTTCTGCCTTTGATTTATTAAAAGAAAATGGTTTTGGAATTATTAAGAATGACATCCTACGCAAACAAATCACCAAACATTATAATTCCGATCTGTCAGATATAATTGGGCTTTTTGATAGACTAGAACAAATAAACCTAATCCAGGGTGGTAATGTTTATCAAAATTTCAAAGTGGCTAATGGTTTAATACAAACTTATAATTACAAGGAATTACTGGAAAACCCTAAAATTTTTGCGCCTTTCTATCATTTTGACACCATGAATACTGCCTACATAAGAAATCTATCAGAATTTAAATTAAAAATTTCATTGTTATTACAACGTATTAATTCTGAATTACAAGATAGAAGAAAGAACCCATAAAGAATAAAGAGAGTACAACACGGTGTATGATTAATTACTGGCGGATTTCGCAACACTTTCGCTGAAGCTTCGGTGTACGTGGATGGAAATCCTGGATATGGGTCTGTAAACTCAAATCGTTCTCTAAAAGGATAACTCATACCTTGAGCTCCTTCCTCCACCTGCACCTATAAAAATTCCTTTTTGTACTAAATCTTGTAGATCGCGCGGTGCAGTTGCTTTTGAAGTTCCGGTTATGGATACATATTTACGAGCGTTCATACCCCCTTCGAACCCGTTTGGTCCCTCTTCGAGTATTCTTTTAACGGCCTTTTCCTGCCGCGAATTGAATTTACTTTTAGATGTATCGAAGAACCTTACTTTCCTTAAAATTAAAGCAATCTCCTGCTCTGCTTTGATTTGTACCTCTAAAACGGTTTGAGTAAAGTAAGCGATCCAATCCGTAATTTCATTGGATTGCTGGACGCGCTAAAGATGCTCATAATAGGCCTTTTTATTCGACTCAATACTACGAGACAGGCTAAATAACACGGGACGATCCATCTCCTGGGATAAAGCTTTGTCTGCCATTGCTCTGCCAATACCGTACCACTACCATACCAAAATCGGGACAAGCACTGGACAAGCATTGGTGCCTTTATAAAAATCTATTTCCATCGTCTTTAAATTTTGATTTTCTTAAAGAACCTAAAACCAACTCAATGAAAATCTTTAAGAGGAAACAATGCCATAGAAATCTGATGTTTATTCTATTTGTTTTTTTGGCGATCGGTTTGAATGCACAACAAATTGACCTAACTAATAATGAAAATTCCCATACAACCATAATTGACAATGAGGATTTGAATTGGTTTCAGGCACCGAGTTTCTTTCCGGGGTGCTCATTTACTATACTGCATGGAGAACCGGACAAACCTAATTTGGATTTTATCTTCAGAATTGAGCCCAATACAGAAGTCGTAAACCATACACATAATCCTAGTGAACGGATGATTCTGATGTCCGGGGACCTGGAGGTTCAGTACGAAGGAGAACAACCCGTGGTTTTGAAAGCGGGCTCCTATGCGCATGCGCCGGCGGAGAAACCACATCGAGCAAAATGCCTGGATAATGGCCCCTGCGTTTTATTTGTCGCCATGGTGGAGCCTTTTGATGCAGTTCCCGTTACCAAAGTGGACTAAGCGATTTTTCAAGGCAGGACCTGAAAGATGAGAATTCCAACGGGGAAGTGTGAATAACAGCTTAATGCGGTCCCCACCCTTGGATCACGTGCCTTTAGGCTGCGTAATCCCTTAGTTCATAGTTTTCAATAGCAGTGGGCACGCTCTGTTTCAGGGTTCAATGTTTAAAATAATTAGGGCTGCCTTGTGGTACTGTAAACTGCAGACTTGTAATGGGTAGTCCGGCAGCGGTGGTTTGCAGTAACAGTAGGCAGAGAGGCAACCCTCCGCCTTTTCCACTTTCTTTAAAATCACAGAACGATTTCTAACCCGTAAGGAAAATTTTTCAACAGTCTTATTCAGGGAACCCTTTATGGATAAACCCTATATTTATGGGAATAAAACAACTCAGAAATAATTTAATGAAAGCCGTTTTGATATGAAATTAGAACACAAAAACGCAATTATAGTGCTTTCAACTGTATTACTTCTTGTTTTGGCTTCCTGTAAAGAGCAGAAAGAATCTAAAATAGTTGAAAATGAAATAGAATTAGAGAAAGACTATGTTGAGGTTATAACTAACGGAATGGATTTCGAAATGGTGGATGAGGTCAAATCCGGCTGGACTACTTTTAAATACATTAACAAGTCTTACGAACCCCACTTTTTTATATTGGAAAAAATGCCGGACACCCTGGGTCTGGAAGCTTACAAGAAAGATTTATTCCCACCTTTTAGGTCGGCCTTTGAACATTTTGAAAAAGGTGAAATTGAAGCAGGAATGAAGGAATTTGAAAATATTCCTGAATGGTTTTATGAGGTAGAGTTAGCTGGGGGAGTTGGTTTGACCTCAAAGAAAACAACATCAAAAACGACAGTATTTCTGGAACCTGGAACTTATGTAATGGAATGCTATGTGCGTATGCCAAATGGTATGCCACACACCTTCATGGGAATGGTTAAAGAACTTAAGGTAAGAAAAGAATCCAATGGCCATAAACCCCCAAATGTTGAATATACCATAAGGATATCGAGTGAAAATGGAATCTCCTTCGTGGATTCCTTAAGAGCAGGAAATCATATAATATCAGCAGAATTTGAAGACCAAAAACAATATGAGCATTTAATGGGTCATGATGTCAATTTAGTTAAGATTGAAAAGGATAGCCTGAAAACGGCGTTGAACAATTGGCTCAATACTGCTGACTTCAAAGCATTCAGGACACCGGTCCCGGAAGGATTGCTGTTTTTGGGAGGAGTTGAGGATTTGCCAGCTGGAAAAACCGGTTATTTTGAGGTAACCCTTGAACAAGGAAACTATGTGCTCATCTCGGAAATCCCAAATGCAATAGAGAGAAAAATGATTAAAACTTTTACAGTCTATTAAAGGTTAAAAGCAATTTCCTAAAATGGCCAAAATTTATTGGGTGTTCTTGTCTGATTCTAAACCTCCGCCAGTATTTTGAGTTCGGCAAGTAGTTGCAACTTTAAGTAGTGAACCACGCAGTTGCGGATCTCTTAAAACCTAGTCTGGCATTACGAAAACGAGTATAAATATGATTGAAGGACTCTATGAAACACATTTATTTGTCGAGAATCTCGAACGCTCGATTGAGTTTTATGCCAAGGTTCTTGAATTGAAACAAGCCCATTATGAAGAAGAGCGAAGAGCCGCTTTCTTTTGGGTAGGAAAACCGAAAGAAGCCATGTTGGGACTGTGGGAAAAGCCAAAATCAGAAATTGACAAACGACATTTTGCTTTTCGTTGTCGTAAAGATTTTATTTTAAATCAGGCCACTGATTTTTTAAAGGGACACGGATTAAGTCCATATAACTTTCTGAATGATGGAACGGACATACCGATGGTTTTTGCGTGGATGCCTGCAATAGCGATTTATTTTTCTGATCCTGACGGCCATTATTTAGAATTTATTGCAGTTTTGGAAGGTGAACCCAGACCTGAATTAGGTGTACTATCTTATGAAGAGTGGACAAAGAGGGATAAGCTCACCTGAAGAAACCGACTGCCGATGTGTAGATTAGAATCGTTGACAATAATTATCAAATACCTATTATGAAAAACCTAAAAACAATCATGATTATTCTGATCGGAGTATTCATAATGATCGGCTGCAAGAACGAAAAGGGAAAAGTCAGTCAGGAGCAAATTGAGAACACTGAGCTCTCAGGTGCAGGGAACTCTGGTGAAGAAGAACAAATAATTGGATTTCAAAAAATACTGACCTTACAGGATATAACATTTGATATAACAACCATTGGAGATGGGTCTGTCAGCGAGCTGACTATTGAACCCACTGGCTTGGAAATAGAGAATCAAAAAATTGCATTGGAAATAGAGGGGCAAGTTGTAAATGCAGAAATTGAAGACTTAAATTCAGATGGGTTTCCTGAAATCTTAATATACACCGTTTCAGCTGGTAGTGGTAGCTATGGTGATGTAATCGCTTATTCCGTAAATAATGGAAAGTCCATCAGCCAAATCTATTTCCCGGATATCACCGAAAATAAAGAAGCCGGCATGGGGTATATGGGTCACGATGAATTTGCTGTTGTGGAGACGAGTTTGGTTCGAAGATTTCCTATATATAAGTCAGGTGACTCCAATAGCAATCCAACCGGTGGAACACGTCAAATACAATACAAATTACAGGATGGTGAAGCCTCCAGGCTATTTGTTATCGATAACATTAGTGAGTATTAATGCTCCTGGAGATAAAAAGGCTTTATGAAAAAACTACTCTTAATCACATTACTGGCGCTCCCGATTATTTCTTGCCAGGACAAGGCTAAAACAAAACAGGAATCAGGAAGCGCTGTATCTCTGGAAGGAGAAAACGCTGCTAAGGCTGAAATTAATTTTGCCAGCAATCCCATAGCTGAGCGTTACAGAACTGTCATCACTGAAAAATATGATGAACTTGAGGTGAATTTTGCATCCTACTATGTGATTGTTACCTGGGGTTGTGGCTCCGGTTGTGTTACCGGGGCAATGGTTGATACCCGGGATGGAGCTGTTTATTCCATGCCCGATGATAAGGAATGGGGTGGCAACGGAACCTACATTGATTCAAAAAAAGAAAGCGAAATCCTGTTAACCGTTGCCGTTGCTCAATCCCCGACCGGACAAATCGAAGAGACTCGGAAATACTGGCAGTGGCATGAGGGTTTAAAAAAGTTCGAGTTTGACAAAGTAGAATCCGTCCTAATTGAAAGTGATCAATAAAACGGGTTACTACTGACTACCGAGTGAGTGTCTAAATAATTTGCAAATCCCCCAACCTGTAGGGCAGCCGTTTTAATAGGATCGTGTTGTCATTTCACAAAACATAAATCAAAAACCATGGCAGAACAGACTGAACAAACGGACAAGTCAAAGGCACAAAAAGATCCTATTCCCAAAGTCACAGGAATTGGGGGCGTTTTCTTCTTTTCACAAAACCCGGATAAAATAAAAGAATGGTATTCTCAGAATTTGGGGCTCGAGGTAAATCAATGGGGGTCCAGTTTTGAGTTTAGAAATGCGCACCGTCCGGACGAAATAAACTACCTGCAATGGAGTCCTTTTGCCCAGGGGAGCGAATATTTTGCGCCCTCAAAAAAGGAATTTATGATCAATTACAGGGTTCAGAACATTGAGGGGCTGGTCGACAAAATTAGAAAGAACGGAGTGACAGTACTAGACAAGATTGAAGCTTTTGACTACGGTAAGTTTGTACATATAATGGATGGGGAAGGGAATAAAATAGAGCTTTGGGAGCCTGTAGATAGTGTGTTTACGGCCATGGGTGGAAAGACGACGAAATAGACGAGTGCGACTTTGAACAAACAAACGTGGATATTACATATTGTGGATGCAATAAGAGCTCGGAAAGAGGTTCAAAGTTCAAGTTTCCAGTAGGCAGTGGCAGTTGGCAGGAAAGAGGTTCAAAGTTCAAGTTTCCAGTGGGCAGTGGCAGTCGCAGTGGCAGTCGGCAGGGGGGATGACGAATTCTTTATAATCCTACTTTCTTTTATGCTTCCAGCGCCTGTGGGACCAGAGCCAGTAGGGTGGGGTTTCCCGGATTCTTTTTTCGGTCAGTCGGGCAAACTCTTTTACTATTGCCCCTTCAGGCATCGATTGAGGTTCATCTGCAATCACATGGAATTCCAGTTCGTAGTAGCTTCTCTTTGTTTTCTTAATGTCCAGAAAAAGAACAGGCTGCCCCGTTTTTTTTGCGAGCTCTCCAAAGCCCTTATGAAAGGAGGTATCCTGATTTAGAAAATTCACCCAAACGGCTTTATCCGGACTGGCAGACTGATCCGCGGCAAACCATGTCAGAAACTGCTCGCCTTTACTCAAGGCCCCCATGATAATCCTAAACGTCTTGGTCGTGGGGATCATCTTGGCTCCAAACCGCTGTCTTGTTCTTCTGATGTACTCATCCATGTTCGGATTGGTAAGACGTTGGTAAACCGCATATACGTCATAAGGAATTACAGGCACTAACGAAAATATCCATTCCCAATTCCCCGTGTGAGGGGATAATATTATAATACTTTTACCAGATTCATAATAGGTGTTGAGAAGGTGTTGATTGGTAATGAAGTAGCGCTTTTGAAACTCCTTCTGTCCCATGGTCGCACTTTTCACAGATTCGATCATTAAATCGGAAAAATGACGAAAAAAATCCTTTCGGATTTGCTTCGCCTCTGCGTCCGACTTTTCAGGAAAAGACCTTTTTATATTCTTTAAAACCATATCTTTCCGATAGCCGACCACGTAATAGATCAATAAGAAAAGCACATCTGAGATCCGGTGCAATATCCAAAATGGCAGCAGAGAAATAAGGTGGATGAAACCGAAAACAAAGGAGTAGTAGAGTTTTTTCATAATAGGGATTCGCCAAAAATAAACTTATTTCTACGTCCTGTGTATTTTTCTCAGAGGTTTCGGGTAAATCATTTGCACCCGGTACAAGGAGTCTATAAAAGCATTCGTACTTTGGCCTTTGAAGTTGTTATATTTATTTAAACCACCATTGCTGTTATGATGCAACCCTGCGCGATCGCCATCCACGGAGGGGCGGGTACCCTGGTAAAGGGTATGATGACCCCGGAAAAAGAGAGGGGGTATAAAAAGGCCCTTGAAATTGCCCTTGAAAGAGGTTATTTCGTTTTAGAGCAAGGCGGCACAGCCACAGAAGCGGTAATGCAAGCCGTAATGGAATTGGAAGATTCTCCCTTATTCAACGCTGGAAAAGGAAGCGTATTTACAGCTGACGGCACTCACGAAATGGATGCGGCTATCATGGAGGGCAGTACCTTAAATGCCGGAGCGGTCTCCCTGGTTACGGGTATCAAAAATCCGATTGTTCTGGCCCGGGATGTTATGGAGAAAAGCGAGCATGTGTTCCTGGCAGGGGAGGGGGCGATGAAGTTTGCGAGCAGCTTAGATTATTCTTTACAAGACGAATCCTATTTCTATGACGCCTTGCGTTTTCAGCAATGGCAGGAACTCAAAGGGACGGATGCTTTTCAACTGGATCACAGCTCCAAAAAGGATTCTAAATTTGGCACTGTCGGGGCTGTGGCCTGTGATCTCCACGGGAATCTGGCAGCGGCTACCTCTACCGGAGGGATGACCAACAAACGTTTTGGACGCATTGGGGATAGCCCTGTGCTGGGCGCCGGAAATTATGCCAACAACAAAACCTGCGCCGTCAGCTGTACGGGCAGTGGCGAGTTTTTCATCAGGGGGGTAGTGGCCTATGATGTTTCCTGTCTGATGGAATACAAAGGGCTTACACTGAATGAGGCAGCCCGTGAAGTCATTGAAAAGCGACTCCTGGACATCGGAGGCGATGGGGGCCTGATTGCCGTGGATGTACATGGCAATATCTCTATGCCTTTTAATACGGAAGGGATGTACCGGGCGTCTAAAACCTCCTTCGGAGATCAGACTGTACAGATTTATTCGAACTAAACGAATGGGGAATCCAGCGGTAAGACCTTTATTTTTCTTTTTCGAATATTAAAACGGTCTCCATTGGATAAAACATGGGTCTTGAGATTGGAAAGAGACATGGGCTCCCCCTGGGCCAATATTTTTTGGTTGTTATGCTTCAGTTTGCTCGGATCGAATAAAAGCACCATCCCTGAACCGATAACTTCAAATGTGTTGCATTCCTTGATGACCATCCCCGTATCTTCGGCCAGACCTACGCCCAGAAGATTCGGGAAGGCTGCAACGGCCTCTGCGAGGCGGCCAAAGCGCCCCCTTGTTATAAAATGGGAATCGATAATCAGCTCAGGGATAAATTCCATGCCTTTACTCATCCCAACAGCACCTTTGAAAAAAGATTCCTTACTGCTGCCTCCCGTAATCATTTCAGTTGACATACACATAGCCCCTGCGCTTGTCCCGGCGATAACTATTTTTTCGTTTTTATAGCGGTCCAGGAGTATTTTGTGAATGCTGGTATCGCCTATTTTTTTAGTGATGTTTGACTGATTTCCTCCGGAAAACATGATGCAATCTGCTTTCTGGATTAAATCGATATTTTTTGGGTCTTCAGATTCCCTGCGTTCACGAATATCAGCAACCTGCACATTTCGGCATCCTAATTTCCCGAAGGCATCTATATAATTGTCGCCTACCTCTTTAGGGATACGAGAGGCTGTCGGAATAACGACAATCAAAGCATCTGAGCCACCACTTTCACGAACTACCCGCGAAAGAATGCCCTCCTCTATGAACTCCAGATGATAGGCCTCATGAGTTTCAATACCCTTGTCTTCATTGCCCCCTATAGGTATTAAAGTTCCCTTAATGCTCATTATTTGTGCTTTAAGGCCATAAAATTACAGCTCTCCTTGGAAATATTATTATATATTAAAAGATTTAAATCCAACCCTTAAAACTTTGGGCATGAAAATACGAGAAATAAGAGCCATGCGCGGACCCAATTACTGGTCTGTACGTCGCGAAAAACTCATTGTAATGGTTTTGGATCTGCAGGAGATGGAAGAGCGTCCCACGGACAAGTGCCCGGGTTTTCTGGATCGATTAAAAGCCATGTTCCCCAGTATGTATTCCCACCGATGTTCTGAAGGATGTCCGGGCGGCTTTTTTATGCGCGTGGAGGAGGGCACCTGGATGGGGCATGTGATTGAACATATCGCACTCGAGATACAGACTATGGCCGGAATGGATACAGGCTTTGGGCGCACCCGGGGTTATGGCGAAAAAGGCGTGTATAGTGTTGTTTTCTCGTATATCGAAGAAAACGCAGGACGTTATGCGGCCCGGGTAGCCGTGGATATCTGCCAGGCCCTTGTCGACGGCAAAGATTACGATTTGGAACCCCATCTTCAGGAAATGAGGGAACTGCGGGAGGCCGAAAGACTCGGACCCAGTACAGGGTCTATCGTAGAGGAGGCCGCCAGTCGAGGGATTCCCTGGATTCGATTGAATAAATACTCCCTTTGTCAATTGGGCTACGGGGCCAACCAAAAACGCATTCAGGCTACAGTAACAAGTGAAACCAGCAGTATCGGTGTAGAATTGGCCTGTGATAAAGAAGATACGAAATACCTTTTGGAACAAGCCGAAATTGAGGTACCCCGGGGGGATATTATTTCAAGGGAAAGAAGCCTGAAGGAAACCTGCGAGAAAATAGGGTATCCTTTGGTGATCAAACCGATCGATGGAAATCACGGCCGCGGTATTACTGTCGATATCAGGTCTTATGAAGACGCTGTAACAGCTTTTCATGCAGCAAAAGAGGTTTCGAGTCGTGTGATCATCGAAAATTATATCCAGGGAGCGGATTACCGGTTGTTGGTGATCAATCACACTTTTGTGGCCGCAGCCCTGAGATCTCCTGCCCATGTTATTGGCAATGGGAAATCGACAATTACAGAATTGGTGGCCCTGGTCAATTTAGATCCGCGCCGCGGATATGGCCATGAAAAAGAATTGACGGCAATTACTATAAATGATCTTACAAAGACCATTATAGCCGATGCGGGATACTCTGTAGATTCTGTATTGGCCCAAGGCGAAAAACTCATCCTAAAGGATACGGCAAACCTCAGTACAGGGGGAACGGCTGAAGATGTTACCGATATTGTACATCCGGCGAATGTCGCCATGGCCGAACGTATTTCAAAGATTATTGACCTGGACATCTGTGGGATAGATATCATGACCACTGATATCAGCAAACCCCTGTCCGAAACCGGGGGGGCAGTACTGGAAGTAAATGCGGGCCCGGGATTCAGAATGCATCTGGCACCCACTAAGGGTCTGCCGCGTAATGTGGCTGCCCCGGTTGTAGATAAATTATTCCCGCAGAAGGGGAATAAAGGCAGAATTCCCATTGTAGCCATAACGGGGACCAACGGTAAAACCACTACGAGCCGGCTTATTGCCCATATGGCAAAAATGTCTGGTTATCGCGTTGGGTATACCACCAGCGATGGGGTCTACATACAAAATAGACTCCTGATGAAAGGGGATTGCACGGGCCCCCAGAGTGCAGAATTCGTATTAAAGGATCCCACTGTGAATTTTGCCGTGCTTGAATGTGCCCGGGGCGGAATCCTCAGGGCCGGTCTTGGGTTCTCTAAATGTGATATTGCGATAGTAACCAATATCTCAGCAGACCATTTGGGCTTGAAAGGAATCCATACCATAGAACAATTGGCACGGGTGAAATCGGTAGTACCTGAAACCGTTCTACCAGACGGGTACGCCATTTTAAATGCAGATGACGATTTGGTCTATGAGATGCGAAAATCGGTGACCTGCAATGTTGCCCTGTTTTCGATGGATGAAGAAAACCCCCGCATTAAGGCATTGCAGCGAAAAGGAGGGATCACCGCCGTTTATGAGAACGGATTCGTAACTCTTTGCCGGGGTACCTGGAAAATGAGGATCATGAAAGCTGAGACGATTCCGCTGACCTATGGCGGAAGGGCTAAATTCATGATACAAAATATTCTGCCAGCTGTAATCGCCTCAAATGTCCGGGGGATTAGCATCGAAGATATGAAAGCGGCTTTGGAAACTTTTCTTCCCTCCGCTTCCCAGACCCCGGGAAGGTTAAACCTGTTTGAATTCAAAAAATTCAGGATTTTGCTGGATTACGCGCACAATCCGGCAGGGATGCGGGCCCTTCAGAAATTCATTAATGAAATAGATGCTTCCGTAAAAGTGGGTGTTGTTGCCGGGATAGGGGACAGGCGTGAAGAGGATAACAATGAAATTGGCAGTATTGCGGCGGAAATGTTTGATGAAATCATTATCCGGCAGGATAAGCACTTGCGGGGCCGTACAGAGAAAGAGCTCATTGCGATGCTTCGAAATGGGATCCTCTCTAAATACCCTGAGAAGAAGATCACTGTAATCCCTTCTGAAAAAGAAGCGATCCATCACGCGGTGGAGCACGCGGTCGAAGGGTCTTTGATTGTCTTATGCAGTGATGTAGTTCCGGATGCCCTCGAACTGGTGAAAAGTTTAAAAGAAAAAGAACAGGAGGAGGCGGACATAAGCTAGTCCTATGAGGAAAATTAAAATTTTTAGGTGGGCAGTACGCGGTCTTAGCGGCCTACTTATTCTGTTTTCATTGTTCATGTTTATCGGGGAGACCTTTTTCCCTCCTGAATCATTAAACCCGGAGCCTTTGAGCGCGAATTCGATTGTGCAGCTGTCGTTATTCGGGATCGTTCTGCTCGGGCTCGGGCTCGCCTGGAAATGGGAATTAACAGGAGGAGTCGCAGCAATAGTTGCTTTTCTTGGGTTGGCTACTGTTAATCCGGGTATCGGACAATTTCCCTTACTGTTCTTATTTCCGGGGACTGCCGTACTATTCATTTTACTTTGGGCTGTTAGCAGGAAAGCAGCTAAATAGGAATGTTGCCTTACCCTTTTGTCTTCTCAATCATATGATTGATGACTTGGGTGTGCTCACGTTGCGGGCTGAACATGACAATCTCGGCATCGGAATCCACCTTAACGTTGTGCCCTGCGGGCCAGTGAAATAATTCATTGGCGTATACTGTCTCCTGTATTCCCAGGGCATCGGTGGTAGTAATTTCGCCACTGATCAAAAATCCCCAGTGTGGGCACTGACATAAATTCCCCTCAAGCCCTATAAACAAAGGTGTTGTATCTACTCCTGCCGACAGGATAAAGTACTCTCCACTAATTTGGCCCAAACCTGAAGCATCCCCAAAATCCGTTTTCTGGCGGATTACAGCTCCCGGAATTTGCATTTTGACTTCAATATCATCCTTTGCAATTTTCATAATAGTTTGATTTATGGTTGTTTTGTTTAAGGTAGTCTTTATAGCGATAGGATTGATCATTTACCGGATATGAATTCAAAACGTAATCAATCCGGGAAGATTCGAACCGTTTGCAGCGGTAAATACTAAGTAAAGCATGCGGGATTCCGAAAGAAAGGTCTTTTTTCGGACAGGAAAAAAAAGGAGCTGTTCGTCTGAAAAGGACTATATTATGAGCGCAGATCCTTTGCAATAGCCAGCTGTGTCTTGCAGGAGACCAATACTTCATAAAGACCCATTTAACGAAAAGATGAGTCAACAATGCGGATATATAGATTACGGATATGATTAAATTTTTCAGGCGTTTACGCAAGCAACTCCTAACTGAAAATATGTACAGCAAATACCTGATCTATGCCCTAGGGGAAATCGTACTTGTGGTTATTGGTATTTTGATTGCCCTTGCGGCTAACAACTGGAGTATAGAACAAGCAGAGCGGTTACAGGAATCCAAATACCTGAAGAACATTAAACTCGATCTTGAGAAAGACCTGAGCAACCTGGAATACAATTTGAATTTCAGGCGTGAAAAATTAGCCGGAACAAAAAAGCTGATTTCACAAATCAATGGGACTCCGGTTGATGATCTGACGGAACTCTCCAGAAATATCTTCAATACCCTCAATGAAGAGCGGTTTACCCCGAATAATTCCACGTATATGGAATTGGCCAGTTCTGGGAATCTGAACCTGATCTCTGTGGATAGTATTAAAATCCTGTTGCTGGAATTGGAAGAGCTGTATAAAATAAATGCATTTGCTATTGATCACGAGACGTACGAGTACCGAGAATATATTTCAAAATCCGTTTTTAAATATACGGACACCGAAAAGCTCGCTGCGATTTTTGTGAATGGGGAGAGTAGTGACCAGCAAAATATAAACAGAGATGATTTTGACGCCTTGTTTAGGAGCCCAGAGTATAAGAATGGTCTGGTTATAATGAACTTGATTTCTGAGGCCTTTATATCCAAATATCAAAATATTGAAAAAAAATCAAGAAAGATAATCGTCCTGATCGATCAAGAACTCAGCCGTCGTGAAAAATAGGTACAAGTCCTCCCGGGCAGGAATACAGGTATAAAGCCTCAGGCGTAATTCCGGAGTTTACACTCTTTAACCGCAAAAGCTTTGAAGCTGAATAAAGTTTACCCTTATTGAAACCGCCTTCTTCTTTAGTTACCTACCTCAGTCCCTATGACCCCGGGATTCAGGAAATGGCTTTTTACCTGCGTCAGTTGGTACTGGGATGGGTTCCCGAGGCCAATGAACTGATTTGGGATGGTTATAATGCGGTCTCAATGGCCTACTCAAAGTCTGAGAAGTTGGGAGATGCCTTCTGCCATATTGCTGTATACAGAGCACATGTAAATTTCGGGTTCAACAGAGGGGCCGAACTCTCTAAAGGTTCGCTTGAATTGGAAGGCACTGGCAAACTTATCAGACACATTAAAGTGAAGGACATGGCCGCATTTCCGGAGGGGCCCGTAAAAAATATGATTTTTGAAGCTTTGGAACTTTCCCAAATTCGAAACCCCGCATTGCGGCTCAAGGATTCAAAAGGCAATTCAAAGATGATGTCCGTTTCTGTTAACAAGATCAGACCTAAAAAATACCGCGGCTAAATGGCGCTTAGCGCAGCGGCCTTCGAGTCGCTTCCCCGAAGAATCGTATAAAATATCCGATGTGCGGCCCGGCATTTCGAATTCCAAACCGGCCAGGTGTTTCCCTTGTCGGTAAAATCCTTTGCATGGCCGAAACTGTGAATTTCTCACAGTACCCTCTTAGCATTTTAACAATTTTCAGGTTGATTTGAAGCAAATCCTGTGAAAAATTCATAAGTAGCCAACGCTTTGCTTTTTGAAATTTGAGCGTATTAAACCCCAAATCTCAAATTATGCTCAATTTCAACCCCTTTCGAATGACGGTGATTATGGGATGTTTCCTGCTCAGTTTCAATGCAACGGGACAAATCGCCAACCAGCAAGCCAATCATGAAGCCTTGCGCAAAGAAGCCGACAGGCAAATAGACGATTATATGAACCTGGTTCAGATGGGATATTCCGAGAAAGAAATCTTTGAAGACCTTGGAAATGTCAACTTTCTAACCGGAAAATTTCGGACCGCCGCTTTCTGGTATCAGAAACTCATGGATCTGGTTGGGGAGGATGCCATCTCTGCGAGTTATAAAGAGCGATTGATGGTAGCCCAACACAAGGCCGGAATCCGGAATTTTCCAGAATTGGAAACCGAGCGTGACTGGCATAGCCAGGTCTCGCAGGATTATCAGATTCAAAAAGGACCGGCTGCAGATCAACTGACCCAAACGTTGGCCAAGGAGTATCAAATTCCTAAATTTCTGAGTACGAGTGCGGTCGCGAAAAACGACGCACTTACCCGCCTCCAGGGTTATGCGATTCCACGTGAGGCTGAATCTGTTTCGGGTCGCTCGAATCTGCCGTACGCCTATAATCCCCCGGTGGCCCTCTCCGCTGACGGAAAGACGGCCTACTTTAGTCGTGCGGTGTATGTGAAGCCACCTACAGGGTTGTTCTCTAAAAAACAGCTACAGCACAAGGTATACAGAGCCGAGTACGAAGAAGGCAACTGGAACAATATTCAGGAAGTACCCCTGGCTCCCAAATATGCCTCTGTAATGCATCCGGCCCTCTCCAGAGACGGGAAGCGATTGTTTTTTGCTTCCAATATGCCGGGATCCTATGGTGAATTCGACATCTATGTCGCAGAAATCAGCCGGGACGGAAGTCTGGGAGTGGCTCAAAATCTCGGGGAGAAGGTAAACACTCCTAAGAATGATCTCTATCCACAGATATTGGATAATGAAATGTTGTTTTTCGCCTCAGAGGGTCATAAAGGATACGGAGGGCTCGATCTCTTTGCGGTTCAGGTAGCTTCGCGAAAAGTGGGTCTTGCGGTCAATGTTGGAAGTCCGTTTAATAGCCGTAAGGATGATTTTGCCATGAATCTGATGCAGGAAAAGGGCAGGGCCCTGGTCATGTCTAACCGGGCCACGGCAGACGAAGTTGTGCAGCAGGTTGTCTTTAGCTACGGCAGTGATGGAAACAGCCGTTTGGCGGACAACGGGGATTACCGCTTTTTAGAACTTCGACCTTTGGAGACCCCGGTAGGGTACACCAATACCGTGTTTGAAGAATACGAGGATTAAACACTTTTCTCAAAGCCCGTATCCGGTCGAACGAAAACCAAACCCTTAACGGGAAGCTCTGAGCCCTTTTACAATCAGAAATCCCCAAAAACCACAACCCGATGAAAAGCCGAACGCAAACATATCCGATCCTCCTGGGGGTACTCATTTTCTTTATACTGAGTGTTCCCCAGGAACTGCAATCCCAGGAGGATGCGAGCCCGGAAACCTTCCGGGTCAAAAGTCCGTTTCACAACCAGTTGTTTTTTAACCGGTTTCTGATCAACCCAACATTTTCCCTGGTACGCGAAAACAAGTCCTATTTAAACATCATGCACCGCAACCAGTACGCAGGATTTGAAGATAATATCCAGAACTACTATCTCGGATTTTCAAATAAGATGAATGAGCGTACGGCACTGGGAATTGGTGTTTATGGGCAGTGGGAAGGTGTGGTCCAGGAATTCGGATTCAATGCGAATTACGCGACCTCTGTACGTCTTGGGGAGAAGACGATGTTAGCCTTCGGAACCAACCTTACGTATATCAGTCAGGGTTTGGACCGCAACCGGATTGTCACTCCCGAGGAGGATCCGTTATTGCAGGAAACCTCCAAACAAAACCAGATTGCGATACAACCTGGTATGGCCCTTACCATGGGGCGGTTTGATGTGGGTTTATATGCCACGAACCTGATTCGCTATAACCAAACCACCAATGAACTGCTAACGGGTTTCAGTACGGACAACCTTCGGGCTTCGCTCCAGTACACACACTATCTCTCAGCCACGTCCGGATTCTTTGAAGGCGGGCGAATCATGCCGTTGGTACAGGTAGGACAGGATGAACTGGACCGCTTCGCATACATTGGATCACTTTTGCTGGATCTTCCGGAGTACGGTTGGTTTCAAACCACATTCGACCCGACCTACGGCCTTTCCATGGGACTGGGCGTTAACCTGA
The DNA here is from genome assembly GCA_963709465.1 of uncultured Flavobacteriaceae bacterium. Classification (GTDB taxonomy): domain Bacteria; phylum Bacteroidota; class Bacteroidia; order Flavobacteriales; family Flavobacteriaceae; genus Robiginitalea. Next base: position 1,740,951 of record CAVPWF010000002.1, on the reverse strand, counting down.
GTCAGCGTCTTTCATTGGGATATCTGATGGAGAAGGATATATCCGAAGCCAGTGGGAACCTGGGCTGGAACCACGAAATATCCCTGGCATACTCCATTCGCGACGATAAAAATGGCGGGCACGAAGGATTGGTGGAGACCAGTACGGACAAGCGAATTGATGACATTGTCCGGAATTACGAAGAACAGATTCTGGAGCTCCGTGCTCAAGGTGGAGGAGAAAACGCAACAGCCGCCACCCTGGCCTGGGAGAACAGGATGATTCTCGATGAGCTTATCTGGCGACAGGATTCCATAGAAAACGCGAGGAACGACCAAATGGAGCGCAAATTCGAAACCCTGGTGCGAACGATACGAAATGAAATTCGAAATGACGGGTTTAGAAAACCCGCAGAAACGCTTCATATTAAAAGTAGTGATGTGCAAACGGCTGTGGCCGCCGTGGAAGCTGCGGAAAAGGAAACCAAAGAAATACCTGCCCGAAAAGATTTTCGGGAATTACCCATACGAGCCAAAAACCGGTCCGATGTCGTTGGGGTTACCTCTGGATATTATTTGATTGCAAATGTTTTCAAGAACAAAACGTATTTAAATGCTTTTATGGATTCACTAGAGCAGAAGGGTTTGAATGCGAAGCAGTTTTATAACTCAGAGAACGGGTTGTATTATGTATATCTGGCCGGTTTTGATGATAAAGTAGCAGCCAAAAGTGCTTTTGTCTCTAACCTGGAGGGACAATACCGGGATGAAAAATGGATCATGGAGGTCTACAATCCGGTAGCTACTGCAGATGTCACCTATCAGGAGTAATTCGTTGCTGAGATGCTCCAAAACTGGTGATTTTTTAATCCGGGAATTTGCCCTGTAAGAGGAGAGCGGGCAAGGCGTTCTGGTCCTGTCCGTAACCTCGCTTAAAAGAACCATCTGTTTCAGAAGAAGCGGGTGGTTTTTTTCTTAATAACAGATAATCAGTTCATTAAATAAAACATCGATGAAATACAAGACCCTTAAAAAACGCAGTATTTGATCGAAAAAAGAGGTATTTCTTAGGCGGAAAGGAGCAGATTATCTAATTTCATTTTATAGAAATACGACCCAAATCGATCTCTTATGAAACGACACCTACACTTCAAAATGCGCAGCGCTGCCGCGGAGATTCCCGGCCGCCAGGTTGAATTTACCTCCGATCCCCCGGATGGCGGAAACCGCAATTGACGTTTTTGTCAATTCCATTCGCACTGGTCCTAACATTCCCGGATTTCTTTTACACCCAAACGATCGCTCCAGTTGTTTTTAAAAGCGCCTGTGGCGTCTAAAGACTTTAGTCTGTAAAAGCACCGAGTGCGGGAAAGTACCCGGACGTGTTGTGAGAACGCAATCCAAATAATTCAACCCAAATCTGATCTGCCATGACCCTATCTACCAAACTCAAAGTTTTTGTGATCGACCCCAATCCGAGGTTCCATGAAACCTATTCCTACTATTTCAGTACCTACCCGGAATATGAACTCCTGGGGATTTATCCTTGTATTGAGGATGCCTTAAGGCATTTTGACAGGGAACGTCCTGATTTTATACTCTCTGAAACCATGCTGCCCGATATTTCCGGGGTGGATGGTATCTGTGAATTTCGTAAAAGAAACCCCGAAACTCGCGTGATTATGGTCAGCGAGGAGAATGACTTTCAAATTATTAAAGCCGCCTTTAAAAATGGTGCTGTGGGGTATCTCACTAAACCTATCACGAAGGGTCGTTTAAAGGATGCGCTGAATTCGATTCGCTTTGAAGGCGCGGCCCTTAGCAATGAAGTGGCACGAGAAATCATCAATGCCTTCCGCCGGAAATCCTACAGCGGGTTTTCCGAGCGTGAAAATCAAATTGTGGAGCTCTTAAGTCAGGGAGCCACTTATAAAACAATCGCCGAAGAGCTCTTCGTCTCTCCGAGCACCATTAATTTTCACATTCAGAATATCTATCTGAAGCTGGATGTGAATTCAAAGTCTGAAGCCTTACAAAAGCTTCAGAATCTGGACTGTGCCTAAGTCCTGGGGTTGGGGGAAACCCCTGCTCAGGTCAGCCGATTCGTCGGAGGACCACCAATAGTTGCTTTGTGGGAATTGCTGCTATGTACCGGTAAGCCTGGTCTGGAGATACTCCGGGCCGGTTTCCGGTATTTTGGTTTAAAGGCGTCTGTGGGGTTACCATACGCCTAAGCAGATTGAGTTTTAGCCCCTTTACCGAGGACAAAATACATATTGAGTTTACCTCTATTTTTTACTTCCATATTGCCCCGATACTCACATTCAAAATCATTTTTTATCAGCTCATAGGTATTTTCGGCAATATTGATTTTCCCTTCCTCTGAAGCGGATTCCATACGGGCGGCTATATTAACAGTATCTCCCCATATGTCATAGGCGAACTTTTTGGTGCCCACCACTCCTGCCACAACCGGACCAGAATTGATTCCGATCCGAATGTCGAACCGCACGTTATCCTGCGAATCATTTTTTTTCGCGGCCGCTACAAATTCAAGAATTTCCAGGGCGGCCTCTGCGATACGATGGGCGTGATCTTCGGATGGGTAGGGGAGGCCACTGGCACACATGTAGGCATCCCCGACGGTTTTTATTTTCTCAAGGCCATGTTTATCCATGATGGTATCGAAGTGGGAAAAATAGTAGTCGATACTCTTGACCAGTTTCTCGGGATCCATGCTTTCCGCGTGGCTGGTAAACCCCTTAAAATCTGTAAACATGACGGTTACCTGCTCAAAACGCTGGGCCCTGACGCGCCCCAATTTCTTGAGCTCCATGGCTGTCTGTTTCGGCAGTATATTTTGAAGAAGGTTGTCCGATTTGTCCCGCTCCTCTGAGATGATCTGGTTCGTATTTTTGACAAAACGATATCTTTTGTAGCTGCCAAAAGCAATGATAGTCAGTAATAGGGCCGTAATGCCCACTGCCCAGATGGTGAGTTGCTGGCGTTTTTGCTGCACCGCCTGCAACTGCAATTCACTCTCCTGGCGCTGGACCTGGAGTTCCGCTTTTTCACGTTCCAGACGCGTCATGTCTACGGTGGCCACATCCATGGAGTCCTTATACGCCATATGTAGGTTCAAATGGCCATAGGCTTCTTTATAATTCCCGGTGATTGAATCCAGTCGGGCGAGTACCGCGCTGGTTTCACTGACTTGATTCGTCAGGTTCAGGCGAAGGGCATGTTCCAGTGCCTGATTTGCCAGGGAATGACCCTGACTGAAGTCTTCCTCTTCCAAATAAAGTTCTGCCAGTTTCGTCTGGTATTCCGCCACGGGTGCAAAATCCTGATTTTCTTCCAGCAATTCAATAGCTTTAACCAGGTAAGTCCTTGCCTGTTCCCGATCTCCGGTTTTGGTATATAAAACACCCATGTTTCCCAGATAATAGGCATATCCCGTATTGAACTCCAATTCCTGAAAGAGCTCCCCGGCTTCCAGTAAATAAGTTTCGGCTTTATCATACTGCCCCTGCCTGAGATAAAAGTCCCCGGCGTTAAATAAGGCCTCAGCAAGTGCCCACTTTCCCGCTTTTTGACTTTCCACCTCCGGATCTCGCAGCACCGCCAGACTTTTTTCAAAATTTTCTTCAGCCCGTTCCAGGTCACCCGACTCGGTGTAGGTATAAGCGAGCGAAAATAAGGCGGTGCTTTGTCGAATTTTTGAACCCTCTTTTTCTGCGATTTCTTCTGCGTTTCGATAGGCTTCAAGTACCAGATCCAGATCTCCCTGGTTCAACTGCGAATTCCCTTTCTGCATGTACCCGGAATACAGGAATTCCGTATTGCCCATCTCCCTGGATAGAGAAATAAGTTCATTGGCATAATCAAGGGCTTGCTCTGGATTGTTGACTTCGTTGAAGGCCAGTTCCCGCAACAAAACCAACCTGTTTACCCCCTGCACAGTATCGGCCATATAAATAAGGCGAAGGCTGTCTGCTACATGTTGCAGTTGCCCGTGTACAGGAGAGAGGCCCATTGTGAAAAGCACACAGAAAAAGCCAAGAATTTTTAAGGCATATCTCCCTTTAAGACATGTGTTTAGGGCCATAGATAACAAAGGATATTTTGATTAGAGTCTGTCCATCAGACTTGCCTTTAGGTCATCAAGCCCTTTCAAGTTTTCCGTTAAAGAATTTTTCAAACAATTTAGGATCAGTTTGTATGTGGTCTTGGTATTTGATTTCAGGAAGGGGTCTATTACTATATGTTTTGAGGCACCATGCGGGTCGATCAGCCAAAAGTACAAGGTGTATTTCTCTTGGTAGTCTAATTCCGGTGGAATATCAATCCTCGTTTGGGCAAGAATTCCATTACCACCGGCTGTTATCAGATTCGAGGTTAACAGTTCCGAGGGGACGGGCTTATCAATAGTCACGGCCTCTAGGCGCACTTTGTATCCTTTATTGAGGTCTCCCTGGGTTAGCGAGCTTGTCCACAGCACCAAACTACTATCAAAAACACCTGAACCAAATTTCTCTGGTTTGTTGTCGTTGGGATTGCTTGAACTATTACCGCCAAGATTATCCTTAAGGATGCACCATTTGTCAATTTCTGTAGGGTTATCAAAGAGTTTGCGTGCATTTTTTATGAATACCTCAATAACTGTCATTTTGCCTGTCAGAGGGCCCGAAGGAGGTGCGTCAGGATCCAAAGGTTGGTTGTCGTGTTCCATTTCTTGTGTTTTTTGAATTTAACTAAGTCAATAGGGGGCACTATGATTCTCTTAAGATACTAAAAATCAGCCATAATAAAAGGGATTTGCCCTACAAAAGTCCCCAGTACTTTGAAACAAAAACCCAGAGTCTTAAGCATACAAATTTACCCAAGCCGCATTCAATGACTTGTTCTCCCCAGATCCCGGATTCAGTTAGTTTACTCCTCCTCGCGGTATTTCTCAAACCACATGAGCACACTCGCGATTTTGGCGATCAGATTGCTGGGGCGGTTTGCGATACCGTGTGATGCCCCTGGAATACGAACCATAGCCGTTTCCACACCCTCCAGTTTTAAGGCTGCATAGAACTGTTCTGATTCGGCGATAGGGGTTCGGTAGTCTTCCTCCCCGGTTAGGAGCATGGTGGGGGTGGTTACGTTAGCCACATAGCTCAGCGGAGACCGTTTCATGTAGTGCTCGGGGTCTTCCCAGGGCTTGGTGGGAAACCAGTATTTGTAGAAAAAGGCCGGATTATCTGCATACAATACGAAGCTGTACCAGTTGATGACAGGTTTAGCCACTACGGCAGCCCGGAAGCGGTCAGTCTTACCGACAATCCAGGCGGTAAGCACGCCCCCGCCACTACCTCCGGTCACAAACAATTTGTCCGAATCCACGTATCCTTTGGCCAGGAGCGCATCTACCCCGGACATCAGGTCTTCGTAGTCGTGGTTCGGATAATCGTGGTGAATAAGGTTTCCGAATTCCGCCCCATACCCGCTGCTTCCCCTGGGGTTAGTGTACAGCACCACATACCCGGCTGCGGCATAAAGCTGCACCTCTGAGGAAAAGACAGAGCCGTAGCTCGCAAAAGGCCCCCCGTGGATCTCGAGGATCATCGGATATTTTTTATTGGGATCGAAATTCGGCGGTTTGACGATCCAGCCCTGGATTTCCCTTTGGTCAAAGGACGATTTCCAACGCAATTCCTCCATAGCGCCTAAATCTCTGAAGGCGAAAAGGTCTTCATTCAGGTGGGTAATCCTGAGGGATTCCTTGCGGTTGTGAATTGCCAGATCGGCCGGTTGTCCCGTATTTCCGAGCGTATAAGCAATCGCGCCATCTGACGCCACTGAAAAGTCAGCTGCGTTGTAAGGCCGCCCGAGGGATAATCCACCCAAGCCTTCGAGTACGGTTTGCACTTTCCCGGATGCAATGCTGAGCTTTCCCACTTTGGTATCTCCATTGTCGTCGTATTGAAAAAAGAGGCTTTTCCCGTCTCCCGACCACTGGACATTTCCGATATCGCGGTCGAAATCCCCGGAAACCTGACGGGAGTTGGTTCCGTCCGTATTCATCAAATACAACTTATCCAGCTGATACCCCTGGTACTGGTCATCCAGGCCTACATAGGCAATTTCCCTGCCATTCGGAGAAACTTGGGGATTGTTGTCGGGGCCCGTTCGGTCCGTCAGGGCAGTGATTGCACTGCTTCCCAGGTCCAAGCGATATACTTCTGAGTTTGAGGGATTGTAATCGGCATCTTCCCGGAGATTCGCACTGAAATACAAAGCACGCCCATCAGCACTCCAGGACGGGGAACCGATGTTCTGGGTGGCTTCGGTGAGTTGTCTGGGCGTACCGCCGTCGGTGGAGAGGATAAACAATTGCCGGTTCCCCGACTTATAATATCCCTGACCATCGCCCCGGTAATTGAGGGCATCGATGTATTTCGGGGGCTCATTCCATTTCGCGCCTTCGGGTTTGGAAGGCAACTGAATTGGGGAGGTATTTTTTTCAGGGACAAACATTGTAAAAGCCATGTGACGGTCGTCCGGAGACCACACCGGAGCACCCGGGGATTGGGGTGAATTGGTCAGGGCGGCCGCCTGACGGGTGCTCAGCCACATCGTGTAGAGCTTCATCTTGTCGTCCTCAGCGTTGGAGAGGTAAGCGATTTTTGTGCCGTCATGTGACCATCTGGGGGCACTGATATTGTGATTTCCCGTTGTCAGAGGCCGGTTGTCACTCCCATCGGCATTGACGATCCACAGGTTGGAGAGATTGCGATCCGTCATAATATCCTTAAAATTCCGGATATAGACCACCTGGGATCCGTCGGGTGAGATCTGGGGCTCAGAAACGTACTCCAGATTAAAAATGTCCGTAAGTTCCAGAGGACTTTTTTGCTGGGCCGTTCCAGTGAACAGGAATAACATAAAGACCAGAGTAGGGAAGAGGCTTTTTTTCATTTCAAGTGTATTTGATGTGAAAAAATACAAAAAAGTATTCTGGGGACCTATGGGCCATAGATTTTATGAGCTGCCTTTACCTGAATTTAATTTGCCGTGCCAGGAGTCGGATGCACACAAGGCTACTCCGGCACCAGGCGAACCGTATAGAAAGTCCCCCGGGAGACTACAGAAGTGCACTTCCCGTTTTCGTAGGTAAACGTGTTGTGACCCCCATTAGGCAGCTCTATTTTATACTGATGCGCTCCAAGGCGTTTTACCGGAATCCATTCTGTGAAACGGTCCGAAAATACGTTTTCCTCAGAAGACGGTTCCTGCAGAAAAAGTCGGGACATGTTTAACCGTACGCCGGATATGGGGAGAATTCTGAAGGTCTCTAAATCTGAGTATCGATATCCTTCAGGATGCTTAACCAGGGTTTGCTGAAATTGGACCTGATCGTTTACTTTGCGAAAGACATCGGAATGGATCAGGGTATCGTTTCGGTATTCGTAGGTTTCTCTCACAACTGCAGTGTACTTAAAGATAAAACGGGCCTCTATCTCGCTGTGAACCTGAATTCTGAAGTTTTCCTTATTTCGGGAATGAACAATTTTGAGATACCCGACGTTTTTTGGTCCCAGGAAAATTTGAAAGGTATTTTCGGCAAGGACTTCAGAGCCGTTGTGATTCCAGGATCCGGCAATAAATAGAAGAATAAGAAGGAGCGTAATATTTATAAACCTAAAAGTGTTTCTGCTGTGTGGATGAACTTTCATACGGTATTATTTTTTCGAGAATAGCTCGTTCCCTTTATGTAGAACGCTTCCTGATATTCCGAAAGTATTCAAAAGTACACAAGACAGGTTCCGGTTTTGTGATTTTCGCAAGATTCCGGACATCCGTTCTAAATGCCGAATGGCAGAAAGAACCTGACTGAAAGATATATTTTGTTAACTTACAGTGAGGCAGGAGATTTGGGGAAGGGAAAAAGTCAACCGAACCATGACCGTTGATTCTTTTATCAATTATGTAGTGATCGTTGGCGTGGTTCAGGGATTTCTGTTTAACCTGATCACTTTATTCTTTGGGAAAAAGTACGGACCGGTTGTCTTGTACCTGAACCTTGTCGTCCTCTTTATATCCCTGAATAACTTACAATCATGGCTTCCGGCCATGGGATACGGATCGGATCATTTCTTTATCAAGAGTATGGTTGTTCCCTGGTACCTTCTTATTTTTCCGAGTTTTTACAATGTTTTCCGTCATTACCTTGGGGTACTTCCCAAAACACGGAATTACATGCCTTTTGTGCTGGGGCTGTTCCTGGTAGAAATAGTCATTCGGGCAATGGTAGTCCTTATGAACAGTTCTCTGGATTCAGAAGTGTTAGCTGTCCTTGTGGAGTCCTATACTGTGGTTGAGGAAACTGTGAATATATGTGTTTGTATATTTATTTATCTGAAGGCCGCCCAGCTGGTATTCATTAGAAGAGACTGGTACCCTAAAGTCCTAACCTTTGACAGTATCGGATGGATTAAAGCTTTTATCATTCTGGGGCTCTCGATTATGCTTCTTTGGATTTTCGGACTGTTTTTAAGGGCGACCGCAGGGTATAATATCTCGGTCTACCATCCCCTGAGACTCGCCTCTACTTTCTTGCTTTACTGGATCGGATATCAGGGACTCTACCGGTATAATATCGTTCAGGACAGAATCCTTATTCGGAAATCTCTTCAGGAGGATTCGAAGAGATTGCCCTTGCACCACACTGAATCCAATGATCGGCTCTACGAGAAACATCTGGGGGAATTCAATCGGGTTCGTGAAGATTTGGTTCAGAACCGCAGATATCTCGATCCGGATCTGACCCTCGAAAAACTAGCCAAGGAACAATTGGTCAGCAGCGGTCACCTCTCACGGATTATAAACCTGCACGGCAACAAAAGTTTCAATGATTTTATCAACGAACTGAGGGTGGAACAGGCTAAGAGCTTCCTCTCTGATTCCGAGTACAGCCCATATACTATTGTCTCTATAGGCCTGGAATGCGGTTTTAACTCCAAGTCTACGTTCTACAGTGCTTTTAAGAAATTCACTTCCCAGACGCCTTCTCAGTATCGGGAGGCGCAAGCGCAGGGATAACTGCAATACGTCAATTCTCCATTTAATAAATGACCTCCCCGGGCCGTGATCGAAGATTTCTACAGCCGGGGAAGGCAGACAGTTATATTTAATCCAGATACAGTATTTTTACCCCCATGGAAGAATGGTATCATTACCTGCTTTTAGTAGGGGTTGGCTTTGTAGTCGGTTTTATAAACACTGTGGCGGGAGGCGCTTCCCTCATATCGCTTCCTGTCCTGATTTTTTTGGGTTTGCCCCCGGCAGTGGCCAATGGAACCAATCGGGTGGCCATTGTACTGCAAACCGCTATTGCCGTCGCAGGATTTAAAAGCAAGGGAGTGAGTACCTTCCCATTCAATATTTACCTCGGTATTTCCGCCTTACTGGGTTCTGTTATTGGCGCCTATATTGCTGTGGACATCAAAGGCGAAACCTTCAACAGGATTCTCGCCATCATTATGGTGGTCGTGGTACTGATCATAATTTTTAAGCCCAAGGTCAATATTGCAGAACTCGAGGAACGCATTACCGGGAAATACCTGTGGATAGGCATGCTGGCCTTTTTCTTTATCGGCATTTACGGTGGCTTTATCAATGCCGGTATTGGGTTTATCATCATTATTTTCCTGCACTATGTGCACAGACTTTCGCTGGTGCGAACCAATGCCACCAAGGTAGCCGTGGTATTTATCTACACCCTGGCGGCCCTGGTTGTTTTTGCACTCAACGATAAGGTTATCTGGAAGGTCGGACTCGTCCTGGCCCTTGGGAACGGACTGGGAGCCTGGTTTTCCAGTCGGATTTCCGTGGATAAAGGGGATGGATACATTAAAATATTTCTCATAGGCATGGTCTTGGTCATGGCTGTAAAGCTTTGGTTTTTCACTTAAAAGACAGAGAGATGGAGCAAACCATAAATTCCCTGTACTGGAGATATGCCGTCAAAAAATTTGATCCGGACCGGATATTGCCCGATGGCAAAATCAGACAACTGGGCACGGCTTTTAACCTGACTGCCACTTCCTATGGCCTTCAACCGATACGATTGCTGGTTGTTCAGAATAAGGAGATTCAGAAATCTCTGATATCCAGTGCTTATGGACAGCAACAAGTAGCCGATGCCTCACATTTGTTGGTTATTTGTATTGAAAAGAAGATGACTTCAGGGTATATTGAAGCCTATTTCAAAAGGGTACAGGAGATCCGGGGAACGGAAGAGGACATTCTCCAACCTTTTAAAAAAGGACTGGTGGACACCTTTGCAAAAATGACCCCGGATGATATTCGAAACTGGGCCATTAACCAGGCCTATCTCGCTCTTGGGAACCTCCTGACGGTTTGCGCGGTAGAGCGTATAGACTCCTGTCCTATGGAGGGTTTTGTCCCTGCCGGTTTTGAGGAAATCCTGGAGCTGGGCCCGAAACAGCTCGAGCCGGTACTCTTATTGCCCGTCGGGTATCGCTCGGCAACAGATATGTTTTCGGGTTTTGCAAAAGTCCGGAGGGCTGAAACGGAATCTGTCCTCTATCACAAATGAATTTAAGAATATTGGATTATGCCTGGATTTGAACGCTTTGGAGTGGCTGAACGTAAATCGGCTAATGAAGTCCTGGACTCCGGGGTGCTTATGCGCTACGGATTCGACGGGATGCGTCAGGGCCGGTGGATGGCCCGGGAGATGGAAAATGCTTTGGCCAAACGTATGCAGAGCCGCCACGCACACCTGGTGAGTAGTGGTACAGCAGCCCTGACGGTAGCTCTTGCCAGCGCCGGGGTTGGGGCAGGGGATGAGGTGATCGTGCCCACCTTTACCTTTGTTGCGAGTTTTGAAGCCGTACTTTCCGTCGGGGCAATTCCGGTCCTCTGTGATGTAGACGATACCCTTACCCTGGACCCCGGGGCAGTCCGGGAGGCGATTACCCCCAAAACCCGTGTGATCATGCCTGTCCACATGTGCGGATCCATGGCCGACTTAAGGTCCCTGAAAGCGATTGCAGATGTGCATGGTCTGCTGCTGCTTGAAGATGCCTGCCAGGCGATCGGCGGGAGTTATGAGGGCAAACCCCTGGGCAGTTATGGCCATATAGGATGTTTTTCCTTTGACTACGTTAAAACAATTACCTGTGGGGAGGGGGGCGGTCTGATAACCGATTCAGATGAGATCTATGAGAAAGCCCAGGCCTTCAGTGATCATGGGCACGACCATATCGGATCCGATCGTGGAGCTGAAGGGCATCCGCATTTGGGATACAATTACAGAATCGGTGAAGTCAATGCCGCCATCGGCCTGGTACAACTCGGGCGTCTCAGTGAATTTCTGGATATTCAGAAAACGCATTATTCCCGTCTACGGGCTGTTCTGGAGTCTCTGGAAGGCGTGCAATTGCGCAGGGTCCCGAAAGGGGGAATTGAGAATTACTCTTTTCTTAATTTCTTTATGCCGGATGAAAATAAGGCGCGTTCTGTGGCCAAAGGGCTGGGGGAAGCCGGTTTTGACGGCGTTTTCTACTGGTACGACAATAATTGGCACTACCACCGCAAATGGGATCACCTGAAAAAACTGGAATCTCTTTCACCCCTTTCTGAAGCTATGGTCAGTCAGTTTCAAGCCGCCCGTACACAATCCTTTGAAGCTTCGGATCACTGGATGGGGAGAAACCTCTCTATTTTAGTGAAGTTGTCCTGGGACGAAAAAGAACTGCAAACCCGCTGCAGAATTTTGAAGGACGTGGTGTCCGCAGGCCAGGATCAATAGGGCACATAGTCGATAATCTCCAGGCCATAGCCAACAATACCCACGCGTTTGGATTGGGTGTTATTGGTCATCAGCCGAAGCTTGCGAATCCTTAAATCGTGCAGGATTTGTGCACCAATACCAAAGTCCTTATTGTCCATGGGAATCCCAGGGGCCTTCAGGATTCCTTTGCTCTGATTCTCTTTTAAACCCTTAAGGCGCTGGAGAAGATTAAAGGTTTCACTTTGCTGATTGATAAATACAATGGCACCGCGTCCTTCCTCGTTTAATGCCCGGAACATATCGTCCAGTTTCTTGTCTGCATCATTGGTTAAGGTTCCCAGAATGTCATTATTGACCAGGGTAGAATTTATTCGGGTAAGCACCGTATCTCCGGTTTTCCAACTGCCTTTGGTCAGTGCAATATGCACCTGGTCATTGGTGGTTTGCTGGTAGGCGTGTAGTTGAAATTCTCCAAAGCGCGTCTTCAGTTCAAAGGACTCCTTTTTATGGATCAGACTGTCGTGCTGCATGCGGTAAGCCACCAGATCTTCGATGGATACCAGTTTTAAATCGAATCTCTGAGCGACCTCCTGCAATTGGGGAAGTCGCGCCATGGTTCCATCCTCGTTGAGGATTTCCACCAGAATTCCCGCTGGGGCGTATCCCGCGAGCCGGGCAAAATCCACAGCCGCCTCTGTATGCCCTGTACGCCTCAAAACACCTCCGTTTTTAGCGCGAAGGGGGAAAATATGACCTGGCCGCCCCAGAGCTGCGGGCCGGGTTTCCGGTGCTACAAGAGCCTTAATAGTTTTGGCCCTGTCGTGGACAGATATGCCCGTGGTACAGCCTTGTCCGATCAGGTCTACGGATACTGTAAACTGTGTATGGTGCAGGACGGTATTGTTCTCTACCATCATGTTCAAATTAAGGTCTTCACAACGCTCCTCGGTCAGCGGGGCGCATATTAGCCCGCGCCCATGGGTGGCCATAAAGTTGATCATCTCCGGGCTCACTTTTTCTGCAGCGGCTATGAAATCTCCTTCATTTTCACGGTTTTCATCGTCCACCACAATAATAACTTTGCCCTTACGAATGTCTTCGATAGCCGATTCTATAGAATCGAGTTTTAATTTGCCCTCCATATTCTTTTTCTAGTTAACCTGCTTTTTTTGCACGGGAAAAACGTTCTTTAATAAAATCCATAAAGTGCCCGAAACTCATCAGGCCTTTGTCGGCCGTCGCGCGCCGAGTAAGCCAAATACCCAGGGGCAGCATAATCAGGGTGGGCAACCAGGCACCCAGGATGGGATGAATGTTTCCCTCCTTGGCGTAATTACTCGAAAAAACCCCAAAGAAATAATACGCTAAAAACAACACAATCGCTATGACCATAGGCAGGCCCAGCCCTCCTTTGCGAATAATAGCACCCAGAGGTGCCCCGACAAAAAAGAGGATAATACACGAAAAAGCAAGCGCAAATTTTTTGTGCAGACTCAGGATATGCAAATTATAGCGCTTATAACTCAGCTCCAAATCCTCACCTTTACCCCTTACAGAATTCATTAGATTCCGGACAGAATTCTTAGAAGCGTCGAGAATCTGTCCCTGTTCCCAGGTTTTAAATGGGCTCAGCGGATCGCCCTCTATGTACGGACGTTCCTGGCTTTGTTGGAGGTTGGCTGCTTTTTGTGCTATGATCCGGTCCGACACCTTTCTGGTAATATCCGAGGAATCAGAAGTTTTGGTTTCCACACTCTCCGCCGCGGCAACGGAAGCAGGTATTCGAATCTTGGACCCTACGGTACTTCGCATGGAGTCTGGAATGTTCAGGATCGAATCTGAAACCGCAGGCACGCTATCGCGATCGCGAAGCGGAAAGGCTCCCATCCGACTCGAGATACTGCTGGAAAAGGCTTCTACCAGTTTTCTGTTGTGTCCCGCAATCGAATCGATATCGGTAATCAGCCGGCTGACATTTTTCATTTTGTCGGTCTCCACATTCCGGTCGGCTTCCAGGTCTTCCAGGTTATCAGGAATCTCGATATTCATAACATAGGTATCGAAATCCGCTTTTGTAAAAGGATGTGAATTTCCAGCAGTGCCGGACTTCTGAATAAGTTCTTCGTAATAGTGCCCATCCATCAGTTTGAGCTGAATAATGTCTGATCCCGTGCCGCTGACGAGCTCTCCTTTTTGTGCCCGGATAACCGTTGTGTTTCGTTGAAGCCCCGATTTCATATGGATGATCACATCTTCCAGAAAGCGGTCATTCTCCCCGTATTTTCGCCCTACTTTAATATTCCGACCTTCGAAATCACTGAAAACCCCTTCTACGATAACCGCGGCAGGTTTCATGGTCGCGATATTCCTTCTCAGGTTATAGATTTTCTGTTCAGATATGGGAATTACTGTATTTGCAAAATAAAAGGCAACCCCGCCCAGAAAAACGACGAATACGACGAGATAGAGCATCGCGCGCTGAAGGGATATCCCGGAGGCCTTCATCGCGGCAAATTCATAGTTTTCCGCCAGCGCTCCAAAGGTCAGTATAGAGGAAAGCAGCACGGTCAGCGGGAGTACTTTTTCAGTAAGGTTGGGAAGGAGGTAGAAAAGGAATTTGCCGATAATGACAAAATCCAGGCCCTTGCCGGCCAGGTCATCGATAAACAACCAGATCGTTTGAAAGATAAAGATGAACATCAGGATCACAAACGAACTGAAAAAGTTCATCAAAAACCTCTTCAGAATATATTGATCTAGGATTCTCAAAGTCTCAGTTCCTGATAATATAGTAGCCCTCGTCGGTATATTTCTTTTCGTCGAAGGTGAATAGCGTTTTTGGCAGGGGTTGGTTAGTTTTAAAAGAATTGACGGTAATAGTGGTTTTTGTGCCGTTTTTCCCGGTTTCAATGAGCTTGTAAATATGCCGTGTTTCCACGTCTATACCCAAAAGGATGGAAGCTACTTCGGAATTCGTGTCGATAGGCGTAAGTTTTACATACTGAATTTTGCGCCCCTGCACATCCTGCAGAATATCCCAGTCCAGTCGGTGACCCTCCCGGTAGAAGGTAAGCATTTTAGAGGGGCTTACGGTACCGCTTTCAGCCGATTTGTCTTCAATGGTGACTTCTTCGTTTTCAGGAACAATCGTGTATACTTTTTTTCCGTCGTACAATTGCTCTGCCCCCATATAGTTCAGATAGTACTTGTCTCCGTTCAGACTAACATTACCCCGGGTTTCCTGTCGCACATCGGCTTCACTGTTGTAAAGGTCAAACTTAAAGTCCACCACAATGTTCTCGTATCCCTTTACTTTGGCGTATACCTCGTCCAGCAAGTTTTTGGCTTTAGCGGCATCCTGGGCGTGGGACACCCCAAGGCAGCAGCACATAAGCAGTATCGTTAAAATTCTGGGTTTCATGGTAATCCGTTTGTTTCGTTGTTTAGCAATTCGTTCAGGGCAGACAGATCTGTTACAAGAACCTGTCTCGCCTTACTTCCTTCAAAGGGGCCTACAATCCCCGCAGCTTCTAATTGGTCGATAATCCGTCCGGCCCGGTTATACCCCAATTTTAATTTTCGTTGAATAAGGGAAGCGGAGCCCTGCTGGGCAGTGACAATGACCTCTGCGGCATCCCGAAACATGGCGTCCCGGTCCTCGATGCTGTAATCAATTCCTGTGCCAGAGTCTTCCCCAACATACTCGGGTAGTAAATGCGCATCCGGATAGGCGCGCTGTGATCCGATATATTCTGTGATTTTAGCGACTTCTGGGGTATCTACAAAGGCACATTGCAGACGAATGATTTCATTTCCCTGGGTGTAGAGCATATCTCCACGCCCGATAAGCTGGTCTGCTCCCTGGGTATCGAGGATGGTCCTCGAATCTATTTTAGAAGTTACCCGAAAGGCGATACGGGCCGGAAAATTCGCCTTAATCAGGCCGGTAATTACATTGACAGAAGGACGTTGGGTCGCAATAACTAAATGGATGCCAATGGCCCGGGCCAACTGGGCCAGACGGGCTATAGGTGTTTCCACTTCCTTCCCCGCACTCATGATCAGGTCTGCGAATTCGTCGATAACCAGAACGATATAGGGAAGAAACCTGTGCCCTTCATTCGGATTGAGTTTTCGGCTCTTGAATTTAACGTTGTATTCCTTAATATTTCGAACCATGGCCGCCTTGAGTAATTCATAGCGGTTATCCATTTCAATACACAGTGAATTCAGCGTGTGGATCACTTTAGTGTTGTCAGTAATAATCGCTTCTTCACTATCAGGTAGTTTCGCAAGAAAATGGCGTTCAATCTTATTGTAGAGCGTGAGTTCCACTTTTTTGGGATCCACTAAAATAAACTTGACCTCCGCCGGATGTTTTTTATACAAAAGAGAAGACAGTATGGCGTTGAGTCCTACGGATTTCCCCTGTCCCGTAGCCCCTGCCATCAACAAATGGGGCATTTTAGCCAGATCCACCACAAAGGTCTCATTGCTGATCGTTTTTCCGAAGGCTATCGGCAATTGCATCTCGGCATTCTGAAATTTTTTGGAAGCAATCACTGAGCGCATAGAGACCACAGTCGGATTCTTGTTCGGAACTTCAATACCTATGGTGCCTTTACCCGGGATGGGTGCTATAATTCGAATTCCCAACGCGGCCAGGGAAAGGGCGATGTCATCTTCCAGGTTTTTGATCTTCGATATCCGGACTCCGGCTTCCGGTACGATCTCATAAAGCGTTACCGTCGGGCCAATGGTGGCCTTTATCTGGGCAATACCAATTTTATAATTCTTGAGGGTATCGACAATTTTATTCTTATTCTCCTCGAGCTCTTCCTGATTGATCGTTATGCCCCCGCTTCCGCCATGGGAATCCAGAAGATCTAAATGTGGAAATTTGTACTTTGGGAGTTCCAGAGTAGGGTCGAATTCTCCGAAATCCTCCACTAATTTATCGGCAAGGGCGTCTGTTTCCTCTGCCTCGTCAATGGCATGCGACACTTCCATTTCAATTTCCGTATCATCCGAAGCGTCCTGGATATCCTCCGCCTTGGGTTCTTCTTCAATGACAGGAATATCTTTTTTATGGGTGTAGACGTTCTCGGTACTCAGGGTTTGTTGGGCTTCAACTGAATCCGGATCCAATTCCAAACTCCCGTATCCCTGGGAATCTTCCGCAACCGGTGACCGGCTTGGAATAAGGGTTCCCAGGCCCGAGAAACCTTTAGCGACCTTTTCCGGTGTGAAATCGAAGAGGCGCACCATAATGATCACCAGACCCAGCAGAAGGAGGAGCAACACCCCTATTTTACCGGCGTAATCCTGGAGAAACAAATTCATTTCATAGCCTACCTGCCCGCCGAGCAGTGGATTCTGAGCCGCAAAAAAGCCCAGGGCGATCGAAAACCAGATCACCAGGACCAGGCCCCAAATCCACCGGGAAAGCAGACCCTTTCCGGGAATACCCAGAAATAGGTAGATACCTGAGATACAAATCAGGACCGGGAAAATAAAAGAGGCCAGCCCAAAGCCCTTGTACATAAAAAAATGGCTGATGGCAGCTCCAAATTTATTCAAAAGGTTTTCTGCTGATTTATCCCTGTTGGCGAATTCGGTCAACAGACTCTGGTCTTCCTGCCAGGTGAAGTAGAAAGATATAAAGCTAAAAAACAGGGCAAGGCTGAGTAAAATCAACAGGCTCCCAAGGATTATCTTGTTCTGCCTGGATAGCCCGCGGGGTTTCCTTTTTTTGGCTGTCGGAGTTTTGCGTTTTGTTTTGGCCATTCGGTTGTCTTAACAACGGGGCTAAATTACAAATTTAGAGGGGAAGCCGACCCCGGGAGGTCAGCTAAAAAATCTTTGGAAGATAAATGATAAGACCTGCAATACCTGCCGCGACAGCTCCAATCAGCACGGCTCCGGCAGAAATGTCCTTTAAATGTCCGATTCGGGAATCCCTTTCCGGCTGTACGTAGTCCGAGAGGGCTTCGATAGCGGTATTGATCGCTTCAAGGCCCATGACCATTCCGATTGCCAGCAACTGGACTATCCATTCCATCGGACTGATGTGGTAGTACCAGCCTGCCGCGCAAACTACCAGAGCCACTGCAAATTGCACTTGAATACTCGCTTCACTTTTAAGCAATATCCAGGCGCCTTTAGCGGCATAACGGATACTTCGGACCCGATTCCGGAAATAGGTGGTGTCAGGCATTATGGATTGCTTCCAAAGCGGCACTATAATTTGGTTCGTCTACTATTTCAGGTACTTGTTCGGTATAACAAACTTTGCCCTGGGCATCAATAACAACTACAGCTCTGGAATGCAAGGGGGCAAGGGGCCCATCTGAAAAACTCAATCCATAGGAATTTCCAAAATTTCCATCTCTGAAATCAGAGAGCATCTCTACATTGTCTATGCCTTCAGCCCCGCAGAATCTGGATTGGGCAAAGGGGAGGTCTTTGGAAATGCACAAAACCCTTGTATTCTCCAGGGCGGCAGCCCGTTCGTTAAAAGTTCTGACAGACTGCGCACAAGTACCTGTATCGATACTTGGAAAAATATTGAGAACCAGTTTCTTCCCGCGATAATCATTCAGACTGACAAGACTTAGGTCTCCCCGGGTCATTGTAAAATCAGGAGCCAGAGTTCCGGTTTCGGGCAACGTGCCCAGCGTGTGAATTTCACTTCCTTTTAAGGTAACAGTAGCCATAATTTGTTTTTTTACGAAGGTATTAAAAAAGGGACTCTCCCTAAAGTTCTGCGCACAAAACAAGGATGCTTTAGGGAATATTTAAATAATGGGCCAATTAGGGAATTCACCCGATTACCCGGGCTGGTTCGGGGTTACAAGTTGTTTGATACGAATACCAAGGGCCGCGAAAATA
Source organism: uncultured Flavobacteriaceae bacterium (assembly GCA_963709465.1). Classification (GTDB taxonomy): domain Bacteria; phylum Bacteroidota; class Bacteroidia; order Flavobacteriales; family Flavobacteriaceae; genus Robiginitalea. The sequence continues at coordinate 1,722,273 of CAVPWF010000002.1, read as the reverse complement.
AGAGTCATTATCGGACTGAGCCAATTGAAAACAGCAAAGAAGAAGTAATCGGCTACAGAAACCCCCAAAACACCACTGTGGTAGGCCCCACATGTATTCCATGGAATCAGTACGGAAGTTACGGTTCCGGAATCCTCCAGGGTTCGACTGAGGTTTTCCGGGGCAAGCCCGCGGTCTTCATAGGCTTTGGCAAACATTTTTCCGGGAACCACTATGGCGAGATATTGGTCAGAGGCTGTGATGTTCAGGGCCAGACAGCTTCCCACCGTACTTGCAAACAGACTGAAAGTGGATTTGGCCATACTCAAAAGCCCTTTGGTGATTCTCGATAAAGCGCCGATACCATCCATGACCCCTCCGAAGACCATGGCGCAAACAATTAACCAGATGGTTCCGAGCATGCCCGTCATCCCTTTCGCTGTAAAGAGGGCATTCAGGGCTGTATTATCCGTTTCAATGGCCGTCGATATCGTAATGGCATTGAGGATGCCTTTGTAACCCGATTCAAAACTCAGGGCATCAGCTCCCGTGATGCCAGCCACGACTCCCGGTTGAAATAACAGGGCGAACAGGCCGCCCATAAGGGTTCCGACAAGCAATGCCACTAAAGGTGGGGTCTTGCGGATAATCATAAAAATAACCGCCAGGGGAACCAGAAACAACCAGGGTGTAATGTGGAAGGCGGCTTCTATAGAGGTCAGGATGCCTTCAGTGTCTGCGTCTCCAGAGGTCTCTATCGAAAATCCGAGGATAACAAAGACGGTAAGGGTAATCAAAATGGTCGGGATGGTCGTATAGGTCATATACCGGATATGATCGAAGAGCTCACCGCCGGCCATGGCTGGCGCGAGGTTGGTTGTATCGCTTAAGGGTGACATTTTATCCCCAAAGTAGGCTCCCGACAGGATCGCTCCTGCTGTCATTCCCAAAGAAATGCCCAGGGCCTCACCGATACCCACCAGGGCAATTCCAACGGTGGCGGAGGTAGTCCAGCTGCTTCCGGTAGCAATAGAGATAATCGCACTGATAATCACACAGGCTCCGAGAAAGATGGTGGGGTTCAGAATTTGAAGACCGTAATAAATCATGGCAGGTATAATCCCACTGATGAGCCAGGTTCCTGCGAGGGCACCCACCATAAGGAGAATCAGAAGGGCACCTGTGGTGGATTTGATGTTTTCAGCCACCTCGGCCAGCATTTGTTTGAACGTTACTTTATTGTAAAATCCTACCACTGCGGCGACCGCCCCACCCATTAATAAGATAAACTGATTTGAACCGCTTATGGCATCATCACCAAAGACGTATACATTGTACGCCAGCATCCCGATGAGTGCAACAACTGGTATAAGAGCTTCTGTAATGGATAATTCAGTGTTTTCTACAATATGTTCGTCTTGCCGGAACTTATTCCCACTGGATTTTGACATGGATTGCATTTAGTTGGAAGGTAATAATACGACAATGCTGGTAATCGTGCAACCGTCTTCTTTCTGCCTGTAGGATATAAACTCTTTACAGTAGCCTGATTATCAGCTAAAAGAGTGGGTAAATTCACTATAGATTCACTAAAATCGCTTTATGTTTGCAGATTTTCTGGTTCAAAGGTCAGTAACCTACCCGAATTGTAGGCAGTTATCTTTTATAGCCCGACGATGAGCTCTTTATTGTATTCCACCGCGCATATTCCTTAAGAAGAAACGGCGTGTTCCGGAGTAATACCGAGGGTCTGAACACAGGCTTTCATCCTTTGGAAGGTACGCTCTATATTACTATCCAGACCAATAGAGAAGCGAATAAGTCCTGCTCCAAGGCCCATCGCTTTTTGCTCCTCTTCCGGTATTTCCGAGGAAGTGGAAGCTCCTGGCGAGCTAAAAAGTGTTTTGTAGAACCCCAGACTCACCGCCAGATACCCCAAACGTTCTTTCTGCATGAGCTCCATAAGGGCATTCGCCCGGTCGAGCGTTTGTACATCCAGGGTGAGGACTCCCCCATACCCATAAGAAGACAGGTGTATTTTTTTCATCAGCTTATGCCCCGGATGGGAGGAAAGCCCGGGGTACACCACGCGCATTCCCATGGCCTCGAATTCCCTGGCCACATAGGCCGCATTTGCGCTGTGTTTTTGTATCCTCAGGTGAAGGGTGCGCATATTCTTAAGAACAGAAGCTGCCCGAAGACTGTCCATGGTACTTCCGAGCAGCATTCCGGCCCCGTCATTGACATCTTTGAGGGCCAGGCAAAATTCAGTGGAAGCGCAAACGGCACCTGCCACAGTATCACTGGTGCCATTGATGAATTTGGTCAGACTGTGTATCACAATGTCTGCCCCAAGTCTTGCAGGGGCAATGGAAAGCGGTGTAAAAGTATTATCGACCACCAACGGGATATTATTGGATTTCCCAAGCCGGGACAAAGCGGGAATATCGGCTACTTCCAGCAGGGGATTGCTGACAGATTCGCAGTAAATCATCCGCGTATTTGGGCGTATGGCCGCAGCCACAACTTCGGGTTCGGTGATATCGATAAAACTCACCTCAATAGAAAAGCGTTTGAGAAAGTTCTTCATAAACGCATAAGTTCCCCCGTAAATAGTACGGCTGCTCACAATATGATCGCCACTGCTGCAGAGTTGCAGGATAACTGCAGTAATCGCACCCATGCCACTTGCCGTTACGTTGGCGCTCTCTGTCCCCTCAAGCGCTGCCAGTGCTTCGCCGAGGTAGAGGTTCGAAGGAGAAGAATGCCTGCTGTAGAGATAACACCCTTCCGTATTTCCCTCAAAAGTGTCGAACATGGTCTTGGCATTGAGGAAGGTATAGGTTGAAGAATCCGAAATCGAGGGGTTGACTCCCCCGTATTCTCCAAAATACTGTAAATCCTGAATGGAATCGGGTGCGTTAAAGTCCATAATTATATTTATTTTAAAGTAAAAATAAAGTATTAGATTAAAAAAGTCAATAATTATTAATTAATGGTTAAATAAAAACTAATTAAAATATTTTAAGTAGATAAAAAATCTAAATTGCATATCGATTATCCATTCAAACAGAAAATAAACCGGATTCCTATGGATGCTATTGATAAAAAAATACTCAAACAACTCCAGCAAAACAGCAAACTCACGACCAAGGCACTCGCTACGGAACTGGGCTTGTCGGTTACAGCCGTTTACGAGCGCATCAGGCGCCTGGAACGGAGCGGGGTTATCCTGAAATACGTCGCCCTGCTGGATCCGGAAAAAGTGGCCCTGGATTTCCGTGTATTTTGCCAGGTAAAACTTAACCAGCACGTCCAATCCCAGATCCGGGCGTTTGAAAAGGAGGTAGGCCGTATGGAGGAAGTGGTAAGTTGCTATCACTTAGGGGGAGAGTACGATTACCTTCTGGAAATTTGCGTCCGGGACATGGGGGCATATCGGGAGTTTATGGTTTCCAAATTAACCACGAGCAATCATATCGGAAGTACCCATAGTGCCTTTGTGATCAAATCGGTCAAACAAACCCACGAGCTCCCCCTCTGAATAAAAGATAGGGTTACTTTTCCCATGGAATGAGGGCATCAACCAAAACATTTGTATTTTTGTCACCCCGGTTTAAGATTCGGAATCCCGGGGTGTTCTTAATGTAAATCTCACTTTATGAAATCATATGATGTTGCAATAATAGGATCGGGTCCGGGAGGTTATGTAGCCGCTATCCGATGTGCACAACTCGGCATGAAGACGGCGCTGATCGAAAAATACAGCACGCTGGGCGGCTCCTGCCTCAATGTAGGCTGCATACCGTCCAAAGCGTTACTGGATTCCAGCCACCACTATCACGATGCTGTAACTCATTTTGAAACCCACGGGATCGAGATTCCCGGCGAGGTGCGGGTGAATTTGAAAAAAATGATCGAAAGGAAGCAGGGGGTAGTCGATCAGACGACCAAGGGGATTGAATTCCTGATGAGTAAGAACAACATTGATGTGTACCACGGTCTTGGGAGTTTTAAGGATGCGACGCATATTAAAATTGACGGGGCAGAACCGACTGAAATTCAGGCGAAATACAGTATAATAGCGACGGGTTCTAAACCCGCTTCTCTTCCATTTATTAAAATAGACAAGCAGCGGGTGATTACCTCTACAGAAGCCCTGAGTTTGCAGGAGATCCCCAAACATCTGATTATCATTGGCGGGGGAGTGATCGGGTTGGAACTCGGGCAGGTATATCGCCGCCTCGGTTCCGAGGTGAGCGTAGTGGAGTATATGGACCGGATTATCCCGGGCATGGATGCGTCCCTTTCCAAGGAGCTTAATCGGGTTTTCAAGAAACAGGGGATGAAGTTTTATCTCTCTCATAAGGTTACCGGGGTATCCCGAAAAGGAAAGGAAATCACCGTAACGGCCCTGGACAAAAAGGAAAATGAAGTCGTTTTAAAAGGAGATTACTGTCTGGTTTCTGTAGGGCGAAAGCCTTACACGGAAGGACTGAATACAGACGCCGCCGGGGTTAGTCTGAATGATAAAGGACAGGTTATCGTCAATGAACATCTGCAAACTGCTGCGCCAAACATTTACGCCATAGGTGATGTTGTCAGGGGTCAGATGCTGGCGCATAAAGCGGAAGAAGAAGGCGTGATGGTAGCGGAAATACTTGCAGGTCAGAAACCACATATAGACTACAATCTAATTCCCGGGGTGGTTTACACCTGGCCGGAGGTTGCGGCTGTGGGTAAAACTGAAGAAGAACTCAAAGAGGCCGGTGTGGCCTACAAAAGCGGACAGTTTCCCATGCGGGCGCTGGGGCGCTCCAGGGCGAGTATGGATACCGACGGATTCGTAAAAATTCTCGCGGATAAAACCACCGATGAAGTCCTTGGGGTTCACATGATTGGCGCAAGGGTAGCCGACCTGATTGCAGAGGCGGTGACAGCTATGGAGTACCGGGCATCGGCTGAGGATATTGCTCGTATGAGCCACGCGCATCCCACGTATGCGGAAGCCGTTAAAGAGGCGGCCCTGGCGGCAACCGCGGATCGGGCGCTGCATTCGTAAAGGTATCCCTAACGGCTAGGTGGCTAGGTGCGCTCAGTAGCACCGAGGTATCGAATTAATCGTCCCCAGAGCATGCCGCCCCATCTCAAGCAGAGATCTGCCATTTGGAACACCCGGATTTTTAGCCATCCCAGTATGTGTCCCAGGGATTGGCGGATGAAGTCCTTGTTTTGATTGTATTTCAAGGCCGCCCAGGTGCAAAAGAACATAAACATTAGTGCTCCTAATATGGCCTGAACAGGAGTAAGTGCGTAATTCAGGTACGCGTACAATCCAATTCCCGTTAAGCTCCCGTACAATACCATAAAATGGATGACATAAATGGAAAGCGTATGCTGCCCGATACTGAGAAATAGCTTTTGTTTCATCAGGCCCCGGAGCAAGATAAATACCACAAAAACAAGCAGTACATCACCCAATCGGATAAAGAGATAATTATTCGTTGCAATACCCTGGAAAAGAGCTATCCCGGTTTGCAGTCCCATCCACTCGAAAAAAGGCGAGGAAAACCAGATAAGGCCGATTCCAGAGAGCAGGAAGAGCAGCATGCTTCTCAGGTATAGGAGGTTCAGCTGTCTAAACCTGTAAAACAGGGAGGCCATAAATCCGCCAATAAGCGAATAGCCCACCCATGGGATAATGGTGAAAACTGAGCCGTTTGCTTTAGAAAAATAGTTTGACAGGGCAACGGGCATAAAGGCAAGGTCCCAGGTCATATAGATCGGTTCAAAAAGAAAGAGTAATACCCCGGAGGTCAGCAAAAACAGGCCAAGTCTCATGGTTTTCCCCTTGGGAACCACCAGATAAAAAACGGTCAGAAGCAGGATCGCGATCCCGATACAGTGCAGGACATCTACCAGGAAGAAGGAGGGATAAATGACCCCCTTGAGGAGACCGAAAATATTGGATCGCAGCAGATATCCGATACCGATCAGTTCAAGACCGCGTTTAAATCCCTTACGCAGACGCGGGTTGTCCGTGCCCTGTTTAGGGGCACGTAGCAGAAGATAAGTGAAAATAAAGCCGGATACCGTAAAGAAAACGGGTGCGGTAATTCCCCTGAAATACTTCCATATTGTGTACGCCAGATTCGAAGGATCCCGGTAAATCGGATCCAGCAGGCCATCGATGAAGTGCCCCTGCAGCATCATAAGGATCGCCCAGGCGCGCATGGCATCTATGAAATAGAGTCGTTTTGGATGTTCTTTCATAAACCGTATACTCTATATACTACTGAACTACCCGTTCCAGATGTTTCAGGCGGCAAAATTATCAAAAAACAAGGCCCGCTGCATCTAAATTCCTTTATTTTCGCTGAAAACCAGGTGATATGTCGGTTATTTTAGCTACTGCAGGTAGTAATTCATCCACTTCTATTAACTACAAGTTGGTCCAATATACCGTTGGATGTATTGAAGAGCACTCAACAGAATGCATAGAACTGGCCGGATTTGATTTTCCAATGTATAGTGAGGACCTCGAAAAGTCCGCAGGGATTCCCCAGCAGGTTACCCAATTAAGACTTCGTTTACAGCAAGCCAGGGGTTTGATTTTATCGGTGAATGAACATAACGGCAATCCCTCTGCTTTCTTTAAGAACCTTTTGGACTGGCTTTCGAGGGATGAGCGTCGGTTTCTCGATGGTACCCCCGTTTTTTTAATGTCCGCCTCGGGAGGCAAACGCGGGGCTGTCTCATCGCGGACAGTGGTAGAACAAATGCTGGTCCGGTTCGGAGCCAATGTTGTTTCAACATTTTCACTTTCAGGATATTATGATAATTTTACGCCAGAAAAAGGGATTACCGATCCGGACCTGGGCGCCCAACATTTGGCAGCCCTTAACGATTTTCTTTCGAGCGTAGCTTCAAAATCCTGATTCCTCCGAATACTGATTTTAATCCATTCGCTATGACTGATATCCGATATGAGGAATTCAAAGAAGACTGGGTTGGAGTTCCCATTCATAGTTTTTTATCTGAAGTAGAAAACCCGGGGGCCGCTGTGCTTTTGATTCACGGCTTTGGTGAGCATTCCGGAAGGTACGTTAGTGGGGTTGTACCCTTTTTTAATCAACTGGGCTATTCCGTACTTGGGTTCGATCTTGTCGGACATGGAAAAAGTGGCGGGAAAAGAGGGTATTGTGAAGGCTACGACCAGCTCATGGCGCTCCTCGGGGAGGGGTTCACCAGGCTCCGCGGCCGCAATCCAAATATCCCCATACTGTTATTTGGTCATAGTCTGGGGGGAAACCTGGTCCTTAATTTTGTGCTCCGGGAGTATGGAAAGCCCGAGGGTATTATAGCCAGTAGTCCCTACCTGCGTCTGGCCTTTCAACCTCCCGCCTGGAAATGGCATCTCGGGAAACTCCTCGGGCGATTCGCCCCCACGGTAACAGTGCCTTCAGGACTCGATCCTCGGGGTATTTCACAGGATGAACAGGAAGTTCAGGCATATCTGTCCGATCCACTGATCCACGACAGGGTAAGTCCTGCCTTTTCCTTTCCGGTCATTGAAGCCGGGGAATGGGCCATTGAAAATGCCGGTAACCTGGGCACCCCCACATTGATACTTCACGGCAGTGCCGATCCTATTATCGATCCTGAAGGGAGCAGGGCCTTTTTTGATGCGGCTTCTGTGGCCCAACTTGAGATGATTGATAAGGGTTATCACGAACTGCACCACGATTTGGATCGCAAGTTGTATTTTAAGGCTATGGAGACCTGGTTAAAGAGTTGGAACCTTAAAGTTCATTGAGGAGTGTAAACTTCCCGTTCCGCCCCTGTGCTGACTATATTGTTGCTAACTTTGCCATGTGAATACGCGTTTTAAGACCCATATCGAAACCAACTTCCCTGAATTGTGCGACCGCCCTTTTTTGTTGGCATGCAGCGGTGGTGTGGACAGCATGGTGCTATGGCATCTCTGCAGGGATTGCGGGCTGCACTTTGAAGTGGCTCATTGCAATTTTGGACTCCGGGGCGCGGAAAGTGATGCCGATGCTGCCTTCGTTCAGGAGACGGCAAGCAAATGGAAGATCAAAATACATGTAAAAATTTTTAATACAGGTAGTTATAGTGATCTAAATAAACAATCACTTCAGGAGTCTGCCCGCATATTGCGCTACGCCTGGTTCAGGGAATTACTCGACACACACCAACTGTCTTATACCGTGACCGCCCATCAGGCAGATGATGTACTGGAGACTTTCCTTATAAATCTTATCAGGGGTACCGGTCTGGAGGGTCTTTCCGGGATCCCACAGCGGGCCGAAAGGATCCGCAGGCCGTTTTTACCCTTTGAACGAACTGAAATTGAAGCCTACGCCCGCAGTCGGGAAATTCCCTGGAGGGAGGATTCTTCGAACTCTGAAGAGAAATATCTCAGAAATAGATTGCGCCATACCGTGATACCCAATTTGAAGGATGCCGATTCCCGGATGTTCTCTAATTTTCATAAGACTTTAGGGTTTTTAAGCGGCAGCAATGCCCTGGTTCGAAACCATATTTCCGAAATCCGGCAGGATGTTTTTCAAAAGGAAGGAGAAATCATTCGGATTCCTTTGGACTCCCTGACGCAGTTAAAACCGCTGGAATCCTATCTGTATGAGCTTTTCAGGCCCTTTGGTTTCACGGATTGGAAGGCCCTGCATCGACTCATGGACGGGATAAGCGGAAAGGAAATCAGATCTTTGAGCCACCGCCTGCTCCGGGACCGGGCCGCTTTGTTATTGCGGCCTCTTCAGGATCCGGATACTGGGGTTTACCCGGTATTTCCGAATGTTGAAGAAAGGGATGGCCAGATGCCTTTGGCTATACAAAACGTGACCGTTTTGGGCGAGGTAAGACCTGACGTACTATATGTGGACGCAGAAACGTTAAAGGAGGGACTGCAATTGCGAAAATGGAAAAAAGGCGATTACTTTTATCCCCTTGGAATGAACGGCAAACAAAAAGTATCCAAGTATTTTAAAGATCATAAATTCAACCTGTTCGAAAAAGAGGATCAGTGGATTCTATGCAGTGGAAGCGAGATTGTTTGGCTGGTAGGCCATCGACCGGATGAGCGGTTTAAAGTTCAGGTCGGAACAAAACAAATTCTGAAAATTGAATGGATCGGTTAAAAGCGATTTTACTCCTGATATTTTTGTATTTCCTGAGTCCCGGGCAGACTTTGCAGGCACAGGCGTCTGCTGATCCTGTGCAATGGTCTCAGGAGCTGGTTCGGGAATCAGATAGTGTTTATGAACTGGTGTTTGAGGCCCGGATCGACCCCGAGTGGCATTTGTATTCCCAGCACACGCCCCCGGGAGGAGCCCTTCCCACGGAGTTTACTTTTAAAAATGAAGGTGCGGGTTATAAGACTCTGGGGCCGGTTCAGGAAAGTGAGACCCACACCGCCTTCAGTACTATTTTTGAGGTGGAGGAGACCTTTTTTAAGGGAACCGCCCGTTTCACTCAGAAAATTCAACTTACAGATCTGAAAATCAAAGGAATTCAGGTTGAAATGTTTTATCAGGTTTGCGCCGAGGTCTGTATCGGCGCGGATAAAACGTTTCTATTCTCTTTCTCGGATCAGCCCTATGTCCCTGAAGCCGCCGCACTCGATGCAGCGTCCCTGGCCAAAGGGGATGCGCTCCTGCTGGATCTGAAAAACAAAGAGCTCCTCGGGCAAGATACGGGCTCGGGCAGCGTTCGCAGGCAAGGCATTTGGGTGATTTTCGGTCTTGGTTTTATAGGGGGGTTGCTCGCCTTGCTTACCCCTTGTGTGTTCCCTATGATTCCGCTTACCGTGTCTTTTTTCACCAAACAGACCAGCAGCAGGTCCAAAGGGGTTGCGAGAGCCGGCTTTTATGGATTTTGTATTGTACTGATTTATTTTCTGTTGAGTTTGCCTTTTCATTTCTTTGATTCTGTCGATTCCCAAATCCTGAATACCATTGCGACCAACATATGGTTAAACCTCTTCTTTTTTGGGGTCTTTGTCGCTTTTGCGTTTTCCTTTTTCGGTTATTATGAACTCACACTTCCATCCTCGTGGGCTTCAAAAGCTGACCAGGCTTCTGATCGGATCGGAGGGGCGATCGGCATCTTTTTTATGGCCCTCACCCTGGCGATCGTATCTTTTTCCTGCACAGGCCCTATCCTTGGAGGTTTGCTCGGGAGCACGGCGCTCTCAGAAGGCGATGTCGCGACGAACCTGACGGCAGGCATGCTCGGTTTTGGAGTGGCCCTGGCTTTACCCTTTACTTTATTCGCATTGTTTCCATCCTTACTACAGCGTCTTCCAAGTTCGGGAGGATGGATGGAAACCGTTAAAGTGGTCCTTGGTTTTCTGGAACTCGGTCTTGCCCTGAAATTCCTCTCCAATGCAGACCTTATCGGGAATTGGGGCATTCTCAAGCGGGAAGTATTCCTGGGCCTTTGGATACTGCTGGCCTTGCTGGTCGCTGCTTATTTACTGGGTGTTTTCCGCTTTAAAAAAACAGGGGCTGACGTCCGACGTTCGCCCTGGAGTATAGGCGGAGCCTTCGTTTTTCTAGGTTTTGCCGCGTATCTGACCTATGGATTGTTTACCGGTGCTCCCTTAAAAATGCTGAGCGGTTTTCCGCCTCCAGATTTCTATACACTCAGAGCACAGAATTCGGATTGCCCCCTGGGACTGGAGTGTTATAAGGATTTTGATAAAGGGCTGGAGGAGTCGCGTGCCAGCGGGAAGCCTATCCTCCTTGATTTTACAGGATGGGCTTGTGTGAATTGTCGTAAGATGGAAGAACAGGTGTGGAGTGATCCCGAGGTCTTCCAAATCCTGCGCGATGACTATGTGCTGATATCCCTGTATGTTGATGAACGCAGACTGCTGCCAGCAGATCGACAATTTGTCTATGCCTATGAGAATGGGACGCGGAAAGAGATTGAGTCTGTTGGGGATTACTGGAGTACCTTCCAGAATCTAAATTTTGGTGCCGTATCGCAACCCTATTACGTACTGCTGTCCCCATCTCTTGAGATTTTGGGTCCGGCGATTCAGAATACCGATATCGATACGTATCGCACATGGCTCGATAATGGACTGAAATTGTATATAAAGGATCCGTTCACGGGCTCTGAAGCCATTGAATTCCCATAAGGAGATAGAAGCCATCCGAATCGGACCGGGCTTTTGAGTTGTTCAGAAAGGACTTATCTTTAGATTTCAATTCTTAACCTTCGTCCTTGAAACTTTTTAAACGCCTATTGGTCCTTTTGGGCATTTTCCTGGCCCTTATCCTGCTTGCCGGAATTCTTTTTGTGCAACATCAAAAACCGGAATACGATGGGAGTAAGGCCCTTGCAGACTTACAGGATTCTGTAACTGTTTATTTTGATACATACGGCATCCCACACATCTATGCTGAAAATGAACCGGACGCCTTTCGTGCCCTGGGGTATGTTCATGCCCAGGACAGGTTGTGGCAGATGGAAATCCTGCGCCGGGTAGCCCCGGGAAGGTTGTCGGAAGTTTTCGGTTCAGATGCACTGTCCAATGATAAACTCTTCCTGGGTTTGGGAATCGATGAGGCTACCCAAAAAGTATTGGCGGGTGTGGATCCTGCAGACCCCGCTATTATATTGGCTCAAGCATACCTCGATGGCATCAATCAATACATAGAGGAGGGGCCGACCCCGATAGAATTTTATCTGACGGGGCTCGAAAAAAAACCATTTACCCTTCAGGATGTCTATAATTCTGTTGGCTATATGGCCTTTAGTTTTGCCATGGCCCACAGGACGGACCCTTTCCTGATGGAGGTCAGCGATCGGCTGGGGCCTGATTATGTGGCTGAATTGCTGGGGACGTCTCCGTCAAATACGACGATGATACGCACCTATGACTCCAGATTCCCTGCAGATTCTGCCCACTTGCTTTCGGCCGGTATTCGGAAGATCTTGGAGAAGACCCCCCTGCCTGCTCTTGAAGGCAGTAATTCCTGGGTGCTCAGCGCGGATAAAACGAAGAACGGCCATGTTATCCTGGCCAATGATCCCCATATCGGATTTGCCCAGCCTTCTGTCTGGTATGAGGCACATATCATCACCCCGGAGTATGAAAAATACGGGTATTATCTGGCGGGCGTCCCATACCCCCTGCTTGGGCATGACCGCCGAATGGCCTATGGACTGACCATGTTTGAGAATGACGATATTGATTTTTATTCAGAAACGCCCGATCCGACAGACAGTTCCCGTTATAAACGACCGGAAGGCTGGGGTTCTTTTGAAACCATTGAAAAACAGATTCCTGTCAAGGATGCCGACCCCGTAAATTTTAGCTATCGCAAAACAGATCGGGGACCTGTGCTGAATGGAGTTCTGGAATCCCTTAAAGAAGCTAATCCTGTGAGTATGTCCTGGGTGTATACCCAGGGCTCCAACAGGGTCCTTCAGGCCCTGCACGGAATAAGTCATTCCAAAGATATGGCCAGCTTTGAAAAGGCCGTTGCGTATATTCATGCTCCCGGCCTTAATGTGATGTACGGAGACGCTGAAGGGAATGTTGCCTGGTGGGGAGCCGCACGATTAAGTACCCATCCGGACAGCCTGAGTACAAGGCTCTTTCTCGATGGAGCCACGGTTCCCGCACCCGTGCAACAGCCTTTCGATAGAAATCCGCGGACGATCAACCCGCCCTGGGGGTATGTTTATTCTGCCAATAATCAACCGGATACGACTCAGTATGGGGTTATCCCCGGGTATTACCTCCCCGAGAACCGGGCGCGCCGTATTGAGTCCCTGCTGGAGCCCAAAAATGACTGGGACCGGGATGGAGTGATGGAAATGATTACGGATGTCACCTCGGATGTGAATCCGGAAATCGTCGCCAATTTGTCTGCCGCCTTGTCAGCCCAAAGCCTGGATGAAGAGACACAGCACATGCTCGACGCCTTAAACGCCTGGGATGGCACTGCTGATTTGGACAGCAAGGAATCAGTACTTTTCCACCGGTGGGTTTACGAATTTCTCAGCGCAACCTTTAAAGATGAGTTGGGAACGGAGGGATTGAAATCCTTGTTGAGTACCCATTTGGTCAAAAGATTGATTTCTCCTTTGTCCCAAAAGACAGAATCCATTTGGTGGGATGATATCCGAACTCCTGAGATCGTCGAACAACGCGAGGATATTGTGTTCAAGTCTTTTCAGGTTGCCGTGGCATCCATTCGCACTGATTTCGGTGACTACCAGGGGGACTGGGGTTGGAAGGATGTACATACCGTGGAGTTTAACCATCCTTTCGGGCGCGTGGAATCCCTGCGGTCGTATTTCAATGTTGGGCCATTTCCCGTAAACGGCACACGGGAGGTTATCAATAATCTGATGTTTCCCTATGATTCCACCGGGTTTTACAAGGTAAGTGCCGGTCCATCGACCCGCAGGGTCATCGACTTTTCTGACATCGAGGCGAGTATGAGTATCCTCCCCACGGGGCAGTCCGGAAACCCTTTTAGCCCGCATTACGACGATCAGACAGCGCTTTACCTGGCGGGTAAATTTCGAAAAATGCTGCTTAATACAGAGGAGATTAAAGGAAATTCCAATTCAATCCTTATATTTAGTTTCGAACACTAACCAACCCATGTTCATTTACCCGGAAGTGCCGGCACCTGACAAACCAATCAACCCTACCTTTCGCAATGCAGAGGCAGCAATATCTTGCATTTTTACTAATTATTATTTCTTCCGGTTTATGGGCCCAGGAGCCATCTAAGCACATTCAAATTCAATATCAGGACCTGACCATTCCTGAGGTTTTACAAAAACTACAGCTCGAATCCGACCTGCAATTTTTTTATCTGCCGAATTGGTTTGGAGACGAAAAGGTTTCCGGGGACTATGCTGATATCACGCCTGAGGCATTCCTGTCAGAATTACTTCAGGACACCCCTGTTACGTTTTATCCCTACGATGAAAGGAATTTTGTCCTTTCGAAAAACAACCAGATCTATGATGCCTTACCCACTGGGTTTTTTGGGTCGCTTCCAGATTCGGTCCAACCACCCGCAGTAGCGAATGCGGGTGATCAGAAACTGGTGCCTTTGCCAGTATTCGTAAATCAGGAGGAATTGGCTTCCCGCCCTGCTCAGGTGGAAACGGTACGCATTGGAAAACAGGATCGTTCCGCATTGGAAAGCACGTTTACACTCTCCGGATATATAAGGGAACGGGAAAGTGGTCGGCCGATCGCCGATATGGTCATTCTGGACAAAACCAACGGGACGGGGACGACCTCAGACGAAACAGGGTATTATGAAATCCGTCTACCCGCAGGACTCAGCGTGCTACAGGCCCGATCCGTGGGAAAAGAAAGCACCCTTAAACAAATGATTATCTACAATGACGGAACCTTTGACTGGTATGTAGAGGAAGGAGTGGAACAACTTGAAGAAGTTGTCGTCCAGGCCGAGCAAGAACGTAATGTTCAGGCCGTAATTTCGGGAACCGAAGTTATCAATGCCGAAGAGACTAAGGACATTCCACTAATTCTCGGGGAGCGCAATATTCTGGATGTCGCTTCCAGCCTTCCAGGTATTTCAAGGGCCGGAGAGGGAGCAGTTGGTCTTAACGTGCGGGGTGGCCGAACGGATCAGAATATGTTTTTGCTCAATCAGGCGGTCGTATACAATCCGACACACTTTTTTGGTATTTTTCAGGCATTAAATCCTTTCGTTACCCAACAGGTCGAAATTTTTAAAGGGGTGATCCCCGTAGAATTTGGTGGGCGGCTTTCCTCGGTTTTCGATATTTCAACGGTTGATGGAAGCACAGAGGAGATTAAAGGGGAAGCATCTGTAGGTCCGGTAACGGCGAACCTCGCATTGGAAGTTCCGGTGCGCAAAGGGAAGTCATCACTGGTAGTGGGGGGTAGGGGAGCCTATTCCGACTGGATCCTTCGGGCACTGGATGATGAAGATTTGAGTAATAGTACAGCCTCCTTTTACGATGTTATTGCCACTTACACCGACCGGATCAATGAAAATAACCGGATCAAGGCTACGGGCTATTTCAGTAATGACCGCTTCAGCCTGACAGCGGATTCCACCTTTTCCTATTCCAACCGGGCGGCATCTGTGGTGTGGAACCATAAATTCAGCGAGCGGAATAACGCTACCTTTTCACTTTCCAACAGCCGCTATACCTTTGACATCGGGTATGATTCCGAATCCAATACGGACTTTACCCTCGGGTACGCCGTGGAAGAAACAGAATTCAGGGCTTTTAACAGGTTTCGTATTAACGACCAACATCGCCTGACTTTCGGGCTTGCTGGGAAACTCTACAACGTTCGCCCGGGCACCCTTGAACCTGATGGATCCGATTCGGATGTTGTGCCCCAGGATCTCCCTAAAGAGCAGGGGTTAGAAGGGGGGGTGTTCATTGCCGATGATTGGGATGTAACCGACCGGCTGAGCCTAAGCGCCGGCGTACGGCTTTCTGTTTTTGCGGCGACTGGCCCCTCTGAACAGAATGTCTATGCACCGGGTCAGCCCAGAAATGCGGGAACCGTTATCGATACCCTGACCTACGGCAGTGGGGAAACTATTAAAACCTATGGTGGACCCGAGGTTCGATTCTCCGCCCGGTATCTGTTCACCCCGGATTTCTCTATCAAGGCTGGGTTCAGCAATATGTACCAGTACATTCATACCCTTTCAAACACCACTACAGTATCTCCTATTGATACCTGGAAACTGAGCGATTTGAATATCCGGCCTCAGACCTCCCAGCAAGTGACGCTCGGACTGTTCAGAAATTTGGTGGAAGGGGCATTTGAGGTGAGTTTGGAAGGGTTTTATAAGTGGTCTGAGGATGTACTGGATTTTAAAACAGGAGCACAGATACTCCTGAACGATGCCATAGAAACTGAAGTGATACAGGGCGATGGCCGAGCCTATGGGATCGAATTTCTCTTTAAGAAAACACAGGGCAAACTCAACGGCTGGTTGGGGTATACCTATTCAAGGTCCCTGATTCGCTATGATAGCGAATTTCCCGAAGAGCGGGTCAACGACGGGGAATTCTTTCCCTCTAATTACGACCGGCCGCACGATGTGAGCCTGATCGCCAATTACAAATTTACCAGACGATACAGTGCTTCTCTGAATTTCGCGTATCAGACGGGACGCCCGATAACCTATCCGGTGGGTCAGTTCAATTTCAATAATTCGGATTATGTTTTTTACAGTGACCGGAATGCGTTCCGGATACCGGATTACATCCGGTTGGATCTGGGGATCAACATTGAGGGAAATCATAAAAAAAACAAGTTAGCCCACAGTTTTTGGACTGTATCAGTCTATAATGTATTGGGAAGGAACAATCCCTACTCCCTGTTTTTTGTTTCCGAGGGCGGGGAAGTCAAGGCTTTACAGAGCTCCATTTTTGCGATTCCTGTACCGTCGATCACCTATAATATTAAGTTCTAATACGAGAAATGCGCTTGCCTCAGAACATATGGAATTATATCCCGGCCTTGGTCCTCATGGGATTACTGCTGGGGTGTATCGATTCCTTTGAAGCAGAAACCTCGGACTCCGGGAATATTCTGGTCATCGATGCCCGCATCACCGATCAGAACGCCCCCCAGGTAGTTTATCTCACGCGAACAGTGGCTTTTGGAACAGATACACTACTGACAGAGTCTGGGGCGATGGTAGCTCTGGAGGCGGATACCGGACAACAATTCGATTTTCGGGAACAGGAGAAAGGGACATATCGTTCGAATCAGGCTCTGGAACTTATGGGAGGCAGCCGTTACCGACTCATGGTCCAAACAGCTGATGGGAAACAGTACAATTCCGATTACGAAACCATGCCGGGTCGGGTTCCGATATCCGAGGTTAAAACCGTTCGCAAGTTCAATGCATTACAGGAGGAAGGGGTAGAAGTTACGGTCAGCAACCGGGGTACTCCCGAGGATTCCGGGGCGTATCGGTATGCTTATGAAGAGACTTATTTGGTCATACCCCCATTTTCAAACCCGTTTGAGTGGGGGGAAATAGACTATGACTTTAACGACGGAGACGGTTGGGAGGTTTCGGTAGCACCCCGCACCACTGATGTAAGTGTTTGTTATGCCTCCAATGAATCTAAGGATATCATATTGGCGAGTACTAGGGGACTAACTGAAAATAACCTGATAGATTTTCCGGTGCGTTTTATTGGAAGGGATCAGTATATCATTTCGCACCGTTACAGCATATTGGTACGCCAGTTTCACCAAAGTCCGGAGGCACATTCTTTTTACGGCACACTCGACGATTTCTCAAGCGCCGAAAGTATATTTAATTCCGTTCAACCCGGATTTCTGGAGGGGAATATACGATCCTCGGATGGGGGGATGGTAATCGGGTATTTTGAACTCAGTTCATACAGTGAACAAAGGGTGTTTTTTTCTTATGACGAGCTCTTCCCCGGGGAAGCGCTCCCACCTTACCTGATTAATTGTGCCACAGGGGCACCTCCTCTGTATCCGGAGGGATTTCACGTGGGGCCGGGAGGGATCCTCGATGGAGTAACGGGTTCCCCACTTATCGAAGCGATACAGGCGGGCCTTATTGCCTATCACGCAGAGAATGAAGATTACGAAGACTATATAGAGCGGGAGGGGCGTATTGGGGGCGCTGCTCCCTATCTCACAAAACCCTTGTCCTGTGTGGAATGCACGGCCGTAGGGACTTTATCAATACCCGAATTCTGGATCGAATGAATAGGAGTGCGAATCATATACATTTATCCAGGTTGCGGAACGGTTCCGCAAGTGCCGGCCTTCGCCGTATTGTGAACCGGTTGAGTCGGGCCACCTGCCTACTTTCGGTATTTCCAATGCTCTTTTTTTCCTGTGTGGAATCTGTGGAATTGGAAGAACAGCGCACACCAGATTTATTGGTCATTGAGGCCTCTCTGACGGATGAACTTAAAAATCAGCAGGTGCGCCTGACCCGAAGTTTTGGTTTTGAAACCGATAGTGTCCCACCGGAAACTCAGGCCCAGGTTGTTGTGGAAACCGACCAGGAGGAGGCTTTTACCTTCCGGCATTCCGGAAATGGTATCTACATTTCAGACAGAATATTTGCTGTGGAATCCGGACGGACCTACGAATTGGTCATCGAGGCAGCCGATGGGACCATATACCGCTCGTCACAGGAACGCTTGCCCGGAACCGCCCGTATTGATAATCTTTACGCTGAACGCCAACCTAACGACAATGGTACAGACGGGGTTTTCATTTATTTGGATGGAACTCCTCAGACTGAGGGCGCCTTGTACTATCGTTACGAGTATGAAGAAACGTATAAGATTATCGCACCGGATTGGACACCCCAGGATTTCTTGCTTACGGATTACGACCCTTGTGCCAACCCCATAGAATATAACCTTGAAATTGTTCCCAGGACCGAGGAGCAACAAACCTGTTATAAGACCGTGCCTTCTACCCGTGTATTGCAGAACGATGTGACTACACTTGCAAATCCAGAGATACGGCGGTATCCCGTCCGTTTCCTCGGAGCCACAGATTTTATGATCAGCCACCGGTACAGCATTCTGGTCCGGCAGTTTGTGCATTCCGCAAAGGCGTTTTCCTATTTTCAGAGCCTGAATGATTTTTCAGACTCCGAATCAGTTTTTAACAGTGTCCAACCCGGTTTTCTGAGCGGGAATATCGAAGCCATCAATCGCAGTGAAGCTCCGGTTATAGGTTTTTTTGAAGTAGCCTCGGTTCGCGAAGAACGCCTCTTTTTCAGCTTTGAAGAGCTTTTTCCGGATTTGGAAAAACCCCCTTTTATCACCAATTGTGTTCCCACTTCCTCCCCTGAAGCACATCCCTCTTTTTGTGCGCCTATGCCGCCGAATCCATGTCCGCAGTCTATCGTGGAGTTTGTTAATTTGGGCCTGATTGCCTACATCTCACCCAACGACGAAGGGCTGGGTGCCTGTCCGGGTACTTATGCCTATGTTAAAAGGGAATGCGGGGATTGTACGGTACTGGGGAGTAATGAAGTTCCTGAATTTTGGATTGAATAAATGATATGCGAATAACCCTAAGAAATATCAGCCTCCTTCTAACGCTGTTTAGCAGCCTGCTATTGAGTGCACAGGTGCGTATTTCCAGTGAGGAAGAATTAGCGCTCCTGCAAGAATTACCTATGGAGTCCCTTTATATCCATACCCCGGGAACCCTTTATATGCCCGGGGAATATCTCTACTACAGTTTGTACTGCATCAATACACAAACATACCGGCTTAGTGAACTGAGCGAGGTTGCGTACCTGCAGCTTATCGGGGAAGACAATACCGTGGTGTTCACCCAGAAAATCGATATTGAAAAGGGCCGGGGCCAGGGCGATTACTTTTTTCCTACAGATTTGCCTTCCGGGAATTATAAACTCGTGGCGTACACCCATTGGATGAAGAATGCGGGAGTTTCGCAATTTTTCAGCGCAGACCTTACCTTTTTGAACCCCTATCGTTCGGATCAGAATGTGTTCCTTAATCCCAAACCGTTGGGCAATGGCTGCCCGGAGAATCTATCTACGGACGGGCTAAACTCTGAATCTCAGGGATCGGCCGGGGATCTGGCGCTGGAGTTGGGGAAGGACGAATATGGGAAGGGGGAATCCGTGAAACTCCGGGTTGTTAATTACAGGGGGGAAAGGGGATATGGCTCGTATTCCCTTTCGGTTCGCAGGGTGGATGATCTCCGGGGCCCTACAGCACTTACAGCCGCAAGTTTTGGGGCCACGTATCCGGGGCTCCTGAAGCAGATACCACAGCGGGTCAACGATGTCCTGGCGGTACCCGAGCAAAGGGGGGAACTTATTTCCGGAAGGGTATCCAACGCGGAAGGGGAGGCGCTCCCCGGCCGTTCCGTGGCCATTTCCCTGCCCGGGACAGATTTTCAGGTCAAAATAGCGCGCACCGATGAGGAAGGTAAGTTCTATACCTACCTGTCGCGGGCCTATGGTGCCCGAACGGGGATGGCAGAAGTATTGTCTCCGGGGCTGGAGGGTTCCAACGTTATTTTCGACTGGTATTCCACGTATGACTTCATGGGTGAGATCCCCTGTTTTTACCATTTTGAACTAAGCGGGAATATGGCTGAAAGTATCCGGGAGCGGAGTATTCACAATCAGATTGAAAACAGCTATTTTGAGGTAAAACCAGATACGCTTGCGCAGGCCGAAGCCTGGGATCCCTTCGATGGTCAGAATCCTGAGACATATGAATTAGAAGATTATACGCGTTTTAGGACCCTGAGGGAAACCTTTATCGAATACATAGCGTTCGTCTGGGTCAAAAAGGATGAAAATGGATACGAAACATTCTTTGTACGCGAGACGGGGCAGTCCCCCGACTATACTCCGGATCCGCCCCTGGTTGTAGTTGATGGGATCCTGGTTCCGGATCGGAAAGTGCTGCTCGATTACGACGCCCGAAAGGTTAAATCCATAAAAATACTCAGGGACAAGTATCAGTTGGGTGGGGAGAATTATCAGGGTATGGTTGCCATTGAAACCATAGATAATGTGTACTTGGAGAATTGGGATACCGCATATGGTTCCCGTTTCTCTTTTCTGCCATCCAGCCCGCGTAAAAAGCATTTTCGTCAATCCCCGGGAAAAATGAATGTCCCGGACTTCAGGTATCAGCTCCTTTGGGAGCCTGATATTTCAATAGAGGGTGCGTCCCGGACTTTTACTTTTTACACCTCAAAAATCCCGGGCACTTATGAGGTACATCTGGAGGGTTTTACCACCTTCGGAAAACCCATATCCCTGAAAACCTATTTTCAGGTACGGGAGGAGTAATTACAGGGGAGGACTCTAAATATCCGGATCATACTCAAATGGCGCGGGGGCCGGCAGCCTCAGTTCGTTTAATAATTCTTGAAACCTCGGGTCTTTACGGAAGTTCTCATCTGCCAGATATATTCGGATCATCCAGGCATACCAGGCATGCCGCTTTCCTTTTCTCAGGTGCTCAAAAGTCTTATCCAGGTCTCCGGCTTCCATATAAATGCCCGCCAGGGCCAGGTTGAAAAATGGGGTGTCGGGAGAGCTTTCCAATTCCTGGATAATCTGCCGTGCTTCCATTTCATGGCCGTACTTCATAAGGAAGGGGCCATAATAAACGTACCAGCCCTTATTGATCTCGCATGCTAGCCGCAAGACCTCCAGGCCCTCATCAACCTGACCCATATCTGCGAGGATCATTCCCTTCAAGGCCAGGGCCAGGGCATACCTTCCGGTTTCCATTTCAAAAACCTTACCGAGTTCATTCAGCCCCTTTTCGTATTCCCCGACCCAGCGGTAGAGTTCCGCAAGCCAAACGGTATGCAGGGGTGTAAACGGATCCAGCTCCTGAGCTTTTTTATGTTCTGCGATTGCCTCGTTCATCTCGCCGAAGAGGGCCAGGTACCAGGACCGATGATAGTGGTTGTAGGCCATATTCGGGTTCAGGGAATCCGCTTTCTTAAAGGCGTAGTCCGCGAGATCCCAGTCCCATCCCCAATAGGTATGGTAATGGGAGAGGCTAGCCCATCCTTCGGCACTGGAAGAGTCCAGTTGTATGGCCCGCTTTGCTGCCGCCAATGCCTTTGGAAACACGTCCGGCGGGGGCATCAGACTATGCCCCCAGGTTATGTAACCTTCTGCGAGGCCGGCCCACGCATTGGGATCGGCCGGGTTACGATCAATGGCTTCCTGAAGGTATACCAGGCCCTGCTGCCACTCAGGCACCGTGGATTTACTCAGATGGTATTTCCCCTTTAGGTAGAGTTCGAAAGTCTCCGGCCGGATGGACCGGATTTTACCCTCAGTAGATGCCGCGTTCCTCGACCGCAGGCCAATGCCCGCTAATATATCCTTTGTCGCAGATGCCCAAAGCCTTTGGATTTGTGAGATGTCATCCTGATATTCCCGGGTCCAGAAAGGATCCTGTTTCAGGTCTTTCCGAAGTTCCAGGGTTACATGGATAAGATTGTCCGTTTTGTTTAATTTACCGGTAACGAAATAGTCGATTTGCTCTGAATTTGAGGCCAGATAGGAATTGGCCGGGATTACACCGGCCCTAAAATAACGGGTGGAACCCATATCCAGGACCAGGAGGGCGCGACTCATAGAGAGCGTCTCAATCAGCCCTTGCGTCATGCCATTGCTAAAATACTCGTTATCGTCTGCTTCCAACATATCGGCAGCCAATGGGATAACGGCGATTTGATGGGTGGGGTTAAACGCGAGGGAATCGGTACGGGTCCACTCAGACCCGGCCCAGAAACTACCGGCCAATAACATCAAAAATGCGGCGATTCCTGCCCCGACAATCACTGCGTTCAGCCTGTAGTCATTCAACCGCCTGGTTTCTGGGGTGTCACTGAACTCAGGTGTTTTTCGGACGCCTTCAGGGGTGAGGTCATAAACCCAGGAAAACCCTGTCCAGATGACTAACCCGATGCCCAGCAAATATATGAGGCCTTTTATAAAGTAGGGAGGAGCATCAAAGGCAGGCAAAACGGTGGAGGCGACCTCCACCACGAGCCAGGCAACTGCCAGATAGGCCAGGACAGCCTTAAAGACATTGCGCCTGTTGAGTTCCCTGAATAGCTTCTTTAATTGCATGGTGATTGAATTCCACGGGCGTGAATGAAAATTCGCACTTCTGCTTATCCGTAATTGATCGTCATTTTGAATAATTCAAAATAAAGTACGAATCTTTCAAATCAAGTGAAATGATTTGGATCAGGAGGGTGATTTCGACCTGTCCTCGAAGTACACCATCTTCACAATCGCTCAATTCCTGTTAGGCAAAGACAAAAAGCTTTTTGATTGCAAGGTGTTTGCAGCCTGCCTCTTTACACTTGCTGTCCAACTTTAATTCATGCTCTCCAAGGTCCATGGAAGCGCTCTTTACGGCATTGATGCAATCCCTGTCACCATCGAGGTCAATATCGACCCAGGTGTCGGATACCACCTTGTAGGCCTGCCTGATAATGCGATACGGGAGAGCAATTACCGAATCGCCTCTGCGCTGTCACATAATGGATATCGCATCCCCGGTAAAAAGATCACTATCAATCTTTCCCCTGCAGATTTGCGAAAGGAGGGGGCCTGTTATGATTTACCCCTGGCCCTGGGCATTCTTATGGCTTCGGGCCAGCTTTCATCGGATATCCTGCCCAATTACCTGATAATGGGTGAGCTCTCCCTGGATGGACAACTACAACCTGTTAAAGGAGCGCTTCCCATAGCCCTTGCGGCACGTAACAACGGCATTAAAGGAATTGTGCTGCCCAAAACAAATGCGCCGGAAGCAGCAGTTGTTCAGGGGCTCGAGGTACGCGGGGCGACACATTTGGGGGAAGTCATCGAATTCTTCAAAGGCAAGAATCAACTTGAACGGGCATCTTTCCCCAGAAGGCGCACCAAGGGAACTCCGGTTATGGACTTTCCGGATTTTAATGAAGTACGTGGGCAGGAAACCGTCAAAAGGTGTATGGAAATCGCTGCCGCCGGGGGTCACAATCTTATTCTTATCGGTCCGCCGGGATCGGGGAAGACCATGCTGGCCCGACGCCTGCCAGGTATCCTGCCACCCATGAGCCTGGAGGAAGCATTGGAGACTACAAAAATACACAGTGTGGCAGCAGGGGCCTCTCCCTCAGGCTTGATATGGGAGCGTCCCTTTCGCAACCCGCACCACACCGTTTCTAGTGTGGCATTAGTAGGAGGTGGGTCCTATCCCCAGCCCGGGGAGATTTCACTTGCCCACAATGGTGTCCTGTTTCTGGATGAGTTGCCCGAATTCAAAAGACATGTGCTCGAGGTGCTCAGGCAGCCGCTGGAAGACCGCGAAGTTACCATTTCCAGGGCCCGATTTACCATCACTTATCCGAGCAGCTTTATGTTGGTGGCAAGTATGAACCCCAGTCCCGGTGGATATTTCAGTGATACAGATGCCCCGGTGATCTCTTCTCCGGCAGAGACGCAGCGGTATTTAGGCAAGATATCAGGACCTTTACTGGATCGTATCGATATACATATCGAAGTGGCCCCGGTACCTTTTGAAACGCTTTCGGAGGACAGGAAAGGGGAGAGCAGTGCCGACATTCGAAAACGGGTGACAGCAGCCCGTGAACTACAGATAGAACGTTTTAAGGCTTTGGAGAAGATGCATTACAATGCCCAAATGAACACGAATCAGATACGCGAATACTGCAAATTAGACAACGCCTCTAAGGCAATGCTCAAAATGGCCATGGAACGCTTAAATCTATCTGCGAGGGCCTATGATCGTATTCTCAAAGTTGCGAGGACCATTGCCGACCTGGAAAATACCACAGCGGTCTCGGGAAACCATATTAGTGAGGCTATTCAGTACAGAAGTTTGGATAGAGAAGGATGGTTGGGGTAGAATTTAAGGGATGCAAGATATGAGCGCCAGAAGCAAAGTGTCATGGTAGGGGGTTAAATCCTAGATATTGCCGGCAAATTTCGATTGCCCTAAACATACACGACTAATGCTTTTTTTCTTTTGATAATTTTTGCTTCTCATTCCGCACCTGCACTATTGTCATTACTCACCCAATAATAGTTAGGAAACCCTAAGGATGTGTGGTAAAATAGTTATGTTCTTAGAAGCTAGCATCCAAAAGGGAGGCAGTCGCGACAGCGTCTGCAATAAAAATGACAAGAAAGACTACGGGAACCCCAATCACTCCTATGGTAACCCACGTGGAGGCAGACTTGTTCTTTCCAAATGTATTTTCAACGCTCTGCGCGTCTAGAAGTGTTTTGGACCATTCTCCGGATTTCTTAGTAGTGCCATAGAATACCCCATCTTCTTGCAGGATATACCTGAATTTGACAGTTTCATCGTCTCGAAAATGTACTTTCACAGGCAGCTGTTGTTCAGCTGCCTGCTCAAGTGTTATCGGGCTCTTATAGTAAACTGCACATCCCTGAAGTAACAAAATTACCGACATCCAGCCAGCCATAATCCTGATCAACTTAGTCCCCACTCTCAATCTAACGGGGTAGTGAAGACGTTTAAAAAAGTTCATGGATTTTTAATTAAAATATCATAAGTCTTCCAGACTACCCAGCGCGCATATAAGATCTACAAATTCTTCAGGATTCAGGCCCTCGAGTTCCGATTTATTGATGATTTCGCTTTCGCCTTCGAAACTAATTGTGTAGGTGTTGTTATCATTTTCACAAATCTCAAGCTTGCTGCCCTGCAAAGTGCATGATTCACAGTTCTTTCCGCCGTCATCATCGCTGGAACAGCCGAAAGTGAAGAACATTACTGCAAGCAGCAGTGACATTCTGATTAAATTGTTTTTAGTCATAATGCGATCGGTTTATCATTTGGTTAAATGTACCTGAAGGTAGTCTATTATGCGATCCGCAGGATCGAAACCCAGGCATATTTAGGCTTTATAAAAATTATTTAAATAATTGAAAAACAACATTTTATATTCGTTAGATAAATATATTTCACTTGTGATGACGAAGGAAAGAACAAAAAGAATCGCGGTGTCTCCTGAATTCAATATGTAAAAGGACAAACTTCTTATCCGATATACCTAACAACCGGTTGAAGGACGTTTAGAGTTTGTTCAGCGGAAAACTATAATAAATGTGGTTTTATGATGTTATTAAAGTAGTAATTCCCAAATCTTACCAGGTGATCCTTGTGGATGACCTGAAATCAAACGATGAAGCAACTTCGGATACTTATCACCTCGGCCTTTTTTATTCTTACTCTTATCGCGCTTGGCTTAAGCGGAAATCATTCGGTTTCCGGATCTATGGTCAAACAACCCATGACGCTGGACCATCCTATTCAGAGTGCTCTGGAGCGGGAAGCTATCGCTATGGCGGAGGCGCAGCAGGCGGCTTTGGGCAAGGCGTTGCGGAGTTATTTTAAGAGAGCTATCGCCTCAGGAGACATTGTTGGGGCAGGGGTGAGTATCGTCAAAGATGGGGCTATTGTATACGCGGATGGTTTTGGACGCCGAAATAGCAAAGAAGCAGATCCGGTAGACGGGGGTACTATTTTCAGGCTGGGATCGCTATCGAAGGGGTTTACCGGGGTTTTAGCCGCGAATATCAGGTATGAGGGCAAAGTCGACTGGGAGGATAAGGTTACGGATTATATCCCCGGATTTCAGCTGGGGGACCATGCCAATACGAATCGCATCACGCTTTCCCATTTATTATCACACACATCCGGGGCGCCATACCACAGTTATACCAATCTGGTGGAAGCCGGATTGCCTGTTTCGGAAATAGCAGGCCGTTTTAACGAGGTGGAACCCATTAGTGAACCCGGAGCTATGTATAGCTATCAGAATGCACTCTTTGCACTTTCAGGGGAAATTCTGTGTAAAGCCTCCGGAGAAGAGATCGCTTCTTCCCTTGAAAACAGGCTGTTTAAGCCTTTGGAAATGTGTTCCACGAACATGGATCACAACTCCCTGATGGCAGCCGGAAATATTGCCTTACCGCATTACCGCAGTGGCAAAAGCTGGAGACCGCGTAAACTTGTCGATAACTACTACAACGCCATACCGGCCGGAGGCATCAATGCCAGTGCCACAGATATGGGGCGATGGATGCGTTTTTTACTGGGATATAATCCCGAAGTTATGCCCAGATCTGCTATTGAAGAGGCATTTACGCCTTTTGTCGAAATCCCGGGTCGCAGCAAATATTACCAGCGCTGGCCAGGGCACATTTCCTCCCACTATGGATACGGATGGCGGATTCATAAATTTCGGGAAGCCGGGGAGCCGATTGAAAAGACCATTTGGCATCATGGAGGAAGTGTGAATGATTTCCGAAACGAAATTGCATTATTTCCTGAGGCTGATCTCGGAATCTGTGTCCTTCTGAATTCCAATTCCAGGCTTTCCCGAACGGTAATCCCGGATTTATATAAAATTATAGAGGAGGTCTATTCTGTGCAGCAGCCCAAACAAATTCAGAAGGGTACTTCCATTGCTTTGGGAGGCGAATAAAAACTATCCGGCATACTTACATCACCCAATAAGAAATACACCTGCGCCCTCGGATATGTCGAATCTGTTTCCGGAATCGAAAGGGATCTGGATTTAGAGTGGGTTCGCATTAAAGGTATCTCCCTGCTGCAGGTCGCCGGTATCGTATCCTTTTTTAAACCAGCGCATGCGCTGCTCTGAGGTTCCGTGGGTAAAGGAGTCGGGGACCACATGGCCTGTTTGCTGTTTTTGAAGCCGGTCATCTCCGATGGCATAGGCGGCATTCAGGGCTTCCTGTAGGTCGCCAGCTTCCATCATCCGGGTCATTTCCTGACTATGATGGGCCCAGACTCCCGCGAGGAAATCGGCCTGCAATTCCAGACGTACAGAATATTTATTGAATTCTGCTGTAGACATTTGCCCTCTCAGACGGTCTACCTGATCTGTAATACCCATCAATTTTTGCAGGTGGTGACCGACCTCATGAGCGATGACGTAAGCCTGGGCGAAATCCCCGGGTGCATTCATACGACGTTCCATTTCATCGAAAAAACTCATGTCCAGATATAACTTTTCATCTCCCGGGCAATAAAAGGGGCCCGTAGCGCTCGAAGCTCTGCCGCAGGCAGATGCCACCGTCCCGCTGTAGAGTACCAGGGTGGGCTCACGATAATTGTCGATCAGACCGTTCCAAACATCCTCCGTATTGGCCAGAATGGTTGCACTGAAAGCGGCCATTTCGGTCTCTTTGGCACTTCCCTGATACGGAGTGGTCGAGCCAGACACCGAACCCCCACCCCCGGTGATAAAACTCAGGGGATTTACGCCCGTGACCAGGCCGAGCAGCAAGAGGATGCCTATAATGATAAGGCCTGTTTTAGAAAAAACGAATCTGAGTAAGGGAGCCAGTAACAAAGGATTGATACCTCTCCCGCCCATACGGGGCCCGCGTTCTCCCCTGCGATCTTCGACATTTGAACTCTGCCGTTTTCCTTTCCATTTCATAGTATTGAAGCTTTCCTTTTATGTCTTCCTAAAGATAGAGGAATTTTGCATTTGATTTGGAATACTTGTGCTATGAAGGCTCACATGATTACTCCGTTAGTCCCCTTTTTCATAGACGATAGTACCATTAAAAATTGTCATCACTACTTCTGTATTGAGGATGTCCTGTTCAGGTACTGTCATTAAATCCTGACTGTAAATAGTGAAATCGGCCAGTTTGCCCGGGGAGATTGAGCCTTTGATTTCCTCTTCGAAGGCGCCATAAGCGGCGTCCAGGGTGTACGACTTCAGGGCCTGTTCGCGCGTCATTCGCTCCTTGGGCTCATAACCGCCTTCTGGCATGCCTTTGAGCGTTTTCCGGCTGACACTGGCGTAAAAGCTCGGAATAGGATTCAGCGGTTCCACGGGTACATCCGTCCCGTTGACCACTGGAATTCCACTTTCCAAAAGGGATTGCCACATATAGGCCCCTTCTTTAATCCGCTTTTCCCCCAACCGGTCTATAGCCCAGGGCCGGTCAGAAGACAAATGAATCGCCTGCATCGCCGGAATTACGCCGAGTGCTGCAAATCGGGGAATGTCCTCAGGGTGCAGGTGCTGAGCATGTTCAATCCGAAACCGGTGGTCCGTGGTGCGTTCGGGCATTTCCACGAAGGCCGCCTCGTATCTATCGAGAATTTCCCGGTTAGCGCGGTCTCCAATGGCGTGGGAACATACCTGAAACCCGTATTGCAGGCCATTCAGGGCAGTTTCTTTTACAAAATCCATAGGCAGGGTTTCATGGCCGAAATGCCCTGGGCGGTCTGAATAAGACTCCAAAAGCCAGGCCCCACGGGAGCCTAAAGCCCCATCGCAGTTCAGTTTGACCGAACGGATGGTCAATAAATGGTCCGGATCGACCAGCGGTCCCCGCGCATACCATTCCTCCAACAATTCCGGATCCCAGCCTGTGAGCATTGTATAGAGACGCACGTTCATTTTGCCCTCGGCCTTCATCTGTTCAAATAATGCGATAGCTTCTCTGCCAATACCTGCATCGTGAAATCCGGTAATTCCGTCCCTTTGGCAGGCGGCCACGGCCAGTTCAAAGGCTTTTCGGTCGGTTTCCGGGGTGCTTTCCGGGATATTCCGGGTTATCAAGGACTGTGCACGTTCATTAAAAACCCCTGTCGGCCTTCCCAGGGCATCACGGATAACTTCTCCTCCTTCCACTTCAAACGCATCAATACCTTCCTGGGGCAATAGGGTAAGACCCGAAATCTCCATGGCCTTGGCATTAGCAAAACCGGCATGCCCGCTGGCATGTCTCAGATATACGGGATTGTCCGGGGATACTGCACTTAACAAATCGTGGGTTTGAAAGCCTTTTACGGTTTCCTCGGGCATTTCGTCCCACTTGCTCTGATGCCATCCCCGGCCGGTAATCCATTCGCCCGGAGCAGCGGTTTTCACGCGTTCCGCCACGGCATCCACAATTTCCTGATAACTCGTGGTGTTCATCAGATCCAGATTCATCTCATTATACCCGAGGCCCATAAAATGGCCATGTCCCTCAATCAGGCCCGGGGTCATAGTCTTACCTTCCAGGTCGATAAGTTTTGTCTGTTCTCCTTTATAGGCTTCTGCCTCCTCCAGGGTACCGGCAAAGAGGATAAGATTATCCTTTGTCGCCACGGCTTCAACCATGGTCTGAGCGGTGTCCACAGTATAAATAGGACCTCCATAAATCAAGAGGGTTGCCTCTTCTTTTTTTGGAGAGGAACAGGCGGAAATGAGAAAATATAATAGAAGAAAGCAACTGATTGCAGAATGTGGTACGCGCATAGGTTGGTGTTTTAATTTATGGTTCAAGGTTCAAGGTTCAAGGTTCAAGTTGTTAGTGCCAGTTGGCAGTAAGGACTTTGATTTCCTTAATATGCTCACGAAATTTCTGCGCACTGCGACTGCGTACTGAAGACTTTGTAGAGGGTTCAAGGTTCAAAGTTCAAAGTTCAAGGTTCAAGGTTCAAGGTTCAAGGTTCAAGGTTCAAGGTTCAAGGTACGATTATAATGGGTTTTAAAAAATCGCGGCAAGGCTAAAAAGATGGTTAAAAAAGCCGTGTTTCCCTTTGAAAAGAAGTATTAGAATAGCGTCAATCCACAGTGGCCAATAGATATCCTTCAACCCTTCTGTTCCTTCCTAAACGAATTAATTGGATCGGCAAACTCACAAAGCAGGGGTTCAACGATGGATATGTTTTAAGGCTGGCTACAAGGCTTCCTTCAGCCCATCGATGAGTTGCCCCACTTCCTCAGGACTCGTGTAGTGCATAAAAGACATTCGGATGACTCCGGGATCTCCGGGAATTTCCATATCCATTAAGGGCCTGACCGCATAGAAATCTCCGATCCCGAGCATTATTTTGTGCGAAATGAGGGAATGATATACTTTTTCGATGTCTTTTTTCAAAGGTAAGATCGAAATGATAGGAGCCCGGGAAGTGGTGCGATTGGGACCAACCAGTCGAATATCAGTTCGTGAAGCAAGAAATTCCAAAAGCGGTTCCATCAGCTGTTCTTCGTGCTGGTGAAAAAGTTGGTTTAATGCGTTATTGCGTTTCGAAGGGGAGGCCCCGGCTTTAAAATGGTGGTCGTAAACAGCGTCAAAATAATCGATGATTCCCTGAGCCGATGCAATTTGAGCGTGATCTGGTCCGGCAGGGGTAAGCATACTTTTTGCGATTCCTTTTTTAAAGAAATGGGATTGATTTTCCATCTTCCCAATAAGATTTTTGTTGACGTACATCAATCCCAGATGCGGCCCGAACGTTTTATATAGGGAGAAAAGGTAAATATCAGCCTGTATTTCTTTGAGGTCTGGAAATCCATGGGGTGCATATCCTACGCCGTCCACAACTGAAAGGGCACCGTGGTTATGCGCGAGATTCGATATATCCCGAACCGGATTCACATCCCCGATTACATTTGAGCAGTGGGGGAAGGCCACCATTCGGGTACGATCCGTAAAAAGAGTCTTTAGGGTATGGGTATCTAAGATTCCCGTTTCCGGGTTCACATGCCACTCAATCACTTTGATTCCTTTTTCCGAAAGCCTCCTCCATGCCCCTGCATTGGCCTCATGATCCTGGCAGGACACGATGATTTCGTCACCCTCCTGCCACATGGGTCTCATGGCATTGGCCAAAACATAGACGTTCTGGGTCGTCGAGGGACCAAAATGGATCTCTTCAGGGCTTACATTGAGATAGGCCGAGATCCGGCTGTAAGAACCATCCATCAATTCACCTGCCCGTTGAGAGGCCGGATAGGGGTAATAGGGCTGTACCTTGTTCTTCGTGTAGAAATCGGTCAGGCGCCGGACCACCTGTTGGCAGGGATAGGAGCCGCCGGCATTTTCAAAAAAAGCCCAGCCCTGGAGTGTGGGTTCAGAAAAGGCTGGAAACTGGGAG
This sequence comes from uncultured Flavobacteriaceae bacterium, assembly GCA_963709465.1. Lineage (GTDB taxonomy): Bacteria > Bacteroidota > Bacteroidia > Flavobacteriales > Flavobacteriaceae > Robiginitalea. The sequence continues at coordinate 1,690,746 of CAVPWF010000002.1, read as the reverse complement.
CGGACAAAGGATAGGTCTAACTTCATATGCGTACTTTAATCGGATTGGTTTGAACCGTTTCAAGATACAATTTATTAGACGTTTTTATAGGTTTTCATTATCCATGGAATCGGCTGTGCCAGAGAATGGGCATAAAAAAAAGCCCAATCCACTCTGGATCGGGCTTTTTGGGTATCGATGGATGATCTGGTTATGATCCCAGATTGGCCAGTTCGCAGACCGCATCAATAAATTCACCGGGATCTACACCTTCAAGATCACTGGCTGGAAAAGTTTCTGATTCTCCTCCTGCAGATAAGGTAAAGGTACCGTCCCCGTTGTCACAAAGTTCAATAGTTTGTCCCTGGGCAGAACATGAATCACAGTCTTTTGAGTCTCCATCATCATCGCTTGAACAACTAAGCAGACCTAAGGAGAGGGTGAGCATAAGGCCGATCCCAAACATACATTTCTTAAACATAATTCCCTGTTTTTATAAGGTTATAGGGTCTATAACGTAAATTCCTACAAAATATTTGAAAACCAAATGATTATGAGCACCAGATCAGGGGTTTGTGTAGTCTTCGGAACTATCGGGTTTAGGCCCACCCGGGAGACTGGAGTTACCCCGAATATGCAGGACTTAGGAGACGGAATCTTTAGGTATTCGGGCCTTATCTTATGCCGTACATACGGTAATACCTCCAGGCGGCTATCCCACCTATAAAGGAAAACAGAGCCAACATCCAAAAAACATCCTGATGCCCGGCTTCACCAGGAGAACGATCCAGCAGGATGCCCATGGCGGGCCCCGCAAAAATGTCCGGAGTATAACCGACAAGGGATATCATCCCGACAGCAGTCCCGGTAAGGACCAACGGAATCCGCCCCCGTTCCATCACGGCAAAATAAAGAGAACGCGCAGCGTAAACACCTGTGGCTACTACCATAATGGAGATGAAAAAAAGTAAGGTAGACGATTCCGAGATGATCCCGCTGGCAAATAAAATAGCTCCGCAAAAAGATACTGCAAAACTGATGAGCAGCCAGAATGTGGTCTGGGTGCGATCTGCCAGGATGCCGATGAGCACACCGATGACCGGACGAATAAATAATAATAACATCCCCACCTGAGCCGATCCCACCTGGTCGTAGAGCATTACATCCTGGGCATAGAGCGAAAAGACGTCTGTAATCTTATATCCGACATACGCGCAGAGAATGATGATCATTAAAAGCCATACAGAGGGCAACCGCATGACCTGTTTAATCTGAGGGATCGATATCTGCTCGAGAACGATGGCCTTTTCCTGTTTGGGGTCCAATCGCATAAATACCCAAACCAAAACCCCTACAACACTTACTATGCCTGAGGATACGAGGATTACATACCTGAAGGCATCCCGATTCTCAGCAATGCTCGGTTCTGCTATTTGCCCCCCTATAAACACCGAAAAAATAAAAACCCCCAGGGCCCCGAATAAAGCGCCGACAAGGCCGCGTCCTCCGTCCAGGAAGCCAAAAGCTTTGCCCTGGGAAGCAGTCCCCCCCCAGATCCGGGTTGCCTTGATCATAGGGGCCCAGCACAGAAAAATAGTGGTGAACCCCCAGTAACCGTAGAGAATCTGTAAAGTCTGAAACCCTGGAAACGTGGCATAAAGCAAGCCGCCGAGAGCAGTCATCCAAAGACCGCTGGCGATGAGTTTTCGGGGAGGAAAGCGATCGGCAAGGGGCCCTCCGAATAGATAGGAAACCACGGCTACAATACCGTAAATGGAGAAGCATAGTCCGAGTTCCGTATTATCCAGTCTGAAGGATTCGAGTACAGTGGGCCGAAATACCCGGGCCAAAACAAAAGGCAGAATAAAAACGGATTCCCCGGCCAGGATCAGCAGAACCAGGAAGTACCAGGGGGCTTTTTTTGGGCTCATTGGGCCTTGGGTTTAAGTTGTTAAAATGCAGTAATAAGCACTTAATTTTTTAGAGAATCATTCGGAGCGATTTTCTGATCGGTAAGAAGTTGAATCAAAGGACTGCATATTTAAAACTCCCAGATCATATAGAGAATGCTTATAACGCCTTATCATTAGAAATCACAATTGAATAAGAACAAGCGCAAAAGTTATGTAAATTAATTTATCTTTAGTTGCAACCTGTTAAAGGCTTTGAATTAAATTTTCCCTCATACGTAACATCCAAATGAACATCAAAACTTTTTTGGTATGTTATTATGCCGAAACATTTCAACTTAGTTTTAAAATATTTGAGTTTCAAGGTCATTGCGCATTATGGCCGATTAGAGTTATTGTCCGAAAAACCAACTTATGCCAAACAAGATTCCATTAGATTCAAGGATATGTATAATAGGTGCAGGTCCTGCAGGGCTATCGCACGGCCATTACCTGAGAAAAGCCGGATATAATAATATTGAAATTCTGGAGATCAACTGCAAGGTCGGAGGCAAATCTCATTCGCTTACCTTTAATAACAGGAGTTTCGATATGGGGGCCAATTACCTTACGCCGGATTATACGCATGTTATGGAAATGGCCCGGGAGGTAGGGGCAGAGATGTACCATGAAAAATCCCCTGTCGCTTTTAATCCCGAAACCGGAAAATTTAAGCCGTTACTGAAAGCTGTAATGGAAGGAACTACCTTCTTTGGATTTGCCAAAAGTGCTATCCGGTATTTCTTTATACGCTGGAAGCTGAACGGAATCCTGCCTTTTGCCGGAAATATGGGATTGGCAGACAGGGCAGACCTGATGGTTTCCTTTGATCAGTGGCTGGACAATCACAAACTGGGCAATCTGAAAAAACTTTTCAGCATTCCAACTACCATGATGGGCTATGGGAAATTAAGCGAGATTCCAGCGCCTTATGTGCTGCGCTATATCGGAGTGGGAACATTCAGAACAATGCTCATGTTTGGGGCCGGTATTTCTATAGCGTATCCCAAGCGATTTGTGGACGGTTTTCAAAGGTTCTGGCAGCGAATATCCTGGAATCTGAATGTTCGCACCAGTGTCGAAATTACCAGGGTATTGCGTAAAGATGGTAAAATCACGGTATGGTATAACGAACACAGGCTGAAGGATGACGGCAGAAATGTGGATCCCGACAAAAAGGAATATGACTACCTTGTGATTTCCTGCCCACTCACTTTCAAGACCCTGGATCCTTTTCTGGATTGGAGGGATAATGAAAAAGAAATGTTCAGTGATGAAAAAGTGATCCACAGGACTTTCGGAATTACCCTGCTGAACGATATTAAAAAAGTAAAATACAAATGGCGGGTATTTCATATTTTTCCACTGGCAGAGATAAACCAACCGTCTATTTTTGCGCATCAGTTCCCTTCGAACCCCGCCTACGAGATTTATACCCCTATGACCAATTTGAAGGAGCCTACAGATCCGGAAGAAATGAAAAAAATTGTCGCGGATCTGGAAGAAAAAGCTTTTCGCATAATTAAGTCTTTAAAGGGGGACTCCAATAAAGAGGAAGTCTTGCATTATGATTTATGGAAATATTTTTATCACGTAAGCCTGGATGATTTTAAAGCGGGTTATTTTGATAAGCTGGAGCGCATGCAGGGCCAGGAGAATACCTTTTATAATATGGGCCTGAATTCCTTCGAGCTGATCGAGCCCATCACGCGATATTCAAAACACCTGGTTTCAAAATACTATGTAGGAAAAAGTTCTAAATGACCTTAGAAGGATACAGTAATATTGAGTTGTTGATAGACTCAGGGAGGACCAGGATTTATCGGGCTAATCAAGTGAAAACAGGTTCTTCCCTGCTTCTTAAAACTCCGGGTCCAGAGATGCCCGATCATCAGGCGAAACTGATCTACGATTCTGAATTCAGGATCGGTGAACTACTCGATTCAAATCTGCATATATCCTATCTGGGTTATGAAAATTCGAAAGGACGACCGGTACTCTTTGTTGAAGATTTTGGTGCAGTTGCACTGGAAGAAATAATTCCTGAAAAGGGATTTGAAATTGACATTTTTTTCAATTTGGCTATCCAACTGGCAGAGGCACTTGCTCAGCTGCATGAAAAGAAGATCATCCATAAAGATATCAGTTCCAGTAATATCGTTGTCAATCCCGAAACCGGAGCGCTTAAATTAATCGATTTTGGTTCCGCTTCTCATTTCATAAAAGAATTAGGAGACAGCAAGCAGGTTACCCAGGCAAACCTGGCCTTTATTTCACCTGAGCAAACGGGAAATGTGAACCGGACGGTTACCTACAAAACCGATTTTTATTCTCTCGGGATCACTTTTTTCCATATGCTTACCGGGAGGCTGCCTTTTAGCGGTTCAGATTCCAGCGAATTGATCTTTCAGCATATTGCCGCTGAGCCCCCGCATGTACGAGAGATTAAACCTTCTGTTTTGTCTCAGATCGACGAAATAGTCATCCGATTGATGAACAAAAATCCGGACGAGAGATATAACAGTGCCCTGGGCTTGTTAAGTGATCTGGAGAAATCCATTGGGTACTGGAAGGAAACAAAGGCCATTCCTTTATTTGATTTATGCCAGAATGATGTTTCAGAAGTTTTTTATATCCCTGAACAACTATTTGGGAGGGAGAAAGAGCTTTCAGATATAAAAAAATACCTGAACAGAGTACTTGAAGGGCAATTCACCGTGACCTATATTTTAGGGGCTTCGGGCATTGGGAAATCAGCTTTTGTTTCTGAGCTGTTCAAGGATATCGTAAAGGAAAAGGGGAATTTTGGTTCGGGAAAATTCGACCAGTTGCAGCGAAATGTACCGTATAGTGCCCTGATTCAGGCGTTAAACCGGGTCATTCAAAATATTCTGATCGAAAGCGAAGAAAGCATCGCCAACTGGAAACGGATACTACATGAAAATTTAGGAAACAATGCAGGGCTTCTGGCGACCGTAATACCGGACATACAGTTAATTATGGGCGAAATACAGACGGTGGAACTCACAGATCCTTCGCTGGCCAGAAACAGATTTGTACTCGCCTTTAAGAATTTGATCAAAAGTTTTTCTCAGAAACATGCCCCCTTGGTACTTTTTCTGGATGACCTTCAGTGGATAGATTCGGCAACGCTTCAGTTGTTCACCGATTTTTTTAATAGCATAGAGCCTTTAGAAAAAAATTACACTTTTATCATTGGAGCTTACAGGGATGGTGAAGTGGGAGCGGACCACCCTCTTTCGGTCGTTTTACGCGATTTCGAGAACCGGGGTTTCCCGAAAAGAGAGATCGTCCTGGGACCTCTCAGGGAGGAGGCCATTAACGAGATGTGCTCGGAGGCATTGGGGAGAGACCCGGGTGAAACCAGGGAATTGGTGTCTTTAATTTATTCGAAAACACGAGGCAGTCCCTTTTTCGTCAAACAATTTCTTGAGAATATTTACGACAAGGGATTTATTTATCTGGATCGTGAAAAACGCTATTGGGCCTGGCATTTTGATAAGGTTCAGGAAGCGGATTTCACGAATAATGTTGTTGACTTAATACAGGAAAAGTTACTCCGACTCCCGGAAGAGACTAAGACTGTTTTGAAAATTGCCGCCTGCCTCGGTAATCAGTTCCAGGCTTCTGATATTGTTGCTATATCGGATATTGAGGAAGGCATTGTCAATGATGCACTGGGTGTTGCGATGAATGAGGACATCGTGTTCAAGCTTTTTTCGAACGCCGACGCTTTATACAGCTTTCAACATGACCGAATACAGAATGCTGCCTATGAATTGATTGACGCAGGACAACTGGATCTTCTGCATTATAAAATAGGAAGGTACCTTATTCAACACCTTGATCCTTCAGAACTGAATGCGGAAAAACTCTTTGAAGCCCTCTCACATTTAAACAGGGTGGAATTTCTGGTTGAGGAACCCGGTTTACGACTGAAATTAGCACATTATAACCTGAAAGGAGCTACAACTGCGCAGCAGTCCAATGCCTATCAGGCCGCATTGTTCCTGGCAGATAAGGGGATTCAGTTTCTGCCGCAGAATCCCTGGTCAACCGAACCTGACCTCATCAAGGACCTTCATCTTGTCGGTTCTCAAAGCGCCTATCTGACAGGGGAATACGCTAAAATGCATCTACTGGTAGATCATGCCCTTAAATACCTTAGTGACCCGGTTCAGAAAGCTTTTTTCTATGAAATTGTGGTCTATTCCTATGCCTCGAGAAGGGAATGGAACAAAGCGGTGGAGGAGACATTGAGAGGATTAACCCTGTTGGGATTACGCCTGCCGCAAAACCCAAAGACTATCCATGTACTGAAACATCTCGGGTTGCTTTTTGCAACTATGGGCAGAAGGAAACCGGAAGACCTGCTAGAGCTCCCGGTTATGGATAACCCAAGAGTAGAAGCCATTTTCAAGTTGTTTATTTCTGCAGCTTCAGCGGCCTATTTAACCAATCAGAACATGTTCGCCATTTTCTTTACCGAAATGGTAAGACTATCGTCAAAACATGGTAATGGCAGGCACTCCGCTTTTGCATATGTAGCATTCGGAGTCTTTTATGGGGGCGCCCTGGGCTTTATTAATTACGGCTACCGCTTTGGTGAATTAGGCAAGAAAGTATTTGAAAAGTATCCCTCAGATGAATTGCTCGCAAAGGTTTATTTCAGTCTTTATGCTTTTATCCAGAACTGGAAAATCGATGTAAAAGATCTCTATCCCAAGCTGCTGGAAGGTTTTCAGGTGGGCTCTCAGGTTGGTGAAAAAGAATATGCCGCTTGGTGTTTGAGCATCCGGGCGGGTATGTGCACCCTCTCTGGTGAAAACCTGCAGCAGGTAGAATCAGACCTGGTGTCAGCCGTGAAATTCAGTAAAAACCTCAAACAAATTGAAATTATTGCCATGGGGTTTCTCGATTATACGCAATGGTGGCTGGATAAAGGACCCCCTGAGATGGATCCTTTGGCCGAAGGTTTTATCGACTCGAAAGCCCCCATGTTTATTGAAGAGAATTTCTGGACGGCACTGGCAGAACACGATATGATCGTGGGAAGCATGTATTTTTATTTTTTCGATTACCAAAAGGCGTGGAAGTACCTGTCCAGGGGTTGGGAACACCATGAATCGCTTATGGGGTTGTTTTACTACGCCCAACTGGCCTTTTACCGGGCGTGGTGCGCTATTAAGTTACAGCAGGAAAATCCTGAATATTTCTCCCATCGGGAATTGAAAAAAATTATTTCAGATTTTATGAAGTGGGGTGTGCACAGCCCCCCAAATCACGGTCATAAAATTATTATGTTAGATGCAGAACAGGCCGTTTTAAGGGGGGAAAAATTGGCGGCAATTGAATTATTTGATAAAGCCATCGAGCAGGCTGCGAATACGGATCATCCGAATGACCAGGGCTTGTTCTGTGAAATGACCGCCAGACATTATGCGGAGTGGGGAAAGGAACAATTTGGTGAAATTTACCTGGACCAGGCCTATACTGCGTATACCCGGTGGGGTGCCATTCGAAAAATGAGGTCTTTAGAGGAGAATTCTCCTAAAATTGGCAATCGGCACTCTTCATCCCTGAGGGCGCGTCGATCTGGCGAGAGCACCATCACCGAAGATATTCTTTCTGCCCTGGACGTTGAATCTATTATCAAAGCATCCCAGGCGATTTCAGGAGAAACTCAAATCGATTCTTTACTGGCCCGATTACTCAAAGTCCTTTCCGAGTCCGCCGGTGCACAGCGCGTAGTGATACTTTTGAAAAAGGATGAAAAATTGTGGGTTCAGGTTTTGAAAGAGATTGGGACAGAAATGCAGATAATAAACGCATCCTTTGAAAAATACGAAGGGCTCCCCAGATCTCTTATTAATTATATAGAAAAAACCAAAAAAACCGTAGTGCTTCAGAACGCAGATGAATCTGAACTCTTCTCAAGAGATCCCTATTTTGTGAAAAACAAAGTCAAATCCGTCCTTGGTATACCTATTATACGGCAGGCAAATCTATCCGGGATAATATACCTGGACAACCATTTGGCGAGCGGAGTTTTTACGGACTCCAGGGTAGGTGTTTTATCTGCATTGAGCACTCAGACCGCTATCTCACTGGAAAATGCCAATTTCATCAATAGCATGAAGGAATTGAACAAATCCTATAATCGATTTGTGCCCAAAGAATTCTTAAAAATGCTGAATCGGGCCAGCGTGCTGGATGTAAAGCCGGGAGATCAGAAAATCGAAGAAATGATAATCCTCTTCGCTGATATTCGGAATTTCACTTCCCTTTGCGAAACCATTCCCGCAAATGAGACCTTTAATTTACTGAACAAATACCTTACTTCTGTAACCCCTGCGATCCATAAAAATGGGGGATTGATTGATAAATTTATGGGAGATGGTATTATTGCACTTTTCCCAAATGATGCCGATCGAGCTTTGCGGGCGGCTGTCGAAATGCGGGAAATGCTAAACGAATTCAATACAATTCAATCATCGGACGGTGGCACTGAGGTTCTCATTGGCATTGGCATGCATATTGGCAAAGTTATTCTGGGATCTGTGGGAACGGATGACCGATTGAGCACCACGGTCATCGGAGATCCCGTGAATGTCGCCGCAAGGCTGGAATCGTTTACAAAAATCAATAAAACAGATATTCAGGTCTCCGGAGAATTGGTGGTCCGGATAAAGGAGCCCGGAAATTTTCATTTAAGAGAGGTTGGATATCTCGAGGCCAAAGGAAAATCAAATAAAATAAGGCTCTTTGAAGAATACTCCGGTAAGCCTCCTGAGATCATCGAAAAAATAAATGCCCATAAATCTTCTTTTGAACTGGGTATTGAATACTTCGACAAAGGAGATTATATCCTTGCGCTCAAACAGTTTGAGACCTACTTGGAGGCTGTACCTTCAGATGAGGTTGCTCAGTATTTTTTAGAGAAGTCCGGTGTAACTGCGCACAATTAATGCGAAGCAATACGATACTTTAATAATTCTAACGATATGAATATACCAAACAATCTGCCTTTCGGTCCTACAGAAAATGTATACCTGCAGGGAAATTTTGCCCCGATACTTCAAGAAGAATCTTATTCGGATTTAAAAGTGACCGGGCAAATTCCCGATGAACTGGACGGAGCGGTTTTAATACGAATCGGTCCCAACGCTGCTTTTAAGCCTTTGGATATGAAGTATCACCATTGGATTGATGGCACTGGCATGATCAATGCTTTTTACTTCAAGGACGGCAAGGTTTCGTACAAAAATAGATTCGTGAATACCTTTAAGATGGAGAACAATCGAAAGGCAAATCGATCTCTGTTTGGAGGTATCCGCAGTTTATCTAAGACCACATTTAAAGGTTGGAATCTTTTAAAAATTAATCTTTTCAATCTGATATACCTGGGAATAAGAAAGTTGTTGGGGCTGGGCCCGACGGTATCGCAATTTGATAAGATCGCCCCGGCAATGAATGATTCTAACACCAATATTTTATTGCAAAACGGATATGTGCTCTCGTTAGAGGAGGTCGGTAAACCTTATCTGATCAAGTTGGATACCCTTGAAACTCTGGGGGAGTTTGACTATCATGGAGAATTAACCCGTAATAATTCGGCACACCCGTTAACCGATCCATTCAATAAACATTCTTACACCAATAGCTACAGTCCGATACCTCCTTACATGAAGTATTACGAGATTACTCCGGAGGCAAAAATCAGCTATGAGACGGATATGGATGTTCCCTATCCGGCTATGGTTCATGGTTTTGCGCTTAGCGAAAAGTATTATGTTCATTTCCATTTCCCGGCGGTCTATCGCAAAGAATATTTGGGTACCCGTAAACCGATACGTTGGGAACCTGAGGAAAACGATTCCTTTATCGGCATCCTGGAGCGGAATAATCCAAAAGCAAAAACAAAGTGGTATAAGATCCCGACGTGTTGGGTATTCCACAACATGAATGCCTACGATGAAGGGGATAAGGTCTTTATGTTTGTCGCCAAATTCCCCAGGATTCCCATGTTTGGATTGGACACCGAGAATCCAAGTCCTCCTTTTACCGAGCAACCGAATTCCAAATTTGCAAAATGGACCCTGGATCTGAAAACCGGAGCTTTTGAAGAAGAAATAATTAATCCGGACCTGGTCGAATTTCCTATAATGGATTACAGGCATCTGACTAAAAAGCAAAAGCATGGATGGTATACGTCACTAGTGGATGATGTTCAGAAATACGGACTTTGGAATACCGTGTGCCATTACGATTTCGAGAAAAATAAAGAAGAGAGTTTCTATGCGGGCAAAGATCATTATGTCGGAGAAAGCCTCTTCACACCAAAAAATGAAGATTCGCCAGAGGGAGTGGGCTATGTGATGTGTTTGCGTTACAGCCTAATGAAGAATACCAGTGAAGTACTCATTTTGGATGCTCAGAACCTGTCGGCCGGGCCATTGGCGACAATAGAAGTTCCGAGAAGGATTGAGTATGACTTCCACGGCAGTATTATTCGTCATTGGGATTTAGAAAAATGAATATAGAAAATTTAGTGTTTAAAGGCGGGGGAGTCCTCGGAGCAGCCTATGCGGGGGCCATAATGGCTCTGGAGGAAAATAAGAAACTGGAAGGTGTAAAGGCTATTGCGGGCACATCTGCCGGATCCCTTGTTGCCTTGCTCATTAGTTTGAAATATTCCGCTGAGGATATTAAAAGAATTGTCTTTGATACTGATTTTAAAGACTTTAAGGATGGCTGGAATCCCTTGAGGATACCCAGAAAATACGGCCTGTACAAAGGGCATAAATTTTTATCCACCATCAAATCCGTTATTGAAGAAAAGACCGGCAATCCCAATCTGACCTACAAGGAGCTTTATAAAAAGGGTTACAGGGATTTACGGGTATTCGCTACAGATTTGAATATTTCTGATGTCAGGGAGTTTTCTTATCGGGCTACACCCAAGGTCAATGTGGCAGAAAGTATAAGGGCTTCCATTTCCATACCGCTCTTTTTTAAAGCATGGCAATTCACTGATAAGCTTCCGGATGACCATATCTACGTTGATGGAGGTCTTGTCTATATCTACCCTTTTACAGATTTTAAGGATGATGCGAACACCCTTGGGTTTTACCTGAGTAATAATAAAAAACCACATTCAAATTTGGGATTCAATCAGATCTTCGATTACCTGAAATTGTTATACAAGGCGACACAGGATGCGCAGGAAATCGATTTTCACGAAAACAGTGAAATTAAGGAAAGGACAGTCCTCATTGATGACTTTGGTATTTCCACGACAGATTTTAAACTTTGCAAATCCCAAAAAGAAAAGCTCTATGCATCCGGCAAAAAGGCCACGCTGGATTATCTGAAGAATCACTGAGTTTTAAAAGCTGCTTAAAAGCAGTACCGGGGCGATTTGGAGCAGAACCCTGAAGTTCCGCGGGGTCATTGTCTTTTAACAGACGTCGTGCCTAATAGGTTTGGGACATGCTGGCCTTGAAATAAACGCCGGCTTTAGATGTGTAATGTCCGGAAATATTTTTGTGTGGCCAGAGTTCGCAGGGGTAATAGCCTCAATCTTCAATATCCTTTTCCTTATCTTTTTTTCGGAATGTTTGCCTGTACCGAATAAACAGGCGGATACCCAGTCGGGCAAAGAGGATAATGGCAATTAGCGTTATGACATCAACGGCTTCCAAAAAAAGGACATTGAAAAAGTTAAGTGGTGCGGCCGGTTATTCCGTCTCCGTCAATATCCCTGGATAAATGCTCTTCCAGAGCCTCGAGGGTTTTTCGAAGTTGGGATCGGGTGTGTTCCTGTTGCTTTTCTAGTTGTGCTACGCGTTCTTCAAGATTTTCTGCCTTTTTTTCTTGTTTATCCAATTCATCCTGTTGAAGCAAATCCCAAAAAATTCCCATAGAGCTCTCGTTTTAAAGGTTAAATATGTCTGTGTAAAGTAAACAAAGTTCAGCCCGGACTTTTTTCCCTTAGGATTGATAAGCGGCTCCTCCCTTTGGATATACGAAAGGAATCAGCAACACACCATAGACACCAGCCGGGGTGATTGATCGAGAGCTACCGCCGCAGGGCTCACGAGGTCAGGCTTTTACCGATGCAGACGATCGCATTACGTCAGGACGCGCTTCAAGCCCGCGTTAAAAGCTTCCACTTCCTCTATTCGCCCCGTACTGATGCGTGCCCAATCGAGCAGGGGAGGGAAGGGGCGGCCAATCTGCACACCTTCAGCTCCCATTTTCCCAATGAGGTTGTCGATAGGCATGCCGCTTTTAAAAAATACAAAGTTGGTGTGCGACCGGATGTAATCGATATTCAATTGGTCTAGTTGATTGTAAATCAAACTTTTGCATTTCTCATTTTGCGCCAAACTGAATTTATAAAACTCAGTATCCGCCAGGGCTTGCCGGGCAGCCAGAATGGCGAGGGTGTTGGTGTTGGCCATCAGGGAATCCTGAAGTCTGCTGGCGATATCCGGGCGAGCCACCAGGTACCCGATACGCAGGCCTGCCAGACCATAAACCTTGGAAAAAGTCTTGGAGACAATAACATTATACCCTTCACGTACCAACCCTGTCATGGATGGATAGTCGGGTTCGGTGATATAGTCGTAATAAGCTTCATCGCTGAAAACAACCGCTTTGGAAGCGGTGGAACTGCAAAAATCCCTCAGGCGACCCGCGTCCAGCAGCGTGCCCGAAGGGTTATTCGGATTGCATATAAAAATCAGACGGGTTTTTCCCGTAACCCTGCGTTCCATGGCGTCCAGGTCATGGGTGAGCGTTTCATCCAGGGGAACCCGATGTACGTACCCCCCAAAATACTCGGCATAGCGCAACAAAGCCTGGAAAGTGGGATCGGCAGCTACGATTTCACCCCCTTCAAGACCGTAAACCAGTCCTGCGGCCTTAAGTCCTTCAGTAGAACCTCCGGTAATCACGATACAGTCCTCGGAAACTTCTTCCTTTTTGGCGATATCGCGGACCAACTCCTTTATATACTGGAACGGGTAACGACACCCGGCATCAAAGTTTTCCTGTATGACCTTTCTGACAGATTCTGAAGGCCCGAAGGGATTTTCGTTCGAATTGAGTTTGGCAGGCCCTGCCAGTGGAGCGTAACGGCTGTCCGGAATGAGGGAGGCATAGCCCTGAATTCCTCCTAAAAATGTAAATCCACCCCCAAGGGCAATCGTTTTCAGCCAGTTTCTTCTATCGGTAGTGTTCATAGGTGTCCCTTTTCAGCAAAAGGTACAAATTAATCCGGAACTCCAATAGACTTTAAACCGACCCTCTGCTTTTCAATTTCAAAAAGTCAGGAGGAATTTAAATAAAAAGGGGGGCAGAATTTAAGCGATGCTAATTGTAAAAGGTATTGCTCAACAAGATGGCCAAAATCAGGATGACCATGGTGAGATTTACGGTCAGGGCGATCACTTTTTTCTCAGTCAGAGGTTCATGAATGCCTTTGAGAATAAAATAAGTGCCTGCAAGGCCCAGAATTCCAGAACCAATGATCGGCAGTCCAAAGAGAAATTTTGAAACCACAGGTTGAATATTCAAACTGATTGTGATAACTGCGATACCTAATAGGATCAAAATCCACATACTCATTTTATAAGAACGATCTGTATAATTGAAATCCTGTTGCATGATTCAGAGGTTTTGGTTAGACGACCCGCACATTGAGCTTAAGTCCTTCGATGATTCCCACAATATTCAGTACACTTTCCTGAAGGTGATTGCGGATCAGAAAATTTGGAATACGTATAGTGGTAAACCCATTCTTAAAAGAGTGCATGACTGCCTCGAGATCGTTTAAGGCTTGTTCATGGGAAAGGGATTCATAGCCAGAATCCACCTCAATGTTGAGTTTCACCCTTGAAATAGCCAGGTCTACTGTGTTTTTTCCATCCCACCAGGCGAGCATGGGTTTTACTCCAGCCTGTATAAGCCCGTAGTAGAGGATAGCGGCTTCGCGTGGAATTTGATTCGTATTTACAAGGCGTTCGAGACGTTTTCGATGCGCGGAACAAAGTTCCGTTTGGAACAACTCAATCGATTCCCGATGGTCCAGATAACTCAACTTCTTTTTACATTCCAGACAGATCATTCAAAATACAGGTTTAAGCACATTGATGGTTTTAATAACCCCACGAGAAAAAAAAAAGTATATACAATTCGATGTACGACACCCTTGGGAGGGATCAACAGCCTACTTTTAGATGAAATGCACAATAACACTCATTTGTGAGACTCCCTTTTGGCAAGTGAGAATTCCTATCTTTAGCCTGAACTGATACCCGTCAACGTATGTTTAAAAATGCCGGTCCGGGAATGTTAATTGCAGCGGCTTTTGTAGGTCCCGGAACGGTTACGACCTGTATCCGGGCCGGTGTGGATTGGAAGCTTGGACTGCTTTGGGCTTTGCTACTCTCTGTTGGTGCGACCCTGGTTTTACAGGAAATGGCGGGCCGTTTGGGCCTTAGTGCCTCCGGAGGAATTCCCGGTTTTATTCGAAGTTCCATTGGCAGGCCTCTTTTTCGAATACTCCTTCTTGGGGTAGTGCTATCAGGTATTGTCATTGGGAATGCTGCCTATGAAGCCGGCAATATTTCAGGGGCGGTCCTCGGCCTCGAAGCGATATTCGGTTCTGCCGGTACATCCTTTTTCCCTTTCCTGGTTGGCGTTGCGGCTTTTGTGTTGTTGTGGTTTGGCAATAATCGCAGTCTGGAGCGCGTGTTTATTACCCTGGTGCTAATTATGAGCCTGTCCTTTCTGATCACTGCAATTTTAACACGCCCGGATTTTTCACAGTTAGTCCGGGGGCTCTTGATACCGGATATCCATAGTGACAACGTCCTGACGGTTGTCGCCCTGGTGGGCACTACTGTGGTGCCTTATAATCTCTTTCTCTATACCTCTCTGGTGAATGAAAAATGGTCATCTATTAGCGCTTTACCACTGATGCGAAGGGACATTATCCTCTCCGTCCTGATCGGGGGAATTGTATCTATGTCTATTTTGATTACTGCTGCAGGCAGCGGCTCTGAGGTGGTTTCCTCCGTAATGGATCTAGCTGCAGGACTCGAGCCCGTATACGGCCAGGCAGCTCGCTATGGTATGGGGATTGGACTATTGGCAGCGGGAATCACCTCCGCAATTACGGCCCCTCTTGCGGCGGCTTTTGTCGCCCGGCAATGCTTCGGATGGGCGGCGGATCGGACAGATTGGAAATTCCGGGTCGTTTGGGTGGGCGTATTGATGGTAGGTGTGCTAGCCCTTACTTTTGAAATACGTCCTCTGGAAATCATCTATTTTGCACAGGTGGCTAATGGAATCCTCTTACCGGTCGTTGGTGTTTTTCTCCTTTGGGCCGTTAACAGTACCCGATTAATGGGCGTTTTTAAAAACAACAGAACTCAAAATATTCTTGGTCTTATCGTGCTTGTTCTTGTCACCGGCCTTGGGATTTGGAGTATATTTAAAATATTTATCTGACTGCGGCAATGGGAACCGGTATAGATCTGAATTGCGACGTAGGGGAGGGTGTGGGAAATGAATCCCTGCTCTTCCGGCACATATCCTCCTGCAATATTGCCACAGGGGGGCATGCTGGCGATGCGCGTTCCATGAGGGAAATCGCCTTGCTAGCAGCAAAACACAAGATCCGTATTGGCGCCCATCCATCTTATCCGGATCGCGAGCACTTTGGCCGGGTAACCCGGGTTATGGAAAAAAGGGAGTTCCAGTCCAGTATTGAAATTCAAATTAACGGACTCTTTGATATTCTGGAATCTCATAACCTTTCCATGCACCACATTAAAGCACACGGAGCACTCTATAATGACCTCGCACCGGGGGGGCGTTTAGCCCTTGAATATTTGGAAGTACTCGAGCCGTTTCGAGATATGTCCATTCTCTATGCGCCTTGCGGTTCAGAATTCGCCAGAGTAGCTGCGGAATGCGGGTTCCACCTCTGGGAAGAGGGTTTTGCGGACCGGGCTTATCGTCCGGGGGGAAGCCTGGTCTCAAGAACGGAATCGGGCGCAGTGCTTACCGATCCGGCGACCGTGGCCAAACAGGTTTTGGAAATGGTTCTCAGGAATCGGGTGAAGTGTTCAGACGGATCGTACTATACGATGACCCCCAGGACCTTATGTGTCCATGGAGATAATCCCAAAGCGAATACTATTTTGGAGTATCTTACTGAATGCCTCTCAGAGGCTGCAATACCACTAGAGAAATGAGTGGCACTCCCTTTACGATAAAACCTTTTGGCCAGACGGCGCTTTTACTGGAGTGGCCGAAGCGTGTTGAAGTCGATATTTTAATGGATATTCTGGGATTCAGAGAATACCTGTTAAAGCACCACCTTTTGGGGCCAGACTGGGAATTGACTCCTGTGTACCATTCCCTTACCCTGATCAATCGCAGCGATCCGGCGGCTATTCGTGCAATTATAGAGCTTTTACCCAAATGGTATTCCAGTCTCCCGGCTCATCATACCCCCGAAACCCAGTATTGGGAACTTCCGGTCTGTTATGAAGCCGCTCTGGCTCCAGACCTTATAGAGGTATCTGAAAAACTGGGTATGGATCCGCAAGAGGTGATTGAAGCACATACAGGGCAGCCCTATCGGGTTTATGGAATCGGATTCCTTCCCGGGTTCCTCTATCTCGGAGGCGTACCTGAAGTACTAAAATTGGAGCGCAGAGCTGAACCCCGTCTGCATGTTGACAAAGGTTCCGTAGGTCTCGCAGGGGCACAAACGGGAATTTATCCTCAAGTCTCACCTGGAGGGTGGCATATTATTGGCAGCTGTCCGGTTCCTTTGTTTACCCCGGATAAGACCCCGCCATGCGTTGTGGCTCCGGGAGATCAAGTCCGGTTCAGAGCTGTAGAAAGAGCAGAGTACGATCTTCATAAATTAGAGAGTGAGATCGGAATTTACAATTATAAAACAGGACACAGCAGTGCTTAAAGTTCAAAATCCAGGGTTTTATACCAGCATACAGGACCTGGGGCGCTTCGGATTTCGCCATCTGGGAGTTCCGGTTTCAGGAGTGGCAGACCAGGGAGCCGCAATGCGGTCTAATGCACTGCTGGAAAACGACCCCAACGATGCAGTTCTTGAAATTACGATGAATGGCCCTGTCCTGGAGTTTACAGAGCCCACTCAAATCGTACTTTGCGGGGCGCCGCTGGAAGCTTTTCTGGATGGAATACCCCTGGAGATGAATCAGATATACAAAGTTTCGGCAGGGGCGATGTTTACCTCCGGTCATGTACGGGAAGGGTTACGTGCCTACCTGTCGGTCAAAGGAGGGTTCCAATCGGAACCCAAACTGGGATCCCGCTCCCAATTCTTTCCGATAACACCCGGAAATACAGTCAGGAAGGGCGCTCTGATTCCGTACCGTCCCAATACTGATTTCACCCCTAAATTGCTTAAAATTAAACCGACAAAAGTTCGAAAATATAAATTTTTAAGTGTATCTCCAGGTCCTGAATATGAGTTATTTGATAAGGATTATATAAATAATATATTTAATATAAAATTTCAAATTTCCAAAAACCATAATCGGATGGCCTGCCAGCTCGAGCCCAGTTTGCCGGGTCACGATATCCGAATCATTACCTCGGCTACGTTACCGGGGACCGTTCAAATTACGCCTTCAGGGCGACTGATTGTCCTTATGCGGGATGGGCAGACCACGGGCGGGTACCCCAGAATTTTACAGCTCGATGCCGATTCCCAGGACCGTCTGGGACAGAAGCAATTTGGCGATGTTATTCGTTTTGAAAAAAGCGAAAACGGTCAGATCTGACGGTATACTTGATCAAAGGGGATTCGGAAACGCGGTCCGTATATACCCTTTTCATTCCGAATGCCACATCCGATAACCATATTGATTTCAGCGGCTTGAGGAAGTTTTAGGACTTTTTTTACCCGAAGCGAATCAAACCCTTCCATCGGGCAGGTATCGTAACCGATTGCCGCCATGGAAATCATAAAATTTTCGGCAGCCAGGGCAGCGCTTTTATGAGTAACGATCCGTAGGTCAGATTTGCGAACCTGCCTGTATATGGGTCTGAAAAGCCCTACCAGCCAGAAGAAGATGTAACGGATACCCCCCAGAACACCGAGGAACTCTATATACAGAGTGGGAATGAGTTTTCTATAGTAATTTACTGCCATTTTGCGACGGCGCTGCCATCTCTCATCCGTATTCCCATTAAACTGAGTCTCCAGAAATCCCAGGTTGTCCTTGGCCCGCTTTCGCCATAAATCACGCCGGGCCACCACCACCACTATCTCTTGTGCAGTTTTTGCGGCATTCTGATCGAAACAGCATTTGGAAATCATCTCAAGGGTCTGCGGATCAGTAATGTGGATGAATTCCCAGAGCTGCAAATTACTGCTGGTGGGTGCCAGGGCTGCATTGCGAATACAGTTCCGAACCTGCTCTGAATCCAGAGGAGTGCTCTCAAATACGCGTACCGCCCTTCTGTGGGTAATAGCTTCAGTAACCGTTTTTTCCATAAAAGGAGATTGCTAGGTTCCGCAAGATACGCAAAACGTATATCCGTACTCCCAGAGAACGCGGGAGTGACCAAAAGGCTATATGGGTGCCGCCCTGATGAGGAACCCGGGACACTTGGGAGGGTTGAATATGGTATTTTGACAGATGTAACCCTTAAGAAATCAACATTTTAGGGTTTTATCCGGTACAATGAGCCTCTAAACCTCCGGATTATCAGGAATTAGGCGTTTTTCAAACTTATATCTTTGGCACAATCGCTCTTAATATAGATTATCTGCCTTTTGCATATGCTCAATAAATTTAGTAAAAACGTTACGCAGGACCCCACTCAGCCTGCTTCACAGGCTATGCTTTATGCCCTGGGGTTATCCGAAGCCGATCTTGCAAAACCCCTGGTCGGAATCGGGAGTACGGGATACGAGGGAAATCCCTGTAATATGCACCTCAACGATCTGGCACTCCATGTGAAAAGGGGAACTGCTGCAGGAGATCTGGTCGGTCTTGTTTTTAACACTATTGGCGTGAGTGATGGTATATCCATGGGCACCTATGGTATGCGGTATTCCCTGCCTTCCCGAGATATTATAGCAGATTCTATGGAAACCGTGGTGCAGGCCATGAACTACGATGGCCTGGTGACTGTGGTAGGTTGCGATAAAAACATGCCCGGAGCGCTTATGGCCATGATCCGGCTCAATCGGCCTTCTATAATGATATATGGAGGCACCATTGCCTCGGGTTGCTGGAAGGAACAGAAGCTCGACGTAGTTTCCGCTTTTGAGGCCTGGGGGCAAAAAGTAGCCGGTACCATGGACGAAGCGTCCTACAAACAGGTAATTAAGCATGCATGCCCCGGTGCAGGGGCCTGTGGGGGAATGTATACAGCAAATACTATGGCTTCTGCCATAGAAGCCCTGGGGATGTCTTTGCCCTATAGCTCTTCCAACCCCGCTGTAGGTGGGGAAAAAGAAAAAGATGCTTTTAGATCGGGAAAAGCCTTGCGGACTTTATTGGAAAAAGATCTGAAACCACTGGACATCATTACCCGGGAATCTCTGGAGAATGCCGTTCGATTGATTGTTCTGATGGGGGGATCTACCAATGCTGTCCTTCATTTTCTGGCCATTGCCCGGTGTGCAGATATTCCTTTTACGCTGGATGATTTTCAGCGAATCAGTGATCAGACCCCCTTTCTGGCGGATCTGAAACCCAGTGGTAAATTCTTAATGGAAGACGTGCACAGGGTAGGAGGCGTGCCGGCTGTCCTGAAATTTATGCTGAACCACGGCATGCTTCACGGGGATTGTATGACGGTCACGGGTAAGACTCTGGCCGAAAATTTATCCGACGTTCCCGAACTCACACCGGGTCAGCAAGTGATCCATTCACTCGAGAATCCGATTAAAGAAACCGGGCATCTGAGAATACTTTACGGCAATCTCTCTCCCGAGGGATCCGTGGCGAAAATCACTGGGAAGGAAGGATTGAAATTTGAGGGGCCTGCCCGGGTATTTGAAGGCGAATTTGAGGCCAACAAAGGAATTGGGGAGGGAAAAGTAAAAGCTGGAGATGTTGTCGTTATTCGGTATGAAGGACCCAAAGGAGGGCCAGGTATGCCTGAAATGTTGAAACCTACCAGTGCCATAATGGGTGCAGGCCTTGGCAAGGAAGTCGCTCTGATCACAGACGGCAGGTTTTCCGGGGGCACTCATGGTTTTGTGGTAGGGCATGTCACTCCTGAGGCACAGAGCGGCGGAGCGATTGCGCTGATCCGCAATGGGGATATCATCGCTATAGATGCTGAAAAAAATACTTTATCGGTCCGGGTTTCCGATTCAGAACTGGAACAGAGGAGAAAGACCTGGACCCCACCGGAACTTAAAGTAACCCGGGGAAGTTTATACAAATATGCTAAAACGGTTTCCTCTGCTTCTGAAGGATGCGTTACCGATGAAATTTAAAGTCAATCCGTGTACTGATTATGGAAAATGTAAAAACTGCAGCTAAGGCCAGGCCCGTAAAGCCAAAACTCCGGATAAGCGGGGCTGAAGCTATCATCCATTGCCTTCTGGCAGAGGGAGTAGACTTGATCTACGGATACCCCGGAGGTGCGATTATGCCTGTCTATGACGAGTTATATAAGTTCAGGGATAAATTAAACCATGTGCTGACGAGGCACGAACAGGGGGCCACCCATGCGGCGCAGGGCTATGCCCGGGTGAGCGGGAAGGTCGGTGTCGCTATGGCGACTTCCGGTCCTGGAGCCACGAACCTGGTTACAGGTCTGGCTGACGCACAAATCGATTCTACCCCAATGGTATGTATTACGGGGCAGGTTGCGCGCCATCTCCTCGGATCCGATGCCTTTCAGGAGACGGATATTATTGGTATTTCAACCCCGGTAACCAAGTGGAATTATCAGATTACAAAGGCTTCGGAAATCCCGGAAATACTGGCAAAAGCCTTTTATATTGCGCGTTCGGGAAGACCTGGCCCGGTACTGGTAGATATTACCAAGAATGCTCAATTCGATGAACTCGATTTTGAGTATACCCCGTGTAAAGGGGTTCGCAGTTATGTCCCGGTTCCAAAACCCGATTTGAATGCCATTGAGGCCGCCGCAGCGATGATCAACGCCGCCAAAAAACCTTTTATTGTTTTTGGACAGGGAGTGATTCTGGGCAGTGCTGAGAGCGAATTAAAGGCGTTGATCGAAAAGTCGGGGATTCCTGCGGCATGGACCATCCTGGGATTGTCTGCTTTAGATTCAGAACATCCGCTGAATGTCGGAATGGTCGGGATGCATGGCAATTACGGCCCAAATATGCTCACCAACGAATGCGATGTGCTCATCGCCATTGGGATGCGATTTGACGACCGGGTAACCGGAAGTCTTGAAACCTATGCCAAACAGGCAAAGATCATTCACTTTGAGATTGATCCCGCAGAGATCGATAAGAATGTACCGACGGATGTTGCGGTTCTCGGGAATGCCCGGGAAACCTTGGCCCTGTTGTTGCCAAAGATCCGTGAAAACAGTCATCCAGCCTGGTTGGAGGAGTTTCATAAGAAGTATCAGCAAGAGTTTGAAGCGGTTATTGAAAATGATATTCACCCCTCCAAAGCCGGTCTGACAATGGGGGAGGTCATTGAGCAAATCAATCAGGCTTCGGCCCATCGTGCGGTCATTGTCACAGATGTTGGGCAGCATCAAATGGTCACCTGCAGGTATGCGAAATTCAAAGAGTCGAAAAGCAGCATTACCTCAGGCGGGCTTGGGACCATGGGCTTTGCGCTTCCCGCGGCAATAGGAGCGAAGATGGGGGCTATGAATCGGCAAGTCGTCGCAGTGATCGGAGATGGGGGCTACCAGATGACTATTCAGGAGCTCGCTACCATTTATCAGAATAAACTACCCGTCAAAATTGTGGTTCTCAACAATGATTATCTCGGTATGGTACGCCAGTGGCAAGAGCTCTTTTTTGAGAGCCGGTATGCCTCCACGGTTATGGTCAACCCGGATTTTGTCAAAATCGCAGAGGGCTATTATCTCAATGCCCGAAGGGTGGACAAGCGGGAAGATCTCGCTGGGGCTGTAGCAGAAATGATGGCCTCTGAGGAAGCGTATTTTCTAGAGGTCCGCGTGGAGAAAGAGGGCAACGTTTTTCCGATGATTCCTTCGGGAGCATCTGTTTCGGAGATCCGTCTTAAATAACAATTTGCCAAAAAGTTAAAGAAGTATTCAGACGTCAGAAAGTAATGGAGAAAACCTGGTTTACCATATCTGTTTATTCAGAAAACAATGTAGGATTACTCAATAGGATATCGGGTATATTCTTAAAGAGGCACATTAATATAGAAGGCCTAAATGTTTCTAAATCAGAAATAGAAGGAGTTTCAAAATTTACGATTGTAATTTATACCACAGTCGATTGGACACGCCGTATCGTTTCCCAGATTGAAAAACAGGTGGAGGTGATAAAGGCATTTTACCATACGGATGATGAGATTATTTATCAGGAGTCCGCCCTGTTTAAAATTGCATCTCATCTGCTGTTCGACGAACGCCAGATTCAGAACATCATCAAGGAGAGTAATGGCCAGATCGTGACGGTGAGCCGGGACTATTTCGTGCTTGCGAAAACCGGAAGAAGACACGAGATTGACCAGATGCATGACGAGTTAGAACCCTACGGAATCATGCAGTTTGTACGCAGCGGAAGAATTGCGGTAACCAAAGCCGAAATGCCCATTTCCTCATTACTGGAAAAATTTCAACACGAAATATAAAGACACGCCATATACCTAAAAATCAAACTATGATGAATTACTTCAATACCCTTTCATTAAGAGAAAAGCTCGAGCAACTCGGGAAATGCCGTTTTATGGAGGCGGCGGAATTCTCGGATGGGGTGAAGGCCCTCAAGGGAAAAAAGATTGTAATTGTGGGCTGCGGAGCCCAGGGGCTCAACCAGGGGTTGAATATGCGCGATTCCGGCCTGGATATCGCCTATGCGCTCAGACCTGCTGCAATATCTGAAAAGAGAACCTCATTTTTAAATGCCACTGAGAATGGATTTACTGTGGGCACTTATGAAGAATTGATCCCCACTGCAGATTTAGTGATCAACCTGACTCCGGACAAACAACACACGGCTGTTGTTGGAGCGGTAATGCCGTTGATGAAAAAAGGAGCTACCCTGTCGTATTCCCACGGCTTTAATATCGTCGAAGAAGGTATGCGGGTGCGCAAGGACCTTACCGTAATCATGGTTGCCCCGAAAAGTCCGGGATCCGAAGTTCGGGAGGAATACAAACGCGGTTTCGGAGTACCCACCCTGATTGCCGTACATCCGGAAAATGACCCGGATCAGAAAGGACTGGCCCGCGCTAAGGCATATGCCGTGGCGACGGGAGGCCACAAGGCTGGTGTCCTTGAATCTTCGTTTGTCGCAGAGGTGAAATCAGATCTCATGGGAGAACAAACCATTCTCTGTGGATTGCTGCAGACCGGATCTATTCTTTGTTTTGACAAAATGGTGGCTGAGGGGATACCCCCGACTTATGCAGCTAAACTGGTACAGTACGGATGGGAGAATATTACCGAAGGTCTCAAATACGGCGGGATCACCAATATGATGGACCGCTTGTCAAACCCGGCAAAAGTTGAAGCTTTCAGACTGTCTGAAATGCTTAAAGAGATTATGCAGCCCTTGTTTAGAAAGCACATGGACGACATTATGAGTGGAACTTTTTCTAAAACCATGATGGAGGACTGGAACAACGGAGATACCAATCTTTTAAAATGGCGCGCAGCCACCGGGGAGACGGCTTTTGAAAAAACGGCAGCTTCCAGGGATGAAATTACGGAGCAGGAGTGTTATGACAAAGGGGTCCTTATGGTTGCCTTTGTAAGGGCAGGGGTGGAACTCGCCTATGAAGCCATGACGGAGTCCGGAATCGTAGGGGAATCTGCCTACTATGAATCCCTCCATGAGACCCCGCTCATCGCCAATACCATTGCGCGTAAGAAACTCTTTGAGATGAATCGCGTTATATCCGACACGGCTGAATATGGCTGTTATCTTTTTGATCATGCCTGTAAGCCTCTTCTCTCTGACTTTATGGAGACCGTCTCTACCGAAGTAATCGGGAAAGCCTTCGGATCCGGGCGGGATACCACTGTAGACAATGCAGAGCTCATACACGTGAATAAAACCATACGACAACACCCTGTAGAGCAGGTAGGCTCGAGGCTCAGAGCTTCTATGACGGCTATGAAGCCCGCTATCTGAACAGTCGATTGAAGTACGAAGGCTGACTTGTATAACCCAAACGCGCCATAAATGAAATCTTTTACCCCAATCCCCGAAAAGTTTATGTTGAAGGCTCCGATAGATCAGCGGCATTATCTGATAGGAGGGGAGCTATTGCACTGGGATGGAAAGACCTCTGAGGTGTTTTCCACAATTTCATCTACCCCTGAATATACCCCCACTTTATTGGGCAGTATCCCCGATATGGGTGAGACCGAAGCCCTGAAAGCACTAGACGCTGCCTTAATGGCCTACGATAAAGGTAAAGGTACCTGGCCCACGATGAAGGTAAAGGATCGTATCGCCTGTATGGAAAGATTTCTGGAGCAGATGAAATCCAAGCGGGAACAAACCGTTGCACTCCTGATGTGGGAGATTGGGAAATCCCTTCCGGATTCTCAAAAGGAGTTCGACCGAACGGTGGAATACATCGAAGATACCCTAGAGGAGTACAAGACGCTGGATCGAAACGCGGCCCGCTTTGATAAGCACGATGGGGTGTATGCCCATATCAGAAGAGGTCCCCTGGGTGTCGTGCTGTGTCTGGGGCCCTATAACTACCCCCTGAATGAAACCTTTGCCCTGCTCATTCCCGCGATTATCATGGGCAATACCACCATATTCAAACCGGCCAAACACGGTGTTTTGCTCATTACGCCGCTTTTGGAAGCTTTTCAGAACAGCTTTCCAAAGGGGGTGGTAAACGTATTGTTTGGCAGGGGAAGGGCCGTAGCTGCTCCGATTATGAAGACGGGAAAAGTAGACGTGTTGGCACTTATCGGAAATAGCAAGTCTGCCAATGCCCTTCAAGATCAGCACCCCAAAAGCAATCGGTTGCGGCTTGTACTCGGACTGGAAGCCAAAAATCCGGCAATTATCCTCCCGGACGCCGACCTTGAACTGACCGTTCAGGAATGCCTCTCTGGCACACTTTCCTTTAACGGGCAGCGCTGTACCGCCCTTAAAATAGTCTATGTGCACGAGCAGATCCAGGAGGCATTCCTCCATCGTTTTGCGGCGGCCGTGGATGCCCTGACGTTTGGGAATCCCTGGGATTCGGGTGTGAACCTCACTCCTTTGCCAGAGCCAGGGAAATCGGATTATATCCAGGAACTTATCGATGATGCCTTAGAAAAGGGCGCCCGTATCCTGAATGAGAAAGGAGGAACCCGATATGATAATTTTATATGGCCGGCTGTACTCTATCCCGTAACTGCCCAGATGCGTGTCTATGAAGAAGAACAATTCGGCCCTGTGATTCCCGTGGTACCTTTTACGAAAATTGACCAGCCCCTGAATGATATGGCCGAGAGCAATTACGGACAACAGGTGAGCTTATTCGGGAAGGATGTCCGAACCCTGGCACCGCTTATCGATACCCTGGCGAATCTGGTGTGTCGGGTAAATTTAAACAGCTCTTGCCAAAGGGGTCCGGATGTATACCCGTTTACAGGCCGGAAGGATTCGGCCCAATCTACCTTGAGTGTGTACGATGCCCTCAGGTCCTTCTCGATACGGACCTTTGTAGCTTTTAAGGACAATGATCTCAACACTGAGATCGTGGAAGCCCTGCTAGAGGAAAAGAATTCGAATTTTATCAGTACAGAATACCTCCTGTGACAACGAGGCGTAATTACCAGTAGCGATTCAGCATTTTCTCAGTTGCTTTGATCGCCGAAACAGTCTGGTCTGAATCCAGCCCCCGGGTGGTAAATTCCCCTTTTCCGTTTTTCCAGGTAATCAAGGTCTCGCAAAGGGCGTCCGAATTGGATCCCGGCGGGATTCTCACAGCATAGTCCGTCAGGTCAGGCAAGGGTTTTTGAATTCGGGAATACACTTTGCGAAGGGCGTTCATAAAAGCATCGAACTGTCCGTCTCCCATGGCGTTTTCTTCATAAGACCTCCCTTCAATTTCAATGGCCACGGTTGTGGTAGGTTGCAGTCCTTTGGCGTGAGTGAGCACGTAAGATTTTATAAAAACCTTTTGCGGCTGCCCTTCGGTTCCCAACACATCCGATATAATGTAAGGAAGGTCTTCCCGGGTTACCCGCTCCTTCCGATCCCCGAGTTGAATGATCCGGTTGGTCACCTGCTTTAGTTCGGACTCGCTCAGGGTAAGCCCCAATTCCTGCAGATTCTTTTGAATATTTGCCTTTCCGGAGGTCTTCCCGAGGGCGTACTTGCGTTTTCGGCCAAAGCGCTCAGGCAAGAGGTTATTAAAATAGAGGTTCTTTTTATTGTCGCCATCGGCGTGAATGCCCGCCGTCTGGGTAAAGACATTGTCGCCGACAACAGGCTTGTTGGAAGGGATCCCAATACCTGTAAAAGCGGAGACCAGTTTACTTACTTTATAGAGCGCAGACTCGCACACGCCGATCTCCAATTCTGGTAAAAAATCATTAATGACGGCCACCACACTGGCCAGAGGGGCGTTCCCGGCGCGTTCCCCCATGCCATTTACCGTCAGGTGTAATCCGTGAACCCCGGATTGCAGCGCCTGCAGCACGTTGGCGACACTGAGGTCATAATCGTTATGTCCGTGAAAATCAAAATGCAATTCGGGGTAGCGCTGTACGATTTCCTTTATAAAGCGGCCGGTTTCGTCAGGGGTAAGGATGCCGAGGGTGTCGGGCAGAAGTATGCGATCCAGGGGCTGGCCTCTTAAAAAGTCGAGGAAATCAAAAACATATTCCTTCGAAGAACGCATCCCGTTACTCCAGTCCTCCAGGTAAACGTTGGAGCGTATCTCCAATTCCTGTGCCCTTTTTAGCACAGCGGCAACCTCATTAAAATGCTCTTGAGGCGTTTTACGGAGCTGGTAGGTCAGATGATTCAAAGACCCCTTGGTAAGCAGGTTTTGAGTCCGCGCCCCGGCTGTATGGATCCATTCCAGGGAAGCACCCCCATCCACAAAACTCAGGACTTCCACCTTTTGCAATACTCCCGCCTCTTTGGCCCAGAGTGCGATTTGCCGGACACTTTCAAATTCTCCATCAGAAACCCGGGCAGAGGCCACTTCAATTCGGTCTACCCTTAATTCTTCCAGGAGCAGCCGGGCAAGGGTTAATTTTTCCGGGGCCGTAAAGGACACCCCTGAAGTCTGTTCCCCGTCCCTAAGGGTAGTATCCATAATTTCAATCCGCCCTGGCTTCATGGGAAAAATTTAAATGAAAGTATTGAGAGCTAACTTTTACAATGGGGTTTGAGCAGCGAAGCCGGCGATTTCCGCTTTGATGTTGAGCAGATAATCAATATCGTCAAAGCCGTTGAGCATATTCTCCTTCTTATAACCATTAATATCAAAGGACTCACGGGCTCCTGTGGCCGCAATTTCAACGGTTTGTTCCGGGAGATTAACCTCGAGAATGGTCTGAGGATCCCTTTCAATCGCTTCGAAAATAAGCTGAAGGAATTCCGGGCTCACCTGCACCGGGAGGACACCGATATTCAAACAATTATTTCGGAAGATGTCGGCAAAAAAACTGGAGATCACACACCTGAATCCATAGTCATATACCGCCCAGGCTGCGTGCTCTCTTGAAGATCCCGACCCAAAATTTTTACCTCCAACCAGAATTTTACCAGAGTACAGCGGGTTATTTAATACAAAGTGTGGTTTAGGACTGTTATCCGGGTTGTAACGCCAATCCCGGAAAAGATTATCCCCAAATCCGGTCCGCTCGGTCGCTTTAAGGAAACGCGCCGGAATAATCTGGTCTGTATCTACGTTCTCTATCGACAGGGGTACCGCGGAACTCCGGAGCGTGTCAAATTTATCGTAAGCCATGGTTTTGTGTTTTAGGAAGCTGGTTCGGTTTGCATGAGTTTTCGGGGATCAGTCACCTCTCCTGTCACAGCAGCGGCAGCCGCTACCAGTGGACTCGCGAGAAGTGTCCGGGCACCCGGCCCTTGTCGGCCTTCAAAATTTCTATTCGAAGTACTCACAGCGTATTTCCCAGCGGGAATTTTATCATCATTCATAGCCAGACAGGCAGAACAGCCAGGTTCCCTGAGTTCAAAACCGGCTTCGTGAAGTATATCGAGTAATCCTTCACTTCGTATTGCTGAATCGACTTTATGAGAGCCCGGCACAAGCCATGCCGTAACATTGGGGGCCTTTTTCCGCCCCCTGACCAGATCGGTAAAAGCCCGGAAATCCTCAATTCTCCCATTTGTACAACTTCCGAGGAATACGAAATCTACTTTTTTACCCAACATGGAATCGCCCTCATTGAAGTCCATATATGCCAGGGACTTCTGATAGGTGGCTTTTCCGCTGCCGGCATTCTCAGAGCTTGGTATAGCTCCGGAAATCCCCATACCCATTCCCGGGTTGGTCCCATAAGTAATCATCGGTTCGATAGCCGGTCCATCAAAGATCAGCTCTTTATCAAAAACGGCGTCAGCATCGGTATGCAGGGTGCTCCAATACGTCATGGCGTTGTCCCAATCCGCACCTTTTGGGGCATATTCACGGCCTTTGACATATTCAAATGTTTTATGGTCGGGAGCCATCATGCCGCCCCGGGCTCCCATTTCAATACTGAGGTTGCAAACGGTCATTCGGCCTTCCATGGTCATGTTTTCAAAGACCTCACCGGCGTATTCTACAAAGTAACCTGTGGCGCCGGAGGTCGAGAGCTGTGAAATAATGAACAGGGCCACATCTTTAGGGGTGACGGCCTGATTCAGATTTCCGTCAATAGTGATGCGCATGCGCTTAGGTTTGGGCTGCATAATGCACTGTGTCGCCAGGACCATTTCTACTTCCGAAGTCCCGATCCCAAAGGCAATAGCCCCGAAAGCCCCATGGGTTGAAGTATGCGAATCTCCGCATACGATGGTGGCTCCGGGTAAAGTAATTCCGTTTTCAGGCCCTATAACGTGCACGATCCCGTTCTTTTCATGCCCCAGACCCCAATACGGAATCCCATGACGTCCCGCATTTTCTTCCAGTGCTTTAAGCTGATTTGCCGAAAGCGGATCGGCTACCGGAAGATGTTGGTTGCGCGTGGGGGTATTGTGATCGGCTGTGGCGAAGGTCCGCTCGGGATATAAAACGGGAATCTTCCTGGATTTTAACCCCAGGAAAGCTACGGGACTGGTTACTTCATGTACCAGATGCCGGTCTATAAAAAGCACGTCGGGTCCGTTTTCCACCCGTCGCACTACATGGGAATCCCAGACTTTATCAAATAAGGTTTTAGGCATGTAAACTGTTTTTTTTCTTTATGAATTGGGAATCCCAAAAGTATGGGGTATGGCTCTAAAACTTCATCTCCGCCCTTAAGAAATTACGATGTTCAACCCGTGGCCTCGACCCGCAAGAGTACCTTTTATTTGTTCCCTGGGGCCCTTTAAAAGAAAGTGTTTTCGGATAAATCTGCCGTATCCCGGAAATTCAGGTATAAGAAGACACCTGAAGCACATCTGCTAACTAATGTAATCCCAGATATTTTTAAAGACTTCCATCCGGGCCATTTTATCCCGGACCATCTTATGCGCGTTTGCAGTTAGTCCGGGATCCTTTTTTAAAAGCTGTTGGGCGTAAAACCGCGCAGTTTTCAGAATATCACTATCCTTTACCACATCTGCGATCTTCAGGGCCAGGATTCCGCTTTGCTGCGTACCCATTAAGTTCCCTGGGCCCCTTAATTGCAGGTCCGTTTCTGCAATTTCAAAGCCATCATTGGTGCTGACCATAGTCTGCAGGCGCGTCTGCCCATCTTGTGAGAGCTTTCCGCTGCTCATCAGAATG
Organism: uncultured Flavobacteriaceae bacterium; assembly: GCA_963709465.1. Lineage (GTDB taxonomy): Bacteria > Bacteroidota > Bacteroidia > Flavobacteriales > Flavobacteriaceae > Robiginitalea. The sequence goes on along the minus strand of CAVPWF010000002.1, from coordinate 1,660,655 downwards.
CAGTAACTCTGATCCGCACCCCGGCCCACTCTTCCCCGGAGCTGATGTAACTGGGAAAGGCCAAAACGCTCGGCACTTTCGATAACCATAACCGAGGCATTAGGAACATTGACCCCAACTTCGATTACCGTGGTAGCGACCATAATCTGTGTTTGTCCTGTAACAAATCGCTGCATTTCAAATTCCTTGTCCTGCGGCTTCATTTGACCGTGGACGATGGATATCTGAAAGGAGGGGGGCGGGAATTCCCGTTGAATACTCTCAAAACCGTCCATAAGATCTTTATAATCCAGCGCTTCAGATTCCTGTATAAGTGGATAGACTACATATACTTGTCGGCCAAGGGATATTTGTTCGCGCATAAACCCGAAAACTCTGAGGCGATCCGAATCTGTGCGATGGACAGTCCGCACCGGTTTACGCCCCGGGGGAAGGGTGTCGATTACACTAATATCCAGGTCCCCGTAAAGACTCATTGCCAGTGTTCTGGGGATTGGGGTGGCTGTCATCACCAGAATATGGGGAGGCGTTGTGTTTTTTTTCCACATACGCGCCCGTTGCGCAACTCCGAAACGATGTTGTTCATCGATAATGGCCAGCCCCAGATTTTTAAATTGCACCGTTTCTTCCAAAACCGCGTGGGTCCCCACAAGCACTGATAAATTTCCCTCCTGAAGACCCTGATGTATGGGTTTGCGATCTTTTGTTTTTACTGAACCCGTCAGCAGGGCAATAGAAATACCCATGGGATCGAGAAGTTCACTTACGGATTGATAGTGCTGCTGGGCCAGAATTTCCGTTGGGGCAACCAGGCAGGCCTGATAGCCATTATCAAGGGCCAGGAGCATGGCCATAACCGCGACAATGGTTTTTCCGGAACCCACATCTCCCTGAAGCAGACGGTTCATCTGAGCATGACTCCCTAAATCTGCCCGAATTTCCCTGAGCACATTTTTCTGAGCCTCAGTGAGCTCAAAAGGCAGATGGTTATTGAAGAATTCAGTGAATAATGCACCTACCTTTTCAAAAACCAACCCTTTTATCCTGCTTTTCCGCAGGTTCTTTTTAGTGAGCAGCGCCAACTGAATGTAAAACAGCTCTTCGAACTTTAAGCGGAATCTGGCCTGGGCGAGTTCTTTTTGAGAGTCGGGGAAATGCACTTGCCAAAGGGCTTGTTGTTTTCCGGTTAGCGCGAGGTTTTCCCGTAGTTCCGCGGGCAGGGTTTCAGTGATTTGCTTTCCGGTTTCACTCAACAGATAGTGCACCCATGTGGATAAGAGCCGATTGGAAACTCCTTGTTTGGTGAGCTTTTCTGTTGAGGGATACACCGGTTGCATCCGGATCCGTTGTTGCCCTTCAAACTGACTGAACAACTCAATTTCGGGGTGTGGCATCGAAAAACTTCCATTGAACCAGTTTGTCCGCCCAAAAACGACATAGGGTTCATTGAGTTTCAGATGGTCCTGAAACCATTTATGACTGCGAAACCACACCAGGTCCATTGTCCCGGTTTCATCGGTAAAGGTGGCCACAAGTCGTTTTCCTTTTTGCTGGGATACTGTTTTCAGATGCGTGATCCTACCCACAATCTGAACCTCTGCCCCGGAACGTTCCAATTCAGAAATTTTATAAAAACGGGATTTATCGATATAGCGATTGGGGAAGAGGTAGAGAAGATCCTGATAGGTTTCCAGCCCAAGTTCCCGTCCGAGCAGACTCGCCCTGCCAGGGCCTACCCCTTTAAGATAGGTGATGGGGGTTTGAAGCGCGTTGGGATGCATCGGTCTAAAATACATCTTCCCCTATAGAAGTGCAACCCGACAAAATGCTAAATTTGAGGTATGCTGCTGGAAAAATTTACTTCAAAACATTTTCTGACCTTTGTTTTTGCAGGTTTTTGGTCCCTGACATCACTGGCTCAAAATACCCTTCCCGATTTTCAGAGCGCTGAGATATATATTCATCCTGATCCGTATACGGAAACCATTACGGGAGAAGTCCGCTACCGGTTTAAAACAACCTCAGGTATTGACAGCGTTGTTCTCAATGCCCATAACATGAAATTTGAGCATGTGATTCTCAACGGCCAACCCGTGGCCTATCAAATCCATAACGGGCTTTTGAGTATTCAGGGTCCCAAAAAAAAGGGAACACATAAGCTGCATATCTCTTATAAGGCATTTCCAAAACAGACGGTTTATTTCGTTGGATGGAAAGATGACATTGGAGGGAATGAACAGATTTGGACTCAGGGACAGGGTAAGAACAGCAGTCACTGGGTACCCGTAGTAGATGATATGCAGGAGAAAATGGTATTCGATCTCTCCATCCGCATGGATAGCACCTATGAAGTTATTTCCAATGGAGTGCTGAGGCGGAAAGCAATTGAACATCGCCTCAGACTATGGGAATTTGATATGGAACGGCCTATGAGTAGCTATTTGCTGGCATTCGCCATAGGCGAGTACCGGAATTTGGACCGACAGGCGGCCTCGGGAGTCCCCTTAAAACTTTATTACCCACAAGGTCAGGAGCATAGAGCGCACTGGACGTACCTGTACACCGAGGAGATATTTGATTTTCTGGAGTCCGAAATCGGAATACCTTATCCATGGAAGGACTACAAACAAGTACCGGTCAGTGATTTTCTCTACGCCGGAATGGAGAATACCGGGGCCACATTTTTCTCAGATCGCTATCTGGTAGACTCCCTGGGCTTTAATGACGAGAACTACGTCAATATCAATGCGCATGAACTCGCTCACCAGTGGTTTGGAAATCTTGTAACAGAAAAGGATGCCGCACATCATTGGCTTCATGAGGGCTTTGCAACATACTACGCCTATCGGGCGGAGCAGGCCCTGTTTGGGCCTGAATATGTGCACTGGAAGCTCTATGAAACGGCTCGGGTACTTGAAGAAATGGATCAAAATGGCAGTGGGGAGGCCCTGACGGATCCCGGGGCGGGGAGTCTTACGTTTTATGAAAAAGGCGCCTGGGCCCTGTTTATACTTCGCGAGGAGCTCGGTGGCGAGGTCTTCGACAGGGGAGTCCGGCTTTTTTTGAAGAATAAAGCCTATTCCAATGCTCAGATCTTTGATTTCCTTAAAGCCATGGAAACCGAATCAGGAACTTCCCTCTCTGAGTATCGCCGAACCTGGCTGGAATCCGAAGACTTCGAGATCGCCGCTGCACTGGAGTATTTATCAAAAAAGGAGCCGGATATAGCCACTTTTATTTCGGCTTATGAAGACATTAAAAAGCGGATCCTGCCAAATGACAAAGGTTTTAATACCTATTGGGAAATGGGTTCCAGTCCGGAGTATAAAGCCCATATTATTGAAGCTGTCGGCCCCTTAATATCCCGGGAACTCTGGGAGGAGGCTGCCCGGAGCCAGGTCCTTATTGTACATAAGGCCCTGCTTGAGCATACCAGTGAAACCAAGGACTGGATGAAGCCTTCTCTCAACGACTGGCTGGACGCGCCGAGTTATGTGGTACGCGAAAACAGCTTGTTCAGACTTTGGATGAACGATCCCGGGAACCGGTCAGCTCCCCTGGATCGTATCGCCGCTAATGGGAGCCTGGACAACCTTCGCCTCAAACAGTTATGGTGGCTGTTGGCTATGCTGACCCCAGAATACAAAAGTCAGGACCAGCAACGGATATATTTAGAAGCACTCAGAAAGACCACCGCCCCGGGTAATTCGTGGGAAATACGTCAAAATGGGCTCGCGATGTTACAGCAGGTTGGCGCACTTAATCTACAAAATGTAGAAGACCTTATGCAAGCGACGGAACACCACAGCTGGCAATTTCGCAAATTTAGCAGGGAGATGCTCGAAGACGTGATGGCTCAAACTCCGGGGGCCGCCAATTGGGAGGAACTGGCCAGGCAGTTTCCCAAAGAGAAATACAAATATCTACACGAGTTAATCTCAACGCTATGAGAGCAATGGTTATTTCAGGAGGAGGCAGCAAGGGAGCCTTCGCGGGCGGCGTGGCACAGTACCTGCTGGAGGAAAAAAAACATTCCTATGATTTGCTGCTGGGGACTTCTACGGGAAGCCTGCTGATTTCACATCTGGGTCTGAAGAAAATAGATAAAATACGTAACATCTATACCTCGGTGACCCAGGACAGTATTTTCAGTAACTGCCCGTTTACTATTCAACGTAAATACGGTATTGCCACCATCGGAATCCACCACCGGAATGTGCTCAAGAACATCTTAAAGGGCCGAAAGACTTTTGGAGAGAGCTTAAACCTGCTCACCCTGATTCGCAATTCAATCACTGAAGCCGAATTTGATGAGTTAAAAAAGGGCCCTCTCGATATTGTGGTTACTGTTTCGAATCTCAGCCTGAATCAGGTGGAATACAAATCTATAAACGATTTTGATTATGATTCCTTCTGCGAATGGATTTGGATCTCCTGTAATTATATTCCCTTTATGAGTCTTGTCCGTAAAAAGGGTTCAGAATATGCCGACGGAGGCCTCGGTTGTATGGTTCCTATTGAAGAGGCTATTAAACGAGGAGCTACGGTTGTAGATGCCATAATCCTCCATACGGAAGTGTCTCACCTGAATCGGATGCCTTCCCGAAATGCGTTTTCACTCCTGACCAATATGTTCGCATTTATGCTGGATCGGATTGAAGAACACAATATTAAAATCGGAAAATTCTCAGCCAACCATCACAACGCCATCATTAATTTTTACTACACCCCAACTGTCCTGACGACGAATTCCCTGGTGTTTGATGAACAACAAATGACCAAATGGTGGAAAAGCGGTTATCTGTATGCGGAATCCCGCAGTGAGCAGAGCAGTGTACTGGAAATGACCTGAGCCCCTACCAAAGGGCTCCTATTTCTTTTTTGACATATGAGAGGGCGGTAGCGGAAGGTGAAGTGCGCTCCATCATATCAGTGAGAAGGTCTTCCCGTAATTTATCTGCATTGTCGGCTTCGCTCATGGCTGATTTCCGAATCCCCTGTATTGTAGCGTTTTTTGCGGCCCTGATCACGTTCCAGCATTCATCCGTCATATAGATCTGCTGGGAAAGATTATGCTCGTATTCGTTTTCAATGGTTCTGATAAGCAGGTTTTCGTACTCCCCCTTATCCGAGGATTTAGGGGCTACCCGAACCACTAGTGTAGGAATCGCTATACGCTCCAGGAACAGCGCCATACGTTCATAGGCCTGAAGGCGTATGGGTAAGGTGTTCTTCTGACTGTCTTTATGAAGGATAAACCTGCGCCGGCCTTCCTCATTCTTGGTGTGCATCTTAAAAAAATAGAAGGCCACTACACCGGTAACCACGGCAGGCAGGAGGTATGCAAAAAGTTGGAGAATATCGTTTCCATTCATCAGAGGCAGAATTGATGGGTTTCGTCTGGATAAACGCAAATAAGGCCCAAAAAGTATTCAGGGCCTGTTCACGTCACATCAAAAATTTAATTTTTCGCTCTTGTGGGGTTATTTCCCAGGGATTATCTTTTTACCTCGTCCTGAACCATTTGGTAAAACTTACGGTAATTCGGATGTAAAAGGATATCTACCCCCTCACTGAAATTTCCATCCCGGGCACGGCTTTGCAAACGGGATTCCGAAACTTCATAGGAGCCTTGCAGCACATTCATTACCGCTGTGGCCTGATTGGCCGCCAGGGTCATGTCTCCTGTCATCGATAAGCCTTCTACAGTGATTCCCATATTCGGATGCGCCTTGGCGAGTGCGGCCACGCGCTCCGCCCAAGTATTCCCTTCTGCGGTGAGGGTGGTTCCGTTATCGCTCCCAAAAAGGGAAGTTAGGCTCCCGGAGATTACGAGACTACCTGCGGCTACCTTGAGCTGGGCATCTGGGCCAAGGGTGCGTTTGGCATCATTAAGCAGCACAATAATCGTGGAATCGTTCGCACTGAAGGAAGACTCAATACCTTTCAGTTGTCTTTCTTTGGCATTCAGTGACTCCAGCGCCTTTGAAAGCGCATCTTCCTTTTTATTGGATACATTGGCAAAGTTTCCCAGATTTGCCATCAGGGTTGCATTGGCGTCTTTCAGTTCGGTGACCTGAGCTTCATAGGATGCGGCTTTGGCCTGAGCGGCCTTATCACTCGCCTGAGCCTCTGATACCGATCTTTCCAATTGTCTGACCTGGGCCTGCAGACTATCTATTTCCACAATAAGGTCTGATTTGCGCTGAGCTATGGCCAACGGGCCCGCCAGCAGTAATGCACTCAACAAACAGAAAATACGTGAAAAATTTAGGGTGGCAGTTTTCATAAGCCTTAAAAAATTAGATCGCAAAGATACACACCTTCCCGGATAATTAACCAGGGATTCTGCTCTGTACCCCTGAATTCTATATTTACCCCTTTTCTAAATAATCCAGGCTGAGCTCCGTAAGTGCCTTTACGCCGAGGATCAGACCGGATTCATCTATTCGGAAATCCGGCGTGTGGTGGGGGAAGGGTTCTTTATTCCCGGGTGTCATACCACCCAGAAAAATGAAAAACCCCGGGACTTCTTTTTGAAAATAGGAGAAATCCTCAGCACCCGTAATGGCTTTTTGAGTTTGGACGTTAGCGGTTCCTGCAACCCGATTCAAGGTGGGGAGCATGGCGCTGACCAGGTCTGGATCGTTGTAAGTAATATCGGTGGCATCTTTAATTTCGACAACGGCTTCCCCTCCGTAGGCTTTGGCTATGTCCGGGATCATTTCCATCATTCTGCGATTGATGTGATCTTTCATATCATAATCCAGGGTACGGATGGTTCCGAGCATTTCCGCATCCTCCGGAATGATGTTAAAGCGCACCCCACTTTTAATCTTACCCACAGTGATCACGGCAGCTTCATTAGTCAGCTTGGCCTCTCTGCTAATAATGGTTTGTAAACCGTCGATAATTTTTGCACTGATCAATATCGGGTCTACTCCAGACCAGGGCTGCGACCCGTGACTCTGCTTCCCTTTAACTTTGATTGTAAAGCTCTGAGCGGCCGCCATAGCGCCTCCGGATTTGTAACGGATCACTCCGGCCGGCGTCTCAGAATTGATATGGAGCCCAAAAATAGCATCCACATCCGGAGCCTTTAACACTCCTTCCTTAACCATGAGCAGGGCTCCGCCTTCTTCCCCGGGGGGTGGGCCTTCTTCCGCAGGCTGGAAAATAAATTTCACTGTTCCACGGATTTTGTCTGTGTTTTTTGAAAGCACCTCGGCCACGCCCATCAGGATGGCGGTATGCGTATCGTGCCCGCAGGCGTGCATGACACCAACCGTTTCACCTAAAAACTCACTGGTTACTTCGGAGCGAAAGGCCAGGTCATTTCGTTCGTAAACAGGAAGTGCATCGATATCTGCCCTGAGGGCCACTACCTTTCCGCTTTTTTTCCCCTTTAGGATACCTACGACTCCTGTATGTGCTACGCCTGTTTGGACTTCTATTCCCAAAGACTTTAAATGCGCCGCAATTTTCTCAGCAGTTTTAAACTCGCGGTTCGATAATTCCGGATTTTGGTGAATGTCGCGCCTCCATTCAATGATTTTGGGTTCGATAGCCTTATAATCTGCGTCGAGCGACCACTGCTGGCCATGTACGGTTCCCATAAGGAGTAATACGCCCCAATAGGCGATGTGCTTAGTTTTCATTCGGTGTTGGTTTAAAATTTTATTAATCGGTAATCCTCGTTCTGAAACTGTATGAGTGCGGTCATGGCAGAGAGCGAGAGTTGCACTCCCTCAATGGTCTGCTCCACAGGTACTTTTCGGGCCATGGAAGATTGCCCGCAAAAAACGACCTGAGCCCCTGATTTCATTAGGGCTTTGATGAGCGGGAGATTGGGGTTGTTTGTGCCGAAGCGTTCCATATAATGAGGATTATCCAGCAGATCCGTACTGGCATTATTGTGGACAATCAGGGCCACCTGGAGTTGTCCCGGATCCACCCCGGCCCTGGCATGCATGTTGAGGAATCGGGCAGCCGTTTCAATCCACGGATTTACCTGAGTTTTGTCTTCCGGACTGTTCATCACATCAAAAACCGCTTTAAAAGTAGCGGAGGTATCAATTTTATCTGTCGCCTGAGGTACATCCCAAACGGCTCCATAATCTGTGATAACGGGGCCCGTCATGGGATCTTGCGCCTGTAATAGCGTAAGGGTACAAAGCAGGTTGGTATACAGCAATAGGTTCAACTTCATTCGGGTGCCTTTGAGTTTCTGCCTAAAGATATTCAAATTGACTAAAACAGGAAGGTACTGTTCATAATTCCTGCCTCCAGGGTTTTGAGGTTGCAGGGAATAATGGCTAACTTGAGCCCGTGAAAAAAACGGATCCGAATACCTATCTCGATGTGCTGAACGAGGCGCAGCGAGCCCCTGTATTGCATAAGGATGGGCCTTTAATGGTTATTGCAGGTGCGGGTTCCGGAAAAACGCGTGTGCTCACCTACCGGATTGCCCATTTGATGCAGCAGGGGGTAGACCCTTTTAATATTCTCGCCCTGACTTTTACCAATAAAGCAGCCCGGGAAATGAAAAAGCGAATCGCAGAACTCGTTGGGGGCTCAGAGGCCAAAAATCTATGGATGGGTACCTTTCATTCTGTTTTCGCCCGTTTGCTTCGTTTCGATGGAGACCGTCTGGGTTATCCCAGTAATTTCACTATTTACGACACCCAGGATTCTCAGCGCCTAATTTCGGCCATCATCCGGGAGATGGGCCTGGATAAGGATGTCTACAAATACAAACAGATTCAACAACGCATTTCATCTTATAAGAATAGCCTGATTACCGTTAAGGCCTATTTCCAGAATCCCGAATTGCAAGAGGCGGATGCCATGTCCAAGCGACCCAGACTCGGGGAAATTTACCGCAATTACGTGGATCGTTGTTTTAAGGCAGGGGCGATGGATTTTGATGACCTGCTCCTGCGAACCAATGAATTGCTTACGCGCTTTCCGGAAGTGCTCATGAAATACCAGGATCGGTTCCGCTACATACTGGTGGATGAGTATCAGGATACAAACCATTCCCAATACTTAATTGTAAGGGCCCTTGCAGACCGCTACCAAAATATTTGTGTGGTAGGGGACGATGCTCAGAGTATCTACTCTTTCAGGGGTGCGAATATTGATAACATTCTGAATTTCCAGAGAGATTATGACGATGTAGGTCTCTATCGCCTGGAGCAGAATTATCGATCTACCAAGAACATCGTAAATGCAGCCAACAGTATCATTGCGAATAATAAGAATCAACTGGAGAAAGTGGTTTGGACGGCGAATGCAGAAGGCAGCCCTATCCGAATCCACAGAAGCCCCACAGATGCGGATGAAGGCCGTTATGTGGCCTCATCCATCTTTGAGCACAAAATGCAGGAACAGCTTCTGAACGGGGCCTTTGCTGTTTTGTACCGAACAAACTCCCAGTCCCGCGCTATAGAAGATGCCCTTCGTAAAAGAGATATTCCTTATCGGATATATGGAGGTCTTTCCTTTTACCAGCGGAAGGAAATTAAAGATGTTTTAGCTTATTTGCGACTGGTCATTAATCCCGGGGACGAAGAAGCCCTGAAGCGCGTGATTAATTATCCGACCAGGGGTATTGGTCAGACTACCATTGACCGGCTCGTTGTAGCCGCCAATGAAACGGGAGAGACTGTTTTTAAAGTGATGGAGTCGCTCGGGTCCATGAATATTGGCATCCATGCCGGAACGCGGCGCAAACTCGAGGATTTTGTTAACATGATCCGCAGCTACCAGGTTTTGAATGAAAATTCAGATGCCTTTACCTTAGCCGAGCATGTGGCCCGTAAATCTGGTCTGCTGCAGGAGTTTAAAAAAGACGGCACTCCTGAAGGGATTGCGCGTATGGAGAATATCGAGGAACTCCTTAACGGGATTAAAGATTTTGTAGAGGGGCAGAAGGAAATTGCGGATGCCACAGGAGATCTGAGTGAATTTCTGGAGGATGTGGCCCTCGCCACGGACCTGGATATGGATAAAGGAGATGACGACCGGGTAGCCCTGATGACGATTCATCTGGCCAAAGGGTTGGAATTTCCCTATGTCTATGTCGTAGGTATGGAAGAAGACTTATTTCCCTCGGCCATGAGCATGAATACCCGCAGTGAATTGGAAGAGGAGCGTCGGCTTTTTTATGTCGCCCTGACCCGGGCTGAAACACAGGCGTATCTGACGTATACCCAAAACCGATACCGATGGGGGAAGCTGATCGATGCAGAACCCAGTCGTTTTTTGCAGGAGATCGACGAGCAATATATCGAAAACCTCACACCAGAAGATACTTATAAATTCAGGCCCATGCTCAATGCGTCCATTTTTGGAGACGTGGATAAAAGCAAATTGCGCGCTGAGAAACCCGTTTCAGGAAAGCCTCCAAAACAGAACCATCCTACGGAAAAACAGCTAAGGCGACTGCGGAAAATCCGACCCCAACTCGGCGAACCGACGGGATCCGAAGGAGTTTCTACCGAAGGACTACAGGAGGGGAGCCGAGTGGACCATTCCCGTTTCGGTAAAGGAACTGTAATTAAAATAGAGGGGGTTGGAAATGACAAGAAGGCGGAGATTCGGTTTGAACGCGGAGATATTAAAAAATTACTTTTGCGCTTTGCCAAATTACAGATTCTGGAATCCTGATCTGTGAAAGATCGGGTCTGCTGTGTTTTTAGAAACAATTGCCGTATGAAACTTAAATAGCGAGAACATGGCTGAGCTTATTCGAATTTACGAAGAGAACCCCAATACCAGCGCAATCGACCGTGTCGTAAAGGTGCTCAAAAAAGGTGGCCTTGTAATCTATCCCACAGATACCGTATATGGTTTGGGTTGTGATATCACCAATTCAAAGGCCCTTGAGCGGCTTGCACGATTAAAAGGGGTGAAACTCGAGAAGGCGAACTGGTCTTTTATCTGTGCAGACCTGAGTAACCTTTCCGATTATGTTCGTCAGATAGACACCCCTACGTTTAAAATTCTCAAACGTGCCCTTCCGGGGCCCTATACGTTTATCCTTCCGGGCAGCAGCCAACTTCCAAAGGATTTTAAAAAACGGAAAACCGTTGGGATACGGGTACCGGACAATCGTATCGCCCAGGCTTTGGTTGTGGGACTCGGACATCCGATTGTCTCCACCTCGATCCATGATGAAGACGATGTTCTCGAATATACAACCGACCCGGAACTGATATATGAAAAGTGGGGGAAACATGTGGATATGATTATCGACGGAGGTTACGGGGATAATGTGGGGTCCACAGTTATCGATCTTTCGGGTGAAGCCCCGTCCGTGATCCGTCAGGGCAAAGGCGATTTGAGTATTCTGTAAAACAAAAAGCCCCACAGCATAAGGCTGCGGGGCTTTTTAATCGATTAGTGAACCGGATTATTTGTTGATCTCCGGATCAGACATCCCATCTTCAATCATGTCGTAAAACTGATCCAATTTAGGCAGTACCACAATCCGCGTGCGTCGGTTTTTGGCCCGATTCGCAGGAGTGTCATTGCTGACAAGCGGGATGTAATGGCTGCGTCCTGCAGCGGTCATCCGGGCTGGGTCAACTTTGTAATCGTTCTGCAGTATCCGAACCACGGAAGTAGCCCGTTTTGTACTGAGATCCCAGTTGTCAAGTAATACCCCGCTGCGATAAGGTACATTGTCTGTGTGCCCTTCCACCATAAACTCAAAGTCGGGCTTGTTGTTCACTACCTGTGCCACTTTTCCAAGGACATTCTTGGCAGCAGAGGTCACATTATAACTGCCACTGCTGAAGAGCAATTTGTCAGAGATTGAAATAAAGACCACGCCTTTTTCGACGCTGATCTCAATATCCTCATCATCGAGATTCCCCAAAACACCTTTAAGACTTTGCACCAGTGACAGGTTTACTGAATCTCTCCGTGTTACAGCATCCTGGAGTCTGCGGATTGTCAGATCTTTTTCCTGAAGACTTTCCAGAGATTTCTCCAGATTATCAGCTCCCTTGGAAGTCAGGGTGGTCAAATCTCCCATATTGTTAATGAGTTCCTGATTATTAGCCTTCAGGAAAGCGTTTTGTTCTTCCAGAGTTTTGAGTTTGGCATCTGCAGTGGCCTTATCTTCTAAACAGCTGTTTAGTTTAACTGTTGCCGAATTCAGCAAGTCCTGCGTTTCGCGTTGTTTGGACTCCAGATCGGCGTACTTTTTCTGTGAGACACAAGATGAAAGTATGAGTACGAGGCCCAGACTTCCAATCATCCATTTTTTCATAAGAGTGAAATTTAAAGTTATTAGTTGTATATTTTATCTTCGTTATTACTACAAAATTAACAAATGTCTCAGCCTTGGGAGTAAGAATCCGTTAATCTTTTACTAAAATACCAAATGTCCTTATTCTACGTACGTAATAGGACCAGACTATGGATGTTGTTATCGCGTATTTTTCAACAAAATGTTGTCTTTCACGCTTGCGAAGCATTTTCGGGACATGCCGGTAAAAACTCAGATGCGCCCTGAGGATAGCCCAGGCATGCCCGATTTTAAACTGAAACAAAAACCTGACAGCGGCAATACCGTCCAATATCAGACGAGAGAAGACAATAGGTAAAGCCTTTCGGGCTGGCAAGTTCTTGGTTATGGAGTAGAGCGAGTTGCGAAAATTGAGGAAGGTTTTTTTCGGATTCATATTACTCAGGGTAGACCCTCCCAAATGAAAGACCTCCGAAGCGCCCGTATAATAAACTCTATACCCATTATTGTGGGCTCTCCAACAAAGATCTACCTCTTCCTGATGGGCAAAATAATCCGTGTCGAAGCCGCCGAGGGATACAAAAAGATCTCTTTTAATAAACATACAGGCACCAGTTGCCCAAAATATTTCCCGGGAATCATCGTATTGGCCGTAATCTTCTTCCAGACTCTGGAAGATACGCCCCCTGCAGAAAGGGTATCCAAAAAAATCCAGAAAGCCCCCTGCGGCCCCAGCATATTCAAAATGAGAGCGGTTTTTAAGATCTTTGATTTTTGGCTGTACAATACCGGCTTCGGGCTGACTATTAAATAAATCAAGCACTGGGTTTAGCCATCCCGGGGTCACTTCAACATCAGAATTTAGCAGACAATAAAGATCTGCATCCACCGCTTCAAGCGCCTTATTGTACCCCCCTGCAAAGCCCAAATTAGCTTCGTTCACAACAATTTGAATGCGGGGATAGTTTTGTTTTACAAATTCCACGGACGAATCGGAAGATGCATTGTCCGCAAGAACCACAAGGGCATCCTCACTATATTCGACCACAAAAGGCAGGAAGCGTTCTAAAAGCGCTTTTCCATTCCAGTTGAGAATTATAATGGCCAGAGATGGACTAGAGAGCTTCAAGAATAAGTGTTTAGATGATTCTGTGCTGAAAGGGCGCAAAGTAACTAAATATTTTGCAAAGGACCCTCCCCTAAAACACGCCACAGCAGCATATTAAATATCGGGGTACGAAGGGAGTTCAGGGAGAAAGAGATATTCACCTTTTTCATAATCCATCCGGCAATAGAAATGTTTTATACCATTGGTAACCATTAGCAAGTCGGCCCGGGCTTCCCAGTTATACCTGGCAATTTGATCGAATACGTTTTGGTTGAGCACCACTTCAGGGGCCTTACATTCTACCAAAAGTTGTACTTTCCCTTTCGGATCACACACTGCAATATCAAGCCTTTTATCAAGGGCGGCCACCTTCAGCCTTCGCTCAACCAGCGTGCGTCCCGGAGGATATTTCTTTTCATCGATTAAAAAATGAAGACAGTGCTGTCTCACCCATTCTTCCGGAGTAAGGGCTACGTACTTTTTGCGAATGATATCAAAAACCAGCATTTTATTTTCCCTACTTTTGAATCGAAACGCATAACTCGGAAAGTTTAGACGGACCATACCCTGAGGTGTATTTTAAGATGGATGAAGTAAAGAAGATTATAGAAGAAATACAAAAGGGAAATCCTGCCCCGATTTATTTTCTGATGGGGGAGGAGCCATACTATATAGATCGCATAGAAAGATTTTTGGGAAATAATGTTCTGACGGAAGATCAAAAGGGGTTCAATCAGGTCGTTTTATATGGCAAGGATACCTCGATCGGGGATATTATTTCGCAAGCCAGGCGGTATCCCATGATGTCGGAATACCAGGTTGTTATTGTTCGGGAGGCGCAGCACTTAAGCCGCACCATAGAACAACTTGAGGCATATGCCCGCAATCCGCAACCCTCGACGGTGCTCGTTATTTGTTATAAATATAAAACGCTGGACCGACGAAAGAAACTCATCAAAACACTAAACCAGCACCAGGGCGTTGTTTTCGAGAGTAAAAAAATGTATGAGAACCAGGTAGCAGAATGGATTCGCCGGGTTCTGCTTGGCAGTGGCTATACGATTTCTCATAAAGCTGCGGCATTACTGGTAGAATATTTGGGGCAGGATCTGGGCCGGATCAGCAATGAACTGGACAAGTTAAGATCTATTCTTCCTCAGGGTTCAGAAATCGATCCTTTGGTCATAGAAAAACACATTGGAATCAGTAAGGACTTCAATAATTTTGAACTAAAGAAGGCCATAGCAGAACACGACATTCCAAAAGCTACGCGTATTATTAAATATTTCGCCGAAAACCCAAAGGAGAATCCTTTTGTGATGACTATTTCCCTGCTCAACACTTTTTTCGCTCAATTGCTGCAATATCATGGGCTTCAGGATCATAGCCCGAAAAATGTGGCTCGGGCCCTTAAAATAAATCCCTATTTTGTCCATGAATACCAGACAGCCGCCAGACATTATCCGATGCGGAAAGTAAGTCTGATCATAGGCGTGCTCAGAGAGATGGATCTGAAAGGAAAAGGCGTAGCGGTTCCGGCCATGAAGCAGGATGACCTTTTAAAGGAATTACTTCATAAAATCCTGTGATTATTTTTTATCAACACTATAGGCTCCGGGGCCCAGCAAGAAGATAGCGGTAAATATTACCGCGTAAAGCAGTGCTTTTTCTTTTGATCCAAAAGGGTCACCGGCATGTGCGATAAATGCTGCAACGAGCATAGTTATGATGATCGGAATAGAAGCCCAACGGGTTTTAAAACCGATGAGTACAAATACAGCACACAGGAATTCGGCGAAAACGGCAAGAAAAAAAGAAGGACTTGCCCCAATGCCCAGCGGATCACCAAACTCTATGGGATCTGCCCCGAAAAGGCGTTGTAGTTTAGGAACGCCATGTGTAAGCATCATGGCAGCACCACCAATGCGGAGAACAGCAAGGCCGATTTGGGTTTGAAGGGAACGGTTCATGTTTATTTGGGTCTTGGTTAGGGCCCTAAAATATTAATAAATCTTTAGGTATTGGGCAGATTCTCAAGGATTCTCTGCATTCGGTCAATAAGTTCATCGCAATTCCCCCGACTGAAGGGCAGGGGAGGTTTGATCTTGAGCACGTTATTGTAGGGTCCATCTGTACCAATCAGTATGAAGGCTTCCCGCAATTCATTTTTCAATTTTTGCGCCAGTATTGTATCGGGTTTTCCATTGTCGTTTAAAAGTTCAACACCCAGAAACAGCCCGTCTCCTCGAATATCGGCAAGGGCCTTATATCGGTTGCTGAGATCTCGTAAGGCCTTCTTGAGGTAGATGCCGGTATCCAGGGCATGTGCCTTGAGACCTTCTTCTTCAAGGACACCCAGGACCGCTTCCCCGGCGGCACAGGAAACCGGATTCCCTCCGAATGAGCTGAAAAATTCAGGTCCGGAATCAAAAGCCGCTGCGATTTCGGCTGTGGTTACAACAGCTCCTATAGGATGACCGTTGCCCATGGGTTTTCCCAGAACAACCATATCGGGTACTACCCCGTATTTTTCAAACCCCCAATTCCAGCTGCCCAGCCGGCCAAAGCCAACCTGAACCTCATCGCTGATACAAATGCCACCCTGCCGGCGCACTTCATCGTAGACAGCAGGGAGAAAACCCCGAGCCAGAGGCACCTGACCTCCGCAGCCCATAATGGGTTCTGCAATAAATGCACCGACCCGCCCGGAGTTTTCTTCCAACAGCACTTTACAGAATTGACTGTAGTGTGCCCCGGCCGAGCCGTTGTCTGAAAGCCCACTGCCAAAGGCCTTAGGCATGGGGCACAACAAGGTGTCGGGATAAGAAGCACCCATTTTGTGTTTGTAGTGACTTACAGAAATCCCAGCCAGGGTGTTTCCGTGATATCCATTTTCTAATGCCAATATTTTGTCTCTTCCGGTATACGCTTTACTCAGCCTCAGTGCCAGATCTGTAGCAGCACTACCGGAATTAACAAGAAAAACGCGGTTCAGTTCGGCAGGAAAATACCCCAATAAACGTTCGCTGTAATTCAGAATTTCCGCATACAGGTATCGGGTATTGGTATTCATGCGATGCAGCACTTTCGAAGTAGCTTCCACAACCCATGGATGGCAGTGACCCACGAGCATAATATTGTTATAGGCGTCCAGGAATCGATCGCCGCGGGCATTGAACATATACTGAAAAGCTGCCCGCTGCATTACAATCGGTTGGGCATAACTCACAGAGAGGGATCTGGGCATGACCTTAATTCGGCGTCTGAGGTAGTCCTCCGCCTTTGCGTATTCCCTGCCTTCGAAGCCCGCGGTCTCCAAAAAATAATCTGAAGCCTGGTCCGGGGAGATGGAAATCCACGTATGCAAAAGCTGCCTCATGGGCGATTCGCTGATTCGTATATAGTCAGACTCCGGGCGCAGCTTTTTGGCAATGGCACTATTGCAAAGACTCATGCAAATCCGGCCCGCGATCAGATAGTAGAGTAGCTCAATTTCCTGACGTTGTAAAGGGCATTCACGGTGATATGCTCTAATTACGATACCCGCAGCGCCCAACGGATCCTCTTTTTGAGCCATTACATAAGGCAGGGCAACAGCCAGTTCATTAATGAGCCACGAATAACACATATCCCCGAAGTCGATAATCCCCGATACTTTACCGTTTTGTGTGAGAACATTCCAGTCGTTGGCGTCATTGTGAATCAAACACTTCCTTAAGGAATACTGCTGGGGCTGTACCACCTGTTCGAACTGCAAAAGGTAGTATGTGACAAGGGCCCGATCCCTTTGGTCTACAAGGGCACTCACATTGCTCTTATGAAGCAGGAGGTGTTGCAGGTCCCAGGTAAATACTTCGGGGGGGACCGCTTCGGGCGACAAATTCATTCCCACCTGGTTCACCTTACCCAAAAAGGTCCCCAGGGATTCCAGAAGTGCATCCGTATGGGATACTTCGGCGAGAAATGTGCCTTCCAGAAAAGGAAGCAGGCGAATGAGTTGCTCACCATAAGGCTCCCAGGCAGATCCGTTAGTGCTCTGCAGGGCCACAGGAAAACTATAAGGAAGGGATTGGGCAAGGGCCTGGGTTAAATCACTTTCGAGGGTCAGGCGATATGCTATCCCGGGCTTTTGTACATGTGTTTTTAGGACTGTATTCCCTTCAGGTGAATCAATGCGAAAGGTTTTGTCTGTATAACCTTCCAATAGGTGCACCCCCTTCACGTTTAACCCGTAATACTTCTCCAGCAATGCCCCGATATCTTTCATCTCAGGTGATTGTCCTTTAGTGACAAACTTACTTTATAAATTGGAATTCCGGGAACGTTCAGGTTATAAAGGGAGATTATGGCAGCCATGCAGATAGATCAGTAGTTCGGCTATCAACATCAGATCGGCACCTAAAAAAGGCCCAGGTCTGCAAGGGAGCAAGCCGGGATGACTTTGTTAATAGAAGATTAGGACAGTGGCGGAAAATCTGCAGGCCTTACTTCATGCATTATGGAGTAAACCTTTTCAAAAATATCCTCCAAACTGGGTTTGGAAAAGTAATCTCCATCACTTGCATAGGCCGGTCGGTGCGCCCGGGCCGTCAGGGTGCGGGGTGCAGAATCCAAATATTGGTATCCACCTTGCTCTTCCAGAATATGTTGCAGGAGATAGGCAGCACAACCCCCGGGTACATCCTCATCTACAATCAATAACCTGTTTGTTTTCTGGAGACTTACAACCGTTCGATGGTCAATGTCAAAAGGAAGAAGCGTCTGGGCATCGATCACCTCCGCGTCAATCCCCACTTCCTGTAATTCCAGGGCCGCCTGCATCACTATTCGAAAAGTAGAGCCGTAGGAAACTATTGTTATGTCAGTACCTTCCCGAACGATTTCTACCCGACCAACAGGAGTGCAAAGTTCCCCCAAATTAAGCGGGACAGGTTCTTTAAGTCTATAGCCATTAAGACTTTCGACGATCAGCCCGGGTTCATCACTTTTCATCAGGGTGTTATAAAACCCTGCCGCCTTGGTCATATTTCTGGGAACCAAAAGATAAATTCCCCTCAGGAGGTGGATAAGGGCCCCCATCTGCGAGCCTGAATGCCAAATCCCTTCCAGGCGATGCCCCCGGGTTCGAACGATAAGGGGTGCTTTTTGTTTTCCGACACTTCTGTAGTGAATTGTAGCCAGGTCGTCGCTGAGTGTTTGCAGGCCGTAGAGCACGTAATCGAGATATTGGATTTCCGCTATCGGGCGCAGCCCTCTTAATGCCATGCCAATACCCTGTCCCATAATTGTAGCTTCGCGGATACCTGTATCTGCAATGCGCAGGGAACCATATTTTTTTTGCAATCCTTCCAACCCCTGATTCACGTCACCAATAGTGCCACTGTCCTCACCAAAAATTAGGGCTTCGGGATGGCGTGCGAACAACAGGTCAAAATTATCGCGAAGAATAATTCGCCCATCGGTCATCTCAGGGTTGGAATCATACCGAGGTACCACCTCAGGAACATTCGTTGCCTTTCCTTCTAACTCTGAATATAAATGTGAACTGTAAAGGGGTTGAGAGATGGTCCTGTATTCCTGAACCCAGTTCAACAGAGCCTCTTTTGCCGGGTGAGTTTCTCCCAAAACATATCTGAGCGCCTTGCGCGCGTTGCTATGTAAATCCCGCTTTAGCGGCTCTTCCAATGCGATTATGTCGTTCGTCAGTCTTTCGATAAATGCCTTATTCGGGCTGCTGTCTCCCAAGGCCCGCATAAGGGCAATCAATTCCTTTTGCTCGATTTTTTGAGGCTCCAGGAATTCCGTCCAGGCGTCTTTTTTGGCGAGCCGGACTTCCTTTTTAAGCGCTTTTTCAAGAATCTGAAGTTCTTCTTCCTCAGCGATTTTATTCTCCAGAATCCACCCCCTGAATTTGAGATTGCAGTCGTGTTCTCTCTCCCATTCTAACCGTTG
The DNA here is from genome assembly GCA_963709465.1 of uncultured Flavobacteriaceae bacterium. Lineage (GTDB taxonomy): Bacteria > Bacteroidota > Bacteroidia > Flavobacteriales > Flavobacteriaceae > Robiginitalea. The sequence goes on along the minus strand of CAVPWF010000002.1, from coordinate 1,641,336 downwards.
CTGAGATTTATACCGCTCATGCGATCCTGAGGTGGAATGACCCTGGGGTTGCGTAAGTTCCCTTACATGTATCAGTACGGGAACATGCGAGTCCCGAGCAATATCTGCGGCATTTTCATAAGTATGAATCAGTGCGGTATAGTCCCATCCATTCACTCTGAATATTTCATATCCCTGCTCGGTTTCCGTGCGCTGAAATCCTTTGAGAATCTCTGAAATATTTTCTTTAGTTGTCTGGTACTTGGCCGGGACCGATATACCATAGGCATCGTCCCAAACACTTACGACCATAGGCACCTGCAAAACACCAGCGGCATTTAGGGTTTCAAAAAAATGTCCCTCACTTGTAGAGGCATTTCCAATGGTTCCCCATGCCACTTCGTTTCCATTATCGGAAAAAAGCGCTGACTCGATCTCCGGGATATGGCGATATATCTTAGAAGCCTGAGCTAATCCCAGAAGCCTTGGCATTTGTCCGGCGGTAGGGGAGATATCCGGGCTGCTATTGGGTTGGTTTAAAAGGTTCTTCCAACTCCCATCGGGATTCAGACTGTGCGTTCCAAAATGCCCGCCCATCTGCCTTCCGGCACTCATGGGTTCTTTATCGATATACGGGGTCGCGTATAACCCATGAAAAAAGGCCTTGGGGGTTAGAAGCCCCAGGGCCATCATAAAAGTCTGATCCCGGTAGTACCCACTTCTGAAATCCCCGTCTTTAAAAGCTCTGGCCATGGCTAGTTGGGGAAGTTCCTTACCATCTCCGAAGATTCCAAATTTTGCCTTGCCGGTCAATACTTCACGGCGCCCGAGTATACTGCACTCTCTGCTGAGTACAGCAATGCGGTAGTCCTCAATAATTTGTGTTTTGAAGTCATTAAAGGAGAGCTCTTTCTCAGGGTCTAATTGAATCTTCATCCGCCGAAGGGGTTTATATCAAAGGTACTAAAGGAAGTCGATTCGTGCAATACACCTCAAGTACGACATTAGTGAATTCATAATAAAAATCTATTAAAGCCAAAAAAAATATCAATACATTCTAAAAAACAAATAAAATATGAGAATATGTCAATTTTAAAACCATTTTCGGGTAAACAGACCTGTTAAGGTCCTGGGGCTTAAGGTGATTACAAAACGGATTCTTTGGTCGTAATTCGGCCCGGCTACTTCCCATCCCCTGTTGGAATATAAAGGAAAGTAGAGCTCAAAATAATCCGTCACCAGATTCAGCCGTATACCCGAGTCATAAACGAAACGGGCGGGTACACCTTCATTTTTCAAAAACCCGATATCCCCGTAGACCTCAATCCATTTCCACAAACCAAAACTGGCATTTCCGGTGACGAGCCATTCATTGGCAAAGGGATTTTCAAGTTGCGACTTAAAGCCCCCTTCGGCGATGATAATCTGTTGACTCGCAATACCCGAATCCTCTGAACGACCGAGATAATTTAAATCGAAGAGGTAATCTGTAGGCCGGTCCAGGGCAAAACTAAAGAAATCCGAATCTGTATCATTGCGAAGGAAGGCACCCGCGAAAAACCTAAGGTTGATCTGGCGGTTATTGATCATGAGTTTTCTGTAGTCCACGTTTAAGGCAACCTTGGTGAAATCTGCCGAATGCTGGGCATCGGCGAACCAGGAGAAAAACTTGACGATATTGTTGTTGAGATAGTTGTATCTGAAATTCAACACACTGTAATCCGGATCCGTTTCCAGGTCGAGACTCGGGTCGATAGTACGGAATACGTTCACATAGCGCATCAACAGACTGCTGCGGATATTCGGGATTAAATCGTCCGGACGCCATCCGAAACTCACCGCAGGGGTGATGGTAGAATATCTCGAGTTGGTTTGGAAGTGAAAGGAAGAACCCCTTAGAGAGTAATTCGTCACGTAAAATCCACTTTTCCCGTGATAGTGCTGGTAGATTAAGGAGCCACTCCCTACCAGAGCATCCTCGCGTATGGCGTATTGAGGAACAAAATTAAATTGAAAGGGCCGCTGAATCAACGTTTTATTGGTCAGGCGGATTCCCGGGGTTAAACCATCGTAAATATTGAAGTCCAATACCGGCATATAAAACACCTGATTGTAATATGGATTTTCGGCATCTCTGAAGAACTGGAATTTCAATTTCCGATTGGAAGAGAGAAACCCACCCATGGACTTCCAGTTGTCCTTTTGGCTGAATTCGGGAATTTTCTGGTCGTAATTCAGCACGAGGCGCTTTTCTCCTAAATCGGGAATCTGAAAGGTCTGGGACTCCTTAAAACCCTTGAACCAGTAGTCCGAGACCACGGTGTCATTTCGGAGGCCAAACAGCGAAATGGGTACTTCGGTGTTGGTTTTATTCTCAATTGTTACCTGAATAGAATCATTGCCCTTATCAGCTCTTTTAATCTTATAATCGATTTGATCACTGGTGGTCACGTAGGTTCTGAAGAACCAGTCAATATCTTTGGGGGAATATTGTTTCAAAGTGCGCTCAAAATCCTGAGGACTTACTTTTTTTAATTTATAACTCTCAAAGAAATCCTTTATCGCCGGGTCGATGACACCACCGCCTGAATATGCGTCGACATAGGACAGGCCCAGACCGGCTTTGTAGGTATTGGCTATTTTTTGATTGAATTTGATCAGGGAATCGTTTGAAGTATTTAATGCCTGGTCCAGATTTCTTCGGGCCATCCACATATATAGGAAGGAATACTGATCGTTAAAATCCATTTGAGCGAGATAGGTACCCCGCAAAACCCAACTCCTGGAGAGCTTCCCCAGCAGTTTTTGATCCGGATACATCGAATCTACATACATGATCATCAGGTAATTGATGATTGCATCAGTAACCCACTTGTCTTTTCTGGGGTTCAGGAATATCGATTCCCTTAAATAGCTGGTTAAGGCCGTTTTCAAAAATTTCAGCTCAAACTGGAATTGTTCGTCATAAGGACGAATAAAAGAGGGCAGCTGATTGAGTCCATAGAGCGGATTCTTGTTAAAATCAATTTCACTTACCAGGAGTTGTTCATACGGAAAGTCGCCCAGGTTTTCGTCAATAAAACGGGTGATACGCTCTATTGAAATCCCCTGTAAAATTTCACTGTACTTCTGAGACTGGATATCAGTGACAACAAATAGGTGGGAGGTGACATGTTTTTTAAAAGGTTTTCCGGCGTTCAGGATAACGTCACAACTTTTTCGCCCAACCCCCCTCAGGTTGGCATATTGATTTCCGGGAAAACTCGTGAGGCTCAGGTCCACGTAATTGGTGCCCAGGTAAAGAGAGTCCGGAAAGATGAAATTTATATTGGTGTCCGTGATGTCCGTATAGAGGTCTTCCAGGTTCTTGTTGGAATACAGATTCCATATCGAGTCGTAAACTGCAGGGGTGAGATACCAGTCTTTCAGATAGTAACTGCCATCAGTGCCATATCCGTAGGGTGTATATTTATTTGGCGGTAGTTTTACGGTATAGGTAAGGTAAAACTTCGCCTGAGACCCCGGATGGAGCGGTTTGTTAAGGGTAAATCGAATGATATCTTTACCGGGCAAATGTTCCCAGGAAATATTGCGATACTCCTGATCCGTTACGGCGAGTATATCTGTGCCACCTCTTTCTGCTTCTTTAGCCAAATGGAGTGACTTTCTGAATTCCTCGGAAAAACGCCTGGCCAGGGCAGTGGTTTTATCTGAATATGAATTGGCCCAATCGTTAAAATACAACTCTTGAAGGGTATCCTGGGAATCGTTGACATAAATGAACTCCTGCTGGATTTCAATAAGCTTGGTTTCCTCCTCCAGGGTTGCGGTAATTTTATTCTGATGCTGACCATAGAGTGCGAATGGTGCATTGAGAACCAAAAAGAGTATCCCAATAAACCGAAGCAATGGGGAATATGCCAGGGTGGGGTTCATGTATTAAAAATTCGGAGCCAGCATACGCCCTTTGTAGAAGGAATCGATTAAGGAAACCACTTCTTCGGCCGTATCCACAAGACGAATTAAATCGAGGTCTTCCTCTGAAATATTTCCTGCAGTGAGCATGGTGGTCTTAATCCAGTCTAATAGTCCGGACCAAAATTCAGTACCCACCAGGATGATTGGAAATTGCGCTATTTTTTCTGTCTGGATCAGGGTGAGGGCTTCAAAAAGTTCATCCAATGTGCCAAAACCTCCCGGCATGACCACAAATCCCTGTGCGTATTTGACAAACATGACTTTCCTGACGAAGAAATAGTCAAAATCCAGGCTTTTATCCTTATCGATATACGGGTTGTCATTTTGTTCGAAAGGGAGGTCTATATTCAATCCTACCGAAGTTCCTCCTGCAATACTGGCACCTCTGTTACCGGCTTCCATAATCCCCGGCCCCCCTCCGGTAATGATACCATACCCGGATTGAGAGAGTTGCTGACAGACCGATACCGTCAGTTTGTAATACGGATTGTCGGGTTTGGTCCGTGCGGAACCAAAAATACTTACGCACGGCCCTATGGCACTCATCTTTTCGTATCCACTGACGAATTCCCCCATTATTTTAAAGATCGCCCAGGAATCGTTGATCTTTATTTCATTCCAACCTTTATGATGTTGTTCTTTCTTCATTGTATCCTATTAAACGTTTGTAAAGGCAGCGTGGTATTCATCGCTTTCAATTGGCAATAAGTTCTGAGGGAAAGAGTTCCCGTTTTAAAAACCGGGCCGTATAACTCCGGGTATCCTGAGCCACTTCTTCCGGGGTGCCTTCACAAACTATCTGGCCGCCCCCGCGACCCCCCTCGTATCCTATATCGATAATGTAATCCACAACTTTAATAACATCCATATTGTGTTCTATAATCAGCACGGTATTTCCTTTATCCACGAGTTTGTGCAGTACATCCATTAAAACACGAATATCCTCAAAATGTAATCCCGTAGTAGGTTCATCGAGAATGTAAAACGTTTTACCAGTGTCTCTTTTTGAGAGTTCGGTGGCCAGTTTAACACGCTGGGCTTCACCGCCCGAAAGTGTTGTGCTCTGCTGCCCCAGGGAAATATATCCCAACCCGACATCTTGTATGGTTTTTAATTTTCTATAGATCTTGGGAATATGTTCAAAGAATTCCACGGCCTCATCTACCGTCATCTCCAGTACATCGGCGATAGACTTGCCTTTATACCGAATCTCCAGGGTTTCCCTGTTAAAACGCTTTCCATTACAGGTTTCACATTCAACATACACATCGGGAAGAAAATTCATTTCTATAACCCGCAGTCCCCCGCCCTGACAAGTTTCACATCGCCCCCCTTTTACATTGAAACTAAACCTCCCCGGCTTGTATCCGCGAATGGAGGCCTCAGTGGTTTTGGTGAAAAGCGAGCGGATTTCACTAAAGACACCTGTATATGTGGCCGGATTAGATCTCGGTGTTCTGCCAATAGGAGCCTGATTAATATCGATAACCTTATCGATATGTTCCAGGCCGCGAATCGTTTTATAGGGCATTGGTTTTTTAACCCCATTGAAATAATGCGCATTCATAATGGGATAAAGGGTTTCATTGATCAAAGTGGATTTACCGCTACCGGAGACTCCGGTAACACCGATCATTTGACCCAAAGGAAACCTGGCGGTAATATTCTTCAGATTATTCCCCGTACAGCCCTCCAAGATAAGATGTGCTCCATTACCGGTTCTGCGCGCTGATGGAATGGAGATTGTTTTGCGGCCACTGAGATAGTCGGCGGTGAGGGTATGGTGCTCATGCAGGGTCTGTGGAGGTCCTTCGGAGATTATCTCTCCTCCGTGTTTCCCTGCCAGAGGACCAATGTCTATGACGTAGTCGCAGGCTTCGATCATGTCCCTGTCGTGTTCCACAACAATTACTGAATTTCCGGTATCTCTGAGGGCTTTAAGGGAATTTATCAGTCGTGTATTATCCCTTTGATGCAGTCCTATACTGGGTTCATCCAAAATATAAAGTACTCCCACCAGCTGTGAGCCGATCTGGGTGGCGAGCCTGATGCGCTGGGCTTCCCCTCCGGATAGACTTTTTGAGCCCCGGTCCAGCGAGAGGTAATCCAATCCAACGTCCAGAAGGAATTTGATGCGGGTTCTGATTTCTTTGACTACTTCGGCTGCAATTTTCTTTTGGTCCCCCTCGAGTTTCCCTGAAAGGCTCTCGAAGAAATCAGCCAGTTCCCCGATATCCATGGCTGCGAGGTCTGCAATATTCCTGCCTGCAATTTTAAAATATAAGGCCTCTTTTCGCAATCGGGTGCCCTCGCAGGAAGGACAGCTGATTTTGTCCATATAGCCTTTTGCCCAGCGCTTTATATGCACTGAATTACTTTCGGAAAACTGACTTTTCAAAAAGGAGGCAATACCCTCATAGTCTATACGATAGGCTCTGCGAACTCCTAAAGTTTTCGAATCCACTTCAAAGGCCTCTTTACCGCCATTGAGAATGACGTCGAGTCCTTCCTGGGGGATACACTTAATGGGATCTTCCAGAAGAAAACCGTATTTAAGCCCTATAGTTTCCAATTGCTTGAATGCCCAGGATTTTTTAAACTCCCCCAGAGGGGCTATCCCTCCGGCCTTAATCGACATCGAGGGATCCGGTATAATCTTACCGGGGTTCACTTCATAGATATGGCCCAGCCCGTTGCAGGTTTCGCACATCCCCCTCGGGGAATTAAATGAAAAGGTGTTGGGTTCCGGAACCGGATATGAAATTCCGGTTTGAGGACACATAAGGTCTCTGGAGAAGTACCTGGGGGTTTCCGTTTCTTCTTCCAGAATCATTAAAACGTCGTCACCAGCGTACATGGCCGTACGGATACTTTCGTCCAGGCGCTTTAGGAATTCTGGAGTATTCGCAACCTGTAAACGGTCAATAACGATTTCAATATCATGAGTTTTATAACGGTCCACTTTCATTCCTTTTTCAAGGTCGGTAATGGAACCGTCCACCCGGACTTTAACATACCCCTGTTTTGCAATTTGCTCAAAGAGCTCTCTGTAGTGCCCTTTCCGCGATCGGATCACGGGTGCGAGAATGCTGATTCGCTTTCCGTCATATTCCGAAACAATCAAATCCCGAATTTGTTCATCGGAATAGCTGACCATTTTTTCACCTGTGTTAAAACTATACGCATCGGAGGCCCTTGCAAACAGCAGGCGAAGAAAATCGTAAACTTCGGTAATGGTCCCTACGGTGGAGCGCGGGGACCGGGAAGTGGTTTTCTGTTCGATCGCAATGACCGGGGAGAGTCCGTCAATTTTATCCACATCCGGACGTTCCAGGCTGCCCAAAAACTGCCTCACGTAAGCCGAAAAGGTCTCGATATACCGCCTTTGGCCTTCCGCGTAAATGGTATCGAAAGCGAGGGAAGATTTTCCGCTGCCGGAAAGCCCCGTAATTACTACGAGTTTTTCTCTGGGGATTACGACATCAATATCCTTCAGGTTATGAACCCTGGCACCCTGGACTGAAATAATTTGATCGTTGGGAAACTTCATGGTTTTAGCAAGGTGCAAAATTACGATTTTGGCATGTAAATAAGAAGCAGCCGTGGTTTTTGTTGGCTATTATAAATCCACGACTTAATTTAGATCCCAAAACGCTGAAGCATGAAATTATTAGGTATAGGATCGCGTATTTCACATTCGGATTACGGCAAAGGTGTGGTAATAAATGTAAGCTCCGATCATTATTGGGTTTCTTTTTTGGATTCAGGTATTGAAACCATTGAAATAGGTTCTGATATTGATGTTATTGAAGCGATTCGGGAGGAAGTGGACACGATTAGTTTTTCCGACGTGGAAACCATACTGACCGACATTCTTAGGAAGTGGAGTGATGTTACGACCCTGGTGCCCCTCTCGGATAAATGGAAGGGGGGAAATTTAATTCTGCAACCCGGAGATCCAAACCTCAGTCCAAAAGAAATCCCAATTAGTGCCTTCTTTCACAAAATAGTCATGGTTCGGGATCGACTCAGGGTGATGGAACAAAAAATTAACTCCAGCGACCTCCTGAGCGATCAGGAAAAGGTAGATTTACAACAGTATATTACTCGTATCTACGGAAGCCTGACTACGTTTAATGTACTCTTTAAGAACAAGAGCGATCAGTTTATCGGGGACCGCGGTTCAAAATCTTAAAGTTACATTACTTTCTAGACTGCCCTTTGCCGCCAATCCGAACCCCATTTCTGAATGTCCTGGTTTTGAGCAGAAGGTGTTTGTAATAGAGCAGTTTTAGGATTTGGGGAAGCACTTCCATCCTTTTCGCAAGAGGCCACCCTTTGAAGCCCGCTGTATAAAACGGGTTCAGTCCTGGAATAGTTTTGTTTATCCTGAGTGTAAGAGGTCAGTGTAAGTTTGCCGGAAACAGCACTCAGCGATTTTTTCCTTTTGGTATCCACCACCAACCACGGATCAGAGGAAAAACGAGACCTGCAGTATCTGGACAAGAGCGGAAGTATATTGTGCTTTGGCCGAATCTCACTGTACCACAAACCGTCAGCATTGGTTTTAAAGGCTAATTTGCGTTCCAACTCGCTGCGTTCTCTGGAAACTTCTTTAACAGGACCTTCGAGCAATCTGCCCGCCGCAATACCTAAAAGTTCTATTCCCTCGATCTCCGGACAAAACAGGTGTGCCACATACTGATAAATTTCAGATTGGAGTTCCCAATTCTCATGCAGGAAACCATAGTAAACCCGCTTTTGAATTCCGGTCCCCAGAAGTCCTAACTCTCCCCAAAGACGCTGAGCCTTTACGATATCCGTTTCGACCCTTAAAATGGGACCAAATAGTGGAAGGGTATGCGTGTTTTCTGAACAGGTTAACAAAATCCTGGAATGGGAATTTTCATAACCTTGCTGGATGGCATTGAGAAATCCTGTAAAACTGCCATCAAATAAAATATAAGGATGTGGTTTCATGAAAAAAGGATTATATCCAAATATATGGAAATATGCCATAATTAGGAAATATTCCATATTATATTTAGGATTATATCCATTTTTTAATAATTTTGATACCACAGGAGGCTCCAATTCACAGATCAGCAGCAGATATGGAAAACGCAATTGTAATAAAACGATTCACTGAGGTTCGCAGGGATTTGGGATTCACCCAGGCGGAATTTGCGGAAACCCTGGGGATTCCCAGTACCACAGCAGATATTGAGCGCGGACGAACCCGCTTAACCGGGAAGGTGGTGGCGGAATTGCTGCGCCTGTATCGCATCAATCCCCTCTGGTTGTATGGGGAGAGCAACAAGCGGTTTTTGGATACGGATGCGGTAAGTGTCATGCCAAAGGTGGTGAGCGTTGATTCTGCCGAGAAAGAGAACATTCTTCTCGTAAATGCTAAAGCGGCAGCCGGGTATCCGCAAAACATTCAGGATACGAGCTGGTATCGCCAGCTTCCGGCCTTTGATCTTCCTCTTCCGCAATTCCGGAATGCCTCATACCGGGGGTTTCAGGTGGAAGGTGACAGTATGCTTCCCAATTTAAAGCCAGAAGACTGGGTACTCGCCAGAGGTATAGAGAACTGGGATGACATCAATCCAAACCGATTCTATGTTATTGTCCTGAAGGATGCTGTGGTCGTAAAAAAGATGGAAAAAATTCCCGGTTCTGATCGGGTCCGATTGATTTCCCTGAATGCGTCTTATGCGCCTTACGAAATAAGTACTGAGGATATTCAGGAAGTATGGCTGGTCAGCAGTAAGATCACCTTTGGCATTGAAACAACTACTGAAAATGGATTGCTGCGTGAGCTGAAACAATCCATGGAGGACCTGAAGGAAAAGCTGGGCGTTTCATGAGATTCATGTTTTGTATTGCACTCGCAGGATTATTTTCCACCTCGTTGTTTGGTGTTTCTGCAAAAGACACCCTTATAGTTGGTTACAGCGAGGCGCCCCCTTTCGCGTATGAGGAGGGCGGAAAACTGGACGGACTCAATTATCGGATCTGGGAGGAATTAATGGAAGAAGGAAGCTATGATTATAAATATGTTTCCTTTTCCTATAAGGAATTGCTGTTGGCCCTGGAAAACGGAACTATTGATGTGGCGATCACCCCCTTGAGTATCACCGCTGCACGAGAAGCGAAATTTCAGTTTACTACTCCTTATTATGCTTCCCATGGCGCAGTGGCCGTTTCTGTACCTTCAGCCTGGCAAAAATTAGGAAATTCCTTCAGGGGCCTTATGAATTCTAACTTTCTAAAGGGTATTTTTATTCTCATCCTGGTGATTTTTTTCTTCGGTGTTGTGGGTTGGTATTTCGAATGGAGGCATAACACTGAACATTTCAGAAAGGGTATTGCAGGAGTATGGGACGGTGTTTGGTGGTCAGCCGTTACCCTGACTACTGTAGGATACGGGGATAAGGCCCCCAAAACAGTCTTGGGGAAAATAGCGGCCCTATTACTCATGTTCGGAGGCCTGGTCTTCATTTCCGGCCTCACCGCGGGTATCGCCTCCAATGTGGCGGCTAATGAAATCTCCAATGACTTCTCGGCCCTGAATCACTTTAAGTCTGTTAAGGTGGGGACCGTCACTACTTCCCAGATCCACGACTATTTAAAAACACATTTTTTTAAGGATGTCGAGGTTTATTCCAGTCTTGAGGAAGGACTTATGGCTCTGGCAAGAAATGATATTAAGGGTTTTATGTTTGACGAGGAGATTCTGCGGTCGGAAATCAATCTTCTGGCACTCGATGAAAAACTGCAGATACTGCCTATCCACTACGACGCGAAATTTTACGGTTTTGGTATCTCGAATGCCCATGATAGTCTGCCACGGATCCTCTCCAAAGGAATTATGAAAATGCGCGATGATACCGACTGGCAAATGCTATTGCATGAATACGGACTTTCAGATTTCAATCAATAGCCCACGGCTTTATCATCTCCCCTGGGGTCAGCCCCGCCTTCCAGGCGTCCTCCTTCCAGCACCCGGATGGCATCCACCTTCCCGATGATTGGAGTGCGCCCCTCATTAATTTGATACCCTCTCACCTTTAAGCTATCCATCAAAGATTTCGAAAACCCCTCATTTTCGAAGGTAATCATGTCCGGGAGCCATTGATGATGAAATCTGGGAGCATTGACGGCCTCCTGCATGGAAAGCCCGAATTCATATACATTGAGAATGGTCTGAGTGACTGCCGTAATGATGGTAGAACCGCCCGGTGTGCCCACCACCATCCATAGTGCGCCGTCGCGTTCAACGATGGTAGGGGTCATACTGCTCAACATTCTTTTTTCAGGAGCAATGCTATTGGCTTCTGCCCCGATAAGTCCAAACATATTGGGTGTTCCCGGTTTTGAACTGAAATCATCCATTTCATTATTGAGGAAGAATCCGAGTTCATCGCAATATAACTTGGAACCATAAGCTCCATTGAGTGTGGTGGTTACCGAGACCGCATTGCCCTGGGCATCTACAATAGAATAATGGGTGGTCTCCTCACTTTCCATAATTTCAACCGCACCGTGGGAAACGGCATCAGAGGAGGTGGCCCGATCAAAACTAAAGGTACCCATGCGCTGGCTCAAATAGGAATCACTCAGGAGCTCGTCGAGTGGAATCTCAACAAAATCCGGGTCGCCCAGGAAAAAATTACGATCGGCGTAAGCGCGCCGGGCAGCTTCCGTAAAGAGTTGAATCGCTTTTGCGGAGTTATGCCCGTAGGCGTCCAGGTCAAAAGGCTCCATCATCTTTAAAATCTGATTCATAGTAACCCCTCCACTGCTCGGGGGGCTCATGGAAATGATGCGCAGGTCTTTATAGGTGAAAACAATAGGATCGCGCCACCGCGCCTGGTACTTTGCGAGATCCTCTTCGGTGACAAAACCACCTTTTTCCTGAATAAAGCGCGCGAGTATTCGGGCGGTTTCACCGGTATAAAACTCATCCCGACCATGGAGTGCAATGCGTTTTAGAGTATTGGCCAAAGCGGGATAATATAGTGTGTCTCCTGTTTTGCATTCATTGTAAAACAATGTGTTATCCCCATTTACCTCAATAATTTGTTGACGATAATTTTGCAGGCGCTGAGCCTGTTTATCTGTGACGACAACCCCTTTCTCCACCACATCAATCACCGGTCTAATAATCTCAGCTATAGGCAGGGTTCCAAAGCGTTCGTGGACCGCGAAAATGCCTGCCACAGTTCCCGGCACACCCGTGCCTGTAGCCCCTACTGTGCTCATACCGGGAATGACATTGCCAAGAGAATCCAGGTACATGTCTTTATGCGCCGCCAGGGGGGCTTTCTCCCTGTAATCTAAAGATCCTATTTCCCCGTTCGCCTTGCGATACACCATAAAACCACCGCCGCCCAGATTTCCGGCAAAGGGATAAGCTACCGCCAGGGCCAATTCTGTCGCCACCATAGCATCGAAGGCATTTCCACCATTTCTAAGGATTTGTATCCCAATTTCGGAAGCTTCCTGTCTGGCGGAAACAACCATAGCGCTTTCCGCCACATAGCCTGTAGGGGCAGTTTCTGGCGCTGCCTGCCGGCATTGAAGGGAAACAAAAACAGTAAGGGAGACCGCGAAAAGATGAATTAAGCGGGAGGGACGGTTAAACATATGGATTCAGGTTTTTAAAATCAGTAGTTTTTCTCGGGAGAAGATAATTAAATCTTCAAAAAAGGGTCGGAATTCTGCTTCGAAATCCGCGTAATACAATTCCAGCTCCTCCACCGCGGTGTCCATACCGCTTTTCATGGAAGTCCTGCGATTCATCCCGTGAAAAACGCGTTCAAGCCCTTCAAACTCTCTATAATTCAAGAGCCAGTTATCTGCCATCATATAAGAAGACATGCGTTGAATGGATTGCGGTAGCCAGGCCATGTTGTCTTGAAGTAAAGCGTAAAAGTCCTGCGTAAATTCCTCCAGCGGTACCTGCGAATACGATTCCCAAAGGCGGGCCAGAAAGTGGTCGTAATAGATATCGACAATCACACGGCTGTAGTGGTGGTATCGGGAGTGAAGGCGCTTACTACTCGCCCTGGGGATGGTATGAGAATCTGTAAACGTGTCAATTGCACGGTGCAAAAGGATCCCTCTTTGGACGGGTGCGGGATATTGCAGATAGTCCTTACTGCGAACCCGGTCTGCTATAAAGTTGCCAAGACTCAGCTGAGGGTCGTCAAAGGAGAGGTAAATATGGGCGAGATAGTTCACGAACGTAAAAATACGCAGATAAAGGAAGTAATGTACCACGATCAAAGCAAGGGAGCTATATTTGTCTGTTCTAAAATTTCAGCAATCCATGACATTGATTAAATCTATTTCCGGAATCCGGGGTACAATAGGGGGAGTGCCCGGTGAAAACCTGACTCCCGTGGACGCCGTAAAGTTCGCCGCTGCCTATGGTACATGGTTGAAAGCTTACCATGGCAAACAGGAGCTTAAGGTAGTGATTGGCCGTGATGCCAGATTGTCCGGACAGATGGTCCAACAACTCGTATCTGCCACCCTGACGGGCCTGGGTATTGACATTGTAGATCTCGGGCTTTCCACTACACCCACAGTAGAGCTCGCCGTACCTCTTGAAAATGCGGACGGCGGCATTATTCTCACAGCCAGCCATAATCCAAAACAATGGAATGCCCTGAAATTGCTGAATGAAAAGGGAGAGTTTCTGAATGCCGCTGAAGGCCAGGCCATTTTGGAACTGGCGGAAAAAGAGGATTTTGACTTTGCTGAAGTGGACGATTTAGGCACGATCAAACCGGATGACTCCTATTTGGCACGACATATCGAGTCTGTTCTGGGCCTTGACCTGGTCGATGCGGATACAATTCGCCAAAAAAAGTTTAAAGTTGTGGTTGACGGAGTTAACTCCAGCGGTGGCATAGCCATCCCTGCGCTTTTGGAAGCCCTGGGGGTTGAGGTAATACCTCTATTTTGTGAGCCCACGGGTCACTTTCCCCATAATCCGGAACCCCTCAAAGAGCACTTAGGGGCCATTTGCCAAAAAGTAATAGAGACAGGGGCAGACTTTGGAGTGGTCGTGGACCCGGATGTAGACCGGTTGGCCTTTATCACCGAAACCGGTGAAATGTTTGGGGAGGAATATACACTGGTCGCATGTGCGGATTATGTTCTGGGAAAAACCCCGGGCAATACCGTATCTAATTTATCTTCCACAAGGGCCCTTCGTGACATCACTGAAAAACACAAAGGCCAATATACGGCTGCGGCCGTAGGCGAAGTAAATGTCGTGTCGGCAATGAAAGAAACCCATGCGATTATTGGCGGGGAGGGCAATGGCGGAATCATTTATCCGAGCAGCCATTATGGAAGGGATGCCCTGGTTGGCACCGCACTTTTTTTGATGCTGCTTTCAGAAACGCATACCACGGTTAGCGCCCTAAAAGCATCTTATCCCCAGTACTATATGGGTAAAAAGAAAATCGAGCTGACTCCGGACCTGGATGTAGATGCTTTATTAAAAGTCATCGCCCTGAAATATAAAGATGAAGCCCTCAATACTGTGGACGGTGTCAAGATCGACTTCGCAGAAAACTGGGTGCACATGCGGAAATCCAATACTGAGCCGATTATCCGTATCTATACCGAAGCCCCCTCCCAACAGGCAGCCGACGGGCTGGCAGATAAATTTATTGCGGAATTAGAAGCCTTGTCTAAAGAGATACGTTAGCCCTTGGAAATACCTTCTGGGGCTTTATTTCTGTGCTTCCAGCGTTTATGGGTCCAAAGGTAGTACTCCGGGGCTTCCCGTATTGCCGCTTCCACTTCCCTGAAGAAGGCGTCGGTTATTTCATAGTCCGGCACGGTTTTCGGCTGATCAGCCAATACGATAAAAGTCCCTTCGTAATACCCGCGTTTTAATTTTCTTACCTTGAGATACAGTACGGGCAGATCGAACTTTTTACTCAGGGTTTCAGCTCCCACGTGCATGGGCACGGGTATTCCCATAAACGGAGCCCAATAGCGCGCCTTCTTTCGTGAGGGCGACTGATCGTTGAGCATGCCGTAGGTGGCTATAATACCTTCAGCCTTGTTGCGCCCCATGATCTTCCAGGATTCCCTGGTAGTAATGAGAGAGGTGCCCAGGCGGGCCCTAACCCGCCGTACCCAACCGTCAAAATATTTGTTGTTCAAGCTTTGATATATCCCGTAACCTTTGCTTTTTATATGGGGGTCCAGGGCGATGGTCCACTCCCAACTGGCATAATGTGGAAAAAAAGTAATGGTGCTTCTGTTTTGTGACTCAAACTGACGGAAGGTCTCCAGGTTTGTAAAAATGAAGTGTTTCTGAAGATCCTCCTCACTAATATTCAAGGTCTTAACCATTTCTAAAAACATATCGCACATATGTAAATAGAATTTCTTTGCAATCCGGTGTCTTTCTCCGGAAGACTTCTCTGGAAAAACCAGCTCAAGATTTTCCTGCACCACCTTACGACGGTATCGGATCACCCGATAGATTATAAAAAAAAGAACGTCAGACAGGAGGTATAGGAGACTGAAAGGTAGTCTTGAAACAACCAATAAAAACGGATAAATCAAAATAAACACAAGCCTCTGCATACACGGCAATATGGGCAAATATAGCTATATTTGGCCCCATACAAGGCGCAAACAATGAATTTGCATATCGCTACAATTGCCGTAATTGCGGCCAATATTCTGATATCCCTTAGGGGGTTTAAGGACTATGTTTTTTTTGAAAGGTATAAATTCAATATCGCCGCCATCCGGGCCGGCCAAAAAGACCGGATGCTGACCTCTGGCTTCCTTCATGTAGATGGAAGCCACCTTTTATTGAATATGTTTACACTGTACTTTTTTGCAGATGTAGTTATTCAGTGGTTGGGTCCGGTAAAATTTCTGATCATATATCTGATCAGTCTGATAGCCGGGAGTCTTTTGGCTCTTTCATTCCACAAAAAGGAGCCCTATTACAGTGCGGTGGGGGCCAGTGGAGCCGTTACCGGTGTTTTATACGCTGCCATTTTGCTGCAACCGGATATGCGGTTAGCCCTGATGTTTATACCCATCCCGTTTCCTGCTTATATCCTGGGGATTGCATATCTGATGTATTCCATCTATGGAATGAAAAAGCGTTTGGGGAATGTCGGTCATACTGCCCATTTTGGCGGG
Source organism: uncultured Flavobacteriaceae bacterium (assembly GCA_963709465.1). Classification (GTDB taxonomy): domain Bacteria; phylum Bacteroidota; class Bacteroidia; order Flavobacteriales; family Flavobacteriaceae; genus Robiginitalea. The sequence goes on along the minus strand of CAVPWF010000002.1, from coordinate 1,625,181 downwards.
GCTGTGGGCGGATATCTTACAACATTGATCTTTGTTCCGTCCATAATCACGACACATCCGGTGATGGTGCTTCTTCTGGCCTTGCCCATTGTGCTTTTATTTGTTCTTGAAAAATTGGGAAAACTATAATGGTTCTAAGTCCGCCAGAATGCGCCTTACCGTTTGTCTTAGTGAAGTTTAATTACATCGAAATCATCTTTTTCTTTATACCAAAGCATCTTTTAGAACGTTAGTGGGTTATCTATTGATAATAAACGCTCTTGAAATGAGGCATTTTTACAAGGCATTACTGGTATTCACACTGCTTTCGGGCTTGGCCTGTAGTGAAGAAACTGTGGTTTATGAAGATGGACTGAAAACTGAACTCTATGTGGAAACAAGTTCAGCGGCATTAAAATCAGCCATTTCGTATTCGAAATCCGGAGTTTTAAAAGTTCATCCTGTTGAAATGGCCATGGCAAGTGATGGTTCTGCCAAAGCCGGGGATTATCCCCTGACACTTATAGCGACGGTAAATCCTCCTGCTTTTCCAGGTTCAGACCCCCTTACAGCAACCCATGCTTTTCTGGACGGCAACTATGTTTTTGTGAGTTATAACAAAGCTGGAGAAATCTACCAGGGTGCTCTGGATGTAATCGATATTTCAGATCCGAATGTGCCGCGGGTGCGCTCACGTCTTTTTTACTCTAATGCAGATATTAATAGTTTGGCTTTTGCCGGGGGTTATATTTACGCGGTAGGGTCCATTAATGCCGAAACCTCAGATATTGCGACATTTAATTCGTTTATAGCGCGGATTCGGGTTTCAAATGGCGTACTGATTACGGATGACATTATTTACGGTTTTCAGCAGGGATATAATGCCACAGATGTCGTTATTGATGGAAATAGAGTCATAGTTACAAGCGGTAAAGAAGGGGCCGTGGCATCCTATAATACTGCAGACCTTTCGATGGTCGGTGAGGTTTTTGTAACAGATGCCCGATCGCTGAGCCTCTGGCAAGGTGGATATGCCATTCTGGATGGGGGTTCAGGAGTTCGTATACTCAATTCAAGCCTTGTTGAAACGGGTCTGATTTCAATAGGTACAGATCTGGGGGCTACCAGTAAGAAGACACTGGACACCTGGCAAACAAATATCCTGGTTCCCGAGGCGGCTCAGGGCGCAGGAATTTATGAGGGTTCAACAGGTACGTTACTTGACTACGTATCTATTCCAACTATTCCGGTTGGTACTCCGGCGGGAGACGCCGTAACCAATGCCGTTTCGGTAAATGACGACCTGCTTTTTATGGCCAACGGAGGTGCGGGCCTGGCATTGGCCGAATTACTGGCCTCTACGATTACGACGGCAGGAACCATCGATCTGGATGGTTCTGTAAACTATGTAACTTCCGAAGGTGATTATGCCTTTGTAGCCTCAGGAGCTGATGGCCTGCAGATAATTAAGCTTAACAGACCTCCTAAAACACTGGTTAATGCTTGTTCGGATCTGCCTCCCTATGATGGGAGCAGTATTCTGAATGTAGGACCAGCAGAGGCTTTGAGTTTCCAGGGAGGAAAACAACTGGATGCTATTGATATTGAGGGCTTTTTGTTGCTTTGCGGATCCTGGACAGTTTCTCAACAGGTGAACATTGCCCCGGGTGGTGTGCTGCGGCTTTTCGGAACACTGGCCATTGGTACCAATCAGGATAAGGGTGCGCTTATTGTTGGAAGCGGGGCGTTACTTCAGATTGAAGGAAATGTAACCATCTATGGAGATCTCGTTCTCCAGGACGGGGCTCAGGTGGAGTTCCTTGGCGATTCTTCAGTCATCGATATTTTTGGAGACGTTTCCGCCGGAAGGGAAGCTACCGTGAGCGGGAAATTCAGAGACGTACGCCAAAAGCTAGGAAACTAAATCCACGAAAGCCTGCATTCGGTTCCTGGCGAAAGGGTAGGGCTAAGGAAGTAATTCTGCAATTTTAGCTTCCAGGAATTCACCTCTCAGGTTTTTAGCTACAATAACGCCATTTTCATCAAGGATAAAACTTGCCGGAATAGCCCGAACATTATATAGCTCCGCAATTTCATCAAAGTACCGAACATTCGATACATGATACCAGGTAAGCCCATCCTGCACGATAGCGTTTTTCCAGTCCGCGGCATTTCTATCCAATGAAACGCCAAGAATGATCAGCCCCCTATCTTTATACTTTTCATACACCTTGACAATATTCGGGTTTTCGGCCCGACAAGGACGACACCAGGCAGCCCAAAAATCCACAAGGGTAACCTTCCCAAGGACATCATTAAGGGCAAGCGCCTGACCGTCTGGAGTGGGTGCTGAAAAATCAGGAGCCCGGGATCCCACAGCAGTGCGCCCTTGAGAAGTAATCTGAGTGTTGATGTTCACACCCAGTGGTGATAGGCGGATGGACTCATTTAGACCTTTAAAAAGATCAGCCACTTCCGCGTTCGGAAGGGACTGGGATTGTAACATCCGGGAGAGCACCATTGCAGAGATCAGCGCATCTGGGTGCTCCGTAATAAATGTTTTTTCAAAATCCACGGCACTTCCCTGGAGTTCAAAGAATTCATCGCGAAGGGCGTTCATATTTGCACTGTCACGAGACTGCATGGCCGCCTGCATTTCACTGTTTATCGAATTTCGACGATCCATCAGCTGGCGTGTGCCTTCTACAAACTCTGAATAATATTCATTCTGAAGGGTTCCTTTAACTGCGGCACTCCCAAGACTGTCGCGATGGGCTGTAACGGTTATGGACCCGTTTTCCACAAAAACCGGAATGCCGGCATTAACCCCTTCAATAAAGATATACCGAAGTTCAGGAGACGTGGCATTACCGCTAAAACTAAAAGTACCGTTGGATATCAGGGCGGTGTCTCCGGGGATCGCACGCATATTTTCATCACTTTTCCTGAGAAACACCTGAGTGCCCTCCCCAAGAGTACCGGCAATGGAGCCGTTAATTGCATAGCCGGATTTAGTCTCGGTCGAACACCCTGCCATCAAAAGGAGAATGGGTAGCACCCTCAATATACCTTTCATACCAACTTATTTAAAGAGTAAGCCGCAAAGGTAGTTAGGGTAAGCAGAAAAAAAAAGCGCTTAACAAAAGGTTATGCCTGTCCGGGCATTAGAACTGATACCGGATTCCCAGGGCGATATCAAAATTAAAATTATCCGTAAATCCGTCATAACCGATAATCCCGATTTCCGGGCGAAAATCAACGGATAGGAGTAAAGGGATGTCAAAATTATATTCTATACCGATATCACCGGCTGCGAAAAGGAAGAATCCCCCATCGGAATCGGTAGCGTAATCATCGCTGAAATTCACATTGCCAATTCCGCCCCCAGCCCCGTAAAACCAATTGAAATTGCCGTCGAGCTTGCGGACCCACTGATAAAGCCCTACGATTTTAAAAGCGTTGTAGTTCCTGTTGTCGCGCCAACCCAGATCAAATTCCAGCCGGTTGGAACGGGTCAGGGATTTCTGATAGGAAATCTCAGCTCCAAAGCCGTCGCTATCGCCCAGTCGAAGACCTATGGCGTTATTTGATATACGCTGAGCACTCAGCCAGGCACTTCCAAAAAGAAATAAACATAGAAATAGCGCACGTAGTTTCATAGGTAAAAATTTAACAGGGTCAAAAATAAGGACTTCAATGCTCCTCAGTGTATAAAAACTTAATTTAGAGCCCAAAATTGTTTGGCAGTGGGTAAAGTGGATAAAAATAAACTGGAGCAACTTTCCAAAAAGCTCTCCGGAGAGTTACAATGGGATTCCCTGCACAAACATCTTTACGCCACGGATGCCTCTGTTTACAGAATGCTGCCGCTGGCCGTTGCCTATCCTAAAGATGAAAAAGACCTCGTACATCTGATTCAGTTTGCAACCGCTCAAAAGGTGTCTCTGATACCCCGGGCGGCCGGTACTTCTTTGGCCGGACAGTGTGTGGGGAAAGGTATTGTGGTAGACATCTCAAAGCATTTTACCTCAATTTTAGATCTGGATACGGATAAAAACCAGGTGCGACTGCAGCCCGGCGTGATACGCGATGAATTAAACCAGTTCCTGGAACCCTTCGGGCTCTTTTTCGGGCCGAATACCTCCACTTCAAACCGATGTATGCTCGGGGGTATGGTTGGGAATAATTCCAGTGGAACCACCTCCATCCGGTATGGGGTTACCAGAGACAAAGTGATCGCGTTAAAGGCGCTCTTGTCCGACGGTTCAATGGTTGAGTTCCGCGGGTTAAATCCGGGAGAACTAGGGAAGAAAACTCAAAAAAATACATTTGAAGGTACAATTTATAAAAGTATTATTAATGAATTGAATAACAGAGACATAGTAGATAATATAATTAAAGAATTTCCAAGAGCAGAGATCCATCGAAGGAATACCGGGTACGCTGTGGATTCCCTTCTTGAAATGGCCCCCGTCGGATCCTCGGAAGAACCTTTTAATTTATCAAAATTGCTATGTGGCAGTGAAGGCACACTGGCCCTGACCACAGAAATCACCTTACAACTCGATCCCCTGCCACCGTCAAAAGCGGCCATGATCGTACCTCATTATTATTCCCTGGAGGATAGCCTTACAGATGTGGCGCCCGTAATGAATCATGCCCTTTTTATGTGCGAGATGATGGACAAGGTGATACTGGATTGCACCAAAAGCAATCTCGAACAGCTCGAAAATCGTTTTTTTGTAGAAGGAGACCCCGCCGCCCTGCTGATGTTAGAAGTTCGTGCAGAAAACTCTGAAGCTCTTGATCTGCGCATCGGCGAGGTTCTCAACACCCTAAAAGAACTTGGAAACTGTTACGCGAGCCCCGTACTGCGGGGAGCAGATATCTCAAAAGCCATAACGCTTCGCAAAGCCGGTTTGGGACTGCTAGGTAATATGGTCGGCGATAAAAAAGCGGTGGCCTGTATAGAAGATACTGCTGTTGCCCTGCCTGACCTGAAGGACTTTATTGGGGAGTTTACGGCCATTATGCAGACGTATGGGCAGAATGCCGTGTACTATGCACACGCCGGGGCAGGAGAGCTTCATTTACGGCCTATTCTAAATTTAAAAAAGTCTGGGGATGTAGACCTGTTTCGTAAGATTACCACAGATGTCGCGCATCTTACTAAAAAATACAGGGGATCTTTTAGTGGAGAACACGGGGACGGTATCGTGCGGGCGGAGTTTATACCTCTGATGATAGGGGAGAAGAATTATGAATTGCTGCGCCGTATTAAGACGTATTTTGATCCTGAAGGTATCTTTAATCCCGGAAAGATTGTGGATGCCTACCCCATGGATCAGGCGCTGCGTTATTCTCCGGATCGCAGGGAGCCGGAAGTGAACACCCTGCTCGATTTTGGGGATAGTCAGGGGATCCTCAGGGCAACAGAGAAATGCAATGGGAGCGGGGACTGCAGAAAAACATCGCAAATGCCCGGGGGTATGTGCCCGAGTTACCACGCGACGCTAAATGAAAAGGACACCACACGGGCCAGAGCCAATGCCCTAAGGGAAATGCTGACGGAACCTTTGAATGGCAATCCCTTCAACAAACCTGAGCTCAAGGAAGTTTTCGACCTTTGCCTGAGTTGCAAAGCATGTGCCCGGGAATGTCCCAGTAATGTGGATGTGGCGACCTTAAAGGCTGAATTTGCCTATCAATATCAGGAACAAAACGGGTACACCCTGAGAAATCGACTCTTTGCCTACAACACCCTTTTGAGCAAACTGCAGAGCAGGGTATCTGGTTTTTCGAATTGGGTCACTCAAAACCGTTGGACGGCATCGGTTATAAAACAAGTTTTGGGAGTGGCCTCGGAGCGTTCCCTGCCCCGGGTGAAGAATGTGAATTTTGAAGCCCATCTCCGATCTGTTCAGACTTCCCGCAGGATGTATCAGGGAGAAGTGATTCTTTATTTAGATGAGTTTACCCAGTTTTTGGATGCCCAGGTGGGACTAGACGCCATAGACCTGCTTGAAGGTCTTGGGTACAAGGTGGGGTTGTACAAAGCTGAAAGTGGTCGTGCCTTTATTTCAAAAGGTTTTTTAAAACAGGCCCGGGCTCTTGCGCATACCAATGCGCACCCCCTGTATGGGTTTGCTCAGTCGGGAATACCGGTCGTTGGAATCGAACCTTCGGCTTTACTGACCTTTCGGGATGAATACGCCCGGTTTGGGTTACCCGAAAAGCAGGCCTCCGCCATTGCGTCCAACTGTCTGTTGATTGAGGAGTTTATTTCTAATGAGCACAAAAAAGGGTATATCAGGGCGGAGCATTTTACCGCGGAAGTGCGGGATGTAAAAATTCATACCCACTGTCACCAAAAAGCACTATCCAATCAGAAGGTTACTTTTGACATGCTCAATATTCCCTCGGGATACGCTCCAACGCTAATCACGGCGGGTTGCTGTGGTATGGCTGGTTCTTTTGGTTATGAAAAAGAGCACTTTGAAATCAGTATGAAAATCGGGGGGCTTCGCCTGTTTCCCTCGGTCCAAAAAACCGCTGAAGCTACTATTCTGGCTGCCAATGGAACCAGTTGCCGGCATCAGATTTTTGATGGAACCGGCCGCAAAGCACAACACCCCGTAAGCATCCTCCGGGCTGCACTGGCACCCTGAGCATCTATCCAGCCAAAGCAGAACCTGTTTTCAGATTTTTAGCAAGGATGTCCTTAACATTCATCTGCTTCAGGTCTTCATCTGCAAAGAAGGGAGAGAGTTTGTCTTCGCTATACCGGTAGGGTTTCCATCTTTTGAAATTGTATTCCAGGGTGGTCAGGTTCTCTACCCAATCTCCGGCACTGAGATACTGGCATTTTCCTGCGCGAGTTTCTAACCAGAGATTGCAAAGATCCTGCGGTGCTCCGCAAATAAGATAATCGCAACCTCTGCCCACGGCTAATTTCACTATAGTTTCGCTGAAGCCGCTGCCTTTTTTAAGCCGGTTTTCACGATCCGACCCGGGGGGGCGGCAGACCTCTGTTGCGTGCCTGTTGACCGTGTTCCAGACCCTGTTTTTATAACGAATCGTTTCGGCGAGAATTCTGAGTCCGCCGGTTCCCAGCCTCTGAACCCATTTAGCATCAAAGAGGGGGGAGTCCAAAAAGTCTCCATGTGTAAACCAGGCTTTTTTACCGTCGAGGTTGAGAATGAGATTCGCAGTGACATAGATATTTCCCGGAGCCTTTTCTTTAAATTTACGGTCAACGGCATCCGGGTACTCGCAGACATAATAGATTTTTGTCCCTGCCGCCGACATGGCAAACAACTTTTTGAGGATCCCGAAATGTCGGGAGGAAAACGCCTTCTGTATATCTGTCTTCGTTTCCCAAACCGTCCCGTTGAGCACCAGAATTTTTGGGGAAATACTGCTCAGATAGGCCAGAAGCGCATCCGCCTGCCCAGACTCAGCTCCCAGATGTGTATTGGAGATTACCGCAATCTCTATTAGTCGTTTTTTCACAGCATTTGCCTCTTGAGCGCAAAAATAGAACGGTTGGTATGATGTCAAAAATTCAAACCATCAAGATTAGAATACCTTAGAGTTACTAAAACTTTAAGAGCCCGGGGGCAATGTAAAATCAATATTACTCCGCGTGATTTTGGCGGGGATATCCGTAAATCCTACCTTTGAGAGCACTGTAAATAAAAAATGGGCACTATGGCAGGAAATAGTTTTGGAACGGCATTTAAACTCATGACTTTTGGCGAGAGTCATGGGGAGAGCCTTGGCGGAATTATCGATGGATGCCCAGCAGGGGTGACACTCGATATGGAAGCTATTCAAAAAGAACTCGATCGCAGAAAGCCAGGCCAATCCGCCATTGTAACCCAAAGGAAGGAAGCGGACCGTGCGGAATTCTTCTCGGGAATTTTTGAAGGAAAAACCACTGGGACCCCCATCGGATTTCTGGTGCGAAACTCCAATCAGAAATCTAAGGATTACGCGCATATTAAAGATACCTACAGGCCCTCCCATGCAGATTTCACCTATGATAAAAAATATGGATTCAGGGATTATCGGGGTGGAGGCCGCAGTTCAGCCCGGGAAACCGTATGTCGGGTGGTAGCCGGGGCCATAGCCCGTCAGATGATCCCCGGGATGCAGTTTAACGCTTATGTTTCACAGGTCGGATCCCTGACCCTTGAAAAACCGTACAAGGAGCTCGATCTTTCATTGACCGAGTCTAACCCCGTTCGGTGCCCCGATCCCCAGATGGCTGCAGTAATGGAGCGCCAGATACGGGAAGTGCGCAAAGCCGGTGACACTATTGGCGGGGTGATAACCTGCGTGATTCAGAACATCCCGCCGGGTCTTGGAGAACCCGTTTTTGATAAACTTCACGCCCGCCTGGGGCAGGCCATGTTGTCCATAAATGCAGTAAAAGGATTTGAATACGGCAGTGGATTTGACGGGGTAAAACTCCGCGGAAGTCAACACAATGATGCCTTCGCACCGGATGGCACCACCCTGACCAATCACAGTGGCGGAATTCAGGGCGGGATCAGCAATGGGATGGATGTCTATTTCCGTGTGGCTTTCAAACCGGTAGCGACCCTCCTTCAGGAGTATCAGACTATCGATAAAGAAGGAAAAGCCGTCAATCTTAAGGGAAAAGGAAGGCATGATCCCTGCGTGGTGCCGAGAGCTGTCCCTATCGTGGAGGCCATGGCCGCGCTTGTTATGGCCGATTTTTACTTGTTGGGACGGCTTTCCAAAATTTAAGCCTCCGATGAGTGTTCTCCTTAAAAATAGTATCTTACCCTTTAAAATCAGCACCTCTTTATGAAGAAACTCGAACTGCACTGGCAGATTCTGATCGGTATGATCTTTGGAATTATATTCGGATTCCTGATGACTTATCCCGAATGGGGTCCAGAATTTGTTCAGGATTGGATCAGCCCTTTAGGTACGATATTCGTAAAGCTTCTAAAGTTAATCGCAATTCCCCTTATCCTCGCTTCTCTGGTTAAGGGTATTTCCGATTTACAGGACATCAGCAAATTCAAGAATATTGGCCTCAGGACCATAGCGATCTACATCCTCACGACGATTATTGCCATTTCAATAGGATTAGTTCTGGTGAATATCATAAAACCCGGAGAAGGTATCTCTGAGCAGACGATCTCTCAATTAACCGAAACCTACGCTTCGGATTCCGGGGTGACCTCTAAACTCGAGGAGGCGAGCAAGCAGAAGGAAAGCGGTCCACTACAGTTTTTGGTCGATATGGTTCCGGATAATGCTTTTCGGGCTGTTAGTGACAATAGTCTGATGCTTCAGGTTATTTTCTTTACTATTTTCCTGGGTATTTCGATGTTGCTGATCGGTGAAAAGGCAGCCCGCCCCTTAAAGGAGTTTTTTGATTCCCTCAATGAGGTGGTTTTAAAAATGGTAGACCTGATCATGCTCACTGCACCCGTTGCCGTTTTTGCACTGTTGGCTGGTGTAGTAGTAACCTCGGGAGATCCCGATTTACTCTATGCGTTATTGAAGTACAGTGGGGTAGTGGTGTTGGGTCTGGTTTTAATGATTGTCTTTTACTGCATTATTGTCTCCGTTTTTACCGGTTATAATCCCTTCACCTTCCTGAGCAAAATGAGCCCTGCCCAATTACTGGCTTTTTCCACAAGTTCCAGTGCGGCTACCCTTCCCGTGACCATGGAACGCGTGGAAGAGCATATTGGGGTAGATAAAGAAGTGTCGAGTTTTGTTTTACCGGTTGGAGCGACGATCAATATGGATGGGACGAGTCTCTATCAGGGGGTTGCGGCTGTATTTATTTCTCAGGCGCTCGGTTTTGATCTCACCCTCGGGGGGCAATTGACCATAATAATGACAGCTCTTTTGGCCTCAATAGGTTCAGCGGCCGTTCCCGGAGCGGGTATGGTTATGCTCGTTATTGTTCTGGAGTCCATTGGCTTTCCGCCAGATAAACTCGCAATCGGCCTGGCACTCATTTTTGCCGTGGATCGCCCATTGGACATGCTCAGAACAGTGGTCAATGTCACTGGAGACGCCATGGTCGCAATGCTGGTCGCCAAATCTGTAGGCAAACTGGGGCAACCGGTTGAAAAGAACTGGGATGACCATTTGGATGATATAATTCACAAAGACGACTGATGAATATTTGTTTTTTAATGTATCCGTGGGAGGAAATAGACCCCGCCAACGATACAAGTCTGGCCCTGATTCACGAATGCGTCAGGCGGGGGCATGGAGTAGCCTTGTGCACTCCCGCAAATCTGACGATTCGAAATAGTGTAACCAGCTCCTTCTGTACGGTAATCAACCGGATGGAAAAAGTTCCTGCCAATCTGAAGGCTTTTTACAATAAGGCCAAATTGCGGGATGAGATGCTGCCTCTTGCCGGGTTTGACGTGCTTTTTATGCGGGCGAATCCTCCTCTAGACCCGCTTATGCTGAATTTTCTCGATTCCGTGAAGGATGATGTGTTTATTGTCAATTCCCTCCAGGGACTTCGGGAGGCCAATAATAAATTGTATACGGCGGCCTTTGGAGACAGCCATTCTAATATTATCCCGGTTACGCACGTATCTAAAAACAAAAAATACCTTATTCGCCAGATTAAGGAGAGTAAATCAGACAAGATGATCTTAAAGCCCTTGAATGGTTTTGGCGGTTCGGGGGTGATCCTTATCGAGAAATCGGCCATGTCCAATATCAATTCTCTTTTGGACTTTTATATCACCAATGGAGATGGTTCCTCGAGTTACGTTATCCTTCAGGAGTATATCGAAGGCGCTGACAAAGGCGATATACGCATTCTTTTGCTCAATGGAGAACCCATTGGTGCGATGCGCCGTATACCGGGCGACGAGGACCACCGCTCTAATGTTTCTGCCGGAGGATCAGTCGCTAAACACACCCTTACCAAAGAGGAGAAAGCGCTTTGCAAGCAGATCGGTCCAAAACTCGTAAATGATGGACTGTATTTTGTGGGTATTGATGTAATAGGTGGTAAGTTGGTGGAAGTCAATGTGATGTCTCCCGGCGGTATTACCTATATGAACAAAGTGTATAAGACAAAAATACAGTCGCGGGTCATCGACTTTATTGAAAGTCGCGTGCTGGATCAGTTACAGGCCTTTGACCGCAGGTCCAGACTTCGTAAAGAGGTAGACGATGCGTAGGCTTAGTCCTGAGGAAATGATTGGGCTGATCCGTTCGGAGACCCCCTTCGAAGCCGTGGCCAGTGACTATTCCTTTCGTGTGAAAGTCGCCTCCTACGCACCCTATATGTGTGCCGCGGTTCACGACGGGAATCAGTTTCGAAAATCCTTGTGGGAAAATTGCACACATAGCGCTTATGAGCGCTGGTATGAGGAAGATCCCTGTACAAGGGAAATGATCGCTTCCCACCCGATCGTGATTTCAGGTTCTGACAGTCGGTTTGAGTACGATTTGAACCGACCTCCAGAGGAGTGTATTTTTGAGGACGCCTGGGGCAAACCCCTCTGGAAATCCAAACTTCCTGAAGAAGAAAGAGCACTGAGTTTGGCTAAGCACAAAGCTTTTTACAGCGTTGCGCACGCATTGACTGATCAAATAGAATCCAAATTCGGGGCGGCTTTGGTTTTTGATATGCACAGCTATAACTGGAAGCGCTGGGACCGGCCCGTTCCTACATGGAACCTGGGGACTTCCAATATCGATGCTTCCCGTTTTGGGGTTCTGGCAGAATCCTGGAGATCCAGACTTGCGGATATTCAATTGCCACATGGAATTCCCTCCACAGCCAGGATTAATGATGTTTTTTTTGGCAAAGGCTATTTTTTGAAATATCTCACCGAGAACTTTAAAAATACCCTGGTGCTGGCCACTGAGATCTCTAAAATTTATTGTGATGAAACGACAGGTGTCATCTTTCCCGAAGTCGTGGACTCCGCGGCGCGTCAATTAAAAGAATTGATACCTTTGCAGCTCACAGAATTCCAGGAATATTTATGACTGAAGTTGCCCTGCACCCTGAGCTTAAGGAGCGGTATAAGACTATTTTTGAGATTGATGCCCATCTCGACCGCCTGGTCCAGAGGATTGAACTGCTCAGTTATATCAACCCCCTGAACGCCGAAAAGGAAAAGCATCGGTTTTTCGCCTCCAAATACAATGAGGATCCGCAATTCAAATATCCCAAACTCAAGTTTGACCCCTATAAGCTGCAGCAGTTATTCTTTTCGCATCGTATCGATGATATTGAAGATGAGCGGATAAGAAATCTCTACAAAGAGGTAATTTATTTTTATTCCAATATGGTTCAGTGTATAGAGACCATTGGGGATGGTAAGGATTTTTACTACAATTCGCTGCGCGTTTATGGAACTCCTACAGACCGGGATGTTCAAAATGCGAGGTTTATTCTTCATTTTGATGAGGACCCTCCGTCAGCAGCTATGGAAAAGAAATATACGCCCGAACAGGCCCATACATATTTCACCGAATTTGCTAAAGCTTATTCCTTTCCACTCAATATTCGTCTCACCCCGCATATCTCAGCGGATGCCATGGTGAGTAACAGCACCCGGAGTATGCTTCTAAAACGCAATACGCGGTTTAGTGATAATCAACTCCTCACCCTGGCCCATCATGAAATAGGCGTTCATATGGTGACCACCTATAATGGCCTGCAACAAGCCCTGCACATTTTTTCCAATGGCTTCCCCAATAATGTTGAGACTCAGGAGGGATTGGCTGTTTTTAGTGAATATATGGGAGGGGCTCTCACTGTAAAAAGACTTAAAGAGCTGTCATATCGTGTATTAGCTACCCATACCTTAAGTAAAGGTTATTCATTTTCAGATACCTTTGATTTAATTCACAATCAGTATAAACTCAACCGGGAAGCGGCTTTCAACATTACCCTCAGAACACACCGAGGGGGTGGTTTTACCAAAGACCGACTTTATCTCAGTGGATTGCGAAAGATTTATAAAAGATATCAGAAAGGAAAATCTTTAGAGCCCCTGTTATCGGGAAAGGTCTCTATGGAATACGAGAAGGACATCCTGCATTTGCAAAATCTGGGGTTGAGTAGAAATGGCCCTTATGAATCCCTGAGTTTCCGCGAAAAAAAGATCGACAATCCCACCCTGGATTTTATTTTGAATAACCTGAAGTAATCAGGAGGTTTGCAGGAATTTCGCACTTAGTTCTGCATTTGGAATCATACACTGGTCTTTTTTACCGAAAAGGCGATAGCGGTTTTTTGCGATCAGGTCGTAAATGGAATCGCGGACGGATCGCGGAGTCCGACCAAATATGGCAGGCAACCATCCGTATCCCTTTATATTTCGGGCAATTTCCAGTGCAGCGTCGGATTTTATAAAATAAGCGACCCCTGGGTCTATAAAAATTATTGAATCCATTGTGGCAGCGTCAACCCCGCGCTCTTTGAGCAGATCTTCTGCAATGGTACTTTGCAGGGGAGCAAATCGAAAAACATCATCCTTATCCCGCTCAATCACCCACTGCACGGCACCATTACAGAGGTTGCAGACTCCATCGAACAGAATAATTTTTTTACCCGACTCTAATTGCATTTTGCAAAGGTAGGGCATATCAAGGGATCCGTGCAGGGTATTTTTAAGCGCTTCCAGACGACCTGTTTATGGGAGATGTTCTTTTTACAAGGGTAATGAAGCCCGACTCGTGATTTCTGATTGCAGGGATAGATTATATCTTTACAACGGGTAGGGGAGGGCTTCCCCTTCGCGCCTAGGATTTTCCGGAGGCCACAAACTCCAATTGATCTATTGACACCTCGGTGGTAAACACACCATAATTGACCAGAGCCTTTTGTTTTTCAATCCGATCGATACTTCCCACAGATTTACTGTCTGACAGGCGTACCTGATCTCCAATTTTAAAAACTGGCCTTGGCTTTTTTGCCTGAGATTTCTCAGCGCTTCTCTTTTCTGCCTTTTTCTTCTTACGGATCGTTTGAACCTCCTGCTGTAATTCCTTCTTTACGGACTCTGCAGCCTGGACGCTCGCCGCTGCGGGTTTTGAAGCCTTTGGTTTCCGTTTGCTGTTTTCTGTTTCCACAATTCTCAAAAGATCTGAGATCAGGGGGCGCTTCTTTTTATCCTGATAGTATTTTTCCGAAACCTTATCCACCCGGGTGCCCAAATGAATCATACGCTGATTATAGTCGTAGAGTTCCTGATAGCTGCTTAGCTTGGACTGGATTTTTTCATTCAGAACCTCTAGCTTCTGGGCTTCTTTTCGCGCCCTGGATTCTTCTTCCTGCAACCTGTCTTCAGTTTGAGCCATTTTACTGCGCTCTTTTTGAAGCTTTGCGATCGTCTGGTCAAACCGGAGTTTTCCCCGGGCCACTTTCTTACGGGCCTTGTTGATCAGGCTATAAGGAATTCCATTTTTTTGAGCCACTTCAAAGGTAAATGAGCTTCCCGGCTGTCCCATTTCCAATTGAAAAGTGGGCTCGAGAGTTTTACTGTTAAAGAGCATATTGGCATTTGAGGCATACGGAAGCTCATCTGCCAGAGCCTTTAAATTGGCGTAATGGGTTGTGATTACGCCAAAGGCGCCACATTCGTAGAACGTTTCCAGAAAGGTTTCGGCCAGAGCGCCTCCTAATTCCGGATCGCTGCCGGTTCCAAATTCGTCTATCAAAAACAAGGTGTTCTGATCACATTTTTGCAAAAAGCGATTCATATTCTTTAGTCGATATGAATAGGTACTTAAATGGTTTTCAATGGACTGGTGATCTCCTATATCGGTTAATATCTGATTAAAAAAGCACGAAGTGCTGCCTTCTTGAACCGGGATAAGCATCCCGCTCTGAAGCATGAGCTGTAGCAAGCCTATCGTTTTAAGGGTAATGCTTTTACCTCCGGCATTGGGCCCTGAAATCACGATGATCCGGTTCTCAGGGTTCAATCCAAGGGTTTGAGGCCATGTTTTCTCTCCTCTTTCTTTATTGTTGAGCAGCAATAGCGGATGATAGGCCTGCAGGAGCAACAGCTTGTGGTCCGTATTTATTTCCGGCAAGATTCCGCCTATTTCCGCAGCCAAAAGCGCCTTTCCGGCGCACAAGTCAATTTCTGCGAGTATCTTTTGATAGTATTTGAGATCCGGGATAAAAGGGCGTAGTTCCCCCCCCAGTGTTCGCAGAATGCGCTGGATTTCTTCTTTTTCCTCAAGATGGCAGAGCTGCAGTTCCCGGGAATGTACCAAAGCCGCTTCAGGAGCTATAAAAACAATACTTCCGGTCTTAGAGGTGCCCAGGGCACTCCCTTTTATTTTCCTTCGGTACATCGCTTTAACTGCGAGAACCCTTTGGTTTTCCAGGGTGGATTCCCGGATTTCATCGAGATATTCGAGTTTTGAATACCGGGAAAGGGCCGCGTTAAAGCTTTGATTGACCTTTCCCTGAAGTCCTCTTATTTGCCTGCGAATGATTGTGAGCTCTGGAGAAGCTGAGTCTTTTATCTCTCCATGCCGATCAATCACGGCATCTATATACTCCGGGATTTCGATTTTGAAGGGCGCCTTGCTTACCCATTGATGCAATAGTGGGAAGTATTCGATAAATTTTTTAAGGAACCGCTGGTGTTGCTCCATCATGCGGGCGATAAAGGCAAATTTCCGAAAGGCTTCAACCGGCAGTTGGCTATTTTCGATTCGGAGGGCTTCAAGTTCCGCGTCAATGGACTCAAACCCATGATTGGGCAACCTGTTTTCGCTTTCTAAAGAAGTGAGATACTCCCGGGTACGGCCCAAAGACTCCCTGAGCAAAACTTCATCCTGAAAAGGTATGAGGTGCTCTGCCATTGACCTGCCAGGGCCTGTAACACAGCGGGCTTTCAGAATAGCGCAGACTTCGGGGAATTCGAGGTCTTCGAGTGTTTTTTTAGAGACTTTATTCATAGGGTTTGAACAACGCCTCAAAGTTACACAATGCGATTTATTCTATCCAGAGTCGGCAGCAGAACCTTTCTGACCATATTCCAATGCTTTTAACGCTGTTTTTCGTATCTTTAAAAGACTGTGAGAAATCTGCATATGTGCCTGGAAGAGAAGTATAATTCAGACGCCTGGATACGCATCAGAAGACTACCCTATCTGATTGCCATGGCCATGGAAGGAGCCGGCAGAAGTGGTATTGCCGGATCGGCCAGTGAACGACTGGCTATGGTCCGTGGTTTGGCCGATGGACTCAAGACATTTCCTGATAACTTATTGATTCGCGCCATTGTCCCTGACGCAGCAAACGAAAATCAGCAACTTGCGGATACTACGGCCAAACACGATGAAATTCTGGATTGTCTGGCCGATTTGGGAATCCTTGATCATCCCGGGTTATTAAGTCATATTTTTAAATTGATCCCCAGGGTTCTTTCCGACCTTACAATGCACGAAACCGCAGAAACCATTGAAGGGTATAAAACCTGGATGCTGAGTCTTGCCGAAGGCATCGCAAAAGCGGGAAAGGAAGGTGGTGTTTGGGGATTCGGAGGAGAGTGGTTTAGTGAGAAAGAGCGGGTTTTTTTTAAGAACCTGTATAATGCCCTGGCGACCTGATTTAGCTTCACAGATATAAGATTCTGACCACCATGAAGGTATCCATAGAGGGCGGCTGGAAATCGCTTTTAGAGCCCGAATTCGATACATCTTATTTCAGTAGTCTGGTTACCTTCGTCCGGAAGGAGTATCAGGATTATCAATGTTATCCTAAGGGAAGTGATGTGTTTGCGGCGTTTGCACATTGCCCCCTGAACAAAGTCAGGGTTGTAATCTTAGGACAGGACCCATACCACGGCCCTGATCAGGCGAACGGATTGTCGTTCTCTGTGCGGAGTGGAGTCCGTCACCCTCCTTCTTTAGTGAATATTTTTAGGGAAATTCAGGACGATACCGGGGCTGCTTATCCCGAAAGCGGAGATCTGACCCGCTGGGCAGAACAGGGAGTTCTGCTGCTCAATGCCGTGATGACTGTACGCGCCTCATCTGCCGGTAGTCATCGCAATAAGGGGTGGGAATCGTTTACGGATGCCGTAATTCGAGGGCTTTCCGATTCCAGGGAGGAGTTGATCTTTTTGCTCTGGGGTGGCTATGCAAAAAAGAAAATCCCACTGATCGATCTAAAAAAACACCACGTTCTGACTTCGGGGCATCCCTCTCCTTTAAGCGCCAACAGAGGGTACTGGTTTGGCAATAAGCATTTCAGTCAGGCGAACAATCTGTTGCGGTTACAAAACAGCACTCCAATTATCTGGTGATACGTCCCTCTAAAAGTCCGAAGAATTGCCCGGCACAAAGATTGGACCCATGGGGGATTTTAGAATGAACACTAGAAATTTAAGAGTGAAGGTCTTTATGGAATCTTAGGATTCCAGAGTACTTTATTCGCGGATACATTATTAGTTAAAAGGTTTAAATCATTAAGTGTATCTATCACTGAAACAAGTGTTTCAATACTTAATTGACTTTGACTCCAACGTGTAATGGATAGCCACTCCCGGATGTCCGTAAGGGTTTGACCGTATTGATTCGCAAGGGTTCTGTCTATACTGGGAATCTGTTTGAATTCTGAAGTATATCCATTGATGGTTTCGAGCAGATCGGAAAGGACCCCTGGTTCTTCCCTTGCAAACTCCGCACTGGCGGCAATTACAAAACAGGGCCAGGGGGTGGGGCAGACCCCAACCCTTCGGAATACGCCCTGATCTACAAGGGGCTGTGTGGTGAATTTTTCCCACATAAAATAATCTGCCCGTCGATCACTCAATGCTTCAACAGCCCCTTCCAGGGTATTGATCACTTCAAATAAAAGCGCTTCTTCAGGCCATGCCATATTCTTTCCATGAATGAACGCCATAAGATGACTGCCGCTCCCATACCTGCTGATCGCCGCCTTTTTATAAGCCAGTTCAGCCTGAGAAGTATATGGGCTTTGAGCGTGTACGTGAACGCCCCAAAGAAGTGGGGTTGCGATGTACTCCTGTGCAATCACGGCCTGGAGTCCCTCCGAAACAGCCCTTACAAGCCCTTCTGTCAGGATTATGGCCAAATCCGCTTTACCCGAGCTCAATAATTCTGCCATTTTCCCGGTGCCTTCAGGAACATCTGTCCACTCCAGGTTTATTCCGCGCATATCAAAGGCGCCTTCATCCAGAGCGAGGTGCCACGGGAGATTGAAGTGTTCCGGCACCCCTACAATTTGTATTTTTCGGTTCATATTGATGCTGGTCAGGCTTACGCCTGTCTTGTAAGATTCTTTAGCGTGACCTGAATCATATGATCCACGGCTGCCGCCGGGTCCGCACTGAACGTGCCGGTCATTCGATTTGCCAGGATACAATTGACCGAGGCTGCTTTATGCCCCATGAGTTTAGCAAGACCGAATATTCCCGCTGTTTCCATTTCCATATTTGTGATTCTCATATCCTTATACCTAAAAGCGGAAAGTCTTTGGCTCAAATTCGGACGCTCTGGTTTTAAGCGCAGAGATCTGCCCTGGGGCGCATAAAAACCTGGGGTGGTCGCTGTAAACCCACGGATCATCTTCCGTGAATACAGGTGATCACACAGCTCAGGGCTTGCCTTTACCACATAGGGGATGGCTTTGAATACAGACCATTCGCTATACTCCAGAAAGGCGAACTGCACATCGGCTTCCTGGGCCTTTTCGCTTTCGTAAAAGTGAAGCAACCCATCAAAACCTATGGCGAGATCACTTAACACCAGGGTATCTACATCAATGTCCGTCTGAAGTGCTCCTGAGGTACCCAGCCGTATGAGGTTTAGCGTCTTTAAAGTACCTCGCACCTCCCGCTTTCTTAAATCTATATTCACCAGGGCATCGAGCTCATTGAGGACGATATCGATGTTGTCTGTTCCGATGCCGGTGGAGATTACACTGATCCGAAGACCATTATAAGTACCCGTATGCGTGCAAAATTCCCTTTTGGATTTTTTGACTTCCACATGGTCAAAATGGCGCGATACCTTCGGAACACGACCGGGATCTCCAACCAGAATTACGGTAGAGGCGACGTCTTCAGGATGTAAATTAAGGTGATAAACAGACTGATCGGCATTCAGGATCAATTCAGAGGCCTTAAGGGACATGTCAGAGTTTTAAGATCCTTCCAGCTTCCGAATTGTAGAGATAATTGTATTTAAGCGCTCCGCCCAAATAAGCTTCTGTATCCCTAAGGGTGGCGTAGTAGTTGTCCTTATTTTCAAGAATCTCCTTGCCTTTTTTACTCAGGCGCACCGGATTGAAGGAATGAAATAAGGGGCGAAGGTTTTTAAGGATTCTCTCGTATTGGGTGTCTCCAAAACCATACCAACCCTGGTCCTGAAGTAAGGCACCCATCAGGGCCTTTTTAGAAGGGGCCTTGGTCTCTAAGGCCATTTGCAAAACTCTGTTTTCAATTTCATTAAGGCCATTTTTGATAGCCGGAAAGCGACGTAAGTGGGTTTTTAGGGCATCCTCCAGATAGGTAAACTGATACATGTCAAAATCTGAGAGATTCTCCAGACGTATCGGATTATCGCTACAGTACAATTGCCACACATAATCTGCGTATTCAATGTCATTCTGACTCAGGGTTACTCTGGACTTAAGTTGCTCCTGTATTTGGTCGTCACTCAATTCGTTCAATCCGTAGAGGTGATTCGATTCGTCTTCATACCCGGTGCAAATCAGAGATATTTGAACATGCCTGCGATGGGTTTTTAACCAGCTGATGACAGCGAGCATATTGATCTGACAAAACAAATCATATTCGAACCAAAGAATAATCTCGTCCTGCTGTTTATGATTGCAAAGGCTCCGGTATTCTTTTAGGGTTTTTTCTACAAACCAGGATTTACTGACATTATAATTCTTGTGAAGAAATTCAAACCTCGTTTTCCAGAACGCCTCACTTCCTACGGAGGTTTCTGTCTTTCCTTCACATAGCATTTCCCTCCAGGTAATTATGTCCCCCTTAAACTTCAGCTTTTTCAACCTCTGAGTAAAAGAATCTCCGTTGGTAATATGCAGTTGGGAACTCATGTGGGCATAGTTGTTTAACTTCTAATCTTTAAATTTAGCATTTAATCGAAAAAAAAGAAAATAATTAACAATTTGACGCAACCCCAGGATACTTTATCCGCCAACACGCTTCACCCGAAATCCCAATTCCTTTAAATATTCCATAATCTCATTACGGTAGTCTCCTTGTATGAGGATGGTGTCTTTTTTAGCGGAACCCCCAACTCCAAGGCGGGTTTTCAAGCCTTTGGCCAGTACTTTGAAGTCCTCTTTATCTCCGGTATACCCCTCTAAAATGGTGACGGGCTTCCCTTTTCGTTTCTCGTATTTGCACACAATTGGCGCCTCCTGAATCCATAAGGCGCGTTCGGATTCTTTAACAGAATCCTCCGGAGCCGGAACTTCATGGTCCGGGAAGAGGTTTTTAAGTTGGTCCTTTAAATCCATGGAATATTATCGATGCCGGTTTGGAGATCAGTTTCAATTTATTTTTTCACGAGCCCCAGTTCTATAAGTCGCTGGTGCAGGTATGCCCCTGCCGTAATATCTTCAAAACCTTTTGGGTGTTCCGGGTCGATACAGTTTGGAAGACAATTCAGGGGCATGGAGCTTATGGGATGCATGAAAAAAGGTATAGAGTATCGCGAACTGCCCCAGGCCTCCCGGGGCGGATTTACAACTCTGTGAATCGTTGATTTTAGTCGGTTGTTCGAAAGGCGGGAGAGCATATCGCCAACATTGATCATAAGCTCATCGGGTTGGGCGATGGCATCTATCCAATCTCCCTGATGATTCTGGACCTGAAGTCCTTTTCCGTGAGCGCCCATGAGTAATGTGATCAGGTTGATGTCGCCATGGGCTGCAGCTCTTTCTGCATTTTTAGGTTCTACCGTAATGGGAGGATAGTGTATCGGGCGCAGAATGGAATTCCCGTTTTGGACGAAAGCGTCGAAATACGTTTCCTCGAGCTCCAGATGCAGCGCCAAAGCCCGAAGAACATAAATTGCTGTTTTCTCAAGCATTTGATAGGCTTTCTTGCCGACGGAATTAAATTCCGGCAGTTCGGTCACTTCCACGTTCTCGGGGTATTCAGCTGCCCATTGCGAATTCGCAGGGAGATACTGTCCAAAGTGCCAGAATTCTTTCAAATCTCCTTCTTTTCTGCCCTTGGCGTGTTCCTTACCGAAAGATGTGTAGCCCCTTTGTCCGCCGATACCCTGGATTTCGTATTGCTGTTTTACTTCCTGCGGCAATTGAAAAAATCGTTTGATTTCCCCATAGAGTTCGTCCACCAATTCTTCAGAGAGGAAATGACCGCTCAGTGCCACAAAACCAATATCCTCAAAGGCTCCTCCAATCCGATTGACAAAGGCAGATTTCCGCTGCAGATCAGTGGAGGTAAACTCACGTAAATCAACACTGGGTATCACGTTCATATCCCGACGGTTTAGAATGAGACTCAAAGTTACTAATTATTGGTCCTTCTCAACTTCGATTCCTTAGATTTGTCTTTCAATGCCAATGACGAAAAAACATGGATGTTTTATGAACTTCAAAACGCATCAGGTTTCTGAAACCACTCAATTAAGGCTGTTTAAGGACATGTTGCTGTCCCGCCTCATCGAAGAGAAAATGCTGATCCTGCTCAGACAGGGTAAGATTTCCAAATGGTTTAGCGGAATCGGACAGGAAGCCGTAGCCGTTGGTCTCACCGCGAGTCTGGATGAAGATGAGTTCATCCTTCCAATGCACAGGAATTTGGCAGTTTTTACCGGGAGAAACATTCCCTTGTACAGGCTTTTTTCGCAATGGCAGGGTAAATTAAGCGGGTTTACCAAGGGTCGGGATCGAAGCTTTCATTTCGGATCTAAAGAACATCATATAGTAGGGATGATATCGCATTTGGGACCCCAGTTAGGGGTGGCCAATGGAATAGCGCTGAGTCATTTGCTCAAAGGTGACAAAAAAGTCACAGCCGTTTTTACAGGAGAAGGAGCGACCAGTGAGGGGGACTTTCACGAGGCGCTCAATATTGCCGCAGTTTGGGATTTACCGGTCCTGTTTTGTATTGAAAACAACGGGTACGGATTATCCACACCCACCAATGAGCAGTATCGCTGTGAGAATCTTGCGGATAAGGGCCCGGGATATGGTATAGAATCGCATATTCTGGACGGAAACAACGTGCTGGAGGTCTACTCCAAAGTCAGTGAACTCGCGGCTGACCTCAGAGAGCATCCGCGGCCGGTCCTGCTCGAATTTAAAACCTTTCGCATGCGTGGGCATGAGGAGGCCAGTGGCACGAAGTATGTGCCTCAAAAGCTGATGGATCAATGGGCCGCGCGAGATCCTTTGGAAAACTTCACCCAGCACCTTCGGGATACAGGGGTACTCAGCGAGGCGCTGGAAGTAGCTTATAAGACAGAAATCGCACACCGCATTAATGACCATCTGGACAAAGCATTTGCTGAAGATCCGGTTGTTTTTAATGAAATTAAAGAATTAGATGACTTGTATTATCCATTTGATTACAAGCATATTGAAAAAAGTAAAGATGTCAAAAATATTCGACTGGTGGATGCGGTCTCAGAGGGTTTAAACCTGTCTATGCAGCGCCACTCTAACCTGATCCTTATGGGGCAGGACATTGCCGAATACGGAGGTGTTTTTAAAGTTACAGAAGGGTTTCTTGATACATATGGACGGGAGCGTGTGCGCAATACACCTATTTGTGAATCGGCTATTGTATCCACGGCTATGGGCCTGGCTATTAACAATTTTAAGGCTGTGGTGGAGATGCAGTTCAGTGATTTTGTCAGCTCCGGATTTAACCCCATTGTCAATTATCTGGCAAAGGTCCATTACCGCTGGGGACAACCTGCCGATGTGGTGATCCGGATGCCCTGTGGGGCAGGGGTAGGGGCAGGACCCTTTCACTCCCAAACCAACGAAGCCTGGTTTACAAAAGTTCCCGGACTTAAGGTGGTCTATCCGGCATTCCCGGAGGATGCCAAAGGGCTTTTGGCCACCGCTATAAACGACCCGAATCCCGTGCTGTTTTTCGAGCACAAGGGCTTGTATCGCAGTGTTTACGGGGATGTTCCCGAAGGGTATTACACCCTGCCTTTTGGAAAGGCTGCACACCTGCGGGAAGGGAACAACTTGTCTTTAATCACATATGGCGCTGGTGTACACTGGGCTCAGGAGGCCCTGGACGAAATGGGGTTGACCGGGGTAGACCTTCTGGATCTAAGAACCCTTTGTCCGCTGGACATGGAGGCCGTCTTCCAGAGCGTTCGCAAAACCGGGAAAGCACTACTGCTTCAGGAAGACACTTTATTTGGTGGGGTTATGGCCGATGTGGCTGCGCAAATTGGAGAACACTGTTTCGAATCACTCGACGCCCCTGTAAAAAGGGTGGGAAGCCTGGAAATTCCGGTGCCCTTCGCCCGTAGCCTGGAAGCCGGATTCCTGCCGCAATCTCGCCTGAGATCCGCCCTTGAAGAATTGTTAGCTTATTAAAACCGGGGCTTGAGTTTAAAAATTGCAATAATCCCAGGGTATGAACTCCTCTGAAATCATCATCATTGGCGGCGGACTGGCGGGCCTTACGGCTGCGCGCCAACTGGCCGCTATGGGCAGGGGAGTCACGGTATTCGAGAAACAAAAGTTACCCCACCATAAGGTATGCGGAGAATACCTGAGCAAGGAGGTTGTGCCTTATCTGAAACAATCCGGCGTTTACCTGGAGGATGCCCCCCATATCGATCGGCTGGTATTGAGCAGTTCTGGAGGAAAAAGCCTGAGCTGTAATTTGCCGCTGGGCGGTATTGGTATCAGCAGGTATGCCCTCGACTTCCGCTTATTCCAGGCTGCCGAAAAAGCCGGAGTCGCATTTGTTTGGCAATCCGTGGAAGGAGTTCAATGGGAAGGCACTCATTTTCAAGTCACTACAAGAGGAGAAACCTGGGAGACCCAATACGTCATCGGCAGTTGGGGCAAACGAAGCGCCTTAGATCGGGTGCAAAATCGGCGATTTTTTACAAAATCGAGTCCCTGGATGGGCATTAAAATGCATTACCGGACAGAATATCCGAAAGATCAGGTGGGGCTCTACGGTTTTGAAGGGGGATATGGCGGACTTTCAGTGACCGAGTCAGGCGCCGTAAACTTCTGCTACCTGATTCATAAGAAACGATTTCGGGAGACCCCAAATTTAGAAACCTGCACAAAGAGCCTGTTGCGAGAACATCCCGGTCTGCGTGAAGTTCTTGAACAAGCTGAGCCCTTATTTCCCAAGGCACTCGGAATTTCTAATATCTATTTCGGAAGAAAAGAGCCTAATAAAGACCATGTATTAATGTCGGGAGATGCGGTCCGTCTGATCCATCCCCTGTGCGGGAACGGCATGGCTATGGCTATTGAATCCGGACGCCTTCTGGCAGAAGTATTGGATGCGTATATAAAAAGCGGGATTGAAAACCGACAACATTTAGAGCGTACCTATAGAAAGGTTTGGGAGAAAGCGTTTAAAACACGACTGTGGGTAGGGGCTGGGCTCCAGCAAATCCTAACGAGTCCGAACGGTTTAAGTTTAGGAATACAAGCCGGGGCGAAAGTCCCCTTTTTACTTCGCACCCTTATTCGCAAAACCCACGGGACCGCATGAGTTTTCCTTCCTTTCAAAAACGCAGTAATACCCCTGAACTCATGGATGATCTGGAACTTCCGAAAAATGAGTTGGAGGCTGCCCTGGCAGATCTTAAAATGGTAAACACCCTTTTGGGTGGCCACGCTGTGGGTATGGCGGGCTTAAAACCTTTCCTCTCCCGGGAAATTCCCTGTCATATCCTCGATATAGGATGCGGGGACGGAGAATTTCTAAGGCATCTCCATAAATACTGCAGTAAAAAGGGTTTTAAAGTCCGGCTCACTGGCTGGGATCGAAATTCAGAAAGCCTGGAATGGGGCAGTTCCCAAAACAAGGACGGAATGGACATTCAATACGAGGTGCGGGACATTATGGAGTTTCCTCAGCTGCCCGAAGGGGAATTTGTTATCATCTGTAACCTGTTTATGCATCATTTTACAGATGAGCAGATCCATAGAATGCTCTCTTACTGGTCCGATTCCAAATGCAAAGCCATTGTTATCAATGACTTAGACAGAAACCCTTTGGCATATTACTTATTTCGGCTATTTGGGGTTATTTTTATGAAATCAAAAATTGCTATTCACGATGGACTGATTTCCATCCTAAGGGGATTTCGGAATTCCGAATTGAAGCAGTTTAGCCTGAGTATGGGGGTTACAACCCACCAAATTCAATGGAAATGGGCTTTTCGGTACCTCTGGATTCTCCACCTTAAAGAAAAAGAATGACTGATGTTCGTATCAAAAGTGCCGCTAAGGCCCTGCCTGAGTTTGAGCGATTAACTTCAGAGATATTGCCTTTTGTTCCCCTGTGGCTGCACGGAGAGCCCGACCGGTTGATTCGTAAAGCAGTGAAGATTTTCGAAGGAGCCGGGGTAGACAAGCGGTATGGCATCATGGATGCCGAAACCGTTTTTACAGCATCCTCTTTTGAAGATCGCAATCGTATTTATGCCCGTGAGGTTAAGAAATTAGGGGAGGAGGTACTCTCAAAAAGCCTGGCAAAAGCGGACTGGGAAGCCGAAAGTCTGGATTACCTGATCACCGTGAGTTGCACGGGTATCATGATTCCCTCGCTGGACGCCTATCTGGTGAATGCCCTGTCGTTAAGGGGGGATGTATGCCGACTTCCGGTAACCGAGATGGGATGCGCAGCAGGGATCTCAGGACTGATCTATGCATACCATTTTTTAAAAGCCAATCCGGGGAAGCGTGCCGCCGTTATCGCCGTGGAAAGTCCGGCAGCCACCTTTCAGTTTTCAGACCATTCCATGGCAAATATTATTAGTGCCGCGATCTTTGGAGATGGCGCCTCTTGTGTATTGATGAGCTCGGAGCCTGAAGCCCAAGGACCTAAGATCCTTGGCGAAGGCATGTACCACTTCCCGAATACTACGCATTTAATGGGTTTTGACCTGACCAATTCAGGTTTGAAGATGATTTTGGATCCTGCCGTACCTGAAACGATCTCAGAACATTTCTATCCGATGCTGGGGCCTTTCCTTGCCAAACAAAATAAGGAACTGGAAGATTTAAAGCATTTGATATTTCATCCGGGGGGACGAAAAATCGTCCAGACCGTTTCAGAACTCTTTAAGGGACAGGAGGCCAATCTGGACGACACCCGCGAAGTACTCAGGTGCTACGGCAACATGAGCAGCGCTACAGTGCTTTACGTTCTTGAGCGCTTTTTAGAAAGGAATATCGCCCCGGGTGAACTCGGTCTTCTGCTTAGTTTTGGCCCGGGATTTACCGCCCAACGCATCCTATTGGAGTTTTAAATTTCTACGATGGAAGAAGCGCCTCACATAAAAAATTTTGCAGTGGTTATCGGAGGCAGTCAGGGGCTGGGGCTGGCTACGGTCCGAAAACTGCTTATAGAAAACATCCCCGTTATCGCCGTTCACCGGGATATGCGGAAGGACATGGAACAAATAACTGTGGATTTTGCCTCCTTCTCCGGCGGGAGCACACCCTTTTTTGCCATTCATAAGGATGCCATTCAGGAGAAGGGACGGCTGGAAATACTCCAGGAAATCAAAAAGATCCTCGGGCATGACGGTAAAATCGGACTTCTGGTGCACAGTATTGCAAGGGGAAATTTAAAGCCCATGGCGGCTAATTCACAATTTCCCGCGTTGTCTGAAGCGGACTTTAAAATAACCGGAGAGGCTATGGCATACAATGTGTACAACTGGGTAAGCCTGCTGTTTCGCGAAAGTCTTTTTTCATCCAATCCCAAAGTGATTGCCTTTACCAGTGAAGGTAGTAGCCGCGTTATCCCGGGCTATGGAGCGGTTGCTGCCGCTAAGGCATCGATGGAGGCCATTATCCGGCAGATTGCAGTTGAATTTGCACCCCATGGAATCAGGGCAAATTGCCTGCAAGCCGGAGTAACCCCAACAGATTCCATGAAACGGATACCGGGAAGTGCCGAAATATTAGAGCGCACTGCGAAAAGAAATCCCTCGGGAAGACTCACAAGGCCAGAGGATATTGCGAATGTAGTATATCTCTTAAGCCGCCCGGAAGCTGCATGGATCAACGGAACCATCTTAAAAGTAGACGGAGGGGAAAGCCTGTGTTAGAAATGGAGAAAGAATTCGCCGACATCCTGGATCGATTGCCCTATGGCCCTGCTTTTCGTTTCGTGGACGGCCTGACCCGACTGACCTCAGAGGCGGTAGAGGGTTTTTATACTTTCCAGGCGGAAAGCGATTTTTACAAAGGTCATTTTAAGGATGTCCCGGTTACCCCCGGAGTGCTTCTTACCGAATGCTGTGCACAGATAGGACTGGTATGTCTGGGGATTTACCTGTCCCGGACAATGGAAGAAGGTGCCCCGGAAGGGGGTGCAGTAGCGCTGACGGAGTCCCAAATGGAATTTTTAAAACCCGTCTATCCGGGAGAGCGCGTTCAGGTCAGGGGTGAAAAGGTTTATTTTCGGTTTAACAAACTCAAAGCAAAGGTGCGTCTTTATAACGCGAATGGGGAACTAGCTTGCCGCGGACAGATCGCGGGGATTTTTAAATCTGCAGGCAAATGAAACGAAGAGTAGTTGTCACGGGAATGGGAATTTGCGCTCCCAACGCAGTAGGCCTTCCATCCTTCAGGCAAGCCATGTTTGAAGGGAAATCAGGCATAAGGCACCTACCCGAACTGGAGACGCTGGGCTTTAGATGTCAGGTAGGAGGTATTCCTGAAATTACAGAAGATATATTAAATGATAACTTTAATAAATTAGACTTAAGAGATTTATTGTCAACAGGTTTAATTTACGGCAATATAGCGGGGCTGGAAGCCTGGAAACACGCGGGTTTGCCGTTTGCAGATGCGGAAAATCCGCATTGGGATTCCGGAATTATTTTCGGCACGAGTATTCTTGGGGTCGATAAGTTTCGGGAGTCAATCTTAAAAATAGATCAGGGTAATGTCCGCAGATTAGGCAGCACAGCGGTTCCGCAGACCATGGCGAGTGGAATTAGCGCCTTTTTAGCGGGTAAAATCGGATGCGGGAATCAGGTCAGTAGTAATTCATCTGCCTGCAGCACGGGTACTGAGGCCATTCTTATGGCGTTTGAAAGAATCCAAAATGGCTTGGCTGATCGGATGTTGGCCGGGAGCTGTAGCGATAGCGGCCCCTATGTTTGGGGCGGGTTTGATGCTATGCGTGTGGTACCCTCCGGATATAATCAACAACCCGAACACGCCAGCAGGCCTATGGCGGAGTCGGCTGCTGGCTTTGTGCCTTCAAGTGGGGCAGGCGCTCTCGTCCTGGAGTCTCTTGATAGTGCCTTGGAGCGTAAAGCGCACATACATGCCGAAGTACTGGGAGGTGCAGCGAATTGCGGCGGACAGCGCAGCGGTGGATCAATGACAGCCTCCAACGGGAAAGCGGTTCAACGCTGTATCACCGAAGCTCTGCGCACTACAGGATTGAAAGGGGAGCATATAGATGTCATCAACGGGCACCTTACGGCAACTTCCCGGGATGCTGAAGAGGTTTTTAACTGGTCGCGGGCTCTGGGGAGAAGTGGGGATGATTTCCCTTTTATCAACTCATTCAAGGATGTTTTGGGTCATGGCTTATCGGCTTCCGGAAGTATGGAATGTGTTGCCGCGCTACTTCAGTTCGAAGCCGGTCAGGTCATCGGAAACCGAAATGCAGCGGACCTGCATCCTGAAATCAGCCAACTCATCAATGCCTCCAGAGTTCCTGTTGAAAACACCCCTGCCGCACCGCAGATCATCGCAAAAGCCAGTTTGGGCTTCGGAGACGTCAACACTTGTGTTATCTTTAAGCGCTACGATTAAATTCCTATGAAAAACACTGATTCGTTTTTAGAACTTCTTGAGATTATTCGACCTTATCTTCCCGAAGATATCGATCCGGGCACCATGGACAGGAATAGTCATTTGATTGACGAATTAAACATTAATTCGGCCCACCTGGTTGATATCGTGCTCGATCTCGAAGATCGTTACGACATACAACTGGAGGATGAAGACATGCAGAAAATGCAGACTGTAGGGGACGCCCTCGAAATTATCAGTAAGAAAACAAGTGATAATAACGGATAAAGCAGTCCGCCCCATTGGGGATTCGACCATCTGGTACTTCCCCAAACCTTCTCAGGCCTCTTTTAAACAGGAATTCGTTTACTATTTGGCCTAACCAAAGGTCATCAGGCCCGGTGTTTCCTTTTGTCTTTGCGTTTGCGCAACTGACGCTCGAGGTCCTCTATTGTTTCAGTAATAGAAACTTCAAAGGTTCCATGGCTGGACTCTGCGAAGAGCAGGGGCCCCGGAAGGCTCAGTCGAATTTTACAAATCATTCCCGTATCCGGACTCGAGGTGTTCTCCTTCTTAAAAAAGACTTCTGCCCGAATGAGAAAGTCATATTTATCGAAAAGTTTCTGGAGTCTTTTGGCGGTCAATATCTCCAACCGGTCGCTGGCCTTTACCGCATCGTACTGAAAGTTGATATCCATGCACTTCGTTTTTTGGAAATTTACTGAGTGTTACCCCAATTTCCAAATTTAACCCCTCCTTAAAAATGACTAAAATCAGTTTGCCATATACACGTCCTGGTATATCACCGATTTCCTTTGTGCTTCAATCCTTTAGGCAAAGAACAAGGGATGTGAAAAGTACAGTTTTATAGAGAAGGTCTGCCATCCTATAACCCTAACGCCTGCATGCCTCGAAATATAAGGCCCGCCCGCCATAAATTCCGGGAAGACCTGACCTTGCTCATGCGTGCAATCAGCATCTTTGAAATTCCGGTTAAAATTTTGGAGAAGGGGAAAAATCTGTTTATTAGGATTCCTCTGATTTCTTTTCAGCTTTTTCAGGAATGTACAAAGAGGCCAGAATTCCTCCGGATAGTGCAAGGACTATTACAGAGAGTGAAATCCACTCCTGTAAGTGCACATAATGGGAGAGTAGCATTTTAGTCCCTACAAAAGCGAGGATGACCACGAGGCTGTAGTTGATAAACCGAAACTTAGACAACATCCTGGAAATCAGGAAATACATAGAGCGGAGACCGAGAATTGCCAGAATATTAGAGCTAAATACGATAAACGGATCCGCAGTAATGGCCAGGATGGCGGGTATACTATCGAGAGCAAAGAGGATATCGGTCAGTTCAATGATGACAAGGGCGACAAAAAGAGGAGTTGCGGCCCGTATCCCCAAACGTCTTATAAAAAAATGGTTCCCATCCAGAGTCGAGGTAATGGGGAATACCTTGGAGATCTGACGAAATACGACAGATTCCTTGGGATTAAAATCATGAGAATCTGCTTTGAGCATTTTAAAAGCTGTATAGAGTAAAAACACCCCAAAAACATAGATGATCCAGTCTATCTTATTGATAAGGGCCACTCCAAAAAGAATCATCATTGCCCGAAAAATAATGGCGCCCAGGATTCCCCAAAACAACACACGGTGCTGATAAATCGGGGGAATGGCAAAAGAAGAGAAGATCACCGCAATTACAAAAACGTTGTCGATACTCAACGACAATTCAATCAAATATCCGGTTATATACTTGAGGACCGCCATACCCGGGGTCAGATCCGTCGGATTCTCAACGAGGTTCTCCGAGAAGAGCCAGTAAATCACCCCGCTGAAACTCAGGGCCACCGTGACCCAAATAGCAGTCCACATTCCGGCTTCTTTGGAACGGATGACATGATCATTTTTATGAAAGACGCCCAGATCGAGCGCCAGAAAAATGATGATGCAAATTATAAAGATGATCCAGATCCACATGGACAGCAAATAGTTTATGTAAATATAAGAATCGAATCTTATGGATGTGGAAAGGAGGCCTTTAAATACGGTCCCGATTTACAAGGATTTCAAGCCATGCTTGTTTTGGATCGGAATAGACTGAATGCGAACAATAGGAGGGAGAGTACCCCGCAAACCAGAAAGCCCGCAAAGAGGGGAATTACCGTATCATGAAGAAAGCTTCCTATCCAGGCGCTCAGTGCCACTGAAATAACTGTCGCCAAAAATCCGGTGATCGCCGCACCCAGACCTGCGATATGGCCCAGCGGCTCCATGGCCATGGCTCGGAGATTGCCAAAAAGAAATCCGATGGCAAAAAACTGCAGGCATAAAAAGAGCATAAGAATAGGAATGGAGGGGTTTTCCTGTCCATAGAACAACAAAAGGTAAAAGCAGGCAATTAACGTAAAAGCCACCAGGGAAGCCCCAATAAGGCGTTGCATCCCGTATTTGATCACCAGGGATCCATTGACGAGGGTGGCCCCGCCAATAGTGATCGCCAGGGCTGCAAAGAGATACGGAAAAAGATCCTCTACCCCGTATTGAATTTCAAAGATGACCTGGGTGGTGCTGAGATACACCAGGAACGACCCAGTAATCAGTCCCCAGATCAGGGTGAAAATGACAGTGCGCCGGAATTGCAACACCTCTCTGAACCCGGTCCAAAGTACAATTGGCCGGAAGGTTTTGCGATTGCGCACCGACAGAGTTTCAGGCTGCCGCAGCCAGAACCAGATGGCAACCGCTATCCCAAAAACAACCTGAAAATGAAATATCGCTTTCCACCCGAAAGTATCCAGAATGGTTTTTCCCAGGGCTGGGGCCACTACAGGGATGAGAATGAATATGGCGGTCACAAAGGACATGATTCGGGCCATAAAATCTCCGCTGAATTTATCGCGTATCATGGCAATGCTCACGGTGCGCGGGGCTGAAAGGGCTGCACCCTGAAGATAGCGCCCGAAAATCATCCAACCCAGGCTTGAAGACTTTACACAAAGCACACTAGCCGCTACGAACAGGGCAAAACCGATATATACGACAGGTTTGCGACCAATACTATCGGAAATTGGACCAAACACCAGCGGACCCGTTCCCACACCCAGAAAAAAAAGGGTAACAAGCCACTGATTCTTTACCGGATCGGTATTTCCAACGGCCTTTCCTATTAAATCCAGCGCGGGTAAGAGTGCGTCCAGGGAAAGGGCTACAGAAGCCATCAAAGCGGCCATGAGCGTAATAAACTCGAGTTGGTTCTGCGGCTGTTTTTCCATCGGGCAAAGGTACGCGGTTTCCCCTAAGGGCATGGATGGGAAATAAACTTATATCGTATCTTTATTCACAAGAGTCAGAGCTATGAAAATACGAATTGAAGACAATTCCGTACGCTACAGATTGCGTCGGTCAGAGGTGGACACCCTAGCTGAAAAAGGCAGCCTTTGGGCTACCACAAACTTTCCCGAAGGCAACTTCACTTATGGCCTCTTGGCACAAGACGGATTGACCGAATTGCGCGCGACCTATGAGGAAGGAAAAATTATTCTCCGGATTCCAAAAAAATGGATCGAAACCTGGCCAGGGTCTGCGAAGATTGGGTTCGAGACGGAATTGAAATGGAATGATGCTGCCTTGCACGTCCTGATAGAAAAGGATTTTGTGTGTCTGGACAGGGATATCGCCTCCCAAACCGATCAGTATCCGAATCCCAAGGTCTAAAGCTGCCTACTGGGCGAAGTTGTAGCGATAGATGATCCTTACCCCAAAAATAAAGCCGTCCTCTACAGTTTGATTTAAAGGAGTTCGATTGTCGTTAAAAAAAATATTTGCGATAGAAACACCTGCCGTATCACTGGCCTCGTAAACCTTGTAGGTACGAAAAAAGGAATATCCGGCCCGAAGGGCCAGCAGGAGGGAAGGGGTCAGGTCAAAACGAAGATAGGCCTGAAGGTCGTTAGAGATCCTTTGCACATAGGACGCCCCAAACTGTGGAGATTGCAAATCATGAGACGCACCGAGACCGTCAAAATAAAGGCCCGCCCGCAGGTGATCCGTTAAGCGGTAATTGACATCCCCCCGGGATGGCAGAAAAAGACGTACTTCATACTGTTTATCCGGGCTTCGGTAATAAAAACTAAACAGGGGAACCAACATCCACCCAAAGGATTCTTTGCTGGCATAAACTCCAAAACCGTAACTCGAATGTGAGGATTTCTGTTTTTCAAAAAGCTGCAGGGTCGCGATTTGTAATCCCGCCCGGGATTCCTGAAAAGCCGTTGAGAGCCGGGGAAACAGGTAATGCGTTCCGCTCCAGTCGTTCCCATAGTTCATTCGCAACCCAATATGTAAGGCTGCAGCATAAAGCGTTGTGGCCTCAGGGCTTGCCGGGTCGAGGTTAAGCCGATTAACGGTCATATTGACCCCGGGCAGCAGAATCGGACCATCTTCGATCGGAAATGGGAGACTCACACTGACATCCGCATTCTGGATGGAAGTCGTCTCATCGGATATTTCAAAATTTGACGGGGGGCTGTAGTTGTAAGAAGCGGTAATGAGGTCCAAATAGGACTGCGCGCAAATCTGGAGACTTCCAAAGAGTAGTAAAGCTCCTAATAAAAACGCTCTAAACACCCGGGTCTTTTTTAGAAAGATAATCTAAAATGTTGATAATTAGATGCTTTGATAAAATAAATACAGCAAACAAAAACCCTGTTAGATGTAACAACCCGTCCCGTATTACGTCCAACAATTAAAATTAGACCAATATGTTTCGATCCCTAATGACTTCAGATAAGCCTGTATACATTGTGCTGACATTTGTTTTTTTAGTTCTGGGCCCTTGCCTGCTGGCACAGGAACTGACTGCCGAACAATGGCAGGAAGACCTGGACTACCTGCAAAAGACCATCCATAACGAATATCCGTTTCTCTTTAAAAAGATCAGTGCCTCAGATTTTGATGGGGAAGTAGGTGACTTGAGAGCTTCTATTCCTGAATTGGAAGACCACGAGGTCATGGTCGGTTTGGCCCGCTTGGTAGCTTCCTTCGAATATGGGCATACCGTTTTGGGGTATTGGGAAGAAAAGATCCCCATCCACGAATTGCCGATAGTACTCTATCAATACGATGACGGAATCTATATACAAGGCGTTCACAGGGACTATGCCGAGGTCGCCGGGGCCAGACTGCTCGAGATAGAGGGCATGCCGGTTGAACGCGTTCTTGAACTCATAAGACCCGTAATCCCTGCAGAAAATGAGATGTTCGTAAAGGCCTATGGCATACACTATCTAACTTTTCCCGAATTTCTGCATGCTCAGAAAATCCTTTCAGAGAACAAACTGGATATCACCCTTACCCTTGAAAAAGATGGGGAGATTCGCCGTAAAACCATTTCTGCGGTGCCCGCCGAGCGCTTTCCAAGACGCTATGGGATGGTCGTGCCCGGGGAGGACTGGGTAGAATCCCGGGATACGGCCGTAAGCCCATTATATCTCAAGGAACTGGACCGTATATCCTATTATGAGTACCTGCCCGAGGAAAAAGCCCTGTATGTGCGCCAAAGCCAGATCATGGATGACGAACAAGCGGATATCCCTACTTTTTTTAAAGAGGTGTTTGAATTTATAGAACAAAACGATGTTGATAAACTTATACTAGATCTGCGTTTGAATGGAGGTGGGAACAATTACAAAAATAAGCCCATCGTTACCGGGGTGATCCGAACGCAAAAGATCAATAAAACCGGAAAATTCATGGTAATTATTGGAAGGCGGACGTTTTCGGCCTGTCAGAACCTGGTCAATGAACTCAGTTCCTATACAAATGCGGTATTTGTAGGGGAACCCACTTCTGAAAACATCAACTTCTATGGAGATAACCGGCCTGTAGCCCTTCCCAATAGTGGCCTGAACGCCTATTTGTCCTATGCCTGGTGGCAGGACAAACCCCAGTGGGAGAATGGCCCCTGGCTACCGCCGCATCTGGCTACCGGCATGACCTTTGAACAATACCGCACCAATCAGGACCCGGCCCTGGAAGCTGCCCTGGCTTTTTCAGATTCCACGTTTATTCTAAATCCCATGGATCACCTGACAGAATTGTTTACATCCGGGAAGGTGGATCAGGTGAAACCCACGGCAGCACGCATGATTTCCGATCCAAATTACGCCTTCTATAACTTTGAACAAGCATTTGATAAGACTGCATATAACTTATTAAAAGGCAATCGTTTAGAAGAAGCATTTTTTGTGTTTTCCATGAATGCTGACTTCTTCCCGGAACAGGCTGGTGTCTGGAACGGAATGGGAGCTGTTTACGCAAAGCAGGGGGAGCTCCAAAAGGCCCGGGAAGCTTATCAAAAAGCGTTGGAGATAGATCCGGCAGGGGAGGAAGGAGAAGAGGCCCGCAGAAGACTTCAGGAATTGTAGGAGTACATTTTTGGGAAAATCAACATATTCCAGGGTTGAATAATTTTGTATCTTAATGAAAACATTATGTAACGATGGGATTATGAGAACAGCAAATCGTCAGCCTGGATTAATCCTGATTTATGTATTCCTGCTTGTGGCTTTGTCTGCCTGTAAATCTGCGGCGAAGCCCTTAACAGCAGAGGAGCAGGCACGACTGGACCGGATCGTTACGGACCGTAATTTTACCATGATTGCTCAGTGGGCGGAACCTATGCCAGATGCGAGCATCAATGCGATGGCGAGCGCCGGAATATTTCCTCCGGGCAGCAGTCCTAATCGTATTAATCTGGGGGAAAATGCGAATTATTTTAAGATGAAGGGCGATTCTGTTTTTATACAATTGCCGTATTACGGGGAGCGCCAGGTCGTTAAAACCTACGGACAGGCGGAAGGAATCACTTATGAAGGCCTTGCAAACGATTTAAAGGTGAACCGGAACGCAGAACGCAATTACTACGATATCGATTTTAGCGCCAAAGACCGGGGCGAAAATTTCCAGTGCAACCTCAGGCTTTATGGAGGGCAGCGGGCATTACTCACGGTTCAGAGTAACCAACGTAACCAAATCCGGTATGATGGAAACATTACTGTCGACAATGACTTATAATTTCTAATACGAACCAAAACCGCGAAAATGAGCACAAGAACGATATCCTTCCTTTTTATACTGGCGCCATTTCTTATTCTGGTTGGTTGCGGTGCAACAAATGAACCTTTAACCGAAGTGAATTGGCAGCAGATGGAAAATACGGTCAAAGGCCAGAATTTCACCTTTGTGGCAAAAACTATTGAAACTATGAGGTCGGGCTCGGCAAATCGGATAGATAATCCGGGATACCTCAAAATGGACGGAGATCAGGTGGATTTGCAATTGAAGTATTTTGGATCCAGTCAGGTAAGCACCACATATGGGAGAGCTGAAGGTTTACGTGTGGTCGGACCGGCATCAGATCTGAGCTCAAACCGGAACGAAGACGGTAAATCATACGATTTGAATTTTACGGTGTCCAATAAATCAGAAACCTTAGAGTGCAATCTGAGAATATTCTCGGGAATGCGGGCCGTACTCAACGTCAATAGCAATTTGAGAAGTTCTATTCGCTACGACGGGATTATCCAATAAGGAAGCCAAAGACCCCATTTAAGCTATGCAGTCCTGAGTTGCACAGGGAAGGGAGTCGCCCACTTCCATAATTATTCTATTTGACATAATATAAATTATGGTTCAAATAACACAATTCCCGTAATACTACGTATTTGGCATAAAATCAGTTATGACCCGCCAGGGACATAACGTTAGCGATTTTATGTCAAGGGAATTGAGAATTTCAGTTCTGGTTTAAATATGCGATCCCTGAATACTCCGTAATTATTCAGTCTTAAACAGACGGTCATCAAAATCAAAAGACTCAACATTCAGGATCTTCACTTTTGAGATTTCCTGGTGCAGAGGGTTTATTAAATAATTACAGTCCCCGGCTACCACTGCTGAGGGCACTTGCAGAATTAATGTCTTCTGTTCTTTAACAAAGATGTCGCCCATATCCTGGGTTAAATACGACGGAGGTTTTGATTTCCAGTTAATGCCTTTGAGGTCTTTTTCAGTAATACCTGACATTTTCGAATCAGGGACTTCGATGGAAATCAGGAAATAGTCTTTGAGTAGTTTGTTAAAGGAGACGTGCACAGCCACCTCTAACATGGCCAGAGCCCTTGAGGATGCCGTATAGATTAATTTTGTTCCTTTATTATTCCATCTTCCGCCGTACAGCTCGGCTCCAGTACCCGATAAATCCGTTTTATATTTACTTTTCGCAATTCTGAATACAATCATGCTAAAATGCCATGTTCTATTCTTCCCAACTCATCCTTGACAATTCCTAAACCCACGGAAGTATCCAGCAAGGCCCCGGGAATAATACCTCCCACGGCAATATTTTCACTCATTAACCAATTGTGAAAATTTTCCTTATCCCCAAATACTTCTTCCCCATATTGCATTAATTGTTGAATCTCAATAATCTTTTCCGTTTGTTTTGGAGCAAAAGTTTTATTGTCTTTTTTATATCGAAGAAGCGTACGCAAAGTAGTGTCTAAAATAACAGCCCAATCTTTGTCTTTTAAAGGTGTATTCTCTGCAACGCTTTCAAAAGATTTGTAATCAATACCCTCTCTAATGACTGTTACCAATTCAAAGCCGCGAGAATCATCATTCCAGTCATATGAGACGGATTCAAGAAGTTTTATTGGCTTATCTTTATTATAAACTTTACCCGCAGTCTCGAGAATACCTGCTTTACCCCTTACTACCTTTTTTATAGTGGCCATAGTTAAACTTTGATCTTTCTAAGATATGAAAATATAATGACAATTGTCTTATAAATAACGACAATATGTTATATCCTATTGTTTATGATCTTTCAATTATTCGAAAAAATAGCACTTCGCGAGGGCTATTCATTTTACTAAGCGGAAAAATAAGCATGGACACCTGGCATTCTGGATTAGATCCGGATGGGTTGGCCACAAATTGAGAAAAACAATGAGAACTTTATATTTTGTACTGATTTTTTTCCTAACAGTAAGTTCCTGCCAATCCCAGACCAAGAAAAACGATTCGAATACTATGGTTGGTGGACCTTGCGAAGGTTGTGAGGCAATTTTTGAGTACGGAAAAAAGAAACTAACATCAACAGATACGCTTCCTGATTTTGAGGCCAACGCCCCTAAATTGAGATTGACGGGGACCGTATTTGAAAAGGATGGCAAAACGCCAGCCGAAAATATTATTCTCTATATCTATCAAACAGACAGAAACGGAGTGTATACTACCAAGGGAAATGAAAAAGGCTGGGCAAAAAGACACGGATATATTCGCGGTTGGGTTAAAACGGACCAGACAGGCAAGTATTCATTTTATACATTTAGACCAGCGGCGTATCCAAATGGGATAGAGCCTGAACATATTCACATTACAGTAAAAGAACCCTATTTTAACGAATACTATATTGACGAATATGTCTTTGATGACGACCCATTGTTAACACAAAAAGAACGAAATAGATTAAGTAATCGCGGTGGTTCAGGCATTGTTCAACCAATATTAAAGGAGGGCATTTTAACTGTGAATCGAGATATTACTTTGGGTTTAAACATTCCAAACTATAAATGAATATGTCGTAATAGTCTCAATTTTAGTTTTAATCTGTTCCTGTCTTGGAAAACACATTTCGGATACTCAAAAAACAACAGTAACCGCGATTAGAAACGGAATAAAAAATGTGGGCAACAATCCGTAAAGGGTTCGATTGTTTTAAAATTCAATTTGACTCTGGCACAAGCAATTCCGATGGGATCTGTGCGCAGGCGAACCCCCTTAATTACCGGTATACATTATTGCAGAGACCTTTGAAGACATTCAGATAAGAATCACGATGAATAAAAAAATTGCAATCTTAAGAGGTATAAATGTAGGTGGGAAAAGGAAAATTCTAATGGCCGATTTGAAAGCCCTGTGTCAAAATTTGGGGTGGGCAAATGTTGTGACCTACATACAAAGTGGCAACCTGATTTTTGATTCTAAAAAGCAAAACCCTGAAC
The DNA here is from genome assembly GCA_963709465.1 of uncultured Flavobacteriaceae bacterium. GTDB lineage: Bacteria > Bacteroidota > Bacteroidia > Flavobacteriales > Flavobacteriaceae > Robiginitalea. The sequence continues at coordinate 1,586,103 of CAVPWF010000002.1, read as the reverse complement.
TAGAACAAACCCTTGAGAAAGCAATTTCTTACAACTATGGATTTGACGTTCCTGTTATTATCAGAAACGCAAACGAACTTCAAACTTCAATTGGCAGAAATTCATTCTTTGACAAGGATGCAGATATTACACAATTGCATCTGACATTCTTAAAAGAAAAACCTACAAGCGAGAATGTAGAGAAAACAAAAACCTACAATTACGAACCTGACAGATTTGAAATTGTGGAAAAAGATGTGTTTATATGTTGTGCAGGTAAATATCACCAATCAAAATTAACCAACAATTTTTTCGAGAAAAAGCTTAAAGTTGGAGCAACAACAAGAAATTGGAAAACCGTTTTGAAACTACAAGAACTCAGTAAATAAATCATTTGGGAACCTGGTTTTTACCGATATTTATGATCCCGACTCCTGGGACTTCTACATATTTCTTATACCGTTCCATGAAAAAAGATCCACAAACCGCTCACAACAAATAACAAATCATCATCAATTAGTGGCAAACTATCGTCATTAGTACTTCAATAATCCTTTCAAAACTATACGCCCCCCGCATCCATAAATTATTGTACCTTTTAATACTCAAAATGCCAACCGGCCACTTCCATGGATGCACAGACCAATGCGCCTAAAAAATTTGGAACCTTTGGAGGGGTCTTCACCCCCACCCTGCTTACCATCCTCGGGGTCATCATGTACCTGCGTCTGGGCTGGGTCGTGGGCAATGCCGGACTGTTAGGTGCCTGGCTGATTATCATCGTTTCTTTTTTGATCACCTTGTGCACGGCACTTTCCATGTCTGCCATTACTACCAATATCCGCATTGGTGCGGGGGGTGCCTATGCCATTGTCTCCCAGGCCCTGGGTCTGGAAGTGGGCGGGAGTTTAGGCATTCCCAGGTACATCTCCCAGGGTCTGGCAGTGACCATGTATATCTTTGGTTTCCGGGAAGGATGGCTCGGTATTTTTCCGGACCATAATGCCTTTTTGGTGGATGTTATTGTTTTTGGTCTCCTGATCACCATTGCGTACATCAGTGCGAACCTGGCGATTAAAACACAGTTTATTATCATGGGCATTATTGTGCTCTCCCTGGTGTCTATAGTTATAGCAGCGTACGAGGGCTCGATGTCCATCCCCACGAGTGACGCCCTGAGTTGGGGGTCCTTCAGAGGTTCTGTTGAAAATGGTTTTAGCGGCAGTAGTTTTTGGATTGTGTTTGCTGTCTTTTTTCCGGCGGCTACGGGGATTATGGCCGGGGCGAATATGTCCGGCGAGTTGAAAGAACCCAAGCGCAGCATTCCCATAGGGACCCTTTGGGCTATTGGGGTCAGTTTTGTTATTTATATGGGGCTCGCTTTCTGGATCTCCAGGAGCGCCACAGAAACCGAATTGGTGTCCAATTATTACATCATGGTCGATAAAGCCTATTTCGGCCCTTTGATTATCGCCGGAATCCTGGGAGCTACCTTTTCCTCTGCCCTGGCCTCCATCGTGGGGTCGTCGCGTATTCTTTTCGCCATGGGCGAACACAGGGTCCTCCCCTTCTCCGAATTCCTCTCTGGAACAAGCGGCAATGGGCAGCCCAGAAATGCCATGCTGATAACCGGCATACTCATTTTCGCAACCCTCTTGCTGCGCAATTTAAATGCCGTGGCCCCGCTGGTTACCCTCTTCTTTCTCATCACCTATGCCATGATCAATATTGTGGTGATTATTGAGCAAAACCTGGGGCTGATCAGTTACCGGCCCGTATTTAAAATTCACCGATGGGTTCCCTGGTTAGGCCTTGTTTCCTCAGTCTTTGCCATGTTCATCATTAACCCGACCATTAGCCTGGTCTCGATTATGATAGTCCTGGCCGTTTATTGGTATTTGTCCCGTCAGAATTTGGAAACTCCTTTTGAGGATGTCCGCTCAGGTCTTTTTGTTTCTTTTGCGGAATGGGCAGCCAAACACACCTGGGGCATGAAAAAGATGCAACAGCGCGCCTGGAAAGCCAATTTAATGGTGCCTGTCCGGGATCTGAACGGACTAAAGGGAACCTTTGAATTTTTAAGGAATATCGCCCGACCCAAGGGCTCGATCAAACTATTGGGTATTGAATCCTTTTCCGAATCGAGCTCCCTGTCAAACGAATTAGAAGCTATTTCCGAAGCTTTTCGAGAAAAAGGGGTTTTTTCATCTTCTGCAGTCATCCATACCGATGAATTTGCGAAGGGAATCAATTACGGGAGCCAGGCGCTTCAGGGGGCTTTTTTCCGACCCAACATCGTCTTTTTAAATCTGCAGGATCACGACGATTACGAAACAGAACTAAGGCCCGTTATTAAAGAGTCCATACGCCTGGAAATTGGGGTCCTCTTGTATTTTTTACACCCCGTTGCCCTGTTGGGTCAGCGCAATACCATCAATGTTTGGGTCAGTGATCGCAAAACCCAATGGGATTTGGGATGGGATATCGGGAATCTGGACCTTTCTATTTTGGTGGCTTATAAGCTGAAAATGAATTGGCAGGCGCGGATTCGACTGATTACAGTGATAAACGACCCTCAGGAAGCGGAGAAAGCGCAGGATTTTCTGAGTTTATTAATCAACCTGGCACGACTGCCTGAAACACTTACGGAAGTTATAGTGGGCGATTTCAATACCGTGATAACACGGGCGCCGGCTGCAGATCTGAATATTTTTGGCATGGATGACGACCTTAAATTTAATTTCGTCAAGGAAATGTCTGCCAAAACAAAGAGCACCTGCTTATTTGTGAAGGATTCCGGTCATGAGAGTATTTTGGCATAAATAACACCCCATAAAGTATATCGGGTGTTATTGCAATCCGCTAAATTCTTTGAAAACTACTCGACCACAGTGACATTCACGGCATTCATGCCCTTCATGCCTTTGCGCAGTTCGAAGGTCACCTTGTCGTTTTCGGCAATCTCGTCTACCAGACCGCTGACGTGACAAAAATGCTTTTCCTGAGTAACGCTATCGATAATAAAGCCAAAACCTTTGGAGTAGTCAAAAAAGGATACTTTTCCTTTTCGGATCGGGTCAAACGGATCCTCGTCGGTCTCCTCTTTTTTGGGAATTCCCAGATAGATACTTTCTGCATCGACCTTAATACGTTCAGACGGATCCTGTGGCGTATCGGTTAAGTTCCCGTCCTGATCCACGTAGGCAAAAGGGATCCCTCCCCCGCTTTCTTTAGCTTCAGCCCGTCTGGCATCTTTTTTCTTCTGTTTTTCTTCTCGTTTTTTTAAACGCTTTTTTTCCTTCTCGCGCTTACTGAAGGTTTGTTGTGATTTAGCCATAAATGTGTTTGAGCTGTAAAAGTTAGGATATTATATGCAACTAATGAAGGAATTGGGAATAAAAAAGCCCATCCATTGGACGGGCTTTTAAGAACTTTAAAATATAATGTCTTAGATGACCCTTACATTCAAGGCATTCAACCCTTTTCGGCCTTCTTCTAAATCGAATTCAACCTGGTCACCTTCACGAATTTCGTCAATTAAACCGGTAACGTGTACAAAATGATCTTTCTCAACACCTTCTTCAGTGATAAAACCAAATCCTTTGGCGTTGTTGAAGAACTTAACTGTTCCTTTACTCATAATTACTCTACTTTAAAAATTAATTTGAGCTGCAAAGATCGCACTAATAATTTAATAACCAGTTTTTTATTTGATAAATTTAACACTTTGTGCCATCTACCGCCCTTTTTTCAGGTCCTAACTCATAGTTAAACAAAGTGATAGGGAAATTCAGGGGTCACGCCTAGTACCTGACATCAAGGGTATACCCCAGGCCCAAACCCCGGAGTACTTTTTTCATTTCGGCCTCTTTGGAAACCCGCTCGAAAGTCCCGCCTGTAAGCACTCCCACGGAAACCGCCAGAGCCTCGGCAGGTTGAACTTCTTCTTCCTTATCAATCCATTCCAGAGTCACCAGGACATCTTCGGTCAGCACGATGTCATAGGGTCTTAAATCCACTTGAATCCGCCCGGTCTGCCCAGGTTCAACTGGTATTATAATATTTTCCTTTAATATGTTTTCAGCGGGCTTTCCGCCTTCCAGGCGATAGATATTTAGTCTGAAAATGACTTTTCCGCTAAACCGGTTGTGGTAAACATGAAAGCTGAAGTTATCCACCAAAAGGGGTTGCCGTCCGACATTCATACGTATCCCCATCTCTTTCCCCATTTGCTCGTAGTGAAAAAGATGCCCGATAAAGTTTGATTCCGTTTTATTCCCAAGGGTCTTTCGTTTCCATTCCCGAGCCGTCAGCACGACTTCATCGAGCTCTGAAACCGCTTCCTTCAAGCGGATTGTAGGCGCAGCATTGGCTTTAAGTACCGCTTTAACCGGGATAACTACACTTTCATACCCCACCATGGAGATCCGAAGCGTGTCGGCGAGATGGGATTCGGCCAGGTCTAGCTGAAAGGCTCCTTCCCGATCGCTTACGGCACCGATCTCCTTACCGATAACGCCGACGTTTACGTAGGCCAATCCTACTCCGGTTTCCGCATCTACGATATTTCCGAAGGTCCGGAAGGAAGGTATTTCTTCTGCCGCATATTCCAGGGGCTCCGGGGTAATTGATTCCTGTTGAAGTAATTCTTGATACCGGGCCTCAAAAACAGCCTCGTCTTTTAAATATTCCTGAAAGAAACTGAGGGTTGTCGCCTGGATATCCTCGTAAAGCGCCACCTTTTGTGAAGTAGTTTCAAGGGCCCAGGCAATACTGCCAAAGTCTTCATGCCGGCTTTCCAGGAATCGCAAATAGCGCATTGGGCTATTGATCTTCTTATAATAGCAGTATTCATCCGTAGGGGTAAACTCAGCCAGCCGATCCCCGGCCTCTAAATGCAGGAAAGCTGCCTGCGTCTTCCCCGGATTTAAAATCCCGGCCGCATAGATTTCCGACAAATACGTATCATCTTCTTCGGTATCCCCGTAGTAGAAAGTGTCCGAGCCATCCAGAGACACCATGGCCTTTATGTCCGGGTGGCGATCCAGGAGCAGAATACCGCTCATTCCTCCCCAACTCAGACCCAGAATCCCCTTCCGGTCGGCATCTATGAGAAAACGGTTCGTTTCCTCCATATAAGAAAGGGCAAATTCAGCGTCATAGACCTGCTCCATAGTGTTTGTCAGGCTATTGGTCATATCTCCCGGATAAGCACCAATCGAAGAGATGGACACGACCATAAAACCATTTTCGGCCAATTGTTCCAGCAGGCGGTAACTCTCCCACCCCATGCCGTTATACCCCGCCATATAAACGATGAGGGGGAAGGATTCTTTAGCCCCAGGTGCCCCTGAATAAGTGCTGGTTCGTTTTTTGAGCAGTCGCGTACCCTCCAATGCCTCCAACCCAAAACCAGCCGCCAGATACATAATGAGTTCATCGGAAAAACCCGAATATTCAGTTTCATCCTGGTAGGCCACGGCCCGCTCTTCATGCAACCGGAACAAGTCTTCAAAAAACATTGGCTCTATCGTCCCACCTAGTGTGGCCGGATACCAGATATCCAGATCCAGGGGTCTGTAGTGCAAGCGGTCGGAGGTAGCCGTTCCCGGTTTATAGGTTCGGGTGGAATCTACAAGGTGCACAGTCGTGAACCCCGCACGATACTTTGGGTCGCCCTGCGAAAAACCTAAGGAAATTGCCCCAGGCAGGAAAAGAAGAAGAAGAAGACTTCTAAGATTCATCCGGCATAGGGCTATATATCCATAAACTTCAACGGTTAAATACGAAATCAGGCGGTTTCCAACTCTTTGACCAATTCCTGCTGGATATGCTGGGGCACGGGCTCATAGGCGTGAAATTTCGAATGAAAGGTCGCCTTGCCCTGGGTTAAAGAGCGCAAATTTGTGGAATAGTCGTAGAGCTCTGCCTCAGGAATCACACTTTTTAAGATCTGATAATTGTCGAGGCTTTCGATTCCCAAAATAATGGCACGCCGGGACTGCAAGTCCGTCATGATATTGCCCACCATTTCTTCAGGGACCTTGATGGTCAGCTCGCGTATTGGTTCCAGCAACTTCGGACCCGCATTTAAAAAAGCATCCCGGAAGGCATGTGCCCCGGCTATTTTAAAGGAGATATCATTGGAATCCACCGAGTGCATTTTCCCATCATAGACCATCACCCGAACATCCCTTATATAAGATCCGGTCAGGGGTCCGGATTCCATGACCTCCATGATGCCCTTCCTTATTGAGGGAAGATACCGAAGGTCGATCACCCCCCCGACGATGCAATTATAGAACACCAGTTTTCCGCCCCAGGGCAGATCGATCTCTTCCTTACCCCGGATGTTAAAACCTTCGGGTTCTGGCATGCCTTCATACCAGGGGCTTATTTTCAGGTGTACCTGGGCAAACTGTCCGGCACCGCCAGATTGCTTTTTATGCCTGTAATTCGCCGAAGTAGATCTTTTTATGGTCTCCCTGTACGCGACTTTAGGGGACTCCAGAACCGCTTTCACTCCATAAATATGTTCGAGCATCCAGTCAATGGTAGATAGGTGTAGTTCTCCCTGGCAACCCAATATCTGTTGTTTGAGTTCATTGGAATAGGCCATAGTGACGGTAGGGTCCTGGCTGTGAAGTTTCCGAAGGGCATCGGTCAGTTTTTCTTCCTCATTTGGCTGCATGGCAGAAACTGACCTTTGGGTGCGCGGTTCGGGGTAGACCACAGGCCTGATGGTAACCGGCTCATTTTCCTGATGCAGGGTGTCATTAGTTTCCGTGTATTTCAGTTTCAGGGTGGCGCCTATATCCCCTACCACCATTTTATTCACCGGGGACCGGTTTTTCCCGTCCATAATGAACAGCTGGTTGAGGGTTTCGGTTTCCCCGTTCCGGGAATTGACCAGCTTGTCATTGGCCCGGACCACCCCTGATTTTACTTTAAAAAATGTGATCTTGCCGAGGTTCTGCATCTGTACTGTCTTAAAGACAAACAGGGCTGTCGGCGCTGTAGTTTTTCGTTCCACTACTTTACCCTCGACGCTCTGTTCCGGTTTCAGGTCGGCTGCTGCCGGGGCTACGTTGTCGATAAAGCCCATCAACCGGCCGCTTCCCATATCCTGAAGGGCAGAAACACAGAATACCGGGAAGAGTTCGTGGTTCAGCATTCCGGTTTGGATGCCCTGCCGCATTTCATCTTCCGAGAGCGTACCTTTTTCAAAAAAGAGTTCCAGCAGTTCTTCATCTTTTTCGGCAGCTTTTTCGACGAGCTCGTTGTGCAAGCGGTCCGCCAGTTCTTTCTGATCCTCCGGAATGGGTAATTTTTCAGGCTTTCCTCCTTCCGGGCCGAATTTGTACATTTTCATTTTAAGTACATCCACAATGCATTGGGCCCCATCTACAATAAGCGGGTACTGTACTTTCACGGCATTGTTGCCCACCAGTCCTTTAATGGAATTGAAGCTTTCCTCGAAGTCGGCATTCAAATGGTCTATCTGGTTTACCACAAAGAGGGTGGGCTTGTTATACCTGTCGATATAGTTCCAGATAATCTCTGTTCCGACCTCCACCCCGTGCTGGGCATTCAATACTGTTACGACCGTATCCGCCACGCGGATTGAAGAAAGGATCTCGCCAATGAAGTCATCCAGGCCGGGGGTATCTATGATATTGATTTTGTAGTTCCTCCATTCGGTATGCATAGGGGTTGCAAATACTGAACTCCCGCGCTCCTGTTCAATCTCCTGGTAATCCGAAACTGTAGTCTTATTTTCCACCGTTCCGCGGCGGTTGATCAGGCCGGCTTCGAACAGCATGGTTTCCGTAAGTGTTGTTTTGCCGCTGTTGTGAGCGCCTACAAATACAATGTTTTTGATGTGTTTATGGTCGAATACATTCATAAGTCAGGTCCGTTTGGTTCGCGAAAGTTGTTAAGAGTCGAGCTATAAATATAGCAGGCCTTCCGCACCAAAAACATGACATTTTACCATAGTCTGTAATTTTTGTGCTGGCAATTCTCTTATAGGCTTTCGACCTAAACCAAAAACTGCAGGCGAAGCCTAAGGCTGACTATAGGTAACCCGGTAAATGGCATCCCCGTAATCATCTGAAATCAGCATGGAACCATCCTCCAGCCATAGCAGATCTACCGGCCTTCCAAAAGCCTCCTGAGAATCATCATCCAGCCATCCATCGATAAAAGGCGTGTAGCTTACGGCTTTGTTTCCATCGAGCTTCACAAGGGTTATGCGATATCCGACCTTAGCGGAACGGTTCCAGGATCCGTGCTCTGCGATAAACGCCTGTCCTTTGTACTGCTCCGGAAACATCTCGCCCGTGTAAAACTTTACGCCCAATGGAGCTACATGGGCTCCCAAATTCTGTACCGGGGGTACAAAATCCGAACAGGGTCGCTGGTCCCCGTATTCCGGGTCTGCTATAGTTCCCCCGTGGCAGAAGGGATATCCAAAATGCTGTCCGCTTTCGCTGACGCGGTTCAGCTCACAAGGCGGGACGTCGTCCCCCATCATATCTCTCCCGTTATCGGTAAACCAGAGCTCCCCGGTTTCGGGGTGCCACGTAAAGCCCACCGTATTGCGCACGCCATTGGCGTAGACTTCCCGGTTGCTCCCATCGGGGTCCATGCGGGTAATGGAAGCGTAGCGCTTGTCTACCTGGGCCGAGTCACAAATATTGCAGGGCGCCCCTACAGGGACATATAGTTTATCATCCGGGCCAAAGGCGATATACTTCCAGCCGTGGTGGCCTTCCGTTGGGTAATCCTCATAAATGATTTCGGGCTCCGGCAGGGCCTCGAGGTTGTCTTCAATATTCCGGTAGCGCAACAGTCGATTGATCTCCGCGACATAGAGGTCGCCATTTCGGAAGGCAATCCCGTTGGGCACAATAAGGGTCGTATCCAGGACAAGGGTACGGTCTGCTCTAAAATCCCCGTCCAGATCCTGAATGGCGTAGAGTTTATTGGCTTTCCGGGTGCCTACAAAAAGGGTGCCCTTATCCCCCATCGCCATAGACCGGGCATCGTCGATACCTTCGGCAAAAGTGCTGATCTCAAAACCTTCCGGCAGGTTGAGCCGATCTAACGGCAAACTCGCTTCGCCCGCTTCGGCAGCCTGACTGGCATTCGCCGTTTCCACGGAATCTTCGGTCCGCTCCGGCGCTTTTGCTTCTTTACAGGAGAGTACGGCCAGGAAACAAATTCCAGTGGCCAATAGCTTTAAATTGGGTACAATGTGTTCCATAGGGAGCGTCTGGTTTTACTTTCAAACTTACTAAACCTACAGACACCGCAGGCCGGGTTTAACGAGGAATTTGCATTTTGATCTCACCTTTAGGCGGACTGAAGGTCTAATCAGGGGATTACTTCGTTTAAAAATCAATGACAATACCCAAACCCGGGATGAATTGCCCTGCACCAGGTGCAATTTCCACCAGGCTCCGGGGATCGATGATCTCCCCGGAAATATCCCGGTGCAGCCCATAATCAGGAGGGTTGGGGATATCCTGCCCCAGGATAATTCTAAAGCGTTTGTGCATTTAGTCTTTAACGTTTATCAAAATACATAGAGAAAGGAAATTTTAAAACGGGGGGAGCTGTAAATTGATTTTAGAATAGAACCTCCGCACCTGTAGCGTGCCTCAAAGGATACAATTCAAAACCAGAAGTCTCACAACCAGGAGAAGGAAAGGACCCTTTTTAGAATAAAAAAACCACCCCGAAAAGGGTGGCTTGTATACAATGCTCAGATGCAGATCTATTTAATCTCAACGAGTTCAAGTTCAAAGACAAGATCCTGTCCTGCCAGGGGATGATTGGCGTCTAGAACAATGCTATCGGCCTTAACTTCAGCAACACGGAGTTGCCGTTCGCTCCCGTCTTCTCCCCGGGCGACTAATCCCATTCCAATTTCAGGCTTTATTTCCGCAGGCAGTTGCTCCTTGCCGATTTCCTGAAACAATTCTTTCTGGACTTCTCCATAGGCCTCTTCCATAGGAATACTGATCGTCTTTTTTTCCGCGACTTCCATATCGAGAAGCCCTTTCTCAAATCCGGGAATCAGGCTACCCTGTCCCAGCGCAACTTCAAGGGGTTCCCGCTCCAGGGAACTGTCAAAAACCTCTCCGGTAGTTAGTTTTCCAGTGTAGTGTACCCGTACGGTGTCGTTTTCCTTTACTTTACTCATGTGATGCTTTTTATTTATACAAAATTTCGGGGACAAAGGTACGGGCAAAAAGTCGGCAGCCGAAAGATCAGGGGCGTATAATTGTGAAGAGACTGTTAAAAGGAGCTAGGGCTTTTCGGGTTTGTCGGACTGCCGGATAAAGGGCACAAATCGGACAGCCATGAGTTTTTCAGATTTGAATTTTCCATTCGAGCGGGTGATCAGGGTCAGTTGTCTCACGCCCCCGTGAGGGCCAATGGGAATGACCATCCTCCCTCCTTCTGCCAGTTGCTCCATGAGTGTTTCGGGAAGTTCTTCGGCTCCCGCAGTCACCATAATAGCATCAAATGGTGCCGCCTCCGGCCATCCATTGTATCCGTCTCCAATACGCACATTCACATTTTTATACTTCAGACGATTGAGGCGTTTTTTAGCCTCCAAACCCAGGGTTTCGACAATTTCTATAGTATAAACTTCTCCCCCAAGTTCCGAAAGGATGGCGGCCTGGTACCCCGAGCCTGTACCTATTTCCAAAACCCGCTCCCCAGGCTGTACCCCGAGGATCTGGGTCATGTACGCCACAATATAGGGTTGTGAGATCGTCTGCCCTTCCCCTATGGGTAAGGCCTGGTCATTATAGGCCCAGGGTCTGTAGTCTTTCAGGACAAATTCATGGCGGGGAACCGAGCGCATAACCCGCAGCACCAGGGTGTCGGTAATATCCCGCGCTTCCAACTGCTCCCTTACCATCGACTCACATAAAGCGGTATAGTCCGTCTGAGCTCCAGCCCTGGATAGTGCAAACAGCAAAAAAAATGCAAGTAATCCCTTTTTATGCATTGGAGGAAACATTCTTAAATCGCTTAAAAATACAATTAATACACGAGTGGCTTAAGCATCATCCACCAACGGTAGCAATTTTTGGGCCGAAACGTTTAGCGCCCTATCTGCGAAACCTTCGCAGCCCTACAATTTTCTTTTTTGAATTGATAAAATACACCCCGGTCAGTAAGATCACCGCAGCCGTAACAGATTGCACAGATATGGACTCATCCAGAAAGTACCAACCTAAAAACATAGCGACAATTGGATTTACATAGGTGTTGGTAGCCACTTTTTCAGGCGAAACCACCTTGAGCAGGTAGTTGAAGGAGGTAAATGCAACAATGCTCCCGAACAAAATTAAAAGCACCATGGACCAGGTGGTATCTGTCTGCCACAAATGCAGAGGAAGCCATTTCTCCCTGAAAGCAAAACTCATGATACACAGGATGACGCCCCCTGTGATCATTTGATATCCGGTATTTACAAAATAATTGGCTGGCAGATCTGCCTTCCCTACAAACAAACTGCCGTAGGCCCAGGCCAGCATGGCTGAAAAAATCATAATAATCCCCAGCAGGGAATTCTCCTGTTGCACGACATTGTTCTGGTTAATCAACAGATAGATCCCAAAAATTCCCAGGGCGACACCTACCAAAGACATCGGTTGGATTTTTTTTCCCTGTAAAAGCCACATCATCAGAAGAATAACCAGCGGTTGAGCCGAAATCTCCAGGGCGGCAAAATTACTGTCTACATACTTCAGCGCCCAGACCACCGTACCATTTCCGTAACTCAAAAATAGAAATCCGGCCAGGGTCACATTGTAAAACTGGCGTTTCGTAATTCGAAGGCTCTTGCCCATGGCCAGGGCGATACTGAAAATCAAGATACCCGCTATCAGAAACCGGACCCCTGCCAGCATAAAAGGGGCGAGCTGTGCCACTGCAATTTTATTGAGGAGATAAGTGGAACCCCAAATCACATAAATGGCAAAAAATGCCCCCAGAATAAACGGAAGTTGTGAGCGGTTTTCCATGTCGCAATAATACGGTAATCCCGTTCAAAAAGTGTAGTCCTGAATGAAAATCAGTGAGGCTCAGAGCAACCCGGCCACCATAAATCCGAGGTAGGTTCCCAGGGCATTTCCAAGGGAGCCAATCAGTATAGAGGGCAATATGAGTTCATTTCGACCAAAATTCTTGGCCAAAGCCATGGCCGTTGTTCCTCCCCCGATATTCGCCTGAGAGGCAATGGCCGCCATATCCCAGTCATACTTTAATAAATAACACCCTAAAAAGACCACAAGACCATGACCGAGCATCGTTATTGCAATAAAACCCAGGAGTAATAAAGCCAGGGCTCCCGCCTCATTCAACGCATTGAAATCACAATACGCCCCCACAACGGCCAGAAAGAGGTAAACGCCCCAGCTCCCGAGGAACATATTCCCTTTTTGGCGATGGATTACAGGGATTTGAGCGAGAAGTAATGCCAATGTAGTTATGATAATCATGCCTGGAATATTCCATCCCTGTGCGCTAAAAAAATCTGAGAACAGGGAGGTTAACAGCAAACCCAGGGCGCTGAGCCCAATCCATAGGGAAAGGCTTTGAATATTCATATATGCGGATTCATCTTCCACCATGTCCACCGTCTCAGCTTCATCGGCCTCCGTTGCCACAGGGCTTTGTCGTTTGAGTTTTTTAAGGGGAAACCAGCGTCCCAGAAAAACCGGAACGGCTATGGTCACAAAAAACCACAGTGTTGTAACCACATTATCTGCAGCTACAGCACTGGTATAGACAAGTCCCTGATCCATCACCCGGTAATGGAGCGCAACCGCATTAAAGTTGATGCTTCCCCCAGTATAGGTGCCGGCCAGCATTCCGGCCAGAGCCGGATATAGCCCTTCAAATAAAGGACCATCCTTAATAAGGAGGGTGGCTGTAAATACGCCCAGTACCGTTCCCAGGCTTCCGAGTAAAAAAAGAATAAGGATGGGAAGACCCGTTTTTTTGAGTTGGGTGAGATTGACATCGAGCAGCATCAGGAACAGGGCAGCCGGAGCGACGTATTCAAAAATAAAGTCATACGTAGGGTTGGCCCGGCTGGGAAGAAGTCCTAAGTTGGAAAAAATGGCTCCAAGAACCAGGACCAAAAGCGCGATTCCAAAGGCTTTGAACCGCGGCTTCCGACTCACCCATTCGGATAAAAAAAGTACGAGGGAAAGTACAAAAATGAGGTAGACGGGAGCTTCAATAAAGTTCATTCACATATTATTTCTGAATTATAAATCAGGGGTGCTTTCTGAATTTATTTCCAGAGTTTTCATAATGGGTAAGCGCGAAGTGCCTCTCAAACCCCGCCCAGACATTTTCCCTGATACGCGCAAAGCTCTCAGGTCCAGAATAGTTAACAGCAGGTTGAGTACCCCGCGAGTCTATTCTTTGAGCGACTGCATATCGATGACAAAACGGTATTTGACATCTGAAGCCACTATACGCTCATAGGCCTCATTGATCTCTGGCATCCCGATCATTTCCACATCGCAGACAATGTTGTGTTTCCCGCAGAAATCCAACATCTCCTGAGTTTCGGCAATACCACCGATCAGGGAACCGGCAATCCGTTTCCGTCCCATCATCAACCCACCACCGTGGAAAGGTTCTAAAGGTTCCACCGCCCCAACCAGAACCATGGTCGCATCAATTTTAAGCAATCCGATATACGGGTCCATCTCATGACCCACCGGTATAGTATTGAGAATAAAATCAAATGAATTCGCCTGAGCCTGCATCGCTTTGGCATCTGTGGAAATCAGGACTTCATGAGCCCCCAGCGCCTCGGCATCGCTCGCTTTTTCAGGGGAACGGGTTATCATGACCACATGGGCCCCCAGGGCACTGGCAAATTTGATCCCCATGTGTCCCAGACCCCCCAAACCTACTACTCCTACTCGATCTTTACGGCCGATCTTCCAATGTTTCAGAGGAGACCAGGTCGTAATACCTGCACAAAGCAGCGGAGCGGCTCCCCGGACATCAATATTTTCAGGGATTCTCAGTACAAAATCCTGATCTACCACCACATGAGTGGAATAGCCCCCGTAGGTGCGTCCAAAGTCAGGTTCCGGGCTGTTATAGGTCCAGGTACAACCCTTTTCACAAAACTGTTCCAGATCTCCCTTGCAGGAGTGACACTCTCCACAAGAGTCCACCATACACCCCACTCCAACCAAATCCCCGGTCTTAAACCGGCGGACCCGGGACCCGACTTCGAGAACTCTTCCGATGATCTCATGGCCCGGAACTACGGGATAGGTGGAATTTAACCATTCGTTCCTCGCTGTATGAATATCGCTGTGGCAGACCCCGCAATAAAGGATTTCAATATGCACATCTCGTTTGCCGGTCGCCCTGCGGCTAATACTCATTTTTTCTAGTTTGGCGTCCGCAGCCTGGGTTCCAAAGGCGTTTATAGTAATACTCATGGTTTTAATGATTTTTTGATAAAGTCTGCATCTGTTTTTCTAAAGATATTGTTTATTCGGCTTTTAAAGAAAAATCAATTTCCTTTTAAATGAGGGCCACTCCCCTTGCGGGTTTTGCAGACGTTTAGCAGTCTTATTTTTAAATGTTTAACTATCTTATTAAATATTTAAACATTCTTTAATACTTCTCCATGAAATCATTGCTTACTTTCGCCACTTAATCCTAAAACACTACGAATGAAATTTTTGAAATCAACTCTTATTCTTGCCCTTATTGGGGCGGTTTCAGCAGTAAGCGCCCAGGGGAACGATATGGTCTCCGCAACGGGAGCCCAGAAGCAAGCCGTGCGCGCTGAAGCTCAAATCCCTACCATTGTTGGTGTAGCCAGCAGCAATGAAGTATTCTCGACACTCGTAACAGCTGTTGCTGCAGGAGACCTCGTGGAAACGCTGGAAAGTGAAGGTCCTTTTACTGTTTTCGCACCCACCAATGAGGCGTTTGCAAAACTTCCTGAAGGTACAGTGGAGTCCCTGTTGAAGCCTGAAAATAAAGAAGGACTGAAAAAAGTACTCACCTACCATGTGGTAGCTGGAAAATTCATGGCAGCAGATGTAGTCAAAGCGATTCAAAGTAATGACAACGCCTTTTCAGTAAGAACCGCGAATGGACAATCCCTGGTACTTAGTATCGTGGATGGTGCGGTAATGGTAACAGATGCCAATGGGAATTCAGCAAAAGTTACAACTACGGATGTTGGAGCGTCTAATGGCGTTATTCACGTGATCGATTCCGTGGTGCTTCCTCAATAATTAACATAAGTTTACTTAATTAAAAAACCGCCCTATTCGGGGCGGTTTTTTTTTCATAGCAATCTTAGTTCCCATTTAAGGTTTACACGTCCACCCGCATCTTCAATCTCTTTTCAACTTTTTGTTTAATGGTTGTCAATCGCTTCATCACTTCCATTAAATGCTGATCACGTGATTTCTTATATACTTCATTGATCTCCAGGATCAAATCTTTTAATTCACGGGAAGCCTGAACGCGTTCACTTGTAGTGATTCTGGACCATTTCCGGCTTTCAAACTCCTCGGCTTTCTGCAGTAATTCCATACACTTCCGTTTTTAAAAAGTTTCAACAATAATCGCTCCAGAATCTAATACCCGGGTTTTTAACTCTCCTATGAATCTTAAAACAGCTTGGAGTGTTTTTGCGATAGAAGGAATTTATTAAATCCGGCCTATAGAATCAAAGAACTTTTGCAGAAAGATACAACATCTCTCTATTTTGTTGATTTCTCTTAACAAATGTTTAAACAATTGAACTAAATCCCTGAGAAGTACGGGTGTTTAATGCATATAGCTGCCCGCATTAAAGTCGATAACCGTACCTGTGGCATGATCCATCTTGCCTCCACATATAAAAGCAATAAGCGGGGCGATATGTGCGGGCCGGGTGAGCTCAGGCAAAGCTATTTCATCGAGAAGCACAGCTTCCCCATGGCTGGCGATGAACGATTCGGCCATAGCGGTACGCGTAAAACCCGGGGCAATTACAAAGGAAGTGATACCCTCCTTGCCAAAGGATCTGGCAACGGATCTGGAAAGAGATGTGATTCCTCCCTTTGAGGCGGCATAGGCCAGGTATTCCTCGGTCTCTCCCCGAAAAGCTGCCCTGCTACCTATGTAAATAAAACGCCCCCCACCCTCTTGTTTAAAATGCGTAATACCCAAGTGCGTGAGCTGGCCAACACTGTCCAAATTAATGGACAGCGTCTTTTTCCAGATCGCATGCCAGTCTTCTGAGGACAGGGCTACGGAATGCGGAAGAAATACGCCTGCATTAAAAATAATGGCATCGAGATGCCCAACCTGTTCCAGGCTCGTGTTAAATAAATGAGAAACGGATTCCGGATTTTGCAAATCGGCCCTAACCACAACGGAGTGCGTATCGGGGAATTCAGCAATAAGGTCCCTGGCTGCGGTTTCATTCATATTATAATGTACCACCACTCGCCCACCCTGAGCCATTAACTCCCGGGCGATAGCCCTGCCAATGCCCTGGGATGCCCCTGTAACCAGAATGTTTTGCCCCTTTAATTCCATAGTCGGGAATGTAGGTAGAAATCCAATAATATACAATCTCCCCTATTCCGGGAACGATTGAAAGTGTCCGACTATGGAAGCCCAAATGATGTACGGGGGATCAGATGTTAAAAATTGTTTAAAATAGTACCTTTTATTACATAGTACTGTAACAATTCAAAAAAGCGGTCGTCTTATTCAATGTAAGGCCGAAACAACAGAGGGTCTTTTTAAAAGAAATATTCATCAATCATAATCAAATCATCATGAAAGCACACAATTCATCACCGACAGATCACAGACGCTTCTCGTACTTTTCAAACTTCAAGTCCTCCAAGAGAGTACGCTGGTCTGAATCGAGAAACTACGTACGCTAATCGCATCATCAATCGACAGCCATCAATCGACAGCATCAATCATCAATCGACAATTATCAATCATCATCAAAAAACGACAGCCATGAGAACAAATATCAATCACACTCCGACAGAGTCCAGAAGGTTTAATTATTTCTCAAATTTCAGAGATAGCAAACGCGTAAGGTGGTCTGAAAACCGGAACTACATTCATTGAAGTCAGATTTCGCTTTATGAAAGATTACATGACTCAAAAATAAATCCCGTATGCCTCTCGCATACGGGATTTTCGTTTTATGTGATTGCCCTCCGCGAGGGCTATCAAGGTCGGTAATCGCCTAAAGCAAGGGCTACTCGTTAAAACTATAGTTTCGGCTATTTTGCGACCAAAACACAGGGTAAAGGAAACGAATTGCGCTTATAGTTCCAGAATTTCAGTAGCTCCGCCAGGATAGACCAGGGTAACCTCGTTATCACAGGTGCCATCGCCAAAATCAACACCTATTTCAAGACCGTTTTTTTCGACAACCATCAACCCACTAACTGCGTACGGACATTGTAAATTTCCCTCAAGGGCTTGGCTGATTTCCACCCTGTACGTTGTATCTCCATCGGAAACCGTCCAGTTGCCACTTAAGGCATAGGTCGTATCTCCAAGGGAACCGCCGAGTTGAATTTGCAGGACCTTAGATCCTTTTTCCGTAAGGACAGTACCCTCAGGCAGCGATACAGTCATATCACTTTGTACAGCTAAAACAATATTCGTCTCTCCGGGTTGGCTTATATCTATAGTGCGATTCCCGTTGAGTTCAACGGCACCTACAAAAAAGTTTGTATAGTTTACGGTGAACGAGGCACTTTCTGAATTTTCAAAATAAGTCACTTCAAGAACTCCATTCACATTATCACTGGAATTCAAAACGCAATTTCCAAATTCAGCCCGAAAACCGGTTTCCGTATAGGTAATCTGGTAGCAATTCGCATCGGCAATCTTTGACGGGGAGAGCGTATTTTTCTCTAAAAGGTCCATCAGGATTTCATCCATGAGGCCGGTATACTCATCTGCCTCTAAAATGGTCCTGAGTTCAATTTGAGATAATTCATTTGCATCGGACATCAGGTCCATTTCAGCATCCTTACTGCAACTCTGAAATCCTGTGAAAACAAAAACTAAAAGCAAGGTCTTGATAATCTGAAAAGAAGAAACGTTTTTCATCGGAACACCTTTTTTTTGGGGGCTCCTCTTAGAACGAATTTCAGACCTGTTTAGTGTACGGATTCACTGGCAATATGTGATTTCGAGTAAAATCGGGGCATTTCCCCCTAAATCAGGGCTTGGGAAACAAGGTGGGATCCAGGTTCGGCACAATTTTCAGGGCATTCTGGTAGTATACTTTCTTCAGAACGGCGTCCGGAAGATCCAGCCCGTACATGGCCCAAAAAGCATGATACTTTTTGTGATATGGAAAATACTCGTCAGCCGTTTCCAATACTCTGAAATAGGTCGGGAATTCGGAAGGCTGCCAGCTGTCCTTCCCAAAGAGTATACGGTCCTGATATGCTATAAAAAAGGCTTTGGCCCGACGAGGTTGGCGGCCCAATTCCGCGATAATAGCACCAATACCTACATACATGTTCGGGAATTCTTCCATAAGTTCAGATAGCCTGTCCAGGTTATTGGCATACCACCCCATATGTGCATTGATAAAGATAGTTTTGGGATGTTTCCGAAAAAGATTGTGTTGCTCGGCAATAATTTGTTCCCAGGGGGCAGGATCTGTTGCACTCCTTTTGCGCCGGGGCCGTGTTTTCAGTTCCAACCATCTTTCATTATTAGAATCCATAGGGTCCCAAAAGGATTTCGGATCTGCGGCATGTATCAGCACAGGAATACCCAGGACCGCACACATCTCCCAGACCGGATCTAAACGGGCATCATCAACCGCTACCCGGTTCCCATCAGTATCGGTGTAGCGGAGGCCCAGACTTTTAAATATTTTTAAGCCCACGGCCCCGTTGGCATAATCCTCTTTGAGTTGGGCAGCGGCTCGGGTACCCCAGCCGGTCTCCCCTACTCCTGAGAAATCCACATTGGCAAATTGCAGGAATCGGTTCGGATAATTTTTTTGAATATTCGCCATGCCAGCCTTTAATTTTTCACCGGATCCCCCGCTGAGATTTACCAGAACCGCCAAATTCAGGGTATCCATCGCCCGAACAACAACAGAGAGATCTGTCTCTGCCATATTATGATGACTGTGTACATCGATCACAGGGAATTTAGCCCGGGTTATGGGATGTTCAGGTACTACCAGGGTAGACTCGGGGTTGTATTCTTCAAAGGTCAGCTCCTGTGCGTGCAATGTTCCCAGAAAAAAGGACAAGAGGATAAATGTGTAGAGGGATTTAGTCATTCGTTGACATTCTTAGTTTGATTCTTGAGATATGTAGAAAGGGCTTTTTTGTAAGCCTCAGGGGTGTCGATATCCGCAATGGCGTGGGAGGGGTCCAGAATCTGACATTGATCCCTGTACGATGCAATAAGCCGCCTGGCCCCCTGGGCCGGCGGAATGCCTTTGAGGGCCGTCCAGAAGTTCCTGGGAAAAAGAGCGGGGGCTCCGGCAAAATCACCATAATCCGAGGCAATAATGAAGCCCTGCTGGTTTTGATGAGCTTCAAGGACCCGACTGAGATAGCCTTCGGTGATCAGCGGTTGATCGACCAGAAGGATAAGCACGGCGTCCACATCCGAGAATCGCTCCTCCACTTCCTGAATGCCTCTGGAAATACTGGATCCCATGCCCAATTCCCAGCCCGGATGAAAGCTTATTTGTACCTCTTCACCTGCGTTAGCTTTTTGTATTTCGTCGTGGTGCGCACCTGTTACCAAAAGGGTTTCCTTTATTCCCACCAGTCGTATAATTTTCAGAAGATGCTGGATGACTGTGGTCTCTCCCCATGGTAAAAGGGCTTTGGGCGATCCCATCCGCCGCGAGGCTCCCGCCGTTAATATTAAAGCTGCTACTTTATCCATTAGTTTCAGGACCTGATTTTCAGAAGGATCCCGCACAGACCAACTTCGCCAATTGTTAAAGATTCCCCCCGATTCAATCTACTTGATATACTGTGCCGGATTTTTCTCAAAACTAACCTTGCAGCCGTCGCAACAGAAATAAACCAGTTCTCCTTTATATTCGATAATATGTTTGGGGTTTTTCCTGGAAACAGGAACCTGGCAAACGGGATTTATATAATATTCTTCGGCAAAGGTATCCCCGGCAGGCTGTTCTGCAGAGATTGCAGCTTCAGATGTATCTTTCTGACGCTGTTTATTTGCGGATGCCCGGCCGTTGCGAAAATCATCAATTATTTCCGCCAGGATACTTATCGCTACCTCACTGGCCAGTTTGGCATTGATATCCAGACCTACTGGGCTCTTCAGGCGTGAGATATCATTTTCTGACAGGCCCTCTTTTGCGAGATGGGTCCTGATATCGGCAGCTTTTTTAGCGCTGGCCACAAAACCGACGTAACCGGCACCGGTTTCTAAAGCCTTTCTTACGGAAATATCATCGTTTTCTCCCCTTGTGGTAACAATAATATAGGTATTGTTATGGTTTTTAAAAGGCGAAAAATCGACCTTATCATACACCCTGTGTACCCCCGGAAACATTTGGGCATCTGCGTCCATGGCAAGGACGCTCACTCTGAAATCAGCAGCAACCGCCAGGGCAGCAAGTTTTCTGGCGATATTGGATTTACCGGCAATAATAATCTCTGGTTGGGACATCATAGGTTCTATGAGTATTTCCACGGTTCCTTTACTTTGACACGACATAACATATTCCTTATAGGTTGCTGTTTCCAGGGTTCCTCCTTCTGGGGAAATACGAACTCTTTTGTAGCGTTTGGACCTGATAACATCGAGCGCCTCTTTGATTACAATACCACGCACGCAGCCTCCCCCTACCCAGCCAATCATTTCTCCGGACTCCAGAATTAGTGCCTTATCGCCCACTTTTCCGGAACTGGGTGCTATTCGGTCTACTACCTGGGCAATGGCAAAATCAGATCCCTTGGCCAATTGAGCCTCAATATTAAGTGTAAGTTCGTTAAACATCCATGAGTAATTTTTCTAATTTCATCAAACTGTCCAGATTATGTGCAGATTCAAAAGCATCCAGATGTGGCATTACGTTAACAATTCCTTGCTGTATGGGCTGGTAGTCCTTCATTCCCTTTAACGGATTTAACCAGATCAGCGTCTTACATTTTCTCCTGATGGTCTGAACAGCCTCCTTCAACTGGGTAACACTGCCCGTTTCCAGTCCGTCGCTCAGGATGACAACTACATGTTTCTGGCTTAAAAACCGGTTTCCATAAAGCGACAGGAACTCCGTCAATGATTCCCCGATCTTAGTCCCGCTGGACCAGGTTTGTACATTACTGCCGATATCTTTTAAAATCTGAAGCTCCTTATTCGCCCTGAGCATGGGCGTGACGTGTGTCAAATGGGTGCTGAAGGTAAAGAATTCCAATTCCCTGAAATACTTTTTCAATACCATCACATAACGAAGCAGGTAGTAACTATACGTGTCCATAGAGCCGCTGATATCGAGGATGAAAACCACTTTTCGTTTTTCCTTCCTCTTTTTTCGATGGGCCAAATCGAGCATTAAGCCTCCCTTGGAAATACTATGCCGTATCGTCCTGCGAATATCAATCCTTCCCTTATTCGCATCCTCCAGGCGCCTTTTAAAGCGCATACTCATTTGGTGAAACAATTCTTCCGCCAATTCCTCCAAACGTTCCCTGTCTGCGATATCCACCTTTGAAAAATCTGTAAGGCGAAGGCGGACATTCTCATTGGCCCCTTTGGTCTGTTTGGCTTCTTTTTCCTCTTTTTCCTGTCTGGGCTTGTTGAATTTGGCCCCCAAAAAAATTATCGTGTCTGTCTCCGGTTCCTTTTTAATCTGTTTTACCGTCTTTTTCCGGGCTTCCAGCTTATCGTCGTAATACCGACTCCAGAACCGGTCAAACATTTCATCAAAACGATCAAAATGCTCCTTCCGCTTGCAATAGATAGCCTTTAAACTGTACTGAAATAATTTGCGATCCAACCAATACCCCCGCTCGGCAATTTCAAAAGCATCCCGGGTATCCTGGGGTCCCAGCATAAATTGTCTTTCCCTACAATAAAATGTAAAGTCTATCAATCGCTCCCTAAAGGTCTTGTCTACCTCGACCACAATATTATATCAACTAGTCTATAGGGATTAAGAACTCCTGTACGGACTTATTTCTGACAAACTCGATATCGTCCTTGTGTTTAAGAACACTTCCCACGGTGTTTTGTACCATCTCATCTGTGATGTTTTCCGCATTCAAGAGCACAAGGGTCTTTGCCCAATCCAGCGATTCTGCAATCCCCGGGGGTTTCTTAAGGCTTGACTTTCGAAGATTATGGATGAAAGTTACCACCTGAACCGCCAACCGTTCATCGATATCAGGCAGTTTCCGGGCAATAATATCAATTTCCATTGCCTTGGACGGGAAGTCTACCCAATGATACAGGCACCGTCTTCTGAGGGCATCACTTAACTCCCTTGTCCGGTTAGAAGTCAGGATCACCATCGGTTTTGTAACCGCTTTTATGGTTCCCAACTCCGGGATACTGATCTGAAAATCAGATAATAATTCCAGAAGGAAGGCCTCGAACTCCTCATCTGCCCTGTCAATTTCATCAATCAGCAATACCACAGGCTTTTCAGCTGTTATGGACCGCAACAAGGGCCGTTTAAGCACGTATTCCATCCCGAAAATCTCTTCTCCCAGTGTCCGTTTATCTTTTTCCTGCTCAAACAATTTAATATGGAGCAATTGTTTCTGATAATTCCATTCGTAAATGGTAGTGCCAACATCCAGGCCTTCATAACACTGCAAACGGATTAAATCGGTTTTCAGATGTGCTGCCAGCGTACTGGCCAGCATGGTTTTGCCAACTCCCGGGTCCCCTTCCAAAAGGAGGGGCTTCTCCAATTTGTTCAACAGGAAAACTGAGGTAGCCAAAGCCTGATTCAGGATATAATCTTGCTCATAAAAATCAGCTATGAGCCCTTGAATTTCTTTATTCAACAGTACATTTTTTTAATAAGACAAAGCTATACCCCTAAGGGCATAGCTTTTGGTTTTCAAAGGAAACGATGTTTATACGGTAGCCTCAGCTTCTGCCAACTTTTTTGAAAAGTTCGTCACAAACTGCTTGAATAACTGGTTCGAAACCGTGGTGATCAGACGGGATCCGAACTGGGCAATTTTGCCATTGATGGTGACATCCATAACGGCATCGAGTTTTGATCCCCCGTCTTCTTTATCGGTAATGTTCATCGTCATGGTCATTTCGGCATTCCCGTTACCCTTTACATCCACGCCGTTCCCGGTGAGTATGATCTTACGGTTCTGGGCATCCACTTCATCGTAGTAAATATCTGCATCGTACTTGGCCCCTATTGGTCCGAATTTCATGCCGACTTTACCCTTGTAATGATTATCCCCAACCTTCTCGTCAATCGTTACACCGGGGACACAATCCATAACCTTGTTCGGATCGATCAGGTGATCCCAAACTAATGCGCCGGATTGCGGGACTTCAAAAGATTTTTCTAACTGTGTTTTCATATCATTTTTTATTCCTGGTTAAGACTCCCGAAAAAAGGAGAGAGCTCCGCTTTTCGGGGGTCTGAAATTTTAAGCATGCGCCTGAATCGCCTCCCATACTTTGGCAGGCGTAATTGGAATGTCCAAATGTTCGATTCCAAGAGGTGACAGGGCGTCGATTATGGCGTTGGCTATGGCCGGGGGTGCCCCTACCGTAGGTGATTCTGCCACTCCTTTAGCTCCCAGTGGGTGGTGGGGAGAAGGCGTAATAGTATGTCCGGTTTCCCAATGCGGGGATTCCACAGCTGTGGGAACGAGGTAATCCATAAAGGTTCCGTTTAATACGTTTCCTTCATCATCGTATTCAATACCCTCATACATGGCAGGGGCAATCCCCTGCGTAAGTCCTCCATGCACCTGTCCTTCGACAATCATGGGGTTGATGATATTCCCGCAGTCATCGATGGCCACAAAACGCTTCACATCGATGGCGCCCGTCTCTTTTTCCACTTCAACCACACAGATGTATGCCCCGTTAGGAAAGGTCAGGTTTGGTGGGTCGTAATAATGGGTCGCTTCAAAACCAGGTTCCATTCCCGGGGGGATATTGGTATAGGCAGCAAAGACAACTTCCTGTATGGTCTTCGATTTGTCGGGAGCACCTTTTACAAAATATTTGCCCACTTCCCATTCAATATCCTCTTCGCTGACCTCGAGCAGGTAAGCGGCTATTTTCTTTCCTTTATCCCTGAGTTTACGCGCTGCTATGGCCGCGGCAGCTCCAGCTGTTGGTGTACTCCTACTGGCGTAAGTTCCAAGGCCGTAAGGTGCCGTGTCCGTATCCCCTTCATCGATCTCTATGTCCGTATAGGGAATACCGAGTTCCTCTGCGAGGATTTGGGCATAGGTCGTTTCATGACCCTGCCCCTGTGATTTAGTCCCGAACCGGGCCAGGGCTTTACCTGTTGGGTGAACGCGGATTTCAGCACTGTCGAACATGGCGATACCCAGGATGTCAAAATCCTTGGAAGGGCCTGCACCCACAACCTCTGTGAAGGTGGAAATGCCGATACCCATGAGTTTTCCCTGTTTGCGCTTTTCGGCCTGTTCCTTTTTATAGTCCTCGTAGCCGATCATTTCCATGGCCTTTTTAAGGGTGGCTTCATAATCTCCGCTATCGTAACTCCATCCCAGGGGGGATGCATAAGGGAACTGATCTTTTTTGATAAAATTTTCCAACCTGATCAGGGCCGGATCTTTGCCAATTTTGGCAGCCAGTTTATCCATCATTCGCTCAATGGCGTGTACGGCTTCAGTCACCCGGAAAGAACAGCGGTAAGCTACTCCCCCTGGTGCCTTATTGGTATACACCGCATCCAATTCCGCAAAGGCGTGTTCATAATCATAGGAACCCGTGCAGATGGAGAACATACCCGTGGGATATTTAGAAGGGTTTGCAGAAGAGTCCGTATATCCGTGGTCTGCTAAGGTCGATACCTTGAAGGCCTGAATTTTGCCATCTTTGGTGGCAGCCAATTCACAGTCCATATGATAGTCACGGGCAAAACCGTTGACCAGGTTCTCGGACCGATCCTCAATCCATTTTACAGGTTTACCGATAAGGAAGGTCGCTGCAATAGCTACAACGTAAGAGGGGTACACCGGTACCTTACCTCCAAAACCTCCTCCGATATCGGGGGAAATGATCCGTATTTTCTCCTCAGATAACCCCACATGTCCTGCAACTAGGGCTACAATTGTTCGAATCGCATGGGGTGCCTGGGTCGTGAGATATACAACCAGTTTTTCCGTATCCTTATCATAAGATGCCACGCAGCCACATGTTTCTATTGAGGCCACGTGAATCCTGGGAAGATGAATGCGCTCTTTTACAACCACATCGGCCTTGGCAATCACTTCATCCGTCTTTGCTCTATCGCCTCGTTCCCAATGGTATATCTGGTTGTCCTTTTGCCCTTCCTTGTCTGGCCGCAATAAAGGGGCACCTTCATTCAGGGCTTTAAATGGGTCAACCACAGCATCCATAGGCTCGTAATCCACCTCGACAGCTTCTGCGCCATCCACGGCAATATAACGGTCAGTCGCAATCACCGCACAAACCTCCTGGGCCTGGTGCATAACAGTATCCGTCGGCAAAACCATTTGAGTGTCTGAAAGCAGGGTGGGCATCCAGTGCAGGTTGTACTGTGCCAGGTCTTCCCCGGTAATGACTGCCAGAACCCCTGGAATAGCCAGGGCTTTCTCCTTGTTAATACTCTTTATTTTCGCATAAGCATAGGGGCTGCGGACCATTACCATGGTCAACATTCCTGGTAGCTTCACGTCATCTACATAATTTCCTTTCCCGTGTAAAAACCGGGCATCTTCTTTTCGCTTAACAGAGTGACCCATTCCGCCTACCTCCGCTGATGTTTTACATTTAAACATAATTTCTTTTTTTCTTGAGGTTAGACTGTGGTTTCCTTTTCTTTTTGCATTTCCTTGGCCGCCTGCTGAATGGACTTTACAATATTATTGTATCCGGTACATCTGCACAGATTTCCCGAGATCCCCCAACGAATTTCCTCTTCAGTGGGGTCGGGATTGTTTTTAAGCAAATCGACGGCACGCATAATCATCCCCGGGGTACAAAATCCGCAATGCAGGCCATGCTGGTCGTGGAACCCTTTCTGAAGGGGATGGTTTGTGCCATCTGCCGCGAGACCTTCAATTGTCGTGATTTCAGCCCCATCTGCCCGAACAGCCAGATAGGTACAGGACTTTACCGACATTCCGTTCATTAAGATAGTACAGGCCCCGCAGTTACTGGTGTCACAACCAATATGGGTGCCTGTTAAATCTAATTGTTCCCGAATAAAATGCACTAAGAGCAGACGGGAATCCACCTCTGCAGTAACGCTCTGGCCATTTATCGTGAGTGTGATTTCGTGTTTCATATTCAATTTCTTTACTGTCTTGCTCTTTCCAAAGCTTTATTCAACATTCTTTTTGTGATCGTGTTCACCAGGGATCTTTTATACGCTTCAGAGCCTCTTAAATCTGATGTAGGCTCACAGTCTTCACTGGCAACGACCCCCACCTGCGCTATAAGGTCGTCGGTGATCTTCTTACCCCGGAGCATTTCTTCTGCGCGTTCTACCCGCATGGGCACAGCACTTACATTGGTCAGGCCTATTCCTATTTCCCTGCAAACTCCGTCATCATCCAACTCGAGATAGACAGCCACTCCTGCAGTGGCATAATCCCCCACCTTACGTTCCACTTTGTGATAGGCCCCACCACTATGCCGGGAAGCTTTTGGGATATGAATCTCTACCAAAATATCCGTGGGCTCAAGTGCCGTCATATAAAAGCCGTGAAAGAACTCATCTATAGGAATAGATCTGCGCCCTTCAGCCCCCTCGGCCACCACCGTAGCACGCATGGCCAGCATCAGGGCTGGTTGATCGTTGGCTGCATCCCCGTGGGCGATATTACCTCCCAGGGTTCCCACATTGCGAACTGAGGGATCTGCAGTCAGTTTAATGGCGTCCGAAAAAATAGGGTATTTAGAACGGAGTAAATCGGAATGTTCCATTTCCGTTTGGGTAGTCATAGCACCTATTTTCAGTAAGTCCCCTTCCTCCTTTATAAAGGACAAACCTTCTATTTTACTGATATCAATAATGTGTTCTGGGGTGGCAAAACGAAGTTTCATCATGGGAAGCAAACTGTGCCCTCCCGACATGAATTTCGCTTCCTCACCCAGAGATTGTACCAAGGCAATGGCATCTTTCAGAGACGTTGCCTTGTGATAGGTGAAATTAGCTGGAATCATAATGTTCTTTGAATTAAAATACGAGGTGAATATTAAATATATGTATTAATTTCCGTCAAGACAATTTGAAAGGTACATTACTGAGAATTTAATAATTATTTATGATTTTCCCTTTGGTTTTCGCATCTTCCTGACTTCAAAGGACAGTCTGTTTTTGTTTTAATCGTTACTTTTATCTCTTAGAGAATACCAGGTCATATTAAATGTACTCCCAGCTCTATTTTGACTACAATGCAACCACTCCGTGCTTAACTGAAGTGATCGATGCGATGCTTCCCTATTTCAAGGATCATTTTGGCAATCCATCCAGTAGCCACCATCCCTATGGATGGCTAGCCCAAAGCGCCGTGGAAGATGCCCGGGCAGCAATAGCCAAAATTCTTGAAGTGGAGGCAAACGAACTCATCTTCACCTCCGGTGCTACAGAGAGCATTAACACGATTTTAAAAGGGGTTGTAAGAAAGAACGGTGCAAAGGGGAAGCACATCATCACTACCAAAGCAGAGCATAAAGCGGTGCTGGACACCTGCGCTTTTTTAGAAGCTGACGGGGTTGAAGTGACCTACCTCAATGTGAATTCCCACGGTTTGATTTCCATGGAGGAATTCACAAAAGCACTGCGCCCGGAGACCATCCTGGTATCCATAATGTACGCCAACAATGAAACCGGGGTTATACAGCCCCTTGACGAAATTTCAGAACTTACGCGCTCCAATGGTTCCCTTTTATTTTCAGATACTACCCAGGTCCTGGGCAAGGCAGATCTGAGCGGGGTGCTGAACCTTGTTGATTTTGCCTGTTTTTCGGGTCACAAGGTTTATGCTCCCAAAGGTATTGGGCTCATCTATGCAAAGAACAATTCAGATTACAATGCGCTCCCTGGTTTTATTCAGGGTGGAGGACAGCAGAAGGGACAACGGGGAGGAACCATAAATACCCCCTTGATCGTCGGGCTGGCAAAGGCCATAGAACTAGCCATTGAAAACCTGGCAGAAGAATCCTTTCGGTTGCAAACCCTTAGAGACCGATTGGATGAGGGCTTGTCAGGCATCGAACTTGCCATTTCCAACAACCGGGAAACAGAGCGTTTGCCCAACACCTCTCATTATTCCTTTCCCTATGTGGACGGCGCCTCACTTTTGACTGCTTTGGGCAGGAAAATTGCAGTATCCAACGGATCAGCCTGTAATTCTGCTTCCGTAGCGCCCTCCCACGTCCTTTTGTCCATGGGGATAGAGCGCAGTCTGGCCTATGCTTCAATCCGCATGAGTATTGGTCGTTTTACTACAGAGGCAGAGATTGACAAGGCGATAAAACTCATTTCGACCACTGTGGCCGAACAACGGGAAAACAATATCATGTGGGAACGCAGGGGAGAGGTGTAATACCAATATCGGTTGTATGGGTACGGTATCGCCTTTTGGAACAACTGTCTTTTTTTGAGGTGTCTGGGGCTATTGATCCAAACTTTCTGCCAAATCTAAACAAGTATGCCCAAAACTACCTACAGGGTTTATGTCATTGAGTTGTCCAAAAGGGTATTTACGGAAAACAGAAAATTCCGGGAGGCCAACCCGCAATTCAATGGGGTTTTACAGTGCCTGTATGTAGGGATGACCAGCAAGACCCCGAAAGTGCGGTTCGAGCAACACAAGAGTGGCTATGTCAGTAAAAAAGGACATAACATTTCCTCGGGCATCGTTCACAAATACGGTATGTACCTAAGACCCAGTCTCTATAATCATATCCTGCCTCTAAGCACCAGGGAAGAGGCCCTGGATATGGAAAGGCGACTTGCCCTTGAACTGAGGAGGAAAAAATATGCGGTCTGGTTCAATTAACTGTGGTGCTTATACCCTTTCGTGGATAGGTCCGCTTTTTTTTCGGAGCATTCCTCCGGTTTTTCCCGCAAAAACACTCAGAATTTCTGCAAAAATACTGGCGGCAATCTCCTCCGGAGTATTGGCTCCGATTTCAAGGCCACAGGGTGCAAAAATCCGATCCTGTTCCTCTGCAGAAAACTCCACCCCCCGTGTTTTGAACTCTGCAACCATTTTTTCGAATCGCTTTCTGGGGCCCAGGGAGGCAATATAGGGTGCCGGACTCTTGATCACTTCCAGGAGGTTTGCGATGTCAGTCCTGTAGTCATGTGCCATCAGGATGACCGCTGTTCGCGAATCGATTTCCGGCCTTGCCTCCATATCTTTGGGGAAGAGGTGCGCCACCGACTGTAATTTATCCTTTTTCAATTTCTGAATATTACCTACCAGACTTACCTCCCAGTCCATCACCTTTGCCATTTCAAGCAAGGGATAGACATCGTAATTGTCTCCGTAGATCGCCAGGTGAAAGGCCGGCGGTATCAGTTCAATAAAAACAGCTGCTTTATTCCCTTTTATGTTATAGGTATATGTCCTTGATTTCTTGCTTCCCCGGACAGCGTTGATATTTTTTTGAATGAAGTCTTTTAAACCCCTGTCGGGACAATTATCCAATGTGGAACTTTGGGCATCGTAGTAAAAGCTCTGCCCAAGAGAAACAGAGTCCCAATCACCGCTCAGTGCGGTTACCGTAACAATAATATGCTCTCCCCTTTCAGAAACGCATTTCTGAAGCATATTCATCATTGGGGATTCTTCCGAAATGGGGGAGATCAGCACATCGATTATCCCGTTACACCCCAACCCTACCCCTATTTCCTTTTCCTTTGACGTGTCATAGGTCACAATGGAGGGTTGTTGTTTTAAAATGGCGATCTGTGATCTTTGCAGCGCATCTCCTTCGAGACAGCCGCCACTTATTCCCCCTTCAAAAACACCGGACTCAAAAACTATCATCCGCGCCCCTTCTCTCCTGTAGGAGGACTCCTCTACACGTACCACCTGGGCAATGGCGCACTTCTCTTCAGAGCTTTTCAGAGTCTTGTAAAGTTGTAAGATCGATTTTATCTCTTTCATGATTCGGTATCTTTGATGAGCTCCAGGGCCTTTAATCTTGAGGTCTCGAAGTCAAAATATCTAAATTAATAGGTATCTTGGATACCCTTAAATCCTTTAACAAAGGTTTGGGTTTTCCGGATCCCGGATTTCAGACGTTATATTAAAAAAACAGGTTGCATGGAAAATGTTTTTATCGAATACGAAAAAGCCCTTTCAATTTTAGCGGCCCATTCCGATGATTTCCCGGATGAAGAAAGACCACTCGAGGCCTGTATTGGTGCCTACCTTGCCGAAGATCTTCAGGCAGACCGGGATTTCCCACCGTTCGACCGCGTTACCATGGACGGGATTAGTCTTTCTTATAAAGCTTTCGAAAATGGGCAACGGGAATTTTTTATCGAGGATATTGCACCGGCCGGAACCCCAAAAAAAACGTTACAAAATTCCAGGAATTGTATTGAAGTAATGACCGGTGCCATCATGCCGGATAAGACAGATACTGTAATCAGATATGAAGATTTGGAGATCGCTGACGGGAAAGCGAAAGTCTTACCCATACCTCTGAACTATAGACAAAATGTACATTTCCAGGGAATAGACCGATCCCGCGGGAGTATTATCGTCCAAAAGGGAAAGCAACTCTCAAGTGCCGAAATCAATATTGCCGCGGCAGTAGGAAAGTCTTTCCTCAAGGTTAAAAAAATGCCCAGAGCTGTAATCATTTCCACAGGCGATGAGCTGGTGGATGTTCATCAAACCCCCGAGTTGCATCAAATTCGAAGATCAAATATATATGGGATACAGAGTACACTGAAGACCTGGGGAATACCCGCAGACCTGCAACATCTTCCGGATGACAAGGAGCAGATGGAGCAGATCATCTCAGAATTACTCAAACAATACGATCTCTTCATTTTCACAGGCGGTGTATCCAAAGGTAAATTTGACTATCTCCCGGATGTCCTGGAAACCCTGCAGATAGAAAAGCATTTTCACAAAATTCAACAGCGCCCGGGCAAACCCTTTTGGTTCGGAACCAGCAAGGAGGGGAAAAAGATATTTGCCCTTCCCGGGAACCCGGTCTCCTCCTTTGTCTGCGTGTATATATATCTGAAGTTCTGGTTGAACAAATCCCTTGGGTTGGAACCTTTACCTCTGTATGCAGCTCTAAAGCAGGACGTCAGTTTTAAGCCCGACCTGGTGTACTTTTTAGAGGCGCGCCTGGAAAGCCGCCCCGATGGCACCCTACTGGCGGACCCCATTTCGGGCAATGGCTCCGGAGACTTTGCCAATCTGGTCAAAACGGATGGGTTTTTGGTGTTGCCTCAGAATAAAAGTGAGTTCAAACAAGGAGAAGTATATCTTTTTGTACCTTATAGGGATATTTTTTGAAAATCCTGAATGGAAGCCGTTAAATCCAACTGCTGTAAAACAAAGACCTCACCCCTTAAACAACCGGGCGGTGCTCGCGGGTCGATGTCTCTGCTCTCCACGGTGCTGTTGATCCTGCTTCCAAAGTGCCCGTTGTGTTTTGCTGGGTATTTGAGTGTTATGGCACTCTTCTTCGATGTTGAAAATGCGCAAATGGTCCCGGTTTTGATTCATGCGAAACCCGTGTTGGGGATTATTATTATTTCTCTGATCCTTTTTAATCGAAGAGGAAGAAGGACACTGATAGCCCTGGGTATAGCGGCTGTTGCTATGGTTTTTTTAGTTTTGAAGACGTATTACAACACCGCCGTACTGCCGGATTGGCTCATATACACCGCCTTTTTCTTCTCCATATGGTATAATGGAAATTTCAAGTACTTTTATCGCTTTGTCCGTTTTGGCAGGCAATAGAAACAGGTTCCCCGAATCCCGGAGACTATCCCTACCCCGGCCAAAACTATGGCCAAATTAGAGTAACAAGCCATAGAATAATAAGGTAAAGAGCTGGTTGAAGTAAGATCAGGAAGTTTTGGATTGCAGGTCTTTGACCCCCCCTTCTATCCAATGAAGCGAGGCTGACCCCAGCTTCCCTTCTAATTTTCGATAGGCTTGCGCGCTTCTGCTCCCCGAATGGCATATAAGATAAATCTCCACAGGCTGGTCCATTTCAGGGATATGTCTCTCAAGTTCCATCAGCGGAAAGTTTACGGCATCCGGCAAATGATAGATGTCAAACTCTTGTGGTTCGCGTACATCTACGAGCAGATGGGACTTCCCAGATTTACTAAACTTCAGATATTCTCCTATGGGTATACCACCACCGGTATCGCACAGGCCGGCTGTATAGTGCGAGTCATCTCGAATCTCCCTAATTGCCTGGGCTGGGTCCTTTTGAAAACGCACCTGCCTGGACTGGTGGTCCAGGGCACTGAATAATAGGAGTTTTCCGGATAAGATTTCCCCGAGTCCGCAAATTACCTTTACAGCTTCCAGCGCCTGAAGGCTACCGATAATCCCGGGTAAAATGCCAAGGGTTCCCAGTTGGTTGCAATCCGGAATTTCTCCGGGTTTAGGGATTTGTGGGAACAGACAACGGTATGTTGGGCCGCCCTGGTAATTGAAAACACTGAGTTGTCCTTCAAACCCGTGGAGGGCCCCATAAATCCAGGGAATTTGGCGGATTACACAGGCATCGTCCAAAAGGTAACGGGTAGGTATACGATCGGTGGCATCCACGACCAAATCATAATTTTCCAGCAAGGCCATGGCATTGGCAGGCTGCAGGAAGGTCTGATGCAATTCAATATTCGTTTCGGGATTCTGCTCCTGCAATTTTCGACCGAGTACTAAAATCTTGGCCTTGCCATTATCGGAAGGGCTGTAGGCGGGTTGTCGATGTAAGTTTGTCTCTTCAATAATATCCCCGTCTACGATGCCCAGGGTGCCAATTCCCATGGCATTGAGGTACTGGCAGATGGGAACCCCGAGTCCTCCTGCCCCCACGACCAGGACCCGGGCATTGCGCAATAACTCCTGCCCCCTCGCTCCAAAACCCGCTAAACGGATTTGTCGATCATACCGGTTAACACTCATTTCGAATTCAATTGGGAAAGTATCTGCTCATATTCTTCAGGTTCATTTGCATTCGCCAACCAGAGATCGTCTTCCGGAAACACCAGAAATGTATCCTCATTGATCAGGAATTTTCGCGGACAACTGCTTTTAGCGGATTGCATATAAGATTCCGCTGTTTTAAGACCCTGGGGCTCCCAAATAGCCGCAAGGGGTTCGGGTAATTTTGATTTATGTGTGGCAAAGGCGGTTGCCAACGCCCTTCTATCCCTTCGGTCGACCAAATATTTCAAGACTTTTTGGTTCACCAGGGGCAGGTCGCATGCCACAACCAGCCAGGCCGCCTCTGGAAAGGCGTGATGGGCAGATAGCAAGCCATTGAAAGGCCCTTTGTATTGGTTCTCATCCAGTATAAAGTTCAGCCCTGGCGGTATATCCTCTTGTTGTTCCGGGCGAATACTGAGAAATACACGGGTACAGAGGGGTTCCATTTGGTCATACAGGTACTCGCGCTGCGGTTTATTATGGTATAGCAGTTTGCCCTTATCCATGCCCATCCGCCTGCTTTGACCGCCGGCCAGCACCAAGCCCATTATATTATTACCTTGAAACATATTAAATGCCTAAGCAGATTAGCCTCCTATAGAAGTCATGGAACTTCCGAAAATAGGTCCGAATTGCTCCTGAGCCTCAAAGCCGTCTTTAGCTCTGGATCCGACGGCGCGCACTAGGGCCTCTTCTACAAAGGAATCATTAAAGCCAGACCGGAGTGTGGTCCGAAGATTCGCGACCGGTTTCCCGTAAAGACAGGTGATAAGGTCTCCGGTGGCCGTAACCCGCAAACGGTTGCAACTCCCGCAGAATGTCCTGCTAAATGATGGGATGATGCCGAAAGAACCCGTATGCCCCGGTATTTTATAGTTTACCGAAGTTGACGTGAGGGGAGCGGGGAGTTTTTCAAAATCCGGATACCGCCCGCGAATATGTTCCAGAATTTTATGGTGATTCCATTTCAGGGATCTGAAATCCTTACTCCCACCATTAAAAGGCATCTCTTCAAGAAAACGGACCCGAACGGGATGCTGTTTTGCAAAATCGATCATCTCCAGAATGTCCCCTTCATTCTGTCCCTCAAGGACTATAAAGTTTATTCGGGTTTCCATCTTTGAGGCGATAAGACGCATAAGGTTTTCGTGAACCAACTCAAACTGATCCCTGCGGGTGATCCGATAAAAAGACTCAGGGGTAATGGCATCCAGGCTTACATTAATACTGTTTACCCCAAAAGCCTCCAATTGCTCTATATGAGGTCCAATCAGTGTGGCATTGGTGGTGATGGAAACTTCCCTCAAGCCTTCCAGTCCCGTAATATACTCCAGGAGCTCCATAAGATCCTTTCGAACGAAGGGTTCCCCTCCTGTAATTCTTATTTTATCGACCCCCTTCCCCACCAGGATGTTGCAAAGGCGCTTCATTTCGTCTAAACTAAGCAGGGATTCCCTTTTGGAAAACGCAATCCCTTCTTCAGGCATACAATAGTTGCACCTGAGGTTGCAGCGGTCAGTTACGGCGAGGCGCACATAATTAATTACCCGGTTGTGATTATCTATCAACATAGTTCTTCTTTCTGTCTATCCTCCGCTAACCGGAGGGATCAAAGCAATTTCATCTGTATTCTGAATAGGGTCGTGGTCGCCTGCATAGGACTGATTCACGGCAACGGCCAGGGAGCTCAAATCCTTTAATCCGGGGTATACCTTTTTCAGGTGCGTTTTTAAATCCTCAACAGTTTTAAGCCCTTTGGCCGCAGTTGCCGGTATCTTCAGGCTTCCCGTTCCAACAATGTCCCGGGTCACCCCAAACAAGAGTACCGTCATATCAACCGATAATTTCATTTTGAGGAATTTGCATCTCCTTCAATTCTTTTAGAAAAGGTTGGTTGTACAGGCGTTTCCCGGTGGCGGCCTTGATGGCATTGGCAACCGCCGCTCCCGCAGGGGGCAAGGCAGGTTCGCCCAGTCCCGTTGGAGATTCAGTATTTTTAATGAAGTGGGTTTCCACCCTGGGGACCTCTTTGATGCGAATCAGACGGTAGCCGTCAAAATTCAGGTACTGGGGCGCTCCCTCTTCGAAAGCATAATCTCCGTACATGGCATGGCCAATTCCGTCTATCACCCCTCCTTCTGCCTGATTTCGAGCTCCAAGTGGGTTCACGACAATTCCACAGTCCACCACACATACCACCCGTTTCACGACGGGCTCATTACCTTCCATCACAACTTCGGCCACCTCAGCCACATGGCTGTTATGACAATAATAGGCCGAGAACCCCTGGTAGACCCCTTCGGGCGCCTTACCCCAACCCGATTTTTCAACCGCGGTCCGAATTACTTTCTGCATCCTTTCAGGGGAGTATTGTATACGGTCATCCGTGGTGCCCTTTACATTATCCAGCAAATCCAGTCGCAACTGAATGCGGTCTGTCTCCATACGTTCGGACAACTCATCAAAGAAGGTCTGTTCTGCAAAAGCGAGGAAGTTGGTATACGGAGCTCTCCAGGCCCCGGTAGTTATTTTACTGTCGAATTTGGCCACATCCACCTGATAGTTCTCCAGAGCTCCCGCCGGGAAAAAATTGGGGATCAGGCCATACATATTGGAATTTATCGAGGCCTCTTTCAAATGGTATCCGGTAATGGCTCCATCTTTCACACTCGCTGCGATCCGGTACTTAATGGCCGGACGGTAAATGCCATCGGCCATATCATCCTCTCTTGAAAAAATTACCTGAACCGGTTTTTGGGTCAGATTTGAAATTTCAGCGGCTTCAAGGGCAAAATCCCCGTACAACCGCCTTCCAAATCCACCGCCCTGACGGGTCATTTCCAAATGTATGTCCGCTACGTCGCGTTCCAGTACTTCAGCAATCCGATTTGCAGTGCCTTCGGGGGTTTGAATCGGTCCTACAAGATGGATCTTCTCCGGGGTCACATCTGCAAAGAAGTTCATGGGCTCCATGCAATTATGGGGCAGAAAAGGAGACTCATAGGTGCGCTCCAGTACAAAATCTGCTTTGGAAAAAGCCTTTTTGACATCCCCGTCCTTTCTCAGGGTCTCAAACGAATTTCCGTCCAGAAGGCCCGTTAGGATTTTGTGATGTTCCGCCGTACTCTCAAGGGAAGCATCTGATTTCCATGAGAGTTTCAATTCTTTTTTTCCTTTCATGGCGGTCCAGGTATCCGTGGCCAGGACGGCCACTTTATCTCCGAAGCGAACCACGTCGGTTACACCGGATATTGCGCGGGCCTGCGAATCGTCATAGGAATCGAGCGTTTGTCCGAATGCTGGTGGTCGGGCCACACAGGCATAAGACATGCCCTCTTTTTTATAATCCAAACCAAACAGGGGTTTACCTGTAACGATTTCATCGATATCAACATTGCCGATTTCCTGTCCTATAATATGAAATTCCGATACCGCTTTCAGTTGTACATCTTCCGGGATTTCCATACCCGCAGCCTCATTGACGACATCGCCATAGGTGAGTGTTTCCCCTTTCGCATTGGTGATCACGCCCCTACTTGAGCTACACTCTGAAGGGTCGACACCCCATCTTGCCGCTGCCGCATTGACCAGCATCTGACGGGCTGTGGCCCCGGTCTGTCGCAGGGGTTCCCAACCGTGACGGATGGACTGACTGCCACCAGCCACCTGGCGTGTGTAATTTTTAGAATCCAGGGGAGCCTGCACGACGTGAACATCTTTCCATTCCACGTCCAGTTCTTCGGCGATGATCATGGGCATTGACGTTTTCACCCCCTGCCCGATTTCCGGATTTGGAGAAAAAATAGTCACGGCTCCGTTGTCCGCAATTTTTATAAAGGCATTAAAATCGTTATAGTTAAGTTCTGCCAGATCTACGGCGGGTTCAGCGCCGGGCTTACAGGATTCAAAGAATGTAAAACCTATCAGGAGTCCTCCTCCGGCCAGGGAAGTAGCCTTCATAAAACCCCTTCTACTAAAGCGCTGTTCGTTCTTGTTATTTGACATTTCAGAATCTGTTTAAGTCTTTTAGTTTATTTGTTCTTCAATCCTTTAGGATTGTGACTCGCTGGCGGCAAGGGCGATGGCATCGTGAATCCTCTGGTAAGAAGCACACCGGCAAATATTTCCGTTCATGGCTTCTTTGATTTGCGCCTCGGTAGGATTCGGATTGGACTCGAGCAAAGCGGCTGCAGACATGATCTGACCCGCCTGGCAATATCCGCATTGAGGTACATCCACAGTTTTCCAGGCTTTCTGCAACGGGTGGGATCCGTCTTCAGAAAGGCCTTCTATCGTTTTGATTTCACCGTCTCCAACCTGCCCGATCGACACCACACAACTTCGCACAGGGCTTCCATTAACATGTACCGTACAGCTGCCGCAAAGGGCAATTCCGCAACCGTATTTTGTCCCGACGAGGTCCAGATGATCTCTTAAAACCCAAAGTAAAGGGGTGTCAGCACTCACTTCTACTGAATGGGCTTTCCCATTCACCTTTATCGAATAATTTGGCATGGATAAATTTTTTAACGCGTGACTACGCTTAAAAATACCAAAATTTAAAGGATGTGCATTGAATTTAACAGGTTTTTGTTTCGATACCCCCAGAATTCAGGGAAACACACTTCTTTAATTACAGCGCCCTGAATTTTATTCCCGACGGATACTAGGAATATGAAAAGGCCGTTTTCCTTCAAACGAACAATACCATGAAAATGATGACTTATTTTAAAAGAGCACTTTTATACCTGAGTGTTTTGACTGCTTTTTCTTTAGCTGTTTCCTGCGGAAGTTCTGACGATGATGTCGAGTTCAATCCGAATCTCGACAGTGATCTGGGTCTGGGTCAGCCAGTAGACGAATGTATCGATTTGGGAAGCAATGAATTACTGCTATCCATTCAGGATGAATTCACGACCCTGCCTGGAAAAGTATCGGTGTTTTTCAGGGTTACGGATGTCACGGGAAATCCGGTGGCAGGCCTGACGGCCAACCAGTTCACAATTTATGAGCAGGGGCGCAATGATGATTGTTTCCGGACCATTTCTCCTTCGGAATCCCAGGCCCGCATATCTCCCAATTCTCAGGTTTTTACAAATAGTACCCTTTTAGTACTGGACTTAAGTAACAGCGTTCTGAGTTCGAGTTTAGCCGAATTGAAATCCGCGTCGAGCAGTTTTATCAATAACGTCATGGAAGGTCCGCAATCCGATTCCTTTCAAATGGCGATATATTGGTTTGACGGGCAGGATGAATTACATCAGCTGGAGCCCCTGACGCCCTCGCGGGAAGCTCTTCTGGAAGCCATTGACGGAATAACCACCGATATCAGCAGCGACCCCTCTACGGACCTTTACGGAGCGGTAATTAAGAGTACAGATGTGGCCGAGGCCCTGCTGGAGGACAGTCTGGAGAAAAGCACTATAGGGGCAGCTTCCGTGGTCCTGTTTACTGACGGAACAGATCAGGCCTCCCGGTATCGGGAAAAGGACGCCCTCGACAAGGTCGCAGAAGCAGATTCCAATATTTCCTTCTTTACCATTGGCCTGGGCACCGAAATTGACACTCAGATTCTCGAGTCTGTGGGGAAAACCTTTAGTGTATTTGCGGGAAACAAAGAGGAGCTCGAAACGACCTTTAATCAGTTATCCCAAAAAGTATCCGAGCGGGCCAACAGCTTCTATCTTTTTGAGTATTGCAGCCCTAAACGCGATGGCAGTGGTGAGAATAACCTGGTGATTCAAGTCCTCAGAGGGAGTCAGCAAGGGGCGGTGCAGACCCGGTTTGATGCCAGCGGATTTACAGGGGGTTGCCAGTAATTAAAAACTGTTTTATCGATAGATCATGCTGTTTTTCCCACTTCCTTCACGGGTAGAAAGATTATAGAGGAATCCGTTGACCACCGCGTATTTCGGGGCATCCGCCTGGGTGAGGATAAAAGTAGGATTCATCCCGATACCGAGCCGTAATTCTGCAGGTTTATACTTTGTGGAAATCAAATGTACAGGGTAGGGAGAATTTATATAGTCTTTGGGAAGATTTTCAACCCGGACATAGGCAACCCCTTCCTGAAGCAAGGTCCACAGGTCTAACTCTTCAACGGCCTTGACGTCGGGCATTACTTTGGGGTAAACTTTTGCCGTTTCCAGACGATACCCTGTGGCGTCCAGGTTCTGATATCCATAATAAGTGGAGAGGTC
Organism: uncultured Flavobacteriaceae bacterium; assembly: GCA_963709465.1. Taxonomy (GTDB): domain Bacteria; phylum Bacteroidota; class Bacteroidia; order Flavobacteriales; family Flavobacteriaceae; genus Robiginitalea. The sequence continues at coordinate 1,546,496 of CAVPWF010000002.1, read as the reverse complement.
TCCCAGGTCCACCACCCTGCTGCTATACCAGAAATCGGCATGTGTGGCGTCATCCACCTCCGGTCTCTGTATCCCGATATCCATGAGGTACTCCTGTCCCATAAGCGGATAGGTGACCCCTTCAATTTTCAGATCGAAGAGCTTGCGGTCATTTTCGGGAATGGACGCATACCCTTCAAGAGACATTTTTTCATACGATCCTGTAGCGATAGTATAAATGGCCGAGAGAATCGAGACGTAGTTCAGCTTGCGGATTTCCTGCTTCTCCACGTCTTCCGGATACCCACCCGATTCAATCAGGATGGCGCTGGTGCCCCATTTTTGAATATTATCGCCAAAGGCCCTCGGTTCAAAGTCGTCGTTGTACTTCCCAACCTGCCCGGGTGCATATTTCTGAAGGATTCCATTCATATACCCGATCACTTTCATCGCATTGGCCCGTACGGTATTGATCTCTTTTTCGTAATTATAGGCAGGTGCCAGATAGGAAATTGTGGCTGGTTTTGAGGTCCTTTCGGCATTGTAATAGGTACTCTGGTCGTGAAGGTTAAATCCGAACTCAGCTTCCAGACTATCCCTTACCGCTTTCAGTGTCCGTCCTTCGGGAGATTGCAGGCGCAAGGCATCCCGATTGATATCGATCCCCAACGCGTTTTGCCGGGCAAAGACCTCGGCCCCGTCAGGATTGAGCATCGGTAAAAAATGCAATCGCACAGATTCCAGGATGGCGCGTTTTTCGGTTCCCTGATCCGCGGAGGCCAGGAAATTCAGAATATCGAAAATGGCCTGAGTAGCGGTAGGTTCGTTCCCGTGCATCTGGGACCAAAGAAAAACATCCGTGTCTCCCTTGCCTATGCTGATCAGCCGCAGCGGTCTGCCTTCAATGGATCGGCCCACGGTGTGAACTTCAAAACCGGCCCCAAGAGCTTTTGCATCGATCAAAGGTTGGATATCCCCATGTTTTATTCTGCGTTTGTCGAGGCTCTTTTCCTTGTAACTGTCATAGGTTTCATAGAGGTTTGAAGTAAAATCTACAGTCTGGCCCTGCAGGGTCAGGGACATCATCAGGGTCAACAAGATCGGAAAACAGTTATTCGTCATAGCGGTTATTCTGGTACAGGTTTAAAAGAAAGGTTTTTCAGGTTATTGCGAATTTTTCGCATGAAGGCTTCTCCGGGATCGGTTTTAGACGTCCGATACCCACTGTCTTTTTCAAGCCATAAGGGATTTCCCTCAAAAGCGGTATACTCATAATGCCCAATCAGGTATTCGATGGGATAGGTTTTGGCCAAAGCACGCACCAGTCGGGTGTTGGCCTCCTCCTGTGCCGGAGTCAAAGGTGTTTCTGCCGTTCCCCCCACATTTTCAATTCCAATGGCGCAGTGGTTTAACCCTATGGTATGTCGTGCCATAATGGTGTCGGGAAGCAAGTGATAAATCGTTCCATCCCGGTCGACTAAATAATGGGCCGAGACATTGAGCGCTCCGGCACCCTGAATATCGCCCCGTGCGGCGGGAAGTCGTTCGGGTTGAAAAGCCTTCAGGGAGCCTTCTAAAGTGGGTATAGCAGTCCAATGCAACACAATCATCCGGGGTACAATAACCGGCGAGGTAGCCGGGAGATCATACCGGGTATTTAAATACGAAATTGTGAGGGCTTCCCGGTCGGGACCAAAAGAAATAGGGCGTTCCACGATTACCGGTTTTACGCTACTACAGCCGTGGATTCCTGCGGCCAGCACCAAAACGCATAAAATCTTAAATACTTGAAAAGATCTCATTGATATCAATTTCTCGCGACCTTCCCGCCTCAGGGTTTAAGGATCCTGTTCAGTCGCCCTCAAAAGCTCGGGGAAGCGTCAGACGAAAGTACTCCTTTAATGTTAATTTTTCAACGGGGATTTCGATTCTGGCAATGGGATATAGCTCTTCTCCCCGTCCATCATCACAAATGTTTTCCGATTCCACGCCTGAAGGGCAGCCTCAATTTTTGGGCGTTCGGAGGAAACAAAATTCCAATGGATAAAACGTTCTTCCGGCAGAGGCTCCCCACCGAAGACCATGAGATGGGTTTTAGCATCACACGAAATAGTGCAGGTCTCACCATGCTTCGAATACAGAATACTCCCCACAGGGATCTCATTGCCACACGCCCGAACCGTGCCGCTGACCACAATAATACCAATTTCCCCCTGAACCCCTTCAGCCAGATTCAAATCCACCTTTCCCCCGGTTTTTACCTCCATCAGAAATAGCTCCGAATAATGGGGCACCGGGGACTCCTTCCCAAAAGCCTTACCGCAAATCAGGTTGTATGAAGCATCCTCCGTCTTCCACCGAGGAAGATCGGCCGCCTCCGCGTGAAAAAAGGCAGGTTCCATAGTCTCCTGTTGCTTTGGCAAGGCAATCCAGATCTGATACCCATGCAGGGTGAATACGGAGCCATTTCGCATTGGCTCAGGAGTTCTTTCGGTATGTGTAATCCCCCGCCCTGCCACCATTAAATTGACAGAGCCCGGCATAATTCGCTGGCATGTTCCCAGGCCATCCCGATGTTCAATCGTTCCCTCTAATAGATAGGTTAAGGTAGCCAGCCCGATATGGGGGTGTTGCCCAACATCCAGATAGCGCCCGGGCCCCAGGGTTACCGGGCCCATATGATCGATAAAAATAAACGGGCCTATCATCCTTTTTTTGCGAAAGGGAAGTAAGCGACCCACGAGAAAATCTCCTATATCCCTGCTCCGTTCAGGAATAATCATTCCGCTGTGTGACATAAAGAATATTTATCTTAGGAACTTAAATATATCGCATTTCAAATGAAAAACAGGAAACGAAACCTGAGGTGGATTGTAATTTTTATTTTGGTTCTATCGGCAGTATCCTACACCCAGTATCCCAAACTCAGTATCATCAGCGGATATACTGCGAAAAATCTGGCATCCTGCGTTTATATTGCCGGGCGCACGGAGACCTCGGTGATCGATAACGATCACAAGTCGGGTCTGATTTCCCTGGCCACCGAACAAATTAATGCGACGTCTACCAGTGCAAGCGCTACGGTTTTTGGAATGCATAAACGACAGGCTGTTTATCGGGAGGGTCTTGGGGTTGTCTTGCTTCCAAAAGATACCGAGTTGCCCGATTCCTATCTCGTTCCACAGCGTTTTCAAGTTTCTTCTGCCCTACCCTATCCACAAGGTCATGGCAGTCCCAGGGATACCGTTTTCCCAGAAGTGGATTACACACAACTCCAGCGCGGGCTGGACCAGGCATTTGCCGACCCGGACAAACAGCGTACCCGTACGGCCGCAGTGCTGTATAAAAATCATCTGGTGGCCGAGCGCTACACCGGGGGTTTTGGGCCACAAACTCCGGTTTTAGGATGGTCCATGACCAAAAGTGTTCTGGCAACCCTCTATGGAATCCTTCAACATCAGGGCCGGTTGAACGTGAATGAAAAACCCGGGTTGGCGCCATGGGAACAGGATGGCCGCAGGGAAATCACTTACGACGATCTGTTGCGTATGCAGAGCGGACTTTCGTGGGAAGAAGATTACGGCGGGATCTCCGATGTAACAAAAATGCTCTTTTTAAGTGAAGACATGACTACGTCTCAGGCCGAGCAAGAATTGGCAGGCCCTCCCGGATCCGTTTGGAATTATTCCTCAGGAACGTCTAACCTTTTATCGGGACTTCTAAGAAAGTCATTGGCAGATCCTCAGGAATATCTCGATTTTCCATACCGCGAGCTGATCGATAAAATAGGAATGCACTCCATGCTCCTGGAAACGGATCTGAAAGGAAATTTTGTGGGTTCTTCTTATGGATGGGCTTCCACCCGGGACTGGGCCCGGTTTGGTTTGTTGTATCTCAACAGGGGCAAATGGGGCGATTCTCAAATTTTCGACCCCTCCTGGGCCGACTACGTCGCCTCACCGACTGCACATTCCGGGCAGGATTATGGGGCCCATTTCTGGTTAAATGCCGGCGGTAAATATCCAGATGCCCCCCGGGATATGTATATGGCCAATGGTTTTGAAGGCCAACATGTTTTTATCATTCCCTCGAAAGAATTGGTAATCGTACGCACCGGACTCGCTGAAGACCCGGACTTCGAACTCAATGCCTTTTTGAGGGAAGTAATCGCTGCATTTCCATAAAGTTCAGACCTCACGGGGGATCGGTTCACGGGGGCTCCCTACAGCATTAAATCCCCTCACAACAGAATTCTCCCTTTTCACAACAATAAGTTTCCGGGGTGGGTCTTCTGCCTTAAGTTTACATCGTAATCAAAAACAAAGCATTACAAGTTTATTTTTTCATTTTCATATAGTGTTCTCGTAAAAGAGTCCTGTCGAAACGGCAGGACTCTTTTTAGTTTAAGATCATTTCGATCTTATTTTCTGGGATACCCTCTGAGATTGGGATGATCCGGACAGGGACAAGGAGTTATACAAAATGGTGAAACACCATTAGTAGATTTGCGCAGTCCGGTTTAAGGAATCCATTTATTCTTTCCGAAGTCTGGCTTGCGCTTTTCCAGGAAGGCATTTCTGCCCTCCAGGGCTTCCTCCGTCATATAGGCCAAACGCGTCGCCTCTCCTGCAAAAACCTGTTGGCCGACCATACCGTCATCGGTGAGGTTCATAGCGAACTTCAGCATTTTTATGGAAGTAGGAGATTTGGCGAGTATTTCCTGAGCCCATTCATAAGCCGTGTCCTCCAGGGCCCCGTGCGGTATGACCGCATTGACCATACCCATCTCGTACGCCTCTTGCGCACTGTAATTGCGGCCCAGAAAGAAGATCTCGCGAGCCCGTTTCTGCCCGATCATCTTGGCGAGATAGGCCGAGCCATATCCCCCGTCAAAACTGGTAACGTCTGCATCCGTCTGTTTAAAAATGGCGTGCTCTTCACTGGCCAGGGTGAGATCGCACACCACGTGAAGACTGTGCCCACCGCCAACAGCCCACCCGGGAACGACGGCAATGACCACTTTGGGCATAAATCGAATTAACCGTTGGACTTCCAGAATGTTCAACCGATGGTATCCATCTTCCCCTACGTACCCCTTATGACCTCTGGCCTTTTGATCTCCCCCACTGCAAAAGGCATAAACACCATCTTTGGGAGAAGGCCCTTCGCCTGAAAGTAAAACTACGCCGATAGAGGTGTCCTCCTGGGCATCGTAAAAGGCTTTATAAAGCTCCTGGGTGGTCTTGGGGCGGAAGGCGTTGCGCACTTCGGGTCGGTTAAATGCAATTCGAGCCACACCCCCGGCTTTTTTATATGTTATGTCTTCAAATGTACCTGCGGATTTCCATGGAATGTTCTTCATAATATACGATCTAAAGTACTTTTTACGGATTCTCAAAGATACTACCCGTGCCCTAATTCTTCCCCTTTTCTTTAGCTTCTATCCAACGGGATAGATAGCGGAGCCGGCCAAAGGCCTCATTTTGAAGCAGGTTTTGTATCAGCCGGGTTTCCTGTGGAAGGGCTTCCCGTCGTTCTGGATACGAATCCATAGCTCTCGAAAGCGTCTCAAACGAAGTGTACAAATGCACTCCAGCTGCCTGCTCCTGAAGCTTTAACGCCCGCTCCCACCCCACAGGGTCTGTGTATAGCTCCACTGCCTTTTCCGCAAAGTGTTGGGCGGAGTCGGCGACAAAAGAGAGGGTCTCATGTTTTTCCATTATTCCTTCAAAACCTACGGAAGTACCCATAACGGGAAGGCCGAAGGCTGCAGCCTTCAGAATTTTACCCTTGATTCCGGCACCAAAGCGCAAGGGAGCCAATAGAAGCCTGGTATTGTTGAGTACAGGCTGGAGTTCCGGAACCCATCCTTTCACTTGAAAACCTTCCGCCGGGGCGTCCATCTGAAGTATTCGATTCGGAAGATAGGCCCCGTAAATTTGCAATACAGCCTCCGGGAGTCTTTTGCGAATCAGGGGCCAAATTTCACTTTTTAACTGGGCAATAGCATCCAGATTCGGCAGGTGTTTTCCATTGCCTAAGAATACAAAATTGGAGCGGTTTTGAAAGCTGATTCCAGGCACATTGACCGGCGCATCCATACCAAAGGGCAAATAGACCAATTTTTCCTGCAGATGGGGTATCTGAGCCTGCAGGAGCTCCATTTCGTGTTTGGAAATAATCAGGTTGAGATCGGACCGGAACATGCTGGCGATCTCCCTGTAAAACAACGGATGCTCCACCCAACCTGAAACGGACCACTCCCCTCCTTTTCTCATAGCATCTTCTCTGGAACGCCTTAGGGAATGCAGGTCTTCTGTGTCCAGCAGAATTTGGGCCCCGGGCAGGTTATCCCGAACACGCCAGCCAAATTGTTCTTCGGTGAGAAAGCGGTCAAAAAGCACATGAGAAAATTCGTGTTTTTGGAGAAATCTGTCAAAAGAGGAATCGTTCATCTGGATTCCGACTTCTGTTATTCCGAGCTTCCCGAGATCAACCCTGTAGTCTCCAGGACCGGCAGCGCAAGCAAAAACCACTTGAAAATCCTTTTGCAGAAAGCCCTTTAAAAGCCAGAGCATACGCACTCCGGCTGCAGTAGCCTCCGGTTCCGGCCATTGGTGGCCGATAACGAGTAAAGACTTAGGATCTGTATCTGGCCCGGACATTGTAAAGACCTATAAACGGGAAGCGTAAAGCTGAGAAACGCGAAGCCGAAGCCTGCGCTCGTAATCTTCCTGAAGCCAGTCCCGGTAATTCTGAGTATTGTTCATGATACAGTACGAATACTGTTTAATTCTGAAGTGTATCTCCTCCTGAAGCATTTTTGCCAAAATCCGGGCGTCGTAAATGTCCGCGGAGTTTTCAACACAAATCCGGGCATGTTGTTCGATGCTCGCCTCTAAAACCTCCTTTGACTTCCGGCCATTGGCAAAAGCCTCTTTGTAGGCCAGTTTGATGTCCATATCGATCACATCAGAGTTCTTGAAGCGCTCCCGAAGCTCATCAGGCATGACATAGACAAATTCCCGTTCAATCTCCTCATCGTTCCGGATGTTTTCCAGATAGAAATCCGGGAAGTGAAAAATCTCCTGCCAATCCAAAGGATCATCCCAGGGACCAAAACGCGCGATATTATTCCCGAGATCCACCACCGTAAATTCTTCTTTGTCTTTTAGGATACGGGAGCCCCTGCCGATCATTTGAAAATACAGGGTCAGAGACCGGGTGGCACGGTTCAGAATTATGGTCTTTACGCTCGGCTCGTCAAAACCTGTGGTCAAAATACTAACCGAAGTGAGGATAGCGTCTGGCGTATTGGAAAACCAGTCCAGAATGTCCCGCCTTTCAGTGGCCGTGTTTTTATTATCGAGATGCCGGATAGGATACCCTGCCTTTTTAAAGAGCTCGTAAACGTACTTCGAGGTGCTTATCCCATTGTTAAAAATGAGTGTTTTAGTACCCTTGGCCAATTCTTCATAAGCACTCACCAGTTTGCCGAGCATGAGCTGATTGGTGTACAGAGCGTCTGACGAGCGCACGGTGTAATCTCCATTAACACCCAATTTCAGTGATTTCAGACTGACATCATAGTTGTACATATTTGCACGTGCCAGGAATTTTTTCGAAATCAGGGAAGCGATGGATTCCCCTACAATGAGCTTTTTGTAGTGATCCTTCATCGGTAGTTTGATGTTGGAGCTTAGGGGAGTCGCCGTTACACCCAGAATGACGGCCTTTTCAAAATATTTAAAGAGCTTTCTAAAGGAATTGTAATGGGCCTCGTCGATTATCACCATGCCAATGCCATGCAGTTCTATGGCTCGTTCCTGCAGTCGGTTATTAAGGGTCTCCACCATGGCGACGAAACACTGATAGGACTCCTCGTCCGGGAGTTCCTTTACTTCGCTGTTGATGATTTTATTGTGAACCCCAAAACCTTCGAGCATACGGGAAGTCTGCAGACTGAGTTCAATCCGATGGGTCAGCACCACTACCTTTTTCCCGGTCTCTGCGATATACCGCTTTGCGATTTCCGAAAAAACAACCGTTTTACCACCTCCTGTAGGTAATTGATACAGCAGGTTGACGTCGGTCGGCGACTCCTCCAACACGCCAAAAATCTTATTCAGATCCTGGAGTTGATAATCGTAAAGCGTTTTTTCTGAATACGCAGTTTTAGTGCCCAATAGTACAATTTTTTACAAATGGGATTCCAGAGCTTTTAGCGGCCCGGATCAATTTGCAAAACTACTGGATTTTTATACTTTGGCGAAATTCAATCTGTGGTTATATTGAATAATTCAATACCCCGCGTTTCGGGAAACGAGATTTTCAGGGGACTCTCCCCTGAGAAGTCTCCGATAGTTGGAAATGATCTGAGGAGCCACCGATTTCGGATCTGAAACACTGGCAATATGCGGGGTTATATGGACTGCAGGATGTTTCCAGAACGGATGATCCGCGGGTAGTGGTTCGGCGTGGAATACATCCAGGCAGGCCTCCGAAAGCATCCCCTGGTCCAGCGCATTTAAGAGTTCCCCGTCTACAAGGAGCGGACCCCGCGCCACATTGATCAACCGGGCGCCCCTTGGCAGTGCATTAAAAACATCCCGGTTTAGAATGCCCCGGGTTTCAGGAGTCAGTGGTAAGAGGCAAACCAAAACCTGAGAACGGTTCAAAAAATTTATTCGCTCCCCCCCACCCCGAAAAACCGGGAAGTTAACCGCAGGCACTGAATTTCGGGTCCATCCCACCACTGAAAACCCCACAGACTTCAAGGATTCGGCCACGGCCAGGCCTAATTTTCCCAACCCCATAATCCCAACGGTTACCTCTTTAAACCTCTGATAAGTCTTGGGTTTCCAAAGGGAAAGGGATTCATTATATTTATAGTCCTGGATTCGTTTAAGCATTCCCGTGGTCAGGGCCAGTACAAATTCAGCCATATCAGAGGCCAGATACGGATCTACCACCCGCATAATAGGCAGGTCCTTCCGGATCTCAGCATCGTCAAAAATAAAATCAACCCCTGCCCCCAAACCCTGAATACCCTGGAGATTCGGATAGGACTTAAGACTGCCGGGAGGATGCTTCCACACCGCTGCCATTTTTATATCCGACCGGGGAATGTCCTCCCCTGAACCATATACCGGAATATCCGGTGCCTGGGCATTGAGGGCTGCTTTCCAAACGTCCACCAGTCCGTCGTTTCTCAATATTACAATAGCCATTCGCTTTTATTTTAAGATTATATAGGGTCATTTTTGAAAATCAGCAGGGAGGTATCCGCCATCAATGAGCTCACTCTTCTGACTTATTTTTCTCAAATACCCGCTCCCAAGCAACAGGATTTTATCGGATATGGCAAGAATTTCCGCCGCATCGTGATCAGTTAGTATAATACCTTTGTGTCGCTTCACCTGTTTTATATGATGAATGATCTGTTCCTTAATCAGGGGGCCCAGTCCCTTAAAAGGTTCATCTAAAAGCACAAAACTCCCCATCCCGTAAAGTACCGTAATGATTTCTACAAAACGGCGTTCCCCAAAAGAGAGTTCCATAACTTTCTTCGGAAGTAAGGGGCTTAAAAAAGCGTCATTTTCGAATATGGTCTCCAAATCCGCTCTGCCCAGACACCTGAGCGCAGCCCCTACCTTTAATGCTTCGGGTAAAAAGGGATGTTCAGGTAAGTAATTCAGGTACTTCCGGGTAAGGGAAAGGGAATTTAAAACCGTTTCATCCACCTTGACAAATCGGGATTCACAGGTAATATCTCCATAGATTATTCGAAACAAAGTGGACTTTCCTGAGCCATTGCTGCCCAATAGGCCCACGACTTTACCGGTCTGGCAGGTAAAGAAAATATCGGTGAGTACCGGATGTTGTTTCCAGGATTTCCGAATACTGTCTACCTGAAGAAGGCTCATAAGACGAGTGCTAGAAAAAAGACTACAACGGCCAGGGTCAGGGTAGAAACCCACAGAACGAGGCGTGTAAGGCCCAGGTTAAAATAAAAATAGTACTCCTGTTTGTAACGAACCTCATAGATATAGTAGTGCCAGAATGGCGCCAAAAGCAGAAAGATCAACCCTACAGCCGAAAAACTTTTAAAGAAAGTCAGGCCCAGAAGTACTGAAATAAAAAGGGCTGGTGGCGCTATCTTTTTTTGGAAGAACCATAGCGGTCTGCAATAAAACAGCAGGTCTTTCATCTTTGTGTTACAATTGTTCAAGAAAATCCTGAAAAGAATCCTTGTTCGGCCAGTTCGCCCGGGCGACCTCTGAAGCTATATGGGCGTATTTTTCCTGGTACTCCCGGTAAATTCCAGAATGAATCAGATGGGCTCCCCATTCGCGGTACGACCTGTACATACTCTTATAAAAAGCATCCGGACAATTACGGACTTTTTCAAAACGCACACCAATCTCCAGATTAAAGGCCATAAGGTCGGCCTGCCGGGTCGGGTCTACCCCGAGGGTTTTAAAATGCTTTAAAAATTTATGCGCTACGGATCTCCTGGCACGGGCCCGCCGGCGTCTTTTTGGAAAATACTCCTCCGAGATTCTGGCCATGGCGTCGGCCACCAATTTGTCTTCCTTCGGGTTAAAAATAAAATCGTAGTAGGTTTTAACCTCAGGAAAGCGCTCGTATAAATCGTGTATCTGTTCCCTGAGGGCAGATGGGTCTAACTGTTCTGTATACGCTTTTAAGGCTCTTTTACTCATTGGAGTATAATTTAAAGGACAATTACCGAATTCGAGAGTCTTTCCGGACTTCTTTTTTCATAAAACTTTGTAAAGAACTCATAAATTATGTAAAACAAATGCCTCAGGCTTTTGGAAAAGATCAAATAAAACTGTATGTTGAGAGAATGTTAATCCGCAATCCAAATATATATACATGAGGCAACTAAAGATTGTCAAGCAGGTGACCAATCGGGAGTCCAAATCCCTTGATAAGTACCTGCAAGATATCAGTAAAATCGATTTAATAACCGCCAATGAAGAAGTAGAACTTGCACAGCGCATAAAAAAAGGAGACCAGATAGCTCTGGAAAAGCTGACGAAAGCTAACCTCCGTTTTGTCGTTTCAGTTGCCAAACAATACCAGAATCAAGGGTTAAAACTACCCGATCTTATCAATGAGGGAAATGTAGGTCTCGTCAAAGCAGCCAAACGTTTTGATGAAACCAGGGGTTTTAAATTCATCTCCTATGCCGTATGGTGGATTCGTCAGAGTATCCTTCAGGCCCTGGCAGAGCAGTCCCGTGTGGTAAGATTGCCACTCAACAAGATAGGATCGATAAACAAAATCAAAAAGACCTTTTCATATCTGGAGCAGGCGCATGAACGCCCTCCGTCCGCGGAAGAAATAGCCAAGGAACTGGACATGTCTATCAGTGAAGTAAAACAGTCCATCCGAAACTCGGGACGGCATGTTTCAATGGATGCTCCCTTAAAAGAGGGCGAGGATTCTAACCTCTATGACGTACTGCGTTCCGGAGAATCACCCCGCCCGGACAAATCCCTGATGCAACAATCCCTGAACACAGAGATAAACAGGGCTCTGGAAACGCTGTCTCCGCGGGAGGCAGATGTGATTAAGTTGTATTATGGTATTGGAGATCAGCAATCCATGACACTGGCGGAAATCGGGCAAACCTTTGATCTGACCCGGGAGCGGGTACGACAGATACGGGAAAAAGCCATCCGCAAATTGCGACATCAATCCAGGAGCAAATTACTCAAAGCCTATTTGGGTTAATAAAAAAAAGCGGTCCTTTCGGTACCGCTTTTTTCTTTCACACACTAATAAACACTAAGAACAATTTAATCCACTGATTTCGAAATTCTGTAGAATTTCATTAAGGCTCTGGATAAAATCCAGGTAGGCTGCGTTGTTTTGATTTTGGTCTGCCATGGGAATTCAGATTTAGGGTAACCGGGTCACTAGAGATAATCTACTTCGGCCAGTTTGTTTACACTTAAAATTTCGTTTAATTCCTGAAGGAATGTTAGGTATTCCTCTCCGTAGGTATCGTAAAGCATAGCAAGATTGGGTTTTGAAATGCAAGAATACTAACGCTTAGAAGTCCGAATCTCGTATATCGTTCCCTGTTTTTCCGGATATATGGCAGGAATTTGTGGTGAATCACCTGTTTTTTGTGGGGAATAAATAAAGATTTCCATTTTCTTAGATCTGTAGTTTATAGGCTAAACCGGCACTGACCACCCAAAAGAAAGATCCGGATTCCAGAAGGTACTCCTGCCGCCCTACCCCCAATTGAGCGCGATACAAATGGCGTCCCTTCCCGGGTCCAAATTGATATTCAAAAAGGAACTGTTGGGATTCCAGAAATAATACCGATTCTGCCTGCAAAACCCCTCCGTTAAAAAGTTGCCTGAGTTCGGGACTATACCCGAATGAGGCTATAAGGCCGAGATAATTAAAATTATTGGTCAGATACTTTCTCACCGTCATGCTTCCCGAGGCCATGGGTCCTCGTCCTCCTACGATGCTCAGATAAGGCCTGATACTCATATAATAATTCCCTCTATACAAGCCCACTGAGGCGGTCAGGAGTGTGGCCTGAACAGTCCTGAAATCCAGGTAGCGGGCCCCCAGAGAGGTTTCCATGGCCTTTGGGAGGTTGGCGTATAGCTCCAAAGCCCCCTTATGGTTCGGATACAGCTCGGAATCTGAGTACCCGTAATTCGCGTAGGCGTAAAAAGTCTTGGATAGCGTGGGATACAAATCCAGGTCGTATTGAATGGCGTCCTCCCCAAAGCGATTGCTGTAATTCAATCTTGGGATAATCTTGCCGTATTTCGTTGTTCGCTGATATTCCAGACTGGTGTACATCATGGGATCATAGTACTGATCGAAGGCTTCCAGGCGGTTGTAAATTGCAATCCGATTGTTGTAGGAGACTACAGTCTCTTCCTCCTCTGTGGTATCATCTTCCATGTAGGTACCCAAAATTTCGGCCCTTAGTTTACTCACAGCCGCATTCTCCCCTAGAAAGTTCAGTGCTTTATTGGCCAGCCCCAGTGCAATTGACATGTTTCCGGCCTGCCGTTCATTGTAAATTGCGGATACCCAGGCATCTTCGTTAGCGCGATCCCTGGAGGTGACTCTGTTCAGGTGTCTTCGTGCCCTTGTGAAGTCTCCCTCCCAGCGATAGGTGTTGGCCAAAAGCGTCTGAGCATCCGAATACCTGGGGTACTCTTCCAAAATTTCAGTCAGTAATTGGCGTGCTTCCCTCGACTTCCCTTCAAAAGCCAGCTGTCGGGCTTTTAGAAAATCGGCTTCGGGATTCTCAGTCTCCTGCCCCCGTATTCCAGTAAGCGGAAAACAGATCAGGAAGATCATGGGAATAAGCAGCTTCAATCGTTTGTTTCTCATCGGTTTTTTTTTCACGGTACCCAGAATCACAGGGGATTCTCAGTGTATCCCGTTTTGTTTTTTTGAAACCCTGAGAAGCCGGGCTGAATTTGCCCGTTCCAGTTTTTCATCCAGAATTTCATGGCCCCTTACATTGCGTTTAATAACAGGAGCCAGGGACATAGTACGATCCAAATCTCCAGCCCAGAAATACGTGTCGAGCAGTGCCGCATATGCATCACCATAGTGGGGATGCTTCGCAATGGCTCGTTCCAGAACACTTTCAGACTGTAAATATTCGCCCTCCCAGGCCAGGATACGACCCATGAGTATTTCGGCATCGACATAATTGGGAACTTCCGATAATATGTACGCACAAAGTTCCATAGCGCGCTGCCGCTCTCCTTCGTGGGCAAGTTCTCTGGCCAGTGCGAAAGCCTTATCCAAATCGCCACCAGGAATGGCGCTTTGTATCTGAAGCCATTCCTTTTTCCCGGGTTTAGCGTACACATACTGCAGGTTGTAGGGCTGCGGATATGGATCGGTTTGAAAAGAGGCACTCAACTGTTGTTTCCGGGATTGCTGTGCGGATTGAAATGGAAAACTTTCATATTGCCGTTCACCCCAAATTCCCACGGCCTCCTGTCGATAAATCTCCGCAAGCGGGTCGAACTCCATACGGGTATGGGCATATGCATCTCCCGGACCCTTAAACTTCAGAGTGGTAGCAAACCATTCCCCAACGTAGTATTTAGCCTTGTTTTCCGACAAGGGTTGGGACCTTTCCAGCATCGTGGCCAGAAAAAGCGAAAACACTGCCAGGGTAAAAGGATATACGCGCCCCATCCATTGTTGCATAGGCGCGCTCCATTTATAAAGTCCGTAAAAGCACAAACCTGAGAAAATCAGCAAGAGTAAAACGGTCGGCAATGCAGGGCCTGAGGTGCTGAATATTGATAAAAACCCGCCCATATTGGCCGCCGGCATATCGTAATGTGCCAGAAAATAGGCTGTTAAACCACTTTCAAGCAGGAGAATTCCGGTGAGGACGATTCCCGAGAAATAAAGACCTAACCTCGGTTTAAGGGCCTCCAGGGCGTTAAACCCAAAATACAGGAAGAGTGATAATAAGGCTGTAAATCCGAGGTGATGTGCCGAGAGTATGATCAGGTTACGCGATGCAAAGGTGTCCAGAACCCCTTCTGAATACAGGTGATACTGTTGATAAACCCCCAGTAATAACAGACAGGCATAAAACGCCAGTATGAGTCGGGTGTAGTCTCCCATCCCCTTCCGCGAAGCTCTTAGTTGCTTATGTATATCCTGTTCCATCATTTTACGCTTTGGCAAATCCCTTTCGAACCTGAGTACCCCAGCCCGCTCGAACTCTGAATAATTTTTTGTAATTCCCCTGAACTGAGGACCACACCACTATGGGTTGGAAGAGAATCGGTTCAAGAAAAGCGCATCCGATAAGGATACAAATGTCTTTGGTGCGCTGGTACTGATTGTAAGACCAGACCTCCCATAGAATGGCGTAAAGTGAAAACACAACGGCAAAGGAGTAGACGGTCAGGGTTATGGCCAGAAAAAACTCGAAATAGAGAATACCCAGGCTCCAAAAAAGTATAATGGTCAAAAACCCAAAAAATTCCAGTAACGGGGACAACCATTCATAAAAAAACCAATAGGGATAACTCAGCATTCCGAGCCTTCCAAAACGGGGATTGAACAACATATCCCGATGTCTTCGAAGCGTCTCGAGAGTACCCCGAGACCATCTGTCGCGCTGGTTTACCAGCGTTTTAAGGTTTTCCGGAACTACAGTCCAGCAAAGTGGATCCGGGAGGTATTCTATGGTATATGGCAACCCTTTTTCATGCATATGCCTGCGCATACGAAAGACAATTTCCATATCCTCTCCTACGGTGCCTGTATCAAAACCACCTACATCTACTGCGACCTGACGATCGAAGAAACCGAAGGCTCCTGAGATAATCAGTAAGCTATCCAGACGCCCCCATCCCATTCTTCCAAGGAGAAAGGACCGGGTGTATTCCAGGAGCTGAAACCGGGCCAGCCAACTTTTTGGCAGGCGTACTTCTTCCATTCGGCCTTCATCGATTTTACAGGAATTCGCTACTCTAAGGACACCACCCACCGCGATAACCCGTTTTCGGGATCTTTGGTAGAACGCCCGAACAACGTGGAGCAGGGCGTCCGGATGCAGCAAACAATCCGCGTCAATACAGCCGATATACTTACTTTCACTCAAGTGAATCCCGGTGTTAAGCGCATCTGATTTTCCTCCATTTACTTTATCGATAACCGTAAGCCGGCTAAATTCTGTGCTCCTGGATTTATAAATTCCCTTTATGGGTTTTGACGGCCATTCCGAGTCTATATCGGATGATGTCTTAACAAGGTCATAGGCTGTGATCAGACGGTTCAGGGTATCGTCTTCACTTCCATCATTGACTACCATAATATCATAATGCGAGTAGCGCAGGGCAAGGAGGGACCGCACGTTCTCCACAATGGTCAGCGATTCGTTATAGGCAGGGGCTATAATGGTTATAGTCGGGGCCATGGGAGTGTCCAGTAGATTCGACAGGTCTCCAATTGTGTGCTTTTTTCTGTAGTGCAGTGAACTTCTGGAAGACAGGTATCCGATAGTGGTAAAGAGTGTGAACAACACTAAGGCAAACACCAGAAATACGATGTTGATATACTCAACTGACATTTGGAATAAATCGTTAAGCATCGGTGTCGTTTTTAGTTCCCCTTAAATAATTTAAAAATCGGTAATATCCATTCTCGGATTCGGGATGCAGATCTTTATCCGAATGCCCTTTTCCCAGGGAATTAAAGTCCTGATCCGGCGAAAAGTTTAAGTCATCAATTTCGGAAGGTTCATTTGTCCCCTGAGGATTACAGGGTTTTTCCATTTTTTCAGAAGGAGTCCAGATTTCAGGAAGCGCCTCGGTTTCGTCAGGGCCGTTTTGAATATTGAGCTTTCGGGAGAGCAATACGTATTCCTGTCGGGCTCGGGCCCGAATTTTTTGATCGGGATCCACGAACAACCCTTTGAGGAATAAAAGTTCTTTTTTTCCACCTACGGCGTGAATTTGATCCATCAGAATAAGCTTGGATTCCGTATCATAAGACCTGAAAAATTCATGAAAAATTGAAAAACAACCTAATTCCGGTGCCCCTTGTCTTTGTTTTGAATGTTCATCCATACCTTCTTTCGCCAAATGAATATCTTCTGAATCCACAGCGAACTCCGGAAAAAGCATATTTGTGAAATTTTCGTCGTCAAAGGCTTCTTCGTTCTCCTGTTCAGGGGGAGACCCATCTCCTGATCCGGGTACAAATTCAGTTTCCAGTACTCTTTCGGTCTCTTGTAACTCCTCTAACAGGATCTCTCTTAAAATTCCTGCATATCCCGTGGCTCCTGATAAAAGTTCCACATCTACTTCGAGTGCCCGAATCCATTCAGGCGTGCGTTCGTTTTTCGTATTATCAGAGGGGGTTTGTGCCTCCCCTGTGACATAGGGTAAGAATTCAGAAGATATTTCTTCCGGAGTTACCTGTGCGGGCCCTGAAGTAAGTATATCGAGTAATTCCTCAATGACACAGTCTGCGAACACTAATTCATGTTCCTCCGTCCAGGCTTCAAGTTCTAAATCCGCGGGTGTTTCGGATAAGTACCTTTCTAAATCCTCTTCCGCAGCGGTTCTGTTATTACCCGGAATATACGTCCGCAGCACAGTGGTGAAATCGGGTTTCAGTGTATGTACGAGTAAGGACTCAGATGAAAAAAGCTCGTCCGTGGTATGGTATTCAGACGCGTCATCCTGAGGTTTATCCATTGGGTTTTCCGGATTGCTTTCAGAAATCTGTGGGGCCCATAATTCCAATTCGCCCTGTATGCCCAGGTCGTTCAACCCGACCACCGGCTGTAGCGTATTAACCACCAATCGGGCCTTGGAACGCACCAAAAAGGAAGGGTCAACACTGGCCTGTTCTTCTAACCAGGGCAGATCCGCGGTATTTCCAATGGCCTGGAGGGTGCTGAGAATATGAATCTTAATTTCAGTTGACGCAGTTTTAAAACAAGACATCAGGGGCAAACGCGCGGCGTCGTAGCGGAAATCACCAATACATTCCACCGCGGCAATTTGAATGCGCTCAGATTTGTGATTTAGAAACATCAACAAGGCCTGCTTTGCTTCCAGTTGCCGGAATACCCGAACAAGGCGCAAGGTGAACAATACCACGTCCTGATTCTCTGAAACCAGCCAATCCCGGAAACTGGGCGCTGTAAATTCAGATTTAGAGGTTAGGATTTCCAGAATTTTAACCTGTTGCCATTGCGAAATGGGGTAACGGGCCGTATCGAGGAAAAACTGAATCCCCTCTTCCTTTAATTGAACCGTCGCCAGTTGCGCCTGTTTCCGGACTACACTGTTTTTACTGTTAATGTGTTCCTTTATCGCATCATAGGCCTGTCGGACCTGCATTTCGGTCAATTCTGATATCGCTCTCGAAACCCGATCCCATTTACGGCTCTCCAGTTGCTTCAACGCGATGTCGTGTAAACCGTAATACTGATAGAGCGCTGAGATCTGTTGTCGGGTTTCAGGGAGTCCATCCCGCTGAACTTCCAGCATAATTTCAGTGATCACCTTTCGGTCCTGCGGATTTTTGAGAAAATTTCTAATTTCCATTTTCATCCAAAGAAAATCCGCTTCATTTTCCGACTCAGACTCCGCTTGTTGAAGCAGATAATTTCGAATCAGTGGGGTCAGTGTCATTTTCCGGGCACGCACATCCTGCTCCTTTGCAACCAGATGGTTACGGAAATAAAAAATCAGCACAAAACAAAATCCTGCTAATCCCGCGAAAATCAGCACAAGTTGCCAGAGAAAGTCTGTCTTAATCGCCAGAATTTCGAGCGGGTATACTAACTGTACTAAGGGTATTATTTCAGTCATAGTTTTATAATTCTAAGTCCCCCTTCCGGGAGATACTCTGGTATGGTGCGGGTTCTGAATAAATGAACCCGCAAGGCCTGGAGTACCGAAGCACACTTCCGTCACCAGGTATTTATTTAGGTATGCATATGGCGTTCCAGAGCCTCTGCGACCTCCGGGTAATTACTTAGATAGGCGCTAAATGCCCTAATAATTCGATTTTTATCTCCTCCCTCCAGAGAGGCTTGTCGGATCTGTTGCACTATGGGCAACAGACTTTTAGCCTTAATCATTTCAAGGGCGATTATCAATTTTTCGGCCCCTTGCGAGATACTCTTAAAATCTCCCTGATTTAAACCTATCCGGGTCCGGCCTGCAAATTCGAGCATGCCATTTCGAAGGGCGCCAACCAAAAGGTTCAGGCTCTTAATATCCCCCTTGCATTTTGTTTTGAGATAGCTCAAATCCACAAGGGACACCGTCTTATCTTCATTCCTTTGAAGTGATTGGGCAGCGACCGAGGCAGGTTGGATTTCGTGAGAGAGGTCACTTATTTTTTGATACAGTGCCTCTGCGCTATGCGGTTTCGGCAGCAACCCGTCAATTCCGATTCTCGACCATTGTCCTTCAGAATCGCTTGGCAGGTCTGCGGACATCCCCAGGATTGGAAACCTTCGTATATATGGATTCTGGTGTGTTCTGATTGCCTTTAAAACCTTTCGATCCTTGTCTTTGTGCAGCCGCAGATCGAGTAACAGGATGTCCAGAGGCTCGGATTCGAGTAATTCGATCGCCTCGCTGACATCTGCAACTGAAAACAGTAGGCAACCCATGACTTTAAGCCGGGTTTCCAATACTTTAAAATTGAGCGGATTATTCTCTATGATCAGGATTCTCTTCCCTTTTAAAATATCCGACTCCATTTTTTGAATCCTTTTCGGAGTCTGAATTCTGCCTTGAGTGCTCCCAAGTGTGCAGGGCAAGGTTAATTTTACGATGGATCCCTGGCCTTCGGTACTCTCCACAAGAATTCGCCCGTCTTGTTTTATGACGAGTTGCCGGACGATGCTGAGGCCAAAACCAGCGCCCAAGGCAGCTAATTCCATAGCCTGCTTGCCCTGATAATAGGGTTTAAAGATATGTGGGAGTTCAACTTCCGGGATCCCGATTCCTGTATCTGAAATCTCGATGCAGAGCTCAGCTTTTGTATTTCTTTTAGATATGCTGGCCAACATCCTGATTTCACCTTTCGGAGTGTAGCGACAGGCATTCTCGATCAGATTGAGTAAAATCCGTCTTAAATCTGAAGGATTTCCGAGCACAGATTCAGGAATTTCACTTCCCATATCCAGATCTATACGCACGGGTTTGTCCAATAGTTTCAAATGGGCGTAGTCCCTGACTTCCTGAAGCAGGGCCGTCAGTGAAAAAGCAATAGAAACCTCGGGCGTGGGCGTATCTTTTATACGAGAGACGGCGCAGAGTTCGTCGAGAGTATCAGACATGGACTCAGAAGCCATACGAACCGATGCGGCTATGGATCTATAAGGCTCCTCCAGGGGCGCCTCTGCCAGCACCCTGGCAAAACCTATAATACCATGCAATGGGTTGCGCAGATCGTGGCCAATGGCTGAAAGTACCCCATCCGGCTCCCTGTGAGTCGTTTGTGCGACTTGTTGTTCTGGTATTTTTACTTCACCCGGAGCACCCCAGATGCACGTTTCAAGTTGATTTCTGAAGTGATCATATGATTCTTTGACACGGCTCGCTTCCTCAACGGTCATTTTATCAAAGGAATAATCCTCCAGTGCCAATTGAAGGTCTGAGAGGTGATCCAGAAGATCTTTCGATGTAACGGGCATATTTCAGGATTAAGTGCACATTTTTATCGGTAAAGTGCATACAATACCTAAAATTGACTATTTGAATATGGGTGAACAACTAAATGTTCCCTATCTTTCGAATCTTGTTGTCAAACCCGTTTAATTGTAGGTAAAAACCAAAGTAACATGCGCATTTTATCCCTTCTTATTGTTTCCCTTATACTCGGCTCCTGTCAGGATAAAGCCGAAAAAACACCCGAATTATCTATGGAAGAAGAAGCCCGAAGAATACATGATCGAGTGATGACTGTGGATACACATGTGGATATCAACATCCGGAACTTTACCGATAGTATCAACTACACCCAGGAGCTTAAAACTCAGGTCAATCTTCCTAAAATGGAAGCCGGAGGTTTGGATGTCGCCTGGTTTATCGTCTATACCGGGCAGGATTCCCTTTCGGAATCGGGTTATGATAAAGCCAGGGCCAATGCGCTGAGTAAATTTGACGCCATCCACAGGCTTTGTGAAGAAATTGCACCGGACCGCATTGGCCTGGCCACCTCCTCCTCCGAGGCACGCGAAATTTATAGTTCCGGGAAAAAGGTGGCGATGATAGGTGTTGAAAATGCCTATCCTATGGGTACAGATCTTTCAAATATTGAAAAGTACTACGACCTGGGAGCCCGATATGTTTCCCTGGCCCACAACGGTCATAGCCAGTTTTCGGATTCCAATACAGGCGAGGCGGATGATATATGGCTTCATAATGGTTTAAGTGATCTGGGTAAAGAAGCTGTAATTGAGATGAATAGAGTGGGTATTATGATTGACATTTCACATCCTTCCCAGGAAGCTGTGATGCAGATGTTGGCACTTTCTAAGGCTCCCATTATCGCTTCGCACTCCTCTGCCAGGGCGCTGTGCGACCACAGCAGAAATCTGAATGATACTCAATTGCGTGCCCTGAAAGAGAATGGTGGCGTGGTTCAGACTGTAGCCCTGGACGGGTACGTCAATAAAGAGAAAAGTGCCGCCCGGGATGCCTATATGAAAACGATTATGACAGAAGTCGCTGATTCTCTGGGTTTACCCTGGTATGACAGATCTCAGTTTGGAGATCTTACCGAAGCGGAACAAGATGCTTTTATAGCAAGTGTTCCTCAGGTGACCTCTATTGCGGATGGCCTGGTGGAGCAGCGGACAGATGTCCCGCCAGCGGTTGATGTTTCCGATTTTGTGGACCATATAGACTATATGGTGGAACTTATCGGTATTGACCATGTGGGTATTAGTTCCGATTTTGACGGGGGCGGGGGCATTGAAGGGTGGTCAGATGCCTCCGAAACGTTTAACGTCACTTTAGAACTCGTTCGCAGGGGATATTCCGAAGCTGATATCGCAAAGCTATGGGGTGGTAATCTGCTTCGCGTCCTCGATGAAGTACAGGCGGTGGCAGCAGGTTGGCCGGCGGGTTAATCCGTCGACTCCAGCCGATCCTTTACATACTCTATTTTCGTTTTCCCGTGGACTTTGGGTTTTCCCTGCCCGTCGAGCAGGAGAAAAATGAGTTGATCTACGGTGGCTATGGCCTCACGAGTCAGTTTATTGCGGGCTTCGCATTTAAGGGTAATGGAAGTCTTTCCAAAAGAAACGACCTCTATCCCAATCTCTACAATAGCCCCCTGCACAGCGGGATTGATAAAGTTAATCTCCGACATATACTTCAGGATACAGTTCTGGTCTTCAAGCTGGATGATACTGTATAGGGCGGCTTCTTCTGTAATCCATGAGAGCAATCGTCCACCAAATAACCTGCCATTGGCGTTCAGATCTTCAGGCTTGACCCATTTTCTGGTATGAAAACGCATAGAGCTTAATTGAAAGATAAAGGTACGGCCAAAAAACAGCCTAAGTTTTGAAAAACAAAGTTGAAGCCCCCTTTTTTCAAATCCTAAAAATTGTTAAGCATACAATAAACTTTTCCTAATTAAGGGCATACTATAATTCCTTTCCGGTAATTTTAAAAAGACCAATAAATAGGAATACGATGCAAATTCTAGTCAAATTCTTAATTCTGGCAACTCTCATTGTGATGAAAATGCTTTTTTAAGGCTTGGGGGACGAAGAAAATTTAATTCTGGAAATCCGGTGAGGTCACTGGGTGAGATTCCTTTGGCCTGTTGCGGCAGGCAGACTTTCAAAGACTGTTTATAAACCCGTTGACAACTTCTCCTTTTGCCACTATCCACCCTTTCCGTTTTAGGTAATTTTAAAAAAAAGAATTCGATATGAGTTCCCGCTCCCAGGATTTGGTCCGTATCAGACCAGATTTATCCCCGAAAATTAGGGCCACAGCAGATTCTTCCAGCGATGAATCCTTTCAGAACACTACCCTGAGACCCGTTATAAAATTCCAGAATGACCTTTTATTGGCGGCATTCCGAAATTATGTCATAAAGCATAAGGGTTATTTTTTTGAAATATCGCAGGAAAAACAAATCAAGTATATCGAGAATGCGATTCAAAAGGATATTAAGTTTCGCAATTCGCTCAAAGGAATGCTTATCGGTCAGTTTACCGTAGAGGAATACGCTCGATATATTCAAAGTTCTTCGGCCTTGAACAAGCGTATGATGCAAATGGTCGTAGAGCGATTGAAAGACCAGTTACAGCTGCTTCACCCCGTCTCAGTCCAGTACTGACTCCCCATCGAGGTTGGTGGTGAGAATTTCGCTCATCAGATTGAAAAAAGGTCTGATCTCCAGGAATAATTCACCTACTGTGTGGATAAACTGAGTATTTTGAACCTCTGTATCCGAAAAACTCCGGGTAAAAATAAACTGCTTTTTTCGAATCCATTCAATATTCGGATGTTCTTTGTCGAATCCCTTGGGAGCTGTTTTAACAGCATCCCCCTGCAGTTCACCCCAGGCGGACTGAAACCGCGGCTCTGCAATGACACGCTTAAAGACCTCTGCCTCCTGTTCGAGTTCTTTTCTGATTCTGAATAAATCCTCTTTGTTGGGATCCCAGAAACCACAAGCGATAAAAGATTCACCAGGCCGGATTCTTAAATAGTAGCCTCCACGCCGCTCGGCTCCGAGTCTTGAAAAAGAAACCGCAAAATGAGGTTTATACGGGGTTTTATCCTTTGAAAACCGCATATCCCTGTGAATTCGGAATACCTTCGCCCTTTCGATTTCATCATGACCCTGCAAATTCGCCCTTACAGCATCGCTGAAATTCAAAACCTCTGCCCGGGCCCCATCGTACTCTTTTCGATGTGACTCAAACCATTCTTTATTGTTATTTTCTCTCAGGCCTTTTAAAAACCCAAGGGTTTCAGCACTGATTCCAGGTACTTCCATTATACATGACATTTATTAACACCCCTTGAAAAAAAATTATTTAGCGTTCATTAAGACTTAAAGTTAACGGTTTTTCAACACCTCTGCACAGATTATTAAATACCTTTGAAAGGTAAGCTACTACGGTTATGAAGTTAGATGAAATCATCACAGAGATCAAGGCCTGTAAGTCTGAAAATCCATTGCGATTCCGTTTGAAGCGACTGATGGAATCGTTTACAGATCGACTTTTTCTAACCCTTTTCGATTGTGAAACTCCTGTCAATAGCCAGATTGAGACACTTGAAAATGAATTTGAAGAAATTCTCCTGTTGTGCGGTTGGGAGGCAAAGCCCCCATGCAGGGACCTATGGAGGATTTATATGGCAGAGTTGCCTGAAATACTCAGAATGTTAAAACTGGATGCAGCCGCGATTGCGGAATGTGATCCGGCCTCAAATTCACGTAGAGAAATTTACCTGGCCTACCCGGGGTTTTATGCTACAGCCATTTATCGACTGGCACACCCCTTCTACCGGTACGGATTGCCATTGCTACCCAGGTTAATGACCGAATACGCACACAGACAAACCGGGGTAGATATCAACCCCGGGGCTCAAATTGGGACCTCCTTTTTTATTGACCACGCCACCGGGGTAGTCATTGGAGAGACGGCAATAATCAAAAATAACGTGAAGATTTACCAGGGCGTGACCCTTGGAGCCCTCTACGTGGCCAAAGAACTCCAAAAAACCAAAAGGCACCCCACCATCGAAGATAATGTCACGATTTACGCAAATGCGACTATTCTGGGAGGGAAAACGGTTATTGGTGCTAATTCCACAATTGGCGGAAATGCCTGGGTCACAGAATCGGTAGCGCCAAATTCGAAGGTATATCACAAACCAGAAATTCACATAAAAACGGAAGGAAATGGCCTTTGAATTGATTGACCTTGTGGGAAAGACGCCTTTAGTGGCGTCCAGAAAACTATTGAAAAAGCCAGGCGTAACCCTTCTTTTTAAATTGGAAGGGCAAAACCCCGGGGGAAGCGTCAAGGACAGGGCAGCGCTGAATATGATTCGGACAGCCATCGAAACGGGACATATCAATAGCCAGACAAGACTGGTTGAAGCGACCAGTGGAAATACCGGAATCGCCCTGGCTATGATTGCGCGTTTATACCATATTGAAATAGAACTTATAATGCCCGAAAATGCGACCCGGGAAAGGGTTCAGACCATGCGGGCTTATGGTGCTAAAGTAACCCTGACTCCGGCCGACGGGGGCATTGAAGGGGCCAGAGACCTGGCAGAGCAACGGGTGGGCCAGGAAGGCTTCGTGATGCTGGATCAATTCTCAAACCCCGACAACTGGAGGGCCCACTACAAAAGTACAGGTCCTGAAATCTGGAACGACACCCAGGGGAAGGTTACTCATTTCGTCTCATCTATGGGGACCACGGGTACCATTATGGGCACTTCTTCTTTTTTGAAAGAAAAAAATCCGGACATCTCCATAATCGGTGTCCAGCCCGACGGGGATTCTTCAATACCCGGTATTCGCAAATGGCCCAAGGCCTATTTACCTAAGATATTCGACCCCACAAAAGTCGACCGTATTATTGAGGTGAGTGCTGCCGAGGCTCAGGAAACCGCAAGAGCTCTGGCTGCCGATGAAGGAATATTTGCAGGAATGAGCAGCGGGGGCGCAACCGCCGCGGCCCTAAAACTTGCAGAAGGACTTAATGAAGGGATTATTGTCTCCATTATTTGTGACCGGGGGGATCGGTATCTTTCCTCTGACTTATTTGAATAAAAAAACGCCCGAAGGCGTTTTTTTATATAGTTTACTGGGGTTATGAGAGAACAGGCTCCTTTAAATATTCAGAACCGGAACGGTTCCACGCTGCGAGCATCCAACTCGTTTTTTCCAATTCCCTTATATAAGCACCTATTAAGTCTATTGTTCCTTCATCCCTTGCCTTTTCTGCCTTCTCTGTGGTCTCGTACATTTTTAGAATTAGTATCTGATGCGCTTGGAGAAGATCCTTTACCATTTCTGTATCGGGAAGATTGGATTTGGACTCCGCGAGGGTCGCAATTTCCAGATATTCGCTTAGGTTGCTCATAGGGCGATAGCCCAGAGTAAGAACCCGTTCAGCAATTTCATCAATTTTAGTCCGGGCGTCTGTGTACAATTCTTCAAATTTCTCATGCAGTTCGAAGAAATTGCGTCCGTGAATATTCCAGTGAAAATTTCTCAATTTCTGATAATAAAGGTGATATTCAGCCAACAATTCATTTAAAGAAGCGCTGACAATTACTAAATCTTCATCTCCATTTTTCAAATAATTCATAATATATCTATAGGGTTTTTTAAGAAGGTCCATGCCTTCCTTTGATTAAACTTACACTATAAAATATACTATATATAAATCTATATACCAGTTATTTAACAGTTTTAACTCTTGTTAAGAATTTTATAAAAGCTTCAGAGCCAGTCTTTCCGTTTAAAATAGAGAACTAAAAGAATAAAAACCAAAAACATAATCCCCAGGATCCCAAAATACCCGTAGTGCCATTCCAATTCAGGCATATTCTTAAAATTCATCCCGTAGATGCCTGCAATAAAGGTCAGCGGAATAAATATACTCGCCATGATGGTCAATACCTTCATGACCTGATTCATTTTATTGCTCACATGGCTCATATAAAGCTCCATGAGACCAAAAGCCATTTCACGCTGAATGTGCAGCGTTTCATTAATCTCTATACTGTGGTCCAGGATGTCCCGGAGAAAAACCCGGGTATCCTTCGAAATCAATTCCGACTCTGTTTCTATAAGCCGCATCACGAGTTCGCGGACCGGGGCCATCCATTTTCGGATCTTGAGGATGTCATTTCTAAGTTGCTGGATTTCATAAACCGTTTCGGGTTGCGGATCGGTATAAATGACCCTTTCAAGGCTTTCCAACTTCATTTCCAAAGCCTCTAATATTATAAAATAATGATCTACTACAGCATCTATTAGAGCGAAAAACAGGTAATCACTTCCGCGACTGCGTATCCTTCCCGAGTGTTGTTCAAGCCTTCCCCGAACCCCGTCGAAAACGTCATCTTCAATTTCCTGATACAGAAAAACGCGTCCTGGCTGCAGAATAAGCGCTATGTGTTCTTTAACAATTTGATCCGAACCATTGGGATAGAGCATTTTTAAGACCACAAAAATGTGGTCGTCATATTCTTCAACCTTTGGCCGGCTCTCCGTATTGACGATATCCTCCATTACCAGAGGGTTTAATCCGCTCAGGCTTGCCAGCCGTCCCATCGAGACCTCATCGCTCAGGCCGATTACAGTAAACCATTGGGTTTTTAAAGGCGGGGTGCGAATATCCATATTTTCAGTGACCTCAACCTGCTGTTTTATCAATTCAGAATCATCGTAGGTTATTAAATTAACCCTTGACTTTTCCTCCTTTCGGTGTCCTATATAAGTCACTGTCCCGGGAGCTTTACCCAGTTTACTACTGCGTTGGCTTTTGGGCCCCGTTTTTATAAATTGAAAAGGGAACTTCTTTTGTTTTTTCATCGATGAAAATTTACAAATTAATGTGATGGGATTTCCATCTGAACTTCTAGTAAGTGAAGACCAGAGGAAGGAGCAATTTGTTTAACCCCGGTAGATGTGCCCGTTAAAAGTGCCATTTTCAGCGACTCTTCAAGGAGTTCGCCCCTCCCTAAAGCCACCAGAGCCGCGACCATTAAACGAACCTGATTGCGTCCAAAGCCAGGCCCTGCCACGTCCAGGTAATAGGTTTGTTCAGGGAAAAAACTGGCCGTTAACTCGTTGTTGAGGGATAATTCGCACCGTGTAATTTTACGAATCAGCTGCGCCGCCGGGCCCGGCTGCACAATAAACCCCTGATAGTTATGGGTTCCCACGAAAGCTGATGCGGCCTTCTTCATTCGTTCGATATCGAGAAATCCAGGGAAATAGCCGAGGAAGGGCGCACAAAATGGATGGGGTTTAGTTCCAAAACTGAAATAATATCTGTAGGTTTTGGAAGTGCTGTCACGGATTGCATTAAAGTCTTTAGAAACCGGAATTACAGATACCAACGCAATGTCTGCTGGCAGATTTTCATTTATGTCCTTTTGAAAGGCGTAGAGATCTGTCAGGGGCCTACCTTGTAAAATCAGCTGTGCCCCAAAATCTATCGCAGATACTCGGGCATCGGTCCTCCCCGCACCCAATAGCTTGACAGATCTGCCAGGGAGGACGAAATTCAAGGTCTTAAGTACCATACCTTCCACAGATTTTGTCCCCGGTTGCTGTTGCCATCCCTGAAACCGAAACCCCAGAAAACAAAGCCGTAATAAATAGTAATGATTCGGTATTTGAGTCATTTCAATGGGTTTACGGTTACAAAGATACTTTCCACTTCTGACTAAAGCAGTATCCGGCCGATTTCACAACACTCAGAGCCCTGTTGACAACATCGCTTGCCGTTCATCGAATTCCCTGAAATATACCTGTAAGGAAGGCGTTTTTTATACCAAACAAACCCCGGAACCCCTGTGAATGTACTCAAAGATATTCAAGCCCAAAAACGCCTTTCGATCTGGAAGTTTTGCTACTATACCAGTCTGCTGCTGTTGACCGTTTTAATCGTGTTTAGTTTTTACGGGCTCTACAGCAACCGGTTTTATTTTATGAAAATCGACAACTATATTTTTCCTCTGGTCAGCATACTCCACTTTGTGTTCTTATACGTTATGAATTTTAAAATACGCGAGGGAGAATTTCCCGATCCCATTATGCGCAATATAGAATACGGTATGTATGCCGTCCTGTTAATTTACATCTTCAAGGGTTTAGACACCCTTTATATTCTGATGAGTATTGAGCAGTACCAGTCTTACCTGATCCCCGAGACGTTCATGCCCCTGGGACTTCTGATCCTGACCCTCCAATTGCTGTTGGTGGTATTTACAATATTTAGTTTTTACCAAAGAAAGAAGCTTATTGGCCCCTACGAATTCGAACAGATCGATCAAAATATGAATTCCTGGCAATAGCCGGTATTCTTGTGTTGTGGCAAGAAAAAGCCCTGGTATTTGCCAGGGCTTTTTTGATTTAATTCCGGCTAAAGCCCACTGATATAACTGCCGTACAAGTCCCGGAATCTAAATCCATCCGAAATTCGACTTTTACTGAGTTTTTCAAATCCCTCAAGACCCCAAAGCACCATTTCCTGGACAAAAGGCCTGGATTCCTCCTCAAGATCGGGCATATATTTACTGATGAGGGCTGTAAGGGGCTTAATGTTCTGAAGCACTTCCCGATAATGCGCATCGGAAAGATCGTCCATCAGATCAATACCTTCCGATTCAAAAAACCAGGCAATCAGGGAGTCATACGGAGTCTCGGCATCCTTGTGTTCCAATTTTTTAATTTCAGGGAAATGGGTTGCGAACAGGGTTTTGACAGCCTCTTCTACAAGAATCTGAGCTACGTTGTCCGCTCCTTCTTGTTCCCCCTCATAGACCAGTTCAATTTTTCCGGTAATCGCCGGGAGGACCCCCATAAAGTCGCTGAGCCTGATAACGGTGCTGTTTTCTCCTGTTTTGAGCATACGGCGTTCGGCGGTGCTGAGCAAATTCTCAAAAGCGGTAATACTCATTCGCGCACTGACCCCGCTTTTTCGATCTACGTATTCACTTTTACGGGCTTCAAAAGAAATCTGTTCCAACAAATCCCGCGCGAGTTCCGGAACCCGAATACCTTTTTCCTGGGCGGGCACGCGGGCGGCTTCCTGAGCGGTGATGCGCCGGGCGGTTTCGAGATCCTGCGGATAGTGCGTAAGAATCTGTGATCCGATCCGGTCTTTTAAAGGGGTTACAATACTGCCTCTGTTGGTGTAATCCTCAGGGTTGGCTGTAAATACAAATTGCACATCCAGAGGCAGGCGAACTTTAAATCCGCGAATCTGGACATCTCCCTCCTCCAGAATATTGAAGAGGGCCACCTGAATCCGCGATTGCAGATCAGGGAGCTCATTGATCACAAAAATACAGCGATTGGCACGTGGAATCATCCCGAAGTGAATGACGCGATCATCCGCATAGGACAGCTTCAGGTTTGCCGCTTTAATCGGATCTACATCTCCGATAAGATCGGCAACGGTGACATCCGGGGTGGCCAGTTTTTCATAAAAGCGCTCGGAGCGGTGTAACCAGGAAATTTCTGTCTGATCGCCCATTTCACGAAGGGTTTCAAGCGCATATCGGGATATAGGCGCATAGGGATCATCGTGAATTTCACTACCTGCAACTTCGGGAATCCATTCATCCAACAGCTCGACCATCAATCGCGCCAACCTGGTTTTCGCCTGTCCTCTCAGTCCGAGAAGATTGATATGATGTCGGGAGAGTATGGCCTGCTCCAATTGAGGTATAACAGAGTTCTCATATCCCCATACCCCTTGAAATGAAGGTGTATCCGCTTTCATTCGCAGAATGAGATTTTCGCGAAGTTCATCTCGAATGGGCCGCGTTTGATAACCTGATTTTTTCAGGTCGCCGAAGGTCTTAATTTCAGGTTTTTTTCCTTTTTCCTGGTTCATATTATCTGTACTGTTTAACCCCTTAATCTTTTTTTTCTGTTTTGTTCGTAATCTTCAAAAATCATTTCACCCAATCCCTTGAGTCCGGTGAAAAATGCCTTGCCTTTGTTCGCTTCAGTGAAATGCCGCACGAATTGCATCAGATACGGGTCCTGAGCAATCATGAATGTCGTAATGGGAATATGCAATTTACGTGCCTGGCTTGCCATATTATAGCACTTCTCCACGATATAATCATCCAACCCAACACTGTTCTTATAATACGTCCCGTCGGGCATTCTCAGGCAAGACGGTTTCCCGTCTGTGATCATAAAAATCTGTTTGTTGGTATTGCGTTTGCGCCTCAGCAAATCCATGGCCAGTTGCAAACCAGCGACAGTATTGGTGTGATATGGACCCACCTTGAGGTAAGGCAATTCAGCCACCGAAATCGGCCAGGCATCATTCCCAAAAACCAAAATATCCAGGGTATCCTTAGGGTACCGGGTTGTGATTAGTTCTGTAAGGGCCATAGCCACCTTTTTGGCAGGCGTAATACGGTCTTCCCCATAGAGTATCATGCTATGGCTGATGTCGATCATCAGGACGGTACTCATTTGAGCTTTGTGATGGGTATCCTCAACGACCAGGTCGTTTTCCTCCAGCCTGAAATCATCCATGCCGTGATTGACCTGGGCATTTTTCAGACTTTCCGTCATGGATATCTGCTCGAGGCGATCCCCAAAGCGATACGCTCGAAAATCTCCGGTGTGTTCATCGCCCTGCCCGGTTTTACCCGTCCTGTGATTGCCGCTCCCCCTTCTTTTAAGTTTACCGAAAATCTGATCCAGGGCCCGCCGGCGAAGCATCCGTTCCAATTTGGCCGTCATGGAAAATGACGGGTCTCCGTCGCCCCCTTCCCCGGGCTCTCCGGGGCCGAATTCCACTTCCTCTCTGAGGTATCCCTTAGCTTTAAGATCCTCGATAAAATCATCGATGGTATAGTCTTCATCGGTAAGGTCGTATTCCTTATCGAGTTCTCTTAACCAGTCCAGAGCCTCCTCAACATCACCCGAGGTATGCGTAATGAGTTCCTGAAAAATATCGAAAAGCTTTTCAAAAGGAGATCGTTCAGCTGCCTGATAGGAAGTGAACCTGAAGCCTTGTCTTCTGTTCATAGCATTCTAAAAATACAACTTTTGCGGCAGGTGATCCAAAAATTAAGAAACCTTAACGACCGGGCTCATGTCGGGACTCCAGAACAGAAACCACCTCCGCCAGGGTAAATCCTTTAGCCTGAACTAAAACCATCAGGTGAAATAACAAATCTGCACTTTCTTCGAGAAAGAGATCGTCTTTGTTATCCATGGCTTCAATCACAGTCTCCACGGCTTCCTCCCCCACTTTCTGTGCGATTTTATTGATTCCCTTTTCGAAAAGAGACGCCACATAACTCGTATGATCCGATCCGGATTCCCCTTCAGATTTTCGGGATTTGATTACAGCATCCAAACGGTTGAGAAAGCCAACGCCCTCATTGGTCTCCCCCCAGCACGTATCTGTCCCCTTATGGCATACCGGACCGGCAGGACGAACATGCACCAAAAGAGTGTCCGAATCACAATCTACGCGGATTTCTTCGAGTGTTAGCACATTACCGCTTTCCTCTCCTTTAGTCCAAAGTCGCTTTTTAGATCGGCTGTAGAAGGTTACGAGCCCCGTAGATTTAGTCTTCTCCAGAGCCTCTTTATTCATATACCCCAGCATGAGAACCTTATGAGTAAAGGAATCCTGAATAATGGCTGGAATCAAACCATTTCCTTTGGAAAAATCAATTTCTTTCATGCGCCATTCACTTTAAATACGAACGGGAATATTCCTGTTCTTCAAATACATTTTTAATTCTGGTATGGGTATTTCCCCGAAGTGAAATACACTGGCAGCCAGGGCGGCATCAGCCTTCCCCGCTGTAAAAGTCTCCTCGAAATGCGCCATGGTTCCCGCACCACCCGAAGCGATAATGGGAATATTGACCATTTCAGAAAGTTGTCGTAATGCCGTATTGGCGAACCCGTCTTTTGTGCCGTCATGCTCCATGCTGGTAAAAAGAAGCTCTCCAGCCCCCCGTGCAGCTGCTTCCCTGGCCCAGGAGAACAGCCCGATCTGCGTAGGCACCTTTCCACCCATCAGGTGAATCAGCCATTGGTTTTGAATCCGGCGGGCATCCAGGGCAACCACAATGCACTGGGAACCAAATTTGGCCGCCAAACGATCGATAAGTTCAGGATCCCGCACTGCAGCTGAATTGACAGAAACTTTATCCGCCCCATTGTGCAACAAGATATCTACATCCTCCACCGAGCTGATTCCTCCTCCCACAGTGAAAGGGATATCAATCCGCTCGGCCACGCGCCATACGAGATCAGCAAGGGTTTTTCGGTTTTCTTCGGTGGCGGAAATGTCGAGAAAGACCAACTCGTCGGCCCCCTGTTGGGCATAGCTTTCCGCCAGCTCTACCGGGTCACCTGCATCGCGCAGATCGACGAAATTCACACCTTTGACTGTACGTCCATCCTTGATATCCAGGCAGGGTATGATCCGTTTTGTCAACATAACCTATTCATTTTTTTGATTCAGGTCGAAGTCCTTGTAAAATCCGAGATCTACATCGGCTAATTGCTTCGTCAGATAAACAAGTTGCCCAGTATGGTAACTCAGATGTTCTACGACATGCAGAATAATCCCTATGCCTGAGAGTTCAAACCCCTGAACTTGTTTTCTTTGCGCCAGGACAGTTTCCGGCAAACTCTGAATCAGGTCCTTCGCTTTTCGGGCGACTTCAAAAAAATCGGCCTCTACCTCCCGGCGCTTCAATATAGCCTTCCCCGTAAATTCTGCCTCACGATCCCTATGGTCTGCAGCCCCGCCAAGTCCGCTGATGATGTACTGTCCTATATTCCCCTGAAGATGTCTTAACAAGGTTGCAGCGCTGTTCGAATTTTTGTTCGGTGCATACCAGAAGGCCTCCTCGTCCAGTTCGCTCAGGCAACCCCGAATTTTCTCCAGGGATTCCGATAGGCGTAAAACGGCCTGATCCCGAAAATCAGCTGCCAGTATTTGACTCAGTTCTTCCATTCTTCCTCGTTTAGAGCCTGTAAATCCTCGAGTTTCAATTGACCTTCATATAAGGCCTTCCCAATGATAGCCCCTTCACAACCCAACCTTTTGAGCTGGCGAAGGTCCTCCAGGCTGCTCACGCCTCCACTCGCAATAAGAGCTATCCCCGGTTTTTCAATATCCTCTACCCCACTCATACCAATCCGTGTCTCGAGGCGTGCTGTTTTTTTGAGGAGTTCCCTGTAGAGGTCAAAAGCCGGGCCCATCAACATTCCATCCTTACTTATGTCTGTACACACCACGTACCGAACCCCCTTTTTCTGATATCCCCTGACAAAGGGAATCAGCTCTTTTCCGGTAGCTTCCTGCCAACCGGAAACTGAGATAAAACCGTCCCGTACATCTGCCCCCAAAATAATCCGTTCCGGACCATGGGCTTCCAGCCATCCCAGAAATCGTTCGGGATCCACAGCCGCAATGCTCCCTCCGGTAATCTGGGCAGCCCCTGATTCAAATGCGATTCGGACATCTTCATCCGATTTTATACCCCCGCCAAAATCCACACTCAGGCTTGTATTCCCAGCAATACGTTCGAGCACTTTGTGGTTTACGATGTGCGCAGAACGCGCTCCATCCAAATCCACAAGATGTAAGTGGCGAATTCCCGAGGCTTCAAAAGTACGCGCCATTTCCAGCGGATCCTCACTATAAATTTTTTTTGTCGCATAGTCTCCTTTGGTCAGACGTACGCATTTACCGTCAATCAGGTCTATGGCCGGGATGATCCGCATGCTTCTTTAGATTTTTAAAAAATTACTCAGGATTCGTGCACCGGGTTTACCGCTTTTCTCAGGGTGAAACTGTACACCAAAAAAATTATCATTCTCAAGAGCCGCACTATAGGCCCCCCCGTAGTCGCTCACTGCAATGGTCTGATCGCACAGGGGGGCATAAAAACTGTGCACCAAATAAATATATTCGTTTTCCGGAATGCCATCAAAAAGCGGCGACTTCAATTCATGAATACCGTTCCACCCGATTTGGGGTACCTTCATGGCCTGCGGGAAACGGATCACTTCCGTTTTAAAGATACCCAGACCTTCGGTCTGCCCTTCTTCCGAACTCTCACACATCAGCTGCATCCCCAAACAGATTCCCAGAACAGGTTGCTTCAATTCCGGTATAACACGATCCAGGCCGGAGAGTTGCAATTTGCGCATAGCGCTCGAAGCCTCCCCGACCCCGGGAAAAATCACCTTGTCCGCCTTTCTAATGCGATCCGGATCTGCACTGAGTTCCAGGTCATATCCCAAACGCTTAAATGCAAACCGGATGCTCTGAATATTTCCCGCTCCGTAATTTACGATGACTAAATCCATGCCCAAAATTATAGTAAGCCCTTTGTGGTTGGGAGAATGCGCTTATCCGGATTTCTGAGGACTGCCATTTTAATCGCTTTGGCAAAAGCCTTAAAAATGGCTTCAATTTTGTGATGCTCGTTGGTCCCTTCGGCCTTAATATTCAGATTCGAACGCGAGCTGTCTGAAAACGACTTAAAAAAGTGCATAAACATCTCAGTGGGCATATCCCCCACCTTTTCCCGCTTAAAATCGGCTTCCCATACGATCCAGGGACGCCCACCAAAATCAAGGGCTACCTGAGCCAGGCAATCATCCATGGGAAGACAATACCCGTAACGCTCAATTCCCATCTTGTCCCCCAGAGCGCTGGTAACCGCCTCCCCCAGAGCAATTGCCGTATCTTCAATCGTATGGTGTTCATCTACATGAAGGTCGCCCTTCACTTTTATAAAAAGGTCCAACTGTCCATGTCGGGCCAACTGATCGAGCATATGATCAAAAAAGGACAGGCCCGTGCTAATATCGCTTTTTCCGGTGCCATCCAGATCGAGTTTTATTTCAATATCCGTCTCTGCGGTTTTTCTAAAAACTTCGGCCTTGCGACTGCCCTGTGCTAAAAAGTTGTAGATCCCCCTCCAGGAATTTCCCTCCCATGCCATAGTTTCTTCGAGCTGGGCCGCAGGGGCCTTCACTTCTTCTGCACCCAAACCCGTCTGGTTGTTGATGAATATACCTTTGGCACCCAGATTTTGAGCGAGCTCCACATCCGTCAGGCGATCGCCGATAACAAAACTGTTCTCCAGATCGTATTCGGGACCAAAATACGCAGTAAGCATTCCGGTGCCCGGTTTGCGGGTTGGGGCCTGCTCTTCCGGAAATGTGCGGTCGATAAGTACTTCCTGAAAGGCAATGCCCTCTGCTTCGAAAGTACGGATCATAAAATTGTGAACGGGCCAAAACGTATCCTCCGCGAAGGAGGGGGTGCCCAGACCATCCTGATTGGTGATCATGACCAGCTCGTAATCCAGATCCCTGACGATGCGTCCGAGATAGGTGAAAACCTCGGGGTAAAACTGCAATTTTTCAAAAGAGTCAATCTGTTCATCCTCTGGTTCCAAAATCAATGTTCCATCCCGGTCTATAAACAATACGCGTTTTTTTTCCATGATAAATTCAGGTGTCGAGTGTTTCTAAGGTATTGAGCAACACGGAGTTTTCCTCTGGAGTACCCACTGTAAATCTGAGGGTATTCGCACATCCCAGCTGAGAAGAGCGGTCCCGGACCACAATCCCTTTTTCCATGAGTTGGGAATAGCGCAGGCGGGCATCATCTACCCGGACCAGTACAAAATTAGCGTCCGTCGGAAAAACCTCCACAACAAAGGGGATACGCATTAATCCGTTATGCAGATGGGTCCTGCCTGCTTTGATCTCCTGTATTTCCCGGGTTACTTTATCGAGGTTAGATAAAGCAGTATATGCGCGTTCCTGAGTAAGTCCATTCACATTATAGGGAGGTTTAACCCTTTTAAGAAAGGTGATAATCTCAGGAGCTGCAAAACAAATGCCCAATCGAATTCCGGCCAGGCCAAAAGCTTTTGAAAACGTCTGAGTAACCACCAGATTGGGATGGTTTTTCAACATCGGGACGAAGCCCCCGTTTTCTGAAAAGTCTATATACGCCTCATCGATGACTACCAAACCTGGAAACCCTTCTAAAATAGAAAGCACCCGGGAAGGTTCAAAACTATTTCCGGTTGGATTGTTGGGAGAGCACAGAAAAATAATTTTAGTATGCTTGTCCGCCCTGTTAAGGATCCCTGGCACGTCGGGTTGAAAATCCGGGGTCAGCGGAATTTGTACATTTTCAACGGCATTGATACCGGCCAGTACCGCATACATCCCGTAGGTCGGCGGCAGGGTGATTACCGAATCGGAGTGCGGTTCACAAAACACCCTGAAAAGCAGGTCCAGGACTTCATCGCTGCCGTTTCCCAATAAAATCTGATCCGGAGAGACTCCCCTTAAGCGGGAAATTTCTTTTTTTAAGGATTTTTGATGCGGATCGGGGTATCGATTCACCCCGCTGTCAAACGGATTTTCATTGGCATCCAGAAAAATCATTTCATTTCCCTGCCCGTCATATTCATCACGGGCTGAAGAGTATGGGGTGAGTGCCCGAACCGTAGGTCGGACAAGAGCCTCGATAAAACCTTCCTTTTGCATGTCCTATTTTTTAGACAAATTCTTTTCCAGAGCCCTCAGACGAAGGGTTACGGCATTGGCATGCGCTTGAAGTCCTTCGGCCTTTGCCATGGTTTCAACCGCCGGGCCTATACACTGCAGACCTTCAGGTGCAATACGCTGATAGGTAATACTTTTTGAGTAGCTGCTGAGATTCACACCGGAATACTGCCTGGCGTACCCATTGGTAGGCAAGGTGTGATTCGTGCCCGAGGCGTAATCTCCGGCACTCTCAGGGGTGTAATTTCCAAGAAAAACCGAACCGGCATTCTGTATGTGCTGCAGCAGATAATCCTCTTCCCGATGCGCAATAATCAAATGCTCCGGGGCATACGTGTTGATCAGATCCACGAGGGCTTCCCGGTTCGCCAGAACAATTCCCCGACTATTGGAAATGGCCTTACGCGCTACCTCCTGCCTTGGTAAATCGCGAATTTGGCTCTCGAGAGAAGTCTCGACAGCTTCCTGAATACCGGGATTATCTGTAATGAGCAAAACCTGGCTATCTGCCCCATGCTCTGCCTGACTCAACAGGTCTGAAGCAATAAACTCAGGTACGGCCGAGTCATCCGCCACGACCAATAATTCACTGGGGCCGGCAGGCATATCAATGGCAACTCCCAAACGGGTGGCCCATTGCTTTGCAGCTGTAACATATTGGTTCCCCGGCCCAAATATTTTATACGTTTTCGGAACACTTTGGGTTCCGTAGGTCATGGCCGCAATAGCCTGAATCCCCCCTACCTTACAGATTTTAGTCACCCCGCATCGGGAGGCCGCATATAAAATCGCAGGGTGTAATTCCCCATCCTTATTGGGTGGGGAACAGAGTACAATCTGCGAACATCCTGCTATTTTGGCTGGAATGGCCAACATCAGCACGGTAGAGAATAAAGGGGCACTCCCTCCGGGAATATAGAGCCCCACGTGTGAGATGGCCCGATTTTCCATCCAACAATCCACCCCTTCTCTGGTGCGTACATGAACAGGTGGGGTTTGTTGCGCCTTATGAAAGGCGTAAATATTCTCGTAGGCCAGTTCAATCGCCGCTTTGAGAGCCTCTGGAATTGTTTCCGAGGCGGCTGCTATTTCCGTGGGATCAATCAAAATATCCTTCAAAGCAACCCCATCAAAGGTTTGAGTATACCTCCGCAACGCCTTATCCCCGTCGGCAGAAACCGCCTGGAAAACTTCGTCTACCAGACCTTCGAGAGACCCGGAATCCTTAGTTGGGCGTTTTAGCAAAACCTCCCACGAATCTCTATCGGGCAGATGTACCCATTGCATAGTCTATAATTTTAAGTTTAGAGAATCATTTTTTCAATGGGACATACCAGAATCCCCTCAGCACCTTCTCGTTTTACCTGGTCGAGAACCTCCCAAAACCGATCCTTATTAATAACGGTATGGATGGAACTCCAGTCGCGCTCCGCCAGGGGCAGGACCGTGGGGCTGCGCATCCCCGGTAAAAGAGCAATTATGGCCTCCAACCGGTCGTTAGGGGCATTCATAAGGACGTAACGGTTATTTCGCGCCTCCAAAACAGACCGCAGACGGAACCGCAGCTGTTCGAGGATTTTTCGCTGCTCTGGTCCTGCTTTTGGAGAAACGGCAAGAACCGCCTCACTATGTAGGATTATTTCGACCTCTTTCAGGTTATTTTTAAAAAGAGTACTCCCGCTGGAAACAATATCACAGACCGCATCTGCCAGCCCAATATTAGGAGCAATTTCGACCGAACCGTTGATAATGTGCAATTCCGCCTGAACTCCTTTATCCTGTAAATACCGCTGCACTGTATTGGGATAGGAGGTCGCAATTCGCTTTCCTTCCAGATCACTGACAACGTTATAGTCGACGTTTTTAGGAACCGCGATAGATACGCGGCATTTCGAAAACCCAAGTTTTTCTACGACCGGAATGTCAGTTCCTTTTTCAATAAGCACATTCTCGCCGAGGATGGCAATATCCACTACGCCATCTTTGAGGTATTGTGGAATGTCTCCATTGCGCAGATAAAAAACCTCCATAGGGAAATTTCGAGCAGAGGCGCGAAGCTGGTCCTGCCCATTGTCAATAGAAATCCCGCAGTCTTTGAGGATTTGCAGTGAGTCTTCATTCAGTCTGCCGCTTTTCTGAACAGCAACTTTAATCGTTTCCATTTTGAACAAATTTAAGGTATAAAAAACCCCGTTTGATCACTCAAACGGGGTTTTGGAAATATGTTGAGAACACCACACAACATTCCTACCACGCCTGAGCGCCGATAGAAAAATGATGATGTGAACGTAAATTCTGCATTTGAACTTCAAAAATAAGTCATAGTTTCAGAAAGTCAAAAGATGTTTGGTCTTAATTATTTCCTAAAATAAGCGGCAACCCGGATTGACCTGAGCCCACAACTACAACCTTAGCGTTCGGAGATTCGGAAAGTTTAAGGGTAGCCTCTATACCTTTATCCTGAAGTATCTTGTCTGTAAGTGAGGCACTCAGGATACGGTTTGCATCTGCCTTTCCCTGGGCCTGGATAATTTGGCGCTGTGCTTCTTTGTCTGCACTAACCAGCCTGAACTCGTATTCCAACGATTCTTGTTCCTGCCTAAGTTTGCGTTCGATAGCGTCCTTAATGGTCGAGGGAAGGGTGACGTCCCGAACCAACACTTCGTTCAATTGAATGTACTGATCGTCTACAATCCGCTTGGTCTCCTCGAATATTTCCTTTTGAATGGCATCCCGCTTGGTAGAATACAAGTCTTCAGGGGTATATCGCCCTACCACAGAACGAGCTGCCGAACGAATGGCGGGAAGGAGAATACGCTCTTTATACTGGTCTCCCTTCTCCTGATGCATTCGGCCTAAATCCGCATACTTCGGTTGAAACCACGCAGAGGCATCGAGCTGAATATCCAATCCGTTGCTGGAGAGTACTTTCATTTTTTCAAAAACTTCCTGCTGACGCACCTCGTAAATAAAAACTTTATTCCAGGGAGCGACCAGGTGAAAACCCTCTCCCAATGGGGGCTCGTCAATAACGACACCTTCCCCGAAAGTCCGGTATAAGACTCCAGCCTCCCCGGAACCGATGACGATAGCCGATTTAGTGACCAGAATTATGGCCACAATAACTAATAAAATTGTCGGTAATGCTATTTTAGGTAACTTATCCATTTGCTATTTTTTTTAGTATAATCCGTTGTATTTCCTGATAATCCACTCCGCTCCAAGGGCCGTCACAATAAATATGAGCAGCCACCGGAAATCTATCAAAGATACTACATTTCTCTGGCTTCGGCTCACCGGGCGAAAGCGGTCAGAATTCATAAGGCTGTCTTTTAACTGCGCCAGTTGAGAAGGGTAATATAAAGATCCCCCACTGGCCTGGGCAATTGCAAATAAGGCTTCCGGATCACTGCGAACCTGCTGGTTTTCCAGATCGAATTCCTGTATACGGAACTGCCCCGATTTTCTGAAGTCCGTATCTTCGACGCCTACCTCAAAGGAATAGGCCCCCGGGGAAAGACTGCTGATATCCGCCTGGTATTCCCTCTTAGAAAGGGCCATAGGATAGGAGTCCAGAAGTGATCCCGTGCTGTCTTTAAGTTGAAGCGTCAGCCTTGCAGAGGGGTCAAAACGCAGCGCCTCATCAAAAAATTGGGCCCGAATCACCGCTGCCTGCTGCCCGTCGAACAGATTTTCATAGTCCAGGTTGAGCCTTTCATTGGCCTTTCCGGCGCCCAGAAACAACCAAAGTTTGCTGAAGAGGGCATCAAACTTCTGGAAATCACCATCCTGAGTAAAAGAATGCATTCGCCATTTCCACAGGCCTTCCCCGAAAATTACAGCTTCTCTGCGCTCAGATCCTTTAACCAGTGACATCAGTGGCTGATCCAAAGATATGCCCCGAACACGCTGTCCCAATAGATTTTCATGGGGTTGCAGGATCTGGTACTCCCCTAAAAATCCGGAAACGGGAGGATAACCATTCACGGCCCAATCCCTGGCATCAAAGTAGGCAAAAGAGGCATTGAGCTCAGGAAGGAGTTCCTCCTGAGGCCCAGCACCTTCTAAACGGAAAGTTTTCTGAATGGCATTTAAAAAATTCCAGTTGGTCAAAGTCCCTGTCAGGGTCAGAAGCGGAGTACTCCCCTGTTGTATGGTGGTATAGGCATTTCTGAACCCGGGATCCGGCTGGTAAAAAATCCAAAGGTCTGTCTCGGAAGCCTTTGTAGAAACCTCCTGTGGGGTTATCAGAGCGACCTGACGCTGTTCATTGCTCTCTATCGCCCGGGTGAGTGCACCGATATCCGGATGAGAACGTGCGGCTACTATATTCACCCTTGTCTTTTCATCGATCACCTCAATGCCCGCCGCCTGAAGGTTGTTTTTGGTGTTGCGTTCATTTTCAAGGGACGTAACTTCGGCTGTCAGTGTGTGAAACCCTACCTTATCTGCCGACATCAGAACCGACAGCCTTTCACTTGAGCGACCCGCCGGGAGGCGCACCTGTTCGCTGTGGACTTTCTTTCCATTATCATATAAGGTTAAAACCGTCGTCGTGGCCTCTGTGCCCCGATAAGAAATGAGTATTTCCAAGGGGTACTGGTTGTCGAGAAAAGCATAGCGGTTGCAGTTCAACCCATCTATTCGTATGTCCCTGTAGGCTGTAGTATCTCCGATAACCACTGGAAAAACAGTTATCGTTCCGGAACCGGCAGGTAGCCATCCCCTGCCCTGATTTTGTATGCCGTCAGTAACCAATACGACACTCGAGTTTCCATTCAGACTGACATTTGAAAGTGTTTTCAGGGTTGAAGCGATGTCGGTCCGTTTTTCAGAAAAATCCACGGTATCCGATTCCCGGACTCCGGATCCGAAGGTATACATCTGCAGTTCGAATCGCTCGGGGAGTTCAGAATCTTGTAGAAAAAAATCCCGGGTTTGCTCGAGTGCCTGGCGAGACGCGGTGCGCCCTACAGAAACACTATTATCCAAAACCAGCATCAACCGATGCGGCTCCATATTTACGGTAACCTTATCAAATTGCAGAGGAGCGAGAAGGAGAAAAGCAGAAAATAGTCCCAGAAATCGCAGCGACGCCAGCAGATACTGATACGGTGTCTTTCCGGACTTGTAAAAATAACTGAACCATGCCAATGCGATGGCCAGGACTGCACTTAGGGTGATCCAAAGTACATTTTCAAGGGTCATTGATTTGGGTTTAAAAAAAGAACTGTGAACGCACTCCTACGGTGCGATCTGCCAGAATAGTGAAGTACAAAAATCGACAAAAAAACGGAACTGTCTCTTTTAACCTTTGAAGTTATTCTGTGCGCTGTGGTAGCCGGTATAAAAATTCTTTAACCCGGATGCTCGCAGATCACGTGAGCATTCCACCGTCTACGTGAATCACCTGCCCGGTGATATACCCAGACAAATCAGAGGCCAGAAAAAGACAGGCATTGGCAACATCTTCCGCTGTACCACCCCTTTTAAGAGGAATGGCGTCGCGCCAGCCCTGAACGGTTTTCTCATCGAGTTTTTGGGTCATTTCTGTCTCGATAAAACCGGGAGCGATCGCATTGCATCGAATGTTACGGGAGCCCAGCTCTAAGGCAATGCTCTTGGTAAAACCAATCATACCTGCCTTGGAAGCGGCGTAATTCGCCTGACCGGCGTTTCCCTTAACACCCACCACGCTACTGATGTTTATTATTGAACCGGAACGCTGTTTCAGCAGAGTACGTTGTATCGCTTTGGTCATGTTAAAAACAGACTTCAGATTGGTGGCGATCACCTGGTCAAAATCCGATTCATTCATGCGCATCAGCAGATTGTCCCTGGTAATTCCCGCATTGTTGATCAGTACGTCGACCCCTCCAAAATCATTCAGAACTTCTGCCACCAGGGTTTCGGCTTCCCCAAAACTCGCGGCGTTGCTTTTATAAGCCCGGGCGTTAACCCCCAAAGCTTTGAGCTCAGCTTCCAGTTCCAGCGCCGGGCCTTCACTACTGCTGTAGGTAAATGCCACATCTGCACCCTCCCGGGCAAAAACTTCAGCAATACCCCTGCCTATTCCGCGGCTTGCCCCAGTAATAATCACCTTTTTTCCTTCGAGCATTTTCATGTCTGATATATCTTTTGCCTATGTGTTTTGGATATAGGATCAGGCGAGGACCTCCTTAACCTTCATACCGATTTGCGCAGGAGAATCCACCACGTGTATCCCGCATTCTTTCATGATTTGTTTTTTGGCCTGAGCCGTATCATCGCTGCCTCCTACAATAGCTCCGGCATGTCCCATAGTTCGGCCCGCAGGGGCTGTTTCCCCGGCGATAAATCCAACCACGGGTTTTGAAGAGCCACTCGCTTTATACCAGCGGGCCGCCTCAGCTTCCAATTGCCCTCCTATCTCTCCGATCATTACCACACAATCTGTCTCCACATCCCCTATGAGCATTTCCATAGCCTCGCGCGTGGTTGTCCCGATAATCGGGTCTCCACCGATACCAATGGCGGTTGAAATTCCCAATCCCTGACGCACTACCTGATCGGCAGCTTCATAAGTCAGGGTTCCGGATTTTGACACCAGCCCTACTCTACCTTTTTTAAAAACAAAGCCCGGCATGATTCCCACTTTGGCCTCACCCGGGGTAATTACTCCGGGACAGTTTGGCCCGACAAGATGTAAGCCGCGACTTTTCACATAGTCATATGCCTTAATCATATCGGCTACAGGTATCCCCTCGGTTATGGTAATAATCACTTTGATTCCCGCATTTGCGGCCTCCATGATCGCATCAGCAGCAAAAGCCGGGGGTACAAAAATGATAGAGGTATCCGCTCCGGTTTCCGTTACGGCTTCAGAAACGGTATCAAAAACAGGACGTTCCAGATGGCTTTGCCCTCCTTTTCCGGGGGTCACTCCCCCGACCACATTTGTTCCGTATTCAATCATCTGCTCCGCGTGGAAAGTTCCCTCGCTTCCGGTAAATCCCTGAACGATAATTTTTGAGTCCTTATTAACCAATACGCTCATAGCTTCTTTTTTTCTCAGTCAAAAATAGGGCTTCGTTAAAGACAGGCCCAGTGAATATTTATTGTTTTTTTATTTGCTTCGCAATTTCGGGCATTTGGCGTATTACAGCAAGTTGCTTCAGATGTTCCCGAGCCTCCATCGCCGGGCTGCCAAAGTACCCTTTCCCTCCTTCGAGGGATTTCGAGACTCCCGCTTGCCCCCAAAGTACTGCTTTAGCTCCAATTCGGATAGCGCTGGTAATACCTACCTGGCCCCAAATGGTGACTTCGTCTTCGATAACTACACATCCGGCAATACCCGTCTGAGAAGCGATCAAACATTTTTTTCCGATTACGGTATCATGGCCAACCTGAATCTGATTGTCCAATTTACTGCCCTTACCAATCCGGGTATCTCCGCTGACCCCGCGGTCAATGGAACAAAGGGCTCCGAGTTCTACCTCATCCTCCAGGATCACCCTGCCGCCTGACAGCAGACGGTCATATCCCTGCGGACGATTTTTATAATAAAAGGCATCCGACCCGATAATGGTACCGGACTGCACCACTACGCGATCGCCGAGAATGCAGGAATCCTGTATCACCACATTTGGATGAATAACACAATCCTTACCTATCTCCACATTCTTTCCGATAAAGACTCCGGGCTGAATCACAGTTCCTTCGCCTATAGTAGCCGAAGGATCAATCTGGGCATTGGCTGCACGAAAGGGCTTAAAATGCGCCGTCAGACGATTAAAGTCACGGAATGGATCATCTGAAATCAAGAGTGCCTTACCTTCCGGACAAGAGACTTCTTTATTGATCAGCACAATAGTGGCCTTCGAATCCAGGGCCTTTTGATAATATTTGGGGTGATCGACAAAAACAATGTCTCCGGGCTCAACAACGTGGATTTCATTTATTCCGAGAACTGGAAAACTGTTCTCTCCTACGAAGGATACCCCGAGTAATTCAGCGATTTCCTCCAGTCTGTA
Source organism: uncultured Flavobacteriaceae bacterium (assembly GCA_963709465.1). Taxonomy (GTDB): domain Bacteria; phylum Bacteroidota; class Bacteroidia; order Flavobacteriales; family Flavobacteriaceae; genus Robiginitalea. The sequence continues at coordinate 1,501,641 of CAVPWF010000002.1, read as the reverse complement.
CGTTCTTGGAAATTTCATCTAAGGTCCCTTATTCTTTGGCGCGCTCCATATACGCTCCTTTTTCTGTATCTATTTTGATCTTATCCCCTTCATTGATAAAGAGCGGAACATTGATGCGGGCTCCGGTTTCCACCGTAGCCGGTTTAAAGGCATTGGTTGCCGTATTGCCCTTAACCCCCGGTTCTGTATGCGTTACCTCAAGGACCACACTGGCAGGCATATCTACCGAGAGTGGCATGCTGTCTTCCGTATTAAAAAGAATGGTGACCACCTCCCCTTCCTTTAATAAATTCGGGGCATCAAGGGTGCTTTCCTGCAGGGAGATCTGGTTGTAGTCCTCCGTGTTCATAAAATGGTATGTTTCCCCTTCGGCATAGAGATATTGGTAGGTACGCGTTTCTACCCGAACGTCTTCAATTTTATGACCCGAGGAGAAGGTGTTGTCAATCACCTTTCCGGTAGTCACACTTTTCAGTTTGGTCCGCACAAATGCAGGTCCCTTGCCGGGTTTAACGTGCAGAAACTCAATAATTTTAAATATATCGTGGTTGTAGCGAATGCACAGTCCCTTTCTGATATCTGATGTTGACGCCATAATTAATTGTTGCTAAAATACCCTTTCATTATTCCCCTTTGCGAATCACGGATAAACTGGAGAATTTCATCGCGCTCCGGTGTGGCTTCCATTTCCGCTTCCAGGATTTGAGCCGCCTGGGAATTATTGTAATTCATTTGGTAGAGAATCCGATAAATATTCTGGATTTCTCTGATCTTCTCCGTTGAGAATCCACGTCTTCGAAGCCCTACGGAGTTGATGCCCACATAAGACATGGGTTCGCGGCCTCCTTTTACAAAAGGCGGGACATCCTTTCGAACCAGAGAGCCCCCGGTCACAAAAGCATGAGATCCTATGGAAACAAATTGCTGTACAGCTACCATCCCGGCCAGAACCACATAATCTCCTATCGTGACGTGGCCCGCGAGGGTAGAATTATTTGAAAAAACACAATAATCGCCTACGATACAATCATGTGCCACATGACAGTAGGCCATGATAAGACAATGCTTACCGATTACAGTCTTTTGGCGATCCGCCGTTCCTTTATTAATGGTAGCACATTCTCGTATGGTCGTATGATCCCCAATCTCGACAATGGTCTCTTCTCCGTCGTATTTGAGATCCTGAGGCGTGGCCGATATAACGGCTCCCGGGAAAATACTACAGTTTTTCCCGATGCGCGCCCCCTCCATAATACTCACATTGGAGCCGATCCAGGTCCCCTCTCCAATAATCACATTGTTATGTATGGTGGCAAAGGGTTCAATAACCACATTCTTGGCTATTTTGGCGCCCGGATGCACGTAGGCCAGCGGCTGATTCATTCTAGTTGTTTTTGGTTTTGACTATCTGAGCCATCAGCTCAGCTTCGGAAACGAGCTTCCCATTCGCATAAGCGTAGGCCTGCATATGACAGATCCCTCTGCGAATCGGAGATACCAGGTCGCATTTAAAGATAAGCGTATCGCCGGGCACCACTTGCTGCTTAAATTTCACCTTGTCAATTTTCATAAAATAGGTGAGGTAATTTTCAGGGTCGGGAACCGTGCTCAGGACAAGAATTCCGCCGGTTTGCGCCATGGCTTCTACCTGGAGTACTCCAGGCATTACCGGTGCCCCAGGAAAATGGCCCACAAAAAAAGGCTCGTTCATGGTGACGTTCTTCAATCCTACCACATGGGTGTCCGAAAGCTCCAGAATACGGTCGACCAGAAGAAAAGGAGGACGGTGCGGCAACATCTGCATTATCTGCGAGACATCCATAAAAGGTTCCTTGTTCAGGTCGTATTTAGGCACCTTATTTCGTTTCTCCAGTTTAATAATTTTAGAGAGTTTTTTGGCGAATTGCGTATTCACATAATGCCCTGGTTTGTTGGCAATAACCTTCCCCTGAATCCGTGTGCCGATAAGGGCCAGATCGCCAATGACGTCCAACAACTTGTGTCGGGCCGCTTCATTCGGATAATGCAGGGTCAGGTTGTCCAAAATACCATTGGGCTTCACGGAGAGTTTGTCTTTATTAAACGCCTTCTGAAGCCGGGTCATGGTTTCGGATGAAATTTCCTTGTCCACATAAACAATGGCATTGTTCAGGTCTCCTCCCCGGATCAGCCCATGCTCAAGAAGCATTTCCAACTCGTGGAGAAAACTAAAGGTACGGGCATCTGAAATTTCGGCCTTAAAATCAGAAATATGTTCCAGTGTCGCATTCTGGGTCCCCAGGACTTTCGTTCCAAAGTCCACCATAGTGGTAATTTGGTACTCCTCCGCAGGAATTACAGTGATCTCGCTCCCGGTAGCCTCGTCCCTGTAAGATATGACATCACTCACTACAAAAACTTCCCTTTCGACATCCTGCTCCAGGACCCCTGCCTTTTCAAGCGCCTCCACGAAATACTTCGACGAGCCATCCATGATGGGCGGCTCAGGAGCATTGAGTTCTATGAGCACATTGTCGATATCCAGGCCTATAAGGGCTGCCAGAACGTGTTCGGAAGTCTGAATTTTTACTCCGTGTTTTTCCAGATTGGTACCCCTTTGTGTATTGATGACATAAGAGGCATCCGCTTCAATAACGGGCTCCCCTTCCAGGTCCACTCGTTTAAAGGCGAAGCCATGGTTTTCCGGAGCGGGAAGAAACTTCATGGTGACTTTCTCACCCGTGTGAAGCCCGACACCCTTCAGACTTACTTCTTTTGCTATTGTTCGCTGTTTAGCCATTTCTTAGTTCCCCTTAGACGATTCCAGTTTCTCAATACGCTGCACCAGTCTGGGCAGGTTTCTGAAATGCACATAAGATTTATTATAATCTCCATATACCATGGCCGGAGAGCCCTGCAGCACTTCGTCATCCTTTATATTCCGTGAAATTCCGGACTGTGCCTGAATTCGCACCCGATCCCCGATGACGATGTGACCTACAATACCTACCTGCCCGCCAATCATGCAGTTCCTGCCAATTTTCGTCGAACCGGCGATCCCGGTTTGAGCTGCAATTACCGTATGCTCACCTATTTCTACATTATGAGCGATCTGTATTTGATTGTCGAGTTTTACGCCTCGCCTCAGTACGGTAGACCCCAGTGTAGCGCGGTCTATGGTTGTTCCTGCCCCAACGTCTACATGATCCTCGAGGATCACATTTCCGGTTTGTGGCACTTTGGTAAACTCCCCATTCTCATCTGGAGTAAATCCAAAACCATCCGCTCCCAGGATTACACCGCTGTGGATGACGCAGTCGCTGCCGATTTCTGTTTCGGAGTAGATTTTAGCTCCCGCAAAAACGATAGTGTTATCCCCAATGCGGACATTATCTCCAATATAGGCATTCGGATAAATTTTAACGTTATCCCCCAGAACGACATTCGCTCCGATATAGGCGAAAGCCCCGAGGTAGACTCCTGCCCCGTAAGTGGCGGAATCCGATATAAAGACCGGTTTTTCGATCCCTGTCTTGTTATTTTTCACCTGATTGTAGTACGCCAGTAACTTCGAGAAAGCTTTGTAGGCGTCATCTACCTTTATAAGCGTGGAGTTCAGCTCTTGTTCCGGAGTGAAATCTCTGTTTACAATAATAATAGAGGCTTCTGTCCGATAAATGTATGGTGTGTATTTTGGATTGGCCAGGAACGTTAAAGAGCCGACTTCTCCCTCTTCGATTTTGGACAATTTGTGAACCGCAACCCCTGGGTTACCATCCACCTCGCCTTCGAGGATGCCTGCGATCTGACTGGCCGTAAATTCCAAAGGATTACCTGAAATTAAATTCGAATGAGGCAAAAGTAAGAAAAATTGTCATATCCCTTTTTTTGGATAGCAGATATAATACCGCGTCTGTGTTTCGGAAAGAGTTCCAAGGTTTAAATGCCGGGAATGCCGGGCCACGTCGGAAACCTCACCGTTCTTTTCCAGAATGAGAATCTGGGTCTCCGGACTGTAGGTTTGATTGCTTATTTCCCCGGAAAAGACAAAATAGGACACTTCTTCCATATCAAACCCCGTAATTTTCTGAAATTGCCTTTTTTTCTTCATAATACGCTCCGGTTCAATTGGAGTGTCTTTGATTTTAATGGAGGGTAATTTTCGATCCAAAATCATTTCACATAACAGCGCGAGTATGGGCTCAGAATCCTGTTGCCAGGACTTAAGGGCCGCCAAAATGTCTACGTCATCCAAAAGGGCAAAGGTTTTAAGAGCAGCTCCGGAAAAGTTGTTATCAGTATCCGTGAGGCTTAAAAAATAAGCGAGGCCCTGAGATGGGCACTGCAAAGCTCCAGCCTGATAGAGCTGCCGGGCCCGCCGGATAATCCGGATCAAAAGCTGCTCAGCAGCCAGACTCGTTTTATGCAGGTACACCTGCCAGTACATAAAGCGGCGCGCCATCAGGAATTTTTCAACGGAGTAAATCCCTTTAGCATCCACCACCAGGTTCCCATCGTATACCGAGAGCATCGCGATCAGGCGTTCCGCATTGATATTCCCTTCGGCTACTCCGGTGTAGAAACTGTCTCGTTTTAAATAATCCATACGGTCCATATCTATCTGGCCGGAAACGAGTTGATTCAGGAAAGGTCTGGGATGGGTTTTTTGAAAAATGTCAATACCCGTCTGTAACTGCCCTTTAAAAACGATATTGAGCTCCTCCATAAAACGCAGTGAGAGCAATTCGTGGTCCATTCCGCGAAATAGTTCATTCTCCAGGGCATGGGAAAAGGGTCCGTGTCCGATATCGTGAAGTAATATGGCACAAAGCAAACCTTCCGCATCCTGCTCGTCTATTTCAACATCCTTCTGTCTGAGCATAGCAATGGCCTGCTGCATAAGATGCATGGCTCCCAGAGCGTGGTGAAACCGGGTATGGTGTGCCCCGGGATACACCAGATAACTCAATCCCATCTGTGAAATTCGCCTGAGTCTTTGGAAATAGGGATGTGCAATCAGATCAAAAATCAGGTTATTGGGTATGGGGATAAATCCGTAAATTGGATCATTGAAAAGTTTCAACTTGGGAGATCGCTTCAAAGGAACGGTTTTTGTGATCTCAAAGGTAGAAAATTGCCGCCAGAATCATCAATCAACTGCCGGTTCACAAGGGACTATCCGTCCCGCAACAAACAAGTCATGGAAAAAATTAACATCCTATGGGTGGACGATGAAATCGATTTGCTCAAGTCTCATATTCTCTTTCTCGAAGACCGGAATTATGCCGTAGTCAAATGCCCCAGCGGGCAGGATGCTATTGAAGCCGTTCAGAACCAGGCATTTGACATTGTATTTCTCGATGAGAATATGCCCGGACTTTCCGGATTGGAAACCCTGATGGAACTTAAACAAATCAGCGCCTCCCTCCCTATCGTAATGATTACCAAAAATGAAGAAGAGAGTCTTATGGAGGAGGCTATTGGTTCTAAAATTGCAGACTATCTCATCAAACCAGTCAATCCCAATCAAATCCTGCTGTCCCTGAAAAAAAACCTGGATCATTCCAGGCTGGTATCCGAACGCACTACAGCGACTTATCAGCAGGAGTTCCGGAAGATTGCCATGGATCTTTCAATGGTGAATTCCTATGAGGGGTGGGTGGAGCTGTACAAGAAGCTAATTTATTGGGAGCTGGAACTGGAGCATATTGAGGATAGCGGAATGTTTGAAATACTCGAGTCTCAGAAATCGGAAGCCAATCATCAATTTGGAAAATTTATTGAAAAAGCATATCCCCAATGGTTTTCCGGAGAAGATGCACCGGTGATGTCGCATACCCTGTTTCGCAAAAAAGTGGTTCCCGCACTTAAAGACCGACCAACTCTGATGGTTGTGATCGACAATCTGCGATACGATCAGTGGATGGTTTTAGAAGAAGTTTTGCTTCCCTATTATAAAAAATCAGAAGAAGCGGCTTATTTCAGCATTCTCCCCACGGCCACGCAATACGCACGCAATGCCATTTTCTCAGGGTTGATGCCTTTGGACATGGAAAAGCGGCACCCAAATCTTTGGAAGAACGACACGGACGAAGGCGGAAAAAATCTCCATGAGGCAGAGTTCCTGGAGGCCCAGTTAAAAAGGCTCGGATTGAAACTCAAATGGGAGTACCACAAAATAAGCTCGCTCAAACAGGGTAAAAACCTCTTACAACATTTTAAATCCCATCGGGATACCGAACTCACAGTGGTGGTCTACAATTTTGTGGATATGCTCTCCCATGCGAAAACAGAAATGGAAGTCATCAAAGAACTGGCCTCCAATGATAAAGCCTATCGCTCCCTGACACTGAGTTGGTTCCGGAATTCACCCCTGCTGGAACTCATTCAGCAAGCCCATGGGATGGGCACACAGCTTATTATTACTACGGACCACGGCACCATTAACGTCAAACAGCCATCAAAAGTCATCGGAGATCGGGAGACCAGCCTGAATCTGAGATATAAAACCGGCAAGAGTCTGACGTATGAGCGGAAGGATGTTTTGGAGTGCAAACGGCCTTCAGATTTTCATTTGCCAAACATCAATGTTAGTAGCTCCTACATCTTTGCCAGAAATGATCTGTTCTTCGCCTATCCAAATAACTATAATTATTATGCCAGCTACTACCGCAATACGTATCAGCACGGAGGGATTTCCCTGGAAGAGCAGATTGTTCCCTTCGCAGTGTTACAACCCCGATAACTCGTTATAAGTATCCGGAATTTCGCGGATCCTCGTCGGATCTGGAGCGATTTTTGAAGTAGCTCCCCTCGAGAATTTCAGTAACCTGATCGGGATTTCCAATACAGATCGAAAAGTTCACCTCCAGTACAAAATCGTCCTTATAATAATACGTCTTACGCCCCCGGTCATATCCGATCTTGGCCTCGTAGTCCCGCAATTGCTCAATGAGGTAATAGACGGTTCGCTCGCTGATTCTGAGCCTTTCGGCAATTCGCAGGGGAGAGCCCGTACATTCCATCTCGATCAGGTTGTGCAGCCGCTGCAGCCGCTCGACGTGTTTAATGGTCTTCATAATGACATAAATTAAGGTTAGGCGAGGTGACCACGATTGACAATAGCAATATATAGATTATTTTCTATACTATGAATAGTTTATTAGATTATTTTGAAATTTATTTCAAATTCCTTAGAATATTTTCTAACAGCACAAAAAGAGTGTATATTTGTGCAATCCTATAGCAGGAAGCCGTGATAAAAACCATTGATCGCCTTATGATGTTTATTAAACAGTCGGGGTTAAGTGCCCGACAGTTTGATCTCTCTATTGGGGCGAGTAACGGCTATACGCTGCGAATGGCTAAAAACAGGGCTTCCATTGGCAGTGATGTCATTGAAACCATCCTGCGAACCTACCCTGATTTAAATGTCGTTTGGCTCCTGACTGGTAATGGGGAGATGTTTAAGTCTCAAGATGTCTCAGACATGCTGGACTTCAACAGTCTACCGGACCATAGAAAACAGGAAATAGAACGCATTATCGAAGTGAAAATCAAAGAGCGCCAAAGAGATGACTTAAAAACGCTGCTTCGGGAGGTTACCCAGGAGATGGGCAAGGACACCAACTAACCTCTTCCCTATTCCCGGATTTTTAATCACAAGACTTCAGGATTATGTACCTGAATTTGCATCAGGTGATTTCGGATTTCTTCCCGGCTGAATTGCTCCAAATTCTTATCCAACTCAAGTTTTAAAAACTGTCGGTAATCTCGGGTGATCGAAATACTTCGGATGAGTTTCCACAGAAAGGCAATGACTATAACCGTAAGTAAAGCTAGGGGCAGGACATTCAGATTCCCGGAGCCGTCAATTTCCTTAACAGACTGGAAAATCTCCCAGAACTGATATAAATAAAAGAGCACGGGCGATAGAATCGCCCAGCGCCACCAGTATCGGCAAGTGGCAAACCAGACGAGCCCCAAAATACAAAGAACCATTTTATTGGAGGCGTAAAACAGGAAGGTTGAGGAATCGCGAAATCCAAAACTACCCACATGCAAACCGAATAGTATACTAGAGGACTCATTGGGAGGAATCCAATGACGTGCAAAAAGAAGAGCGAGCAAGACGAGAAGCAGGCCACTTAAGGCAATATCCAGCAATCGACTGGGTCTCCAGCTGGCTGAAGTGCCGGCTGAGAAATGCATCCCCTCCATGCGCTCCGCCAGACTGCTGTAGTAATATATCCGCTGAAGGTACTCTTTGGGGGAAAAGTCTGATTTGCGTTGAAGGATCATTCGAATTTCCCGATTATATCTGGAATTCCAGGCCTCAAAAAATTCTTTACACCCCGCTTCAAAGGTCAAATCTATGTCCTGAGCCACCAACCTTGTTTTAATGAAGTAGTCGATAATAAGAACAATGAAGCACACAAAAAAATTTATAAAAATCCCCGAGCTACTAAGTACAAAATCTGAGAAATATTTTGACTCTTCGTGGAAGCCCCAGATGGGATAGGCGATAAAGTAACAAATCGGAACGAGCAGGAGATACCTCCAGAAGCCTTTAGAAAAAAAGAGGATCAACAGTACAAAGACAAAGGAAGAAAGATGCAGGAAAATAAACCAGATAAAGACCTGGTTATCCGCAAAACCATGGGCAAATTCCCACCCAAAAAAATGGAGCCTTGTACCGTCCTCCGCGATCCAAAGATGCAAAAAAGAGAGAAAAGGCAAAAACAATACGAACACGGCTATAGCAACATCCACCACAGATTGTTTTTTCCAGGATTTTGCCGGGTCCGGATAATGCATCTCGCGTATCTTTAAGGTTTCGGAAGGATTTTCCAAAGGACATTCCTTCCGACTATTTCATCCAAAAGATATAAAAAATGTCGAATATAATCTACAAACTAAATGAGATTCATAAAGCGGCTGCCTTCCTCAGGGAGGGCGAAAAGTCCAAACTCTATTGTTTTTACGGGGCTTTAGGCGCAGGAAAGACTACCCTCATTAAAGCCTTAATCGCCGATCTTGGGGTTGTTGAAGCAGGCAGTAGCCCCACCTTTGGCCTGGTACATGAATATTGTAATGCGGCCGGAGACCTGGTGGCCTACCATCTGGACTGTTACCGTCTCCAAGGAGAAGAGGAGGCATTGGATTTGGGTATTGAGGAAATCCTGGGTGCGGAATGCCATATCTTTATCGAATGGCCCCAACGGATTGAGGGGCTACTACCTCCTTCCCGCACGGACGTTTCTCTGGAAATCGAAGGGGCCGAACGCCGGAAACTCAGCCTGGGAGGGTAGGATTAAGGACAAACCAGGGGTTTATCGTTCAAACTGAATGTTTATTGCAAAAAACTCGATGAACTACCTGTTTTTCGTTTAAGGGCTTGGTTTTATCGACAAAACGCACTATATTTGTACTAAATGGTTTCCTGTAGGTGTTATAAATTCCTACTTTTGATATAGAAAATGAAAGTCAACTTTAATCCCTCCAACCATGAACACTAGAAAATTATTTTTTGGCATATTAACCATAGGTATTTTAACCGGGGCGGCCTGCACTGCCGATAGTAATGAGCTTTACGAGCAGTCTGTTGACAGAACAAAAATTACAAAAGACAATAAGCAGTCTGTTGACAGAACAAAAATTACAAAAGACAATAAGCAGTCTGTTGACCGAACAAAAATAACAAAAGACAATAAGGAGAAAAAAGATTAGATTTATCTAATTAATAATATTCCTTTAATCGATTATTCGAGACGTTTAATCGAATCAAAGCAGGGCCGACAAATATGTTGGCCCTTTTTTCGTTGAGTTCTTGATAGGTTTTTTCTCAATAAACCCTCACAGCAATGAAGAATCAAAAACAACTCACTAGAAAACGATTTACTCTGGAGTCACTGGCTGTGCTTCTTATTTTGGTCACCCCTTTCCTGTTTAAAATTCACGAGTACTTTCCCGAAGACCCGGAGGCTAAAATCTCCATTCTTGGTTTGGAACTTACGAAGAATGGTTTTCAAGATATATCCGTCTTTATCTGGTTTTTACTTGGGAAGTTTATACCCCTCTACCTGTTAACAATTTGGTTTCTCACTTGTAAACACTGGTGGTATCATATTTTGTTAATACCATTGTGCATGTATGCCTTTCAAATCTTTGAAGTGCTTTATTCCAATAACAAATACATAGATGTGGAAAACGTGTTGTGGATTCTACCAGTTTGTATGGTCCTTATTCCCTTTGTATATTTTCTACGTCTGAAACTCTTTGATAAATACGTGCACGGTATCGATATGGAAGCTATGGCTGCCGAACTGGACTATTATAAGAACAAAGAGAGAGCTGAATTAGACAAAGCCGGAATTACAATCTCGGAGGTCTCCCCGGAGGTCGTAAAGGAAGACTTATCTAACAGGTCCGCCCGACGCACCCTGGACGAAATCTTCAAACAGTTACAGACGGCCATGAAAAGCCTTCTCAGCCTTTGATTTTTTGTGGGTTTTCAGGATACTGCCTTCCTCGGGTCCTTTATGGAATTTGTTGTACTTTTGAGTTAAAGGTCAGTACACCAGATTTCCATCAGACCCCTCATGAATCAACCCTCCTCCCCTTTTAGCAAACAACAGTTACTTCCTCAGGAAGAAAAACTGGAGGTTCTTAAACAAAAAGGCGAACTCTTTATTGGTATTCCCAGGGAAAGTCAGTTTCAGGAACGCCGAATTTGTCTGACCCCGGATGGGGTTAATGCCCTCACCGCACACGGTCATAAAGTCCTTATAGAAGCCGGCGCAGGTTCGGATGCCAGTTTTACCGATCTGCAATACACCAATGCCGGAGCGACCATTACCCGAGATACAAAGAAGGTTTTCGGATGTCCCATTATTCTGAAAGTTGAACCGCCTACCCTGGCCGAAATTGAAATGATCAATCCGCAAAGCATTCTCATTTCAGCCCTTCAGATTAAAATGCAGCACAAGGCTTTTTTTGAGAACCTTGCCAAAAAAAGAATTACAGCGATCGCCTTTGAATACATTCGGGATGAAGTAGGGAAGTATCCTGCGGTACGTGCCCTGAGTGAAATTGCCGGGATTTCCTCTGTCCTGATCGCTGCAGAAATTATGGCGGCTAAAGAGGGAAATGGTTTAATGTTTGGCAATATCAGTGGGGTACCTCCCGTAGAAGTAGTGATCATCGGGGCAGGAACCGCTGGAGAATTCGCGGCCCGCTCAGCCCTGGGCCTGGGAGCTAACGTCAAAATCTTCGATAATTCCCTGACCAAATTGCGCAATATTCAGCGGAATCTCAACCGGACGCTTTACACCTCTACGCTCCAACCCAAAAATCTATTGAAATCCCTGAAACGCTGCGATGTAGCTATCGCGGCCGTAAGAGGCAAAGACCGAGCTCCTGTGCTGGTTTCAAAGACCATGGTTGAACAAATGAAAAAAGGAGCAGTCGTTATCGATATTAGCATTGATATGGGCGGTTGCTTTGAAACCAGCGAAGTAACTACCCATGACAAACCCACTTATGAGCGTTATGGGGTAATTCATTACGCCGTTCCGAATATTCCGGCCCGGTACCCAAAAACCTCTTCTATCTCCATCAGCAATATGTTCACACCCTATTTAATGCAACTTGGAGACGATGGCGGCCTTGAAAATTCCCTTCGTTTTGACAAAGGCCTGAGAAACGGACTGTATATGTATCACGGAATCCTGACTAACCGAACGGTTGGAGAATGGTTTGGAATGAATTTCAGCGATATCAACTTTCTTATATTCTAGCACATGCCTTTTTTAAAAAGACTGGGGTATTTCCTGGTCGGGTTGTCTATAGGGCTCATTTTCCTCGCCTTTTTCCTGAGAAAAAAAACAGATGAAACCGGAACAGAATTCTGTTATTTTCCCAATTGCAGAGTCTTAAAAGAGCTCCGGTCCAAGCCTATGCGCACTGATCCGGCCCTTACCGTTCCCATTGACACCCTACTGATTCAGGAACTGCTGCGAGAGGGATCCGTCAATTTTAATGCCAGCGACACCAAGGCTTCTCCCTGTAAGTTATATCGTATTGAGTATGAAACTGAGGGGTATGAAATGAACATTACCCTGGAGAATTGCCAGGAGTATACGCTCTTAAAGGCTTACGATCGGGAATAATCCTTTGATCCCTATAGTTTGCGCCTCTCGCGCTCTTTTTTAAGCAACTCGAGTTCGCGATTGGTTTGTCCGGCTACTGAAGTATTCTCCTCGGCCCTGCGAATCAGGTAGGGCATCACATCGCGCACCGGACCGAACGGCAGATATTTAGAGACATTAAACCCGGCTTTACCCAGATTAAAACTAATGTGATCGCTCATCCCATAGAGTTGTCCAAACCAAATCCGGGGGTCTTCCCTGGGAATTTTTCTTTCGTGCATCGCCTCCATCAGCTTATAGGAACTCTGCTCATTATGTGTGCCGGCGTAGAGGGAAATCTGAGCGAGATGGTCGAGGCAATAGGAAACAGCCGAATCAAAGTTGATATCGGTCTCCTGCTTTGAAGCGCATATGGGCGAGGGATATCCCTTTTCCTCTGCACGTTCGTTTTCTTTTTCCAGATAGGCGCCGCGTACCAGTTTTATCCCCAATTTAAAACCAGAGTCCTGCGCCTTTTGATGCAAATTTTGAAGGTAGTCCAAGCGATCCGCCCGATACATCTGTAGCGTATTAAAGACGATTGGTCGTTTTTGATTAAACCTCCGCATCATCTCCTCAACCAGCTCATCCGCAGCATCTTGCATCCAGCTTTCTTCAGCATCGATAAGCAAGGGTACATCGCAGTCATAAGCCCTCTGGCATGTCTTTTCAAATCGCTGCACCACGCGTTCCCATTCTGCGGATTCGGCCTGCGTCAGGCGTTCCCCCCCTCCTTTTTTTACGAAAAGGGCAAACCTCCCATACCCTGAGGGCTTAAACACAGCAAAGGGAATAGCCCTGGATTCCTTCGCAAAATCAATAATCTCGAGGGTCTTGGCCAAAGCGTCGTCCAAAGGATCCTCAGAATCCTTTCCTTCCACCGAATAATCCAGGATGGTGCTCACACCAGCCTCCCACATCCGATCTACTACGGGCAGGCAATCAGATTCACTAACTCCTCCACAAAAATGGTCGAAAACCGTTGTACGGATAATTCCTTCAACGGGCAATTTAGCCTTAATCGCAAAGTTGGTGAGGCTTGTGCCAATTTTCACAAGGGGCTCTACAGAAATCAGTTTAAAAAGGAAATAGGCCCGATCTAATTCGGCATCTGTTTTCAGGGCAAAAGCCGTCTGTGTATTTTCGAAAATGCGTTCGGTCATTATTGAGAATTCTGTAGCTCACAAATATAGTCTGTCCGAAAGAAAATAGTATATCAAAATTTTAGGTTATTTTGAGCTGCCTAAGCCCAAATTTATGGATGTGCTACATAGCGGTTCGCATAAAATTCTGTTTGGCTCAACTGCCTATCCCGCTTTGAACCAACTGATTTCTGAATCAGAATTTTCAAAAGTCTTCGTACTTACTGATGCCAACACCAGAACCTCTTGCCTCCCTCCCTTTCAAAAGTATATCCCACAAGCGAATCGTTGGGAGATTCTTGAAATCCCTGCGGGGGAGACTTTTAAAACCCTCCACACCTGTCTGAGCGTGTGGGAGCAACTTTCAGAACTGGGAGCCGATCGTAAGAGCCTGCTGATCAACCTGGGCGGTGGGGTGGTCACAGACCTGGGTGGATTTGTGGCTTCTGCCTATCAGAGAGGTATTTCTTTTATAAATATCCCTACTACCCTGTTGGCCATGGTGGATGCCTCGGTAGGCGGTAAAACGGGTGTAGACCTGGGGCCTCTTAAAAACCAGATTGGCCTGATCAACAGCCCGGAAATGGTTCTTATAGACCCCCGCTATCTGGAAACCCTGGACGACCGCCAAATCACCAGTGGTTTTGCAGAGATGCTTAAGCACGGGTTAATTCTGGATAAAACCTATTGGGAGGAACTGAGTGCATTAGAGGCCCTGGATACCCTCTACACCCTGATCCACCGCAGCGTACAACTCAAGGAAGAAATCGTTCGGACCGATCCGAAAGAAAAGGGGCTTCGAAAAATATTGAATTTCGGTCACACCCTGGGACACGCCATCGAATCTCATTTTCTAACCGGGGAGTCCGGCCCAACCTTGCTGCACGGCGAGGCCATAGCTGCAGGAATGATTATGGAAGCCTTTATCTCCGTAAGCATGTGCCAGATGACCCAAGCCGAATGCGACGAGATAAAAACTGTTTTTTTACGGTTTTTCCCCCGGGTTCCCATAACGGCTGAAGACCAGACGAGCATCCTGAGCCTGCTCCGCTACGATAAAAAGAATGCTCATGGGCATGTTCTTTTTGCGCTGTTGGAAGCTATTGGTAAGGCCCGCACTGATCAAGAAGTGCCCCCAGAACTGCTTCATGCCAGCTTCGATTACTACAGAGAATAACAACTTCACGTACATAAATTTCGTCCTAGACAACTCTTTTCAGCTCATTGCCGTTTAAATATTTAGCTTGTATATATCAATGATCACCAACCGGTAAAACCATGAAAAGAATCATTATTGACTACAAGAAACTGACTTCCGAAATGGCAGGGCTTCTTTTGGAGCGCTATCCGGAAGGGTACGGAGACGAAGATCTGATTGCATTCAAAAATCACAGGGGGGAATGGATCGAGGCTGTAGAATTGCAAACACCAGAAGCTCTTTACCTGGTTAAAATTGGTAAAAGCCTTACCGATCTTTTGGCGGCTTTCGAAGAGGCCGACTTAGAGGATAATGAGACGATGAATCCTGAATCAGACGAAAAAGAGTACGACGGATCTCTGGAAGCCGAAATTGAGCTTGACGATTAATTTCAGCGCTCTAAATATCTCTCCCGCAGAATATTCCTGTGGTGCTTTTGGTGTCCGCAAATTATAAAACCCAGAGCGCCAAGACTGATGTCCTGTCCGCTGGCATTCCCTTTAAATAAAAGCCGATCTGACGGCAGGGATTTAAAAAGCAGCAGGGAAGATTCCCGAATCACCTGGTATTCCCGTACCAAATCTTCTATTGTCCGCCCTTCGGCGAGACTCTCAGGCACATAGTCGTCCTGGTCGAATCCGGATAAGGGCGTAGCATCCTTCCTTCCTAAACGCAATGCACGGTATTGAAAAATTCGTTCCGTATCCAGGACATGTACCAGGACTTCGGCGACACTCCATTTTCCCGGAGCATATCGATAGGATAGCATATCCGCGGGAATACTTTGAAGAAATTCAGGGAAATTACCCATCTGCCGTTCCATCAACTCCACCAGGGATGCCTCTGGAAGAACCTCAAGGTAAGGTTTGTAATAGGCTGGACAATCACCGTCTTTAAGATCTGAAAGTAGCATGGAATCGAAAATTTAAATTTTTTACAATTCGTTGAAAATTGTATGCATCAATCGTTTTTTGTCATTGATGCTTTCCTCGAGAGAAATCATTGTCTCTGTCCGGCTGATACCTTCTATGTCGTCTATCTTAAAAATGATATTCTTCGCATGATCGGTATCCCGTGCCCTTATTTTGCAGAAAATATTAAACTTGCCCGTCGTAATGTGCGCTACAGTTACATAAGGTATTTCTGTAAGGCGCTCGAGCACAAACTTTGTTTGATGTGTCTTTTCGAGAAAAATGCCGACGTAGGCGATAAAAGAGTACCCCAGTTTCACATAATCCAGGGTCAGAGAACTGCCCTTGATGATGCCTGATTCCTCCATTTTTCGGACGCGTACATGAACTGTCCCTGCAGAAATCAATAATTTTTTAGCGATATCGGTAAAGGGAGTCCTCGTATTGTCGATAAGCATATCGAGGATCTGATGATCAATTTCATCCAATTTTACTTTTGCCATTTCAAAACTTTTTATGCAAAAATAGACTTTTAAGAAATATTATGTAATTAAACCTGTTTTCTTTTGAATATTATGCAAATTTTTAAGGGTATTGTACCTTTTTAGTGCCCGGGGAAGAAATCCAGGCCGTTTAGCTGCTCCAGATCCTCGCGTTTTTCAGCGTCCAGAACACGGTGCCCCCAAACCCCTGAAAGTGCACCTTTATGGATCAATTTAGGCTTAAAGTAAATAGCATCCTCCTGAAGTACCTCTTCAAATTGCAATCCCAACTTATTTCCGGAGGGAAGATTTGGAAGGAGCACATGTGCATTCTTGACCAGCACATCCACAAAGGGAGAGGTGTTTTCAGGAATCTCGTGATATTTCGAAAGCGGAGGGAGTACACGGGGGCCGCTCACTATACCTTCCAGGGCCTTACATAGGGCTTTGTAGACGTAAAACCGGGTGATCTCCCGTTCGTAATCGCCGGGATAATGCCCTGCTTCCACCAAAAGCGTAGGTACTCCTGCGGCTTGAAAAGTATCCCCAACACAATCTAAATTAAACGTATCGTCATACCGCCCAATACCTATTTCCGAACTGGAACTTTCCGCCATCAAACAAATAAGGCCGGCCGCCTTGCGTCTTGAATCTGGGAAACCCCTTCCGGGGTCCGCAGCCGGAGCCAGAAAAGAAAGGGTTGCCGCCCTGGGTGGGGTGCCTATGCCATAAATCGTCCGCTGATCGTGCAGATTCATGCAATAATCTGGCTTAAACGTATCGAACAGATCTTTGAGCACCCGGCTTTCTGGTTGACTGAGTCTTTGGGCATCGCGGTTTAAATCTATATCGTTCGCATTTGTGCGGGTATAAGCCCTAGCACCGTCCGGATTGAGTATGGGAACCAGAAGAAGCTCGACATCTTCCAGCCAGTCGGGTTTATTTTTCTGGCATTTTTGGATAAGATCCAAAAGCGCCTTGGTCGTGGTAGACTCATTTCCGTGCATCTGTGACCAAAGAAGTACTTTATTCCGTCCGCTACCCATCTTTAAAGCGTATATCTCGCGATGCTCCACGGAGTGCCCGACAACCTTTAGCGCTTTGGAATTCATGTCAGATTTCAAAAAATCATATACAGGTTCAGGAGGCAGGTACCTCCCCTGAATAGTCTTAACTTTTATCTGCTCATAGTCTGAAAAACCGATCATATCTATTGATGCTCCATGTAAAGGTAGTATAGAATTAAGTTACAGATGTAATCCAATGTCTAACTTTTAATGATAATAAGCCCGACTGAAATGACAATTTGTTACATTTGTAATTCATTAATATTTATGTATATATATATTATTGTATTTCAATATTTTAACATGCCTTATAGCTATTATATATTTAAATATCATTCATTTATTTTCGCATCTGTAAGTCCTTAACACCCAGAAGAGGATTTTTAATATGTTAAGATGGTAAACACGGTTGCCTTCAAGGAACGACTGGAACAGATCCTGACCCATTACGATTTAAATGCCTCTGCCTTCGCGGACGCAATAGGTGTACAGCGCTCGAGTATTTCGCATTTACTCAGTGGCCGTAATAAGCCTAGCCTGGATTTTGTTTTAAAGGTCGTTCGGGAATTTCCGGAGGTTAATTTATACTGGCTTTTAAATGGCAGAGGTGAGTTCCCGGATTCTGCGCCGGGGCCTGCAAAGGAACCGAAACCTCCTTTGGCGGAACCTCGAATGGGGAGCACGGAGCTTGTGGATTCCGAAATTGAGTCTATTGTCGTCTTCTATAAAGATGGAAGTTTCAGGAAGTTCTTGCCTTCGCGCACTAAATAAGAGGGATTCGCCCAAATCGTTTTATCTTTGCGCCATGAGAGCATTTTTGCTGTTTATTTTCATCGCCACGATCTCGGCCTGTTCCCCACCACAAAGGGATTGCCAGCGTTTTAAAACAGGGACCTTCCAATTCACCGCTCGGATAGACGGGGTGGAAGAAACAACCGTTTTCCGACGCACAGCCGATCTTGAGGTTTCGCAGTTCAAGGGCAAAACAGATTCAGTTTCTGTACGGTGGATAAACCCCTGCGAATACATAGGGACTACGCTAAACCCACAATCCCCAGGTGAAGAAAAGCCCATCCACATAAAAATATTGTCTACCACTGACAATTCATATACATTTGAATACAAGCGGGTCGGGGAATCCCAGGCAATCCGCGGTACGGCTTTTAAAACCGATTAATTCTGTTGAAAATCTCAGCAGTCCGGATGCCTGGATCGCATTGCTTACCCTCACTTTTCTCGAAATCATCCTCGGAATAGACACTATCATTTTCATTTCGACTGCCGCCGGAAAACTGGAAGAAAAACAATGGAGATTCCGAATTGGAGGTGTGAAGTCTTATGAAAAAGCAGGCGGAGTAAATGGGTAAATACCTGAACTTCTCCTGTATTTGTGGCTGATCCTTTAAAACAGCGTGGGCTGGTCCGGTCCCTTTGTATCCGAATCCGAATCCTCATCTGCATCCGATGCACCTCCTTTAAGATCCGCCTCAGGCAGGATGATGTCTTCCCCAACCACTTCAATATCCCTCGCGGCTTTCTTTTCAGGGGCCTCAAAAGGTAGCGGAGGCAGCACCTCAATTTCCAGCACTTTTTCACGAGTCAGTTGATTGCCCATAGCCGTTATGCCTTTAACGCCTATAAAATCCTCCAAATCTATCGTCTGGTTCCCACGGCGCTCCTGCCCCCTTTTTTTAGCAAATACCAGTTCGGCAACAGGCCTGTAATCTGTGAAAATCGCCTCCAGGTAGGTCTTGGGGTGATCGGTGAGAATGCATTCTTCCTTCTCGGGGTTTTCAATCAGAAAACGTTTTACATAAAACAATTCTTTCTCGCCTTCCCAATAGATCGCCGTGAGCGGCTTTTCGGGAATCCACTTTTCAAGGACGATCATGTCTGCATCAAAATGCATGGTAAGCTCTGGTGTCGGGGTCTTCACAATCCCTTTCTGGGTAAGAACCAACAGGCGGTCTTCAGGGGTAAACTCCCCCAAGAGCTCTCCGCGCCCGTCTACATTGAGACGTTGAACCGTGTCGTCAAACCAGATCTTCCTGGGCTTCAGGGTGGACAGCCCTTTTTCCTTTAATTCAATTCGCTTTATAGGGTATTTTGTGACGATATTGCCTTTTGCATTACGGCCTTTAATGAGAACATCTGCGAAATCCAGGTCCCATTTCAGTTTTTTAATGCTCCCTTTCTGCCTCAGCAGCACGGTTACCACTTCCGCCTCCCCATTCGGGTTCGCGCTGAAATATAAAACCTGAGCTCCGGCCTTATCCCCGGTAAGGCTGTACATTCTGTCCCGGGTGATCGAAGTCACATTAAAACGTTTGACATAGGCAGCCCCGCCCTTTCCCTCTTTATAAATCATGTTATAGGTAGTGCGTTTGTCCCTCTTTTTGAAAACGGCGACGTAAATAATATTTTTACCTATAAAGGTTTTACTATCCACGCGGGTTACCATCATCTCACCCTCGGCGGTAAAAACAATAATATCGTCTATATCACTGCAGTCTGTTACATACTCATCTCTTTTGAGGGAAGTCCCAACAAAGCCCTCTTCCCTATTTACATAGAGTTTTGTGTTTCGAATAACCACTTTTGTCGCCTCAATATCGTCAAAAACGCGGATTTCGGACTTGCGTTCCCTGCCGGTACCGTATTTCTTTTTAAGCTCTGAAAAGTAGCTAATCGAATAGTCTATGAGGTGCTCCAAATGATGTCTGGTTTCGGCTATACGCTCCTCGAGTCCATCGATAAGCTGTTGCGCCTTCTCCAGGTCGAAACGCGAAATACGCTTGATTCGGATCTCAGTCAAACGCGCAATATCCGGTTCAGTCACGGGCCTTTTCAAGTGACCGGTATGGGGCTTAAGCCCTTTATCAATAGCCTGAATAACCCCTTCCCAGGTTTCCTCCTCTTCGATATCCCGATAAATCCGATTCTCAATAAAAATCCGCTCGAGAGAGGCGAAATGCCACTGATCCTGAAGCTCCTGCAGTTGGATCTCCAGCTCTGCTTTCAGCAAATCCACAGTGTGCTCCGTAGAACGCCTGAGCATTTCACTAACCCCGATAAAGATCGGTCGGTTGTCTTCTATGACACATCCCAGCGGAGATATTGAAGATTCACAAGCAGTAAAGGCGTACAGGGCATCAATAGTTTTATCCGGGGAAATACCAGAAGGGAGGTGTACCAGAATTTCTACATCTGCAGCCGTATTATCTTCAATTTTCTTGATTTTAATCTTGCCTTTATCATTGGCCTTAAGAATAGAATCTATTAAACTAGAAGTGTTAGTGCCGTGTGGTATCTCGCTTATTTTCAGTGTGTTCTTATCCTCCTGAGCTATTTTAGCACGCACGCGAATCTTGCCGCCTCGCTCCCCGTCGCCGTAGTTGGTGACATCTATGATTCCAGCTGTGGGGAAGTCCGGATATAATTTAAAGCGCTGTCCTTTGAGATGCTTAATTGATGCGTCTATCAGCTCATTGAAATTGTGAGGCAATATTTTCGTGGAAAGCCCCACTGCAATTCCTTCTGCCCCCTGAGCCAGCAGTAATGGAAATTTGACAGGCAGGTGTACAGGCTCTTTTCTGCGGCCATCATAAGACTGCTGCCATTCCGTGATTTTTGGACTGAAAACGACCTCCAGTGCAAATTTAGAAAGGCGCGCTTCAATATATCTGGAAGCCGCTGCCCCGTCCCCGGTTAAGATATTTCCCCAGTTTCCCTGGGTATCGATCAGGATGTCCTTCTGACCCAATTGGACCAAAGCGTCCGCAATACTCGCATCTCCATGGGGATGGTACTGCATTGTATTCCCCACAACATTGGCAACCTTGTTATAGCGGCCATCATCCATTTCCTTTAGGGAATGCATGATACGGCGCTGTACAGGCTTAAAGCCGTCCTCAATGGCCGGTACGGCGCGTTCCAGGATAACATAAGAGGCATAGTCCAGGAACCAGTCCTTATACATTCCGGTTACCCGGGTAAGGGCTTCCTGATCCTGTGGCTCTTCATGTGACCCCTGAGGGGATTCGTTTTCTTCCATAAAAGAAAGAAGCTATCTTTTTAGTAATGTTATTCTGCGACTAAATCCAATTCCACCCTGAGGTTGTCGATAATAAACCCCTGGCGATCGGGTGTGTTTTTTCCCATATAGAATTTCAGGAGTTCCTCAATCGATATGGCCTTGTCCATCATTACGGGTTCCAGTCGAATGTCATCCCCGATAAAGTGTTTGAATTCATCAGGGGAGATTTCACCAAGGCCCTTGAAGCGGGTTATTTCGGGTTTTCCAGATAGCCTGGCTATACCCTCCCTTTTTTCTTCTTCGCTGTAACAGTAAATGGTCTGTTTTTTATCCCGCACCCGAAAGAGGGGTGTCTGAAGAATATAAAGGTGATTCTCCTTGATGAGTTCCGGAAAAAACTGGAGGAAAAACGTAATCAACAGCAGGCGAATGTGCATGCCATCCACATCGGCATCCGTGGCGATCACAATATTGTTATATCTTAAACTTTCTATGGAATCCTCAATATTCAAAGCAGCCTGAAGCAAGTTAAACTCCTCATTTTCATAGACTATTTTTTTACTCATTCCATACGAATTCAGGGGCTTACCCCTGAGACTAAATACAGCCTGAGTATTGACGTCCCTGGATTTGGTTATCGATCCTGAAGCCGAATCCCCCTCAGTAATAAACAGGGTGGTTTCCAGGCGCCTGTCACTCTTCATACTGTCCAGATGCGTCCGGCAGTCCCGGAGTTTCTTATTGTGCAGACTGGCTTTTTTCGCCCTTTCCCGAGCGAGTTTACGAATGCCGGAGAGCTCTTTGCGCTCCTTTTCTGCCTGCATAATTTTACGCTGAATTTTCTCGGCAGTCTCCGGGTTCTTATGCAGGTAATTGTCGAGGTTGCGCCCGACAAAATCATTGATGTAGGTACGAACAGTCGGCAACTCCCCCCCCATTTCCGTGGAGCCCAGTTTGGTCTTGGTTTGGCTTTCAAAAATCGGCTCCATAACCTTGATAGAAATGGCTGATATGACCGATTTCCGGATGTCTGAGGCATCGTAATTCTTACCATAGAAATCGCGCAGGGTCTTTACCAGTGCTTCCCGGAATGCAGATTGGTGGGTCCCCCCCTGGGTTGTGTACTGCCCATTTACAAATGAGTGGTATTCTTCGCTGTATTGTGTTTTACTATGCGTCAGGGCCACTTCGATATCACTTCCTTTAAGATGAACCACCGGGTAGAGAAAGTCCTTGGGGTTATTGTAGTCTTCCAAAAGGTCTTTCAGGCCATTTTCTGAAAGAAATTTCTCACCATTAAAAAGGATGGTCAACCCGGGATTGAGATACACGTAGTAGCGCAACATGCGCTCCACGTATTCGTTCCGGTATTTGAATTTTTTAAAGATTTCGGTGTCGGGCACAAAAGATACCTTGGTTCCCCTTCGCCTTGAACTCTCCTCCAGCATTTCTTCGTTCTGCAGCTCTCCGCGCTGAAACACGGCTGTTTTTGATTTTCCTTCCCGGCTGGATTCGACAAGAAAATAAGACGACAGTGCATTGACGGCCTTGGTGCCCACCCCATTGAGACCTACCGATTTCTTAAAAGCACGGGTGTCGTATTTCCCACCTGTATTCATTTTAGAGACGACGTCCACCACCTTCCCCAAGGGGATTCCCCGACCAAAATCCCGGACGGTAACCCGCTCATCTTTAATGCCAATCTCTATGGTCTTGCCCGCTCCCATGACAAATTCATCGATACAATTATCGATGACCTCTTTCAGTAAAATATAGATGCCATCGTCCTGAGAAGAGCCATCCCCGAGTTTTCCAATATACATTCCCGGGCGCATACGAATATGCTCCTTCCAGTCCAGGGAACGAATATTATCTTCGGTATACTGTGTTTGGTCCATAAATAAGGGCTATACCCATGCAATATAAAATTTAGGGGATGAAATCAAAATGCAGGGTAGTTAAAGTAATTAACAAAGGACTGCCCGAAAATGTTGATAGTCCGTAATCACGGACTCCTGAAACCAGAATTAACCGGCCTCAAACATTAAAGCGAAAGTGCATCACATCGCCATCTCTCACAACATATTCCTTTCCCTCTACCTTCATTTTTCCAGCTTCCCGTACTTTCACCTCGCTACCCAAAGCTTCGTAATCTGCATAGGCGATTACCTCTGCGCGGATAAAACCTTTTTCAAAGTCCGTATGAATAACCCCGGCAGCCTGCGGCGCTGTCGCACCTACTGGAATAGTCCAGGCCCGGACTTCCTTTTCTCCGGCCGTGAAATAAGTCTGAAGGTTTAACAAAGAATACGCAGCACGGATCAGCTTTGAAGAACCGGGTTCTTCAAGGCCGAGATCTTCCAGGAACATATGGCGCTCCTCATAGGTTTCCAATTCGTTGATATCCGCCTCTGTAGCCACGGCCAATATAAGCACACCTGCATTTTCATCAGCTACAGCCTCTTTCACCCGATCTACGTGTTTATTCCCAGAAACCGCCGACTTGTCATCCACGTTGCAAACATAAAGCACAGGCTTATCCGTGAGGAGCTGCAGTGTTTTGACGTAGGCATCATACGCATCCGGCGCTACTGTAATGGCGCGCACCGATACCCCCTGTTCCAGGCCTTTCTTCAAAGATTCCAGAACCTGAGCTTCGCTGATGGCATCCTTGTTCCCCGTCCGCGCTGCACGCCCTACCCGTTCCAGTTTTTTTTCAACAGTTTCCAGGTCTTTAAGCTGTAATTCAATATCGATGGTCTCTTTATCACGGATCGGGTCTACGGAACCATCCACATGAACCACATTATCATCATCAAAACAGCGGAGTACATGCAAAATAGCATCTGTCTCCCGAATATTACCCAGAAACTGGTTCCCGAGTCCCTCACCTTTACTGGCTCCTTTCACAAGACCCGCAATGTCCACGATTTCTACTGTGGCGGGCACCACCTGCTGGGGCCCTACGAGTTTTTCCAGCATTTGCAAACGGGGATCCGGGACATTGACTACTCCCAGATTGGGTTCAATCGTACAAAAAGGAAAATTCGCACTTTGGGCCTTGGCGTTCGAAAGACAATTAAACAATGTAGATTTGCCTACGTTTGGGAGCCCGACAATACCTGCTTTCATATGGGAGGATATCTATTGGTTCAGATCTTTTATCTTACAAAAGAGGGGCAAATATAGCCCTATTTGTGATCTCCTGCTACTGATGTCCTCACCTGTGAAGTCAATCCTGTTATCGCAGCCCCCTTTGTAACAATTGAAGCCCGCCATCGTCTCACTAAAAACTTCTACAGGATATGAAAACCTTTTTATTCTTTGTCCTCCTCCTCGCCTTTGCGCCTATGGGCTATGCACAAACCCTGACCAGCCGTATCGTAGATGGGCAAACCGGGGAAGCTGTTCCCTTTGCCACCATAGTGACCGGGGTGAATAAGGGCACTATTTCGAATGAGGAGGGGTATTTTAGCCTGGAAGCCGGGGGTCTGGACTCGGGAAATGTTCGAATTTCCTGTATGGGATACGAAACCCTTGATATTCCGGCAGCCTCCTTAGGAGAAAATGAAATTCTACGTTTAAATCCCGCAGCCATCCGCCTCAATGAAGTGCGCATCGGAGAAAGAATTCCCGATGCCGATGAGATTATAAGAAAAGTCAATGAAAATATCCCCATAAATTATAGTCTGGACGAGCGCAATTACACTTTTTTTTATCGGGAGTCCGACTATATGAACTGGGAGCAACTCGACCTCGAAGTTGAAAAGGATTCTGAATTGGGTAAAGAGCAACTCGAAAAAGCGCGGGAAGAACTCAATGCCCTCGGCCGTTATATCACAGACAGTAATCCCGTCTCATTCTTTGACTTTAATGGCGTATACCGGGATTTAAAGGATACCAGCCTGATTTGGGTAGACCGGGCGACTGAGCTCGTGGATGCCAAAAATGACTTTACTATGGATAAATTACAGGCAAGGGCGCAGAAGATTGTTCTCTCACATCTGGACACTACGCAAACCTATAAGGTTAAGACAGGAATTATCACGGTAGAGGACAGTATTTCGATGAGCGATGAAATGAGGCAATCCGACGATGGAGACAGTATCAGCATAAAGTCACTCAACCGCAGGATCTCGGATGTACTCGCACTGGCCGGGTTCGAAAACGAAAACCGCCTGGGAGACTTTCTCAATGCAGATTTATACCAGTATGAACTTTTAAAACCGACTTACTTCAACGGGTATTACGTCTATGCCGTGCAGTTTTCACCCAGAAAACGCAAAGCGCGCTTTGGAGGTACGCTTTACATTGATGCAACCTCTTTTGCTGTTCTTAAAACAGACTACCAGTATGCCAAAGGCCGAACCGGACAAAGTGTGAATCTGAAGCTGCTGTTGGGTGTCAAGTATATTGAAAATATGGATCGGGGAACAATGATTTTCCAGGCAGATGACAGCGGAAAATATCATCCCTATTATATTCAAAAAGAGTATGGTAATTATGTTTACCTGCACCGAAGCTTGAAGTTTATAGAAAACAGTGCCTCACGCAAAAAGGTACTCTTCGACTTTCTTTTGGAGGGAGGTGTACGCGAGAAAGAGAGCATCCTTATTCGCCCTTCCATTCCATTGGACACTCAGGCGTCTGAAGGAGACATACTGGTTCAAAAACTGGACTCCTACCAGCCTACCATATGGCAGGATACTGAAATCATTGCGCCTCTGGAGGAGATGAAAAACTTTAAAATAGTCAATGATTAATGGTCCGGATGCATAAAGCGTTGCTTGGAGAGCAACTGCTCCTCCGTCTCGACATGGTTTTCATCCGGTACACAACAATCTACCGGGCAGACGGCCGCACATTGGGGCTCTTCGTGAAAGCCCATGCATTCGGTACACTTGTCCGGTGAAATATAATACACTTCGTCGCTGATAGGTTCCTGCACAGCTTCCGAATCCACGGCTTTGCCATCAGGCAGAACCACTTTACCTTTAAGGGAGGTCCCATCGCTATACCGCCATTCTTCTGCCCCTTCGTAAATGGCCGTATTGGGGCATTCGGGCTCGCAGGCCCCACAGTTTATGCACTCATCGGTGATGATTATTGCCATAATTATTTTCTCTTTCTAATGCTGAATCGCCTCAGGTTTGTACAAAGCCCTGCGATCCGTATTTTTGTGCAAAGTTAAGGGCTGATTCTATCACCTACAAATTTCATGCAAACCAAAGATCCTTCATACCTGGCACTTCTCCATCTCGGCGCTCATCTTCGCGAACTTACCAAACAGCGGGGGCCTGATACCCATGGAAAATCAATCCCGGCCCCTGCTCGGGCCGCTGACTTACACAATGAGCTGGATGCTTTATTGGAAAGTACCCGGCTAAACAACCCCTGGTTTACGGAAGAATCCTGTTTGTATGCGCTGCGGTATTGGGGAGATGCCTTATCGGAAGATAGCCTGGAGCACTGGCTTTCTGCCTATAAAACACCCGGGAGCATCTCACTGGAAGTCGCTTTAATAATGGCAGGAAATATACCGCTTGTGGGTTTTCACGATCTGATTGCGGTCCTTTTAACGGGGAATAAAGCCCTTGTAAAAAGCGCCTCAAAAGACACGCAACTCCTGAAGTACGCAGTAAGCCGTCTGGCGCACTATGATCCGGCGCTAAAGGACCGTATTCGTTTTACGGACGAGAAACTGGGTGCTTTTGATGCGGTGATCGCTACCGGAAGCACCAATACAAGCCGGTATTTTGAATATTATTTTTCAAAGAAGCCCCACATTATTCGCAAAAACAGGCATGGAGTGGCCGTGCTGTCCGGGCAGGAAACATCAGCTGAACTGAGCGGTCTGGCGGAAGATGTTTTCAGGTATTTTGGTATGGGATGCCGAAGTGTCTCAAAACTCTATGTCCCTAAAGGATATGACTTCGACCCCCTGTTCAATGCCTTTTATCCCTATAAGCACCTTATCAATCATCAGAAGTACGGTAACAATTACGATTACAATAAGGCGGTCTACCTGATGAGTGGAAGCCCTATGCTGGATAACGGTTTTCTCTTGCTGAAGGAAGACAAGGGTATCGGCTCCCCTATTGGCACCTTATTTTACGAACCCTATGAAAAACAGGAGGAAGTAGTTCAAAGACTTCGGGCCTTAAGCGAGGAACTGCAATGCGTTGTAGGGGGTTCCTGGTTAGTGGACGCCATTCCCTTTGGGAGTTCCCAAAAGCCGGAACTCGGGACTTACGCAGATGGGGTGGATACTGTTGACTTCCTGTTGAAAACATCCGCGGAATCTCTCTCTGCCAATTAGGCTGTAGCCCACTATTTTTTCAGAACTTTACAGTCTCTACAGAAAAGCAACATTCAGATGAAGAAACACAATTTCAGTGCAGGCCCTTGTATCCTTCCGCAAGAAGTCCTGAAAAAGGCGGCCCAAAGCGTCATCGACCTGGATGGATCGGGACTTTCCCTTATCGAAATTTCACATAGAAGTGAAGCTTTCGTTTCTATAATGGAAAAGGCTCGCCATCTGGTTCTGGAACTTCTTGATTTAGAGGGTAAGGGATATCAGGCCCTGTTCCTTCAGGGCGGAGCAAGTCTCGAATTCCTGATGGTCGCCTACAATCTGTTGGAAAACTCAGCCGGATACATCAATACGGGAACGTGGAGCGATAAGGCGATCAAGGAAGCTGCTTTGTTCGGACGTGTCGTCGAAATCGCATCCTCCAAGGACGAAAATTACAACTACATCCCTAAGGGCTATGCGGTACCCGAAGGTCTGGACTATCTGCATCTTACCACGAATAACACCATTTTTGGAACCCAGTTTAAAAAAATCCCGCAAACCAATACGGTCCTTGTGGCGGATATGAGCTCTGATATTTTCTCCAGGTCCATGGATTATTCCAGGTTTGACCTGATCTATGCCGGAGCACAGAAGAATATGGGCCCGGCAGGAACTACTCTGGTTGTTGTTAAAGAGGAAATCCTGGGTAAGGTTACCCGTAAAATTCCATCCATGCTGGACTACGCGGTGCATATCGCCAAGGAGAGTATGTACAATACGCCCCCCGTATTCGCGGTCTACACCTCTTTACTTACCCTTGAATGGCTGAAGGCACAGGGAGGGATTGATGCTATTGGGGAGGAAAATGAGAAAAAAGCCCGCCTTCTTTACTCCGAGATCGATTTAAACCCGCTATTTAAAGGGTATGCGCAAGTCGAAGACCGATCCATGATGAACGCCACTTTTACCCTTACAGAACCGGCTCTGAAGGAAACCTTTGACGCGGCCTGGAAGTCTGCAGGAATCAGCGGTTTAAATGGTCACCGCTCTGTTGGAGGCTACCGCGCTTCTATGTATAATGCGCTTCCCCTGGAAAGTGTCGGCGTACTTGTAGATGTAATGAGCGATCTGGAGCGGAAAGCCTGATCGGGTTTTGAACAGATTCCTATATTTGCACCCCTATGGTTGTATTAGCTAATGATGGAATTACCTCTGGAGGTCAACAAGCCCTTGAGAAAGCCGGTTTTGAAGTTCAGACGGTTCATGTAGCCCAGGAGCAACTGGCCAGCTACCTAAATAAAAACAAAGTTTCCGCTCTTTTGGTGCGATCTGCGACCCAGGTCGGAAAGGATATCATCGACGCCTGTCCGGATTTAAAACTCATCGGTCGTGGTGGAGTCGGCATGGACAATATTGCCGTGGCCTATGCCCGGGAAAAAGGGCTTCACATAATCAATACACCTGCTGCGTCATCAGATTCAGTGGCCGAACTCGTGTTTGCCCATTTGGCCGGTGGGGTCAGAAACCTGCATGAAGCCAACCGCCTTATGCCCCTTGAAGGAGATGTGCATTTTAAAACACTCAAAAAATCTTTTGCCAACGGAACGGAACTCCGGGGAAAAACCATAGGAATTATTGGGTTTGGCCGCATTGGTAAAGCTGTAGCGCGTATCGCTCTGGGGGTAGGAATGAAAGTCATTTACAACGATAACACCTCACCTTCCGAGCCTATAGAAATTTCTTTCTACGACGGAAGGTCTGTCCGTTTCGATTTGGAGACAGTACCCTTTGAAGACCTGCTGGCACAATCCGATTTCATCACCCTGCATGTACCGGCCCAGAAAAAGCCGGTTATTGGTGCAGCTGAAATTGAAAAAATGAAAATGGGGGCTGCGTTAATCAACACTTCCAGAGGAGGTATTGTGGATGAAATCGCTTTAGTAGATGCCCTGGAGGCCGGTAAACTCAGCTTTGCCGCTCTGGACGTATTTACCTCCGAGCCCAAACCGGAAATTCAGATTTTGATGCAGCCCGGATTGTCTCTGAGTCCCCATATCGGGGCTTCTACAGCCGAAGCCCAGGAACGCATCGGAGAAGAATTGGCCCGTCAGGTCATTCATCTGCTGCAAGCCCAACAAAGTACAGCGAGCTTATAATCGGGTAAGGTCGGAGTATAACACCCTAAGGAATATAGCCCCACGCTCCTGTATGGATTCCTCCTTTTGATCTTTGTCGATCTGTGTATCCCGCCCGAGGAACCGCAAAGGTATTTTTACGCCTGATACCTCAAAGGCCACTTTGATTTCCGAAGGAAGGATTTCCTGTTTTCCCGAATAGGTATAAAAAATATCGTAAACCCCATTTTTCTTTGTACTTATCTGAGTTTTCAGGACCTGGAAAGTCTCCGGGGCAATCCAAAGCGAAGCGATTGAATAATCCGAAGCGTCAGTGGTCGGGATTATTTTTATCAATTCGCAGTCCCTGCCGTCTAATTGCACCCTCCCGAGATTCAACGTCATAAATGGATATCGGTACAACTCATTAAGAGTGAAATCCAGTCCGCGTTTGGGGATCATCACAAAGTCCTCCGACGAAATTGAAATTGGGGCTCCTTTTTTAAATCGGATCTCGGCTTCCTTGACCGGCATGTTTACAAAGCTGATATCCACTTCCATCTGCACGCTTGCCTGAAATGAGATTATGGAATCTGCCCGTTCTTTGACCAAGATGAGCATAGGGTCTATCTCCTGTCCTGAGAGCAAGGAACCCATTAGCAGTGTGGTAACAACGATTAGGGCTGCTTTCATGAGATGTCCCTTTTTTGAAAGACGCGTATGCCAATCCAGGCGAATAACCCCGTATAACCGATTAAGACAACGCTCTTATTTATAATTTTTCCATATGGGATTTCGGAGAAAAAGACGTACTGCCAACTATCGGTAAGTTTTGGAAAAAACAAACCATTCACCCAGGCAGACTCGAATTCAAAACGCAACATCAGGGTGGTTCCTATCAAAAACAAGGCTGCTACGATCCAGGTGACCGTAGCCTCCTGAAAAAGAACAGCCAGGGTAATGCTGACTACCGCGTAAAAAAACATGGTCAGCGATCCGATCAGAAAAGCAATCAGTAAGCGGTAAAATGCCTCTGTGCCGTTGTAAAAACTAAGTCCTTCCAGGAATACGACCAGGTCTCCCCGTCCGAAAAACAAATAGGACAACAAGAACGTCGAAACGATAAGAATACCGAGAATAAAGGCTGTAAATACCACGGCCGCAATATACTTGCTGATGATATAGTTCCTTTTAGAGACTGGTTGAAGCAAAATAGCTTCTACGGTGCGATCTTTATATTCCCCGGTGAGAAACCCCGAAACTACGATCATCAGGATGAGCGGAATATGAAACCAAAAAGAATTCAATACCAAATAAATAATGAGGTTTCCATTGAGTAAATTCCCTTGAAATTCAAAAGTCTCCCTGAGGTTTTCCAAAAAAACATCCAAAAATTCACGCCCCTGGAAAAAAGCACTGACCATTATAAAAGCCTCCAGCACAAAAACAGCAGCAATCGCATAATAGGTCTTTCGCTGTCTGAAGATTTTAAAGAGTTCGGTGTGAATCAGGTTTTTCATTCCGGCGTTTTTTCGAATAAAGCGGCAAGATTGGTCTGAGGCACACAAGCCGTTAGGTTTACTCCGGGTTCTGCGCTCAATTTCTGAAGGATAGTGTGGATCGAATCTTCCTCAAGATGCAGCAGCACGCTGCCCGTGCGATACTCGACATGGGCCGCACCCAAAACTCCGGTAGATTCCAATCCCGTTCCATAGATGACGTAAGATCGAGCGGCCTGTTGTAAAATTTCCCTCGTAGGGCCTTCACGGATAATTTCACCTTTATTGATCACATATAAGCGGTCACACAAATCCCCGAGTTCCACCAGATTATGAGAGGATATGAGGATTCCAATCCCTCTGGCTTTCGCAAGCTCCCTAATCTCATCCTGGAGCGTACGAATACCCATCGGGTCCAGGCCTGAAAACGGTTCATCGAGTATTACGCATTCCGGCTCGTTTAACAGCGCTATCGCCAGGCCGAGGCGTTGTTTCATCCCCATCGAGTAATTGCGCACCGGATCTTTGCGTGAGGGCGATAGTCCCACCTGGGACAATTGACTTTCAATATCTGCGGGGCTTAGCTTCAGTTTCTGTATCCGGGCGAATACACGGAGATTTTCATAGGCAGATAAATACCCATATAAAGCGGGTTTCTCAATAATGCCCCCCAGGGGTTTCGCGGCGTCAGAGTGGATCTTGAGGGTCCCCGAGTCCCGGCTTACGAGCCCCAGTAATATTCGGAATAAGGTTGATTTTCCGGCCCCATTAGGCCCGATAAGACCGCATATCTCACCGTGGTTCAAACCAAGTGATACCCCTTTAAGGACCTTTAGCGAACCATAGGCTTTACAGACATCCCGTGCATCTAAGATCATGCGACTCCCTCCAATAGGACATTGCGAAAATCATATCTGGGTTTGTAGTACTTTTCCATAAAGGTGCGTTTCCAGAAGGACTTCCGAATCAAAAACCAGGGATCCTGAACCATAAAATATGGGATATAATGAAACCACTTCACTCCCTTTTCACTATAATATTTTTTTACCTCGGATTCCATTCCAAGCTCCCGGGCCGCTTGCAAGGCTGCATTTCGCTGGCATTTGGAGCCGATAAACCGATTGGCTACCCTGGGGTGAAACCCATAGGAGAAAAATAAGTCCTTCGCCTTCTTATAATCCTGAAAGCGAGACCATCCGTCCATAATGGTTAGAAAAATATGGACAAAAGAGAATAGAAAAAAGCTTACCCAAAAAATGATCCAGTAGGGGTTTCCATGTTGTATTGAAATATTCAGCATATACCCGTACAACAGAGATTCGAGTATAAAGAGAATAAGAGAACCGTGCAGCAGTCTTCCAACTCGGTAATACGACACAATCGGGTGAGGTTGTTGTGGCAGATCTGTAAAAGTCATTTTCAAATATAATTATTCTTGGCATTTGTTAAGGTTGTAATAAATACTAAAACATTCAGACCTGTTTTCATCCTAAAAAATAGGGGCTTGATCGTATTTTCCGTATTTTCCAGGACTTTAAACACTAAAACATGTCAGGAATACAAGATTTATTGAGCAGCTCAATGGGGTCCGATTTAATTCGTGGGCTCGCGAGCGAAACGGGGCAGGCAGAAGACAAAACTGCAGAACTCCTCGCTATGGCCATGCCCACCATGTTGGGTGCTATGAAAAAAAACGCAAGAAGCCCACAGGGCGCTGAAGGGCTGATGAATGCACTCTCCTCTAGGCATACGGGAGACATCCTGGAAAATATCGGCGGAGTTTTTGAAGGGGGTGTGGATCAAAATTTCAAAAATGAAGGCGCTGGGATACTGGGCCATCTATTTGGTTCCAATCAATCGGCGGTTGAAAATTCCTTAAGCCAGCGCTCTGGGATGAATCCGGCGGCTATTTCTCAAATAATTCAAATGGCAGCTCCTATTGTGATGGGGCTTATTGGAAGGCAACGCGCTCAAAGTAAAATTTCAGATTCCGGAGGATTAGACTCTCTTCTGGGCGGATTATTGGGTGGTCAGTCACAGACAGACCTGGGGGCCCTTTCATCACTCCTGGATGCCGACGGAGACGGTAGCTTTTTAGACGATGTCAGCGATATGATGGGCGGAGCCTCGAAAAACAGCGGAGGCCTCGGCGGACTTCTCGGAGGTTTGTTTGGCAAGTAAAACACAAGGGTTCATTTAATTTTATCATTCGCAAACCGCCTGTAAAATCGGCGGTTTGCGATTTTTCACACTTTGCCTTTGAATGAGACAGGCATGAAATTAAACTGCGTTATTATTCTCCTTTTTCTGGTGCTTGGTTGTAAAAGCAGCGCAGATGGGATAGCCATCAGCAGTTCGGAAAAAGATGCCTTTGAAGAGACCACGGGAGAGCCTGTGGTCATTGCCGATAAAGAAAAGGAATATAAAATCACAATTATCGATCCCGGATTCTACAGTTGGCTCAAAAGTTTTGCGCGGGCTGAAGGTTATTATTCACAATCCTTTCTCGAAAATAGAAATGCGATTTATGTACTCAATTGGAATCAGCGCGTATTGCTTCCCGGGCAGTACCCTTCAAATCTTTATGAATGGCCCATTGACTATGATCCCCAAACCGATTATGGGTATGAGGTAAACTACAAATTGTACAATTATTTTATTTATTTCCAACGAAAATACAATCAGCGCCTGGGTCCCTATATTCCCAGATTATAATTTTTTTACCTTTGACCCCTCAATCCAGAGAATGCAAAAACTCAAAGAACGCTGGGGCATCCATTCGACGCTCCAATTAGTCATTATTTTTACAGTATTTGCCGTAACGGGTTCGTCAGCCGTATACGTAGCGAAACCCCTACTCCAATGGATAGGGCTTAATCCGGAGAATTTTGAAAATTCCTGGTGGGGGCCATGGGTTTACTGGACGCTGCGAATCCTGATTATCTTTCCTATTTACCAGATCTTACTGGTACTTTTTGGTTGGATTTTCGGTCAATTCAAATTCTTCTGGAATATGGAAAAAAAGATGCTCCGCCGCATGGGGCTGGGTTTTTTGCTCTCCTCCTGACCCGGAAGTCTCGCGACTTTTGGTTTCTCCTGTTTAGGACAAAACTTTACCAACACGCTCTTTTTTATTCAAGACGTAGGTATAAAGCCACATAAGGGTAAAGGACGGGATCAGATCAAGCCCTGGGAGCAATTCTTCCAAAAAAGCAACCACTCCTGCAATTTTCCCTTTCCGCCCGGGATAGAGCCGGGTCATAAACCATCCTGCAACCGGAGCCCAGAGAATATCCAGGAATTCCCCGAGCCCGGGAATGGCGAGAGAAAGCATACCGACCCCATCCAGAGCGAGGCCTACTATCAGTTTTTTATATTTCCCCTGAATCTGCATTGGGTGAAGGATATTTAACCCCGCTCATGAGAGATCTGAGCTGATAAGCTTCAGAAATTCATTCCGGGTTTCAATTTTTTCAAACTGCCCCCGGAATCCGGAAGTAGTGGTCACTGAATTTTGTTTTTGAACCCCCCGCATCATCATACACATGTGCGCGGCTTCAATAACCACAGCTACCCCTTTAGGTTTGAGGGTCTGGTTAATGCATTCTAAAATATCATCGGTGAGGCGTTCCTGCACCTGAAGCCGTCTGGCAAAAACATCCACCACTCTCGGGATTTTACTCAATCCAACTATATGTCCGTCTGGGATATACGCCACATGCGCCTTCCCAAAAAAAGGCAGCATATGATGCTCGCAAAGGGAATACAATTCAATATCCTTAATGATGACCATCTCGCTGTAAGATTCCTTGAACATAGCGCCTTTTAAAATCTTAACAGCATCCTGACGATAGCCCTGGGTGAGAAAGAGCAAGGCCTTTGCAGCCCGTTCCGGTGTCTTGGCCAGTCCTTCCCGCTCGGTATCCTCTCCAATTTCATTTAGGATACTTGCATAGAAGTTTTTTACCTCGTCTGTGATTTCAATATTGTATTCCTCCAGTTGTCTGTAGGGCGCCATAGCCGTTTTTTCTTTAAATATCCTAAAAAATTACGACTTGCTGTATTTATCCCGATATAATCAGTAACTCACTTTTTATTTTTGGCAGCCAAAGGGGGGATCCGTTTATAATTTTGACAATTCTCCCTGAATGTGTACTTTCAGACCGCTTAAACAGACACATGATTCAGGCGGAGAATATTCACAAATCGTATGGGGCGGTCGAAGTGCTGAAGGGAGTCAGCCTGAATATTAAGAAAGGGGAGATTGTTTCGGTAGTGGGAGCTTCCGGAGCCGGAAAAACCACCTTGCTCCAAATTCTGGGAACGCTGGACACCCCTTCGCCAAAATACCCCTGTAGTATCCATGTCAATGGAGCGGATATTACAAGTCTGAACGAAAAAGGCCTGGCCCGATTCAGAAACGAACATATCGGTTTTATCTTCCAGTTTCATCAGTTACTCCCTGAATTTACAGCTCTGGAGAATGTCTGTATCCCGGCATTTATAAAAAATACGGATCGGGCGGTGGCCGAGAAACAAGCCATGGAATTTATGGACTTTCTCGGCTTAAGCCATCGTTTGCACCACAAGCCATCAGCCCTTTCAGGGGGAGAACAGCAGCGTGTAGCCGTTGCCCGGGCGCTTATCAATCGGCCGGCGGTTATCATGGCAGATGAGCCCAGTGGGAATCTGGATTCATCGAGCGCAGATCGGCTGCATGAACTCTTTTTTAAACTCCGGGAGCGCTACGGCCAGACCTTTGTGATCGTCACACACAATGAGGAACTCGCGGCCATGGCGGACCGGAAACTCACCATGGTCGATGGCAGGATCGTAGCAGAAAATGCAGATACAAGCATTACTTGATTTTCTTAAGAAACCGCGGTATTCGGCAGACCCGGAGGCGCCCCTTTCTTATCGTTTACGAACCCTCGGCATTCTGCTGATTTGGGCGTTGGCGGTGTCACTCCTGCTGGCGATGCTCTTAAGCGTTATAGGTGCCCTTGGGCCCTGGAATCTGGAGGAACACGCCTTCGATGCGCTATTTGAAGAGTTTTCACCCCTGGCGATTTTGTTTCTCACCTGTATTGTCGCACCAGCAGTTGAAGAATTTATATTCAGGGGGCCTTTGTGGTTTTTCAGAGATTCGAGATATTTTCCAGGGGTGTTTTATGGATTTACGCTGGCCTTTGCCCTGGTACACCTGAGCAATTATCCGAACCGCTCCGAAATTTGGGTGCTCGCGCCCCTGCTGATTAGTCCCCAATTGAATATTGGCTTATTTTTAGGATTCATCCGGGTACGCTTCGGACTCTCATGGGCCATTGTCTTTCACGCCACTTATAATGCAATATTACTGGGCCCTGCGCTGCTACTTTATGAACTTGGAATTCCTCTCTCTTGAACAGGACTGAAATAAAAACCTTTCTGGATGCCAAAACCCTGCAGTATCAGCGGCCGGATTTTTTGAGTTCAGACCCCATACAGATACCCCACAGATTCCAGGAGAAATCCGATATTGAAATCGCGGCTTTTTTAACGGCGACCATCGCCTGGGGCAATCGCCTGAGTATCATTCGCAGCGCAAACAGAATGATGGGAACTTATGGATGAGGCACCCCATGACTTTATGATGTACGCCTCGGAAAAGAATTTGAAAAAACTCAGCTCATTTCGTACACCGCACCTTTAATGGCCTCGATTTTATAACCTTTGTCAAAGGGCTTGCGGCATATCTACATCCAAACTATGGCGGAATGGAAGCTTTGTTTAGCGTGTATGCCAGTGATGATGACCTGCAGGAAGCCATAACAAAAGTACGCGGCCACTTTTTTGAAATTCCGCATCTACAGCGCTCTGAAAAACACTTCTCCAACCCTTCCAAAGGATCTGCCGCTAAAAGGTATAAACATGTTTTTGCGCTGGATGGTGCGCCCTTCAGATACCGGTGTCGACTTCGGTCTGTGGACTCAGCTCAAACCCGCACAACTCTCCTGTCCGCTGGACGTACATTCGGGGAAGGTTGCCCGGGCCCTGGGGCTGTTATCGCGCAAACAGAACGATGCCAGGGCGGTAGCGGAACTGGATAAGGCATTGCGAAAACTGGATCCCGATGACCCCGTAAAATATGACTTCGCCCTCTTTGGTCTGGGCGTTTTTGAAAATTTTAAATAGTCCTATTAGAAAAAGCTCCGGTTCTCCTGAAATCACCGTAAAAAAAGTGCCCGGGAATTCTAGCCAGCCCCTTCTGCGTTTAAGACCTTACGGCAAACCCATAGTCCTGGGGCAAATCGAGGGCAATCCGGCGTCCACCTTCCCGGATTGAACGATAAATAGCCTCCACAATAACCATATCTCTTCTCCCCATCTCCCCGGGAGCCAGATTCGGACTCCCAAAAAGGATATGTTTGGCAAAATCATCCATTTGTAACTTTTGCTGGCTTTCGTGCGGGAAGGACAGTGGGCCTTCTGAACTCTGCCCGTTTAATGGCCCGTAATTATTCGCAGGGTTTAACTCAAACCAACCCCGGCTTCCCGAGGCATAGAGCCGGTTGGCGTTCGCGTTATGAGAAGTCATCATATGGGCTACCGTACCCCCCGGAAATTCGAACTGAGCGGTAATGGTTTCATCGGTTTGCTTAAAGTATTCAGGACGCGTACTGAATTCCTGGGCCGAGACGCTCACCGGATTTTTTCCACAGCCGTATATACAACTCTGAATGGAATAAACCCCCATATTCATAAGGGCTCCACCGCCGGACAAGGCTTTATCGAGTCGCCATTGATCCGGATTTCCTCCGGAAATATAGGCGGCATCGGACGATACAAAATGGATGTCTCCAATGGAATTTTCCCGAACCATGCGCTGGACTTCCTGAGTATACGGTTCAGAATGAAGCCGGTACCCTACCCCAAGAGCGACACCCGCAGCCTTACAGGCCCCGATAATCGCATCGCATTCCCCAACGGTCATCGCCATAGGTTTCTCACAAATAACATGCTTGCCTGCCCGGGCCGCCCGTATCGAGAATTCTGCGTGCATACTGTTCGGAAGTACGATGTACACAATATCTATAGCATCATCCTCCGAAATCCGATCGAAAGTGTCATAGGAATAGATGTGGGTGGGGTCGATACCGTATTTTTTCTGCCATTGCGCCTCTTTGGATGGGGTGCCTGTCACCACACCGGCCAGATAGCAATGCGCTGTCTGCTGTAGGGCCGGTGCCAGTTGATAGGTACTATAACTGCCCAGCCCCACCAGGGCAATACCCAGTTTTTTCTTTTGAATATTTTTGTCCGACGCGGAGATGGCAGGGGCAAATGCAGTGGTCAGAATTCCCCCAACAGCACCTCCTGCAAGCGTTTTCCCAAATACTCTCCGGCTGATTCCCGTCATAATTCACTTTTTATACAAGTTACGGTTTTTAGTTGAAGTGAAAACGGCAAGTATGAGCCTGATTTTTTCATAGACAGCGGAAGTATACATTTTAAAATGCTATTTTTAAGGCACACAAACCAAAACTACATGATGACTTCTTTAAGGGGAATGCTCCTGGCATTTCTGATCTTTTATTCCGGACTCCTGGCAGCACAAGAACGGAAGCTGCCTATAGATACAACCATAGTAACTGAGCATAGTGTAACGGTCAACGGGGAACGATTCTCCTACAAGGTGGAAACGGGCACACAACCCGTTTGGGATGAAATGGGGAAGCCTACAGCCGCCCTGCACTACACATATTACACCCGCAATGACGTCAAAGACAGGTCCGCCCGCCCCTTACTGATTTCCTTTAACGGTGGGCCCGGTTCGGGATCCGTTTGGATGCATCTCGCCTATACAGGCCCCAGGGTACTCCGGATTGACGATGAAGGTTATCCTGTTCAGCCCTATGGCGTAAAAGAAAATCCGTTCTCAGTGCTGGATGTCACTGATATTGTCTATGTAAACCCTGCAAACACCGGGTACTCCCGTACCATTCCGGAAATGGGTAAGGAAGTCGACCGGGAGAAATTCTTCGGGATTAATGCAGATATCGAATACCTGGCCGAATGGCTCAACACCTTCGTCACCCGACACAACCGATGGAGCTCACCCAAATACATCATAGGTGAAAGTTATGGCGGTACACGGGTCATGGGATTGTCCCTGGCCCTTCAAAATCAGCAATGGATGTACCTCAATGGGGTAATCATGGTTTCCCCTGCAGATTATAAGGTGATCCGCGTAGGCGGGCCTGTCAGCAGTGCCATGAACCTCCCTTACTACACCGCGGCAGCCTGGCATCAGAAGGCCCTGCCCCCTGCCCTCCAACAGAAAGACCTGCTGGAAATCCTGCCCGAATCAGAGGAATTTACGGTCAATACGCTTATTCCGGCTATTGCCAAGGGCGGTTTTATCTCAGATTCCGAACGGGAAGCCGTAGCCGAGAAAATGTCTTATTATTCAGGACTTACTAAAAAGGAAATCCTCGAGCACAACCTGGATGTTCCCACATCGTATTTCTGGAAAGGACTGCTGAGGGATCGGAGCGGGTATACAATCGGAAGGCTGGACAGCAGGTACCTCGGAATGGATAAATCGCTTACGGGAAACAGACCGGACTACAATGCTGAAATCACGTCCTGGCTCCACAGTTTTACCCCCGCCATCAATTATTACCTTCAGGAGGAACTGAAGTTTAAAACGGATATTAAGTACAATATGTTCGGACCTGTCCGTCCCTGGAACAATGAAGATGACGATACCCGGGACAATCTGCGTCAGGCCATGGCTCAGAACCCCTATCTGAATGTCCTGATCCAATCCGGGTATTACGACGGGGCGACCACCTATTTCAATGCGAAATACACGATGTGGCAGGTGGACCCGAGTGGGCGTATGAAAGATAGGTTTGAATTCAAAGGATACAGAAGCGGCCACATGATGTACCTCAGACGGGAAGATCTCAAGCAGGCCAACGAGGATTTGAGAAATTTTATATTGAGAACCGTAACAAAGGGCGAAAGCGCGAAATACTAATCAATGATGAAAAAAATACTGCTTTTAATACTCATCCTGCCGTTGACCGGAAGTATTTGTGCCCAGAGTATTCCTCCGGCAGACTGGCAGATCAAAACTGCCCTGATGGCGGTTCCGGCGGACTATCGGGACGGGGCCGCAGTATATGGTTATGACCCTTCCGGAGCCTTTACTAAACTTCAGGAGGGGACGAACGACTATATCGCGTTGGCCGATGATCCCGG
Organism: uncultured Flavobacteriaceae bacterium; assembly: GCA_963709465.1. Taxonomy (GTDB): domain Bacteria; phylum Bacteroidota; class Bacteroidia; order Flavobacteriales; family Flavobacteriaceae; genus Robiginitalea. The sequence goes on along the minus strand of CAVPWF010000002.1, from coordinate 1,461,481 downwards.
CAGGGACAACTTCTCAACAGCGGCCTACCATAAAGATCTGGACGCCTTTATGGCGCGTGGCCGCGAATTGAAGGCCCAGGGAAAAACTGCCGATGAAATTTTTGATATCCGGGAGGCGGAAGTTCGGGCAGGAACCCTTGCTTTACCGGACAAAACAACACTGTGCGTATTTACCGGGAAGGTAAATCCGCAAACTCAGGAAATCGAAGATCCTTATGTGCGCTACGTATTTTATATGCCTTTTGCCACCGGTGCCTCTACCGGTCTTCCGACCACTCCGACCCCCCCGGGGCACGCGTGGCTGATGAATCCAGGGACACACCGGGCGCATATTATGATCACGCCTCCTAAAGAAGAGTAAGGCCCCGTGGCTTAAATTGGAGATTCGATCGTCGATTTTCCAACCGCCCGGATCCAATCTATTTTGCCTTTATATGAGAAAGACCTGTTGCCTTATACCCTGTATACTCATAATGCTATCGCTGTTCCAAACGAAGATCACAAATGCCCAGGACTGGGCCAATCTGAAAGAATTCCAGAGTGCCAATCAAACCCTTGGAGTTCCAAAAAAAGGGGAAAACCGGGTAGTATTTATGGGAAATTCCATCACCATAGGATGGAGTGCCCAGGTACCTGAGTTTTTTAAAGACAAACCTTACATCAACAGGGGTATTAGCGGACAGACGACCCCGCAAATGCTTCTTCGCTTCAGGCAGGATGTCATTGACCTGAATCCAAAAGTGGTATTGATATTGGCCGGTACCAATGACATCGCCGGGAATACCGGGCCCATGAGTCTGGAAGAGATTATGGATAACATTAAATCCATGGCTGAACTGGCCCGGGCTAATGGAATTGAACCGGTGCTGTGTTCTGTTCTGCCCGCAGAACGATACCATTGGAAACCCGAAAAAAAACCAGACGAAAAAATACCGCTCCTGAATGCGATGATTCTGAAATACGCCCTTTCCCGGGACCTGATTTATCTGGATTACTTTGGTGCGCTTGCAAATGATGTCATGGGAATGGATAAAGACCTGGCAGAAGATGGGGTCCACCCCACTCTAAAGGCCTACCGGATTATGGCTCCCCTGGCCGAAAAGGCGATCTTAAAAGCCCTGGAGCGACACCCCTGATTTCATGGTCGTTAACCCTGCGCTCAAAGCACCTAAGGTAAGCATTTTAATGCCCTTTAAGAACAGCAGTCGCTACCTTGGGGAATGCCTGAGCTCTATTTGCAATCAAAATTTTGACTCCTGGGAACTCCTCGCCATAGACGATCATTCCAGCGATACCAGCCCGGCAATTCTTACCGAGTGGGCCGAACAAGATAGCAGAATTCGCGTTTCTCCAAATCGGGGTAACGGAATAATACCCGCTTTGAAAACCGCCTATTCGCTCAGCCGTGGAAAACTGATCACCCGAATGGATTCAGACGACCGTATGGCTCCGGGACGGCTTCGGGAAATGGCAACCCAATTGGAAGCCTCGGGTTCAGGACATATCGCACTCGGGTTGGTGGAGTATTTCTCGCACCGCGGTATTTCTAATGGATACGCCCGCTATGAACGCTGGCTCAACCACCTCACCCTTCAAGGTTCCAATTTTAAGGAAATCTATAAAGAATGTGTGATCCCATCCCCGTGTTGGATGGTGTATCGCCAGGACCTCGATGCCTGTGGCGCCTTTGCACCCGATCGCTATCCCGAGGACTATGATTTGTGTTTTCGTTTCTACGCCAAAGGATTGACCTGCCTCCCATCCTCCAGAGTGTTGCATTATTGGAGGGATTACGATGAGCGCACATCCCGCACATCGGAGCACTACGCACAGAATTATTTCCTAGATCTCAAACTAGACTATTTTCTGAAACTGGATCGGGACGCCTCCCGCCCGCTGGTCATATGGGGGGCAGGATATAAAGGCAAACATCTGGCGCGAACCCTGGTCGAAAAAGGACTGCATTTCCGCTGGTTATGTGACAACCCGAAAAAAATCGGGAAATCTATTTACGGGATGCGGCTTTCGCATTTTAAAGTGCTGAAAACAGTAGAAGCACCACAGAGTCTGATTACCGTCGCCAACGAAGCTTCCCAGGCGCAAATTCGAAATTTTTTGTTCAACCGCTGTATGGGGTCCGAAAAAGACACCTTCTTTTTTTGTTGAATCCCAAGGGCGTTGTCGTAAGATAATTTCCATTTCCCATTTGGCTTTTATATAGCCATTACTGTAATGTGGTAAACGAAATGGCTATATTTGACCAATTGTTATCCGCCTATGCAATTACAGTACCCGGAACTTCTTTGGGGTCTATTGCTTCTGATTCTTCCGATTCTGGTCCATCTGCTTCGGTTGCGCAGATACCGTAAAACTCCATTCACAAATGTCAAGGTGCTTCAAAGGATTTTTTCAGAATCCAACCGAAGCAGTCAGCTGAAAAAGTGGTTGTTACTGCTGGCACGCCTCGGACTTATCAGCACCCTTGTCATCAGTTTCTGTAAACCTTTTATTACTTCTGATAATACTGATAATAAGAAAGATATTGTAGTTTACTTAGATAATTCATTTAGCATGCAGGCCCGCTGGAAGAATTCAAATCTTCTGGAACATTCAGCACAGGAAATCCTTCAGAATTTCCCCGAGGACTTCCGATTCTCTTTCCTGACACAATCCGAAAGTTTTACCCAGGTTCGCACAAAGGAATTGCAACAGAAATTATTAAATCTCGAATTTAGCCCGGCCACACTTACCGCGGAGGAAATACAATTGCGATCCTCAGCCCTCTTTTCCAGCCCGGATTCCACTGACAGAGAGCTATGGGTCTTTTCTGATTTTACGGGGTGGAAGCCACAGGCCTGGGAAGAATGGAATGGAGCCCGGGTAAAGGCTTTGCCTATCGAGGCTGAAACACGTCAGAATATTTCTATTGATTCCGCCTTTTTGGAGCGAACCGGTATGGAAACCCTGGATCTGATCGTTTTGTTAACCTCGGATGCCGATATGGAGCGCAGTGCTGTTTCGCTTTATAACAGAGACGTTTTGATTGCAAAAACCGGAGTTGAACAAGGTGCGGGAGGAGACTTAGAGGCTCAGTTTACAATTCCGGCAGATACTGAACTTGCCGGAACGCTCCAGGTTTCGGATTCCGATTTGTTTTACGACAATACGTTATATGTATCCCTGAGTAAACCGGGTAAAATCCGGGTACTGAGCATCGGAGCGGCCCCGGCAGATTACTTGAGTAGAATTTTCACTTCAGATACTTTCACTTTTTTACAATCTTCACTGAGAGAACTGGATTACAGTATTTTAGAGCAGCAACATTTGATTATCCTCAACGAACTTGAAACCCTCCCGACCAGTCTGAGCTCGCCCGTGCTGGACTTTGTGGAACAGGGGGGTAGCCTGATCGTCATCCCTTCTGAAAACACTCAGATTTCCTCTTATAATCAGTTTCTCAACGGGTTTGGCAGTGGTTTAGAGCAACGGAGCGATTCAGATAATCTTATCACCTCCATCAATTTTGAACATCCTGTTTTTCAAGATGTTTTTGAGAAGCAGATCCAGAATTTTGAATATCCTCAGGCGCGAATCCATTATGGGCTTCAGGGCGCATTTCAGCAAATTATAGGATTTCAGGATGGGAGCCCTTTTCTTGCCGGGCGTGACGGGATCTATCTCTTTGCGGCTCCCTTGAGTGGAGTCAATAGCAATTTCAGGAAATCCCCCCTTATTGTACCCACATTGTATTCTATAGGGCGGGGTAGCCTCCCCAGGGCGGATCTGTATTTTCAAATCGGTCAAAAAGCAGTTGTGGACCTTGAAATATCGCTTCAGGAAGATGAAATCCTAAAGCTGCAGACACCAGGGTATGACTTCATTCCCCTACAGCAGTCCTTTTCCAGGAAAACGCGGTTGTATTTTGGACCTGAACCAGCCGTTAGCGGGAATTACGAAATTGATTATCGGGGGGATACCCTGCAGTATTTGAGTTTTAATTATCCGCGCCTTGAAAGTATCCAGGCCAGTGCTCCATCTGTTGTTCCCTCGACTTTTGAAACGTATTCAGATGCTTCCAGCCTGATTGCGGAGTATCAAAACACCACCCATGTCACTTTGCTTTGGAAATGGTTTGTTATTTTAGCAGTGCTTTTTCTGATGGCTGAAATGATACTTCAAAAAACGATGCGATGAAACTACTGATCAAGTCCGCCACCATCATCGATAAATCCCAGGCATCCCTTCATATGCAGCAAAGGGATATTCTCATTGAAAAAGGAAAAATAACAGCTATAAGGAAAAGTATCGCGGCGGAAAAGAAGACAAAAGTTCTGGAGCGCGAAAATCTGCATGTTTCTCCGGGATGGTTCGATAGCAGTGTGAGCTTTGGAGAGCCGGGGTACGAAGAGCGCGAGACCCTTGCCAAAGGGTTAGAAGTGGCCGGCAGAAGCGGTTTTACCGGGATTGTTCTCAACACAAACACCCAACCGCACCCGGATACAGGCGGGGATATTGTCTTTTTAAGAGAAACAGCCAAAAATCATTGCACAGCCCTCTATCCCATGGGCACTGTAAGTCTGAAGTCTGCAGGGGAAGCACTCTCTGAGATGTACGACATGCACCTGGCCGGCGCCATTGCATTCAGCGATTATAAAAATAGCCTGGACAACCCCAACCTTCTGAAATTGGCCCTGCTCTACACACAGAATTTTCAGAGCCTGGTATATTCCTTTCCACAAGAGGGTCAGTTGAACCCCAAAGGTCAAATGCATGAAGGAGAAGTTTCTTTAAAGCTGGGCTTGCGCGGGATTCCTGCCCTCTCAGAATCACTCAGAGTTGCTCGCGACCTGGCCATTTTGGAGTATACGGGCGGAAAACTGCATATTCCCACCATCTCTACAGGGGAGGCTGTAAGTCTTATTGGCGCGGCAAAAAAGAAAGGACTGGACGTCAGTTGCAGCGTAGCCATTCACCACTTATGGCACACCGATGAGGTCCTTGAGGGGTTTGACTCCGATTTTAAAACACTGCCGCCCTTGCGAGATAAAAAAGAAGTTAAAGCCTTGTTGAAAGGTTTGCGGGAAGGCGTGATCGACTGCGTTACTTCAGACCACTGTCCCCTGGATGTAGAGGAAAAACGAAGAGAATTTGACCAGGCCGCCTTCGGGGCAATCGGACTGGAAGAGACCTTTGGCATCCTCAATCAGCTATTAGGGCCTGAAAAAGCCGTTGAGATACTGGGTCGGGGTCGGGAGCGATTTGGTTTGGAAAAAACTACCATAGCGGTGGGTCAGCAGGCGGAACTCACCCTTTTTAATCCGGGAACTGAATATTCGTTGACACAAAAAGACCTGTTAAGCACCTCTTCAAATTCGATGTTCTTGGGCGTTCCGTTAAAAGGAAAGGCCTATGGGATTATTCGGGGTGACAAAAGCCTTTTTTAGATGGAAGCACCGGAATCAAAAGGAAAAACAATCGCCATAGTGGCCTACCTTACCATGCTGGGGGCCCTTATCGCCATAACCATGAATGCCGAACCCAAATACGAATTTGCCCGGTTTCATACCCGACAGGCCTTTGGGCTGCATCTGGGATTTTTAGGCTTTGCCCTCTTTCTGAGTCAATGGTGGCACCCTTATGCCTGGATCGGGTTATATACCTGTTATTTCGTTCTGTGGATCTATGGATTTCTCGGCGCGGTTCAGGGCCATAAAAAATCCGTTCCTCTGGTAGGGGATTACTTTCAACGCTGGTTTTTATTTATAAACTAATGTCTTTAAAACCTTCTGACCGTGTACCCCTAAAACATCTTATCCGACCCGGATCGGGGCAAACCGGGCCGTATCCTGCACTTTTCATGCTCCACGGATACGGGAGCAATGAAGCAGATCTTTTTTCCTTTTCAGAAGAACTTCCGGACGATCTGTTTATCATCTCCTTCAGGGCACCCTACGACATGCAGCCTTTTGGCCATGCATGGTATGCCATTAATTTTGACGGCCCTCAGGGAAAATGGAACGACATTCCCCAGGCTGTAGCATCTCGGGAACTTGTGCTAAAAAGTATTGATGCGGCCATAAAGGAGTACCATCTCGACCCGGAGCGAATCAATTTACTCGGTTTTAGCCAGGGAAGCATCCTGAGTTACGCCCTTGCCCTCTCCTACCCCGATCGCATCAATTCCCTGATTGCCCTCAGCGGATACGTCGATCCGGAAATGTTGAGTGAAAATTATAATTCCTCAAACTTGGGCGAGTTAAATGTGTACGCCTCTCACGGGCAGGTAGATCCGATTATACCTTCGGCATGGGCGCAGGAATCTGTAACCTTTCTGAAATCCCTGGGAGTTGATGTAACTTATCAGGAATACCCTGTTGGGCATGGGGTATCTGCAGAAAACCTCAGATCCTTTAAAAAATGGCTTAATGGGAAGTATTAGACCAGAGCCACTCCCGTCGAAGAAATGATTTACACCCCTCTCCCCCTATGGACTGAAGGACTCCGCGAAGTGAACCCGGCAGACTTTTCTCCTATTGACTGCGGGTATAGAGCAAATGGTTCATCAGGGTGAAATCCACACTGAGATCTTCCTGAACTTCATAGTTCAATAGCAGCTCTCCCCAGTATTGCCCATCCGAAAAATCCACGATGATCCAGCGGTGATTCAGGAGTTTAATCTTATTTAATTTAAAATCCCCGTTCATCCCTTCATAAGGTACCAGCGGATTGTTTCCTGAACTCTCGTTGGTTTCCAGCAATTTGTCTGCCACATATCTGGAAGGATTCTCCAGATTCAGGTCTTCCGTATAGGCCAGGGCATCATCATTGTTCTCCAGACTAAAGTATTGCATATCCTGAATCCTGAGGGTACTTTGCTTCAGGGAATCTTCCAATTGACTCACGTTTTGCCGCAACACGTCGATCTCAGCTTCCCGGCTCTGAAGCTTTCTTGAGCCGCTGACTGCCAGGTATAGCGCTATAAGAGCGGCAAAAATAAAAAGGTACTGAAAAAGGTTCTTTTGCATCGGATTAAAGGGTTATGGTCAGATTATCGTAGGCCAGCCGTACATGGTCGGGAAGTTCAGCATCCACTTCCGCATGAAATCCCATCTTATCACTGATGTGTGTTAAGAACGCACGTTCGGGTTTCACCTGATCTATAAAGGCAAGGGCTTCTTTTAAATTCAAATGGGAATGGTGAGGTTCCTTACGGAGCGCATTTACAACAAGAACCTGAAGGCCTTCGAGGTGATCTATTTCCTCAGGTTCGATCGTCTTAATGTCCGTCAGATAGGCAAAATCGCCAATTCGGTATCCAAATACCTGCAGCCTGTTGTGCCAGGCCTCTATTGGGGTAATCCAATGCCCTCCTACAGCGAAGGGCCTCCCTCGCTCTACCTCATTGATGTCAACTGCCGGAGCTCCCGGGTATCGGTTTTCATCGGCAAAAATATAGTCAAATCTCCTTTTTAGGGACGTGAGAACGCGCTGGTGCGCGAATACCGGAATATCGCCCTGTCGAAAGAAAAAAGGTCGGATATCATCTATTCCCGCCGTGTGGTCTGCATGCTCGTGTGTAAATAAAATCGCATCTAAACGTTCGATAGGATTCCGGAGCATTTGCTGCCTGAAATCGGGTCCACAGTCCACCACAATATTGAGATTGTCCACCTGAACTAATACCGAGACCCTCAATCGGTTATCCCGCGGATCCTCACTAAGGCAGACCGGATCTGAACTCCCTATAACGGGGATGCCCTGTGAAGTTCCGGTACCTAAAAATGTGATCTTCAACCGCTGGTCTATTTTATCCAAATTTATAACTTATTTATTACTTGGCTCGCCCAATCTTTATACCTTTGAGTCTTTAAGCTCTCCATTATGGCCACTGTGCAAAAGAATGAATTTGCCTTTGAAAATGTTCCTTCTATCAAAGCAAAGACACTTCGCATTAATTTGAATCCAGATATTTACGGAACCTTTGCAGAAATCGGTGCGGGGCAGGAAACGGCTCGTCATTTTTTCAGGGCAGGGGGCGCTTCAGGAACCATTGCAAAAGCAATGAGCGCTTATGATAAAGCCTTCAGCGATGCTATTTATGGGATTGAAGAGGACAACCGCTATGTGACTCAAAGTCGTCTGAAAAAGATGTTATCTCATGAGATGGGGTTGATGGAAGAGCGGATCCCAAGGGAAGAGCATCCCGAAAGACTCTTTTTTTCATATGCCAATACGGTCGCTACCATTGATTTTACAAAGCGCTATAAAGGACACGGCTGGCTCGGAATCCGATTTCAGCTGGATCCGAAACAAAAAGAATTTGATGAAATCGTCCTGCATGTGCGCTTTCGCCAAAATGAGGCGAGATTACAACAGGAAACTCTCGGCATTATTGGTGTCAATCTCATTTATGGTGCTTTTTTCAAATACGACAAGCCGCGCAAACTGCTAAAATACCTCTATGACCATATCGATAAGGACACCCTTGAGATCGATATGATTAACTTTTCGGGCCCTAATTTTGCGGATGTCGACAATAGATTGATGAGTCTGCAGCTCATAAAAAACGGGATGACCGATGCTGTGATGTTCGGATCGGATGGCAATAACCTGCTGCCGGCAGCCGTACTCTACAAAAAAAACATCATGGCCTTACGCGGGAGTTTCCGCCCGGTGACCAAAGTCAATATGGATATGTTTAAAAAATCCTATGACATCTTTATTCGGGAACAAACGGTCAAAGAAGAAAATACTATTGTAATATTTGAAATTACGCTTTCGAATTTGAAGGCCTCCGGGGAAATCGACGAACAGGATTTTATGGACAGGGCGGAATTACTATGCTCTCTTGGCCATATAGTTATGATCTCAAACTTCCAGGAATACTTTAAGCTCGTTGAGTACTTTAATAATTACACCAAAGAACGTATGGGCCTAACGATGGGGGTGAGCAATCTCATCGATGTTTTTGATGAGAAGTACTACCGTCATCTGAGCGGTGGAATACTCGAGGCTTTTGGCAAACTCTTTTTCAAAAATCTCATCGTGTACCTCTACCCTATGCGGGATCCGGAAACCGGCAGAATCCTCACCAGCAACAACATCAAGGTGCATCCGCGAATGAAGGAACTCTATAAATTCTTTAAGTACAACGGAAAGGTCATGGACATTATCGACTACGATCCGGAGGTACTGGATATCTACTCCAGAGATGTCCTGAAGAAAATCACCAATCACCAGGAAGGATGGGAAGAAATGCTACCCGACGGAGTAGCCGCTACCATCAAAGAGAATCATTTGTTTCTTCCTAAAAAAAATACAGCCGCCCAGGAAGTTGAATAACCTCCTGAGCCCACTGTATGACTAGCTCGCCTTATTTCCCGTCGAGTATCTGGGCTGCGTGATCCTTGGTGTTAACCTTATCGATGACGCGTTCCACAATTCCTGCGCTATCTATAATAAAGGTTTTTCTGTGAATCCCGTCGAACTCCCGGCCCATGAATTTCTTGGGGCCCCACACCCCAAAAGTCTCGATCACCTGGCGATCCTCATCGGCAAGCAATGGAAAAGGGAAGTCGTACTTATTTCGGAAATTAGCCTGCTTTTTCTCTGAATCTGCGCTTACACCCAAAAGGGAATACCCGGCTTCCTGCAAGGCTGCGTAATGGTCTCTGAGATTACACGCTTCCGCCGTACACCCCGGAGTGCTCGCTCTGGGATAAAAGAAGACAATCAGTTTTTTACCGGCATAATCCGATAGCGAAACCACATTTCCATCTTGATCGTTGGCTTTAAAATCCGGTACTTTGTCCCCGGCGCTCAATGTATTCATACGTGTATAGATTTGTTTATTTATTTATTTTTAAAATTAAACATAATGACTAGAAAAGAAAAGGCCGGCTTTGTAATTTCTACTCTGGAGGAGATTTATCCGCAGGTTCCGATTCCCCTGGAACACAGGGATCCATATACCCTTCTGATCGCGGTGCTATTATCTGCCCAGAGTACGGATATCCGGGTAAACCAAACGACACCCCTTTTGTTTTCAAAGGCTGACAATCCAGGAGCGATGGTTAAAATGGAGGTCTCTGAAATCCGAAAAATCATCAGGCCGGTCGGGCTTTCCCCCACCAAGGCCAGGGCGATTCACAGGTTGTCCGAACTGCTCCTTGAGCGTCATCAAGGCCAGGTGCCTGCGGATCTCGAAGCCCTAGAAGCCTTGCCGGGAGTCGGTCATAAAACAGCTAGCGTGGTCATTTCACAGGCCTTCGGAATACCCGCGTTTCCTGTGGACACACATATCCACAGGCTGATGTATCGCTGGGGTTTGTCTACCGGAAAGAATGTAGTTCAGACGGAAAAAGATGCCACGCGATTATTCCCCAAAGCTTTGTGGAACAAACTGCATTTGCAAATCATCTGGTACGGGAGGGAATACTGTCCTGCCCGGGGATGGGATCTGGAAAAAGACGTGATTACCCGCACTATAGGGAGAAAGTCGGTACTGCGAGAATATTCGGCAAAAAAAAAGACCCGCTGAGCAGGTCTTGTGTTTTAGTTTAAACTGGCTTCAAACGCGAAGTCCTGATAGCCCGTTATGTGGAGTGATTTTGAATACTGAAGTAAAAATGCAATTGTTTCCTTCTTTGCTTTACACCCCGCGCACGTATTGGCTTGTTCTGAGTAAATTCTTTCCATATACCTAGAGTTCGTTACAACTAAATAACGCAACCCTTATGGAAATATTGTTTCTGGTTTCCCGATTAGTAATTTGTTAAGACAATTTTGTTTCTCTGAATTATTTTCCTGAGATTGATCAGGGCATATCGCATCCGTCCCAAAGCCGTATTGATACTCACCCCTGTCGATTCTGAAATTTCCTTAAAACTCATATCCTTGTAAATACGCATGATTAAAACTTCCCGCTGATCATCCGGTAATTCGTCGATAAGAATTCCCAGATCACTATCAATCTGATCCTTAATCATCTGCTTTTCAGCATTGAGCTTGTCATCGCCTATCACAGAGAAGATATTGAAATCATCGCTACCTTCAAATTTGGGCATTCGCTTGTTTTTGCGGAAATAATCGATAATAAGGTTGTGTGCAATACGCATGACCCATGGCAGGAATTTTCCCTCTTCACTGTAATTCCCCTTCTTAAGGGTCTTTATCACCTTAATAAAGGTATCCTGAAAGATATCCTCAGTCACGTCCCGGTCCAGTACCTTAGAATAAATGAAGCTCGTAATCCGTTGATTGTGCTTGTTAATCAAGACCTCAAGAGCTCTTTCATTGCCGCTTATATATTCCTTTACAAGGATGGAGTCGTCGATCTGTAGTTCCATAGGGGTTTTTTTTGTTCAGTTAATGACCTTAAGCTGGTTTCGCTTTTAATGCCTTTTCGGGTTTGCTCGGTTTCAAATACAATCTAAAATTAGGACAAGGGGGTGCCCTCAAAAAAACATTGTTGTAAAACAGCCGAATCTTGATGTAAAACCCCGGATTTGAATTTTAAGTCCCTTTTGGAGGCTGCAGCATGCCTCCCAGATCGCGAAACTCATGGGGTGTTCGAAAAAAAAACCCGGGCATGTGCCCGGGCTTCAATAATCTAAGACAGATCAATAACTTAATTCAGATTCCGCTCAAAAACGAGTCCTCTGGATTTCACCACATCATAAGACTTCGAGTAATCCAGAAGAAACTGAAGTGTTTCATCGGATGCCTTTAGTGTATCGGTGTTAATATGGGTAGTCTGGTTTGGGTTTTCCATGTGATTGCTTTGTCTGGTAAAATAACGCAATCTGCACGGAAACCTGTTTGGCGGCTCGATCTAGGACATATTAATTCGTCCAAAAAACCAGAGGATCCAAAGCTATCGACCTACGGCCTGTTAATCCGTTAAAACAATTTGATTCTCTTCAATGAGTTTGCGCAGATTGATTAAAGCGTATCGCATACGACCCAGAGCTGTATTAATGCTTACCCCGGTCTTCTCTGCGATTTCCTTAAAACTCATATTCTGATACATCCGCATACGGATCACCTCCTGCTGTTCTTCGGGAAGCTTACATACCAGACCGCTTACATCTGAACTTATTTGATCACGGATCAGCTGTTTTTCGGCGTTAAGGGTATCATCCTGCATTACGGAGAAGACGTGAAATTCGGAGCTGCCTTCATAGCGGGGCATGCGATTGCTCTTTCTGTAGTAATCAATAACAAGATTATGGGCAATGCGCATTACCCAGGGAAGAAATTTTCCTTCCTCATTATACTTCCCGAGTTTCAGGGTGCGGATCACCTTAATAAAGGTATCCTGAAAAATATCCTCTGTTACCTCCCGGTCAAATACCTTGGAATAAATAAAATTAAATATTCGCTGATTGTGGCGATCTATAAGTGATTCAAGAGAGCGTTCGTCTCCTTTTAAGTATTTACGTATCAGCGAAGCGTCATCTACATGGAGTTCCATACACATTACTTTTTTGATTGAGTCTCGCAGCACTTGCCCGGCGGGCCGCACATTTAAAGACATTAATTAGAATTCAAAAAAGTAATAGTGCTTTATAGGCAGTAGAAATTGGGTGATTGACAATTCAAAGATAGAAAAATTTTTAAAGCACAAAGAATTCGGCACGGAAACTCGTCCAAAGAATACACTCCCTATGGCTTTTGGATTATACATAGTGTATCTTTGCCGCTTACCCCTGCTCCATGGAAGCCATTGGCGAATCAGATCCTAAAAAGGCTATTATTATTAAGGGTGCGCACCTGCACAATCTGAAAAATATCGACGTAAGTATTCCCAGAAATCAACTGGTTGTGATCACCGGAATGTCGGGTTCAGGTAAATCGACCCTGGCTTTTGACACGTTATACGCAGAGGGGCAGCGCCGCTACGTCGAGAGCCTTTCTTCCTATGCACGCCAATTTCTGGGTAAACTCGACAAGCCCAAAGTAGACCACATCTACGGAATAGCCCCGGCTATTGCCATCGAACAAAAAATCAATTCCAGCAACCCCAGGTCTACTGTCGGCACCTCCACAGAAATCTACGATTACCTGAAATTGCTCTACGCCCGTATCGGTAAAACCTACTCTCCGGTATCCGGGAAAGAAGTCGTCAAACACAGAGTAAGTGATGTTGTAGATTTTGTCTGCAATAAACCGGAAGGGAGCAAGCTCTTGCTCCTCGCTCCTGTTACCATTGCAGAAGATCGGGATATTCAGAAATCCATTGAGCTCCTCTCCAAACAGGGCTACGCGCGTATTCAGTATCAGGGCGAAGTGCTTCGCATTGGGGCCGATATGCCTGAGATAGGCAGGTCTTTTGACCTTGTGGTAGATCGGGTTGTCGTTAAAAAAGAAGACGAAGATTTTGTAAACCGGCTCTCAGGGGCTGTAGATACCGCCTTTTTTGAAGGTAAAGGCACTTGTATTGTCGAAGAGGTCATTGGAAGACACCGCACATCATTCAGCAATACATTCGAACTGGATGGCCTGGTTTTTCCTGAACCCAATGTGCATTTATTCAGTTTCAGCAATCCATATGGTGCGTGTCCGAAATGCGAGGGGTATGGGGATGTCATCGGAATTGATGAGGACCTTGTCATTCCAAATACGGAGCGTTCGGTCTATGATAACGCTATTGCTCCCTGGAAAGGTGAGAGCATGAGTTGGTACCGGGATCAACTGGTGAACAACGCCTATACCTTTGAATTTCCAATTCACAAACCCTGGTTTGAATTAACCGCAGAACAGAAATCTTTAGTGTGGGAAGGAAACGAGCACTTCACAGGACTGGAAGAATTCTTTCAAAAACTTGAAGAGAAGAGTTATAAGATTCAAAACCGGGTAATGTTATCCCGATACCGTGGCAAAACGCGTTGCAGCATGTGCTCGGGTACCCGATTGAGAAAAGAAACCTCATACGTCCGGGTCGGGGGTAAATCGATAACCGAACTGGTAGATATGCCCGTGTATAAACTGGCCCATTATTTCGAAGCATTATCACTAAATCCTCACGATACAGCAGTTTCCAAGAGACTTTTGATCGAAATAGAAAATCGCATCCAATACCTGTTAAAGGTAGGACTCGGGTATTTAACATTGAATCGAAAATCCAATACCCTCTCCGGGGGGGAAAGCCAGCGGATCAACCTGGCGACCTCTCTGGGAAGCAGCCTGGTGGGGTCTATGTATATCCTTGATGAACCCAGCGTAGGACTTCACCCCAGGGATTCTGAAAACCTGATCGAGGTATTGATATCCCTGAAAAAACTTGGAAATACCGTAATCGTGGTGGAACACGATGAAGAGATGATGCGGGCCGCAGATCGAATTATAGATATAGGTCCGGAAGCGGGTACTCTGGGAGGTGAGGTAGTCGCAGAGGGAACCCTGGCCGAAATCCTCAAATCAGACTCCTTTACGGCGCGTTACCTGAATGGGACACTTGAGATTCCTGTTCCTGCCAAACGACGGAGCGGGAAAGGGTATGTTTCAGTCCTGGGTGCTCGCCAGCATAATTTGCGCAATATAGATGTGACCTTCCCGCTGCAGGTTTTAACCGTGGTGACCGGAGTGTCCGGGAGTGGAAAAAGTACTTTGGTCAATAAAATTCTCTATCCCGCCCTACAGAAAGAATTGGGAGGCTATGGAGAAAAAGCCGGACATCACAGTGGTCTGGAAGGCGAATTCGGGTTTATTCAGCATATAGAGTTCGTGGACCAGAACCCCATAGGGAGGTCTTCCCGATCCAATCCTGTAACCTATTTAAAGGCTTATGATGAAATACGGAACCTGTTCGCCCTGCAGAAACTCAGTAAACTCAGAGGGTATAAATCCAAACATTTCTCCTTTAATGTAGAAGGAGGCAGATGTGAAAAATGCAAAGGTGAAGGCGACATTACCGTGGAGATGCAGTTTATGGCTGATGTACATCTGGAGTGCGATCAGTGCCGGGGCAAGCGCTTTAAAAAAGAGGTTCTGGAAGTCCGGTTTCACGGAGCTTCCATTAATGATGTCCTTCAAATGACCGTGGATGAAGCCATCGCATTTTTCAAGGAGCATAAAGCCGAAAAAATAGCCTCCCGATTAAAACCCCTACAGGATGTAGGCCTGGGCTATGTCACCCTGGGGCAGCCCTCCTCTACCCTTTCAGGGGGCGAGGCACAACGCATTAAACTAGCTTCTTTCCTGGGCCGGGGTCAGGGACGGGAAAAGGCGCTTTTTATCTTTGACGAACCGACAACCGGCTTGCATTTTCACGACATTCGAAAACTACTGGACTCCTTTAATGCTCTCATTGGTAAAGGACATTCGATTATTGTCATTGAACACAATATCGAACTGATTAAGAGTGCTGACCACGTTATCGATCTGGGCCCGGAAGGTGGAGATAAAGGCGGCGTGGTACTCGCTTTCGGTACTCCGGAGGAAGTAGCTGCAAATCCGGATTCCATTACTGGGCGGTATTTAAAAGAAAAACTCTTCGCGCGCTCTAAGGCCTGAGTGCATAAACGGTGCCCTTGCCCGGTTTATCTTATAGACCCCTGGCGTTTTATCTGTTTTCGAGATATTTAATACTCTGTTTTACAGACGTTTAAACGCTTTCATTCCAGTTTGGCACAGTGATTGATTTTAAGTGGATGGATGGAAATCATTTTTATCCATAACTAAAAACCCTATCGCCATGAAAAATCTAGTCTTCCTTTTAACCGCATTTATTTTGGGAACAGGAACTTCCTTCGGAGCACGTATGGGTAACGCATCTGCTTCCTTTGAAAATTCCAGGTCCTTTATCTTTACCGAAGCAAATGTCACGTTTTCCGTATACCCCGACGGAGAATTCGATTTTTATCTGGATGGTCAGTTCGGTGTTCAGGCCGGAGTCTTTGGCGGACAAGGGGCCATCACCTATAATTCAGGTTTTAATTACAATCCTTACGTACAATACGATGACTATGGGGCGGTTATACAGATCGCACAACTTCCCGTCTTTTACGATTATTACGGAAGGGTAAGCCGAATCGGGAATATTCATATGAACTATCGGGCCGGAAGGCTGTACCGCCTTGGAGGTATGCGTATCTACTACAATGGATTCGGGTATTACAACTACCATGTCGGATATATTAATCCGTTTAATCAAGTTTATGTATATCAGCCGTATCACAGGTATTTCATCAGACCGGCTGCTGCATATTGTATGGTGTATCCCCAGCCTTACAGACGCTATTACCACCCGGTACGGTACACCTACCACAGGCCTTATTACAACAATGCCCGAAAGGCATATGCGCATGTCGGTAAGCATACACAATACCAACATAGAGCCGAACGGAGCAGTGTATACAAGAATGACCGCCAGGTTGTTGCGCGGACTACTTCCGATACAGGGCGGTATTCCAGAAGTATTGCCGGAAGGAATTCTGTTGGTCACAATACGCGCACCGATATCCAACGCGGATCTGCCTCCCGGTCGGCCCCGGTAACCCGGGCGGGTACCGCTCCTATAAAGAGCCGTAGTGTTGCCACTCAGCGTACCCAAAGTCGAAAGGCCGCCGCTGCTGCTAAACCTTCCAGATCGATAAAGCAAAGCGTAGCTTCAAGATCTGCCGGAAAAGAACGGGTCAGCTCCCAGAAGGTTGGTAACAATCGAAGTTCAGCGACCCGGCGAAGTGAACCTGCTTCTAAGGAGACGGTAAGCCAGAACTCCCGTACTTCGAAAAGCCGTAGTGCAACCTCGGTCAGGACTTCCCGCAGAAGTACAGGCTATTAAGAACCATTCAGGTCGGTGATTGATCAGGCCCCTCGGAATAACAACTATTCCCGGGGGGCCTATCTTTTGAGACCCTTCCTAAAGAGTGCTATTAAATCTTCCGAGACCTTAAACTTCAGAAGTGTACCCAGATAAACAAAGGCTATTAAAACGCTCTTCAAGGTAATATTAACCACCGGATGGAATGGGAATGCGATCCAGTAGAACAGCAGAAACGTGAGCGCCGCAATACCAAATACCTTAAGGCTGTTGACGCTCCAGGGGGTTAATCCGAATTTCAACTTTACAAAAAGCATCTTTACCAGGTTGTAAAGACTGGCAGAGATAAAGGTAGCTATGGCCGCTCCGGTAAGCCCCAGAATGGGTATGAGCCAGGCATTTAATAAGATCGTCATGAGAGCTAACACCACTCCCATCAGGAGGAGCATCCGGTAATAGCGGGAGTTGTAGAGAATGGCCGTATTGATTCCAAGAAAAGCATCAAAGAGCCGAACCAGCCCCAAAAACAGTACTACATCAACCCCACCCCTGTAGGATTCCGGCAACAGCAAATAAAAATCTTCAAGATTCAGGAGAATTCCGATAAAAATCAGGGCTGTTAAGGCGAGAAGAGTCAGGGAACTCCGTTTATAGAGTTTTTTTAATCCATCCATATCCCCTGAATTCATCAGGGAAGCCGTAAGTGGATAGGCAATTTGGTTCATAGACCGGAAGGGTACAATAATCACGGTGGCAATAAAAACGGCCACAGTGTAATACGCCACATTTTCGATCTGGATATACTGGTTAATCATAAACCTGTCGATCTCCAGAAGCACCACAGAAATAGACCCGCCCAGAATGATCAGACTTGTGTATTTGAGTACCTCTCTAAATCCATCAGGCAGGGCAAGGCGGAAATGAAATGGCTGCAGTCTCAGGGCGTACCACGCCATGAGTAATACACGGATTCCATAGAGAAAAACCAGCCAATTCAAAAAGCCCGCTTCGGTGAGCACCCCAAAAAAAAGCATCAGGAGTAAAACGCTCACCCCAAGGCGGATAAATACTTCCTTATAAAAAGTTCCCACGGTCGATTTCAGACAAACCTTGCTCCAGGCAAAAAAGACCTCAAAATATGCCATAAAGAGTCCTATCCAGAAAATATGCCAGACATAGCCGCCGACGATCTCGTTCTTACCCGATATAAAATCTGCAATGACACTATTGGCGAAATAGCTGAATACCCCAAGGGGAATAACAATCAGCAAAGGCACCGCCAGTACCAGGGTGAGCAGGGGTTGAAGATCTGCCCGTTCTTTATAGGCCGAGTAGTACTTCACGAGTGTATTGGGAATTCCAAAAGACAGGACCGGCATTAGAAGTGTCGCCGTCGATATCAAAACTCCAACCAGGCCGAAATAGGCATCCGACATGACACGGGTATACAGAAACAGTGTATTTACGGCACCCAGGGCGAAGCCCAGATAGGTAATCGCAGTATTTACCGCGGATTGTCGGAGTACTATTCCCATAGTATTTCTTTGACGAGTCGCCCGGTAAGCGCTCTACGGTGATAAGCCTCTACACCTTCGGCCGCTACGGTAAGTTTGTGCTTTTTGTAATCCTGATACCAGGAGAGTAAAGTTCGTGTGATCTCCTTTTGCTCCTCATACCGGAAAGCAGCTCCCGACTTGCATTCCGCGATCAGGGAAGCGACTTCCCAGTTCTCAGGACCTAGAGCGAGGATTGGACGCGATGCCGCTAAATACTCAAAAAACTTCCCGGGGATAATGCCCCGGGTCTCAGGAATGTCAATTTCAATCAGGAGTAATATCTGCGCCCTGCGCTGGTGCTCCAGTGCCTGATCGTGCGGGATATAATCCTTAACAGACAACTGTGGTGCGAGTCCATGATCGCGAATACTTTTCAAGACCTCAGGACTGACGGGGCCGATCAGTTCAATTTTGAGATCCCGTTTAAAGGCGGGGTATTCGTCGGAAAGGTTTTTAAGCGCATTCCAAAGTGAGACGGGGTTCCGACCGCTGAGCAGGCTTCCAATATGAGAAATCGTAAAGGGTCCTTCAGGCTGCCTTTTGCTGTTTGGCTCCCCGGAATACCCGTTGGTGATTACGTGTATGGGACGCGGAGTAAGCAGTTTAAATTCCCTCATGGTCTGGGTGCTCGTAGTAATAAGGGCATCCGCCCCGTTCAGAACGGCGGCCTCCAGTTTGCGATGTTTTTCCAGCGCCCTCCTACTGAGCCTAAGGGCATTGTGATAACCTATGGAAGTCCAGGGGTCCCTGAAATCGGCGATCCATCGAATTTTGTGTAACCCTTTTAACTTCAGTCCGATCAGGTGCATACTATGAGGAGGTCCGGTAGTGATCAGGGTGTCTATACCCTCTTTAATCATAACCCCGGAGAGAAAATGCACTGAAGGCTTAATCCAGTACTTACGGGCATCGGGGATAAAAATATTACCCCGCACCCATAACATCAGGCGTTCGATCCGGCCGGGTTTCTCCCTGTTTATGATTCCCGAACTGATGCGCTTTGTGCCCGAGCGACTGAGTAATCGCGCAAATTGATACGGTTCCCGGATCTTTTGTCGGTACACCTTAATTCCCTTGGGCAATTGTTGAACCAGTGAATCATCTCTCAGAGGATAATGGGGATTTTCGGGAGTGTAAATGACAGGCTCGATTCCAAATTCCCGCAAATAGGCTGCGAAGTACAGCCAACGCTGAACTCCGGGGCCTCCTGCCGGGGGCCAGTAATACGTTACAATAAGTACTTTTTGCATCTGTTATGCTCAGTGCTTCTCCCTCTTGCGAAATAGACCGATTCCAAGACCAACCAAAAGCAAAAGTCCCAGTAAAGCGGTCCCCGCCAGACTGATCTGGCTTCCCTTTTGAATGACATCAGGTTCAAATCTAAAGGTGATCTCGTGTCTCCCCTCAGGGATTTGCATGCCCCTCAGTGCATAGTTAACGCGGAAATGCGGCTTTGGTTTTCCGTCGATGTATGCCTGCCAGCCTTTAGCGTAGTACATTTCAGAGAAAACCGCCATCCCAGGATTCGCATTTTCAGAAATATATTTTAAGGCGTTCGCGGTATAGGAATGTAATTTTATTTGAGATGTCGAATCTACCACAAAGGCGCCCGGGACGACCTCGGGAAAATCTTTTGTATTGACGATCGCTTCCTGTGCGGGAATCAGGCTGCTCAGGGCCTGTATCGCCTCATCAGGTGATTCCACACCATTTAAGCGGCCTACAAACCATGCATTTCCAAGGGCATCCGGATTCAGGGCCGCCCTGGGATTGCCTTCCTCATCGGCTTGTATCAGGTATTTTGTATTGAGCATATCCAAAACCCGCCGGTTATTCTGGTAGATATGAAACTCAAATAAATCCTGCATACGTCGGGGTTTAGCCGCGTGATACCCGCCGAGAGATTTGTGAAAGTAAGACGTACGTGCCCCATTGAGGCCCTCACTCGGATTCAACACCCTGTAATAGGTGGTATCCTGAAGAATTTGCTGATCGGCCTGGGTCAGGGGAAAACTATTCCCCAATTGCCTTCGCGATACAAAATCATCTTTATTGACATAGCGGAGGTCCACAGAAGCTAAGTCTGTCACTATGAGGATTCCCATACTAATAATCATCCATTTTCCCGGCAATTTCTTTTTAAGATTGAGCCATAAAAGCAGCCCGGCCAAAAGAATAAAGAGCATGGTTCTGAAAGTGTCCTGTAAATACACAGCTTCCCGGTCCCGGCGGATTAAATCTACGAGCTCCTCCCCATAATAGCGCTCGAGTACCGCATCGTTTGCCCCTGTAAAATCAAATACGGATTTCAACAAAAAGAGCATAACCCCTATTCCCAGCATACCCGATAAACTGATTATCAAGGCCTTTCGCTTTTTATCCCCGGGAGTTTGCGGAGCCATCCAGGCTTTAATCGCCAAAACCGCCAGAATTGGAACACAGAGCTCCAGGATTACCTGTACCGAAGAAACCGCACGAAATTTGTTGTAGAGGGGAAAGTAATCGATCATCAGATCGGTAAGTAGTGAAAAATTCTTTCCCCAGGAGAGTGCCAAAGCGATTCCCGAGGCGGCCAACAACCACCATCGGGCACGTCCTTTAACCAGTAAAAGTCCGAGTAAAAAGAGAAAGAGCACCACCGCCCCGATATACGGGGGGGCGGCCACTATAGGCTGATCACCCCAATAGAGCTGCAGATTATTGCTGAAATCCAGTGCCTGGGATCTGGAAACGCCCTGATCGATAAGGAATTCAAAAGTGCGCGACTTTTCTCCGAGCGCCTCCACAGAGCCCCCGCCAAAGAGTCGGGGTACCAATAAGTTCAGAGATTCTGAAAGGCCATAACTGTACTGCGTGATATACTCGCGATCTAAACCGTCCGTGACTGTTTTTGTGCTGCCATCCGGATTTATAGTCAACACAGAAGGGCCCCTTGTACTCCACTCCGCGTATTCCCGGGTGGCCATAAGGGAAGTGGCATTGACAGCAATACCCAAAAAGGCCGCTACCAGGAGTAATCCTGAGGCGATAAAAAAGGATTTCAGATGTTTTTTTTGAATAGCATCTACCAGATATACAATTCCCAAAGGGATGACCAAAAACAGGAAGTAGTAAGTCATCTGGTAATGGTTGGCCTGAATTTCAAGCGCCATGGCAACCGCAGTAAGCAGGAAACCCCAAAGGTATTTTCCCCTGAACGTGAGCAGTATCCCACCGAGGACCATCGGCAGATACCCGATAGCGTGGGCCTTCGCATTATGGCCTACGCCCAGTATAATGATCATATAGGTGGAAAATCCAAAGGCCAAAGCCCCAAGGATCGCGAGGCGATATTCTACTTTCATACAACCCAGGAGGATGTAGAAACCCAGGAAATACAAAAAGAGATAGTCTGCCGGACGCGGCAGAAAACGGATCACCCGATCCAATTTTTTAACGTAATCATGCGGGTATCGCGCGCCCAACTGATAGGTAGGCATCCCGCCAAAAGCACTGTTGGTCCAGTAGGGCTCTTCCTCGTATTGACGGCGAAAATCTTCTTGTTCCTGTGCCATTCCCCGATACTGGACAATGTCTGACTGGTATATGACCTTTCCCTGAAGTACAGGATGAAAGTACAGCAGAGCTACCACGGCAAAAAAGGCAATAGCAAAAAAGTGGGTGAGAAAGCTCCTGAAAATCGGATTCATAAAGGTGTCGAAAACAATTTAGTCAATCTCTTCATATTCTATATATTCTCCAACTTTTTTTCCCGGATTCGCCCTTCGGGTTGGCGTCTTATCAATACTTACTTCTCCTTCGGGAGTTGGGGCTTGCCGGGTTTGCTGCCCTCTGGCAGCTGCCTGCTCAAAAAAGTCCCCGGTCTTACGCCTGGCGTACGCGAGCAACCAGGGCCGCAGCAGCCTGCCGATAATTTTAAGCGCAAAGTACACCAGAAGAATCCATAAAACTGTCTTTAATACACCCATAATCTCGATTCCAATTATATCAAAATTACAATTCCCGCGTTGTATATAGCGTACAAATGTCCTAAAATATACACAATATGGAAGTTTCCCAAAGATATAAGACCTGGAAAACTCCCCTTTACGGACTGTTCCTTTGGTCTGTTTTTTTTAGTATCCCGTGCCATTCCCAATATACGGACGTGATCAATTCGAACCGGCCCGGAGAATCTGTCGGTGCATTTGCCGTGGGTACCGGGATCATTCAGCTCGAATCCGGGGTCTTCTATGAACAACAGAACCATTCTCTTTTAGATACAGATTCCAAAATTTTCGGCCTGGGCCTGGCCCTGAGGTACGGACTCTTGTTTGAATCCCTGGAGCTCTTTTATGAAGGTATCTACCAAAACCAGGATATCACTTTTAATGTAACGGGAATCGAAGACCAGTACAGCGGATTTGGAAGGAATCGCCTGGGGCTGAAATATCTCTTATACGATCCGTTTAAGAATCCCGAGCGCAACTCCCCCAACCTCTACAGCTGGAGAGCCAACAATTCCTTCCAATGGCGCAATCTTATCCCAGCAGTTTCGATTTATGCGGGAGCGAATTTTATTCTTGGAGACAATCCCTTTTTTGCGCCGGATGAACCGAGTATATCCCCAAGGGTCATGGTTTCCACCCAAAGCCTCCTTTCCCCGAGGTTTGTATTGATCACCAATATCATCTACGACCGTATCGGAACTGATTTTCCCGAATGGAGTTATCTGGTTTCACTCTCGCATGCATTCAGAAACCCCAGATGGAGTATTTTTTTAGAGAATCAGGGAATCAAAAGCGACCGGTATGCAGACGTGCTCCTGAGAACAGGTGTCGCCTATCTTCTGAGCGATAATTTTCAAGCCGACCTGCTATTTGGTGGTAGTTTTAAGGATACACCCAGTCGGGGCTTTATTGCCGGAGGGATCTCCTATCGGTTGGACAGGCACACCGACAAGCTCAAACCTATAGAAGATCAGGAACCTCAGATCGGACGCAAGGATATGCGTAAAAAGAAAAAAGAATCCGGAAAGTCCAAAGAGAAAAAAGGAAAGGAACCGGAGCAGGAACCGTCAGAAATCGACTGGTAAAACCCTCAGCACAGGACTTTCCCGAATTGTCCTTACTTCTTATCAAAGCCTTGACAATTAGGCCTAACTTTGTCTTTGAAATTAAAGGCGATGATTCAAATTAAGGAGGTCCGTTCAAAACAGGAATTAAAAGCCTTCGTTACGTATCCCTTTGCACTTTATCGGGATTCCCCGTATTGGGTGCCCCCCATCATCAAAGAAGAACTGGAGAGCTTTAATCCAAAGAGCAACCCCGTCTTTGAACAGGCCGAGGCCAGGTATTTTCTGGCCTTCAAAGGAGATCGGATCGCGGGCCGGATCGCAGCTATAGTCAACCGTGTCGAAATCGAAAACCTGGGAATTTCCAAAATGAGATTCGGATGGATGGATTTTGAAGACGACGCGGAAGTTTCTAAAGCTTTGCTGGATAAGGTCGCTGAGATTGGCAAGTCCCATAATTTAGGCTTTCTTGAAGGACCTATGGGTTTTTCAAACCTGGACAAAGTAGGTGTTCTGACGGAGGGGTTTGATCATATTGGCAGTATGATCACCTGGTATAACTACCCCTATTACAAAACCCATTTACTGGATTTTGGCATGACCGTTGAGAAGGAGTTTATCGAAAGTAAATTCCCTTTTTCCAACGTGCAGCCCGTCCATTTTGAAAGAGTCCAGAAAATCATTCGGGAGCGCTACCAACTCCGCCCGCTGAATTTTGAGAAGACTTCCCAAATTCTGCCCTGGGCTCATGAGATGTTCGAGGTGTTTAATGCCTCTTATTCCCGTCTCGCCTCCTTCGTTCCGGTTTCCGAATCTCAAAAGGAGTATTTCAAGAAAAAATACCTCACCCTGATCGACCCCCGGTATGTAAAATTCGTCGTGGATCAAGACAACCGCCTGGTTTCTTTCGCTATTGTGATGCCTTCCTTTTCAAAAGCGCTTCAAAAAGCCAGGGGATCCTTATTCCCTTTTGGTTTTTATCACCTTCTCAAAGCGCGAAAAAATAGTAAAGAAGTCTTTTTTTACCTGATTGGCATCCTTCCTGAATACCAAAAAAAAGGAGTAACCTCCATTATTTTTAACGAGTACTACCGGGAGTTCAACGCCCGGGGAATAAAGATGGCTTATCGCACTCCGGAATTGGCAGATAATATAGATGTACATCAAATCTGGAAACACTTTAAACCTGAGGTCTATAAACGGCGGTGCACCTTCCGCAAAGACCTCAGCCAGGACCCTTAGACCTTCAGGGGTTAAATCAGAACGTCCTCAGCAATTTTGTTTGAGTTACCCGGGGTATAAGAATTCTTTTATTCGAGGAACCGTCACTCTCCCATGGCAGCTGCCACAGCGGCAGACAGGCGTTTATAGGTTCCGTTCTGCAGTCGTTCGCGGATGGTAGAAAAAGCTTCCAGAGTTTCCTCAATATCTTCAGCAGTGTGCGTCGCCGTTGGAATCATCCTGAGTAGGATGAGTCCTTTGGGAATTACAGGATAAACAACGATAGAGCAGAATATCCCATGATTCTCCCTTAAATCCTTGACCAGGGCCATGGCTTCAGGTATACTGCCATTTAAGTATACAGGAGTAACACAGCTGCTGGTAGTTCCTATATCAAAACCACGATCTCTCAAACCGTTTTGCAGCATGTTGACATTTTCCCAAAGCTTATTCTTGAGTTCCGGCCGGGTCTTGAGCATTTCGAGTCGCTTTAGGGCCCCTTTCACGTATATCATCGGCAGTGACTTGGCGAACATCTGAGAGCGCATATTGTATTTGAGGTAATCGATAATCTCCCGATCCGCAGCCAAAAAGGCACCTATTCCGGCCATAGACTTGGCAAAAGTGGCAAAATAAACATCGATATCGTCCTGAATCCCCTGTTCTTCTCCCGCTCCCGCTCCTGTGGCACCCAGGGTACCAAAACCGTGGGCATCATCCACAAGTAATCTGAAGTTATATTTTTCCTTCAGGGCTACAATTTCTTTGAGCTTACCCTGCTCGCCCCGCATTCCGAAGACACCTTCTGAGATCACAAGGATCCCTCCCCCAGTCTGCTCCGCCATACGCGTTGCCCGTTCAAGGTTTTTCTCCAGAGATTCAATATCGTTGTGTTTAAAGGTAAAACGTTTACCTACATGCAGCCGTACTCCATCTATAATACACGCATGAGAATCCACATCATAAACAATGATGTCATCCTTGGAGACCAAAGCATCTATGGCAGACATGATCCCCTGATATCCGAAATTCAACAAATAAGCCGCTTGCTTTCCTACAAATTCTGCCAGTTGATTTTCGAGGATTTCATGAAATTCGGTATGCCCGCTCATCATACGCGCTCCCATGGGGTAAGCAGCGCCGTGCTCCAAAGCCGCATCTCCATCTACCTTCTTGATTTCGGGTAAATTTGCCATCCCCAGATAATCATTAATACTCCAGGTCACGACCTCTCTCCCCTGGAATTTCATCCTGTTGGAAATTGGACCTTCCAGTTTTGGGAATACAAAATAGCCTTCAGCCTGAGCCGCCCATTTCCCCAGGGGCCCTTTATTCTCTATAATTCGATCAAATAAATCTCTCATGCATTTTTTCTGTAAGATGGCACTCTGACGAATAGTATCTTCGACAAAACGAAAGCCTTTATGGGGCAAAAGTAGTTAATTTTATATAGGAATCATAGTCCCGGACGGGATCTGTGAAGCTGCACAGGCCGGGGGGTACTTAACAAGTCCGCTTACTTTATAAATTCAACCTTTTGTTCCTCCTCTACCCCTTCTGTGGCAGTGGCGAATCCCTGGTCCTGCATCCATTTATCGCTGTAAATCTTACTCATGTAGCGCGAGCCGTGATCTGGAAAAATCACCACCACCCGGCTTTCAGCTGTAAATTCTCCAGCCTGGTTAAACTGTTTTACGGCCTGCATTGCTGCCCCGCTGGTATAGCCTGCAAAAATACCTTCGGTCTTACAGAGTTTGCGGGCCATTTGAGCACTGGCTTCATCAGTAACTTTAACAAACTGGTCTATCCTGGAAAAGTCGGTTGCCCCGGGGATCATATTCTTACCTAACCCTTCAATACGATATGGGTAGATTTCTTTGCGATCCAACTTCCCGGTCTCGTGATACTTTTTAAGCACCGATCCATAGGCGTCCACCCCAAGGATCCGGATATCCGGGTTTTGTTCTTTTAAATATCTGCCAGTGCCTGAAATTGTCCCACCCGTACCACTACAGGCCACGAGATGGGTGATCTTTCCTCCGGTCTGATTCCATATTTCAGGGCCTGTGGTGGCGTAATGCGCCTCCACATTTAATTCATTGTAGTACTGGTTGATATACACAGAATTCCGGGTTTCCTTATGCAGCCTTTTAGCAACTTCGTAGTAAGACCTCGGATCTTCAGCACTCACATGGGCCGGGCAAACATATACCTGTGCTCCCATGGTGCGCAACATGTCGATTTTATCGGCAGAGGATTTAGAACTCACCGCAAGGATGCAATCATAGCCCTTAATCATACTAATCATGGCCAGGCTAAAGCCCGTATTCCCCGATGTCGTTTCGATTATGGTACTCCCCGGCTTTAAAATACCCCTTTTCTCTGCCTCTTCAATAATGAATGACGCAATCCGATCTTTGGCAGAATGCCCGGGATTAAAACTTTCGAGTTTGGCAAAATACTCCCCGGGGTAGCCTTCAACTATCTTGTTGAGGTGTACCAGTGGGGTGTTACCTATAAGTTCGAGGATATTCGCGTGGGCCTTTATTTCTGGATCCATGCATTGTCTGGGTTAGGCGGTGGACCTGATAAAAGGTCCGGTTTTGCCTACAAAAGTACTATTTTTTTCTTTTAGAACGCTTTTCCTTCAAGGTCCAGGATAAAAGTATACTCCCGTGCCGTTTCTTTAAGGGCATTAAACCTTCCGGACGCGCCCCCGTGCCCGGCCTCCATATTGGTATGCAGAAAGAGCTGGTTCTGATCTGTTTTCAGCGCTCTTAATTTGGCAACCCATTTCGCAGGTTCCCAATATTGCACCTGAGAATCGTGAAGACCAGCAGTAACGAGCATATTGGGATACCCCTGGGCCCTCACGTTGTCATAGGGTGAGTAAGACTTCATATAATCGTAATACTCCCTGTCCTGAGGATTGCCCCATTCATCGTATTCTCCGGTAGTCAGGGGTATAGAGGGATCTCCCATGGTGGTAACCACGTCTACAAAAGGAACGGCGGCAACGACTCCGCGGTAGAGTTGAGGCTCCAGATTCACTATAACTCCCATCAGAAGACCACCCGCTGAACCGCCCATGGCGTAAAGATGGTCGGCACTTGTATAGTCTTTTTCAATAAGGTATTTGGAACAGTCGATAAAATCAGTAAAGCTATTTTTCTTTTGAAGCAATTTACCCGCTTCATACCACGGACGTCCCAGATATTCACCCCCCCGAACATGGGCAATGGCAAAAATAAAGCCGCGATCGAGCAGGCTCAGCCGGGTAGTGGAAAAGAAAGGATCGATGGTGCTCCCATAAGATCCATAGGCGTATTGCAATAGAGGACTCGTTCCATCCATTGGGGTATCTTTGTGATACACCATGGAAATGGGAATTTTAATACCATCCCGCGAAGTCGCCCAGAGTCGTTCAGACCGGTAGTTATCCTCCTTGAAATCCGGATCCATAACCTCCTGTTGTTTGAGAATCACAGACGTTCTGGTGCGCATGTTTACATCGATAATACTATAGGGGGATGTCATGGCATTATATACATAGCGAAGTTCTTCGGTGTCAAAATCCAGATTGACATAAGAATAGGCGACATACGTTTCATTATCAAATGGCAGGTAATAGCTTTCGGTTCTGTCCCAGCGGTTCACCTGTAATCTCGTCAGACCCCGGTCCCGTTCTGAAACGACATAGTAGTCCTTAAAAATCTCAATGTCTTCGATCAGCACATCTTCACGATGCGGAATAAAGTCCTCCCAATAGGTAGCATCCGTTTGATCTTCACTCACGCGCATTACCTTAAAATTCCGCGCCCCATCCTTATTGGTCACGATATAAAAGTGATCGGCATAATGATAAATAGAGTACTCCAGACCGCGCTGCCTGGGGGAGAAAATAGTAAAACTGCCCCCGGGGTTCTCCGCTGGAAGTATTCTGAATTCACTGGTCAGGGTACTGATGGACCCAATAATGATGAACTTTCTCGATTTTGATTTATAGACGTAGGCGTTAAAGGTTTCATCCTCTTCTTCAAAAACCAGTTCGTCTGCTGAGGCATCGGTCCCTAAAACATGTTTATAAACACGGTTCGAACGCAGGGTTTCCGGATCCTTTCGGATATAAAATAAAGTTTTATTATCCGCCGCCCAAACGGCACTTCCTGTGGTATTTTCCAGAAAGTCCTCAAAGAGTTCCCCCGTTTCCAGGTTCTTGATTCGTATGTTGTATTGCCTTCTGGACAACGTGTCCACACCATAGGCTGCCATCCGGTTGTCCGGACTAATGGAAATCCCTCTTAAATCAAAGAAATCAAATCCCTCAGCCATTTCATTCCCGTCAAACAAGATTTCTTCGGGCCCGTTGAGGGTGTCTTTGTGACGTGTATAGATTGCGTACTCCTTACCGGTGGCGAAGCGGGTCACATACCAGTATCCATTCCGCTTATAGGGAACAGATGTATCGTCTTCCTTGATCCGAGATTTCATCTCCTGAAATAGGGTCTCCTGAAAAGCTTCAGTATGGCGGGTCTTATTGAAATAATAATCATTTTCTTCCCGGAGATAGGTTAGAACAGCTTCGCTTTCCCGATCCCGAAGCCAATAGTAATCATCTGTACGTGTATCCCCGTGGAGTTCTATGACATGAGGGGTCACTGTTGCTGTTGGAGGGATCAGTTCAGACATTGATGGCTGTGATTTTTTACAAGAAAGCGCTAAAATAGTATATAGCACAACAATGACCAGTTTGAGGCGACAATTCATTGAATTAGTCATAGATTTACATATTGATTTGAACGAATTTAAAGATAACGATTATGCTAGGAGATTTAATGGGCATGATGGGTAAACTCAAGCAGACTCAGGAGCGGGTTGCAGAAACCAAAAAGAGACTCCAAACAGTCACCCTTCAGGAAGCCAGCCCGGATAAGGCGCTAACTGTTGTGGTTTCTGCCAGTCGTGAAATCCGCGAAATTCACATCGATGATGCGCTTTTAAACGACAAGGAGCAGCTCGTCGATTATTTGATCATCACACTCAACAGAGCCCTTGCAAAAGCCGGGGAGATCCACGATACTGAACTCGCTGCGGTCGCCAAAGAAGGTATGCCCAATATACCAGGCCTCGATTCCCTCCTTTAGGAGGTGCTAAAAGTCGGAAGCGCCTGGCTTTATAACTGTATTAACAGCTATGTGATCGGATGAAATTCGGGCAGCTACAAAATCCTGCACAGGAAAAAAATAATCAAAAATGGGTCAGTTCATGGCCGGCTCAAGACGCTCCAGGGTTTCGAGCACGTAGTGATGCATCTGCTCCGTGTAGTCCAGATGTGTGACCAATCGAAGTTTGCCCTCCCCCATTCCTATCAGTCGAATACCTTTTTCATTTAACGCCCGGACTACATGGGTATCCGATGTCATGGCCCTATCTACTTCAAATATTACGATATTGGTCTCAACCGGGGCTACGTAGGTTACAAAATCCCTTTTTTCCAGCACCTCGCCGATCTCGTGTGCGCGGCGATGATCCTCCGCCAAACGTCCCCGGTTATGTTCCAGGGCATAGAGGCCGGCTGCCGCCAGGTACCCTGCCTGACGCATACCTCCGCCCAAAATCTTGCGAATGCGCAGGGCTTTTTCCATGGAAGCCCCGGAGCCGATCAGCAAAGAGCCTACCGGACACCCGAGCCCTTTACTCAAACACACACTAATGGTATCGAATAGTGCTCCATAAGCCTCCGGCCCTTCGGGTTTTGCCGCCAGGGCATTCCAGATCCGGGCACCGTCCAGATGGTACTTCAGTTGATGGCGGTCGCACACCTTTTTAATCTCTTCGAGTTCACGAAAATCCCAGCAGGCGCCTCCCCCTTTATTTGTAGTGTTCTCGATACATACCAATGCCGTTTTCGGGCTGTGGTAAAAATCCGGTGGGTTAATCGCCTTCTCTACCTGATCAGCTGTCATCATCCCTCGATTTCCATCCACCAGTCGACAGGAAACCCCACTGTTGAAACTTACCCCCCCACCCTCGTAATTATACACATGGGCGTATTTATCGCAAATCAGTTGATCCCCGGGTGCCGTGTGCAGTTTTATCCCCGTCTGGTTGGCCATAGTGCCACTTGGAAAAAAAAGAGCAGACTCCATCCCGAACAGCCGCGCGACTTCGCTCTCCAGTTCGTTCACTGTGGGGTCCTCCTTAAAAACGTCGTCTCCCACAGAGGCCTCCATCATACCTCCAAGCATTCCGGAATTTGGCCGGGTCACCGTATCACTGATCAAATTAACTACCATAATGCACTTATTGTTGTGAACATGCCATTCCAATGGGAGATCCATCCGGAATTCTTGGGACTTCTCCAGGCTGAAATTTTTCCGGATATTTCTCAAAAGCGTCAATTCGCCGGAGCATTTCCCGTGCCAGGGCATCTCCTTCACCCGATTTTAACAGGGATCTTTTTTGAGCGTTTATGGCCTGCAGGGCCGCGGCATTGACCTGGGGATGTACTTCGGCATGAGTAGCCAGTACCATAAGATGCTTTAAAACCCTGAAGTTAATCACCTCCTGGACACCCGCGAGATACGCGTCCTTTTTAGGGTTTTCTAAAGTTTGATTTACCAGAGAAGCCAGGACCTCTTCCAGACCCAACTGCCCGGGCTCCAGTCCCTTTTGATTTACCAGACGGGTAGCGCGTTCGGGGTGCAGCAACAAGCCGAGAGTCATATCTGCAGCCGTTTCAGCTGCCCCTAGGGGGTCAAAACTCACTCCGGATCGGCCTACGAAAGACTCCCGGGTTCCGGAATACCCCACAGGTCTTGGGGGAAACCAGTTGAGAATTTCCCGCGGAATAGCCAACTGTTCGGCATCAAGGGTTTCAAGTACGCTGTTCAGTGCTTTCTCCTGCTCCTTTCTGGGAAGAAAACTCCAGGGAGTATCACTCTCATCGCGGATGGCATACGAATAATTCATCCCACCGACCATTTTAACAGCAGCTTCTGTCTGATAGCGATGCAAAAAATAAAGGGGCACAAAGACATCTTCGAGAACCGAATAAGGCTCTTCTGAACGGATATTTGCAGGTGAAAACTGGTCCATGGCTGTTTCTCTAAGCTCCAAAACCCGATCCAGTTCATCAGAGGCGCTCTTTCCATTATCCCACAGATGTGCTTGCGCGTGAGCCCCGCCGGGAGCTCTGGCATCCCTGTCTGATATATAAATGAGCCCTGCCTCCCGGGCCGTATCTAATATATCCCGCAAGGCCGTAAGGGTATCGGTTCCCGTTGGAAAATCTGAATATGAATAGGCGACGGTAACCTTATCCCAATCCCCGATACCTGTTTCGTAGGCTCCTGAAAAATCAACCTTACCATTCGTCAATTTAAAATCAGGGTGCGGATAATCCATTACAGAAGTCTTCTCCGTGCTGCTGGCGGCAAAGTTATGTGCAAATCCCAGGGTGTGCCCTATTTCATGTGCTGAAAGCTGCCGGATTCGGGCCAGAGCGAGTTCGAGCATTTTTTGGTGATTCGTATCCGAAGATTCAAAGGGCTTATCCGACAGGGCCTGAGCGATCATAAAGTCCTGACGTATCCTCAAACTTCCCAAACTTACATGACCTTTAATGATTTCACCCGTTCGGGGGTCCGTAATACTGCTCCCATAACTCCATCCGCGGGTGGAGCGATGTACCCACTGTATAACATTGTACCGCACATCCAAAGGATCCGCATCATCCGGAAGCATTTTCAGTTGAAAGGCATTGGTATATCCGATGGCTTCGAAAGCCTGGTTCCACCAGCGACCCCCTTCCAGAAGTGCCGACCTCACAGGCTCCGGGGTCCCGTTATCCAGATAATACACAATGGGTTCTACCGCCTCACTTGTGGCCGCCCCGGGATTTTTCTTCTCAAGCCTGTGGCGTGTGATATACCGCTTTTCAAGTGAAGACTCCACAGGAGTTGCATAATCGTAGTATGTAAACGGATAGCTTCCACAGCCCGGATGGAATTCCCGCATCTGAAATCCGGCATCCGGTAATTTTATAAAGGAGTGATGTTGGTTTACAGTAATAAGATTCGGGTTTGGCGTCACAGATCGCACGAGCCGCCCTTTGGGTTCTCCTTTAAAGGTCAATAGGGCGTCAAATTCAACGTTTTCCGGAAAACCTTTGGTACGCTCCATATTTAAAGCACTTCGGGAAGCATCGACGGTATAACTACCCTCACCGGCACTCTTCAGCCGCGCCGATACCCCATGAGCGTCCTGCATCAAAAATTCGGAAAGATCGATGATATGGGAAGTACCTATAGTCTCTACAATGGGAAAGCCATAAATCACGGATTTGGCAAAGGCCTGCTCTACTGCTTTCTTTTCAAGAGGGTTGTCCGTAAGCGCTCGGTACTCAAGGTTGGGTTGCACCAACAGCAGTTTGTTCCCCGCTTTTTTGAAATACACTACCTGCTCATTTCCTAGTTGTCCCCGGTCAAGTCCGAGGTCATTGCTACCCATTCCGCTGCTCAGGGAATAGACATAGAGGAACTCTTTTTCCAGGTCTTTCACCTCCAGGTATATTTTATCTGACTGGGAGTCGTACATATAATCAAAGTACCCCTCGTACTTATCAAAGTCTTTACTTTTCTCGGTGAACTGAGCTGAAATCAGCAAGGGAAACAATAGAAAAAGAATGGCGGTTGAATTACGCATCATAAGCTGTGGGTTGACAAATTATACGTTCATATGAATCCCCTAAAATACACGTAAGGCATAAATCCTACAAGGTCACCCAATAAAATTTGATCCCTCGACTTTGATTCAGGCCGTTATTTTAATTTTCCAATAAGGCACTCCTCTCGTAAACCAATCGACTACTATGGCAGGGGTTACGAAGACTGCGCCCCTTTAAAGGGAGTGCTTTACGCCAGGGGCCAAAACACCACAACCCATAAAGTGCAGGTTGCTTCACAGCAGTAATTAAAAGGTCCGCCCTTATTGAAATCCCCTCAAAAGACTGTAACTTTACGCCTTAAATTCACATCGATGTTTGATAAAATAAAATCGCTCTTAGAACGCCTTGGTGCGTTAAGGAGGTATCTTTGACATAGATGCCAAACGCATTGAAATCCTAAACGAAGAAGAGAAAACCCTCGCCCCCGGTTTTTGGGATGATCCTGTTACCGCCCAGGAATTCATGAAAATCCTCAAAGGGAAGAAAAATTGGGTGACACAATTCGAAGAGGCAAAGCAACTCCTGGGAGACGCAGAGATATTAGGCGAATTTCTGGAGGCCGATGAAGGTTCGGAAAAAGATGTGGCGCTTCAAATTGCAAAGGCGGAAGCGGCCATAGAAAAACTCGAATTCCGGAATATGCTTTCCACTGAAGGGGATGACTTAAGTGCCGTCCTCCAAATCACCGCTGGTGCTGGGGGAACAGAAAGCTGCGATTGGGCGTCCATGCTTATGCGGATGTATTTGATGTGGGCGGAAAAAAACGGGTACAAGGTAAAGGAGCTCAACTTCCAGGAAGGTGACGTGGCGGGAATCAAAACCGTTACCCTTGAGATTGACGGAGACTATGCCTTTGGATGGCTCAAAGGTGAAAACGGGGTGCACCGCCTTGTCCGTATTTCGCCCTTTGACAGCAATGCCAAGCGCCATACTTCTTTTGCCTCGGTCTATGTCTATCCCCTGGCTGATGAATCCATTCAAATTGAGATCAACCCCGCTGATATTGAAATAACCACGGCTCGTTCCAGTGGGGCCGGAGGACAGAATGTCAATAAAGTGGAGACCAAAGTACAACTGGTACACAAGCCCACGGGAATTCAAATTTCCTGTTCTGATTCCAGATCCCAGCACGACAACCGGGCCACAGCAATGAAAATGCTGAAATCCCAGTTGTATGAAATTGAATTGCGAAAAAAACAGGAAGCCCGGGATGCCATCGAGGCCTCCAAAATGAAAATAGAATGGGGCTCCCAGATTCGCAACTATGTCATGCACCCTTACAAACTGGTCAAGGACGTTAGGTCCGGGGCAGAAACCGGAAATGTGGACGCTGTAATGGATGGGGATATTGACCAGTTCCTAAAGGGCTATCTGATGATGATGGGGCAGAAAAACCCCGCTTAAGAGATCTAAATTGTTCCCAATGATTACCATTTATCACAACCCGAGATGTCGTAAATCCAGAGAAACCCTGGCTATTATCCAGGAGAGCGGAGAAGATTTCAAGATTGTCGAATACCTCAAAACACCCCTGAACCAGAAGGAGCTTAAAGCCCTGCTTCATAAATTGAAAATGCAGCCTGACGAACTCCTCCGCAAGGGCGAATCCCTCTGGAAAGAAAAGTTTAAGGGGAAAACTCTGGGCGAAGATCAAATCCTGACAGCTATGGCCGAGCATCCCAAATTAATGGAACGCCCCGTGGTTGTCAAAGGGCAAAGCGCGATACTCGGCAGGCCCCCTGAAAATGTCAGGGGCTTTCTTGAGCATGCTCACGGAAATTGAAGGAACCGGCACTCAAAATTCATTTAACAAACATTTAACCAAACCGGATTAAACGCTTTTTACAGGATCCGGTCTAAAACACTGAGCAATGAAAAAATTCATTCTTTTTTTAACCCTTTCCCTTATAGGGATTTTTAGTGTCCACGCTCAGATGGGACGCTACGGGAGGTATGATTCTCAGAATTCATCCATTCCGCGCGGTCCGGGGCCTGAAGTTCAAAAAGAAGATCCGAAAACGGCAGAGGAGCTTGTGGCAGATCAGATGCCTAAAATTACCGAAGCCCTCGATCTGAATGACTTTGAACAAGCCGTAGTGAGTTCCATTCTCAATAAGTATGTGCAGCAGCGCATTGAGCTTCAAATTCTGGAATTGCCAGAAGACAAAGCCAGAGAAGCTTATGAGAAGATTGCAGAAAACCAGAAAGCTGAACTGAAGCAGGGATTGCCTCCAGAGAAGTATGAAGGTTTTATGGATCTTATTGAAAATGGTGGTAAGTCTAAAAATGGAAAAAAGGATCGGAAAAAGAAGAAAAAAACCTAGATCCTAAATGTATAGATTTCTCGTGCCCGTTATGGCACTGTTTTGCCTCGGATTACAGGCCCAACGCCCAGAAAATTCGAATAGCCAAAACATTACCCTTACCGGTACAGTCCTGGATAAAGACACGGGAACCCCATTGGAATATGCCACGGTCGTACTCCAAAATGCAAATGATCCGTCCATAATTACAGGTGGAATGACCGATTTGGATGGCAAATTCGCCATTGAAGCGCCGGGTGGGCGTTACAACATTCGCGTAGAATATATCTCCTATGAAACCTATTCGATTGAAAATCAGAATCTGGAAAGCAACAGAGACCTGGGCGAAATACGTATAGCTATAAACGCTACCGAACTTGAAGCGGTGGAGGTGGTTGGAGAAAAGACTACGGTTGAAGTCCGGCTCGATAAAAAAATCTACAATATTGGGAAAGATATCACCACCAGTGGCGGTACGGTCTCAGATGCCCTGAATAACGTCCCTTCGGTAGCCGTAGATGTGGAGGGAAATATCAGCCTGAGGGGGAACGATAATGTTCGGATCCTTATCAACGGCAGGCCTTCCGCACTTGCCGGTTTCGGTTCTACGGATGCTCTGCAGCAACTCCCTGCCGATGCAATCGAAAAAGTTGAGGTAATTACCAGCCCGTCTGCCCGGTATGACGCTGAGGGTACGGCAGGAATACTGAATATTATCCTCAAAAGGGAAAAAACCCTTGGATTCAATGGATCCATAAACTCTTTCCTGGGGTATCCCACTACCAGTGGAATTACATCCAATGTGAATCTGCGTTCCGACAAAGTGAATATTTTCAATACCACCGGTATAAGTTACAGGAATTCACCCGGGAATGGTTATTTTGACAATACCTATACCAGTGGTTCTTTTGACCGGATTTTCGAAGACAGGGAAATCGATCGCACAAACCGCGGCTTTAACACCAATATCGGGCTGGAGTATTTTATTGATGAGAACTCCAGCATTACAGGGAGTTTTTTCTGGAGACATTCCAAAGACGAAGATGTTACGGAAAATGAAACAGAGCGTTTTGTGGTAAATGATATTCAGAGCCTTACCTTCAGGCAACAGAATCAAACTGAAAAAGACAACAGCTACCAGGCCTCTTTAAATTACCGAAACAAGTTTGATGACGAAGGCCAACTACTTACAGCGGATGTTCAGTATTCGATCGACCAGGAGGACCAGGAAGCTGTAATCGAGGAACAACTGACCTTTCCCAATGAAGACCTGCTTGCCCTTGAAAATGTCCTGCAGGTTGAAGACCAGACGGAATGGCTTATCCAAGCCGATTATGTCCGCCCAAGTGAAGATGCCCAGTTCGAGGCAGGATTCCGATCCAAGTTGGAGGAAACGGTTACCGATTACCAGTTGGATTCTCTGGATCAGGCCACAGGAGATTTTGTAGTCAATAAGGCCCTGACAAATATTTTCACCTATAACGAAAACGTTCATGCTGTCTATTCCCAATACGGGAATAAATATGGGAAGTTTTCCTACCTGGCCGGATTGCGTCTGGAGTATACCCAATTAAAAGGGCAGGTGGATTCTGAATTTGATCTTTCAGACCTTGAAGAATTTCTCGGGGAGGATGTGGACTTCAATTTTAACAAAGAATACCTTGGTTTATTCCCCACGGTTAACCTAATTTATGAGTTTACAGATACCCAGAGTGTAACCCTGGGATATAGCCGCCGGATCAACAGGCCCAGGGGACGGTTTATCAACCCATTTCCCTCCCGGAGTAGCCGGACCAATGTCTTTCAGGGGAATCCGGACCTGGACCCTGCCTTCTCCAATACTTATGACCTCGGGTATTTGAAACGATGGGAAGAGCTAACCCTAACAACTTCTGTCTATTACCAGCGTGAGACCGGATCCTTTCAGCGGGTACAGGAGGCTACGGGGATAACAACCCCGGATGGCATTGAAATTATCCGGACCATACCGATCAACCTCTCTACAAATCAGCGTTATGGTGCGGAAGCGGGAATTCTTTACAACCCTACCAGGTGGCTCAGGATCAACAGCAGTTTTAACTTCTTCAGGTTTGTTACGGAAGGAGAATTCAACGGGGTTGACTACGGGGCGGAGAATACGAGCTGGTTCGGGCGTTTTAGTTCCAAAGTTACGCTTCCCGGCAAAGTGGACTGGCAAACCAACATGTTCTACAGTGGGCCATCGAACAATGCCCAAACGGAGTTTAAAGGAATATTTTCCATGAACCTGGCCTTCAGCAAGGATATTATGGACGGGAATGGCACCCTATTGCTCAATGTTCAGGATTTTTTCAATTCAAGAAAGCGGAGGTCTTTTACAGAGACAGATTTCTTTACATCGGACAGCGAATTTCAGTGGCGCGTGCGGTCTGTGAGGCTTTCGTTTTTGTATCGCTTCAACGAGTCCAAAAAACGAAATGGACGCGGAGGTGGTGGGGATGATTTTTCGGATGATGGGGAATTCGGCAGTTAAGTCGTTAAGCAGGAATTACAGGAAATA
The DNA here is from genome assembly GCA_963709465.1 of uncultured Flavobacteriaceae bacterium. Lineage (GTDB taxonomy): Bacteria > Bacteroidota > Bacteroidia > Flavobacteriales > Flavobacteriaceae > Robiginitalea. The sequence goes on along the minus strand of CAVPWF010000002.1, from coordinate 1,423,316 downwards.
AAAAAGCGGGGAATTCCCCGCTTTTTTATTAGGCTTCTCTTTCTGCCCTTTTCGCTTCCCTCCGCTCTTTCCAGAGTTCCAGGAGGTTTCCTCCCAGCCAATAAGGGACCACAAAAAGCAGCAGGAACATCATAAGCCAAAAACCAATGGTCAGTATGGTTAGAAAGGCTAAAAATCCGAGGTATTGATCAAATTCAAACATGCAATCTGCTTTTGAGAAGCAAAGATAGCGGGTTTTGATGAAATCCTCCAACTTCTGAAAAAAAAATATATAACCCATTCCTTGCATTTGCCCGGCAGGGTTGGGAATATGTACCTTTGTGTAAAATCGTTTTTTATGGAATTCCGGATCGAAAAAGACACCATGGGCGAGGTAAAGGTTCCCGCCGACAAATATTGGGGCGCCCAGACTGAGCGTTCCCGTAATAATTTTAAAATTGGGCCACCGGCCTCAATGCCCAAAGAGATCATTTACGGATTTGCCTATCTGAAGAAAGCAGCTGCCTATGCCAATTGTGAATTGGGTGTACTCCCGGAGGCCAAACGGGACCTGATTAGCCGGGTATGCGATGAGATCCTCCAAGGGACTCATGACGATCAGTTTCCCCTGGTTATTTGGCAAACCGGATCGGGGACTCAAAGCAATATGAACGTCAATGAAGTTATTGCCAACCGGGCGCATGAACTGGCTGGAAAGAAAATTGGAGAAGGTGAGAAAACACTGCAGCCCAATGATGACGTCAATAAGTCGCAATCCTCAAATGATACCTTTCCAACCGGCATGCATATTGCCGTGTACAAAAAGGTGGTAGAAGTGACCATCCCAGGGGTTACGGCCCTGCGCGATACCCTTAAGGCTAAATCAGAGGCGTATATGGACGTTGTAAAGATCGGCAGGACCCATTTGATGGATGCCACTCCCCTCACCCTTGGCCAGGAGTTTTCAGGGTATGTAGCACAACTGGATCACGGACTTAAAGCATTGCGCAATACGCTGGACCATCTGGGGGAACTCGCTCTCGGCGGTACTGCTGTAGGTACAGGACTCAATACGCCCGACGGATATGACGAGACGGTGGCCCGTTACATCGCAACCTTTACCGGACTTCCCTTTATCACGGCACCTAATAAATTTGAAGCCCTGGCAGCCCATGATGCCATTGTGGAAACCCATGGCGCCCTCAAACAACTCGCCGTATCCCTCAATAAAATTGCAAATGACATCCGGATGATGGCTTCCGGACCGCGATCGGGAATCGGAGAAATTCTGATACCGGCCAATGAACCGGGAAGCTCAATTATGCCCGGTAAGGTAAATCCTACCCAATGCGAGGCCCTTACTATGGTCTGTGCACAGGTTATGGGCAACGATGTCGCTATCACCATAGGGGGAACACAAGGTCACTATGAACTCAACGTATTCAAGCCGCTAATGGGGGCCAATGCCCTGGAGTCTGCCGGCTTATTGGGAGACGCCTGCAAGAGTTTTGAAGCCCATTGCGCCTCTGGCATAGAACCTAACCGGGAAACGATTCAGAAACTTCTGAACAATTCCCTGATGCTGGTCACTGCCCTGAATACCAAAATTGGCTATTACAAAGCTGCCGAAATCGCAGGGGCAGCTCATGAAAACGGGACCACGCTCAAAGAAGAGGCTATAAGGCTCGGCTATGTGAGCGCCGAAGAGTACGACTTATGGGTAAGGCCCGAGCAGATGGTAGGCCATCTTAAAAAATAAAACAGGGCCATTAAAAAAAGAGGGTGTCCAAAAGGCAACCTCTTTTTTTTTATGACCGTTTCCCGATCAACTTCTCTCTTTGCGGCTCCTCCCGGGTGAAAACGCTAAAAAAAAAGACCGCCTAAAAACATTAGGCGGTCTTCCTTATAAAGGATTAAACGCTTTACTAATTCAATTCGAACTTAGAAGTTCCGAGCAATTTCAGACCATCGTCATAAACGTTGACCATGTAATTTCCCTTTTGAAACTCTCCGGCATAATTACTGATGTAATCACACACGTCCAAAGCGGCGTTTTCGTAAAAGAAGTTTGTATTCTTGGTGTAGGTGATCGAAGGGCCTTCCTCCATTGTTTTGGAATTGGTGCCTCCCATTACGTTTCCGTTAGGATCCAGAACTTCAATATAGAATTCCCGGTCACCTGCCTCGGCGATAACGTTATCAGCCACTGTAAAGCAAACTTTTAACCTGTCAGTTCTCTTGGCGCTAGTTGTAGAACGCAGGGTTCCATTGTTGCGCTCGCGGACGGCATCTACTACGAATCCAGTAAGGTTAAGTGCTGAACCACGTTGAACGGCATCGGCCAATTGCGTGTTCTGAACTACCAGCGAATCGTTGAAAACGTTTTGCTTCTCGAGCTCCACGAAAGTACTGTCGCGTTGCATCGCAATCAGGGTATTGGATTGTTTAAGTGAATCTACCTGACGCAATAACTCCTCACGCTCTTTTTTCAGAACGCCTACTTGTTGACGGTAGCGGGAAAGAGTTGCCAGATCTGCCTTCATACCGCTAACCGAATCGATGTATTTTGCGATATTGTCACGAGCGGCTACCAATTCTTCATTGGTTTGGTTGCTCTCCATAATGGCCTTGTCGTATTCCGACTTCAGGCTTGTCAGATCTTCTACAACTAACTCTTTTTCTTTTAACAGGATGGCCTCATTTTTCTTTGAGTCCTGGTACAGATTGACCGCATAAATAATGGTTCCCAAAAGAATTACTCCCAGAATACCGGCCAATACTTTAAGTCCGTTGTTGTTTTTTGTTTCTGCCATAAGTGTGAAAATTAATTTCTAAAACTTAAATTTTAAGTTGTTTACTGTCTATATACGCAGAAATTCAAGTTTTAGATTTCAGCATCGAAAATATTTATTCCCCCCTGTCGCTTGTGGGTTTGCGCAATTGTATCTTTATAGCTCCAAAAATCTGTAAAAGCTACTGCAATGAAACTTCTTCCTGTATTTCACACCACAACTTCCCTGCTGCTATTGTTTTTCTTCCTGCAGCAACAATCGCTATTTTCCCAACCAAAGTCCACCGCAGTCCCTGAGGGCGCTGGATTGCAGGATCGGGAATCTTTAAAAATTTATCCGGTAGCTCATGCCACGGCTGTACTGGATTGGGATGAGACCATCATTTATATAGATCCGGTTGGAGGGCCGGAGGCTTTTAAGGCATATCCTGCTCCCGACCTTATTTTGATTACCGATATCCATGGAGATCATTTTAGTCTGGAAACGCTGCAAGGGCTGGATACCCAAAAAGCAAAATTAATCGTCCCCAATGCCGTGGCTGAAGAAATACCCGATGCCTTTACACCCCAATTAGATGTTTTGGATAACGGAGCCTCCAAAGAGCGGTATGGAATAACAGTAACGGCCATCCCGATGTATAACCTCAGGCCTGAGGCCAAAAATTTCCATACGCCCGGCAGGGGGAATGGGTATGTTCTGGAAAAAAACGGGATGCGGGTTTATTTCTCCGGAGATACGGAAGATATTCCTGAAATGCGGGCGCTGGAAGATATCGACAAGGCTTTTATTTGTATGAATCTGCCCTATACGATGAATGTTGAAAGCGCCGCAGATGCCGTGATCGAATTTGCCCCGGCCGAAGTTTACCCCTATCACTACAGGGGAAAACCAGATGTAAGCGACGTCGGGCGTTTTGAGACCCTAGTCACCAGGGCCAACCCGGATATCCGCGTAGTTCGGTTGGATTGGTATCCTTCAGAATCCTATTAATTAAATAAGACTATAGTGTAACAACCTTGGGATTGAGACGACTTATGCTTAATTATAAAACACCCCTATATAAAACCAGATTTATGAAAACAAGATCAGGACTTATGCGACTCAGCGCACTTCTGAGTTTCCTAGTACTCCTCAGCAGTTGTGAAACGGAAAAGGCCAAGGAAGCAACGGCTTCAAAATTTGAGGTTCCCGTCACTTATTACACCTTGGAAAACGGTTTAAAAGTAATCCTCTCTGAAGATACCACATCTCCCACCGCCATTGTGGCCGTGTATTACAATATTGGATTTCGCAATGAACCCAGGGATCGAACCGGTTTTGCACACCTTTTTGAACACATGATGTTCCAGGGATCGGATAATCTTGGAAAAATGGAGTTTATAAAGCTGGTCCAGGAAAACGGTGGCGTTCTCAACGGATCCACGCGTTTCGACTTTACCAATTACTTCGAAATAGTGCCGTCTCATAAGCTGGAAACCATGTTATGGGCCGAAGCGGATCGGATGAAGGGGCTTAGTCTCACTCAGGAGAGTCTTGAAAACCAGCAAGGTGTCGTAAAAAACGAAGTGAAAGTCAATGTTCTGAACCAGCCGTATGGCGGATTTCCCTGGCTGGATATGCCTCAATATGCCAATGAAAATTGGTATAATGCACATAACTTCTATGGAGATCTGAAGGATTTGGATGCGGCAAACCTTGAGGACGTCACCAGTTTCTTCAATACCTTTTATTCCCCAAATAACGCCGCTATCTCAGTAGTAGGAGACATCGATATCGCTCAAACCAAGGCCTGGATCGAAACCTATTTCGGGAGCATTCCGGCCGCAACCCTGCCTCCGGAACCCGATATTTCCGAAGCGCGTCAGGAAAAGGAAAAGTATTTTATGAAAAATGATTCGCTCGCGAACAAACCTGCTTTAGCCTTTGCCTATCATATGCCGGAGCGGAATACTCCCGAATATTACGCCATGGGCTTACTGGATCAAATTCTCATACAGGGCGATAATAGCCTCCTGGTGCAGAAACTCGAAAATGAAATGGGTTTTACCTCAGATGTTTCGGGGGGAATCAATTATCTCGGAAACATGTTCAATTACAAGGGGCCGATGCTTTGGATGTACGATTTCACCTTTGACAATCCCGAGAGCAAGGCGAGCATCATGGAATCTATTGACACAGTGATGATCGAACTAAAGGATCAGGTAGATCGGCAGATGCTCGATCAGGCGATTGTTAAGATACGATCTCAGCTCTACGACGATATTGGTGGGACTTTTGGCCTCGGCAGGGCGGATCTTCTGTGTAGTTTTGCCCTTTTTGATGATAATCCGGGGCGTATCAATAGCCTTGAGGAAGAATTTAAAAAAGTGGATGTAGAGACCGTCAAAAGAACTATTGACAATTACCTCAGGGCCAGCAATCGCACCGTACTTGAAGTTAATCCGCTATTAGCAACTAACGAAAAAATCCAATAAAATGAATACCGTACGATATATCATCGCCCTTGCACTTCTGCTTCCTCTATCTGCCCTGCAGGCTCAGGAAAAGGAAGTACCGCCAAAAGGAGGGACACCCAAGAACTTTACACTTCCTGAAAAAGAGGTTATTTCCTATGACAATGGTCTGACCCTGGTTATGATACCTTATGGCTCTATTCCAAAGGCCAGTATCCGTTACAACCTGAAAACCGGGAATATCAATGAGAAGGAAAACCAGGTTTGGCTCGCAGATTTGATGGCCGACCTGCTGGAAGAAGGAAGTACCACCCGGACATCCCGACAAATTGCCGATGAAATGGCCGCTATGGGAGGAAATCTGAATATCGGGATAGGAACCCATACGGGATCCCTCTCCGCTTCAGTGCTCTATGAATTCGCCCCTGACGCCATTCGGCTCATGGCGGATGTGCTACGAAATCCCAAATGGCCGGCCGAAGAACTGGATCGACTCAAAAGCGATATGAAGCGGAACCTCGCAGTACAGTTGTCCCGCCCCGGAAGCCAGGCGTTTAAAGAATTTTATGCCGCCATATATCCGGACCATCCCTATGGAAGGGTTTTTCCAACTGAAGCACAGATCGATTCGTATACCGTATCGGATATTTCTGATTTTTACAATGACAATCTCGGAGCCCGGCGCACCACTATTTACGTCGCCGGTAATTTTGATCCAGAGGCCGTAAAGTCGGCAGTGGAACAGGCCATGGGAGACTGGCGGGAAGGAAAAGAAGCCGAATATCCCATTGCGACGCCTGCTACTTCTGCCACGGTTAAAATCATTGACCGTCCCGGAGCCCCCCAGTCAACGATATATTACGGGTTACCGGTACCGGATCCCTCCAACCCGGATTATACGGCATTGGATGTTACCAATTCCATACTCGGAGGCTCTTTTGCTTCGCGAATTACCAGCAATATCCGGGAGGACAAAGGGTACACCTATTCGCCCTATTCCTCCCTGACATCCAATTATAAGACGGGAATTTGGTTTGAAGCGGCAGATGTGACCACTGAACATACCGGAGCTTCTATAGCGGAAATAAAGAAAGAGATTGAAATTCTGCAGAACGAACCCCCAACCCAGGAAGAACTCGATGGGATTATCAATTACGAATCGGGTATTTTTGTTTTACAAAACTCCTCACCCAACGGGATTATCGGACAACTAATTTTCCTGGATACCCACGATCTGGATGAATCCTTTCTAAGAGACAAGGTGGCAAATATGCATGGGATCACTCCTGAAAGGGTAATGGAAATGACCAGGCAGTATATTCGGCCTGAAAAGATGACCCTTATTGTGGTCGGAGATAAAGCGCAAATCGAAAGTCAGATTGATCAAACTCTGGAAAAACCACTAAAGCAATAAAACCAAATAAATACAGAGGAAAAAAGCCCGGGAAAATCCCGGGCTTTTTTTATTCGCGAATGAGCTTTTTGTATTTCAAACGTTTGGGAATGGCATCTCCACCCAGGCGTTTTTTTCGGTTTTCTTCGTAATCTGAAAACGATCCCTCGAAGAAATAGACCTGGGAATCTCCTTCAAAAGCCAGGATATGGGTACAGACCCGATCCAGGAACCAGCGGTCGTGAGAAATAATCACCGCACAGCCCGCAAAATTATCCAATCCTTCCTCCAGGGCCCTTAAAGTATTCACATCTAAATCGTTGGTGGGCTCATCCAACAAGAGGACATTCCCTTCTTCCTTCAGGGTCATGGCCAGATGCAAACGGTTGCGTTCTCCCCCGGATAGCATATTCACTTTCTTGTTTTGTTCGCTGCCTGAAAAATTAAAACGACTTAAATACGCTCTGGAATTGATTTGATTTCCGCCCATGGCGATGAGTTCCTGCCCGCCACTAAAGTTGTGCCAAATGGTCTGGTCCGGATCGATATTCGAATGGGCCTGGTCTACATAGGCAATCTTTACAGTGTCTCCTATGGCAAAAGTTCCTTTATCCGGGGATTCCTCTCCCATAATCATCCGGAAAATTGTCGTTTTACCCGCTCCGTTCGGGCCGATGATTCCGACGATTCCCGCCTGGGGTAATCTGAAATTTAAATCCTCATACAAGAGTTTGTCCCCATAGGCCTTACTCACCCCTTGGGCCTCAATAACGTTTGTGCCCAATCGCGGGCCATTTGGGATATATATTTCGAGTTTTTCGTCCAGTTTTTTCTGATCCTGGCTCAGCAATTTATCGTAATTGTTCAGACGTGCCTTTTGTTTGGCATGCCTGCCCTTTGGACTCTGCCGGATCCATTCCAATTCCCGCTCCAGAGTTTTCTGGCGTTTCCCGGCCTGTTTCTGCTCCTGGGCCAGGCGTTTTGCTTTTTGTTCCAGCCAACTGGAATAATTCCCTTTCCAGGGAATTCCTTCCCCCCGATCGAGTTCCAGAATCCAGCCCGCTACATTATCCAGAAAATAACGGTCGTGGGTCACCGCAATAACGGTTCCTTTATACTGGGCAAGATGGTGCTCCAGCCATTGTACCGATTCTGCATCCAGGTGGTTTGTGGGCTCATCGAGCAAAAGTACATCGGGTTCCTGCAGCAACAACCTGCAAAGCGCCACTCTGCGCCGCTCTCCTCCTGATAAGACACCAATCTTCTTATCCGGTTCCGGAGTTCTCAGGGCATCCATAGCCAGGTCGAGTTTAGAATCCAGTTCCCAGGCTCCACAGGCATCTATCTGATCCTGAAGTTTCGCCTGTTTCTCCATAAGCTGCTCCATTTTATCCGGATTTTCATACACTTCCGGAAGTCCGAACTGCTCGTTGATTTCGTTGTACTGGTCCAGTATAGCCACAGTTTCAGCCACGCCTTCCTTGACCACTTCAATGACCGTTTTATCAGGATCCAACTGGGGTTCCTGTTCCAACATCCCCACTTTATAGCCCGGGGCGAAGACCACATCCCCCCTATAATTATTGTCTGTACCTCCGATGATTCGTAAAAGGGTCGATTTTCCGGATCCATTCAGACCGAGAATACCAATCTTGGCCCCGTAAAAAAAACTGAGATAGATGTCCTTCAGGACGGGGGTATTCGAATTTTTATAGGTTTTCGTCACTCCGGACATGGAGAAAATAACCTTTTTATCATCAGCCATAAACGCTATATATCAAATGGTTTATACTTGTGTTAGCAGCCTACAAACGCCCCTTTAAGGCATTAAATACCCAGGCAACCGCAAAAAAACCAATACCAACCGAGGCAAAACCCCATCCGGCGACATCATCATACCGGAAAGCTCCGAGGCAAATGAGTCCCACACCTACAAAAATCATAATAAAGGTAGCCCAGGCAAGTACCGTATTTTTATTCATTCCCATGGTTTAAATTGGTTTGGTAAGTAAACAAATATCGTAAATTTTAAGGCAATTCGCCCCTTCATCTTTAAGGGTATTTACCCGGCGGGAAAATTTATGTCCGCCAAGCCACGAACCCGATCTAAAAGGGAGTGAAGCGCTATACTGTCTGCCCAGGACCACAGGGCGCTTTCCCGGGCTCCTGCCCTAAGGCAGCGATGCACTTCTTCAATCTCATAAATATATCCCGATCCTTTAAGTGGCCTGAATACCTCCCGTACTTCTTCCCCCTTTTGCCATTGAAAACTCTCCGCGTGATGCCATCGGGGATTCAAAATCGCACTCCCCGACTCGCATGAGATCTCCGCTTTCATTTCACTGTGGGAGGAAAAACCACTGTACAGGACAGCCATAGCCTCATCGTAATCAAAGATCATGGCGATCTGTTTCTCCGCACCGGTCGTATGAAAATGAGCCGAGACCTTAATATCCTTCGGAATACCAAGAAATAGATAAGCCAGAAAAACAGGATAGATGCCAATATCCAGCAGGGAGCCCCCGGCCAGCGAAGGGTTTAACAGACGACCCCTCGGATCCCGGTCCAGGGCGGGAAAGGCAAAATCAGCCCTGAGATAGGAAATCGCTCCGAGTTCTCCCTTTTTAACAAGGTTATATACCTGTTGAATACTCGGATTGAAACGACTCCATAGCGCTTCCATAAGGAACAACCCTTTTTCAGCCGCGAGTGCCGTCATTTGCCGGACCTCTGAAGCATTAATACCAAGCGGCTTTTCACAGATTACGTTTTTACCGCTCTTTAGAGCAGCAAGCGTCTGGGAATGGTGAAAACTATGCGGTGTCGCGATATAAACCACAACGACCTCAGGGTCTTCAAAAAGCGCCTCATAGGTGGCATACGCCTTTTTCGCCCCGTATTGCTCAGAAAAACGCCGGGCATTACCTGAATCGCGGGAAGCTACAGCTACCAACTCTGCCTCAGGTGACAAGGCCAGATCCCCGGCAAATTTCCCTGCGATATTTCCCAGCCCTACAATTCCCCATCCAATTTTTTTATTCATCATCGGTCCGTTTGAAGTTCTAAGGTACTCATAAATCCTCCGTATCTTTAGGGCTTAAAGCAGTTTGCACAAACCGGAAAACACATGGACCTTACCTTCAACAAAAATGAAGACCAGAATAAACTCGCCCTGGCAGAGTTGAAAAAACGGTATGCCCGGATCCGAAAAGGCGGAGGTGAAAAACGCATTGAAAAGCTGCATGGCGAAGGCAAAATGACGGCGAGAGAACGCATCGAATATCTTCTCGATGCTCCTGAAACCGCACTGGAGATCGGGGCTTTCGCTGGCTATGGTATGTATGAAGAATATGGGGGCTGTCCCTCGGGAGGAGTCGTTGTTACCATCGGACACGTCAGGGGTCGGCTCTGCGTAGTGGTGGCTAACGACGCCACAGTAAAGGCCGGAGCGTGGTTCCCAATTACCGGGAAGAAGAACCTAAGAGCTCAGGAGATCGCCATGGAGAATCATCTGCCCATCATTTACCTGGTAGACAGTGCCGGTGTTTTCCTGCCCATGCAGGATGAAATTTTCCCGGATAAAGAGCATTTTGGACGTATTTTTCGCAATAACGCCCAGATGAGCAGTCGCGGAATCCCGCAAATTTCCGCCGTAATGGGTAGCTGTGTCGCAGGCGGGGCCTATTTGCCCATTATGAGCGACGAAGCGCTAATCGTGGACAAGACGGGGAGTATCTTTCTCGCGGGAAGCTATCTCGTGAAAGCAGCTATTGGCGAAAGTGTCGATAACGAAACCCTCGGAGGGGCTACCACGCATTGTGAAATCAGCGGCGTTACAGACTATAAGGCGACAGATGACAAGGATGCCCTGGATCGCATTAAAAACCTTGTAGACAAGATGGGGGCCTTCCCCAGAGCCGGTTATAACCGGGTAAAACCTTCAAAACCCGCTAAGGATCCTAAAGAAATCTACGGCCTCTTACCGGGTTCCCGGTCTGAACAATACGACATGGTTGAGATCATTGAGCGGCTGGTAGACGACGGTTCTTTTGAGCAGTATAAGGAAGGCTATGGAAAAACACTCTTAACAGGGTATGCGCGCATCGATGGCTGGGCTGTGGGAATTGTGGCCAACCAGAGACGGGTGGTTAAAACCAACAAAGGAGAGATGCAATTCGGGGGGGTAATCTACTCGGATTCTGCGGATAAGGCTACGCGGTTTATCGCAAACTGCAATCAGAAAAAGATTCCCCTGGTTTTCCTTCAGGACGTTACGGGCTTTATGGTGGGAAGTCAGAGTGAACACGGGGGTATTATTAAGGATGGGGCCAAGATGGTCAATGCTGTCGCCAACTCAGTGGTTCCGAAATTTACTGTAGTCATCGGGAACAGCTACGGTGCGGGTAACTATGCCATGTGTGGGAAAGCCTATGATCCCCGTTTAATGATCGCCTGGCCCAGTGCCAACCTGGCCGTAATGAGCGGTAATTCAGCTGCTAAAGTCCTGTTGCAGATTGAAAAAGCCAGGCTGGAGAAGTCTGGAGAATCCTTTGACAAGGATAAGGAAGATGCCCTGTACGAAAAGATAAAGCAGAAATACGACACCCAAATTTCGCCTTATTACGCGGCCGCCCGTCTGTGGACCGATGCCATCATCGATCCCCTTCACACCCGGCGTTGGATTTCCACAGGCATTGAAGCCGCGGATCATGCCCCCATTGAAAAACCCTTTAATATGGGCGTTTTACAGGTTTAGAAACACTCAGTTTTCAATCCATTCCGTGGGTAACTCTTTTTCCATGTGCATCTGGAAATTCAGGTTCTCTATTACCACCACGACCCATGCTTATTGATACATCCCGGGATATGTAAAGACTCGTTTATCCCCTGGGTGACAACCACTCAAAACCATCCCCATTGATACGTGGTGCCCCCTTTTTTTCGGTCATCTATTGCGCTGCAATTGGAAATTAAAGTTTCGCGGGTCCTCCACCTCCAGAACTAGTTCCAACATTCCCGGATAGGAGACCGAGAGGATATCCCCTTTGGAAATCCGGGTCGTGTAGCGACCCCATTTGTCGGTTTGCACACTTTCATTTCGTGTGTAATTCCGTATGGTTGCTTCTTTAAGTGGATTTCCCGCATGGAAGACGTAACCGGAAATTTCAGTTTCGTTCTTTTCCCGTTTTCGGACGATCCTGGCCTTGGGAACTCTGCGGGGATTATCGGTATACAAGGTAGTTTGAACGCTGAAGCCCATCACGGATTCCTTGAGGCGTTCCCATCGGGACTGACTGGCATACCTTCTGAAAGAATCACCTCCCGTATATGGGCCGGCGGGAAGGCTTAAACCCACACGCTCCGTGCCGTATACCCCAAGCAACTCCAGGCTAATGATAAAGTCATTACGAACCCAAATCTCAGCAAAACTGAGGTCTATGGCTACGAGACTTTCTCCTTTTCTCAAGGTATGAAGAATACTTCTACCGCTATTGTTGGCGTTCCTACCCGGGTAGGTGGATTTTATATCTGTTTCATAAATATTTACCCGAAGTTGCACACTGTCAGAAGGATTATCCAGTACCTGAAAAAATAGAGCGTTGAGTCTTCGGAGTCCATTATCTACCCGAATTCGGGAACCCAACTCCCCGCCCAGGGCCACACTGTCCTTCCAATATCCGATCCCCCTGCCCATCATATTCGGATACCCCACTTCCTCCTCTACTTCAAAAAGCTCTGATGTAGAGACGATAACTTCATCCAATCCTATAGGAGAAGGTTCGAGCCGAAAAGTGAAGTGTTTTGTAGATTGTTCAAGCCTGGAAAGCGGGATTTCTGTGGCTTCGTATCCCAGACTGGATATGCGAAGCACATCGGCAGGTCCTACTTTTTCGCGTCGGAACTCCAACAGGAAACTACCTTCCTCATCGCTGACGGTCCCAATGGCCCGGTCTACTATTCCGATGTTTACAAACGGTAAAGGGTCGCCGGTTACAGCGTCTACAACACTCCCGCTATAGGCCAATTGGGCCTGCAGAGGCAGTACTACAAGTAGTAATGCGGTGTAGAGTAATAACCTCATTCTCTAGCGAACGCGGCTCACTCCCGGATTGTTGATTGAGAGGAGTTTCTGCCAGTTGTTTCTAAGGGTAAGTTTAAAAGTATTTACTTGTTTTTTCTGGTCGCGTTCCCCGTAATTATAGTAGGTGGTTACCTTGAGATAGGTAGGTGTCAGGCTCTTATTTCCATCATATCTTACATTGAGTTCCCACAATCCCGGCAGGGCATTGTCGATAATAAGTTCCTCCATGGAATAACCTGCCATCTTCTCATCGATTATCCGATCTTCATTCTCCGCATAGGTGTGCTTCCAATTGTGGTATTGTCCCTCGGGATTGACAAACTGCAGTTCGAACTCCGCCTCTGTCTCGTTCCACTCGACAACCACACGGGTAGTATTCTGAACAAAAGGATCAGAGACTATCTTTTTCGCGTTTGCACCGATCTGCGAGGCGTGTAATTTCAATAAATTATCACTTTCATGCTGAATAATCTTTGAAAAATCCTCAGAGGGTAATAAAAAGTTTTCATCGACGAGGTACTTGTACCTGGCATAGATGGAGGCCGCCTTGTCATAAGCCCCGGCGTCCCGATATCCAAGTGACAGGTCCTGATAAGACTGGCTATAGTTGGGACGCATAATAAAGACTTCTTTAAAAGCCTCCAGGGCTTTTTCATATCGTCCCTCTTCCTGATACGCATAGGCAAGGGCTTTAAGCATGGAAGCATTCTTTTCAAAAACCCGGTTATTCTCCCGTATAATCTGGTCGGCGAATTCCGTTTCCCCCAGGGTCTGGTAGAAGTGCTTGTAGGCGTCTAAATAGAAGTAGGGTGAACTGCCGTACTGGGCCTCATACCGGGAATACACGGTTTGCGCGTCCTCAAATGAGGTAGATTCCCGAAATGCCGACATATAGGTAGGCTCGCTATAGGCAACGGCAGCCCCATCCAGGGCGGGTTCTTTTATATAATTGTTTCTCAGGCGTGCCTGATCTACTATTTTATTCATTTGGGGGTTTCCCGTAATCGTATTGATCACGACAACACCCCCGCTACCCACAGCTCCATACCGGGCTGTATACGCAACAGAAGAGATCAGGGCCATTCGCTTAATTTGATTGACATCTATCCAAACAGGAACTTGCTGTAAAACGAGCCCGTCGACGTCAAAAATACCAACACGCTGATTGCTGACGGACCCACCCCCTCTGAAGATAACTGCCCCGCCTTCCTGGCAATTTCCGGTAGTCGTAATTCCAGGAAACTGATTGCGGATAACGTCTAAAATACAGAGGGCCACCGGCAAGATACTGTTCTGATCCAGCATCCGGACCTGGGCAGGGGCGGTATCGGCATCGAGATAACCATAAGCCGTTTTTAAAATTCTTGAATTTCCTGCGTATTCTAAGGCCAAATCCTGCTGGGATTTACGGCGGCTCTCGGTAACAGTTACCTCGTCGAGTTCTTGCACATCCGGGATCATTACCAGGTTCATATACCGGGTAACTTCTTCCACCCGTACGAGATAGTCTTTCATACCTGTGTAGGAATACTCCAGAAGATCTCCCACCTCAGCCTGAATTTCATATTTACCATCTGCATCTGAAAACGTACGAACGTCCTGCTTGCCCTGCACGGCAATTGCGACATCTTTCATAGGGTTCGTACCATCAGTTACACTGCCGCGTACGGTGCGCATTTCCTGGGCCATCAGACCCAGGGCGAAGGTTAAAAATGCAAAAGTCAAAATATGTTTTTTCTGGATCATAGCCGTTTCATTTAAATTGTAAAATACATAAAACTTATTATATATTTTAATCTATATATTTAAGGATTTACATAAATATAATTTATGTTTTACAGACCGCATAAGTTGGCCATAAGAAGTTAACCCACAAAGGATTGTGTCGTGCTGAATTGAACAACCCCGGACGGAAGTCCGGAGACCTACAGCTAATTCAGAGCAACCGTGGCGCCTTTTGTAAGCGTAAACAACCGCTGGTTGGCATCTTTAAGACTCAACTTGAATACACGCACTTCTTTCCTTTGTGAACGCGTCCCGTAATTGTCGTAGATCGTAACTTTTAAGTAAGAAGGGGAAAGACTCTTGTTGCCGTAATATCGCACATTCATCTCCCAGGTGCCCGGCAGGGAGCTGTCGATGAGAAATTCCTCGGTATTAAACCCGATCTCTTTTTCCCGCATAATCCGGTCTGCATCACTGGCCAGGGAATGTTGCCAGATGTGATACTGGTTTTCGGGATTTACAAATTGTAAATCGAATTCTGCTTCTCCGTCGTTCCATTCGAATACGAGTCGGGTCCCCTGAAATGTTTCTTCCTCTACGTAAAGGGATTCCCTGTTGGCTGCACTGACAATACCCGCCTGATTCAGAAATAAAAGATTATTGTAATCCCGGTTCAGAATGGGAACAAAATCCGTGGTATCCAACGGAATCAGGTTTTCTTCCACCAGGTAATCGTACCTTATGTATTGGGCTGCTGCATTATCAAACCTGCCCAGATCCCTATAGCTGTTGGCTAAATCCATGTAGGACTGTCCATAATTGGGGCGCATTCTCATGACTTCCTTGTACGCCTCATGAGCCTTGTCAGTCCGCGACTGGCTTTCATAAATGTAGGCCAGGGCTTTCATGTTCACAGGATTCTTAGAAAACAAATAGTCATGGGAGTCTACGATCTGATCCGCATAGGCCTGATCTCCCCTGTCCTCGTAAAAATAGCGGTAGGTGTCCATAACAAAATACGGTGAACTCGTATAGCGGGAAGCGTATTTCTCATACACCTCCACAGCCTCTGTGGCCGAAGTTGAGGCCTTGAGTTCCTGATAATAGGTGGGCTCACCCGCTTCTACCTCAGCCCGTGAAAGAATGGGGCCTGTTTCAAAGTTATTCCGAAGGCGTGCCTGATCCTTGAGTCGGCCCCCTTTGGGACTACCCGCCAAAGTGTTGATTACGACGACGCCCCCCGCACCCATATTGCCATATTGGGTGGTCGTAGCAAAATTATTGAGGATAGCCAACCTTTTGATTTGATTGATATCCAACCAAATAGGCGGATCCATAAAGATTTGGCCATCGACATCAAAGAGGGCTGCCCTTTGATTAAAAATGGAAGACGTTCCGCGAATAAAAACCCGCTGCGGGGCCAGATCTGAAAACTCACTAAAGGCATCTGCATCCGATTGAGCCACACCCTGAATATTGGTAAGCTGTCCCGTAGTGGATTGTGCCCCCCCGCCTGCGCAGTCACCCACTACCCGGATTCCTGCAAATCGATTGCGCAGGAGGTCCAGGATACACAGATATATCGGACTTATGTCGTCTTCATTCATAAACCGGATATTCCCTGGGGCTGTATCCGCATTAAGTATCCCATAGGCAGTACGAATCAGGCGTTCGTTAATGACGTATTCCCGAGCCAGATCGTCTTGACTTTTTCGATTGCTACCCACGACCACCACTTCTTCCAGTTCCGCTACATCTATAACCATATTGGGGCTGAGAATTCGGGTAACATCCTCCACGCGAATTCTCAGGGGTTTCATCCCCTGGTATGTATACCGTACCACATCCCCGGGAAGGGCGGCTATACTATAAGCTCCGGAAGCGTCGGTGAAAGTTGAAGCTCCCCCCCCTTCGACTGTTACGGCCACATCAGGAAGGGGCGCCCTTCCGTCCGAAACCGTCCCCCGAATCGTATTCTGATTTTGCTGGGCACCGACCAGCGGGCCAATTAAAATGAGTAGTATCCAAAAATTTTTCATAGCAAATTGTTTTAACTCCCTTAAAGATAAGTCTTTAAATGTTAAGAAAAATAAAAGGCAGTCGTTTTACATCTTTTTTTACACCCCGGGAGTCCTTCCACGGTTTGAAATTTGAGTACACCATCAAAAACAACATGATGGCAGGACCTCAGGTTCTAAACCTCCTTCAAAAAGTATACCGATTTTTTGGATTTTTACCTTATCGGGGAATGAGGTGCAATTCCGTCTGCCGCCCATTGACGTATCGGAAACCATTGACCCCGTAAAACCCCGCTTCTTCAAGCATAATCCGGATATCGCGTTTCCACTCTGGCAGGGCAACCGTAGTATTGAGTTCAATAGCGTAAACCGTATTCGGATTCAAAGGATATCCAGCGCCGTCCCTTGTTTTGATCCCATTTTGTGAATCCCACATCCCTATAGTCGTGCCCGCGGAATGGCCGTAAGTTCCTAAGGGATGGGTATAAATAGCCGGTTTTAACCCTTCATTCCTCCCCTGTGCGAGCGCAGTTGCAAGGATGGCATTACCGGTTTGTCCGGTCTTCATATTCCCGGTAAGCAGGTCCTGAACCCTGTTGCCATCTGCAAGGGCTTTTCTAAGGAATTCGGGGGCTTGTTTCTCCCCGGGTTTTAGGACGTAGGCGAGTTGCTGGCAATCTGTATTCAGGCGCAGGTAAGTGATCCCGAAATCGCAATGCAGCAGGTCTCCGGGCAGGATCACCATGCCTTCAGGCCGGTTCGAGAAGGAATATAAATGTCCTTCTAACTGATCTGCGCTGCGCTGAATATCCACCGTTGGGTGAAACCAGGTATCCAGGCCCAGTGCTGTAACTTTTTCCCGCATCCACCACTCCACTTCCGAAGTGGTTGTAACTCCCGGAGTGATTACAGCTGTGGAAAAAGCCTCAGCGATAATGCCATGGGTGATTTCAACCAGGTGAGCCATAAGTACCATTTCTCTTTCCGTTCGCGTTTCGATCCATGATACGGCAAGATCCTCTGCCGAAACGACCCTGGACCGATATTGGGCAGGGAGGTATTCCATAAACAAATCGTAGTCCGTTTTATCCAATCCATCAGCTATATTGTGGTCCCGGGAATAATTCAGGCCAATTTTAGCCGGATTCCTTTCGGAGATCAAATCCATCAAACGGCTCCACTGGTCCGGTTGCTGTTCTTTATCCCATGCGGAGGCAATACTCTCACCAATATCGTAGCGAGCGACTGCCAATTTCTCTATAGACCCTTTAGAAGTATCGCGGTAAAATAAAAGAATGGTTCGACGGCGGGCATTTAACCAGGTGGCGGGAAGCATGGTCCTGAGAACAGGATCCTCGTTGTACTCCCGTGAAATAAGTATCCACATATCAATTCCGGCCCGGTCCATCAATACCGGTAAAAGGGAATCCAGGCGTTCTTTCAGCAGCTCATCTACGACCTTTGCCCGCTGCACTTCGGGAAGCACACTTTGTGACGCCGCCAGCAGACTCCAAAATAAGCAGACTAACCAAATGATACTTTTCATATGCTATTCGTTTTTAAACAATTCGGCCTTTATTTCGGCCCGCAAAATTTTACCGGACTTCCCCTCCATAAACGTGTCCAGAAAATATACCGCTTTGGGCACCTGGTATTTCTCCACGGCCGCGGATCGCTTTACCTTCGCCAATAGGTCTTTATCTGGTTTTCCTTCGGCGATCAGTACCAGTTTTTCACCAAGGACGTCATCGGGAATTCCCGTTAGGAAAAATCGTCGATCCACTACGGGCTCCAATTGCGCTTCCAGTAATTCAGGAATTAATTTCACACCTCCGGAATTCACGATATGGTCTGCCCTTCCAAGCCAGTGAAAACTGTGGGCATCGGACAAGGAAACCAGGTCATTCGTATGTATTGGCTCGGGTGAAATAAACGGAGCATGCACAACCAGGCATTGGTTCTCATCCTGCTCCAGGGTTATCCCGGGCAGGGCCTGGAAAGCAGGTACGGTCCCCGAAGGAGTACCTTGAACAGGCGGGTTGAGTTTCCGCAATGCGATATGGCTGGCGGTTTCGCTCATCCCATAGCTTTCATAGACGATAGTCTTCTTTCCCAACAGCGCCTGCCGTAGATCTTTAGAAACCGGGGCTCCGCCTACAAGAACCTTCCCAACCCGGCGCAGCTCTTTCAGGGACCCCTGCAGTTGCATGGGCACCATGGCGATAAAATCGATATCCCCGGATACCGACCACAATGGAGTTCGTTCCGGGGGCACAAAGGTCAGCTTCCAACCTAGAGTTAAGGCGCGTACCAGCATCATTTTCCCGGCAATACTGCTTACAGGTAAACACAAAACGGCCCGTGTGCCTTCACCCAGTTCGAGGTAGCTTCCGGTAAGCAGAGCGCTTTTCACCATGGCCTTTTTGGATAAATACAGGTCTTTTGGGGATCCTGTAGAACCCGAGGTACGCTGCAGGATCTTGTCAGACTCTGAAACCCAGTCCAGAAGAAAATCCCCGATTTCCTTCTCAAAGGGTTCTCCTTCCTTCACCAGGCTATAGGCAACTTCGCTCAAATCATCGTAAACGATGGGCAGGCCGTTAATGGAAAATGCAGAGTTAAATTCAGCTACCATGATGTATCTTCTTTTAAAAGTTTGCGGGCTTCCTCCTGAGATAATACCTTGCCGGTGAGGCGCTCCTTCCATTGGGTCCAGCCGTATTTCCTGCCGAAAAAATACAACAAGAGCGGGAAGACTACAAATATAGGAATATAGGCATCCCAGCTCAGTCCGGGCTCCGCGACGTCCTTGAGGATAGAATCTGTTTGGAAGGCTGTCCAGTCTGCCGTAACCAAAAGAGCGGTAACCAGATTATTGGCTGCATGAAACCCCAGGGCCAGCTCCATCCCTTCGTCCATCAGGGTTATAATACCAAGAAACAGACCGGTACCAATATAGAAAACCATAATCCCGGGACCCAGTTTTTCCACTTCGGGATTTCCAAGATGCATCAACCCGAAAATCGCCGAGGTCACCACCAGGGGTACCCAACGGTATTTAAAAATAATCCCCAGCCCCTGCATCATATGCCCTCGGAAGAGGTATTCCTCAAAACTGGTTTGCAGGGGAATGAGTAAAATGGCGACTAAGGCGAGCTTTAGAAAGGCCGGCCAGTTCAAATTCAGGACATAGCTATCGGGGGACGTAAAATAGTCGATCAGGGTAAGGCCAGCGGTGAGTGCCCCCCAGAGGACAAAGGCAAACAGTACCCTGTTCCAGTCGATTTTTTCCCGGGCCGTGGTCAGGGAACGGATAGACTGGGGATGCACCAGTTTGGTCCAGCCCAGGACCACAAAGAGCCCGAGCGCCAGCGGAAGCAATACCATAATCAGGACGGTATTGGTGCCGAACTCTGCAATTAAACCGGCCATCATGTCCTCTACACTTACCGGGGAGTTTATGGTCGCAATGTAATTGGCTACCATAAACAGGATAAACCCAACGGGTAAAACGAGGTATTTCCAAAGTCCCAGATTCCCTCTATACCCTTGTTCTATGTACATACTTTATGAATTTTTTGAATATCCCATGCTTTCCCGAGCCTATAGCGGAGTCTGCCCTTTTGAACCTCCAGGGGGCTCTCGAAATTATTTGTGAATAAACTACCCGTTCCCAGTCCCTGTGGCATCTCTACATCCAATGTGGATGTCCACTGTGCAATGGCATTGAGTCCGATATTACTCTCCAGTGCACTGGTCACCCACCATCCACTTCCCTGCGCTTCTGCCTGGCGAATCCACTCTTCGCTCCCCGAAAACCCACCAACCAGACTGGGTTTTAGAATGATGTATTGCGGCCGGATGGTCTGCAGCAATACCGACTTGGACGCTGCTTTTATACACCCGATGAGCTCTTCGTCCAGGGCAATGGGCAAGGGTGTCCGGGCACAGAGTTCCGCCATTTGATGGGGCTGTCCTGCGCCAATTGGTTGTTCTATAGAATGCAATTGAAAATCAGAAAGCTGTTTTAAGCGCTCCAGGGCTATCTCCGGCCCGAATGCGCCATTGGCATCCACACGGATTTCCAGATCACCCGCGCTGAATTCCCGACGGATTTCCCGAAGCATTCCGAGTTCATCCTGAAAATCAATAGCCCCGATCTTAAACTTCAGACAGGTAAAACCATCTTTTAACTTTGCGGCCACCTGTTGTTTCATATAGCTGAGATCGCCCATCCAGATCAGGCCATTAATAGGCAGTGGCTCCCCTTTTGAAAAAGGAGCCTCCTCAAACAATATAAACGGATCCGCACCGTCAATAGATCGAAGTGCCTGTTCCATAGCGAAAACAATACTGGGGTACGCTCTGAATGCCACCCACGGTTCGGGCTCCGGGGATTCCAAAGCCCGGCATGCCCGTTCGAGTTGTGTTTCATACTCCGGAACGTCATCTGAGCTGAGCCCTCTAAAAAGTCCGGCTTCCCCAATTCCCATTCGATCCTGATCTTCCAAAATAATGAAATAGGTATCTTTTTGGGTGAGTACGCCCCGGGATGTGCCGCCCGGTTGCTTGAATTGGAGGGTGTATTTTAAGAAGGATGCTTTCATACAGGCCCTCAAATTTACGTATATTTTTGGTCTGAAACAGCGGATAATAATGGAAGTAAGAGATAAGGTAATCTGGATTACAGGGGCCTCTTCGGGCATTGGGAAATCTCTGGCCCAGTTGGCCGGTCAAAAAGGGGCCCGACTCATTCTCTCGGGGAGAAATACAGCGCGTTTAAAAGAGGTTCAAAAGACCTTGCCAAATCCGGAGTGGGCGCATATTCTCCCTTTAGACCTCAGTGTAACAGAGTCTTTGCAAGACTGTGTCGAGCAGGCTCTCGGGTGTTTTAACCGTATTGATATTCTTGTAAACAATGCCGGAATTAGTCAGCGATCCCTTATTGCGGATACCGATATAGCGGTTTATGAACGACTCATTCAGGTAAATTATTTGGGTACGGTCGCGCTCTCCAAAGCGCTTCTCCCCCATTTTATCCGCGAAAAACGCGGGCATTTTGTAGTTGTGACGAGCCTGATGGGTAAATTCGGCTCACCATGGCGTTCGGGGTACTGCGGGGCCAAACACGCCCTGCATGGATTTTTCGATGTGCTTCGGATGGAACACCAGAAAGACGGGATATCCGTGACCCTTGTATGCCCCGGGTTTGTCAATACGGACGTCGCCAGAAATGCACTCGTGGGAGATGGGACTGCACAGGACCGTCAGGATCAGGCCACGGCCACAGGCATGGATCCAGAACGTTTTGCCCGAAAAATGCTAAAGGCTATTGAAAGACGTAAAATGGAAGTTTATATCGGAGGGAAAGAAGTTTCAGGAGTTTATATAAAAAGATTTTTTCCTGGGTTACTCCACAAATTAGTCTTGCGCAGTAAAGTGGTCTAAACGCTCAAAACCTCTCCAATCTCAGGTAACAGGAGTGTTTTCCCACCGTCCTTAAAGGTTTTGATAGCCGCATCGGTATCAATTTCGATATATCCGAAGGTATTGTAGTGCACCCCCATCACCCGGTTGCAATCTACAAAGCCGGCTGCGAGCAGCGCGTCGGTTACCCCCATGGTAAAATTATCACCTATAGGCAGAATGGCCAGGTCTGTATTTCCGTAGAGTGGAATTAACTTCATGTCTGAGTGCAATGCGGTATCCCCCGCGATATATATCATCTTACCCTCGCATTTTAAAAGAAATCCGCCAGGTTGCCCCCCGTAAGTTCCATCGGCAAAAGAAGAAGTGTGGACTGCATTGACATATTTGAGCCAGCCAAAATCAAAATCCCGGGCTCCACCATGATTCATGGGATGCCCCTGAAAACCCTTATTCTGGTAGTACGTTACAATTTCGTAATTGCTGATGATAAGCGCCTCGGTCCTGCTGGCTATAGCTTCCACATCTAAAACATGATCCTGATGTGCATGGGTAAGCAAAATAACATCCGGATTCAGCGCCTGAACATCGATCTTTCCAGCGGCCATTTCATTGCCACTGATAAACGGGTCCACCAAAATTCGATGTGTACTGGTTTGTATATAGAGGGCGGCGTGCCCTAAGAAGGTAATTTTCATGGGAGTTTCACTTTGCTCCCAAATTTATTTAAAATTGAACCAAAAACGAACCCCTTCAGCCGTTTTATCAATATTCAGTGTAGACTGTAACTGATTGACCAGTCTTTTGATTAGTCGGATTCCCATGGAATTTTCAGACCGGCTTTCGGTGTCTTCGGGAAGTCCCACTCCGTTATCGGTATATTCGAAAAACCCGCCTTCTTTGGTGTTTTGTATATGAATATAGATTCTTCCGTTTTCAAAATCCTCCGGAAAGGCGTATTTAAATGAATTTGACACCAGTTCATTTAGGATCAATCCTATAGGTATGGCTCGGTCAATATCCAATTCAACACCTTCGGCATCAATGGTAATGTTGATGCTGTGCCCTCCTTTGCGGTAAACGGATTGTATACTATTGATCAGACTTTCTATATACCCCTGCATTTCGATTACCGAGAGGTCGTCATTCTGGTAGAGTTTCTGATGGATCAGCGCCATGGCCTTAACCCGGGTTTTACCCTCCTCAAGTGCCTCGATGGCCGCTTTACTTCTGGTATTCTTTGTTTGTAAACTCAGCAGGCTGGAGACCATTTGCAGGTTATTCTTTACCCGGTGGTGTATCTCTTTAAGAAGGGAGTCCTTTTCTACCAGAGAATTCTCTATGATGCGTTTTTGCTCCGCGATCAAACGCTGGTTTTTTATACTCTTCAAATAAGCATACACCAGACCGGCAAAACCAAGGAGGGTGAAAACCAGGGAGATAAAAACCAGGTTAATCCTCATATCCTGGGCCTCCATAACTTCCCGGCCCTGCGCCAGCATTAATTCCTGTTCTTTATTTTTTAATTTTTCCTTTTCAAGTTCTTCACTGGCCACAATGGTTACCAATCGCTCCTTTTGATTAAAGGCTTCAAGGGCATTTATGGAGTCCTGGAGGCGCATCGCATTTTTCAAATAAAGTGCCTCGCGTCCGGAATCGCCCGTGGCCTTGTAATAATCGGCGAGCATCCTATTATGGCGTATTTGCAATTCAGGTTGAAAAGTATCGAATTCGCCTGTCAGGTATTGACGTGCTTTCCGGTAATTCTCAAGGTCCAGATAGGCGGAAGCCAAAGCCAGTATATTTACGGCTTTTTCATCCGCGTAAGCATCGGAGGACAAGGTGCTGAGAACCCCCAGGCTGTTTTCCAGATAAGGCAGGGCTTCCTCCTGTTCATTCTGAAGAATATGGGCTTTTCCGATATTTCCCTCAACCACAGCCTTTAGCAGACTTGCGTTGTCAATTTCCTCGCGGGTTCGTACCTGGTTTATGTCGTTTACAAAAACTACAATATATCCCTGAGCCTTTTTGAAATAGGTCATGGCTGTAGCCGAGGATTTTTCGCTGAGAAGGAATTCCCCGATCTGGTTGTTGTAGACTGCGAGCTGGTAGAAATCAGATGAATCTACCGATTTCTTAACCTCTTCAATGTACTGTTCCATCGCCTTGCGATGCAGTCCGAGATTAGAATAAATATCGTAAAAACTGACGTTTTCTGAAATACCAAATTGTCGCTTCCGCTCGCGGATCTCAATTTGTTTATCATACTGCCTGAGCTTTCCATAATTCTCGTCCATCAGGTTGAGTAATCTATGAAGGCTCGTGGTATCCATGGATTCAAGTTCTGGATACAACTCCTGAGACAAGGTGGCAGAGCGTTTAAAGTTTCCGAGATCGTAATACAACTGCGCGCGAATCAGGTGATAGGTGCGGATAGCCGCAGAGTCCTGTTGCTGAATGGCTGAGTTCAGGTCGGCGTTGATACGGTCCAGCCAGTCATATGCCGAATGAAAGGTGTACCGGTCACTGGTCTGGTAGAAAAATGACAGTTTCTCGGCCGCAGTTTCTTTTTCGCTATACGTCTGCAAAAAGGATTCCCCAGGCATGGCAAACTCCTGCCCTATTCCCGAGGTCGGGAATGCAACTCCCACCAGAAAACATATAATAATCAGTGATTTTTTCATAAATCCGCCGCGCAGCAGGCATAAGGAAATGAGGCCGCTACATCTCAGTCAATCAAAATTACCTCTATCTAACGGAAATCTCAGTCTTTTGTTGTCAAATAGAACCATTCTGTAGGGATTGATAAAACCCGTGCTGTCAGGGACCTCTGAGAATAAGAAAAGGCCATGCACTTGAGTACACAGCCTTTTCATCTACATGTAAGATTTGGGATCTTAACTAAAGACCTTTCAAAAATAGAATTTTGAACCACCCGCCCGACTGTTTTGTTGTGTAAACCCAAATTCTTGTTGTGAAATTGAGATTCAAAGATTATCGGCCCTTTTAACATGTCAGAAATCCACGGCTATCTATGATGGACGATCTCACTGAGCAAAAAATTCCATAACCCCTCATAAAAAAATGTGCCGGTCCTTTGAACATTTGGTAGGGTATACACCATTGTTGAAAAAAGTAAGGCTTCCAAAAAGGGCCAAAAACAGAAAGAGCCTTGCCAGTTGACAAGACTCTTTCACGAGAACACTATATGAAAATGAAAAATGAAAATATATCCTTTAATCCTGAGACGAATATAGGCCCGTTGCCTGCACCCTGCAATATATTGTTGTGAAGTATCGGATTTGTGTGGTATAGGCGCAAATAATGCCTTTTTAGCGCCTTTTGAAGTATCCAAAAACAAGCCTGATCCGGCTTGGGTTTCGCCGAATGCTGAGGTTTTCTGAAGTTTAAAACTTAATTAGGGGTCATAAAACCTGTTTGGAGGCCTGGGTTGCCCCTCCCAAAAACATAAGCACCAGCACAGAGAACCAGCCTGCAACCAACCGCAAGGTGCGGATGGAGTCAGGAGTTCATGGCGGAGATAATAAACTCCTTAAAGTCTTTGGAGATGGGTATGAGGGTGCCGTTGATAAGGATATCCCTGGTGTTTATACCATCTATATGGTCCACATTCACGATATATGATTTATGCGCCCGGTAGAATTTATTCTGCGGTAATTTCTCGAGGTAATTCTTTAACGGTGAGCGAACCAGAAATTTTTTGTCTTTGGTATTTACTTCCAGGTATACATTGTCTGCCTTTATAAAGCGGATATCGTCGAAGTAAATCCGGTAATATAAATGTTGCTTTTTTACAAAAATGGAATCTTTCAGCACAGAATTTGAAGTGAATCCTTCATCGGCCACCTCATCAGCGGCTTCGGCCGCTTTAGACTTTTTTCCCGGTTCGAAATTGGAAAGTGCAATTTCAATGGAAGTATACAAATCCTGTTGTTCAAAAGGCTTGACCAGATATCCGTTCGGTTGCACCGTCTTGGCGTTTTCAACTGTAGCCCGGTCGGAATTTGAGGTTACAAAAATAAAGGGGATGTCATAAGACTCCCGGATATGCTTTCCAAGGTCAATTCCGGTTTTGTCCGATGCCAGGATGATATCGATCAGTACCAGATCTACCTGGTTATTTTTTAGCACTTCCACCGCCTGCTCGTAAACGATGACGTTGTCGACAATTTCATAGCCGATTTCTTCGAGCATGGATTGCATGTCGTCAGCGATAATTACATTGTCTTCAACTATAAGTATTTTGATAAGTTCTTCCAAAATGACTTTGGTTTAGCGGTTACAGTGCTAAAATTACGAAAAATAATAATTCACTGCCAGAAGCAACAGTCCAATACTAAAGGTACTCAACGCCAATTTTTTTAATTCCGGATCCAGGGATGCCGGATTTTCAGTCCGGATTACCTTTCTCAGGTGATTCCCTATGGGTACAAAGGGTATGAGACAGGGTATAAAGCGCAAGGGTTGGTCCTGAAGCAGGATATAAAAAAGAAATGCCAAAAAGGCCAGAAGGCAAAGCGCAATATGATAGCGCACACCATTGACATAGCCCATTTGTACAACCAGGGTTCGTTTGCCAGAGCGACTGTCCGATTCATGATCCCTGAGGTTGTTGAGGTTCAGAACACCAGTACTCAGGGCACCTATGGCAATGGCGGGCAGGAAACACTGAAAATTCAAGCTATGTGCAAGCAGAAAGTACGATCCCACCACGCTCAGCAAACCAAAAAACAGAAAAACAAAGACGTCACCCAAACCCCTGTATCCATAAGCGTCTGAACCGACCGTATATTTTATCGACGCCCAAATGGCCGCCCCACCCAGCAGGAGAAAAAGCAACAAATACCCCAGTGATTCTGTACCAAAAGCATATAAGAGGGTTCCCAGTGTTAGGGCCGCGCTTATCCCGGAACTCAGCCAAATCCCACGTCGGAGCTCTTGAGCTGAAAGCGCTCCGCTTTGCAGGGCACGCCGGGGTCCGATACGAAACTCGTTATCTGTACCCTTAATCCCATCGCCATAGTCATTTGCGAAATTTGAGGTGACCTGATAACAGACAGTAGTGGCGAGCATCAGTAAAAACAGCCACATGTCCGAATATCCGGAACCCAACGCAAGGGCGGTCCCGGTGAGGATTCCAGAAAGAGAAAGAGGTAAGGTTCTTAAGCGGGCTGCCTGTACCCAGGAACTTAATTTTGTCAAGTTGAGGGGTTTGGCCTATTCTTCGATTGCGATGCGTTTCCCATCCTGATACGAGGCGACAAAGGCATCTGTAAAGCCCATATTCACTAATTCATTCTTAAAATTACGAGCCTCTTCAAGGGTTCCAAAATTGCCAAGAGAATAGCCGTAGAAAGGGTTGTTCTTGACCAGAATAGTGTTGGTGAGTGCCTCAGGGGCGAGATTAAAATTCTTATCCACAAACGCCTTGACCTGAACTGAGTAAATTTTTTCTTTGTCAAGAAATTCCTTGGCGAGATAGAATTCCCTGACCAGGCTCAACTCTTCATTTTGTTTGCGAAGGCTACTCATTCTTCGGTCCATCGCATCGATGCTATCCCAGACTCCGGCCATATCCCTGGCTTTTGGTCCGGAACTCAGTCCCATACTAAAAGAAGTTACCGCCAAAGCGGCAATCAGGAACAATACAGTGACTGCAGCGAAAATATTGCGCTGGATTCCCTTGCGCTTTAATTCCTGATTTTTATGTTTGATCTGATCGAGCAGACGCTCGTTGATGATCTGGGCTTTATCGATATCTTTATGCAACTCCAGCAGATCACTTTCCTCTATGAATGGCATATTTGGGGACTTTTTATTCTTAAGCGCTAAGGTAACTAAAATGCTACGATTCAACAAAATAGAAGCAGGCATTCTCAGCGCTTCCGTTCTGGAAGTTTAACAATTGTCTGTTATTCCGGGCTTTGGGCTTCTATCTGGTATATACCATCCGGGCGTATTTCAATTTTACGTTCCCGATACAGTATCCCAATTCCCTTTTTAAAAACCTTCTTGCTCATTTGCAACCGATCCTGAATCTTTTGGGGATCCGATTTATCGTGTAAGGGCAAGGCGCCACCAGAGGCCCTGAGTTCCTCTAAGATACGCTCTGCGGCCGGTTCCAGCTTGCGATACCCGATAGGCTCCAGAACAATATCCAGTTTTTGATCCGGTCGAATGGCTTTAACGTACCCGGCCAGGGCGTTTCCCACGGCGACTTTACGATGAATCTGGTCTCTGAACAGCAAGCCGTCATGCCGGCTGTCCACCACAACTCCAAACCCGAGTGGGGTTTCCTTATAAACTAGCAAAGACACCTTTTGACCTGCAGTTACCGAAAGTGCTGTGTTGTCTAAAAACCGGTCCAGGCGGGCCGAAGCGACCAGTCTTTCGGATTTGGGATCTAAATAACAATATACCACATACTCATTTCCTTCCTGCATCTGCACAGGTTGCTCCCTGAAGGGTACAAGCAGGTTTTTTTCCAGGCCCCAATCCATAAACGCCCCGTGCTGGTTTACCTCCACGACCTTAAGGACTGCAAAGTTATCCCTGAGGATGCCTGGCTTAAGGGTCGTGGCGACGGGCCGTTCTTCGCTGTCCAGATAACAAAATACTTCGAGGGTATCCCCTATTTCACATGAACTGGGGACATACTTCAAAGGCAACAGGATTTCCGCCTCCTCGGCGCTACCCAGAAACAAACCTACCCGGGTATCCCGTAAAACGGTAAGGGTATTGTACCTGCCCAATTCGATCATATAAAGCCAGCTGAGGTCTCCCGGGGGTTCAGACCAGGAAAAGGTTATTTAAACGCGCCTTCTTTTTTAAATCTTCGCGCCAGGATATAATAAATTACGGCCCGGTGCTTATTTCTTTCAGAAGTGCCGTATTCCCGAATCACCTCTTTAATAGCGTGCATCAGGTGGGGTCCATCGTCCAGCCCGAGTTTTTTTATCAGGAAATTCGTTCGTACCGTGTCGAGTTCGGACGGATCGCTCCCGGAGACGAATGAAGCATCCTTATTATAAATCGCCGGGCCCAAACCGGTGACTACTTTGTCGAGAAACTTCATGTCGGGGGTTTCGGAGAACTTTTCGGATATATCCCCCGCGTATTCAGCTAAAAGGGCATCTTTTTTCTTACTCATATGATTAGGTTGTCATTGAATGTTTGGAAGGTGCCAAGATAGAAAATCAAAATAGCCTAGCAAAACAGTATCGTTGAGCTTTCGGGGTGTTTTAATTTCAAGCAACTTTGGAGATTCAGAGGGTTTGTAAAATTCCCGGAGGGCTTCAGAGAGTTCCTGCCCATTATCAGCCCCCGCGTAGCCTATACTAAAGGCCTGACAAAGCGATGCTATGGAACGGTTATGCACGGTTTCAAAGTAGGTCTCAAACTCGGCCCCCTCCTTTTTACCCGGAAGAATTCTAAAAATGCCTCCGCCCCCATTGTTGATCACAATGATTCGAAAATCCGACCTCAGGTAATTATTCCAAAGCGCATTGATATCGTAAAAAAAACTCAGATCACCTGTAATCAACAAAGTGGGGACTTTTGAATTTATAGAAGCCCCAACAGCCGTTGAAGTACTGCCTTCAATGCCACTGGTTCCTCTATTGCAGTACACGGCATGGTCAGGCCCCATCTGAAACAATTGGGAATACCGAACCGTGGAGCTATTGGCCAAATGTACCTGCATTCCGGGAGGAATCGTATTCAGAATCTGGTCAAAGGCCGTGAAGTCCGAAAAGGGAATTTTATCCAGGTATTCCCGTCTGCCTACTTCAATAACCTGTTTCATTGCAAACCATGGCAATTTATAGGGATAAACCCCTTGGGTAACGCTCTTGAGAAAAGTTCGCAGGAAATCATCCGCAGGCATTTTGATGTGCCCTTTAAGCGCATAAAATGTATCGGGGGCCCCATACGGCCCAATATGCCAATGGGCTGCGGGAGGATAACGCCTTAAAAATTGCTTGATCTTTTTTGAGACAATCATTCCTCCAAGGGTCAGCAAAACCCCGGGTCGGAGTCTTTGGAAGCGCGAGACAGCATCTTCGGTAGATTCTACCGGAGCCAGAACAC
The DNA here is from genome assembly GCA_963709465.1 of uncultured Flavobacteriaceae bacterium. Lineage (GTDB taxonomy): Bacteria > Bacteroidota > Bacteroidia > Flavobacteriales > Flavobacteriaceae > Robiginitalea. The sequence goes on along the minus strand of CAVPWF010000002.1, from coordinate 1,393,338 downwards.
TATCGATACTGGGAAAGAACTGGGGGTGGTGAACGTTCGAAGTCGTTTCGGTAAATACCAGAATAGAGGGGTCCCGGCCCAGGAGCTCCAGAACCTCTGATTGAATACTCCCCGGAGCCAGCGCACCGATGAGGATCATCTTACGGTCAGAAGCTTCCCAGGAACGTTTCAGGGGCTCCAAATCCGGGGATCTGAATTCCTGTGGATTCCTTGCACAAGGTGAAGGAATTGTTGGAGGCAATTCCTGCATTCCGTAAAGCGGTTCTTCAAACGGGGCATTCAAATGAACCGGAAGTCGAAGGCTCAAGGCCGTGTCCAGTGCTTTACATATCGCATTTTCATTGTCTGTTTGCCGTTGCGCCTGCATTACCATCAGGGCCTGTGATGATTTGGGCGCGTCTTCTGTCTCCCATCGGATGGCTCCGCTGGCATGCGTGAGATCCTGGGACAGGGCCGCCTGGTAACCGATGTGATTTGCAAATACGCCATACTGCCGAATGGTCTGCCCGTCCCCTATATCTATTTTATAGGGAGGACGATCTGCGGAAAGGATTACAATAGGTATGTGACTGTAAAAACCCTCTGCTACTGCGGGATAATAATTCAGAAGGGCACTACCGGAAGTACAGACCAAAACGGGTGGGGTCTGACTTTGCTGGCTTATTCCCAAGGCAAAAAAGGCTGCACTCCGCTCGTCTACAATACTGAAGCATTCAAAAAAAGGATCAGCTGAAAAGGCCAGAATCAACGGGGCGTTTCTGGACCCCGGGGAGATCACCACCTGATTTATTCCATGGGTCTTACACAGAGTCACCAGGGTATGAGCAAGAGGAATATTCGAATACATCATAGCATTTGCAAAAGTAAGTCGCTGCAGTGTCTTACCCAATGGCTTTCCACGAATTCTCTAACAGGGAAAGCACCGTAGTACTTTTGTGCTGCGTTTCCTCCCATTCAGCTTCCGCTTTCGAATCCGCTGTGATCCCTCCGCCCACATAAACGTATGCCCTGCCATTGCGGATTTGGATACATCGCAAATTAACATACGTCGAAAAACTTTCCGGTTGCTCAATCCCAATTTCACCCAAAAATCCAGTGTAGTACTCCCGGTTGTAATTTTCGTGTTCCCGAATAAAAAATTGGGCTTTATCCCTCGGCACGCCGCAAACTGCAGGGGTTGGGTGAAGTGCCCTTAGCAAAGCTCCTGCCTGGGTTTTCGGCAGGGGTGTGCGGATGACGGTACCTAAATGCCAAAGCTTACCCGCCCGAATGTTCTCTACAGGTCCGACCTGTGCTTCGAGTTGCATAGCTTGCATCTGTTTTTCGATAAAATCCGTGACAACCTGCTGTTCGTACAGCTCCTTGGAGGTCCACTCATGCTCCTTTAAGGTCGGATCAGCACTGCGGGTCCCGGCCAAAGCAATAGTCTCCCCGAACCCGGCATGTGACTTCAGCAGCAATTCAGGGGTTGCTCCCAACCAGGTCCCTGCACTGGGATGGTGAAAAAAATAGGTAAACGCATTGGGATACACCTGCATCATTCCAAAGGCTGTGCTGAGCAGATCGGCAGAAACAGGTACGGAAAACCTGCGGCTGACCACTACTTTTTGGAACGCTTCCGCTACAATGCTCTTTTTAGCCTGCTCCACCAGGTCCAAATGAATTTCTCGTCCCACCGGGTTTGGGATAGGGTCGGCCAGACGAAATGGATGCTTTAAAGGTTTGAACTTGCAGTGATAAATCGCATCAGGTCTTAAAAAAACCAGGGGTGCATCTTCCCCGTCAAATGGGGCCATTACAAATCCGGGGCGGTCAAAATCAAGTGTTGTATTCAGGGCTTTATCCGACTGAAGGACAGCGGTCATCATTTGTGCCCCAGGTTTTTTATAGAGGGCAAAAGGAAGGTTTCTGCCAAAGTGATCCCGCAGTATTTTAAATAGGGCTTTCTGCTTCTTTTTATTTGGCAATTGCAATTGTGGTGAGTTTACACATAGAAATTAACTCGTCGGCTTCGTTAGTTACACGAATTTCCCAAAGTTGAAGGGTCCGCCCCTTATGGAGCAGGGAAGCCGTCGCATAGACATATCCCTCCCGGATACTTTTCACATGGTTGGCAGCGATTTCGATGCCCCGGACGGAGACTTTTTCAGCATCCAGAAAAACAAAGGACGCAGCACTGGCTACACTTTCTGCGAGGGCTACAGTAGCTCCACCATGGAGAATGCCATCGGGCTGATGGACTTTAGAAACAACCGGCATTCGCGCTACAAGAAAATTCTTTCCTACATCTACATATTCGATATCGAGTGTCTCCATAAGCGTGTTTTTACGAACGGAATTGCAGACTTGTAGTATTTTTTCTTTGTATTCCTGCATGCTTTATTCATTTTTGTAAAGGTACTAATTCCTTCACAACCATGCCTGCGAAAACCCCGACTCAGTCCCAAGAGAAATTCCTTTCCATTCAGGCAAGCCACCCTTATGAAACCCTTAATCAATGGACTCCGGACACAAAGCGGGTATGGGTAGTTTTTCACGGTATCGGGTACCTTTCAAGGTACTTTCTAAGGCATTTTCACCACCTGGACCCCAGGGAAAATTATATCATTGCGCCTCAGGCCCCGGCCCTTTATTATCTGGATCAGACCTACACGCACATCGGCGCCAGTTGGCTGACCCGCGAAAATACGAGGCTTTATATGGATAACCTGCTACAACTACTCGACGAACTCTGGAACAGTGAAAAAATCCATACCGCTCCGTCGTTGGTTTTAATGGGTTATTCCCAGGGCGTATCGGTGCTATGCCGGTGGATAGTTGCCCGAAAACTTAAATGTGAAAGGCTGCTGCTCTATGCAGGGCGGGTGCCGGAAGAACTCAACGCTGAGGACTTCGAGCATCTGGCCCGGGAAACAAAAGTGGACTTTTTTTTAGGAGACAAAGACCCATTTGTAACCTCTGAGGTACGCGCAGGGATGAAGGATCGAATGGAGTTACTCTTTGGGGAACGCTTAGAATTGAATGAATTTTCAGGCGGGCATACATTGATCAATTCATTGATAACCCCATAAAAGGATGTGTGGAGCCAAGCGCCTTAAGCCTCGGGCTGCACTATGCACCTGTGAGCAGCCGGGCTATTGCCTGGGCAGACTGTCCGCCTGTTGTTCCACAACAGGTTCGTAATACGCAATTTTACGAGTCGTATACGCATTTTGAGGGGTCACAATTTTCTTGATCCAGTTCTCAGGAGTTCGCCCGTCCGTCTGATAGATAAAGTCTTTTTCACTCACCCGACTCACTTTGGGTTTCCCGGATTCCATTCGATAATAAGATATCGTTTCCCGGGACATCAAGCCGGCTTCATTGTAGGAATATTGATATTGGTTATCGAGGTCAAATTCTTCCTTTGCCGGGTCAAATCTGTAATTGGAAACCTCCAAAAGGCGGTTTGAGGCATCCTTAACCTCCTCAATCGCTTTTTGAGGGATGCCCTGAAAATATTCCTTGCGCAATTCTATCTTTCGACTTTCACCGGAACTTTCCTTCCGGGAAGTGCGAATAGACTTTGAGAGTTGTCCATTTATCAGATATTCCGTGGTGGTCTCTGCTCCATAGCTCGTATAGACCACCTCAGTTTCATCGATGCCCTCCTGCTGAACACGGATAATCCGCCCAATCCGTCCGATACTGTCAAACTTATAGGTGATTTGTTCTGTAATCTTCTGATCATAGGACACGATCTTTTCGATAAGATCCCCCTGCGTTCTGAGCGTGTCGATTTGATAGAAATGAGCAAAAGAAGTGCTCTTATCGAAGCGGCCGTCCCTGTAGACTTCATCCCTTCGCTCTGTAAGCACAGTATCCCGGTATCGGTAATGGGTCAGTTCATAATCCGTGTCGCTGTAACGTGTAAGGGATTTTAGTAGTTTCCCTTCCCGATCAAATTCAAAACGTTCCTCTCCGTAATCGGTGAGCACTGTACAGGTTTTAACAGGGCCCCTCAATTCAAAATCCCCCCGCTTGAATACCTCAGGCTGGGCAGAAACCCATTGAGAAAGCCCTGTCAGGATAAGGGTAAGTAGCATTCTTAAGAACTGCTTCATACCCGTAAAGGTAGCGGATCGCAGTCATATCCGAAAAGAGTTCTAAATAAAAAATGGGCGGAAAACTCCGCCCATTTTTAACTTCTGAATTTTTAAAAAGTTATTTCACTTCCTCAAAATCCACATCTTCTACGTTATCTCCTTCTTTCGCATCTGCACCGGCAGTTTCTTCTCCGTTGGAAGAGGCACCCGCCTGTTGATCAGAAGCCTGAGCCTTGTACATTTCCTCTGAAGCCGCTTTCCACGCTTCATTGATGTTGTCAAGAGCAGGCTGAATCTCTGCCAGATTTTTTCCTTCATAGGCCTTCTTCAATGCTTCCAGTCCTTGCTCAATGGGCTTTTTCTTGTCTTCTGAGAGTTTCTCACCAAATTCGGAGAGTTGCTTCTCGGTCTGAAAGATCATGCTATCTGCCTCATTGAGCTTATCCGCAGTTTCCTTTGCTGCTTTATCGGCTTCAGCATTGGCCTCAGCCTCCGACTTCATCCGTTGAATTTCTTCATCCGTAAGTCCTGATGAAGCCTCAATCCGAATATCCTGCGTCTTATTTGTGGCTTTATCCGTAGCGGAAACTTTGATTATTCCGTTCGCATCAATATCGAAGGTCACTTCAATCTGAGGGGTTCCCCGGGGTGCAGGCGGAATACCATCGAGGTGGAAACGCCCGATCGTCTTGTTATCCCCGGCCATCGAACGCTCCCCCTGGAGGACATGGATCTCTACCGAGGGCTGATTATCTGCAGCTGTAGAGAACACCTGAGATTTCTTTGTCGGAATCGTAGTGTTCGACTCTATAAGTTTTGTCATAACCCCACCCATGGTTTCAATTCCGAGGGAAAGTGGAGTTACATCGAGAAGTAAAACATCTTTGACGTCTCCTGTCAGTACCCCACCCTGAATGGCAGCTCCAATAGCTACTACTTCGTCCGGGTTGACACCTTTAGAAGGTTTTTTGCCAAAGAATTTTTCAACAGCCTCCTGAACGGCTGGGATACGGGTTGAACCTCCAACAAGGATAATCTCGTCGATATCACTCTTCGAAAGACCTGCAGATTTCAGGGCCGATTCACAAGGTACAATGGTGCGTTTTACGAGGTCTGCAATCAGTTGATCAAATTTAGCTCTCGTCAGGGTACGCACCAGGTGTTTGGGTCCTGAGGCCGTCGCCGTAACATAGGGCAAATTAATCTCTGTCTGCGTAGTAGACGACAATTCGATTTTAGCTTTTTCGGCCGCTTCCCGTAATCTTTGAAGTGCCATAGGATCCTTCCTGAGGTCAATGCCCTCTTCTTTCTCGAATTCCTCAGAGAGCCAGTCGATGATTTTTTCATCCACATCATCTCCTCCCAGGTGGGTATCCCCATCCGTAGCCAATACTTCGAAAACCCCATCTCCAAGTTCGAGAATGGATACATCATGGGTTCCACCTCCAAAATCAAAAACTACAATTTTCTGATCCTTGTGTTTTTTATCCAGGCCATACGCCAATGCAGCCGCCGTGGGCTCATTGATGATGCGCTCTACTTTAAGACCCGCTATTTCACCCGCTTCTTTCGTCGCCTGACGTTGTGAATCGTTAAAATATGCAGGCACCGTAATAACTGCACTCGTTACCGTCTGCCCAAGGTAATCCTCTGCGGTTTTCTTCATTTTTTGAAGAATCATAGCAGAGAGCTCCTGTGGTGTGTAGAGGCGACCATCGATATCCACCCGAGGGGTATCGTTGTCCCCTTTAACGACTTTATAAGGCACACGTTTCGCCTCTTGAGAACACTCTGAAAATTTATTTCCCATAAACCGTTTTATGGAGTACACGGTTTTTTCAGGGTTGGTAATCGCTTGTCTTTTTGCCGGATCGCCCACTTTAATCTCACCACCTTCAACAAAAGCGATAACCGATGGGGTTGTTCTTTTCCCTTCTGCATTTGGGATTACAACCGGTTCGTTTCCTTCCATCACGGAAACACACGAATTTGTTGTCCCCAGATCTATTCCAATAATTTTACTCATCCTATGTGTATTTATATGAATAATTCGTTCTTAGTAAATGAACTATGCTCATTTTTTAATCGACTAAAAAAGATCAAACAATATGCCAAGGACTAAAACCTGACATACTGTCACAGCGTCCCACGTTCCAGATCACGGATTTCCCGCATATGACATGAAATAATTTAGTTTCCAAGGCGTAATGACAGCCTGTGGAGTTGTACTTTAGCCAAACATCAACCTGGATCAAAACAATGGAATGCATCAGTGTTTTCGACATGCTCAAAATTGGGGTGGGGCCCTCAAGTTCGCATACCCTGGGGCCATGGCGGGCTGCCGAGCGTTTTGTTAAGGAACTTACGGACAGTGGAAAATTTGAAAAAGTAACCACTGTGAAAGTCCTTGTTTATGGCTCCCTGTCCTTAACCGGAAAAGGCCACGCCACAGATCTCGCAATACTTATGGGCCTTAGCGGAGCAGATCCGGAGCGAATTCCCATCGATCAGGTTGCCGGCGTAATTGCGGACATCCGAAAACAGAAGCAGCTAAACCTGGGAGGTCGCAAAGCCATTTCCTTTGAAGAAAGTGACCACCTGGTTTTTCTTAAAAAATTCCTGCCGTTCCATGCCAACGCCCTAACTTTTGAAGCTTCCGAAGATGGAAAACGACTGCATCGGGAAACGTTTTATTCCATCGGAGGGGGGTTTGTGGTCAAAAAAGAAAGAGTTTCTGCCCGGAAAAAGGCGGTTGTCTTTCAGACCTTCCCCTACCCCGTACAGAGCGGAGTGGAGCTGCTAAGGTATTGCACGGAACTTCAAATACCCATTTCGAAGGTAGTCTGGGAAAATGAACGTGCCATTCGCAGCCCAGATGAAATCAACAGGGGTCTGGATCGCATCTGGGCTACAATGCTCCAGAGTATTTTTGAAGGCTGTCACAGTCCTGGAGAATTACCCGGAGGCCTTCAGGTCAGGCGTCGGGCACCTGATATCTATAAAAACCTTAAAGGAGAACTCCCGTATAGTTCTACCGAAGAGTGGATGCAAACCATCCGCAGTACTGAGGTGAAATTTCGCCAAATCCTCAAGTGGGTCAGCTGTTTTGCCATCAGTGTGAATGAAGTAAATGCGGCCCTGGGCCGAATTGTTACAGCTCCCACTAACGGGAGTGCCGGAGTTGTGCCGGCTGTGTTGATGTATTATCTGGTCATCGAAAATCACGAGGCAGGTGTTGAAGAAATTCGCCAGTTTCTTCTGGTGGCAGGAGAAATCGGCAGCCTGTTTAAAAAAGGGGCTACGATTTCCGCTGCAATGGGTGGTTGTCAGGCCGAGATCGGCGTTTCATCTGCTATGGCCGCGGGCGCCCTTACAGAACTTCTGGGCGGCACACCGGAACAGGTTCTATGCGCTGCGGAGATAGCCATGGAACACCATCTTGGACTGACCTGTGATCCGATTGCCGGCCTCGTCCAGGTTCCTTGCATCGAACGAAATTCCATGGGAGCGATCAAGGCGATAAATGCAGCAGAACTCGCACTGGAATCCGATCCAGCTATGGCTAAAGTACCCTTTGACAAAGTCGTGCAAACCATGTGGGAAACGGCACAGGATATGAATTCCAAGTATAAGGAAACCTCCCAGGGGGGGCTGGCGGTAGGTGTAAATCTCAGCGATTGTTAGTCCGCCTTCTCCGGCTCAGTACAGGCCTTGAGCTGTCGGGTATCAACAATGTATATTATTTTCCAGGCGGCACCATCGTAAAATAACTGAAATGAATTGACACCACAGTGGTGTAATTTATCCTGAACGTAAAAGCTGTAGGGTGTCCAGGCATTTGCCATGGATCCATCGGTTTGTGTGATGTAGAAATGTAAGCGTTCTTCAATTTTCAAAGTGTCCGGCAGAGAGGCCATTGAGGTCAGAAAATCCATAACGGACTCTTCTTTGATAAAAGGTTTACCCCCAGCGTCAGTACCAATGCGCTGCATATGTACCTGCTCGTGGAGCACGCTGCGCATCTGAGCAGTATCCCGGTTGTGAAAGCCTTCAAAAAATTCTTCAATAGTCTTATTTATGGCATCTTCGCCAGAGGACTGGGCCAGGGCTGGGACAAAAGCCAGCAAAAAAATAAGCGTCAATCGTGTTTTCATATTCTATTTCATGGTTTTCTAAATGTACATTAATTTTAAATACGTGCTTTGTGCTACCCTCAGGGGTTTCAAAAAGACCCGCAAACAAAAATATGTACCTTTGACGCCCTAACGATTTACTCATGTCTACTGCCAAGAAAGAATACAAAAGAATTACGGTAAAGTCCCTGATTGAAATGAAACAAGAAGGGGAAAAAATATCCATGCTCACCGCATACGACTACTCCATGGCAAAAATTGTCGATGCCGCCGGGGTAGATGTTATTCTCGTCGGGGATTCAGCCAGTAATACGATGGCAGGGCATGAAACCACTTTGCCGATAACCCTGGACCAGATGATTTATCACGCAAGTTCGGTTATTCGGGCTGTTCAGCGGGCTCTGGTGGTGGTGGATTTACCCTTTGGAAGTTATCAAAGTGATCCGAAAGAGGCCCTCAGATCGGCCATCCGGATCATGAAGGAAAGCGGTGCTCATGCCGTTAAACTCGAAGGCGGATTAGAAATCAAAGACTCCGTTAAACGTATTCTCAATGCCGGTATTCCTGTAATGGGCCACCTCGGTCTGACCCCCCAGAGCATATACAAGTTCGGAACGTATACCGTCCGGGCGCGAGAGGAGGAGGAAGCTGAGAAACTCATTGAAGACGCCCTTATGCTTGAAAAGTTAGGCTGTTTTGCTGTGGTCCTTGAAAAAATTCCGGCGAAACTGACCCATAAAGTAGCGGAAGCGCTCAATATCCCCACCATAGGGATCGGCGCCGGGGCTGCAGCCGACGGACAGGTGCTTGTCATTCACGACCTCCTCGGGATGACACATGAATTCAACCCACGGTTTTTGAGAAGGTATATGAATTTATACGAAGAGATGAATGTCGCTATCGGGCAGTACGTACGCGATGTGAAAAATGAAGACTTTCCAAACGATACGGAGCAATATTAGTCCCCGTTTTACCCCACCCTGTTCATCTGGGACGCTTATTGCAGAATGACCAAAAAAATATCGCGTATTGAAAGCTGTATCTCATAGTACTCCTGAAAATCTTCAGGTACTTTACCAGGACAATCATCTGATCGCGGTCAACAAACGACCCGGAGACATCGTACAGGGCGATAAGACAGGGGATACGCCCTTAAGTGATGTCGTTAAGGCATATTTGAAAAAGAAGTACCACAAACCGGGTGAGGTCTTTTTGGGCGTGATCCATCGCCTTGACCGGCCAACCTCGGGAATCGTTGTTTTTGCCCGCACGTCAAAAGCCCTTGCCCGGATGAATGCCCTTTTTAAATCCAAAGAGGTAGAAAAAACCTATTGGGCACTGGTGAGAAATCCGCCGCCCGCGGATTCGGGGACTCTGACCCACTGGCTCGAGAGGAACCCGGGGCAGAATAAGTCTTATGCCCATGACAGGGAATCTTCAACCCGAAAGAAGGCCATCCTGTCCTATCGTATTTCGAAAGCGCTTCAAAGGTATTTTTTGCTGGAAATTAAACTTGAAACGGGGAGGCATCATCAAATTCGGGCGCAACTCACCGCCCTGGGATGCCCTATCAAAGGAGATCTGAAGTACGGATACCCCAGATCTAACACGGATGGCAGTATTCATTTACACGCCCGCCAGGTCGAATTTATCCATCCGGTGAAACTCACTCCGATTAAAATTACTGCATCCCCTCCAGAGGAGGTGCTCTGGGCGGCATGTTCAGACCTCAAAGAGTAGGATAAAGGTTTTTATCGGTTGACCTTCAGGGCCTTTTCCCGAATAATATCCGCTACCGGACGACCCTCCAAATGACTCTCGAGCCAGGAGAGGATATCGAGATAGAGAAAAGCGCGCTTCTCGTAGGGATGGTTTTCATACACCTTCAATCTGTCGTAAAGATCCCTGAAGGCCATTTTGAGTTCCTGCGGATAAATGGATCCCATCTTGCGAAGAAATTTGATCATTTCCCGCTGCACGGCGTGAAGTTCATTCATTTTCAATAGGAACTTATAAGTGCTTTTTAACTGTACTTCCAGATGGTAATCCATCCCTGCCTCATAATGGGCGACCAGGGATAAAACCCTGGCAAAACACATTAAATCTTCCCGAACTTTCAGGTTTTTTTCATTGATTATCTTATTCAGATACCGGATACAGGCTTTGTTGTCCCCTACCCCAAAATACAGGGAAGCTAACTTATAGTAGAACAGCATAACATGATGCCGGTCCAGTTGGGCGCGATGCTTTTCAATACCGTATTCCACGATGCGGGTAAGGTATAGTCCTTTTTCAAAGGTTCCCTCCATAAAGTGAAGGTTTAATCGATTGGTATTCAGGTAGAGAAACGAAAGGGTAACGACGTTGTCGTTTTTTGGAAAAGCCTTCTGTGTGATTATTTGCTCGAGTTTATCGAGAGTTTCCCGAAACCGGGTACTGTACTTGACAAAGAAAAGGGATTCGAGCAGGTAGTTATTGCCCTTGAGAAAGAAGACCGGATTGAGATAAATCATTCCGGGGGTTTCGTAGAACAACCCGACCCACTTGCTGGCATATTTATAACAGGAGAGAAAGTCCTGAGTTAAAAAACTATACCACAGATGCGCCTGATACAACCATAATTTTTCTCTGAAGCCCAGGGTATCATAATCGTAATGAGGCAAATGCGAATCAAAAAAATCGGCGACCAGCCGGTGATCTTCATCATTGCGCACATAGCCCATTTTAAGCATCATACCATACAACTCAAGGGATAAATTAGAGAATTCCCCGGTTATCATATTCATTTTGGAGAGCCAGGCAGATTGTCGGGACAATTCCCCTGCACGGTCCGGCAGACTGCGCGTGATGTATTGCGTTTCGATTACCTTTTCCAGCTCGACAATTTCGTAGGCGATATTTTTCTCTTCTTTTTCAATAGCAATGCCCTTGGCCTTGTCGAGTAACTTCAGGCTTTGCTTATAGAGTCCTTTATGATACAAGATGGTGGCAAAATCCAGCTGTTCCCGTATCTGAACGCGCACATTCTGATTGCCGGGATTCAGGCGAAGGCTAATAAGGATTTGTTTGTAGAGATGCGCTTTGAGGTTGGACAACTGAGATTTCTTGACAATTTTACTCTCCAGAATGGCCTTTTCATCATAGAGCCGCATGCGGTCAAGCAGGTTAAAAAGTGCCAGAAACTTGGCATCGGTATTGACCCCAAGGCGTCCGACATAGAGCTTAAACTGTCGTTTTTCGGATTTGGAGAGCGACTTTATGAGGACGAAAAGTGTATCTTTCTGGGTACTTGTCATCGTAATAAATGCCTTTTATCTATCTGAATTTGTGGATCTTACTTGCCTGTAACTACTCCTAAACGTCATAAACCTAAAATTGAAACCCAATCCTTTCGATTGGGTCCGTTTATTTTCGTGATACTGAATAAAAGTACACAATTCTGATGAGTACAGAGAAGGTTCAAATTTTTGACACTACCCTTAGAGACGGAGAGCAGGTTCCGGGCTGTAAACTGGATACGCAACAAAAACTCCTGATCGCTGCCCGGTTAGATGAGTTGGGAGTCGATATTATAGAGGCGGGATTCCCGATTTCGAGTCCCGGGGATTTTTCATCGGTTTCTGAAATTGCGAAAATCGTTAAAAATGCAACGGTCTGTGGTTTAACCAGGGCCGTTGAAAAGGATATCGAAGTCGCCGCAGAGGCCCTTAAGTACGCCCGAAGACCGAGGATACATACGGGGATAGGAACTTCGGACTCCCACATTCAATACAAATTTAATTCTACCCGGGAAAAAGTTCTGGAGCGGGCCGTTTCTGCGGTGCGTTATGCCAAGCGTTTTGTGGAGGATGTAGAGTTTTATGCCGAGGATGCGGGTAGAACTGACAATGCCTATCTCGCTGAGGTTTGTGAAGCGGTCATTAAAGCAGGGGCTACCGTTTTGAATATTCCCGACACTACAGGATATTGCCTGCCCGAGGAGTATGGAGCCAAAATGAAATACCTTAAAGACAACGTGCGGGGCATTGAAAAGGCCATTCTGTCCTGCCATTGTCACAACGACCTGGGTCTTGCCACAGCCAATTCTATCGCCGGGGTAATTCATGGGGCACGGCAAATTGAATGCACTATAAACGGAATTGGTGAGCGAGCCGGGAATACCTCTCTCGAAGAAGTGGTGATGATACTCAAACAACATCCCTATCTCGATCTGGATACTTCTATCAATACACGCCTTTTATACAGCACCAGCCAGATGGTATCACAGAAAATGGGGATGCCTGTGCAACCCAATAAAGCCATTGTAGGTTCGAATGCTTTTGCACACAGTTCTGGAATTCATCAGGACGGGGTGATTAAAAAACGTGAAACCTATGAAATCATCAACCCGGAAGATGTTGGGGTGAACGAGTCCTCGATAGTTCTTACGGCCCGCAGCGGTCGGGCCGCTTTGGCTTACAGGGCGAAAAAACTGGGGTATGAACTCACAAAGGTTCAACTCGATATCGTTTATGGGGAATTCCTCAAGTTTGCAGATCGAAAAAAAGAAGTAGTTAACGAGGATATCCACCAAATTTTGGAGCGCTCCGCCATTGAGATTGAAAAAGTCGCCTGATGAAACTAAAAATTGCATTATTACCCGGAGACGGAATCGGACCAGAGGTCATTGCACAAGCCGTGTCTTGTCTGCAGGCTGTTGAGGACACCTTCGGACACCAGTTTATTTTTGCTGAAGCTCCTGTTGGCGCCACCGCGATGGACCAGGGCGGAAACCCGCTTCCGGAAAACACCCTGGCGCTATGCAAGCGCTCCGATGCCGTTCTTTTTGGAGCTATCGGAGATCCGAAATACGATAATAATCCGGATGCTCTGGTTCGACCTGAACAAGGGCTGTTAAGGCTTCGAAAGGAACTCGAACTTTTCAGCAATATTCGTCCGGTACAGGTTTTCCCTACCCTGATCAAAAATTCACCCCTGCGTAAGGAAATTATCAGTGGTACTGATTTTGTAATCTACCGCGAACTCACCGGAGGCATCTATTTCGGCGAAAAAACACGAAGCGCAGATGGAAAAACAGCGTCCGATCTATGTATCTATTCAGAAGAGGAGATCAGCCGGATCGCCCACCTGGCTTTTAAAGCCGCAAAAGGCCGCAGAAAAAAACTGACCCTTGTAGATAAGGCAAATGTTCTCGAGTCTTCCAGACTCTGGCGCAGTGTAGTGACAAAAATTAGCAAAAGTTATCCGGAGGTGGCCCTTAATTATCTTTTCGTGGATAATGCGGCCATGCAACTCATACTGAACCCCTCTCAATTCGATGTCATACTTACAGAGAATATGTTTGGAGATATCCTCTCCGATGAAGGCAGTGTTATCGGTGGATCGATAGGCCTGCTGCCCTCCGCTTCTGTAGGTGAAAAATACGCCATGTTTGAACCCATTCACGGATCTTTTCCTGAAGGGGCTGGTAAAAACATAGCGAACCCCATAGCGGCTATCCTTTCTGTGGCCATGCTCCTGGATCATTTCGGGCTGCATGAGGAAACCAATGCTGTTATCAAGGCCGTAAACCGTTCTCTTAAAGATGGAATCGTGACTCCGGATCTCAACGCAAAAAGCACCTATGGCACGGACGATGTAGGGCATTTTATCGCGAGTCATATCACCGATGCAGAGGATTACCGCGGACTGAATAAAGAGAATATCGGATTGGGAAAGTCCACCATAATTTGATTCCCCCTTTTGAATTATCCATTGAGAACCCCAGGGCATTGCTCCGGGGTTCTTTGTTTTCAGTACTTATGGGCTGATCTATGTTGAATTCTTTTAACATTATCTTATATTTGACCGCTTAAAGGGCATCATGAAAATCTCCTATAACTGGCTAAAACAATTCGTCGAAATCGACTGGAAATCCGCAGATATTGCTGAACTCCTCACCGACCTCGGTCTGGAGGTGGAAGGCGTTAATACCTTCGAATCTGTAGCGGGAAGTCTCCAGGGTGTGGTGGTGGGAGAAGTCCTGAAATGTGAAAAACATTCGAACGCAGATAAGCTCAAGGTGTGCGAGGTAGCTATTGGTGATTCTAAACCGCTGTCTATAGTCTGCGGGGCTCCCAATGTCGCTGCCGGGCAAAAAGTAGCCGTAGCTACTGTGGGTACGATCCTTTATGATGCCGATGGCAAGCCCTGGAAGATAAAGAAAGGAAAGATCAGAGGTGAGGTCAGCGAGGGAATGATCTGTGCTGAGGACGAACTCGGGCTTGGTGAGAGCCATGACGGCATTCTCATCCTCGATACCAACCTCCCGAATGGCACTCCCTGCGAATCCGTTTTTTCCATTGAAAAAGACGAAGTTTTTGAAATCGGGCTCACTCCAAATCGGGCCGATGCCATGAGTCATTATGGCGTGGCCAGGGACCTTCGGGCGGGCTTGCGGCAGCGTGAGGTGTTCCTCGAGGTCCGGACCCCATCGGTGAGTACTTTTAATATCGATAACCGCTCACTGCGAATAGACGTTTCTGTTGCCGACTATAATTTAGTTCCCCGGTATTGCGGGATCAGTCTCACCAATTTAATCATTCAACCTTCCCCGGACTGGTTAAAAAACAGGCTGAGAGCAATAGGACTCAAACCTATCAATAATGTCGTTGATGCGACAAATTATGTCCTTCACGAATTAGGCCAGCCTTTGCACGCCTTTGATGCAGACCGCATTTTTAACAAAAAAGTAGTGGTTAAAAAGGCCAAAGCAGGAGCCAAATTTATGACCCTGGACGGCGTAGAGCACACCCTTGATGCCGAAGATCTTATGATCTGTGATGGGGAAAAACCCATGTGCATTGCGGGTATCTTTGGAGGGATCAATACAGGTGTTACCGAGGACACCAAATCTATTTTTCTCGAAAGTGCATACTTCGATCCGGTTTCGATCCGGAAAACAGCCAAAAGGCATGGGCTGAGTACAGATGCTTCCTTCCGCTTTGAACGCGGGGTGGATATCAATAATGTGGAATACGCTCTGGTAAGGGCCGCTGTATTGATACGGGAACTTACCGGGGGCAATATCAGTTCGGATATTGTCGATCTCTATCCGAATAAAAAAGAAAACCAAAATGTATTTCTCAGATTTGAAAAAATTGACACCTTAATCGGCCACAAAATTCCCAGAGATACCATCAAATCCATACTGGCCTCCCTGGATATTCAGGTGCGCAGCGTTACCGAAACCGGGATTGGCTTGATTATTCCCTTTTACCGGGTCGATGTGCAGCGGGAGGTAGATGTCATCGAAGAGATCCTTCGGGTATACGGATACAATAATGTAGCTTTTAGCGAAAAGCTCAACGCATCGATAGCTCCACCCCTATCCCTTGAACCTCATAAGCTCGAAGAAAGCCTGGGCAGACAACTTTCGCATAACGGTTTTTATGAAATCCTTACTAATAGTCTGACCAATCCTGCCTATGAGGAGCTTGTGGCTGTGAAATCAAAGACAGGGGTAGCCCTTATGAATCCTCTGAGCCGGGAATTGTCGGCCTTAAGAACGGATATGCTTTTCGGAGGGCTCGAAGCTATTGCGCACAATCTGAACCGCAAACAACCGGATCTTAAATTTTTCGAATTTGGAAAAACCTACAGACGGGAAAAAAAGAGTTTTGTTGAGGACACCAGAATTTCGCTTTTGCTTACCGGAGAAACGAACCGGGATCACTGGACCCGACCCGGTGAGACTATGGGCTTTTTCTATTTAAAGGGAGTAATCCGGCAATTGCTGGATCGAGTAGGGTTTGAGAATTGCAGGGAAACACCTGTCGCAGACTCCAGATTCTCGGAAGGTTTAGAACTCAGCGATAATGGAGTTTCAGTGGCCACTTTTGGTGTGGTCCACCCGGCTATGTTGAAGGCATTTGATATATCACAACCTGTATTATATGCGGATTTGAATTGGGACGCCCTTTTAGATCGGGCTTCAAAAGCGAACTTCCAATACCAGGAAATCTCAAAATTCCCAGAGGTTAAGAGAGACTTTGCACTTTTGTTGGATGAGCAGGTGAGCTATCGGCAATTGTACGATCTCTCCTTTAAAGCGGAACGATCCCTGCTTAAAGAAATACAATTATTTGATGTGTATAAAGGTGATAAATTGCCGGAGGGTAAAAAGTCTTATGCGGTGAGTTTTACACTCCTCAATCCTGAAAAAACGCTTACAGACAAACAGATTGACGCCGCTATGAATAGGTTGCAAAAGAATTTCGAACAGGAATTGGGAGCCGAATTGCGGTAATTTCAGGGTATCGGTGATCCCGGGAGAATAACCCTGTCAATTTCATGCAGCACCAGATTCTCCGAAGTAGCATCTGCCATCACAATCCGCGATTTATTGCCACGGCAATCCATCAGGACTATATCTACACCCTCCATGGTTGCGATGAGTTCTTCGCCCTGAATTGTAGTAAACACAAACACGCCCTCCCCCGTGCACAGGGCTTGAAGGATTCGGGAAGCCGTGAACTCTCCGGCTATAATATGATATGAAATAAGCGTTTTTAGTTTGCTGATGTTATTCGGATGCAACAGGTGAAGACGCTCATCCAGTTTTTGAAAAGCTTCATCTGAGGGCGCAAATACAGTGAAGTCCCCGCCATTTTTCAAAGATTCATGAAGTTCGGATCGCTTCAGAGCTTCAGAAAACTTCTGATAGCCCTGTCCGGAAAGGGATGTACTCGGAGGCTGCTGGGCCTGAAGACAAAAAGCCAGTAAAAAAACCCCGCTGCGCAGGAGGTTGAGTGAAAATCGCATGGTTCGGTTTCTAGGTTCTGAATTTGGGGAGTGAATCGATGAACGGTTCACTTTCATCGACAAAATAACACTTATCACAGTTCTCGGGGCACTAAAGGCGCCATACTTTTTAATTTTAACATTATTTTAATATTTATCCATGAATCCCCGTAGTTGATATGTTCCGATTCATTCTGTAACTTTGAAATATTGCTAAAAGAAAAAGAATGCTAGAAAAAACCAATATCGAGGCGAAGCTACGCGCCGAAAGGGGTGCATTGCCTGATACAGCTGCGCTTGAATGCTTGCTAAAAGGGGTTGACATCGAATTCGCTCCCCCATCTGGGGACCTGGCCTCCCCGGATTCACCCCGTGTACCGAATCAGTTTGATTTTGACAGTCTGGACACCTCCCGGATCTATCATCTGGACCATATCCGAAAAATCTGTATTGATTACAGACTCCGGTTTCTGGACTTGAAGTATTTTAAACCCGAACTTCCGGAAGAAGCGCAGGAGGAAATCTCTAAAATTGAGGAGGAACATCATACACAGCTCCAGGGGTTGAAAATCGTTGCTCCTTCCCGCCTTTTTAAATTAGCAGATAAAGATGACCCCCTGCTTTTTGTCCCCATGGGAAATCAATATTTTTATCTGGTTCACAAATGGGGAGATGATTTGCATCCGCTGCGAAAAATCCTTGTCTGGCCCTTTAAGAACATCGTCAATCTGATGCTCCTGATTGTTCTTTCCAGTTATCTGCTGACTGCTCTAGTCCCGGACGGTCTTTTCTCAAAAGGTGGCAGTAATATGGAATTCTGGATAATCTTTTTCTTTGTATTCAAATCCTTGGCAGCCGTTGTCATTTACTACGGATTTGCCATGGGTAAAAACTTCAATCCCGCCATCTGGAACAGCAAGTATTTCAATGCCTGAAAACAGATCGCATTTATGGATCTGATTTGAGGAGGGTCCGTCACACCGGCACCTGGTACAGTTTTTCGCGTTGTTGCTTCAGCGCAGCATCTGTCATGTAGTCATCAAAGGATAAATAGCGGTCTAGCGTATGGGTCGGGGTGAGTTCCACGATCCTATTGGCAACCGTCTGAGCAAACTGATGGTCGTGTGTAGTGAATATAACGGTTCCCTTGAACTGATTCAGTGAGTTATTAAAAGCAGTGATACTCTCGAGATCCAGGTGGTTTGTGGGCTCATCCAGCATCAGGACGTTGGCGCGCTGCAACATCATCCGGCTCAGCATACATCGCACTTTTTCGCCTCCGGAAAGTACCGAACACTTTTTAAGCGCCTCTTCACCGCTAAAGAGCATTTTTCCCAGAAACCCGCGAAGATGGACTTCTTCTTTCTCTTCTTGTGTTTTTGCCCATTGCCTTAACCAGTCTACCAAATTGTTGTCATTTTCGAAGAAATGACTGTTGTCAGAAGGAAGATACGATACCGACGTGGTTACACCCCAGGAAAATGTGCCCCCTTCCGGTTGCCTGTTCCCTGAAAGTATTTCGTAAAAAGCAGTGGTCGCCCGGGAATCCCTGGAAATAAGTGCCACTTTATCCCCCCGGTTCAGGTTCAATTCTCCTTTTCTAAACAACCAGTCTCCCTCTTCACTGCGAGCCTCTAAGCCCTGTACATTGAGAATCTGATCTCCGGCTTCCCGCTCTCTGTCAAATATTATGGCCGGATATCGTCGACTCGAAGGTTTGATATCTTCTATGCGCAGTTTAGCCAACATTTTTTTACGGGAGGTGGCCTGTTTGCTTTTCGCTACGTTGGCACTGAAGCGCAGTATAAATTCCTGCAGCTCTTTGGCTTTTTCCTCAGCCTTGCGATTTTGCTGGGCACGCTGTCGGGCCGCGAGTTGGCTGCTTTCATACCAGAAGGTGTAATTTCCACTGTGCATGTTGATTTTGCCAAAGTCTATATCCGCCACGTGAGTACACACGGCATCCAGAAAATGCCGGTCGTGGGAAACTACAATGACAAGGTTATCATAATCCGCGAGGAAATTCTCGAGCCAGCTAATAGTTTCATAATCGAGATCATTCGTAGGCTCATCCATGACCAGCACATCCGGGGTGCCGAAAAGGGCCTGAGCCAGCAATACACGAACCTTTAATTTGGAATCCAAATCGGACATGGGTTTGAAGTGCAAATCTTCAGAAATCCCAAGATTTGAGAGCAAAGCCGCAGCATCACTCTCGGCATTCCACCCATTCATTTCTTCAAAGGCAACCTGTAACTCTCCAATCCGGTCGGCATTCGAATCATTATAATCCGCATACAGGGCATCCATTTCCGTCTTAATGGCGAACAAAGGTTTGTTGCCCATCATCACAGTTTCCAGAACAGGATTTTCGTCATAGGCATTGTGATTCTGTTCCAGCACCGACATGCGCTTTCCCGGTTCGAGGATTACATGCCCGGAAGTAGGATCTACCGCTCCGGACAGAATCTTCAAAAAGGTTGATTTACCAGCGCCATTGGCACCGATAACTCCATAACAATTGCCTGGTGTAAAAGTAACATTGACCTCATCAAAAAGGATTCTTTTACCGAATTGAACGGATAGATTTGAAACCGAGAGCATACTGTGTTCTTTAAAATTTGGGCAAAAATACACAAAATAAAGCGGGCAAGTCCTCTAATCCATCTCTTAAAAAAAGCCCCCACCAGGGGCGTTATGATACATTTAACGCCCTATTAACAAGAGGCCTATCGGGCTTTCTTTAGCTTTGTTATCGATATTATGCGGTAAGATTATATGACAAGACTTTTACTCTTGCTTACGCTACTCGGGGTTTGGAGCTGTCAGGAACCACAGCAAAAAAATAAACCCGTTTCCATTTCCGGGGAAATTGTAAACCCTACGGACCCCTTCGTTATTCTATATAAAGGGGAACAACCCATCGATTCTGCCCGCCTCGATGAACAAAACCGCTTTGAGCTCCGTATTGATTCCCTGGAGAGTGGCCTTTACAACTTTTTCCACCGACCCGAGTTTCAGTATATATATATTGAACAGGGAGACAGTATGCAGATTCGCCTCAATACCGTGGCCTTCGATGAATCTCTGGTGTTTTCAGGTTCGGGTGAAGTAGTCAATAATTTCCTGATCGATTTTTTCCTGGAATCTGAGGGTGAAGAAAACCTGATACGCGAAGCACTGGTTCCCATGGAACCAGAAGCCTTCAGCGCTAAGCTCGATTCGCTTAAAGTCAGAAATATCAGTCAACTCGAAGAGCTCAACAGTGAATTTCCTATTACGGAAGGGGCTTACCACACGGCCCAGGCCAGTATCCTTTATAAGAATTACTATTACAGGGAAAAATACCCTTTTTGGCACCGGAAAATGATCGCAGATGCCGATGGGGTACATGAGTTGCCGAAAGACTTTTATGCCTACAGAAGTGAGGTTTCTTATGATGATTTAAGTCTTACTTTTCTGAAGCCTTATCATGATTTTATGGTCTTCCACATTGGGAATCTGGCATACACGAGTTGTAAGAAGGCGTGTGTGATTGACAAAGAGGAGGTTAGGGACCAACTTCATTTTAACCAGCATCAACTCAAACTGATCGACAGCCTGGTAACCGGAGACGAACTCAGAGACAATCTCTTCCGAACCGTTGCCTTCGATTATTTATTAAAGTACGACTCTGAAGAAAATCTGGAAGTTTTTATGACAGACTTTCTCAGTCGCTCTGAAAACAACCGGCATTTCCACGAGATTGAAGCTTTGAGCGAGGCTATTAGAAACCTGAGTCCGGACCAGCAGCTTCCTGACCTGATGGTTGAGAATTCCGATGGCAATCTTCAAAGTTTAAAGGAACTTGCCGGAACAGGTCCGGTTGTGTTTTATTTCTGGTCAGGACCTCAACAGCATCACCTGGCCAACATCACCCGAAGAGTACGTTCGCTGAATGAAGAATACCGGGATTATCGATTTGTGGGAATATGCCTGCGCACAGAAAAAGCCCGTTGGAAGTCCATGCTGGCCAGCTATTCCCTGGATCCTGAGAACCAGTATTGGGCGGAGGACTTTGAAAACTTTGCCCACACCCTGGTAGTTTACCACCCCTATAAGAGTATAGTGGCCAAAGACGGTAAGATTGTAGATGGCTTTGCGAATCTTAATACCTCGTTCTAAACGCATTGACAAAAGTGCCCTGCATCAATAGGGGATTCCCTAAAAAATGACCCTTTAACACGCTGGTTTTAGGAGCCGCCCCTTCAATACCCGGGATGGAAGTATCAGGCGTTACCTTTTCTATAATCCGCTAGAAACTTCTCTAATCCAATATCGGTCAAAGGATGATTAAGCAGGCTTTCGATTGAGGACAAGGGCCCTGTCATGACATCTGCTCCCAATTTTGCACACTCAATAATATGCATCGCGTGTCTGACGGAGGCCGCCAGTATTTGGGTCTCAAAGGCGTAATTATCATAAATCTCACGCATCTCCGCGATCAGGCTTAACCCATCTGACGATATATCGTCCAGACGACCGATAAATGGCGATACGTAGGTTGCCCCCGCTTTTGCAGCGAGAAGCGCCTGCCCCGGAGAAAAGACCAAAGTGCAGTTTGTTCGGATTCCCTTTTGAGAAAAATAACGCAGTGCTTTGACACCATCCCGAATCATGGGTACCTTAACCACGATTTGGTCGTGTAACTCTGCAAGCTCCTCCCCTTCCCTGATCATTTGATCAAAAGTGGTTCCAATGACCTCCGCGGAGACATCTCCGGGGGTAATGGTACAGATATCGACATAGTGCTTCAGGATGTTATTCTTTCCCGTAATTCCCTCTTTAGCCATTAAAGAAGGGTTGGTGGTCACTCCATCGAGCACCCCGAGTTCTTCGGCCTCCCGTATCTGGTCTAAATTAGCTGTATCGATAAAAAATTTCATGATTTTCAGGTTTTAGGTGGGTAATTCTGATGTAAATCCAGTCGCAAAATTACAACTTATAGTGGTTTAACAACAGACGCTCATATATTTTGTCGGGGAGTAAACGCTTAAGGGTAAGGGAAAACCGCTGCAACGGACTACCTACCGTATAATGTACCCCCGGATTCGATTTTTTGAGGATCTGTAATACTTTTCGCGCCACAGCATCAGGTGGTTTGGCCTCACCGACATGACGATCTATCAATTCAAGACTCTGACTATAAGTTTCGCGATAGGGTGAATCCTCACGGATTGGAGAGTGGTAGCGTCCGGAGATGATGTTCGTGGCATAATCCCCTGGGGCCAGGCTACACATACGTACCCCAAACTGCTTGAGCTCCATCCGATAGGCCTCGGTAACCAATTCCAGCGCCCCTTTGGTCGCAGAGTAAATGCCTCGGAAGGGAAGACCCATATAACCGGCAATGGATGTAATATTCAAAATAAAGCCTTTCTTCTGCTTTCGCATATGCGGCAGTACTTCCCTGATAATGCGCAAGGGACCGTGTAGGTTTGTCTCAAAAGCATGAAGGGATTCATTATGCGGGGTTTCCTCCATCGGTCCTGTTACCCCCACTCCGGCATTGTTGATCAGGATGTCGATCTTACCTTCTCTCTGCAGGAGCTCAGCGATCGCCTTGCGCACCGAATCCGTATTCTGAACATCCAATTTCAGCAGTGGAAAATCATTGAATTCTTTGTATTTACCCGGGTTGCGGGCAGTACCATAAACAATGTAACCCACTGATTTCAAATGCTGCCCAATACATCTTCCTATCCCTGAAGAGCCTCCTGTAATAAGTACAACTTCTGAAGGTGCTTTCATGGTTGCAAAGTAATAAAAAAGCCCATGATTTCGCTGGGCTTGAAGTGTTATAAATCTGAAGTCAGGGCACAAAAAAACGGCAAGCTACCTACATCGCACCGCTACGACTACATACCCTTGCTGCGTTCCCACCCTGGGGGATTCTGCAGGAGCTGGTCGTGTAGGACTTGCCGAATGCAAATATACATTCTTTTTAGGTTTGTGACAATCCCCCGACATGCGTAATTTTGCGGTATGTATAAATTTAAATTTAGTGCAGCCTTAGCAGCCATAGGTCTGGTACTGTCCTGCGGAGAAACCGATTTATCCCGGAATTTTTCACTTGAACTGGAAAAAGGTGCGAAAAAGATCCAACAGTATCAATCGGTAGGTGTTCAACTGAAGAATCGGGAAGGTCTCCCTGTAGACTCCGTAGTGTATTTTTTAGAAGGCCACCCGGTGACCCTGACAGATGGGAAACTCACCATGGCCACTCCAATCCTTGGAACAAAGCACCTTCAGGCTCATGTGTTTTCAGAGGGTCAGAAGGCCATTATAGAGGCGGAAATCCTCGTATTGGCTAAAGAAACGCCGGCGCTCTACACCTATGAAATCCTTAATTCGTATCCCCATGATCCTAAGGCGTTTACCCAGGGACTGGAATTCTTTAAGGATACCCTGTACGAAAGTACTGGACGCAGAGGGGCATCTACCCTTCGAAAGGTAGATTTTCTAACAGGTGAAGTTTTAACCGACGTCGCTTTGGATAAGCAATTTTTCGGAGAAGGGCTTACCGTTCTCAATGACACAGTTTACATGCTCACCTGGCAGTCCGGTACAGGATTTATGTTCGACGCCCAAACCTTACGTAAACTCGGTAGTTTCGAATATGGAGAAAGCGAGGAAGGTTGGGGTCTGGCCAATGATGGCGTTCAGATTTTTAAAAGCGACGGCACCCAACGCATCTGGACTTTGGATCCGGGGACGCTGCAGGAGACCGGATTCGTCGAAACAGTCACAGATAAATCCGTTTTCAATAAGGCCAACGAATTAGAGTACGTAGACGGCAAGCTCTACGCCAATGTCTGGCAGAAAGAGAGTATGATGATTATCGATGCGACTTCTGGTGCCATTGAGGGTGTGGTGAATTTTGGAGGTCTTAAAGAAAAGGTCGGACAGCATCCGGACCTGGATGTTTTCAACGGAGTGGCCTATCATCCGGGTCGTAAATCATTTTTCGTTACCGGAAAAAATTGGGATACCCTTTTTGAGGTACGCATATTCAAAAGACAGGGATGAAAACCTATTCCATCAATATCGCCGTACGTCCCGAGCATCTGGATGACCTGAATCATGTGAATAACGTACAGTACCTGGAATGGGTACAACAAATTTCTAAGGAGCACTGGCAGAAGTTAACCAGACCCGAATGGGATGCCCACTATGTTTGGGTAGTTCGCAGCCACCATATTACGTATCATCGCCCCGCCGTGCTGGGAGATCTGCTCACTGTGGTGACTCATGTTAAAGCCGCCAGGGGTGCACAGTCTGAGAGACATGTACGGATACTTCTGGAAGGCTCCGAAACACCCGTAGTCACCTGCACAACCAACTGGGTGCTACTGGACGCCGAAAGTGGGAAGCCTTCCCGCGTGCCGGAAGACATGATTCGCGCTATGGACTGAAAGTAGAAATTATCCCGCAAATAGCGGCCTGTGGCCCATAAATTTATTGATTTCCTGTTTAACCCGGGCGGCTACAGCTTCGGAGTCAGGATCTGAAAGTACCTGGTCAATCCAGTCGACAATCTGCGCCATATGCCCCTCCTGCAACCCCCGGGTTGTAATGGCGGCTGTTCCGAAGCGAATTCCGGAGGTTACAAACGGAGATTTATCATCAAAAGGCACCATATTCTTATTTGCTGTAATATCGGCCAGGACAAGAGCCTTTTCCGCCGCTTTTCCAGTAATATTTTTATTGCGCAGGTCAATGAGCATCATATGGTTATCTGTACCTCCGGATATGATATCATAATCCCTGTCTGTAAAAGCTTTAGCCATGGCTGCGGCATTCTTCTGAACCTGAATCATATAATGTAGAAAGTCATCGCTTATGGCCTGACCAAAGGCAATTGCTTTTGCGGCTATAACATGCTCCAGCGGGCCTCCCTGGTTGCCCGGAAACACCGCCAGATCTATTAAAGATGACATGCTCTTCAACGCTCCGGACTTAAGCCTAAGATCAAAGGGGTTTTCAAAATCCGACCCCATAAGAATAAGACCTCCCCGGGGTCCGCGGAGTGTTTTATGAGTTGTTGTGGTCACGAAGTGGCAATGAGGTACAGGATCGCTGAGGATTCCCTTGGCAATGAGGCCTGCAGGATGGGCGATATCAGCCAAAAGGAAGGCCCCTACCTCATCGGCAATTTCCCGGAATCTTTTAAAATCCATATCTCTGGAATAGGCCGAGGCCCCCGCGATGATTAACTGGGGTTTTTCCGCCCTGGCAATTTCCGCGATCCGCTCATAATTCAGGAGTCCTGTCTGCTGATCCACGCCATAAAAAACAGGGCGGTAGAGTTTTCCCGAGAAATTGACAGGGGAACCGTGGGTCAGGTGCCCGCCATGGGAAAGATCAAAACCGAGTATGGTATCCCCGGGCTTCAGGATGGCCTGGTATACCGCTGCGTTGGCCTGGGAACCTGAATGCGGCTGAACGTTGGCGTAGACAGCCCCAAAGAGCTCCTTCGCCCGATCTATAGCGATCAGCTCTACCTGGTCTACGATTTCACAACCGCCGTAATAGCGCTTGCCCGGATAGCCTTCGGCGTACTTGTTTGTCAAAACAGAACCGGCAGCCTCCATGACTTGCGGACTCGCAAAGTTCTCTGAGGCAATAAGTTCAATTCCATTGATTTGACGCCTTTCTTCTGCTTGGATCAGTTCAAAAATAGCCAGGTCTCTTTCCATAGGATGCCTTTTTTTCAGACCGGGTAAAAGTACAAATTGAGTCGGGTTAAACCAGATAAAATAATATCTTTGAAAAGGATTTTATCAAACGCCAATTAACATTTATCCATGCCTATAAAAGCCAATGATCCTAATCGTGTTTCCTGGCTTCCGGTCCGGGAAGACTCAGATTTTCCAATTCAGAATATTCCTTTTGGGGTTTTTCTTACCCGTGAGGACGTAATCACTATCGGCACGCGTATTGGCGACACAGCCATAGATTTGGGAGCCCTTCATCAATTGGGCTATTTGCAGGACATCCCCCTGACAGACGATATATTCCTCCAGGATTCTTTAAATGATTTTATTTCAGACGGAAAAAAAACATGGAGGGCGGTGCGAAATCGAATCGCCGAAATCTTCGATATTCAAAATAAAGACTTACAGCAGAACGAGGCCCATAAAAAGATCATCCTGTTTGCCCTGGATGAAATTGAAATGCAATTGCCTGTTCAGATCGGCGATTATACGGATTTCTATTCCAGTAAGGAACACGCCACAAATGTCGGTAAGATGTTTCGAGATCCCGAAAATGCCCTGCTGCCCAATTGGCTTCATATTCCTGTAGGTTATCACGGAAGAAGCTCTACAATCATACCCAGTGGAACCCCAATTCGCCGACCCTATGGGCAGACCCTGCCTAAAGGATCCAAAACTCCGGTTTTTGGGCCTTCCCAACGTGTGGATTTTGAACTGGAAATGGCATTTATTACCACAGATGCCAATAAGTTGGGGGAACCCATACCGGTTGACGATGCTGAGGAGTATATTTTTGGCCTGGTTTTATTTAACGATTGGAGCGCGAGGGATATTCAGAAATGGGAGTACGTGCCTTTGGGGCCCTTCTTAGGTAAGAGTTTTGCCTCCTCAATTTCTCCGTGGATCGTAACTCTGGATGCGCTCGAACCCTTCCGTGTGGCCAGCCCGGTTCAAGACCCAGCCCCTTTCCCCTATCTCAGACAAAAAGGTCCGGGTAGTTTTGACATCCGTCTGGAGGTAGATCTGATTCCGGATTCCGGGGAGTCAAACACCATTTGCCGATCCAATTTCCGCTATATGTACTGGACTATGGCACAACAACTTGCACATCATACGGTGAATGGCTGCAAAATAAATAGTGGCGATCTGATGGGCAGCGGGACGATATCCGGACCTACAGACGATTCTTTTGGCTCCATGCTGGAACTGGCCTGGATGGGCAGCAAGCCTGTTGCCTTAAAAGGTGGGCAGACCCGCACCTTTATCGATGACCTGGATACCGTGGTGCTTAAAGGACATTGCAAAAAAGGGGGATTGCGCATTGGTTTTGGAGAAGTGCGGTCCCAACTACTTCCCTCTGTGCTTCCAAAAACACTTCAAACATAGTATTCAGTACCACACAACCCGCATATACTAACTCTCATCGATTTTCGTTCTAGTCTGGGAAGGTTTTGGCATGCCTCTTGGATTATGCCTTTAAACTCAAAGCGAAAAAAGATGAAACGATCCATTACTATATTCTTGCTACTGGCATTTGTCGCTTCCTGCGGAGGTGTCAAAAAAACACAGGAAGCACTCAACACGGGGAATTATCTGCAAGCTATTAATACTTCGGTCATGGAATTGGCCGAGAACAAAACGCGAAAGAACAAACAAACTTATGTTGTACTTCTTGAAGAGGCCTATGCGAAGTACCTCGAATTGGAGGAGCGGGAAATCAGTTTTTTGAAGAAGGACGGGAATCCGGCCCATTTGGAAGAGATTTACAAACGGTATAGTGAGATGCGGAATGTTCAGAATCGGATACGTCCACTCTTACCTCTACCGATTTACGATGAAGGCCGGGAAGCATCGTTTCGCTTTCCAAATTACGATTCGGAACTACTCGCGGTACAGGAGTCCCTGTCGTCCTACTTGTATGAGAATGCCTCACAAATCCTCAGTGATGCCACCCAAAAATGGGAATTCCGAAAAGCGTATGAGGATTTTCAATACCTCAATGAGATCAACCCGGGCTATGCCGATACCCGCAAACAGATGGAATGGGCCTATCAAAATGGACTGGACTATGTAAAAGTCCGGATGATCAACGATACACAACAAATCATTCCCGAACGACTGGAAGCAGACCTGTTGAATTTCAATACGTACGGAATGGACAATTTATGGACTGCCTATCATACCAATCCTCTGGACGAAATCCAGTATGATTATGAAATGCAGGTGGCTTTCCGGGATATCGTGATAACTCCAGAACAAATTTCAGAAAGGCAGGTCATCAAGGAGCGCCAGATAAAAGACGGAACACAGGATTTACTCGACGAGGAAGGGAATGTCGTGAGGGATAGTCTTGGAAAAAGGATAGAAATTGACCGACTGAGGACCGTTCGATGCAATTACTACGAGTTCACCCAGCAAAAAATGGCACAGGTGGTGGGTAATGTCAATTTCGTAGACCTTCGCACACAACAATCCCTGAATTCATATCCGCTGAGCAGCGAATTTGTGTTTCAGCATATTTATGCCAATTACGACGGGGACCGACGGGCCCTGGACAATGATCTGGTAGCCCGGTTGGGCCTTGCAGCAGTGCCCTTTCCAACAGATGAGGAAATGGTCTACAGCGCTGGCGAGGATTTAAAATCCCGTTTAAAAGGCATCCTTCAAAGGCAACGCTTCTAATCATTGAGCACAGAACTCAAGGAATACATTCAAACCCGGCTCAGGCCGGGTTTTTTATTACATCTTCCGGACTGACCGCACTGATATCCCCGTGTGAAACATGCCTGAGAACTCCTTCCTGACCGAGAATAAAAAGTTGAGGCGATTGGTGCCGTACCCCGTACCGTTGAGCCACTTCATTAGAAACCCCCCGATGCGCAATCAGATCGAGGTAATAGAAATCCGCCAGATGACCCACAGACTCCCAACGCTTTTCAAACCGTCTGAGCATCATACCGCTCAAGCCACAGGAAGTGGAATGTTTGAAAAGGATTTGTGGCCTTAAGGCGCGGCTGGATTCCAATTGGTCCAAATCCGCCACAGATTGGATATGAATCCAGGCAATGCCCTGATTGTCTTCCTCAATGGATTCGTCAGGTAATCCGAATAAAGATTTAAATAACTTCATAAAACATTAGACTAGCTGCCTATATGTCGGCTTAATAGGAATATTTTCTGTCATTTTGTCGCCTGATGTGGAGTGGTAGGATTCTTGAAGTATCGTAAGCACATCACATTTTGCAAATTAAAGATACAAATTATGAACATAAATAATTTTACCATAAAATCACAGGAGGCCATTCAGCAGGCACAACAGCTGGCTCAGGAACTTGGCCATCAACAGGTTGAAAATGAGCACATTTACAAAGCCATATCCCTTGTCGATGAAAACGTACTGCCCTTCCTTTTGAAGAAAATTAATGCGAATGAAGGTTTGGTCCTGCAAATCCTTGAAAAGGAACTCCAGAGTTTTCCAAAGGTCTCGGGTGGAAACCTGATGTTCTCAAATGAAGCTGGCAAAACCCTGAATGAGGCCTCGATCGTGGCAAAAGCGATGGGCGATGAATTCGTTTCCATCGAGCATTTGGTACTGGCATTGTTTAAATCCAACAGTAAAATTTCCCGTATTCTGAAAGATCAGGGGATTACAGAAAAAGGTCTTAAGGCGAGTATTGAAGCCCTGAGAAAAGGCGGGAAAGTAACCTCTCAGAGCGCTGAGGACACTTATAATTCCCTCGATAAATACGCCCGGAATCTGAATGACCTGGCAGATAGCGGCAAACTGGATCCGGTCATTGGGCGGGATGAGGAGATTCGCCGGATACTCCAGATTCTCTCCAGAAGGACCAAAAATAACCCCATGCTGGTCGGGGAACCCGGGACGGGCAAAACAGCTATAGCCGAAGGCCTGGCCCACCGTATCATTCAGGGGGACGTCCCTGAGAATTTAAAGGATAAAGTCATCTATTCCCTCGATATGGGAGCCCTGATTGCCGGAGCCAAGTATAAAGGAGAATTCGAAGAGCGCCTGAAGTCCGTCATAAAGGAAGTCACGAGTTCCGACGGGCAGATTGTGCTATTCATCGATGAAATTCATACTCTGGTCGGTGCCGGAGGAGGTCAGGGCGCCATGGATGCAGCCAATATTCTCAAACCCGCCCTCGCGAGAGGGGAATTGAGAGCTATTGGCGCGACTACCCTGGACGAATACCAGAAGTATTTCGAAAAGGACAAGGCCCTTGAAAGGCGATTTCAAAAAATCACCGTGGATGAACCCGATACCGAAAGTGCGGTTTCCATTTTAAGGGGCTTAAAGGAAAAGTACGAAGCGCATCATAAAGTACGGATCAAAGATGAGGCCGTAATTGCAGCGGTCGAGCTTTCCCAACGGTACATTACCAACCGTTTTCTGCCGGACAAGGCCATCGACCTGATGGATGAAGCAGCCTCTAAACTTCGGATGGAAATCAATTCCAAACCTGAAGAGCTGGACGTTCTGGATCGCAGAATTATGCAATTGGAAATTGAGATTGAAGCTATCAAACGGGAAAATGATTCTTCAAAATTAAAAGCCCTGAATGTGGACCTGGCGAATCTTAAAGAGGAACGAGGTTCTATCTTCGCCCAATGGGAGCAGGAGAAAGGGGTTGTAGACGCTATACAGAAAATCAAACAGGATATCGAAGATTACAAACAGGAAGCTGAGCGGGCTGAGCGCAACGGAGACTATGGAAAAGTCGCTGAACTGAGGTATGGCAAGATCAAAGATGCGCAGTCAAGACTGGAATCCCTTCAGGAAGAACTGGCAAAGCAGCAAGCCTCCGGCACATTGATTAAGGAAGAGGTGACTGCAGATGATATCGCTGAAGTCGTCGCGAAATGGACCGGGATTCCCGTAACCAAAATGTTGCAAAGCGAAAGGGAAAAACTATTGAAGCTCGAGGATGTGCTTCATAAGCGGGTGATCGGACAGGATGAAGCCATAGAGGCCGTCTCCGATGCGATCCGCCGCAGCCGGGCCGGTTTACACGACCCGAAAAAACCCATAGGATCATTCCTTTTTCTGGGGACTACCGGAGTCGGAAAAACTGAGCTGGCCAAAACACTGGCGGCCTATTTGTTCGACGATGAAAACGCTGTCACCCGAATTGATATGAGTGAATATCAGGAGCGGCATTCGGTCAGCCGGCTTGTCGGTGCTCCTCCCGGATATGTGGGATACGACGAAGGAGGCCAGCTCACCGAGGCCGTCAGGCGTAAACCTTACTCTGTAGTATTGTTGGACGAGATTGAGAAGGCCCATCCGGATACCTTCAATACGCTCTTGCAGGTCCTCGATGAAGGAAGGCTTACCGATAATAAGGGAAGAGTCGCGGATTTTAAGAACACCATTATTATCATGACCAGTAATATGGGTAGCCACATCATTCAGGAGAAATTCGAGGAATACCCCGATTTGGAAACCGCTTCGGAACAGGCACGTAAAGGCGTTCTGGAGTTACTGCGAAAAACCATCCGTCCCGAATTCCTGAACCGGATAGACGATATCATTATGTTTACGCCGCTGGACAGAGAGGACATTAAAAAGGTGGTACGCCTGCAACTCGAGCACCTCAAAAAGATGTTGGGCGCACAACACATTACCATCGATGCCACTGAGCAGGCCATTGCGTATCTCGCTGAAAAAGGCTTTGATCCCCAATATGGAGCTCGGCCTATCAAAAGGATCATTCAGAGAGAAGTACTCAATAACCTGTCACGGGAAATCCTCAAAGGAAGTATTCATCCGGAGAGTATCGTTTTAATCGACAGTTTTGAAGATGAGCTTGTTTTCCGCAACCAGGACGAGCTGGTGAGTTAAACGGTTTTTAGCCTAATGTTGAAACCCCCTGAGCCCGGTTGGCTCAGGGGGTTTCTTTTTAAAGTTGCATTATACCGTGCAGTATCCTATTTTTAACTGCTGATAAAAAGAACCCAGATGAGCACAAAAGCCGAGAGAACCACCGCCTTTATCATAGAAACCGTAGCGCCCATCTTTAGCCGACAGGGATATGTCGGCACCAGTATGAGTGATCTGACCGAGGCTACTGGTCTTACCAAAGGCGCCCTTTACGGCAATTTTGAAAACAAAGATGCCCTGGCACTTTCGGCATACCAGTACAATAGCACAAAACTTTTAAATGCCCTGGACGAGGTTCTGGAAGCGGAGGGTACCGCCATGGAAAAATTAAACCGCCTGACCAGTTTCTATAAGCAATACGACTTGTTCACCAGTAGTATTGGGGGTTGCCCGGTACTTAATGTAGGTGTGGACGCACAAAACAACCACCGCGTTCTGGGAGCAGCAACCCGGGAAACGGCCAGAATCATTGAGGGTAAAATTGCCCTGGTTCTCGAGGAAGGTGTGAATAAAGGTGAAATGAAGCTACCCGTTCCGCCCCTGCAGTTTGCCAAACAACTCTACACCATGATCATGGGGGCAATTGCCATGACGACCATTATGAGCGATCGCAAGTACTTATACAACACGATGGCGTATCTGGATGTTCTTATTGAGAGAGAAATCAAAAATTAAAACAATTCGGGAGTTTATTTAACCACCCGGAAGATCCATAAATCACCCTGGTAACGCCCTGAGAACTTACTGTCACGGGCCTTGCGCGCCTCCTGAATGCTATTGTAGCGCTCCAGATAGACATAATTGAATTTATTTGCACTGCGGTAGAATGACTTTGGATTAAGACCCCTGTCCCCGAGTTGCTTCATAAAGGCCTCGTAGTACTTTTTCGTTCCGAAAACATTGGTGATCAGGTAAAAGCCGGGTTCCAGACCCTCTTCACTGACCTCCTGATACTTTTCGCCTTCCTGCGGCACTACTTTTCGTTCTAATGCCAGGGCAGCTTCCTCTGCCTTAGAAATAGAATCACGGGTACGTTCAAGCGCCAGCTCCTGTGCCCTGTTTACCGCATCGAGGGAATCTCTTTTGCGGGATGCTTCGGCAATAGCCTGTTCCTGGGCCTCCACCTCTGCGGCCAGTTCAGCGGCACCCGGCTCTTCTTCAGGTAGTTTTTCTTCCACTTCCTCCGCGATCTCTTCAGATTTACGCGGACCGAAGGAGAACGCCATGACTACTTCATAACTGGTATCCCCCCCAACGTTATTGTCATTGGAGCCAAATTCCATAAGCCCACCGATAGAAACCATTTCAAAGAGTCTCACCCCGGCCCCGACAGAGACCCCATAAAAACTATTGTATCCGGCCTGAGCCCAATAAGAAGGAGCCGACCAAAGCGCTGTCAGACCCATCTGATTGTCATACCCGGGAACTCGACGGTAGTATGCCAGTGGCTGGAGGGTCGTCTGAGTTCCGGATGCATTTTCCAGGACTGGAAAAGAATAGCGAGCCATAACCGTAAAGATCTTCTCATCGGATTCCGTTACCGAACCGTTGTCCGTAAAATTATAATCCAACATGTTTTCAGAGACCACTCCTACAGCAAAATCCCTTATTTGGAATTCAAGCCCGGGCATTACCTGGAAAACAAAATCATTAACCTCATCCCCAATAGGGAAAACAGGTTCGCCCGGAATCAGGCGGTCGTCCATTAATTGCTGTTGATATCCAAAAATATTGACCCCCAGCGCTAAATTAAAATCCGCTCCAAGAGCTATATTATAGGCAAAATTCAGCATTCCACCGGTCTGTTGGTACACTCCCGTGTTGTGCTGAAAAAATCCGGCTCCGTAAGATAAGCGTTCCTGGTTTCTTAAGTAACTCAAATACAAGGTAGTGGGATCTGCGTCGATGCCCTGCCATTGCCACCTGGACCACAAAGCAACCTGGTTTTCATAATCCTGACGCAATGAAAAAACGGGATTGAATAAGTTGGAGTTGAATTCCTGAAGGTTGTGCTGCCTGAAATCAGGGGGCAGTTCCAGACTTTGGCCGAAAGCAAGGGAATACGACATGAGAAACAGTCCAATAAAGAGTTTCTTCAGCATAGATCTTAAGGAACTAGATTAATCTAATGAAAGGATTATACTATATTTGTTTACCGATGTCCCCCCGGCGACAGCGTCTCAAATGTACGGAAACCTGCCAATTATGAAAATTTTTCCCAACCTATTTTTAGGAATTTGCCTGTTAACGTTATGGGGGTGTAAGGATACCCCTACAGAACCTGCTGCCGAGGTCACCCCGGTCGTCTCGACATATTACCTGATTCGTCATGCTGAGAAAGATCGTTCAGACCCTGAAAACAAGGATCCTGAACTGAATCAGCGGGGGTTGGGTAGAGCCATGCACTGGGCCGAGATCTTCCAGGACATCCCTTTGGATGCGATTTACTCGACGGACTACGCCAGAACAACGATGACGGCTGCCCCTGTTGCGGTTAAAAAAGATATTACAGTGACCTATTACGATCCGGATATATTGGGAATTGAGAGCTTTAAAGCGGAAAACCTCGGTAATAATGTGCTCATGGTAGGACACAGTAATACGACCCCGGAAATGGTCAATCGGTTAATTGGGGAAGACCGGTATTCCGGGATGGATGATACCGATAACGGAAGCCTTTTCATAGTAACAATGATGGGGTCTGAGACCTCAGTTGTCCGCCTGCACTTTAATTGTAACTGCCCGGAATAACGGTGATATTCTGTAATTCGATCAGCGACAGAAATTCCAATTGGTCCTTTAGAAATAAGGAATCTAACTCAGAAATGTGCAGAGGTCCGGTATACTTGAAATTCCGGTAATCTGCGAACCGAATACCTCCAACCCTCCTTTCATTATAGGCCTCCCTGAATCGCTTCCCTCCGCCATTTGTATTGTACTGGTAGGCGAGGTAATCCGGATAATAGGTCTCGGCATTAAACCAATACACAAAAACATCTTCAAAATCCGTTCCTCCGCCTTCCTGATCAAAAGTCACCTGAATTTTGTGGTATTCAGAATTACCCATCTTCTCCAGGCCGAGGTACGTCTTATTCACAGCCGCATCGTTTAAGCCTTGAGGAAGGTAAGCGAAGTAATGTACCGAGTTCACAGATTCTGCCAGACTCATCCTCGTACTGTCCGCCAGGATTTGTGGGACCCCGTCAATCCGTCTTTCAAAAGATGGACCGGAGAGAAGATCTTCTATTCGGGCCGTATCTGTTTCGGTAATCCGCATCAGCAATCGGGTTCCAGACTCGCGGTAGGCGCGGTAATCCCGATCCCTGAAAGTGAAGCTAATCTCACTTGTCCGATAAAGGTCTCCCCCGGCGGCTTCAATAGATTTGTCTACAACTGACTGGGCATCAGGAAGAGGTTCATTCTTCCCGGCACACCCAAAAACAAGGCTGGCTATAAATAGTATCAGGATTCGGCGCATGATATCATTAATCAAAGCTACAAAGGTGCTACATTCTCCTTAATTCGCACAGGCACGCGAGGATTAATCAGAGATGCACCTAATTTATACTACTTTTGTAGGGATGGAGAAACGGATTAATATTAAAAATAAACGGGCCCGGTTTGATTATGAGTTTTTGGACACCTTCGTGGCCGGGCTGGTGCTTTCCGGAACTGAAATAAAGTCCATCCGCGAGGGGAAAGCCTCCATTTCGGAAAGTTTTTGTGACTTTAACGAGAAGGGAGAACTCTTTGTGATAAATATGCAGGTGGACCTCTACAGCCACGGCTCCCATTACAACCACCAACCCAAAGCCGCCCGGAAATTGCTGCTTCAGAAACAGGAACTTAAAAAACTTGGGAAAGCCGTAAAAACCAGCGGTATTACGATAATACCCTTAAACCTTTTTATCAATGAGCGCGGGCTCGCGAAAGTGAAAATTGCACTTGCCCGGGGAAAGAAAGAATACGACAAGAGGGAAACAATAAAGGACAGGGATTCAAAAAGAACCCTGGATCGGGTTAAAAAACAACACAATAACTAGTAGTTTGTTTGGTGCTAAAACGAAAAACCCTTTTCAGGGCATCCCGAAAAAGTCAAAGGTCCAATACTTTAGTTTTTATCCTCGAGCAAGGGTACAAAACGAAAGGAACCACACTCCCTCCTTTCGAACTCCTTTTCCGAAGTACGCGTGATGCGCATCATGGTCTGAAGGTCCTCTCCAACCGGGATCACCAGCCTGCCCCCAATTTTAAGCTGAGAAAGTAAGGCTTTGGGAATCCGGGGGGCACCGGCGGTGACCAGAATCCCATCAAAGGGGGCTTCCTCGGGCATGCCCTTATAGCCGTCCCCAAAAACAAATCGCTTCGGGCGATAGCCCATTTTTTCAAAAAATAATTTGGTCTTTTTAAACAGGTTGAGCTGACGCTCCACAGTATATACCTTCGCTTTTAAATACAGCAATACCGCCGTCTGGTATCCACTCCCGGTTCCGATTTCGAGGATTTTATCCCCGGGTTGAATCTCCAGGAGTTCGGTCTGATACGCCACGGTATAGGGTTGGGAGATGGTTTGGCCCGACGCGATTGGAAAGGCTTTGTCCTGATATGCATGGTCTTCAAACCCGCTTTCCATAAACAAATGACGAGGCACCGTTCGTATGGCCTCGAGGACCTCGGGGTTGCGAATACCTTTAGAGGCGATCAGATCTGCCAGTTGGTTTCGTTTTCCTCTATGTTTGAGTGTATCCTTCAAAAAGTCTGGGATTTTCTACGAATTTAGAAAATCCTTTGTATTCTAAAGTTTTTTTAATTCCTTCCCGAGGATTCAAAATTCATTGGCTTAACCCGGGTCACTTTAAACGCGGGAACTCGTCCATTTCTGAGGGGAACTCATAAAGTATGATTATTTTTGAAAAAACTCGAAATCACATGTTAAAAGCTGGCGTTCTTGGGGCAGGTCATTTGGGAAAGATTCACCTTAGGTTATTAAAGGAGTCTTCACGATATGAATTAGTCGGGTTCCACGACCCCGACAGCATTCAGGGCAAGGCGGTTTCTGAAGAATTTGGAATCCCTTATTTCGACAATATGAATACCCTTATTGAGGCCGTGGATGTAGTGGATATAGTAACACCTACCCTATCCCATTACGACTGTGCCAAAAAGGCGATCGCTTCCGGAAAACATGTCTTTATAGAAAAACCCATAACCCATACCCAACAAGAGGCCGAAGAACTTATCGCACTTCTTAAAGCCAAAGGCCTGAAAGGGCAGGTCGGACATGTGGAGCGCTTTAACCCTGCTTTTCAGGCTGTTAAACATCAGATCGTGGATCCTATGTTTATCGAAACCCACCGGCTGGCTGAATTCAACCCCAGAGGGACAGACGTCCCTGTGGTACTGGACCTGATGATTCACGATATTGACATTATACTAAGCGTTGTGAATTCAGAGGTGGCGGATATTCAGGCGAGTGGCGTTTCGGTAATCAGTAATTCTCCGGATATCGCCAATGCGCGAATCGCATTTAAAAATGGATGCGTCGCCAATTTAACGGCCAGTAGAATTTCTCTGAAGAATATGCGAAAATCGCGCTTCTTCCAGCGCGATGCGTATATTTCTGTTGACTTTTTGGAGCGAAAGGTAGAGGTCGTCAAAATGAAAAACGCCTCTGAGCATCCCGGGGAATTCGACATGGTGCTTCAGAATGCGGAAGGGACTAAAAAACAAATCTACTTCGAGAATCCGCAAATCATCCAAAACAATCCGATTCTTGACGAACTGGAGGCTTTGGCTTCGGCTATTGAAGAAAACACTATCCCTCCCGTACCTCTGGAACAGGGTGCGCAGGCACTGGATGTGGCTCTGAAGGTCATTGAGGCTTTCGCCACCCGGAAAGGTTAACCAAATAATTTATTTAACCGAATATTCATGATAGAAAATATTGCTGTAATTGGTGCCGGGACTATGGGAAATGGAATCGCCCACGTTTTTGCACAACACGGATTTAAGGTTCAACTTATCGACATCTCGGAAGATAGTCTGAAACGAGGGATGTCCGCTATTCAAAACAACCTGGATCGCATGGTAGCCAAGGGGGTGCTGAAAACCGAAAACGTTCAACAGACCCTCTCCAGAATTAAGACCACTACGGATCTTATTCAAGGGGTCCGCCATGCAGAACTCGTGGTGGAGGCCGCTACAGAGGACATTTCCTTAAAGAAAAAAATCTTCCGGGAACTGGATGCACATTGTCCCCCGGATACCATTCTCGCGACCAATACTTCTTCTATTTCCATCACTGAGATCGGAGCCGCAACCAACCGGGGGTCGCAGGTGATCGGGATGCATTTTATGAATCCGGTACCCGTCATGAAATTGGTAGAAGTCATACGCGGCTACAATACCAGTGATGCCGTAACTCAAAAAATTCTGGAACTCTCTGTAATATTGGGGAAAACCCCTACTGAAGTCAACGATTATCCCGGGTTTATCGCGAATCGCATTCTGATGCCGATGATCAACGAGTCGATTGAAAGTTTGTATTGCGGAGTTGCCGGAGTACAGGAAATCGATACGGTGATGAAGTTGGGAATGGGACATCCGATGGGGCCGCTCCAACTGGCCGATTTTATAGGGCTGGATGTTTGCCTGTCGATACTAGAGGTGCTCTACAATGGCTTTAAAAATCCGAAATACGCCCCGTGTCCTCTTTTGGTTAAAATGGTTATGGCCGGAAAACTTGGAGTGAAATCAGGTGAAGGCTTTTACGATTACTCCCAATCCAGAAAGGCCGAAAAAATAGCAGCTCAATTTAGTTGATCAATGGCGGAAGTAATTCCTTTTCAGGCCACCCGACCTGCTGCGGACAAGGTGGCCTCGGTAGTATCGAGGTCTTATGACCAGTACGGGTCAAAGGAGCGAAAAGCCGTAATGGCTTATAACCCCTTTTCATTCCTGCATATCATTGACCCGGGGTTTAAATTTCATAAAACCGTACAGGGGGCACAACGTTTTTCTATGGTGCGCAACCGCTATCTGGAATTCCTCGAAGAGGGCGTACTTATACGGGAAAAGAAACCCTCGTACTATCTGTACCGTACCTTACGGGAGGAATATAGTACTTATGGGGTTTTCTGTGCAACCACCACCGCCGATTATCGCAAAGACGTCATTCGAAAACATGAGGAAACCCTGAGCTTCAGGGAAACGCTCTTTGCAGATTACCTTCAAACCGTAAAGTTCAATGCGGAGCCTGTCCTGCTGACCTATCCGGATCAGCCCGATCTGGATGTCCTTTTCAAAAGCATAATGGCAGAAGTACCGGAATACTTCTTTACGACAACCGATCGGGTGACTCATCAGTTATGGGTCATCCAAAATCCGCGGCATATCACCCAAATCCGAGAAGGATTTAAAGCCGTAGCGACATTGTATATCGCCGATGGTCATCACCGAAGCGCTTCATCAGATCTTTTGGCGCGAAGAATGGAAAAAGGGAATAAAGGCGGGATTTCTGAAGGGGCCTACGGCAGTTTTATGAGTTACCTTATACCCGAGTCACAACTTCGGATTCGCTCGTTTAGCAGGTTGCTTTCCGGGATTGGAGACCGCAATCCCGATGAAATTCTGATCGGCCTGGATCGGTTTTTTCGCATTCAGGAAAAGGGCACTACCCCCTTTGAACCTGTTGAAAAACATCAATTTTCCATGTACTTGAAAGGGACGTTCTATGGACTTAAACTCAGGAAACACTCCTACAACTTTTCAGACCCTTTAGACGCCCTCGATACTCAGATTCTCTATAAGACCGTTTTAGAACCCCTCTTCGGGGTGACGGACCTCAGGCACGATTCCCGTATTCACTATATGTGTGCGAGTATGAATGCCCTGAAGATGAAAAAAATGGTAGACAAAGGAGTTTACGACATTGGATTTGGGATGACTCCCGTGAATGTTGAAGAACTCAAGGCAATTTCGGATGCGGGTCTGAAGATGCCCCCAAAAAGCACCTTTATCGAACCCAAACTCCCCAGTGGCCTGACGATATACGATTTCCAAAACCCGGACTTATGAGCATTACCCAAAGACTAAATCAGATCGTCGAAACACTTCCTCCGGAGGTCACCCTGGTGGCTGTATCCAAGACCAAAAGTGAAAGCGAAATCACAGAAGCCTATGCCGCGGGCCAGCGGATTTTCGGCGAAAATAAAGTACAGGAACTCGTACGTAAATGGGAAGTGCTGCCCAAGGATATACAATGGCATATGATTGGCCATTTACAGCGCAACAAAGTGAAGTATATCGCGGGTTTTGTCTCCCTGATCCACGGTGTGGACACCCTTCGGTTGCTTAGGGAGGTCGACAAAAGAGGGGCTCAGGAAGGGCGGATCATCCCCTGTTTGCTGCAGGTTCATATCGCCCAGGAAGCTACGAAGTTCGGATTTGATAAAGCCGAACTCACCCAGGCCATGGATATCATTGACCAGGGGGAGCTGTCTCATGTTCAAGTACGGGGGCTCATGGGGATGGCAACCTACACAGACAGTGCCCCCCAGATCCGGGGGGAGTTTCAATACCTAAAGTCATTATACGATACTTTTCAAACGGGGCGAGAAGCTTTTGACACACTTTCGATGGGGATGAGCGGGGATTACCTTTTAGCTATAGAACAGGGCAGTACCATGGTGCGTTTAGGAAGTAGTATCTTTGGAAGCCGCAATACGGCCTGAAGAGAAAAGAACGATTATGTATGCTATTCTGGATATAGAAACCACCGGGGGCAAGTACAACGAAGAAGGGATTACAGAGATTGCCATACACCTGTTTAATGGTGATCAGGTGGTGGACTCCTTTATCAGTCTGATCAATCCGGAACGGGAAATCCAACCTTATGTACAAAAGCTAACCGGAATTAGTCCGAAAATGGTACGCACGGCTCCAAAATTTTACCAGGTGGCCAAGCGGATTGTGGAAATAACCGAAGGAAGTGTCCTGGTAGCGCATAACGCCATGTTCGATTACCGAATTCTGCGCACGGAATTTCGCAGGTTGGGTTTCGATTTCCAACGACAGACCCTGTGCACTGTAGATCTTTCTCAACGCCTGATTCCTGAAGCCGAATCACATAGCCTCGGAAAACTCGTGCGCTCTTTGGGAATACCGGTGAGCAACCGGCATCGGGCGAACGGAGATGCCCTGGCCACACTGAAACTCTTTCAGATCCTGATGGGCAGGGATAGCAAGAAGGATATTTTAAAGGAAGTCATCCGGGCTGAGGCACACGGTGAACTTTCCTCCCGACAACTTAAATTAGTGGAATCCGTTCCACGGGATATCGGAGTGTATTATCTTTTCAATAAGGAAGGAGATCTGATCTACCTGGACCATAGCCGCAATATGCAGGCATCGGTCAACACCCATTTTACAGGAGAACACGAGCCAGGCCTGAGTTTGCGTAAAGAAACCCGGGAGGTTCAATTCGAGCGCACGGGAAGTGAATTAATGGCGCGTTTAAAAACTCATATTGAACTCCTGAGCAAT
The DNA here is from genome assembly GCA_963709465.1 of uncultured Flavobacteriaceae bacterium. Classification (GTDB taxonomy): domain Bacteria; phylum Bacteroidota; class Bacteroidia; order Flavobacteriales; family Flavobacteriaceae; genus Robiginitalea. The sequence goes on along the minus strand of CAVPWF010000002.1, from coordinate 1,352,138 downwards.
CAACCGGCACACAATACACCTGTAGTTCAGTCAGGCCAAAGAGAACGCCTGATCCGCGTGAATGGCTCGGTTTTGTCTCTTGTCGGCAAGCAATTTCTGCTGGTAGACAAGGGCCGTAAGAGCGGGGAACGGGCGGCCATCTGGCTGCAGGATGAAGAAGTCAGGGGAATGGGGTACTATGAATTGAACCATCAAATCAATAATATTCATATCTTAGAAAACCTCTTAACTCCTATCTCAAAAGCTGACGGGGCTTTGGAAGTCATAATTGAATTCCTCAATAAAAAAAAGATTCTGAAAGCTATTGAACTCTAATATGCGGATTTGAAAAACACAATCGTAAAAAAGGACTGGAGACATAAACTGCATGAAGTCATTTATGAGGCAGACACCCCTATGGGGAAATGGTTCGATCTGATTCTGATTTTTATTATCCTGGTGAGTGTTCTTTTAGTCATGCTGGAAAGCGTTACTGAATTCGATGAGAAGTACCACGGGGCATTGCTCACGATGGAGTGGATTGTGACCATTTTTTTTACTATTGAGTATATCGCGAGAATTATCTCAATTCGAAAGCCTTCCAGTTATATTTTCAGTTTTTACGGGATTATTGATTTTCTTTCTACCATTCCGTTGTACCTCTCCTATCTGGTAGCCGGATCCCAGGTGCTGCTCGCTTTTCGCGCCTTCCGACTCCTGCGAATTTTCCGGATCCTGAAACTGGTAAAGTATATCGGGGAGGCCTCTCAACTCCGCACGGCGATGCGGGCCAGTCGCACCAAGATCGCTGTTTTCATCTATGTAGTGATGATTCTTTCCATCATTATGGGGACGCTCATGTATCTGATCGAAAGTCCGGAGTCTGGTTTTACAAGTATTCCGCGCAGTATTTACTGGACCATCGTCACCCTGACTACTGTTGGTTACGGTGATATTGCACCCCAAACAACCTTAGGACAGTTTATAGCCACCGTGATCATGATTCTGGGATATGGGATTATCGCTGTCCCTACGGGTATTGTAACTGTCGAGTTTGCGAAACACGGCAATAAAGGCAAATCTGAGGATCAGAATCACCTGGTCCACATCAACACCCTGTCCTGCTCCTCTTGTGGTGTGGAAGGCCATAGGGATGATGCCAGCCATTGCTTCAAATGCGGAGAATTGCTTTGACGAAGAAGTACTTAATCTCCATTTGCGGAGCTACGGGTATTGGCAAAACTCAGTGGGCCATTGGGCTGGCCAGGCATTTTAAAACCGAGATTCTCTCTGCGGATTCCAGGCAATTTTACAGGGAAATGAGGATTGGTACGGCAGTACCCTCAATTGAAGAATTGAATGCGGTTCCCCATCATTTTATTCAGCATACGTCCATTCATAAGCCTTATACCGCTGGGGATTACCAAAAGGATGCCCTTGAGCTGATTTCAGAAAAGTTTCAGGCTCACGATTACCTTATTCTCGTGGGAGGTAGCGGACTTTTTCTCGATGCCGTGACCAAAGGGCTTGATGATTTTCCGTCCGTAGCTCCCGGTGTTCGTGATGACCTCGAAGCGAAATACGCCCAGGGGGGGGTCAAAGCACTGCAGGAATTGCTGTTCTATTCAGACCCTGAATATCACAAAGTCGTAGATTTAGAAAATCCCAGAAGGCTGATCAGGGCTTTGGAAGTAAGTATCTCGAGTGGCCGACCCTATAGTTCTTATCTGGGTAAACGAAGCGCTCCCCAGGGATTTGTCCATATTTCATTGGGCATTGAAGCCCCAAGAGCCATTATCTACAAGCGCATTGAAGCGAGAGTGGACGCCATGCTGCAGGAGGGGCTGTTAGAAGAGGTAGCTTCGCTGTTGCCCTACCGCGATCTGAAACCCCTGCATTCTGTGGGGTATCAGGAGCTCTTTCCCTATTTGGACGGCGAAACCGATCTAGAGACAGCCGTGGCGCTTATCAAGAGAAATACCCGGCGCTTCGCCAAGAGACAACTTACCTGGTATCGCAAAAATCCTGAGATCCGTTGGGTTCCACACGATGCCGCCCTTGAAGCGATTATTCACACGATAGAGGAACACATACGAACAGAAGATGCAGGCTGAAAAGAAAATTTTTATGATTATGGGTGTTTCCGGTTGTGGTAAGTCCACCCTGGGTGTCGCACTTGCAAAGTATCTGGACATCCCGTTTTTCGATGGGGATGACTATCATCCTACCGAGAATATTCAGAAAATGACCGAGGGTGCCCCTCTCGAGGATTCAGATCGTGAACCATGGTTGACCCGTCTCAACCAAATTGCCAGGGAGCATCAGGGTGCAGGTGCTGTAATCGCTTGTTCCGCGCTCAAAGAATCCTACAGGCAACTATTGCAAAAGGGCGTGGAAAAAAATCTTTTGTGGATTTACCTGTACGGCACGTATCCGGAGCTTGTAGAGCGCGTGAGCGGACGGGCCTCCCACTTTATGCCTGCTACCCTGCTCCAGTCTCAGTTTGAGACCCTGGAACCTCCTAACTACGGGATACATATAGCCGTGAGTCTTTCAGTAGATCAGGCGATCTCAAAAATTGCAGAAGACGCGAAAATTTCCAGATAAGCCATACGCGCTTTCAATATGGCAGGCCTCACCCTATTTTTCGGAGTCAGACTTAACCACAAGGCGGAATCCTTCACCGTGGATGTTGAGTATTTCAACACTGTCATCCCGTTTCAGGTATTTTCGAAGTTTAGCGATATAAACATCCATACTGCGGGAGGTAAAGTAGTTGTCATCCCTCCATATTTTAGTGAGGGCCAGTTCCCTTGGCATCAGATCGTTTTCATGAAGGGCCAGCAAGCGCAGGAGCTCATTCTCCTTAGGCGAGAGTTTGTTCGGCTCCTCATCTTTGTACTTCAAAAACCTCAGTTTAGAGTTCAGATGAAAATTGCCAATCTCAAATTCGAATTGCTTGCTATCTGCGAGATTATTCGATTCTTTACGCTGCAGAATTGCCTGTAATTTAGCGAGAAGCACCTCGGAGTCAAAAGGCTTATTGAGGTAATCATCAGCCCCGGCTTTATACCCCTTCAGAACGTCCTCCTTCATAGTCTTTGCCGTAAGAAAAACAATCGGCACACTCTCATTTTTTTCGCGGATTTCACGCGCAAGAGTAAAGCCGTCTTTATAGGGCATCATTACATCCAGAATGCAGACATCGAAGTTATCTTTTTTGAATTTTTCAAAGCCCTCCATACCATTCTTGGCAAGAGTGACATCAAAATCATTCATCGAAAGATAATCTTTCAGGACAATTCCAAAATTCGGATCGTCTTCCACCAATAATATTTTCTTATTTACTGTTTCCATAACTTGCTAAATTAAGGGGAGTTTTATGTAAAAAGTGCTTCCTTTTCCTTTCTCACTTTCCACATATACTTCACCCTGATGATCCTCTACAATTTTCTTGACATAAGCTAAACCCAGCCCATGACCTTTGACGTTGTGGATATCGCCTGTGTGTTCCCTGTAGAACTTTTCAAATATCCGTTTGCTCACTGCCTTGGTCATTCCCGCTCCCTGATCCTGTATCCAAATGACGAGAAAGTTATTGGCAACCTCTGTGAACACATCTATTTTGGGAGCATCAGGTGAATATTTGACGGCATTATCCAATATATTGACAATGACATTCCCAAAATGCGTTTTATTGGCCAGCACATCCGAACGCTCTGCATCTAAATGCGTTTTGACATAACCTCCTTTATCCTGAACCAGCAGCTCCACATGTGTGATCGCTTTATTGACAATCTCGTGAGCATCCACCCGTTCTTTGCTGATGTCCAATTGGTTCTTCTCCAGTTTAGAAATCCGGAGTACGTTTTCAACCTGGGCGTGCATTCGTTTATTCTCATCCCGGATCATGTTCAGATAGCGCATGACTTTCTCAGCATCCCCCATAATCTTGGGATTCTTTATGGCTTCAACCGCCAGGTTTATAGTCGCTATAGGCGTTTTGAACTCGTGGGTCATGTTATTTATAAAATCCGTCTTGATCTCCGAGATCTGTTTTTGTCGAATAAGCTGGTAAATAGCGCTTGCATAGGCAATCATGATGATCAGCGTAAAAAGAAGCGAGAGCACAGCCATACCGACTACGGAGCGGACCAGAAAGTCTTTTTGGTCCGGAAAAGAGATTAAAAGGGCGAAATCCGTAACCCCCTCACTATCCCGGAAAACCGGGGCCTTATAATAGCTTTCAGTATCCATCCGGAACTTTCTGGATTTGATCTTTGTGGGCAGCCCACGGCTATATACCCCATATTCGTAAGCGATGTCGAGGCTTCTGTTTTCCAGTTCCTGATCCAGTAAAAGTTCTATTTCTTCCCGACTGATCCTTTCATGAATGGGAACCCGGTTGGCATACACTCTGTAGACGTCGTCGAACATCGCCTTTTCCATAGCAGATATGCCACCGACCTTTTCCCATTTTTCAATAGGGCTCAAACGATACGCTTTACCATCGAGGCCGTACTCTTCCTTATAGATGGTTTTTGTACGGCGGCTCGTAAAATTTTTTATGGTCGCTGTATCGGAGGAAGCTGCATTGTCAAAGAACGTAGATGCTATATTGTAATCCTCTTCCAGAATCCCGTGAGAATAAAAAAGGATTTCATTGGAGTTTAAATCCCGGTCGATGAAAAATATATTACTGAGCTGCGTACTCTTCAGGTCTCCTATACTGTCTTTAAGATTCAGGAAGCGTTCAGAATACTCCTTCATTTCGCGTTCCTCGATCTTCTCGGCAACTTTGCTCAGCACTTCGGTTGCCGTGTTTGAGAATTGCTCCTCTTTATCCTCAACCGAGCGCTTGATCCAGTATAATTGCACCGCGATTATCCCGACAAGAGAAAGGCTCATCAGAACCACCAGCAGCACAAACAACCTCTTATTCATCGTTCAGGTAAAAATAAAAATTTAACATTTAGCGGAGGGGTGGTTTAACCTAACCTTAACAAAAGGATTCCGGCGGAGTCCCCGACAGTTCCAGGAGTTTGCGGTGAATTACTCCTACCTGTTCACGCGTATGTTCAAGGTCGGTGTTCTCAATGACAAAATCGGCCAAGGGAATTTTCTCAGCATCCGTCCATTGGTTCCTGATGCGTTCCTGCACCTGGGCCTCTGTTATCTGATCCCGTTTGATAACCCGGGCTATCCGCATCTTTTCAGGGGTTATGACCAGAATAATGTGGTCTAAATGCCGATATGCCCCATTCTCCATGAGTATAGCGGCCTCTTGCAGAACGTAGGGGGCCTGTTGCAGGGCACTCCATTGGTCAAAATCCCGGCGAACCGCAGGATGCACCAAATCATTCAAGGCTTTCAGCAAATCCGGATTTGAGAAAACCCGGGTGGCGACCCATCTGCGGTCTAAACCTTGAATATTATAAGCTTTTTCACCCATAAGCTGCGTGATTTCTTCACGCAATTTGGGATCATTTTGCATCAATTCTTTGGCCCGTGAATCCGAATCGTACACCGGTATCCCCAAAGCTCTGAAATATGATGCCACAGTGCTTTTACCACTCCCAATGCCCCCGGTAAGTCCCACACAAATCATTCTCTTCGGGTAATAAACTCAACCGATATCTCCAGCAATTGGGTCTCGTGCACACCTTCCGGTTTTAAAGCGAGGTTTAGCAATAACCGGCCGGTTTCAGAGGAAGGGGAACTGTAATCCGCTACAAGACGGAAGTCGTCCGGATTCAGGGACTTAAGTCCTTCAATGCGCCCTTTACACAAGACACCTACCATATTAGGGAAGGTCTGTACGACAAGACTATCCGGCAGATTGATCACCTCTACGGGGACCTCAATAACGGCCTCCGAAAAACGGAAGACACTACCTGAGACTTTTATCCGGTCCTGGGAAAATTCGGTGTTTGGATGCCGGTATTTGGAGTCGATTAAGAGCTCTTTTTTAAAATCTCCTTTGATCTCCGAAATCGGCAGGGGTTCTGTAAAGACCACTTCAATGCTGTCAATTTCAGAAGGTGGCCCGAGCAGATGAACCTGTTCCGGTTCCAGGATAAGCTCTCCCTCGAGCATATAATTCTGAGCGAAATTCAAACCTCCCGGTACCCGAACGGGAACGGTTTTAGATTTCATTTTTTGAAAATTCAAAAAAATAGTGTCCGAAGGCACTTGCAATAGCCCAATACCCTGACTCAGTTGTTGTTCTATTTGGTTTCTATAAGTCTGAGGACTGATGAAATACCCCTTGTTCCCCTGCCGCACCTCTCTGAGATCGATTGCAATCTTCTTGGGGCTCAACTGGTACCCGAGTAACTGAAAACCATTCGCCCGGATGCGCACACCGAGCTCCTCTGGTGGGGTATCCACCATAAGCATGCCCTCAGGTCTGTGGGTGTAGTTCAGGGCAAAATCCACAGAATGCGAGTACGTCTCCGACAGTCTGGTGATCAACCAAGCCGTAATCGAAAACAAAAGGAAAATAAAGAAAACACGTGCTTTCCTTTGTTTAATACCAGATTGAATCTTTTTTATCAAGGGTCAAGGTTTAAAAAACAGCCCGGGCATTAATACCTCAGGCTTCTTCTTACTAAAGGTAAGCAAGAAAGCCGATTTTAGAAAACCGAGCCCATAGCCCCCGTATTGCACCAACAAGGCCAAGGGAGCCAGCAGCGCCGCCTTTATACTACCCGATTTAAGACCAGCTCCAACAGCTACCACGCTCAGGTATGACCCAAATAAGATCAGTAAAGCCCAGGCCTGAGGACCCTTAAAGAAAACAGGGAGTAATACAGCCACAATAAACCCCATGAGAAAAAACGCGGGGAACCAATAAGTAATACGGGCAGAACCCGGGTGCCAGCGATTGAGTATAGGGCGCGTAAGCCCGAATTTGTGTACCTGCCTGTAAAAAGACCTGAAATTAATACGCCGCTTATGATATACGGTAGCCCCTGGAATAAAACCGATGGAAAATCCTGACTTTTTAAGCCTGAGACTCAGATCCGGATCTTCTCCAGGGTGGATATTGCCAAAACCACCGCTGTTTTCAAACGCAGCCTTTGAGATCCCCATATTAAAACTGCGGGGCTGAAATTTTCCGGCGACTCTAGCTTTGCCACGGATTCCGCCGGTAGTAAGCATAGAGGTCATGGTATAGCTGATCGCCTGTTGCATCGGATTAAATGACGGGTGGGCATCATCCGCTCCTCCGAAACAATCCAGAGGGTTCTGAGAGAGAAACCGGGCCACTTGCTCCAGATAGCCCGCCGGCAGGATACAATCCGAATCCACCAGGATAAAATACTCCCCCTGAGCCCGGTGCATTCCATAATTCCTGGAATCGCCGGGACCGGTATTCTTCTTTTTAAAATAACTCACCTGCAGCCGGTCTGAAAACTCCTGAATAACCTCATCGGACGGTATACTGGAGCCATCTTCGACAATCACAACCTCAAAAGGCGCTGAATAGGTTTGGGAGGCCAGACTTTCCATCAACTCCCGGATTTCTCCCGGCCGATTAAAGACTGGCACTACAAATGAAAAAAACATCTCCATAGACCCCCTATAAAAAAACCATCCGTTGGGGGATGGCCTTTAATTCTATTAATCCGATCCGCTATTCAGAAAAAGTATCGATTATATCCTGGCTGACCCCCGTAGACGAAAAACCTCCGTCGTGAAACAGGTTCTGCATGGTGACTTTCCGGGTTAAATCAGAGAATAATGTGATCGTATAGTCCGCACATTCCCGAGCTGTCGCATTCCCCAGAGGAGACATTTTTTCGGCGTAATTGATAAACGCGTCAAAACCCTTAACACCCTTTCCTGCCGTAGTCGGAGTCGGCGATTGAGAAATCGTATTGACCCTTACCTTTTTCTCTGTTCCGAAGAAATAACCAAAGCTGCGCGCTACAGATTCCAGATAGGCCTTATTATCGGCCATGTCATTATAGTCCGGGAATGTGCGTTGTGCTGCCATATAAGTAAGCGCGACTATACTGCCCCATTCGCTCATGGCATCTGCTTTGTATAGAGCCTGCATGACCTTGTGAAAGGACAGTGCCGAAACATCCCATCCTTTGGTTGTAAAATCGTATTTCTGATCCGTGTATTCCCGTCCCTTCCTGACGTTGACGGACATCCCAATGGAATGAAGGACAAAATCGATCTTTCCCCCGAGAATCTCCATGGATTGAGACACCAAGGCTTCCAGATCCCCTTCATCTGTGGCATCCGCGGGTATGATTTGTGAGCCGGTTTTAGCTGCCAGCTCGTTAATTTTCCCCATGCGCATGGCGATTGGAGCATTGGACAGTACAAAAGAGGCTCCCTCGGCATGAGCGCGTTCTGCGGTATTCCAGGCGATGGACAGCTCATCCAGCGCTCCGAAAATAATACCTCTCTTACCCTTTAGTAAATTATGACTCATTGTGATGATTTATATTTTATGTCTCAAAGATATTAAAAAGAATATATCGGCAGAATCGCAAGAGGTCTTTCTGATCACCGGTAACATCAGTTGAGCATTTGCCGGGCATGAGAGATAGCCGTCTGGCTTGCATTGCTTCCCCCTAACATCAGAGCGAGTTCATTCAGGCGTTCCTCCTTACTTAACTGCTTCATCCCGGTTTGGGTGCGGCCTCCCCGATCTTCTTTATAAACCTTAAACTGTTGCTGGCCCCGGGAAGCTACCTGCGGCAAATGCGTGATGGCAAATATCTGCATATGCCCCGACATCTGTTCCATCATTTCTGCCATACGCGCGGAGATATCCCCGGAAACTCCTGTATCGATTTCATCGAACATCATGGTCGGGAGGGATTCATACGAGGCGAGAATTGACTTGATCGTCAGCATAATTCTGGATAGTTCCCCTCCGGATGCCGTTTTTTTCAGCGGGCCATAATTGCCTCCTTTGTTGGCGGTAAATCTGAGTTCCAGACTATCCCGCCCGGTGCGCCCAAATTCTGATTTCGGGACCAGCTCCCAAACAAAAGAAGCATTGGGCATCCCAAGGCCTGAAAGCTGACGCTCAAGTGTACTAATAAATTCCGGAAGCACTCCACTTCGCTTCTCCCGGAGTGTCTGTGAAAGGCGATCTAAATTGCGCTCCAGCTCCTCCAGAGACTTGCGCTCCGATTCGATCTCCGCATCCAGGTCCAGGTTGTGTTCCAGTTTTAGTCTGAGGGCCTCGCGGACGGGGATCAGATCATCCGCGTGGGCCACCCCGTGCTTTTTCTGCAGATTGTACAGCAATTGAATCCTGGAATTCAGCACCTCGAGGCGTCCCGGGTCCGCAAGTTGCCTTTCGAGCAAACCTTCAACCTCGCCTGAAAGATCATCAGTTTCGATATAAAGGGACTTAATTCGTTCCTGGAGAGCCTGATAATCCGGGCCAAATGCGCTGAGTTTACCCATCAGCTGATTGAGCTGTCCCTGTAAAGTCAGTAAACCGTATTGTTCCTCCTGAAAAAGTTGCTGGGCATTCTCGAGCGTCTCGCGAATAAATTCTGCATTGCTCAACTGCCCGTACTCAGTTTCCAGGGATTCCTGCATGCCCTTTTCCAGTGCGGCCTTATCGAGTTCCTCCAAAAGGAATTCATTGTAATCCTTTTCCCTGAAAGCCCCTTCCTGTTCCGCTTGAAGTATTTCGAGTTTTTTGTGGGTTTTCAGATACCGCTCACGTGTGTTCCCATATTCTATGAGCACCCCGGAATTACCCGCCAGGGCATCCACTACATGTAGCTGGAAGTCCTGATCTGTCAATTCAAGAGTCTGATGCTGGGAATGCACATCTATCAGGTGACTGCCCAGACCTGTAAGAATATCCAGGGTTACCGGGCTGTCATTGACAAAAGCCCGGGATTTGCCGCTGGGTTGAATCTCTCTTCTCAGAATGGTCAGAGGGTCGTAGTCCAGGTCGTTTTCGTTAAAATATTCCTTTAACCTGGGGTATCGCTCCAGAGCAAACTCCGCTTCCACGATACATTTCAGGTCCTGATCGCGGAGCGCTGACCGGTCCGCGCGCTTGCCAAGGACGAGGCCCAGGCTCTCGAGAAGTATTGATTTTCCGGCTCCGGTTTCACCTGTAATCGTAGTGAATCCACCCTGGAATCGCACCTGAAGATCTTCGATCAGGGCGTAATTTTTTATAGAAAGTCTTGTTAGCACAGCGGCAGTTGTTTAGACAACTGTAAAGATAGAACTTCAGACCGCAAAAAAAATGGCGCTAATAGGATATTTGATTCCAGGTACTCGCGTAGAAGGGAGCCACCCTGTTCAGGGTTTCCTTGAGTTGCACAATATCCACCTTTGGACCATCTGAAAAAATATTCTGGATTTCCTCGGACTTGGCATCGAAGAAGGTCTGAATCAGAAAAGCGTTCGGGCGTCTTTGAATGAGCGTTTCAAAGAGGCGCAACGAACCCGCTATAATTTGCTTGCCAGTACTGTTGTTATCCGCCATGATATCCAATCCTTTTCGATGGTAATTATACAGGGCGATCCGGTACTCGCGAAAGGTGTTGGAAAGCAGGTTGTCCACCAGCTGAAACCGACTGCGGTTGTTCGAAGCGGTTTGTCCCCAGCCGGCGGAATTGATTCCCTGTGCCTGAGTGACGATTCCCTGAGCGGTCTTGTAATATTCGGTTCCACCTTCTAGTTCAAAGGTATCGGCATCTAATCCCAACATAATATAAACATAGTAGGAGATCACCCCTATGAGATTAGAGTCCAGAATGTTTTCATTGTAGACCAGCGGCTGGAACTCGATATATTCAAAATTAAACTGGTCGTCCTTGTAGTTAAAAACAGGCGTTTGATAACTGCTGTTGAAAACCGGTCTGGAGGACTGTAACTGAATATTGGCCTGAAACCGGCTCGACTCAAAATTAGTAACCGTAATAAATATACGACAGTCCAATTTTTCATTTTCCCGAACCACCCGTTTGGTCCACCGGGTCTTATTGACAAACTCCATTAAAGATCGCTCCAGAGTCCTAAAGACCTGCTGGTTCGTCTGAGAAACCTGATCTGCATTGACTGTCACGGTACAATTGAGCTCCTGTCCCTGTAAGACGGACACAAATAATAATCCAATGACCAGAAACAGATTAATTTTTAAGGCGCTTGTGAATTTCATGCAGCAGATCCGTGGCCACCTCGGCCTTAGTTTTTAATTCAAACGGAGTTATCTCGGAATTCTTGTCTATAAAGGTGACTTTGTTTGTGTCGGAACCAAACCCAGCCCCGGCATCCCGGAGGGAGTTCAGTACAATGGCGTCCAGGTTCTTCTCCTGTAACTTCTTTTGGGCATAAGCCAGTTCATTCTGCGTCTCCAGCGCAAAGCCAACGAGGTACTGTCCGGTTTTTTTCAGCCCCAGGGAGGCGATTATATCCGGGTTGCGCACCAGATTAATTTGCATGGAATCCCCAGTCTTTTTCAGCTTCTCAGACGCAGGATGTTCAGGCCGGTAATCGGCGACAGCCGCTGCCCCAATCACAACATCCATTTCCTGAAAATACCTGTGGGCCTCCGTGTACATCTCCCCGGCCGAGGTTACGCGAACTACCCGAATTTGTGGATCGGAGATCTCAAGAGCCGTCGGTCCGCTCACCAGGGTGACCTCTGCACCCATTGCAGCAGCAGCTTCGGCAAGGGCATACCCCATTTTTCCGCTGGAGTGATTCCCAATAAACCGAACCGGGTCGATGGCCTCATAGGTGGGCCCGGCGGTTATTAAAATCTTTTTGCCAGAAAAGGGCTGCTTTGCACGTAAAGCGGCCTGCAGGTGCGCTACTATGGTCTCAGGCTCTGCCATCCGGCCTTCCCCGACCAGACCGCTGGCCAGCTCTCCGGATTCTGCCGGGATCACAACGTTCCCGTAGCCCATAAGAGTTTTAAGAGATTTTTGTGTAGAGGGGTGTTTGTACATGTCCAGGTCCATGGCCGGAGCCAAGAAAACCGGGCATTTCGCAGATAGGTAGCAGGCTAGAAGCAGATTGTCACATGCCCCTGAGGCCATCCTGGAAAGTGTATTGGCAGTAGCAGGAGCAATGAGCATAAGGTCCGCCCACAAACCAAGTTCTACATGATTATTCCAGTTCACAGTTCCGTCTTCCTCGCGCACAAAACTGGATAACACCTCATTTTTAGAGAGTGTAGCCAGAGTAAGCGGACTGACGAATTCGGCCGAAGCCGGGGTCATCACAATGCGAACCTCCGCTCCGGCCTGAATAAGTAATCGGGTGAGAAATGTTGTTTTATAAGCAGCAATGCCCCCGGTAATGCCCAAAAGGATGCGCTTGGAGACCAACATCTTATTCCGGATCTTTCTCCGTATTCCTGTAGTAAATTTTATCCTCCAGCCATTCCTGTATCGCCAGGGCATGGGGCTTTGGAAGTTTTTCATAAAACTTGGAAACCTCAATTTGCTCCTTGTTTTCAAAAACTTCCTCCAAGCTGTCACTATAGGTGGCAAACTCTTCCAGCTTCTCCAATAATTCCTTTTTGATATCGGCATTAATCTGTCCAGCGCGTTTGGCAACTATTGAGATAGACTCATAAATATTGTCTGTCTTGTTGTCAAACTCCAGTCGGTTAATGGTTACCGTGGTAATCGGAGCCTGTGAATTCTTTAAATCGTTCATATTCATTTTGCCAGATTTTCTAATTCGATGTATTTATTAAGTTCGTCCTGAATATCCTCACGGAGTTTCTCCGCTTCTTTGGAAAACTCAGTTTCCGGATAATTTTGCATGAGGTTATCATACGCTTCAACAGCTTCATCGAGTCGCTCTTTGCGCTTTCTGAAGGTACTGTTCATCGCCAGGTTTGTAGTCGCCCGGAATTTTTGAAACAGGGCTTCTTCTCTGAATACAGAACCGGGATAATCATTTACAAAATTATCCAGGGCTGCAATCCCCGACAGGTTATAATCCAAAACATAGTACTCGCCCAGCTTTACAAATTGCTTTGCGATTTCGAATGCCTTTTGTTCTTTTTTAGTCGTCAGTTCCCGGGCCATTTCATTGGCCTCAACGGTGTACTCAGACTCCGGGTATGAATTTATAAATAACTGGAGCTTGGTAAGGGCTTTATCGGTATCCGTCTGATCCAGAGAATACTTGGGTGAAAGCATATAGTAGCTCTTGGCTCCCAAAAAAGCAGCCTCTGGTGCTTTATCACTGCGAGGGTAGGATTTGAGGAATCGCTCAAACTGATACCCGGCAAAATTATAATCTTCAATTTCAAAGTAACTGTTGGCGAAAAAGAACATCACCCGTTCGCCCTGTGGCTTTCCGACGAACTGGGGGGCAATCTGCTCAAAGAGTCGATTCGCCCTCTTGTAATCTCCTTCATCATACAGTTTTTGGGCGTACTCGTATTTTCTCGTGATGTCTGTATCCTTCAAAACTTTCTGGTATTCACTACAGGAGAGGAACACTGTTGAGAACAGGAGGACGAGAGTGTATCGGGCTATTTTCCAAAACATTGGGCAAAAGTAGGTATAATTAACGGAATATGAAATCGGAATTCTTCGTGCAATATAGACCAGCGAGGCGACGGCGATCTAAATTTTGAATAAACTTTAACAACGCTTAGCATCCCATCCCCTGCGCTTTCATAAAACTTTCTATTTGCTGGCTTAATTCTTTCGACGGTGCAATCAGGGGTAATCGCACGTGGGAAGAACACATACCTCTCAGTTCAAGTAATCCTTTAATCCCGGCAGGGTTACCCTCCTGGAACAGGAGTGCTACAAGGGGGGTCAACCGGTCATGAAGTTTCATCGCCTCAGCCCCTTTGCCGCTGCGTGCCAGATGTATCATCCGGGAGAAAACCCCGGGAATTCCCTGTCCGAGAACGGAGATCACTCCTGCTCCCCCACTGAGTATTGCGGGCACCGCGGTAAGGTCGTCACCGGAAATCACCAGAAATCCTTCGGGAGCCCTCAAAATGATATCCTGAATTTGCTTCATATCTCCACTTGCCTCCTTAATGCCCACAATGTTCGGGCAAGCTTTGGCTAGTCTGATGACGGTATCGGGAACCATGTTGCTCCCTGTCCGGGATGGCACGTTATACAAAATCAGGGGAAGGGGGCTTTGCGAGGCCAGAGCTTTAAAATGCTGATAAATGCCCTCCTGAGTAGGCTTGTTGTAATAGGGTGAAACGGATAAAATTGCAGAATAATACCCCCCCAGGTCGGTATTTTTAAAATCTTCGAGTACAGCATTTGTAGCATTGCCTCCTATTCCAGCCACCAAAGGCACTTTACCCCCGGCCGCATGAGCCACACTTCGCAATATCCTTTGTTTCTCGTCCTTGTTCAAAGTCACCGATTCTCCGGTGGTTCCGAGCACTACGAGATAGTCTACCCCACCCTCAACAACATCCGCCACCAAACGTTCCAGCGCCTTGTAGTCGACACTGAGATCGGATGTAAAAGGGGTGATAAGCGCAACTCCCGTACCGATTAATTGGTCCTTCATTTCAGTTGATTCAACAAGGTCAAATACTTTTTCAATTCCTTTCTGAAGGTGTCAAAATCTGAAAGCGGACTCTCCAGAATAATATCATTATATACCGGATCTACCCCGGAAAAGCCAATCCTTAAGGCTGCCCGTGTTTTAATACTCATAAGGTGCAAGAGGAGTCTGGGCTGGTCGAAATAATTAATCAGCAAATCGTAATCCCGGCTCAGGAATTCAAGCGCATAACTGTTTTCAACGGCCCCTTTCCAACCGAGATCCTTGTCTGAAAAGACCGGAGTGGCATAGGGAGAATTCTTATCGTAATACTCCCGGTACCCGATGATTTTAATCGTATTGGATTTCAGGCCCAGATCCTCAACCAACTCAAAAAACCGATCCTCCTCCTTAAAGATTTCAAGATCGGCAATAATACCCAGAGATTGGATTCCCGGTTTGCGCTGCAAGGCGACCGGAGCACGTTTTAATTCCTGTTGCAGGAATTTTGCACCGGATTTGTGCTTAAATTTGTCCTTTAGCCCTTTAAAAACCATGTTGAGTTCAGGTTTAAAACAAAGGTAATTGAATTCCCGCCAAAAGAAAGACCGCACCCAGGATGAAGCAGGTATTTTTTAAGTTTTTTATCGCAGTTTTCCTTCTTTTGAATTTTGCAGCATGCAAACGAGGGCAACGAACAATTTCACAAACACATGTAAATCAAATAGTTATAGATAGCTCTATAATTGCAGCGGACTCCATGGACACCTTTATCCAGCCCTACCGTTCCCGTCTGAATGAGGTTCTGGACGCCCCACTGTCGTACGCTCCGCGCAGCATTACAAAAACAGAGGGGAAATGGAATACCCCACTGGGAAACCTGATGGCAGACCTGATGTTGGATCGCGCCAATGCGGTTGCCCTAAAGCGGGGAGAACAAAAGGCAGATTTGGCCCTGCTCAACTTCGGAGGTATGCGCGCCTCTATATCCAAAGGGCCTGTTTCAGAACGCACAGCTTATGAGGTAATGCCTTTTGAAAATGGGCTTGTAGTTGTGGGTATGCCGGGAAGGGCGATAAAAAAAATGGTTGGATTCCTGACTACTGCTTCCCGTCCGCATCCGGTTTCGGGGATTGAGATTATTCTCCGGGCCGACGGAAGTCTGAAGTCTGCACGTATTCAGGGGCAGCCCATAGATGATAAGCATATATACTATATCGCTACCTCAGATTACCTTATGGGGGGTGGGGACCGAATGGATTTTTTCTCCGATCGGGTGAGTATTTCAGATACCGGGTATAAAATCCGCAATGCCATGGTAGACTATTTTAAAACAATCGATACGCTGCACGCAGAGACCGATAACCGCTTTATTCAACTCGATAGCCTTTGAGACGACGAAAGTTCATAAAAACAGGTGCTCTGGGTGGCACGGCACTCGGTTTAGGCGGGCTGGGTATTCAATCCTGCAACTCCGAACCGGTGCGACGCATTACCATCTTGCACACCAATGATGTCCACAGCCATATCGATCCCTTCCCGGCTTCCCACCCCACTTTTCCGAATCTCGGAGGGGCGGCCCGCAGGGCGGCATTGATTCAATCTATTCGAAAAGAAAATCCGGATACCCTACTGCTCGACGCCGGAGATATTTTCCAGGGCACCCCTTATTTTAATTTTTATGGAGGGGAACTCGAATTTCGACTGATGAACCGCATGGGATATCAGGCGGCTACCCTGGGCAACCACGATTTTGACAATGGCCTGAGCGGACTGCTGGCACAGTTACCCAACGCCTCATTTTCTTTCCTTTCCGCGAATTACGATTTTGACAACACCCTGTTGGAAGGACGGGTAAACCCATACGAAGTCTTTGTGCGCAATGGAGTGCGTATTGGCGTTTTTGGCCTGGGAATAGAGCTCGAGGGGCTGGTCCTGAAAGAGCTCTACGGGGAAACATTATACCAGAACCCCGTGGAAATCGCCCAGGATATGTCGCGGATTCTGAGGGAAGAAGAACATTGTGATCTGGTGATTTGCCTTTCGCACCTGGGACATCGCTACGAGAACCCTGACCGGGTGAGCGATCAGGTGCTTGCGGCGGCTACCGACAATATCGACCTGATTATAGGAGGACACACCCATACCTTTATGGAAGAGGCCGAAGTAGCTTTAAATCGCCAGGGTAAAAGTGTACTCATCCAACAAGTGGGCTGCTACGGGATCCGTCTGGGCCGTGTGGATTTCGAACTTCTCCCCAGCGGTATTGGCGCCAGCCACAGCTCGGCTTTAGTTGTATAAATAACAAATAGCAATGGGTTGCAAACTTTGGGGCCTTGGGTTCTGAATGCTCCCCTTTTCTATCCTTATCCCAATAACGCCAAAAATTCATCTTCAGAAATGATGGGAACCCCCAGCTTTTCTGCTTTCTCCCGCTTGCTGGGGCCCATTTTATCTCCGGCGACCAGATAGGAGGTTTTTGAAGAGACCGAAGCGGCGACCTTTCCCCCATTGTCTTCTATACGTTTTTTCAATTCCTCCCGGCTCAATCCCGAAAACACACCGGACACCACAAATGTCTTGCCCTTGAGCAACTCTGAACCTGTTAGGAGTTGCTCAGGTTCTAACTCAAATCGCAACCCATACGACCGGAGTCTGCTGACTAACTCCCGTTTCACGGGATCTTCGAAAAAGCCTACCACGCTTTGGGCGATGCGCTCACCTATTTCATCCACCTGAACAAGGTCTTCGACCCGGGCCGCCATCAGCGCTTCTATACTTCCAAAAGACTTCGCGAGCTTCCTGGCTACCGTCTCACCCACGAAGCGAATACCCAGGGCAAAAAGAACTTTTTCAAATGGAACCTTCCGGGAGGCTTCAATTCCCTCGAGCAGGTTATTGACCGACTTTTCCGCCATCCGGTCCAAAGGCAGCAATTCCGCCGGGGTCAATATGTATAAATCCGCGTAATTCCGAATCAATCCCTGCTGAAAGAGCAACTCCACCGTTTCACTACCCAGACCATCTATATCCATGGCTTTACGTGAAATAAAATGCTGTATACGCCCGGTTATCTGCGGGGGACATCCCGTATCGTTGGGGCAAAAATGCTGAGCCTCACCAGCTTCCCGAACCAGAGGTGTATGGCATTCGGGGCACTGGGTAATATAATGAGTGGGCTGGCTTAGTACCGGTCGCTGACTCAAATCAACGGCCGTGATTTTTGGGATTATCTCCCCTCCTTTCTCCACATAAACCATATCGCCTTCGCGCACATCGAGCCTGGCAATCTGATCTGCATTGTGCAGGCTCGCACGTTTGACGGTCGTCCCCGCCAGCAATACGGGTTCGAGGTTGGCCACGGGCGTAATAGCTCCTGTTCTACCCACCTGATAGCTTATAAAACGAAGCCGGGTCAGGGCCTGTTCGGACTTAAACTTATACGCAATTGCCCATCTGGGTGCCTTGGAAGTGTACCCGAGTTCCTCCTGAAAACGCAATTCATTCACCTTGACGACCACACCATCTGTCTCATAAGGCAATTCATGCCGATGATCATCCCAGTACTCCAAAAATTCCAAAACCTCCTGCATCGTCTGGCATACCCGGGCTGTGTTGGGGACTTTAAACCCCAGATCCCTGGCTTTTTCCAGGATAGCTCCTTGTGTACTTAAGGGCATGGCAGCTCCTGCTACCCCGTAGATGAGGCAATCCAGAGGGCGTTCGGCCACCAGACTGCTGTCCTGCAACTTTAAACTGCCTGAAGCCGTATTCCGCGGATTCATAAACAAATCCTCTCCGTTCGCTAAACGCTGCTGATTCATTTTGTCAAATCCTTTTAACGGCAGGATAATTTCTCCCCGAAACTCAAACCGCCCCGGAAAAGGCTGTTTAAGCCTTAAGGGAACAGAGCGAATGGTTCTGACATTTGTGGTGATATCGTCTCCCTGAATTCCATCTCCCCGGGTCAGGGCCTGCTGCAGGACATTGTCCTCATAGGTCAGGCTGATAGACGCCCCGTCGTATTTCAACTCGCAGGTAAAACTGAGTTCCACCTGGCCCAGTATGCGTTGTATGCGTTGTTCCCATTCCAGCAGTTCTTCAAGGGAATAAGAGTTGTCCAGCGAATACATTTGCGTTTCGTGCCGGACGGTATTGAAATTTTTGGTTACGGTACCCCCTACGCGCAATGTAGGTGAGGTGGGGTCGTAATATTCCGGATGTTCTGCCTCCAGCGCCTGCAGGCGCTTTAACTTCATATCAAACTCAAAATCGCTGATCCGGGGCTCATCCAGCACATAATACCGGTAGTTATGTTCTTGCAGTTCCTTTCGCAGCAGTTTTATTTCCTGGTCTACAGTACTCATAGGCATAAAAATTATCAGATGTTTGAACTCCCGGTCTTTGTGTGGAACTTCCCCCGAACAAAACGATCTTTACCAAAAATATCTTTTTTTATCACCACAGAGGAGAAGCCCCGCATTTCCAAAAGATCACCTACGGGTTTTGCAAAATCCTCATGCGTTTCCAAATACATCCACCCACCCTTTTTTAAGTTAAGCTCTGCATAATCACAGAGGTAGCGGTAATTGAGTAAAGGATCTTCATGGGGAACAAAAAGTGCGAGATGCGGCTCTGAACAACGGACATGGGCCTGCATACTCCCGGCCTCGTTTTTGGGAATATAGGGAGGATTGGAAACAAGTATGTCGAATGCAGCTTCCCCGAATTCTGGATTGCGAAGATCTCCTTTGTAAAAATGAACCGCCAAATCCTGGGCTGCGGAATTGAAACGGGCTATTTCGAGTGCGGCTTCAGAAATATCTATTCCATGTATTACGGCATGAGGAAGATACTTCTTAATACCTAAAGCGATACATCCGCTTCCAGTTCCCACATCCAAAATGGTTGGGGCATCGCTTTCGGGCGAAAATAGCGCTGTGACCCAGGTTACCAATTCAGCCGTTTCGGGCCTTGGAATCAATACATCCGGGCTCACGCGCAAGGTCATGTCCATAAAAAAAGCCTGTCCGATAATATATTGCAATGGCCGATGGGATTTCAGCGCTTCCAAAGCATTGGACAACAGGGAGGCTTCAGAGGTATTGAGCTGCCTGGAAGGCTCCATGGCGAGAAGGGTCCTTGGGAACCCAAAATAGTGGGCGATCAGTTCATAAAAAATCGCATCGATTTCCGGGGGCTCATACGCCGTATTTAGCTCGGATCGAAAACGCATACGAAGTTCCTTCAAATAAATCGCTTTCATGCCTTGAGAAGGGGTTTTGACATCCAGACCGTGCATACGGTATGACCTGTATTACCCATAGGTGCCTCCAAATAAGAGAACCCCTGTCTCTGGTATAAAGCCTGGGCAGCCTGCATATAATGCATGGTCTCGAGGTAGCATTGCCGGTATGCAAATGCACGGGCCTTCTCGAGAGCCATAAGCAAAATATGTTCACCCCAGCCCTGGCCTCGAATTTCTTTTCTGAAATACATTTTTTGCAATTCGCAAATCCCGGAATCTCCGTTTTCAAGGGGCGCAAGCCCCCCCCCTCCCCAAAGCTGCTCACCATCCGTAAGCACCCAATATACCGACCTTGGCGCCTGATAGTAACTATAGAACGCTTCCATAGAAGGGTCTGAAAACGCACTCCCTTTTTTGGGCACTTTGAATTCAACCAGGACCTGCCTGATAATATCCGCCATTCCCGGACCATCTGCGGGCAATACAGGACGAACAAAAACCTGAGGGGTAATCATTTTCTAAATACTATTTTTACCAGGTGAAGATACACGAAAAATACCTTTTGCGCTGTCTGCAAATCGCCGAAAACGGGCTGGGATCCACTGCTCCCAATCCTATGGTAGGTGCTGTAATCACATACAAAGATCAAATCATCGGGGAAGGATTTACGAGTCCTTTTGGGGGAGCGCATGCAGAGGTCCGGGCGATAGACTCCGTAACGGACAAATCTCTTTTAAAGAAAGCGACCCTTTACGTTACCCTGGAACCCTGTTGCCATTTCGGAAACACCCCGCCATGTACCGACAAGATACTGTCTGCCGGTATTCCCAAAATTGTTATCGGATTGGAGGACCCCCATGAAAAGGTCGGTGGTAAGGGCATTGCCATCTTAAAGAATGCCGGGTGCGAAGTCGAAACCGGCATTTTAAGAAAGCGATGTGAAGAACACCACAGGCGATTTCTCACCTTCCACAAGAAAAAACGTCCATATATTATACTGAAATGGGCTCAAAGTGCGGACGGCTTTATGGCACCAGATCCAGCCAAAAGAGAAGCCACCCCGATGCCCTATTGGATATCCAGCCCCATTTCCCGTCAGTTAGCACACAAATGGCGGAGCGAGGAGGCAGGGATACTGGTGGGCACCCAAACCGCACTCAAAGACAATCCGGGGCTGGATACACGCTTATGGAAAGGCGCAAACCCCGTGCGAATCCTGATCGATAGGGGGCTTCGGGTACCGGACCACTTTCATATCTTTACACCCGGGGGTAAAACCATGGTATTTTGTGCGACGCAGAATATACCACGGGAGACGGGAAATGTTTTATACCATGAGGTTTCAGGGGATAAACCCCTGATATCGCAACTTCTACGGGCGCTATGGCAGGCAGAAATCCAAAGCCTAATTGTAGAAGGAGGTGCCCGGACTCTGGCTTATTTTTTAGATTCAGGGGCCTGGGATGAGGCGCGGATCATCACGAGCCCTGACAAATTAAAGCGGGGGTTGCCGGCGCCAAAGATTTCAAAAGAACCTTCAGCTGTCTATAACTCAGGGCCCGATGGGGTCCGAATTTTACGCAATGATTCAGAATATCATCTTTGATTTTGGCGGGGTGTTCGTCAATTTGGATACAGAGGCAGTGCCCAGAGGTTTAAGGAACTACGGACTCACCGCTCCGGGGCCAGACCTGATATCCCTCAGTGAGCGCTACGAAAAGGGCGAGCTGGATTCCAAAACCTTCCTGGCATGGGCCCAAAAGGCCATTCCGGGCAGTCAGGCCGATGAGATTCGGGAGATTTGGAATCAGACCATCGCCTATTTTCCGTTAGAAAGACTTGATTTTCTTTCAAAACTCAAGGAATCCGGGCGATACCGTATGTTTCTTCTAAGCAACACCAATGCTTTGCATATTGAACAAGTTCAGGAGAATATGGGGAAGGATGTCTTTGAAAAATTTCGAGGATGTTTTGAAGCCTTCTATCTCTCACATGAGATCGGGATGCGAAAACCCGATCCGGAAATTTTCTCTTTTGTACTTAAAACCAATGCGCTACAACCCCAGAATACCCTTTTTATCGACGATACCCAGGAGCATATCGCGAGCGCTTCCCGACTGGGAATAAAGACCTGGCACCTTGCGGTAGAAAAAGAGAGTATTCTGGAACTCGACAAATACTTGTATTGAAATCAGCATGTGGGATCTCATTTGGAGCGTCTGCTGCTCCAGCATCATTTTTGTCGTTTTTAAACTATTCAAGACCTATAAGGCGGATACTTTTCACGCCATAATTATAAATTATTTTACCGCTTTGGGTGTCGGTTTGCTGGTCTATCAGCAACCGGTACCCCTGGGAGAACTCTCCCAGAAGACCTGGCTGCCGGGCGCTATCCTGCTGGGCGGATTCTTTATCCTCATCTTTAATCTGATGGCTGCAACCTCTCAGCGCCTGGGCGTTTCAGTCGCTTCGGTGGCGACCAAAATGTCTCTGGCGATTCCCGTTATAGCCGGCCTGATCCTCTACGATGAGCATTTAAACCCTTTGCAGTTTCTCGGTATTGGCCTGGCGTTGCTAGCGGTCTATTTTACGGCTTACAAGGAAAAACGCCCCGGCCTGAACACAGAACCGAGAGCGATGCTTTTGCCGCTTATGGTCTTTCTCGGGTCGGGAATAATCGATACGAGCATCAAATACCTTCAGGAAACACGGGTGCCGGAAACAGAATATCCGCTCTTCTCGGCCATTGTTTTTGGTTTTGCCGGATTCACGGGGATAGCAGCACTTCTCATTAAGAGACCTGAAACCTTAATTCGCTTTAAGGCTGTTAATGTCCTGGGCGGAATTGTATTGGGAATTCCGAACTTCTTCTCTATCTTCTTTTTGTTGCGCGCTTTAAAATTCGATGGCCTGAACAGCGCTTCGATATTTACGCTGAATAATGTCGCCATCGTGATGCTTACGACTCTGATCGGGATTGTTTTATTTAAGGAATCCCTAAGCCCGAGGAATTGGATTGGCATACTTTTAGCAATAATCAGTATCCTGTTAATCAGCTTCTTATAATGCCAAACTCAATAAAGAACTTTAAGACGATCTCAAGGGCCGCCGGTCCGATTATTTATCGGGAGAAAAAAAGCAGATTTCTCGGATATGCCTTTCCAACATCCTCTTTAGAAGCTGCAGATCAGGAATTGGCAACACTTAAAAAACAGTACGCCGACGCGACGCATGTATGTTATGCCTACCGTATTGGAATTGAAAATACGCTTACGAGAATGAATGACGATGGCGAGCCCGCGTATACAGCCGGAAGCCCTATCCTCGGACAGATCGCCTCGGCAGATCTCTATGACGTTTTGGTCTGTGTAGTCCGGTATTATGGAGGAATTAAACTTGGAGCAGGTGGGCTATCCAAAGCCTATAAGGAAACGGCCAGGGAGATCCTGAAAATCTCACCCGTCAAACGACTCAGGGCTGTTAGTCTGATCAGGCTTCAGTTTCAGTATCCTCACCTCGAAGAGGTTATGGCTTTTATCTCTCAAAACAGGTTAAAGGTCAGAACCCGTAAAATGATGCTGGATTGCAGCATCGAATTGGTGGTTTCGCATGAAAAAAGTGAAGCTTACTGCAATCGGTTACAAAGCATAGACGGGGTGCAGATTTATAAAAAAGACACCTACCTTTAATTTAATCTCGCAACTTTTTCAGAATATATTCCGGGCATCGAACAGGTTTTCGCGTTTCGGAATTTAAAAAGGCTAAATCTGTCTGAGCTGTCGCGAGAATTTCCCCATTTGCACTCTCAATTTCATAGTCAAAAGAGATACGGACGGTAGGTATATTTCTCAGGTGCGTTCGGATGGTAATCAGCTGGTCGTATACAGCCGGTTTTTTATAGTCAATATGTATACTCGTAACCGGGAGAATGTAGCCGGTTTCCTCCATCTCCGCGTAGGATATTCCGAGGGCCCTCAACCACTCAATCCTTCCCAACTCCAGATATTGCGGGTAATTTCCGTGATACACCAATCCCATTTGGTCGGTTTCGCCATAACGGACTCGGATTGAAATCTCGTGAGAATGCATAAAAATCGGATGAAAAACAGTATATTTAAAAGGAGGTCTGAGAGGGCCTGAACTTGCAAAAAAAAAACTAGAATTTCAACCCTGTTCATGTTTTTTTTTTAGGTTTTTTGTTCACATATTTGTCTCTCTTGAAAGGGGCAGAACTTCTGTCCTTTTTTATACCGGCTATCGAGTACCTAACCAAGATTAAGACTGCCTTTAAAAATGAGTGTTACCGCGCGTTCCGTATGGGAGAATTGTTTAGTTTTCATAAAAGACAACATACAACCGCAGGCGTTCAAAACGTGGTTTGACCCTATTAAACCTGTTCGGCTTACAGATAAATCACTGAACATAGAGGTGCCGAGTAAATTCTTCTACGAATGGCTGGAAGAACACTACATCACCTTATTGAAAGTTGCCCTTACACGGGAATTGGGTGAAGGTGCTAAACTGGTGTATATCATTAAGATGGAAAACACCTATGGCAACCGCGAGCCTTTTACTGAGAAAATTCCAAGCTCCAATAGAGGACAGATGACACCCCAGGAAATGGACGTTCCTATTAAATCAAAAAATCCGGAATTAAAGAATCCTTTTGTAATTCCAGGTATTCGGAATATTAAGATTGAGTCTCAGTTAAATCCCAATTATAATTTTGAAAATTTCCTGGAAGGGGATTCGAACAGACTCGCCCGGTCTGCGGGGATGGCTGTGGCCAATAAGCCGGGGGGGACTTCTTTCAATCCCCTGCTAATCTTCGGGGGTGTTGGACTGGGAAAAACCCACCTGGCTCACGCCATTGGGGTTGAAATAAAAGACAAATACCCAGACCGTACAGTCCTGTACATTTCGGCAGAAAAATTTACGCAACAGTATATCGAATCGGTCAAAAAGAATACCCGGAATGATTTTATTCACTTCTATCAATTAATAGATGTGTTGTTAATCGATGATGTACAGTTCCTTTCGGGTAAATCGGGAACCCAGGACGTGTTTTTTCATATTTTCAATCATTTGCACCAAAACGGGAAGCAGGTCATCCTGACTTCAGATAAAGCTCCTGTGGATATGCAGGATATTGAACAGCGCTTGCTGTCGCGCTTTAAATGGGGCTTGTCAGCTGAGTTGCAAACCCCCGATTACGAAACACGGGTTTCTATTCTCAAGAATAAACTCTACAGGGATGGTGTGGAAATGCCAGAGGAGATAATCGACTACGTAGCGAAACACATCAAATCAAATATCCGAGAACTCGAAGGAGCCATTATTTCACTGATTGCGCAGTCCTCTTTCAATAAAAAAGAAGTGACCCTGGACCTCGCCCAAAAAGTCGTCGAAAAATTCGTCAAGAATACCAAAAGAGAAGTCTCCATCGATTACATCCAGAAGGTAGTTTCGGACTATTTTGAGATGGATGTGGCTACCCTGCAATCTAAAACCCGGAAAAGGCACATCGTACAGGCGAGACAATTGGCTATGTTTTTTGCTAAAAAATATACCAAAGCATCCCTTGCCAGTATCGGATCTCAAATTGGGAAACGAGATCATGCCACGGTTCTCCACGCTTGCAAAACAGTAGATAATCTGGCGGAAACAGACAAACAGTTCCGCAAGTATATCGATGATCTGACTAAGAAATTCTCCTAATCCCCTATGCCTGTTAAGGTTTTAATGGTTTGCCTCGGGAATATTTGCAGATCCCCGTTGGCGGAAGGTATTCTCAAGGCAAAAGTGAATCCCTCTGAGGTATTTGTGGATTCGGCAGGCACTGCAGGTTATCATATCGGAAAAGCACCGGATCTCCGCTCCATTGAAATCGCATCGCAAGCAGGCATCGACATTAGCCGTCAGAAATGCCGCCGCTTCACTCCTGCAGATTTTGACAATTTTGACTATATTTTTGCAATGGATCGGGAGAATTTGATGCATTTAATGGACTTAGCCCGAAATGAAGCGGATTCAAAGAAGCTTTACCTGCTCTTGGAAAAGGCGGGAATGCCCGGGGAAGAAGTGCCTGATCCCTATTACGGAGGTCCTGAAGGTTTTCGAGAGGTTTTTCATATGATCGATGCGGCCACCGACAAGCTCCTGCCCATGTTATACAGACCTTAAAATCTTATGAAAACCAATCCCACGGAATTCGGAAAGCTCTACCTTATCCCTACCACCCTTGGAATAACCGAACCCCTTGAGGTACTCCCCCTGACCATAAAGCGCGCTGTAGAGCAAATCGATCATTATATCGTGGAAAATGAAAAAACTGCCCGGCGTTTTATTAAAAAAATTACTCCCCGAAAAACTCAGGCCCTGCTGCACCTGTCCCTGTTAAACAAATTCACAGAAGCCGAAGTATTGCCGCAATACCTGAAACCCTGTCTGATGGGTCAGCCAGTGGGAGTATTATCGGAGGCTGGATGCCCGGCCATTGCGGATCCGGGAGCCGTAATAGTAAGACTCGCTCATGAAAAAGGCATTCAGGTAGTCCCTCTGGTGGGGCCTTCTTCTATTATACTGGCACTTATGGCAAGTGGTTTGAACGGACAGAATTTTGCCTTTAACGGCTACCTGCCAATTGATGCCGCGGAACGGAGAAAGGCTATAAAGCAATTGGAAAAAAAATCTAAGGAAACAGGGCAAACTCAACTCTTTATGGAAACCCCCTATCGGAATGATAAACTCATAACAGAACTTCTAAAATCCCTTCACGGGGAAACATCCCTTTGTATTGCTGCAGATATCACCCTGAAAACAGAATGGATACGCACACTCAAGGCAAGTGAATGGGGGCCGAACCTTCCCGATCTGAACAAACGGCCTGCAATTTTCGCGATTCAGGCCTGATCTGCAATTAGTTAATGTACTCTCGGATTCCTCTTTGGGAGTATGGAAGAAGTGTCGTAACCTTTAAATTTGCCCATATAGTGGGATATAGTAGTCCCATATGCGTCTGCCAAATCCTCAGATCCCCAGGATCGCAGGTATTTTCGAACATTCCCTGGTCCTGCCAGGTGCGCTGCCGCCAGGATACCCGATTCGGTAATCTCAATCCCATTGATTTTTTTACCTACAAAACGGGGAATATCACGCCTTAGAATCCACTTGTTTCTGGAGAGATTGGTCTCGAATACCCGTTCCTGTAACTCCGGATTCTTCAGGAATTTCGTAGCGTTATAGACCCCCATAAGTTGGAGGGTGCCAATGCCAAACTGGTATTTTCCGAGGTATCCAAGGGTATTTGTAATGAAATAATCTCCGCTGGACTCTTTAAAGGCAAGTGCTTCACGAAAACCAATCACCGAGGTTCCCAAAAAGGGTGGTTGAATCCACTCAGTCTGAATGGCGGTTGGCGGAGCCGGATAGATAACGTGTAAGGTGTCTTTGATCAGTAAGGTTTCTGGCACCCTGACAGCATAATCTGACCGGGATTCCGAAACAAAACTTGTAAAAAGTAAAACCATGATCAAAGGACTGATAAATCGAATCCTCTTATTCATATAGTTTGTTTCGTAAGACTGAGGGACTTAAAAAAGCCCTGCTTAACGTTCTCGGGTCAAAGATACGTTTGAGGCTTTTTGGTATACCCAACTTTATCTTAAAAGGTCAGAAAATTCGGATAAATGGCATTAAATAGCCCATTTGGTGTTTATCGTCGTATTTTTTGTGCATCAAGCCATCGGACGTATTGCTCCTTATTGCGGTTGTGCTGCCCAAGAGTCTCAGCAAACTTGTGATACCCAAAATTCTCCGTGTCAGCTACAAAATACAGGTACTTGTGATTTTCAGGGTTTAAAACAGCATCAATAGCCGAAATATCGGGCATAGCAATGGGCCCTGGCGGTATCCCCGGATACTTATAGGTGTTAAAAGGAGAGTCGATTTCCAGATCCCGGTAGAGGACCCGCTTAATAAGGGTGTCAAAATTTCCGGTTTCTTTTTTAATCGCATAGATCACCGTAGGGTCGGCCTGAAGAAACATCCCTTTTTTTAGCCGATTCAGATATACCGCGGCTACTCTGGGACGTTCATCGGCTTGGGCCGTTTCCTTGTGCACTATTGAAGCCAGCGCGATTACCTGTTCCTGGGATAACCCCTGAGAGCGGGCTTTATCTAATCGCGCATCCGTCCAGAATTTCGTGTATTCCGCCAACATCCGATCTCTGAATGCTGTAGCTGAGGTATTCCAGTAAAACTCGTAACTGTTGGGTATATAGGGTAAAAGAGCCTGGTCGGGTGTCCATCCCTGGGCCTTCAGAAAATCGGTGTCGGAAAAAGCCCCATACAACGCCAGGCTATCTGCCTCCAGTTGCGAACCTATCCTCCCGGCCAGTAAGGCCGGAGTTTCCTGATTATTAAAGGAAATACGAACAGGGATATTGCCACTTCTCAGGGCGTTGATGATATCGTTGTTATTCATTCCCCTGGAAATAGCGTACTTCCCTCCTCTTATATTCTCGGTATACCGCTTTCGTTGCGCCGCAGTTTCAAATGTTGACGGATTTTTCAGCAGGGGTTGGAGTCGTTGTTTAACCTCATCAAAATCCGCATCGGAGGGTATAAAAACATAAGCCTCTTCGTTGCTGAAAACCGTATTCGATATAAAAAGGGTCCTGTAGACCATAGCGGAAAACAGGCCGCCGATCAGAAGTCCGATAAAAACGATTATCAATAAAATCCGCTTAAGGTACATGGGTTTTTATTTTTTGAAAAAACAATTCGTCTTTGAATCCCGAAGCTGTTCTTAACCAGTCCTTTCGAACGCCGTTCTGCTTAAAACCGAGCTTCTCAAATAAATGGATGCTGCGCGGATTATCTGCCGATACCCCGGCATATAACTGATGCAGGTCCAGAATGTTAAACGCATATGTGCACAGCAGGGTGAGGGCTTCCGCTCCGTACCCCCGATTCCTGTGCTCCGATTGGGAGATCACAATGCCGATTCCGGCGCGCAAATGTCTGGGGTCAAAATCATACAGATCAATAAGACCTATAGCGGATTCATCCGCTGTAGAAATGGCCAGACGGAGTTGTTTGGCCTGGTATATATCCTGATGTGCGGTTTCCAGATACGCCCGGAGTACTTTTCTGGAATAGGGTGCCAGGGTGCCGCTGATCTCCCAAATATCCGGGTCGTTCTCCAGGGCAAACAAATACTCCAAATCCTCCGGTTCAAGGGCGCGCAGCTGAATATGTTTCCCTTTTAACACGGTCATTTTAAAACACCTTTAAACACCCTTTCCGCAGGGCCTTCCAACCAGATATCCGAAAATCCGTTTTCCACTTTTTTAAACCGCACCTTCAGGGTGCCACCCAAAGTATCCAGAACCACTTTCGGATGGGAAAGCCGCCCAAGTTCGTGCATAGCCAGGGCCACAGCAGTAGCTCCTGTACCGCAGGAATAGGTCTCGGCCTCCACGCCCCGCTCATAGGTTCTCATCTGAAATCGATTGGAATCCAAAGGGTTTACAAAGTTAATATTGCTTCCTTTTTCGCCATAGAGCCCGTACCGGATACGCCTTCCCTCTTTCTCCACATCCAAAGCATCCCAATCTTCCCAAAACTGCACGTGGTGCGGAGATCCTGTATCGAGGAAGAGGTATCGGGGATTTGACTGTATACGTGTCACATCCTGCATTTGAAGGGCTACCTGATCCTTAGAAATCCGGGCCTGGTGGATGCCGTCCACGGCCTGAAAAGTGCACTCCCCGCCTATCAGATCCAAAAACCTGGCGAAAGCGACAATACATCGCCCACCATTTCCACACATGCTGCCCTGCTTACCGTCCGCATTGAAATACACCATTCGAAAGTCGGTCGAATTGTCAGTTTCAAGGAGAATCAATCCGTCAGCCCCTACCCCGAATCTGCGGTGGCACAGGTGACTGATCGTTTTGGTATCATTTTTGGAGAAAAATTCCTGACGGTTGTCCACCATTATAAAATCATTGCCGGTGGCCTGATATTTATAAAACGTCATTTGCATCGGGGCAAAGATACACTTTAATCGGAGCCAGACCCTCGTTAAAATGTCGTTAAACGAAAATTAGAACGCAGAAAAATCAGTTACTTTTAACAATCAAAAAGCTTTAGACAATGAAGAAAATAGGAGGCTTATTTCTGGTCGCCGTCATGGCAGGGGTCTTTACTTTAGGCACCTATAAAATATTTTTTGAGAAATCAGATTCCCGGGTTTATCAAAATGAGGAGATGCCCGTTTTCCAAACGAGTTCCTCATCCATTGCAGCGTCGGGAGTCGGGATTGATGAAGTTGATTTTACAAATGCGGCGGAAAAAACCGTAAATGCAGTAGTCCATGTTAAAAGTATCACCAGTGGCCGGAGTCCTGGAAATCTCATGGAATTTTTTTACGGATATCAGGAGCGTACCACCCCCCAGGTGGGTACTGGTTCCGGAGTAATTATCTCTCCTGACGGCCATATCGTTACAAACAATCACGTAATAACCCAGGCCACTCAGTTGAGTGTTACGCTGAATAACAACAAAACCTATGAGGCGACCGTCGTGGGAACAGATCCTACTTCAGATATAGCCCTGATTAAAGTGGAAACAGAAGAACCCCTGCCCTATTTGGTTTTTGGAGATTCAGACAACGTTAGAATCGGGGAGTGGGTGTTGGCTGTGGGAAACCCCTTTAACCTGACCTCCACGGTTACCGCCGGAATCGTAAGCGCCAAGGCCAGGAATCTTGGGAGGAACCAGTCTTTTATCCAGACAGACGCAGCCGTAAATCCGGGCAATAGCGGAGGGGCCCTTGTCAATACCAATGGAGAACTTGTGGGCATCAATACAGCCATCACTTCCCAGACCGGATCCTATATTGGTTACTCCTTTGCCGTCCCGAGTAACATCGCCCGTAAAATCGTTCAGGATCTGCTGGAATACGGAGATGTGATCAAAGGGGTTATTGGCATCCGGACCGTTGACCCGGGCTCTGAATACGCCAGGAGTAATGGCATTGACCAGGTCGATGGGGTTTTTATTGGCGAGGTCGAAGAGGACTCCGGCGCTGAAACTGCCGGTCTTAAAAACGGGGATGTAATTAAGCAGATAGACAATATCCGAATTCGCAAATTTGCAGACCTGACAGGTTATATAGCCACAAAAAGCCCGGGAGATATGGTAGATGTGGAACTCGAAAGAGATGGCGAAATGCTCATCGTACCTGTGGAAGTGCGCGAAAGACAAATTTTGCAGTTGCCAGTACTTGGTTTTACGGTAAAAAACTTATCCGAGCAGGATCGGGAAAAATACGATACTCCTTTAGGAGTGAAGATTATAGGAGTTCCCGAAAACTCCAGAAAATACGGTCTTGAGGGCAAAGTGATTGTCGAAGTTGACGGACAGGAAATCCGGGATATTAAGGATGCGCGGAAGTATTTTAGTGCGATTTCACGATACGGACAGACCAGCATTACGCTTATGGATGAAAACGGGGAACGCGAACGCGTCATTTTCCAATAATCCGAATGGCCTTCTTAAAATGAATCCCACCCTGGCGGTGGGATTTTTATTATACGAAATGTTATGGCGAAAACGTTTGATTGTATAGTTTTGCGCAACATTTAAACAATCCTTACCGATGAAGCACAACAGCCCGTACGAAAAGGAGCTGGCCTTTCAGTCCGACCGGCGAAAAGCGACAACTGAATTTATCAAAATCATAAGTGACCTTTGGTATGATAAGGCCATTGAAGTGGTATTGTTCCGAAATCAGGTAATCGACAAAAACGTCAGTGACATTATTAACCTGCACGAATACGCGGGTCAGTTCGTCCAAAAACCGATCTCTATTTTCGATTCCGTTGAGTTGCTCCGGGCAATAAATGATATTCCATTACCGCCATCCAAACTAGATATTGGGAAGCTCACCTATGAGTATCACACGGATGAGGAGAATTCCTATCAGAACGTAAAAGC
Organism: uncultured Flavobacteriaceae bacterium; assembly: GCA_963709465.1. Lineage (GTDB taxonomy): Bacteria > Bacteroidota > Bacteroidia > Flavobacteriales > Flavobacteriaceae > Robiginitalea. The sequence continues at coordinate 1,320,412 of CAVPWF010000002.1, read as the reverse complement.
CTTTGTTCTCGATAAGCTCAGAGATGCAGACGCCTCACCTCAAATCGAACCCAAGGACGTGGTGCTTTATGGATTTGGAAGAATCGGCAGGTTACTGGCAAGGGAACTTATGGCCAAGACCGGCAAAGGAAATCAACTTCGGTTGCGCGCCATTGTGACCCGGGGCAGCTTTGATGAGGAGATTCTGAAAAAAAGGGCCGCCCTGTTGCGCACAGATTCGGTACATGGGGAATTCAGTGGAACTGTGGAGGTAGATGCTAAAAAGCAGGTACTCCTTATAAACGGCACCAGTGTTCATATCATATCGGCAGACAACCCGGAGGATCTGGACTATTCGGCCTACGGAATTTCGGATGCTCTGATCATTGACAATACCGGAGCCTTCAGAGATAAAATTGCCCTGGGGAGGCATTTAAAAGCTACGGGGGTTGACAAGGTACTGCTCACAGCACCGGGTAAAGATATCCCCAACATTGTGCACGGGGTAAACCACAGTGAATTTAACCCGGACACAGTGCGGATCTATTCGGCGGCATCCTGTACAACAAACGCCATTACACCACTACTAAAGGTCGTTGAAGATTCTTTGGGCATTGAAAAAGGCCATATTGAGACTATTCACGCCTATACCAATGACCAGAACCTGGTAGACAACATCCATTCAAAATACCGCAGGGGTCGGGCGGCAGCTCTGAATATGGTAATTACGGAGACAGGTGCGGGTGAAGCCGTAGCCAAAGCCCTTCCTGCCCTTACGGGAAAACTCACTTCAAATGCAATCAGGGTTCCCGTACCCAATGGGTCTTTAGCCATTCTGAACCTGGAATTGAAGACCACCACAACTCCCGATGGCATAAATACAATTGTGAAAAAGTATGCTCTGGAAGGCGATCTGGTCGAGCAGATTAAATATTCACTCAGCAATGAACTCGTATCTTCTGATATTGTTGGCACATCTGCTCCTGCTATTTATGACAGTAAAGCGACTATCGTATCCCCGGATGGAAAAAACATTGTCCTTTATGTTTGGTATGATAATGAATTCGGTTATGCCCATCAGGTGATTCGTCTCTCAAAATATATTGCTAAAGTCCGGCGTTTTACCTATTACTAGGTTGAGCTGTCGTACCCTGGTCCAATGCGAGCCTGAGTTTTGAGCGGCACGTGTTGGCAGTTTTTTTTAAAATTCCATTTTATTGAAGTACTTTAGTCACCTCTAACCCTTTATATATTAAAGAAATCTATCCAATGAGGCTATTGAAAACTATTTTACTCGGCCTTGCTCTTTTTGCCGGTAGCATGCTCTGGTCCCAGGAGGAAGAACAGGAAAACTCACTGGAGAGTGGGACAATCGAAAGCCAATTTGAATTCCTCTATAAAAAATCAGGGAATTACAACGCCGAAGGGAGGCGATATGAAGTGGTTCGACGGGTACAACTCGATAAGATTCGCGATAATATTCTCGACAGCCTGAATAAGGTACGGGCAGAAGCCCGGGAATTAAACGCCACGATCGCCAGGCAGGAAGGCACCATTGAGGATCTCAATGGCAAGCTTGAAAATACGAGTAATCAGTTATCCGATGTAACATCAGAAAAGGACAGCATGTCCTTCTTTGGGGCTCAGGTATCAAAAATTACCTATAATCTAATCCTCTGGACGATAATAGGCGGCTTGCTGCTTTTTCTCCTGCTCTTTATCTACAAGTACAGAAGGAGTAATGTCTTAACCCAGGAAGCTAAAGTCAAACTCGCTGACGTCGAGACCGAATACGAGGAACACCGTCGCAAGGCCCTGGAAAGGGAACAAAAAATTAGCCGGCAACTCCAGGACGAGATCAATAAATACAAAAAAGGGAAATAACTTTCCCAGCTTTTAGCACTCCATGACCATCCGGGAAGCCCTTAGGGAAGATTTACCACAATTGGCGGAGCTCATGGATGCCTACAGGGTTTTCTACGGAGCCCCTTCAGACATTGAAAAAGCCAGAGTTTTTATGCATGAACGCATTATTAAACAAGACTCTGTAATCTTTGTAGTTCTCGTCGGGGATTTATTATCTGGCTTTACCCAGCTCTATCCTTCATTTTCAAGTGTAAGCCTGAGGCCGTTGTATATTTTAAATGATCTTTTTGTCTCCCCGGACAAAAGGGGAGCAGGCCTGGGAGAAGCTTTGTTGCGCCATACCCAGGAATTTTGCAGGGATAAAAACGCTAAAGGACTGGCATTGGAAACAGCCGCTGACAACCCTGCTCAAGATCTTTACGAACGACTCGGATGGAAAAAGGATGTCGGAGTTTTTCACTATTTCTGGACCTCCCAGAGTTAAGGGTTGTCAAAATCTTTTTCCATGCAAATTGACATCATCACCGTATTGCCGGAACTTTTGGAAAGCCCCTTTGGCGCCTCTATATTAAAGCGGGCTATCGATAAGGGGATTGTAAAAATCAACCTTCATAATCTCAGGGATTACGCTACATCCAGGTACAAGCAGGTAGACGATTACGCCTTTGGTGGTGGGGCAGGAATGGTATTAATGCCTGAACCGCTGGATCGGTGTCTTGAGGACCTCACCTCAAAATGTACCTATGACGAAATAATCTATATGACCCCGGATGGTGAGACCCTGAAGCAGTCGATAGCCAATCGTATGTCGCTGCAAGAGAATCTCCTTATTATCTGCGGGCACTATAAAGGTATCGACCAGCGCATAAGGGATCATTGGGTTACGCGAGAGATTTCCATTGGGGATTACGTATTGTCGGGAGGTGAACTTGGGGCCGCCGTATTGTGTGATGCCGTTATCCGGCTCATTCCAGGCGTTTTAAATGATGAAACCTCGGCACTTACCGATACCTTTCAGGATAATTTGCTCGCTCCTCCTGTCTACACCAGGCCCAGGGAATTTAAAGGCAGGCACGTTCCGGAAGTGCTTTTAAGCGGAGATTTTAAAAAAATAGAATCCTGGCGTGAACAGCAAGCCCTGCAACGGACCCGACAACGCCGTCCGGATTTGCTGGAAGACCCGCCCGGGTCAAAATCAGACTGATTTTCCTTGTCATTTGAGATTATTAAATTATTTTTGCACACGATTTTGGTTCAACCTCTGACGAGATGCGTGAATGTTGGTCTGGAAAAATTTTAAACTTATACAATGGAATCCTTAGTTAGTTTTGTTGAAAACGAATTTGTTACCCGGAAAGACTTTCCAGATTTTTCCTCAGGAGACACCATTACCGTTTATTACGAAATCAAGGAAGGGGAAAAAACCCGTACCCAGTTCTTTCGCGGTGTGGTCATCCAAAGACGTGGCACAGGAGCCACAGAAACTTTTACCATTCGAAAAATGAGTGGAACTGTTGGTGTAGAGCGGATTTTCCCTATCAATATGCCTGCACTTCAGAAGGTTGAGATCAATAAACGCGGAAAAGTACGCCGCGCGAGAATCTTCTACTTCCGCGGTCTAACAGGTAAGAAAGCGAGAATTAAAGAAGTTCGATCCTAAGCACAAAATAGATTTAAAAAAAGACCGGAGTTTTCACTCCGGTCTTTTTTTTTACCTCTGCGCCTCATATTCAAGAAGCGTTTTTCGAATGATCGAAATACAGTCTTCCAACTGCTCCTCCGTCATCACCAGAGGAGGTGCAAAACGAATAATATTACCATGTGTCGGTTTGGCAAGAAGTCCATTTTCCTTAAGTGCCAAACAAATCTCCCAGGCTGTGGAACTGTCTTCAGTATCGTTTATCACAATTGCATTTAACAACCCTTTACCCCTGACGAGTTTTATCAGAGTGGTCTCCTGCATGGTTTGGTTCATCTTTTCCCGGAATATTTTTCCGAGCCTGTCAGCCCTTTCTGCGAGATGCTCTTCCCGTACAACCTCCAGGGCTGCAATAGCCACGGCACATGCCAGTGGATTTCCGCCAAATGTAGACCCGTGATTTCCAGGTCGGATTACTTCCATAATCTCATCGTTCGCTAAAACTGCGGATACCGGGAAAACACCCCCTGAAAGGGCCTTTCCAAGAATCAGAATATCTGGTTTTACTTCGGGAATCCCGGAACAGTTCTTGTCCTCGCAGCTGCAATTCCCGCAACTTGCCAATAATCGGCCGGTACGTGCAACTCCGGTCTGCACTTCATCTGCGATGAATAGCACATTGTGCTCTTTACATATATTTTTCGCCTCCTTTAAATACTCCGGATCAGGCACATAAACCCCTGCTTCGCCTTGTATGGGCTCTACCATAAAAGCGGCAACTTCCGGTGACATCACCTCGCGTAAGGCGTTGAGATCATTATACCTTATGGCCGTTATCCCGGGGGTAAAAGGTCCGAAATTCTCAGTGGCAATCGGATCATTAGACGCCGATATAATAGAAATGGTACGCCCGTGGAAATTATTCTGACACACGATAATTTTTGCCTTGTTGGCAGGAATTCCTTTTTTTTCATAGCCCCATTTACGGGCCAGTTTCATCGCAGTTTCTACAGCCTCAGCACCGGTATTCATGGGTAAAACCTTATCAAAACCAAAATAATCACTCATGTACTTCTCGTAGGGTCCGAGTTGATCATTGTAAAATGCCCTTGAAGTCAGGGTGAGGGTTTCGGCCTGGGTTTTAAGTGCCTCGATAATTTTTGGGTGGCAATGACCCTGGTTCACTGCTGAATACGCAGAAAGAAAGTCGTAATACTTACGCCCTTCCACATCCCAAACGTGCACGCCTTCGCCCCGGCTGAGTACCACTGGTAGGGGATGATAATTCTGTGCGCCATACCTCGCTTCCAGAGCTATAGCCTCCGCTGAACTGAGTTTTTCAATAACAGACATCAATCGAAATTTTTAATTATCCAAATACAATTCCTGCTTTGGGAGAGAAATCATCCGCGAAGAGGCCTAAATGTACGATTATTTCAAGGCTGAAGTCAATAATTTCGGTAGAAATCCTGCGATTTCCGTCAGGTCGCAGATCCTGTTTGAACGAATTATTTGTTGTCCTCTCAATGAGACAAAACATGTACTTTTGCCTCATGAGAAAACGAAAAGTCAATCCTCATTTAGAAAACCTGAGAGTTATCGACGCCGGTTCAAAAGGAAAGGCCGTTGCAAAAGCGCCCGATGGACGGGTTGTATTCATTTCAGGTGCCGTTCCGGGCGACTTGGTTTCTGTTCAGACGACACGAAAACGAAAGGGATATTTCGAAGGTTATGTCACTGAATTGCACGAAGCATCTCCAGATCGAGTTACCCCTGAATGCATTCATTTTGGTACCTGCGGAGGGTGCAAATGGCAAAACATGAGCTATCAGGCACAATTGAAATTTAAACAAAAGGAAGTAACTGAGAATCTCCGTAGGATCGGAAAATTGGAGCTACCTGATATCGATCCCATATTACCGGCTCCTGAGCAGTTTTACTACCGAAATAAAATGGAGTTTTCCTTCTCGAATAACCGGTGGCTCCAAAAAAGCGAATTGGAAGCGAATGAACTCATCGAAAGCCGGAATGGCCTGGGTTTGCACATCCCGGGCATGTGGGATAAGGTATTGGATCTTACCGAATGTCATCTGATGGCGGATCCGGTAGACCAAATACGATTGAGTATCCGGGATTTTGCCGAGCACCACGGCATGTCTTTTTTCGATCCGAGAAAGCAGGAAGGGTTGCTCAGAACCCTGATGATACGAAATACCAGTGCAGGGGACCTTATGGTTGTCCTCCAGTACTTTGAAGATGACCCGGACGCACGTGAGCTTCTTTTAAATCATCTCAAAGAATCATTCCCTCAAATCTCTTCCCTCTATTATACGATCAATCAAAAGAAAAACGACACCCTGTATGACCAGGATCTCGTCCTGTTCTATGGGAATGCCGGAATTAATGAAACGATGGAAGGCTTGCAATTTCATATTACACCTAAATCGTTCTACCAAACCAATAGTCGTCAGGCTTATGCACTTTACAAAAAAGTGAGGGAATTCGCTGAATTGCAGGGTACGGAACTTGTTTATGACCTCTATACAGGTTTGGGGACCATTGCGCAATTCATCGCTCCGGGAGCAGGCAGAGTCGTTGGAATTGAAGCCATCCCAGAAGCCGTGAAGGCCGCCAGGGAAAACGCGGCTCTCAATGGCATTCCCAATGTCACCTTTTATTCAGGAGATATGAAAGACCTCTTTAACCGGGAGTTTTTAGCAGAAAACGGTATTCCTGAGGTGCTTATTACGGACCCGCCCAGAGACGGGATGCATAAGGATGTGATTGAGCGGATTTTGGAATGCGCCCCCTCACGCATCGTCTACGTGAGTTGTAACAGCGCTACTCAGGCCAGAGACATCGCCCTGATGAAGGAAGCCTACGAAGTAGTAAGGGTGCAACCTGTAGATATGTTCCCACAAACCCATCACGTTGAAAATATTGTACTTTTAAGGCGGCGGAATAATCCGTAATTTACCCCCTTTATGCTTCGGACCGGATATTCTCTTTTTATACGGATTAGTAGTTTCGCACTGGCATGCATTCTGGGTGCGGGCGCGTTGAGCGGATGTGAGAAAGATGACATCTGCGTAGACGGGGATACCCCTTTATTGATCATCAAGTTTTTGGACGATGAAAATCCCGATAACGCTAAAAATGTCAACCAACTGAGAGTATTGGGGTTGGGCAAGGATGAAGCGGTAGATACTTTTTTAGATCGGAGCACCCTCGATTCAATAGCCATACCGTTGCAACCCGGAGAGACACAAACCACTTTTATTCTTATTCTGGATTCCGAAGATGAAGAGGAAATGGAAATTGGCAATCCGGATACCGTACGATTTGATTATGCCACCCGTGAAGTTTTTATTTCCAGAGCCTGTGGCTTTGTAGCGCAATACGAGAACCTGGAATCCGAATTACAGCAGGGGTCAGAAAACTGGATACGGAATATCGAAGTGGAGAATACCTCCGTACAAAACCTGGACAGTACACATGTATCGATCTTTCATTAAGCTCTGGGTACTGCTGACACTGCTGTGCGCTGCTCCAATTTTTGGACAGCAGAAAGTCAGGGATACCACAAAGAAATCTGAGATTTATGGATTGCGGCTGGGTGTAGATCTGAGCCGGCCCCTGATTTCTGTGTTTAAAGATGGATATCAGGGTTTAGAAATTACGGGAGACTATCGGCTTAGTCAACGCTGGTATCTGGCAGCAGAACTCGGAAATGAATCCAACATCGTTGAGGAGGTACTGGACAATGCCGACGGCATTAACCGGATTACGATTTACGAAATGAACCCCTCCGGGAGTTATATCAAACTCGGAGCGGATTTCAACACCTACCAGAACTGGTATGGCATGAACAACAGTATTATCGTAGGAGCGCGCTATGCTTTTTCAACGTTCAGCACATCCCTGGATAAATACAGCATCTACGACAGCAACAGATACTGGAACCCCGATACTTTTTTGACCGGTTCGGAACTTTTGGGAGAGTACTCCGGTTTGAACGCCTCATGGCTGGAACTCCTAATTGGTGTTAAGACTGAACTTTTTGCCAATATCTACATGGGGGCGAGTGTACGGTTGGGTATTTTGGTCACGGATTCAGACCCGGGGACGTTTTCGAACGTTTGGATTCCCGGGTTCAACCGTAAGACCGACAATAGCCGATTTGGAGTCGGGTTTAACTATACCATCAGCTATTTGATACCCATTTACAGAAAAGCCCGAAAAAAACCGGTTGAAATCTCAGAATGATGCGCGTTATTTTGGATTGTACTTCGCCTTTTTACTCCCCGCATAGATTTCGAACAGAGCAAGGCGGCACTCAATGCTTCCGTTAAAGAGTTTGATTTTCCGTGAAGGTCGCAATCCTACGAATTTCAAAGCTTGCAGGTTACCGGTCAACATCCAGGCCCGCGTATTGGTATAATGTTGTTTTAAAGTATTCCCGAATTCTTTATAGAAAGCCTCCATATCCACAGAAAGGCGCTCCCCATAAGGCGGATTACAAATCAGGTGTAAGGGGCCTCCTCCCTTCTTTTCACTTTTAAAGAAATCCTTTTGCTCCAAAACAATATACTCCGACAAATTGGCATTATTGATGTTTTCCGTGGCTTTACGGATCGCCGAAGGGGCTTTATCGTACCCGTGCATACTATAATGGAATTCCCGAATTCTGCCGAGGCTGGCCTCATGAATCGTCTTAAACAGCTCGGGGTCATAATCTTTCCATTTCTGAAATCCAAAACGATCCCGATTGATATTGGCAGGTATGTTACAGGCGATCATGGCCGCTTCAATCAGAAAAGTGCCACTCCCGCACATCGGATCCAGGAAATCTGATTGTCCGCGCCACCCGCTGAGCAAGAGTGATCCTGCGGCAAGAACTTCGTTAATCGGCGCAATATTGGTATCCAGCCGGTACCCACGGCGGTGCAGGGAACTTCCTGAACTATCCAGAGAAACATGCACTGTATTTCCCTGTAAATGCAGATGTATTCGAAGATCCGGGTCGGATACGGAAACGGTGGGCCGCTCGCCCAGCCGCTTTCTGAACTGATCGACAATAGCATCCTTGGCCTTCTGGGAAACAAAAAGGGAATTGGAGAAATGATCACTATGTAAAACGGTGTCCACGACAAAGGTCATGGACGGACTCAGGTATAAATTCCAATTTATCTCCTGTATACGGGAATACAGTTCTTCCTGCCGACGAATCTGAAAGGTTTGAATCGGTTTGAGAATCCGGAGCGCTGTTCGCAAGCTCAGGTTGGCCTTATACATAAACCCTTGATCCCCTTCAAAGAAGGCGCATCGAACCCCTTCCTCAACATTTCCGGCACCGAGCTTTCGCAGTTCTTCGGATAGTATGGCTTCCATACCGTAAAGCGTTTTGGCAATCATTTTAAAATTATCTGCCATATATAGCGCGTTTTGAACCCCAAAAATACACTAATTTTACAGGCGTACTGAATTCATGACATCTAACCTCCCCTCCTTTCTGGTTCTTACCCTACCCGCATTCGCGGTCGTGCTGAGCTTTGTCGTACTCCTCCTCTTCCCGGGGCTCCGGGTGCGCAGCCACAGGCTCTTGTTATCCTTTAGTGGGGCCTTTTTGTTGGGGATTACTCTTTTTGAACTGTTCCCGGAAGTATTTACGGAATACGAAGTGCGTCAGACCGGGGTCTTTATCGCTCTGGGAATTCTCTTGCAAATCGTGCTTGAATTCTTCTCCAGAGGTGCTGAACACGGACATGTACACCAAACGGGAGGGCATACCGGTTTTTCTGCCATGCTTTTTCTAAGTCTCGGGATTCATGCATTTTTAGAGGGAATTCCCCTGGCACATAATCCGGATGTCGTCTATGGAATTTCCATCCACAAAATTCCAATAGCCCTTATTTTCGGAAGTTTTTTATTGAGTTCGGGCAAGACGCTCGTGCAGAGTTGGTGCGTTATCGGCCTCTTTGCGTTTATGACCCCCTTAGGTGCCCTGGTTGGCAACTTAAATGTCCTTCAACAGATCTACCCCTATTTGCTTGCGCTGGTCATTGGCATGATGCTCCATGTTTCTACGATTATTCTTTTTGAAAGTTCAAAAAATCACACTGTAAATCTAAAGCGCTTTGCGGTTATCGTACTGGGGATGTTTCTGGCCTACCTTCTTTAGGGCCTTACGACCTTAAGGCACGACCTCGAGATACACCAGCAGCCAGTGACAAATGGCACCCCCGAGAACAAAAAAATGCCAGATCATATGATTAAACGGAATCTTTCGGATGGCATAAAACAAGATCCCGACGGTATAAAAGGCCCCACCTGCCATTAACAAACCTTTACCGGTGGGGCTTAGTTGTTCCATCAGACTCTGAAGATCAATTACAACTAGCCACCCCATAAGTAAATAAAGAAGGATTGACAAGATTTCAAACCGTCCGGTAAAGAAGAGCTTGAGCACCGTCCCAAAAGCGGCCATTCCCCACACCGCCCAGAACAAGAGCCAACCACTTCCCTCCCTCAGGGTGATCAGGGCCACCGGAGTATATGTGCCTGCAATCAGGAAATAGATACTGATATGGTCCAGGATGCGAAGCTTCTTTTTAATTCTGGGATCGGCCACAGCATGATAAATCGTGGAAGCGGAGAACAGAACAATGATCGATATACTATACACCCATAACGCCATCCTGCCCAGGCCGTTGAGGTCTTTACCTTTTGAAAGAAGTAACACTGCACCTATTACCCCCATCAAAATCCCCAGTGCATGGGTACCCGTATTCCAGTATTCTTCTTCTTTATAACTGAGATGCCACATGTTATTGTACGGAACACATAAGGTTTACAGGGGCAAAGGTAGTACTTGGCGGAAAAACTATTGCGGGAAAAACCAAAAGGGGATGTTTACGATGGTTCTCAC
>CAVPWF010000002.1:560000-1305000 GCA_963709465.1 uncultured Flavobacteriaceae bacterium | reverse complement strand
AGTTAATGGGTACTCAACTTCCAGAATTTCCAATACTTTTTTAATGAACATATACGCTTAATAACGCCCAAGCGCTACTACAGTAGTCTCAGGCAGACTCGAACTGCCGACCTCTACATTATCAGTGTAGCGCTCTAACCAGCTGAGCTATGAGACTATTTACAGTGTAAAGCTCTCAGTCTCCAGTGTGCAGTTAAACACCCACTAACTACTGCTAACTCTATTTAATAATAATGACAAACAGCTAACAACATCCTTCAAATCTTCAGTCCATTCAAAGATAAAAACCTGGCCCGGTCAATTAAAAATTCTCCTTGTAAAAGTCTCTTATAACAAGTTGCTTCACGAAAAGCTCTCTAGAAAGGAGGTGTTCCAGCCGCACCTTCCGGTACGGCTACCTTGTTACGACTTAGCCCTAGTTACCGATCTTGCCCTAGGCCGCTCCTTGCGGTGACGGACTTCAGGCACTCCCGGCTTCCATGGCTTGACGGGCGGTGTGTACAAGGCCCGGGAACGTATTCACCGGATCATGGCTGATATCCGATTACTAGCGATTCCAGCTTCACGGGGTCGAGTTGCAGACCCCGATCCGAACTGTGACCGGTTTTTTAGATTCGCTCCGCCTTGCGACGTGGCTGCTCATTGTACCGGCCATTGTAGCACGTGTGTAGCCCAGGACGTAAGGGCCGTGATGATTTGACGTCATCCCCACCTTCCTCTCGGTTTGCACCGGCAGTCCCGTTAGAGTCCCCATCTTTACATGCTGGCAACTAACGGTAGGGGTTGCGCTCGTTATAGGACTTAACCTGACACCTCACGGCACGAGCTGACGACAACCATGCAGCACCTTGTAATGTGTCCGAAGAAAAAGGTATCTCTACCCCTGTCACACTACATTTAAGCCCTGGTAAGGTTCCTCGCGTATCATCGAATTAAACCACATGCTCCACCGCTTGTGCGGGCCCCCGTCAATTCCTTTGAGTTTCATCGTTGCCGACGTACTCCCCAGGTGGGACACTTATCACTTTCGCTGGGCCGCCGAGCCAAAAAGGCCCGACAGCTAGTGTCCATCGTTTACGGCGTGGACTACCGGGGTATCTAATCCCGTTCGCTCCCCACGCTTTCGTCCATCAGCGTCAGTCGGCGGTTAGTGACCTGCCTTCGCAATCGGTGTTCTATGTGATATCTATGCATTTCACCGCTACACCACATATTCCGGCCACTTCACCGCAACTCAAGACCAGCAGTATCAAAGGCAATTTTACGGTTAAGCCGCAAACTTTCACCCCTGACTTACTGGTCCGCCTGCGGACCCTTTAAACCCAATAATTCCGGATAACGCTCGGACCCTCCGTATTACCGCGGCTGCTGGCACGGAGTTAGCCGGTCCTTATTCGTACGGTACCGTCATCTGCCCACACGTGGGCATTATTCTTCCCGTAAAAAAGCAGTTTACAACCCATAGGGCAGTCTTCCTGCACGCGGCATGGCTGGATCAGTCTCTCGACCATTGTCCAATATTCCTCACTGCTGCCTCCCGTAGGAGTCTGGTCCGTGTCTCAGTACCAGTGTGGGGGATCCCCCTCTCAGGGCCCCTACCTATCGAAGTCTAGGTGAGCCGTTACCTCACCTACTAACTAATAGGACGCATAGCCATCCTCTACCGAATCTCTTTAACCATCTAAAGATGCCTCTAAATAGTACTATGGGGTATTAATCCGAATTTCTCCGGGCTATCCCCCTGTAAAGGGTAGGTTCTATACGCGTTACGCACCCGTGCGCCACTCGTCATCAGAAAAGCAAGCTTCTCCATGTTACCGTTCGACTTGCATGTGTTAGGCCTGCCGCTAGCGTTCATCCTGAGCCAGGATCAAACTCTTCATCGTAGTCTTTAAATATATCGCCTCGTAAAACAAGACTTATCCAAAACTCCACAATTCCAAATTCTCAACTAACTCGGTCCAGGTCTTTATCCCTGAACGTTAAATTGACGGATGTTGTTATTCTTTTGTACATGCTCTCTCTATCGTCAAAATCAGAGAGAGCTACGCTGTTTGTCAATATGTCAATGAACTTCCTTTTTTCGCCCCCTAAAAACATCTTTCTCCTGTTGTCAATATGTCAATGAACTTCCTTTTTCGCCCCCTAAAACATCTTTCAGTTCCCTCGAAAAGCGGGTGCAAATATAAAGGGGTTTTTTAATTAAACAATTAAAAAACACGCTTATTTTATTCTTTTTTTCCACCCCCAAAGCTAAGGGGCTTAGTCTTAACATTTTGCTGAAAGTTTCTCCAGAAAAAGGACCTTAAAGATAGCAAAAAATTCTTGTAGCTTCCAACTAATTAATTTTCTTTTTTGATGTGCGCCATTTGTTGGAAAGGGACGCATAGTCGTAGTCCAGTACGGATTCCTGCCGTTCGAGTTTCCCGGATGCGAACGCCCGCTGTAAAATATCCTCAATCAGGTAGTCCTCATGAATCGTATCAGGATGGTATTCTTCTTTAATACTTATCTTAAATATCTTGGCCGTATTCTGGTACCAGAAGGCCCGCCAGCCACTGCGCAGTTCTTTTACAAGATCAAATGCTGTTTCCCCGGTTTGCCTGTAAATAAGTTTGACGAGAATCTGTCCCTCGGTCCGCGTAAGCTTCTTGAGTTCTTCAGAAAATTCTTCTTCAATAAACCGCTGCACGGTTTTGGTATACTTCTTACGCTTTCCTTGAGATTTGATATTGCCCAGGCGTTCGTTCAAAGTCATCAGGCGATCGGAGGCCATTTTGGCGTAGGGATACACCTTGAGGGTTTTTCTGCGAAGGATATAATAGTCAAGTTTATCATCATATGAATCAAACTTGAGCCGGCCGAAAAGGTAGACTTCATCCAGTTCAATTGAACTGCGGGCAATGGAATCACCTTCTACGATAATCATTTTTTCCTGAAGCGAATCCAGCGGATGATCGGGAAGTTGGGCACAAAGTCCAAAAGGAAGTACCAGGATAAAAATAAACTGAAGCAGGACCCGCATATTCATATAACTCTTTATCCAAATCAAAAGTACATAATACCTTATGGAATGGGTGCTAAATAAAAGTGAATATTACTAAGTTTGCAGGAAATACACACTTATGAAAACGAATGCCATTCTGACTAAAGATGCGCTTGATTTTTTTGAAAAATACCTGAACAACCCATCGCCTACTGGTCATGAATGGGAAGGGCAGAAAATTTGGATGTCCTATCTCAAACCCTATGTAGATACTTTTCTTACTGATACCTATGGCACTGCAGTGGGCGTCATCAATCCGGATGCTGCTTATAAAGTGGTTATTGAGGGACATTCCGATGAGATTTCATGGTTCGTGAACTACATCACGGATGAAGGGTTGATCTATGTTATCCGAAACGGCGGAAGCGACCACCAGATCGCCCCTTCCAAATGGGTGCAAATCCATACGGATAAGGGAGTTGTTGAGGGTGTTTTCGGATGGCCGGCTATCCATACCCGAAACCGGGCTAAAGAAGAACCCCCAAAATTAGATAACATCTTCATCGATATTGGTGCAAAAGACAAGAAGGAAGTTGAAAAAATGGGCGTGCATGTCGGATGCGTAATTACCTATCCGGACACCTTTAAAGTCCTCAATAAAGATAAATTTGTATGCCGCGCCATTGACAACAGAGCCGGTGGTTTTATGATTGCTCAGGTGGCGCGCCTGCTTGCGGAAAACAAGGTCAAGCTTCCTTTCGGCCTCTATATTACAAACTCCGTTCAGGAGGAAATCGGCCTTCGCGGCGCCGAGATGATTACGGCGAGAATTCGTCCGAATGCCGCCATCATTACCGATGTCTGTCACGACACCACAACTCCGATGATCGAGAAGAAAAAAGAAGGTCATGTAGAAATCGGGGCCGGCCCGGTTATCTCTTATGCCCCGGCTGTACAACACAAACTCAGGGATCGCATAATCGAGACCGCCACTAAAAATAAAATCCCGTTCCAGCGGTTAGCCGCCTCCAGGGCCACCGGAACGGATACCGATGCTTTCGCCTACAGCAATGGTGGTGTGGCCTCGGCCCTGATTTCCCTGCCACTCCGCTATATGCACACCACAGTAGAAATGGTACATAAGGAAGATGTCGCCAATGTCATTCGTTTAATCTACGAAACGCTGTTAAACCTGAAGGATGGTGAAACATTCAGCTATTTTGAGTAAAATAGCCTGGCTGATCTTTCGGGTATGGATGAGATTATTGAGATTTGGGATGCATCCGGAAAGCCTACCGGGACGACGGCCTTAAAGTCCGAGGCACATAAGCATGGCTGGTTCCACCCGACGGTTCATCTTTGGCTGTATACGCGCATGGGGCAGGTACTGCTCCAGAAAAGGGCTGCGGGTAAAGACACCTTTCCGGGCCTCTGGGATGTTTCTGTTGCCGGTCATATTCTGAGCAGGGAAACCCCTATGGAAGGAGTCTTAAGAGAAACCCAGGAAGAGATCGGGCTCGTCCTTGAGGCGCAACAACTGGAATTTTTAGGAAGGTTTACCTCTGAGCAAAAACACCCGGGAGGCATTATCGATCGCGAATTTCAATACGTTTATATCGCTGAACTCCCAATACCTCTTAACGAATTGACCAGAGACCCGGAGGAAGTAGGCTCACTGGAATTGCGATCGTTGCTACGTCTGGCAGAAGAATTGTGGGGGATGGCAGCCCCTGTCGGATATGTACCGCATTCCCGGACGTATTACAAGTCTGTGATCACATCCCTGCAATCAAGAGTTTAATCGGGTGGCGAAGGCCTCCCAATCCTCCATGGCATAGGTTTGCTGATGCCCAGATTTCATATCCTTTACGGTGAACTGCCCCTCGCGCAACTCATCGGCTCCAATAAGAATTACAAAGGGGATCCCGCGTTTATCTGCGTACTTAAATTGCTTGGCCACCTTTACCGGATCCGGGTAAAGGTCTGCCGCAATACCCGCGTCGCGGAGTTGCATAACGAGTTTCAGGGCCGCCCAACTCTCCCTTTCTCCGAAATTCAAACAGAAAACGTCTACCGTCTGATTCAGGGCTACTGGAAAAAGCCCGAGCGCTTCCAAAACGAGATAAATTCGGTCCAAACCAAAAGATATCCCTACACCACTGACATCTTTGAGCCCGAAAATACCGGTAAGATCATCGTATCTGCCCCCCCCTCCTATAGACCCCATCGGGACTTCGGGTGGAGCACTTACTTCAAAAATAGCCCCTGTGTAATAATTAAGGCCCCGGGCCAGGGTAATATCGATCTGGCAGGTCGCCCCGCTCATGCCGAGTTTATCCGTTTCAGAAAGGATTAATTCCAATTCCGAAATTCCCTGCATTCCGGTGGGGGAATCCGAAAGAAACTCTTTGAGGATTTCAAACTGCTCTTCCCTGCTCCCGCGGAGCTCAAATAATGCAGTTGCCCGTTTCACAGCACCCTCGGAGATTCCCTTCTCAATCATTTCCTGCCGAACCTTTTCCGGACCAATTTTATCGAGTTTATCCAGGGCTACAGTAAAATCAGTGAGGCGCTCGGAAGCTCCGATGACCTCTGCAATTCCCGAAAGGATTTTTCGGTGGTTCACCTTAATGATTACTCCACGTAATCCCAGGTCGGTAAAAACCCGATCGTAAAGCTGAATGAATTCCAATTCCTGTACCAGCCCCTGTGCGCCAACCACATCGGCATCGCACTGGTAGAATTCCCTGAACCTTCCCCTTTGCGGCCGGTCGGCCCGCCAGACTGGCTGAATCTGATAGCGCTTAAACGGGAAGTCAATTTCGTTCTGGTGCATGACTACATACCGGGCAAAGGGCACCGTAAGGTCATACCTGAGTGCCTTTTCACTCAGCAATGGGGTAAGTTGTACCGCGTCTTTCTGCTCCCATGGCTCCCGGACTACCTTCTTCATAAAATCCCCAGAATTCAGAATTTTAAAAATCAACCGATCCCCTTCCGCTCCGTATTTCCCCATCAGGGTCTCCATGTTCTCCATGGCCGGAGTTTCAATAGGCTGAAAACCAAAGCGTTCAAATTGCCGGCTGATCGTCTGGATGATAAAGTTCCTTTTTAAAACTTCACCGGGGTTAAAATCGCGGGTTCCTTTAGGAATGGATGGTTTTTGAGCCATAAGTCTTCTTAAACATTACAAATATAGGCGATCCAACATGTGATCTGCCATAGATTTAAATCTCGATGATTTTCTCAAACCACTCAAAAAGGGCTCCTTTAGTGATCTGCGCTCCCTGTTCGATCAGTTGAAACTTGTCCTTATTAGGGTCCTCAGTGTAGGCTTTCGAAGCGGTTAGGTATTCCACAAAATCGGACTGCCAGTTTTTCTTAAACCATCCGAAGCCCACATCGGTCCGCAAATCAATATCAGGATTGTGCACCCGAACGGAGATGAGTTTCATCTCTTTGGCACCACAGTGAAAAAGGTGCATATGCATGGTGCTGATGTTTTCGAGAAAGGTCACCCTTGAGAGCACCCCCTCCCAAATCAGATCGCTGAATACATCCAGTTCCTGCTCTGCGGTTTCGGGTTTTTCTTTCTTTATACTTTCCCATTCCGCAGCGGTAATAGACTGTGTTGCCAAAAAATTTATAAATTCAGGATGCAGTTCTTCCAATTGCTCACGCGTCAATCTTGTGTATTTCATTTCAGGAGTCTGTAAAATCAAAAAATCCACCCCGAAAACAGGGTGGATTCTAAAATAGTTAAAGGCGGAAAGGTTATTTCTTTTCAGCAACAACCTCAAACCCAAAATCCACCTGCACTTCGCGGTGCAAACGAATTTCAGCTTCATACGGTCCGGTTCGTTTGATGGAACCTCCCTTTATGGATATAAACTTCTTGTCTATTCCGTGGCCTTCTTTGTCTAAAGCAGCCGCGAGATCGGCATTCGTCACAGAACCAAAGAGCTTATCAGCCTCACCAACCTTGGCCGGGATTTTGATTTCTAAATTCTTAAATGCTTCTGCGATTTTTTCAGCTTCCTGAATTGCCTTCTTCTCTTTATGCGCTTTCTGGCGTAAATTCTCCGCCAAAACCTTTTTCGCCGAAGGGGTTGCCAGCATTGCTTTTCCCTGAGGGATCAGAAAATTCCTGCCGTAGCCATTCTTAACGGTTACCAGATCATCTTTAAACCCGAGGTTTTCAACGTCTTGTTTTAATATCAATTCCATGTTTCCTCCGTTTATTTTAATAGATCTCCTACATAAGGCATCAGGGCCAGGTGTCTGGACCTTTTAATAGCCTGTGCTACTTTCCGCTGGTATTTCAGGGACGTTCCCGTCAACCTGCGAGGAAGAATCTTTCCTTGTTCATTGACCAGTTTCATTAAGAAATCGGGGTCCTTATAATCGATATACTTGATACCAGATTTCTTGAAGCGGCAGTACTTCTTTTGCTTGGACGTTTCGATATTCAACGGAGTAAGATAGCGGATCTCCCCGTCTTTTTTTCCTTTTGCCTGTTGTTGTAAAGTGGCCATGTCTTACGCTTTAGCTTTTAGTTTGGTTCTTCTTTTCTCCGCCCATTCAACGGCGTGCTTGTCGAGTTTAACAGTGAGAAACCGCATAATGCGCTCATCTCTTTTAAATTCCTGCTCATAAGGGGTTATAACCTCCCCGGGACCAGAGAATTCAAAAAGGTGATAGAAACCACTTTTTTTGTTTTGAATGGGATAGGCCAGTTTTTTCAGGCCCCAATCCTCCTTGGCGACCATTTTGGCGCCATTTTTCTTTAAGAAATCTTCAAATTTCTTAACTGTTTCCTCTATCTGGGTTTCAGATAGAACGGGATTAAGAATGAAAACAGTTTCGTAATTGTTCATATATTATAATTTAAAAAGGAGCGCAAAAGTAACAATTCTTCCATGCATTTACAAGAAATCCAAAAAAAGATCGTTATAGCTACATGTAATTAAAATCAAAGCTTAACCTACGCTTTAAATACCTGTAATTAAATTAACTATGGTCATTGTCAAAAACACACTTTTCCACACCATGTTTACAACTTTAGTTGTACTTCATCGTGATTTTTAGGTAATTTGTCGATGATTTAACCCCACAAATCAACCATTTATGAAACTAAGGAGTATTGTCGTTGATGATTCATCCATGCAACGAATGGCGGTTGCAAAACTGGTGAATAATCACCCGAATCTCGCTCTTGTTGCAGAATACAGCAACGCTATAGAGGCGAAGAATGGGATTAAGAACAATGAGATAGACCTTATTTTTCTCGATGTCGAAATGCCTATTATCAATGGCTTCGACCTTCTTGAATCCCTTGAAAATCCACCTCAGGTCATTCTGATCACCGGAAAACCGGATTATGCGCTGAAGGCCTTCGATTACGATGTAACGGACTATTTACACAAGCCCATTACCATGGCCCGGTTCGACGCTTCAGTAAAAAGAGCTGTTCAAAAGTTTGAGCAACTTCATAAAGTACAAGAAGATGAGGAGCATATATTCGTTAAGAGTAACCTGAAGAAGCGGAAAGTGGTTCTCAGTGACATCAAATGGGTGGAAGCCCTTGGTGACTATATCAAATTAGTAACCGATGAAGCCAATGTTGTCATTCTCTCCACGATGAAAGCCTTCGAAAAGCAATTGCCTGAAGATAAATTTCTCAGAATACACAAGTCGTATATTGTGAATCTGGAGCGCATTGAGAAATACAACAGTAAAAATGTAGAGGTCGCGGGACGCTCTATTCCACTAAGTCGGAATAAAAAGGCCGAACTGGCCGAAGCGCTGAGCAACGTTTAAACCTTCAGATATAATCTACATTGTAGACTAAGCGAATACTTCTATAGTTCGAAATAGCATCAAAAGACTTTTGAATTCTTTTGATGCTATTTTTTGTGGGAGCCAGTGGTTGTCCTTTTGGGATTTTTAGTAGAATTTGTTTGTGATACTGATTTCGAATCCGGCTCACCGGTGGATATTCAGGGCCTAAAACCCCCGCGCCAAATACTCCCCGGAGCCCGCGGGCAAACCAGTCTGCCCCCTCTTCTACCCGATTCCATTCCCTGTGGCGCAGCGTAATTTTGATCAGCCGCACCTCAGGCGGATATTTAAATTGTTCCCTTTCGTAAGATTGTTCCCGGAACATCCCCTCGTAATCCCCGGTTGTAACCTGTTTCAAGATCTGGTGATAAGGATTATAGGTCTGAATCAGTACCAGGCCGCGAAAATCTTTTCGGCCTGCCCGGCCTGCGACCTGGGTAAGCAGTTGAAAGCAGCGTTCATGTGCCCGAAAATGGGGATAATTCAATAATGTATCGGCATTCATTATTCCGACAAGTCCGACGTTCCCAAAATCCAGACCTTTAGTCACCATCTGAGTTCCGACAAGGACCTGCACTTCCCGCGCCTCAAAAGCTTCAATAATCCGGTTAAAGGCATGTTTTCCGCGGGTGGTATCCAGATCCATACGCGAGGTTTTGGTCTCTGGGAACAATTCGGCCAGCTCGGTGGTTACTTGCTCCGTTCCCAATCCCTTAGTATCCAGAGTAGCCGTGCCACATGCCTGACATTCCGTTTCTAAATGCCGGTGAAAGCCGCAATAGTGACATCGGAGTTGTCCGCGCTGTTGGTGATAGGTCAGGCTTACATCGCAGTTGGGACAGCCCGGGACGTGCCCGCAACTCAAACATTCTACTATCGGAGAAAACCCCCTGCGATTTTGAAACAGAATAACCTGCCTTTTTTGCTCAAGTGTTTCTGCGATCGCGTCCCTCAGGCGATGCGAAAAGTGTCCGGCCATTTGTTTTTTCCGATACGAATCTGCGAGGTTTATCAATTCCATTTCCGGCAGGAGCACCCCGCCAAACCTGCTGTGAATCTCAACCAAACCGTACTTCCCGGATTTTGCGTTGTGATAGCTCTCCACACTGGGTGTCGCCGAACCGAGCAAAACTCTCGCATTCCAGTAGGAAGCCATTAGGATAGCGGCGTCCCTTGCGTGATACCGCGGGGCCGGATCGAATTGTTTGTAAGAATTCTCGTGTTCCTCATCTATGATGATCAGTCCCAGATTCTCAAAGGGCAGGAAAAGGGCCGATCGTGCACCCAGAATCACGGAAGCTTTTTCACCCCCTTCCTGCAAATGATACCAGATTTCCGCGCGCTCCGGCTGACTCTGACGGGAGTGAAAGGCTGCCACCCGGGAGCCAAACAACACCTCCATTCTATGGGTGAGCTGGGTAGTCAGGGCGATTTCAGGAACCAGATACAGAACCTGTTTACCACTCTTGAGCGTATCTGCGATAAGATGGCTGTAAATCTCTGTTTTTCCTGAGGCGGTCACCCCATAGAGCAGGACCGGTTTTGGGGCCCTGAAAAAGGCTTGAATTTCCTGCAGGGCCTTGTTTTGTTCCGGGTTCAGGACGGCCAGCTCCTGATCTGACTGGCCCTCCAGGTTCCCAATCCGATCCTGGATTATCGTATACTGCTCAAGCACTCCTTTATCTAAAAGGGTTTTGATGACGGATCTCGAAGTACCGGTTTGCTTTTCGAGATCGGTGCTTTTGACCGGTTTTTTTGCACCCTGCTGAAGTTGAAAAAGATGAAGCAGAACTTCGGTTTGTTTAGGGGCTCGCACAAGTGATTTCAGCAGGTCCTCAAGTGCCGCTTCCTCCTGATACACAGGATGTAACCGAAGGAAGTGCACCTCCTTGGGGCGGTAACCCCCACTCAGTGTTTCCTCAACCCGGATCATACCCTGTTTCAACATTCGGTTAACCAGGGGCAGGGCGTTCTTTCGTTCGACAAGGGAACTGATTTCGGAAACCCGTAAGCTTGACTGATGTTGTAAGGCCCGGAGTACCACAGACTCTGAGAAATCCAATTCGCTCAACGGGTTATCCCATGAAGGCTCGCTGGATATGCGGGTCTCACTCTCCAGGAGTAAAATACCGGGGACTGCCGTACGAAATACCTCACCGGGGGTACACATATAGTACGATGCCATCCATTTCCAAAACCTCAATTGAAGCTCTGATACCAAGGGTTTTTCATCGAGGATCTCATAGACTCTTTTAGCCTCATAGGCTGTTGGGGGTTCCGTATCCAAACCTACCACCAGGGCCGTGTAGAGTTTCGATTTACCAAAGGGCACGGCCACCCGCATACCAACTCGCAATAAAGGAAGTTCCGAGCGGCTTATCGCGTATGTGAAGTTCCGTTCAAGAGGAAGTGGGAGAAGTACCTCGATAAAGTGGTTCATGCCGGTGAAATCTAATCTTCTGTAACGAATTTTGTATACCCTTACTTAAAGGGCCATGCGGCTATTTCCTATTCCTGAGGTTTAATTCCCGCAGGCCCTGTCTGTTCCGGGATGGGTTCTTCCGATTCCGGCAACTCTTCATTCCTCTCGACGTTCTTATGCAGGTAGGCCAGGGTAGCATTTAGCTCAAATCCTAAAAGTAATATGTTGGAATTCAACCAGATATAGACCATCAGGATGAGTAACCCCCCCAGCGCCCCGTACAGTTCATTGTATCGGGCAAACCGATCGATATACACCCCGAAGAGATAAGAGTTAAACAAAATGAGCAGGGTGGTCATCAGGGCGCCATAGGAAAAAAAACGCGCCTTTTTACCCTCCAGTGTGCCGAAGTAATAGAGTACGGCCGTAGTGAGGTAGGTAAGCACAATAAAAGAGATCGCCTGGCCTGTTCGGATCCAGAAAAGGTCCGGTTCTCCCGAAGTGAGCATTCCCCGGAGATTAGCCCCCACATACACTTCAAAGTAGATGGTCGTTATGGCCCCCAGGAGCAGCAATATGGAAAGAATCAGTCCCACCATTAAAGCGTAAGCGTATTGCTTAAAAAAGTTCCGTGTAAATTCAATGTGATAGCTGGATTCAAAACCTCCGAAAATAGCATTCACCCCATTGGTCATCAGAAAAATTGAGATTAAGAAAGAGTACGAGAGCCAGCCCCCCGTTTTCTGCTCACTCAATTGCACAAAAATCTCGTTTAAGTAGTCCCCCGAAGCCCGGGGCAACAAGTTTTCCAAAAAATGAAGGAATTGCTCCTCCAGACTCCCCTCTCCGATATTTACATAGGGAATAAGGTAGGGCAACAGGGTAATGAGAAATATAAGTAATGGAAAAAGAGCCATAAAAAGGCTGAAAGCAATGGCACTGGCACGAATGGATAAAGTCCCCCGGATGATCCCGCGGACGTACAGCACGATAAGATCAAACAAAGACATGCCCTCAAAGGCCCTTAACCGGATGCTTTTCAGGAGCTTGACCAGCCACCTCACCAGGGGAATCCTATCGAGCCTCTCTGCCAGTGCATCGCTCATCTAAACCGCCTTTAAACTTAAATCCATATTCGATACCGAATGGGTTAACGCACCCGAAGAGACATAGGTGACCCCACATTCGGCATAACTTCTGAGGGTTTTGTCGGTAATCCCACCGGAAGCCTCACTCTGGCACTGATTTCCAATGAGTTGAACAGCCTCCCGGGTTTGTTCCAAACTGAAATTATCGAGCAGTATTCTGTATACGCCACCCGCGTTTAGGATTTCGGCGACCTCCTCCAGATTCCGGGCTTCCACAATTATTTTCAAGTCCTTCTGTTGCCGCTCCAAATAGGCTTTCGTCTTTTCGATAGCAGTGGAAATGCCACCTGCAAAATCGATGTGATTGTCCTTAAGCATGATCATATCATACAGGGCGAATCTGTGATTTACCCCTCCCCCGATACGCACAGCCCATTTCTCAAGTGCCCGAATCCCCGGTGTTGTTTTTCGGGTGTCCAGTATTTTAGTCTGGGTACCCTCCAACAAGCGTACATAGCGATTGGTTTTTGTG
The DNA here is from genome assembly GCA_963709465.1 of uncultured Flavobacteriaceae bacterium. Classification (GTDB taxonomy): domain Bacteria; phylum Bacteroidota; class Bacteroidia; order Flavobacteriales; family Flavobacteriaceae; genus Robiginitalea. The sequence continues at coordinate 1,292,131 of CAVPWF010000002.1, read as the reverse complement.
GCAACAGCACTCATGCGCTGCATGCCATTGAGTACCAGTCGCTCGGCCTTAAGAATGCTCCGGGAGGAGCCCGCCACATAAAAAGATATATCCCCATGGCGCACCTCACTCCCGTCCTGAAGATGTACTTTCAATTCAAGATCCGGATCTACAGCCACGAACACCTGGCGCGCAAACTCCACCCCGGCCAGAATTCCCTGATCCTTGACCAGAAGTTTCGCCTGCCCTGTAGCCGATTCCGGGATACAGGCCAGTGAACTATGGTCGCCGTCTCCTATATCCTCCCGCAGTGCATTGGCGATGATCAGGTCTATTTCTTTCTGAAATTCTTCAGCTGATATCATAAAGGCGTTTGAACCACTAAAGTACTAAAATGTTTGTGGATAAGACCTTCAGTGGCGTTTCTGAATTTGACCTTCAAAGTGTATTTTTGACTTGTGAAACTCCTGCTACTAGCCATGGGAAAAACGGATTCGGGGGCGCTTACTTCCCTCATGGCAGAATTTGAAAACCGCCTGAAACGATACCTTCCTTTTGAGATGGAAACCGTGCCGGAGATTCGTCTGAAAGGTAAAATCCGTCCAAAACTCCAGAAACAAGAAGAAGCCACTGCACTCCTGGGCAGAATCAGGCCCGGAGACACGGTCTGGTTGCTCGATGAAAAAGGCCGCGAATTCTCATCGCGCGAATTCTCCGAACAACTCCAAAAGACTATGAACGCAGGACCCAAACGCCTTGTTCTGATTATTGGCGGAGCCTACGGACATGGTGATGAGCTGCTGGCCCGGGCCAATGCAAAGGTGAGTCTGTCTAGAATGACCTTTAATCACCAGGTAGTTCGTCTGCTCGCCCTTGAACAGCTCTACCGGGCCTTCTCGATCTTAAAGGGGGATCCCTATCACAACGATTAACGGTTCCTGTCTTAGTAAAGCACCCGGAATTTGAGGGTATGGGCTACCGCTTTCAGGGCTTTCACCACTTCTTTATTATACTCCTTGTCCAGGTCGGTAATTACATAACCCACATCGCTGTCTGTCGACAAATACTGGCCTGTGATATTCATATTGTATTTGGCCAAAATTTCATTGATATGAGCCATAATTCCCGGAGTATTATGGTGAATGTGGAGAAAACGGTGCGAATTTTGCTGTTTCGGCAAGCGGATATTTGGGAAATTAACCGCGTCTACCGTACTACCGGAGTTGATATAGTCCATGATTTTATTGGGTACAAAATCGGCTATATCCCGCTGCGCTTCCTCCGTACTCCCCCCTATGTGCGGGGTGAGAATAAGGTTGTCCAGTCCCTGTAACACGTTTTGAAAAGGCCCGTTTGATCGTGGCTCTTCGGGGTAAACATCTACTGCTGCCCCCAACAGCCATCCGGACTCGAGGGCAGACTTAAGTGCCGGGATGTCTACCACAAAACCTCTGGAGAGGTTGATCAGGTAGCTGCCTTTGCGCATTTGATGCAGCTCCCGCGCTCCGATCAAATTCCGGTTATGGGGGTTATCGTCTACGTGGAGGGATACCACATCAGAAACATTAAGCAAGTCTTCAAGTGTTGCGCAACGTATGGCATTGCCCAGGGCGAGTTTGTCGTCAATATCGTAATAGTAGACGCGCATACCCATCGCCTCGGCGAGGACAGAAAGTTGTTTTCCAATATTTCCATATCCCACAATACCGAGGTTCTTACCTCTGATTTCTCTCGAATTCGCAGCGGTTTTATTCCAGGTGCCTCCGTGAATTTCTGAGGATCGTGGAAATACAGACCGCATCAGCATGATTATTTCGCCCAGGGCGAGTTCCACTACCGATCGGGTATTGCTATAAGGAGCATTAAAAACGACTACTCCTTTTTTACGGGCATAATCCAGGTCTATCTGAGTTGTCCCGATGCAAAATGCACCGATGACCATGAGCTTCTTGCCAGCATCCAGCACCTTGGGAGTCACCTGCGTTTTGGAACGAATTCCCAGCACATGCACCCCTTTTATTTTTTCAATCAATTCCGCCTCAGGAAGGCTATGCGCAACCGTCTCTACGGAAAAACCATCTTCAGAAAGGTTCTCAAAGGCAGCCGGATGTACATTTTCTAGCAATAAAACCTTTATCCGGTTCTTCGGATAAGACAGATTGCGGGGCAAATCGTTTACAAATAAGAATTCATCCAGGTTGGGGGTTATATGATCTGCGTTCCGGGCAGCTTTTTCCCGATGCACATTTTCGGTATAGGCAAAGAATTTATGGGCAATTCCCGCTTCCCGCATGACATAATCGCTATATCCGTCTCCGATAACCTGAAGCTGCCCTTCGAGTTCCAGCGATCGTAGACATTCAATTTTCCCATTGTGCTGCGCCAGTACATTGGCAGCGTCGAAACCGATGATATTTCCCGCATCGTCAAATTCAAAGGTATTGGCAAATACACGTTCTTCCGGTATGTTGTATTCCGCGACAATGGGATTGATAAATTCTTTGAAGCCCGCTGAAATCACATAAATCTGGTCTGCATGTTTTTCAAAGAACTCCTTATTGGATGTAATGGACTTGGAAATTTTGTCCCGCAATTGGGCAATGAGTTCGGGAAGGTGGTCTTTATGCGCCCTGAGCATTTTAATACGCCGTTCCAAAGAGTCTGTAAAGGAAATATCTCCGTCGATCCCCAGGTTTGTAATCTCCTGAATTTCCCGAATTACCTCCTCCCGGTCAGGTCGATTCTTTAAAGTAATCTCCGCCAAAACATCTAAAGCCTCTACCCGGGTCAGTGTGCTGTCAAAATCAAAAATATATTTTCGATCCATGTTTTAAATGACTTTTAAAATGGCTTTTAAAAAGGCCAAGATAACAAGAATACCAACCCCCATAAAGCCGAGTTTTTAAAACTAATGAACAGTCTTTAAAGCGGCCACAGGCCTTAAGGAAATTCGCATATTGAGATCCCGCACTAGAACCAGCGTCGGACGAGCGCGCAATAGCTGCGATAGGCGGCGCCATATTTTTTTTCCAGCACTTCCTCTTCAGCCACAATTTGAAACCGATTCATAAAGGTTACGAAGAGTGCTGCTACAATGGTATTAAAGGCGTTCCCCAGATGCAAACCCCAGGATAGCAACAATAAGAGTAATCCAAGGTACATGGGATTCCGGCTGAAATTATAAACACCTTTTACCACCAGTACAGTGCTTTTTTCCGGATGCTTCGGATCCAGGGAGGTCCCTGCCCGGAGGAATTGAATAACCGCCAGGAAACCGATCGCTCCCCCCAGGCCCGCACATATCCATTGAAGTGCATTCCTTCCCAAAAAATCAAATTGCCCAACGGGCAGCCCCTTGGAAAGTAAATACATCAGGCCACCAAAAAGCATGAAAATAAGGGCCGGGGGGAGTTTAAGTTTCCTCACAATTCTAAATTGACTTTGTAAAAATAGTACTTTTACAAAGCCTTGTGAAATTCGCATTACCGATGAAGCAAATTGTTTTCGCAACCCATAACCTCAACAAATTAGCGGAGATCCAACCTTTGATACCCGGGGGCCTGGAGGTAATCAGTTTAGACCAGATCGGTTGCGTGGAAGCCATAGCCGAAACGGCCACAACTTTGGAGGGGAATGCCCAAATTAAAGCATCTTATATATGGAAGTATTTCAGATGCGATTGCTTTGCGGACGACACAGGTCTGGAGGTACAGGCGCTCCAGGGTGCGCCGGGGGTCTATTCCGCGCGCTTTGCCGGGCCAGAGGGCCTTGCGGAGGCGAATATGGCAAAACTCCTGACCCTAATGAAGGGGGAGACTTCCCGAAGGGCTCAGTTCCGAACGGTAATCGCCCTGATTCTGAGCGGTAACTCTTATCTTTTTGAAGGAGTGGTAGCCGGTAAAATACTTGAAGAACCCATAGGTGATCATGGGTTTGGTTATGACCCCGTCTTCCAACCGGACGGATCTGAATTGAGTTTTGCACAAATGACCCTTGAAGAAAAAAATAAGATGAGTCACAGGGCGAGGGCTATAGCAAAGTTATGTGCCTTTTTAGAGAATATAGGCGCGAATTAATCCCGATCAGAATAATTGCGGTATCTTTGCAGATAAATTGACCGGCTTTCCTCTATTTACGTGGCAAATAAGCACCAGTACGAAACCCAGGCCACCCGTTTCAACAATCCGTAATTGATTAGATCACATCATGCCTTCATTTGAATCATTAGGACTCAATGCTCCCCTTTGGGAAGCTGTCCGGGATCTCGGATACGAGAATCCCACCCCCATACAAGCAGAAGTAATTCCCATGTTGTTAGAAAGTGAAACCGATCTGGTGGCACTGGCTCAGACCGGCACGGGCAAAACAGCCGCTTTTGGTCTGCCACTACTTCAAAAAACAGTAGCGAATCAGCGCACTACCCAGGGGGTGATCCTCAGCCCTACCCGGGAACTCTGTCTTCAGATAACCCGGGAATTAAAAAATTACGCTAAGAACCTTCCAGAGCTTGGTATTACCGCGGTGTACGGAGGGGCGAGTATTCGCGATCAGGCGTCGGATATCAAACGAAATCCGCAAATCATCGTCGCGACACCCGGACGATTAAAGGACATGATTGGTCGGGGAATGATCAATCTTACCCAAATTGCCTATTGTATTCTAGATGAGGCAGATGAGATGCTCAATATGGGTTTTTACGAGGACATCAAGGACATCCTCTCAAAAACCCCCAAAGATAAATCGACCTGGTTGTTTTCGGCTACTATGCCAGGAGAAGTGGCCCGAATTGCGCGGGAATTCATGCATCAGCCCAAAGAAGTTACCGTGGGCACAAAAAACAAGGCGACAGATTCGGTTCGCCATGAATACTACACCGTTTCCGGAAGGCATCGCTACGCCGCGCTAAGACGTCTTGTGGATGCCCACCCCGGTATTTTTTCCGTGATATTTTGCCGTACCAAGCGAGATACTCAGAAAGTAGCTGAAAAACTTATCGAAGATGGTTACAATGCGGGAGCCCTGCATGGAGATCTGAGTCAGAACCAGCGCGACATGGTGATGGGGGCTTTCAGAAAAAAACAATCTCAACTACTCGTAGCCACGGATGTGGCTGCCCGGGGTATTGATGTGGATAATATTACTCACGTTATCCATTATCAGCTTCCTGATGAGACCGAAACGTACACACATCGCAGCGGTAGAACCGGACGTGCAGGAAAATCGGGGGTTTCTATGGTCATCCTTACCCGTTCTGAAATGCGCCGAGTTCGGCAAATCGAAAAAATCATCGGTCAGCCTTTGGTTCAGAAGGAGTTACCCGATGGTATGGAAATATGTGAGATACAACTCTATCATCTGGTGAGTAAGATCCGGGACACCGAAATAAACCCCTCCATAGAAGGTTATATCCCGGCCATACGGGATGTTTTGGAGGACCTGAGCCGTGATGAACTTATACAGAAAATGGTTTCGGTTGAATTCAGCAGGTTTTTTGAATTCTACAATAAGAACTCCGCATCCCTCTCAGAGGGTCCTTCGAAATCTTTTGAAAGTTCAGAAATAGGACAGGGTCAGGCGCGTTACTTTATCAATATTGGTGAGCGGGACGGGTTCGACTGGATGGAGCTTAAGGACTTACTCAAAAAAGAACTCGGGCTTGGGAAAGACGATATATTTCATGTAGATGTAAAAGACGGGTTTTCATTCTTCAACACAGATTCCGTTTTCACCCCCCTTGTCTTAGAGACCTTCAGACGTTTTTCTGTTAAAGGCCGCCCTGTTCACGTTGAAATTTCGAGTAACCCAAAGGACGGGGGCAAAGGAGGCTTTCGCAAGAACAAGAAAAAAGGCTGGAAGAATTCCGGAAAAGGCGGGAAAAAGTCTTTTTCCCAGGGAGGAGGCTCCTTTCGGCAAAAGCAAAAAGACAAGAAAGCCAAAAAAAAAGGATACAAAGGCAGGCCGGGCAAATAAATAGTTAAGGGTATCCAAAAAATCTGGCCTTTGCACTTTTTTTTTCATTTCTTCGTTGGGCTTGTGAGGAAGATGGTATGATGCGAAATTTTCTGTTATTGATACTCTTGCTCTGTGGTTTCCACGGCATGGCTCAGGACCCGGAAAACTATACGGGTACAGGGCGTTTGGAAGCTGTGGTAATCAATGCACAGACCGACAGACCCCTGGAGAGTGTTCACGTCATCAATCTGAATCAGGTCATAGGCACCATTACCGACCAAAACGGTACATTCTCTATTCCTGCCGCCGTTAATGACACTCTTTATATTTCGTATCTCGGTTTTAAACCCCAAAAAATCCGGGTTACCAATGACCTATTAAAATTTCAGGATACCAAAATTTCACTTACAGAACTCGCATATGCTTTGGAGGAGGTCATAGTGCAGCCCTATCAACTTACGGGATACCTGGAAGTGGATGTAAAGAATCTACCGATCAATAATTCTTACCAGTACAGTATTTCGGGGTTGGCCGTGAGTTATGAAGGAGGCAGTAAGACCCCCGGGGCAGTCTCAAAGGTGCTCGGTGCTATTCTGAATCCTGCAGACCAGCTTCGGAATATTTTTGGGCGGCATCCGCAACAGATGAAAAAACTCCGAAAAATTAAAGAGGACGACCAGATACGGGATCTGCTCGCTTCCAAATTTGACCGGACAACACTTATGGAACTCCTGCAACTGGAAAAAGTGGATATTGAGGACATCCTCACCAACTGCAATTATTCAAAGTCTTTTCTGATGACAGCCAATGACTTACAGATTCTGGATGCCCTTAGCAGCTGCTATGAGGAATATAAGGTTCTGAATCGGTCAAATTAAATTTTACTTTTCGAAGTGCATTTTATAGTTTTAGGGAAATTCCTGAATCCATGCGCGGTATTCTGCTTCTCTGCTTTCTAACCCTACTCTTTTGCACATGTAAACCCGAAGCAGCCCAACGCAGTGAAGCTGGAACAGTACCCGCAGTCTCCGAGCCATCAGCTGAGCTTTCCGTAAAACCGAAGGATTCCCATCCGTTTATGTGGGAGGCCGCCACAGTATATTTTTTACTGACCGACCGGTTTAACAATGGAAAAACGGAGAATGATATCAATTTTAACCGGTCTAATGAAACAGGGGCCCTCCGTGGATTTATGGGCGGGGATATTGCCGGGATTACGGAAAAAATCCACTCAGGTTACTTTACAGAATTGGGCGTAGGGGCCATCTGGTTTACCCCGGTTGTGGAGCAAATTCATGGGGATACAGACGAGGGCACCGGCAACAGCTACGGATATCACGGGTATTGGGCCAAAGACTGGACTGCTCTGGATCCGAATTTCGGCACCTTTGAAGAATTGAAAACCATGGTTGAGGCTGCCCACGATAAGGGGATACGAATTGTCATGGATGTGGTGCTGAACCATACGGGTCCGGTTACGGCCAGTGACCCTGCCTGGCCTGAGGATTGGGTGCGCCAGGATCCAACCTGTGATTTTTCTTCCTATGAAAATACCACCTCGTGCACTCTGGTAGATAATCTACCGGATATCTACACCGACAGGGATACTCCTGTAGAACTCCCGGACGCCTTACTGGCCAAATGGAAATCCGAAGGCCGCCTGAGTACTGAACTCGATGAGCTGCAGAATTTTTTCCAACGTACGGGCTACCCGAGAGCACCCCGGTTTTACATCATCAAATGGTTGACAGATTATGTGAATACCCTTGGAATTGATGGCTTCAGAGTAGATACCGTTAAACACGCAGATGAAAAAGCATGGGCTGAATTGTATGAGCAGGCCGCCTATGCCTTTGAAAACTGGAAACGCATGTACCCGGAAAGAGTCCTGGATGATCTGCCTTTCTATATGGTCGGAGAGGTGTACAATTACGGGGCGTCAAACGGGCGCGAATTCGATTTTGGCGATCGCAAAGTGGATTATTTCGATTACGGATTCCAGGCCCTAATCAATTTTGAGCTCAAGACGGATGCCCAGGAGGATTATGAATTGGTATTTAAAAAGTACAGCTCCCTGCTGCATACCAAACTCAAAGACAAGAGTATCCTGAATTACCTGACTTCACACGACGACGGTGCCCCTTTTGATCCTGAACGAAAAATGGCCTATCGGAGTGCAAACATGTTGTTGCTCACCCCTGGGGCCGCCCAGATTTATTATGGGGATGAAACCTCCCGGAATTTGCAGATTCCCGGTACAGTTGGAGACGCGACCCTGCGCTCTTTTATGAACTGGGAGGAACTCGAAAGCCAGGACAGTATCCAGGCCGTACTTACGCATTGGCAAAAGCTCGGACAGTTTCGAAGAGCCCACCCGGCTATAGGTGCGGGAAAACATAATCGTCTGTCTAAGAAACCTTATGTATTCAGCCGTTCCTTCTCCTCGGATTCCCTGCGGGATAAGATAGTGATCGGTCTGGACCTGCCGAAGGGCACAAAAAGCCTCTCGGTGAAAGGGTTTTTCGGGGATGGCACAACGTTGTACGATGCCTATTCCAATACACAGGCTGTGGTTAATAAGGGCCGGGTTGTGCTGGACACCCCCTACGATACGGCCTTGCTGGAGGCTGTTATGAACGAATAAGAATACTCTCAATACAGTGCGATGGCCTGAAGGGAAGCCCCAACCAAATCAGAATATCATCCTGGAACAGGTGCGGATTGAAGAGCCCCGGGACTGGTGGGATCTGATGCTCGGGGTAAAGACTTCCAGCAGCTTTTCGCCAGAAGTATTGCTGAGTTCCTGGATCAGCTTCGGGGGGTTCGGTATCGGAAATACTTCTGAATTCGCCTATGATTTCACCTATCTGAACGCCTTTCGCGTATCCCGCCTTAGCACCATTAATGCAGGCTTCCGCAATATCCGCTATAGCCGCGTTGACGGGGAAGGGGATTGGGAACGGGATACCCGGGTAAACGTTCTGGGAGCTTTTCTTGGGACATCCTTAATGTTTAACTAATTTGGGGATTTATTGTGGCTATTCATCTCCAATTCTATGGCAAAATGCAGATTTCTCAAACCGCTGTGCTTAAATTAAGGCCCCTTTTAGCCTGCTCCGGAGTATTTGGTTTTTTTATCCTCTTCCTCTTGCTTCCCGCTCCGGGCATTCACGCACAGGAGGGGAATTACAAATTCGAAAATTTCGGAAACCAGTCCGTATTGCTCAATGGAAATGTCACCGGAAGTGTCGCAGATTTAGGACTTACCTATTATAACCCTGCGCGACTCGGTCTAATAGAGAACCCATCTTTTACAATAGGTGGCAAAGCATATGAATGGTCCAGATATTACTTCGAAGATATACTTGAAACTGATAAAGACCTGAGTTCAAACCAGTTTGGCGGGCTACCCGCGACCCTGGCCGGAACCTTTGATATAAAAGCACTTCCGGGTCACAAATTCGCCTACTCAATAATTTCAAAACAGCGTTCCGATATCCGGCTTCGCTATGATTCAGGATTGATCCCTGTATCCCCTGAAGTAGCTCAAAGCACTGTAAGTCAAAGTTTTACTGACCTTGAATTCAGAGACAAATTGAGAGATGATTGGTTTGGTATTACCTGGGCGTATCCGCTATCAGAGTCCCTAAGCGTAGGGGTCTCAATTTTTGGAAGCATCTATACAAATAATGGGCGGGGGGATATCCTGATCAACGAAAAGCTGGCAAACAACCAGGTGATTACCTATACGAACCGGATTGACTTTGATCAGCGAACCTATGGCGGACAAATCAGGATTGGGGCAGCATGGAAGTTATCCGATCTGGAAATGGGTGTTAATCTCAGTCTTCCTTTTTTCGCGGTTTACTCCAGCGCATCCCTGAATTATCAGGAATCCCTTTCCGGAGTATCAGGGGATTCGGACTTTATCATCGCCGAGAATTATGACGGTCTTTCCAACCGGAGAAAGACGGCTACCGGGATTTCCTATGGGGTGGGATTTCCATGGAAAAAACATAAGATTCACCTGAATTTCGACTGGTACGCCGCAATTAGTTCTTATGACCGGATTGATATCCCTGAAGAAGCCCTTATTTACTTTGATGGAAATCCCTTCATGGAAACCCTTAAGTCGGTATTTAATTTTGGAGCAGGTGGGGAGTTTTATGTATCACCTTCTGTCAATATCATCGGTAGCTTCACTACAGATTTTTCAGCGGCGGAAGAAAGCATTAACCTCTTTGATTTTGTCAATAAGAGTGCCGAGGAAATCAATCTGCTGGACGATATCTGGCACATAGCCGCAGGGGTTGACCTGAACAGACCCTGGGGCAATATTATCCTGGGAGCCAGTTATGCGCGATCGGGAAGCCAGATCGGAACTGCACCCGATATCCCCGGTGAGGGCACAAATATTCAGCCGAGAAATATCTCGACTAAAATCAACTACGAACGCTGGCGATTTATCATCGGATTTGAGATTCCCCTGATCATGGATAAGCTTAAAGGTCTCCCTGTCCCCATAAACTAATGGATGAAAATCTTACTTCCTGGAGTGCAAAGCAATCCGGTTGCCTTCAGAATCCCGGAATACGCCCATAAAGCCGATGGCCTCATTAATCTGCGTTTTGGATTGGACTATTCGCCCTCCGGCTCCTTCCACCCTGTCGAGCACCTGCTGCACATCTGCACAGGCAAAGTAGATTACCGGACCCATGGAATCGCTGGGGATATAGGCCTTACTATGTTGCACCAGAGAACCTGAAGCCCCGGGTTTCCCGTCCGCATAGGGAAACCAGCCCATAAGAAGTTCGTTAAACTGCTGCACTTCGATCTCAAGATCAAACACGGACTCGTAAAATTGCTTTGCCCGATCCATGGCTACTACAGGGATTTCCACCCAGCTAATGACATTCTGTTCCATACTTATAAATTTTAGTTTTGAACTCTCCGCGTCCGTCCGATTGCAATAATAGATGCCTTGGACCTATCCACTCTCGGATTTTTGACGGTAATACCTCTTGATAATTTCCTCGGCGGAATGAATCGTCCGGCACGTCCAATCCATTCGTTTTTCGAGTAAATCGCATTCGCTCAATCCCCATTCGAGATCCGTGGCATTGAGTCGCCCCCGAAGGTCTTGCAGCAGTATGGCTGCAGCTACTGAGACATTGAGACTTTTTGTGAATCCGTACATTGGGATATACACAGCTCCATCTGCCTCGGCCAGCACCTCAGGGCTTAATCCTTCTTTCTCCGTCCCAAAGAACAGGGCAGCAGGAGTTTCTAATTTAAACTCAGACATGGGTTGGGCATCTACTCTGGGTACTGTGGCGATGATTCGATAGCCTCTCGTTCGCAAGGCATCCATACACGCCTTGCTGTTCTGATGCCGGTGAATATCCACCCATTGTTGGGCACCCATAGCGATGTTCTTATCCAGCCGCCTTCCAAATCGCCCTTCGATCAAATGTGCCTCCTGCAACCCAAAAGCGTCACAGGAGCGGATTACCGCACTTGCATTGTGCATTTGGTATACGTCTTCAAGGGCCACAGTCAGGAAGCGGGTTCTCTTTGAGAGTATTTTCAAAAAAAGCTCCTTCCGCCTTGGGGTAATCAGTCCCTCGAGGTGTTCCAATAAATCGGTATCAATCATTGACTTGGATTCCATACTTTGCTAAATTTAGCAAAAACAGGCATTTCTGAAACCCTTGCGATGGTTTCAGATCAGTTTCGGCCTGTTAACCCCGGATGTAAGTAAATGAATCCGAATCCATGAAGAGAATTGTAGTTCTAAGCGGCGCCGGAATGAGCGCCGACAGTGGGATCAGTACTTTCCGCGACAGCGGTGGGCTATGGGAAGGTCACGATGTGATGGAAGTCGCCTCCCCGGAGGGGTATCGAAAAAACCCGGATCTGGTTTTGGATTTTTATAATAAACGGCGGCGGCAGCTTTTTGAAGTAGTTCCCAACGCCGGACATCGCATTCTGGCCGATTTGGAATCGTATTTCGAAATTCAGATCATCACCCAGAATGTGGACGACCTTCATGAGCGGGCCGGAAGCTCAAAGGTACTTCACTTGCATGGAGAACTCCTCAAGGCCCGAAGCACAGGGCCAAATCAGCGGGTTTATCCCTGGAAAAAGGATCTGGGTCCGGCAGATTATTGCGAAGAAGGGTATCCCCTGCGCCCTCATATTGTATGGTTCGGAGAGGCCGTACCGCTTCTCGAAATCGCAGCCGAGCTCGTCATGGACGCTGAGATCCTAATTGTTGTGGGAACTTCACTTCAGGTATATCCGGCGGCGGGTCTTTTAGGGTATAAAAAACGCGGTGTCCCCCTCTATTTCATCGACCCGAATCCCAGTTTGAATGCAGGCGATCTGGATACCCTCAGCATCCTACGGGAAAAGGCAGCTACCGGACTTCCTATTTTGGCAGATCAGCTAATTGATACATGGCGCGGGTCTGATTCGCCCATGCCATGATCGCTTTGCGCTGGGCCTCGGAGAGGCGTGCCTCTTCATGCGTCCAGGTATATTCATCCAGGGGCATTTCTGAAGATTCAACGGTCTCGATGACTTCTTCTAATTTGTGATCTTTCTTCTTGTTGCTGTATTGCGCCCAATCGGCAAAGTTCAGATGCTCCTTTCCTTCTTCAACGTGGTCGGCAATCCACCAGGATACAGGTGCTACCTGATTATACCAGGGATAATTGGTCGAATTGCTGTGGCAATCATAACAACTTGACTTCAAAATCGCCTCCACTTCAGCCGGCGGGTTTGTTTCGACCAGAAAAGGTTGGAGGTTATTCGATTCCGACTTGTTTTTTTCAGGCCGGTAGAGCTGTAGTCCCAAAAACAAAATCAACAAGGTCCATCCTATTTTTTTCCCTAATTTCATGTCATCTAAAATTTTCCGTCTAAAGTAAACCAACGGTATTGAAATCCCAATTAAAAGTTCAGCTGGATTATGTGAATGCGAGCCGGGAATGCAGAAGCAAAATGGCCGACCAAATTCTCTCAAACCCCGGCCTGTTCCGGCCTTTACTGGAAATCGCCCTGGAAACGCATTCCGATGTGGGCAGCCGGGCCAGTTGGATCGTCGAGTTTGCCTTTAAAAAAAAGCCGGAAATCCTGTACCCCCATTTGGATTATTTTACCCAAGGCCTGGGGGATCTCAAGGAGGAATCTTCCATTCGTCCAATGGCCAAAATTTGCGAACTCCTGACCCTTACCCATTACAGGACAGCAAATAGCAACAGGGCACTGCTCTCCCCTCTGCAGCGGGAAAAAATAACAGCCGCTTGTTTTGACTGGCTCATCAGTGCTGAAAAGGTCGCTCCCAAGGCGTATAGTATGCAAACCCTGTCCTTACTCGGGCAGGATGCCGGATGGATACACCCGGAGCTTAAAGCGATCCTGGAGCAGGGATACGCCGTCGGTTCGGCAGGCTATAAGGCAAGGGCGCGTCAAATACTTAAAATCCTGAAATAAACCCGTGCGCCATCCTGTCCTCACCAGGTGATTCCATGAGTTGAGGATTCAGTATATTTGCCCTTTTCAAATCCGCTTACAACTATGGCAACCCACCCTTTATTGGCCATCTCCCCCATCGACGGGAGGTATCATTCAAAAGTAAATGCTCTGGAACCCTACTTTTCAGAAGCTGCCCTGATACAGTATCGGGTTCGTGTGGAAATTGAGTACTTCATCGCCCTCTGTGAGATTCCATTGCCGCAGCTGGTATCCGTGGACAAAGGAATTTTCGGGGAATTACGCGCCATCTATACCGACTTCAGTCTGGATGATGCCCTGGAGGTAAAGGAAATAGAAAAGACCACCAACCACGACGTCAAAGCCGTTGAGTATTTTATTAAAAGAAGGTTTGATGCTTTGGGACTGGCGGCCTTTAAAGAGTTTATTCATTTCGGGCTGACCTCCCAGGACATCAATAATACAGCCATTCCCCTGTCCTTAATGGAAGCCATGGAAGCGGTATATGCCCCAGCACTCGGCGCATTGTGCAAACAATTGGAAGCCTTTGAAGAGGAATGGAAAGATGTACCCATGCTGGCACGTACCCATGGACAGCCCGCCTCACCGACCCGCCTTGGGAAAGAAATCGGGGTTTTCACTACCCGGCTGGCAGAACAGTACCGCTTGTTGCAGGGGATCCCTTTTGCCGCTAAGTTCGGGGGCGCAACCGGGAATTTTAACGCCCATGTGGTCGGCTATCCGAACATCGGCTGGCGGGAATTTGGGAATCGGTTTGTGAGCGAAAAATTAGGTTTACACTATTCCTTTCCCACAACGCAGATAGAGCATTACGATCATTTGGCCGCCCTATGTGACGGGCTCAAACGAATCAATACAATCCTGATTGACCTCAATAGAGATATGTGGACTTATATCTCCATGGACTACTTTAAGCAGAAGATCAAAAAAGGGGAAGTCGGATCCTCAGCCATGCCCCATAAAGTAAACCCTATCGATTTTGAAAACTCCGAAGGCAACCTGGGCATTGCCAATGCCTTTTTCGAACACCTATCGGCCAAACTACCCGTATCCCGCCTCCAACGGGACCTTACCGACAGTACCGTACTCCGGAACCTGGGGGTGCCTTTGGCCCACACACTTATCGCCTTTCAGGCAACGATGAAAGGGCTGGAAAAACTCCTGCTCAATGAAGCGAAAATTCGCCGGGATCTCGAGGAAAATTGGGCAGTAGTAGCCGAGGCCATTCAAACCATCCTCAGACGGGAAGGATATCCGAATCCTTATGAAGCACTGAAAGGACTCACCCGAACCAATGAGGCCATAACGCGCGAATCCATTGCGGCTTTTATCGAAACCCTCAATGTGTCGGAAGCCTTGAAAAATGAACTGGGAGACATTCGGCCCGATACCTATACCGGCATCTGAGGATTCCCCGAGTCGCCTTCCGTAATTAGGGGTCGCTTTCCCCTGACCTTGAGTACGGCAATTATCCCTTTTTGCGGATTTCCACCGCATGTGGATAAGGTATTTCGATACCCGCTGCATCCAGGGCGAGCTTGCACCCTTCCTGGGTGGCAAAATAGACTTCCCAATAATCCTCGGGTTTACAAAAAGGACGTACGGCAAAATTCACTGAACTCTCCGCCAGTTCCAGCACATTTACGGAGGGTGCGGGATCTTGAAGCACTTTCGGATTAGAGGTCAAAACACTTAAGAGTACCTCCTTTGCTTTTTTGATGTCCTCTTCGTAAGCTACCCCGACTACAATATCTACCCGCATCTTCCCCTCTATGGTATAATTGATAATATTTCCATTGGCAATCGGGCCATTGGGAACAATCGCCAACTTATTTTGAGGCGTGACCATTTTAGTAGTAAAAATATCGATGTCTTTTACAACACCCAGTATATCCTGGGTTTCTACCAGATCCCCAATGCGGTACGGCTTGAAAATAGCGATAAGCACGCCCCCGGCAAAATTGGAAAGCGAACCCTGTAATGCCAGGCCAACTGCCAGTCCGGCAGCTGCAAAAATCGCGGCAAACATGGTGATATCCACCCCAAGTCGCGAAACGACAAGGATAATAAGTATAATCTTCAGCAACCATGAAATGAGGTTCATCAGAAAGCGCTGCAGGGATTCATCGTACTTGCTTTTCTGCATTACTTTCCTAAGGCCACGGACCACTCTTTTGACCAACCAGAAGCCAACGATATAAATCAGTATAGCCCACAGCAAATTCGGACCGTTCTCTACGAGATAGTCCATTCCTTTTTCAATCCATCCCTCGGCCTCTTTAAAGGCATCAGTTTCTGTTATTTGCATGATTTTGTAAATTTCAGATGCGCGCACAAATTAGGGAGAAAGTGCTAAACGAAAAAATCCCGGGTCCACATTGTGAAACCCGGGATTCCCCGCGTGTTCTTTAGGTAGGCTAACTCGAGAACAAATCAGATAGTTCCTTAAAGCTTTCTCCATCCATATCGGCGTTTTGAACAGCCTGCATCAATTGCACCAGATGGGCAGGATTCATATCCTTACCCAAAACCCGAATCAGGGCAAACCCTTTATCCTCGCTGGCTCCATAAATGACAACTTCGTCAATGGCGTCCCCTTCTCCGGAATACTTAATAACACCCTTGGCAAATTTGGAATTCAGCTTCATCAATTCCTTGAAATCTGAATTCTTCAGGATCGCATCCACTTTTGCACGCTCTGTGGTAAAGGCTTCAGTGTTCTGGTCTGTCTTCCTGAAGGCCAGAATGTTCAGTTTCCGAAGCGATCTGAGCGCTTCCACCTGGGTCTCGTCCAGATCCACCTCCTGGAGATTCAGGATGTTTGCGGGAACATCCAGAGCTAAAAAATTCGGATTTTCCGAATTACTAACAAAATACTCCTGAAGGGTCGGGCTGCTTGAACAGCTTGTGGCCATCACCAAAACGGCCATACTGCCAAGCGCATAGGATAGAAGTTTGCTTAATTTCATGATTGATGATTTAAAATCGGTCGGGCAGTAAACATACCGACCCGACCGATTTGTGTTTTTACTTATTAGACTTTTTCTTCTCAGCCTTTTCCAGTTCCTCCGGAAGGTTCATCTTCTTAGTGAGGGAACCGATTTTTGTCAGGTCTATATCCCCGGTAAGTGTTAGTAGTACGGTCTCGATCTTGCGATCGTCGATCTCCACATCCATATCCTTAATGCCTGTTACAAACATCAGCAATTCACTTACGTGGTCGCTGTCACGGCCATTACGGATATAAAACTTGACATTGGCATCTTTGTCCTTTACCCGCATCAGTTCTTCCAAAGAGGCTGATTTCAGGTATTTATCCACGGTGGTCTGCATATCGGCAGAAACACCCTTGTCCTCGGTTATGAATACTTTTAAACCACTCAGACTTTGAGCAATATCCATGAATTCACGAGCTTCAGGATCATCTACATCCACATCCATCTTAATGAGCAGATCGAACATGTTTTTGTTCACAATTACTGAACTGACCTCATCCATATCCTCATATTTATCAAAGATGGACTGGGAAATCCCAGCGATGGGCGTCAGAAGCAATAAGAGTATTGCGAGATACTTTTTCATGATTTTTCGTTTTTAATTTTTGTTTAGAATCTTTTGTTTTGTCTGTTCAAATTCTCCCAGAAAGGCTACTTTTTCCGTACCCCTATCCAGATTTTGCGCAATCAGGCCAAAGGCCCTCCGGGTTTCCTGATAAGCAAATTCCGCTTCGCGCTGTTCGCGGACTTGATTCCCGTAATACAGGCCAAACATGAGCATGAGAACTGCTGCGATGGAAATCCATCTGTAGCTGTAGCTATTCCTTTTGGTTTTTAATGGAACCTCACGTGCAGAACGCTCCTCGCTGGCCTGGTTGAAGTATTCGAACATCGGAATGTACATTTCGAGTTCCGGGGCCACCCCATCACTGCCAAAATAGTTCCTCAACTCCTGCTCTTCGGCCTCCGTAGCGGAGGCTTCAAAGTACTTCTCCAGTATTATTTTAATCTTATCCAATTCCATAGCGATGTTTTTCTAAAAGTTTTTCACGGACCGCTTTTCGCGCCCTTGACAGGGTCACCCGGACAGCCGTGGGTTTCATATCCAAAAGCTCTTCAATCTCCGGGTAATCGTAGGCTTCCACATCCTTGAGCTGCAGCACCATCCGCTGTTGCTCCGGAAGCTCATCCATAATTCGAGATACCCAATCCAGACTATCGCGCGTCTCAACCTGCTGTTGAAGGGAGGACCCGCCGTCTGTAAAATTGCTGTGAACCAATTTCAGATTTCCCGCCTGACGCGATTTTAAACGATCCAGGCAAAAATTCCTTGTCATGGTCATCGCAAAGGCCTCCACATTCGCATAGCCCTCAATTTTCTTCTTTCCACTCCAGAGTTTCAAAAGCACTTCCTGAGTGGCATCTTCAGCCTCCTCGGAGGATATCAGCAGCCGTTTGGCAAGTCTGTAAAGTTTATCCTTGAAGGGCATAACAATTTCAAGAAACTCGGACTGTGTCATTATTGAACTGTGAATTGAAGCTTCCACCTATTATATCGGGTTTACAACTTCAAGACGAAACTATCATAAATTTGTTACAAAAATTTTTTTATGATTTAAGAGGGCACTAATTTTGAGTCCTTGAACGTTCGATAAACAGGGATTTAACGAACTGATTATCGGCAAATTGAAATCCAGAAATAACGATGCGTTTCCCTGGAATAACAATTGATAGAGGTCTGGAGTATTTAAAATGAAACTATGAAGAAGTGGTTGTTTATATGGATTGCATTCGCCATTGCAGGATGCAGCAATGATGAGGGGATAGATTTACCCGATAACCCAAATCCGGACCCGGATGCAGATGTAGTGGTTCAGGATTTTATGTGGCAAGCCATGAATCTGTGGTATTTCTGGCAAGCCGATGTGCCTAACCTGGCCGATGACGCCTTTACCACTAATGAAGAATACACTGCATTTCTGGCCTCTGAAAGCGACCCGGCAGCCTTTTTTGAAAACCAGCTTCGGTTTTCAGGAGATCGCTTTAGTTTTTTCAGTGACGATTATACTGATCTGACCAATAATCTGGCGGGAATCAGCCGGGACAACGGAATGGCATTCGGCCTGATACAATTTAGCGGGAGTCCCAATATCTTTGGATATGTGCGTTACATCTTGCCTGGATCTGATGCCGCTTCCAAGGATATTTCCAGGGGAGAATTATTTACAGGGGTGGACGGGGTCACCCTTACCGAAAATAATTATGAGGCCCTGCTCTTTGGAGAGAATGCGACTTACACCCTTAATATGGCCGATATTACAGGGAACGATGTAGTGCCCAACGGAAAGGAAGTCACCCTTACAAAAGAGGATAACTTTCAGGAAGATCCGATATTCCTGACCGAAGTGTTTGAGAATATCGGAGGGGAGACGGTGGGATATCTTATTTACAACCGCTTTATCAACGAATTTGACCGGGAGCTCAACGATGCGTTTGGCTTTTTTGCCGCTTCGGGTGTTACCGCACTCGTGCTGGACCTCAGATACAATAACGGAGGATCTGTTAACTCTTCCCGTCTACTCGCCAGTATGATCTACGGTACCAAGACAGAAGAAGTATATGTCGAACAACAGTGGAACGACTTTATTCAGGAAGCCTTCACCGAGGATGACCCGGATGCCCTTAAGGACTTTTTTGCCAGTTCGGTTTCCTCCGGGGTTCCGGTGAATACTTTAAACCTGGACAGGGTATATGTTCTGACTACCCGCAGCACGGCCTCGGCCAGCGAACTGGTTATCAATGGCCTGGACCCCTATATAAATGTTATTAAAATCGGAACTACGACCCGTGGAAAAAATGAGTTTTCACTAACCATGGTAGACGACCCGGACCGACCTGGAGCTCCCTTTATTTATACCCCGGAGCGGGAAAGTGATATCAATAGTGAGAATTCCTGGGCTATCCAGCCGCTTGTAGGTCGAAATAAGAATTCAGTGGGCTTCTTTGATTATGATGAAGGTTTTGCGCCGGATATTGAGCTTGCAGAAGACCTTGAAAACCTGGGAGTGCTCGGAGATGTAAGCGAGCCCCTACTCGCAAGGGCCCTTCAGGAAATCTCCGGAGGTGCTGCCAAGCGCCTGTTCGAGGTGGAAATGCCTGCTGATCCCTTTACTTATAGCGGAATGTTCACGCCTTTAAAGGACAATATGTACCTGGATAAAAAAATTCAGCTTCCGGAGCGTCTCTTGAAAAAATTACAGTAGCCTGCAAAGCCTCCTTTTCGGAGGCTTTTTTTATAGCTTCAGGGACCAGCCCAGCAAGACATTTCTGCCCGGAGTCTGAAATCCCAGGACCTCGGTAAAGGATTCGTTCAACAAGTTGGAGGCACTTAAAAAAGCATCCATCCTGCCTGGAATCACGGCATAGTCCACCCGAAGGTCCACCAGGGAAAAGGGTGCCAGCTCCACCTGGGTAAATGTAGTGAAATCGGTATCCGTTCGGGACCCTGTATAACTGTAACGCAGCAGCGCAGACCACCGCGTTCCCAAACGTGTCTGCAGGATGGCGTTGAGTTTATGTTTAGGTATTCGTATGGCATTTTCACCTTCAGGTTGGGTGAAGGTATAGTTCAATTCCAAACGACTTTGTGGGGCCCATTTCCAATGGATTTCACCTTCAAAACCCTGAACACTTACCGGCCCTGAAGCATTGAAATATATAAAATCCGCGTTGTCGAAGAGGATGGTGTTCTCCTCCTGCCGGTCGAAGAAAAGCCCACTGACCCGAAAGCCGGAGTCCAAATTTAATTCCACTCCCGCTTCCAGGGTTCGGTTGTCTTCGGCATCGAGATCCGGATTCGCCCCGAAAGCCCCGTACAATTGGGCCAGCGAAGGTGTGATATAGGCTGTGGCCCAGGATCCCATCACCTTTACATATCCTTTTTTAAAACGATAGGCATAAGAGGGATTCAGATGGTACACCCCTTGATTTCCGTAAGTGGAATGCATATTCAGACGTACGCCTCCATTGATATTGATCCCTGTAGCTCCCGTCCACACCAAATTAATATACGGATCTACTAGGGTAAATTCCTCATCCTTTTCCAGTAGCGCCCTGTCATTGATTATGTTGAGGCCTGCAAGGGTGTGAAGTTGTAATCCGAATTTGCGTTTATAGGTAAGGTCCGCAGTCCAGTTGCTGCCCTGAAAAGTACCCGGGAAATCACTTTGGTTCTCGGACTCATAACGCGTGTACGCGCCCATGGCCTCCACCTGTTGCAGACTGTCTTTCCATTGCCAGTTCAATCCCAGACGCTCCTGATCCGTCCGATATCGGAAGGGGGCATCGACCGCGTTGAAGGTGTCATCATAGTCTGCGTTCATCTCAGTGATGTTGCCGAAAATTCGGAGTGTTGATTTTTCGGAAAATTGCCTGGCGACAGCCAGGTCCGCGGACCAGTTGGAATAAGGATCAGGTTCACTTCCCACAGCCAGGGATGACAATCCATTTGCATAATCCTGGGAAAAAGCCCCTTGATAGACCCACCCTGCCTGCCTGCCTCCCAATTGAACGGCATGAGTGAACCTTCCCAAGTCCAAATCGGATTCCTCCGGGGTGTTATGGGTACCCATACTCCCCTGAGCATTGAGAAAAAAAGGAGTTTGTCCGGGTGATTTCGTACGAATATCTATGACCGCTGTGGCTGCATTGGCGCCATAAAGCACCGAGGTGGCCCCTTTTACTATTTCGATAGATTCAATGCTGGAAACAGGCAAGAGGCGCAGATCGTATTCCCGGGCCGCCGAGGAAGGGTCAGAAACCCTCAGCCCGTCTATAAGGACAACTACCTGTCTCCCGCGCCCGCCGCGTACAAAGACACCGAGCACTTCCCCGGGTCTTCCGCGGCTCCCGGAAATCTCAAAGCCGCTTTGCTGGTTAAGGACCTGGGCCACGGAGGCTCCCTGATACGCTGCAAGTATTTCAGGTCCCAACCGAATGACCGTTTTACCCGATTGCTCCCTTTTTAAAGGGAATCTGGAATCACTGACGACGACTTCGTCCAATTCCCGGACCTTGACAGAATCCGCAGCGATTTGAGCATGAGTCACCCCTGTTAGTGCCATTACAACGCACCCTATCCATTGATTTTTCATTTCAGACTATAAAGAACGAGATGTTCCCAGGCGATTAAGCTTGTAAACCTTTATCCCGAAAGTTTAACATTCCTTGTTTGGATTCGGCAGGTCTCCTGGCTCGCGTCCTGTAACCGACCTTCCCGTGCTTTAAACAAATACACAGTGGTGTGAAGTGGGTAACAGGCATTCCGCTCTTGAAGGAGCGGAACTCAGCTTACAGTTGCGGGAACAGCTCCGGTTTTGCACCGGATTCCCTTTTAATGCCCGTGGTTTCTGAAACAACGGACAACCATAATCCGCGGTGAAGGTAAAGATCTTTAACGGGTTTTTGAATCCGGGGAATTAAAAATTACTTTTGGGGTCTGAATAAAACCGAATGAGAATTGGTTGTGTCTTAAGTCTGATCGCCCTTGTTTTGATAAGTTGCAAGAGGAATCCGGAACAAAAACAATTCCATGTACAAGACCACCCCCCCCAGACCTGGAACCCCCGGTATGCGCAGGGTTTCTATCTGGAACAAACCCCATCCGGAATCGATTTTTTATATGTCAACAGTCCCTGGCCAGGGGCTTCAAAAACCTTTCGATATGCCCTGGTGCCGCGTGAACAACTCAGCTCCCATACCCATTTAATCGATTCTGTAGATGGTGTTATCGGCATCCCGGTTAATCGTGTGATCCTGACCTCAACCACCCACATTCCCGCTCTTGAAATCCTGGGATTGGAAGAACATCTGGTTGGTTTTCCGGGACTCAGGTATATTTCATCTCCGGGGGTTCGCGACCGCATTGACTCGGGGAATGTCGAGGAATTAGGAGTCCACGAAGCCTTGAATACCGAATTGGCCATTGCACTGAATCCCGATGTTGTCGTTGGGTTTGGGGTTTCCGGAGCCCCAAGTTCCTATACAGCCCTGGAAGCTTCGGGTATTCCCGTCGTTTACAATGGCGACTGGATGGAGGAAAATCCTTTAGGGAAAGCCGAGTGGATTGTGTTTTTCGGTCTGCTTTTCAATAAAAAAAACGTGGCTGAACAGGCATTCAGCAGGGTAGAAAAGGCTTATCTGGAAGCCCGGGATCTGGCAGCCAGGGCGCCTGAAAGGCCCACAGTTCTCAGCGGATCCCTCTATCGCGATATTTGGTATCTCCCCGGTGGATCCAGTTGGGCGGCGCAATTTATCAAAGATGCCCATGCCCAATACCTCTGGGAGAGGACCCCCGAAAGCGGGAGCCTCTCATTGAGTTTGGAAAGTGTTCTGGAAAAAGGTTCCCATGCCGATGTATGGATTGCCCCATCCCAGTATACTTCCTACGGGGAAATGGAACAGGCCGAAGCCCACTACGGTCAATTCAAAGCTTTTCGGGAGGAACGAATTTACACCTATGCCCTCAGCCCGGGTCCGGGGGAAGGACTTTTGTATTATGAACTCGGCCCGAGTCGGCCAGACCTGATTCTGAAAGATCTGGTGTATTGGTTCCATCCGGGGCTGCTCAAAGAATATGACCCCGTCTTTTTCAAACCCCTGGAGAAATGAAGAATTCGAAAAATACCCTTTTTATTTTCGGGGGACTGGTACTCGTGCTGATCGCTGCCTTTGGGGTAAACCTGAGCCTCGGTTCTGTTCCCATTCCGATAGAGGATATTTTCAGCTCCCTTTTTGGAGCACAGACCGGGCGGGAATCCTGGCAATATATTATTTGGAATTATCGTCTTCCCAAGGCCCTGACTGCCATCCTGATCGGTGGAGGGCTGTCCCTGAGTGGTTTGTTGATGCAGACGCTGTTCAGAAATCCCCTGGCCGGACCCTTTGTCCTTGGGGTAAGTTCAGGAGCCAGCCTCGGGGCGGCATTGCTCATTATGGGGGTTTCTCTCCTTGGTGGGCTGGGCGCCGGGTTTCTTACCAGCGATTTGTCTCTGATTGTAGCCAGCGGCCTGGGGAGCTTCCTCGTATTGTCTATCGTTCTTGTGGTGGCGACCCGTTTGAAAGACCCCATGGCCTTGTTGATTGTCGGGTTGATGTTCGGAAGTATCACCGCTGCGCTGGTTACCGTGCTGTCTTATTTTTCTCAGGCAGAACAACTCCAGCAGTATATTTTCTGGTCCTATGGCAGTATCGGGAACCTGAGTTGGTCTCAGGTCGGATTGCTCTCTGTTTTTGTGCTGGCAGGGTTGGGCATCAGTATCGGTCTGCTCAAAGCCCTTAACGCCCTGCTCTTAGGGGAGAAATATGCCGTATCCATGGGTATCTCCACAACCCGAAGCCGGAATTGGATCATTCTTGCTACAGGCCTGCTGGCAGGCGGAATTACAGCCTTTGCCGGCCCAATTGCCTTTATAGGACTGGCGGTGCCCCATCTGGCCCGGCAGTTGCTCGGCACTCAGGACCATCGCATCCTGTTACCGGGAGTCTTGCTTTACGGAGGCATCCTCATGCTGGTCTGTGATGTGATCGCCCAACTTCCGTTCTCGGCCTATGTTTTACCCATCAATGCCATTACCTCCCTGGTGGGCGCCCCGGTCGTAATATGGCTGCTCTTACGCAGAAACCGGATGCTTTTCTAATATGGGACATCCCTTCAGAGTTAGGTTTTCAATGGGGTTCCCCTTATTTTAGCAATACTTCAGAGGGGCTTAAGCGCAAAACATGAAAACGAATTCTAATCTGACACACCCATTAGAAGTAAAAACACTCGAGATCGGTTATCGGGTTAAGGGAAACACCCGATCCCTGACTCCTGCCCTGAACTTCTCCCTGCCCCCTGGAAGCCTGAGTGCCCTTGTGGGAATCAACGGGTCGGGGAAATCTACCTTATTGCGAACGCTTTCGGGCATGCATCCGGCGCTTTCTGGTCAGGTCTTCCTCCAGGGAACTCCCATGCACGAATTGGCCCCGGCTCATCGGGCCCGAAGCCTGAGTGTAGTACTTACCGAACCAATTGCTTCCAAAAATCTAACGGTAAATGAACTGGTCGCCCTGGGAAGGCACCCCTATACCAACTGGATCGGACAACTCACTGCAGAAGATCGCAACCGGGTAGCCTATGCCCTGGAGCAAATGGAATTAGAGGGTATAAAACAACAGCCTTGTCACACCCTGAGCGATGGCCAGCTTCAGCGTGCGCTGATTGCCCGGGCACTCTCGCAGGATACAGCCCTGATGTTACTGGACGAGCCCACCACACACCTGGATCTTTACCACAAGGTCAAAATACTCAAATTGCTCAAAGAAGTGACGCGAATGGCGGATAAGACTATTTTATTTTCGACCCATGAAATAGACCTCGCCATTCAACTTTGCGATCACATTCTGATCCTCTCCGCGGAGCATTCCCAATTTGGAAGCCCCTGCAGCCTTATTGAATCCGGAGGATTTGACTCCCTTTTTCCCGGCGACACGATTCATTTTGATCGGACTCTCGGAATGTTTAAGGTTAATAAGTAATCTGTGGGGCATCCCTTTTTATCTTGGGGCTTCTTCCTATATTTACTGTACTAAATGGAGTGGACAATGGATTTATGGATGCAGGGTACCCTGGCCCTTCTATGCCTGGCGATTGGGTTTTTAGCCGGCGGATATATTCTTCGTCTGAAGCATCAGGCCAGGGCGAGCGGGGCTCGTGAACGCGAAGAACAATTGGGGAGAAATCTGGAGGAGGTAAAAACCGAACTCCTCGCGGTAAAACAGGATGTGCAGCGGCTGCAAACGGAAAAAGAACTTTTGGGGCAGGAGTTAATCCGAAAGGAAGCGGAAGTGGATCATCTTCAGGAAAAACAAAGCGAGCAGAAAAAAGAAATTCTCAAACTGCAGGATACCTTTACCAAAGAATTTGAAAATCTTGCGAATAAAATTCTGGATGAGAACAGCACCAAATTCACCGAACAAAACCAAAAAAATATCCGGAATATCCTGACTCCACTTCATGACAAAATTCAATTGTTTGAGAAAAAAGTAGAGGAAACCCGCAAAGAAAACTACGGGATTCACCAGGCGCTCAAAGAGCAATTGATGACCTTGCAGCATCAAAACTTAAAGATTACCCAGGAAGCTGAAAACCTTACCCGGGCCCTTAAGGGGGAAAGCAAAATGCAGGGGAACTGGGGGGAATTGGTTTTGGAAAGGGTCCTTGAAAAATCAGGTCTGGAGAAGGATCGGGAATATTCGGTACAGCAGAGCTTTCGACGGGAAGATGGGAGCCGATCCCTTCCCGATGTCATCATACACCTGCCCAACGGGAATAAAATGATTGTGGATTCTAAAGTCTCCCTGACCCATTATGAGCGATTCGTGAACGCTGAAGAAAAGGATCAGGATACTTTTCTCAAGGAACATCTGAATTCCCTGAAAAGACATGTGGAACAACTCTCGGCAAAGAAATATGAAGATATTTACGAAATTGAAAGTCCGGATTTTGTCCTGATGTTTGTACCCATTGAAACTGCTTTTACAATCGCCATCAATACGGAACCCGACCTCTACAACAAGGCTTTTGAACACAATATTGTTATTGTCACCCCCTCAACCCTGCTGGCGACTTTGCGAACCATTGACAGTATGTGGAGCAATGAAAAACAAAGACGCAATGCTATTGAGATTGCCCGGCAGGCCGGAGCCCTTTACGATAAATTCGAAGGCCTCGTCACAGATCTCACCCAGGTGGGAAAACGTATGGATGAGGCCAAGAATGAATATAGTGGGGCGATGAACAAACTCGTTACGGGAAGAGGAAATATTATTGGCCGCATTGAGAATTTGAAAAAAATGGGGGCGAAAACCAAAAAATCGCTACCAGAAACCATACTTAAACGAGCCGAAGAAGCAAATGTATCAGCTTCTGAAGAATTAGATCTATAATCAAATACCGCACGTATGTTTAAAAGTATCCTTTTCAAAGCTTTGGGTGTGCTCACGCTAATGATCACGGGAGTTTTTCTATTTCTCTACTACGTCACCTACAGCGAGGGCGTGCGTTCCGGAGAACTTATTAAATTCAGCCGGAAGGGAGTGATATTCAAAACCTGGGAAGGTGAAATCAGCCAGGGGATTTCAGGCGCCCAAATATTCAAATTCTCCGTTTTGGACCGGGACCAGGAAGTTATCGAATCCCTGAAAGAAGCAGAAGGTCAATATGTCAAGGTCAATTATGAAGAGCGCTTTACCACCTTTGCCTGGTGGGGCGAGACCAAGTATTTTATTACCAGCGTGGAAGTCACAGATTCCCCTCACCGCAGTAAATTCGGCGGCAGTTCTCCCTGAGAAGCTTATTTCAATGAGGTGCTAGTGAAGCGGCCTCTCTATCGACCAACCATAACAGGCGCCCGCCCGTGGGGGCCACGTGAGCCGCAGGAAATTGGGTACTGCCTAAGCTCCTGTTTCTTATTTCAGCCAGCGGGGCTGCTTTATTGGCCCCCGTCACCAGGAAGACGACTTGTTTCGCATTATTGATAATCTGCCCGGTTAAACTGATACGCTTTTGACCGCTTTCAGGATGGGTGGCTACTTCGCAAAATGAATCGGAGCCCCACAGGTCCATTTCATGCGGAAAAATGGAAGCCGTATGCCCGTCGTCCCCCATTCCGAGTATCACCAAATCAAATTGAGGAATTCCATGAACTTGGGGGAGCATATCATGTAGGACCATCGAATACCTCCGGGCTTCCTCCGCCGGAGGATTCTCCCCCCGGATTCTATAAATATGAGAAGGCT
This sequence comes from uncultured Flavobacteriaceae bacterium, assembly GCA_963709465.1. Classification (GTDB taxonomy): domain Bacteria; phylum Bacteroidota; class Bacteroidia; order Flavobacteriales; family Flavobacteriaceae; genus Robiginitalea. The sequence continues at coordinate 1,264,847 of CAVPWF010000002.1, read as the reverse complement.
CCACAGGGACTTTATCCAATAAATGCTTCCGGGTCATCCCATAATTGCTTTGGGAGTCCTCAGGGGGCACACACCGCTCATCGCCCCAGAAAAGCAAGAACTCTGGCCAGGGCAATCGATACTGATATTCGTCGGCGAGCAAGTCAAACCACACCTGGGGCGTGCTTCCGCCAGAGAGGGCGATACTGCGAAATCCTTCTTCCGCACTCCACCGGTCCAAATACCCGGACAGGGCACGTGCCACTTCGGCTTTGGTATCGTAAACTTCAAACATCACACCTCAAGTTTTATGTAATTACACAAAAGCCCGGATCATCGGTCAGGTGTTCCCCGGGATTTCGCCAAGTGTAGTTTCCTTCAATAAGATCATCGGCATTCTTCGGACCCCAAACTCCGGCCGAGTATCCGAAGGTGACCGCATGCGGGTCCTTTTGCCAAAATTCAACAATGGGATCCACAAATTCCCAGGCGGCCTCCACCTCATCTGCCCGTGCATAGAGCGTGGCATCTCCCTGCATGGCATCGAGCAACAAGCGCTCATAGGCCTCCATTATTTTCTGATCCGCTAAATCTGAGTAATAAAAATCCAAATTTGCCCTTGCCACTTCAAACCCCTGACCCGGAACTTTAACGCCAAATTTAACCAGTATGCCTTCATTGGGTTGAATGCGAATGATCAATTTGTTGTCTTTATTCTGAACGAGCGAATTTTTAAATATTTGGTGATGCGGGGTCTTAAAGTGTATCACAACCTCAGTGACCTTGGTCGGCATGCGCTTTGCCGTGCGGACATAGAAGGGAACATCTGCCCAACGCCAGTTGTCCACATAAAACTTAATGGCTGCATAGGTTTCTGTTTTGGAATTCGGATCTACTCCTTTTTCCTGCCGGTAGCCCACCACGGTTTCACCATTACACTCGCCCGCCAGATATTGTCCCCGGATCGTATTTTTATTGAGAATTTCCGGATCCCTCATAATTCGCAGGGACTTCAGGGCTTTTACTTTCTCGTTTCGGATTTCCTCAGGTTCCGATCCGATGGGGGGTTCCATGACCACAAGAGAAACAATCTGCAAAAGATGATTTTGAAACATATCCCTAAGGGCGCCGGAGGAATCGTAATAGCCTCCCCGGTTTTCAACGCCCACACTTTCCGCGCTGGTAATTTCAACATGACGGATATAGTTTCGGTTCCATAGTGGCTCGAAAATGCTATTGGCAAAACGGGTCACCAACAGATTCTGCACCGTTTCTTTACCCAAATAATGGTCGATCCTGTAGATCTGTGACTCCTGAAAATATTTCTGGAGGTTGAGGTTGAGTTGATGCGCTGAAGCCAGGTCATAGCCAAAGGGTTTCTCGACAATAAGTCGGGTCCATCCTCCATTTTCTGTCGTAAGGCCCGCCGTATTGAGATTTCGGGCTATAGTCTCATACAGGGATGGTGGTGTAGAGAGATAGAATATAAAATTACCCTCTGTTTTTTGACTTTTATTCAATGCTGCGATGCGGTCCCTTAAAGCGGAATAATCCACGTCGTAGGAGTCGCCGAGGTCAAAATAAAAAACCAACTCGGCAAAAGACTTGCGCAGTCCGTGATTCTTTATGGTTTCGGGAATATGTTTATTCTTGAGCACTGCCTGTTCCCGAAATGAAGCGTCATCAGCATCACTGCGACTGATCCCCAATACCGCAAATTTTTTGGGAAGGTGATTTGCCTGATACAGGCTGAAGAGGGCCGGCATCAGTTTCCGCTCTGTAAGGTCTCCGGAGGCTCCGAATATGATCAGCAGTTGAGGCGATGTTTTATCCATTGTATAAACTGTCCGGATTTTATGGGACCGCTATAGTGAAAGACTCTGAAGAGCTGAGAACGCCCTGTATAACTAGAATATTTCCCCTATTTTTGAAGAATCCCGTACGAATATAGGACATATTTACCGGGGTGAAAAATCAGGTTGCAGAAGGGTGCAGTCCTTAAATAAATGAACCATGCATACAGAGAATACATATGAGTTCGGGCTGGTAGGCCTGGGGGTAATGGGCAGGAATTTTATCCTCAACGTAGCGGAAAATGGGATCAGTGCTCAGGGATATGACCTGATGCCCGAGAAAGTAGAAGCCCTGCGAGAAGAAGGCGCGGGTATCGGAAGGATAGCTGCAACGAGCGATTTAAATACGTTTGTTTCGGCTTTGTCCACCCCACGTAAAATTATGCTCCTGGTACCTGCCGGTAAGATTGTCGATCAGGTGATTGAAGATCTGCTTCCAAAACTGGAAACCGGGGATATCCTGATCGACGGGGGTAATTCCCATTTCCGGGATACGGATCGAAGGGAAGCCTACTTACAATCAAAAGGAGTTTTCTTTATCGGTGCAGGGGTCTCGGGAGGAGCTGAAGGAGCGAGAAAAGGTCCAAGCATCATGCCCGGTGGGGCCGCTGAAGTCTATCCTGAAATTCAACCTGTATTTGAAGCTGTTGCCGCCCGTTATAAGGGGAAACCTTGTGTAGCCTATCTCGGACCCGGTTCGGCGGGGAACTACGTAAAGATGGTCCACAATGGGATCGAATACGGAATGATGCAGCTCACGGGGGAATGTTACCAACTTCTGGCACAAGTAGGTGGATTGAAAAATGAGGCGCTCAGTGAAGTTTTTGGCCGATGGAACCAGGGAAGGCTGGAGTCATTTCTCCTGGAGATCACCTCAGATATTTTTCGTCAAAAGGATACGCTGGACACAGGGGAGCTGATCGATAAAATTTTGGACAAAGCCCGACAAAAAGGTACGGGAAAATGGACTTCTCAGAATGGTATGGATCTGGGAATTCCCGTTCCCACCATTGATATCGCCGTAAGTATGCGCGCCATGTCGGCCCTAAAGGCAGACCGCGAGACGGCGGACCAGTTATACGAAAAGCCCCAGGGGTCTCTGGTGGACGAAGCCGAGCTGGAATCGGTATGCGAACCAGCCCTGTATTTTGCATTTGTGATGACTTATGCTCAGGGCCTGCACCAACTCTCTGAGGCCTCTGTCGAATACGGATACGACCTTAATCTGGCAACCATCAGTGAAATATGGAGGGCGGGTTGCATCATACGGGCCCGCGTTCTGGACGACATTGCTTCCGCTTTCAGGGAAGAACCCGGATTGCGTCATTTGCTGTTGTCCGAAGATTTCGTCCGCCGGGTTTCGCAATGCGCACCCGCCGCCCGCATTGCACTGCAACATGCGATACGCAATGGGATTCCCATGCCGGGCCTGTCTGCATCTCTGAGCTATTTTGACGCCTTTACCACCGCTCGGTTGCCCATGAACCTTATACAGGCCCAACGGGACTATTTCGGATCTCACACCTATGAGCGTACAGATCGGGAGGGATCATTCCATACCGAGTGGTAGAACAGGCATAAACACCTTAGTTCTGCTCCGCGTACAGGAGTTTTTCCAGTCCTGTTATTTACTCAGGTACATTTTCCTTCTGGAATACAAGTTGTAGAATTCGTCATCCTTAAGGCTCTTGATAAATAAGATGCTTTCCCCGGTACTCTTCATTTCCGGCCCCAGATTCTTATTCACCTTGGGGAATTTATTAAAACTAAAGACAGGCTGCTTGATAGCAAAACCTTCCAGGGACGGATTAAATTTAAAATCGGACACCTTTTTTTCACCCAGCATGATTTTCGTGGCATAGTTCACATACGGCTCTCCGTAAGCCTTGGCGATAAAGGGAACGGTACGGGACGCCCGGGGGTTGGCTTCGATGATATAGACCTGATCCCCTTTAATTGCAAACTGAATATTAATAAGTCCAACAGTATTGAGCGCCAGGGCAATCTTATGTGTGTGATCCTTGATTTGCTGTAATACGAATTCCCCCAGATTAAAAGGTGGCAACGTAGCATTGGAATCTCCCGAGTGTATTCCACAGGGTTCAATATGCTCCATTATACCTATAATATGGACCTGTTCGCCATCACAGATGGCATCTGCCTCCGCTTCGATAGCTCCATCCAGATAATGATCCAGCAGGAGCTTATTATTCGGGATTTTTCGCAGCAAATCCACTACGTGGGATTCCAGTTCCTGTTTGTTGATCACAATTTTCATGCCCTGACCCCCCAGCACGTAGGAGGGGCGCACGAGTAGCGGAAAATTCAATTCATCGGCAAGAGCAAGCGCTTCTTCTGCGTTTTCCGCCACCCCGAACTGGGGATAGGGAATATTGTTTTCCTTCAGCAGACGGGAAAAACTCCCCCGGTCTTCTGCCAGATCCAGGGATTTAAAGCTTGTCCCCATAATACGAATCCCGTATTTGTCGAGCTTTTCAGCCAGCTTCAGAGCCGTCTGGCCTCCGAGCTGCACGATTACGCCCACAGGGTTTTCGTGAAGGATAATGTCGTAGATATGCTCCCAGAAAACGGGCTCAAAATAGAGCTTGTCCGCCGTGTCAAAATCCGTAGAAACGGTTTCCGGGTTGCAATTGATCATAATGGTTTCATAGCCGCATTCCGAAGCCGCAAGTACCCCATGAACGCAACAATAATCAAACTCAATCCCCTGTCCGATTCGGTTGGGCCCGGAACCGAGGACCACAATTTTTTTGCGATCGGTAACCAGGCTGTCATTAGCGACATAACGCTCTCCTGAAGGAGTTTCTATCTCGGCTTCAAAGGTGGAATAATAATACGGGGTCATCGCTTTAAACTCGGCCGCACAGGTATCCACCAGTTTGTAGACCCTTTTGATCTCCAGAGACATACGTTTCTGGTGTACTTCGCTTTCCCAGCAATCCAGCATATGGGCGATCTGCCTGTCGGCAAACCCTTTCTGTTTGGCCTCAAGGAGCAATTCCCTGGGCAGGGTCTCGATAGAATGCGTACTGATTTCCTTCTCCAGATGGTATAATTCCTCATACTGGCGCAGGAACCACATATCTATTTTGGTAATCTCGTGTATCCGGCTCAGCGGAATACCGAGCTGAATGGCGTCGTAGATCACAAATACCCGATCCCAACTGGCAAATGTCAGTTTCTGGATGATCTGATCGTAGTCCTTATACCCTTTACCGTCAGCCCCAAGGCCATTTCGTTTAATCTCCAGAGACTGTGTGGCCTTGTGGAGGGCTTCCTGGAAAGAACGGCCGATACCCATAACTTCGCCTACAGATTTCATCTGCAGCCCCAGGGTGCGGTCGGCCCCTTCGAACTTATCGAAGTTCCAGCGCGGGATCTTGACAATTACATAGTCCAGGGTAGGTTCGAACAGAGCGGAAGTCGATTGGGTAATCTGATTGTTTAATTCGTCCAGACTATATCCGATAGCGAGTTTGGCGGCCACCTTTGCAATAGGGTATCCGGTGGCTTTGGAAGCCAGGGCTGAGGAACGTGAAACCCTCGGATTGATTTCAATGGCAATAATATCCTCTTTCTCATCCGGGCTTACCGCGAATTGCACATTACATCCTCCCGCAAAATCTCCGATACTGCGCATCATCTTAATCGCCAGATCGCGCATTCGTTGAAAGGTAGTATCCGAAAGAGTCATGGCCGGAGCCACTGTAATCGAATCTCCCGTGTGAATCCCCATGGGGTCCATGTTCTCAATGGTACAAATGATGACCACATTGTCATTCTTGTCCCGAAGGAGTTCCAATTCGTATTCCTTCCATCCCATCATCGCTTTGTCGATCATCACCTCATGAATAGGCGATACCTCCAATCCGTGGCTTAAATGTTCGTCGAAGTCTGCAGGGTCGTGAACGATAGCTGCTCCTGCCCCACCGAGCGTATAACTCGCCCGAATAACCAGCGGAAAACCAAATTCCTGAGCAATTTCCTTACCCTGAAGAAAAGATGTCGCGGTAGACTGTGGAGCCATTTTGACTCCTATCCGGGTCATGAGCTCACGAAATTTTTCGCGATCCTCCGTAATATTAATAGCATCTATATCTACCCCTATAATCTGAATTCCAAAGTCTTCCCATATCCCTTTTTCACCAGCTTCAATACAGAGATTAAGAGCCGTTTGCCCCCCCATAGTGGGAAGCACTGCATCGATTTTCGGGTGTTTTTTAAGGATCTCGATTATCGATTTTGTATTCAGAGGCAACAAGTAAATATGATCGGCCATTGTGGGATCCGTCATAATTGTCGCAGGGTTACTGTTGATCAGTACGGTTTCGATACCGTCCTCTCTCAAAGATCGGAGGGCCTGGGAACCAGAGTAGTCAAACTCACAGGCCTGGCCAATTACAATAGGACCTGATCCTATGATTAGTATGGATTTGAGATCTTTTCTTTTAGGCATGCTGGGAGGGATTAGAAGTATTTAGACAAAAAAAAGGTGCTACTTTCAACAAGTAACACCTGATTTATTTCTGATAAGGGGTAAATCATTATTTTTTGTGTCTCGGCTCAGAGGATACACTAATTTTCTTACGTCCTTTAGCTCTTCTGCGTGCCAAAACCTTACGGCCATTGGCCGAAGACATACGCTCGCGGAAACCGTGTTTGTTTCTGCGTTTTCTTTTTGACGGCTGAAATGTTCTTTTCATGTTGAAGCGCTTTTGGGCTCATTTAAATCACTCGATTCCCTGAGCAAAATCTGGGCGCAAATATACGAAGACTTTTGGCTTTCCCAAATTGGAATAAATTTTTTTTAGAATTGTTTTTACTACTTTTGTCCCTCCGTTTTTCAAGGCGAACTTCTAATGGAGAAAACCCTTTACAGACTGCTTATTTTTATATGTTTCCCAGGGGTGCTAACAGCACAGAATACCCTGGGTTACGAGCTCCGTAAAGGAGATGTATTTACGATAGAACAGAAAGCGGAGCAACACATTACCCAAAGTCTGGACGATGCGACCCATGAATTGACCAATCGGGTTTCCGGGGTTATAGAATTTCGAGTGGTCGAGCAGAACGACAGTACATACCTCCTGGATTTTATGTTTAACGATCTTATTTTTAAGATTGAAAGCAGTTTACAAGGCGTTCTTCTCGATGTACATGCAGGGGAACCCAAAACGGGGGATGCCCAATCCGGTATTTTCAACGCGTTGCTTAACACGCCCGTTCAAATGAAACTGAGCAGACAGGGGAAAATTCTGGAAGTCACCGGCGGAGATCAGCTGATTTCGAGAGTTATCGAACAATCGGGCCTGCCTGAAGGCTTCTCCCGGAATGTTATGAAAAAATCCCTCGAACAGCAATATGGGTCGGCAGCCCTGGCAGAAAGCTACGAGCAAATGACCTATTTCTACCCAAAGAAAGCCGTCCGGAGAAATGATCAGTGGTCCAATAGATTTGAGGGGAAGCTGGAAGCCCTGACTACCTGGAAACTAGACAGTCTGACCCCCCAACGCACGTATATCAGTGGCAAGGCAAACATCGTAATGAAAACCGATGAACCCTCTAATAGCATGCGCCTTGAAGGGAAACAACAAACCTCTGTAGTAGCCGACCGAAAAAGCGGGTTCATCCGTGAAATGAGTGTCAGGAGCGATGCGAAGGGAATCTCAACATCTGCTCAAATGGGTGCAGTAGAAATCCCCACAACCGTAAATTCAATAGTCACATACCGATTAATAGCACAAAAACATGTTCAATAAAAACATTAAACTGGTCCTCGCATTTGCCATTATCGCCCTGGCAGGGTATCAATTTGTTCAGGGAGAAATCGGGAATGGTATCTTCCTGATATTACTTTCTCTGATATTCGTGTTTCTGTACTTTCGAAATGAAATGATTCTTTTATCCTTTCTGCGTATGCGCAAACAGGATCTGGACGGAACTGAAAAATGGTTGGAAAAGATAAAGAATCCCGAAGGGGCGCTTACTACAAAACAGCAGGGGTATTACAACTACCTCTACGGCATTATTTATTCTCAGAAAAATCTGACTCAGGCAGAAAAGTTCTTCCGGAAGGCATTGAAACTGGGATTGAATATGGACTATGATGTGGCGATGGCTAAACTGAGCCTGGCCGGGATCGCGATGCAAAAACGGCGTAAACGGGAAGCGACAAACCTGCTTCAGGAAGCCAAAAAACTGGATAAAAACAACATGCTGGGCGAGCAGATTAAAATGATGCAACAGCAGCTGAAAAAGATTTAAAGTTTTATCCAATCACCCGAATAGCTCAGCGCATTTCTTTTTCATACCTGGCCTGGGGTTGCCCCCCACCCCCCAGCCTAAAGATATTCCTTCAAGCTGCAAATCCCTGGCAAGCCATTGCGAAAAGCATCAGAATATCCTCTGTTACGCACCGAACGGGCTGCTATAAGGGCATATTTCCCTTACAAAATCCTTAACAGATAAAAGTATTCCCTGGATTTTACTCCGATCCTTCAAAGCGATTTTTAAGAGCGGCTTCCACACGCACAACAGGATAAAAGGCACAGATTATAACCGCGCCCAGGGCGAGCCCAACCGCAACAGTATCGGAGAACGGCAACCAGGCGCCAGCAAGGCCCAAAACCAGAAGGATCCCACCACTGCGAATCATCTCGCGACCGGCAAATACCTGGGCAAAGTCCCATTGCTCCTGCCCCTGCATGGCACGCCGGGTACGATATCCATAGAGCCAATTAATCGATTTAGGTGGATATTTTTGAAGTATATATCCCGCCAAAACAAATATCAGCCCCGTGAGAACAAGGACTATGGTCCAGGGATTGTAAAAAAGTGCTGGCATAAGTACAGTGGCGTTCATACTATATAATCACAAACCGGGAAACTTCGGTAAACCCGTACTGCAGATCGGTTAAGGGTCCGACTTTGTAGTATCCCTTCATGGGAATCGAAATCTGATACTTTTTGCCGGAAGCATTGTTCAGATGAGGCTCCCTGAGCCATGGGTTGTGCCGTTTTAAGATTTTATAACTGATCCCGTAGTTCCTTGCAAATTCTGCAAAGCTGGTAACGGCAGTATCCACCTCTACCTGAAAAGTAGGTACGTTCTTGTAAAAGTCTTCTTCCCCTATCTTAAATCCGTATTTTTCAGGATCTTTTAGGATTTCCTTGATGGCCATAATACGGAATACGTAGCGACCCGTTTCATCCCCGAGCAGTAAGTCGTAATACCCTTGGGTCTGCTGAATATCCATGAAGCGATCGATGGAACCTGTTCCGGCATTATAAGCAGCAGCCGCCAGGGTCCAGCTCCCGTATTTTTCTTTGTATTTATTCAGATAATCACAGGCCACCTGGGTCGCCTTTTCCAGGTGATATCGCTCATCTACGTTGTCATTAATCTCCAGTCCGTATTCTTTTCCCGTGGGTTGCATAATCTGCCAGAAGCCGCGGGCTCCGGCTGGGGATACCACATTTTGCAGCCCACTTTCTGCAACGGCCAGGTATTTAAAGTCTTCTGGTACGCCATTTTTTAACAGAATAGGCTCTATGATTGGGAAGTACTTATGCGCTCGCTTCATCAGCAAAAGAGCATTGGATTGCCAGTAGGTGTTTACCAGAAATTCCCGGTCTATACGTTCCATAACCTCCGGATCTTCCTGAGGCACAGGCTCCCCGGCAAAATTTAAATCCTCCGGGATGTCAATGGCAGAGATCTGATAGGTCGGGGCCACACGAATTTCCTCTTCGGCAGCAGGACCCGCTTGCGGGGTAGTTTCATTTTGCGCTGCGCTCTGTTGAACAGCAAAAACTAGAGTGCTCAGAACGACCAGCACCCCAAGGAGCATAAGGCTTTTTTTCAATAGTTGCATGGGAATTGACTTAATATTACCTCAAAGGTATTAAATAGAACCGCCTTCCTGCAATATTATTGCAGGCAATCGCTCATTAAACCATTTGTATCGATGGATGATCATGGTATGGGTTCCTCCTTTCACGCGCAGGCAGGAACCCAGATGACTGATTGGAAATACAGCGTCCTGATCTCCGTGTATATGAATCAATCCGGGTTCAGGCGTTTCCCGCTCCCATTGGACAATAGCATCCAGGGCCCAATCCAGATAGTCCTTATTACGCATACCCAAATAGCGCTCGTAGAGCTTAAGCCTTTTCCGTACCGCATCTCCAAAAGCAAATCGGGTAAGGGTTTCAAGGTTTTGGATGGCACCGGTAGGCAGAAGACGGTGTAAATTGGTGTACCGCGCAACCCATAATCTTCTGGGCATTTCGTCCCTGCACTTGATACTGGAAATGACTATCAGTTTTCTGACCTTGAGAAATTGGGCCATTTCCTGAACGAGCATCCCCCCAAAGGATACGCCAATAAGAACCGGTGACTCATGTGTCACCTGCTCTGCCATAATACGCGCGTATTCCTTAAGATCGGCGTCAGAGGGAGGCAGAAACCAATCCAGATGATGCACTTCAAATTGGTCTGACGGCAGTTCAATGTACTCAAATATCTTAGGACTCGCTGCCAGGCCCGGCACAAAATACACATGTATTTTTTCAGCTGGTAGGGTGTTCAAAACACTATTTTTATTAGGTTTTCCGCATTTTTTTAAGTACTTTTGTACTCTGCCATAATTTATGCTTCCCAAATCCGTGCACGGCAGTATAAGTAGTTGCAAATTACGATCGCATAGTTCGTAATTTTTTTATCTGAAACCAAAACTAAATCAAACTATATGAGTGATCTGGCTATCAAGGATAATGCTTTTTTGCGCCAATTTGAAGCCCGAATGGACGGGCATTTGGCAAAAATTGAATACGCCTCTCAAGAGCGTAAGGTTTTTCTGACGAAACTAGTCATTCCTGAGGAGATTACTACGGAGGGTTTTAAAGAAGATTTTATCAAAGCGGTACTGAATCATATTCAGGAGCAGAATTTAAGAGTAGTACCCACCAGCCCTCAAATCGCAGGTTTCCTAAGAAACAACAGACAATATAAAGAAATGTTACCCGTGGGAATCAGAATTTGATTTTGTCTGTCACACACTGAAGTAAAAACCCGGCCACGCGCCGGGTTTTTTTATGGAGCTGGGATCGCCTCCATAGTTTGAATGCGCACCAGACCATCTGCATCTATGCGTTCCAGGCGAATGCGGTGCAAGGTATTGATAAGGCTGGGATCCCAGGGCGTTTTTACCTTTACGTAATTCTCCGTAAATCCATGGATGTAACCCTTTTTATTTTCCCCTTCAAAAAGCACGGTCTGTTGTGTTCCTAACTGGGAGGTATAAAAGGCCCGTCTTTTTTTAGCGGATAAGCTTCTGAGCATTTTACTGCGCTTTTTACGATCTTCCTGCCCCACGACCCTGGCCATAGATGCGGCCAGAGTATCCGGTCTTTCAGAATATGTAAAGACATGGAGATAGGAAACCTCCAGGGTGTGCAGGAATTCATAAGTCTCCATAAATAAGGCTTCCGTTTCCCCGGGAAAACCGACAATCACATCTACCCCAATACAGGCATGGGGCATCACCGCTCGAATACGCGCGACGCGTTCCAAATATAACTCCCTCAGATAGCGCCGGCGCATCGCCTTAAGAATGGCATTGCTCCCACTCTGCAGGGGGATATGAAAATGCGGCACAAACGCCCGGCTAGCTGCCACGAAGTCGATGATTTCGTTTTGAAGCAAATTGGGCTCTATCGATGATATCCTCAGGCGCTCAATGCCCGGCACCTTATCCAGCCCCTGAATGAGTTCCAGAAAGGTATGCTCGTGCTTTTTGTTTCCAAATTCCCCTTTCCCGTAGTCTCCTATATTCACTCCGGTCAGGACGATCTCGCGAATTCCTTTCCCCGCAATTTCGCCCGCCTTCAACAGTATATTGTCCAGGGAATCACTTCTGGATATGCCCCGGGCCAATGGTATGGTGCAATAGGTGCACTTATAATCACATCCGTCCTGAACTTTCAGAAAAGCGCGGGTCCGATCCCCGATGGCATAACTGCTCACATAAAAATCCGCCTGGCTGATCTCGCAGGAATGAACCTGCCCCTGTTCCTGCTTTTCCAAGTCTTCCAGATACGCTCCAATCTTAAACTTCTCGGTCGCCCCGAGGACCAGATCTACACCGGGAATGGAGGCGATTTCATCGGGCTGCAACTGGGCATAACAGCCCACAACGGCAATATAGGCCTCAGCATTGATCCGCTGCACCTGCCGGACCACGGAACGAAATTTTTTATCCGCATTCTCTGTTACTGAACACGTATTGATCACATACAGATCTGCCCTTTCAGGAAAAGGGACCTTTCGGAAACCCTCCTTCTCAAGTTCTCTGGCAATAGTAGAAGTTTCTGCAAAATTCAATTTGCATCCCAGAGTGTAAAAAGCTACGGTGCGCTGCATAGGGGGCTTCGATTAACTAACGGGCTGCAAAGATAAAAAAATCAGGGTATTACCAGGGAAGCGCTCCAGTTTGTCAGGTCGTGCGGTAGGTTTTGGAAATTTCAAAGACCGCTAACATAAGTGCTTCATCCTCAGCCGTAAAAGACAGCCCTCTGCGCTGCATAGCCACCCGGGCCGCCTCAAATGCCTTTTCAGGGAGATAGGTGCTAAAACCGGCCGTACCTCCCCAGCTAAAACTGGGGATAAAGTTTCTGGGGAATCCGGATGCAAAAATATTGCAATTCACCCCAACCACAGTACCTGTATTAAACATAGTGTTGATGGCAGATTTACTGTGATCGCCCATTATCAGGCCACAGAATTGTAACCCGGTCTGGTCAAAGCGTCCGGAGGCGTAGTTCCACAGGCGTACTTTTGCGTAGTTGTTTTTAAGGTTGGAATTATTGGTGTCTGCCCCGAGGTTGCACCATTCTCCCAAGACTGCATTGCCCAGAAACCCGTCGTGCCCTTTGTTCGAATATCCGAAAAGGACCGAATTATTAATCTCCCCACCAATTTTACAGTACGGGCCGGCTGTAGTGGGGCCATATATTTTGGCGCCCATTTTCACCACTGCGTGGTCTCCCAGTGCAAATCCGCCCCGTATCAGGCACCCCTCCATAACCAGGGCGTCCGCTCCGATATAAATGGGGCCTGAACTGGCATTTAAAACACAGTGCTCGACCACTGCACCGGCTTCTAAGAAAATACGGTCCGGATGACTGACTCTGTTGGTCTGAGAAATAGGTGCGGAATTTCGGCCCGCGGTAAGCAGTTGAAAATCGGCTTCCATCGCCTCTCCGTTGATTGAAAAAATATCCCAGGTATGACAAATCTCCCTGTAGGCTTTGTTGTACTCCATCCGCTTCAAGGAATCTGTGTCACCGAACTTTTCCGCATCGGGTATCCGACAAGCCAGCAATTGTTCTTCGAAAAATAACCCCTGCCCGGACTGCAATTGTAAAATGGCCTTTACCAGGTTGTCATCTGCCAGCAATGAGCCTTTAATGAGCACATTGTCGGCGCCACAAACCATGGGAAATTTCTTTTGGAGGTAGTCTTCGGTAAGCACTCCGACCCGGGACTCCAGACGCTTTTCCCATTTTTCTCTCAGGGTGAGTATCCCGGTGCGAATATCTGCGACAGGTCGGGTATACGTCAGCGGCAATAATGATTCCCTGCGATCCCCGTCAAATAAGATAAAGTGCATGAGCTGATTTTAGACAAAAGTAACAAATGAATCCGGACGCCTGTGGATCTTTCTGAACCAAAAAAAAATGAGTGACTCCAAAGGAATCACCCATTTTAATAGTCCGAGGGGAACTCCCTGAACTTATTTTTCAAACTTCTTGTATTTGTTCTTAAACTTGTCGATACGTCCGGCGGTATCCACCAGTTTGGCCTTCCCGGTGTAGAATGGGTGTGACGTTCTGGAAATCTCGAGTTTTACCAGGGGATAAGAAACCCCTTCAACATCAATGGTCTCCTTGGTTTCCGCCGCTGACTTGGTCAGAAAGATATCCTCATTGGACATATCTTTGAATGCGACCATCCTGTAATTCTCTGGGTGAATGCCTTGTTTCATGCTTGAAAATAATTTTTAATCTGCTAATTTCGCGGGTGCAAATGTACATATTAATATTAAAATTTACACACCTCTTCCCTCAAAAAAATAAAATTAATTCCTACCTTCCCTGTAACAAATACCTAAGTAATCAAACTAATCCCTTTAAAACCTTAACTCTCAATTATGGAAACCAGTACACCTAAAATTGGTAAATTTTCTTTGACTTACGGACTTATTCTGGGAGGGCTTGGCGTAGTCTTCGCCTTAATGCTGTTCCTGAGCGATGCACACGTTTCCCAAAGCCCCGTGAATTCGATAATTTCAATTGTCATGTCCGTCGGCGTTATATTCTGGGGGATCCTGAATTTTCGCAAAGCGAATGAGGGACTGCTCAGTGTGGGACAAGCCGTTAAATTAGGCGCGGGAATCGCGTTGGTTTCAGGTATTATTTCTGTGATCTGGACGCTGCTGCTGACCAACGTGCTCGATCCGGATTTTATCACAAAAAATATCGATATGACTATTGCTGCGGCTGCCGAGCAGGGAAATTTAACGTCAGAACAACTTCAGCAACAAAAGGAAATGAGTCTTCAGTATTGGGAAGCCTTTGCCTATCCGAGCATTTTAATATTCTCTATTATTATCGGTCTGGTCATCGGACTGATTGGCGGGCTGATCTTTAAAAAAGCGGCCCCGGACTATTAAACCTAAAAAATGGTACTTTTGGAGCAGAATCAGCAGTCCTGACAGATGCACCTTTCAATAGTCATCCCTTTATTAAACGAGGAGGAATCCTTAGCGGAACTGTCCCATTGGATTGCCAGAGTTATGGCTTCCAATGGGATTTCGTATGAAATCATCTTTATAGATGACGGAAGTACCGATAGTAGCTGGAAAGTCATCCACCAGCTCGCGGAAACCCAGCCGGAGATCCGGGGTATTCGATTTTTAAGAAATTTTGGAAAGTCTCAGGCTTTACACGCGGGCTTCAGAGCGGCTCAGGGATCTATCGTGGCCACCATGGATGCCGATCTTCAGGATAACCCGGAGGAACTTCCAGCCATGATTGAAATGATCGAGCATGGCGGATTCGATATGGTTTCAGGATGGAAGAAGAAGCGGTACGACTCCGTGCTGATGAAGAATATGCCCTCCAAACTCTTTAACTGGGCCGCTCGAAAGACTTCGGGGGTGCAGTTACACGACTTCAACTGCGGTTTAAAAGTGTTTAGGAAGGAAGTGGTAAAGAGTATCGAAGTCTCGGGGGAAATGCACCGATACATCCCCGTACTGGCCAAAAATGCGGGCTACCGCAAGATCGGAGAACAAGTTGTACAGCATCAGGCCAGAAAATTCGGAAAGACCAAGTTCGGGCCGGATCGCTTTATCAAAGGATTTCTCGATCTGATCACGGTATGGTTTGTCTCCAAATTCGGAAAACGACCCATGCACCTCTTTGGGGCACTAGGAGTACTCATGTTTATAATCGGATTTGGATTTGCGCTTTACCTCGGCATTGATAAGCTGTTTTTTAATCCTACCGGACGTCTTGTCGCTCAAAGACCCGAGTTTTATATCGCCCTTACCTCCATGATTATCGGAACGCAACTTTTTCTTGCAGGATTTCTAGGGGAGATGATTTTACGTGTTCGCATTACCCAGGAGCGGTATTCCATATATGAATCCCTGAATCTGAATCGCTCTCCTGAGGGCGTCTTTCAGCGAGAAAAGGCCTGAACCCCCAGTAGCCATGGCCATAATCGTTTTTACCCGACCTCTTTGTAACTTTGTTAAAATTTAATTGATGTCCACACAGATTTCCATTGCGGAGCGCGCCCAGAAATGGCTCACAGATTTTTTTGATCCCGATACAAAACAAGAGATCCGGGAATTGCTCCAACAGAATCCTGAAGAACTTCAGGACCGGTTTTATAAAACTTTGGAATTTGGCACTGGAGGGATGCGCGGGATTATGGGTGCCGGTACCAACCGGATCAATAAATACACCCTCGGAAAAAGCACTCAGGGCCTGAGCAGCTATCTGAAGACAACCTTCGGAAACGAAGGCTTAAAAGTGGTTATCGCCTACGACTGCCGGCACAATAGCCAATCACTGGCCCGAACGGTTGCAGAGGTGTTTTCGGCAAATGGCATTCAGGTGTTCCTTTTTTCTGAACTGCGAACTACCCCGGAACTCTCTTTTGCCGTGCGGCATCTGGGTTGTCATGCAGGCGTAGTCCTGACCGCTTCCCACAATCCACCGGAATACAACGGGTATAAAGTATACTGGCAGGATGGCGGTCAAATTGTACCGCCGGAAGATGGGGAGATCATCGCCGCTATAGACCGCTTGGATTACGAGGATATTCTTTTTGATGCCCAACCCGAAAGAATCACCGAGATTGACACCGAAGTGGACGAGGCTTTTATGGAAGCCAGTGTAAAAAACGGCAGTTTTGGGGTGCCCGGAAAGGAAAATCTATCGATAGTTTTTACATCCCTGCATGGGACTTCGGTTACCGCCATCCCGGAGGTGCTCAGGCGTGCAGGTTACCATAATGTCACACAGATCGCAGAACAAGCTGTCCCAGACGGGGCTTTTCCAACCGTAAAATCCCCGAACCCAGAAGAACCCGAAGCACTTAAACTGGCACTGGCTAAGGGAGCAGAAATCGACGCAGATATCGTCATCGGAACGGATCCGGACAGCGACCGCCTTGGGATAGCGGTAAAAAATGAAGCCGGAGTGCTCGAACTGCTCAACGGAAACCAGACCATGGTACTTATGACGCGATTCCTTTTGGACCAGCATCGGAAAAAGGGGTTTGAGGGGAATGAATTTATCGCAACCACAATCGTATCCACCCCGATGATGCAATCCCTGGCGGATGCATTCGCCGTGGAGTGTAAAACTTCTCTGACCGGTTTTAAATGGATTGCAAAAATGATTCGCGATTTTCCGGATCAGTATTTTATCGGCGGAGGGGAAGAGAGTTTTGGATATATGGTTGGAGATTTCGTCAGGGACAAGGACGCGGTAACCGCTTCCCTCCTGGCCTGTGAAATCGCCGCCTGGGCCAAAGCCCGGGGTAGCAGCTTTTACCGGGAATTGCTCGGTTGTTATGTAGCCTATGGCTGCTATCGGGAACGTTTGGTCTCACTGACAAAAAAGGGGATGGATGGGGCAACCCAGATCAGCAACATGATGAAAGGATTTCGCGAGAGCCCGTTGAAGACACTGGATGGCTCCCCTGTAATCCGTATAGATGATTACCAAAATGGCACTTCTAAAAATCCGGAGAATGGCAAGACGACGGAAATTAAGCTTCCCAATTCCAACGTCTTGATATACACCACCGCAGACGGGACCCGTCTGGCGGCACGCCCCAGTGGCACAGAACCTAAAATAAAGTTTTACATCAGCGTCCGGGGCTCCATTGCCTCCGAGACGGAATACGAAGGTGAAAAACAGGCTCTCGAATCAAAAATCGATCGGGTCCTGGAAGATCTCAAACTCGAAGAATGAACTATTTCCGGAAGATTCTGGGATTCGCCCGACCGTACCGCACGTACGGATTTCTGAATATTTTCTTTAACATCCTGTATGCGCTATTCAGCGCCCTTTCCTTTGCAGCCCTCATCCCCATGCTGGATGTGTTGTTCGGGAAAACGGTACCTATAACGGAGCCGCCGGTCTACGGGGGCATCGGACAGGTAGAGGGCTACGTCAAGGGATGGTTGTACTACGAGGTGAATTCGGTTGCAGGTGAGGACAAAATGAAAGCGCTGATGCTGGTCATTGGACTGGTTTTGGTTCTGTTTTTACTCAAGAACGTCTTCAATTACCTGGCGATGTACTTTATCACCTTCCTCAGGAATGGCATTTTGAAAGACCTTCGCAATGCGATTTATGAAAAAATCGTAACCCTGCCCGTAGCGTACTATTCTGAAAAGAAAAAAGGGGATGTCATCGCCCGGATCACGGCCGATGTACTGGAAATCCAACATTCCTTTCTCTCTGTCCTTGAGTTAATCGTCAGGGAGCCCCTGACCATTCTCTTTACGATTATGGTGATGTTTTTTATAAGCGTAAAACTGACCCTTTTTGTCTTTATTTTTATTCCCATTGCCGGAATCGTTATTTCACGGATCGGGAAATCCCTGAAGCGCAAATCAGATCGGGTGCAGGCAGAACAGGGGGCCTTGTTATCCATAGTGGAAGAAACCCTCGGGGGGCTTCGGGTGATCAAAGCCTTTAATGCAGAGAACCGGTTTCTGGGGCGCTTCAGA
Source organism: uncultured Flavobacteriaceae bacterium (assembly GCA_963709465.1). Lineage (GTDB taxonomy): Bacteria > Bacteroidota > Bacteroidia > Flavobacteriales > Flavobacteriaceae > Robiginitalea. The sequence goes on along the minus strand of CAVPWF010000002.1, from coordinate 1,246,675 downwards.
GAATCTACAGACCGCTTTTTTCATTTTTCAAACAGCTTGCTGAACCGCCAGAACCTGGCATCGCCCACAGGCGAGTTCCTGGGAATACTGGTTATAGGAGTACTGCTTTGGTTTGGAGGTCGTATGGTGCTGGTAGAGGAAACATTGGACGCCTCTTCCTTTATCGCCTACATGGGACTGGCCTATAATATATTGACCCCTGCAAAAGCGATTAGCAAAGCCTCCTATGGGGTGCGAAAAGGCAATGCCGCGGCCGAACGTGTTCTGGAAATTCTCGAAACCGAAAATCCGATTCAGGACCCACCGGATGGCCGGGTGATAACCGATTTCAGGGAGCGCCTGATTCTGGATAAAGTCTCCTTTAGCTATGAAGACGATCCGGTATTAAAATCCCTGAGTCTGGAAATCCCCAAAGGGGCCACTGTAGCTTTGGTCGGACAGTCCGGGAGCGGAAAAAGTACTGTGGCTAATCTGGTAACCCGTTTTTACGATGTGAATCAGGGCAGTATTCGCCTGGACGGGGTGGATGTCCGCGAGGTGACCAAAGCCTCCCTGCGGGGACTTATGGGGCTGGTGACTCAGGATTCAATCCTTTTTAACGATACCGTTCGCAATAATATCCTTTTGGGCAAGGAAGGGGCAACGCAGGAAGAAATTGAAGCGGCCGCCCGGGTAGCCAACGCCCATGAATTTATCAGTCAGTTGCCAAAAGGGTACGACACCAATATCGGGGACAGCGGAAATAAATTAAGCGGCGGGCAGAAACAGCGCCTGTCCATTGCCAGGGCAGTGCTCAAAAATCCGCCCATAATGATTCTCGATGAGGCCACTTCTGCCCTGGATACCGAAAGTGAACGACTCGTGCAGGATGCCCTCGAAAAAATGATGCGAAACCGCACCTCCCTGGTGATTGCCCATAGGCTGAGCACCATTAAAAACGCAGACCAGATTGTGGTCATGAAAGAGGGCGAAATTGTCGAAAAGGGCACTCATGAGCAGCTGCTCGCCCTGGATGGCGCATATCGTAAACTCGTGGAAATGCAACAACTGGGGTGACCCCCTTGGACCCTGGGGTGCTGGAATACCCCCGGATTTAAACCTTTTGCACTTTTTTGGGTCTAAATAAGAGTCCCACCCTATGAGTGAAGAAGCTGTTTTAGTGGCGCGATTAAAGAATCCGAAGAGCCAAAACCAGGCATTCGGAGAGCTGGTCACCCTATATCAGGAGCGGCTGTACTGGCATATTCGAAGAATTGTACTCACGCATCAGAATGCAGATGATGTACTCCAGGAAACTTTTATTAAAATCTTTCGGAATATCGATGGCTTTAAAGGAGACAGTAAATTGTATTCCTGGATGTACCGGATCGCGACCAATGAAGCCCTGAGTTTTTTAAAACGCGATTCAAAGATTCAGGGGATTTCAGGAGATGAGCTGCAAAATAATCAAATGGCAAATCTAAAGGCTGATCCTTATTTTGACGGGGATCAGGCAGCACTTGAATTACAAAAGGCGCTATTGGAATTACCGGAAAAACAACGGTTGGTTTTTAATATGAAATACTTTCAGGAACTCAAATACGACGAAATATCGGCAATACTTGAAACTTCTGTAGGCGCTTTAAAGGCATCGTACCACCTGGCGGTTAAAAAGATCGAAAAGCATTTGAAACACGAAGGGCTGGAAACATAAAATCCATGAGATTAAACCTTTTAAACGAATCAGCATCTAAAGAGTAATGGCACCAGTTTCAGGACAGGACGGATTTAAACTCCCAACGGGATATTTTGAGAATTTCCCGGACAGGATAACAACACAAGTGGGCGAAAACCGGCATCAGGGGGAAAAACCCGGCAGTGGTTTCAAGACCCCGCAGGGGTACTTTGAGACCTTTGGGGAGCGCCTTCAGGGGCGCTTGTCCGAAAGGGATATTCCGGTGCGCAGGTTGAAACCCCTGCGGTTTATCTGGATTCCCGCGGCAGCTGCGGCTATTCTGTTATTATTAGTTTGGCCGCCCTCCTCCCCCCCTGCTACTTTGGAATTTAAAGACATCAATGCCGAGGCCCTCCAGGCGTATCTGCAAACAGAGGAATTTGACGTCACCCCGAATGAGCTCGCTGAAAATCTTCCACTTTTGGATCTCGCCATGGAGGATGTGCTGGACAGGGCTCCTGAAGCCCGTGTAATCGCTGATTATCTGGAAGATTATATCGAATCCGATGACGAATTATATTTGGAACCCAATGAATAAGTGCACCACATCACTCTTACTTTTACTTTCTTTCCTCCTTACGGGGTCATCGGTCATTGGACAGCATCAGGAGAATTCTGAGCAAATCAAGACCCTGAAAATTGCATTTTTTACTGAAAAGCTTGATCTGACTCCTGAGGAAGCCTCGGTATTCTGGCCTATTTATAATGCCCATGAGAATGCCAAAGAAGCCCTTCGTGCAGAGCAGCGTAAAGAGATCAGGGACCGCTTTGAAACACTTGAGAGCCTATCGGAAACTGAAGCGAAAAATGCCCTGGCGCGCTATCTTGAACTCGAAGAGAAAGAAGAAGAACTCGACAAGGCGTACTATAAAAGAATTTCCAAAGAGTTTTCAGCCGTGCGAACCCTGAAGTTATTTCAGGCCGAACAGGAATTCAGAAGACGTCTTTTACAGGAATACCGAAAGCGCAAGGGCAGTCAACCCTAATTCCCCTCACAGGGGGCACATTGAAATCCCTCTGCCCCGCCCTTAAAATCATTTAAAACGAAGTTCTGCGATCCTGTTCCTTCCAGAGGCAATGGCTACAGTATCATTTGTAAATCTGAAACTGTAGAACCCTTCAGAATCGAGTAAATTCCAGGTCTGCCCATAGTTCTGCGAATAGAAAATGCCGTTAAAACTGACCCCGACCAGATCCCGTCCGCTGCGCCCGGGTACAAATTGCACACAACTCAAATAGCCCGGAGGCTCACCCTGTGCCCGGAGCGACCAGGTTTTCCCCCCGTCAGATGTACTTATTTTATTAGATATATTCTCCTCAGGACGGGTATAATCTCCCCCTACCGCATATCCAATTTCAGTGTTGTAAAACGCCAGGCTGTAAAGACCGAAAGTGTCCGTTGAAGAAATTACCGGTGACTGCCGGACTTCCCAGGTTTCTCCCTTATCTGCTGAAAAATAAATCCGCCCTTTATTGGAAGCAACCCAACAGTAATCTCCGGAGATGGCAATATTCGTGTCACTTGCGGCAAATGCCCCCTCTCCGGTCAGCGCTTCAGGCAGGCGATCGCAGGGTGTTTTTGTCCAATGTTTCCCGCCATCCCGGCTGATTAAGATACTCAGACAACCTCCCATGGCATCCCCGATGGCAATACCATTACTATCATCCCAAAAGGCCATGGAATCGTAAAAAACATCAGGCCCCGATTCCTGATAGACCAACTCCATAGTACCCGAATCTCCTGTTTTATAGAGTAAAGCCGGATCCCCTGCCGATAACATAAAAAAATCCGTAGACGTATGGGCAAGCGCCCTGAATTCAGGGAACGACTCCAAATGGGTCATCCTTTGGCTACGCACCCTGAGATTTTGAAGGTCCACACTACCGAAGAGTCCGTTATTACCCGCAAAACCAACACTCCCCGGCATGAATTCCAGGGCCCGGATGGAGGTGCTGTCCTCATATATCATTTTGATTTCAACACTCTGAAATGGGGGGGATTCTGAGGTCTCAGCACAGGCCCAGAACAGGCCAAAATAAAATATCCAAATCACCCTGCGCATAGAAAGAATAATGTATTGGGAATAAAGATATTGCAAATCTCACCAAAACAATACCTTTGCCCGAGTTATGCGGTTTCATAGAAATTTAGTAGAAGGGGTTGTCGAAGTACTCGATCAGGTTTTTAACAAGCAGGTCTATGCGGATCGGGCCCTGGAACAACATTTGCGTAAAAACAAACAATGGGGCAGCCGGGATCGGGGCTTTGTCGCGGAGACCGTTTATGATATCGTCCGATGGAAGCGTCTCTATTGTGAAATTGCCGAAGTGACCCCTCCTTTTTACAGCCGCGATCTCTACCGTCTTTTTGCAGTTTGGGTGATCCTTAAAAAAGAATCCCTTCCCTCCTGGCCTGAGTTTAAAGGCATTAAAGAAGGGGCCATCCTCGAACGCTACAAACCTTTAAAGAAGATTCGAAAATTCAGGGAATCTGTCCCTGATTGGCTGGATGCTCTTGGAGAAGAGCGCCTGGGCTCTGAACTGTGGACTGCAGAACTCGCCGCCCTGAATACACAGGCTCCGGTAATCCTCAGAGCCAACCGTTTACTCACAACACCCGAAAGGCTTCAGGAGCTGCTGGAAGGAGAAGGAATTGAGACAGATCTTTTGCCAGACTATGCAGATGCACTCCAACTCGTGCACCGCGGGAATGTTTTCCGAACAGCTTCGTTTCAGGAGGGCCTTTTCGAAGTTCAGGATGCTGCCTCACAAACAGTGGCCCCTTTTCTGGAGGTTTCCCCGGGCATGCGGGTCATCGACGCTTGCGCCGGTGCCGGGGGAAAAACATTGCATCTGGCAGCCCTGATGCAAAATAAAGGGCAACTCATCGGATTGGATATTTATCCACAAAAGCTAAAAGAGCTTAAAAAACGGGCCAAAAGAGCGAAAGCCTTTAACATAGAGACCCGACTGATATCCGATGCCAAGGTCATTAAAAGGCTCAGGGATTCTGCGGACAGGGTACTGATCGACGCCCCATGTACCGGAATTGGGGTGCTCAGAAGAAACCCGGATTCCAAATGGAAGCTCGAGCCCGCCTTCCTGGAGCGCGTTTGTGAAACCCAACAGGAACTCCTTCAAAATTACTCGGGCATGGTCCGTCAGGAGGGTGTGCTCGTGTATGCCACCTGCTCTTTGCTTCCCAATGAGAATTCCGATCAGGTTCAAACCTTTCTTAAAAGCAAACCCGGAAAGGGTTTCCGCCTTGTGGAAGAACGCTCCATGTACGCCAGTATCGATGGGTTTGACGGGTTTTATATGGCACGACTCCAACGCGTAGAATAACTGTTGAAAAAAAGCCTCAACTGTTGATTTCTTCCAGCTCCGAATACGGGTTAAAATGATACCTTTGTAGCCTTAAAACCCATATAAGCCGGCCTTCCATGATCCACTTTTTCGGGGATTCCCAATCTGTTGTTTACGCCCTCTCCTCTGATATAGCCCTGGATGCCTCCACGGTTGAAAAACTCAGTTGGCTCTTTGGCAACCTGCCCAAACTCGATTCGGCGTCTGTGGACGCCTTTTTTATTGGCCCCAGAGCCGCCATGGTCACCCCCTGGAGTACCAACGCTACAGAGATCACTCAGAATATGGGCATAACCGGCATTTCGCGGATTGAATGTTTTAATAATTGTGAAGCCGCGGATAGTTCTTATGATCAGATGCTTTTTGAAAAATATCCCCGTCTGGATCAGGATTTATTTCAAGTGGCACATCAACCGGATCCGGTACAGGAAATCCGGGATATTGCAGCTTACAATCAGGAGGAAGGGCTGGCCCTGAGTACTGAAGAAGTCGACTACCTCATCGGGTTGAGCGACCGTCTTGGTCGACCCCTGACCGATTCTGAGGTTTTTGGATTCAGCCAGGTAAATTCAGAGCACTGCAGACACAAAATTTTTAACGGCACTTTTATCATCGATGGGACTGAAAAGGCCGACTCTTTATTCAAACTCATTCGCAAAACATCCGCGACCCATCCCAATGAAATCGTTTCTGCTTACAAGGACAACGTCGCCTTTATCAAAGGGCCTGAGGCCGTGCAATTTGCTCCGGGTCGGGCGGATCAGCCCGATTGGTATCAGGAAAAACCCTTTGCCTCGGTACTCTCCCTGAAAGCGGAAACCCATAACTTTCCCACCACTGTTGAGCCCTTCAATGGGGCAGCTACAGGTTCAGGGGGCGAAATCAGGGATCGTTTGGCGGGTGGAAAGGGTTCGATTCCCCTGGCCGGAACGGCCGTGTATATGACGGCCTATTCCCGTCTGGAAGCGGGCCGATCCTGGGAAAATAAGGTACCCCAGCGCAAGTGGTTGTATCAAACCCCCATGGATATCCTCATTAAAGCTTCCAATGGCGCTTCCGATTTCGGAAATAAATTTGGTCAACCCCTGATCAGTGGTTCCGTTTTAACTTTTGAACATCGGGAAGACACTCAAATTACCGGGTACGACAAGGTGATTATGCTCGCCGGGGGCATTGGGTACGGCAAGGCGGAGCTCGCCCTGAAGGATACCCCCAAAAAAGGAGATCGTATTGTGGTCATGGGGGGCGATAATTACCGAATCGGGATGGGAGGGGCAGCTGTTTCCAGTACCGATACCGGGGCTTTTAGTTCCGCCATTGAACTCAATGCCGTACAGCGCTCGAATCCGGAAATGCAGAAAAGGGCTGCCAATGCGATCCGGGGCCTGGTTGAAAGTGATAAAAACCCCATTGTCTCTATTCACGACCACGGGGCCGGGGGGCATCTGAACTGCTTATCTGAACTGGTAGAGGAAACCGGAGGAAATATTCAACTGGATCGACTGCCCGTGGGGGATCCCACATTGTCGGCCAAAGAGATTATCGGTAATGAATCTCAGGAACGTATGGGACTGGTCATTGCAGAGAAAGATATGGATTTGCTCCAGCGCGTGGCCGACCGGGAACGCGCTCCCATGTACGATGTGGGTAAGGTCACAGGAGATCATCGCTTTGTCTTTGCCTCCGAGAGTGAAACTCCCATGGATTTAGAACTCTCAGATCTTTTTGGAAGTTCACCCAGGACCATTCTCAGAGATGTAACCCTTTATCGGAAATTTGCCGAAATCGAATACCGTGAGGAGCAGGTGCAGCACTATCTGGAACAAGTCCTGCAACTGGAAGCCGTAGCCTGTAAGGATTGGTTGACCAACAAAGTAGATCGCTGTGTGGGCGGACGCGTGGCTAAACAGCAATGTGCAGGTCCTTTGCAGCTTCCCCTGAATAATTGCGGGGTAATGGCCCTGGATTTTAAAGGAAAAGAGGGGATCGCCACTTCCATCGGGCATTCTCCTGTTTCTGCCCTGATCGATCCGGTGGCCGGAAGCCGCAACAGTATCGCTGAGGCCCTGACAAACCTGGTATGGGCACCGCTGGAAGATGGATTGAAGTCTGTGAGCCTCTCCGCTAACTGGATGTGGGCGTGTAACAATGAAGGGGAAGATGCCAGGCTATATCAGGCCGTAGAGGCCGCTTCTGATTTTGCCATAGCCCTGGGCATCAATATTCCGACGGGCAAGGATTCGCTTTCGATGAAACAGCGCTATCCGGAAGGGGACGTTCTCGCTCCGGGCACGGTTATCATCTCCACAGGAGCCCGCTGTAATGCGATCCAAAAAGTGGTCGAGCCTGTCTTTAAAAAATCCGGCGGGCCGCTCTATTACCTGAATCTGTCTTCGGACACATTCAAACTCGGGGGATCCTCTTTGGGTCAGGTTTTGGGCAAAATTGGCAATCAGGCCCCCACGATTAAAGATCCCGAATATTTTGCCACAGCCTTTAACCAATTGCAGCAGGCCATTAAGGATGGACAGATTGTTGCAGGCCATGATATCGCTTCAGGTGGCCTGATTACCACCCTGCTCGAAGGCTGCTTTTCGACGCCCAATCTGGGGGCTGAAATAGACTTGACTGCTCTGGGGGAAGCCGATCTGATCAAAGTGCTTTTTGCAGAAAACGCGGGAGTTGTTTTTCAGGCCACAAACAGCGCTATCGAAAACCTGTTTGCGGATGCTGGAATCGAAATCCACCGTATTGGGAAAGTACGCGAAGGCGCTGAGCTCCTTTTGAAAAATAAAGTCACAAACCTTGTACTGGACATTCCCTCCCTACGGGATACCTGGTATAAAACTTCCTATTTGCTGGATGCAAAGCAAACCTCGGGCGATCTGGCCCTTAGACGTTATAAGAATTACGGGCAGCAACCCCTTCACTTCGCTTTCCCGAAAGGTTTTGACGGGAAACTCCCTGAGAATAATGCAGCAAAAAATATTCGTCCCAAGGCGGCCATTCTGAGAGAAAAAGGCAGCAACTCTGAACGGGAAATGGCCCACGCCATGTACCTCGCTGGTTTTGACGTGAAAGACGTACATATGACCGACCTGATCAGCGGTCGGGAAACCCTGGAAGATATCCGGTTTATCGGAGCGGTCGGCGGATTCTCCAATTCCGATGTGCTGGGCAGTGCCAAGGGCTGGGCCGGGGCATTTAAATACAACGATAAGGCGAATCAGGCACTTCAACGCTTTTTTGCCCGCCACGACACCCTTTCCATCGGGATTTGCAACGGCTGTCAGCTTTTTATGGAACTGGAACTGATCCATCCGGACCACGAAGACCATGGGAAAATGACCTACAACGACTCCCATAAACACGAAAGTGCCTTTACCTCGGTTCGGATTGCCGAAAATCACTCTGTTATGCTCAAAGACCTCGCCGGGGCCACACTCGGGGTCTGGATTTCTCATGGAGAGGGTAAATTTCGGTTGCCGTACGACGCTTCCCGATACAACATTGTCGGCACCTATGGATACGAGTCTTACCCCTCCAATCCCAATGGGAGCGATTACAATACCGCCATGCTCTGTGACGACAGCGGACGCCACCTGGTGACTATGCCGCATATCGAACGTTCGATCTTCCCCTGGAACTGGGCGCATTATCAAAAGGGTCGGCAGGATGAAGTCTCCCCCTGGCTGCAAGCCTTTATTCATGCGCGGGAGTGGATTGAATCGCATGGGTAGATCAGCGCGATCTGAGTTTTTTTTAAACTTCCGGCCTGTCTTTACCTCTTCCGCATACTTCCAGGTCCGGCCAGGGTTTTAGAAGGCGGAACAAAATGGCCGATTTAGTCAAAGGGATTTTCAAAGCCCTTCTCACGGAGTGCTCGCAGGTCTGGAAGGTGTATTAATCTAAAAACCTGTCGAAACCCGCAAGTACCCCGGTGCAGGGTCTGCGGTTTTTTCCTATTTTCGGGAGAAACCAATCCTATGAAAACCACCTTTATTTTATTGATGCTCGCCAGTTTGAGCTTTCCTGCTTCCTTACAGGCCCAATTCACACTTGATCAAGTCCTTGGCGCTCCCTACACGGAGTCCCTTAAAGGTTCGAAGGATGGAAAGTACCTGGCCTGGGTGGTCAATGAAAAAGGGGTTCGCAATATTTGGTATACCTCCCTGGATGCTTCCACCCCCACCCCACTCACCAGCTATGATGCAGATGACGGGCTGGGAATTGATATTCAGGCCGTGACCCCGCAGCACCTGTTCTACGTTAGGGGCAATGGCAACAACCGCAATGGCGAGCCCGCCAATCCGGCGAGTCTCAGCCCCGTTCCCCAACCCCAGTTGCTCCGGTTACGGCTATCCGACAAACACATAGACACCCTTGCCGCCGTGGGGGCCATGGAATTGAGCCCGGACGGAACCGCCATGGTGTACACCAAAGGAAAAAGTATTTATCGAATGCTCGGGGCCGGAAACTCTGAAGCCAAAGAAGAATTGCTATTGGAGGTACGCTCCGGAGCTTCTTCGCTCAACTGGTCACCGGACGGCACCAAAATCGCTTTCGTAAGTCCACGAACGGACCACAGTTTCGTCGGTGTTTTTGTCCTGGGAACAGATCGGATTCAATGGATTTCTCCCGGACTGGGCTTTGATGAGCATCCGGTATGGTCCCCTGACGGAAAACGATTGGCCTTTCTGAGACGTCCCGGTAGAAGTAAGGATGAGCTTCGCAATCTTACCGGTGGCAATTCTTTTGAAATTTGGGTGGGAGCCCTGGAAACCGGCAGCGCCCTGCCGATCTGGAAATCGCCCGCGGATGACGGCGGCTTTGCACAATACTACCCGAATGCTCCCCTGAGATGGACACAGCAAGACCAACTCCTGTTTTATTCAGAACACGAGGGTTGGAATCATATCTACAAAATTCGTCCGGATGGGACCGGGCTCACCGATCTTACACCCGGGGCCTGCATCACCGAAAACAGCAGTATCTCGCCAGATCAGAAGTATTTGTATACCTCGGGAAACTGCGGGGACATCAATCGCCGGCATATCTGGCGGACCGAAATCACCTCTGGCGCCACAGAAAGAGTCACAGGTCCCGCGGGCATCCAATCCCATGTTGTAGGTCTGGAAGGCAATGCCTTTGCGTACCGGGAAGGGCTTTATAACCAGCCAACCACGGCGGTGCTGCACCGCAATGGGACTCCTAAAAACCTGGGGGGCCTGGCGACACAATTTCCGGGAAACTCTTTGGTGGAACCACAAGCCGTGACTTTCAGGGCTGCTGATGGTGTGGAAATTCACGGGCAACTTTTTACGCCACCCCAGGGGACGAAGAATAAAAAGCCGGCGCTTATTTACATGCACGGAGGCCCCATCCGTCAGATGTTATTGGGGTATCACTACAGCGGCTATTACGCCAACGCCTACAGTATGAATCAGTATATGGCCTCCAGGGGTTACGTGGTACTCTCTGTAAATTATCGCTCCGGGATCGGGTATGGTCGCGATTTTCGAAGGGCAGCCAATCAGGGACCCCGGGGTGCTTCCGAATACCAGGATATTGTAGCGGCTGGAAAGTACCTGCAGTCCCTTGAAATTGTAAATCCGGAAAAGATCGGGCTATGGGGCGGTTCCTACGGGGGTTATCTCACCGCCATGGGCCTGGCCCGGAACTCAGAGCTCTTTAAAGCAGGGGTAGATCTGCACGGGGTGCACGACTGGGCCTGGAGGGGAAGGGATTTTTCACCCGGAGGCGGCTGGGGACTTACGGAAGGACTCATGGCAGGGGCAACCGCAGCGTCGCCTATTGCGGATCTCAGTGCATGGACATCTCCTGTATTGCTGATCAGCGGGGATGATGACCGGAATGTAATGATCGGGCAGTCTATAGATCTTAAAAATCAACTGGATGCCCGGGGCATTTACAACGAATACCTGATTTTTCCGGATGAAGTACACGGTTTTTTAAGATACGATTCCTGGCTTCGGGCCTTTCAAGCTACAGAAGGCTTTTTTGACCGGTATTTAAAGTGAGTGCAGATCCGTTTCATCTAGGTTAATTATTGATTTCATAATTCTATTGAGGTTGTATTGCGAATCTGTTGTAAAAGACCTGTTGCTTTTTGTATTTTGCGATTCAGATTCAATAAATATCTATGAAAACAGTTACACGCATTTTTGAGTTCCCCTATTATCAGCAAGCGCATTTCCCCCTGGACAAAGCCATGATCACTAAGGCGGATGGGGAATGGAAAGCTGCAAGTACGGCGCAATACCTGCAGCAGGCCAATGCGATTAGTCGGGCACTCCTTACCTTGGGAGTAGAAGCCCAGACTAAAATTGCCATGATCTCCATGAGCAATCGTACGGAGTGGAGTATCGTAGATACGGGGATTCTGCAGGTAGGGGCTCAGGACGTCCCCATCTACCCTACCATATCAGAGGAGGATTACGCTTATATCCTGAATCACTCGGAATCTGAATACTGTTTTGTCTCCTGCCAGGAAGTACTGGACAAAGTGCGGGCAGTTCAAAATGAGGTCCCTACCCTTAAAGAGATATTTAGCTTTGACCGGATTGAAGGATGCCGGCATTGGTCGGAATTATTGGAAATGGGAGCTGATGAGTCTAATCAGGACGCCGTTGAAGCGCGCAAAGCAGCGGTAAAACCCGAGGATCTCGCAACCCTGATCTATACCTCAGGGACAACGGGGAGACCCAAAGGGGTCATGCTATCCCATAATAATATCGTATCCAATGTTCTGGGGAGTAAGGAGCGGGTACCCTTTGAAACCGGCAGTGTAGCACTGAGTTTCCTCCCTGTCTGCCATATTTTTGAGCGGATGATTCTCTATCTCTACCAGTATTGCGGTATCAGCGTGTATTACGCTGAAAGTCTGGAGACGATCAGCGATAATCTCAAGGAAGTCAAACCTCATGTTATGACTGTTGTACCCCGTCTGCTCGAAAAGGTTTACGACCGGATCATCACCAAAGGAACCGATCTGACCGGAGTGAAAAAGTCACTCTTTTTCTGGGCCGTGGAGGTGGGACTTAAATTTGAGCCCTACGGCGCCAATGGGTGGTGGTATGAGAAAAAACTCGGCCTGGCCCGCAAGCTTATTTTCTCCAAATGGAAAGAGGGCCTCGGGGGGAATCTCAATACGATGGTCTCTGGAAGCGCTGCCCTGCAAACGCGTTTGGCGCGGGTTTTTGGCGCAGCGGGAATTCCGGTAATGGAAGGATATGGCCTGACGGAAACCTCCCCGGTGATTTCGGTAAATGACCAGCGTAACCGGGGATGGAAAATCGGATCCGTTGGAAAAATTATTAAAGACGTGGAGGTAAAAATCGCTTCGGACGGGGAAATTCTCTGTAAGGGGCCCAATGTAATGATGGGGTATTATAAAGACCCTGAAAAAACGGCTGAGGTAATCAACAGCGAAGGCTATTTTCACACCGGGGACATCGGGGAAATCGATGCGGACGGCTTTCTGAGGATCACGGACCGCAAAAAAGAAATGTTCAAGACCTCCGGGGGGAAATACGTGGCTCCCCAGCTTTTGGAAAACCGGATGAAACAATCCCGCTTTATCGAACAGATTATGGTCGTGGGGGAAGGTGAAAAACTGCCTGCCGCCCTGATTCAACCCAATTTTGAATTCTTGTTTGAATGGGCCAAACGCCACAAAATGGAATTCCAGAACACCGAAGAAGCCATTGCTAATCCACAGGTCCTGGAACGCATCAAAGAGGAAGTTGAGGAAGCCAATGAACACTTTGCAAAGTGGGAAAAAGTTAAGTTATTCAGACTTACGCCGGATGTCTGGTCCGTGGATGAGGGCCACCTCACCCCTACCATGAAATTGAAGCGCAAAATCATCAAGGAGAAATATATCGACCTCTACAACGATATATACAACCACTGATCCTGAAACAGATACAAACCCGACTGTGCTTATTACCAGCGTGAGATAGTATTTCGAAAGTGATGAAGGAGTACATATTTTTTAGCTAATTTATTATGCATGCATAATAAATTTTTCTATATTTGGAATCCTGGATCGAGATATGAAGGACATCACTATAGATTACGCCCTGAGGTCTACCTGGCAAGCCATTGCCCGGATGTACAATGAAGAGGCCAAACACTTCGACAGCACAATGGCCGTCGGGTTTACCCTCCTGAGTATTGACCCAAAAACAGGTACCCCCTCAACAGCTTTAGGACCAAAAATGGGAATGGAAGCGACGAGTCTTTCGCGCATCCTCAAAAGCATGGAGGTCAAAGGGCTGATTGAGCGCCGTCCCAATCCTGACGATGGTCGGGGTGTGTTGATCCACCTGACAGATTTCGGTCGTGAAAAGCGGGCAGATTCAAAGGATGTAGTCCTCAGATTTAATGAGACTGTCCGTGAACAAGTGACCCAGGAGCAACTCGATGGATTCTTTTCAGTGGTAGGTTGTATCAATCACCTGATTGCGGAAAAGAAAATTTACTTCAAAGAAAAAGCATCAAATACCTAATATCCCTATATAGATGAACAGACATATAAATAAGGTTGCGGTTGTAGGATCCGGAATAATGGGTAGCGGGATCGCCTGCCACTTTGCCAATATTGGAGTTGAGGTACTCTTGCTGGATATCGTACCGCGAGAACTCACCGATAAAGAAACCGCCAAAGGACTCTCGCTTCAGGACAAAGTTGTTCGAAATCGCCTTGTGAATGACGCCCTGGCCGCTGCACTGAAATCGAAACCTTCACCCATCTACCACTCGAGTTTTTCAAGCCGTATAAAAACAGGGAATCTGGAGGATGATATCGCCGGGGTCTCCGATGTGGACTGGATCATCGAGGTCGTGGTGGAACGCCTGGACATCAAAAAACAAGTATTTGAAAAACTGGAGGCGCACCGGAAACCCGGAACGCTGATTACCTCGAATACCTCTGGAATTCCCATTCATTTTATGAGTGAGGGTCGGAGCGCAGATTTTCAACAACACTTTTGCGGAACTCATTTCTTTAACCCCCCCCGGTATTTGAAACTCTTTGAGGTCATTCCGGGGCCTGAGACTAAAAAAGAAGTTCTTGATTTCCTGATTTCCTATGGGGAGAAATTTCTTGGAAAAACCTCCGTACTGGCCAGGGATACCCCGGCTTTTATCGGGAACCGGATTGGAATCTTCAGCATCATGAGCCTGTTCCACACCATAAAGGATCTTGGAATGACCATCGAGGAAGTAGACAAACTCACCGGTCCGGTAATCGGCCGACCCAAATCCGCAACGTTCAGAACGGTTGATGTGGTGGGTCTGGATACCCTGGTGCATGTGGCCAATGGCATTGGCGAAAATTGCCCGAAAGATGAACGGCACGAGCTCTTTCAACTACCGGATTATATCGGTAAAATGGTTGCAGAATCATGGCTTGGCAGTAAAACCGGACAGGGTTTTTATAAAAAAGTTCGCAAAGACGATGGCTCCAGCGAGATTATGAGCCTGGACCTGGACAAAATGGAGTACCGGGCACAGCAGAAAGCGAAATTTGCCACCCTGGAACTCACGAAATCTATTGACGCAGTTATCGACCGGTTTCCCGTACTTGTAGGTGGAAAAGACAAGGCCGGGGAATTCTACCGAAAAAGCTTCGGGGCGCTATTTGCCTATGTGAGTTATCGTATCCCTGAGATTACCGATGCCCTCTTTAAGATTGACGACGCCATGAAAGCTGGTTTCGGATGGGAACACGGGCCCTTTCAGATTTGGGATGCTATCGGGCTCGAAAAGGGTCTGGAACTTATTGCCGCAAGCGATCAGACTGCAGCCCCCTGGGTGGAAGAGATGAAAGCCGCGGGAATCTCTTCTTTCTACAACGTAAAAGACGGAGCTACCTATTTTTACGATATCCCCTCGAAAGCCTATAAAAAAGTACCGGGCCAGGATGGATTTATTATCCTGGATAATATTCGCAAGTCCAAAGAAGTCTTTAAAAACAGTGGCGTTGTTGTGGAAGACCTGGGCGATGGAATCCTGAATGTAGAATTCCGCTCCAAAATGAACACCATTGGAGGGGATGTACTCGCAGGTCTGAACAAAGCAGTCGACCTGGCTGAAAAGAATTTTCAGGGTATGGTCGTCGGGAACCAGGGACCTAATTTCTCTGTTGGCGCCAATATTGGCATGATCTTTATGATGGCTGCTGAACAGGAGTACGACGAACTCAATATGGCCATCAAGTATTTCCAGGATACTATGATGCGAATGCGTTACAGTTCCATACCCGTTGTGGCTGCCCCTCATGGGATGACCCTTGGAGGAGGATGTGAACTCAGCTTGCATGCCGATAAAGTAGTGGCAGCATCGGAAACCTATATCGGCCTTGTGGAATTTGGCGTTGGTGTCATTCCGGGAGGGGGCGGATCCAAGGAGATGGCTCTCAGGGCAGCTTCTCACTTCCGCAAAGATGACGTGGAGCTCAATACCCTTAGGGAATATTTCCTGACCGTGGCTACCGCTAAAGTTTCCACCTCAGCCTACGAAGCCTTTGATTTGGGAATCCTTCAAAAGGGTAAGGACATTATAGTAGTCAATAAAGACCGGCAAATTGCTACCGCCAAGGCCCATGCAAAGCTCATGGCCGAATCCGGATACACCAAACCCGTCCCGGGAAAAGACGTTAAAGTACTCGGAAAACAGGCGCTGGGAATGTTTCTTGTAGGGACAGATTCTATGGAAACCGGCCGCTACATTTCAGATCACGATAAAAAGATCGCCAACAAACTGGCCTATGTCATGGCTGGCGGTGATCTTTCCGAAGCGAGCTATGTGAGCGAGCAATACCTGCTGGATCTGGAGCGGGAGGCCTTCCTCTCTCTCTGTACGGAGCGTAAGACTTTAGAGCGGATTCAGCACATGCTGAAAACCGGAAAACCATTGAGAAATTAACTGAATACAAAGAGTGCAAACCATGAAAGACGCCTATATCGTTAAAGCATACAGAACTGCCGTGGGTAAAGCGCCCAGAGGCTCCTTCCGGTTTAAGCGACCGGATGAAATGGCAGGGGAAACCATTGCCTATATGATGAAGGAATTACCCGGACTCGACAAAAAAAGAATAGACGATGTTATCGTGGGTAATGCCATGCCTGAAGCAGAACAAGGCCTGAATATGGCCCGTCTGATTTCACTTATGGGCCTTGAAATAGAGGATGTCCCGGGAGTCACTGTGAACAGATACTGTGCCTCAGGCCTGGAGACCATCGCCATAGCGTCGGCTAAAATCCGTTCGGGAATGGCAGATTGCATCATTGCCGGAGGTGCGGAAAGCATGAGTTATATCCCCATGGGCGGGTACAAGCCTGTGCCCGACTATCAGCTGGCCAAAAATGGGAAAGAAGATTATTACTGGGGGATGGGGCTTACCGCTGAGGCCGTGGCCGAGGAGTTTAAAATATCCAGGGAAGACCAGGATGCCTTCGCTTACCAGTCACACCAACGCGCCTTAAAGGCGCAAAAGGAAGGGAAATTTGACTCCCAAATTGTACCCATTGACATTGCCTATACCCACGTAAACGCAGCAGGAAAGAAAGTCACGGATAATTATACCGTAAAGGCCGATGAAGGTCCGCGGGCGGACACCTCCGTAGAGGCCCTGGGCAGGTTGCGACCTGTATTTGCACAGGGTGGAAGTGTCACGGCCGGGAATTCTTCCCAAATGAGTGATGGGGCTGCTTTTGTCATGGTAATGAGTGAAGCGATGGTCAAAGAGCTGAATCTGGAACCTATCGCACGGCTGGTGAATTACGCCGCGGTAGGCGTGCCTCCTCGCATCATGGGAATTGGACCTGTAAAGGCCATCCCCAAAGCGCTTGAACTTTCAGGCCTTAAATTAAAGGATCTGGAGCTTATAGAACTCAATGAAGCCTTCGCATCCCAGTCTTTGGCCGTAATCCGGGAGGTCGGACTCAATCCGGAGATCGTTAATGTGAATGGCGGAGCCATTGCCCTTGGCCATCCCCTTGGATGTACGGGAGCTAAATTATCAGTGCAGCTTTTCGACGAGATGCGCCACCGGAATCTGGGAGGTAAATACGGAATGGTCACCATGTGCGTAGGTACCGGGCAAGGGGCCGCAGGGATTTATGAATTTCTGACCTAACCCTTTTTTGAGTACTGCCTTAAATAAAAAATTGTAAAGAAATAATCAAAGAGATGAGTAGCGAAACCAAACAAATGGAAATCACACGAGGGGGCCAATTCCTGGTCGTGGAAACGGCATGTGAAGATGTCTTCACCCTGGAAGACCTCAATGAAGAACAACGCATGATGCGTGAGAGTACAGTAGAATTCGTAGATCGGGAACTCTGGGCGCATTGGGAGCGGTTCGAACAAAAAGACTACGCCTTTACCGAGGCCTGTATGAAAAAAGCCGGGGAGCTCGGATTGCTGAGTATTGCCGTACCTGAGAGTTATGGGGGTATGGGGATGGGATTTGTATCCACCATGCTGGTCTGTGACTATATATCCGGGGCCTCAGGCTCCTTCAGCACGGCCTTCGGCGCCCATACCGGAATCGGTACCATGCCCATTACCCTTTACGGGACAGAGGAACAAAAAATGAAATACGTTCCCAAACTGGCGAGCGGTGAGTGGATGGGTGCCTATTGCCTAACAGAACCCGGAGCCGGATCCGATGCGAATTCAGGTAAAACAAAGGCAGTGCTCTCGGAAGATGGGAAGCACTACAAAATCACGGGACAGAAAATGTGGATTTCAAATGCCGGATTCTGCAACTTGTTTATCGTCTTTGCCCGTATAGAAGACGACCAGTATATCACCGGTTTTATTGTAGAAAACGATCCCAAAAATGGAATTACCCTGGGGGATGAAGAGAAAAAACTGGGAATTCATTCTTCTTCTACGCGTCAGGTTTTTTTCAATGACACTATGGTCCCTGTAGAGAATATGCTCTCAGAGCGTCAGTCAGGATTTAAAATAGCGATGAACGCCCTGAATGTGGGCCGGATTAAATTGGCTGCTGCCTGTCTTGAAGCGCAGCGCAGAGTTACAGACGAGGCCGTGCGGTACGCCAAAGAACGGATTCAGTTCAAGACCCCCATTATCGATTTTGGCGCTATAAAGGCCAAGATAGCTACCATGGCGACTAACGCTTATGTGGGTGAAGCCGCTTCTTATCGGGCCGCCCGGAATATCGAGGATCGTATTGCCATGCGGGTAGCCGAAGGAAACACCCATCAGGAGGCCGAACTCAAAGGTGTAGAGGAGTACGCCATTGAATGCTCCATTTTAAAAGTAGCGGTATCCGAAGATGTCCAACAAACCACAGACGAGGGAATTCAGGTTTTCGGAGGTATGGGCTTTAGTGCCGACACCCCAATGGAGTCAGCCTGGCGGGATGCCCGGATTGCGCGTATATATGAGGGGACCAATGAGATCAACAGAATGCTCTCTGTAGGAATGCTCGTTAAAAAAGCGATGAAAGGCCAAGTAGACCTGCTGGGACCTGCTACAGCTGTCGGGGAAGAACTCCTGGGTGTTCCCAGCTTTGACACTCCCGATTATTCTGAATTATTCGCTGAGGAGAAGCACCTGGTCAAGGGACTTAAAAAAGTATTCCTGATGGTGGCCGGGAAAGCCGTTCAGCAATTCGGTCCGGATCTGGAAGAACATCAACAACTACTCATGGCAGCGGCCGATATCCTGATTGAAGTCTATATGGCAGAATCTGCAGTTCTCAGAGCTGAAAAGAATGCCAAACGCTTCGGAGAAGAGAGTCAGAAAACGCAGATTGCCATGGCTCAGCTGTATCTCTATGACGCTGTCGATATCGTAATTCGAAAAGCCAAAGAAGCGATTATTTCCTTTGCTGAAGGAGACGAACAACGGATGATGCTAATGGGACTCAAGCGGTTCACCAAGTATCAGAATCAACCCAATGTCGTCAAGCTCAGAGAGATGATTGCAGATGCCGTTGCCGAGCGCAATGGATATACTTTTGACTAAACCAACCCCTAATCCAGGAGTGAAGAAGCCACCTCGTAAAGAGGTGGTTTTTTTATATCGGATAGCAGCTCCGGGCCTTCTGACGAAAATCAGATAAATCCCAAGGCCTGTTGATGTATTACATCTTGTCCGAAACAACCCTATATATTACCTTAGGCAGGTGGAAGAAGACTTGTTACATCAGGCATACGACCCCGAGACCTTCCGGAAAGAAGGGCAACAACTTATCAATCAGCTTTCTGAGTATCTGAAAGAAACCCTTTCCGGCTACGGTCCGGTGCTAAACTACTCCGACCCCAAAGAGCAACTGGAACTGTGGAAAAAAGATGTTTCAGAGAGCGGCTCAGGCGTTGATACGGCAAACATTCTTAAACACATCACCCGGGTTCACCACCCCCGCTATATGGGACATCAGGTGGCTCCTCCCCTGCCCGTGGCCTCTTTGATGGCGCTTCTGGGCGGTTTCCTGAATAACGGTATGGCCGTCTACGAAATGGGTATGGCCCCTACGGCCATGGAACATCTGATTACGGGATGGCTGTGCCGGAAAGTGGGATATTCGTCTTCGGCCCGGGGGATTCTGACTTCGGGCGGGACCCTGGCCAATCTTACCGCCCTGCTTTCAGCCCGTCGCAATGGCGTTGCGGAAGATATTTGGAATCGCGGCTACAGCGGAGGCCTTGCGATTCTCGTCAGTGAAGCTGCCCACTATTGCGTGGATAGGGCAGCCCGGATCATGGGGCTTGGAGAAGCCGGGGTTTTAAAGGTTCCAGTCCTGGAGAATTTTAGTATGGACACGTCCAAATTACCGGGAATTTATGAGGCCGCCCGCCAAAAAGGCCTGACGCCTTTTGCCATTGTGGGCAGCGCCCCCTGCACCGCCACGGGAAGTTATGACCATCTGGAAGCCCTGGCCGATTTTGCTGAGGAAAACGACCTTTGGTTTCATGTCGACGGGGCCCATGGCGGACCGGCAGTGCTCTCTGAGAAGTACAAGTTCCTGGTCCAGGGCATCCAGCGTGCGGACTCTGTGGTCATTGATGGTCATAAAATGATGGGCATGCCTGTGATTACAACGGCACTATTGTTTTCAGACGGAGCCACCTCTTACAACACCTTTAGTCAGGAGGCAGAATACCTGTTGGCAGATACGGTTGAAGAAGATTGGTCCAATGGAGCCAAACGCACTTTTGAATGTACAAAGCTCACCAGTTCCCTGACTTGGTACGCCGTCCTCAAACAGTACGGGGAACCTATTTTTGAAGCTTTTCTGAATCGGCAGTACGACCTGGCGCGTTCCTTTTCAGATCTCATCCGGGAAAGGCCAAACTGGGAACTGGCCTGTGAGCCCCAGTCCAACATTCTTTGCTTCCGATGGGCACCTTTGGGCATTCCGTCCGGAGGCCTTGATGAAATCAATGAAAATATCCGAAAAAAGGCCCTGGAGGAGGGTCGCTTTTATATCGTCCAGACCCGCCTCAAAGGAACGCTATACCTGCGTACAAGCTTGATGAACCCGTTTACGGGCACAGCGCATTTATCCGAACTCCTCACCTATCTCGAAACTCTGGGCCAAGTCTTCCTCGGGAATGAATAAATGCCTGCCTGTATCCGAAATCGATGAAATTCCCGGAATTCGCGGTATTCGTTTAAAAAAAAGGATTTAAACGGATTAAAATATTTATTTTAGACCTTATAAGGACTCTAAAGTGTTTCAAGTCATGAAGATTGAGATCCGATCGATTATCCTTTCGCTACTTTTCGTATTTATCCTCCTGATAGGCTTGTATACCCTTAATGCCCAAGGGAGTGCTTCCAAGGGGAATAATATAAAATACATTTACCTGACCTTTGACGATGGCCCGCTTGAGGGCAGTGAAAAAATAGATGAAGCTATCCGGTATGAGAAAGTACCAATTACTGTCTTACTCGTCGGACGGCACGCGGAAGGCCAACCCCACTACCTGGAACTCTATAGGGAAAACGAGGATATTGAGGTCGGGAACCACAGCTATTCCCACGCGAGAAACCATTACTCCAAATTCTACTTCAATCCCGAGGGCGTCCTGGATGATTTCCTAAAAAGCGATGAGATTATAGATGCCGGGGATCGGGTAGCACGACTGCCCGGAAGGAATATGTGGCGGATTGGCACTCAAAAAAAGGACGATATCCCCAGCGGGTCTGAAGCAGCAGACCTCCTTGCGGAAAACGGGTTTGAAATTTACGGCTGGGATATGGAGTGGTTTCACGACCCCAATACGGCCGAACCCGTTGGAAGTGCTGAAGAAGTTTTCCAGCAAATAGAACATCACCTGGACCGGGGCCGGACCTTTACAAAGGACCACCTGATATTGCTTTGCCACGACGAAATGTTCCGGGAGGACTGGGAGGAGAGCGAACTAAAGAAACTCATCGAACTCTTAAAAACCCGCCAGGACTACGAGTTTGCGCGACTCAAAAACTACCCCTCATCGAAATAAAGCATTGGCCAATCCTTCTGTAATTTCTAAAAAATAACACTCCTTATGTATTACCGAAATGTCCTGTCACTTTGCATTGCCTTGCTGGGCTTTACCATGCTCTCTTTTGGCAATCCGCCGGAGGGCGTCATAGTGGCATCGGAACTGAATTCCACAAGCCCCTCCCCGGGGATTTTAGATCGCCCAGGGGATACCCCTTTGCCCCCTGCCCATATTGCGGGGGATTCCACCCGGGTAAAAGTGGATGTCATTGTAAAAGCATTAGCAGAAAAGGGTAGGTGCCGGATTACTATGAAGGTGACCCCGGCGACCGGGGATTCTTTTTATGCCGGGTATGATGGCCGGAGCGGCCAGGTAATCACCGATTTCAACCAACCTTTTGAAATTGGGAGCTGCAGTAAAATGTTTACCGCTACCTCCATCCTCCAACTCGTGGAACAGGAAAAATTAAGCCTGGAAGATAAACTTTCGGATATCCTGGGCAGGCCCGAATTGTTGGATGGCCTCATGGTCACGGACAGTGCCGATTACCTGGGTGAAATCCGGCTGAAGAACCTGCTGAACCATACATCCGGCCTGCCTGAGTATTTCCTCGATGACGACCTGATGGAGATCGGGATACATGGAGATTCCACCCTTAGGTTCACTCCTGCCCAGCTGGTGCGGATGGCCAAAAGGTTACATGAGCCCCAATTCAAACCCGGTGCCCAATTCAAGTACACCAATACGAATTACATCCTCCTGGGGATGCTCATAGAACAGTATACCTCCCTGACCTTCCAGGAATATATCCGTCAGAATATCCTTCAAAAAGCCGGACTTAAAAACACTTATTTTCCATCCATAGATTCCATACAAGGCCGTGCGCCCGGCTATTATGAGGGGAAGCCGAGTCAAATGCCTGCCACGCTCGCCGGTGCAGCCGGTGAAATAGTCAGCACGCTCGATGATATGGACCTCTTTATCCGGTCCTGGGCCCGGGGTGATTTCTACAAATCGAAAGCGATGATGGAACAAGTGCGCAGCTCGCATTACAACCCAATGGGTGGTGGTATCACCTACGGCCTTGGGGTCTTGAATATTGGAAGCGCCCTGGGTCATGCGGGGCAGACCTTTGGCTTTCAATCCTTTATGGGTGCCCTGCCAAACGGCGCCAGTTTTGCCTTCGGAATCGACGATGCCAATGAATCCGCATGGAACATAGCCATGATCCTGGCGGAGCTCTTAAAAACCCCTTAGCACCGCATAAGATGAATTACTAATCCTGAATACTCGTCAAGACCTGCTGATCACTAGCCTGGCGCGAGAAATTCAGGGCACATTCGATCAGGGCGAGGTGGGAATAGGCCTGCGGAAAATTCCCCAACAATCGCTTGGTCTTAAAATCGATATCCTCACTAAAAAGCCCCAGGTGGTTGCTATAGCCCAGTACCCGATCAAACCATTCCCGGGAGCGCTCTACCTCACCAATGCGAAACAAACTGTTTATAAACCAGAATGTACAGATGGTAAATGAAGAAGTGGGAAGCCCGAAATCATCTTCATTTTTATATCGGAACAACAGCCCGTCCTGACTCAATTCGCGCTCAATAGCCTTTACCGTGCTGACGTAGCGCGGGTCAAGAGCTTCGATGAATCCATAAGGCTCCATCAACAGTACAGAGGCGTCCAGATCGGAACTGCCGTAAGACTGTGTAAACGCTTTGGCTTTCACATTCCACGCTTTTTCGAGGATTTCTTCCCGGATTTCACTTTCTATAGGAAGCCATTTATCAATTTTACGTTGCTTGCGGAAAATGCGCGCTATTTTTATAGCCCGGTCTATAGCGACCCAACACAGTACCTTGGAGAAAGTGAAATGCCGGTCTTCCGTACGAAATTCCCAAATCCCTTTGTCGGGCTCTTTCCAGTGTTTTTCGACTATCCATACAATACCCTTGGTCAGGGACCAGAGTTCTTCCCCGTTTTCAATATCATTGGGAAATCTGACGAGCTGGGTGTGAATCATGTCCATCAGGATGCCGTAGATATCGTTCTGTCGTTGCTCAAAGGCGGCATTTCCGATACGTACCGGACCGCTTCCTTTGTACCCGCTGAGGTGATCGAGTATTTTCTCGGTCAATTGTTTTTCCTTGTTGATGCCGTACATAATCTGCAGTTTCTCATCCTTGTCCGGGATCAGATCTACAATAAACCGCAAATAGCGCTGGGCCACTTCTTTATGGCCGAGATCGGAAATCACCTTTACAGCCATGGAGGCATCCCGGATCCAGCAGAACCGGTAGTCCCAGTTGCGAACTTCCCCAAGCGTTTCCGGCAGGGAAGTGGTGGCCGCAGCGAGGATGGCACCGGATTTTTCGTAACTCAATAATTTAAGTGTAATAGCGGATCGCTTAATGACCCCATTGTATTTTCTGTAATCAGGGGTCCGTTGGCTCCAGTTCAGCCAGTACACCTTGGTACGCTCCATTTCCACATACATCTTCTTAACGGTGGGTTTAAAGAGCTTTTCGTTGTACCCTATGAGAAAATACCCATCCTCTTCAAGAGTGATTGGCCGGCCCTCAACCACCGCATTTTTATTGAAAGAGGTGTAGAGAAAAATCGTGTCGAATTTGTCGCCATAGGTCAGGCTGACAATAAACGGATGCTTCACATAGGTCTGGGTCTCCCCCTGGGCATATTCCAAACGGGGATCGTACTTCACGGAAAACTCCGGGGTGCCTTTAACATGCCGGAGATACCGAATGACCTCGGGGGGGGTGTGAAAACTCCCGTCTTTATTTTGATAGCGGGGCATAAAATCACGAACCTCAAAAATATCAGAACCCCTGCTGTATCGGGTAATCAGCAGGGCTGTATCCTTTTTATAGCGCTGGGTTATTTCATAGTCATCATCGACCCGGATCTCAAAACTCCCGCCCTTTTTGTCATCCAGAAGGCTTGCAAATACCGAGGAGGAATCGAATTCCGGCAGACAACACCAATCGAGAGAACCTGTTTTTGAAATAAGTGCAGCGCTTCTGCAATTCCCGATGATCCCGTAATCCAGATTATCCATACGTTGTCTTTGGTTGAATTCTTACAAATTTATTGGCAATGCCCCTTAATTTGACGAAATTTAGGCAAATCCAGCTCCAAAAAGGTAAAAAAGCCCCAATAATGCCCAAAACCATCATCCTTTCCAACAGATTACCCATTCAATTACAGATCCATGAAGCAAAAATACAGGCCATCCCCAGCGTGGGAGGGCTTGCCACCGGAATGAAATCGGTACATCAGGAAGGCGAAAGTTTATGGATCGGTTGGAGCGGGCTCACCCGGGAGGAAATTCCGGAAGCTTTAGAGCCCCAGATAGATCAGGCGCTTAAAGAACACGGATGCAGCAAAGTCCCCCTGACTCATGCCGAAGTAGAGGGCTTTTATTTTGGCTTCAGCAATCGGACCATCTGGCCGCTCTTTCATTATTTTATGGAATATGCGGAATTTGAGCTGGCCAACTGGAAAGTATACGAGGCCGTCAACCGCAAATTTGCCGAAGCTGTATTAGCGCAGGCTTCTGAGAATGACATCCTCTGGGTTCACGACTACCAGCTCATGCTGGTTCCTCAGATGGTCAGGGAGAAACGACCCGATTTGTCAATTGGTTTTTTCCTGCATATCCCCTTCCCTTCTTATGAAATTTTCCGTACTCTTCCCTGGCGGGAGGATATTTTGAAAGGTTTATTGGGAGCAGATCTGATCGGTTTTCACACCTATGACTACGAACGACACTTTTTGAGTTCAGTGCGCAGACTCCTGGGTCTTGAGGTGAATTTCAATGAAATTAACCTGGAGGACCGCATGACGAAGGTAGATTCCTTCCCCATGGGGATTGATTACACCAAATTCCATGAGGCGGCACAAAAGAATGCCGGCCAGAAAGACGGGGAAGAATCGGATCTGCAAAGACGTCTCAATGCCCATAAGGCTTCAACTCCGGATGCCAAGTTCTTTCTCTCCATCGACCGTTTGGATTATTCAAAGGGTATTGCAAACCGGCTCAAAGCCTTTGAGTATTTTTTACAGAAATATCCCGAATACAAAGAGAAAGTAAGGCTCATCATACTCGCTGTACCCTCCCGCTCCAAAGTGCCTCAGTATCAGTTATTGAAAAAGGAGATTGACGAGCTCGTCGGACGGATCAACGGGGAACTCTCCACTGTGAGCTGGACGCCTATCTGGTACTTCTATCGCTCCCTGGGATTCGAGAACCTGGTAGATCTATATACCAGCTGTGATATTGCCTGGCTGACGCCAATCCGGGATGGAATGAATCTGGTCGCCAAAGAATATATCGCTACCCGCACCGATAAGACAGGTGTGCTCATTCTGAGTGAAATGGCAGGATCTGCCAATGAAATGCACGAAGCCCTATTGATCAACCCCAATAATTTTGAACAAATAGCCGATGCCCTGCATCAGGCGATCAATATGCCTGAAGAGGAACAAAAGGCCCGGAATACTCCTATGCAAAAGCGATTGGCGCGCTATAATGTGGAAAAATGGGCACAGGAATTTATGCATTCACTCATGACGCATAAACAAATGGACCCGCCATATGTAGCTCGCAGGCTTACCGTGGACCTCACCAATACCCTGATGGAAAAGTTTCGTAAAGCGAGCAATCGCATATTGTTTCTGGACTACGATGGTACCCTGGCCGGGTTCAAAAACGATCCGAAAAAAGCGAGTCCGGATGCTGAATTAGTTCATATGCTGGATGCACTTTACAAGCAACAAAGAACTGATATCTTTATCATCAGCGGCAGAGACAAAGACACCCTGGGCAAGTGGTTTGAAGGGAAGGGATACTCCATGATCGTGGAACACGGGGTCTGGATATCGGAAGAAAACCAGGAATTTCAATTGCTGGAGAATGTCAAGAATGACTGGATGCCCAAAATCCGACCGGTCCTTGAATCCTTTGTAGACCGGACCCCGGGATCGTTTATCGAGGATAAAAACTACTCCATGGCATGGCATTACCGCAACACAGATCCGGATTTTGGGCAAAAACGAGCATCAGAACTCAATACCGTCCTCACCTCCCTGATCGCCAATGACGACCTCAGTGTACTGAATGGCAACAAGGTCGTTGAAATCAAAAGCAGCAATGTCAACAAGGGGCGGGCGGCCATGCGCATGCTTGCGCGCAAGGATTACGATTTTATTTTTGCCATTGGAGATGACTGGACCGATGAATTCATGTTCCAGGAATTGCCTGAAGAAGCCATAACGGTAAAAGTAGGGCGTATGAAAACCCAGGCTAAATACTTCCTGGAGGGGATCCCGGCGGCACGTGCCCTGATCAGTCGTTTCACCGAATTATAGCGCATAGAGGGAGATTCTGGTTGTGAAACCCCCGCGAAATGGCTACTTTCCCCTATCGAATTCCCAAATTCGAGGAATACTGAAGAGATGAGATTCGAATCCTCTATAAACCAGGTTGGTATGTTTTTAAATACCATTATGAGATCTTTAGTTCTGATCTCAACAACCCTTGGAATTTCCTCCCTTAGGGGACAAACGGAATCCGAGGTCTATCTGTCCAGCTTCATATCTAAAGACGGCGTATTTGAGGTATCTGTCCCGATGAATATCTCCCGGAACCCCGGATATGACAACCAACCGTACTTTCTCAGTGATGAAGACCTGCTCTACGCCAGAACGCGCAACGGCCAAACGGATATCGCGAGGTATTCCCTAGCCGGCCAGAAGACGACCTGGCTATCCGACACCCCCGGAGGGAGCGAATACTCACCGGTGAAAATTCCGGGGAAGGATGCTATTTCCTCGATCCGGCTGGATACCACGGGTCTTCAACGGCTCTATAGCTATCCTCTGGAAGGGGGCCAGACTGATCTGGTGAACGCGGATCTCAAAATCGGATATCACCTGTGGTATAACTCAGAGGTGTTGGTATGCACCGTACTCATTGAGGATAGAATGGACCTGGTAGTCCTAAATCTAAAGGATAACAGCCAGTATACTTTTCAGAAAAGCGTCGGCAGATCTTTACATCGAATTCCGGACTCGGACCGTATCAGTTATACGGCAATAGAAGAAGGAAAGGTACTGGTCAAATCCCTAAATCCCGAATCTGGAGCCACAACGGTGCTAACTGAGTTGCCTTCAGGGGTTCAGGACTTATGCTGGGTGGATGCGAAACATATTATTTGTGGGCAGGGACATGAATTAAAATCCTTTAACACCAGCGGTAAAGGGTCCTGGAAATCATTTTATGCCCTTGAGGATCCTACATCTAAAATTACCCGTTTGGCATTTAATGGTCCATCTGGAGTTTTGGCCATGGTTGTAGAAACAGAAGACTAGCAATATGAAGATGCCCCACAACATAGGACGTCTGGAAGCCCTGAGCGATGGGGTCTTTGCATTTGCTGCCACACTTATGGTAGTGTCTCTGGACCTCAACGAGAGTTGGCTGGACATGGCAGACAAAGGATTGAACCTCATCACCTTTGCCGTCAGTTTCTTTGTATTGATGGCCCTGTGGGTGGTACATTACAATTATTTCCGGCGGTCTGGGGGCTATGTGGATTACGTGATTATCACATTTAATTCCCTCCTGCTCTTTGTAATCCTCTATTATGTGTTCCCACTTAAATCGCTGATTAATTCCTGGTTGGGGAAAGAACGCATCACCATGGAGGGACTGGCCGATTTATTTCAGTGGTACAGCCTCGGATTTTTGTTGATTTTTCTTTGTTTCTCACTGATGTATCGCCGGGCTTACAAGAAGTCAAAATCTTTATCCCAATCTGTAAACCTCCTTTTTTATTCCTGGCATTTTGCCATATATGTGGCCCTGGCGGCACTCTCAATTCTGGTAGCTCATCTGGGAATTGGAGTCCGATATGGGTTACCTGGTTTTATGTATGTGTTGCTGGGGCCGCTCTGTTATTGGCACGCGGCCCGTTTTCAAAAGAAATATCCAAACATGTTATAATGAAAAAATACTACCTATTTTTTACGATCCTCCTGTGTTATTCCTTGCTTCAGGCACAAACAGACACACGTATTTATGAAATTATCGATGCCGTCTCCACCGAGCGCATCCAGGAAGACATCACTAGGCTGGCCGGATTCGGAACCCGGCATACGCTAAGTGATACCGTATCTCAAACCCGGGGGATCGGAGCGGCCCGAAGGTGGATTAAACAGGAATTCGAGGCCATATCGAAAAGCTGTGGCGGGTGTCTCGAAGTCTTTTATCAGCGAAACCTGGTGAAAGCCTCAGAAAATGAGCGGATACCGGAAGATGTCTGGGTGGTCAACGTCATCGCCATTCAAAGAGGTAAAAAACACCCGAATCGCTATATCATGATGAGCGGGGACATCGATTCCCGTGTCAGCGATCCGAATAATGCCACTTCAGATTCACCAGGGGCTAACGACAACGCAAGTGGTATGGCGGGCACTATTGAAGCGGCCCGGGTACTTTCTAAATACTCCTTTGAGAACAGTATAATCTATGCGGGCCTTTCCGGTGAAGAGCAGGGTCTCTTCGGAGGCCGCGGTCTGGCAGCGTATGCCAGGGAGAATCAATGGCAGATGATCGGGGTAATGAACAATGATATGATCGGGAATACCACCGGGGTGGACGGAGTAGTTAGTAACCGTGATTTTCGAATCTTTTCAGAACCCGTGCCGCCAACAGAGACCGAACAGGAAAGGCGTTCCCGACGCTTTTACGGAGGGGAAGTCGATGGGATCTCCAGACAGTTGGCCCGATATGTATACCGCACCACCCGGACGTATATGCCCGAAATGAACCCCATGCTGATTTACCGCTTAGATCGATTCGGAAGGGGTGGACACCACCGGCCCTTCAATGACGAAGGTTTTGCCGGAATCCGGATTATGGAGGCTCACGAGAATTACACCCAGCAGCATCAGGACATCCGAACGGAGGATGGTATAGCCTATGGAGACCTTCTGGAATACGTGGATTTCGGCTACGCAGCCAAGCTCACATCGGTTAACGCGATTTCCCTGGCTTCTTTAGCCTGGGCCCCTCCAGGCCCTGAAAAAGTAGAAATAGGTGGTATTGTAGCCCCTGCTGCGCAATTGAGATGGACACCTGTTGAAGGAGCCAAAGGCTATAAAGTTTACTGGCGGGACACTACTTCCCCAACCTGGGACCATTTTCGGTATGTGGATAAGACTACAGAGGCCACCCTGGAGGGCATCGTGATCGATAATTTCTTTTTTGGCGTTTCGGCTGTAGGGCCTGATGGGCACGAAAGTCCGGTGGTTTTCCCTTCGGGGGTTTTCAGAAACTGATATACTATGAAATTGAGACATACGGCTTGCGTTCTTTCACTGGGCATTCTGACATTGGGTATTTCCTGCGGTACGCCTGAGAAAAAGGTTTCGGACATGCGGTTGCCAAACATGGAACGACTCTTCAATTTCTATGGAGACAAACAGGCCTCAGGAGATTTTAAAGCACTGGCAGACAGCCTTGTGCGAGCTAATGAAGATCTGCAGTCCTCCGAGCTTTTTGTTCAGGCTGCCTATGTATATTGGGAAGGGGGAGAAACAGATTCTGCCATTGCTGTGCTTCACAAGGCCATTGACCAGGGTATGTGCAACCCCAGAATACTCGAGAAATTTCCCAGGCGTACCAACGAGCTTCAGGGCGAGGGTCTGGCGGCCCTGCAGGAGCGCCTGGATTCCATAGACATGGAATTGAAGAAACTCTCCCACTTTGAGTTACGAACAGAGGCCATGGACGCTTTCTGGCCGTATTTGAATACAGCCCTGCAAGATACTTCCCAGGCCCGGCAACAGCTAAAAACGTTTGTCCTTAAAGGCCCTCCGGAAGTAAGGGATTTCTATGTGGTGCGCTACGGGAGTATCGACCAGATGTACGGACAGATCATCAACGCGGCCCCGGAGTACTACAGGTATCTGGAGGAACAATTCAGTCCTGATAGTGTGAATCTCGTTAAAGAAACGATTGTCGGCTCCATGACTCGTTTTCGCGAAATATATCCCCAGGCTGTTTTTCCCAAGGTATATATTGTTCCCGGTATTTTGAATTCGGGGGGTACGGCAACCGAAATGGGAATGTTTCTGGGTGGGGATATGTACGGGAAATCTCCGAAAATGCCTACCCAAGAACTCACGGACTGGCAGCGGGATGCTATCATGAATTTCAGTGATTTACCGCGACTTACCATACATGAACTCATGCATTTTCAGCAGAATTACCAGGATCAGCAGCACCGGGAAACCGTCCTTTCGGCTATCGTACACGAGGGCGTCTGTGATTTCATGGTGGAACTGTGCTCAGGAGAAGTCCTGGTCAATGATAACCTGGAATTCCTGTCTATTGCTGAAAACGAAAAATGGATTTTTGAAGAACTCGCCACCGAACTTTTAGAAGAGGACGCTTCGAAATGGTTGTACAATGGAGGTAGTATCGAGGATCGGCCGGCCGATTTGGGCTATACCGTGGGCTATTTGATCACCAAATCGTATTACGAACAACACCCGGATAAAAAGCAAGCGGTTTACGATCTGTTGAATTCAAATGACCTGACCGAAATTGTGAAAAACAGCAGTTATGCTTACCTTCTGGAGCGCTCGCAGGCTCAAACTTCCCAAAACCTGAGCTTATGAAAAAATACTATATCCTTCCGGCCTTGCTTTTAGTTATGACATCTGTTTGCGCACAGGAGCCCTTCACCCGGCAGGACAGCCTTCGGGGGAGCATTACCCCGGAACGCGCCTGGTGGGATCTGACCTATTATGACCTGGGGGTTCAGGTGATGCCCGAGTCCCGCAGCCTCTCCGGAACCAATACCATTCACTACACTGTTTTACAGCCCCAATCCCGGATGCAAATTGACCTGCAACCCCCTCTTGAGATTGAAGCTGTGGTGCAGGACGGACGCCAACTGACCTTTGTTCGGGAAGGCAATGCCTATTTCATCACACTCGCAAAACCTCAGCTACAGGGCGCCCGTGAAGCCGTTAGTGTCCGTTATTCCGGAATTCCTTTGGAGGCCGCCCGTGCCCCATGGGACGGGGGATTCTCATGGAGTCAGGACGGAAAAGGACAACCCTTCGTCGCCACCTCCTGCCAGGGTCTGGGTGCCAGTGTATGGTGGCCCAACAAAGATCATATGTACGATGAACCGGACTCCATGGCCATCCGCCTGACGGTCCCGAAGCCCTTAACCGGCGTCGCCAATGGCCGATTGCTAAAAACAGAAGAGGCCGGTGAAAACCGAACCTTTCACTGGTTTGTCAGCAATCCGATCAACAACTATGGGGTGAATGCAAATATTGCGGAGTACAGCCAATTCTCAGAAACTTTTTCAGGAGAAAAAGGCTCCCTGGATCTGGATTATTACGTGTTGCCGGAGAATCTCAATAAGGCCAAAGAACAATTTAAACAGGTACCCATGATGATGGAAGCCTTTGAACACTGGTTCGGGCCGTATCCCTTCTATGAGGATAGTTTTAAATTGGTGGAAGTGCCTTATCTGGGTATGGAACATCAGAGTTCCATTACCTATGGAAACAAATATCAAAACGGGTATTTGGGACGGGATCTCTCGGGAACCGGCTGGGGATTGAAGTTTGACTTTATCATCATCCACGAAGCCGGACATGAGTGGTTTGCCAATAATATCACCTACCGGGATATTGCAGATATGTGGATTCATGAGAGCTTTACCGCCTACTCTGAAGGTCTCTATCTCGATTATCACTTCGGAACGGAAGCGGCTTCAGCCTATGTGATCGGAACCCGCGCGAATATCAGGAATGACAAGCCCATCATCGGCACTTACGGCGTCAATTCAGAAGGTTCCGGGGATATGTATCCCAAGGGAGCGAATATGCTGCATACCTTACGGCAACTCCTGGAAGATGACGAACTCTGGCGAACTATTCTAAGAGGACTCAATGAGACCTTCTACCACCAGACGGTTACCACGGAACAAATCGAATCGTATCTGAGCGAAAAAAGTGGTAAAGACCTGAGCGCCTTTTTTGATCAATACCTGCGAACGAAGTGGGTGCCCAACCTGGAATACCGTTGGAATGGGCCTATCCTGGAGTATCGCTATCAGGATATAGTAAAGGGTTTTGACATGCCTGTCCGGGTTTTTGCCGATCAGGAGGTTCACTGGATTTATCCGGCAGCCGCGTGGAAGCAGACCCCATTCAAAAACAAACCGGAAAGTTTTAAAGTCGATTCCAATTTCTATATCAGGTCCACCGAGCTATGATCAAAATTTACCTCACTCTCCTCCTACTCCTTATTACCTGGTCTTGTAAACAGGCCCCGCAACAGGAATATTCAGACCAGACTCTTATTAAAAATGTCCATATCGTAGATGTGGAACAGGGAACCATACTCAAAAACCAGCATATTCTTGTAGAGGGCAATCAGATCCTGGAGATTACAGATGTTTTGCCCACAGGGGAATTCAGCGCAGTCATTGATGGAGAGGGTGCTTATGTAGTTCCCGGCCTTACAGAAATGCACGCCCATATTCCTTCCCCCCCTACTTCTGAAAAACGGATTGAAGAAACCCTTTTCCTCTATCTCTCGGGAGGGATTACAACCATTCGGGGGATGCTGGGGCACCCGTATCACCTGGAATTAAGGGAGGAAGTGCGAAAAGGCAGCGTCCCGGGCCCCCGCATTTTCACTTCAAGCCCTTCTCTGAATGGTAATACGGTCCAGACCCCTGAAGAGGCTATGGAAAAAGTTAGGCAGTATGCCTCTGAAGGCTATGATTTTCTAAAAATTCACCCGGGCATCCAACGGGGCGTTTTCGATTCTCTGGTGTCGGCTGCACGTCAGGCAGGGATCCCTTTTGCAGGCCATGTCCCCGTCGACGTCGGGGTAAGGCATGCCCTGGAAAGCGGGTATGCCACCATAGACCATATAGACGGGTATCTGGAGGGTCTGGTGCCTGAAGCAGCAGCCGTCAACCCTGCCGAGAATGGCTTTTTCGGATTTAACTTTACCCAACTGGCGGATACTACAAAAATTAAAGACCTGGTGGAACTCACCCGAAACCAAGAGGTTTGGATCGTTCCCACTCAAACGCTTTTTGAGCGTTGGTTTGCGCCTACAGATGCAGACAGTCTGCTGACCCAGCCTGAAATGAAATACATGACACCGACGACCCTGGCCAACTGGAAACGCATTAAGGAAGAACAATTAAGTGATCCTTCCTGGGATCCGCAACAGTGGGTTCTTTTTGATCATATTCGTCTCAGGCTTATCCTGGAACTGGCCAGAAATGGGCACGGACTGTTGCTGGGGTCAGATGCCCCGCAACTTTTCAATGTCCCGGGCTTCTCCCTGCATCGGGAAATTGCGGCCATGGAACGCTCCGGACTCTCCCCGGCGGAAATTCTCAGGATGGGCACCCTCGCCCCGGCTCAATTTTTTGGGGCCGAAGCCGATTGGGGTTCCATAGCGGTTGGGAAAGCAGCAGATTTTTTCCTGACGGAAGCCAACCCGCTGGAAGATCTGAGCGCACTCCGGGAAATGAAAGGCCTCATGCTGCAGGGAAAATGGCTCTCCCGGGATCTGATCGATCAAAAACTGGTGGAAATCGCTGAAAATGCTGCGAAACAAGACGATAATTAGGGTTTAAAAATACAACGAACTTCCAGGTATAACTTCCTTCCCCTGATCAACCCATTATAATTCGAAAAGCTATGAAACGAAAGGAATTTTTAAAACTATCCGGATGGGCAAGCTTGGGCGCCGGTCTTCTGCCGGGCGCTTTATATTCAAATCGGAACACATTTAAGCTACTCTCTCAATTGACAGATAGAATTGGTATTCAGTTATTCTCCCTACCCCGGCTCATGGCGGAGAATCCCAGAAAATCTTTGGAACTGCTCGTTGAAATGGGATATTCTGAAATCGAGCTCTTTGGGCCGTATCCTTTCAGCGCCGAAAGCAATAAAAAGAGTTGGGAACAAATCAGTTTGATGATTGGCTCTTCCGGAAGCGGCTACTTTGGGGTATCCGAGTCAGAATTCCTAAACCATTCCAGGGAACTGGGCCTCAGTATCGCTTCCCTGCATACAGATCTGGACACCCTGGAAAACCACATGCCAGCCCTGGGTCAGGCGGCGCGGAAGCTGGGTTCAAAATACGTTACATTACCTGCCATACCTCCAGAACGCCGTCAAACTGTGGAAGACTACCAGCGCATGGCCGATACCTTTAATACCATAGGAGCATCCGCTCTCAGTGAGGGAATCCGTTTTGCCTATCACAATCACGGGTATGGATTACAGCAAATCGATGGGGTGATCCCTTTTGAATTGATGATGGATGCGACGGATCCCAATGGTGTTTTTCTTGAAATGGACATTTTCTGGACGATTGCCGGAAAGGCAGATCCCATAGCCTATCTGAATAAATACAAGGGTCGTTATAAGATGATGCACCTCAAGGATATGCTGGAACTCAAGTATTTCTCAGGGGACGGGGGTGATCCTCGTGAGTGGGTCGAACTCTTCCCCCTAATGACATCCACGGGTGCCGGGGTACTGGACCTCGAGGAAATCGTAAGAGCAGCTTCTCAGACAGGCGTTGAACATTTCTTTGTCGAACAGGATATGGTGGCTAATCCGGAGGTCGCCTTGCTCGAAAGTATTACGTATCTCAAAGGGCTCTAACCTCAAACATTTCTCAAATGCACACATCCCAACGTACCGCCCTTCTGGTCCTAATACTATCCCTTTTTGGGAGTTGGAGCGCTGCCGCCCAGCTCCTGCTTAAGCCAACCCGGGTTTTCGATGGAAAACAAATGCATCGAGGATGGGTCGTCCTGGTCGAGGCCTCTGAAATTGCCTATGCAGGACCGGAGTCGGGTTTAAAGCCTCCGAAAAATACAGAGATCATTTCCCTCGAAGGCATGACACTTCTGCCGGGGCTGATCGAAGGACATTCGCACCTTTTGCTGCATCCGTATAACGAGACTTCCTGGAATGACCAGGTGCTCAAGGAATCTCCTGCGGAGCGCGCCATAAGAGGTGCCGTGCACGCAGAAAAATCGCTGATGGCAGGAGTAACAACTATGAGAGACCTGGGCTCAGAAGGGGCAGGGTACGCAGATGTCGCCCTGAAAAAATCCATTGATTCCGGGATTATTCCGGGTCCGCGACTCCTGGTGGCCGGACCGGCCATTGTAGCCACAGGAGCTTATGGCCCCAAGGGGTTTCATGAAGGGGTGAACGTGCCCCTGGGCGCAGAGCCCGCCAGTGGCGTGGGTGAAGTTATTTCTGCGGTCCGCCGGCAGTTGGGAGGAGGCGCTGACTTTATTAAAATATACGCGGATTATCGCTGGACCCCCGGAGCCCCCTCTCAACCTACTTTCCTCACTGAAGAACTGGAAGCGATGGTCAATGCAGCGAAGTCTGCAGGAAAGTATGCAGTGGCCCACGCCAGTACGCCCGAAGGCATGAAACGGGCTATCCTGGCCGGAGTTGAAACCATAGAACACGGAGATGAGGCCACGCAGGACACGTATGAACTGATGAAAGCCAATCATACAGTCCTTTACCCTACCCTGGCCGCCGGGGATGCCATAGAGCGTTATAGCGGGTGGGATGAAAAAAAGGACACGGAACGCATCCTCAGGAAAAAGGAAAGCTTTGCGCTTGCTCTGGCCTCTGGCGTAACCATTGGTTTTGGAGGTGATGTTGGGGTTTATCCGCATGGGGAGAATTACCGTGAACTGGAGCTTATGGTAGCCTATGGTATGTCTGAGTCAGCGGTCCTTCAGGCAGCAACTGATATTAATGCCCGTACCTTTCACCTCGAGAATCTGGGTCAGGTCCGGAAAGGGTACCTGGCCGATCTTATCGCCGTTCCCGGGGATCCCACCGAAGATATCCGGGCGATGCGCATCGTCCCCTTTGTCATGCTCAACGGGGAAGTCGTTAAGAAGGACTTCTGAAGCGGGCAGCCCGTATACCCTTTTAGTTCAGGATTGGGCGGTAGCCCCGCAATCCGTTGTCGTTTCTTCCGGTGCCTGCGTCACTCGACTATTCGTTAAGAGATACATCCGATTTCAGGCGTTGCAATTCAGTTTCCAATTCACTAAACCGCTGCAGGGCATCCCTGCCCGGAACCTGATCGGCCTGGTCCATCATGCTATACAGATACCGCCATTGATCGGCGAGCATGGGTTGCATATAGATCCCCTCCGCGGTTTGAACCTGAGATAGCGCACCTTCCAAAGTTTTTAAGCGGGATTCCTCAGATTCTGAACGACTCGTTTTGGATTTGAGGGATTCCACTTCCATTTCCAAAGCATGCTCATAACGGTAAGCTTCACTGAGTTTATCGCGTACGGCCTTTTGAAATTCCACTTGCTGATTCACATCGGTTTCACTGACACCAGCAGCGACAACCCTGGGGTCCATGACCAACTCGAAATCCTGACTAAATCGTCTTTTCACCGTAAACCAATACCGCCTCATAAACCCCGGGCGCGACCATGGGGCCATTGCGATATTTGCGATTTTCATTCGAGCTCCATGGGCCCGCCATAGTCATGTCCCAAAGGAATCTGTTCAACCCTTTGTGCTTTGTCAGAGATTCAGAAACCAGAAATTCGGTAAAATTCGTGCCCATATCACGACGGGCTCCCCCTGTCACATCAGCGATGGAGTCGCTGGAAAATGCGGTCAGCACCTGGCCGGTTGCATCCCGAATTTCAAGTTTTACAGGCTGTTCCGACTTGTCGGGTAAAAAATAATCCAGCATCACCCCTGGTCTTGGATAGGAAGGAGTGTCCCCGTTCCAGGCTCCGGAAGGGATCCGGTACCGTATGGTTTTGGCCGGTTTAAAGAGGTGTACTTCTGACAGGGTCGCCAAGTCCTGCTGCCTTATAGGACCTATCTGATCGAGAATCCAAAATCCACGCCCCATCGTGGATAATGCCAGATCTCCGCGGTGTATTTTAAGATCTGTAACAGGGGTTAATGGCAGGTTCTGTTGGAAAGATTCCCAGGTCTTTCCATCATTGGCAGAGATAAACATCCCGTACTCGGTTCCAGCAAAAAGGAGGCCTTCACGTTCTGGATCTTCCCGGACAACCCGGGTCGGAAAATCATCAGGTATGCCATTGCTACCGGTGGTGAGCAGGGTCCAGCTCTTTCCGTAATTCTCCGTTTTGTAAATATAAGGTTTAGGATCGCCAAGAAGGTTCCGCAATACTGCCACATAAGCCTTAGCAGGATTGTGCGGTGAAGGCTCCACAGCATCCACTCTTCCTCCCGGCGGAAGATTCCGGGGCGTTACCTCATCCCAGGTCG
Organism: uncultured Flavobacteriaceae bacterium; assembly: GCA_963709465.1. Taxonomy (GTDB): domain Bacteria; phylum Bacteroidota; class Bacteroidia; order Flavobacteriales; family Flavobacteriaceae; genus Robiginitalea. The sequence continues at coordinate 1,208,701 of CAVPWF010000002.1, read as the reverse complement.
TTCCCCCATTACGGGTCACGTGCACAGGGCCATCATTAGATCCCACCCAGATAACACCTGCCTGTACGGGGGATTCCCGTATGGCATAAATAGTGCTGTAAAATTCTTCCCCTGTAATATCCCGGGTGATTGGAGTCCCCGAAATCACTTGCTTGTCCGCCTCAAAAGCCGTCAGGTCCGGTGAGATAATCTCCCAGGTTTTCCCTTCATCCGTGGTTTTATGCACGTATTGGGAAGTATGATAAATCACATTCGGATCGTGAGGAGAGACGTGAATCGGAGAAACTCTCTGAAATCTGAATTTCAGGTCTTTGGGATTGTGCCCGTACATATTAGAGGCTCCAACGTAATAGGACTGTTCCGTACCTGTTCTTTTATTATAGATTGTAAAACGGCCCTTGCAATTGGAGTATACAATATCCGGATTTGTCGGATGGGGTACGGCAGGTCCCGTTTCGCATCCTCCGGTATTCAGAATAAATCCGATTCCCGGTGCCTGCAAGCCATAAGGGGGCATACTAGGCACTGCAACAGTGGAATAATTGTCTTGTTGGCCGCCATAGAGCCAATAAGGATACTGGTTATCTACCTCAACCTGGTAGATCTCAGCCGTGGGCTGGTTAAATTGGGTGGACCAGGTCTCACCACCGTTGTGCGTGACATTCGCACCCCCGTCATTGCTCTGAATAAAGAGGTTTGGGGTATTGGGGTTGATCCACATATCGTGGTTGTCCCCATGAGGGGGATTCATACGGTTCCAGGTTTTCCCCCCGTCTTCAGACTTAAAATATCCTGTAGCCATGGCGTAGATCACCTCAGGGTTTTTAGGATCCACCCGGATATTGGTATAGTAAAATGGCCGTGAACGAATGCCGTCATGAGATGAGACCTGCGTAAAGGACTCTCCCTGATCTACCGATTTATAAAGCCCTCCCTCCTTACCCGGCGCTTCCACGAGGGCGTAGACAATCCTGGAATCTGAAGGAGAAACTTCGATGTCTATTTTTCCAATGAGTTTTTCGGGCAGACCCTTCTCTACGCGATACCAGGTCTTTCCCCCATCCAGGCTTTTATACAGCCCACCCTCCCTGGCAGTCCCCCCGCTGATGATGGTCCAGGGTTTGCGGACCGCCTTCCATGCGGCAGCAAAAAGCACATTGGGGTTCGTATGTAATATTTCCACATCTGAAACTCCGGTTTCTTCCGAAATAAATAAAACCCGGGACCAGGTTTTCCCGCCATCTGTGGTTTTAAAAAGCCCGCGCTCCGGATTGGCCCGGAACGCCTTTCCTATGGCCGCGACATAAACGGTGTTGAAATCCTCAGGATGCAGACGTACGGCCCCGATCTGCCCGACATCCTTCAACCCGATTTCCAACCAGGAATTCCCGGCATCGACAGACTTATACATGCCTCTGCCCTCAATAATGTTGCTGCGCAGTCCATCAGAACCTGTTCCGACGTAGAGTACATTCGGATCCTTTTGGGCTACCGCAATCGCACCAATACTGGGGGTCTTAAAATATCCATCTGAAATATTAACCCATTTCGCCCCGTAATCCTCTGATTTCCAAACCCCTCCTCCAGTAGCTCCAAAATAAAATGTTCCGGGTGCCGAGGTCACCCCGGCCACTGTGGTTACCCGTCCGCCTCTGTAAGGACCTGCTTCCCGGAATTTCAAGGCGGTGTAGTCCTGCCCTGAGAGTATGCCGGCACAAAGAATAACATATAAAAAAGTGATAATGGGTCTATAACTCATAGCAGTTATTTTTTACTTTTTAAATGGTTCCGGAAATATACAGATTGTTGTCAAAATACATTTCTGAACCCGACAAAATATCTGAACGATGTCTGCGGACGGTTTGGCAGTAAGGGTTTCAGAGATTTTTCGAAAGGTCGATTGTGAAAGGTGGAATAACTTAATTATTTTTTTTATACCTTGGACCCAAGTCTAACGAACACTTCAAACCTAGTTTAAAATGAAAAACATTTTTACTCTTTTGCTGGCTGCAGGACTGTTTTTTGCACTGGCTGGTAATACTTATGCACAGGAGAACCACGGCGGAGCCTTGAACGCCTTTTTCAAATTCGGGGAAGACGCAAGTATTGCTGCGCATTATGAATTTCAGGTAGCCGACAATATTACCGTTTCTCCGGAAGCCCGCTTTTGGTTCAGTGGAGAAAATGACATGGCCCTTGGCGGACGTGCGGATTACTACTTTGACAGCCTTTTCGGACTCCCTGAAAAGTGGGACATCTGGGCAGGTGTTGATGCCGGCTTCTTAATCGGAGATGGGGATAGTTTCACTGTCAATGCCCATGCAGGTGTAGAATATCGATTTACCAATGCCATCGGAATCATTTTAGAATTTGCTGGAGGGATTACTTCTTCAGGAGGTATTGGAGTTGCTTTCCACCTCTAGAAACAAATTGCATTTAATCAAAAAAGGCCCCGTCGGATGACGGGGCCTTTTTTTATCCCATTGTTTTTACTGATGTACCGGGAAGACCTCTGTCGGCGAGACACCTCCGGGAAGCTCTTTTAAATCTTCCTACTGAGGCGCTGTTTCCGTAATAAAAGCGTCCACATCGGCTTTAAACTTTGCCATAGACGGTTCATGGGTATACATCATATGCCCGGCCTCGTAGTATTTCATGATGATATTTTTTTTAAGCTCCGGGGTTAGACCCATGTGGTTGATCGAGTGTTCCACGCCGTAAAAGACCGTAGCCAAATCATAATACCCGTTCAGGATTAAAATTTTCAGGTTCGGATTTCTTTTCATGGCCGTTGCCATATCCGGTAAAGTACTCACAGCTACCTGGGCATTCCACTGGATATTTCCCTGGTGCTTCCAATCCCACTTGAAGCCTTCCCGGGTTCCCGCTGTAGTGGTATAGGTCCAGTCCTTTCGGACACCTAAATCCCCATAGAGGTATTCTTTATACGCCGCGATATATGGGGGGGAAATGGCGTCGCTCTGCGGATCTGTTTGAGCCGTCTGCCCTAAAAGGTCTTCATTGATCCCGGTAAATCGAGAATCGAGCCTGCCGACGGTCTCCCCTTGTTCGCGAAGCAATTCCTGAAAATACTCCTGATTGGTCACCCGAAGATCTGCCTTCATCCAGTACTGGGCACTCAATCCTGAATAAGTCGCCAGTTTAGCCGCTACAGCCTGTTTTTCAGATGCTCCCAGCTGATCGCCTTTTAGGAGGGCCGGGGCGTATTGCTCCCCGGTAAACGCGCGGACTTCAGCGATAAACGCTTCCAGGTTGGTGTTTTTGTCAGGGATACGGTTGTGGTACCAGGCCGTGGCCGCATAGGTCGGGAAATGTATGAGATAAGCCGTATCATCTCCGGGGCCGAAAAGCAAATGCTGCAATTCAAATACGGCGGAAACCATAATTACTCCGTTCATGGCAATACCCTTGTCCTGCAAGTGTTTCACCAAACCGGCATTGCGAAAAGTTCCGTAGCTCTCTCCCAGTAAATACTTGGGAGCGTTCATTTTCTCCGCCTGGATAAGGTACTGCTCAATAAACAACCCGATACTTCGGATGTCCTGATCCACCCCCCAGAAGTCTTCCCATTTGGCCTTGCCCACCGGCCGGCTGAAACCCACTCCTACCGGGTCAATCATAACCAAATCTGCCTTATCCAGTACCGAGAATTCGTTTTTAACGACCTGGTAGGGCGCCGGAGCTGTATATCCCGGATCGTTAATGACGATCCGTTTAGGGCCCAGAATCCCGAAGTGCAACCAAAAAGAAGCCGATAGCGGCCCCCCGTTGAAAGCGAAAATGATCGGGCGGTTCTTCCCTCCGGGCAAGGCGTAATGTGTAAACCCGAAATGGGCAATCGGCTCATCGTTTTCATCCCGTAAAAGATGCGTGCCCGTAACCGTTCTCAGGGTGTAGGTCTTCCCTTTTATATTTACAGTTTGCGTCGACTCAAAGGTCTCGGGCTGCGGAACCTCCCCTGTCGCTGCCGTTTCTTTTTCCTGAGCGGTAAGGGTAACATGCATAAAAGCGATAAGAAGCAAAATGGATAGTGTCTTCATAAGTTGGTTTTGGTTTCTTTGACTGAAAGATACATCTTTAAAAACTTGTTGAAGCCTATCCCCTACAGTACGCCCTCTGCGAGCGTCACTTCAAATAGGATTATTTAAGATACAACTCGGTAAAATGCTTCATATGCATTCCGGGCAGCATCATTCGCCAGCGGTCTTGTTTCGAAATAATGCCTTTGGAAGCCAGGCGGGTACCGTCTGTCCATGTGCGATATAACAGCAGATAGGCAAAGAAAAGCACCACAAATAACGCGGTATCGATATAATCCTCCCGAGCCAGGAAAAGAATAATACCCAAGGGCAGTAAAATGGCAATATAATAGAAGAAGAGGTTGCGCATCTGTAACCGTTTAGGTACTTAAAGATACGAAATTCAACATTTTAAGTCCAGGGAATGCGTGCTTTTTTCACCCTGGAAGAAGCGCCTGGACCGGCAGCGGACCCCGAATCAAATCTCCGGAGTACATTCTGGGGCGAGCTCACAATCCGGGTCTTCACAATCGGTAAGTCCGTCCCCGTCATTATCTACCCCGTCATCGCAAATTTCAACGGGAATTTCCTCATCGTCGATGTCCGTACAGGCATTGACACCAAAGAAACTCAAACAACTCAAGGTGAAAATATAAATAATTACCCCTTTTTTCATTAATCGGTTATTCCATTGATTTATAGCTACCTGAAGAACGAAGAAATGGTTCTTTTTCGTATACCATCCGGACGTTTTCTTATTTGGATAAAAGGTCTTAGGGCTATACGTGCATGGAAGATGCAGGATATGAATGTATCTTTTAAACCAGGGTGGGATCTGAAACCCCCCAATTAAATCCAATACAACGAAATGTCATCGCAATCTTAAGAAACGGCTTGTGCGCCTTTATGAAAATTTCTATGGCCGGAGCTACTTCTTTAGCGCTGAATATATCATTCGGACCCCTTTATAGATTATTAGCCCGCCCAACAGCAATAACAGCGCTATGAGAAATGGTAGTACTCCACCAAAAGTATAGGTCATTCCCAATACAAATCCCAGCAAACACTCCGCCCGGTGTATGGGAAAAACCAGCGCCAGGACCAGGGGTAACAGAAGAACATATGGCATGTAGTCTGCCTTTCCCAATTCCCAGAGCATCGCCAGGAATAGTCCAAAAAGCAACCCGCCAAAAAAGCCCCGAAATACCTGTGCAGAAAATTCCCCGCCCTGGAGCGAACTGTTTTTCCTCCGCACCTCTATCCGTGTGAGGGTTATCCACGTCAATACGGGAACACTGAGCAGACCCCACCAATTCGAAATGGCTGGCATCTCTTCACTGGCAAGGAGATGGTGGCTGGTTACCCCCCCATGGAAATATTCCCACAGGACGTGTATAAGCACCAATGACCCGAAAAAAAGGGACGCTGAGAATTTATACTTCAATAGCGTTACAAGCATGGCACCAGATGTATTTGATTGTAAGACGGGAAGATCAGGGTTTCGTTACAGGCCCCTAATGAAGCCCGTGGAATAAGTCCTCAGGGAAATACGCCGGGATAAGGTGCCAACCGGGGATCGAATCTTTTGGGATAAGCAAGACGCTGGCAGCCGAAGACGACAAGACGTTATTTATAGAGATCATCTGTATCTGCGGAGGCAATTTCCACCATCAGGTTCCCGATTCTATTACAAATCGCCATAAAAAAGGCTTCCCCTTTTTCACGACTGGCCAATTTCGGATTCCCCACACCCGTATCCTCACTGATTTGAGACCAGGGCCTTTCGGCCCAAACCCATCCTTCCCTGAAGGCTTTTATCCGGTTTTTCTTTTCCCGGCCGGCCCCCCAATCCTTTTTGGGAAGAACCAAATCGGGGGCCAGGTGCAATATGAGGCTGGTTTCCATTTCATCGGCGTGGTCTCCGGGGTCATCAAAAAACGCTTTTCGGTCCTCCACATGAACCCATTCGCAAACGCATATAAACATATTTGGAAATAAAAGTCCCAATTCCCGTACGATAGACTTCCAGTTGTTTCCCCCGTGGCTGTTGAGAATCATAAATTTATGAATGCCCTGCCGGTCCAGGACCGTCAGAAGGTCCTTTAGTATGGCAAATTGCGTGCTCGGATTCAGGTTCATATCCAGGTAGATATCAGATTGCCCTGTATTTACCCCATAAGGAACCGTTGGCAAGACGATAATACGGGCACCCTGCTCCCACGCAATGCGGCCGGCTTCTTCTGCAATAGCCGTGCCTTCAATGACATCGGTGGCATAGGGTAAGTGGTAATTATGGGCTTCAGTCGCACCCCATGGCAGTATGGCCAGGTCCATATCAGCTTCCCTGAGGTGTTTCCAATTTGTGTCCGCCAATACATAGGGTCTCATAATCTCAAGCTGTTTGTTTCCCTCAAAGATATGATTTCAGTTGCGTTAGGTAATTATACGTGATTCAGCTATATTTAGGTACCAACCATCACCACGTCTATGTTAACGGTTATCCAGCGGCTCGTTCGGGTAAAGGTCCCCACACCTTTTCCATTCGCGATTTCCCTGATTTTATTCGGGGGCTTATTCCTTCTGATTTCCTGCAAATCTATGGGGCCCAAAACCATACCCCCTGACGGATTTAACTACAACGAAAGGATTGCAGATCAGGAAAGCGAGCAAATGTTGCTGAACCTGGTGCGCCTGCGTTATATGGAAATGCCGCGTTTTCTGAATGTTGCCTCTGTAATCAATACGTATTCCAGAGAAGGCGGTGCGGGAGTAAATGGTGTCCTGAACCCGGTTAATGGACCGATAGGCGCGAATGTAAACGGCTCCTGGACAGACCGCCCGACCATCACATATACCCCTATGAGCGGGCAGGCATTCGCACAGAGTCTGCTCACACCCCTGCCACCTTCTGTGGTCTTTTTTATGATACAGTCGGGCTGGTCAGCACACCGGCTGATGAGACTTTCGAATTCGATGATTAACGGCTTGCACAACGAAATCGGGACCCCGGGGGAGCGAAGGCAGGGAGACCTCCAATTTCATGAATTACTCGACATCCTGCATAAGCTCCAGCAAGATGGTGCGCTCGGGATGCACTTTATGGGCGACTGGCCGAAGGTTGATGTGGAACTCGTATTACCAAAACAGGGAAGAACAGATTCCATTAATAGATCCATAGCCAGATTCAAAGAAATTCTGAAACTGGATAAGGACTTGAATGTTTATGATATCGAATATGGGGTTATTGTTGAAAATCAGAATCAAATCCTGGTCCAGACACATTCCATTATGGAAATGCTCGCCAATATCTCATGGTATATCGATGTGCCTGAGGAACACGTCCTGGAGGGTCGTACCCTGACGACTTTTACTCCTGATAATGCCGATCTGATGAACGTCAGGGTATCCAAAGAAAAGCCGAAGGATGCCTTTCTTTCCATTCAGTTCAGGGATCACTGGTTTTATATCGATGACAGGGACATCTCGTCAAAAAACACCTTTGCCATAATACAAATCCTATTTAGTATGGCAAACAGCGGCAGCGGCTCGGTAGGTCCTCTGATTTCTATAGGGAACTGACACAGGGCAAAGTTCACAGGATCGCCCAGTCGGCCCGCCTTATCAAACCACTGAAATCTCAGGGAATCCCGCCCATTAGAGGGCGGAAATACCTATTTTTCAAAAATACCTAGCGCTTGTTGCGCTTATACCCTCTGCCTGTATCCCGGTTTCCCTTGTTCTTCTTTCTGGATTCGAAATACTCCTGCCTTTTCCTGACCTTCTCCTTTTCAAATTCCCGTTTTTCCTCTGAGGTCATCGGGCGCTCTGTCTGTGGAAACGGATGGCCTTCCACGCGTTCAATTTTCTGATCGATCAGCTTTTCAATAGATCGGATATACTCATTTTCTTCGGGTTCACTAAGGGAAATAGAAACTCCTTCCTCCCCTGCCCTTCCCGAACGCCCGATCCGATGGACATACGTCTCAGGTTCATTTGGGATATCATAATTCACTACATAGCGAAGCTGATCGATATCAATTCCCCGTGAGGCGATATCGGTTGCCACCAGCACCCGAATTCTGCCATCTTTAAAATCCTTCAGTGCTTTTTGCCTTTGATTCTGAGATTTATTCCCATGAATCGCAGCAGCCCCAATGCGCTCTTTATTCAAATTCTTACAGATCCGATCTGCCCCGTGTTTGGTTCTCGAAAAGAGCAGTACCTGATCCATTTCAGGATCTTTGAGAATATGAAGTAGCAATTCGGGTTTACTCGTTTTATTGGTCAGGTAGAGGTACTGTTGGATGGTCTCAGCCGTGGAAGAGACCGGACTTACTGCAATCTTTACCGGATCGGTCAGGATTTTCCGGGACAGGGAAACGATAGTGTCCGGAAGGGTTGCCGAAAAGAAAAGCGACTGTCGCTTCTTGGGCAGTTCAGCGAGAACTTTCCGGATGTCGTGTATAAAACCCATGTCGAGCATCCGATCCGCCTCATCAAGCACAAAATACTGGATGGTATCCAGGTGTATATAGCCCTGATTCATCAGATCCAGAAGGCGCCCTGGTGTAGCTACCAAAATATCTACCCCCCGGCGCAGTGCCTCGGTTTGTTTGTTCTGGTTGACCCCTCCAAAAATGACGGTATTTCTGATTTTTGTATGACGCCCATACGCATTGAGGCTTTCCCCGATCTGAATTGCCAGTTCGCGCGTTGGTGTCAGGATCAGTGCCCGGATCGGACGATGTCCGCGATGTGGATGCGAATCCGAGGCCAGGTGCTGAATGATCGGAATGGCGAAAGCCGCAGTTTTACCTGTACCGGTTTGTGCGCTGGCAAGAATATCCCTTCCTTTCAGGAGATATGGAATGGCCTGAACCTGAATAGGTGTGGGTTTCACATAGTTTTCGTCCTTTAGTGCCTGCTGTATCGGAGCGATTAACTCCAGTTGTTCAAATGTCATCAAGTTGTGATTGTGATTCCATCTGAGCTGAAGTCCGGAACCTTGTTACATAAAAATTTCAAGGTGCAAAAGTACGTGATTCGCTTGGAGGAAGCCTGTACAAAGGTCATTTATATTCAAGGAAGCCCTACGCGAGTCTGCCTAAAAATGAGACAGGCCAGGCTATATAAATTATCTCCTAAAGGCTCACGAATCTTTAAGGTCATTCAATCCTGTCACCCGCAGGATACCGGATCTGACCCGCTTCATCAAGTACGTCGAGTCTTACCTCTGTTAACCCATCGTCCACAAATTCGAGTTCCGTCGCCACGACCCGGGCTACATCCAGAATCCGCCCTTCGACATAAGGTCCTCTGTCTGTCACTCGAACGACCACGGCTTTGCCATTATTCAGATTTGTGACGCGGACCTTTGTACCGAAAGGCAGAGTGCGATGTGCTGCGGTCATTTTTGAATTGGTAAATATTTCGCCGTTTGCGGTGAGGCTGCCTTCAAAAGAATCGCTGTAAAAAGAGGCCAATCCAGTTTGGTAAGGCGGGGGGTTGTTTTGACAAGAGCAAAAGACCAAAAACACTGTAATAACACTCAACACATTGGAGTTTAGCAGTATCCTTTGGTCTTTTAGCTTCATGATAATCGCTCCTGAGGTCCTTTAATTTTGTATTTCTTAATGCCCAAACCACACACAAGTCAGAGGCCCGCAGACTAAAGATACCTCAATTGAGGGACTCCTGTACAGCCCTCCCTCCTGAAGCCCGCAATAACACCCGCGAATTAATGCAGTTCCCAATTTTTCTGCAGCCCTATAAATGCGGTTGCAAGACTGCCTTAATGCACCCATCATGCCGCCTGTACTGCTGGCCTTAACATCCCTTTAAGAAACTGAAATACTGATTTTGCTACCTTTAGCGGCAAACTAACTAAAACGGCTTATGAAGCGATTTCTTCCCCTGCTGATGCTCCTTGTCTCAGCTACTCTGTTCCCCCAAAATTTTAATATGAAACTGGCCGGCGATCTCAAACCCCGAAACATTGGGCCCGGAGGCATGAGTGGCCGCGTTACAGCCATCGACGTGGTCTCCAGTGAGCCGGATATTATGTATGTCGGTACGGCCTCCGGAGGTTTATGGAAGTCTACCTCCGGAGGGATTAAATGGGAGCCTGTTTTCGACAATGAATCGACCTCATCCATAGGGGCGGTAGCGGTTCATCAGGCCAATCCTTCTGTAATATGGGTCGGGACCGGAGAGGGTAATCCGAGGAATTCACTCAACGGAGGTTTCGGTGTATACCGGTCCCTGGATGCGGGTCGCAGCTGGGAACTCATGGGGTTGGAAGAAACCCGTCACATCCATCGAATCATCATTGACCCCAATGATCCGAATACCGTATACGTCGGCGCAATAGGCTCCCCCTGGGGAGAGCATCCCGAGCGCGGGCTCTATAAAACGACCGATGCCGGGCAGACCTGGGAAAAAATTCTATTTGCAAATAACAGAACCGGGGTGGCCGATATGGTGATAGACCCTGCGAACCCCAACAAATTACTGGTAGCGTTATGGGAACATAAGCGCGATCCCTGGTTTTTTAAATCCGGTGGAGAAGGCAGTGGACTCCATATGACTCATGACGGAGGAAAAACCTGGAAAGCCCTTGGGGAAAAAGACGGGCTTCCCAAAGGAGACCTTGGAAGAATCGGTCTCGCGATCGCTCCGGGCAATCCTGAAATCATCTATGCGCTTATAGAAGCTAAAAAAAATGCACTTTACAAGTCTGAGGATGGAGGATTTACCTGGAAGAAGATTAACGATAAAAGCGATATAGGGGACCGCCCTTTCTACTATTCCGACATTTTTGTCGATCCGCAAAATGAAAATCGGGTCTATTCCGTATTTACCTATGTGAACGTTTCTGAGGACGGAGGTAAGAATTTTGAACAACTCATGCCGGCTTATGGTGCGGATAATGGAGTACACCCGGATCACCATGCCTGGTGGATCCATCCCGAAGACGGCAAATTTATGATCGACGGGAATGATGGAGGACTCAATATTACCCGGGATGGGGGGCGCACCTGGCGTTTTATTGGGAACCTGCCGGTAGGGCAGTTCTATCACATCAGTGTTGATAACGAATTTCCATACAATGTCTATGGAGGTATGCAGGACAACGGATCCTGGAGAGGTCCTGCTTACGTATGGCGCGCTCAGGGAATTCGCAATTCCTACTGGCAGGAAATTGCATTTGGAGACGGTTTTGATGTCGTTCCCGATGCGGATGACTCCCGTTACGGATACGCCATGAGTCAGCAGGGATTTGTCCGCCGCTACGACTGGATGACCGGAAATGATTATAGTGTGAGGCCAACCCCGCCGGATGCGGAAACGGAATTGAGATTTAACTGGAATGCCGGAATCGGTCAGGACCCTTTTGATTCCAAAACCGTGTATTTCGGAAGTCAGTTTGTCCATAAGAGTACGGATAAGGGTCTGACCTGGGAAGTGATTTCTCCCGACCTGACGACTAACGATCCGGACAAACAAAAACAAAGCGACAGCGGCGGTCTTACGATGGATGCCACCGGAGCCGAGAATCACTGTACGATTCTGGTTATCGAACCCTCCCCGGTTGAAAAAGATATGCTCTGGGCAGGCTCAGATGACGGCAGGGTGCACTACACCCTCAATGGAGGCCAAAGCTGGACCGAGGTTACAGCCAATATTAAAGGACTGCCTGCGGGAAGCTGGATTCCTCAAATCCGGGCATCACAGACTAAAAAAGGCGAAGCCCTGCTGGTTGCCAACGACTACCGCCGTCACAATTACACGCCCTATGCCTACCGTACCCGGAATTATGGCAAGTCGTGGGAGCGCATTGTAGATGAGAAAGACACTAAAAGCTACGTGCTCTCCATTACAGAGGATCCCGAAAACCCGAATCTGATGTTTATGGGTACCGATGATGGGCTGTATCTTTCTCTAGACGCCGGCAGTGCCTGGCAGAAATGGACGCACGGGTTTCCAACGGTTTCGACAAAAGATCTCGTAATCCATCCGAGAGAACAGGATTTGGTCATCGGTACTTTCGGGCGTGCAGCCTGGGTACTCGATGACATTCGACCGTTGAGAGCTATGGCTTCAAACCCCGAAATCCTAACAAAGGATATTAGCGTTTTCACCCCACCGACAGCTTACCTGGCCGCGAGCCAACAAGCCAGTGGAACCCGTTTTGGGGCCGATGCAATCTTTAATGGGACCAATCGCGAACGGGGTGCGATGCTCACTTATTTCCTCAAAGAAGGCGCCCCGGCCTCCAAACAGAAAATGGACGGAAACAAGTCGGAGGAAGAAACTTCGCAAGCGGAGGAAGACGGAGCAGCAGAAACAGAGGCGAAAGAGGGTACGACCAGGGACAGCGTTTTTGTGAGAATCTACGAGCAGGACCGGTTGATCCGGACCCTGAAGTATAAAACACCCGACTCAGCCGGCTTGCACCGGGTATACTGGCGCCTCGATGAGGCAGGGCCCGACCGCCCTTCACGCACCCTGCAGGAGCGCAAAACGGAACCCGGAGGGGTTGATGTCCGCCCCGGAACCTACAAGGTAGTCATAAGTCTTGGAGAGGTGACAGACCAGACCCAACTGGTGGTGGAATCCGATCCCCGTCTGGAGGTGACTACCGCCGCTATGGAAGCCCGGTATACTTATGCTAAAAAGCTGGACACCTACATGCAGACCTCAGCGGATGCAGTAAAACAACTCGCGGAGAGTAAAAAGGTCGCAGAGAGTTATGCCAAAGATTTAAAAGCCCTGGATAAAGAAAAGTACAAGGCCCAGATAAAGGCTTCCAGGGAAATCAGTACTGAAATTGACACGCTCCTGGCCACGTATATTGGCAAGGAAGATAAGCGGCAGGGCATTACGCGAAATCCCGAGATGACCGTGACCCGTCGAATCTACAACGCTTATGGTTATGTACAAAGCCGCCCTAATGGAATGACCTCCACCGAACAGCAATTGATTGAGTATGCCGAGCGCGATTTAAAAGAAGCCCTGGCTGAGACCAATGCTTTCTTTGCCAACGACTGGAAAACCTATCAGGCGGAGATGGAAGGTCTGGATCTTTCGCCCTTTAAAGAAACAGAGACGTTTCTTCTTGAAGATTAATTGGGATTACATGTTAAAACAAACTTTACTAAAATGAAAAACTTCCTTTGGGTACTCGCCGCAACTCTATTTTTTACAGGTTGCAAACAAGAGCGCGAAAAACAGGAAACCGCCATAGTCCCTGCCTCCTACACCATTGAACAGATGATGGATAATGAAAACGTGGGAGGCGGAAGCTTCGCTCCGGATAATTCCAAGCTGCTGATTTCCAGTAATCGTTCCGGTATTTATAATATGTACACCGTACCGGCCAGTGGTGGTGCGTTGACCCCTGTAACAGCCTCAGATAGCGCTTCGGTATTCGCCATTTCCTATTTCCCTGAAGACAGCCGCAAACTCTTCCGTATGGACGACAATGGGAATGAAATCTATCATATATACCTGATGGACGAAGCAGGGAGCTATCAGGATCTGACCCCCTGGGAGGGGGCTCGTTCGCTTTTTTATCGATGGTCTGAAGACAAAAAATCTTTCTTCTTTGCCTCCAACCAGCGGGATAAGCGCTACAATGACCTCTATAAAATGGACGTGGAGTCCCTGACTCCCGAGCTGATCTTTCAAAATGAGGAAGGCTATACCCTGCAGGCCATTACCAAAAATGAAGCCTACATCGCCCTGGGTAAGTCGATAAACACCAATGACAGCGACCTTTTTCTCTTTGAGATTTCCTCTGGGAAACTGACAAAAATAAACGAGAACCTTTCCGCAAATTCAGCTGAGGACTTTACCCCGGATGACAGTGCCCTGCTCTACACAACGGACGATGGAGGAGAGTTTGCCTATCTGATGTCCTACGATATTGCCACAGGCACACGGGAAAAGGTAGCCGAAAAGCCGTGGGATATTTCCGGAAGCTATTTTACCGACAAGGGCACTTACCAGGTGACCTATACCAATGAAGATGCCAAAAACGCCATTGAGGTGATTGAGGTCGCCACCGGCAAACCATTGGAATTACCGGCTATTGAGGGGATGGATGTCAATAATGTCGGGTTTTCTGCCGATGAAACACTGATGCGTTTCTATGCCGGAGGTTCCAACAGTCCTTCAAACCTCTATGTTTTCAACATGGAAACCGGACAGGTTACACAAATATCCGACGTGTTGAATCCTGAGATTGCTGCAGGCGATCTGGTAAAAGCCGACGTCATCCGGTATGCGTCCTTTGACGGTTTGGAAATCCCGGCCATCTATTACCGGCCACACCAGGCCAGTGAATCGGAACCGGTACCCGCTCTTGTATGGGTTCATGGAGGTCCCGGCGGGCAATCCAGACAGGGCTTCAATCCCCTTATTCAATACCTTGTAAACCATGGCTATGCAGTACTCGCGGTCAACAACCGGGGGAGTTCTGGATATGGGAAAACTTTTTACAAGATGGACGACCTGAACCACGGAGACAAAGATCTCAAAGACTGTATTGCCGGAAAGGACTGGCTGGCAACCCAACCTGGAATTGACGGGTCAAAGATTGGTATTATCGGAGGATCTTACGGCGGGTATATGACCATGGCAGCCCTCACTTTTGCGCCCGAGGAATTCGATGTGGGGGTCAATATTTTTGGGGTGACCAACTGGATCCGCACCCTGCGCTCCATTCCTGCATGGTGGGAATCTTCAAGAATAGCGCTGTATAAGGAGCTCGGGGATCCTTACAGTGCAGACTCTGTAAGGCTGGAAGCCATTTCTCCCCTCTTCCATACCGAGCGGGTGACCAAGCCTTTAATGGTGTTACAGGGAGCCCAGGATCCGAGGGTACTGCAGGTGGAATCAGATGAAATCGTAGCCGGAGTGCGTCAAAACGGGGTACCTGTGGAATATGTGCTCTTTGAAGATGAAGGCCATGGATTTTTGAAAAAGGAGAACCAGATAAAGGGATACAGTCAGATCCTGGAATTTCTGAATGTTCACTTAAAAGAAGATCCCGGGGTTCCTATCCGGGACGACGCTATGGAAGATGGCAAATTGCAATCCCAATAAATCCCAAAACCTTTATGAGTCTGAAGCGCTTTAAAAAGGCCCCATCAGGTACTTTGCGCCTTTTGCTTGCCCCTCTTTTACTTTTACTCTGCTCGCACGCTGAACTGGGCGCCCAACAGACTGGAGAAGAGGAGTTTGGGGCCTGGTATATGTATTTTGGGATGAACCGCCTGGCAGAGCGGTGGAGTCTTCATACGGAAGCCCAATGGCGGCTTTATGAGGTAGATCGGAATTTTAACCAGCTCCTGCTGCGCACCGGAATGAACTATCACATAGACAAAGGAGTCATCGCTACCCTGGGCTACGCTTATATCGACACAGACCCCACCTATGAGGATATCCCCACCGGGGATGTACCTTTTGCAGGAAATCAAATTTCGGAAAACCGGATTTTTGAGCAGTTTATCCTGACCAATAAGGTGTGGGAATTTAATTTTGAACACCGTTACCGCCTGGAACAACGCTTTATTAACGATCAGGGCGGGAATGTCACCCGCCACAGGGCCCGATACCGACTGCAATTGACCCTGCCGCTAACGGATACTATTTTTATCAACCTCTATGATGAGATTTTTATTAATCTGCAGGACGATCTATTTGACCAAAACCGACTCTATGCGGCTTTAGGGGTGCGTATCACCGAAAATAGCAGTATTCAAATCGGCTATTTAAAAAACCAATTCCGAACTGCCAATTTTGACCGCCTGCAATTTGCTCTTTTTTACAACCCGGACCTGAGGGGACTATTTAATAAAGAACCCATAAACTAACAGACTTACCGAACCCGCCTCGGTAGTGTTTTTGCAAGGGCCAAAGACCAGGGGTGGCTTTTCGATTGCGGATCGATGGGGTCAAAAAAGCCCGGATTTATGGCATTCTCACCAGATTAATAGAGTCATTGACTCCAACCGGTATATTGCTTATCTTTTGACCTGAACTAAAACAAGACTATGAAAAAAATAAATGTGATTTGTATGAGCCTGCTTCTCGGCGCGGGACTGAGTTGTAAGGATAATAAAAAAGATGTCGAAAATGTTTCCGATGAAGTGGAAGACGCCGTTGAAATGGTTGTTGAAGAAGTAGAGGAAACCGTTGTCTCCTTCCAGATGGAACCCAAGAGCGACAGCAATGTACAGGGGATGGTGACATTTGTGGAAAAAGACGGGCAGGTGTCAATGTCTGCTACTTTCTCAGGCCTTTCTCCGGGAGAACACGCCATCCACATCCATGAAAAAGCAGACTGCTCAGCGGCCGATGGGACCTCGACCGGAGGGCACTGGAATCCTACTGCGGAACCTCATGGAAAGTGGGGAGATGCCGGAGGGTTTCACAAAGGAGATATCGGGAACTTTCTGGCCAATGAAGATGGAAGTGCAGAAGTCAGCTTTGAAACGGACGCCTGGTGTATCGGCTGCGGGGATCCGAACAAGGACATCCTTGGAAAAGCCGTCATCGTGCACCAGGGTATTGATGACTTCACCTCCCAACCGAGTGGTGCTGCCGGGGCGAGAATTAGTTGTACCGGTATTATAGAATAAAAAATGATTCTGAAAAATGGCAAAGAAGCCGTCTCAATACTGGGGCGGTTTTTTTTTAGCCCGATTCAGGGCCTGATGGGCCAGATAGAGTTTAACCCCAAGGGCACTCATAAATACAATCCAAAGCACGAATAAAATGAGTTCCATATTCAAAGTGTTTATGATTTCAAAGCCGATACACTCCTTAGGGCTTTGAAAATGCCATCCCAGCAAAAATCAGGACTCGCAAAGTGTTCATAAGGCTAAATTAACACAACATGGCGTTCGGGTAACTGCTAAAAATTAACAGAAAAGACAGGCAACAGGGCATTTTAGAAGTAAAAATTGCCTTTCGAGCCTCCAAAACAGTATCCCCGGATTCAAACCAGGCCCCAGGCTTTGGTCGAAAAAGGAGATGCGGTAACCTTTTTTCCTCTATTTTTGGAACCCTAATTCATGCCTTCATGAACCCATCAGCCCTTGGGTGGATTGACAAGTTTGGTGCGCTACGTGCCTCAGAAACCCTTGCTTACAGAGATTTGGGTGCGCTGGACGCCGATCTGCGCTCCTGTGGGTTTATGTATGGTATTAATGTAGGAATCCCAGGATTTATAAAGCCGTCGTATCCCCTGTCGCAAGACGAAAAGGCCAAGGTCAATTTGCTTACGGGTCTCTATTGCAGTCATAGGCTCATCTGCCCTGAAGCTTCCTACTCCGACTTTTTGAGAAGCGTGCGCGACTTCTATAAAGAACTGGAACTCGGCCAACCCAACTTGCTTCAGAAGATTCTGAGGAGCGGCAAGACCTCTGTACAGCTTGAAAAAATTCTGGACTCCCGGGTGTACTTGGGAGAACCTATACTCAGTCGGACATTTAACTCAATGATTACCAATGTTTTACTTCCTATTGACATGCTGGCCTACCGGGCCTTTCTCCAGGGGGAGGTACACTTAAAACAATATGCCGGGGAGTTAGAATCTCTGGTAGTCAATATCATTTACCATTCCCTCGATTCTGAATCCCCTTCTGAGAGTCGTAAGAAACTGCGGGATGCTTTTGAAAATTCGCGCACCTATTTAAAGGTCAGACACCCAGGATCATTCAAAGATTTCAGAACTCTCTTAGAGAACTACAGAGGAACGGATGCAGCCAATTACTTCCTGGATATCGCTGCTCTTACGGTTCTTGAACAAGACAGAATGGATACCCGCCAGCAGCGCTATGTACTCAAGCAGGGTTCCGCTCTTGGTTTCCGTAAAAAAGAGATCGCAGGGGCTTTGAGAGATATTGACGCCTTTTTCAGATTACACAGCAAGGAGGTCTATTTCCTGAGGGAAGCTATTCCAGGATCTCAGTATTATGAAAGCATGGCCCGGATGGTAGATCGGCTGATCAGCAGAAATAGCAAACGACTCAGAAAAGAACTCTCCCAAAGCAAAGAGCTGATGTTGCTGTTATCGAAATCCACAGTTCGGGAATTGAGCTCCGAAGAGAAAAAAAAGGTGCAGAAACAATTGGTGGATATCTTTAAAAGCATTCCTTCCCTGGCCATTTTCCTGCTGCCCGGAGGGGTCGTACTGTTGCCTATTTTTATCAGTCTTATCCCCAAGCTTCTCCCGTCTTCCTTTGATGAAAATCGGGTAGATTAACTTAAAAAACGATTATAGTTTTTATCTATACTGTATGATAATAATTTATTTATCAGTGTATTAAACTACATTATTCCAACCATAACTTAAAGTCCTTTACCCGCTCCCTACTGACGATAATTTCCTGCTCATTAAAGCGGTGCAGCTTCACTTTCAGGCGGGAATTCGAGTATGCAATGATGTCTGCGATATGGTTGACCTGTACATAAAATTTCCTGCTGACCCGAAAGAAATGTTCGGGTGAAAGTTCTTCTTCCAATTGTTCCAGAGTGGTATCGAGAAGGTAAGAACGCCCATCGGTGGTGGCTGCATAGGTCCCTTTATTCTCACTGTAAAAACACTCGACTTCGTCAGTAGGAATGATTTTAATATGTTGCCCTACACGTGCGGTAAATCTGTTTTTGTATTCCCGCTCCACCGGATTGACCAGTAATTTACGAATGTCCTCGAAATCGATTCGAACCTCTGTATTGTTCCCGCCAAATGTGCGGTACTTATTCAGAGCTGTTTCGAGTTCTTCTTCATCGATGGGTTTTAATAAATAATCAATACTGTTGAGTTTAAAAGCCTGCAGGGCGTATTCGTCATATGCGGTTGTAAAAATAATGGGACTCCGGACCGTTACCTGATCAAAAATTTCAAAAGAAAGGCCATCCGAGAGCTGAATGTCGAGAAAAATAAGGTCGGGAGCCGTATTCGAATTAAACCAGGCAATGGACTCGGCTACCGAGTGTAACATCTGACAAACCTCAATATTCCGGGCCTCTAAAAGGCGGGTTAGCCGTCTGGCAGAGGGCTTTTCATCTTCGATAATCAGTGCTTTCATCCCTGTGAATTAAGTGTACATTAAAGTAAGGCATCTCTGGTATAACGGAGCTAAAGCCTATTTAAACCGTTCGGATTCCTTCCGGTCTTCATCCATATACTTCTGAATCATCCGGTTTTCCCAGGATTTCCCAAAAAATGGGTTTAACCTGAAGGTGACCATGGCGTGAATCAATAGGCCCAGGCCCCAGAAAATAGCCGTTGAAAAATTATACCAGTGCAGGGTAAAGCTTCCATTATCGGCCTGAGACATAAAGATTACCACAATAATAAAGGTGTTGATTATTAAGTACACCAGCAGGTGTATATAAAAACCTTTGAGTTCGTCGACCCGTTTCTTGGCGCGTTTTCGTTTATCTATGATGTCAAAATTTTCCATTGTTTCGTTTTTTGAATCTTATTCCCAGCGGGAATTGCTTTTATCCTCTTCCTCCATATATTCCCTGATTTTGCGATCTTCCCAATCTCTGGAGAAAAACGGATTCCATCCGAAGGTTCTGAAGGCGTGGAAGAACAAACCAATCCCCCAACCGAATGCGGCCCAGAGGAACCACATATATCTCCAGTCATTGGTAAGGTAATTAATAACAGCCAGCAGGGTTATCACAAAAATATAGGCCGTTAGGTTGCCATAAAACTTTTTAAGCTCTTCAACCCGCTCTTTAGCCCTAAGGTATTTCGATTCCCGAGTTTCCATACTGTTGTTTTCTATTGTTTTCATATTTTCTTTAAAAAGATGAGCGATTATCGTCTGCAGCCATGAATTCCCGGATCTTCCGTTCCTCCCAGCGCTTGCCCCACAAAGGGTTATTGCCATAAGCGGCCATACCTTTCATAATAAGACCGAAGCCCCAGCCAATAGCAGGAAAAATAACCCATGGAAAAGCAAATGAAGTAGTTTTCCAGTTAAGCCAGACCAGGAATGGGATCACGATGCAATACGAAAGCAAGGATCCATAAAAGCACTTTATCGCTTCCACGCGCTGTTTGGCGCGTTGAAATTGCTGATGTTTTTCTTGTGTTTTCATGAGGTTTGATTTTTTTGATACTCCAAAATTGCGGTATCAGCCCCTGGTTTCAAAAAACAGAACTCTGAGTTGTCAAATCCACCTACTGAATTGTCTCCGATGGGCCTCGAAGGATTCAAAAGTCTTCTTTTTCCATAAGTTGCTTAATCTTGCGTTCCTCCCAACGCTTGCCCCATAACGGATTATAACCATAGGCTTCCATCCCGTGCATCAAAAGGCCGAAACCCCATCCCATCATTGGAAAAATCACCCAGGGGAAACTGAAACGGGTCGTTTGCCAGTTGAGCCAGGCCAAAAAAGGGATGACGACCATATAAGTGCCAAGATTCCCATAAAAACTTTTAATGGCTTCTACCTTTTCACGGGCCTTCTCGTATCGCTTGTCTTCAATATACTCTGCCTGTGAAGGATATTTTGATACCTGACGGCGCAGTACGGGAATCGCCACGCGGAAAGTACTTTTGTCTTTTTCGACCTGCACCTGACGCTCGGAAAGCAGGGAATACCGCTGAAGGATATTCTGCAAACCTACCCCGCTCGATTTGATAATTACCTTTTTTTCCTGAAGATTATTGGTCACCACAATACAGCCATCTTCTTCGGTGACTTTAATATGTAACGGCCGCTCGGGCGTAACCACATTGTGCTTGACGGCATTCTCCAGCAATAGCTGCAGGGAGAGCGGGACAATTTTGGCATCAGGATCTGAACTTTGTTCGGGAATCTCAAAGTGAATCCCCTCTTCAAACCGCATTTTTAAAAGCCGGACATACGTCCGGGCAAAGGCAAATTCCTCATCTACCGGCACCAGTTCCTTGTTTTTTTGTTCCAGGACGTAACGGTACACTTTTGAAAGGGCTGTGGTGAAGCGCTGGGCCTGTTCCGGATCTTCTTCAATAAGACTCGTCAGCACATTCAGACTGTTAAAAAGGAAATGTGGATCCAGTTGATTTTTAAGCGCGTCAAATTGCGCTGAGGCGGTTCCCGCAATGATCTTTTGCTCTTTGACCTTAGTCTCCTGCCGGTGTTTATAGTAAAAAAAGGCGTAGAAAATTCCCGAAATACAGACAGCCAGGATGGAGGTATTCAAATAATACTCCATAGATTCCCCCCTTAAAAAGGTGGTAAAATCATTCCCGCGCAACCCCAGACTGATGATGCTGCGAGCCAAAAATATAGCAATAAGGGAAACAACAATATTTCCCAAAATACTCATTATCAGTAGTTTACTTTTAAATAGCTTTAAGCCAAACCGTTGTAACAAATAGCTGATCAGCAAGGCGTTGGCCATATAGATCAGCCATGAAAAAATCATATGGTCCAGCAAACCGCCCCAAAAAACCTCGTCGATAACAAGACTTCGGCCGTTGAAGAAGTAGATCACCTGAAAGATGATAAAGAGTACCAGCCCGATAAGGGTCGCACTGGAAAAATGTCTGAGTACGGATTTCATTGAATGGAACTTCTCAAAGGTTAAATGTAGCGAAATCTCAACAGGTCCTCCACTGTGGATTCCCGCATAATGCCCATGAGCTGGTAGCAGTGTTCTGGGCAAGTTTAATGGATAAAGCTAGCGCTTACCCCCAAATCCTTCGGGATTCTCTTTCTCAAATGCCGAAATTGGAATCCGAATTGTATTTTTAAACACCTGAACTGTGTTTCTATGTATATTCCATCTGCCTACCGAAATGAGAATCCCGCAGAAATTCGAAAATTTTTAAAGGATAATGCCTTTGGCATACTTGTAAGTACAGGACCCAGCGGGCCCATGGCGACACATTTACCCTTGGAACTCGAGGAAAAAAAAGATCAAACCCTGATCCTAAAAGGGCACTTCGCACGTGCCAACCCTCAGTGGCGCCATATTGCCGATGCCGATGAAGTTCTCTGTATTTTCAATGGGCCGCACGCTTATGTTTCGTCTTCGTGGTACCAGGAAGAAGAAGTACCCACATGGAATTATATGGCGGTGCACCTTAAGGGAGTCTACCGCATGCAAACAGAAGAAGAACTTTGGGAAGCGCTCCACGCCCTTGTAGATAAATATGAATCGGATTCTGAAAAACCCGTTTCCCTCCACCGAATGTCCCGGGCTACCCTGGCCCAAGTAAGAGGTATTGTCGGATTTGAAATACGTGTGACCCGATTGGATGCCGCCTTTAAACTCTCGCAAGGGAGATCTCAGGACCACCCGAAGATTATTGAAGAACTCCAGGCCAGGGGTGGTTCCGCAAGTGCCATTGCCGATGCGATGAAAGCTCAATCAGGGGCTTGATTCGAATTACTTCATTCAGTATCTTTAGTAAAAACCGAATCCTGTGCTCAAAAGTAAATTCTGGCAGGCCTTTTTTGCCCTGGTCCCTTTTATTTCGCTTATACTGATTTTTATAGCCTATGCTATTTTCCTGATAGCTGTGCTTTCGACTGTCCCACAAGGAGGAGATAAGCCCGATCCTGTGGCTTTGTTCGGAGGTGTGGGTATTATGGTATTTGCGATTTTTACAATCATCCTGATTTCCCTGGTTAGCCTCGTTTACTATATCGTCCATGCGGCCTATAATCCGAACCTACAGCAAAACAACCTGCTGATCCTTTGGATACTGCTCTTTCTTTTTGCCTCCGGATTGGGGCAATTTATCTATTGGATCGTGGAAATCGTCAATAAACCTGAGCAGTCCCCATCAAATCCTTCCTGAATATGGCTTCCAGAAGAACATTCATAAAACAATCCTCGATCGGGGCCCTTGCCCTTACCCTGCCGCTCCTTACCGATCTCAAGGCCGCTGCTCCGGCTTTGACTACAGCGAATACCAGTCCTAAAATATCGCTTGCCCAATGGTCATTGCATCGCGCTCTGCAGCGCGGGGATCTGAAGGCGGTCAACTTTCCAATGGTGGCTAAAAAAGAATTTGGGATCTCAGCCGTGGAATATGTCAATGAATTTTATGCCGATGAATTGCACAATGCATCATTCTGGGATAATTTGAAAAGAGATACAGATGCCGAGGGGATACAAAACGTTTTGATTATGGTCGATAAGGAGGGTGAATTGGGAGCTGCCAAAACTCTTGAACGAACCCGGGCCGTGGACCGGCACCGGAGTTGGATCGAAGCCGCGCGGAGACTAGGGTGTGCGGCCATCCGGGTGAATGCCTTTGGCAAAGGCGATCCCAACACTTTGCGGGAAGCGCTTATCGACGGTCTGGGTATGCTGGCGGAAGCGGGTTCTGAGGCCGACATCAGCATTCTGGTCGAAAATCACGGGCTGCATACTTCGGACGCCGGATTTATCACCGGTATCCTTTCGGCCGTCAACAACCCCTATTTAGGAACCTTACCCGATTTCGGGAACTGGTGCCTCAACAAGGAATGGGGAAGCACTAAGGACGGAAGTTGTACCAATTCCTACGATCCGGTGAAAGGGCTTGAGGAAATGCTTCCATTTGCCAAAGGAGTAAGCGCTAAATCCTACGATTTCGGGCCGGATGGAGCCGAGACAAGACTCCCTTATAAAGCCCTGCTGCAAGAGGTAAAGGACTCAGGTTTCAATGGCTATATTGGAATTGAGTATGAGGGAGACCGCCTTTCCGAGGCCCAGGGCATCCGGGCTACAAAAGCCCTGATCGAAAAAACATGGGCGACACTCGACTGAGTATTCCTTCGAGCCTTTTCAATTCATCCACGAGATTTGACACTTCAGTATTCCAATATTGGAGCAGGCCCTGGTCATTGAGATATTTGCTCCAGTAACTAAAAACATACCACCATGAAATCACTTGTTTTATTCCTTATGATGACAGCAGCCCTCGGTTGGGCACAAGAAGAAACCCAAAACGGGGTAACCCTGACGATCACTCTGGAAAATGTCCTGAACGCACAGGGAGATATCCTCGCCGCCCTGCACACTCAAGATACGTTTATGAAAGGGCCGGGGGTCGCCAATTACAAGTCGGTAGCCCAAAAAGGGCAAATGACCTTTACGTTCAGCAACGTGACCCCGGGCACCTATGGGGTATCCGTATTGCACGATTTGAACCAGAATATGCGTATGGATTATCAATCCAATGGAATGCCCACAGAACCCTATGGCATGAGCGGGAATGATATGAGTATGGGCCCGCCCAGCTTTGATGCCATCAGCTTTGAAGTGGGAACCGGCGATCAGGAGATCGCTATTCGTTTCTAAAGCCCTGTACACGTACCCTTAACAAAGAAATACCGCCTTCAGGGCGGTATTTCTTTGTTATATCCGCCAAACGTGCTCAGACGGCCATGTCTTCCCGATACTATACCTTTCTCTGCAGGCTTCTAGCTCTAACTACGTTCTGTTTTAATATTTCTATAAATACTGAATATCAGAGCATTAGAGGCTTTAGTCCTAATTTTAAAAAAAAATTAAAATAAAAAAGGATTTTTATCCGCTAGGATGTTTTATCTGTACAAATCTTAAATAAACCCATGTTATGAAACCTATGAAATTCTCAAACACCAGTGTGCTAAGGATCTTGAAAACGGTAATACTTATACCTGTTTTGGTTGTTTTTATGGCTTGCAGTAAGGACGATAACACCTTTGCACGTGTATCCGTAAACGGAACGCAACTAACCGCCAGTCCGTCGGATTTTACCGTGGGAGACACTTCGGATTTCAACGGTGACTTGGATGCGAGTTTTACCGGTAATGGTGGGACTACCACCCGTATGTTCAGTTGGAACAATAATCTTACCACTGCAGATTACAACGCTGACGTAACTCTTGCTTCCGCAGGGAGCTTCCGTATGATTGTAGAAGATTCCCAAGGGGCAGTTGTTTTGGACCGGACCATTCAGGGAGGTACTGAGCCAGATTCAATAGACGGGGTAACCGAAGCAGGCGGCTCCGGAATATGGACCGTTACCATTGAGGTAATTAATTTTATCGGAGATGGCAGTTTTTCCCTGAGCGAAGGGAATTAACCAAAACCCGAAAAACATCAAAGCCCTGTTGGGACGACCAGTAGGGCTTTTTTTGTGCTTGCTAATTTAGATGTATCTGTCTTTCTTCCACTAAACTCCGCAAGCCAGGCTTTCATCATCCAGACGGTTTTCTCCTGTTGGTTGTAAACTATCCATCCAGGATCATTTAAAAAATTTTGATTGCATAAACAATCCGGGGCTAACCCTTAAAATTGGCCCTGCACTATTTTTGGCTTATGATGATTGCGAAAACGTGTGCATATGCTTCTTATAGCATTCGTAACTCTTGCTCATACTGTTCGAAACAAAGAACTTGATGGAGTAAGTAGGGCTAAAAAGATTAGGTATTGGAAGTTCCTGTGAGTCTAATCACTGCAAAAAGATTTCACAGGCCGCTGCAGAAACAAAATCTTCTGTAGAAACATCAGCGGCCCGAACCCCACTGCCCAATGTATTCGTAATTCGAGGCGTGGAAACCTAAGAAGTTGAATTTTCTTCTTTATATCATGAAAAGTTTATATTTTACACCAATAACGTCAAAATTTAATAAAATTAAACTGCTATGAAAAAATCCTTTCTTTTCCTTTTGACACTCGCCCTGAGCCTGAGTCTGAGTTCGTGCTACACCTATACAAATACCGTGGGCAATGGCCCTCAATCCGGTGAAATGGTTAAGAAGAAAAATCATTATTTCATCTATGGGCTTGCCAAGGGTAATATATCTGATGCGCAGGAAATGGCTGGAAACTCAGATGATTATGAAGTAACCACTCAACATACTTTTGTGGACGGACTGCTTAATGTGGTGACTTTCGGCATTTACACCCCAACGACAACCACAGTCAAAAAGTAATGGTGAAATTCTATAGACCTCTGGTCACCGGCTGTTAATGCGGGTTGATCAGGGTCTATTTGTTTAAGGAATCCAGATCTTCATTAGCCCATAGTTTACAGAACGGGAGCTCCACTCTATTCATTAATAGACTTCGTTGCTTTAAGCCAGAGAAAATGTCTCAGACAGAGGTGACTTTAGTGATTTGGGCTGAAAACTCCCTAACGGGTTGACGTTTATAGTACTCGATAAGCTCAAAGTTGGTTGCTATCTGATCGACCCCAATGATGAGTTTTCCCGGAGTTAACACTTATTTTTAAGGAACATTTGCGTAATTGTGTACCGGCCTATTTGCATGTAACAATAGGAAACCCAAGTCTTTTCTAAGAACAATTTCCGCCCTATCGCTTTTATGGCCACATAGGTAAAATCCACTTAAGCAGCTAATTCTGTCACTCCTTTTTAGATCACACCTGCTCCGCAAGCCAGGCTTTCATCATCCAGACGGTTTTCTCCTGTTCCGTAATAAAGTCGCTCATCATAGCGTTCGTGCCTTCATCTCCTGCCCGGTCAGAATCATCTAGAATTTTGCGCTCCAGGACCAGTAATTCCTTTAGGGAATCTACAATCAGGCGAATGGCATCTTCATCTTTACTCACATCTTTGCCCACAGGCACTTTTGAAACCCGGGTGTAATCCGCAAAAGTATGCAAGGGCGTTTCCCCAAGGGTCAATACCCGCTCCGCAATCATATCTACTTTTAGATTGGTGTCGTTGTAGAGTTCTTCGAATTTGGTGTGCAGGTCAAAGAAACTTCTCCCCCGGATATTCCAGTGGATTCCTCTGAGGTTCTGATAATAGGTTTGAAAATTGGCCAAAAGAAAATTCAGGTCGGCAGCCAGTGCTTTGGATTGGGCGGCTGGTAGCCCTATGGCATTTAGTTTCATGATACTGTCATTTTTGTTAAAGGTATAAAAGAAGAAGTCTAATTAAAATGAGCTATGTCAATACATTTTTTAATTTTAGAATCTCTAAGGTATTAACCAATGACCATCACCCAACTTCAATATGTCCTGGCTGTAGCGGAATATCGCAATTTCACTCTGGCGGCGGAAAAGTGTTTTGTTACCCAACCCACGCTGAGTATGCAAGTGCAAAAACTGGAGGATGAATTGGATCTTCGCATTTTCGACCGGGCCAAAAAACCCATCAGTATTACAGAGGCCGGGGAAAAAATAGTACAACAGGCCCGTAACATCGTCAATGAAGCCGCGCGCATTAAAGATATTGTAGATCAGGAAAAGGGCTTTATTGGAGGAACCTTTAAGCTCGGCATCATCCCTACGGTAATGCCCACATTGCTTCCCATGTTCCTGAAAACTTTTATAGACCGGTATCCCAAAGTGCAACTGATTATAAAAGAGCAGAATACGGAGGCCATTATAAAAAATCTTCGGGAGGGTCACCTGGATGCCGGTATTGCAGCCACCCCTTTGGCTAAGGAATTCCTGATTGAGAGGCCGTTATATTACGAGCCGTTTGTAGGCTATATCCCACAGGGGCATCGTCTTGCCAATGCCGACAAACTTAAACCTGAAGATCTCGACCTTCGTGACATCCTTCTATTGCAGGACGGGCATTGCTTCAGGGATGGGGTCATCAACCTCTGCAAAAATTCAGGTCATGGAGATGAAGAGCGTTTTCAACTGGATAGCGGAAGTTTTGAAACCCTGATTCACCTGGCTGATGAAAATCTGGGGATGACCTTACTACCCTACCTGCATACCCTGGAACTCGATGCAAACAGGCAGAAGCATTTAAAGTATTTTCAAGAACCGCCCCCTGCACGGGAGGTTAGTCTTATCTACCACAAAAAAGAGCTTAAACACCAAATCTCCAGGGCACTCAGAGAGGTTATTGCCGCCATAGTCCGCGGAGCCATTACCTTTCAGGACGTGCAGATCATTAGTCCGGCCTTAAGTGGAAACGAGGGCTAAAACTTCTGAGAAGAATTAAAAAAAGCCCTGCAAAACAGGGCTCTTTATTACAATGTTAAGTAAACCAAAGCTGGTTTTAGCTCGGGCTTGTCGGTTACGAACTGCAGAAGCCATTGTTTGAGTTCTTCAAGTTCGCTTGGCAAAAGCCGGTTAATGGCTTTTTCGAGTTCACGTCTGAATAAACGCGCATCGAAACTGACTTTTTGAAGTACCGTTTTGGTGTACTCCAGCATTCCTCCTGCCATATTCTAGCGTTTTATTAAGTTAGATTGTCTATCAACCTAAAGACAAAAAGACCTTGTTTTATTGTTCAAAGTCCGTTAAATTTTTAATAATTTCACTTTTTTCAAGTGTATTCAGGATATTCCACATTGTTTAAACACCTTAATACCAGGAGTCTTATAGCCGGCCAGATGCTTTTGGCCCTCCTGGTTACCGGATGCTCCTCTCAGAGGAAAGTCCAGCGATTTCTCGACAAGCAACTCGTAGATTCAGGCCAGAATTCCGAATTTACCGGAGTCCTTATGGTAGATGCGCAAAATGGAGATACCTTACTGTCGCTGAACTCCGGGCGCTATTTCACCCCGGCCAGCACCACAAAAGTATTTACCCTGTATGCGGCCCTGAAAGAACTCCCAGATAGAATTCCTTCCCTGAAATATCAGATCCGGGGAGACACACTGCATGTGCTTGGTACAGGGGACCCCTCTGCCTTACATCCGGTATTGAATGATCTTACCGCAATTAACTTCATTAAAGGTCCGAGACCCGTTGTTTTGTATACGGGTACCCTGGAAGATCCATCATGGGGCCCGGGCTGGGCCTGGGATGATTTTGACCAGAGCTATCAGGTGGAGCGTGCCTCCCTGCCGCTCTATGGCAATGTGCTCCGTTTGATCAGGGGGTCTGACAGCCCGAAGGTATCTCCTGAAATTTTCAGGGATAGTGTATTCTCCGATAAAAGCAACTATCACAGAAGCCCTGAACGCAATCACTTCTTCTATAGTCAGTCCTCCCGGGATACGACAGTCATCCCGTTCACCATAGATCCCGGGCTCACACAGAACTTATGGGAAGAGGCCACAGGTCGACCACTAATCCCCGGAAAAACCCTGCCAGAAGGCCCGTGGGAAGTATTGCCGGGCATTGCTTCGGACAGTCTGTATAAAGAAATGATGGCGGTAAGTGATAATTTTCTGGCCGAGCAACTGATGCTGCTCGTGTCCTCGACTTTGTCGGACAGCCTGAGTTTTAATCGGGCGCGCGATTATATCCTGAAAACACACCTGCGGGATATGCCTTCGCCCCCAAGATGGGTAGATGGGTCCGGCCTCTCCCGATACAACCTGATCAGTCCTGAATCTCTGGTGTACCTCCTTATGGAACTCTATCGCGACATTCCTGAAGACCGGCTTTTCGCCCTAATGGCCAAAGGAGGACAAAATGGCACCCTGAAGGACTGGTACCAGGATCCGGATGGCCCCTACCTCTTTGGTAAGACAGGAAGCCTGAGTAATAACCACAACCTCTGTGGGTATTTAAAAACAAAATCCGGAAAAATCGTGGTTTTCAGTTTTATGAACAACCACTATCTGAAACCGACTGCCCTGATCAAAAACAGAATGCAGCGTATACTGGTTTGGGTTCGGGAGCATTACTAGGCGCTTATCCGTTTTCATTGGGCACACAACCCTTCAAGGGGCCAAAAACTATAGCGTGCTGGAGAAGGATAAGGGTTTTGGCATCTCGTATCAAACCCTTTTTCAGCGCATCGAACACCTGGGTATAGGACCATTCCAGTATCTGGATGTCTTCGGATTCCTCAGCGACCCCTCCCCCGCTTTCCCGCTTCATTTCCGGACTGTACTGCGCCTGATAGAGGTATAGTTTTTCAGTGACCGCCCCAGGGGAGGTGTACACCTCAGCAACTTTTACAACCGAAGTCACCGCATAGCCGGTCTCTTCCAGAATTTCGCGCTTCATACAGGCTTCGGGCGCATCACCGTCCAGAAGGCCGGCACAGACTTCGGTTAAAAATCCATCCTGGTTACCATTGATATAGGTAGGCAACCGAAACTGACGCGTCAGGACCACCCGCTGCCGGACGGGATCATAAAGCAGGGCGGCTGCTCCATTTCCACGATCATAAGCTTCCCTTTGCTGTTTATCCCATTGTCCGTCGGAACGAAGGTATTCATACGTATATCGATATAGGGTGTACCAGGCCTCAGAGAGGGTTTCCCGAACCAGGTTTCGAATGTGTTCCATACTTTAATAAGATTACACTGACAACGCGCGGTTTAAATAGGTTCGAAAGGGCAACAGCTCCAGATATGTCTCTATGACAACTTCTTCAAAGGCTTCGGAAAGCACGACCGCCTCGGACAAGGGGCGTACCACGGCAAAGGTTTTCTGTCTGAGCAATTCTGCATGGGGATGGTCCGCGGAAAACCCCTTTGGCATTCGCTTTAAAGGGTTATCTTCATAGAGGGAACCAAACATCTTTTTAAAGGAGGGATTTTTAAGAATCCCCTCAAGGACTTCCCCATCGTAATCGATCGCCTCGCGAATTTTGGATAAGTCTGCAGGTGCCGGACGCCAGACCCCTCCGGCCAGCAGTGACTCTTCGATACCGATTTGTACGTAAAAATCACCCTTCCCCGGGGCCTTATCCAGACCCGCTCCAAAATGGTCCTTGTACACCGGGCGATCCGGATGAAAGAGCAGGTTGTTGTTAATCCTGTTAATCCCTCTCTTTCCGGGGGTCGGGTAGTACTCAGGATCCAGTACCCCGAGTCGCGAATCCATGCTGTCGAGCCATTGGATGAAGGCATCCCGGAGCGCTTTGTATTCCTTCCGGTGTTGATCCATCCATTCCCGGTTGTTATTTCTGTTCAGCTGGGCAAGAAACTCGAGGAGGGTTTTAAAATCCATGGTTTAAAGATACAAAACCACAAAAAGATCACTGGGAATTGCCGCAATTGTAAAGGAAGGGGATACAGGCTTGCCTTTTGTTAAAATCCCGGTTCTGTTCGGACAGGAACAAAGATTCTGTTGATATCCCGCCAGTACTATAAAAGTGTTAATTTAGAACCAAAATTTTTTTTACATGAAAAAGTACTCCGTCCTCCTTTTACTATTACCCTTTCTATTACCTGCCCAGGTGAGTGAAACACACCCATTAGACAACGGCTACGTGGCAAACCTCATTGAAAAATACAAAACAGCCTATCGCGGACCCTACAGGGACCTGAAGTGGTTTTGCAATGACGGGACCCTAAACCCGCCCAAGGAGCCCTGTGAAAGCGGCGGGGTACAACACGCCCGTTACACGGATGAGGTAGCGGCACTCGGGGAGAAGAACCATCTTTTCCTGGGTCAAATCCTGGCTTCCACAGATTTCGAAGCTTTTTGGGATACGCCCAATGACCACTCCCGACTCAAGCAGTATATGATCGAGAAATACCTGAAGTCGGTAGATGACGGATGGGTTAACCGCAAAGCACAGTTCTACAGGGGCCATGTGCAGGCTGAAGATGAATCCGAATGGGGGAACAACTTTTTCCTTTGGCTTCTGGAAAAACCGGATGTACTTCAGGACAACTTCTACCTGGTTCGCCAGGCGGTTAAGGACATCCCTCATTCCGGAGACGACAATGTAGCCCAATTGATGCGGAGTCAGTCCAAAGCAATTGCCGATGCCTATCCCGATTTTCAGAATTTAAGGATTAAAATCCATGGACAGCCCACCCGGTCCGATATTCAATCCGTCAGGGAATTCCAACAGAAAAACGCTGCGAACCTCTCTGCTTCGCTCAATTCGCAGTTTGATGAATTAATCAGCACGATGGACGATTTCTTCGCCCCGGTCAATATCGAAGACCTGAAAAGCGGCCTTGCAGAAGTTTCAGACAGCGATTTGAAAAAAGGGCTGTCTGCACAAATCGACAAATTAGGTTCCGGAAGCGTTGAACAAAATATAAAACACAGCTCCGAAGCGATGTGGACAATACGGGAACGCATTGAGGCGGAAGCTTCCGCATCCGGAAAATTAGCCCTGCTCGATCTCTCCCTGCGACTGGAATCGTTGCTCATTGCCACATTGGCCGGGAATGAAGCGGGTAACCTCGAATCCCTGCTGGAGCAGGTTTGTCACCTAAGTATGGCTTCCGCCGCCTCGGGGTATACGGAAACCTGGGAATGGAATCAGATCCGGGGTGATCTCAACTTCGAAGACTCGGGGTCCATTACCCTGGAAGCATTGAATACCCTGGCCAGCGCTGCGCGGAACCAGCTGAATTGGGGCACGAGTTACAACAAGGCGGTTTTCGACGAAGACGTCACTCGCTTTGAGGGTTTTGAACCCATGAGTACGGGCTTTTTTGACGATAGGATCCGGGGCTCCATAGCCCTGTATCTCGGAAACAAACTAGGGCAGGTGGGATCCTTTATTACCAGTGAAGAGAACCTGAGAAATGAAGTGCTGGATGTCTCCAATACGAGCCAGATCAAAGGGCTCAATCCGGGATATGCCAACGGGAAGCTGATTATTGTGGAGGGCGATCTGAGAAACATGGAAGTAGACCCCAATTCAATCTACGCCTTTCAACGACCCCCTTCCGACTTGAATCCCGTTGCCGGTATCCTCAACATCGCGGAGGGGAATCTGGTTTCGCACTTGCAGTTGCTCGCCAGGAACCTCGGAATCCCTAATGCCTCCATATCGGATGGAAACCTTCAGGAACTCAAGAAATATAATGGCCAACGGGTATTCTATGCCGTATCCAATAAAGGAACGGTCATCCTGAAACTCGAAAAAGATATGAACGCGGTTGAGAAGGCGCTTTTTAAAGAAGAAGTGCGAAACGAGGAAATGATTGAGGTCCCGGTTGAAAAAATCCGACTCAACCAAACGACTATCCTGAACCTGACGGAGGTGGAAGCCGGTTCTTCCGGGGTGGTATGTGGGCCTAAAGCGGCAAACCTCGGGGAGCTCAAAAAGAATTTCCCGGATCACGTTGTGGACGGTTTTGTCATCCCCTTTGGTATTTTCAGGGCACACCTGGATCAGAATATTCCCGGACAGGAACAAACTTACTGGGGGTATTTGACGGATATCTATGCTTCCGCCCGTAAAATGAAATCTGAGGGAAGGGCCGCCCGGGATATCGAAAAATATCAACTCGACCAGTTCTCCAAATTGAGCAAAATGATAATCGAAATGCCCCTCCTGGAGGATTTCACCAGGGATTTGGAAAATTCCTTTACGGGGATTCTCGGCAAACCGCTGGGGCAACAACCGGTTTTCCTGCGCAGTGATACCAATATGGAAGATCTCGCGAGCTTTACAGGGGCCGGCCTGAACCTGACGCTTTTTAATATACGGGAGCGGGACGCCGTCATCAATGGCATTAAACAAGTATGGGCCTCCCCATTTTCAGAACGAAGCTACCGCTGGCGTCAGAAATACCTGAATAACCCGGAGAACGTTTATCCTTCTATCGTGGTTATCCCAGGAGTGGACAATGATTGTTCAGGGGTAATGATCACCAAAGGGGTAAGCTCTGGCAGGACGGATGAAATTACCATAGCGATGAGCCGCGGAGTCGGCGGGGCTGTTGAAGGGCAGCTCGCTGAAACCTGGGCGATTCAGAAAAATGGCGGTCACAAGCTCATCGCCCCTTCCCGGGAACTGTACTACAACAGCCTCAATCCACAAGGAGGTACAAAGGTAATAGGCGCTTCCCTGGATGAGCCCATTATGGGCCAGGCCCGGATTGCAAAAGTCAATGCCTTCAGCAAGGAATTAATCAGCACCATGGAAAGCAGGGGAATTGAAGGTCCCTATGATGTGGAACTCGGTTTTAAAGATGATAAAATCTGGCTTTTCCAGGTGCGTCCTTTTGTGGAAAACAAAGGGGCCCTGAGTTCAGAATATCTGCAATCCATCACCCCTGAAGTCGACCAGAAAAAATCCATTCGTTTAAATTCAACACTTTAATTATGACCAGGATATTTATAGTTGCTGCTTTACTCCTCGGAAGTTTTTTTATGGCGGATAGCGATTATCCCTATGATGGATTTGAGCGCACGGGCATCAAGCGGCTTAAATGGGTGGAAGATGCACAGAGTGGTAAAATCGAGTCGAACCGGCTTCGGCCCGGGGCATTTTACCCCCTGAGTTCCATTAAACTAAATCTTGTCGATCGGGGTTTTGAGAAACGAGAGGATGGTTTGCCGGAATTGGATCCCGGCCTGCAATCGAAGGTAGACGGCCTTTTCAGAGGGCTCAATCCAAACTATTCCATGACGCTTCTCGATATGAGTCCCGGAAAACCGCTGAGGTACGCAGAACACCGCCCCTCTGCCCAGTATCAGCCGGGTAGTGTGGGTAAACTGGTGGTTCTCGCTGCATTTTTTACCGGATTAAAACATGTATATCCTGATTCTTTTGAGAAGCGGATCGAGCTGCTGAAATCAAAACAAATCAAATCAGGGGAATGGGCCATACACGATCACCATACTGTACCGGTATACGATTTGGACACCGGGAAACAGGTCAAGCGAAAGGTCACCAACACGGATGTATTTTCGCTTTTTGAGTGGGTAGACCATATGGTTTCAGTAAGTAATAACGGGGCCGCCAGCGTCGTTTGGCGGGAAGCGCTGCTCATGCATATTTTTAAGGATAAGTATCCCGAGCTCACTTTTGAAGAAAGCGAAGCCTATTTTAAAAGTCAGCCCAAATCCGACCTCTCGGATTTTGCCATAAACACGGTGAATCAGCCCTTGCGGGACCTGGGGATTACCGAAGAGGAATGGCGTTTGGGAAAATTCTTTACCCATGGTGCAGGGAGCTATATTCCCGGACAGGGCGGCAGTATCGGCACCCCCATAGGCCTTGTGAAATATGTGATGGCCCTGGAGGAAGGAAAAATTGTGGATCGACAGAGCAGCCTGGAGATGAAACGGCTCCTCTACCTGACGGACCGGAGGATTCGATACGCGTATTCCCATAAACTGGACAGCGCCGCAGTCTATTTTAAATCCGGGAGTTTCTATAGCTGTGATCGGGAAAAAAATCCGAACTGTGGAGACTACCAGGGCAATGTCTATAATTACATGAACTCCGTAGCCATTATTGAGCATCCGGACGGAAGTCGCTATGCAGTTTGCCTAATGTCCAATGTGCTCAATAAGAATTCAGCTAACGACCATCTGGCCCTCGCTGACAAGGTGGATGATCTGGTTCGGGGAAACTAAGCCAGCGGTAATCACCAATTTTTAATCATTTGTTCCGCCTGCTTCCGCACGGATTCAAACGGACTCTGCAACAGGGGCTCAATAAGCGGAATGTACTTGTGATCTCCCAGCTGTTCGATGAGATAGAGTACGGCGTGTTTAATCTTCACATCGTGGCGGGTAAGCAAGCTTTTAAAACACTCCCATTCACTTATGGATGGGAGTTTTAGTTTCGCCACCATATCCTCTGAATACGTGACCCCCTGCCCAAGGCTGTCAATAATTGGCACTAACACATGCCGTAGCCGGGCCTCCAGAATGCTGTCAATGAACTCAATGGCGTTCGCCCGTTGCTGGTCGTTACCTTTTAAGGCGAGCTCCAGAACGGGTTCTACGTCCTGATCATAATAGTGGATTCCGAGGAGGTTGAAGATTCGCTCCAGGTGTGCATCTACCCGATGTTTTAAGATAGTGATCAACCCTTCCCGCGCCATTCGAATTTTCGTGGATTTCTCCGTTTTCGGATCTTTTTCGTGTTCGGAAACCTGTGTGTGCAGGAAGGACAGGAGTTTCTGATACATCTGGCATTCCTTTAAGATCTTTTCGGCAATGAGGTCACTCTCAATTTTAAGTCCCGGAGTGTCATTTTTCATCATTTTCAGAACCTGAATGGCTTTGACCGAAACAGCATATTCTGCGGAGTCCACAAATCCAATGAGGGCGCTGACGGCTTTTGATGTGCCAATAGACCTTAGTACATCCGGCACAAACAGGGCGTCGTCGACATGTATTTCTTGGTTTTCAACCATTCGTTCCAAAAGCGGTATAATGGAGGGGCCATATCCCTGAAGACATGCAATTGCCTCTTTACGCAACTTTTTACCATGTAATTGGGCAACGACCCTGGGGATAAAGCGTTCGTCCCCTATCTGTGCAATACTGTCGAATGCCGCACTTAAAACCGCGGGGTCCGAATCTTCCAGGAATCCATAAACAGTCTTATATCTCGACTCCAGGCGGGTATGCCCGATGGCCTCTATGGCCGCAATCACGTCAAATTTGCTTTTCTCATCCCACGGAGGTTGCCCGGCACGTCCCAACAGGGTATCCACCCGGCCTTCGAGTTTGAGGATTTCCTTCAGATGTGCATCGGTATGGACTTCCTGTGCCACAGCCAGTAGAGTCAGGGCGCGGATATTTTCGTGATTGCTGTGCTTCTCAAAATCAATTATTTCCTCCCGGTGCAGATCGTGGTCTTTATGGATCAGATAGCGAAGGACATCGATCACCACCTCGTCGGAAGGGTCATTCAGCATCTCCTTCATTTCAGGTCTCAAATCTGCAGAATTCAGGTAATACAAATTCCGGACACTCAGGCTCCGAATATGGCTGGACGGATGATGAACCAGACCCCGGAGCGCCTCAAAATAATGCTCATCCGGACTGCGCAATATTTCCTCCAGCATATACAAGATCTGGGATTCCTTTCCAGTGGTCAAAACCCTATTTATCGTACTATAGACAGATTCGTTATGGACATCCAGATGGTGTTTTTCGTGCTTTTGCACCTTGGGATGCTCCTGAACGAGCAGCCGGCGGAAAGACTTCTGATACGCCTTGAATATCCGGGTAATGAGGAAAATCCAGAGGCCAATAAGGCCGATATTTATATAGCTGATATAGATACTGGGAACACCCATCCCGTTGATGAGAAAAATCAGGATGGCTCCGGCCAACCCTGTGGCAATACTGTCCACGACAATATCTATAAAAGGTTTTGCGTGTTTGCGAACCTCAATGGGTACGGGGATCACCACGAGCTCTGAGGCCGCTTTATTCAAGGACTGCTTGAGGCTGCCTTCAACTATCTTAATCACCACCACAACCCATAATTCCGGGATAAGGAGCAGTAATACAGAGCCCAGCAAGATACCGACGGGCATAAATATCAGTGCATTCCCAATTCCAAAATATTTGAGTATCCGTTTGGAAAGGAATAGCTGGATAAGCAGGGATACCACACTAAGGGTTGAAAACCAGAATCCAAAAAACGACGTCAATTCTTCGGTGTCCGTTATTTTTTCAGCTGCAAAATGGCTGTACTGGTAATCCACCATTTTTGCTACTATGACACTTATTCCCACCGTTAGGGTGATAAGCCATAACAGGCGGTTGTGCCGGATAAGTGTAAAGGGGTTTTCCTTGGCCTTTTCTTTTATGGGTTTCTCCACCTTATTCTGGTCCACATATCGTTTCCAGAGGTACGAACTGATGGGGATACAAACCAGTATCAGGGCTGCCGCTATGAGCAACAGGTTTTCCGAACTGATTATCCCGGACAGCAGGGAGGTCAGGTAACCCCCGAAAATCCCTCCGGCAATAGCCCCGGAACCGATAAACCCAAATAATCGTTTCGCCTGCCGAACATTGAAAATCATATTGGCCAGGATCCAGAACTGGGAGGTGGTGAGCAATCCGAATATGGCGACAAAAAGATACGGGGCATAGAGCCATCCTGTATTGGAAGGTTTAAAATTGAGCAGGAAACAAAACAGGGCAAACAGTAATGCACTAAAGATAAGGGTGCCTGTAATCACCCTGTTCAGCGGAAAGGCCCATAGGATTTTATCGTAAAACAGGGAAAACAAAACCGCCAACACTGCGGTAAGCAGGTACGCTGTAGGCAAAGCCTCTGAGGTGAGGGCCGACAAGAAGAGAGAATTGATTGTCGGCTTGACGATCAGCAATGTCGTGATCAGCAAAAAAACGTACGCCTGTAACAGGACCGCTTTGCGAATCTCCCCGGGTTTGATATCAAAGAGCTTATCAAAAAGCGTAGTAATCGCGTACATAAAGGATTATCTGGATTTGAGCGACTTCAGAGCGCCTTCAACCGGAACAACTAGTCCCTGTGCAATCTGCTCACCCGAGGAATCTTCAATCAGTGCGACTAAGATATAACGCCTGTCGTCATCCCAAACCAGTACAGAATCTGCATGCCAGGACTGCCATGAGCCTGACTTTCTATATAATTCGGCTTCCGGAGCGAGTTGTAGAAGCGTATACACAAATTTATGCTTGATCCCGGGTTCTTTCAGGATGTCGAGCATATCCCTGGATCTGTCGTAGCTTATCAACCTGCCAAAAGCCAAGCGGTAATAGAACCGGCAGACCTGGTACGCATTGGCTGCATGGCTCAAATTCTTTAGAGGTTCCCGGTTGGTTTTACCACTTTTGGAGTACCGCTTGCCCACCCAAAGGCCGCCGCCCTCCTCTTCCTCATAAAATTCATTTTTTGCATCCCGCATGACCCTTTCGATTTTCTCGTACCCAAGAAGATCGATTACCCGGGTGGTCGCCTGGTTGTCCGAATACCGGATCATGGCGTGCATATCGCGTTTCAGGGATTCGGTTTCCTCCAACTCTTTGTTATGGATGGCATCCTCAGCGGCCAGGAGTACCGCAATTTTGGGAAGGCTTGCCGCGTACATCATTTCCCTTCCGTTAATACTTGCATAGGCCGGGGTCTCCCAGTCGGTTAAATCTACCAGGCCTATACACAACTTGCGATTCGTGATTAATGTACTGAGGTTTGGATCGGATTTAATTTCCGCTTCGAGCGCTTTTTGCAGGTCAGAACTTCTAAAATCCCTAAGGGGCCTGAAGGACTCATCGGATATTTTAATGGGCAGTTCCGGAATCTGAGCAAAGGCAATTTCAATTCCCGCACGTGCAGAATCCATACCCACTTCTGATGGGCTGACGGAATGCGACTTATCCTTTGGGCTACACCCCGGGCCGGATACCAGGATACCCAGTAATAGTAAGGCAAGATATTTAAAACTCATACTCGGGAGCAACGCGCATTTATTCGGCCTGCATATCACAAAGATAGCTCAGGGCGCTCTTCAGTGAAACAAATACCTGTGAATAACTCTGTTTTCCAGGTGGATCATGGAAGCCCCGTTGAAGCTGGCCCGTTGGATTACGCCCGGTCCCCCATGACAATATCGCCGATATCGCCCAGGATGCTCCCCTCCCCTTTTTGCTTTCCACCTCCTTTTGGGGCTGCAGCCCAGACGCGTTCGGCCAGTCGGCTAAAGGGCAGAGATTGAACATATACAACCCCCGGACCTTTCAGGGTTGCGAAGAAAAACCCTTCTCCTCCGAAAAGTGTATTGGTCACACCCCCTATAAACTCTATATCGTAATCCACAGTTTGCGTGAAGCCCACCAGACAACCGGTATCCACCCGCAGAACTTCTCCTGCAGCCAGTTCTTTCCGGGCCATTGATCCCCCGGCATGAACAAAAGCCATTCCATCTCCTTCCAGCTTTTGCATGATAAAACCTTCACCCCCGAAAAACCCACGCCCGAGACGTTTCGAAAATTCAATGCCCACATGAACCCCTTTTGCCGCACAAAGAAATGCATCCTTCTGGCAGATGAATTTTCCCCCTTTTTCAGAAAGGTCAATCGGAAGGATTTTTCCCGGATAGGGAGATGCAAAACTCACCGAACGCTTTCTATCACCGGTATTGTAGAAGGCGGTAAGAAAAAGACTTTCCCCGGTAAGGATGCGCTTCCCGGCAGAAAAAATCTTATCGAGGATACCGCCCTGCTTTTCCCGGTGGGAGCCATCTCCGAATATGGTTTCCATCTTTATGTGCTCCTCTGCCATCATAAAACCCCCGGCTTCCGCAACGACGGCCTCCATCGGATCCAGTTCAATGGAGACGTATTGCATTTCTTCTCCAAAAATCTCGTAATCAATTTCATGTGCGTTCATATGTGTAGTATTTAGTTCTTGATAAACTTTAACCGAAGCCTTAAGAGTTTTTTTTCGTGGGGACTTCTTCCCCACCCCAGTTTTAAATTTACAGGTTTTCCCTGCGAAACACTTTTAGAAAGTCGTAAAAAACCCGGAAACTCCTAAAGACAATTGTCACCTGATAGGTATCGATTTTCGGCCAATGTTACACCCTTAAGTCATATTTACCGTCCTCTGGCCTTCAGGGTCCATTCAAAATGGAACTCGCTGACGATTTCTCCGGTCTCATCCCGGCCGATAGCAGTCATCCATATCGTTTCTCCTTTATCCGTATTCAAAACCGTATTCAGAGTTTCACTCAGACGGGCTCCGTCCTCACATCGGAAAGTGATACGTCCTCTGGCTTTCTTAGTGAAATGTGCCTTGTTTTTTAAGACCAGCATCGAAATACCCCTCCCGGATTTGCGAATTTCCCGACTCACCAAAGCCCCTGTAGCCAATTCTGCAGCCATGCCCTGAACCGCCCAGAACATGGATTTAAATGGATTCTGATTGATCCAACGGTGGCGAACTGTACTGACGGCATACAGATCGGTAAGTTCCCTGAGTCGCACCCCGCACCACCATGCAGACGGGAGTTTGAAGAATAAATAAGTGTTGACTTTCCGGGTATATCCGTCCATGAACTCAGGTATAGATCCTCCTTAAAGGTAGCGCATCACGCGTGCATAATAATGTTAATATTATGTTAATTTATAGTACTATGTTTTGCATAATACCTTCTTTTGGATATATATTTGTATAAGATACTTCTAGGTCATGGCAGAAACTTTAACAAAACACGAGCGTAATCTCTCCGCAGTCATCCATGGGGCTACCCTGGGGCGCTTCTTTTTTCCGCTCGGACAATTTCTTTTTCCATTGCTTTTCTGGTTGCCGAATCGCAAGCAGTATCCCTTTGTGGATTACCACGGGAAACAGGCTTTAAACTTTCAGATCAGCATGGCGCTCTACGCCCTGGTTATCGGGATGATCTCTTTTCCCTTTTTCCTGGGTTTCCTTCCCGATATATTCGATGGGGGGATTTTCGAATGGACGCACAGCCATCACAGAGGGCCTTTTCATTTTGGTTTTATGGATACTTTCTGGGATTCGCCCAGATTCTGGTGGCCCCTGGGCCTTACGGGTATTCTGGAGCTCGCCCTTTACGCCATTAACATCATCTATACCATTTTGGCAACCCTGCGCACCAGTGAAGGAGAATATTTTAAATACCCGCTGACCATACCCTTTATAAAATGAAAAACAGATTCATACATATCATCTCAGGTATTTTCCTGCTCGCCAGCTACAGTGCGGTGGGGCAGGTCGCAGAAGATTCCGATCTCTATCAGACTGTTATGCAACTCGATGCCGCCTATTTCAAAGCTTATAACACCTGCGATTTGGCCACTCAGGCGAGTCTGATGAGCGACGATCTGGAATTCTACCACGACCAGGGAGGGCTGAATACCTCAAAAGCGGAGATCATTCAGAGTATCGAAGCGAATATTTGCGGGAAAGTAACCCGGGAACTGGTCGAAGAAAGTGTGGAAGTACACGAAATTGCAGGGTTTGGAGCCGTAGAAATCGGATACCATAAATTTTACAACAATCAGGAGCCCGATGCCCCGTCTAATCCCAGCCGGTTTATTTCGGTTTGGAAAAACACAGAAGGGAACTGGAAAATGCACCGGATCATCAGTTTACACTAAAAAAAAGCAACGCAGTTTATTTATCAATCAAAAATCAATCATCAATCAATCAATCATCAATCAATCATCAATCAAGCCAACATCTATTATGAAATCTCAAAAAACGAACAGTTAACCCCGATCTCTGCTCCTTAAAGCAAGAGGTCCAAGAAGCGACAAATTATGAACGTAGAGAATACAAAAGCACAAATGCGCAAGGGGGTACTGGAGTACTGCATCTTGTCCATCCTCCGGGAAGAGGACAAGTATGCCTCTGAAATCCTAAGCACCCTGAAGGACGCAAAAATGCTCGTAGTGGAGGGTACGATTTACCCTTTACTGACCCGTCTGAAAAATGCCGGGTTACTGAGCTACCGCTGGGAAGAATCCAGCTCCGGTCCGCCCAGAAAATACTACGGCCTCACCGAGACCGGCAAGTTATTTCTGAAAGAACTCAATACCACCTGGGACGAACTCCGTACGGCGGTTAATGTGGTAACCAACGATAAAAAGAAGTAAGATGAACAAGACTGTAAATATAAATTTGGCGAACATGCTTTTTCACATCGATGAAAATGCATATCAAAAGCTGCAACGCTATCTGGAGGCCATAAAACGCTCCTTCGCCGGTACCACCGGAAGCGACGAGATCATTGCCGATATCGAAGCCCGTATCGCTGAACTTTTCTATGAAAAAATGGAAAATGAGCGGCAGGTCATCACGGCAAAAGAAGTGGATGAAGTCATCACTATTATGGGCCAGCCCGAGGACTATCATATCGATGAAGAAATTTTCGAAGATACTCCTTCCGGAGCCCGACCCACCGGCTCGTCCAGGGTTAAAAAACTCTACAGGGACATGGACCGGAAATACATTGGTGGGGTATGCGCCGGCCTGGAATACTATATCGGGTTGGATGCCTTATGGATACGACTGATCTTCCTGTTCCTGGCGATTTTTGCGGGAGGTTTTGGCCTGATTGCCTATATCATTCTTTGGATCCTGGTTCCGGAAGCGGTGACTACAGCCCAGAAGTTGGATATGACCGGGGAACCGGTCAACATCAGTAATATCGAAAAAAAGGTAAAGGAGGGTTTTGACGGGGTGGCTGACAAAGTCCGGAGCGTCGATTACGACAAGGTGGGAAATCAGGTAAAAAGGACAGGTAAATCCTTTTTTGATACCCTGGGAGACATCATCTTGTTTTTCTTTAAGGTCTTCGGAAAATTTATCGGAATCCTCCTGATTATTATTGGTGCTGCCACCCTTATCGGACTTTTTATCGGACTCTTTACGGTGGGAATTATCGATGCAGTGCACATTCCGGGAGTGGATTTTCTCAGTATGGTTAATTCCACCGAGGCTCCGGTCTGGGTTGTCTCCCTGCTGATGTTCTTTGCCCTGGGCATCCCGTTTTTCTTTTTGCTATATCTGGGGTTGCGCATTTTGGTCAACAACCTGAAGTCTATCGGAAATATTGCCAAATTCTCCCTGCTGG
The DNA here is from genome assembly GCA_963709465.1 of uncultured Flavobacteriaceae bacterium. Taxonomy (GTDB): domain Bacteria; phylum Bacteroidota; class Bacteroidia; order Flavobacteriales; family Flavobacteriaceae; genus Robiginitalea. The sequence continues at coordinate 1,165,504 of CAVPWF010000002.1, read as the reverse complement.
GCCTCTGGCTGATCTCCCTGATTGCCCTCGCGGTACTGGGTATCAAACAAGCTTCGGCCCATGCCTATACAGGCAGTGTCAGTGAGCTCGATACCCTGACGTTAACTCAGGCACCGGATACGCTGCGGGTTAAGTTTCAGGTTTCAGACTATAATGAACTCTCCACAGCTACCATGGGGGGGGTTGAAATCCGTTATGACGAGGCCGACAACGCCCTGCTCTACTCCAACGACCTGCTTATGGATATACAACAGGCTGAAGATACCGTCCTCAGCCTGAGGGTTCGCAAGGATGCAGATGGCAGTTCCTACCAGAACGCCAGGGACCGCGCCGGGCAGATCGATTACAATTATTCATTTTCCGAAAATACCCTGACCCTGGACGACCATTTTACCACAGCGGTAAAGAATAAAATCCGGGATCAGGAAATCCGGCTGACGCTGTTTGTCCCTGAAGGCACCGTCCTGAACTTTAATTCAAACTCAGCGGATTACATGGGTCGCCGCACGCGAACCGACAGGGATATGTATCGCAAGCGCATTGTCAACTACACATGGGTTATGGGTGCTGATGGAATACTCGATTGCCTGAATTGTATAGAGGAATCCGATTACGAAGATTCAGATGGGAAAGGACACATCATTATCGATGAGAACGGGATCGATATAGATGTGCAGGATTCCAGTGATACCTTTAAGATGAAAATCGACGAGAATGGAATTGAGGTAAAAGCAAGGGAAAATGATTAATTGTACAATTCAGTTTGGAAATACAACATTTCAGTATGTATTTCTGTGGTCTTTGCACTGCGGCCCCGACTTTTACAGTATTAAATCAATTTAGAAGAACTCAGAGCCTTAAAATTATCAGGACCCAGTGTCCTGCAAACATCAAAAAACGAACATCATGACAACACTAGCAAGACTTACAATTGCAATTATCCTCGCCCTGCTCACTTCCTCCTGTATGAATGTCAACTTCGGCAGCGGTGTAACCGGTAACGGGGACGTCGTAGAGGAAAGCCGGGACATCACCGATCCCTTCACCGCGGTTTCCGCTTCTGAAGGCCTGGACGTCTATGTCACCCAGGGTGCAGATTTTAAAATCCGAATTGAAGCCGACGAAAATGTAATCGATTTAATCGGCACAGATATTCAGGATGGAAAACTGAAAGTCCACGCCATTGAGAACATCGGAAGGGCCACGAAAAAAATCTACATCAGTATGCCCGAAGTTACTGCACTGGAAGCCAATAGCGGGGCCGACCTGATTGGGGAGGGCCTGATTGAATCGGATAAAATAAGTCTGGATTCCAGCAGTGGGGCTGGTCTTAAAGTTGAAGTAGTGGCAGATCAAATCGACGCGAAGAGTAGTTCCGGTGCAGACATCCGTCTGGGCGGACGTGCCAATCTATTGTATGCAGATGCCAGTAGCGGTTCAGATATCAAGGCTGTCGAGCTCGAGGCGAAAATTTGCCGCGCCAACGCCAGCAGCGGGGCAGATATACGGATAAATGTTTCGGAAGAGCTCACTGCAGATGCGAGCAGTGGTGCCGATATTGGCTATAGCGGAAATCCGAAGGTCGACACGCGAAAATCAGCCTCGGGCAGCGTCTACAAGAACTAATACGCGTCTGTACCAAAATTTCAGGTTTAAAAAAACCCCGGCTATAACAGCCGGGGTTTTTTTGGTCTTTCTATTCACAGTTTTGATTATTTTAGAGACTCACAAAAAACGTTTCCTTTGAAATTAGCACTACATCCTTACACCCTTACCCTCGCCCACAGTTTCGGTATTTCCAGAGAGCGGCACGATCAGCAGGAAACCCTTATCGTTGCTTTGAGTCATGAGGGAGAAACCGGGTATGGTGAGGCCACGGCAAATACCTATTACAAGGTTCGCATTCCGGATCTGGTCAATGAAATTGAACGGGCGCGGGTGCTTATTGAAAATGCCTCCCCTACAGATCCCCAGGCCCTTTACCATCTGCTCCGGGAAGCACATCTCTCTAGTTTTGCCTGTTGTGCTCTGGATATGGCAGCCTGGGATCTTTTTGGAAAACTGGAAGGAAAACCGCTGTATCAGCTCTGGGGAACCACAATGGAAAAATACCCGGTAACCAATTACACCATAGGCCTGGACACCATAGAGGTAATGGTCGCTAAAATGAAGGAAATTCCATGGCCGGTCTACAAAATAAAACTCGGAACCGACCGGGACGTCGCCATAGTCACGGAACTCAGAAAGCACACAGATGCCATCTTTCGGGTAGACGCCAATTGTGCCTGGAAGGCTCGTGAAACCATTGAAAATGCCCTGGCACTAAAGGAATTGGGCGTTGAGTTCATCGAGCAACCTCTCCCGGCGGATGATTGGGTAGGTATGGAGCGGGTGGCGCACCGATGTGTGCTCCCGGTCATGGCAGATGAGAGTTGTCTTACGGCCTCCGATGTAAGTGCCTGCGCACTTCACTTTAGCGGCATCAATATTAAACTCACCAAATGCGGTGGGCTGACACCGGCGCGTCAAATGATCCAAAATGCACGGGAACTGGGACTAAAAGTTATGGTTGGATGTATGACCGAGTCCACGGTGGGAATCTCTGCCATTGCGCAGCTCTTACCACAACTCGACTATGTGGATATGGATGGGGCCATGCTTTTGAAGTCGGATATTGCCACGGGCGTTCGCCTGGAAGAAGGAGGCAGAATCATTCTTCCTGCCCTTGCGGGTTCAGGGGTAAGCCTGCTCCCATGAAATTATATGTCGAGGGTATTCCGGGTCCTGAGCTCCATATCGGAGACACCACGTATCTCTATTTTGGAGGAACCAGCTATCTGGGGATGCAAACCGATCCGAGGTTTCGGAAAATACTCGCTGGATTTACCTTGGAAATCGGTCCCCATTGGGGCGCCTCAAGAGCCGGAAATCTGGTCTTATCCGTGTACGAAAAGACGGAATCCGCTTTAGCCAAATGGGTGGGAAGCGAGGGGTGCCTGACCCTCTCTTCGGGTTTTATGGCCGCTCGGCTCCTCGTAGAATATTTTGCACACCTGGGCCATCCCTGCTTCTTCAGTCCTAACTGCCATGAGGCCCTGCTTCCGCCCGGAGGCCATCGGACCTCAAACTGGAGTGGGTTGTACGGTGAGGTCCGGAAGGTATTACAAAAAAATAGGATCCCTGTCGTTTTTACAGATACTGTGGGGGGAGAAGAAAGACCGGGTCCGGTTTGGGAACTTTTAAAATCCCTGCCAAAAGAGTGTATTCTGGTGGCAGACGATTCGCATGGTATTGGTGTTTGTGGTTCCGACGGAAGTGGCTCATGGCAAGCACTCCAGGTAATGGGATTTAAAGAATTGCTCCTGTGTAGTTCCCTGGGAAAGGCCCTGGGAGTTACCGCGGGTATGGTGGCAGGCCCTGTCCGCGTTCTGGATCAACTCAGGGAAACCCCTTTTTTCGCAGGAGCCAGCCCGGCACCCCCTGCAGGATTGGCGACTTTAGGCTTGGGTCTGAGCGAAGGCTGGTACGCGCAACAGCACTTGCGCTTATTAGAAAACACGGCTTACTTCTTCGAGCTTACAGGCCATCTTCAACTTCTGAAATCGAATCTGCTATATCCGGTGTTTTACTTTACCAATCCGAAACTCGCCCAATATCTCAGGGAGCATCGGGTTTTGATTACGGATTTTGAATATGCAGCAGAGGCTGGTACTTCCTCGCCCAAACGAATTGTGATTTCAGCCGCCCACCAGAAAAAGCACTTAGAACTACTCGCAAAGACTTTAGAAAGGTTTTAAGGTATTTCTATCTTTTCAATGGAATCCCTAAATCTGCTGAAAGATTCGTCATTTTTATCTTAATTTATTTCGTATTTAACTATTTATTATCGTATATTTTTGAGGATATTTCGATTTAAAATTTTAAAGATGAAAAAGATATTAGGATTTTTAGTCTTAGCCGTGATTATCATAAGTACAACGGCCGTACGTCCGCCAACCTCCGCCGCCATGCATTCTCTGGAGGGCACCTGGGAACTCCAAAGTTTTTACAATTATGCCGAGGAAAATATTCAGGATACCGTGCAACTTGCCCAGGGCTATCGCCAGGTAAAAATGTATTATAACGGGCGGGTCATGTGGTCCCGAACCGACCCCAACGACACCATAGGAAGGTTTGGATACGGGAGCTATCGAATCACATCAGACGAATTAATCGAGGTTATCGAATACGGAGATCATTACATGATGGAAGCACTCGACACCATTCGTCAATTCTCCTTTGAACTGAAAGTAGACGGAAATACCTATAGCCAGATCACCCTGGACGAAGAAGGGCACCGTACGTTCTCAGAAAACTATAAAAGAGTCAAATAGGGTTGTCCGGGGTTCAGGAAACAGTTTCTGCACTCTCCACAGACGCCATATAGCGCTCCGCATCCAGGGCGGCCATACATCCGGTACCTGCGGCTGTTACTGCTTGCCGGTATTCCTTATCCTGTACATCGCCACTGGCAAAAACACCAGGCTTGTTTGTTTTGGTCGATTTTCCCAAGGTGATGACATACCCGGTAGCATCCATATCCAGTTGGCCTTTAAAGATATCAGTATTGGGTTTATGCCCGATGGCCACAAAAAATCCGGTGATCGGAATTTCCTCCTTTTCCCCCGTCTGATTATTGACCATTCTCAGGCCTTCCACTACCTGGTCTCCTAAAATCTCATCAACCTCAGTATTGTAGCGAATATCGATGTTGGAAAGGCTCTCCACACGGTGCTGCATCGCTTTCGAGGCCCGCATCGCATCTTTTCTTACCAGCATGGTGACTTTATTGCAAATCTTGGCCAGATAAGAAGCCTCTTCAGCGGCGGTGTCCCCCCCTCCTACTATGGCGACATCCTGACCTTTGTAGAAAAATCCGTCGCACACTGCGCAGGCGGAAACACCTCCACCCCTGAGGCGCTGCTCACTGGGAATTCCCAAATATTTTGCAGACGCTCCTGTGGCTATAATTACGGTGTGTGCTTCGACCACTTTTGTGTCGTCGATAGTCACCTTATGAATCCCTCCGGGCTCATCACTAAAGTCAACTGACGTAGCCATCCCAATGCGTACTTCAGTTCCAAAGCGCTCTGCCTGTTGCTGCAATTCCACCATCATGGTTGGCCCGTCTATTCCCTGCGGATATCCGGGGAAATTATCCACCTCCGTAGTCGTGGTCAGTTGTCCGCCGGGCTCCATACCCGTGTACATGACGGGTTTTAAATCTGCACGGGCAGCGTAAATTGCTGCGGTATAACCGGCCGGGCCTGAGCCTAAAATCAGTGTTTCAAATCGTTCAATCTTTTCTGACATGTCCTTAATATTAGATTCACCGCTGTAAAAGTAGGATTTTCACGCACTTCCTTACAGGGAAAGTTATCAAAAGTTTTGAAGTTGCCCGCATCTAAGCACTCGTCGTCCGAAGCGGGTACAGGGATCTAAATTCCTTAAAAAAAGAGGAATTGGAAATGACCCGGATCATTCCGGTTTTGGCGCTATCTTTTATTGTTCAGACCACCTGAAAACCTTCGGGATAGGGATGATCCTGATCGATGATTAGCGTATTGTACCCATGAACCCAGGCGGAACCTTTTACTTCGGGAATAATCCCTTCAAAATCACCAATAGTCGTCTTCTCCAGGACCCGACCTTCAAAGGCAGATCCGATATAGCTTTCATGATTAAATACAGCTCCGACCTTCAGGCGTTCACGAGCCACCCATTGGGCCATTCGGGCAGAGGTTCCCGTACCGCAAGGCGATCGATCAATAGCCTTATCCCCATAAAAAACTGCATTGCGGGAAGTTGCTGTTTCAGAAAGCGGGAGCCCTGTCCATAAAATATGACTGACATCCCGAATATTCGAGTCCTTCGGATGAATAAACTGATCCGGGTATTTGGCATTGATTGCGGGTCTGAGAACCTGAGAAATTGCAATGAGCTCCGAGGCACTGTAATCCGCTAAATCCCTGAAATTAGCCTGAGAATCGATAATGGCGTAATAATTCCCACCGTATCCCACATCAAATTGCAGCTTTCCCAAAGGGCTGTCTACCTCCAGATCCCGGGCGGCGAGAAATGAGGGGACATTGGCAAGGGCTACCCATGTCACCTTTTTCCCTTTTTGTCCGTACTTGATTCGCACCAGCCCGGCTGGGGTTTCCAGGCGGACCGCTCCCGGAATTCGTGGGTGTATTAACCCCTCTTCAATACCTATGGTAATTGTGCCAATGGTGCCATGTCCGCACATAGGAAGGCATCCGCTGGTTTCAATAAACAGGATTCCAAGGTCATTATCGGGATCTGATGGTGGATAGAGGATGCTGCCGCTCATCTGATCGTGTCCCCGGGGTTCAAACATCAGTCCTTTGCGGATCCAGTCGAAATCCCTGAGAAAATGCTGGCGGCGTTCTTTCATGGAATTGCCTTCCAGTTCCGGACCGCCTTCAGCAATCAGGCGTACCGGATTTCCGGCGGTGTGGCCATCGATGCATTTAAAAACATGTCTTGTTTTCATGGACGGGGAATCAAATCGGATCAGTTGTCATTTGGCCATTGACCATTCTCAGAATCCCCAGGGGATTGTCATTCTTCAGGGCCGGTGGGAGCACTCCCGCGGGAAGATTCTGATAGGAAAGGGGTCGGATCCAGCGCTTTACCGCATCCGTACCTACGGAGGTAAACCGGGCATCCGTGGTGGCCGGAAAAGGACCTCCATGATGCATACTCGGGCATACCTCTACCCCTGTGGGCACTCCGTTAACCAGTAGTCTGCCCGCTTTATCGCCTAAAAGGGAAATAAGGGTTGCAGCCGATTCAAGTTCGGCTTCATTTCCTAAAAGTGAGGCTGTTAACTGCCCTTCCACCGTGTTTAAAGTGCGCACAAGGTCTTCCTGATCCTCACAAGTCACCAAAAGGGTAAACGGCCCGAATACCTCCCTTTTTAGGCCGGCATTCTTTCGGAATGCAGCCGCGCTTACCAATGCGACGGCCCCTATGGCCTGTGTATCATCCCCATCTGAACTTATGGAGGTCATCTGGGTAACACCGGGCTGCGCAAAGAAGTCCGACCTTAAAACCTGATACTGCGCCGCTATTTTTGGATGCAGCATACATGCACTTCCCATCGCATCGACTTCTGCCGCCAGTGCTGCGGAAAATGTATTCCATCCTGGCCCTTTGATGCCAAGGACCAATCCGGGATTCGTACAGAACTGTCCGGCTCCCAGGGTAACTGACTGGGCATAGGCCTTTGCCCATCCCTGACTAGGATCAGTAGCTGATGGCAGCACCACTACGGGATTAATACTCCCCATTTCAGCAAATACGGGAATAGGCTCCCCCCTTTCGGCTCCCAATCGGGCAAGTGCCAAACCTCCGGCTTTGCTCCCCGTAAATCCGACAGCTTTTGTGGCCGGGTGTCGGACCAATGCCCCCCCCAGGACCGTACCACTTCCCTGCAGTTGCGAAAAAACCCCTTCAGGCATTGCGGTTTTACGAGCGGCTAACTGAATACATCGACCCACCGCCTCCGATGTCCCGGCATGCATGGGATGGCCCTTGACCACTACCGGGCAGCCTACCGCCAGGGCAGAAGCCGTATCTCCCCCGGCCGTGGAAAAAGCAAAAGGAAAATTACTCGCCCCGAAAACCACAACAGGACCTAGGGGTCTCATGCATTTGCGAATATCGGGTTTGGGCAAGGGGGTTCGGTCGGGTTGGGCCGTATCGATCCGTACGTCCATCCAGGAAGCGGATTCTGCCACTGCCGCGAAGGCTCTGAGCTGGCCGGTCGTGCGTCCGAGTTCCCCCCGGGCCCGGCCTTCCGGCAATCCGGATTCCTGCATATAAACGGATACCAGGTCCTGCTGCTGCTGTTCAAGCTCGGCCGCAATAGCTCTCAGAAATTCTGCCCGGCGTATCCCCGGCATATCTCTATACGTTGTAAATGCACGCGTAGCCAGTTCCATAGCCATATGGACTTCACTATCGGTGGCTTCGCAAAACTTCCAGGGGGTTGGGGCACCGGTCTGGGGATTAAAGGTTTCGAAGGTGTTCTTACCTAAGGAAGATTCGGAGAAGCCGAGCAGTTGGTGACCGGTGATTGGGTATTGCATGTTAGAAAGGTATCTTTAGTAAAGGGCGGGCGGGGAACCCAGTTTAATGAGTATGTTTATTTAAGTGCCAGAACCCCCCATCTACCATCGATTGCAATTCTGGCGGAATCAGGCACCGGTGCTATATCAATTTCAAATATTCCGGAAGCACGGGTCGGCTTTTTAATGCCCTTTCTATGACACTGATGACCCGTTGGCGTTCGGTTCCGAAGAGTGGCAGGCGCGGCCTTCGAACGGCTTCTGAACCCAGACCGACCATCTTTTCGGCCAGCTTGATATTCTGGACCAACTGCGGATTGATATCGAGTTCGAGCAAAGGTAAAAACCAACGATAGACTTCCAGGGCTGTGTCCATTTGGCCCGCTTTAGCCAGGGCATAAATGGCCACCGTTTCCCGGGGGAATGCGCAAACGAGACCCGCGACCCAACCATCGGCGCCCATTGCCAGGCTTTCCAGGGCCAGGGTATCCACCCCACACAGGATTTTCAATCGATCTCCAAAGGCATTTTTTATACGGGTTACGTTAGATACATCCCGGGTCGATTCCTTCACGGCCTGAATATTCGGGCAGTCTTTCATCAGGGATTCAAACATGTCCAGGGTAACTTCAGTCCCGTAATCCACCGGGTTATTATACACCATAATCGGCAGGTGGGTGCTCCCGGCAATTTCCCGAATATAGGCTTCTGTCTCTTTGCCTGTGGGCTTATAACGCATTGGGGGCAAGAGCATCAGGCCTTTCGCTCCGGAGGCTTCTGCAGTTGTTACGGCCTTGACGGCCCGCCTGGTACTGCCTTCAGCGACGTTTAAAATCACGGGGATTGAACCATTCGCAATTTCGAGTGCTTTCTGTGTAAGTGCCTTCAATTCATCAGGTTCCAGGGTGCTGGCCTCACCCAGAGTACCCCCGAGAATGAGCCCGCTTACCCCGGCATCGAGTTGTGCCCTAACATTTTTTTCAAATAGGTCTAGGTCCAGATTATCGTTCTCATCAAATTTTGTCGTCAGGGCAGGCATGACCCCTTTCCACTCAAATTCCATAGTTCTGTTATTGGACCCCTAATATACATATCCTGGGGGAATCCTTAAGCGGGATATCCAACCCCGTTATTTTAAATGATTCTACCTCAATTCAGGGTTCATGTAACATGGGTTACTGAGTTGGAGGTTTCCATATCTTACTTTTATCAAAGTGAAAGAAAATCCAAAAACACAACGACTATGGAAACTCCTCAAATGACAAATACAATGCCCAGAATCGGGGACATCGCCCCGGATTTTGAAGCCCTTACAACCAAAGGGAAAATTAAATTCTCCGAATTTGCCAAAGACAAATGGGTGGTGTTATTTTCCCACCCCGCAGATTTTACACCGGTATGCACCACGGAAATGAGTGGGTTTGCCACCCGAAAACCGGAATTTGAAGCCCTGAATACGGAGTTGATGGGCCTGAGCATCGACAGTGTCCACGCCCACCTGGGTTGGGTTCAGAATGTTCGCGAAAACACCGGGGTATACTTCGACTTCCCCATTATTGCAGATTTGGATATGAAGGTGGCCAAATTATACGGGATGCTGCAACCCAACGAGAGTGAAACAGCTGCCGTTCGGGCTGTTTTCTTTATCGACCCGGATAAGAAAATACGCCTGATCATGTATTACCCGCTCAACGTGGGGCGAAACATGGACGAAATCCTAAGAGCTCTTGAAGCCCTCCAAATTGCCGATAAGTATAAAGTGGCCATGCCCCTGGACTGGAAAAAAGGGAATAAAGTAATCGTTCCCCCGCCCAAATCCCTGGATGAGCTCAACGCGCGACTGGCTGACGACAGCCTTGAAAAAGTAGACTGGTATCTGGCCAAAAAAGACCTCGAACCGGTATCTTAGCATCAGAGCGGGTTTTCCGGACCCTAAGACCAAAGGGCACCTGACGTTCAGGTGCCCTTTTTTAATGCTCCACTTCGAGCTACTAAGTGGTTTGGCCCTATGGCCTAAAAATCCATTTTGTCGATTGAGCCGATTTCCTTAATTTACCTACCCTATAATTTAATAAAAATTCATGTGCCTTATGAAAAAATCCATACTAAACACCCTTTTCCTGACCCTTTTCGGGGTTTTAATCCTGGGCGCCCAGGACCACGTTTCCGTGTACAGCGGTTGTGATTTTAAAGGGGACCGACAACGAATGTACGAAGGAGAATACGACGACAAGGACCTCTCCATTGGCAACGATCGCATTTCCTCCATACGCGTACCTGAAGGATGGTCCGTCACCGTTTACAAATCCAACCATTTTGATGGGTCACATGAAACCTACACGAGTGACGTGAGTTGCCTTCCGGAAAAGTTTAACGATGCCATTTCCAGTATCCGGGTGTTCCAGTCCAAAAGTAGCAGCGGAGTTACTATTTACAGCGGTTGCAACCTCGAAGGAGATAAACAAGTACTAAGGGAAGGGGATTACCGGGACCGGGACATCAAGATCGGCAATGACCGCATCTCTTCGATCCATGTACCCAGCGGATGGTCAGTGACTGTATATAAATCTAACAACTTTGAAGGGTCCAGCGAGACCTACACGCGTGATGTTCGTTGCCTCGAGGACAAATATAATGATGCCATTTCCAGCCTCAGGGTACACCGTTCCGGCAGCAACCACAGTATTAAGACCCGGAATTCACAGGGGTATAATAACCGGTCACAACATTCCAACAATGTTACCTATGATGCCCGGGGTCAGGTGCCCTGCAAGCTCGGACGGGGCAGGCCAACCTCAAACTGTGATTTCGGAGTGATACGCCGGGGTAACGGGGATGCCGATGTCTACGTCAAAAGTGGGAATGGAAAGCAACGGATAATTTACTTTCAAAATGGAAGAGCCGTAGGGTACGACAGGAATCAAGGGAACAACAACCCTTCCTTCCGGGCCTCTAAAGAAAGTGATCTCTATATTATTACGATAGGGGAAGAAAGGTATGAAATTCCTGAGCCTGTAATTTACGGGGGATAACGCCTAGGAGTGGGTGAAAAATGAGATACACCTTGCCTTTTTACACCTTGTTTTAAGTTAGAGTACTCCATAAATTCAGGAGGTTAAAAAAAGAAATCTGTTTCGAGTGGGATGCCTATATTTGAAATGGCAGAAGAGTTAATTCTTTTGATTCCTTTAAAAGTAACCTCACTGAGAATATGGATTATTTTCTTATCGCGTCTGTTCTGGTCCTGCTTTCGGCATTATTCGGCTATTTGAACGTCCGTTTTTTTAAACTGCCGAACACCATCGGGCTTACGGTCATTAGTATTTTATTTACCCTGGCGGCCTTCGGCCTGAGTTCCTTCGACAATTCCCTTTTGGAGGCTGAAAAATATATTATCACCCATATCGATTTTAAGACAGTTCTTTTGGATTTGATGCTCGGCTTTTTACTCTTTGCCGGCGCCCTGCACACCGACCTGGACAAACTTAAAAAGCACCGTTGGCCGGTCGTTTTTTTTGCCACTTTCGGGGTTTTGGTTTCCACATTTCTCGTGGGTGCAGCCACCTATTTACTACTCCCTGCTCTGGGCATGGAAGTCCCCTTTATTTATTGTCTTCTTTTCGGGGCTCTCATCTCCCCTACCGATCCGATTGCCGTTTTGGGTATACTCAAAAAAGTAGGAGCCCCCAAAAACCTCGAAATTAAAATTGTGGGCGAATCCCTTTTTAATGACGGCGTGGGGGTTGTTATTTTTCTGACGATTTTTGGAATCGCCGATGGAACGGAAGCATTTTCCATGGTCGAAATTGGAAAACTGTTTGTCGTTGAGGTCCTCGGTGGCGTTGTGCTTGGCCTGATTTTAGGGTTTATCACTTTTCGGATGATGCGCAGTATAGACGACTATGCCATAGAGGTGATCATTTCCCTTGCTGCTGTTATGGGAGGGATTGTATTGGCCCAATACCTGCATGTTTCCGGCCCTCTCGCAATGGTCACAGCAGGGCTGGTGGTAGGGGGCACGGAAGCCAGGTCAGCGGCCATGTCCGCTACAGTGGAAACTTATGTAGATAAATTCTGGGAACTGGTAGATATACTCCTCAACACTATCCTCTTCGTGCTTATCGGTATGGAAATCCTAGTACTCGACTTTGAGAACCCATACATTATTGCCGGTATCATCATGATACCCATTACGCTAATTTGCAGATATCTATCCCTTTTACTACCCATTAAAATCTTCGAAAAACCCCTGGAGTTCTCTCCCAACACCAATATAATAATGACTTGGGGCGGGCTCAGAGGCGCCATTTCCATAGCTCTGGCCCTGAGCCTTACAGAAGCTATGTTCCGGGATCTTTTTCTGGTAATGACCTATGTCGTAGTCATCTTCTCTATTATCGGTCAGGGCCTGACAGTGGAAAAGCTTATTGGAAGACTCCATAAAAGAATCACATAGGTCGTCTTATGTGACTTTTATCACTTTCTGACCTCTGAAAACTTCGGAACTTAGACCTGAAATTCAGGTCGATGCACTTAAAAAGGAAATCATACACCCTTTTTTGGGGTTGGTTGTTGTTTTTTTCAGGACTTACCCTTACACAAGCCCAACACGAGACACCTGTCGCTTCGGATTCTCTCAATATGCTTGAGGCCGAGTCCCATAACCCGGAGCGGCCGATTGAAGCCCTTAAGGACGTTTTTGGCCTGGGGACCATTTCAGGCCATGTGCGGAATTACTTTATGAATACGATCAATCAGGGGGCGCTCACAGACTATTACGCCAATGCCATCGGAGGTGCCATGCGATTTAAATCCCACAGGATTTTTGGATTCGAATTCGGTGCTACCGGAATTTTTACCTATAAATTATTCTCCAACGACCTCAATAAAGAAGATCCGATTACCGGGGGAATTGCAGAGTTCGAACATCAACTCTTTGACGTCCTGGATACCGACAATTTTAATGACCTGGACCGTCTGGAAGAGCTTTATGTCAGATACAATTTCAAGCACGGATATGCCACCTACGGTAGATTGGCCATTGAAGACTCCCCATTGAAGAACCGGTCGGATGGCAGAATGAAACCTTTTGCCTTCAATGGGTTATGGTTGCATTACGACCTGCTCGAAAAACACCGCTTCAATCTGGCTTGGATCAATCGGATTTCTCCCCGGAGTACCGTGGAATGGTTTGACTTTAAAGAAGGAATCGGTTTGTTTAATCAAGGTTTTCAACCCGATGGCACAGAAGCCGAATATCACGAGCATCTGGAGTCCGAAGGAATGGCCATGCTCGAATATCAAACCCGTATTTCAAACTTCAGCCTCAAGGTGTATCAATGGTATCTCCATCATATTTCCTACTCCGGGTGGGTCGGGCTGGAATATGAAAAGGAGCGATGGAACCTGGGGGTGCAATATGTACTTCAGCTCCCTGATAGCTTTCAAAGCACGTTGGATTATGAACAGCGGTTTGTGCAACCAGAGGAACGCGGGCAGGTGATCAGTGGGCAGATAAGGTATAGAAATCCAGATTGGGAATTGAGGCTAGCCTACACCCAGGCGCTGGCTACCGGTCGTTTTCTTTTCCCCAGAGAACTTGGGAGAGACAACTTCTACACCTCGATTTCAAGATCCCGTCTGGATGGCTTTGGAGATACCGGCGTGCTCACCCTTAGTGGGGATCATACTCTTGGTATTGACCATTTTTCGGCCGGTTTTGACTACACGCGGGCTTTTGGTCCGGAAGTAGATGCCTTTGCATTTAACAAATACAACCTGGATGCCTACCAGCAATTTAATCTCAGATTGCATTATGCCTTAAAAGGCTTTTTCGAAGGCATGCACTTTGAATTCCTTTACGTATACCGGGATAACCTTAACAATTCAGAGCCCGAGGTTGTCTTTAATCGGGCCAACCTGCACCAGATAAACTTTATCACGAATTTTGAGTTCTGATCCTTACGTGGCGACCTCTGAAGTCTCTAATTGATTTTTTCCTGTATCTTTTGACCACCAATAGAATTGCAGAAGTGAACTTTTTCCAAAAATACCGTTTTGAAGCCTTCCTGATCTCCTTTTGCCTTTTGGTATTTGGGAGTTTGTTCTTTCCGCACAGGCTTTTTGAAAGCCTCCTGGAACCGGTTTTCCTAATCCTGAATCTCAGCGCGGGTTTTGCAATTATTTACCGCCTAGAGCAATGGCGACGCTTTCTTACAGTCCTCTTTGTAAGTACCCTTGTCTTTGAATTAGTGGATTTTATATTTGGCCTGGAGGACTATACTAATCTGCAAGTCATTCTATTCGCCCTAATCGCCATATACTATTTGGTAGTGACCTTAGCCATCATACGCGAGGTATGGCATACCCAGGAAGTGACGCGGAATGTGATCTTTGGGGTCATGGGCGGATATATCGCTCTTGGCGTTATCTCCTTTTTTATGTTTCTGGGAATAGAAATGGCTGACCCCGGATCTTTCTCAGGCCTGGATGCTACGAATCCGACGACTCAAAACCAGAGTCTGTTATACATGGCTTATATCACCCTAATGAGCATAGGATACGGAGATATCCTCCCCAATACGCAAATAGCCCAGAAGGCCACAATTCTGGTGGGCCTTTCGGGCCAATTTTACATCGTAATCATTACAGGAATAGTCGTGGGCAAGTATATCAACCAACAGAAAAAGTAATTCGCAAGTGGATCCCTCCCCGAACCCTAAGACGAGCCGCCTAATCCATTAAAGCTCGAAGGGGTAAATCACCTTCCAGTCCTTTGCCATATCTATAACGGTCCAGCCGTTCTTTTGTGCTTCATCCAGGCCCTTGTCCAGCCCACCGATATGGGAGTCCCGGTCGTAGGCCCATTCGCGTTCCGAATCCGTATGATGAAGGTACAGCATAAAGGCGCCTTTGGGGTTGGAAGCTGTATACTGCATCATCTGCAGGTCCCCGTCCGAATTTCCTGAGGCGAAAATGGGTTTCTTCCCGATATACTTATGGATGCCCACCGGCTTGCCGGCTTTGTCATCGATAAAGTCCAGCTCCGGTAACTTTCGGATCACCGGATTGCCGTCATTGTAATCAAATTCGGTCTTAATGCTGCTTCCGACTACCTGATGTGGCGGGATGCCATATACGCCTTCTGTCCAAGGCCTCATAAAATCAATGCCCCCGCCGGAAACGATAAAGGTGGTAAACCCGTTAGCCCTAAGGTAATCGAGCAATTCGAGCATGGGCTGGTATACCAGGCTATTGTAGGGCTGGTTAAATCTCGGGTGACGGGCTGTTTTAAGCCAGTTGTTGACTGCTGCTTCGAATTCCTCGGAAGTCATCCCGGAATGGGAGGCCATGACCAGTTTGATCAACCCGGCTTCCCCTTCGGCCATGAGGGCCTCCATATCCCCTTCGAGGAGCGCTTTAAAAGGCTGCTTGCTCTTCCACTCCGGATGGTCGGGGGCCATCGCCTTTACCCGATCTATTGCGAATTGCAGTTGGAAGTAATAGGGTTGTTCCGACCAGAGGTTTCCATCGTTGTCAAAAGTGGCAATACGATCGGCCTCAGGCACAAATGAGGGGCTGCCTTCGGTGGTCACCCCTTCCACAAAGGCCACAATAGCCTGTTTGGCAGGGCCTTCATTCCAGGAAGGCAGCGGATCCTCAACCAGCACGGCGACTTCGTATTCAGGAGCTGCGATATTTGCGTCCTGATCCCGGCAGCTCCATATCAGCCCAAGGAAGAGGAATAGTAAAAATGTGTTTTGGATAACTTTCATAATTAAATACTTTAATTCAAATAGAAAAATACTTAAAATAGGTCAAATTCATTCCAGTGATTGGAAAATCAAACCCCTAATTTCCCCTCCGGGTTGAAAAATATCGCTTAGGAGCAAAAAAAAACCGCCATAAAGGCGGCTTTTTATTCTGTAATACATCCTACTTGCTTGTGGGGATCATCCCTTTGATCTGTTCCTCAAGTGTGGTGAGACTCCAGTCTCCCGGCACCTGGCTGGGTGGATACTCCTTGAACGTAGAAAGGAATTGCATGGCGTAATACTGCATACCTCCCAGGGCATAAACCCTGTCGATATACCAGTCCCAATACGTGTTGGAACCTTCAAGGGCTTTTTCGAAAGGATCCCTTTTAAGGTGAAATAAGTAAGGCCCCCTTAATTTCACAAAAGGTTCAAACCACAAAGCCAGTTGATTCGCCCGCTGTACCTGAAACATCGCTTTCCAGGGCCCATAGCGCAGTGCAGCAATTTCCCCTGCATCATTGACGTAAATAAAGCCTTTTCGGGGAGATTCGTCAACTGTACCTTTAAGATATTCCAGTTGGTTGACACCGTCAATATAATTTTTGAAGCGCTTCCCGTTCAGGGTGGCACCACTCCTCAGCTGGTCCACGACTTTGGGATTTCCGCCAATAGCCGCAAAGGTTGGCAACCAGTCCTCATGCGAAACAATTCCGTTCCGGGTTTCCCCTTCAGGGAAGTTTCCGGGCCATTTGATAAAGGCTGGCGACCGGTAAGCGCCTTCCCAGCTGCTGTTTTTCTCACCGTGAAATGGTGTGGTTCCGGCATCAGGCCATGTATTGTAATGCGGGCCGTTATCCGTGGAATAAAAGACTATGGTATTATCTGCAATACCGAGTTCATCGAGATAGTCGAGGAGCATGCCCACATGCATATCGTGCTCGATCATCCCGTCCGTATACTCGTCATGTCCTTCATTGCGACGGTCCTCGCGTACATGTGTACGGAAATGCATCCGCGTTCCGTTCCACCAGGTAAAGAAAGGTTCCCCGGCATCCACCTGCTTTTTGATGAAAACTTTTGCCGCAGCAACTGTTTCGTCGTCAATACCCTCCATCCGTTTTTTGGTAAGGGCGCCCGTATCTTCAATTCGCTGGCCGCCTTTGCCATCAGCCCAGGTATGTAAAACGCCCCTCGGACCGAATACATCTTCAAATTTCTTGCCATTTGCCAGGACCATATCCGTAGGATAATCTTCATTTTCCGGCTCTTCCTCTGCATTCAGGTGGTAGAGGTTTCCGAAGAATTCATCCCAACCGTGCATGGTAGGCAGGTGCTCGTCCAGGTCTCCCTGGTGGTTTTTACCGAATTGTCCGGTAGCATACCCCTGACTTTTCATGACCTCGGCAATGGTTACGTCTGTTTTCTGCCACCCCTGAGGTGCCCCGGGCATACCTACTTTAGTCATCCCTGTCCGAACAGGCACATTACCCCCGAGGAAGGCCGCACGCCCTGCGGTACAACTCTGTTGAGAGTAGTAATCGGTAAAGGAAATTCCCGCTTTAGCAATCCTGTCAATATTGGGTGTTTTATACCCCATCATACCGTGGTTATTGTGGCTGATATTCCAATACCCGATATCGTCGCCCCAGATTACCAGGATGTTTGGTTTTTTCTGTGCAGTAACAGAAACAAAAGTTAATAAAAGACTTAAGAATAGTAGTTTTTTCATTTTAATTGTGTTGATTACTTAAAGGATCCATGAAATTAAAGGGTCCGGAAATCTGCAAAGGGGGGATTCAGAAATCCAGATAAACTGATTTTTAATTTAAAGTTTGAAGATCCGTAAATCTAGGAGTTTATTTATCAAAATCCTGCAACAAATTGGAAAAACATGATGAATGTCAATGGAAGTTTCAGGAGGATTCCAGTCCTGCAGGGGAACTAAGCAGCTTCATATCAGAGACGAGGCTGCTTTCTATACAAGAACGCCTCAAACGATGCGACGGCATTTCTCCAAATAACAGATTATAGTCTTTTGCGAATTGTCCCAAATGGCGAAAACCAAATTGATAGGCAACCTCCCGAACCCCAACAGTATTCGGATCTGCCATTTTCAGCATCTTATGAACAGCGGTTAACCTCAGGTTCTTTATGTACTGATGAGGCGTACACCCCGTATACTTTTTAAAATTGTAATAAAACGTCCGCATAGGCCCCCCGTAAAACTGGAGTACATGCTCCAAATTAACTTCCTTCCCAAGGCGTACCGCTTCGTGGATCATTTCGACAGTCTCATGGATCGGGACAAAATTTACGGACATCCGGTATAACTGCTGCTTACTCGAGGGGTTCAGGGCTTCAAAAAGCGTCAGTCTCAACTCGGAAACAATAAATTTTCCGCTATAAACCGCATTCGATATTATACGGTGCAACTCTCGTGCAGTTTCCATCCGCCTGGCCTTCCTGAAATCCAGGCAAAAATTCCAGTTACCTGGGGTAGGCACCCCCTCCTCCCAAAACCACTTTTCCAACAAAGGTTTGTCAATGCTTATGGAATACGAGATGAACCCCTTACCGGCATCCAGATCCAGCCCACGCTCCGCATCGGAGATGAACAGCTTATACGGGTGGACTTCCTCTCCGTTCCAGGTACACGCATTCGGGCATTCGATAAAGGTAAACATCACACTACCCGGCAAGTGGTGTCCGTTGGCAAAAACACGCCTGTCGATGGCTGCCGAGTAAAAATTAATCTTGCCTTCTGCTGCTGAATACCCATTGAGGCGTCCCTGAAATTTACCGCGTTCCTGCTGGATGACATCCATCTGCCAACCCATAAAGGCACTCGCCATTTCATCAATATCTGTAGCTCTGAATACCAGAGGTTCCATAGAAATTAAATGCTGCCATGCCCTCATTAGGACAAAGCAAATACAGGTCAATATATGAAAACAATATTGGAATCGCCAAAAGTCTGCGATCTGTTTAAACCTTTGAGATTTCAGCAAAGGCAGAGATCCCTCTAAAATCCGTGCTCAAGTTTGAGCGGATAAAAGTCTTTTACACGGTAAGGTTTGGATTTCCGAAATCCAAGGCCGTCGAACCGATAACAACGGAGTCCTGTCAGGCACCTAAGCGAAACACCAGACCCCCGCTAAAGCCACCCATTACTATTGTGCCTCCGGCACTTACCCCTGTACTGGGTCCGCCGGGCCCCACACCCACATAAACTCCACCCCATTCCACAGGGAAGAGGATATTGCCTTGAAAATTCAGGCCAATCGATTCCGTCAACATAATGACCACTCCTCCTTTAAATCCAAAACTGAAGTATGTGGCACTATCCAGGCTACGGCTGACAATATCTCTATTTTCATTTTTGGGTGAAAAAACAGACAGCCCTAATTGTCCACCAAAAAAAGGCTTGATATTTCCATTGGTGAAATACCTTGTACCCCCTACCAGGAACCAATCGACATTCATATCCGCGAGAAAATCCTCACTTGGGCTCAGGATCCGGTCCCGGATACGGAGCTCGGTGCTCATATTCATATAGGTCACCTCAATCATGTAATCCCTCCGGGCTTCAAACCCGGCAGTGATTCCGAACATACCGCTATTGTCCACTTTCAGATAATTAGAGCCGTAATTGAGCCTGCCGCCGAACTGATAACCATAGGTCGGAGTGATTTCAAAAGCCTGGGCATGGCTCGAAAATCCCGTCAGGGCAAATACAGCCAATGCCACAATACTGAGTGTTTTCTTCATTTCGTTGTTTTTCGATGATTCAATTTAGAGTTATTTTCCTGGCCGTCGTCCCCTGACCACGGCCAAGTCCGCCTGTGTATAAATCTATCATTCATGACTTAAGCACTTTAAACATATCAAATATTTTTCTATCCTTCTATTAACAGCTCGATTTGTGGCAGAATTCCGATAATTTAGAATTCATAAAGAAAGTACCTGGAGATCAAAGACTTTACAAAAGTATATTATGGAACAACTGCAGCTCTAAAAAGGCCAAAAATACGTCAATATTTAGTAAATTTGCATTCTCCAAAAGGGGTCAGAAAAAGAATATCCCGAAAATGGAGAATTTAATTTTAAAGCTAAACACATGAACATGAAAAAATTAGTATTGAGTATTTCAATTTGCTTAATCGCATTCCAAATGGGCCAGGCCCAGTCAAATGCCGAGGAAATAGACTTTTTACAGTCTATTATCGGAGGTGAGAAAAAGGAAGTAGTAGCCGATTTTATTCAAATCGATGGAGCTTCAAAAGATGCTTTCTGGGAGCTTTACGATTCCTATGAAGTGGAACGTAAGGCACTTGGCAAGAATCGCATCAGCCTGCTCGAAAAGTACGCCAATGAGTTTGAAGGTATTTCTGATGTGGAAACTGACAATATTGTCATGGAGGCTCAAAAACTCGCAAAAGGGAGTGATCAATTGATCAATTCTTATTATAAGAAGATTAAAAAGGCTTCCGGATCTAAGGCGGCCGCACAGTTCTATCACCTTGAGAACTATTTTCAAGCCTTAACCCGTACAACGATCCTGGAGAATATTCCGGTAATCGGGGAGCTGGATTAATATAGTTTTATTTTACACTATCAAAAAAGCCGCCGGGAAAATCCCGGCGGCTTTTTTTTATGAATTCCAGACCGCTAATGTAAGTAGCAGCTTATTTGTTAAAAGCGTCGACGATCTTTTCCACATATTCGTCGGCTGTTTTGTAAGCATCACTAGGATCTGATAATTTGGAAGTGACTACAAATACAAGTTGATTCTCTTTCGGCTCATCCAGGCTATAGCCGACCGTTTCCAACACATAATTGTTGTAGGTGCTCGTTGTACTTGAGGTGGGCATGTAGCCGCCGAAACCAGAGTAATATGGTCCATAAGCGTAACGGCTTCCATAATAGCTGTTAAACCCACCGTAGTATCCCGGATACCCACCATATCCAGCACCCATGTAAACTCCTGAGGTGTTCGTCTGAGTGACCTGCTCGGTATCCTTTACCGTAGTGATAACAATTCCGTTAAAGCCCTCACTTTCAATCATACTGAGGATGCTGTTCATACGCTCTTCGGTCATTTCAACTTCAGTGTGCAGGGTTGGAATTTTCTTAAAACTTTCCGTAGCCTTGATACCATTTGCATTGAGTTGTTTGGCAATAGCCGTTTCAAATGCCGTACGGCCTGTATTGTTATTTGTACGTGCGATCACCAAAATATTCTTTTGCTTAAAGTTGGCGACAGCATCTCCTTCGGCAGTCCAGGTATTGACAACCTTAACAGTGCCACAGCTCTGGAAACTAAGAGCCACTAGTGTTAGAAAAATCAAAAACGTTCTCATAAATTAAAATTTTCAGTTTACTTTTTTAGTATTCTTTAGAATTGGGCTTTCAGATTACCTCCCTTGGGAACACCCGCAAAAAATGCTCTTAAAAGCCTTGTAAATATACACTAAATTGCCAAAGCTGACGGCTATTATTATTAAAATGAAGCTGGCAAAAACCATATCTGGGTTTGATTATCTTTATATAGTAAAACCCTATTTAGAATGAAAGACATTACAGGAACCCGCTGCCAATAAACTAACTTCAGGACCCGCAACAATCGATCAGCATTTTATATTTTTACGCTTCGCACAAAAATCTGGCAATGAATAAAGTCCTTAAACGTGTTCTGAAAATATTACTGATTGTTCTTGGTGTCCTTTTTATAGGGGTCCTGATTGGGGGCTTTTACATCAATTCCGCTTTGTTCAGCTTTGGACTGAAACAGTCCCGGCCGGATTCAGATATTGTGGAAATCCAAGCCAACGGATTCTCCTTCCTGGATTTGAATCGAAACGGCTCCCTCGAGGCCTATGAGGATTCCAGGCTATCCATTGCGGATCGGGCAGAGGACCTGCTGACGCGTCTGAGTTTGGAAGAGAAAGTGAATCTGCTCAAAGGTTCCGGACTAAAGTCCATGGTCTCTATGGAAGATCCGGACCTTCTTATCCCAGGTGCGGCAGGGACCATTGAACCGATACTGCGCCTGGGTATACCAAGGGTATACCTGGCAGATGGGCCAGCCGGACTGCGGATAACACCCGTGCGGGCAGAGTCGGATAAAACATATTACGCCACCGCTTTTCCGATAGCTACCTTATTGGCCTCCACGTGGAATGTGGATTTGGTACAAAACGTAGGGCGGGCTATGGGTAATGAAGCCCTGGAATACGGCGTAGATGTCCTTCTGGCCCCGGGAGCCAATATCCAGCGGAATCCGTTGTGCGGAAGGAATTTTGAATATTATTCAGAGGATCCGCTCTTATCGGGGTATATGGGTGCGGCCATGGTTAATGGGATTGAATCCAATGGGGTAGGGACTTCGGTAAAACACTTCGTGGCTAACAATCAGGAAACCAGCCGATACAGCAACGATGTCATGATCACAGAGCGCGCTTTAAGAGAGATTTACCTGAAAGGTTTTGAGATTATCGTTAAAGAATCCCAGCCCTGGACGGTCATGTCTTCCTATAATAAGGTCAACGGTACCTACACTTCACAAAGCCGCAAACTACTCACCGATATTCTCAGGGATGAGTGGGGTTTTGAAGGCCTTGTAGTTACGGACTGGTTCGGAGGTTCAGATGCCGTAGCCCAGATACAGGCCGGGAATGACCTTCTCGAACCCGGGACGCGAAAGCAGTGGAAGGCCTTAAAAGAGGCCTCAGAAGAAGGTGCCCTGAGCGAGGCAGATATCAATACTTCGGCCAGGCGTATTTTAAAACTGATTCTCGGGTCAAAAAAAATGGATAACCACGAATTTTCCAATGCCCCCGATCTTAAAAAACATGCGGGTATTACGCGGGAATCGGCCTCTGAAGGCATGGTATTGCTAAAAAATGAGCAAGTACTCCCATTGCGTGGTTCAGAAAAAATCGCGCTCTTCGGGGTGTCGTCTTTTGAGTTTATCGCAGGGGGTACAGGTTCCGGGGACGTCAATGAAGCCTATACCGTTTCCTTACAGGAAGGCCTGATAAATGCCGGGTTCGAAATTGATCCGAATACTTCCGCGGCATTTGAAACCCACAAAAAAAATAATGCCGATGCCTTTATAAAACCCGAGGGATTTGAGGCCATGACCAATCCGTATACCCCACCGCAATTTATTCCTTCTACGGAGCTATTGAAACAGGCGGCCGGGGAAGCGGATATAGCCATAGTGACCCTGGGACGCAATTCCGGGGAAGGCGGAGACCGGGTGGAGAAAAATGACTTCCTGCTGACGGATACTGAAAAAGACCTGATTCAAGCGGTTAGCGAAGCCTTCCATAAAGTGGGAAAAAAGAGCGTTGTTGTGATGAATATAGGCGGTGTTATCGAAACGGCTTCCTGGAAGGCCCTGCCGGATGCCATCCTGCTGGCCTGGCAGGGGGGGCAGGAAGGTGGGAATGCCGTTGCCGATATTCTCAGCGGAAAAGTTAACCCAAGCGGAAAATTACCAATGACCTTTCCAGTACATCTGGCCGATCACGCCTCCTCTGCCAATTTTCCCATGGATGGAGAGCCTATAAGCTTTACAGACGCCCTCTTTGGAGTAGAAGAGAAAGCGGAAAACGAAAAGATTCCAAATAAGGATTTTACAAAATACGAAGAAGGCATCTATGTCGGTTACCGGCATTTTGATAAGGCGGATTTGGCGGTGTCCTATCCCTTTGGATATGGCCTTTCCTATACCCGTTTTCAAATAGGAGCCACGGAAGTCACCACTAACGATACGATCCTGGACATTGGGATAACCGTAAAAAACACAGGCGGAATCCCCGGAAAAGAGGTGATCCAAGTCTATAGTTCCAAACCCGATACAGGTGTTGACAGGCCGAGGCGGGAGCTCCGTGCTTTTGGCAAAACACCCCTGCTCCAACCCGGAGATTCCACCCGGATACAGCTTCGGGTTCCCGTTTCTGAATTGTCTTATTGGAATGAAGAGAAATCGGATTGGGCATTAGAGGCGGGTATGTATATCCTTGAAGTTGGGACTTCTTCCCGGGATTTAGAACTCAGCCTTCCTGTGGAAGTCGGGATGGCTCAGGAAGTCTTATAAAGCCACCCGAAAACCCGCACCAACCCAAAAGCCCGTTCCGAATGAGGGTACCCCGGGGCGTGTTTCCAGACCATTTCCGGCACTGCTGGCCCCCACTTCCAAAAACAGGGACGAAAGGCCGTATTGTTCTACAAAGAATTCAAACCCAAATAATCCATAGCCCCCAAGCTCAAAACTGTTCTCCGAAAGTTCATCGGAAGGAAGGACTCCGAGCAATCCACCCTCTCCGTAAGCGCGAATACGCTCCTGAATCTGAAACGATTTAGAGGCTACTCCTGCTCTCAGGGTCAGGTAGGAAGCTTTGTCAAAGGAAGTGCCTTCGGGGATTTCCTGCCATTGCCAGGTCCCGGCCAGGCGTATAGTCGGCCAATTTTGTGGTGTGGGGAGGTCCAGATTGAGCCCCAATCCAAAGTCTCCGGCGAGCTCTCTGAGGTGAAATCCAATCCGAAAAGACCCGGAGTCCGAAGTTTGGGAATGCACCGTCCCTGACATGATGACAAAGAAAACAATGATGATTTGTGTTTTTTTCATATCTGATGATTTTAATGGTTATTCTATATCAATGGGTAGGGTAAAACCTGTTTCCCGAAGTTTTTAAGGATTTTCAGGCAGAGCTTTCATAAACCGTCCGATCAGAAAACCGATCAGAAAAAAGAACACTACGCCAATCCCTGCCGCAATGCCCATAATCTGGGTTGGATTTAGAAATCCGGGAAGCACCCGAATAGTGAGTTCGGCCAGTCCGGCAGCCCAAACTCCAAGGGCTGCACCCGTCATTCCGCTAATATGGCGTCTGAGCCAGTTCGCCGGTTTTCGGCGAATCGCCGGGATCATCCCATATATCAGGGATACCAGGGAGATCATGACAAAAACATGAAGTAAATTGAAGCGACCGGTCAGGTTATACATCAAAGCCGCACTGCCATTTACGAGAAGCAGCGTCACGGCAAAAACATACCCCATGCGTTTGTGAAAGCGGGTGCCCTTAGGGGCAATCAAAACGACTGCCGCCAGAAGCAGGGCCAGGAGGGCGGAACTTATATGAAGAAGTGAAATTATGTTTCCTGTTTCCATAATAGAAGTTTAAAGTAATTTATATTGTAAACTAAATAATCAAAAAAACTATTCGATAATCTTCCGAATGGCCTTTACATACTTCTCAAAAGCAGCAATACCTTTCTGGGTAATTCGGCAGGTAGTCAGGGGGAAATTATTTCGAAATGACTTCTCGACCTCCAGATATCCCGCATCTCCGAGTTTATGGATCTGGACGCTCAGATTCCCGGAAGTCGCCCCCGTTTTCTCCTTTAAAAAATTAAACTCGGCTTCCTTAGCCCCTATAAGAATTGACATTATAGCGAGGCGCAACGGAGAATGGATCAATGCTTCCAGATCTTCAGTCATAATCCCTGCTGGTTTTGGCGGACAACATATGTCCTGGAATAATATAGCTCAGAACCACGACCAGGGCCAATACGAGTAATTGATTTTGTACCGTAAGTAAAAAGGCTACCGCTCCCCCAGCCCAGCAACAAACAGCGCCCCATTTATAGGGGTTAAAACGAATCAGAGCTCCCTGCAGCCACATACATATACCATACAAGAGCATGACCACCGGCAGGAATTCTGGTGCGGTAGGCTGCATAAACACGTATAAAATCACGAAGACAACCGTAAAAGTAAGCCATACCTGGCCCGAGAGATCATGCACATAAGTTCGCACCCGACGCTGCTTTTGCAACTTAAAACCCATGGCAATGGTAGCAATGATACCGGGAATCATCAGGAGCCAGGCCAGAGGAGCATACTTCGAACTGATAAAAGCATCCAAAGCCCAATGTGTAAGGGCTGCAAACATAACCAGATAACCCCACAACATGGTGATAGTGCTTTCGGCTTTTGAGGGACGATACCGGGCCTCAGCGATCATGCGATCGATGATTCTCAGACTCTCCTGTGCGTTGAATTCTGTGTTCATAACTGTAATTTAGTTTATAAAATAAAGTAATTTATAATAATATTCCAAATATATGGACAAGAAACAATCAACTTAAACTCCAAATCTCCCCAATTCCATAGAATCGGTTACCTTTCTGAAAGCTAATTCACCCTTGTATGATCACCTATACCCTCGAAAAAAAGCTGTCCCCTGAAGCCTTCAGGAAAATCCTTATGGATTCCGGTTTGGCCGCCCGAAGGCCCGTGGAGGATCTCGAACGTTTACGCGCGATGATCGAAAATGCCACCCTGATAGTCACGGCCCATAGTGCCGGCAAACTCATCGGGATCGCGCGCAGCGTCACGGACTTTGTTTACTGTACGTACCTCTCAGATTTGGCGGTGCGCCAAAAATATCAGGGCAGGGGTATCGGCACTGAGCTTATTCGTCAAACAAAACTGCAGGCCCCTCAGGCCAAACTCATTCTGTTATCCGCCCCGGCTGCCATCACATATTACCCGAAAATAGGGATGGACAGACATGAGTTCTGTTTCTATTTGGACGACGTGCAGCAATTGAAATAACCCGTATCCGAAAATTATTTCTACTTTAAAGCTCCGTACTGATAAATGAAGCGGGGCGTCCGCAGTATTTGCCTCTGGCCTCAGCAGGGAAGAACCCCTTCCGGGGGGGTTAAAACTATTAAAGACTTAGTTATGTATACTGGAAGGGTATATCGTATATGGGACATGGCGAAATGGACGCGATTTGAAACGCTCCTGTTCATCTTCATAATTGTACTGTGGGTTTCTGCCTATTATTTTCTGGATTTGCAATGGCTGCGTATTCCCTGGACTCCGATGGCCCTTATCGGAACGGCTGTTGCTTTTGTCATTGGTTTTCAGAATAATGCCGTTTATGGTCGGATTTGGGAGGCTCGAAAAATCTGGGGCGGGATTGTGAATACCTCCCGAACCTTTGGCGTTTTTGTTCAGGACATGCTTACCGAGGAGCACCTGAAGACCTCATCTGAAGGTATTGATATTCCCGCAGCCATTCGGGAGCTCACCTACCGGCATATTGCCTGGATGACGGCGCTCAGGCACGCCATGCGCAGTCCCAGAACCTGGGAAACGACCAGCCAGCACAGGACGAATCGCGAATGGGGGATTCGCACCCCGGAAGAAGGCACTACCCTATCCGCAGACCTGAAAGAGTACTTAAGTGACACAGATCTCACCTATGCCCTTTCCAAAAACAACGTACAAACAGCCATCCTCTACCTCCAATCCCACCACCTGAGAACCTTGAAAGAGCAAGGGGTAATTTGGGAGTTTTCCTTTCTGGAACTCGAAGCTATTGTGCAGGAGCTCCTCACCCTACAGGGACAAACAGAACGTATAAAAAATTTCCCTTACCCCCGTCAATACGCCTCTCTGAACCATTATTTTATGTGGTTGCTCCTGATGCTGCTACCCATGGCTTTGGTTCCCCAGTTTATGGATATTGGAAAGGATATGACAGAAACCTATCCCATCCTGGGAGATCTTTTTATTTGGTTTACCATTCCCATTTATACGGCTGTGGCGTGGATGTTTCATACTATGGAGCGCATTGGGCGGACGGGGGAAAATCCTTTTGAAGGCACCTCCAACGATGTCCCGATCTCTACCATTTCCAGAGGAATCGAAATCGACCTGAGGGAGAATCTGGGAGAATCCAAGGAGCGCATACCCGCCCCGTTTCCTTCCGAGTATGGGGTACAGTTTTAGCATCCTTAACAACACCTGGACTTTGCAAAATGAACAAATCTTACTAAAGATTCGCTACAACTTCCGATTATAGGATTTCAGAACGGGATGATTAATAGTTAATTTTGATCTTGTTCGAATTGCAATTCTTTTAAGCTTTTAAGATATCCCACAAGTGAACACACTTATAATGGCCCCTCATTCCATCAACAGACCGCAAAGGCTAAGGTCCTTCTTAAAGACGTTTTTTAATTTATTTCAAGCGCGTCCTTTACTTCTTGCCGGACTTGCGGCAAGCCTGCTTTACTGGAATCCGTCTTATGGGCAACCGCAAAATCTCAAAGATCCTTATACCTATAGAAAAGGAGATCCCAACGGGATCGGAAAATGGTATATGGGCCGTGAAATCGCCTATGTAATGGGGTATCAGGGGATGGGATGGCTGGAGCGCCCCGAAAGGGAGGCCGAGGAGCAAACCTCAATACTGATCGAAAACCTGGAGATTCGCTCCGAAGACCGAATTGCAGATATTGGTGCGGGGTCTGGGCACCACGTATTTCTTATGGCTCCGCTGGCGGCCAAAGGAATGGTATACGCCGTGGATATTCAACCTGAAATGTTGGAGGTGATTGAACGTCGTAAAAAAACAGAGGGTAATGACAATATCGAGTTGATCCCCGGGGATGAAAAAAGTGTAAACCTGCCGGAGAACTCCATAGATAAAGTGCTGATGGTAGATGTATATCACGAATTCAGTTATCCGGCTGAAATCATGGCATCGATCAAAAAAGCCCTGCGACCGGGAGGAAAGGTCTATCTCATTGAATACCGGGGGGAAGATGAATCTATTCCTATAAAGAAATTACATAAATTAACTGTAAACCAGGCTGTAAAGGAAATGAAAGCGGTCGGGCTAAAACTAAAGTCCAACCTTTCCAATCTGCCCAGACAGCACTGTATGGTCTTTATAAAGGAGTGAAATAATCGGTGTGGGATAGGTCTTTTGATCTTTCTGAGGGCTTTGGGTTTTGCTAAACCTCATGAAGTAGTCGGTTTGAACATTCCAAAATAAGTGGCTGATTCAAAGGTGTCAAAATAAAAATCCCCTACTTTTGACGGAATTTTAAGACCCCCCTGAAATTCCGCAGTGTTCTTGCGGTCTTCCGCTCGCCAAGATCTGTCTGAATCGCCTGAGCAGAAACTGTGATATCGCCGCAGGCTATGGGCGGAAAACACCAACCTGAACGCTTTTATTTTTAATGAACACCATTATCAACAGTGTTATTACCGGTACCGGAAGTTATATTCCACAGCGGCGCGTAAGCAATGAGGAGTTCCTCACAGCTGAATTTTACGATTCAAGCGGGGTCAAACTCGACAAATCTAACCGGGAAAATATCGATAAATTCCTGGAGATCACCACCATATCAGAAAGGCGGTATGCCAAAAAAAGCACCGTGACCTCTCAAATGGCCGCCTGGGCCGCTGAGCAGGCTATTGCGGCTTCCGGGATCGATAAAGAAACGCTGGATTTCATAATCGTAGCCCATAATTTTGGGGACCTGCACGCAGGCGAAACACATTCAGACATGGTTCCCAGCATTGCGGCCCGGGTCAAGCATAAACTGCAGATTAAAAATCCGGAAGCCGTGGCCTACGATATGATCTTTGGCTGTCCGGGATGGCTGGAATCCCTGATCCAGGCCAATTACTATATACAGTCGGGTGATGCCCATAAAGTGCTGGTTATCGGAGCAGAAACGCTTTCCAGAATCTTCGACCCGCACGATCGGGACGGAATGATCTATGCAGACGGAGCGGGGGCGGTAATTCTCGAAGCCCGGGAAGGCAAAACGAAAATGGGTGTGCTCGCTCATAAAACCCGTTCAGACACCCTGATCTATTCTCAAATGCTCTACATGGGCAAATCTTACAAAAAGGACGATCAAAATGGATCGGATCGCTATTTGAAAATGCATGGGCGTAAACTCTATCAATACGCTCTGGAACATGTTCCACAGGCCATCAAAGCCTGCCTCGAAAAAAGCGACATCCCCATAGAATCGGTTAAAAAGCTACTGATTCATCAGGCCAATGGCAAGATGGATGACGCTATCTTAAAAAGGTTGTATGCCCTCTATGGAATAGATAAAGCCCCTGAAAGCATCATGCCAATGACTATTGCGTGGCTCGGCAATTCCTCTGTAGCCACGATCCCAACCCTTATGGACCTTATCGCCAAGGGGAAAATGCCCGGTCACGAGATAAACCCCGGGGACGTCATTGTCTTTGCCTCGGTGGGTGCGGGTATGAACATCAACGCCATGGTATATCGGGCGTAAATATCAGCGCCACGGATTCGGTTCTATTGCCTATCTTTAGTACATGGAAAAAGATATCAATAAAGAAGGGTTCAAACACCTGTATTCCGGATCTGAAGTCCGGGTGATCATTTTAAAGGGCCTTTTAGAGGATATTGGTATTGAGGCCCTTGTTCAAAATGACTATCAATCAGGAATTACCGCAGGCTTTGCAGGAGGCACCGTGAATACCATACGTCTTAAAGTTCATTCTTCAGACCTCGAGAAAGCACAACTTATCCTGGACGACTTTATCCAAAATCAGCAATAAGGCGAAGGTTTGATATTTAGATTTAGCTTTCCCTACAAACCTCCCTTGCTCTTTCGGGTGAATATCGCCATGTTTTTCCTTTTGATGCTGTCCTCGGGCCATACTGCCCTTGCCCAGGGCACCGAAGCAGCTCTGAAGGCACTGCCTATCGATACGCATGAGGTTGTATCCCTTTCAGACTCCAGGCAGTACATCCGAATAAAAGGAGCACCCTCAAATCCGATATTCCTTTTTTTAGCCGGAGGGCCCGGAGATTCAGTGACCGGAAGTATGAAACAGCTATTTTCAAAACTCTCCCGAGAATTTTTAGTCGTCCTCTGGGATATTCGAAGTACGGGTGAAACAGCTAAATTAGACAATCCACCCCGGGAATTATCCCAGCAATTGTTTCAGGAGGATACCCGTGAACTGGTGGACTATTTATTGAGCAAATTCAAAAAAGAAAAACTCTACCTGGCCGGCTTTTCATGGGGTTCTGTCCCCGGTTTTTACATGGCGGCCGAGCATCCAAAAAAGCTCCACGCCTTTATCGCCGTGAACCCTATGATCGATCCGATGGAAAGCGAGGCCATTTCCCTTAAAGACCTTAAGGAAGATGCCATGGCGGATGACAATAAAACAGCACTCGCTGAGCTTTCCCAAGTGCAACTTCCCTTTCAAAATGCGGAACAATTATATTATTCAAGAAAATGGCTTTTCTTAAAAGAAGGAAATCGATTTGGGCAAAAGAAAGCTTTCAGAAAATATGTTTTTGACTGGTCTGACACCTGGCTGGATGTCTTCAACCAGGCCGTTCAGAGGAATTTGTTTGAGACCTTGCCAACCCTGGAATGCCCGGTCTTTTTTATAGTGGGAAAAAAGGATTACCGGATCCATTATAGTATCGCCCAGGATTATTATCAGCAGGTAAAGGCGCCCGAAAAGGACTTCTTCCTGTTTGAAAATTCCGGACACCTGATCCCTTACCGGGATCAAAATCGCTTTCAGGAAACCATTATAGACTCTATACTGAAAAATTGAAGCTTCTATGAAAACTGCGTTTCATGTACGCGGCAGATTCAGAACTGCGCTCAGGTCTTTTCTTATTGTGGGGATACTTTACTGCGGGGCCGGAGCGCTGAATGCTCAAATCCGGGTTTCCGGCAAGCTTCTGGAAAGGGATACGAAGACCGTCATACCTTTTGCGAATATTGGTATCGAAAACACCACCATAGGCAGCCTCTCCGATGCAGATGGCACCTTTAGAATCGAAATCCCCGAGACCTTCGAAAATCGGGAGTTGCTCTTCTCCTCCCTGGGGTATCAACCACAATATTATAAAGTCAGTGAACTTGCCCAGGCGAAGGAAATCCTGATTTATCTCGATCCGAAAGTCTTTGAACTGGATCCGATTACCCTGATCCCGGAAAAGGCCGTAAAACGAAAATCGGTAACCCTGGGCAATGGCAAAAGCCTCCTACGCTCGGGGCAACTGGCCTATGACAGCATCTACGCCGGAAGTGCCATCGCGCTTCGTATCGACAAAAAAAAGTATCCGAATCTTCCTTACGTGCAAAAGGCTTCCCTTTTTATCGCGGGAAATAAAACTCCCGAATTCAAAGTAAGACTTCGGTTTATGGCTGTGGATAAGGAGAACGGCGGTGTCCCGGGCAAGGATCTTGTGGAAGATCAGCTCCTTGAATTCTCAAGTATAAGAAAGGGATGGCTGAACTTTGACCTGCCCCGGGCGTACCGCATTGACGAAACCGATTTTTATGTGGTCTTCGAATGGATACTGGAGAAAAAAGATCGGGAGTATATCACTGAAACGTATGAGACCTACCTTCGTGAGTATCCGGATCGGGTGGTTTATGACACCCTGCAGATCGATGGAAAGGAAGTTGTAGATATTCAAATTGGTAAAATCCTGGCCGGAACCATCTTTGGCACAACGAACTCCAAATCCGACCTGGAAAACTATCCGACCTTTTACAGAAACAATAGCTTCGGAGCCTGGGAGCGCTCCGCTTCTGCCCTCTCCGCAAAAGTGGAAATAGGAAATTACCCGACGGATCAATAACCTACCCTGCACCTACCCCTAATATTTCTATCTTTAAAAAAAATCAATTTCGTGAAACGATTTCTTTGGATTGCAATCGGCGTCCTGCTCTGCATTACCTCTTGCAAAGAAGAGGCTGCATCAGAGAAACTGGCGAGCTTTGAGGTGTTTTGTGAGATGGTATCCAGCGGTGTCAAACCCATCGCCTTGAGCCACCCAATGGATTCGGCAGCGGCAGATGCATTGTGGGATGACTTCGAAGTCATAGCCCAGCGTTACACAGTAGAGCTTTACCGGGAAGATGATTTTCCACAGACGGCCCTCTTTCCCCCTGCCCTCACTGAAGGAAAAACCATAATCCTGATGTACACGGGCAATCGGTTAACCCAGTATAAGCAGCTGAAATCAGACATCAGCCTGAAGGCTGCCAACGACCCGCAAATCTCCGAAGCCCTGGCAAGGCGCTTTGGGCGACTTCTGGGGTATGACTCTGAAGGGATCAATGGATTATTATCAAAAACAATCGGACACCGTACCCTGGCATCTTTCGGGGTTCACCTTCAAACGACCCATCTCTACTACGAGGATCTGGAAAAAGCACAAGGATTTTACCACCATACTTTGGGCCTGCATAGCGTGGACTCCCTCCGTTTCCAGATCAGCCAGGACGCCTTTATAGAATTACATCCGCTGAGTGAGGCACATCCGAAGAATCAGCCTAAATCCACCGCGATTGCTTTGCTTACCTATCAGCTGCCCGAGTGGTATACCCTGATGCAGGAGCGTGAAGTTCCCATAAAGTATCCCTACAACCCGAAGACCGGAGGGGCCCATGATGGTTTCGTCGCTATAGATCCCGGAGGATATCTCCTGGAATTCGAAGTGTTTAAACAGCATCCTGAAAATGAACGCTTTATGGCTGCCCTGGACGGCGCGCCCAAAATTCCCGCAGGTGCGCAGGAGCTCAGTTTTTTCGCTTCCATCACCTGGACCTATCATAAAGATATGCTCAAAATGCAGCAGTTTTATCAGGAGGTTCTGGGTTTTACTCTGGTGGCAGATCAGGGATGGACAAAGATTTATCAAACCACACCTTATAGTTATATCGGACTCGTGGACGAATGCCGCGGGATGGAGGACTATGCGGAGTCCAAAGCAGTCGAACTGGAGTGGAGTCTTGAGAATACAGAGGCGCTCGACCGGTATGCCAGCGAAAACTGGGGGCCGTACAAATACCGAGAAAACGCATTGTTCGGACCCGAGAACTATCGGTATGTGCTCAGCACCGCAGACTCAGGCCAGGAACCTAACTGACGAATCTATAGCCAGCAATAACACTTACCATGAGATATTCCATATACCTATTCCTGTTAATTTTTATCGCCCGGGCTGGTCTGGCCCAAACCGGGGAGCCGCCAAAGGAAGCATTGACAGATACACTGGAGGCGATTTATGACTCGGGGGCCCTGGTAGGCTTTTCAGTAGCCCTGGTCGATGCGGAGGGTGTTCAATACGTCAAAGGTTTCGGCAGTGCAGACCTTGCGGCCCAAAAAGCGTATGATATACACACCATTCAGAACATCGCCTCTATTTCCAAGACGTTTATCGGGATCGCCCTTTTAAAAGCCCAGGAGATGGGGCAATTAGATCTGGATGACCCGGTCAATAACTACCTCCCCTTTGAAGTGATACATCCCTATTTCCCAGAGATCCCGATTACCCTCAGGCATTTAGTGACCCATACCTCCGGGATCACAGATCCGGACGAATACGATGCAAAAGGATATATTCTTCGCAATGCCGAGAATGGTGAGGACGCTGTATATGCTAATTTTTTGCCCCCTTCACACATGCTGTCTTTAGAAGATTTCCAGCAGCGTATACTAAGCAAGGACGGGCAATGGTACCGGAAAAAGACTTTTTTAAAAAAGAAACCCGGAGGGCGGTTTGAATATTCAAATATTGGGGCTGGCCTGGCGGCCCTGGCCCTTGAAAAAGCGACCGAAACTCCGTTTAATGACTTTACCCGCACCTATATATTTCAACCCCTGGAGATGTCACATTCGGGCTGGTTTCCCTCAGAAGTCGATTTTTCCAAACACTCCCGTACCTACACAGACACTGGCCTCCCACTTGCCCCGTATTCCCTGGTGAATTTTCCCGATGGGGGGCTCATGACCTCGGCGGAAGATCTCGGAAAATACCTCTCTGAACTGATTCGCGGCTATACCGGAAAAGGAAGAATTCTCGCCCCTGAAAGTTTTGAGGAGCTATTTAAACCCCAACTTCAGGCAGCACAGTTCACCAGCAGAAGTGATGGGGTCTACAATGATGAATATAATATGGGTGTTTTTATAGGGTTTTCTTCTCATAACCAAATCGGGCATACCGGCGGAGATCCCGGGGTCAGTACTTTTATGTTCTTTAATGCCAAAACCCTTACAGGGAAGCTCCTCCTGGTCAATACGGACTTAGACCAAAAAGGGGTGGAGACCTTTAAAGAAATCTGGAGGACCCTTGAAGCCTTCGAAGGGCAATTTTGAGGGCATTCCAGAAACAGATGCCCGGTGTA
Organism: uncultured Flavobacteriaceae bacterium; assembly: GCA_963709465.1. Taxonomy (GTDB): domain Bacteria; phylum Bacteroidota; class Bacteroidia; order Flavobacteriales; family Flavobacteriaceae; genus Robiginitalea. The sequence continues at coordinate 1,130,577 of CAVPWF010000002.1, read as the reverse complement.
AAGACCAACCCCACCAGACATGGGTTGCAGGCCGCTTTATTCAGGAAGAAAAAGGAGCTGGACCGTGCCTCCGCCCTTCTGGATTTTTACCAGAAGCATCGGACGCACTAATCAGCTCCTTTAGAATCTTTAATGGTGTGGGAGGTGCGAATTAAAAGGGTTTGTATTCGAACTTCTGCCCTCCGACAGAAACATCGCCCATCAGACCCCCTTTGGTATACGTGAAAACAGCCACTCCATCGGTGTATTCCGCATCAAAACTCACCCCTGCTTTTAAGGCTGTGGCTGAAATACCCGCGTCAAATTCATAATTTCCATCCTTAAATTTGTCTACATCTGCCATGGTTTCAAAGAAAATCACTTCAATCAGGGCTTCACCACCCGCCTGCAATCCCACGCTGATCTTTTTAAGACTGCACATACCCACTTTTTCGCCGTCTTCATAAAGGACGCCGTTTCCTGAAGCTCCACCGACGATAAATCCTCCTTTACCTACATTAGGGAAAACTGCCGCCCCGGCTGATTTATCAAAATAATCCCTTATCTCCGGGTTCGTTTTTAATAACGTAGCTACGGCCTCATCTGTATCGGCCATAATTTTTTGATCTTTTTCGCTTTGAGCTGAAGCTGTAAGCCCCAAACTACCCACTAAAAGAAGTGCAATTACATGCTTAATTGTTTTCATTTCTCGTGTTTTTAAAAGTATGTTAAAGGTAGTGAAATTAAGGCGATTTATGGTTGTAAACCACTGAAAACAAAAGGGTTTATTCCTACGATTTAATGCGCCTGAAAAGACCAGCATCAAAACACCATCCGGGATTACGGTCAGCGGTTCAATACGGAACTGTTAAGACTACCAGGTATATTCGGGAGGGGCAATTCCGCATAGACGCAGGTACAGATTTGCCTTGGCCCGGTGATTCGCCATATGGTCCTGAACGTAGAAAAGTGCGAATGCCCGGCTCACGGTGTTTCCACTATGGTACATTACACAAGTTTCGTCCAGTTGACTCTGGTCTATGGTATAAATAACCTCTGTGGTATAGTCGAATCCCTTTTCGAGCAGAGTGATAATCTCGGCCCGGGTCATCGAAGCGGCATCCGGGGCGTTGGGCGTTACTTCCTTGCCCTCTACATACCGCTGAGTCAGCAGCTCTATCGTATATCCAATATGTACCATTTGTTCTCCGAAAGTCTTGCTTACAGGGGTGGGCTTAAAAGCGTACAAACTATCTGGCATGGCCCGGGCAACCTCAAGACAATGCTCCCGGGCTTCCTGCCATACGGGCAGATACATTTTGGTAAAGGGAGTTTTAGGCGTGCGTCCCATCTGGGCAGAGAGCACCCCCGTCATACTGAGGGTCATTATGAGGACGATTATTTTTTTCATTTCTAAGGATTTTTAAATGTCTTTATTGGCTTTGCTGCGTAAAGGAGTACAAAAAGGTAAAATAGAGAAATTAATACGTTCTCAGTTCGCATACGGTGCAACTTTCTTCAAATTCCCTACATTTAACAACAATCGACATCGACCCGGGGCGTGCCGCTGAACGAAGCAGGACGCTCACAAAGGAACGAGGTAAATTCGAAGCGAAGATGAGAGTAACCGCCTGCCTGATACAGGATAGTCCTGTTTTTTTTGACAAATCCTTAACGCTGCAGAAGGTTGAAAGCCTTACCCGAAAACACGCGCGAGAGGGATGTGAACTTATTGTTTTCCCGGAATCCTTTATCCCGGGGTATCCCAGAGGCTTTACCTTCGGGGCCAAGGTCGGCAGTCGGGATGCCGAAGGGCGAAAGCTCTTCGGGGAATATCACCGGAACAGTTTGGACCTCGCGAGTGCAGATTTAAAACGTCTTGAAAATCTGGCTCGGGAAGAACAAGTATATCTGGTGATCGGGGTAACCGAAAAACAGCACCAAAACGGCAGTCTGTACTGTTCCATGCTGTACCTGTCCCCTACGGACGGACTTCTGGGAGTACATCGGAAGATTAAACCCACCGGGACGGAGCGACTGATTTGGGCAGAAGCAGACGGATCTTCTCTGGTGACCTTTCAAACCAAAATCGGCAAACTCGGAGGCCTGATCTGCTGGGAAAACTATATGCCCCTCGCCCGGATGTCCATGTATCGCAAGGGGGTGGAAATCTACGTGGCGCCTACGGCGGATTCCCGGGCCGGCTGGACGGCAACCCTGCAGCACATCGCCCTGGAAGGGCGTTGTTTTGTGCTGGGTTGTAACCAGTATTATACCAAATCCATGTACCCTCCCCAATACAAATCCCTGGTGCAGGAGGAACCTGAAAATCTTTGCCCGGGCGGCAGCGCTATCGTCTCGCCCATGGGAGAGTTCCTCGCCGGACCTTTGTATGATAAAGCGGGGGCGCTGCGGGCAGAACTGGATTTGGAGACTATTATCCCTTCTAAAATGGATTTCGATGTAAACGGACACTATTCCAGGGAGGATATCTTTCAATTACGAATTAAAGGCCAGCCCGAGACCGGACTGGAAGAGACAAGCCCGGATCCGGAGGCATAGGGGGCTCTCTGCCTTGAATGGCACTTGAATTCCTGACTGAAAAACCGGCATTACTCCAGGGCAGTCATCCGATTCAGAGAAATGGCATTACGATTAAAATTTTTCTATTTTTAAAGACCGACTCAAACCCTTGATTATAAACCACCTCATCCGGCTCCTGTGTCATCAACCTTTAAACCCCCTTTTACGATGAAGTCATTTCCAAAACTCCTGTTTTATTTCAGTTTGCTGTGCGTTGGTTATACGCTGGGCGCCCAACAAACCACGACCGCTTCAAACCGGGGCGTCTCTATTGACACCTCCTTTTATAAGGGCCTGAAATGGCGCAATATAGGACCAAACCGGGGCGGGAGATCCCTGGGGTGCGCAGGAAGTCCTTCCCGCCCGGAGGAATACTACTTCGGGGCCACTGGAGGCGGACTCTGGAAAACTTCCGATGGCGGAAATGAGTGGAAACCCGTCACCGATGGGCAGGTCACCAGTTCTTCCGTAGGCGCGGTAGCTGTAGCGGAAACCCAGCCTGACGTAGTCTATATCGGGATGGGTGAGGTCCAGCTCCGGGGGAGTATAACCCAGGGAGACGGCGTATATAAAAGCATTGACGCGGGAAAAACCTGGAAACACATAGGCCTTGAAGAAACCCAGGCCATTGCCCGGATCCGGATCCACCCTGCAAATCCGGATATCGTTTATGTCGCAGCCCTGGGGCATCCCTATGGAGAAAATGAACAGCGTGGAGTTTTCAGGAGCACGGATGGGGGGGCATCCTGGGAGAAGGTTTTATATGTCAGTCCAAAGGCGGGTGCTGTGGATCTGATCATAGACCGAAATAACCCTGAGGTGCTTTACGCCACCACATGGGAAGTTTATCGAAAGGCCTGGAAAATGTGGGGAGGCGGAGGTGACAGCAAACTATGGAAGTCTACCGACGGAGGCACTTCCTGGACCGACCTGACTTCAAATGAGGGAATGCCGGAGGGCCCGGTCGGAAAGATCGGGGTAACGGTATCTCCGGCGGATTCCAACCGGGTGTGGGCGATCGTAGAGGCCAATGAAGGGGGTGTATTTCGTTCGGACGATGGAGGAAAAACATGGGAACGCACCAATGACGAGCGCAAGCTCCGACAGCGGGCCTTTTATTACTCCAGAATCTACGCGGACCCGTTGGACAAAGAAACGGTTTACTGCCTGAATACCGGGTTTTATAAATCTACCGATGGAGGTAAGACCTTTGAAACCACTATTGAAGTTCCCCATGGAGACAATCACGATCTTTGGATTGATCCCGCAAACCCGGACCGTATGATTAACGCCAATGACGGGGGAGGAAATGTGAGTACCAACGGGGGTAAATCCTGGACCGAACAGGATTACGTCACCACACAGTTCTATCACGTGATGACCACCAGTGATGTTCCCTATCACGTTGCGGGGGCCCAACAAGATAACAGTACGCTGGCCATGCCGAGTGACGGATGGGACCATATGCAGGCGCGCGGACCCAATCATGGCTGGTATTACGCCGTAGGGGGCGGGGAAAGCGGTTGGATCACCCAGCATCCTGAAAAACCGGATATTTTTTACGCCGGTAGCCAGGGGGCTTTGCTCACCCGTTACGACCGCAGCAACGGACAGGTCAGGGACATTCAGGTATATCCGCGTTTCTTTTCCGGCGAACCTGCAGAGGCATTACCCGAACGCTGGCAATGGACTTTTCCCATAATGTTTGCCCCCCAGGATTCCAGGGTAATGTACACTTGTTCCCAGCACGTTTGGAAAACCACCGACGACGGGCAGTCCTGGGAAAAAATAAGCCCGGATCTCACCTATGCCGACCCCTCCACCCTGGGTAAAACCGGGGGTGTCATCACCATGGATATGAACGGGCCGGAGATCTATGCCACTGTTTTCGCCCTGGCCCCTTCCTGGCATGACATCAATACGATTTGGGCCGGTTCCGATGACGGCAAGGTCCATATCACCCGTAATGGCGGTAAAAACTGGGAGGACATCACCCCTGAAGGCCTGCCTAAATTCTCGCGCATCAGTATAATCGATGAATCCAAACACCGGCCGGGAACCCTGTATCTTGCGGCGAACCGCTATCAGGTAGATGACCGGCAGCCCTATGTTTTTAAAACCCACAATTACGGGAAGACCTGGACGAAAATCATCGACGGGATTGCCGACGGGCATTTTGCCCGGGCCGTACGGGAAGATCCGGTCCGGCAGGGATTGCTGTTTCTCGCCACAGAGCACGGCGTCTATTTTTCTATGGATGATGGGGCCGGATGGCAGTCCTTACAGCTAAACCTGCCCGATACCCCCATCCGGGATCTGGTCGTAAAGGATGACGATGTGGTCCTCGGCTCGCACGGCCGGGGCTTTTGGATTCTGGATGACATCCGGCCGATCCGGCAGTATTCCCAGGCACTCAAAGACAAATCTGCAGTTCTTTTTGCACCCGCCGATGCCATTCGGGGCGTTTCAGATGCGACCATTCAGTACTATCTCAAAGAAGCCCTGGATACCATTACCATTGAGGTTTTGGATGCCCAGGACCGTGTGGTCGACACCTTCACCGGCAGTAAACCGGAATATGAGGAGGATCCGGATCTCCCCTGGTGGCAGAGAGGAGGTTCCTCCAAACCCACAACGGCCCGGGGGCTTAATACATTTACCTGGGACCTCAGATACCCGGGCGCCACTACGTTTGACGGCATGATTATCTGGAGTGCCCGTCCGCAAAGGGGTCCAAAAGCACCTCCGGGAAATTATAAAGTGCGCCTAAAGATGGATGGAGCCGCACAGATGCATCCTTTTGCCATCCATATGGATCCAAACCTTAAGGGCATTACAAAGGCCGATCTCCAGGCGCAGTTTGAGCTCTCCAACCAGATCATGGAAAAGACAAGCACCGCAAACGAGGCGGTTATTGAGATCCGTAAGATGAAATCGTACATTTCCGATAATCGGGAACAGATTTCGGATCTGGAATACCAGAAAACCCTGAAACCTTTTCTGGATGACCTCAGCGCCGTGGAACAAGAACTCTACCAGGTCCAAAACCAGTCCAATCAGGACCCCCTGAATTTTCCGATCAAACTCAATAACCGGCTGGCTTCCCTCAGACGCAGCGTAGAAACCGGCGATGCCAGACCTACAGATGGGGCTTATAAGGTTTACGAAGAACTTTCTGCGGAGCTAACTGTGCAAACCTCAGCTTTGGAATCGATACTGTCAAAGGATTTACCTGAAGTAAATACAGTGCTTACAAAATCCGGGGTGACCCCGTTTGGCGACAGATAAATCATAAAAGATTGGTGTATGAAGTGGTTTAACCCTTTAAAGTACATTTTACTATTCCTTTGGGGTGTATCCCTGAGCGGACAGCCCATTGACCAGGTCGCTTTTGAGCTGGCCGATAACATCATTTTTTTTCAAGTGAGTATTAACGGATCCCGCCAATTGAATTTCATGTTTGATTCCGGGGCAGGGATAACGGTATTGAATAAATCCGTGACCCCTGAGCTGGATTTAACCTATAGCGGTGGATCGCAAATTGGTACAAGTGGCAGGACAATCCGATCGGAAACCTCTCCTGAAAACTCCCTGAGTATTGGAAAGGTGACTATGGAAAAAGTTCCTTTGGAAATCATCGGGCTGGACCACTTATCAACCTACTTTAAGGTCCCGGTGGATGGGATTATTGGCTACGATCTTTTTGAAAAATATATACTGAAAATCGATGCAGACCGGAAAACCATGGCATTTTACGATTCAATGGATTCCGTGGATACCGAGGATTGGAAAGAAGTTATGGCTTACAAAGTAGACAACAATAAGATAGGGATTGAAACTTTCCTCCTGACCCCTGAAGGTGATTATGCAGGCTATGTCATGGCCCTGGACACAGCCAATCCGGACGAAATCCATTTATTTCCGAACGCCCTGGAAGAGCGTGGTATCGCCTTGAAAAAAGGAAGCAAAAAAGTGAAGGGCTTTTCTGCCGACACCACAATTACCGAAAATCTCAGGGGAAAAATAAAGGGGGTAAAGCTCGCAGGCAAGGAATGGCGCAATGTCCGGACGGTTATCCCCACGGATGCTGTTACCGTGAAGGCATTTTCGGACAACCAGTCCTTCGGCCTGATCGGACAGGGGCTCATGCTGGACTTTAATATGATCTACGATTATCAGAATAATCGCGTGTATTTTCAGGAAAGGAAAAATGGCCGCTGATCACACCAATTCGGTTTCCTAAGAATTTGGAACCCCCAACTTATTGGTTAAGGATATATTACGCAGGAAATTACGTTAATCCAATTTCTGCCCTGGGGTCCAGGGAGCTCCGGCTTTCTGCAGATCGGTCTGAAATTCCTCCAGGTCGTCCATAAAACTTTTTAAATCTCCTTTATAGCCCTGATAGTCTTGGGCTGCCGATTCTATCTGGGCCTTTTGTGTCGCCGTAGGCTGTTGGCGGGTATCCCAATGCCCATAGGCTACCTCCCCTACCCTTGAGGTAATTGAAGGGGAGACCGATTCGTTCTTTTGCTGTAAGATGGGATCGCCCATCAGGCGCATTTGCAGTTCTGCCAATTGCTTTTCCAGACGCTCAAATTCCTCGAAATGGGCTTGAGTAGCCCTTGTAGTGCGCGGCAGGGCTGCCTCCATATACCGCAGCCGTTCTTCGGCTTCATCCAGATTTTTACGGGCAAGGGAGGTTTCCCGAAGCAGGTCAGAGGTTTGTTGCTGGAAGGCGGACACCGCCTGGAAATCAGTGTCCGGGGAATCGCCAGGCAACGGTTTAACATTAAATTCTCTGGGACTACCCTGGACAGATAACTTTCCCTGCTGTAACACATACAAAGTGACCGAATACTTACCGGGAGCAGCCAGGGGGCCTTGAGGGGCACCCGCCCAGGGAGGCTGGAACCCTGGTTTTGAGAGGGATACCGGATCTGGAGCCGCGTACCGCAGATCCCATGAAGCGCGGTGCAACCCTTTGGCGGTTTCACCCTGAATCCAACGTACCGGATTGCCGCCGGAATCTTTTATCAGAAGGAGTACCTGGGGCGTACCTTCCAGGCTTTCCGCCCGGAGTGTCTCCCAGCCGGGAAACGGAATGCTCTTATTCTGTGTTCGGAGCTCCTTTTCACCTTCCTGCCTTAAGGCTTTTCCGGTTTCAGGAATTCCGCCCAGGTGATATGTCAGGATCGCACCATATGGCGGATTCTCCCCCACATATAAAGTACTGCCCAGAGTTGGCATTTCTTTGGCCTGCATGGGCGTATTGGGGATATACCACCAGGCGTCGCGGACCGGGAAAAGGGAATTGGAACCACTTTTTACCGTATTGGAAATCTCGCGCAGGGCGGAATAATCATCTAAAACGTAAAACCCCCTGCCGAAAGAGGCCCCCACCAGGTCATTGTCTCTGGAGTGCAATTCAATATCGCGGAAGGGAATGGTCGGAACTCCCCCTTTGAGGGGTACCCATGTGACGCCCTTGTCGGGTGAGAAATACATGCCGTATTCTGTACCGATAAAAAGTAAATCCGGATTCAGGTGATCCTGCTTAACCACCCATACGATGGTTTTGGCGGGCAAATTCCCGGCAATGGATTTCCAGGAGCGGCCCCGGTCCCTGCTCACAAACAGGTAGGGCTTAAAATCCCCCTGTTTATGCATATCCACAGCGACAAAAACAGTGCTGTCATCGTGAGGGGAGGCTTCAACATCTGTTATAAATGCGCGGGCCGGCATTTTGGGCAGGCTGGCCATTTTCCGCCAGGTTTGTCCGCCGTCCTCACTTCTGTGGAGCATCCCGTCATCGGATCCCGTATAGAGCAATCCTTCAATACGGGGGGATTCTGAAAGCGCCGTCAGGGTAGCGTATTTAGACATGGCCCCGGTGTCATAGAGCGCATCGATGCTCCAGACCCGGTCTCCCATTTCGAGTTCGTACCGGTTGGTGTTGGTGGTAAGGTCGGCACTGATAGCCGTCCAGGAATCTCCTCTGTCTTCACTGCGCCACAACCGCTGGGAGCCGAAATAAAGTCGGTTGGAATTGTGTGGACTTACAAGCACCGGGCTGTCCCAGTTCCATCGCTCGGGTGGGTCTGAAGGTCCGGGCTGGGGTTGTATATTTAAAACCTCTTCTGTCCGCCGGTCCAGACGGTGGAGCAGGCCCTGCTGAATTTCCATATATACCGTATTGGGATCTTCAGGATCAAAAACCGACTCATATCCATCGGCACCCAGGGGTACATACCAATCCTGATTTCGCACTCCTTCGATATTCAAGGTTCGGGAAGGCCCGATGAGCGTACCCAGATCCTGGGCTCCCCCCACGATATTGTAAAAAGGTTCGGCATTGTCCAGGCCGAGCTTGTAGAATTGGGAAACCGGAAGGTTTGGAAAATGCCTCCAGGTGGTCCCCTCGTCATAGGATTCGTATAGCCCGGCATCCGTTCCCGCCAGCAAGTGCATCCCCTCGGCCGGATCGATCCAAAGGGCATGGTTGTCACTGTGTTTTTCGCGCCCTGTACCCAGGTAGTCAAAGCTTTTTCCGCCGTCCCGTGTAACGTGCAAAAAGACATCCATCTGGTAAATCAGGTTCGGATCGGTAGGAGACACTTCAATTTCCTGATAATAATGAGGTCCCGTACCCCCTGAAGTATACCCGTTGCGCCGCTCCCAGCTTTCCCCTTTGTTTGTCGAGCGGTAAAAACCCTTTTCTCCTTCTGCGGCCTCAATGGTCGCATAGACTAAATCCGGATCGGCAGGGGTAACAGCCAAACCAATTTTACCCATGTCCCCTTCTGGCAAACCGGAACGTACCTGCCTCCATGTGGTTCCATTATCCGTGGATTTATAAATCCCGGAATTCGGACCCCCAGCCAACAACGACCAGACATGGCGACGCCTCTGATAAGCCGCGGCATAGAGGATATCGGGGTTGGAGGGATCAAATTCCACATCTGTCACTCCGGTATCCGCGTCGATCTCCAGTACGAGTTCCCAGGTCGCCCCCCCATCCTGTGACCTGTAGAGGCCGCGTTCGCCCCCGGAATTCCACAGTGGTCCTTCAGCGGCTACAAAGATGACATCACTGTTTCTGGGGTCTATTAAAATTCTGCCTATATGCTCGGATTGCTGTAATCCTTTGTTTTCCCAGGTCCTTCCGCCATCGGTACTGCGATACACTCCGTCGCCCCATCCCACATGCCGGCCACTGACATTTTCACCTGTTCCGACCCATACCACTTCAGGGTTCTGCGGACTCAAGGCCACAGAACCTATGGAATAAGAGGCCTGGGCGTCAAAAACGGGTTCCCAGGTCGTGCCCCGGTTGGTCGTTTTCCAAACCCCGCCGGAACCGACCGCCACGTACCAGATATTATTATTGTCGGGATTCACGACAATGTCAGCGATACGCCCGCCCATTACAGCAGGGCCGATTTCCCTGAACTCCAGGGCAGCAGCCACCGTTTCGAGGGATGGTGCATCCTTTGTTTGAGCACAAAGGCGCAATCCGAATAATACACAGACCGATAAAGCTATGAGGGTGGGAGTCCTGAAGGTTCCTGACATTTTTGTTCTTTTTGGATGGGATAAAGAGCACCCAGGTTAGTGGTTAAAGATAACTAAAGCCCCCAAAAGATTCACAGGGGGTTCCGAACCCCTGAATGGAGAAAAATCTCTGTAAAATCTCATCAGATTTTAGTACCTTTAAAGTAAACCTGAGATTCTGCCCCTCCTTTGAATCTCAAAAAGTTCAAACGTAATGAATACCTGCACCTGCACCAATTGTGAATGCACCCAATGCAAATGCGGGAACTGCCGGGATGCTAACTGCCCCTGCACCTCCTGCGACTGCAGCCGTTGTGATTGCTGCAATTAAGTGCAGTCTTCCAAACTGAGCCCGTTCACCCTTAAAAACCGGTTATACTATGGCCAAAAGCCCAGATTTCCTGTCTTTTTTTAAAAAGAATAAAACCTACTCCGCCGGGGCAGCCCCTGAGGGATACTGCCCCAATTGCTGGGGACGTCAGGAATACGGTGGAACATTCTATCAGGCGGTCCGCAATTACAGCCACGACGTCGATTCCCACGACCCGCATGACGGCTGGGTTGTAGATTATGCCAAAAAGAATCTGGCAGGTATACAACTCACCCAGGAAGATGACCATTCGGTATGTCAGAATTGCAAAGTCACCTACTATCCTGAAAATTGAACGGCGCATACATGAAAAAAATATTTCTTATACTCACTGCTTTCCTGACAGTATTTGTAGCCGGAGGGCAGGAGATTTCAGGTACCTGGAACGGGGTACTTGAAGTTCAGGGCATGCAACTCCCGCTCGTAATCCATATAGCGGAGGATGACGAAGGATATACGGGGACCATGGACAGCCCGGACCAGGGGGCAACGGGCATTGAGATCACCTCCCTGAGCTATGACAATTCCAACCTGAAATTCGAGGTTGCTCCCATGGCGATTGCCTATACCGGGGACCTGAACAAGGACGGAAGTATAAAAGGGACGTTTACCCAAATGGGGCAATCCCTGCCTCTTAATTTTTCAAGGAATCCGGTAGTCAAAAAGGCGCTCTTAAGGCCACAGGAACCCAAAGCACCTTATCCCTATTATTCCGAAGAGGTGGCCATCCCGAATCCTGGGGACGGGCTGACGCTTTCAGGCACCCTAACCCTACCCTCTAAAAGTGGAATTTTTCCCGTAGTAGTCCTCATTAGCGGCAGTGGCGCCCAGAACCGGGATGAAGAGGTCTTCGGACACAAGCCCTTCCTGGTTCTCTCCGATTACCTCACTCGCCAGGGGATAGGTGTATTGCGCTATGACGACAGGGGGACGGGGAAATCCACAGGGGATCACACAACAGCCACCTCAGAAGACCTGGCGACAGATGTGACAAGCGCCGTGGCCTTTCTAAAGTCCCGGGCGGATATCGACACCAAAAAAATCGGGCTGATCGGCCACAGCGAGGGAGGCCTTATCACCCCTATGGTAGCCTCCAAATCCGATGATATTGCGTTTATTGTTCTACTCGCCGGGCCCGGGATTTCCGGATACGACATCCTTATGCTTCAAAGCGAGCTGATCCGAAAAGCCAGTGGGGTGAGTGGGGAGGCCTTAGATAAGGAAATGGATCTCACCAGAGGGGCATTGGATCTGGTGCGTACCGTCGAAAACCAAACCGAACTCAAGACAAGCCTGCAGCAGTACTTTATTCAGGCGTTTGAAAAGAATCCGGAGCAAGTGCCCCAGGGCATGTCTGTGGAGGATATGGTTTCAACCCAGGCAGATGCCCTGGCTTCTCCCTGGATGCAGTATTTTATGAGATACGATCCGGCACCCGCCCTGGAGCAGGTGAAATGTCCGGTTTTGGCCCTTAATGGGGAAAAGGACCTGCAGGTCCCTTCCCAGATAAATCTGGAGGCAATTGAAAAACATTTGAAAGCCGGCGGGAATTCCGATTTTACGGTTCGGGAATTATCCGGACTGAATCACCTGTTTCAAAATTCGGCCACCGGGTCTCCGAGTGAATATGCGGCCCTCGAGGAAACGTTTGCACCCGGAGCCCTCAAAGAAATTTCAGACTGGATATTGATTCGCGTGAAGTAGACCCCAAAGACTCGGATTAGGGCAGAGCGCACAACCCCTCTCCTATTTCTCCTTTTTGGGCAGTCGCCTGTTTTCCTTCAGGATTTTGTGTATCATCCACTCCAATTGACCGTTGACACTACGAAACTCGTCATCTGCCCATTTCTCCACCTGCTTGAATAATTCAGGATCGATTCGCAATACAAAGGATTTCCGTTTACTCACAAATCAGCCATTTAAGGATCCTGCATTTACTACCGGGACAACCTCCTTATCCCCGCATAGGACCACCATCAGGTTACTGACCATGGATGCCTTTTTATCGTCGTCAAAATCGATAATATTATCTCTGGACAATTGCTCCAGAGCATCTTCCACCATTCCAACGGCGCCTTCAACAATCTTCTTACGCGCAGCAACAATGGCCACTGCCTGTTGTCTTTTGAGCATGGAACTCGCAATCTCAGGCGCGTATGCCAGATAACCAATGCGCGCCTCCATAACCTTAATCCCAGCTATGCTCAGCCGTTCTGTTATCTCCGTTTCCAGAGCTTCATTGACCTCATCCATTCCGGAACGCAAGGTGAGTTCGGCCTGTTGGTCGTCAAAATTATCGTAAGGATAGGACCCGGCCAGTTTCCGTACAGCTGCATCTGTTTGTACCCGTACGAATTCCTCGTAATTATCCACATCAAATGCAGACTTATAGGTGTCCTCTACCTGCCAGACCAAAATTACATTGATCAGGATAGGGTTTCCGATCTTGTCATTCACCTTCACCCGTTCACTGTCAAAATTCCGCGCTCTCAGGGAGATACGCTGGCGGGTATAAAACGGATTCGCCCAGAAAAAGCCATTTTCGCGTACCGTACCCTTGTAGGACCCGAAGAGGACCATGACTTTAGAGCCGTTTGGATTCACCGTAAAGAATCCCCGCATAAACAGCAATAGAAAAGGCGCCATAATCAGAAACAGGGGTTGGCGGAAGAAAATCAGCCCACCGATCATAACTGCCAGAAGGATAAAAAAGACAAAAAGCATGACATAGCCACTGGAGGGCATTAGGTGTTTTTCATTTTTCATGATAGTATCGTTTTGATATCACTATAATACTATTTTATTCTGACATATACAAATCCACAAAGGAAGTCACCCACAAAAAAAGGTGTGCCACAAATCCCTGGAAATGGAAAGAAGTACAAACTATAAGAGGAGAAGTCGCAGATCCCCCGCAACTTCCTCATGCAGGGGCCGGGGGAAGTCAGCGGTTATTGAAACAGGACATACCTGGGCGGCGTGAGCCCGTTAAGCCTCATGGATACCAGCATTTGCCCTCTGTGGTGTGTGATGTGGTCTGACAGTAAAAGAAAGATTTGTCGTTTAGACCTGTCCAGGCCAAAATAGTCAAGGTGGTCTGTGAGTTGCACGGGGTCGAACTGTTGGATCAGGGCTATAGCGGCATCAAATGTTTTGTCGACCACCGCGATCATTTCCACCTTGGATTTCTCACCCACCTTATAGACCAGATCCGTCTTCCATTCCCTGGATTCCCGCCCACCGAGCAGGGATTGACTATGCCAGTCCAGCGCGTAGCCGATATGTAGAAAATTCTCGGCAAAACTCATGGATTCAGGCGTAGCCCTGAAACCGTACTGCTCCTCCGGCATAGTCTCCGCCACGAGCAAGAGATATTTTCGGGATTGCTCCAGACGCTCTAAGTAGTCTGAGATAAATTCATTTTGCTGGGCAGATAAAGGGCTTGCCAGCAGGCAAAATAGGATCAGGCAAATTGCCTTTGGCAGCTGCTTCATGGATTGTAGTTTAATGTAAATAAGGGGTTTTCGCATTCTTTTTAAATATTCATGAATCCCATTCAATCAGTGGATTGAATAGTGTTCAACTTTGTAATGGACTTAGTCATGGAAGCGGTATAGTCCGGATCCTGCCTATCGCTTCATACCAGATTCCCGACGCATTTCAGACTTTTGTTATTTCAACTTTTGTTTCCTGAATAGCTCCGCCCCTGCCCATATCTGTCAACAGATCAGTCGTAAGCGCATTGGCGGAAGAACCACCTCTAAATTGAGAAAGCCAATATCCCTGGGGCATACAGACTACACCCCGGGTCACCTTTTGGCTAAGCCGTGCCGCCAGGTATACACTGCCGCGTTGGTTGAATACTTTCACTTCATGGCCATCCGCAATATTTCGGGCAGCAGCGTCCGAGGGATGGATCTCCAGATAAGGTTTACCCTCCTTTTCAAGGATATGGTCCACATTGGCATGGCTGCTGTTGAGAAAATACCGGGGCGTCTTGATGGTCAATAAATGCAGGGGATATTCTTCCTGATCCTTTTTACCATAGGTTACGGGAATATAGGTCGGGAGACTGGGCTGAATTCCGGCATCATAGAAATGGCACTTCCCGGATGTAGTTTTAAAATTACCCTCCGCATGCGGCATCCATTTTTCCGGAAGGTTTAACCTTTGACCCCCGGATTCCCTAAGGGACTCAAAAGTGATGCCTTTTAAGTATTCGTGATCGCTTTGGAGGGTCTTTTTCACAATGTCGATATCGGATTCAAACAGATAAGACTCGGTAAAACCCATTTCGCCCGCGAGCAATCTGAAGAGTTCTGAATTGGGTTTTGATGCTCCTAAAGGGGCTATGGCGGGTTCATTGATGTTGATATACGTACTTCCCCAGGAATCCAGAATATCCCAGTTTTCAAGAACCGTTGTCGCTGGAAAAATATAGTCCGCGTACCGGGCCGTGTCGGTCAGAAAATGCTCGGAAACTACAGTCAGCAAATCCTTCTTTTGGAGTCCCCTCAGCACCGCACTCTGATTAGGGGTGGTAACGGCCGGATTGGAGTTAAATACAAACAGGGCATCAATCCCGGGATTCAAAGCCTCATCGTTCAGCGCTTTTCCCAGTTCTATCATATTTATAGAACGGGTTTGGGGATTGGCCAGCACCTGTGGCAGGGAAATACTTTCCCAGTTGAGGGACGCGCCAAAGAGTTCGTAGGTCATATGCATCAATCCCCCCCCAAAATGTCGCCACGCACCTGTGAGTGCAGGGAGCATGGCCACGGCTCTGAAAGCACTTGCCCCATTCGCCTGATGCTCCATCCCAATCAGGACCCGAATCAGGGAAGGTGTACTTTGGGCATAGGCTTTGGCAAATTCTATGATGGTTTCAGGTTCCAGGCCGGTAATGCGGGCAACGGATTCCGGATCAAATTTTTGCACATGTTCTTTTAACTGATCAACCCCAAGCGTATACCTGTCGATGTAATCCTGATCTTGAAGTCCCTCTGCCAATATCACATGCATCAACCCCAGGGCAAGGGCGGTATCCGTTCCGGGATTCGGTTGAATGTGCCAGTCGGATTCTGAGGCAGTCAGGGATTTAAAAGGATCTACCACAACAATTTTAGCACCTTTGTTCTTCGCTTTCTGAATAAAAGGCCAGAGATGCTGATTGGAAAGCATTGGATTTGTACCCCATAATACAATATATCTGCTGTGTACGATATCTTCCGGCAACACTCCTGTGGTCTGTCCGTTGGTCGCCAAAACACCTGCCACGGCTGCACTTCCACAAATGGTTCGCTCCAGCTGACTGGCGCCAATATGTGCAAAGAACCGATTGGGCATGGCATCCCCCTGGATCATCCCCTGATTCCCCCCAAAACTGTACGGCAGGATGGCCTCACCCCCTTTTTGATCTATAATGGACTGGAGTTTAAAGGCCACTTCCCGTATAGCTTGTTCCCAGCTGATTTTTTCGAATGACCCCTGCCCTTTACCGCCCACTCTTTTTAAAGGGGTCAGGATGCGATCCGGATGAAAGGTCACATCTTTGGGGAAGTCGACCATCTTATCGCATAATTTTCCAGCGGTATAGGGATTGTCCTCACTTGCCTGAAATGCAGTAACCTCATCATCCACAGTGGTTACTTTCCAACTGCATCTGTCCGGACAATCGTGATAGCAGGCCCCGTGAACTGTTTTAGTCGTTGAAACTTCCGTACAACTACTTGTCAGTAGCGGTACAGCGCTCAGCCCGATTCCGATCCCGGCTTTTCCGCTTATCTCTATAAACTCCCTTCGATCGATACCCCTATCGCGCTTAGACTTCATCTTATTGTTGGATAATATTTTCAATAACGGTTCTCATTCTAACATACATAATCCTCTTGTTCTGCCGGTAACTTAAAAATTTGCTTCGCGGATTTCCCGAGGCTCATAAGACATATCACCTCAGATTCATCAATACTACCATAAATTAAAGTACGGTGCTACCCGGTTTTTAGTTAATCCTTTAGGTTTTCAAACTCTTCTAAACAGGCCTCTAAAGGTTGCCCGATGGTATGAATACATTCACAAAATACAAATCCGGCGGCTTTATTCTTCGTATTCTCAAATTGCATGTTGCAATCTGCCAGTGAATTCCTGGGCATGGCCTCATAACCAAAACGGGCGAAAGCAATTGTGCCAATCACAGTGAGCACCACTCCCGTGAAGAACAGAAAGGGAAATTGTCTTGCTGTATTTCACAGGTTTTTGTACAATGCCCAGGTCTGAAAAGCGTGTGATTGGTAAAATGTATCTCAACCGGTCATAATTCCAAACCAGAAGATACAAATTAGCCAGGACCATTAAGGGTGCGGTTACAAACGATCCTTCAAAACGAACGGCATAGGAGAGTAACCAAATATTGACAATAATCGGAAAGTAAAGCAAGGCCCCCATAGTCACGGTTCTTGGTATGAGCAACAGAACAGCTGCGACCACCTGAGCAATCCCAATAAACGTGTAGTAATAACCCGTATGGTGTAGCGCTACCAGATAAGCGCCCATTGGATGAATCTCTGATAATCCGCTCGCGAATCTTTCCCCCAGTATTTTCACCATTCCCGCAACGATGAAAGCATAGGCCAATGCCACCCGACAAAAGATAGAAAATAACCAATGCCACCTATTGCCTTTGATTTTCAGATAGAATTGTTCGAATGTGGATATCGTTTTCAACAGATTGGTTTTTATTGAATCTTGTACAAGGTTCATGGCGCGTACTGAGGCGTGAAAAAAGCTCAGACTCCAACAGATTAATATCCTCGGGCCTTGGCATTAATCCCGTAAACCACTATGCCGGGCCTTTCTAATGCTTCGCCCTCCCGTACAGTATAATTAAGGTCACTATATAAATTGCGACTATGGTGAAAGGGATGGCGACAAACCTGTATTCTGGCAAAAGATACCACAGGGCCACAACGGATATCGTTCGAGTCAATGCATGAAAAATACCCACCCAATGTTTGATAATCCATGAAAACGGCAACCACATAAGCCCTGTCAGAATTCCAACAGACAAAGGCAGCGAAGTAAAGTCAATGAGGAAAAAAGGGATGGCAATAGAGTACACGAGGATGGCCTGGGCTGCTGTAAAGAGGAAAAGGGTATCGAATTCATTTTTGGGCTTGGTCTTATCCAGAAAGTTTTCACCCGTAAATTTTGAAAGGAACAGGCCCAGGTACACAATACTGCCCGTACCGATAAAAATGGACCATACCGCTACAAAGTCCGAGAAAAAAATGCCGATACAACCGATAATCGTCCAAATAATCAACCCTGATAACGGAGTCGCCAGGAATGGCTGATTGGAAAATTCAATCCGTTGTTCTTCAAGTGTTCTTTTTATACTGCCTTTTATTTCAGATGCCACAAGACCTTGTAATTGAATTGTTTGTAATGCTTAAAACTAACTATTCTTCGGCGATTTCTCCAGCATGGGCATTGCCCTTCAAAAAGAGGCAGTTAAGTTGCCCTTTCCCGAAAAATATCCGTCACTTCTTACCGCCCTCCCAATTTCGGCGAACGGTAATAATTTGTGTTTCTTTGAATCTTCCCTTAAAAGCCATACTCCTTCTTTGCATTTTCAATTTGTTCCATCTCCGTGGTTTCCGGATAGAACACATACCTGGGGGCTACAATGGGTTTAACCCGGTCGATGGTGATTGCTGTTATTGACGCAAAAGGGAAACGCCCACCTGTCATTTTTAACAAAATGCTTTCCATTTCCGGAAAATCAGCAGACGACTTACTAATGATTTTTGCCTTTCCCTTCACCTGAAAACCTTTCTGTACAAGGATGTCGATAAAACTCAAACAAACATTTTCATTCTGTGTAATGTTCTTAACGGTTTGTGGGGAGGCAATATTCGCCACAATTATTTTGTCCGTTCCGTAATAGTTGAAGATTTCTTTTGGGGAGACATTCGGCTCGTTTTGAACAGACACAGTCGCGAGCCAGCATAGCACACTTCTGTCTATATATTCTTTAATTTCTGTCGTTAATTCCATTCAAGGTAATCTTATTAAGCGCCCTTCCCCCAGGCCAAAAAGATATAGACAATTGGCTCTTCACCCTCATTCCAGAAAACATGATCACTATTTGGTGGAATAAAGTAGGCTTCGTTTTCCTTTACCACAATCGTGTCGTTTCCAATTTTTGCATAGCCCTCGCCCTGAGTAATAATGAAATACTGGGGAAATGGATTGGTATCCCCGGGTTCATTGACCTGTTCTCCTTTATTAATTTGATACCATGCACTTCTGACACCAATCCCTTCAGTTCTCTGGTAAAAAATGGGAATGGCAAGTCCACCATGAACGATTCGTGCATGTTCCTCTCCAAGTTTGACCAGATCATAGGGCGTATTATTAAAAAACCGTTGTGCGACAAAAAGAAAGTCATTGGTTGCATTATCGGTTATCGCCTTTTGTATGTCGAAGTTTAAAGGTATGGGATCAGAGGAGGTTGCCTGCCCCATGGAGGTCATGGCCGTCATTTCACCTTTAAAAATTTTGTTGTAATGATCCCGGGTAGAAGAAAATGAAATGTTATAGGAGTCAGTACTGCCATTCACTAATTCAAATTCATTGTTTGAAAATAGCACATGGCAGGCCTGTGATGAATCAGCTAAATAAAAATTAAGAATTGCCTCATAGGTTGAATCTGTTTTTGTGACGAAGGATTCAGACCATTTCCGGACCATGTGATCTAATTCGAATGTTGAAGTCACCATTTTCTTTGGGACCATTTCTTTTTTCTCTTTTACTGAATCGTTAGCGCATCCGACAATCAAGAGAAATACTAAGGGCAAGACTTTTTCCAAGAGTTTGGTTTTAAATGATGCACAATTCTATGTATACCCCTAATATAGTACATATCCGAAACCCAACTGACCATCAGAAAGGAGGGCTCAGAAAGGGCCATCTCAAGGGGCCACTTTTCGAAATATAGCATAAAAAAAGGCGACCCAAAATTGGGTCGCCTTTCACTAAAATCAAGACAGGTTTAAAATGTCCGTGGGCATCATGCCCTCTTAAAACCGGTCCAGATTCATCACTTTATCCCATGCGGCGACAAAGTCTTTGGCAAACTTTTCCTTCGCATCAGCACAGGCATAAACCTCAGCCAGTGCCCTGAGTTCGGAATTTGAACCAAAGATCAGATCTACACGAGTTCCGGTCCATTTCAGGCCTCCGGTCTTGCGATCCCGCCCTTCAAAGACCTCTTCGTCAGCGTCAATAGCGCTCCACTTATTGCGCATATCGAGCAGATGCACAAAGAAGTCGTTAGTCAGTGTTCCCGGTTTGTCGGTAAAGACCCCGTTTTTGGACCCGTCATAATTAGCGTCCAAAACGCGCATACCCCCAACCAAAACGGTCATCTCAGGGGCTGTCAGCGTCATCAACTGAGCTTTATCGACCAACAACTCTTCAGTTTTTACAGAGAATTTAGCTTTGGCGTAGTTTCTGAAGCCGTCGGCTAAAGGTTCGAGGTGTTCAAAAGACTCGGCATCCGTCATCTCGGCTGTGGCATCTGTGCGGCCCGGGGTAAAGGGTACACTGATTTTATGACCAGCGTCATGGGCCGCTTTTTCCACAGCCACGCATCCTCCCAATACGATTAAATCGGCCAGGGAGACCTTTTTGTTTCCAGACTGGGAAGCGTTAAATTTCTTCTGAATAGCCGTCAGGCCGTCCAGTACCCTGCCCAACTGAACCGGGTTGTTGACCTTCCACTGATTCTGGGGGGCCAGGCGAACACGTGCGCCGTTGGCGCCTCCCCTGTAATCGGAACCGCGAAATGTAGAGGCAGAAGCCCAGGCGGCTCCTACGAGTTCTGAAACACCCAATCCGGATGCCAGAATGTCCTTTTTAAGGGCATTTACATCTGCTGCATTGATGATCTCATAATCGGCAGCCGGTACCGGATCTTGCCAGATCAGATCTTCAGCCGGTACTTCAGCGCCCAGATAGCGTGCTTTCGGCCCCATATCGCGGTGCGTCAGCTTAAACCAGGCCTTTTGGTAGGCTTCTTTGAATTCCTCAGGATTGTCGAGGAAGCGACGGGAAATTTTCTCATACGCAGGGTCCATCCTCAGCGAAAGGTCCGTAACGAGCATAAAAGGATCGTGCTTCTTGCTGGGATCCTGAGCATCGGGTACGGTCCCTGCCCCTGCCCCGTCTTTAGGCTTATATTGCCAGGCTCCGGCGGGACTTTTGGTCAGTTCCCACTCATACCCAAAGAGGTTTTCAAGGTACTTATGGCTCCATTTGATGGGGGTATCGGTCCACGCGCCTTCCAGGCCACTGGTAATGGTGTCCGTACCCACTCCTGTTCCAAAGTTGCTTTTCCAGCCCAGGCCCTGCATTTCAATACCAGCCCCGGCGGGTTCAGCCTCCAAATATTCGGCATCACTGGCGGCTCCGTGGGTTTTCCCAAAGGTATGCCCTCCGGCAATCAAAGCGACCGTCTCGTAATCATTCATCGCCATACGCCCAAAGGTCTCGCGAATGTCATGGGCGGCAGCTACGGGATCCGGATTCCCGTTAGGACCTTCCGGATTCACATAAATGAGTCCCATGTGCGCGGCCCCCATTTGCTTTTCGAGTTCACCACTTTCACTGTATCTGTTCTTGTTTCCAAGCCATTCCGCTTCGGAACCCCAGTAAATATCTTCTTCCGGTTGCCAGATGTCTTTCCGTCCCCCGGCAAATCCATACATCGGCAGACCCATCGACTCATGGGCGACGTTCCCGGCCAGGATCAATAAATCTGCCCAGGATAATTTTTTACCGTATTTCTGTTTAACAGGCCACAGGAGCATCCGGGCTTTATCGAGGTTGGCGTTGTCCGGCCAGCTGTTCAAAGGAGCAAATCGCTGCGCTCCTGTTCCACCACCTCCACGGCCATCCGCAATGCGGTAGGTTCCCGCGGCATGCCAGGACATCCGGATAAAGAACGGACCGTAATGTCCGTAATCTGCCGGCCACCAGTCCTGACTGTCGGTCATCAGGTCGGTAAGGTCTTTCTTAACTGCGTCCAGATCCAGGGATTTAAAAGCCTCCTGGTAATCAAAATCCGGATCCATAGGATCGGCGAGTTCTGAATGCTGTCGCAGAATATTTAAATTCAGTGAATTGGGCCACCAGTCGCGGTTGGTGGTTCCCCCTCCAGCAGCCTGGTTCATTTCCCCGTTCAGAAAAGGGCATTTACTCTCGGCACTGGCATTGCCGTTGTTCGAGTTGGCATTGTAAGCCGTTGATGCATGTGTGTTATCTTCCATGGTTCTATAAAATTATTTTTTTCGTAAGTGTCTCAAAGTAACGATAATCTCAGGGGATAACCCTGACCTGAGTCATTCGTATAATTTATTTGCAAATAAATTCCCCCTATGGTTGGCTCCCGGGGATAAAGAGCCTTAAATTTAATGAATTTTCAATCCATCAAAAAGGGTGCGTGCGCCTAATTCAGATTAAAATCAAAACATGTGAAAAGATGTGATATCCTCATCATCGGAGGCGGACTTACAGGACTGATGGTGAAATACTTACTCCGTAAAGCATCTATAAAAAGTATCCTGGTGGAGGGCAGGGAGCGGCTGGGCGGGCGGATTTATACCACCCTTTCAGATGCCAAAAACCCACCCCTTGAGATGGGGGCCACCTGGTGGGGTCCGAAACATATTCAGCTCAAAGCACTGCTGGAAAAACTCGACATTCCAATTTTTCCACAACGGCTGGGACAAAAAGCAATTTATGAACCTATTTCTACCAGCCCGTTTCAGCTCGTAACCCTACCCGAAGAGGACCAGCCCAGTTTTCGAATTAGCGGCGGAACTTCTACACTTATCAGGGCCCTCGCCTCTGCACTACCTGCAACGGAAATCGACCTGGGAACCCATGTGACCGGAATTTATGAAACGGAAGATGGCCTGCGCGTGGCATGCAAGAATGGGGACTACCACGCCCGCCTGGTCGTCTCGACCCTCCCCCCTTACCTGCTGAAAAAAAGCGTCAATATCAATCCGCCCCTGCCTGAGAAACTTTCTGGCCTTATGGAACAAACCCATACCTGGATGGGTGAATCCATTAAATTCGGACTGGTGTACGACCGGCCTTTTTGGCGGGAAGCCCATACAAGCGGGACCGTTTTCAGCAATGTAGGGCCCGTGACCGAACTTTATGACCATTCCGATTTTGAGGATGACCGATATGCCCTGAAGGGATTTATGAGCAGTAGTTTTTATACACTTACAGAAACCGAACGGCGCACCCGCATCCTGCGCCAGCTGCGGGCCTATTACGGAGAGGTCGTAGATGCCTATCTCACCTACCGGGAAAAAGCCTGGGCCGGGGATTCATTTACGTATGTCCCCTACAGCATGCCGGTTTTCCCGCATCAGAATAATGGAAATACGCAGTATCAGAAGGCATGGCTGAATGGAAAATTACTCATAGCGGGGTCTGAAACCGCGCCACAGTACCCGGGTTATATGGAAGGGGCGGTACAAAGTGCCCAATGGGTAGCGGAGTTTGTCGAGACGCTTAGTTTCGATTCCTTTAAATTTACAAAAGACTAAATTCTACAACTATGAAAATCTTAAAGTCGTTCCCTGTTCTGCTGTTTTTACTATGCGGTTTTTTCAATTCCTATAGTCAGCAGAATACGGGAAATACAGACTACGCAGCCCTGGTAGCTCTTTTTGAGCAGTGGCGTGAATTTGAGAACCCTCCCCTTCTCGAGGGAGCCCCGGACTATACCGCGGGCGGGCGGAAAGCGCGCTGGCCCGAATTTAAGAAGCTTCAGGCTGCTTTGCAGGCCATGGATACCACGGGTTGGGCTACGCCCGAAAAAGTGGACTGGACCCTGGTGTCGGCTGAGATGAACGGATATGATTTTAACCAGCGGGTCCTCCAATCGTGGGTACGAGACCCTGCCTTTTACAAATCCGTATGGATGGAACGGAGCGACGTCCCGGCCCATGAGGGGCCAACCCACCACAGGACAACGGAAGTCTGGACGTATGAGTTCCCCCTCTCTCCCACCGGGCGGGAGGGTTTCCTGAAGGATCTGCGGGTTATCCCCGCCTTGAATACACAGGCCCGGCAAAACCTCACCGGAAATGCTAAGGAGTTATGGATCGCAGGCATCCGGGATATCCGCCAACAATCTCAGGATCTTAAGGCTCTGCTGAGTTTACCGGGAGTGGGCTCAGACCCTGACATTTCTAAGGCTATTGACAACGCTATTGGCTCCACGGATTCCTTTGTACAATGGCTGGAAACGCAAGCCCCTTCTAAAACCGGGCCTTCGGGGATTGGTCGGGATAACTACACCTGGTACCTGCAGAATGTCCACCTGGTGCCCCTGACCTGGGCCGATGAAGTCATGCTCTTAAAGCGGGAACTCACCCGGGCATGGTCTGCGCTAAAACTCGAAGAGCACCGCAACAGAAACCTCCCCGAGCTCACCGATGCGAATTCTCCTGAGGCGTACAATACTATGGCAGATAACGCGGCCAAAAGCCTTATCGGTTTCCTGGAATCAGAGGATATCGTGACTGTGAAGCCCTATTTCGACCCGGCCCTGCGGGAACACCTGGGGGAATATATCCCAGAAGAAAAACGAAATTTCTTCACCATCGGGGAACATTACGATCCCCGGCCCCTGTATTCCCATTTTTACCATTGGTTCGAACTGGCCCGTATGGATACCGAACCCAACCCCTCCCCCATTCGAAAAGGCCCCTTACTTTATAACATCTTTGATTCCCGCAATGAGGGTACCGCTACGGCCGTAGAAGAACTCTTTATGCAGGCCGGACTGTATGACGACAGTCCCAGGAGTCGGGAAATAGTCTATATCATGATCGCCCAACGCGCGGCGAGAGGCCTGGGATCCCTCTACGCCCATGCCAATGAAATGACGATGGAAGAAGCCGGAGGAATCCACTCGGAATATACGCCCAGGGGCTGGATGAAAACTGAAAAGGAACTCCTGCTCTTTGAACAACATTTATATATGAGGCAGCCGGGCTATGGAAGCAGTTATATCACTGGAAAGTACCTGCTGGAACACGCCATGATGGAGTACGCGCGGGTTCAGGAGGGAATCCAAAAACCCTTTGATATCAAGACCTTCCTCGATCGCCTGAACGCCATAGGGAATATCCCTATCTCACTCGGGGAGTGGGAACTCACCGGGAAACCTCCCACTTGGGATACCCCTTAATAGATTATATAAAATAGTTGTACATTAACATAATTTTAGGAAAAACGGAAATGAAACGGATTCTCAATTTAGATATATCCTCCTCGTACCAAGCTATTTTCTCCCTGGCACTTTTGACTGTCTTGAATGCCTGCGGGGACAAGGCGGCGCCCCCTCAGGGGCCCCGTGAAATTACCGTATTTGAGGCCAAACCACAGGACTTGCCCCTTTACGATGAGTTGGTGGGTCAGATATACGGACAGAAGGATATCCCCATTAGGGCACGAGTAGACGGCTATCTTCAAAAAATCTCTTTTGAAGAAGGCTCCTGGGTGAAAAAAGGGCAACTCCTTTATTCTATTGATCCGGACCCGTACCTGGCCGAAGTAGCGGCACAGCAAAGTCGCCTGGCAGAGGCACAAACCATGATGGTCAATGCCAAAAACGAATTGGACCGCTATATTCCCCTGGCTGAAATGAACGCTGTGAGCCGGAGCGACCTCGATGCCGCCCAGGCGACCTATGATGCCTCCCGGGCAAATGTCGATGCCGCCCAGGCCAATTTAAGGCAGGTCCAGATAAAATTGGGGTATTGCTCCATCAAGGCTCCCATTGATGGTCTGATTGGCGCCACAGAAGCCCGGGAGGGCGAATATGTGGGCCGCGACCCGAATCCGGTCATTCTCAATACCCTTTCCAGAATTGACACGATACGGGTTCAGTTCTCCATTTCGGAGGCAAAATACCTTGAGCTGGCACGGGCCCTTTCCAAAGGACGCACCAGGGATGAAGTTACCAGAGATGTCCGTGCCGGTCGTCTAAAACCCAATATCGAACTGATCCTGGCCGATGGTAGTGTTTTTGAAGAGAAGGGTTCCATAGATTTTGTCAACAGCCAGATCAATACAGCGACGGGGTCTTTGCTGATACAGGCCAGTTTTCCAAATTCTTCAAGCCTGCTCAGACCGGGCTTATATGCCAAGGTACGCCTACAGATGGCCTTAGCTGAAGGGGCCATCGTTATCCCACAACGTTGCCTGACGGAACTCCAGGGACAGTATACCGTGATGGTGGCAGCACAGGACAGTACTATTGAATCCAGACCTGTGGAAATCGGTCGAAGAATTGGCGATATGGTGATTGTGGAACAAGGACTTCAATCCGGGGACAAAGTGGTCATCGACGCGCTTCAGAAAGTACAGTCGGGTATGAAAATCATTCCCGTCCCCTCTGAATTCCAAAGTAAAACCACACTTTAAGGATGGCTGAAGACAGTGGAAATTTCTTCGTGAGAAGACCCATCGTAGCTATGGTAATTGCCATAGTGATCGTTATTGTGGGCGGGGTTTCGGTTATTGGTCTGGCCATCGAACAATACCCAAGCCTCACCCCTCCGGTGGTCGAGGTACGGGGCACTTATGTCGGTGCTAATGCGCTGAATGTAGAAGAATCCGTAGCCACCCCTATCGAACAGGAAATGAATGGGGTAGACAACATGATTTACATGAAGTCTACCAATGCCAATGATGGCACAATGACCATTCAGGTCTCCTTTGACGTGGGTACCGATCCGGACATGAATACGGTACTGGCTCAAAACAGGGTCTCGGCAGCCACTTCAAAATTACCCTCGGCGGTCACCCAGTTTGGAGTTACTACCAAAAAATCCATGCCCGTCCAGATGATGCTGGTCACCTTAACTTCACAAAACCCCAACCACAACAGCCATGAATTTCTCGGCAATTATGCACTGATCAACATAAAAGACCGCCTTGCCCGTATTCCGGGCCTGGGGAGGGTAGATGTGCTGGGTGCTTCGAATTACTCGATGAGGATCTGGATTAAGCCCGACCGCCTCTCTACTCTGGAAATTACCGTTCCAGAGATTATAGCCGCCATCAATCAACAGAATGTCATTGTGCCCGGGGGGCAATTCGGAGCAGAGCCTGCACCTCCCGGAACAGAATTTACCTATACCGTAAGGTTGCCGGAACGTTTTAATTCCCCTGAAGCTTTTGAAGAAATTGTGGTCCGGACCCTGGATGACGGATCACAGGTGAAAATCGGGGATATTGCCCGGGTGGCTCTCGGGGTAGAGACCTATAGCATGATCCCCCGCCTGGGAGTAAATATGGAAGGAAGGGATTCCATACCGAAATCTGCGGCCATCATCGGGCTGTATCAGGCCCCGGGTTCAAATGCCGTAGAACTCGCCCGGAATGTGATAACTGAAATGGAAGAGATTAAAGTCGGGTTTCCCGACGGGATGACCTACGACATATCCCTGGATTCCACCCTGCCCATTACCGCCGGACTCCGCGATATTTTAGTCACCCTGGTCATCGCCTTGTTGCTGGTCATCCTCGTGGTCTTTATTTTTATTCAGGACTGGCGGGCGACCCTCATACCTACCCTGGCCATACCCGTCTCCCTGATCGGGGCTTTTATATTTTTCCCGGCCCTGGGGTTCACCATAAATGTCCTCTCCTTATTGGGTCTTGTTTTAGCCATTGGTATTGTTGTGGATGATGCCATTGTGGTGGTCGAGGCGGTACAGGTGAATATCGCTAAAGGGATGACGGCCAAGGAAGCGACCATGGACGCCATGAAAAAGGTTACCGGACCCATCCTGGCCACTACCCTGGTACTGGTAGCCGTATTTATTCCGGTAGCAGGAATGGCGGGAATTACCGGGATTTTATACAAACAATTCGCGATTACCATTGTAGTCAGCGTGCTCGTATCTTCCGTTAACGCCCTTACCCTGAGCCCGGCACTGTGCGCCCTTCTCCTTAAAGAGCCCAAACCCTATAAGGGGTTACTCGGGAAGTTCTTTGCAGGTTTTAATGGATGGATCGGCAGAACCACGGACAGCTATATGTCTTTTACGGAGGTGATTGCCGGAAAATTAAAAAGGGGGGTGATCTTTATACTCATCCTGACAGTTGGCGCAGGCGTATTCGGTGTTTTGGTCCCCGGTGGGTTTATCCCGGAGGAAGATATGGGGTATTTTTATGTCAACATCCAATTGCCCAATGCGGCTTCCCTCCAAAGATCCGACAAGGTAAGTGCGGAGATCGAGGAGCGCCTGTTACAGTATCCCGAAGTGGAATATGTAACCAATGCCGCCGGGTTTAGCCTGCTTTCCGGGGCCAATGCTACCAATAATGGTTTTATGTTCGTTACCCTAAAAGACTGGGGAGCGCGAGAGGCCACCGTTAAGGAAATTATCAATCGGGTGAATTATGAACTGGCCACCTCTATTGATGGCGCCCAGGCTTTTGCCTTCGGGCCTCCGGCCATTCCCGGGCTGGGAAATGGATCTGGCTTTAGCATCATGGTGCAGGATAAGGGGGGGAATACCCCGGAATACCTTTCGAAGAATGCCGGTGCCTTTATAGCAGCTGCCAACCAGCGGCCTGAGATAGGTGCCGCTTTTACTACATTCCAGAGCAATGTTCCCCAGCGTTATATGGATATCGACAAAGAAAAAGCCTTAAAACTCGGGCTTTCCCTCAACGACCTGTACACGACTATCGGGGCTTTTATGGGCGGGTCATATGTAAATGATTTTACGCGATTCGGGCGGCTGTACAAAACCTATATCCAGGCGGAAAGCCAATACCGCGTGGACGAATCCCAGATTGAGAATTTCTTTATAAAAAACAATACAGGAGACATGGTCCCCCTTTCCACGGTGGCAACCATACGCCCCGTAAGTGGTCCGGAATACACTACCCGATTCAACCTGTTCCGGTCTGTCGAAGTTACCGGCGCACCCGCACCGGGCTATACTTCTACCGAAGCTATGGCGGCCCTGAAAGAGGTAGCCGCAGAAACCCTGCCGGAGGACATGACCACTTCATGGAATGCGATGTCATTTCAGGAAGATAAAGCCTCGGGATCCCTGGGCGTTATTCTGGCTTTTTCCCTCCTGTTTGTATTCCTGATACTCGCAGCCCAATACGAAAGCTGGACGTTGCCCTTTGCGATTTTACTGGGAACGCCCTTCGCGATATTCGGAGCCTTGTTTTTCCTTTGGGTTGCCCGCCAATTCAGCGTGAGCTTTGAAAATAATATTTTCGCTCAGGTATCTTTTGTGATGCTCATTGGAATGGCCGCCAAAAATGCGATTCTCATTGTAGAATTTGCCAATGAGGAGTTTAAAAGCGGGTCCTCCCTTTACGATGCCGCCATCGCGGCAGCCAAATCCAGGTTCCGACCTATTCTGATGACCGCCTTTTCTTTTATCCTCGGCGTTTTCCCGCTGGTCGTGGCCTCGGGAACCGGGGCGGAAGCCCGAAAAGTGATGGGGATGGCTTTATTGGGGGGGATGTCCATCGCTACTTTGCTCGGCGTTTTCTTTTACCCAATGCTTTTCGTGCTCATTGGAAAGCTGGCAGGGTATGAAAAGAAAAGGGACCTGAAAGGGATTTCGTTAGAAACAGCAGAAAAGGAATGAAAAAAATACTGCTCATACTATGTGTTGCCATCGGTTTGCATAGCTGCAAAATCGGGAAGAATTACCAGGGAGTGGAATTAAACCAACCCGATTCCTATGCCCAGGCGGATACATTGAGGGTCGTTGCATACGACAGTATTAACACCGATACCCTGGAATTGAATACAGCTGACCTTAAATGGTGGAACCTCTATGACGACCCGATCCTGGACAGCCTGATCCTTATTGCCATGGAAAACAACCGGGACGTGCTCATCGCGGCTGAAAATGTATTGCAGGGACGGCTTGCGCTTAAGAATCAAAACGCTGAAATGCTGCCCAAATTCGATGTTAACGGGCAGGTGCAACGCGGAAATTTTTTACTCAACCAGGTGGGCTCTACCCAAAACCTGGTCCTTGGGGCGGCCACGGCCAATTGGGAACTGGACCTCTGGGGAAAGCTCAGACGCCTTTCAGAAGCCGCCCGGGCCGATCTGGCCGCATCGGAATACGGTTACAGGGGTGTGATGATTTCGTTGATCAGCGAGGTGGCAACGACCTACTTTTCTTTGCTCCGGGCCAAATCCCAGTACGAAATATCGATGCGTAATGCACGGTCCCGGGATAGTATGCTCCAACTAATCCAGGCGCGCTACGACAAGGGAATCGTTCCTGTCCTCGACGTTAACCAGGCGACCATTCAGTACACCATTGCGGCCGGGTCGGTACCGCAATACGAACTTCAGATAGTACAACTTCAAAATACGCTCAGTATCCTGTTGGGTAAAAACCCAGGGGAAGTGGGGACGGGCAAGCCCCTTAATGCCCAAAATTACAACATCGACTTACCTGTGGCCCGCCCGGTGGACCTATTAGCGAGAAGGCCCGATGTAATTGTCGCGGAATACCAGGTGATCGCTCAGAATGCACTTGTGGGAGCTGCCAAAGGCAATCGGCTGCCTTCCCTGAGCGCATCTGCCCTGATCGGGATCACAGCGGATAGTTTTGGCAATCTGAGTTTTAACAATCCCCTCTGGACGCTTACCGGACAATTGGCAGGGCCCCTCTTTTACTGGGGCCAGCTCAAACGGCAGGTCGATATCGAGGACAGTCGTAGCTTTCAGGCGCTTTATGCCTACCAAAACACCGTTTACTTTGCCCTCAAAGAGGTGGAAGACGTCCTGGCCGAAATCCGGACGACAAAAGCTGAAATAGAGATCGCCGAGCAACGCCGGTCTGCCGCACTTCAAGCCCAAATGCTCTCGCGGGAACGCTATAATATGGGGGTGACCAGTTACCTCGAATTCCTGGAACAGCAGCGACAGGCCTTCGATGCGGAATTATTACTGGAAGAATTACGGGCCATTCTGCTTTCCTCTTACGTAAGACTCTATAAGGCCCTTGGGGGCGGATGGCTTACTGCAGAGGAAGAAGCCCAGGCCATAGAAGCAAGCATGGAAAAAGCCGCGCAGGAGAAAATGTAAAAGGCTTGCCGCTGGCGCACCGTATCTTAAATCATAAAAAACCAGGTTGTGAAACGCCTCCCCTTCCCTTGCCTCATATTTTTGTTCTCTATGATTTCAGTTCCGGGAATCGGTCAGGAAGCACCCCTTCGGATTGGAATCGCAGGGCTGACCCACACACATGTCCATCAGATTTTTAACAGTGCCAAAGAGGGGGATATCGAGATCGTTGGTATCGCCGAGGCCAATACAGAGCTGGTGCAACGCTACACCCAACTGTATGGATTCGACATGGATCGGGTATACCCGACGCTGAAAGACCTCATTGCAGCTCAAAACCCGGAGGCAGTCGCCGCTTTTGGCCCAATAAACGAACACCTCGGAATTGTAGAGACCTGCGCCCCTGCCGGAATACACGTCATGGTGGAAAAGCCCCTGGCGGTTTCCGCAGCACACGCGGACCGTATGGCAGGCCTCGCCCGCAAGCATGGAATTTTTTTATTGACCAATTACGAGACGACCTGGTATCCTTCAACACATAAAGCATTTGCTATGGTTAAGGCAGTGGGTTCGGTTCGGAAAGTGGTCATCCGCGATGGCCACAGGGGCCCCGAACAAATCGGGGTCGATCCGGAATTCCTCGAATGGCTGATCGATCCGGTTCGCAACGGCGGAGGTGCCCTTATGGATTTCGGATGTTACGGGGCCAACCTGATGACCCGGCTGATGGATGGGGAGAGACCTGTGGCTGTCACCGCCGTTACCCAGCAATTGCAACCTGAAAGCAATCCGAAAGTCGAAGATGAGGCCCTGATCTTCCTGGAGTATCCCAACGCCAACGCCGTTATCCACGCCTCCTGGAACTGGCCTATCGGGCGGAAGGATATGGAAATCTACGGCCTTCAGGGAGCAGTTTATGCCGACAACCGAACCCAATTGCGCCTCAGGCTAGCCGAAGGATATGACGGCTTTGTAGAAACGGAATTCCAACTTGAAGATCGCCCTGCTCCGTATCACGATCCTTTTTCGTATTTCAAGGCGGTGATTCGAGGGAAGATCGCCCCGGATCCCTATGACCTGTCTTCCCTGGAAAACAACCTTTTGGTTATGGAGATTTTGGAAGCTGCCAAACAGAGCGCCCGGGATGGGAAAAGAATTGTCCTGTCCAAAAGTGCTGATTGACCTGATTTCAAATTCTCCTAATGGCTCTGGTACTCTGAGAAATTTGGGCCCTCCTTCATACCCTGAACCCATTGCGCATAGCGGATAGATCAATTTAGAGGGGGGCCTTTTCTTTACAATCCAATTGCATTTAAAATGGTATCTTACTCTTGTTTTTGAACGCCCCGGAACGGGTTTTACGATCTGAATTTATGAAGAAATATGCCCTGGCGCTAGCCCTTGTGGTAAGCTGTTTCGCAGTGTATCCTCAGGATGACAAAAAAAACTACGACGAAGCCATTACCCTTATCGAAGTATGGCTGGACGCTCAAAAAGACTTTGAAGACATTCCCGGTATCTCCGCGAGTATCGTAGAAGATCAGATACTCCTGTGGAGCGCAGGCGTTGGCCTTGCCAATCCGGAGACCCAAAAGCCATTCACCGGGGCCACCCTGTGCAGCATATGCTCCATTTCAAAACTCTTTACCTCGGTAGCCATTATGAAGTTGTACGACGAGGGTAAACTAAGATTAGACGATCGGTTGAGCGATTTGCTCCCCTACTTCGATCTGAAACAACAATTCCCGGAGAGCGGTCCGATCACGGTACGCACCCTGCTGACGCATTCTTCAGGCTTGCCCAGAGAAGCCGGCTATCCCTACTGGACCGGCCCGGACTTCCCCTTTCCCTCAACGGAGGAAATCGACACTAAATTATCCGAACAGGAATCCCTATACCCGGCTTCTACCTACTTCCAGTACAGCAACCTGGCCCTGACCTTGCTGGGGGAAATCGTTACAAAAGTAACCGGGGTTCCGTATGAAAC
Organism: uncultured Flavobacteriaceae bacterium; assembly: GCA_963709465.1. Classification (GTDB taxonomy): domain Bacteria; phylum Bacteroidota; class Bacteroidia; order Flavobacteriales; family Flavobacteriaceae; genus Robiginitalea. Next base: position 1,097,943 of record CAVPWF010000002.1, on the reverse strand, counting down.
CTATATTCAGCAGGAGATTCTGGAGCCCCTGCAACTGTCCGAAACGCGGCCCGAAATGCCGGAAAGTCTTTACGGATCAGATCTTGCTATAGGTTATAGTGCCGTCGGAAGGGACGGGGAACGGGAAAAAGTCGCTTTCTTTCAGGCCAATGGGATTACCCCGGCGGCCGGATTTTCCTCCAATGTGACCGATTTAGGGAAATTTGCCTCCTGGCAATTTCGCCTGCGGGAAGGCTCGAGCGCAGAAATTCTTAAGCCCTCTACCCTGAAGTATATGCAGTCTGTACATTGGACCAACCCGAATTGGAAAACCACCTGGGGGTTGGGTTTTCGCGTTTATAAAGGGCCCAATGGCTCGACCTGGGCAGGTCACGGGGGCAGTTGTCCAGGGTACCGTTCCTCCTTCGAGATGGATTTGAAAAACAAAAGAGCTTATTCGGTCATGATCAATTCCAGCGGGACCGACCCAATGAAATACGTCATGGGAATGTATGCCATTTTAAGTAAAATGAGCGAAAAGGACACCCCTGAAAAACCGGGAGCGCAAGCCTCGTCAAAGGATTTATCTCAATACGTCGGGTACTACAATCCCAAACCCTGGTCCAGTGAAGAATATATCGGTACCTGGAATGGCGATTTAGTGGTACTCTCCCTGCCCGCCGATAAACCCGCAGAGGCCATGACAAAATTCAGACATATCGAAGGGGATACCTTTCGGCGTGTTCGGGAGGATGGGGAGTTGGGCGAAACGCTCACTTTTGAGCGCAATGCCACAGGAACCATCACCCGGTATATCCAACATGGGAATTATACCCTGAAAATAAACCGATAACCAAGCGGCAGAGGAATTGGGAAGACCCCTGTGACATCGAATTATTAAATACCCTGAGTACCTCGGATGATTCTGGATATCGAATAACATCCCGGGGTACTTCAAACTGAAAAATCACTTTAATATGTCCGTCTATAAACGCTTTCTTGGAATATTTCTATTTGGCCTGGTCCTTATACCCTATGCCTGCAAACGGCAAACAGAAACTCTTAAAGAGGACCTGCCGGCCCTTCAGGTCGCTGCTGATTTTCAGCCCGCTCGTTTTACGACCGATGACAGGGCTGCTCAAATCATCTCAATAGCCCCAAAATTGCATGAGTTGTTTGAGGCCCATGCCCGTGCGAAAAATATTCCCGGGATCGCCTATGGTATCGTAGTAGACGGACAGCTGGTGATCGATTCAGCTTTGGGTTATAGCAACCTTGAAAAACAAATCCCTGCCAGCACTACTTCCCAGTTCAGGATAGCCTCCATGACCAAGAGTTTTACGGCAATGGGCATTATGAAACTTGTGGAAAACGGAACCCTTTCCCTGCATGACCCGGCCTACCTGTACGTTCCCGAAATGCGGGATATGAACTATCTGACCTCCGATGCCACACATATCACTATCGAGAATCTGCTCACCATGACGGCTGGTTTTCCGGAAGATAATCCCTGGGGTGATCGCCAATTGGATGAGACCGACCAAATGCTTCGGGACCTACTCCAGGCAAATCCCAGTTTTTCCAACCCCCCCTCCTTCTCCTTTGAGTACAGCAATACGGGTTATGCGATTTTGGGACTGATTATTTCGAATGTCACGGGGATGCCCTACCAGAAATATATCGACCAAAACATATTGAGCGCGTTGCAGATGAAGGACACGTATTGGGAATTTGAGGATATCCCTGAAGAAAGACTTGTCATCGGATACAATCCGGACAGTCTTACACGAGCCCCTATGCTTCATCACGGGAGCTACGGGGCCATGGGCGGGCTGATTACCTCTATTGAAGACTTCAGTAAATACGTGAGTTTTCACCTCTCGGCCTGGCCACCCCGAAATGACCCGGAAGCGGGGCCGGTTCGCCGCAGCAGCCTTCGGAAGATGCAACAGCCGCAGTTTACCCGCCTATATGCCGATGCCAAAGACTGGAATAAAAATCCGTGCGCTGTGATTTCCGGGTACGGGTATGGCCTGGGTATTGCTGAAAATTGTGAAGGCATCCGGAGGATTTCACACGGAGGTGCCCTGCCCGGCTTCGGCAGTAATTACGTCTTTTACCCCGATCTTGGGATCGGGGTGATGGCCTTTTGCAACGTCACGTACACAACCCCCTGGCCTGATGAGGAAATTTTAAAACTCCTTTTTGAAGAACTCGATCTAAAACCGAGAAAACTGCCGGTCTCAACCATCCTCAATCTTAGGAAAGACCAGATCCTCGAATGGTTCAGAACCTGGGATACGGGGCTGGAAACTGAAATATTTGCAGAGAATTTCTATCTGGATTCTGATCGCAATACCCGCCTTGCCGAGCTCAGACCCCTTTTAGAAGGTGTTGGAGAAATTCAGGAAATAGGGGAAATCAATCCCGGGAATCAGCTTCGGGGTTCCTTTGAGATCATTGGGGCCAAAGATACCATCAATGTCTTTTTTACCCTGAGTCCGGAGGCCGATCCTAGAATACAGGCCCTCTATGCATGGGAATAACAGGGTGGTACCGTAATTAGAGCTCTCTGTTAACGAAAATCAGTGTCTTTTGACGTAAAGGCCGAAAACTGGTACATTCCTTGCCCTTCCGACTTTAAGAACGGTTAACCCTACTTAAAGTCATTAGATATGTCAGGCATAAATACTTCCGGAGGTCTTGTTTTTGGTGTCATCCTCAGTATGTTTCTCCTGGGCCCGGCGGCAGTTCCCGCGCAGATGACATACAGGGGGATACGGTTCCCTCCATTTTGAAGCGGTCACCCTTCAGGTAGAATCCGTATTTTTTAAAGTGAATTACAGAACAGATCCGAACCAAAAGCCACTGTTTCTAAAGGTGGTTAAAAGAAACCCCAATCTAATCTTATACGAATGGGAATACGAGGAGGACGACTCCAGTTATATAGATAGTTTTCCCTTGTTCTATCGTCCGGACCAGGATAAATGGGTTCGGGTGACTCAGGGCATATTCGGGTTCAAGCGGAAAAAACTGGTTCCCTTTTTTCTGGATTGCCCCCAGCTGGCTCTGGGTATTCAAGACAAATCTATAAAAACCCCTCATGAAATCCTGGAGTTTTGGGAGGGGTCCTGTCTGAATCCCTTACGATAGCGCCTGTCCCCGATTGTAAGTGCCCATCCTGTTTCACAGGAGTCCTTCCCAGCCCGGGAGGCAGATGTACACCAAAACAGCTTTAATCCTTTTGAACCTTCGATCTGGGCCCAGGTAAGGTTTGACTTTGCTTAGTTGTAATTCTCAAACCAATCAAAGCGCTGCTTGATGATTTCATTTTTATGATCGGCCAGATACTCTAAAAAGGCCAGGGCCGTGGGCGAAAGTTTTTTAGACTTTTGCCAGATAAGATTCCAGTGCGTGATTAGCGGGAGTCCGCGCATCGGTATTATTTCCAGATCTTTATTCTTCAATTCATTTTTCAGCCCGATTAGCGGCATAATGGAGTATCCCAGTCCCGCGATTAGGGCCTGCTTCAGGGCTTCATTACTGGTGAGCTTCAGTTTTTTGGAATTCTGTATGGATTTGGAAGCCAGGAAGGACTCCATAGCATTTCGAGTAGCCGATCCCGACTCCCTAAATATCAGGGGATCTTCCTTTAAAATCCGGGTTGCCGACCGATTTTTCGGACCTACCCTGGAGGTTCCGCCGACCAGAAATAATTTATTCTTCATCAGTTCTACCCGGTTAATTTTCAGATGATCCGGTAAGACGGACACCATGGCGAAATCCACAGCATTTTCTTCCAGACTTCGAATAACCTTAGCCTTGTTGGTTACATCCATCACCAGGTCCACTCCGGGATTTGCATCCATAAATCCCGTTAGAAAATAGGGCATTACATATTTGGCAGTAGAGACCGTGGAAATAGTCAGGCGCCCTGCGATATGACCTTCAAACGCGTGGGTTTTATAATCGATCGCCTGTACCTGATGCAGGATTTGCTCAGCAGCAGCCGCTATTTCTTTCCCAAAATCAGTGACGTACAGCTTACGGCCAACCACTTCAGTAAGGGGAATGGAAAACTGATCCTGAAAATTTTTTAACTGGATAGATACAGCTGGCTGCGTTAAATGTAATTCCTCTGCAGCCTTCGTAATACTCTGATTCTGTGCTATTTTATAAAATATATTGAGCTGGTTGAGTGTGTAATTCATAAATATTTTTAATGTTTTTCATCATAAATATAAATAAAAATATATAAAAAACATATCGCAGATTTGCACTGTAAAAGAGAGATTTATGGCCTTTTCGTACAATTTCAAGCATATTGCAGATTTCGAAACAGAAAACAGGGAGCGCTCTAAAAGTACTGTTCCTTCGAAAACAGTTGTGAACCGCACAACCCTGCAAATCTTAGCAGGTTCCCTTTTATTGGCGGTGTTGTTAATAGGTTCCTGGAATCTGGATAATCTCTTTATGACAGAACTTGTGGCTGCTTCTTTTATCTGGGGGCTCATCAGCCTGATCCGTATTAAGTCCGAACCTAACAAAACGAAATATGAAAAACGACAAATACACTGAGATGAAAGAAACGATCACAGACCAAAAAGTACAATTGGTTAAAGGGAGTTTTACCCCAATGGAAGCCACAGACGTGGTTCTCTCCCTTCTGGATGAGAAGATCAACTTTCACAAATTACAACGCCTGCGCTGGTGCGAAGGTCATTTCGGGGCAGACACCTCCTATGCGGATGAGCGCATTGCGGAGCTGGAAGCCGAGAAGGTGATGGCGCGTAAATTTATACGCCAGGCCCGGGAGATGGGTAAATGCCTGACCATTAACGGCACCCTTGAAATTACCATAGACAACGCATAACGTTCCTTTTAAAACCAGTACGCGAGAAACTCCCGTATGGATTTACACTTACTCGTCGATAACCTGACGAACCCTGCGCTGCTGTTCTTTTTCCTGGGAGTATTGGCGGTCCAGCTCAAAAGTGATCTGGAGATTCCGCCGAATTCCTCCAAATTTATTTCCCTCTACCTTCTGTTTTCAATCGGATTCAAAGGCGGACAGGAATTAGCCCACAGCCCGTATGACCCCGAAATACTCTGGTCTCTGTTATTTGGTATTTTCCTGGCCGTCTTCGTGCCCCTCTATACCTTTTTTATACTGAGACGGCGTTTTGATGTAGCCAACTCAGGGGCCATTGCTGCCGCCTATGGTTCGGTAAGCGCGGTCACTTTTGTGACGGCCATTTCCTTTCTGGAAATCGAACAAATTAATTACGGGGGGCATATGGTAGCTGTTATGGCCCTGATGGAAGCCCCGTCTATTGTCATTGGAGTACTCCTGGTAGCCATCTTCGATAAGAAGAACGGTTTCGCCATGCCCCTCCCCAAAGTCGTGCGGCACGCCACGACCAATGGCAGTGTTTTGCTAATCCTGGGGAGTCTGGTGATTGGATTTTTGGCCAGCGAACATCAGGCCGAAGGGATTGAGCCCTTTACTACAGATATCTTTAAAGGTTTTCTGGCCGTATTTCTTCTGGATATGGGAATTACCAGCGGGGGTGAAATCTCGGCCCTGGTGAAAAAAGGATGGTTTGCCCTGGTTTTCGCTATTCTGATCCCACTTATTAACGGGTGTATCACAGCCGTGGTTACCGCCACATTTATAACAGAGCCCGGCAATCGCTTTTTATTTGCAATCCTGGCGGCCAGTGCATCGTATATTGCCGTACCGGCAGCCATGCGTTTGGCCGTACCCAAGGCCAACCCCAGTTTATATCTGCCTATGGCCCTTGCCCTGACATTTCCCTTTAATATTACCCTGGGGATGCCTATTTACCTGTTTCTGATTCAATCCTTTAGTTAAGGAATTCTTAAAAAAACATGGCCCATATGATAGATATCATATTTTGAACCGTTAAATGGCGGTAAATTGTTAGTATAAAGGAGTATTAACAGCCAAAATTTAACAGCCATGAGAGTTAAAAAAAATCCTAAAGCCGATCTAAATCGCAATAGCGGCCTCTATTTTGTTATGGGGTTGGCTATCGTGCTCTTTGTAACATGGAGAGCCCTCGAGTATCGAACCTATGACAGTGTTCAGGATCAGATTGTCATGTTGGTAGATTCAGAGTCTCTGGACGAAGATGTTCCTCTGACCGAAATCATTCGTACGACACCCCCTCCTCCCCCCCCCGCTGCACCCGAAGTGATTGAAGTCATCGAAGATACTGATGACGTAGAGGAAACGGTTATTGAAAGTACCGAAATCAGTCAGGACACTGAAATTGCAAGTGTAGACCTGGATGCCTCAGAAATAGATGTGGCTGAGGAAGAAGAAGACATAAGTGTTCCCTTTGCCGTTATTGAAGAAGTGCCAGTATTCCCTGGTTGTGAAGGACTTTCAGCTGGCGACCAGCGCGCTTGTTTCAACCAAAAAATGATGGAGCACGTACAGAAAAATTTCATGTATCCTAAAACAGCTGAGGAACTTGGAATCGAAGGTCGTGTATTTGTACAGTTTGTCATCGGTCGTGATGGCAAGATCACTAAAATCAGAACCCGCGGACCAGATCCCTCTCTGGAGAAAGAAGCGCAACGTATTATTGCAGCTTTACCACAGATGATACCTGGAAGACAACGAAACAGAAATGTGAGCGTTCCCTACAGCATCCCGATTAATTTTAAATTGATGTAACTTAAGGGCAAAAGCCCGATCTAAAGTGTGGTATGTAATAGGAATCACAGTTTATTTATTAATCGCACTAGCGATTGTTATTAGCCTCCTACTGAATGGAATCCGACCCTCGAAGACATTGGCTTGGCTGTTAGCCATCTTCACCATCCCAGTAGGAGGCATTCTGTTGTATTTAATGTTGGGTCGCAACCGTCGGAAACAACAACGGTATTCTGGAAAGCCCCGTGTGCCTGAGTATCAGGTTACCCCAAAATCGGGTCAAAAACCCCTGAGTAAACGAGAGGGTCAGATCTCCAGGCTTATCGAAGGCAATACCGGCTTTCCGCTTACTTCAAACAATCAGGTGGAACTCCTGCAAGACGGATCCCAAACCTTTAGCCGAATTTTCGAAGCCCTCAAAGCAGCCCGTGAGAGCATCCATGTGCAATACTACATCTTTGAAGAAGGAGCACTGGCAGATCAATTGCTCCGGCTTTTTGCACAAAAAGAGGCCGAGGGTGTTGAAGTCAGACTTATCTACGATAGCATTGGCAGTCTTTCGCTCAGTCGCAGCTATCTCAACCAGCTCAAAGAAGCCGGGATTGAGGTCTATAATTTTTTACCCTACCGTTTCGGACGCTTTCTAACCTCCCTGAATTATCGAAATCACAGAAAGATCATTGTGGTGGATGGAAAAATAGCATTTACGGGCGGGATAAATATTTCAGATAAATACCTAAAAGGAGGTGACGCCCTGGGCATGTGGCACGATATGCACCTGATGATCCGCGGGAGTGCGGCCCATCACCTGAATACAGTATTTATTAACGACTGGGAACTGGTCAGCGGAAATCAACTTGAAATAAAGCCTCCAGTAGTGCCCGGGGTGCAGGGGAAAACCAGAATGCAGATTCTGGCCAGTGGACCCAATGATGACTTTTCCCTGATGGAAAAATTATATTTTACCCTCATCAACAGTGCTCGAAAACACGTCTACATAACAAATCCGTACATCATCCCCAACCACGCCCTGATGACCGCCCTGCATACCGCTGCACTGACTGGGGTTGATGTGCGACTCCTGCTCTCCGAAAAATCGGATAGTGTGATTGTCAAACTTTGTGTACGATCCTATTTTGAGCGATTCCTGCGTTCGGGAGTACGTATTTTTCTATATCCCGAAGGTTTTCTCCACAGTAAAATTATTACCGTGGACGATCTGGTCTGTACCATAGGAACAGCCAATGTGGATGACCGTAGTTTTCAGCATAACTACGAAGTAAATGCAGTAGTCTTTGAGCAGGAAACCGCATCCAAGCTCCGGGAGTATTTCGAACGTGACTGTAATAAAAGTCTTGAATTGAACTACCGGGATTTTAGTCAACGCCCCTGGAGGGATCGTCTGGCGGAAGGGGTAGCCCGCCTGATCAGCCCCCTTCTGTAGGCAAGATTAAAAACCCTTCCCCCCGATCATGAGCTGTTCGTCTTCCAGGTTTCGAACCAGCCAGTCCGCATAGGAATCAAAAACACGATCTGAATTCCTTTTTTTGGGCAGGCGAACATCTGAGCGCCAGATTAATTCCCGCTGTTTTCCGTCGCAAATACAGTAGAGCGACGTCTCAGCGGTATACGTAACCTTACCGGCATTGACATCTTCATCGTAATAAATACCCTGATGAATCAGGTAGTCCTCCTGAAATCGCTCATAAGACCTTCCCATTTCCGCCAACTGATCACTGAGCAGGGAACGCGTCTCAGAATTGATGCGCTTAGAAAAAAGAATGGCATCGAAATCCTTATCCAGTAACTGCTGTTCCACTTTATCCAGTTCCGCTTCATTGCGCTGAGAGGCGGTAAAATCGACATCAAAAAGGTCGACACTGCGCATGGCTTCTAACCCGCGCTCGGCAAAGGCATCCTTTAATCGGGTCTCAAACCGGAGTCGGGTATTGTAATCTGAGACCATCCCTACCACCAGTACCTTATCTGCGTGAAACAATACGGTATCCGGGTTTTTATAACGGGATTCTTCTTTAAGAGATCCACAGGACAACAGCAATAGTGCCAGGGCAGCCAAATACAGAATGAAACGACGGGATGCTTGTAATCGGGTGTACATGGGGTTGGTTTTTGGCAGTTGAAACTGCTGTTTATAACATACTCTCAAGAAATTCATACAGGCCGGCTTTCCAGATATTCAGTTTGCTTTCATACGTATCAAGCGCGTCTTTACTGTCCGAATCTACATGGTGAAGTTCCACTTCCAGGGCTCCTGCCTGATTGCTGTATTCCCGAAGCCGTTCATACAGATTTGGTCTTTGTTTTTGATAGATGGAGGCGTTCAGCAGGAAAAAGAGAAACTGTAAATCCCGGGCCATCCCGAGTTTCCGGCTTTTTATATTTTCCGGCGCTCCGGAAGGCGCTTTTGAAGTATTCATGATAAGCGTACTTTTAAAGGTTTAAGTTACGGCTTTTCAATTGTAATTCAGGTAACCCGGTGTCAGAGAAAAGATCCGTTGATTTCAATAGTTTCCATCAGCCCGGGAATACGGGCCAACCACCCTTTTTCATTTTCCAGTTTTACGCGAAGGGCATCCTGAGCAGTGGGCTCTCCATGCACCAGAAAAATATGCTCGGGAGGTTGGGTGATTTCTGAAATCCAATCCAACAGTTCCCCCTGGTCTGCGTGGGCCGATAGACTATCCAATTGAATCACTTTTGCCGCTACAGGGATGTATTTCCCAAATATTTTTAGTTCATGTGCTCCCTCGAGCAAGTTTCTGCCCCGGGTTCCTTCGGCCTGATAGCCTACTAATAAAATCCGGGTAGTGGGCCGGTCGAGCAACTGGCTCAGATAGGTCAATACCCTGCCTCCGGAGAGCATTCCACTACCGGCAACCACTACCTTGGGTCGCCTGTCATCAATGGCTTTCCAGGTATCCCTGTATTCTGTAATCACATTGATTTGTCGACGCATTTGCCTATAGTCTTCCATCGGCAGTTTATGCCAGTGTGGGAATCGCTCAAAAAGATCGAGTACATTCTCCCCCATGGGACTATCTACGTAAATGGGCAGATTGGGAATCCTGTTGGCACGGACCAGTTTCCAGAGTAAATACATAACGGTCTGCAGGCGCTCTACTGCAAAACTGGGGATTATACAGGCCCCACCTTCCGCGATAACGGCATGGATATGTTCTTGAAGGCTGGATTCTATGTCGATGTCCGGATGGTTTTTGTTTCCATAGGTGCTTTCTAATAAAAGGACATCCGCTTGTTTGGGTCTTTCCGGAGGGTCGAGAAGCGGATCACCTGGCCTGCCAATGTCTCCTGAAAACACGATATGCTTGTCGGCTATGCGCATTTCAATAAAACAAGCTCCGAGAATATGTCCGTTGGAACGGAAACAAAACTCTACATGCGTTCCGGCATTTTCCCAATGATCTTTCGGTACAGGTTCAAAAAGAGCCAGGGTGGCCCGTACATCTTCCAGGGTATACAACGGCAGCGGGACTTCATGATGGCTATAGCCCTCTGCCCTGGCGCGCTCGGCTTCCTCTTCGTGAATTTTAGCGCTGTCTTCCAATACGATCCGGGCTACTTCGAGACTTGGGGCTGTGCCGCAAATGGGCCCCTTAAAACCGTCGCGCACTAAACGCGGTAGCATTCCTACATGATCCAGGTGTCCATGGGTTATCAAGACCCCGTGGATTCCAGAGGGTGGCTGAGGCCAGGGTTCCCAGTTGCGCTTCCTCATATCCTTAAGGCCCTGAAACATGCCACAGTCAACGAGGATGCGATCCGAAGGAGTCTCGACTAGAAACTTTGAGCCTGTAACGCAACCGGCGGCTCCCCAGAAATGTATTTTCAGAACACTCATTGGCTTGAATTTACAGTACACAATTGTCTGAACTCTTTCAGTATTCGCTGTTTACGAGATTTGGAGATCCCTATCTCGTCGAGTAAATGCGACTTTTTCAGGACTTCACTGCAGAGTACCGGTCCCCGCTCAAGAAGTAATTGCTTTTCTTTCCCACTTAAAAGGGGACTCACCGTAATTGGATACAGACCCGAACGATCTATACGCTGCTTAAGACTGTTATTTGCAGGATAATTCCAACTCAGAAGATAGAGTCCCACGCAGGTTCCATATTTCTGAGCATCCCCCGTAAACCGGGTATTGGTGACCACCCACCCGGGCTTGAAAACAAAATGACCTCCCGTTTCAGCACCTCCATTTTGCAGAACATCCTCAAACCTGGAGTGAATATACAATGGCACCTTCACGTCGCACTTCTTTCCCGGGTCCGAATGATATTTACATTCGATAAGCCTGGTCCCTTTGTCATTGGTGGCCACCACATCGATTTCATGAGATACGCATTTGCCGCGATAGCTCCGGTTAATCTGTGTCTTAAAGCCGGAGTGATTGAGCACTGCACTGATGAATCTTTCAAAAGGAAAACCCGTCGGACCCAGCTCATAAATGGCCTGCTTGAGTTTATATCGGGAAGCACAGGTCTCCCGATAGGCTCTCAACAGGGCGAAGGCCCGATTGTAAATCTCGCTGGTCGGCATACCTTCATAAACCTCCCGGGTCACCTTTTCCACAATAGTATCCATTAAATCAACAGGTGCTCCACTGTGCGAGAGGGATTTCCTGAGTTTCACAGCTGAAAAAGGTACCCTTTCCCCGGAGGCTTTGACGATTTTTGGATGACCAGCCATAGTGTATTACCCTGCAGTAGTTTAGTTCTGAAAATACTCCCGGACCAGGGCTTTTACCTGGTTGGAGGTCATACTGTCTGCCGTCCGGACGTCCCGTACGCGGGCTCCGATGGCTGGATACTCTGCATCGAGGCGCTTCTTAAAATCCGAATTGGTTCCTGCAGGTCCGAAGAGTACAATGGCATCTGCATCCCGCAGTTCGTCAGCAAGTCGGTCGTAATACGTGTGAAGCTGATGGGTTTCCCTTTCGGTGTACCTGCTGTCGTGAACCACCTGTTGCGGGCCCCACCGGGTTTTCGAGCGGGAACCCCCTTTGGGATTAAAAAATTCCAGTTCTGAAGGCACCGTATGCATTGTGGTCTCCCCCTGAGAAACCGATACTACATAGGCCTCCTTTTTGTCCATCCAAATTCCGATCTGTTTCATGGTGCTAAAATTTTTAAAGTTTATCTGACTTAGATTGATTTCTGCATATTTCAAACCCTGGCGGGGGGAATCACCAGAAAAGGAATTTGGCTATGCCACCCGATTTGGTCAATGACCGGGGTTAACATCAAATTCTCAAGGAACGTATGTGTATTTCGGACCAGAAGCAGCAGTTGTATGGGGGTATCCCGGGCAAAGCTGTTAATAGCCCTGACAATATCCCCTTCGGCAGTTTCGGTCATCTCCCAGGTATACCCCCCGAGTAATTCCTGGAGTTGTGCCCTTCCCTTCTGGCGCTCAGGTTCCCCGTCGGCCTCGGTATATGCGTGCAACACATGTAACATTACATCCGGTTTTCCCAGAAGATATTTAAGGACTTTCAGCGACAGCTTTTCGTAATCCGGTTTAAAATCTGTTGGAAAAAGGAGATTTTTCAATGCGCCTACCTCGGCTCCTTCCGGGACTACGAGCACAGGGCAACTCGCTTTGTGTAGCACCTGAACCGCATGGGTGCCAAACAATACCTCGCGTGCCCCTGTAGCGCCCTGCGTTCCCATGACAATCAAATCCAGAGTCTCCTTTGTACCCATATCTTCAAGTTCTTCGGCCAGGGAATTAAACGCCGCGTGGGGAATTATCTCATGCGCCGGATCTGCCTGCTCAAGCAGGGCCTTTTTGTGCTTTTTTAATTTTTTCATCACCTGCTCCTGATGGAAATCCCCAAGACCAATTTGCCCGGGGCTATGCAACAAATATTCCGCCCTGTAAAAAGCCGGGGTATAGGTATGTGTAAGGTAAAACCGGCACGTTTGGCCCGAAAACAAGTCCAAAGCAAACCTGGCGGCCTTATCCGCATTTTTAGAGAAATCCGTCGGAATGGCAATTCGATACTCCATAGCGATACATTTTTGGGGTCATTTTTAAAGATACAAAATGGCAGGGGGTACCCATATGACATACATCATTGTCAATTCTGGAAGAGAATGTTTACATTTAGAGGTACATTTTTTGCTTAAGAAATAAGCCGAAGTACTTTTCAATACACATCGAGATCCATGTTTCACATACACTTTTATCTAAAGGATATAAATCGATGAGTACACGTTTATTGGCGCATAACAACTGACCCTATATAACTATAAATTGCAACAGATGAAAGGTTCGTTCAACACCCTTATTCAATCTGAAACCCCTGTCCTTATTGATTTTTATGCAGACTGGTGCGGGCCCTGCAAAATGCTCTCCCCAATTCTCAAGGAGGTTAAGGCCGAGCTGGGGGATCGGATTAAAGTCCTTAAAATCGATGTGGATAGCAACGCCGCCATCGCAGGGCGTTACCAGATTCGCGGTGTGCCGACCATGATTCTCTTTAAGGAAGGGCAAATTCGTTGGCGAAAATCCGGAGTATTACCAAAGAAAACCCTACTCGAGGAACTTGAACCGCTGTTGTAGAACCGGCCGGTGCTTATGGCTCAGCCCTGCCTTTTTAAAACATTATGATCCCACTACGCGAGAGGTGTTTTCGGAAATCCAGGCCTTGGCGGCCCGGGGCATGTAACGAGTTCCCTGTCCCTCCTGACAGGGTAGACTTCCCGTATTTAAATAGAAGTGCTGCCGGACACTTAAAGATGATATCTTTCCGAGCATTTTAAAGGTTGGTCTTTTCGGTACATTTCACAGGCTGCTTTCTCATTTTTTAAAATACAGCCGTCCCTTTGTTTGGAGCGCCTTGCGCATTTGCATTGTTCGGGCGTTTTTTTTCCCGTTTTCAGGAAAGTGCAAGCCCCTTGTTTTGTGCGCACCAAAAGACATGCTCTAAATGTCTTTTCTATAGGAATGCTGGTGATTTTACTGACTTCCTGCGGACCAAAACATGAGCCCATATTACCCGAAAAAGGCAATATAACAGCCTCGGTGTACGCTTCGGTTACCGTTTGGCCGGATAGTATGTACCGGGTGTACGCTTCTGTCAGCGGGATTTTAGAGAAGCATCTGGTCGAGGAAGGAGATTCTATTCGGCCCGGCGCCCCATTGATGCATCTGACGGATGCTACACCCCGCCTCAGCACTGAGAATGCCCGACTACAAATGGAATTGGCAAGGCAAAATTACTCGAGCTCCTCCACCCCGCTAAAGGACCTGGAGGTTCAAATTCAAACTGCAGAACTCACTTATCGGGACGATTCCATTAATTTCAGAAGGCAGGAAAAACTCTGGTCCCAGCAAATTGGCGCACTCGCTGATTTTGAAAACCGCAAACTGGCCTTCGAACGCTCTCGAAACCAGTTGCAGCGATTACTCAGCGAATACGAGCGCCTTCAGAAAGATCTTAAATCTCAGATGATACAGGCGCAGAACACCTATCAATCCAGCGTTGTGAAGACTTCAGACTATACCCTTCGCAGTACGATTAAAGGGAAGGTCTACGCCTTATACAAAGAACCCGGGGAAGGGGTGCTGCCCAACGAACCCCTCGCCCTTCTCGGCAGTCCCAATGTTTTCCTGGCCGAATTGCTCGTCGATGAAATCGATATTGTCCAGATTCATGAAGGGCAACTCGCCCTGATCACTCTGGACGCCTACCCGGAGACCGTTTTTAAAACCCAGGTCACCAAAATATACCCTCAGAAAGATGAGCGCTCCCAAACCTTTACGGTTGAGGCCCGGTTTGAAAAGGCTCCGGATATTCTGTATCCCGGCCTTTCGGGCGAGGCCAATATCATCATCGCCCACCGGGAAAACGTGCTGACCATCCCCAAAGACTATCTGGTGGGGAGAGATAGCGTAAGAACCGCTCAGGGGGTCCGCAAGATCGTGACCGGGATAGAAACCCTGGATCGGATTGAAATCCGGGAGGGGATTGATGCCACTACGGAACTCTTAAGGCCCGACCAATGAAACAATGGCCGCTTATTCTGAGTATTGCCCGAACGCATTTGCTGACGAAGATGAAATCTACAATCACGGCAGCCCTGGGGGTTACTTTTGGAATTGGGGCCTATATAACACTGGTCAGTTTTATGACCGGCCTCAATGGCATGCTCGATGATCTGATCCTCAACCAAACCCCACATATCCATTTGTACAATGAGGTACAGCCCAGCGAGGTACAGCCCGTAAACCGGTATGCTATTTTTAATTCTGACCTGCTTCAAATCCGCTCGGTAAAACCCCGGAAGGGACAACTTAAAATCCACAATGCCCCACCCATTTTAAAAAATTTAAAATCCCGGGAAGATATCGTCGGAGTTACCCCACAGGTCAGAGCTCAGATCTTCTATCTCTCCGGAGCATTAAATCTGGGCGGAGTCCTGGTAGGGATGGATATTCTGGAAGAAGAGCGGATTTCAAACCTGGGTGATTATATCGTCGAAGGCAGTGCCCAG
Organism: uncultured Flavobacteriaceae bacterium; assembly: GCA_963709465.1. Lineage (GTDB taxonomy): Bacteria > Bacteroidota > Bacteroidia > Flavobacteriales > Flavobacteriaceae > Robiginitalea. The sequence goes on along the minus strand of CAVPWF010000002.1, from coordinate 1,082,739 downwards.
GCCCTTGCAAATTCAGACAACGGAGTGATTCTGGGCATCGGTCTGGCTGAGAAAATGTCATTGGGTATGGGAGACCGGGTTCAGGTGAGCACTCCGGGCGGAGCTGTATTCCCCCTGCGTATCGTGGGTATATACCAGAGTGGATTGGCCGACATCGACAATACCCAAAGCCTGACCACCCTGCAGAACGCCCAGCGCATTATGGGAGAAGCCTCGAACTACATTACCGATATCCACATTAAACTGGTTGATGTCCGGAAAGCCCCTATGATGGCACAACAATTCCAGACCCAGTACAAGGTCCAGGCACGGGACATCCAGGATGCCAATGCCCAGTTCGAAACCGGTACGACCATCCGCAACCTGATTACCTATGCGGTCTCTATCACTTTATTGATTGTGGCCGGCTTTGGGATTTACAACATTCTCAATATGCTGATCTATGAGAAGATGAACGATATTGCTATTCTGAAAGCCACGGGGTTCTCGGGCCTGGATGTGCAAAATATTTTTATGAGTCAGGCCCTTTTAATCGGTTTTCTTGGGGGGCTTTCCGGACTGCTTCTCGGTTTTGGCCTCAGTCATCTGATTGATTCCCTGCCTTTTGAAACCGAAGCCTTACCGACCATCGACACTTTCCCGGTAAACCACAATCCGATGTACTACCTTATAGGTATGACATTTGCACTCTTATCGACCTTTATCGCAGGCTACCTGCCTTCGGCTAAAGCCCGTAAAATCGATCCGGTGCAGATCATCCGGGGTAACTAAATCTGAGTTATGAAGACGGTTCTTGAAGCTCGGAATATCGACAAATACTTTACTAAACCCGTAGAGTATCACGTACTAAAAAACATCAGTTTCACACTCCCGGAAGGTCAGTTTACGAGCATAATCGGAAAATCGGGTTCCGGAAAATCCACCCTGCTATATATTCTGTCTACTATGGACACGGCTTATGAGGGTTCTCTGTATCTCAAAGAGAAACTTATAACAGGTAGCTCTAATAAACATCTTGCGCAACTTAGAAATGAGTATATCGGTTTTGTATTTCAGTTTCACTACCTCTTACTGGAATTCAGTGTTCTGGACAACGTCATGCTTCCTGCGCTCAAACTCGGATTGAAATCAGCTGAAGAGATTCGCCACAATGCCATGGAAAAATTACGCATGCTTCACATTGATAAACTGGCTGATAAAAAAGCCTCCCGGATTTCCGGAGGTGAGAAACAGCGCGTGGCCATCGCCCGTGCGCTTATCAATAACCCCGCCATCCTCATGGGAGATGAACCCACGGGTAATCTGGATAGTTACAATTCGGAAAACGTCTTTCAGATTTTTAAACAGCTCCGGGAAGAAGAAGGATTATCGCTTCTGGTAGTAACCCACGATGAAGACTTTGCACGGCGTACGGACCGTATCCTGGAGATGGAGGATGGCCGGATTATACAGGGCTCTTAAAAGTCGGAGCTACTCCCAGCGGTTAAGCCGGCGTCGCAAAGCCACGACTTGTTCCTGAAGGGATTCTACCTGATCTAAAAGATGGTCCACGGCCAGTAAGGTTTCAGGGCTGATTTCCAGATCACGGTGCAGGCGAACGAGTCGTTCCAATCTGCGTAAATCGCTCCTGGGAATCACAGGTTTTGCTTCCACCTGTCTGATTTCAATAAGTTCAATCTCGTGAAGGGAATAGATAAAAGATTCTTCAAGAGCATGGCCCTTGCAGAAATCTGTAATGGGAATATACTTTTTCACATTCATAGAACTAGAGTTTTGTGCCTTTTAAGCTTTCAAAAAGGCTTTTTTGTTCAGGGGTAAGCTCTTTGGGTAAAGCGATCTCATAGGTGATAAACAAGTCCCCGAACTCCCCCTCCTTTTTATATACCGGAAAGCCTTTACCTCCAAGTTTGACCCGGGTATTGTTCTGGGTCAGCGGCTTCACTTTTAGTTTTGCCTTACCGTCAAAAGTATCCACCATCAAATCCCCGCCGAGGACGGCCGTAGTCAGAGGCACCTCCTGTGTTTTAAACAGATTGGCCCCTTCCCGGCGAAACGGAGTGGAATTACGGACTTCAAATGTGATGTAAAGATCGCCTTTCGGGCCTCCATGAATCCCGGGGCCCCCATATCCCTTGATCCGTATGGTTTGCCCATCTTCAATGCCAGCCGGTATAGTGATGCGGATATTGCGATCCCCCAGGGTCAGGGTTCGCTTATGCGTTTGATAAACCTCCCTCAAATCGAGCTGGAGGTTGGCATTGTAGTCCTGACCCTGGTACCCCCTGCGCTGGCTTTGTCTGCCCTGACTAAAGCCTCCGAACATGGATTCAAAAAAATCGGAGAAGTCTCCTTCATCACCGGAGGAATACGTGTACTGCCCGGAGGAACCGGAAGATTGACGGGATTCCTTTGCCTTTTCAAATGCTTCGGCATGCATCCAGTCCTTGCCGTACTGATCGTATTTCTTGCGTTTCTCAGGGTCAGACAGCACTTCGTGGGCCTCGTTGACCTGTTTAAACTTGAGTTCTGCCTCCGAATCGTTCGGGTTCAGATCCGGGTGGTACTTTCGGGCCAATTTCCTGTATGCTGTCTTAATCTCTTTGGCAGTCGCTTTGGCTGGGATTCCCAGGACTTTGTAGTAATCGATGAAATTCATAGGATGAAACCGAAATGAAAGAGAAATTTAGGTAATTAATCGGATTTCTGCCAATAATTATACGGTGTTCTCGGACCCTTCAGTCTATTTCTCTAAGATTTTAGAGAACCTTCCAGGGATACCGCTTACTGAAGGACTTTGTGGGAATCCACCTGATGCCCGACTTTCTCCGGAACCCCAAAGGTGCAAAGTTGTTTTCATTTTTATTCCCTGAGGTCTTTGCGTGTCCCAAAAAGGGGGTTATATTTGTCCCGCTAATTTCACGGCCACGTGGCGGAATTGGTAGACGCGCTACCTTGAGGGGGTAGTGTCCTACGGACGTGCTGGTTCGACTCCAGTCGTGGTCACTTAAAGCGCCAAAACCCACTCCGATCAGGAGTGGGTTTTTTGTTTCCAGTACGCGGCAAAAGCTCGCTTTTGTAACTTCAGGGATTGTTGGAACTGTACTTTAACTGTTGCCAGCCGCACCGTCTCGCTCCTCACTGTTGAAGGTCCGCAGGACCTTCAACACCTCGGCCGCATTTTCAGGCGGGAGCACAATGGAGCACCGAGCGAAGCGAAGGTACCCCAGTCGTGGAACCGCCGCTTCCGACTAAAAAGGAGGCTGAAGTCGGGCACAGAATTCAAACTGAATCCGTACATTAGTTTTTATTTTCAGGTTTAAAAATGGCAAAAAAAGTCGTCGTTATCGGCGGAGGGATAATGGGTTTGAATTCAGCCTATTACCTTCAAAAATCAGGTTATCAGGTAGTTGTACTGGATAAATCTGAAATGAACGGGGGAGCCTCCTATGTCAATGCAGGTTATCTGACCCCGAGTCATATCATTCCTCTGGCCGCCCCGGGAATGATGGCCAAAGGGCTGAAGTATATGTTTAACAGCAGTAGCCCTTTTTATCTCAAACCTCGACTAGATCCTGAATTCCTGAAATGGGCATGGTATTTCCACCGGTCTTCCACCCGCCAAAAAGTGGAACGGGCCATTCCGATAATCGCCCGGATCAATGTGCTCAGTAAAGCCCTCTATGAAGGAATACACCAGAGTGGGGATCTCGGAGATTTCCAGCTGGAAAAAAAGGGACTCCTGATGCTTTTTAAATCACAGGAATTGGGCGCACAGGAACTGGAAGTGATGAAACAGGTCCAGGGTCTGGGTCTGGAAGCCAGAGCACTCAACAGGGAGGAACTTCAAAAATTGCAACCCGGCTTAAATAGCGATATTCAGGGGGCAATTCACTACGAATGTGATGCACACACTACGCCCACTCAGCTTATGGAGTGTTTTAAGACCTATCTTCCAAAAGTGGGTGTTGACATTCATACCGGAACTGCGGTTACAGGTTTTAAAGCCCATGGCAGCACATTGACCGGAGTACAGACCCCTAAAGGTTTTTTTGAAGCAGACGAAGTGGTCATGGCTTCAGGGGCCTGGAGCCCCCTTTTGAGCAAAAAGCTCGGGGTGCAACTTCCGCTGCAAGCCGGCAAAGGGTACCGAATTGATGTACCCAGACCCACTCCTGTAACCCTGCCGGCCATTCTGATGGAGGCCAAAGTCGCCATTACTCCCATGGATGGGTTTACCCGTCTGGCAGGAACCATGGAGCTTTCGGGAATCAACCACCAGATTCGACAAAACCGTGTGGAAGCTATAGCCCGGCTGACAGAACAATACTACGACGACTTTAAAATTGAGCCCGGAGAACTTCAGAATGCGGCCTGCGGCCTCAGACCGGTTACTCCAGACGGCCTGCCCTTTATCGGAAGGGTGCACTCCTGGAAAAATCTGTGCCTGGCGACGGGTCACGCCATGATGGGCTGGAGTCTGGGTCCCGTTACCGGAAAACTCATTACTGAAATTATTTCCGGTGAAAAAACCTCTATGGATTTGGAAGCCTTTCACCCGGAACGTCGTTTTTAGATAAGGTAAGGCGCTTCTGGCGATACGCCCGACTGCTCAGTAACAGGGGGTTTACATGAATAAATAGGGAGATAATCCGAATTTTAACGATTCGTAAAGGGGCGTTCCTTGTTATTTTTGATATTTTTGTTTAAGATTTAAAATGAAAAGATGAACAGCGTTAAAAAGTCCTTCGGAATCCGGGATCTGGAAAATTTAAGCGGGATTAAAGCGCACACCATCAGAATTTGGGAAAAACGTTACGGACTCTTAAACCCGGAACGTACAGAGACCAATATCAGAACCTACAGCCTGCAAAGTCTGCAAAAACTACTCAATGTTTCCCTGCTCTACAATAACGGATTCAAGATTTCGAAAATAGCTGATCTGCCTGAGGACCAGATCGTTCAGCAGGTTCGGGAGATCGTTGCCCAGAGCAGTGTAAAGAGCCACGCCATCAATGCCTTTAAACTGGCGATGATCAATTTTGATCAATCGCTTTTTCAGAAAACGTATACGGGCCTGCTGGCAGAGCGTTCCTTCCGGGAGATTTTCTGGGAGGTTTTTATGCCTTTATTACACGAACTCGGCTTGCTCTGGCAGTCCGACACTATAGGACCGGCTCACGAGCATTTTATCACCCACCTTATTAAACAAAAAATTTACACAAGTACCGAAAAACTCCAGTCACTGGAACCTTCAAAAACAGATAAAGTCTTTGTCCTGTTTCTTCCGGAGAATGAGATCCACGAGATCGGGCTGCTGTTTGTAAATTACGAATTGGTGCTTCGGGGATATAAAACGATCTATCTCGGGCAAACTATTCCCCTGGAGAGTCTGGTGGATTTAAAAAAATATTACGAAGATCCCATTTTTGTTTCCTATTTTACCGTCATCCCTACTAAAGATGACCTGGGGCAGTATTTTGTAGATTTTCAGGAAAAACTGCATTCAGAACTCCCGAGTCAACTCTGGGTTTTAGGCAGGCAGACCGAACATGTTCAGGGAGCTGATTTACCCGAAAACATTTCGCTCTACCACTCTATCGAACAATTGTTAAATCAACTGTGATTCCGGATCAGAACGCCGTCAGGACTATGCGTAAAAAGGTTGCTATTATTGGATCAGGATTCGCGGGCCTATCTGCCTCTTGTTATTTAGCGCAGGCGGGGTATCAGGTTACCGTGTTTGAAAAAAACGAGCAATTGGGGGGGAGAGCCTCACAGCTCGTGCGAGACGGGTTTACCTTTGATATGGGGCCGAGTTGGTACTGGATGCCGGATATTTTTGAAAAATTCTTTCGGGATTTCGGAAAAAGCAGTGCAGATTATTTTCAACTGGAGAAGCTCAGTCCGGCTTATCAGATTTTTTTCGAAGATGAAGTGGTGACCATTGGAGATTCAATGGATCAGATTTGTGCCGAATTCGAACGCATCGAAACGGGCAGTTCCAAACCCCTGAAAAAATTTATAGCCAAGGCTGCGGATAATTACGATATCGCCATTAACAAGATGGTATACAAGCCGGGGAAGTCACCACTGGAATTGGTCTCTGCTCAAACCATTATGCGCGTCGGGCAGTTTTTCAGTACCATCAGCAGGGATGTCCGTAAGGAATTTAAGAACCCGAAATTGATCTCTATCCTGGAATTTCCGGTATTATTTCTCGGTGCTAAACCCTCCAAAACACCTTCCTTTTACAGCTTTATGAATTATGCCGATTTTGGACTGGGCACCTGGCACCCTAAAGGAGGTATGTACCAGGTGGTCAGAGCGATGGCCCAACTGGCGGAGTCCCTGGGGGTATCCTTCCAAACCAACGCTTCGGTTGAAGAAATTTTATTGTCTGAAGGCACTGCCAGAGGAATCAAAGTCGGTGGGGAGACCATTCTGGCAGATATAGTGCTCAGCGGAGCAGATTACCACCATACTGAAACACTCCTGCCAAAGTCAGACCGGCAGTACACGGAAGACTATTGGAATTCCCGAACCTTCGCACCATCTTCCCTCTTGTTCTATGTAGGATTTGATAAAAAAATTGAAGGGGTTCGCCACCACAACCTTTTCTTTGACACCGATTTCGATCGGCACGCCCGAGCGATTTACGATACTCCCGTCTGGCCAGAAGACCCTTTGTTTTATGCTAATTTCCCATCGGTCACAGATCCTGGCATGGCTCCGGAAGGGCAGGAAGCCGGCTTTTTCCTGATGCCACTTGCCCCAGGGCTCGAAGACACCCAGGCGCAAAGAGATGCGTATTTTGAGTTGCTAATGGACCGTTTGGAGAAAAGAACCGGCCAATCTGTACGAAATAGTATTATCTTTAAAGAGGATTTTTGTGTAAACGATTTTGTAGAACGCTATAATTCCTATAAAGGTAATGCCTATGGCATGGCCAATACTTTATTACAAACCGCCTTTTTAAGGCCCGGTTTGGAAAGTAAAAAAGTTAAGAATCTATTTTTCACTGGGCAATTAACCGTTCCCGGGCCGGGTGTTCCCCCTTCCCTGATTTCTGGTAAATTGGTCTCTGAGCTAATCGCGAAATTAAACGCTGCCTGAGTATGAAAGCCCTTTTTGATTCGGTCTCTTATTCCTGTAGCCAACTGGTGACCAATCGGTACAGCACGTCATTTTCCCTGGCGACTAAAATGCTATCTGACAGTATCCGCCAGGACATCTACAATATTTATGGCTTTGTCAGGTTTGCGGACGAAATTGTCGATTCCTTCCACGAATACGACAAAGAAAAACTACTGGACGATTTTGAAGAGGACCTTGAATATTCCCTGGCTAATGGGATTAGTCTGAATCCCATTCTCAATGCCTTTCAGAACACCTATCACAAATATGCCATCCCGCATCACCTGGTGGCATCCTTTATGAAAAGTATGCGGATGGACCTCCATAAAAAAGAGTACAAAACCGAGGCCGAATATCGCGAATACATTTACGGATCCGCAGATGTTGTAGGGCTGATGTGCCTCTGTGTTTTTGTCAATGGGGATCGGGACCGGTACGAGGAACTCAAGGAATCGGCCATGGCGCTGGGGTCTGCTTTTCAAAAAGTAAATTTCCTCCGGGATCTGAAAGCCGATTTCGACGGCCTGGAGCGCACCTATTTCCCCAATACCAACCTTTTGGAGCTTGACGAAGTTTCAAAAGCGCAGATTGTAGCTGAGATTGAAGCCGATTTTGCCAAGGGCTACGAGGGAATTCTCAAACTTCCCGGGGAATCTAAGTTTGGGGTGTATATGGCCTATCGGTATTACTCCAAATTACTGAACAAACTACGTAGATTACCCTCTCTGGAGATCAAAAACTCAAGGGTTCGGGTACCGAATTATCAAAAAGTGGGTCTTTTGGCTCGCTCATATGTAAGATATCGCCTAAATTTGGTATAAGTTATGCACGTACTGTACTGGATCGCACTGTTTATCGGAACCTTTTGCTTTATGGAGTTTATGGCTTGGTTCACCCATAAATATATCATGCACGGTTTCCTATGGACCCTTCACAGGGATCACCACCACAAGGATCACGATTCGTGGTTTGAAAGAAATGACGCCTTCTTTATTTTTTATGCGGTGGTCAGTATGTCACTACTGATGACGGCGGCCAATACTTCTTTCTGGCAGGGATACCCCTTAGGTTTTGGTATTTTGGCGTATGGGATAGCCTACTTTATGGTTCACGATATCTTTATTCACCAGCGGTTTAAGCTCTTCCGAAATGCGAACAACTGGTATGCCAGAGGCATACGGCGTGCGCACAAAATTCACCACAAGCACCTGGGAAAACAGGACGGTGAGTGTTTTGGCATGCTCTTCGTCCCTTTTAAATACTTCAAGAAATAAAATTTCATGGCTCGTGCGTGTATTGTCGGGGCTGGGATTGCAGGCCTTGCGTCAGCTATTCGCTTGCGGGAAAAAGGGTATGAAGTTTCTGTTTTTGAAGCCAACCCCTACCCGGGAGGTAAAATGCACGCAGAGATTTATGACGGATATCGCTTTGATCTCGGGCCGTCCCTCTTTACGCTGCCGCATCTGGTGGATGAACTCTTCGAATTATGCGGAGTAGATCCTAAAGTCCATTTACCCTATATCCGAAAAGAGGTTCTCTGCCATTATTTCTGGGAAGATGGCACGCGCTTTTATGCCCCGGCTGACACCGCTCGATTTGTTCGCGAGGCGGCCCAAACATTTGGGGAACCCCAACAACATATTCTGAACTACCTGGAGAAAAATCAAAGAAAATACGAGCTAACCGCTCCCCTTTTTTTGGAAAAATCCCTCCACAAGTTTCAAACCTATCGATCCCGAAAGACCCTAAAGGCCCTGCTCTCGGCCGGTGGGTTGGGTATTTTCACCAGTCTGAATGGGTTGAATCAGGCTTCTTTTTCAAATCCAAAGCTGGTACAGCTTTTCAATCGCTATGCCACATACAACGGCTCAAACCCCTATAAAACCCCGGGGATAATGTCTATGATCCCGCATCTGGAGATGGGATTGGGCACCTATTACCCAAAAGGCGGCATGCATCGAATCCCCATGAGCCTGTATGAGCTGGCCCGCTCCCGCGGTGTTGCGTTTACCTTTAATACTCCGGTATCACGTATCCTGACCCATAAGGGCAGGGCTGCGGGTATTCGGGTGGACGAGAAGGACATCCCGGCCGATGTGGTGGTATCCAATATGGACATTTTTCCGACCTACCGCAAAATGCTTCCGGATCACCAGGCACCCGAGCGCACTCTCTCCCAGGAACGCTCCAGTTCAGCCCTTATCTTTTACTGGGGCATGAACAGGGAATTCCCGGACCTGGACCTGCATAACATCTTCTTTAGTGCCGATTATCCGGGCGAATTCAAGGAAATATTTCAGGAAAAATCACTTTCAGCCGACCCAACGGTCTATATCAATATTACCGCTAAGGAAAGTCCTGAGGATGCCCCCCAGGGAGGCGAAAACTGGTTTGTCATGATCAATGCGCCAGGGGATTACGGTCAGGATTGGAATGCCTTTGTAAAACAGGCGCGCAAAGCCATACTGACCAAATTGAGTCGCATGCTCTCCGTATCGCTGGAGGATTGCATCGCTGTGGAACAGGTACTGACACCTGTCGGAATCGCCGCACGGACAAGTTCCTACAGAGGGGCTTTATACGGTGCTGCCAGCAATAATCGGTTTGCGGCCTTTCTGCGGCATCCGAATTTCAGCCACCGGGTCAAAGATCTTTACTTTGCTGGCGGTTCGGTACATCCGGGTGGCGGAATCCCGCTCTCCCTGCTCTCTGCCAAAATTGTCAGCAATGCCGTCCCTACCCCATGAACAAACCCAAAAACATTATTGAATCGCGAAAAACGCAGATAGGCATCTTCCTGATATGGCTATTGCACATTAGTGGACTCATTGGGATTCTATCCGGTGAGGGGGATTGGTTTGTACCCAAAACACCGCTGAACCTGATGCTTATGGCCCTTTTGTTCATCTGGATCTTTGCCCTGGATACAATCCGCAAGACATCCCTTTTTATCTTTCTCTGTGTCGCTGGTATCGCCGCTGAATGGATCGGGGTACATACCGGATGGCTCTTTGGCTCATACCATTACGGCGAAAACCTGGGCCCGAAACTCGATGGCATCCCCTTCCTGATTGGCGTAAACTGGGCCTTACTCAGTTTTTGCAGTGGTTGTGTAAGTAGGAATCTCCCTTTACCTGTGGGGGCACGTATCCTTTTCGGAGCCCTGCTATTGGTCGGCCTGGACTTTTTTATGGAAGGTGTAGCCCCTGTGTTGGACTTCTGGACGTTTCAGGGAGGCTTGCCCACCCTTTGGAATTACATTTGCTGGTTTGCCCTTGCCGTTCTTTTTCTCTCGGGTTATGAAAAACTCGGCATAAAAGGAAACAGGGCCTTCTCCCTGCACCTTCTCAGTGCCCAGTTTATCTTTTTTATGAGCCTATACCTTTACTATTGAGGGATTCCCCAAAAGCATTCAGATTGGGTATGTCCTCCCAGCTTCCTGTAATTCTATAGGGTTGGAAGCGGGCGAAAAGCTCCTCCTTATACCATCCGAGTTCACGTGTTTTACGAATGACCTCCTGATGGGCCTTGGTCCCATAGGCATACGATTTCATAGCTTCCACATCCGTCCAAAGACTGAAGGTCGCCATATCTATATAAGGAGTTTCCCCAATCCCCTTGGTATAAATCAGACCCCGGATTCCCTGGAGTGGACGCTGGGAGTCCGGAACACTTTTCCAAAAGGTGCGCAGGTATTTTTTGTGAATTGTAGCCCGGGTAATTACGGCTAGAGCACTATTTGTTTCCAAAGCCAATGCGGTCTCCTCAAACGGATTCACTCCATTCCAGTGACCTTTGGATTTGACGGGGCGCATATAAACGGTAAAGGATTCCTGAGCCTTCCGCATATACTTCTGAAACTGAGGATGGTCTGTGAAAAAGGTATCTGCCGAAGCCTCCCGATCCCAAACTTGTAAAACTCCATAAACCGCCCAGTCTGGTTTGGTAGAGAATCCTTCGGCCCCGGTACCCAGCAATTTAAGAAATCGCATCCCCGGGGTGCCTTTCAGTCTGCGCGGAGCTAGTCCCATTTGTGCGAGGGCCCAGAATTTTTGCCTCCAGCTCCCATATCTAAATAGTGTCAGGGTGGTGATTTGTGGCATTTTATTGCTGCTGAGTGGGCTCCAGAACCTTATCTAATAGCTCCCGAACCTTGGCTGTATTCCAGTCGGCCATACCTTTTTGATCTACGACCACATAACCCTGGGCGTCAATAAGATAAGACCGGGGGGGTTCTGTACCCGGAAGGGGGCTCTTACTCTCAAGATATTGATAGGTCACTGGAAACGTAAATCCATATTTCTGGATAAAAGCCTCTGCCTGAGGCTGCTCCTCATTGGTGATGATATAAAAATCCACACGATCCCCGTAGTCATCATATAACCCCTGTAAAGACTTCAATTCCGGCAGACTGGGTAAACGCCAGGAAGCCCAGAAATCGATCAGCACTACCTTTCCTCTGGCACGCTCAAAATTAAAAAATTCCCCTTCAGCGTCCTTAAGTGTCCAATTATAGGAAGGAAGCTTTTGTCGATCGGAGGTCCTGACGATTTCAGGACTGAAAGAGAAAAGCTGCATTAGTGCGATCTTGGAGTACTCCCCGAGGGGCGTGACAAAAAACGACACTACAAAGAGAATCAGCAGTATGTTGAGAAGTGTCTTTTTTTTAACTTTCATGACAGGTTCATGGGATATAAAAAACCCTGCGATATGCAGGGTTTTCTTCAGTACGCGTTATCCTTGTGCGCTTTGCTTTTTAATCAGATTCAGGGCTGAACCTTCATGAAACCATTGAATCTGAGCCTCGTTATAGGTGTGATTCGCCAAAATAGTATCCGTACTTCCATCTTTGTGGAACACTTCAAGGGTCAGGGGTTTTCCGCTGGAAAAAGATCCGATATCTACAAAGTTAAAAGTGTCATCCTCCTGAATGAGGTCATAGTCGTCCTCATTGGCAAAAGTAAGGGCCAGCATCCCTTGCTTTTTCAGGTTAGTCTCGTGAATTCTCGCAAAGGACTTGACCAGCACCGCCGCAACGCCAAGGTGCCGTGGCTGCATAGCCGCATGTTCCCTGGAAGAACCTTCCCCGTAGTTGTGGTCTCCGACAACCAGGGTCTTAATTCCTGCAGCTTTATAAGCTCGTTGGGTGTCTGGTACTCCGCCGTATTCCCCCGTCAATTGATTCTTGACAAAGTTCGTTTTCTTGTTATAGGCATTTACAGCCCCGATCAGCGTATTGTTCGCAATATTGTCCAAATGGCCCCGGTACCGAAGCCATGGGCCTGCCATGGAAATATGATCCGTGGTGCATTTCCCAAAAGCCTTGATCAATAACTTCATCCCTTGTAGGGATTCTGGTTTGATGGGCTCAAAAGGCTCCAGAAGCTGGAGGCGTTCAGAATCTGAAGCTACCACAACCTGAACCCTGCTTCCATCTTCTGTGGGCGGGACAAACCCGGCGTCTTCCACAGCGAAGCCTTCAGGGGGCAACTCATAGCCTCTCGGCTCTTCCAACCGCACTTCCTGTCCATCTTCATTGATCAGGGTATCGGTAAGCGGATTAAAATCCAGTCTTCCAGCAATAGCTATAGCCGTCACAAGCTCTGGGGAGCCTACAAAAGCGAGCGTATTGGGATTCCCGTCAGCACGCTTTGCAAAATTCCGGTTAAAGGAATGTACGATTGTATTTCGCGGGCCATTGGCAGCCTTGTCCCCGTAACGATCCCACATTCCGATGCAGGGACCGCAGGCATTTGCAAATACCGTGGCCCCGATATTGTTGAAGGTATCGATAAAACCATCCCGTTCAATGGTATACCGCACCTGCTCGGACCCCGGGGTAATGGTGAAAGCTGCTTTGGTTTTCAGGTTTTTTTCAGCTACTTGTTTCGCCAGGGAAGCTGCCCTGGAAATATCCTCGTAAGACGAATTGGTACAGGAACCGATCAGGCCCACTTCGACGCGAAGAGGCCAGTCATTTATACGGGCCGCCTCAGCCATTTTAGAAATAGGGGTTGAAAGATCTGGCGTGAAAGGCCCGTTCAGGTGGGGCTCCAAGGTGGTGAGGTCAATTTCAATAACCCGGTCAAAATAAGACTCCGGATTTGCGTAAACTTCAGGGTCGGCCGTCAGGTGTGGTGCTACCTGCCGGGCGGCATCCGCAACGTCTTCACGCCCGGTGGCCCGAAGGTAACGATCCATGGAATCGTCATACCCGAAGGTGGAGGTTGTGGCCCCTACTTCAGCACCCATATTGCATATTGTGCCTTTTCCGGTACACGACATAGACAGCGCACCTTCTCCGAAATATTCAATAATGGCTCCCGTACCTCCTTTTACTGTGAGAATATCCGCAACCTTTAGGATCACGTCCTTCGGGGCTGTCCAACCGCTGAGTTTTCCTTTAAGTTTCACCCCGATAAGTTTGGGGAATTTCAGTTCCCAGGCCATCCCGGCCATCACATCCACAGCATCCGCTCCGCCGACTCCGATAGCTACCATCCCAAGTCCTCCCGCATTTACTGTATGAGAATCTGTCCCGATCATCATTCCACCCGGAAAGGCATAATTCTCCAGAACTACCTGATGAATAATTCCGGCTCCCGGCTTCCAGAAACCGATGCCATATTTGTTGGATACCGATTCCAGAAAATCGAAAACCTCATTGCTGGTCTGATTGGCGCGCTTTAAATCGGCCACTGCTCCAACTTTTGCCTGGATCAGGTGATCACAATGCACGGTAGTAGGTACAGCTACTTTTGGCTTCCCGGCATGCATAAATTGCAGTAATGCCATCTGGGCGGTAGCATCCTGACAGGCTACCCGGTCAGGAGCGAAATCCACATAATCTGCCCCTCTCCCAAACACCTGTTCCGGCATACCTTCCCAAAGGTGCGTATACAGGATTTTCTCTGAAAGGGTCAAGGGTTTACCCATCAATTCGCGCGCCTTGTTCACGCGGGAAGGGAATCGGGAGTAAACCGCTTTGATCATATTGATATCGTATGCCATAGTCTTCAGGGTTTCGGAATTTATAATGCTATCAAAAGTACTAAAATGAAAGGGTAATCAAAACTATTGACAAGGTGATTCATCTGATTTGAGAAAATCATATTTCCGAAGGTTTAACTTCGATAAATTCATTTTGGCAAAGGACTGAGTTTAGAAACTCCTTAAGGGGAACAACCCTTTTTTAAGGACTCTTGCCCTGGAATCTGATCAGAAATTACAGCGGGCCGAAGCGAAAGGCAGTTACGGACCGTCTACCCGGGGAACTAGAGGAGTTTGTCGATAATCACTTCATCCGTGATGCCTTCGGCCTCGGCCTTGTAGTTGCGCAGTATCCGATGCCGGAGGATGCCGGGAGCCACAGCCTTTACATCGGAAATGTCAGGAGAAAAGCGCCCGTCTACGGCCGCATGAGCTTTAGCCGCAAGAACGAGGTTTTGAGAAGCCCGTGGTCCAGCGCCCCAGTCCAGATACTGGTTGACAAGTTCTGAAGCACCCGCCTGACCCGGCCGGGTTTTCTGTGCGAGTTCAACAGCGTAGCGTACCACGTTATCCGGAACGGGAATCCTGCGGATCAGATGCTGGATTTGGAGTATCTCGTCTGCTGTAAACAAGGTGGATACTACGGTTTTCCGGTCGTCCGTGGTATTCTTTACCACCTGAATTTCCTCTTCCAAACTGGGATACTCCAATCGAATCGCGAACATAAAACGATCCAACTGGGCTTCCGGTAGCGGATAGGTGCCTTCCTGCTCAATAGGATTCTGCGTGGCCAGTACAAAGTAAGGCTCCTCAAGTTTGTATTGCTTCCCGGTTATGGTCACCGCCCGCTCCTGCATGGCCTCCAGCAGGGCCGCCTGTGTTTTAGGTGGGGTCCGGTTAATTTCGTCCGCCAGGATGATGTTGGCAAAGACCGGTCCCTTTACAAAGACAAATTTTCGGTCCTGATCGAGAATTTCACTTCCCAGGATATCGCTGGGCATCAGATCCGGCGTAAACTGTATTCTTTTAAAGTTCAGCCCAAGGGTTTGGGCAATGGTATTGACCATAAGTGTTTTGGCAAGACCCGGAACGCCAATTAACAAAGAGTGGCCCCCGGTGTAGATCGACCAGAGGATCTGATCTACTACCTCATGTTGCCCGACAATTACCTTGCCGATCTCCTTTTTGAGCGCCTTATGCTTTTCGACCAGGCGTTTGACCCCTTCTACGTCCGACATATTAATCTTTTAACCAGTTGTTGGTGAACTCACACCCTCTATAGTCGGAATCCAGGCTGATGTAGGTTTCATCTATGCGTTCAGTCATCCACTCCCGAATGGCGCGGAATTGCTTGTCGCGAAGGGCCAGTTCCTGGATCTTCATATAATCGCGGGCAAAATCAGCTTCATGCTCATCGAATCGGTTGGTAACTATCAGAATCTTATAACTCGGAGGGCCCCCTCGTGGATCCGGCTCCAGAGTAGGTGTGGAAATTTCATTATCCTTCAGATTCCGAACCTGATTGTAGAGTTTGGGATCCATCTTGGTCAGCTCAAACCGCGATCCAAAATCCGCAGGGTTTCGCAAAACCCCTCCATCGAATTTGGTCTCTTTTTCATCGGAAAAATTCAAGGCGGCTTCCGCAAAAGTGTACTTACCCTCTATGATATGGGTACGGATGCTGTCCAGATCTTTACGGGCATCGTCCAGGGCTTTTTGAGGTACTTCGGGCTGAATCAGAATATGGCGGAGATCGACTTCCTGACCGCGGATTTTTTCGATGAATATAATGTGATATCCGAAGGGGGATTCAAAGGGTTCGGAAATCTCACCTTCCCTCAAACTGAAAGCCACATCCTTAAACTCCTTAACGAAAGGAGTCTGGCGCGTCATGGAGTAAAACCCTCCTTTAGACTTAGAACCCGGATCCTGAGAATAGAGAATCGCCTTCACCCGGAAACTGGCTCCGTTGTCTATAACATCCTCTCTGATTTCATTGAGCAGGTCAATCACCTTTTGTTTTTCCTCTTCCGGAATTTCAGGCTTCTTTACAATTTGCGCAATTTCGAATTCTGCTCCAAAAACAGGCCGTTCATCTTCCGGGATTTTATTAAAAAACTGACGTACTTCTTCCGGAGTAACTTCTATTTCACCTACAATATCCTGCTGCATCCTTTGGGAGAGCATTTGAAGCTTATTGATTTTAAACAACTCTTCCCTGAGGTCCTCGACCGTTTCCTGATTATAGAACTCCAGAACCTTGTCCATAGATCCGAGTCGCTGAACAAATTCCTGCATATACTGGTCGCTCGTACTGTTTACTTCATCATCCGAAACCAGAATACTATCCTGAACGGCCTGGTGCGCATAGAGGCGGTCTTCCATCAGCTTGCCCAGCAGGCTGCACTGGTCGACATCTTCCTCGGTCGCCCCCTGATTTCTTAAATCTATAAGAGTCTTCTCCACATCAGAATCCAGGATCACGTAATCCCCCACTACTGCGGCAATGCCATCGAGCTTCACACGCTGCTTAGGCGGCTCCTGGGTGTTTCTTTCGGTATATACCTCCTGAATAATTTCCTCCGCAGGTTCTATCTGAGTATCGGGGATGGAATCTCTCACCTGGGCTGCCCCCGTAAAGGCTCCGCCGGTTAAAAGTGCAAACGCCAAAACAATATCAGTTGTCTTCATAAACTTCAAATTCTTTCTCTCGGGTCGCCTCATCCATCAGGTCAGCCTCAAGAGCGCGTAAATATTTCATCTTTCGCCGGTTGAGCAACACCTGCCTAATCGTCGGTTCTATATACTTCAAGGGTGCAACTTCATTGGGCTCCAAAACATCCACCACCTTCGTCAAATATACCCCTGTTGAATCCTCCAATTGAAAAAATTGTGATTTTTTTAGGTACTCCCCCTCGTTCTCATAGGTCAGCGGTTGTATTTCTTCGACGACCCTGGACAAAGGCACCCATAGGGAATCATTGAAATGCAGTTTCTTAAACTGGACCCCTACAGAATCCAGAAAATGCAGATCATTCCCTTCAAAACTCTTGAGTCTGCGGGTCACTTCCTCCTGATTGATAAATTGCTGAGGGATTTCAATAAAGCGAAGCTGAAGAATTTTTTCCTGCAGTTTGAAATTCTCCTTCTCTTTTTCATAAAAACTCAAAAGTTCCGCTTCTCCCACGAGGGTATCGGCTATCTGAGCCACCAGGGCCTCCTTGTAAGCCCGGGTAAAGAGTTCAGCCCTGTAATCGGAAATAAGCAACTCAAATTCCTTTAATTGTTCTTCCGGCAAATTAATCCGTGCCTTGGAGAGCAACAACTGGCGCGTGGCCCATTCGTTGATCAGGTTGTTCACAAAAGCAATGCTGTCCGTGGCTGTATAAGTCCCGGTTAATTTGGGTTGGATGTCCTCCAGATACAAATATGACTCGCCTACCCGGGCCAACGGTGTTTCCCGGGGCTTTTCCTTTAGGAATTCATCGCAGCCTGAAAAAAGAAACAGGGCCGGAAACAGAAATACGGCCGCTATCAGAACGCGGGCATGGGCGTTACTTAAAATCATTGGTCAAAAATAACAATATCACCTTCCCCCGCAAGCATGCAGGAGTCCCATTAACACATTTTTAGTACCGCGAATCCCTCAATTTTAATATCTTGGAGAAAATCTGTCTCACTTTGAACTATTCCACTGAAGTAGATATTGACTGTACAAGAGAACATGTTGTGCGCTTGCTGGAGGATCCCGCTAACTTTAAGCACTGGCAACGCGGGTTGAAGTCCGTGCAGTCTTTAACTGGTCAGCCCGGGCAGGAAGGCTCCCAGAGAGAACTTGAATACCAAATGAGCAAACGCCATCTGGTCATGGTTGAGACGATAATTGCAAAAACCTTTCCCGACACCTACTGCGTGACCTATGATGCCCGGGGAGTGCACAATATTCAAAAGAATTATTTTAAGGAAATTGAAGGCGGAGGCTGCAGATGGATTTCGGAAAACGAATTCCAGTTTTCGGGTTTGCAAATGAAACTTATAGGATGGCTCATGCCGGGAATGTTTAAAAAACAAACCCGGGCCTATATGAACGATTTTAAAAACTTCGCCGAACAGGGCACTTCAGTTTCGGGGACGTAAATGAGTCCTATGGATAAAAGAATAAAATTGATCTGGGATTTCCGGGGGCCGCAATCCGGTGAAACCGCACGGCATTTTGAACTTCATTTAAGAGAATCTCCCCTCTACCGGCCCGATTTAACGACGGGTGTGGAGCAGCTCAGTGAGATGCACAGCCTGGCTTTTTTAATTGTAACGGCTTCTGAAATGCCGGAATTCAGGGATGCCCTTAAACCCCACAGAGGAAGCCTCGCCGAATAAGTTAAACCAAAACCAACCCTTCTGTATGCACGATTGGAAACACCTATGGCTCCCCACTTTAATCGGTCGCGTTATAGTTCTGGTGGGAACCTTAATCCTGCTGATCGGCTGTGAGGCTTCAGAGCCTGCACCGGATCCGCTTTTGCAGATTCTGGCTTCAGAAGATCCTGCTATTGCCCGGGTCATGCAGGATCCGGATAAATATGAAATTCAGATCCACTACACCCGTATTTCGCGAATGGGAGATTCTGTGGGCTTTACAGACTACACGTACCGAATAGACAAGGACCGGTATTTCTACCCCGCAAGCACGGTTAAATTCCCGATAGCTGTAGCCGCCCTTGAGAAGCTAAATACCCTGGATAGCGTGGATCGGGATTACCGGTATTATATAGAAGGGGACAGCGTGGAAAACACCTTTGCAGAAGATATCGAAAAGATCTTCGCGGTAAGCGACAATCATGCCAGTAACCGACTTATTGAATTTCTGGGTCAGAATGAGATTAACTCCCGAATCACTGACAAGAAAGCAGGCCCCATACGTATCAGTCATCGCTTGGGCTATCACAGGGAAGACCTGACTACCCAACCCCTGGTGGTATACCTGAATGACACTCTTACGACCCTGACCAGTCCCATAGTAAACAGTGCGCCACAACCTTTGGATTTAATCGGTATTTCTAAAGGCAATGGGTATTACAGCGGAGATTCCCTGATCTTAGAACCCTTTGATTTCGGCCTGAAGAACTACCTGCCCATCCAAACCCTTCACGGTGTGCTACAACGCGTTATTTTCCCGGAAGCATTTCCACCTGAGGCCCGGTGTCAGATAAGCGAGGAACAGCGCGAATTCCTGTTGACCACCATGAAAACCCTGCCCCGCCTCTCGGGCTACCCCCAGGACATGTATCCGGATGGGTATTGTAAATTCTTTATCTATGGAGACTCGGAAGAGACCATACCCGATTCGATTGAAATTTATAATAAGGTGGGATTCGCCTACGGGACCCTAACGGATTGTGCGTATATCCGGGATACTGAAAAAGGCATTGAATTTATGCTGACGGCCACTATTCTGGTCAATGAAAATGGCGTCTTTAACGATGATAAATACGAGTACGATGAAATTGGTATCCCCTTCCTGGCCAGTTTAGGCCGGGAGGTATACGCCTATGAGTTGCAACAACTGAAATGACCCCACAAAAAAACCTTGTCCCCCTCCTCCTTTTTCAGGGAGGGGGAAGTCGCGGTTTATTTGGCCAGATGCACCGATCGGGTTTCCCGAATGACAGTAACCTTTACCTGCCCCGGATACGTCATGTCCGTCTGAATCTTCTGTGAGATTTCGAAGGAAAGCTGGGCCGCCTTTTCATCGCTTACTTTTTCACTTTCCACCATCACCCTGAGCTCCCTACCCGCCTGAATGGCGTAAGCCTTTTGAACCCCTCCAAATCCAAATGCAATTTCTTCCAGATCCTTCAGACGTTGTATATAGGAATCCAGAACTTGCCTCCGGGCTCCGGGTCTTGCCCCGCTAATCGCGTCACACACCTGAACGATAGGAGCGATCAGAGTGGTCATTTCTATCTCGTCGTGGTGCGCGCCAATGGCATTGCACACCTCGGGTTTTTCACCATATTTTTCGGCCCATTGCATCCCCAAAATCGCGTGAGGTGTTTCCAGCTCGGATTCAGAATTGGGTACTTTACCAATATCGTGCAGCAGACCTGCCCGTTTCGCAATTTTGGGATTTAATCCAAGTTCGGCGGCCATTACGCCGCAGAGTTTAGCGACCTCCCTGGAGTGCTGCAAGAGGTTCTGTCCGTATGAGGAGCGGTACTTCATACGGCCTACAAGGCGAATCAATTCGGAGTGGAGCCCGTGAATTCCTAAATCAATTACTGTGCGTTTGCCCACCTCGAGTATTTCCTGTTCGATCTGCTTTTCAGTTTTCCGAACAATTTCTTCAATTCGGGCCGGATGAATCCGGCCATCTGTAACCAGTTTATGCAGGGAAAGGCGAGCTACTTCCCTCCGCACGGAGTCAAAGCAGGAAAGAATGATGGCCTCGGGCGTATCGTCCACGACAATCTCAACTCCTGTAGCCGCTTCCAGGGCGCGAATGTTCCGACCTTCCCGACCGATTATCCGCCCTTTAACGTCATCCGATTCCAGATTAAAAACCGAGACGCAATTCTCTACGGCCTCTTCTGTACCGATACGCTGAATGGTATTGACGATAATCTTTTTGGCCTCCTGTTGGGCGCTGAGCTTGGCTTCCTCGAGCGAATCCTGCAAGTAGGCCATGGCGTCAGATTTTGCAGTTTCCTTAAGGGATTCCAGCAATTGTCCCCGGGCGTCCTCTGCGGATAAACCGGAAATAACCTCCAGTTGTTCGATCTGATTTTTATGAAGTTTTTCAACCTCTTCCTGCCGCCGCTCATAGACAGATTTGCGCTTTTCGATATCCTGAAGCTTGGTCTCGAGTTGGTCGCTAAGTTTTTTATTGCGCGCTACTTCGCTACTTACCTGAGATTCTTTATCCCGAATACGTTTTTCAGTTTCGGCAATTTTTTTGTCTTTATTGATAATGACCTTCTCGTGCTCTGCCTTGAGTTCCAGGAACTTTTCTTTGGCCTGATAGATTTTGTCCTTCTTTATACTTTCCCCTTCACTCGCAGCACTTTTAAGAATTGCGGCTGCTTCCTTCTTGGCACTCTCGATGGTCCTTGTTGCCCTGCCCTTTTCGAGTAATTTGGCAATCAGAAAACCGACAACCAGACCTATGGCGAGGGCTATAATACCTGTTGTTAAATCCATAATTAAGAGTTTTTGTACGCGTTAATGGCAGCAGAACCAACCTGAAAGAGTTGCAAAACGCACTTGAATTCTCCTGTTTCGTAACGGAGAAGACATAAAAAAAGCCCACATTGATGAAGTTTTGTACAAACTCCAGTAAACAGGTTTAGGGCTACTAAGCTGCTCAAGGATCCTTTCAAGAAGGCTTGCTTTTACAACCTAAACTCACCCTTTTCAAAAAAAATAGTGTTGAGTTTGTCAAAAAATAGTGACCAATGTGGGCAATATCATTTGGTATGTTAAAGAACTTAGCGAACGCTCATTTTGGAGGCTACCAGCTGGTCGAGCGCTTTCAGGCGTTCTGTTACTTCCAGAGTATCTTCCTTTCGTTCTATTCCACCCTGCTCTATTTTCGATGCGAATTGAAGGGCACACATGGCCAACACATCCTGTTTATCGCGCACGGCGTAATTCTGTTCAAACTTTTTAGCCAACTGATCGATATTCTTAGCGGCCTTCCGAAGCCCTTCCTCCTGCGAGGGATCAATGGTCAGCGGATATATCCGATCCGCAATAGACAATTTGATCTTGAGCTTTTCAGTCATTTTTGAACCCACATTTATTCTGAAAGCTGGACGATACACTGGTCCAATTCCCGGATTAATGCATTTATTTTGAGCTTCGCTTCTGTTTTATTGGTTTCACTGCCCAGCATTGTGCTTGCCATCTTCAGGGATTTGTATTTCTCCTCCCAAGCTTCTGCGGATCTTTGGACGGCATCGTACTGGGTTTTCAGCCCACTCATTTCTCTTTCCAGAACCAGCTTCTGCTGCTGTTCAACATCTAATCTGTGCAGCAGTTTACTGATTTTATTCTCAAGAGAATCTACGACTTCGACCAATTCACTCATTGGCAAGTTTCAATGCATTTACACAAAGATAGCATTCCATACGGGACTTCGCAATATTTTTTTCAAACCGCAAAACGGGTCTGAATACCTTTGAAAACATTTACCGGAGATCAGGCCGGCACGCCCGGGTATTCCTCAAGGCGCAAATACTCACTCCAGGCGGTGGATTTCTTCCCTGAGGGAATCCTTTTGAATCACACTGGCCCCATAAGTATTTACAAATTCGTATGGTCCATAGTCGGGCTGAATAAAGGTGTAAAACCAGACCTTTGTAAGGGCAGTTTGAAGGGAATCTGTAGCCCCGGCACCGTTTTCAAAGTTTTGGACAATCGCCTCCCTGGAGGACTTCGCTGTTTTTTCCCCCTCAAGGCTGTTCTCCACACCTTGTGTTTTTCAATTGCGCCGCGAATATGTAATTTCGCATTATAAACACGACTATGATCAAAAGGGTGTCTTTACTATTCGGGCTACTGTTGAGTTACGGAAGCTTCGGACAATACGCAGGTTCTGAAACGGATTTTCGCTCCCCTTTGGACATCCCTTTAATTCTTTCAGGCACTTTCGGAGAGCTTCGTTCCAACCACTTCCATTCGGGTATTGACATTAAAACGCAGCAGCGGCAGGGATTGCCGGTATTTTCGATTGGCGGAGGAACGGTTAGCAGAATTAAAATCAGTCACTGGGGTTATGGGAAAGTTCTCTATATATCACATCCGAACGGGTACACCTCTGTCTACGCCCATCTTCAGAAATTCGGGCCGAAGATTGAGAAATACGTGAAGGAACTTCAATACAAAAAACAAAAATATGAACTCGAGGTATTTCCGGAATTTGGAGTCCTGCCGGTAAACGAAGGAGATACTATTGCCTATTCTGGTAATACGGGCGGCTCCTCCGGGCCTCACCTTCATTTTGAAATCCGGAACGCCCTTGATGAAAAACCGACTAACCCGCTCCTGTATGGTTTGGAGGTTCGGGATGCCACGAATCCGGTTATTTCAGGATTATATGCCTATCCCCTAACGGACCAGGCCCAGGTCAATCAAAATGGAAAGCGGACGGAACTCCGTTTTAAAAGGCAGACGGATGGCAGTTTTCTGGCAGATACCGTCATGGCTTCCGGAAGTATCGGTTTTGGAATTAAAACCTATGATCGTCAGGATATGGCCGCAAATAAAAATGGGGTTTACCAGGTGATCCAGAAAGTCAATGGCAAAACCTATACCGATCTGGATTTTGACGCCTTTTCCTTTGGAGAAACCAGATACATCAATACACTTATCGACTATCCGTATTATGCGCGTTACCAGGATCGGATACAAAAGTGTTTCAGAATCCCCGGAAACAAACTAAGTCTGTACAACACCCTTTTTAATGAGGGTGCCATCGATATAACAAGTGGGGCGGAATATCTGGTGGAGATGGAGATATCGGATTTGGCAGGAAATCAAACCTTACTGCGGATCCCTGTCATTGGAAAAGAGCTCCCTGTTCTGGAAACAGAAATTCCTGAAAAGACCCCTTTCTTTGTCTTTGCCGGAAAACCGGCCAGTTTTGATCTGGAAGGAGCGCAGGTTTATTTTCCCGCCGATAGTTTTTACCAGGACACATACCTGAATCTCGATTCGGACTCCACCGTCATTCAGATCCATGAACCCACAGTCCCCGTCCATCGGAATTTCACCCTTACATTTGACGTTGCGCATCTGCCGCAAGGCGGACGTGAACGGTACTTTATCGCCCGCCTGGACGAAAGTGACCGCCCGCAATTTCAAAAGACCTATAGACGTGGAGACACCTTTACAGCCCGAAGCCGCAGCCTGGGACGGTATACACTGGCCCTGGACACGGTACCACCCGTGATAAGGCCGAAGAATTTTAAAGCAAAACAATGGCTGACCAATTACCGGTACCTCAGCCTTCGGATTTCGGATGATCTCAGCGGTATATCCAGTTATTCCGCTACCCTTAATGGCCGTTGGATTCTCATGGAATACGAACCCAAAACACAAACCCTTACCTATAACTTTGACGACCAGATCGTGGACCAGCAGCAATGCGACTTAGAGATCGAAGTCACGGATAATGTTGGAAATACTGAAGTTCTCACCATTCCCTTTTTTAAACGGTAAGTACGGTCCCAGGATTGGGTAATTGGGAAGTTTTTGGAAGTAGTTTATGCCTTTTCCTTATTTTTGCATCCCGTTTGAACCACATCACCGGATGCTATTATGAAATCTTTGCCCCGAATTGCGTTGTTTAGTCTGCTGTTGCTGGTTTGGGGAAATGCCACGAGTCAGAAAAACATTTATCTCAGCAATAGCTTTGACGGACTCAGTTCAGACCACCAAATCCTGGCCATACTCCCATTTTTTACAAATCTGGAATTAGGAGAAGACGTCGCACCCTCGGAAATCCGAAGGCTGGAACAACAGGAGGGCTACGCGGTACAGGATGCCCTGGAAACCTATTTCGGTCGGGGTAAAAAGAAAAAGAAGTTTACCGTGAATTTCCAAAACAGCGAAGACACCAATGCGCTGCTGGCTAAAAATCAGATTTCCTTCCAGAATATCGACCGGTATACCATTCGGGAACTCTCAGAAGTTCTCGGTGTCGACGGTATTGTCAGCGGAAACCTCGATGTAAATATCCTGCTCTCCAATGGGGTTCCAACAGAAATGAGTTTCCTGGATTACATCCTCGGAGATGCGGATTACGGGCGTATTGGGATCAAAATAAGTGATGGGAAGTCCGGAAAACTACTTTGGAAATACGAACAGGAAATCAACAGGAAATCCGGAAAAAACACTGATGACCTCATCGATAAGATGATGAAAAATGCCGCTCGTAAATTTCCGTACGACAAAGAGAATCTGAATAAAAGCTAGGTTTTATAAACAGAAATACCTCAGGAACGGGGGGTAGACCTGATCAGGGAGAAAAGGCAGGTTGCAGTGTGCGCTACCTTTTCAGGATTGCGCAAATTCCTCCAAAACATCCACCGCGTAATCCACTTCCTCCAGCGTATTGTAATGTGAAAACGAAAACCGAAGTGAGGGTTGTTTTAAATCTTCGGGATTCAGGATTTGTTGAAGTACATGTGAGCCGGCGTCACTGCCGGACTGACAAGCACTCCCCTTGGAGCAGGCGACACCTTTAAGGTCCAGATGGAAGAGCAAAAGCTGACTTTTAGCAGGATCAAAAGGAAGGCGTACATTGACAAGGGTATAAGTACTTCGGTCCATATCACCGGACAGTCCGTTGAATGCCACCCCAGGCAGTGCCTCTGTAATCCTTTTTATAAAGTGTAATTTCAACCCGGAGACATACTCCCGCTCAGACTCCAGGTGTTCATAGGCTTTCTCAAAAGCCGTTTTCAATCCGACGATATTGTGATAAGGTTCCGTGCCGGCGCGGAATCCCCTTTCCTGAGCCCCTCCCACGATCAGGGGTTTCAGGCCGCTGTTTTTGCGGACGTAAGCAAAACCTATGCCTTTGGGACCGTGAAATTTATGCGCTGCTGCGGTCAAAAAATCAACCGGTATTTTCTCCAAATCCCAGGGGAAGTGGCCAATGGATTGTACCGTGTCCGAATGAAACAAGGCGTTATACTTCCGGCACAGGGCTCCGACGGCTTCTAAATCCAAGAGATTCCCAATCTCGTTATTTACATGCATCAGGCTGACCAATTTGGAGGAATCATCCGATGCCAACGCTTCTTCCAAAGCTCCGAGATCCGGATTTCCATCCTTATCCAGAGGGATGTACTTCAGGGAAATACCGTACTCTTCTGCGAGGGCCTCCGCGGTATGCAGCACAGCGTGATGTTCAATTTTCGTGGTGATCAGCGTTGTTACCCCCCGGTCCCGCACCGCGCATCTCAGGATCATATTGTCTGCCTCGGTGCCGCCTGAGGTAAAAATGATTTCACCAGGTTGGGCGTTCAGTTGGGCTGCAATGCCTTTTCGCGCCTGTTCTATACCCGTCTTTGCAGCCCTGCCAAAGGCATGTGAAGATGAAGGATTTCCATAACAGTCGCAAAGCGCCTGGTGTATATTGGCAATCACTTCCTTCCGCAGTGGGGTTGTAGCTGCATTATCTAAATAAACGTGTTTCATAAGCGCGAACAATAGCTTCAAAAATAACCGTTTCCATTGAAAAACGACTAAAAACCACCAAATGATTAGTGGATTACCCTGTCTTTCTCTTAACTTTGGCCCCGTGAGAAAAGGCATATTCCTTCTTGTATTCCTAGGTCTTATAGGGTGTTCCGATGGCGAACTTCAGATCGAGACCATCGATTTTGATGCGGTAGACCTAAACTTTTGCGGTACGGCGACTACTCAAACCGAACTGTTTTTTAAGTTAAACGAATTTGACGCCCTTATCCTGAATCTCGACAATGGGCTTATCCGAAATCAAGCTTCAACCGACACCATCCGAAGTGCCATTCCAGGAGGGTCCCAGGTGCGTTACCGACTCTTTGACGATACGGTGAATTCAGCCTATTTTTGCGATGTGGTTCCACCAGTCACCCCGGGTGTGGTCGAAGAAATCCCCGGGCAGTCCGGCGAAGTACTGATCTTCACCACCCGAAGCGAAACGGATACCACCAAATTCGAACACACGATCCGGCTGAAAAACGTATCCTTTGTCAACGATGCCGGGGAGCGACTTACGAATATTGCAGTGGACGATTTTGGTGCTTTTACCACTGCGCAGAACTAGCGAAATCCGACCTGGGTCACATATACTTCAGTAGCCCCAACCCCGTAATTCCTCGGGTCCGCATCGCTTACCTTCAACCCTTCATACCTTCGGAACAAAGTCCGAAGCTCCTCCTTTAAAACCCCCTGCCCCACTCCGTGGATAAAAACAATTCGCTGGATTTTTTTGACCAGCGCAAATTCCAGTTGCCCCCGGGCCGCCTCGAGTTGGTAGTTTAAAATATCCATGGTGTTTAACCCCTTTACTGAAGGTACGAGCTTTTCGATATGAAGGTCTACCTCCATAGGGGGTTGATATTTGTGCCTGCGACCGGGGTTCCGGCCTCCGGAAGGCTTTATGTCTGAATCTTTAATTGCCGTGCTAAAATCGCTATTGGCCAAGAAGGCGGTCTCATCTGCCGGAAGTTTTACGACACTACGCTGAGCTACTTCCAGTACAAAACCTTCAGGGGTCCTGAACTTCAAATCCGTCGCACTCACCGAGACGACGATTCCCGAGGTGAGTTCATCCAGCAATTGTATCCGGTCTCCCACCTTAATTCGATTCATTCCGGTCTTTTTCAGAAAGCTGTTTGAGGGAGTCTCCTGTCCTGAGCGAGATGCGGTAAATTCCCGCCATCAGCAATGCAAAACCAGCCCCCAGTCCAATCTCAGGATACTCCAGAAACGAAGCGGTGAAGAGGAGAATTGCCCCTGCGCCCACCATCGCGTAATTAATGCCCATTTTTATTTTCATTGCTTAAAAATAGTAGTATTTTTCGGGAAACGAACCGAGGATTAAATACATGTATTACCCTTTTTTTATTTTGATGCTTCAGGAGAGATTCATGCTCCCCTGTATCAGCAAGCAGGTCTTGGGGATCGATTGTCCGGGCTGCGGCCTGCAGCGCTCCGTTGTACTGCTCTTAAAAGGGGATCTCATAGCTTCCTTTCAAATGTATCCGGCCCTGTTCCCAATGCTGGCCCTTTTTGCATTCCTGGCTCTGAACCGGTTTGTGTTTTTTAAAAAAGCGAATGCCATCATAATTGGGCTGGCCGGTCTCACGGTCATTAGCATACTCGCGAATTACGCACTTAAACTCTTCAACTAAACATTCGATTATGGAACAACAAAAATTACCCAATGTAACTTTGGCGCTGGTCCTTGCCATCCTGTCTTTCCTCTGCTGTTGCATCGGCGGTATTCCCGGTGCTCTGGTCGCTGGGATTGCATTTTTTATCCTGCGCAACGATGAAAAAACATATATGGCGAACCCGGAATTATACTCGAATTACAGCCAGTTGAAAACGGCCAAGACCATTGCCATTATCGGGATGGTCATCGGGGTACTTTACGCAGCCTATGTGGCGTACTCCATATCGTCTATGGGGGGTTGGGACGCGTATATGGAGGAAGTCCAACGAATGAGTGAACAGTGGGCTCAATAAGCGGGCTGGCAAACACTAAAACACCCAATTAATGACACAGGAACCACTGCCCGGAGCCAGTACGGCGCTTACCATGGGAATTTTATCCCTGGTAGGCACCCTGGTGTGCTGTGGTCCTTTTGGCGCCATTTTTGGCATCATCGGCCTGAATAATACCCGCAAAGCAGAGCTGCTCTATCGGGAAGAACCCGAAAGGTATTCGGGATATGAGAACATTAAATCGGCCCGGATTCTTTCCTACATCGGGATAGGGCTCGCCCTCTTGATGCTCGTATTTTACATCCTGGTCTTTGGTGTAGTTATCGCACTGATCACTACAGGCAACTTGAATTACTAAAAACAAGGATCCTCAAATTAAAAACCCGGCTCAGGCCGGGTTTTTAATTAAAGTTGTATGTCCGGTACCCTGGATTAGTTCGCCACTTCGCTGATAAATTTCAAACGGTACAGCCGGAGTTCTTCATCTTCGTACTCACCGTCAAATTCCTTTACAGCCTCCTCGATGTTATCGGTTTGAGAATCTAAAAAATACTCGTGAATTTCTTCCTGCTGGTCTTCATCCAGGATGTCGTCTATGTAGTACCCCAGATCCAGTTTCGTGCCACTAAATACAATCTGCTCCATTTCCCGGACCAGATCCGGAATATCAAGTCCTTTGGCAGCCGCTATGTCATCCAGCGGCAATTTCCGATCCACATTTTGAATAATATAAAGTTTCAGGCCGGAGTTGGCCCCTGTACTTTTAACAACCAAATCTTCAGGTCGGGTAATGTTGTTTTCCACCACGTATTTGCTGATCAACTCCATAAACGGCTTTCCGTACTTTCGGGCCTTGCCCTCCCCTACGCCATAAACAGTGGTCATTTCTTCCAGGTTCATGGGATATTTCAGAGCCATATCCGAAAGGGACGGATCCTGAAATATTACATAAGGAGGCACTTCAAGCTTCTTAGCCTCCGCTTTGCGCAGGTCTTTCAACAATTTGAGTAATACGGTATCTGTGATCAATCCCTGAGGCGCACCCCCGGAGCCATTCAGATCCGCAGCGTCATCGTGATAGACATGGTCTTTTGTCATCATAAAGGAGGTCGGGTTGTCCAGAAACTCCCGACCGGCATCGCTCAAGTGCAGAATACCGTATTGTTCGATTTCCTTTTGGAGCAATTTAGCCACCAGAACTTGGCGGATCAGGGCCATCCAATAGTGTTTATCCCGGTCCTTTCCTATACCGTAAATCTCTTTTTCATCGGTCTTATGGGAGGCAGTAAGCGCATTGGTCATCCCCATAAGGGTTAGTACGACTTCTTTAGACTTAAATTTTTCGTTGGTTCCCTGAACGGCCTGAAGCAATTTGACGACATTCTCACGGGCTTCCTCTTTTTCCTTCGGATTCCGGGTATTATCATCCATATCTGCTCCGTCTCCGTTTAGCGCGTCGAACTCCTCTCCGAAATAGTGCAGAATAAACTTTCGCCTGGACATACTCGTCTCGGCATAGGCGACTATTTCCTGAAGGAGCGCATTCCCGATTTCCTGTTCCGCCACAGGCTTTCCTGCCATAAATTTTTCGAGCTTCTCGACATCCTTGTAGGAATAAAACGCCAGGCAATGCCCTTCTCCCCCATCGCGCCCGGCACGGCCGGTTTCCTGGTAATAACTCTCGATACTTTTTGGGATATCGTGGTGGATCACATAACGGACATCCGGCTTATCGATGCCCATCCCAAAGGCAATGGTAGCAACTACCACATCCACATCCTCCATCAGGAACATGTCCTGATATCTGGAACGCGTCTTGGCATCAAAACCAGCATGGTAGGGTACTGCGGAGATGCCATTGACCTGCAGCACCTGTGCGAGTCCTTCTACTCTCTTACGGCTCAGACAATAGATAATGCCCGACTTCCCCACATTCTTTTTTACAAACCGGATGATATCGCCGTCCACATCCTTGGTTTTCAACCTTACTTCGTAAAAAAGGTTGGGACGGTTAAAGGAAGCCTTAAAAACCCGGGCATTCGGAATACCCAGATTTTTCAGGATATCCTCCTGGACTTTGGGGGTTGCCGTAGCCGTCAGTGCAATGATGGGGATGTCTTCCCCCAGGCGCTCAATGATGGATCTGAGGTTGCGGTACTCAGGTCTGAAATCATGACCCCATTCTGAAATACAATGCGCTTCATCGATGGCCACAAAGGAGAGTTTAACCCCGTTTAGAAATTCAATATACTCGGCTTTCGTCAGGGATTCAGGGGCCACATAAAGCAGTTTAGTGATCCCGCTTGTGATATCGTCTTTTACCCGTTTTACTTCGTTTTTGGTGAGGGAACTATTCAGCACATGAGCCACACCTTCCTGGTTGGAAATACCGCGGATGGCATCTACCTGATTCTTCATCAGTGCAATCAGGGGGGAAACCACAATGGCAGTGCCCTCTTCCATTAGGGCCGGAAGCTGGTAACAAAGCGATTTACCTCCTCCGGTAGGCATAATAACAAATGTATTCTTGCCATCGAGGAGTGTTTTAATGACTTCCTCCTGTAGTCCTTTGAATTGCGAAAATCCAAAATACTTTTTCAGGGATCCCTTTAAGTCAATGTCTCGTTTAATCATGCTTCACCTGTTCTGCATATTCCCCAAATATTCTTTAGGACATCTCCCCCGTGCTGGTGCGGGCTTTTGGAAGAAAAACAAAGCCCAATCGGGAAAAGGGAAAAGATTGGAATTCTTTCGAATAAGTTTGTGTAATTTTGTTTCTTAAAGATAGCACATTCTTTTAGATGACCATCTTTTTTAAGGCTATTTTAAGGAAACCGGGGGTTCATTTGTTAATATTAAAGAAACCTTGAAGGATCAGAAAGCGATACTGGATATAGCGCGCAAGACTATTGACTCTGAGGCCGCTGCCATTCAAAACCTCAGTTCCCTGATCGATGCAGATTTTGCAGACACCGTTACCTGCATTCTTCAATCAGAGGGACGGGTAGTGATCAGCGGGATTGGCAAAAGCGCGATTATCGCATCGAAAATTGTCGCCACGATGAATTCCACGGGTACTCCGGCCATATTTATGCACGCCGCTGACGCCATCCACGGAGATCTCGGGACCATACAGAAAAACGATGTGGTCATATGCATTTCTAAAAGCGGGAACACGCCGGAGATTAAAATGCTCGTACCGCTGATTCAGAGAGGCACCAATACCCTGATCGGTATGACAGGCAATATGGATTCCTTTCTGGCAGAAAAAGCCAACTACGTCCTGAATACCTTTGTCGAAAAGGAAGCCTGCCCGAATAACCTGGCTCCCACAACCAGCACTACAGCTCAGCTGGTGATGGGCGATGCCCTGGCCATTTGCCTTTTAAAGTTACGGGGGTTCAGCAGTCGGGACTTTGCCAAATACCATCCAGGGGGGACACTCGGAAAAAAACTGTACCTCACAGTAGGAGATATCACAAGTCAGAATCTGATACCCCGGGTTTCGGCAGATACGCCGGTTAAGGATGCCATTGTGGAAATTTCAGAAAAAATGCTGGGCGTCACTGCGGTGCTGGACAAAGGAAAATTGATTGGGATCATCACCGACGGGGACATCCGAAGAATGCTCAACAAACACGACAATATTAGTGGGCTCCTGGCCCGGGACATTATGAGTGCCAACCCAAAAACTATCGGAACAGAGGTCCTGGCTATTAAAGCCCTGAAAAGAATGCAGGACAACGACATTTCACAATTACTGGCGGTCGATAATGATCAATATCAGGGAGTTGTCCATATCCATAACCTCATTAAGGAAGGTATCATCTGATGGCTAAGGTGGAAAAGAATCCGAATGAGATGTCCTTTCTGGATCATCTGGAGGTCTTGCGGTGGCATCTGATTCGCTCTACCGCGGCCATTGTGATCATTGGCCTGGTGGCTTTCCTCATGAAAGACTTTATTTTTGACACCGTTATTTTCGGTCCCAAAAAAATGAGTTTTCCGACCTACAGGTTGTTTTGCAATATCGCCACGCGGATGGGACTTGAATCTGCGTTTTGTGCAGATTCCCTTCCGTTTACCATTCAAAACCGTACCATGGCGGGGCAGTTTTCAGCCCATATCTGGACTTCGATCTGGGCAGGTTTTATCGTAGGTTTTCCCTATGTGCTTTACGAGCTGTGGAAGTTTATCAGTCCGGGGCTCTATGAAAACGAACGAAAGAACTCCAGAGGATTTATCCTTATTGCTTCTCTGTTATTTTTTATGGGCGTGCTTTTTGGGTATTACGTAGTTGCGCCCCTCTCGATAAACTTTCTGGGCACTTATCAGGTCAGTAAAGAGGTGCTCAACGAGATTGATATTTCGTCTTTTATTTCAACCGTCCGGGCTTCTGTCATCGCCTGTGGGATCATGTTTGAATTGCCTATTATCATTTATTTTCTTACCAAGGTAGGGTTGGTGACCCCGGAAATCCTGACGAAGTATCGAAAAATCGCCCTGGTGCTGGTGTTGATCCTCTCTGCCATCATTACCCCTCCGGACGTCGCAAGCCAAATCATTGTTGCTGTGCCTGTGCTGATCCTTTATCAGCTGAGTATTTATATTTCGGCGAGGGTATTGAAAAACGAGGCTAAAAAACAAAAAATGGAGGCGGCGAACCGTCGCAACAGCCGGTAAAGAGCCGTTCCCTATCGTTAAATATTCTGAAATTCTTTTTAACCGGGGCTAAAAAGAACTAGTTTTGAACCACCCTTTATGCAGCTCAGAGCAGTAAATATTATGAAATCGTACCGGGGCCGGAAAGTGGTCAAGGGGATTTCTCTGGAAGTAAATCAGGGAGAAATCGTCGGTTTACTAGGGCCGAACGGGGCTGGAAAAACCACATCCTTCTATATGATTGTGGGCCTTATCAAACCCAACGGCGGGAACATTTACCTGGACGAAACGGAAATTACAAATTTCCCGATGTACAAAAGAGCTCAGCACGGCATCGGGTATCTGGCTCAGGAAGCCTCTGTTTTCAGGAAATTAAGCGTGGAGGACAATATCCTCAGTGTTCTTCAACTCACCAAACTCAGTAAAAACGAGCAACTCGAACGACTGGAAAACCTACTGGACGAATTCGGGATCGGTCATATACGAAAAAACCGGGGAGACCTGCTCTCCGGTGGAGAAAGGCGCCGGACAGAGATCGCCAGAGCGCTGGCTACAAATCCTTCTTTTATCCTCCTGGATGAGCCCTTCGCCGGGGTAGATCCGGTAGCAGTAGAAGACATACAACGCATTGTCGCCCAGTTAAAGAACAAGAATATTGGTATCCTGATTACAGATCATAACGTACAGGAAACCCTTGCCATAACAGAGCGGTCCTATCTTATGTTCGAAGGGGGCATTCTCAAATCAGGTATCCCGGAAGACCTGGCAGCAGACGAAATGGTTCGCAAAGTATACCTGGGTCAGAATTTTGAGCTTCGCAAAAAGAAACTTTCCTTTTAGTCCACTTCGAGCGTATCGGAGCCCTTGGGACTTATCAAAGAAAACAGCACATAGGCGATTATAATCAGCGGGATCGCCAGAAACTGCAGGGTAAGCACCAGAACCAGACTGAGTATAAGAAAGATGTATTTGACGCTATTGTCTTTAAAACTGTAATTGTCAAATTTCAGGGCAAATAAACGGATCGGGGCGTTTAAGAGGTAGGAGCTCAACACTGTTAAGCCGAACAAAAACCAGGGATTCAGGATCAGGGTATTGGTAAACTCACTCCCATTATACATCAATATGAGTGGAAGTGAAAGAATCAAAAGGGCATTGGCCGGCGAGGGTAATCCGACAAAAGAGTTTACCTGATTCTCATCCAGATTAAAACGCGCAAGCCGAAGCGCTGTAGACATTGTAATGCACAAGCCGACAAAGGGAAGCCAGGCACCCCACCAACCTTCACGGTCCAGTGCTTCTGCAAAAAAGCTATCGGCATTCCACCCGGCGTTTACGGACATCGCCAGCAGCTGACACATCACCAGACCGGGAACCAGGCCACTCGTAATCATATCGGCCAGGGAATCCAGTTGAATACCCAATTCGGACTGAACGCCCAGTCTTCTTGCCAGTAACCCGTCGGCAAAATCACAGAGTACTCCGAGTATAAAAAAAACGGCTGCCCATTCCAGGCGATTCAGCACCGCAAACACGGCGGCAATAGAGCCAAAAAGCACATTTAACAGCGTAATGAAATTCGGAAGATGCTTCATAAGTGCGGGTCGGTTTTCGTAAAAATAGCACAAATCGCTTAAATGGTCGCCTATGTGATTTCTACATTTTTCCCTGGCCCCGGAGCATGTCGTTGCAGGTACATAAATTATTCGGAACTTTGACCCGAACCCCTGATCGGTATCACCACTGTAATGAAAGGATCCACCCTGCTTTTTTTACTGACTTGTTTGTTGTCCGTGACCATTTCCCGGGCACAGGACATTACGGCGAGTCCGGAAGCTCAATTCAGCGTCATTACCTGTGGGCCGGGCACCGAGCTCTATGCAACCTTTGGACATAGCGCCTTCCGGTTCAGAGATCCCACACGGGGAATAGACTGGGTATACAACTATGGTACCTTCGATTTTGATACCCCTAATTTTTATGGAAAGTTTGTCCGGGGGAAGCTCCCCTATGCTTTAGCCAAACAGCGCTTTGAGAATTTCCTTTACACCTACCAACTGGAGAACCGCTATGTACGCGAGCAACTTCTGGAACTCAGCCCGGCCGAAACCAATGCGCTATTGCAATTTCTGGAGGAAAATAACCAACCTGAAAACCGGTTTTACAAATACGATTTTCTTTTTGAGAATTGCGCGACAAAGATTCCCGAAATACTCTCCGGGGTGCTCGGCCCTCCCCTGGTATATTCCTTTGATCACCTCAAGGATTCGAAAAGTTTCCGGGATCTGATTCATGAAAATCTGTACTGGAATTCCTGGTCGAGTTTTGGGATAGACCTCGCTCTGGGAGCGGTTATCGATAGGAAAGCAGAGGGTAGCGAATTCTCTTTCCTTCCCAAATATGTCGAGCAGCAAATCGCAAACGCCTCCTTGAAAGACCGTTCATTGGGGGGGCGAAAACGCCCTATCCTCGCACTGAATTCCCCAACACCCAATGCTGTTTTTACCGCTACCCCCCTATTCTGGATGCTTTTGGTGCTCGGGATAACCCTTGTCATAACCTGGATTGATTTCCGAAACAAAACCAGAAGTAAGGTTCTTGACTTTATTCTTTTTTTTACCACCGGGGCCGCAGGTTGCCTCCTCCTTTTTCTTTGGTTTTTTACAGATCATACGGCCACGGCCTGGAATGGGAACCTCTTGTGGGCCTTTCCTTTAAATCTGATACTGGCCTTTGGGCTTTTGGCAAGGCCTGCAGGGTTTAAAAAAGAAAGGGGATACCTGATTTTGCTTTTGATTTTACTCGCCACAGGTGCGGGACTATGGCTCGCCGGAGTACAGATTTTTTCACCCGTAGTCCTCCCGTTATGGGCCGCCCTGATGCTTCGATATATCTTTTTGATTCACTTGAAAAAAATGCCGATTTGAACCTACTCAGTGCCGAGAATCTGACAAAATCCTTTGGCGAGCGCGTGCTGTTCTCCGATCTGACCTTCGGGATCAACCAGGGTCAAAAGATTGCCCTGGTGGCGCGGAACGGTACCGGTAAAAGCACACTGCTCGATATCCTCGCCGGAAAACACAATGCCGATAGCGGGGAGGTGACTACTCGTAAGGGAACCAAAATAGGCTATCTCGAGCAGGAGCCCTACCTGGATCCTGCCTTAACTATATACCAAACCCTTTTTGCTTCCGGGAACACACTGGTTGGAATCATAGCAGATTACGAAAAAGCCCTGGAAAACCCTGAAGACGAAAAAGCCTACCAGCGCGCCTTCGAAGCTATGGAACAGGCCAATGCCTGGGACCTTGAAACCCGTTATAAACAGATTCTTTCCAAACTCGGACTGGACAATACGGGAGTGCGCGTAGAAAATCTGTCCGGTGGGCAGAGACGAAGACTGGCGCTGGCGCATATATTGTTGGATACACCGGATGTGCTGATCCTGGATGAGCCTACCAACCATCTCGATCTGGAGATGATCGAGTGGCTGGAAGCGTACTTCAAAGATAATGTGAGCACCCTGTTTATGGTTACACACGACAGGTATTTTCTGGACAGGGTCTGTAATCATATTCTGGAACTGGACGAAGGTGTACTGCACAACTACAAGGGCAATTATGCCTATTATCTGCAGGAAAAAGAATCCCGGGAGGCTTTTCAGGCCGTTAATCTGCAGAAAACCAAAGCGCTTTTTAAAAAGGAACTGCAATGGATGCGCCGGCAACCCAAAGCGCGGACGACCAAATCCAAAGCGCGTATTGCCGATTTCGACACCCTTAAACACAGAGCGTCGGAAAGGCGTAAACTTCACGAAGTAGAACTCGAGATACAGATGGAACGGTTGGGCACTAAAGTCCTGGAGCTTCATAATATTTCAAAAAAATATGGAGACCGGCTCCTTTTTGAAAATTTCAGCCACAATTTTAAACGGGGGGAGCGTGTAGGTTTGGTGGGAGCTAACGGCAGCGGGAAATCTACTTTTCTCGAAATTGCCTGTGGCAATCTTTTGCCCGACACCGGCAAAGTAGTCCGGGGCGAGACCCTGAAGATGGGATATTATACCCAGGCAGGACTGCAGGTACAACCCGGGCAACGCGTCATAGACGTGATCCGGGAATTCGGAGATTATATCCCATTGAAAAAAGGGCGGGAACTCAGTGCACAACAACTACTGGAACGGTTCCTGTTTGATCGGAAGCAACAGTATGATTTTACAGAGAAGTTAAGTGGAGGGGAGCGCAAAAGACTTTTTTTGTGTACCGTACTGATTCAAAATCCCAATTTCCTGATCCTGGACGAACCTACGAACGATCTGGACATCATTACCCTGAATGTGCTGGAAAACTTTTTACTGGACTATCCCGGCACCCTGCTCATAGTGTCCCACGACCGGTATTTTATGGACAAAATAACCGACCATCTCTTTCTCTTTGACGGAGCCGGAACGATTACGGACTTCCCCGGGAATTACTCGGACATGCGGGAGTTCCATCAGCAATCTGCCTCTGACCAAAAGCCTGAGGTACAAAAGGAAGATGCTGCTAAAAAAACGCCATCCCCCCGAAAAGGGAAGCTCAGTTATACCCAACAGCGCGAAATCAATACGCTGGAAAAAGACATCGGACTGCTGGAAAAGCAAAAGTCCGAACTGGAAGCCCGCATGATGGCATCGGAGCTTACAGGTGAGGAGCTCGACAATGCATCCCGGGAATTTGCCTCAGTACTAAGTGTGCTGGAGACAAAAACCGAGCGATGGTTTGAACTTTCATCAATTGAAATCGAGGATTGAAAAGGTATAACCCCTATTATGAATCGTAATGTCCGGGATTTTTAGCAAAGTGCTCTTCTGGTTCCAGGCCAAAAACAGACATGGAATTCATTCCCCTTTTATATATGAATTCCTGGACCAGGCTTTCTACGCCTCTCCTGTGAAACAGGGGGCCGGACGCCGCCGCCTTCTCAGGGCCGCCAAGATGCATTTCAGTCCGGAGCGCGTCTGGACAAGTACGACCCTGCCCCCTGATTCTGAAATCCTAAGGGATCTGAATTCCGATCCCACCCTGCAAAGGCCTCCTTTTGACCTTTTTGTTTTTGAGGACCCCGCTGAAATAGTCACAGAAATTCTCTCAGACGCAGGACAAAGGCACAATAGCAGCATCGTATACCTTGGAAATTTAAGGTCTTCCGCTCCTGCCTATGCACGGTGGAAGGAAATAAGCACGCATCCTTCGGTTCGGGTTGCCCTGGAGACCCATTGGGAGGGACTGTTGTTTTTCAGGAAAGAACAGGCGCGGCAACATTTTAAAATACGAACATAAACTCCTATTTTTGAAGGCCATGGGAAATGAAGTCTTCTACATATTCGGCGGGTTAGTGGTGGTCTACTTTTTAATTACCTTTTACAACAAGAGGCAATCCAGAAGAAGAAAATCGCGCTCATTTATGGAAGGTCGAAAACTGAGGGACCGACAGGACAGCGATACGTGAAACCATCCGCGATTCAAGGTACAAAACGCTATGAAAATTTACACAAAAACCGGGGATCAGGGTACGACAGCATTGTTTGGAGGCACACGGGTACCCAAACACCATATACGTATTCAGAGTTATGGGACCGTGGACGAGCTCAATTCCTGGATAGGACTTTTGAGAGACCAGGGGATTGAAAACCGGCATCGGGAATTCCTTCTGACTATTCAGGACAGGCTTTTTACGGCAGGATCCATGCTGGCTACCGAAACAGCGGGCAGTTCAAAACCCCAGCGTAAAGTCCGGATTGAAATCCCACAAGTGACGCTTTCAGACGTTACGTCTCTGGAAGATGAAATGGATCGTCTCGATGCAGACCTCCCGCCCATGACCAATTTTATACTTCCAGGCGGCCACCCCATAGTGTCATACTGTCATATTGCCCGTACAGTTTGCAGACGGGCCGAGCGAATGACGACCTTGCTTAACGAACAAAGCCCCGTTTCGGAAATATTGCTGATTTATCTCAATCGACTTTCCGATTACCTCTTTATTCTGGCGCGAAAATTGTCGGCAGAACTGCAGGCCGATGAGATAAAGTGGATTCCAAACCCTCCTGTGGAATAAATTCGGAATTTCACCGTTAAGAAATTGCCTTTTCCATAAAAATTCCTTAGTGTTAGTAATTAAGCAGAAAATTGCTTTGACATTTTGGTTTTAAATATACTTTTGCAAAAATTTAAAAACGCAGTGT
This sequence comes from uncultured Flavobacteriaceae bacterium, assembly GCA_963709465.1. Classification (GTDB taxonomy): domain Bacteria; phylum Bacteroidota; class Bacteroidia; order Flavobacteriales; family Flavobacteriaceae; genus Robiginitalea. Next base: position 1,043,507 of record CAVPWF010000002.1, on the reverse strand, counting down.
TGCTATGTATTGGACATTAGAATTAGCCTCCTACTTAAGTGATGCGCCCTGGCCGGCCTCCAAGGACGAATTAATAGACTACGCCATTCGCACGGGAGCCCCACTGGAAGTCGTGGAGAATCTGCAGTCCATGGAAGAGGAAGGGGGCGAGATTTACGAATCCATCGAAGAGATCTGGCCCGATTATCCCACAGATGATGATTATTTGTGGAACGAAGACGAATACTGACAATCCGCATAACAATCCCTTAAAAGTCTCCCCGGAGGCTTTTTTTTTATGTAATTTTGACAGCCTGGGCTATGATTTCCGGCTGTAGCAAAAACTGGAATACCTTTTGTACTGGAGAAAGGGCCTGAAAAATTGCATTCAGGGCTGCCCCTTTTGCGGTTGCCATCGGAGATGCTTCCCGGTTGAGGCGACAAAAAACAACATTAAAATTATGAGTATAGTCAATACGATCTTAAAGGCATTTGTAGGAGACAAAGCTAAAAAAGACGTCAAATCCCTTCAGCCTCTGGTTGAAAAAATCAGATCTTTCGGGGCCGGTCTCGAATCGCTCTCCAACGATGAACTCCGCGGAAAAACTGGTGCTTTTAAAGCCCTTATTCAGGAGCGCATCACGGATCTGGAGGCTCAGATTGCCGATTTGCGGGAACAAGTTAAAAACTCCACGGATATCGACCTGAATGAAAGTCTCTATAGCCAGATCGACCAACTCCTGGACGCTTCCTATCAGAAAACCGAGGAGACCCTGGAAGAAATACTTCCCGAGGCGTTTGCCGTTGTCAAAGAAACCGCCCGAAGATTTTCCACGAATTCTGAACTGGTAGTACACGCCAGTGAGTTTGACCGAAAGCTCTCGGCCACCTCGGATTATGTAACCCTGGATGGCGATAAAGCCGTCTGGAGCAATTCTTGGGATGCCGCCGGAAAAGAAGTCACCTGGGACATGGTGCATTACGACGTGCAGTTGATCGGTGGGATTGTGCTGCATCAGGGTAAAATTGCCGAGATGCAAACCGGAGAAGGTAAAACCCTGGTAGCTACCCTGCCCATGTACCTCAATGCGCTTTCAGGTAAGGGCGTGCACCTGGTAACAGTCAATGACTACCTCGCCAAAAGGGACAGCGCCTGGATGGGTCCTATTTTTGAATTCCACGGACTCACCGTGGACTGTATCGACAAGCATAAGCCCAATTCTGAAAGCCGACGGGCAGCCTACAATGCCGACATCACCTACGGGACGAATAATGAATTTGGATTTGATTACCTCAGGGACAACATGGCGCATACGCCGGCAGATTTGGTACAGCGCCCCCACCATTATGCAATTGTGGATGAGGTAGACTCGGTATTGGTGGATGATGCCCGGACACCGCTTATTATTTCTGGTCCGGTTCCGGAAGGAGACCGGCACGAGTTCCAGGAACTCCGACCCAAAGTATCGGAACTGGTACAAAAACAACAGCGCCATCTTACGGGAGTCCTCGCAGAAGCGAAAAAGAAAATTGCCGAAGGGGATACCAAAGAAGGTGGCTTACTCTTACTCCGCGTTCACAGAGGCCTGCCAAAAAATAAAGCCCTCATTAAATTCCTGAGCGAAGAAGGGATCAAACAACTGCTTCAGAAAACAGAGAATTTCTACATGCAGGACAACAACCGCGAAATGCCGCAGGTGGATGCCGAATTGCTGTTTGTTATCGACGAGAAAAACAACCAGATTGAGCTTACAGATAAAGGAATCGAATACGTTTCAGGAGATCAGGACAGTGGCTTTTTCATCATGCCGGACATCGGTGGGGAAATCGCCCGAATCGAAAATCAAAATCTGGAAATTGAGGAAGAAGCGCGCTTAAAAGAAGAGCTCTTTAAGGATTTTGCTATAAAAAGTGAGCGGGTACATACCATGACCCAGTTGCTCAAGGCCTACGCCCTTTTTGAAAAAGACGTGGAATACGTGGTCATGGAGAACAAGGTGATGATCGTCGACGAACAAACCGGGCGGATTATGGACGGGCGCCGGTATTCCGATGGGCTGCACCAGGCTATTGAGGCTAAAGAAAATGTAAAGATCGAGGCCATGACCCAGACCTTTGCAACGATTACCCTGCAGAATTACTTCAGGATGTACCGCAAACTCGCCGGGATGACGGGAACAGCGGTCACGGAGGCCGGTGAATTCTGGGAGATCTACAAACTGGATGTTGTAGAAATCCCGACCAACCGACCTATTGCCCGGGATGACCGCAATGACTTGATTTACAAGACCAAGCGCGAGAAATACAATGCCATCATCGATGAGGTTATAGAGCTTTCAAATGCTCAGAGACCCGTACTTATTGGTACGACCTCTGTAGAGGTATCTGAATTGCTATCCCGAATGCTCAACATTCGTAAAATAAACCATAATGTCCTCAATGCGAAACTCCATAAAAAGGAGGCAGACATTGTGGCTGAAGCCGGAAATCCGGGTGTCGTGACCATAGCGACCAATATGGCCGGACGGGGTACGGATATTAAACTAAGTGACGCTGTGAAAAAGGCGGGGGGTCTGGCCATCATCGGTACTGAGAGGCACGATTCCAGAAGGGTGGATCGCCAGCTCAGAGGTCGGTCCGGACGTCAGGGAGATCCGGGAAGCTCTCAATTCTACGTCTCGCTCGAGGATAATCTTATGCGGTTATTCGGCTCGGAGCGCGTCGCAAAAATGATGGACCGGATGGGTCTTAAGGAAGGAGAGGTCATTCAGGCCGGAATGATGACCAAGTCCATCGAAAGAGCCCAGAAAAAAGTGGAGGAAAATAACTTTGGTATCCGGAAGCGACTTTTGGAATACGACGATGTTATGAATGCCCAGCGTGAAGTCGTCTACAAACGCAGAAGACACGCCCTGCAGGGAGATCGCCTCAAGGTGGATATCGCCAATATGATTTACGATACCTGTGAGGTTATTGCGGAGACCAACAAAATGGCGAATGATTACAAAAATTTTGAATTTGAGCTGATCAAGTATTTCTCCATCACGTCCCCCATAGACGAAGAGGAGTTTGGCAAAATGTCGTTTCAGGATATCGCTAGAACGGTCTATACAGCCACTTATAACCATTATCATCAGAAAATGGAACGCTCTGCAGCTTCCGCTTTTCCAGTGATCAAAAAAGTCTTTGAAGACAATTCCAACAAATTCGAGCGTATTGTAGTACCCTTTACCGATGGGATTAAAACGCTGAATGTTGTTACAGACCTTCAGAATGCATATGACACAGAGGGCAAAGAGTTGATTACAGATTTTGAGAAAAATATTTCTCTCGCGATTATAGACGACTCCTGGAAAACCCATCTGAGAAAAATGGACGAGATGAAACAGTCGGTTCAACTGGCGGTTCACGAGCAAAAAGATCCTCTTTTGATCTATAAATTTGAGGCTTTTGAGCTTTTTAAATCCATGATCGAAAAAGTAAACAAAGAGATCGTTTCCTTTTTGTTTAAAGGAGAACTTCCATCGGCAAATACCCAGAATATTCAGGAGGCCCGTCAGGTACGGCGCCCCAAGGACAATCTGAAAACCTCTAAGGCAGAAATACCCAACAGCGATGAATTGACTGCTCAAAGCAGGGCGGCAGGTGCCACTCAGGGGCAGCGGCCCCAGATTACAGAGACCATTATACGGGAGCAAGCTAAAATAGGCCGGAATGAAAAAGTAACCATCAAAAATATCCTGTCCGGAGAGAATAAAACCGTGAAGTTTAAACAGGCCGAACCCCTGATCTCAAAAGGCGAATGGGTGCTTGTAGACCACTAATTCGGTTCTGACTTATATTTAAAACGATCCCCCGCGGGGATCGTTTTTTGCATGAAGCCCATACCTATTTTGATTCTAATGCAATAAGAAGTAGTTTTACTTCTGTAAACCTATACCCTCATTAGTCCCCGCCTCCGCCTATGCCGACTAAGCCGTTTTTTATCAGAATGGAAAAAAAACGAAAGCATCTGCAGCGGTCGCAGGATGCCTCCCTCCTCTTACAGACCAGCAGTGTTTTTGCGGCTGTTGGCTGTTTCCTGTTGGCAGCTATCAGTTGGTATTTTCTCGAAGTCTCAGAACCTCTGCCCTTGCTGTTGTGTGTCCTTGGGGTTATTTTTGGAATACAATTCGTATTGCTTCGACGCCTTCCGGAACACCCCCTGGCATATCTGCTGACCAATGCCCTGGGCTATGTCCTGGTTTTTGGAATAAGCCTTTACTCAGGAGGTGTGGCGAGTCCTTTTATCTGCATGTTCGCCCTGTTCATTCTAAGCGGTTACCTGATCAAAGCATCGATCGGGAATCTGTATCTGGCTGCAGCTGTTCTGTATATCTTATTGCTTCTCCTACTTGGGCCTGGATTCGGATCCTTTGAGAATTCCATACCTCTGGGAAGGGAATCCCTGTTTTCAGCCCTTGTTTTTCTGTTTTTTCTGGTAATCCTGGGAAGTATTTTCGGGAAAAAACTCTTTAGAAACCTCCATGACTTATACCTGGGTAAGGAGGAGATGGAGCAAAAGGCCAATGAAAAAGAAATGTTGCTCAAGGAAGTGCATCACCGCGTGAAAAACAATTTGCAAACCGTCTCGAGCCTGCTCAGGATGCAGGGAAGAGCGGTCGAAGACCCCCATACCTTAAGCCAGATCCAAAGCAGTCAGAACCGGGTGGTCTGTATGGCCATGGTACACGAAATGCTCTACATGCGCGAAGATCTTTCCTGTATCGAATACAGCACCTATGTGCAACAACTGGCCGATTATCTCGTAAAGTCCGTAAAAGGATCTGACACCGACATCCGGCTTCGTATCGATATTCCGGAAGTTGAGTTGGGCATCGATACGGCCCTGCCACTGGGCCTGCTCATCAATGAGGCTGTGACCAATGCCCTTAAATACGGTTTTGAAGGTCGGGACACCGGAGAAATCAGTATCGCACTGGAAAAAGAGGATGAACTCTACTACGTACTCCGGATTGGGGATGACGGGGTGGGCTACCCCGAAAACATGGATTATAAGGCGTCTAAATCCCTGGGATTAAAACTCATACACAACCTGAGCAGGCAACTCAAAGGTTCTGTAATCCGGGATCTCTCCAAGCGCGGAACCAATTATATTATCCGATTTGAGGAAGTGCGGCAGGACCCTTTCCACTCCATGGCCTGAGCACCCATTCAGAAAACTGCTTTACAGGTTGGCATACCAATCATACCATCGAGAATTCCTATATTTAATCGGTAGAACCAAACTAAACTCCAACCCATGCGCATACCGTTGATTTTTGTTCTAATTATTACAATCCTCCCTGTCCAGGCTCAGGACTATTTCCTGAAGCAATACGAACCCTACGATGAAGCTATTCCCTCTCCTGAAGCTTTTCTCGGGTATGGCATTGGGGAATACCATACACGTCATGACCGCATCGTACACTATTTGGAAACTCTGGCTGAAGCCTCAGAAAATGCCGATATCGAAACCTACGGGTACACCCATGAAAAGCGCAAACTCGTTATGTTACGGGTGAGCGAACCCGGGAAACTCCAAAACATTGAAGCACTGCAGCGGCAACACCTCGCATTTACGGACCCTGCCCAGTCGGCAGATCCCCAGGCAGATTTACCCATCTTCGTGCAGCTCGGATACAACGTACACGGAAATGAACCTTCAAGTTCAGAGGCGGCTCTACTCAGCGCCTATATCCTGGTAGCTTCTAAGCACCCGGTTATTCAGCGCTTTCGCAGGGAAGCGGTCATCTTCATCGATCCAACGATCAATCCGGACGGCCGGGACCGGCACACCCAGTGGGCCAATTCCTACCGGGGCACCCCTTTGGTTTCAGACCCTCAGGATGCAGAACACAACGAGTACTTTCCGGGCGGACGAACCAATCATTACTGGTTTGATCTGAACCGCGACTGGCTGCTGGCGATCAATCCGGAAAGCCGTGGAAAACTCGAGTGGTACCATAAGTGGTACCCGAATGTCGTTACAGATTTTCACGAAATGGGATCCCAAAGCACTTATTTTTTCGAACCCATGAAAGCCAATGGCTCTTTGAATCCAATCATGCCCAAAGAGAATTATGAAGATCTCAACACTCTTTTTGGTTCCTATTTCTCAAAATCCCTGGACAGTATCGGATCGCTCTATTTCACCAAAGAAGTTTTTGACGGCACCTACCCAGGGTATGGCTCGTCCTATCCGGACCTGCAAGGGGGACTCGGGTTATTATTTGAACAGGCGAGTTCCCGGGGGCATGCTCAAAAAACTCCTTTTGGCGAAATCACCTTTCCTTTTACGATCCGCAATCAGTTGGTATCCAGTATGACTACGGTAAAGGCAGCCGTGGAGAACAAAGCCCTGCTGAGAGCGTATCAAAAAGATTTCTTTAAAAGCGGGCTTAAGAATGCCGGAGGCACAAAAATAGGGGCTTACAGAGTAGAAGAGAAATACGATAAAAACAGGTTGAAAGCTTTTATCGACAAACTACTGATTCATAAAATTGAGGTGTATAAGGAAGGGGAAGACGCTATTGTAATACCGACCCGCCAGCCCCAATATCGCATGGTACAGACATTTTTTGAAACCTATGAAACCTACCGGGATAGTGTTTTTTATGACGCTTCTGCCTGGTCGGTTGCCAATTTCTACAATATGAAATACAGCCCGCTCCGCTCCTTTGACCCGGGCGAGCGCATAACCGATATCGAAGACCTGTATCCGGTTGCGGCTGTTCCGTATTCGGAATACGCCTACCTGATCGACTGGCAGGACTACAATGCCCCTGCAATGCTCTATCACCTGCAATCGAAGGGCCTGGTACTCAGCAGTGCTTTTAAACCGTTTACGACCTCCGTAGGAGGCGTCGAAAAATCTTTTGCCCCGGGGACCCTGGTACTTCCGGTTTCACTCCAGCAAAAAACACCAGAGGAAGTCCATAAACTGCTCAAGGAAGCCCAGGACACTTTCAGGGTACCTTCTTTTGCCGTTGCCAGCGGCTATCACCTGAAAGGCGTGGATTTGGGAAGTCGGTATTCCCGGCCATTACAGCAACCCAAGGCTGCAGTGCTGATCGGAGAAGGTGTGCGCTCCTATGAAGCTGGAGAAGTCTGGCATTTACTCGATACCCGGGTGCATATGCCCATCACCAAAATCCCTTTGAGAGACTTCCGCGGAACCAATCTGGACCACTACAACACACTGGTAATGGTAAGCGGGCGTTACTCCTGGAACGACAGTGAAAAGGAACGGATCCGGGAATGGATTTCAAAAGGCAATACCCTCATCACTATCGGAGGAGCCTCGAGTACGGCCATCGAGAATAAGTGGGTTAAGGAAGAATTGGTGGAAACTGTCAAAGACAGTTCACAACAGATCACACGGTTGCCCTACGGGGATGCGGAAGAGAATCTGGGTAAAGAAAGTGTAGGTGGGGTGATTCTGAGAATCAACCTGGACCTGACCCATCCGCTGGCATTCGGGTACACAAATTCGCAGATCCCGGTCTACAAGAATAATGAAGTTTGGCTTAAACCCAGTAAAAATCCGTATGCCACGGTTGGCCAGTACGCAGAAAATGCCCATATCGACGGATATCTCAGTGCTAAAAATCGAAAGGATTTCCTCGACAAATCTGCCTCCTTGCTTGTGGGCGGACAGGGAAGGGGCCGGGTCGTGCTCTTTGCTGACAACCCCAACTTCCGGGGTTCCTGGTATGGAACCAATCGCTTGTTTTTAAATGCCCTGTTTTTGGGCGATCACATTCGGGTTCCCGAATAATTCGCCGGGTATCCTGCACGTCCTGAAAAGCTCCATAAATCTGCCAACTCGTAAATCATGAAAAATACAATTCTCCTGTTAATTGCCCTTCTTATAGTCCAAAGCACCTCCAGAGCACAGGATTCCTTTTCAGAAGGTCCTTTTGATCAACTCATAATCCGGGGGGCCACCCTGATCAATGGCAACGGGGCGCCACCACAAGGCCCCGTGGATATCGTCATTGAAAAGAACCGGATTGTAAAAGTTAGTGTCGTGGGGTATCCCGGAGTGGCCATTGAGGCAGACCGGCGCCCTGCCCTGAAAAAAGGAGGCCGCGAGATTCAGGCCGAAGGTATGTACGTATTGCCGGGTTTTGTAGACATGCATGGGCATATCGGAGGCAAGGCCCAGGGAGCCGAGCCGGATTACGTTTTTAAACTCTGGATGGCACATGGGATTACTTCCGTTAGAGAACCCAGCGGCCGGGGCGTTGATTTTGCGATGGACTTAAAGCGCAAAAGTGCAGCCAATAGTATCGTGGCGCCCAGGATCTTTGTTTATACCGGTTTTGGGCAGGGGACAGAAGACGCCATTACCACAGGGGAACAAGCACGGGAATGGGTGCGTTTGAACGCCAAAAAAGGTGCGGATGGCATTAAGTTTTTCGGCGCGGCTCCTGAAATTATGAGTGCCGCCCTGGACGAAAACAAAAAACTGGGGCTCCGATCTGCCTGCCACCATGCACAACTGGACGTGGCGCGTTGGAATGTACTGAATTCAGCGCGTGCCGGCCTGACCAGCATGGAGCACTGGTATGGATTACCTGAAGCACTTTTTGAAGACCGAACCGTGCAGGACTATCCCCTGGACTACAATTACAACAACGAACAACACCGTTTCCAGGAGGCCGGAAAGCTCTGGAAGCAAGCCGCAGCTCCATATTCAGACCATTGGAATAAGGTAATGGAAGAGTTGATTTCCCTTGACTTTACCCTGGATCCTACATTTAATATTTACGAGGCCAGCCGGGATCTGCATCGCGCCCGTCGGGCAGAATGGCATGAGACCTATACCCTGCCCTCCCTTTGGCGGTTTTACGCTCCGAGTAAAATTTCGCATGGTTCCTACTGGCACTACTGGGGTACGGAACAGGAAGTGGCCTGGAAACAAAATTACCAGCTTTGGATGACCTTTGTCAATGAATATAAAAACCGGGGCGGACGCGTTACAGTGGGCTCAGATTCCGGATTTATTTACCAGCTATACGGTTTTGCCTACATCCGGGAAATGGAGCTGCTCAGGGAAGCTGGATTCCACCCTTTGGAAATTATCCGGGCGGCAACGCTCAACGGAGCCGAAGCCCTTGGTTTTGACAGCGAAATCGGGACTATTACCCCCGGCAAACTGGCCGACCTGGTGCTTGTGGAGGCCAATCCCCTTGAGAATTTTAAAGCCCTTTACGGAACCGGAGCCATTAAACTCACCGAGGACAATGAAGTCGTTCGGGTGGGTGGGGTTAAATACACCGTAAAAGATGGAATCATATACGACGCCAAGGCCCTTCTGAAAGATGTTAAGCGACAGGTAGATGCGGCTAAACAAGCGGAAGGGTACCAAATCAGGCAACCGGGAATGCAGGAATAGGCGGATGCTGTGCCTGTGAAAGAGCAGTCGAAAATCGGTGCAGGGTACTTATTTGCCTACGGGACCGGGAAAGGTACCTGCCCGTCCCCTGTTTGGCCTCTTTTTGGGCAGCTTCCAACCCGACAGTCCATAGGATTGTGGTACCGGGTAATGAAACGAAAGAAGCGGGTTTTCATCGAAATTCCCGGGGATCCAAATCCTAAAAATCCGTATCTTTCTCCATGCTATGAAATCCAGGAATACCTTTCCAGTTTTGATAAATTTCGGGGGAAAAATACTGCGGAACCTCTTTTTTGGTGTCGGTTTTTTATTTTTTTCCACCCCGGCCTTTACACAGGCTGAAGGGCTGGAATCACAACTTTTTTCGTGTATCGCTCAAACTTTTGAAGACGGTCCTCAGGCCCTGGATAGTCTGATAAACCGTTTTGAGAATGAACTACTTTCCGAAGGTCTGTTGGAGAACACGGATGGAGAAGGCTACAGGGGACTCCTGCAGCGCATTGCATCAGATCAGGGAATCATACGCCCCCCTGAACTGTATTTCGGCCCTCGATTTCGCAGTTTAAACAAAGATAGTATTGCTTTATATGAATGCAGTAAAATACTGACCGAAAGCAATATAAGGCCTTCGGACTCCACCCTTATCCAATTTGAGATACTCAGGGAATCCCTCCTGCATGAAAACCTGAATCCCGCTCTGGAAGCCCTGGCTTATCTGGAATTATTGACTTCTGGGGATCTGGCTTCGCCTTACTACCGACTGCTGACCTACGAACTTATCGACCGTCAGGCCTTTCAAACCACCACTCCCGATACCGGATTTACCACCTATGGCCCGCTCGCCCAGCTCGATGCACGGGGGGCGAATGTCTTCCGGGTATATATAAATGAGCGGGATCAGTTAATCGTATCGGACCAGTTAGTCAGCCGTGATCAAATGTTTAAACTGGTTACCGGGCACGCCCGGACTTTCGAACAAAGCTCCCTGTACATCATAGAGATTGAGCCAGATGTTAAGTATAGTCAATTTGTTTCAGTGAAAGACCATATTGCACTGGCTATCAGCGAAGTGAGAGACCTGTATTCCCGGGCTATTCTCGGTAAAAACCTCACCGAACTCACAACTTCAGAACAGGCAGCGGTTTTCGATAAATATCCGATTCGCATAGTAATGCCCTGACCACATCCAGGGGAAGACCCCTCATACCCCTTCTTTCCGAAGTACTTCCAGAGGTGGACTGTTTAAGACCCCCCTGCTGTTGAAGAGTCCTATAACCAGAACGGTCAGGCTAATCAGTGGAAATACAAGGAGGAAAGGAACCCAGGACGGTGTGAAATTAATTTCAAAGACGCCATAAGCGAGCAGTTGTGTTCCCAACAGGGCCAACAGAACCCCCATCAGACTTCCAATGCTCCCTAAAAACAGATATTCCAGAATGGTTATCCTCCGGATCTGGCGCCCCGTGGCTCCCAATGTCCGCAGCAGGACACTTTCGCGGATTCGCTGGAATTTACTGGTGCGAACCGCACCGAGCAAGACGATAAAGCCCGTGAGGATACTAAAAAAGGCCATAAAGCGTATCACCCAGGAGAGTTTCTGCAGAATATCGCCGACTGCAGACAACAACTGCCGCACGTCAAGTACAGAAATGTTCGGATAGGCACTAACCAGGTCCTGTTGAAATCTCGCGGATGTTTCTTCCGATTCGGCAAATGTCGTCAGGACGTGAAACCGGGGCGCTTCTTCCAGGACTCCTTCCGGAAAGACTACTGAAAAGTTCAATTGTAAACGACCCCAGTCTACCTCACGAATGCTTGCAATCACGGTTTCCATAAGCACTCCCTGTACGTTAAAGACCAGTGTATCTCCTACCCACGACTCTGCATCCCGCGCCACATTATCCGAAAGAGAGATGGGTATGGGTCCGGATTTATTCTTAAACGAAGGAATCCATTCCCCCTCTAAAAGACGTTCTGAAGCAATAAGGGAATCCCGGTAAGTGACACGGAATTCGTGATTGAGGATCCAACCATTGATTGTCGAGGTAGTGTCTTTACGAATCTCCTCGACCTTTCGGTTTCGGATCTGATCGAGGCGCATAGTGACGATAGGGATGTTTTCGAGCACAGAGAGTCTCTGCTGTCGAATCATATTTTCCACTTCCGCTTCCTGCCGGGCCTGCACATCGAGAAGAATAAGGTTTGCTGCAGGAGTATCGTCCTCAATTTCCGCCCGGGCCAATAACATGTCCTGGGTGAAATACAGTGTACTGATCAGGAAAGTACCAATGCCAATAGCGAGGATCAGGACCAGGGTCTGGTTGTTCGGGCGAAATAAATTGAGTAAACTTTGACGGGCTTCAAACCCCCAGCTATGCGGGAAAAATCGGCGGACAAATCGCATCAGAGCCCAGGCGATTCCGGTAAGAATCAGAAAGGTGGCCGCAATACCCAGGACAAACCAGAGCGCCCGCGTCGCATTCTCAAGCAGAAATGTGGCGGCTGCCCAGATCCCGAATGCGATCAGCAAAAAGACCAGAGCCGTCAATCGTTTTGATCCCTCTGTCTCCCCTTCACTGATACGCAGTACGGACAATGGACTGATAAAATAGCTGTTGAGCAAGGGAAGCAAACCGAAGAGCACGGCCATCAAAACCCCCAATCCAACTCCCAGAAAGACGGGACCCCAATGAGTAGTCCATTCCAATTGAACGGGAAGGAAATCCTGTACAAATTGAGGGAATACCTGTTGGAGCAACAAGCCCAGGCCAGCCCCGAGAATTCCGCCCAGGAGGCCAATTCCGGCAATTTGAATCAGAAAAATCAGTAACGTTTGTTTGCGGGAAGCACCCAGACACTTTAATATGGCAATCGAAGCGCGTTTCTCTTTCATGTAGATATGCACCGAACTGGCGATTCCCAAACATCCGAGTAACAGGGCGATAAAAGCAACTAATTTGAGAAATTTCCCGACGTTCTCAAACCTTCTTCCCAACCGCTGGGAGGTATCGGTATGCAGGTCCAGATCAGCGCCTTCATCATCCAGAACAGGATCTATTTCTGTATAAAGCACCTCCAAATCGGTTTGGGGGGTGGCTTTAAAGTAATAGTTGTAGGTCAGGCGGCTGCCCGTTTGGACGAGCCCGGTCTGCTGCAAAGCCGAATAAGGAATCCAGACAGCCGGGGCCACCGAGGTCGATACCACCGTATTGCCCGGTGCCTCAATCAGACTGCCACCAATGGGAAAGACTGTATTGCCAATTTTAATAGAATCTCCCGGTTGAAGCCCGAATTGAACCATTAACGTGGCATCAACGAGAGCCGATATTTCGTCCTGATACACCTCAGCTGCTGCCGTTGGCTGAGTGCTTAAAGCGCCATAAAAGGGATACCTCCCGTCCATGGCCCGCACCCGGATTAATTTACTACCTGTTTTGCCGGGGAAAAGCGCCATGGATACAAAACTCACTTCCTTACTTTGCTCCCCCCCCAGGGAATCGATGATCTGAACCACACGAGGTGTGGCGGGATGATCACTATCGATCAGGAAATCTGCGCCCATAAGTTCCCTGGACTGCCCGGATATGGTTTCTTCAAGTGTCTTTCCAAAATTCTGAATACTGACCAAAGCAGCAATGCCCAGCACAATCGCACTCATAAACAAAGCCAGGCGCTTCAGACTTGCGCGCCCATCTCTCCAGGCCATCCGGAAGAGCCAGCCTGCACCGGCGGTGTGTTGCACAGTGCTCATAGTTGAGGGGTGTTTTCCGTTTTAAAGATACGCCCGCCCTTAAGTTGCATCAAGCCGTCGCATCGTCGGGCCAGACTGAGATCGTGGGTAACGATAATAAGCGTTGTCCCCGCTTGCTTATTCAGATTAAAGAGCAATTCTACCACGCGCTCCCCGGTTTCTTCATCGAGGTTTCCTGTAGGCTCATCCGCAAAGAGAATATCCGGTCGGTTGGCAAAGGCCCGGGCCAATGCCACACGTTGCTGTTCTCCACCGGATAGCTGACTCGGATAGTGATGGGTGCGGTCGCCCAGTCCTACCTTTTCCAAAAGAGATCTCGCCGCCTCATTAGCCCCCTTTACCCCCCGGAGTTCCAAAGGCACACTCACATTCTCAAGCGCAGAAAGGGTAGGCAATAATTGAAAATTCTGAAAAATAAACCCTACTTTTTTATTACGTAGTAAAGCCCTGCCGTCCTCATCGAGTTGGGCGAGGGGCTCCCCGCACAGTTCGACAAGCCCTGAATCGGGGGTGTCCAGACCGGCGCAAAGTCCAAGGAGGGTGGTCTTGCCACTCCCTGAAGGTCCGACGATGGCATACGTCGTTCCTGAGGCTACCGAAAATGAGATATCATCCAGAACAGTTAGGGTTTTGCCTCCACTGAGATAACTTTTTCCGAGGTGCTCAACGTTTAATATCTTTGACATAGACTGATTCATCAGGTTTCAAACCGCAAAAAATACACAATACAATCTAGAAATGGAGAAGAACAGACCCCGCAGACTCTTAAAGTTTAGTTATATTTTCTGCCTTATCTGTGTCTTTGGTTGCCGGGAGAGCCCGGCTACAAATGCACCGCAGGACGCCACGGCGACACCCGTTGAGGAGTCTGCTGTGTCGGAATCCACCCCGGCAGGAACCATTCTGTTTTTTGGGGACTCACTCACGGCAGGGCTCGGACTAAATCCCAACCTGGCCTTCCCGGGCCTCGTACAGCAACGTCTCGATTCCCTTGGATATTCCTACCAGGTGATCAATGCCGGATTGAGCGGGGAAACTACAGCCAGTGGTAAAAATCGTCTGGGATGGGTCCTCAATCAGCCTGTTGATATCTTTGTGCTTGAACTGGGTGCCAATGACGGCCTCAGGGGAATCCCACTTACGGAGACCCGAAAAAATCTCATAGCAATGATCGGACAGGTGCGGGCAAAGTACCCCGAGGTTGTTATCGTACTGGCCGGTATGCAGCTGCCCCCGAATATGGGTCCGGAGTATACCGATGACTTTCGTAGCATGTTTCCCGAACTCGCTGAATCCGAAGATGTTCTGTTGATACCTTTCCTACTTCAGAATGTAGGTGGAATTCCGGAACTCAACCAGGAAGATGGCATTCACCCGACAGAAGCCGGGCATAAGATTGTGGCTGAAAATGTTTGGGTTGTCCTGCAACAGGCGGTCCGGAGCCCGGGTCGAAAGGCATCTTAGGCCATTGCCGGACGACTGCGATAGGTCGTAAATGATAATTCTCTTTTTACCCGTGTATTTTGCCGCCGATACAGGCGAACCATTTGTGAAGATTCCAAATCCGATTTCTCAATAATTTTCCATACAGGAACCAACTCCATGGTTTTGACCTCCACCTTGAGTTGTGGCGTCCGTTGTTGTGCCTGCATGGAGACGAAAAAAAAGAAGCTGAAAATGTAAATAAAAGTTCTCAAAGTGTGCGTGCTTTATAAAATAACAACGCGAGGCCCGCGTGTTGGCACGGATGTGAATCGTTCAAAATCTCATTTAAATCGGTGAGCTGAATCTGTCCCGATTAACGGCTCGAAAAAACCGTCAATCGGTTTGGCCCTGCCATTCCACTGGTCCGGGAAATGTGCAATTCGACGGGGTCTCTACAGGTTGTAATTCAAATACTTCATGGGGTCAGGGCAATTCTGGCGGTAGAATTCGAGTTGTTGCAATGCACAAACTCCCGGGTAATCACCCCTGAAACCCTCCAGATCGCGAATTAATTGAAAATGCAAATGAGGGGCATAACCCCCATTTTCTTTTGCCGATCCCAGACGGCCTATCTCTGCACCGGCTCGAAATTTTTGTCCCTCGGTCAGTCCGCGGAGGCTCCCTGCCGAGAGATGCCCATAGAGGGAATAAAGTGGTTTCTCATCAAAGCTGTGCTCCAGAATGAGGACGGGGCCATAATCTCCGGGGGCAGTCCGGTTGGCCCAGCTATGCACCCTTCCCTCCCATGGGGTATGCACCGAAGTATCGGAAGGGGCCCAAAAATCCAGACCCAGATGGTATTCGCGCTTCCCGGATTCCTCCGGATTGAAATGACCAAAGCCGTCGTATAACCCACGCCTTTCCAGATAGCCTCCGAAAGCAATTTGCTTTTTATCCTTTTCCAGAACGCGATCGAGATACGCCTGACAGGATTCCGGGATCCCTTAAAGCATCCCCGAGTGCTGCATTGGCTATCGAAAGATCCACCGGGAGATACTGGATTAATGAGAACCTGGGGTCGAGAAGCAGATGTGATTTCATTATGAAAGCATTTATTAGCGGGAAAAATACAAAAACACCTTTCAGAATTAACAAATTTTAAAACATCCCATACCGCTTCCCTTTGTAATTTCGAACTTCCAAATGATAGATACTATGAAAAAGGCTTTTTACATTTTTGGGATCGCCCTACTCTTTAGCGCCACTTTCTCCTGTCAGTCTCAGGGTAAAAAGTCAGAGCCTTCAGGGGTTGCTGAAATCGCAAACCTTAAGGCCCCGGCTGAACAAGATCTTTCCGCCTATGAAACAGCATATTTTGCCAGCGGTTGTTTTTGGTGTGTAGAAGCGATTTTTGAGAGCGTAAAAGGTGTGGCTGAAGTCGTCTCAGGATATGCCGGAGGGACGGAATCCGATCCCACCTATGAGCAGGTGAGTTACGGGCGAACCGGTCATGCGGAAGCTGTGGAAGTGTATTACGATCCCGAGGTGATTAGTTATTTTCAATTGGTGCAGGTATTTTTTGGCTCCCACGACCCCACTACCTTAAACCGTCAGGGGCCGGACCGCGGCCCTCAATATCGTTCCATAGCGTTTTATAAAAACTCTGCAGAACAGCAAACCATTCGGGCCTATATGGACGCTTTGGAAGAAAGCGGGGTCTACGATCAGCCCATAGTAACGGAAATCACCCCCTTTACAAAGTTTTATCCTGCCGAGGCGTACCACCAGGATTACGAAAAAAACAATCCTGACAATCCGTATGTACAGAATATTTCCATTCCCCGTCTGAACCGGTTTAAAGCCAATTTTTCAGAATTCCTGAAGGAGGATGCACACTGAAACCGGGGGCCCCTGGTTCCTCCCGGCGGTTAAGTAGTATTCTTTGAAAACCCCGCCCCGGGCCTAATCGTTCAGGGTAACATCGCTGTACGCCGTATTAATGACAATAGATCTGCCACTGCCTTTTTGCTGGCTGAAGCCTGTACGGACGACCGATCCCTCCCCTTTCGGGTTATCCCACCGGATAAAATTTGGAGACAGGACTTCCGAGCGATTGTTCCTCAATTCAATATCATAAGCACTTCGCGGCAGATTGAAGCGAAGCTCCCCGTATTCGACCGAGACATTCATATCCTTAAAGTCCTCTGAAACCGACCCTATGACCAAAACCCCCATTTTGGAATCGATGGAAGCCTCCCGGATCAACCGGTCTATAGTGACCACAGAAGATCGGGAAACCATATTCAATTGATCGACCTCGCTCAACCTGACGCCATCGGAATACTCGGTCTGTAAACTGCCACTGTTCCACCGTTTAACCGTAACCGGCGAATACCGCGCTTCGATATTGGTATCCGTTCCATTTATGTTATTGGCCAGTAAACTGGAATAAGACAGGCTTGCCCGTGTATTCAAGGCATTATCAGCCAATTTCACCTCCCCGTACCGCACATTCATATCAAGGCGTGCTCCTTTGGGCATTTTGATTTTAATCGTTTTTTTGATCGAGAATTTCTGGTTTCCCGAAGCCCCGCGAACATAGAAGATTTTAGGATTTCGATACACGTCACGAGCCTCCATCTGAGCTGCACGTGCCTGCTCCCGGGCCTCCATCATCTGTTCCCGTGCAGCCTCCTGTTGTTCGCGCATTTCTTCGCGCTGTTCACGCATTTCGTCACGTTGCTCCTCCATCTGGTCGCGTTGGCGCTCTCGCTCCTCCTGCATGGCTTCCCGGGCGGCTTCACGAGCCTCTATTCGGACTTCCATTTCTTTTCCACGAGCCTCCATCTCCTTGCCCCACGCTTCAAACTCCTCCCGGTATTCTTTATCAAATTCCTTTTCAAACTGTTTTTGCCACTTCTTCATATATTTTTCACCGTCCCTATTGTAAGCCTCATAATCAAAATTGGTGTTGGGTATGGGAGGCACTGGTGGCATATCTGCCAATTCGGGAATAGAGGCTATGATGTCCGCGACCATCGGAGCTATCTCCGGCATTTCAGGCATATCAGGAAGTTCGGGCATTTCGAAGTGAAAGTCCATATCTCCGTATTCCATACCAGAAGGGGCATATACCCAACTATTTCCTTTTCCGCGTCCTCCCGAACGAACTGACACTTTGGAACTATTGCCCAAAATCTCCACTACGGGCCGATCAAAATAGGCATTGGCTTCTTCGGGCGTTGCCCCTTCCAGGGTAATGATCGCCTCTACCTCCACCTCATTTTTAGACCAGGTTTCAAATTCGATATCGGCGTAGCTGGTACTCACCTCAACGATGACATCCGGCCCTACTTTAAATTCCTCCCGGTAGGTCCGTGTTTCCTGGGATGAGAGATTCAGCCCGGCTCCCATAAGGACGGGCATCAGGAGTCCCTTAAATGCTATTTGAATGTACTGTTTCATTTTTTGATGATTTTAGTTCGATTAACTTCTCTTTCAACTTCAACATTAATTGCAACCGGTACTGCAAGTTTTTGATCATTGCCCCGATGGTTTGTTCGTTCGGGCCAATGCGATTCAACTCTTCACTGAGTTGTCGATATTCTGTATTGAGTTCTCCCAGGCGCAGGATAAACTCGTTGGCGACCTCCCTATTGTCATCGGAAATATCCAGATTGGCGAGTTCCATATTGATGGTGGCCGTATAATAATTCTCCAGTTTCTCTAAATCGGGAGAGAGATCTCCCAGAGAGATACCCCTGAAGGTCGTCGCCGTATCCGCAGCTTGTTCCACCGCGGCTTCTCCGGGCGTTTCAGTAAATGTACTGGTTCCATTTTGCAGCCATAAGGTCAAGCCCAGGAGGGCAATCAGGGA
Organism: uncultured Flavobacteriaceae bacterium; assembly: GCA_963709465.1. Classification (GTDB taxonomy): domain Bacteria; phylum Bacteroidota; class Bacteroidia; order Flavobacteriales; family Flavobacteriaceae; genus Robiginitalea. The sequence continues at coordinate 1,025,033 of CAVPWF010000002.1, read as the reverse complement.
GGCTGCCAACCCCATCCACAGATACGACCTGCTTTTACCCGTACGCCGGGATATGTCCAGGCGCTCTTCAAACCGGGCCTCATGCCCCGCGGGCATGGGAAAGTCCTTCTCTCGTTCTTCTTTGAATAATTCTCTAAGATCCTGCGACATAACTTTTGTTTTTTAAGAGTTCCCTCAGGTAGGTTTTACCACGCATCAGTCGGGAGCGGGAGGTGGTCTGTTTAAAACCCAGTATTTCTGAGATCTCGGCATGATCGTATCCTTCCACCAAATACAGCTGTACCACATAGCGATACTTATCCGGAAGGGCTTCGATGGCCGATTTTACTTCCTCCACCTGTACGTCCCGGTCTACGGTCCAGTCAGGCTCCTCAGAAAGGGTCAGTCGGTGTTCCTCCAGCTCTACAAAATGCTGCTTGCGCGCCTTCAGGAAATCAATACTCCCATTCACCACTATCCGTTTAAGCCAGGCCCCAAAGGTGACATTCCCCTGAAATTGATCTATTTTACGGAATGCCCGAATAAAGGCTTCCTGGGTGATATCCTCTGCATCTGCCGAATTCTTCACAAATCGCATGGCCACGCAATACATCCCATGGGCGTATTTTTTGTACAGTGCCAGCTGTGCTTTGCGGCTATTATTCCTGCATTGCGCAACCAGGTCGGAGGATATCAGTTCCCGGGTTTCCAGAGTCTTTGTCTTTAGTTACCACTCATATAGACGAGTGAAGAAAGGCAGTGTTGCAAAAAAGGCTACATTTAGAGTATCTTTTTTATTTCCCTTTGAAGCAAGTTACTGTAAAAAACAAGCATCTCTCTCTGGAAGTACTGGAATACGGGGCGATCATCCGGAAACTTAAATTCCGCAACAGCGAGAATTCCTGGACTGAAGTAAGCGTAAATCTCGAGTCGCCGGAAGACTATTTGAGCGACCCTTTGGCCATTGGGGCCTGTGTCGGACGTTTTGCGGGCAGGCTCTCCGGAGGAGTCCTGAAACTGAACGGAAAAGCTTATCCGCTAACCCATACCGAAGGGATCACCCTTCACGGAGGTGACCGCGGTTTCTCCAGGCGATACTGGACCTTTCAGAGTGCCACTGAAAGCCCTGAAAAGTCGGAAGTCATCCTTAAATACCGAAGTGATCACCTGGAAGAAGGGTTTCCGGGGACATTGGATGTAACGGTCATCTACACCCTTTTAAAAAATACGCTTGTCATCCGCCATGAAGCTACAACAGACCGTCCCACAGTTGTGAATCTGACCAACCACACCTATTTTAAAATAGATTCCCAACCCCTGATCGCACACTACCAGTTGCAAATCAATGCGCTGAAAAGAGCTGAAACCGATTCCAGACGCCTGCCTACGGGCCAACTCCCGGAGGTAAGTGGCACAGCCTTTGATTTTTTGAAGGAGCGACGCCTTGGAGAGTTTACCATGGATACCCCTTTCTTACTGCAATCAAATGGGGATTTTGCCGCCCGTCTGACTTCAGCCGTCTCGGGAATTCGCCTTACGGTGCGCACGAACCAACCCGGCTTGGTTGTCTATACTCCTGAGAATTTTGCCGGGATCTGCTTTGAGACTCAGAATTTGCCCGATGCACCCCGATTTGACCATTTTCCGGATGCGCGCTTAAATCCTGGGGAAACCTATATCAATGAGTCCCAATTTATATTCGATTCGGTCCGCTAGCGCCCTGAAGTCCTCAGGATACCACCAAAAACGCATAAACTGAGTTCTTTTCCCGCTATTTCCTACCTTAGAGGTTCAAATTAGAAAATTGATGAAAACACTTAAATGGATCCTGGGCATCGTAGTCGTTTTGGCGCTACTGTTTTATTTTGTCGGCCTGCCGGTCTTAAGGCAACAAACCAAAAAGATCAGCCCGGAAAAAACAGCACATTACGAGGAAAAGTCCCTGACGCTTTCGGTAACGTATTCCAGCCCTTCAAAAAAAGGGAGGACCATATTTGGAGAACTGGTGCCCTATGGCAGTGTATGGCGCACCGGAGCCAACGAACCTACCCGATTTACCACCGCCACTCCCCTGAGTATAGGAGGTCAGACCTTACCTGCAGGGGACTATTCCCTGTGGACCATTCCGGGGAAAGAACAATGGACCATTATTTTTAATAGTGAAATTTCGGATTGGGGTGTGACCATCCTCAGCGGGGGGAGTGAAACAACCCGAAAACCGGAATCGGATGCCCTGCAAATAATCGTGCCGGTGGAAGTCTTGCCTGAGGTGGTTGAAAATTTCGACATTTCCTTTGTTGAGGATGATTCTGACAAAGACGTATTCATGCAATTGAGCTGGGATACGACACGGGTGAGCGTCCCCTTAAATTAGACCCTTTGAAAAAAAGTGCCCTAAAAGCCCGGAAAGAGGCTGCAGCCAGACTCCAATTGCGGAAGCAGGCCACAGACGATAATGCGATTATAGCCGGGATAGCCGCCTCAGACATTACCGCCCTGTCCCAGGCCATAACGCTGATCGAAAGCACCCGCCCGGAAGATGAAATCCGGGCTGGGGAACTCGTGGAATCCTGCCTTAACAGAGCCACTCCGGGAATCCGGGTAGGGATTACGGGCGTCCCGGGAGCTGGAAAAAGCACCTTTATCGAAACCCTGGGGCTATATCTGGTCGGCAAAGGACATCGGGTAGCCATTCTGGCCGTGGACCCGAGCAGTAGCCTTAGCAAGGGCAGTATTCTTGGAGATAAAACCCGGATGCAGGACCTGGGCCGCAGTCCGGGTGCTTTTATCCGACCCTCTCCAGCAGGGGACTCCCTTGGGGGTGTCGCCCGGAAAACCAGAGAGAGCATTACCCTTTGCGAGGCTGCTGGTTTTGACATTATCCTGGTGGAAACCGTGGGCGTGGGCCAGAGCGAAGTCGCTGTACACGGGATGGTCGATTTCTTTCTTTTGTTAAAGATTGCGGGTGCCGGAGATGAACTTCAGGGCATTAAAAGAGGGATTGTTGAAATGGCCGATGCCATAGTGATCAATAAGGCGGATGGTCCGAACCGCACCGCCGCTGAGAAAGCGAAAAGTATTTTCAAAAGTGCGCTGCACCTCTATCCCCCTAAGGAAAACGGCTGGTCTCCTCCGGTGCTGCTCTGCTCTTCGACGGAAGGTAGTGGCATTACCGAGATCTGGCAAATGATAGGCGATTATGCAACTTCCTGCCGGGCAGACGGCAGCTTTGAAAATAAGAGGACCAACCAAAACATCCACTGGCTCAAACAGCGTATTGAATCTTCATTAACGGCGGACTTCTACAGGAATCCGCAAATCAAAAAGGCCTTTGAAGCCATTAAAACCAAGGTGATCCGGAAAGAATTGAGTCCCACCAGAGCTGCGAACGAATTACTGGAATTGTACCACTCACAAAGCAAAGGGTGAGCCTTAGAAGGATGTTTATGGAAAAAACTACCTTTAACCCCTGAATTAATACGAATCCAATGCCTGTCCTGACCGATGCGCTTCTTTCCATAGTTGTCCCTTTGTATAACGAGGAAGAAAATGTTACCCTTCTCACCGAACGAATACACGAAAGTCTTGAGGGGTATAACTACCAGATCGTTTATGTAGACGACTTTTCGACAGACCGCACCCGTAAGGTGATTGCGGACCTGAAAGATCCGAAAGTACATTTGATCTCCCTTAAAAAAAATTACGGTCAGAGTCTCGCTCTGGCCGCAGGACTCGATTACGCGCAGGGAGACTATATCGTTACCATGGACGGGGATTTGCAGAATGATCCCTCAGACATCCCGAAAATGTTGCCCTATGTGCTGAGTGGAGAATACGATGTGGTCACAGGGATCCGACAGAAGCGCAAGGACTCCCTGGTTAAAAAGATCCCTTCCAAAATCGCCAACTTTATGGTCCGACGGGTCACCAAGCTCGATATAAAGGACAATGGCTGTGCGCTAAAAGTATTTACCCGGGATATTGCAAAGGACCTTAACCTGTACGGGGAAATGCACCGGTTTATCAATCTGCTCGCCTATCTTGAAGGAGCCCAGATTAAACAGGTTCCCGTAAAACACCACGCACGCAATGCCGGAGTTTCGAAATACGGTCTGGAACGGGTATTTAAAGTAGTGGCCGATATGATGTTGCTGCTTTTTATCCGGAAATATTTTCAACGACCCATCCATCTTTTCGGAATTATCGGGGTGCTGATGATCCTGCTTGGAGTGGCCATCAACATCTATCTGCTTATCGTAAAATTTGGCTTCGGGCAGGATATCGGAAACCGGCCCTTATTGATTTTCGGTCTGATGTTTATTTTAGGGGGAATTCAGCTGTTCACCATTGGGATTGTCATGGAATTGCTGATCCGTACCTACTATGAATCGCAGAACAAGAGGCCGTACCGCATCAAAAACGTCACGATAGGTGGGGAAGTTGCGTAAAAAAGGACTCACCCTGCTTAAAGGGCTTTTCAGCGCCATTTTGCTCTATCTTGTTTTTACCCGAATTCCTTTTTCAGAGGTTTGGGAGGTGCTCAAAAAAGCAAACCCGGGGTATCTGGCGCTGGCCCTGCTCGCTTTTAGCGCGTCCAAATGGATCGCAGCGCGCCGACTCAACCTGTATTTCGAAAGAATTGCCGTCCCTTTAACCGAATGGAGCAACCTGAAATTGTATCTGCTCGGAATGTTCTATAACCTTTTCCTGCCCGGGGGTATCGGCGGGGATGCCTATAAAGGCTACCTGCTGCATCGAACCTTCGGGGCCTCGGGAAAACGGCTGGCTTCCGTCCTGCTGCTCGACAGGATTAGCGGTCTTGCGTTATTGTTTCTGTACAGTGCCCTAATCGTACTTTGGATGTCCCCTCCTGAATTCGCTGCATACCAACCCGGGCTCTGGTTTCTCCTTCCCATAGGAATCCTCATTTTCTGGGCCGTACATAGAAAAGCCTTTCCCTTTTTACATCCGGTGTTTTGGTCCTCTCTCGGGTATTCCGCCCTGGTACAACTGGCCCAGCTGATTGCAGTCTACCTCATCCTTATGGCCCTGGGGGTAACCGATTTCGTAATGGAGTATCTTCTCGTGTTTCTGATCAGCAGTATTGTGGCCGTCCTGCCTATTACCATTGGCGGTATCGGCAGCAGGGAACTTGTATTTTTCTATGGCGCCCAGTGGCTCGGGCTCGATCAGGGAACCTCAATAGGGATTAGTATGACCTTTTTCCTGATCACGGCCCTGGTGTCACTCACGGGATTGATCTACCATTTTAAAAAACCAGAGCTCGAATTAAGGTTTTTGCCCGGGGATTCGGACTAGATGGTGTTTGCGGAGTACCTCTGACCGCGTCTTCGGGTTTAGAAACCGGCCCTGTAAACGGGAAATCCGAAACTGCTCTACAGTGAATTCAGTATCCCATAAAACTCCCGCTTCCCCGAGTTTTTCAAGTTCCTTAGCATCCGCATAGAGCCATATTGTTTCCGAAGCCTTAGGTAAATCTGTGATACGAACAATCTCGAGGGGCTTGCCAAAATAGAAATCCAGGGCCCAGGTATGCTGGTCGGAGAGTTTGTAAAGCGTGTTGGATTCCAGAGACTCGGCCTCAATACGGTCAGCCATGGCGGACCCTCCCTGATATTCCAAAAGGGAAGGATAAAAATGCCCGTTTAAAACAAGATTCAAAAGAACACTCCCATACAGGCTGATCCCTATGAGCCGCACCATCGGATCGGCCCATTTGAAAAAGAGAAAATAGCCGAGAACCACACCCCCTGTCAAAAGGAAATAGCCAGGAAAAGACCCCAATGGGAAAACCCACAAGGTTATCCCTGAAACCGCTGCACATACAAGGGTATATATTCCCAATTGCACACCGCCTGCCCTCCTGAGTTTTTGCAACGCCCCTTCCCGGTACAACCGGTCCAGGAAGGAAGCCGTAAGCACGGCAAACAAGGGAATGGTAATGTTGAGATAGTGGGGAAGTTTAAACTGTGCAAAACTGATGATCAAAAAGATGCTGGCAATCCCACCGGTAGTGAGAATTTCTCCTTTTTCAGGATTGTTTTTAGTGTTGTCTTTTTCGAACGCTACCCGGATTCTTCCCCAAAGTGCCCATAAACCGAGGAGCGTCCAGGGGAGGAAAACCCAGAGAAAAGTGTGAAAGAAAAAGAAATAGTCGCTGCTGTTTTTTCCCACCCCTTCTCCGCTGAGGCGTTCAAAACTCTGTTCCCATAAAATAAAAAACACCCCGCTGCGCTCGTTCTTCCCACGGATTATTTTTTCAGGATGCAGGTCGAATTGATGGTAATACGCATATAAGACAGGGCTGATCACCAAAGCGAAAGTGAGAAGTCCCAGGAGGATTTTAGGACTCCACAACCGGTGCCAGCTGCGGGTGTAGATCAGTTGACAAAGCAATGGCAAACCAATGACTAAAAGGGCGATCTGCCCTTTGGTAGAAAAGGCCAGCCCGGCGCCTGCCGCTCCCATAATAAGGGGTGTCAGCGCCCCCTCTTTGAGATAGCTGTACAATTGCCAGATCGCAAAAACTGCGAAACCCGTCAGCACGGCATCAGTGCGAACATCGATTACAGAAAGGATAATGGTTTGCGCACTCATAAAAATCAGAGCTGATATCCTTCCGGTATTTCGGTTATAGAGGGCACTGCCCAGGCCATAGCTGCTGTAGGCCCCTAAAAAAGTAGCCAACAGTGCGGGGACACGGTATGCCCAATCGTATACGCCAAAGAGGGAATAAGAAAAAGCGGCCAGCCAATAATGCAAATGGGGTTTATCCAGGTACTCCTCCCCCCCTTTCCACAAATTGAGGAAGTCCTGTTCCTGAACCATGCGCATAGCCATGACGGCAAACTGAGCGGAATCATTCTCCATCAGCCGGGCAAATAACCCCACGAGATATACCCCGGCAAGCCCCAGGAATGCAATCCAAAAAAAGTTGCCCCTGATCATTTGAAAATATTTTGGTCTGCTTTTTTATACAATTCAGCAAAAAGCCACCCCAAGAGGCCGCCCGTGAAACAACCCGTTAAAACATCCAATGGGTAATGCACCCCGAGATAAATGCGGCTGTAACCCACCAAAAGAGCCCAGAAAATCAACAACATTCCCCAAAGACGCCTGCTCCTTCCCCAAAAGACAGCAATGAATGTCGCTAAACCAAATGCATTGGCCGCATGTGCCGAAAAATATCCGAACCGGCCTCCACAGCTGCTTTTGACCAGACGCACCAGCCCTTCCAATTCGGGCTCATAACATGGTCTCAGCCGCTGTACTCCGTATTTAAAGAATCCGGAAAGCTGATCTGTTGTGGTAATCAGCAGGCCTATAAAAACCAGGAGGAGTAGCACTCTTTTCCAACCCAACTGTCGGTATAAAAGAAAAAGAAGGAACCCATACAGCGGCAATGCGCCCCATTTATCGGAAAGAAACAGCCAGAAAGAATCCCAGGCCGGAGTCCCGAGTTGATTCAGGTATAAAAACCACTCCTGATCTTTTTCAATGAGGGTCTCCCACATATCATTCCTCGTATCGGGCTACTTCCCGGTCGTAAAATTCAGTTGCTTCCCCAATGAGACGTTCTGTTTCCACAGCCAGTTCGTCCCGGTCTTCATCCGAAAACTCTTCCAACCATTCCACTTCGTCGTTTTCAAGATTTAAAACAAAACGCGGAAATTCGGTGTGAACGATAAAAATGGCGGAAGGAAAATCTGTGTTGTCTCCGAGGAGGAATTTTGGAAGTTTCATCTACACGGGTATTTATCTTAAACGCTCTTACCCCGGGCTCCCGGGAGGGGCTCCAAAAGGCGACGCGTCATAAACCTAAAGCGAAGATACAACATAATTGAAGAGGCCGTAAGTCCGAGCAGCAACCCAATCCAGATTCCTGTACTTTCAAGTGGGGTGCGCAATCCGAGGTAAAAAGAAACCGGAAAACCAATCCCCCAATACGCAATGAGTGTCATCAGGGTAGGGATTCTAACGTCCTGTAGTCCCCGAAGGGCTCCGAGCACGACAACCTGTATCCCATCCGATATTTGAAAAAAGGCCGCGACCAGAAGGAGGCGGGCTGCAATGGCCAAAACCTCTGTATTATCCGCCTGATTGGCGAGATCATTGACATCCAGGTAAAGCGTTGGGAAGAAGTTTCTGCCGAGAAGGAATAAAACAGCAAATCCGATCTCAAGGATTACGGTCATTAAAAATATGGAGGTTGCCACGCGTTTGAGTTCGGGATAGTTCCCGGACCCCTTTTGATTGCCTACGCGTATCATGGCTGCCACCCCGAGCCCCATTCCAAACATAAAGGTCATACTGCTCAAATTCAAAGCAATTTGATTCGCAGCCTGGGGATTCTTGCCCAATACCCCACTCATCCATATCGCAGCTGTAAATATGGCAACTTCAAAAAACATCTGCAGGGCGGAGGGAAATCCTAAATCTGCTATTTTACGAAGCAAACGCTTTTTAACCTGCCGAAACTTCAGATTTTCAATATACGCCTTGAAGAAAGGGCGTTTTTTAAAAATCCACCATAGAAAAAGAACCATAAAAATCCTGGAGGCCAAAGTGCCTATAGCCGCCCCTACGATACCCAGTTTCGGAAAACCGAGGGACCCGAAAATCAGGAGGTAATTCAGAACCACATTGATCACATTGGCCAGGATGGTAGCATACATCGGAGGACGGGTCATGGAAAGGCCTTCGGAGAACTGTTTCAGGGCCTGAAAAATAATCAGTGGAATCAGGGAAACGGCGACTAAATCGAGATAGGGCCCGGCCAGAACGACTACCTCTTCCGGTTGATCCATCAGGTGCATCAGGGGCTTACTGAGCAATACCAGCCCAAAAAGCATCACCCCCAGGACCGTACAGAGAACCATGCCATTTTGCAGCACTCCCCGGGCCTCCCGGGAATCACCTGCACCTTCTGCCTCGGCGACCAGAGGCGTTATCGCGGTAGAAAAACCAATCCCCAAAGACATGGCGATAAAAACGAAGCTGTTACCCAGAGAAACAGCGGCCAGTTCTGCAGTACCCAACTGACCAACCATGATATTATCCGCAAAGGCCACAAAACTATGCCCCAACATCCCGAGAATTACCGGGCTTGCCAGTCGGATATTATATCGAAATTCTCGCGTGTATTGTTTCAAATCGGCAGTCGTTGAGATGTTTACGGATTCCGGATGAGCAAATCCGATCGCCCGTTACTTATACAGATTCAGCGGTGTTCAAGGGACTTTGCTGCTTCCCAGAACTCATCCATTTCAGCAAGAGACATCTCCGCGAGCGATTTTCCGGCGTCCATAGCCCGGGCCTCGAGATACTTAAACCGGTTAATAAATTTCTTATTGGTCCGTTCCAGGGCATTTTCGGGGTTGATGCCCAAAAACCTGGAATAATTGACGAGGGAGAATAAAACATCTCCGAGCTCTGATTCTATTTTATCCGCCTCCCTCCGGCCCAGTTCGCTTTCCAGCTCTCCAATCTCCTCTTTGACTTTCTCAAGAACCTGTTCGGGCCGCTCCCAGTCAAAACCAACTCCAGCAACTTTTTCCTGTATCCGATTGGCCTTAACCAGGGCAGGCAGGCTTTGAGGTACGCCCTCCAGTACACTTTTTTTGCCTTCGCTCAGTTTTATTTTCTCCCAGTTCGCTTTCACTTCATCCTCCCCTGTTACCGTAGTATCACTGTAAATATGCGGATGCCTTCGGATGAGTTTTTCGGAAATATCCGTGGCCACGTCTGCCATATCAAAGTCCTGGGTTTCCGATCCGATTTTGGCATAGAAGACAATATGCAACAACAAATCGCCCAATTCCTTTTTGACTTCCTCCAAATCCCCTTCCAGAATAGCCTCTCCCAGTTCATAGGTCTCTTCAATAGTGAGATGGCGTAGGGATTCCATGGTTTGTTTCTTATCCCAGGGACATTGCGCCCTCAATTCATCCATGATGGTGAGTAGTCGATCAAATGCGGCCAGTTGCTGAGCTCTGGAATTCATCTTTAAAAATTTGGTTAAAGGTACGAATCCAGGATTTTGGCGCGCAGGGGAATTTGAGTTAATTTTAAAGGGTATCAATCCATAAAAGCCCAACCATGCGATTCCTTTTATTCGTGTTTCTTTTGATTCTCGGGGCCTGTACCCCGGTCGAAACCTATGATGTCATTGTCCGCGGGGGCACCGTGTTGGATGGGAGTGGCAATCCCGGGTACCTGGCAGACCTGGGGATTCGTGCAGACACCATCGCCTTTATCGGAGATTTATCCGCAGCACAGTCACCCATTGAGATTGACGCGACTGGAAAGCATGTGGCACCCGGTTTCATCAATATGCTCAGTTGGGCCAATGTGTCCCTCCTGGTGGACGGTCGATCCCAAAGCGATATTCGGCAGGGCGTAACCCTGGAGGTGATGGGAGAAGGGCGCTCGATGGGACCCCTGAATGATCTCATGAAAGATAACATGCGGGAAGGACAGCAGGATTATTCCTACGAGGTGGCCTGGACCACCCTGGGGGAGTATTTGGAATATCTCGAAGAAAAAGGCGTTTCCACCAACTTTACCTCCTTTGTCGGAAACGGTACCGTCAGAGAATATGTTATGGGATATGAAAACAGACCTCCTTCTGCAGCCGAGCTGGAAAGGATGAAAGATTTAGTGCGGGAAGCAATGGAAGAAGGAGCTGTGGGATTGTCGACCTCATTGCTCTATGTCCCCAGCGGGCATGCGAGTACAGAAGAAATCACAGAGCTCGCCAAAGTGGCCTCTGCATACGAAGGAATGTATATTTCCCATATTCGAAATGAAGAAGACAGTCTGTTATATGCCATACGGGAATTAATCGATATTGCAGAACAGGCAAAGATTCGCGCTGAGGTATACCACTTTAAAGCCTCAGGCCAGGATAACTGGGATCTTCTGGACAGCGCCATCACCCTGATTGAGAATGCCAGGGCGCGGGGTGTTGAAGTAACCACGGATATGTACATGTACAATGCGAGTTCCACGGGGCTCAATGTGTTACTCCCGTCCTGGGCCAGGGAAGGCGGGCATGACCTGACCATGGCTTATATCTCCGATCCGGTAAAAAAGGAACGGATGATCCGGGAAGTCAATTTCCATGTTCCTCCTGAAAAAATCCTCCTGGTAGGTTTTAAAAATAGGGATCTGAGAAATCTAATCGGCAAAACACTGGATGAAGTAGCCCGGCAAAGAGGGGTTACCCCGGCAGAAGCCATAGCCGATTTGATATTTGAGGACGATAGCCGGATACAGGTGGTCTACTTCTCGATGAGCGAAGCCAATATTAAAAAGAAATTGGCCTTACCCTATATGGCGGTATGTTCAGATGCCGGTTCCTATACCAATGAAGGGGTCTTCCTCGAACAAAGCACCCATCCGAGGGCGTATGGCTCCTTCGCACGGCTTCTTTCACATTTCGTACGGGAAGAAAAGGTAATTTCACTGGAGGAAGCGATCCGCAGACTGACCTCCCTTCCTGCTGAAAACCTGCAACTTAAACGAAGGGGATGGCTGAAAACAGGGTATTTTGGGGATGTCGTGGTTTTTGATGCCTCACAAATTCAGGACCACGCCACTTTTGAGGCCCCGCATCAATACACAACGGGGGTGGAACAAGTTCTGGTCAACGGGATACAGGTGATCGCCAACGGGACTCATACGGGGGCTACTCCAGGGCGGTTTGTCAAGGGTCCCGGTTATAAGTTCTGACCTCTTCAGGCTTACAGCCTTCAGGCATTCCAGAAATAACTTATTAAAACCCACCTGTTGTGGCCGGAGATTTAAAACACAAAAAAACCGTTATGATCTCGCATCGGGACGGTTTTCTTAAATTGAAAGATAGTATTTCAGCTTAATTCATCCTGCACCAGGTAGTAAAAAGCAGACCGGCTCTTTTGGTGAACTCCGGACATTTTATCGGCTACGGCCTTAATCGCGGCCATGCCTTTATCCGAATCTGTAATTCCCATTGTCTTTTCAACAAAATTCCGTCTTACCGTTTCCAGTTCAGACGCATCACTCGTGGCCACCAGGGTCGCATCGAGATTATTGACCATAGATTTAAGACGGTTAACCAGTTCATCAAGGCGTCCATGATCTATAGAATCAACCCCGCAGTCATTCAGTTGTTTCATGGCAATTATCTTTAATCCTGCCAGTTTTTCTGAAGTGTCGCTCATAACTATTCTTATTTAAATTTAAAATTGATTTCTTCGTAAAAGCGGGGATCGGTTAAAAAGGGCCTCTTAAAATACTGAATTATTCATAAAAAAACTGCTAAATTCGATTTTAATGCCCACAGATTTTTGGGCCGTTTTGAACCCCTGGGATATACACTTTAACTGAATGAAAAACATCCTTTACCTTACTATGAAGCTCCTGGGACCTAGACAGACATCGGTTCATAAATTCATGTCTTTTGGATTGCTGTTGAGCTGTCTTTTTTTTTCAGGGATAGCTGAAGTTTGGAGTCAGGACCCTCTTCGTTTTCACGAAGAAATTCAAACGCTGAAAGAAAAAACCGACAGCCTGTGGAATGGAGAAAAGGGCACCGTGCTCTTTACCGGGAGTTCCAGTATTCGTATGTGGGAAGACCTTCAGGAACGGTTTCCAGAACAAAATATCCTCAATACGGGTTTTGGGGGATCTCAGGCTTCTGACTTGTTGTATTACCTGGAACCCCTCGTTTTAGCCTATCAACCCAAAAAGGTGTTTATCTATGAAGGGGATAATGACCTGGCGGAAGGAAAAAGCGTTAAACAAGTCCTGAAAGTACTCGACCAGATATCCGAGGAAGTCCGGAAAGACTACCCGGAAATTTCTATCGTTTTAATTTCGGCAAAACCAAGTGTCAGCCGCTGGAGCCTCAGGGGAAAATACAAACGACTGAATAAGAAATTGGAACGTTGGGCCGCACGCCATCAGTATCTGGATTTTGCTGATGTCTGGAACCCGATGTTAATGGATAAAAAACTAAACCCCTCTCTTTTTATAGCCGACGGGCTTCATATGAATGCATCTGGCTACGATATCTGGGAGGATGCCCTCAAGCCTTTTATCACCCCTTAAAACTATTATTTCAATGTCTATACGGTCGCGTAGAATATCAAAGGTATCACTCCCCATACTGCTTTTTCTGGCCTTAGGTTTCCTTTCAGGATGCTCCCGGGAGCCGAAATTACCTGAACTTGTTTTACCTGAAACCGATTTGGCATCCGCCGCCCTGATTCCAAAACCGGTTCGGGTGGTCAATAAACCCGCTGCTTTCCCTCTCGATCACCACACGGCCATCTTTACAGAAATGGGTAGGGATACTTTTACCGGAGTAGGCCTATTTCTCTCCCAGGAAATTCAAAAGACCCAAAACTTAGCTATTCCGGTAAATCCCGATTCCAGCACGGACTTATTCCGTGGTATCTACCTGATACAAACCCCGGGTATGGAGCAGGAGCAATATGAGTTAGCCATTTCTTCAGATAGTATCCTGCTGCGTTCGGCTACGGCAGAAGGCGCCTTTCGCGGGGTGCAAACGCTTCGCCAGCTCATACCCCATATCTCGAATGATACCCTGGCGGAGTATCCGGTCTGGGTCATTCCCGGAGGGACTATTCAAGACGAACCCACCTTTGAATATCGGGGCGGCATGCTGGATGTTGCCCGCCATTTCTTTGACATTTCTGATGTTAAGAAATACCTCGACATCATGGCGTATTATAAAATGAATTATCTGCATTTACATCTGACCGACGACCAGGGCTGGCGGATTGAGATTACTTCATGGCCCAAACTTACCGAGATTGGGGGCCAAACGGAGGTCGGAGGAGAAGCCGGGGGTTACTATACCCAGGAAGCCTACAAAGAGTTGGTCGCTTATGCCGGTGATCGTTATATCACTATTGTCCCTGAAGTAGATATGCCCGGACACACCAATGCGGCATCCGTTTCCTATCCTTTTCTAAACGGGAACGGGAAAACCCCGAAGCCCTACACAGGAATGCGGGTGGGCTTTAGTACCCTGGATACGAGAAAAGACACCGTCTATCAATTCATTGACGACGTGGTCCGTGAGATTTCGGCCCTGACCCCGGGACCTTATTTTCATATCGGGGGCGATGAAAGTCATGCCACCCCAAAGGCGGAGTATGAATATTTTATCAAGCGAGTGGTTCCTATTGTTCGCAAACATGGAAAAATACCTATGGGCTGGGACGAGGTGGGTACAGTCTCCCTGGATGCGGACGTGGTCGCCCAATACTGGCAGCAGGATAAAGCGAATGTGGCTCGCGCGGCGGAACAAGGAATGAAAATACTGATGTCCCCGGCTAAAAAAGCTTATCTGGATATGTCCTACGACAGTATTTCAAAATTCGGATTGCACTGGGCCGCTTACATCCCGGTCGATAGTGCGTATACCTGGTCTCCGGAAACGTATTCCAGTGAAATCCCGAGGGCAGCTATCCTGGGAGTGGAAGCACCTCTCTGGTCAGAAACTATAAGCACAATAGAGGAGTTGGAATACCTGGCTTTTCCGCGCCTGCTGGGCTATGCCGAGTTAGGTTGGACACCTCCTGCTGAGCGGTCCTGGGAAGATTATAAAATGCGCCTGATACGGCAAACTCCCTATTTTAAAAGGCTGGATATTCAATTTTACCCCTCTCAGCGCGTACCCTGGATGGAAGCGGACTCCCTCCTGCCCTGGCACAACAACCGCACAAAGTAAATGCTTTTAATCACATCCCTTACGGAAGGGTATTCCCTGGAACTCCAAAACTGAAGCAATCCGGAAATCCGGGTAATTCGCAACCGAGTATCCCGGCGGTTTAATTCTTTGGAGTCTCGTCTGCCTCAGGAGTCTCAGAATCCACATCCGCAGTGGCTTCCGGGTCGGAGAAATCCGCGAGATCGTGCTCTACGAGCAGATTATACCACTGGATGACCTTTTTAATGTCGCTGGGGTACACCCGGTCTTCGTCATAATCCGGCAGGACCTCAAAGAAATATTCTTCAAGGGCCAATTTGTCCGCTTTGGGAGTAACCGCTGTTTTCCCTCCCTTTTCCTTTTCTGAAATTTTCTGAAAAACCTCGCGCAGGGGAAGCTCTTCTTCCAGGGTGTAGATGGCTATTTCGGAGAGTACACTGATATTGTTGGCAATCGGCACGGAAATTTTCTTCCCATCGATCAGGGCCTGAGCCACCAAGCCTGTTCTGGTTTGTGTAATGAGCCGATATAAACCCGGCTTTCCTCCAATGGATAATATTTTATTTAAACTCATATCAAAAATTGCAGCTACAAATATGGGATTTTCCTTTAAATGGATGACGCAGTTCTTTACTGGAATCCAAAATTTAAGTACCTCCTTGGGTTACCTGACTTTTTTCTGGGCGGGAAATCGCATTTTATAGTCCACTGCGATATTGCCTTTGGAGATATTGCCGAGCTTACCTTTCAGCAAACGCCGTTTCAGAGATGAAATCTTATCGGTAAACAAAACACCTTCTATATGGTCGTATTCGTGTTGAATCACCCGGGCGAGCAGGCCGCCAAAGGTCTCAGTGCGGGGCTCAAAATCGGCATCCAGATAGGTCACCTGAATCTCGGGGTGGCGGCTGACATCTTCCCGAATATCCGGAATACTGAGACAACCCTCATTAAAAGCCCATTTTGCCCCTGTTTCCACTTCTATTTTTGCATTGATAAAAACGCTTTTAAAACCGCCGAGCAGATCGCGCTCCTCCCTGGACAATTCCTCATCTTCTGCAAAGGGGCTGGTGTCGACCAGAAACAGACGAATGGGTTTCCCGATCTGCGGGGCTGCAAGGCCTACTCCATTGGCCTTGTACATGGTCTCCCACATATTGGCGATAAGGGTATCTAATTCGGGGTAATCCGGATCGATATCGGAACACTTTTTTCGCAATACCGGATCGCCATAGGCTACAATAGGTAAAATCATGGGGTTTTCCTGCTTAAAAATGATTGTAATATAAGGGTGGCACTGATCTGATCGAGCGTCTCCTTTTGTCTTCTTTTTTTCTTTTTCATCCCCCCTTCAACCATAGCGCGAAGGGCCATTTTTGACGTAAATCGTTCATCTTCCCTGGAAACAGGGAGATGCGGGAACCTTTTATTGAATTCTTTTAAGAATTTTCCGATAGCTCCTTCTACTTCAGACGGGGTATTGTCCATTTGCCGGGGCTCTCCCACCACAATACGCTCCACTTCTTCTTCCCTCAGGTACTGCTCTAAAAAGTCCCACAGATCAACAGTAGCCACCGTAGTGAGTCCTGAAGCGATTAGCTGGAACGGATCTGTTATCGCAATACCCGTCCTTTTTGTTCCATAATCCAATGCGAGAATTCGTGCCACCGGTAATTTTCTGCAAAAATAAGATATTCAAACCAAAGTGCTTAAAATTCGGATAAGTATGAAGCCCTACTTATCTTTGCCAAAAACCCTTTATGGACCATCTTCGTTCTGTTATTGAAGCCGCCTGGGAATCGCGGGAGCTCTTAAAAAACCCCGATACGCAAAAGGCCATCCGGGATGTAGTAGATGCCGTGGACAAAGGGGAATTCCGATGTGCAAGCCCCGAAACCAATGGATGGACCATTAATGAATGGGTCAAAAAAGCTGTGGTTCTTTATTTTCCCATTCAGAAAATGGAAACGATGGAAGTGGGAATTTTTGAGTTCCACGATAAAATCCCGCTGAAAAAAGGATATGAAGCCCGGGGAATTCGGGTGGTTCCCCATGCCGTGGCACGGCATGGGGCTTATATCGCCCCCGGCACCATCCTTATGCCCAGCTATGTGAATATCGGGGCTTATGTGGATGAAGGAACTATGGTCGATACCTGGGCCACCGTCGGGAGTTGTGCGCAAATTGGTAAAAACGTGCACTTAAGTGGTGGTGTGGGTATAGGAGGGGTACTCGAACCCTTACAGGCCTCTCCCGTGATCATTGAGGATAATGCCTTTATTGGGAGCCGGTCCATAGTCGTTGAAGGGGTGCGTGTTGAAAAAGAAGCTGTTTTGGGAGCGAATGTCGTCCTCACGGCCTCTACGCGAATTATCGATGTAAGTGGTGATACCCCGGTAGAATACAAAGGTCGTATTCCAGCGCGATCTGTAGTCATACCGGGGAGCTATACCAAGCAGTTTCCCGCCGGGGAATACCAGGTATCCTGTGCATTGATTATCGGGAAACGCAAAGAGAGTACGGACAAAAAAACCTCCTTGAATGAGGCGCTTAGAACCTATAGTGTATCCGTCTGATTTTCAATTGAATCCTATCGTTTCCTTGCCTGTAACTCCCTTGGTCAGGCTTGGTTAAATCTGGCAATTACAATTTTTTAATCGTTTCTTTGTTATTATAATAAGGCCTTAATTAAGCCACAGTGCATGCAACCAGCGACCAAAAACAAACTCACGGCTCTTATAATTACCTATAATGAAATGGGGTATATCGAACGCTGTATCGATTCGGTGCGTTTTGCCGATGAGATTATTGTGGTAGACTCCTATAGTACTGATGGGACTTATGAGTTCCTGATAAACGATCCCGAAGTCTCGGTCTTCCAGCATCCCTTCGAAAATTTTACCCGACAAAAAACCGTGGCCCTGCAAAAGGCTACGCACGATTGGGTTCTTTTTCTGGATGCCGATGAGGTGGTTACGCCCGAGTTGGAACAGGAAATCCTTAAAACGATGGATTCTGGTACACCCCATGCAGCCTTTTGGTGTTTCCGGAAATTTATGTTTAAACAAGCCCCGTTACATTTTAGTGGCTGGCAAACCGATAAAAACTACAGGCTTTTCCGAAAGAGTTCTGCCAGTTTCTCGGATTGTAAGCTCGTGCATGAAACCCTGGAGGTTTGCGGGAGTTCCGCAGTCCTGGAGCATAAACTCATTCATTATTGTTATAAGGACTATTCAGATTACCGAAATAAAATGTTGCATTATGGCCGCTTGAAGGCCAAAGAGGATTTTTACAAAGAGCGGGGATTTAGTTATTTGCTGATGGGAATCAAGCCCATATGGAAATTTATCCACCATTTTATTTTAAGACTCGGTTTCCTGGATGGCAAAAAGGGGGTGACGATCTGTTATCTGAATGCCCTGGGTGTTCTGGAGCGCTACCGGGAGTTGAAAAGACTGGAAGCTAAAAATAAGCTGACCACTTACCTGGTAATGCCGTAATAGGTCCATACCCGTTTCTCCTGTTTTGTCTTCTTGCGTATCCCGGCATTCTTTTCCAGGGATTCGGGCGTTCTGTATCCGCGCTTGTGGTCCAGATGTACACACACTGCACTGTATCGGAGTTGTTTTGATTTAATCCCAAAATTAAAGAGGCGTTCTCCTAATTCACGATCCTGTCCTCCGTATTGCATCCGTTCATCAAAGCCATTTACATTGAGGATGTCTTTTTTCCATCCCGAGCTATTATGGCCGTTCCAACTCGCATTCGTAGGAGTGATGGCATTCAGGAATCGCGCCGCCAGCCCTCTGGCGGTTAGTTTGTTATTTTTAAAGGTTTTTGGAATTCCCTTTTCTTTCAGCCAAAAAATATCAAAACACCTTTGTTGTTCAATATCCTCAGGAGTTATGAGTATAGAGATATTCATAGGAAGCATGTAATATCCCCCGGAAATAAAATAACCTTCTTCCTTATTGATATAATGTACTTCTACAAAATCCTGACGGGGGATACAATCCCCATCCGTCATAATTATATACTCCGTATTACAGGCTACCACAGCCTTGTTCAATATTCGGGATTTCTGAAAACCATCATCTTCCTGCCACACATGAACGATCGGATAAAAAACCACCTCCTGCATCCGCTCCAGGAGTTCCCGGGTAGGAGAGGCAGAACCGTCATCCGCCACAATGACCTCGAAATCTCTGAAGCTCTGGCAATTGAAACCTAGCAGGACTTTTTCGAGCCAGGCTTCCGAATTGTACGTACTGACAATTACAGAAATTTTAAGTTGTTCGGATGGGATTTTCACAAAGGCAAAAGTATAAAAGTATGGTTGCTTATCTTTGAATGACTCCTGTAAAATTACGGATTTGAAAAAAGTTCTTCTCAGTCTGATTGAGAAATTCAAATTCCTCTCTCCGGCCTTTTATGTAAAAGTATACTATGCCTGTTCCACCGGGAAGAAGCTCAATCTGGAGCCACCCATTGGAAGTCAACGAAAAAATTCAATGGCTAAAGGTGTATTTCAAAGATCCCCGTCTGACTCAGTTAGTTGCTAAATAAAACGTCAGGTCCTGTATCCGCGAAAAAGTAGGCGAGAAATACCTCAATGAATTATCGGTGATTATTTAACGCTCCCTGAACCTGTCGACATTTGAAAGCGGAGCCCGGGGTAGGTACTCCGGGGTACGATCGCGCAACGGCCATCACTGACAGGATCCTGCAACTGCGCACTTTTACGAAACCCTCCCCAACAGAATTGGACAAATGCTTTATCAGAAATCGCGGATGTGGTACCTTTGCCACCGGAAGAAAGGCGCTTTTCCCGTCCCGATGAAATAGATCAGCACAACAGTATATGGATAGCCCTTTCCCACGATATACCTATGGAAAATAGACGTTACGAAAAAGCCCTGGCCGATCCTATTTTTAAGGTCATAAGTAAGGCCGCCACTGAGCTTGAGTTGGAAGCTTATGTGGTCGGTGGGTATGTACGGGATTATTTTCTGGATCGGGGATCGAAGCAGGACATCGATGTCGTCGCCATGGGTAGTGGAATTGCTTTGGCGGAAAAAGTATCCCAGTTGTTGCCCGGCAGCCCAAAGGTCAGGGTTTTTAAAAACTTTGGGACTGCCATGATTCGGCAGGACGATCTGCATCTGGAGTTTGTGGGAGCCCGAAAGGAAAGTTACCGCAAGGATAGTCGCAAACCCCTTGTGGAGGATGGAACCCTGGAAGAAGATCAAAAACGCCGGGATTTTACGATCAATGCCATGGCATTGGATTTACGTCCGGAGTCTTTCGCTTTATTGCTCGATCCGTTTGATGGGCGCGGAGATTTAAAAAATGGAATTATCCGAACACCTTTGGAGCCCGGTATTACCTATTCCGACGATCCGCTTCGAATGATACGGGCGATACGATTTGCCACCCAGCTCGGTTTTCAAATTACCCCAGCCTCTTTAGAGGCAATAGAAAAGAACAAGGACCGAATCCGAATCGTCTCCCGGGAGCGGATCGTGGATGAACTTCAAAAAATAATGGCTGCTGACCAGCCCTCTGTGGGTCTGACTTTACTCCACAATACCGGACTCCTTGAGTACATCCTGCCGGAATTAACAGCGCTGAGAGGTATAGAGGAAATCGAAGGCCAACGGCATAAAGACAACTTCTGGCACACCCTGGAAGTGGTGGATAATATTTCCCGGACCACCGATAAGCTCTGGCTGCGCTGGGCTGCCCTGCTACACGATATTGGAAAAGCCCCGACCAAACGCTTTGACACTAAAATTGGCTGGACTTTTCACGGGCATGAATTCGTCGGTTCGAAAATGGTGTATTCCCTTTTTAAAAGACTCCGGCTGCCTCTTAACGAACACATGAAGTACGTACAGAAATTGGTCAGGCTCAGTTCGCGCCCGGTTTCTCTCTCGGATGAACATGTAACAGATTCCGCCGTACGGCGCCTTATTTTTGATGCGGGTAATGATGTCGAGGATCTGATGACACTTTGCGAAGCTGACATTACTACTAAAAACCCCAGAAAACAAAAACGGTATCTGAGAAATTTTAAGGCAGTTCG
Organism: uncultured Flavobacteriaceae bacterium; assembly: GCA_963709465.1. Taxonomy (GTDB): domain Bacteria; phylum Bacteroidota; class Bacteroidia; order Flavobacteriales; family Flavobacteriaceae; genus Robiginitalea. Next base: position 1,004,226 of record CAVPWF010000002.1, on the reverse strand, counting down.
AAAAAAAATCAAAGAAGTTGAAGAACGCGACCGGATTCGAAATTTTCAACCTCCGATCACCGGGGAGCAAATTATGACGGCTTTTAATCTGAAGCCTTGCCGGGAAATCGGAAAGATTAAAGATGCCATTAAAGAAGGGATTTTGGAAGGGGAAATACCAAATGATCCTGAGGCTGCACATCGCTTTATGATACAAAAGGGTCTTGAATTGGGGCTGAAACCCTCAGTAGAGGCAACGCAAACGAATAAGGAAGGATAATGAAAAGGATTAAACATTGGTACCGCCCCCTGGCAAAGACTTCTCTAATACTCGTCTATCTGGTGATTCTGGCCGGAGCGGTCGTTCGAATGACGGGAAGCGGTATGGGATGCCCGGACTGGCCGAGATGCTTTGGGTATCTGATTCCACCCACAGAAGAATCGGAGTTGCTGTGGACGCCCGGGAAAACCTATACAGAGGGACAGGTTATTATCCGGGATGAAGCCCTACTCGTAGCGCAATCCAAATTTACCAGCACTTCGGATTTCAGTCCGGATAACTGGGCGCCGTATACCCGTCATGATTACGCGGTATTCAATGCTACCCACACCTGGATCGAATACATCAATCGCCTCCTGGGGGCTTTGGCAGGCCTGGCCATGCTCCTGCTCGCCCTGATGTCCGTCGGGTGGTGGAAAACACACAAATCCCGGGTGATAGTTTCATGGTTGGGTGTCCTTGCCATTGGGTTCCAGGCCTGGCTGGGCGCTACCGTGGTTTATTCCGTGTTAGAACCTGTCAAAATAACACTTCATATGTTTATGGCCCTGGTGATTGTGGGGATGCTTCTTTGGATGGTTCACAGCTCGGACACCCAAACCCATAAATACCGGTATGACCGTACCACCTTCCGGCTGTGGTGGGTTGTTATCCCATTGAGTATGCTGCAAATCTTAATGGGAACCCAGGTGCGTCAATACATAGATCAGCAAGCCAAGGTTATGGGGTTGGAGGCCAGAGCCTTCTGGCTCCAAAATCCCGAAGTCATTTTTTATGTGCACCGGTCATTTTCCGTACTTCTCTTACTGCTGCATCTATGGGCCGCATACAGGGTGTATTCCATGCATCTTGGATTCAACAAAATCCTTGCTTCCCTCCTGGTTTTACTCGGACTGATCTTTACGGGGATCGCCATGAATTATTTTGCGTTTCCCTGGGGCAGCCAGGCGACACATCTTTTTCTGGCCGCAGTCTTATTTGGTTTTCAATGGTATGCATTTATGGAGTTGAAAAGCGCCTCCCAAACGGGTATTTCTTCGTAAATTTGCCGGAATCGTAACCCCACATGTTTATGATCTATAAAATCCGAGTTATCCTCGACTCCGAGGATGACGTTTTCCGGGACCTCGAGGTGGATTCTGGAATAAGCTTAGAGGAATTACACAATATCATCACCCAGACTTTTGGATTTTTAGGCAATGAAATGGCTTCATTTTATACGGCTGATGAAAATTGGAACCAGGACATGGAGATTACGCTCTTTTCCCTCGAAGAGACCACCGATGCCCGACTTATGCAGAACACCCGGCTCTCTGAAGTGATGGATGAGCGAGCGCCTAAATTGCTCTATGTCTACGATTTCTTAAACATGTGGACGTTTTTTGTGGAGTTGGCCGACCAGGAAGAGTCTCAAGAGGGACGAAGTTATCCCAATCTGCTCTTTAGCTTTGGTGAACTGCCGGATTCCCCTCCTGAAAAACGATTTGAAGCAGATCCAGGCCCGGAAACCGAAGAACCTTTTGGCAGCTATGACGATTTAGATTTTGACGAAAACTGGAATTAACTTCAATAATAAATACACCTTTAAGGACGCCCCATGATCAACCTATACGCCACGCAGCTCGAATCCATTTCCGTACACCGGGTGGGAAATAAGCATCGGGGAGAACCCCTTTTTCTGTCCGAATCGACTTTTCCCTTAAATGATGAGATCAATGGGCTGCTCAAGGAGTATTTCTTCAAACCGTTTCGGGAAAAAGAAGAGAATTATTTTCGTTTTGACCATGAAGCCGGATTAGAGTTTCATCCCATTTGGGAAGCGGCTCAAAAAGTATTCAATTCCCCGGATCAACTTCACCACGTCTCCCGGGATATCGCATCTCACTTATTCGAGAAATCCAACCACCCCCATATAAAAAACGGAGAGTGTTATGTCGTCCACATGACGGATGTCCTTTTAGACAATGAACGAGTCGATGCTTTGGGGATATTTAAAAGTGAAGTCAAGCAGGACTTCCTGCAATTCCAGGAAAATGCAGGAAACCTCGATATGTTGATAAAACAGGGGGTAAATCTCATGCGGTTAGACAAAGGCTGCCTGATCTTTAATAAGGAGGCTGATCAGGGGTATAAAATCCTCTCTATCGACAGCAACAGGTATGATGCAAAATATTGGGTGGAAGAATTTTTGGGACTTGAGCCTCTGACCGACGAGAATTTCTACACAAAAAACTACCTGAAGTTCTGCCAGAATTTTGCCAAAGACGTGGTATTGCCGGCAGAAGACAAACAGCAGGAAGTTCTTTTTGTCAATCGCGCGGTGAACCATTTTGCGAAAAACGACACCTTTGAGGAAAGTCGATTTCTCAACGAGGTTATGGACAACCCGGAACTTATCCCGGAGTTTAAACACTATAAAAGCGAAAGAGGCCCGAAATACAGTATAGAGGATGTTTCAACGTTTCAAATTGCTGACAAGGCCGTTTCTGACAGCCGTAAAAAGATCAAAAACGTCATTAACCTCGATACTCATATACAGATTAAATTGAATTTTATCAATCCGGAATCTGCCGAAAAATTCGTGGAAAAGGGATGGGATGAAGAGCGTGGTATGTATTACTACCTCGTGTACTTCAATCAGGAACAAAAATCATAATTCGCCTTTGAATTTGGGCTGTTGGGGCTTATCCGGAGAAGGTTCCACCTTGTATTGCCAGATACTTAAACCAATGCGTCTATACTCTCTTTTTATCGCTTTCCCGCTTTTGTTTTCCCTTCCGGGGATGGCACAAACAGATACCTTTGAGACTGAAAATATTGAAAAACGCACCCTGGCTTTTGCGGAACGCGACTCGACGCTCTACCTGGACTTTTACCAGAAAATAGGCGATACGGCCGTGCGGCCGTGCGTAATCTTTGTCTTTGGAGGTGGGTTTGCCGTAGGCAGTCGGGATGAGCGCGCCTACCATTCCTATTTTAAAAATCTGGTAAACAGGGGGCTTAAGGTAGCTTCCATCGATTACCGACTCGGGTTAGCCGGTATTTATGACGAGGTGGGTATATTTAACACCAAACCACTGGGAACAGCTATTGATATGGCGGTTGCCGATTTATACGAGGCCACCGCATTTCTACTCTCAGAATCGGAGGCACTCGGGCTTGCGCCGAGTAGTTTTATCGTGTCCGGATCCAGTGCAGGGGCGATTACCAGCCTTCAGGCCGACTGGTACCTGAAAAATACCAATGAATTAAGTGAGATTCTTCCCGATAATTTCAGGTACGCCGGGGTCATCGCATTTGCCGGGGCTATTTTCAGCACGACTGGAAAACCCCGATATCCAAACCCTCCCAGTCCCACGCTTTTCTTTCATGGCACAGACGATAAAACAGTACCCTATTCCAAAAGGCGATTACTGAACAAAGGTTTATTTGGATCTGCCGTCCTGGCAAAACACTTTTTAAAAGAAGGATATCCCTTTTTTCTGGTTAGTGAACGCGAGGCGCGTCATAGTATCGCCGTTTCCGCTATGAGTGAGCGCCTGGACGAAATTCTTCAATTTATCGGCACTGCTGTGCTGAGCGAATCGCATTTCCAAAAAGAGATTACCCTGATCCCGATACAGGGAAAATAGCGGTAAACAAAGGGCTCAAAGATCAATTCGCTTCTCTATTATTTGCTTCATACTCACGTCCTCGTAATTCCGACGTACAAAATCCAAAGCCCATGCGAGGATTTCCCCCATTTGGGTGCATTTTTTAAAATGAATATCGAGGGTCAGTGCATAGATCTCCCCTTTGAGCCGATCGATATGTTCGGGCTTTGAGAGGGTATCCTTTTTGGCGATTTCGACCAGTCTTTTAATGCGATTGCCCGAACTCAGAATTCGTTTCGCCACAAATGAGCGCTCTTCTACCTTGTATTGGTCCACCGAACCCCTGAGCAATTTCTTCCGCACCAACTCAACCATGATCCGGTTCTCCTTAAAAAACTGAGGTCTGTAAATGGCGAGTTTACCTTCGTAGAACTGCTGGTCAAAATCAATAGCCCGAATCTTATAAACGACATGATCAAAATCGTGTACGGGTACGATTACGTAATTATAAGAACGCATATCCCCGAGCAAACGGATCAGACAACGCTCATTGAACTTCACGAATTCTTTGGCCAGTTGTGATTTCTCAGATTCTGTACAGGTAGGCAGCATTTCTTTCATAAAGACATCGCCGGGAATACCGGGTATATGCTCCTCAATCAGGGTATCCTTATACACCAGAAAATTGAGGTTGTATGGGGAAAGCATATGTTCGAGTTCCAATCCGTAAATCCGGGAAGCATCCGTTTTTTTGACGTAGAAATAGGTGAAATTGTCATTGAGAATATTCCGGATCCGAATGCGGAAAGGCTTTGAGTTTCCAAAAGTGCAAAAATCAACAGCGTCCACATTCAGAAACTCGAAAATATGATCGCTTCCATCAGAATGCAGGATGGAGTATACCCGTTTCAGGCTGTGGTCGATCTCCTGTCGCTCGGAATCCGAATAAAACACACGAACCCAGAGGGAATCCTCCCCTTTGGTATCATAGACCACAACGGATCCTGAAAAGCGCAAAAGATCTTCATAGAAAATCGGGATTTCAATCTTTCGATTATACGTATCCAGATAGGCGTCCAGATCAGGACTCACCGGGAAGGCCGGTTTCTTTTTTGAGATGACAGGATCCTGAGACATGCACTAGTTTTAGGTATTGAATGTAACAAATTACGGATTATCTCGTCAAGTATAGAAACTGTCTGATAAAACAACCATTTGCAAACAATCCTTACTGTCACCAACCTGACCAAAAAATTCGGACATCTCACGGCCGTTAAAAACCTGTCATTTACCATAGAAAAAGGGAATGTCTACGGAATCCTCGGGCCCAACGGGAGCGGAAAATCAACCACTCTGGGTATCGTGTTGAATGTCGTCAACGCCACTTCCGGCTCTTTTAGCTGGTTTGATGGCGCCACCTCCACCCATGAGGCGCTTAAAAAAGTAGGTGCAATCATTGAGCGACCCAATTTCTATCCGTATATGACGGCGGTGGAGAATCTGAAACTGGTTTGTAAAATCAAGGAAGTACCCAATTCCCGAATCGAAGAAAAGCTGACCATGGTCGGCCTGTGGGAACGTAAAGATAGTAAATTCAAGACCTTTTCCCTGGGAATGAAGCAACGCCTGGCGATTGCCTCCGCCCTGCTCAACAACCCTGAAATACTCATTCTGGATGAGCCTACCAATGGCCTGGACCCGCAGGGTATTCATCAGATCCGGGAGCTGATTAAAAAAATAGCCTCAGAGGGCACCACCATCTTGCTGGCCTCACACTTGCTGGATGAAGTGGAGAAGGTTTGTTCTCATGTGGTCATTCTCAGGAAAGGGGAAAACCTGTATGATGGCACGGTAGACGGTATGCTGGCAAGCCACGGGTTTTTTGAACTTCGGGCCACGGATATGGAAGCCCTTAAAAAAGTATTAGACCGCAGTGAGGAGTTTACGCGAATCGATCAGGAGAACGATATGTTCATCGGATACCTGAATACGCCCCTGGATGCCGACACCCTGAATCGCCGATGCTTTGACGAGCAAATCGCCCTTACCCACCTGGTTAAACGCAAAGAGAGTCTGGAGCAACAGTTCCTCACCCTCACCAATAACCAGAATACCTAAACCAGCCCTCAGACCCGCGCATGAAACGACTCCTGCAAATAGAATACATCAAACTCTGGAACAGCCGCTCCAGCCGATTCCTCATTATCGCCTATTTTGTGCTGCTGACTTCCATTGCCCTTATTGCGGCCATTAAATTCGATATCGGACCCATAGAGTTCCATCTGGCCGATCAGGGAATTTTTAATTTCCCATATATCTGGCACTTCAATACGTTTGTCGCAGCCGGTTTTAAGCTGTTTCTCGCTATTGTGATCGTCTCCATGATGTCCAATGAATACACCAATAAAACGATTAAACAAAACCTGATCGACGGTCTCTCCAAAAAAGAGTTTATTGCCTCAAAATTCCTTACCGTACTGGTTTTCGCAGGTATTTCCACAGTTTTCGTATTCTTTGTATCACTCATCCTGGGGGCGATGTATTCCGATTATACCGAACTGTCCATCGTCTTTTCAGACCTGGAGTTCCTCCTTGCTTTTTTTGTGAAACTCGTCGGGTTTTTCAGCTTCTGCCTATTTTTGGGTATCCTGGTCAAGCGCTCTGCCTTTGCCCTTGGGTTCCTGATTATCTGGGCCATAGCGGAACAGGTCATTTTCGGGCTGCTCGGGTGGAAACTCGTATCCTGGGAAACGGCCAAGGTCATTAAATCCTTCCTGCCCCTGGAGTCGATGGCGAACCTGATTAAAGAACCTTTTTCCCGCCTCAACGCCGTGCAATCTGTGGCGGACCAGATCGGGGAGCAAATCGAATTGAACTACCACGTGCACTGGTACGAAATTCTCCTCGTATTGCTCTGGACTGCCCTCTTTATTTACCTCTCTTACGCCCTGCTGCGCAAGCGCGATTTATAGAACATTGCGGCTTTGGCCTAATATTTCCCTGCTGGAACCCGTATACCGTTAAAACTGCGGTTTCACCCTGAACTGCCCGGGAGTTTATCGATTAATTCGTAATTTCCCCTTCCCTCGAAATGGAAGTGTTCAAAAAAATAACCGGGTTATTAGTGCTCTTTTGGGGGCTGTGCCTCCATGGGCAGGAGTGTCCCGATCCGGTTTCCCCCCTTCCCGGGGAGACAGGGGTTTCAGTCACCTCCACCATTAGCTGGGAAGAAGTCATAGGGGTTACGGGATACCAGATTTCCCTTGGTACGACCCCCGGAGGCATCGATATTCTGGGCAGAACTGCTACAGGGGCACAGGCTTCGTGGACCCCGGAATGCAGCCTGCCGGAAGACACCGTGATTTATGTCAGGATTTCTCTTTTTTTCCTGAACCAACCCCCTATTGACTGCGACTCGTATAGTTTTACCACAGAAGATGTGACTACGCCTCCCCAGTGTACCTTCCTTGCGAATCCGGCGGACGGTGCTGAAAATGTGCCTGTCCAAACGGATATTCGATGGGATTGCAGTCCTACAGCTACCCGGTACAGGGTATCGATAGGGACGAGTTCAGGGGGTTCGGATATCGTCAACGATGAAATTGTGAATGACCTTCTGAGTTTTGACCCACCCGGAGACCTGGATCCGGAGACGCAATACTTTGTCCGGATCATACCCGAAAATGAAAACGGACAGGCCAGCGGGTGTGACGAATTTAGCTTCACAACAGGTGAGGACACCCCCCTGCCCGGGTGTACCGAGCTCTTCAGCCCATCGGATGGTGAAGGCAATGTGCCCCTTTCTCCTTTTCTACAGTGGTCCGCCGTACCCGGAGCCGACGGCTATAGGGTGTCCATAGGGACCTCTCCCTTTAACAACGATATTTTGGACAATGCCAATTTGGGCAATGTGACAGAGACAGACGTTATTGCTTTTGAACCGAACCGCGTGTACTATGTCCGCATAGTCCCCTTTAATATTGCCGGGAATGCCCTGGATTGTCCTCAAACGAATTTTTCCACCATCCTGGGGTGTGGACCGTTTTTCGACTCCGAAGGGAATCTTATCGATAATAATCCGGAACTCAATTTTCCCTCAACCGTTGGAATCTGTGGGGATGGAGACTCTACGGTACGCGCAGAGGATGAAGCCGATGGGTATCGCTGGTATAGCGTCCCCCCTTTCGGTCGGGAGGAGGAATTAGGCCAAGGACCGGAATTTGAGATTCCGGGGCCCGGAGAATACCGCCTGGAAATCTACAACAACATCTCAGGGGCAGATGGAGATTTTGAATGCCGGAGCGAACAAATCTTCAACGTCTCCCTCTCAGGACCCCCTGTAATCGACCGCACGGATGTACAGCTTGGGGCCGGGGTTATCAGCATTGAAATATTTGCAAGCGGCCTTGGGGATTATGAATACGCCCTGGATGAAGCGGGCCCGTACCAGGAAAGCAACCGTTTTACGAACCTGCCTATTGACAACTACAGGGTGTTTGTCCGGGACAAAAACGGATGTGGTATCGCAGATGAACTGGTAGAACCCGATCTGACCCTGGATGGCTTCCCAAAGTTCTTCACCCCGAACGGAGATGGGATCAATGATACCTGGCAATTTATCCCCCCTGCATCGGGCCTGAATCCTATCCGGGAACTGCACATCTTTGACCGGTATGGAAAATTACTCGTCCAGATCGATCCCCGTTCGCAGCAGGGATGGAATGGCACTTTTAACGGCCGGCCCCTGCCGGCATCCGATTACTGGTTTCGCGCGGTAAATGATAACAACCAGGTCCTGCAAGGGCACTTCAGCCTCAAACGTTAGGAATATCCCGGTCGCAGCCCGCACCGTGAAGGAGGGTTTTGTATTTTTGAAATATGAAATTTGAAGTTGTATCTGACTTTTCACCCACCGGAGATCAGCCACAGGCCATCACCCAGTTAAAAGAGGGAATTAGAGCAGGGGAACCCTATCAGACCCTTTTGGGCGTCACGGGTTCCGGGAAGACCTTTACCATCGCCAATACGGTGGCCGAAGTGCAGCGCCCTACCCTGGTCCTGGCACATAACAAAACGCTGGCAGCGCAATTGTATTCGGAATTCAAAATGTTTTTCCCCAACAATGCCGTGGAGTATTTTGTGTCCTATTACGACTACTATCAACCCGAAGCTTATATTCCGACCACGGGCCTGTATATCGAAAAAGACTTATCCATTAACGAGGATATCGAGAAACTCCGTCTGAGCGCCACCTCGTCCCTGTTATCCGGGAGAAGGGACGTTTTGGTAGTCGCTTCCGTTTCTTGTTTATACGGCATAGGCAATCCACTGGAATTCAAAAAAAATGTAATCCGCCTGGAGCGGGATCAGGTCCTGGCCCGCACCAAATTATTGCATCAGTTGGTACAGAGCCTTTACTCCCGGACAACAGCAGATTTTCGAAACGGGAATTTCCGGGTTAAAGGAGATGTAGTGGATATCTTCCCAAGTTATGCCGATCACGCCTACCGGATTCATTTTTTCGGGGATGAGATTGAAGAAATGGAGTCTTTTGACCCCCACAACAATACCGTTTTGGAGCAGTATGATACCCTGGCGATCTATCCGGCCAATATGTTTGTCACCTCCCCTGACATTCTTCAAAATGCGATACATCAGATTCAGGACGACCTTACAAAACAAATTGATTTTTTCAGGGAAATCGGGAAACCCCTGGAGGCAAAGCGCCTGGAAGAACGCACAAATTTTGATCTGGAAATGATCCGGGAGCTCGGCTACTGTTCGGGAATTGAAAATTATTCGCGGTATCTGGACGGGCGGGAACCGGGAACCCGTCCGTTTTGCTTACTGGACTATTTTCCGGAGGACTATCTGATGGTTGTCGATGAAAGCCATGTGACCATCCCCCAGGTGCATGCCATGTATGGAGGGGACCGGTCGCGAAAGGAAAACCTGGTCGACTTTGGTTTTCGACTGCCGGCCGCCATGGATAACCGCCCACTGAAATTTGAAGAGTTTGAAGCCCTCCAGAATCAGGTTATTTATGTCAGTGCGACCCCGGCGGACTATGAAATGCAAAAGAGCGGTGGGGTCTTTGTAGAACAGGTCATACGCCCCACGGGATTGCTGGATCCTGTTATCGAGGTACGCCCAAGCAAAAATCAGATCGATGATCTGGTGGAGGAGATCCAGCAGCGCGTGCAACTGGACGAGCGAACACTAGTCACTACCCTGACCAAACGTATGGCCGAAGAACTCACAAAATATCTGACCCGTATCAATGTGCGTTGCCGATATATCCATAGCGATGTGGATACTCTGGAACGTGTAGAGATTATGCAGGATTTAAGAAAAGGCATCTTTGATGTCCTGGTTGGAGTTAACCTGCTCAGAGAAGGATTGGATCTGCCGGAAGTCTCACTGGTCGCCATTATCGATGCCGACAAGGAAGGTTTTTTGCGGAGTAACCGATCCCTGACCCAGACTGTTGGACGGGCTGCCCGCCATCTCAGCGGTAAGGCCATTATGTATGCCGACAAAATTACAGATAGCATGCAGAAGACGATTGACCAGACCAATTATCGAAGGGAAAAACAACAGGCCTACAATATAAAACACGGCATAACCCCAAAAGCATTGGTTAAAAGTCTGGATAGTGCCCTGGCCCGTAACTCCGTTTCAACATTCCATTTTGAAAAGAAAGAACGGGACGCTCAGGAACCGGATCCAGCCTATCTGACTCCGGAACAACGCGATAAACTGATACGGAATAAACGAAGTGCGATGGAAAAAGCGGCCAAAGAACTCGACTTTATGATGGCGGCTCAATTGAGGGATGAAATTAAAAGTCTCCAGGAAACTACAGGATAAAAAAAGCGCCCTGAATGAGAACAGGGCGCTTTCCTAACCAACCAACTAAACAAACCAACCATTATGAGGCCCGTCATTCGGGCCAAATAATTTTGTTACTTCCCAATTTCTATCAGGCGCTTGGCCCTGGGAAGCGCTTCTTCCTTTTTGGGAAGGGTAAAGCTCAGTATACCATCCTTATAATCGGCTTTAATTGCCTCCTGATTGACACTTTCAGGGAGGGTAAAAGCACGCTTAAAAGAGGTATATCGGAATTCCCGTCGGGTATACTCAGCCTGCTTTTCATCCACTTCAGATTGAGTTTCCATGGAAATTGTAAGGACATCGTTGTCCAACTCCACATTAAAATCTTCCTTTTTTTGTCCCGGGACCGCGAGTTCCAGAGTAAAATCTGTTTCACCCTCCAGGATGTTCACCGCAGGCAGATTTGATTTAGTCGAATCCACGCCACCGAACCAGTCGGGGGTAAATACGTCGTTCCAAAGGCCGGGTAACAATTCTGTGTTTCTTCTTATTAAACTCATGATGTTTGTGTTTATGTTAAACAATTCATTCTCTGAATCATCTTTTAGAAAGCAAACGATGTGCCGAAGGGAAATTACTGCCGTTTTGACTTGTAAACATAAAAAAACACTGTCTATATGACAGTGTGCGGGATATACAATTCAAATAAGGGATCAGTTATAATGGGCTTTAAAGATGCCTATGAGCGTTTCCGGAGGAATAATGTTGTCGGGGTACTGATGCATCAGCACGAGCACCTGATCTATGGCCGATGGAGGTAGGCCCAGCCGCAGTCCAATATTGTGAAGTTTATCGATCTCTTTAAACGTCTGCTGCCGATCTACATTAATTAAGAGTACCAGGCGATGGAATTGAATAATCCGACTCAGCAGGGTTTTGGGTATAATATTCGGGGCAGGTGAATCGAAGAGCGACTCAAAATCATCCCTGTGAACCCCCAGCTGATCTGCCACACCCCATAAAAACTCAAACTCGCTATCCTTGACGGCCTTGTCCGCGCGGGCCAGGGAGATCATCTCCGACAGAATACTGAGTTTTTCTTCATAACTGCTCATTGCCCGTTATTTTGGTATGACGCTACTACATAAACTATGTTTTTCACTTTTTCGTATGAAAGCGACCCCGAATAAAGCACTTCAAATCCCTAAAATTCAGTAAATAAAGAAAACCCGATGGTGCACATCGGGTTTTACTTTAAATTTAATACCGGGTATCAGGCCCTGATTCGAATGGGCACGTAATAAATCCTACCCTCTTTGACATTCTGATCGGCCACTTTGTTGTAATTCAGGCGCGCCTTAACAAATCCCTCCAGACGGTCATTATCCGTATCTACGGAAAGTACGACGATTTCGTGATCGTCGTTAACGGTAAAACGCACAAAGGCCGTAAGGTCTCCGTCCTCCTGGAGTTCAAAGCTGTTATTATCCAGTAAATCCCCGATCTGGGTACAAATCTTTGACTCTGGATCTGTGGACGTACCAGGGTCGCCTTCAGTAGCCATGACATTTCCGGAAATCAGCAGCGCCGCTGCCACGAGTAATAAACTAATTTTTTTCATGATGATGATTGTTTGATGATTGATGAATAATATAGTTGTTTAGGTTAATAGACGATTGTATTCTCTGTATTGTTACAAAAGTTTTGTCTTTTTAACACTTATTTAAAGATTTTAGTCCATTTATCATAATCCCGGGTTGAGCTCTGGATTCGTATTCCCTACGAGAAAGTTCTTTGAAAACACGAATTCCATATCCTTTCTGACACTACAAATTACGTGTGGTTTATTCTGCTGTACAAGGACGGGGAGATGGTTTAACCAAAGGACAACACTGGGCGAATATTGGTGCTGTTACCAATAAAAAAAGGTTATGCCGGCGTGGCATAACCTTTAATATTTTAGTTGAAAGGTTCTCAGGATAACACTGCCTTAACCTTGTCGGCGGCTTCCTGAAACTGGACCGCAGAATGAACGGCCAACCCTGAATTATCCAGAATCTCTTTGGCGAGTTCCGCATTGGTTCCCTGCAGCCGGACAATAATTGGAACTTTTATGGAATCTCCCATGTTTTTATACGCATCTACAACCCCCTGGGCTACCCGGTCGCAACGCACAATTCCTCCGAAAATATTAATTAGGATGGCTTTGACATTGGGATCTTTAAGTATAATCCTAAAGGCTTCCTCTACCCTTTTGGCATCGGCAGTTCCACCAACATCCAGAAAGTTGGCAGGCTCACCACCAGCCATTTTAATAAGATCCATAGTAGCCATGGCCAGTCCGGCTCCATTGACCATACATCCTACATTCCCGTCGAGATCTACGTAATTCAATCCTACGGAACGAGCTTCCACTTCAATGGAATTCTCCTCCCGTAAGTCGCGCATCTCTGCGTATTGCTTCCTTCGGTAAAGGGCATTATCGTCAATGGTCACTTTCGCGTCCACCGCCATAATCTTATCATCAGAAGTCTTGAGCACCGGATTGATTTCAAAAAGACTGGCATCACTCTCCTCGTAGGCTTTGTAAAGGGACATAACAAAACGGGTCATCTCCTTAAAAGCAGTCCCCGAGAGCCCTAAATTAAATGCAATGCGCCTTGCCTGAAACGGCAGTAGACCAACAGCCGGATCTATTTCTTCTGTAAAAATCAGATGCGGGGTTTTTTCCGCAACCGCTTCAATGTCCATGCCACCTTCGGGCGAATACATAATCATTGTCCGCGACGTCGCACGATTGAGCAAAACAGACATATAATATTCACTGGTCTCACTGGGGCCCGGATAATATACATCTTCCGCCACCAAAACCTGATGTACTTTTTTACCTGCAGCAGAAGTCTGGGGAGTCACCAGATTCATCCCGATGATCCGACCGGCAAGCTCCTCAACTTCTGAGAGTTTTTTGGCGAGCTTTACCCCTCCACCTTTCCCGCGGCCTCCCGCATGAACCTGAGCTTTGATCACATGCCAGCTCGTCCCGGTCTCCTGTGTTAAAGTTTTAGCGGCATCAACGGCCTCTTTAGCGTTGTGCGCGACTATGCCGCGCTGTACGCGGACTCCGAAACTGGCAAGTATTTCCTTACCCTGATATTCGTGTAGATTCATTCTTGTATTATCAGCTGTTGGGTGCAAAAATAGGAAACCGGGTGGACATCCCCTAATGGAAATAAAAACGGATTACTCAAGGGAGTAGTCTTTAAAGTCCAGCGGATCAAAATTCCGAAAATGGCCGTTCAACTCGATGCGTTCGCGGGTTCGGTTCAGCTCACCGAGCACTTTAATGGTCTGTTCCAGGTGGTCGAATAGAAATTGCAGCCGCACTTTTTCACTGGCTAATTGCAACAACTGGTATTCCTGCTGAAAAGATAAACCCATCTTATGAGCGAGCGTAAAGCTGTTAAACACTTCCAGCTTAATGGGACCAAAGGGCAGCTCCATCAACCGGTATAACTCCTTACAGGCCTCCAAGACCCTTTGTACCAATTCCGGATCACTATCTTGTAAGGGGTCCAGAAAAGCCACGACGCCTCCCGGATATAATTTATCATCCAATTGAGGGTCAAAGGTAACCACCTTAAAAACCTGCCGGGCCACACAGACCACGTCCATAGCCCCATCAGGGTATGTATTCACAATTTCCTTGAGTTGAACTTCCGTTCCATAAGCCACAATATTGTCTATAAATACGGGAATGCCAAAGGTGATCGCTTCATCTTTGCAATCCTGAATCAAGGCTTTATAGCGCTCTTCAAATATGTGCAGGGGCACGGTTTCTCCTGGAAAAAAAACGGATTGTAATGGAAATAATGGTATTCTCATAAGTCCTTTTAAAGGTACAACCCCAACAACATTTTACCAAGTGAAATATTGACGATTCAATTTTGAGATCTCCCCGGCTTTTAAGGTCAATCCTTTTTGCGGATCCCCAAAAAGTACCCTAGATTTGCCGAAAGCCCTATACGACGTGGATACAACTATTTTAAACCAGGTGGTAGCCGATTTTGGAGCTCCTCTCTACCTCTATGACTCGGCGACCATTCAATCTCAATTTGAAAGGCTCACCAGGGCCTTTGAGTCCGTCCCGCGCCTGAAACTCAACTATGCGGCGAAAGCCCTATCCAATGTGAGTATCCTCAGATTCATGAAACATCTGGGTAGCGGCCTGGACACGGTGTCTATTCAGGAAGTACAACTCGGGTTACTCGCGGGTTTTTCCCCGGAAGAAATCATTTACACCCCTAATGGCGTATCTCTGAGTGAGCTCGAAGAAGCCGCCGCTCTGGGCGTACAAATAAACATAGACAACCTTTCGGTGCTGGAGCAATTCGGATCGCGGCATCCGCAGGTTCCGGTTTGTATCCGGATCAATCCCCATGTTATGGCCGGGGGACATTCCAATATATCCGTTGGCCATATCGATTCCAAATTCGGGATTAGCATCCACCAGATTCCCCATTTGTTGCGGATCGTGGAACTGACCGGCATGAAGATCAATGGGATTCATATGCATACCGGGAGCGATATTCTGGACATCGAGGTTTTCCTCTACGCCTCGGAGATTCTCTTCGAAACCGCTAAGAATTTCAAAGATCTTGACTTTATTGATTTCGGCAGCGGATTTAAGGTACCCTATCGGGAAGGAGATATACAGACCAATGTAGAGGAACTGGGAATAAAACTGGGGAACCGGTTTAATAACTTCTGCCAGGAATACGGGAAAGACCTGGTTCTGGCTTTTGAACCTGGGAAATTTCTGGTCAGTCAGGCCGGGTATTTCCTGGCACGCGTCAATGTGGTTAAACAAACGACATCAACCGTTTTTGCAGGAATTGATTCCGGGTTCAACCACCTGATAAGACCCATGTTATACGGGGCCTCCCATGAAATCATAAACATTTCAAATCCTCAGGGGAAAGAGCGGTATTATTCTGTAGTGGGGTATATTTGTGAGACGGACACCTTTGGGAATAACCGGAGGATCAATGAGATATCAGAAGGGGATATCCTCTGCTTTAAAAATGCAGGGGCTTATTGCTTCACAATGGCCAGCAATTACAATTCCAGATATCGGCCCGCTGAGGTCCTGTGGCACCAGGGTAAAGCCCATTTAATTCGGGAGCGTGAAACCTTTGAGGATATCACCCGGAACCAGGTAGATCCAGCAGGTCTGTTTGAAGGCTTGGAAAGCGCGGTAAACATAAAATAAAAGGGCGTTTTGTACGTTAGGTCTTAAACGCGCTCAAGCACTATGAATAATGCCATGAAGAAGACTCTGTATTTTATTTTTCTGCCCTGTGTGTTCTTTATGACATCTTATGGAACACAGGCCCAGGAGGTTTCCTGGCTGTCCTGGGAAGAAGCCGTACAAAAAGTCGCTGCAGAAGGCGGGCAAAAGAAAATCTTTATCGATGTTTACACCGATTGGTGCGGGTGGTGCAAGAGAATGGATGAAGACACCTTTCAGAACCCGGAAGTAGCTGCCTATATGCGGGAGAATTTCTACATGGTCAAATTAGATGCCGAACAGAAAGACCCCATAGAATACGGCGGAAAGACCTATGCGTATGTGCCCTCCGGGCGCCGGGGGTATCACCAACTGGCAGCGGCTCTTTTACAAGGGCAACTCAGTTACCCAACGGTGGTATTCCTCGATGAAGACCTGAGAATGCTCACGCCGGTACCCGGGTATCAGAAACCCGTAGATTTCCTAAAAATAGCCAGATATTTCGGGGAGGATATATACAAACAAAAGGACTGGGAGGCCTATACGGTTGAAGGCCGATAACCTCATGACTTAAGAAACTTCCGCCAATAGACGAAACTCCATGGCATTTCATCACCTGCTGTAGTTGGGCGATTCTTTGGTAATGGTGACATCGTGAGGGTGGCTTTCGTGAATTCCACTGGCTGTGATTTTAATAAACCTGCCCGTTTTCTGAAGGGTCCGTACATCGCCTGCCCCACAGTAACCCATCCCGGCACGCAGCCCTCCGACAAACTGGTGAATACTTTCAAAAAGATCTCCTTTATACGGCACCCTTCCGACGATCCCTTCAGGGACCAGCTTCTTAATATCGTCTTCAACATCCTGGAAATACCGGTCTTTCGAGCCATGCTTCATCGCTTCTACAGATCCCATACCTCTATAGGATTTGAATTTTCGTCCTTCGTAAATGATTGTCTCCCCTGGGGATTCTTTAGTACCGGCCAACAAAGAACCGAGCATTACTGTGTCCGCCCCGGCAGCGATGGCTTTGGGGATATCTCCGGTATAGCGAATCCCTCCATCGGCGATAACAGGGACCCCACTGCCTTTAATGGCCTCAGCCACTTCCAGCACGGCCGAAAATTGAGGAAAGCCCACTCCTGCAACAACCCGAGTGGTACAAATAGACCCGGGACCAATACCTACCTTCACCGCATCTGCGCCCGCATCTACAAGATAGCGCGCTGCCTCAGCCGTGGCTATATTCCCGACAATCACATCGAGATCCGGAAAAGCTTTTTTGACATCCTTTAGAATTTGGACCACCCCACGCGTATGGCCATGGGCCGTGTCAATCACTATGGCATCCACCCCGGCACCGACCAGTGCTGTCGCGCGTTCAACAGCATCCGCAGTAACGCCGATAGCCGCAGCGACCCGTAAACGCCCATAGGAATCCTTATTGGCAATGGGCTTTTGGGTGAGTTTGGTAATATCTCTGAAGGTAATTAACCCGACGAGTTTGTAATCCGCATCCACCACGGGAAGCTTTTCGATCTTATTTTCCTGCAGGATGTCTTCAGCCTCTTCCAGAGAGGTTCCCTGCCCTACAGTGACCAGGTTTTCTGAGGTCATTACCTCTGAAATAGGCCTGTTGTTATTCTTTTCAAACCGCAGATCCCGGTTTGTGACAATCCCGATCAGGCGACCGATATCATCTACAATAGGAATGCCGCCAATGCTGTGTTCTCGCATACTCGATTTGGCATCCTGAACCACAGCATCCAAAGGCAGCGTAACAGGATCGAGGATCATCCCACTCTCAGCCCGCTTCACTTTGCGGACCTTCAGGGCCTGACCTTCAATACTCATGTTTTTATGCAAAACACCAATCCCACCTTCCCGTGCCATGGCAATAGCCATTCGGGATTCGGTAACGGTATCCATAGCCGCAGAAACTATAGGGATATTGATTTGGATATTCCTGGTAAACTGGGTTCGGATATCTACTTCTCGGGGGAGTACTTCGGAGTAATTGGGGACCAGAAGAACGTCGTCGTAGGTGAGGCCTTCTCCCAGAATTTTGGCGCGGTGAGCTTCCATAGCAATTAAGGATTAATTGCATGCAAAGATACTACTTTTCAAAGAAGGAAACCGAATTGTACAAGCGACACTGCGAACCTCAGTATAAGTGATCAAAAATCGTACAGATTTAACAGGATTTCATTTGGTGATCTATGGCTGGATTTTATATTTGCACTATCTTTATTAAGATTTATTATAAATAATACAACCCCATGAAAACCAACCTCAGCATCCTCTTTGCCCTACTGTCCTCCCTCCTTTTTTCGCAACAACCGGACACCACTGCTTTGGGCACCCCCGTTATCCTGAATGAGGTGGTACTCGAAGCCAGGGTTATTTTCGGAAGCAAATTCGTCGCCCGTAATCGCACGGGATCGTCTTATTATATTTCTCCGGAAGAGATTGCGAAATTCAACTATACCGATGTCAGCCGTGTCCTTCGTGGGGTGCCCGGGGTCAACATTGTTGAGGAGGATGGTTTTGGCCTGC
Organism: uncultured Flavobacteriaceae bacterium; assembly: GCA_963709465.1. Lineage (GTDB taxonomy): Bacteria > Bacteroidota > Bacteroidia > Flavobacteriales > Flavobacteriaceae > Robiginitalea. The sequence goes on along the minus strand of CAVPWF010000002.1, from coordinate 985,697 downwards.
GGCCGAATATCAGCCTCAGGGGCACCTCCCCCGAACGCAGTGCTAAAATCACCCTCATGGAAGACGGAGTCCTGATTGCTCCCGCACCGTATAGTGCCCCTGCGGCCTATTATTTTCCCACTATAGCCCGAATGCAGGCGGTGGAGGTATTAAAGGGAAGCAGCCAGGTACAATACGGGCCGTATACAACGGGAGGAGCCATAAATATGCTCAGCACAGAAGTTCCGGATTCCTTCGGGGCATTTCTAAACACGAGCTACGGGAGTTTTCAAAGCGCCCGCCTGCACGCTCAATTCGGGGACAGTCGGAGGAATTTCGGGTATGCCCTTGAATACCTCAACTACAGTTCGGACGGTTTTAAAAATCTCGATGGGGGCGGGGATACCGGGTTTAACAAAAATGACCTCGTCGCAAAAATTCGCGTAAATACCAATCCTGAAGCTGCAGTCGGTCAGGCCCTGGAACTGAAGTTTCAGTATGCAGATGAAGACTCAGAGGAAACGTATCTGGGACTAACCCAGGAAGATTTTGAGGCGGAACCTTTCCGGCGTTATGCCGGATCCCAGGAAGACCTGATGACCACTGAGCACTTGCAGTTTACCCTGACCCATACCCTGGATTTTAGCGAAAATTTCAGGATCAGCACCGTGGCCTACAGGAACGATTTTAAGCGGAACTGGTATAAGCTCGATTACCTGACCCTGAACGGGAATAGGGAAAGCATTTCAGATATACTGGAAGATCCGGACACTTTTGCCCCCTACTATCAAGTGGTCAGCGGGGCCGCTGACAGCCCTGCGGACGCCCTGTCTTTAAAAAACAACAACCGGGAATACCTCTCCACGGGTATCCAAACCAAACTCGACTATCACTGGGTCGGAAAAAAGACCTTTCACGATATTGAGGTTGGCCTCAGGTATCATTATGACGATGAAGACCGGTTTCAGTGGCTGGACGACTACGCCATGGTCAATAGCCAAATGCGCCTGACCCGGGAAGGAATCCCCGGAACAGATGCCAACCGCATAAGCGATGCCCGTGCTTTTGCAGCTTTCAGCATGTATAAATTTAAAACGGGAAACCTGACCCTCACCCCTGGAATACGCTATGAAAACATGACCCTCGGAAGAATCAACTACGGCAGTTCGGACCCTGACAGGACAGGTTCTGACCTTTCTGAGCGGGAAAATCAAGTGGATATTTTTATTCCCGGCATCGGTTTTAACTACAATTTTGAGAAACTATCCCTTTTCGGCGGAGTGCATAAAGGGTTTGCTCCTCCCGGAAGTGAAGAAGGCCAAAATCCGGAAGAGAGCATCAATTATGAGTTGGGGTCCCGTTTCTCCCTTGGTGAATTTAGCGGGGAAATCGTAGGATTTTTTAATGATTACAGCAACCTGTTGGGGAGTGATCTCGCCGCCTCCGGGGGTACGGGTACACTGGATCAGTTTAACGCGGGAGCGGTTAATGTAGGAGGGCTCGAACTCCTTCTCAATTACACTTTACTTTCCGGTAATTCCAAATGGAATCTTCCTGTTACTTTTTCATATACCTACACCGATACCTCATTTCAAACCGATTTTGGGAGCGACGATGCCTTGTGGGGGGAAGTAACTGCGGGAGATGAAATGCCCTATATCTCAAAACACCAATGGAACGCAACCCTGAGCCTGGAACATGAGCGGTATGAATTAAATGTCAATGCCCGATATACAGGGGCCTTTCGAACTCAGGCAGGGACGGGACCTATTCCTGATGGAGAAGGTGTAGCTTCAAATTTCATTCTGGATTTTGCTGGAAAATATCATGTGGGAAAACACCTGAGCTTTACGGCCAATATCATCAACCTGCTGGACGAGACCTACCTGGTTTCCAGAGTACCTGCAGGTTTGCGCCCGGGGCATCCCTTTGGAGCTTTTGCCGGACTTCAACTCCGGTATTAATTTGGACCGGGCTTCAGGGGCGTCAATATCGCTGAAGCTGAAGATCCCGGCGGGAATCCTCTAGATATACTTCTGGAAAAGGTCTTTTGACCTGTTGAATGCAGCTTCAAAGGCCATCCAGTTGACCCCGGTATCGACCTTCTCACTCGTAAAGTAGGATAAGAGCTTTTCAGTGGGCATGTTCCCGGTCAGCTCGTCTTTTGCCATAGGACAGCCCCCATACCCCTGTATAGCCCCATCGAATCTGCGACATCCAGCCTTGTAAGCGGCATCTACTTTTTCGTGCCAGGTGCGGGGATGAGTATGCAGATGCGCCCCGAATTCCACTTCCGGGTATTTCGGTATAAGGTTTTCAAAAAGGTGCGTAATAATCTCAGGGGTTGAACTCCCAATGGTATCCGATAACGAAAGAATCCGCACGCCCATACCCACCAGGCGCTCGGTCCATTCTCCTACAATGTCCGCATCCCAGGGATCCCCGTACGGATTTCCAAAACCCATAGAGATGTAGGTGACCACTTCCTGTCCCCTGCCCTGAGCCACCTGGAGGATATCTTGGAGAATATCGACGGACTGCCCGATAGTTGTATGAGTGTTTCGCATCTGAAAATTCTCAGAAATAGAAAAGGGATAGCCCAAATAAGAAATCTCCGGAAACTGAGAGGCAGCCTGGGCACCCCGAAGGTTAGCCACAATAGCGAGGAGTTTGCTGCGGGTCTGCCCCAGGTTGAGTCCGGCCAGTACGTCCGCAGTATCGGCCATTTGAGGTATGGCTCTGGGAGAAACAAAACTTCCGAAATCAATCGTATGAAAACCACAATTCAGCAAGGCCTGTATATACCGGGTTTTAGCCTCCGTTGGAATTGGAGTCCGGATCCCCTGCATAGCATCTCTGGGACATTCGATTATTTTAACGGTTTCTGGCATTTCCCAAATTTAAACCCCTTCAAAAGTATCATTTATTCGCGTAAGCCCGAATTGCTATCGTGTTTTCGTATCTTCCTTTTTCAGATGAAACCCTTTGCAGATGAAAACGACCGTCCTATGTTTTTTCTTATGTTGTATCACAGCGGGGCAGGCCCAAATTGTCGACCTTTACGAGATGGCTGACTCCAGCGAAAAACCAGGTGTACTGCGTCATGTCGTCCTTTTTAAATTTAAAGCGGACACACCGGGTGATACCATTCATAAAATTGAGAAAGCCTTTTATTCCCTTCCTGATAAAATTTCTGAAATTGAGGACTTTGAATGGGGTCTCAATAATTCACCTGAAGGTATCAACAAAGGGTTTACGCATTGTTTTGTGCTCACCTTTTCCTCCGAAGAGGACCGGGCGATCTACCTGCCTCACCCGGATCACAAAAGCTTTGGTGAACTCCTGGATCCCTGGCTTGAAGATGTGCTTGTCATAGATTACTGGAGCCAGACCGGCATGCATTAGTGCTGCCCCATTTTAAGGGTTCAGGAGTTCAGCCCCGGGCACGGCGGTATGCGTATAAAAATCTTTTTGACGATTTATTGTCGTTTACAGCCTTTATTTGGGACTGCCTTATTTGAATGTACTACCTTTTAGGTGAAAAAAACGTTGCATAATTAAATCATGACAGAGAAATTAATTGTCAATTTTACACCTACCGGGATGATTCCTACCAAGGAAATAACACCCCACGTACCTGTCCTTGCAGACGAAATTGTATCCGATGTTAAAAAGGCCTGTGAACTTGGGATTACCATGGTACATCTGCATGCCCGGGAACCGGTTACCGGAGAGCCCACCTACAAAAAAGAAATCTACGCTGAAATTATCGGTGGCATCAGGGAATTTGCCCCCGAGCTGATCATCTGCGTTTCATTGAGTGGGCGAAATTATAAAGCGCTTTCCCAGCGAGCGGACCCGCTTTATTTGGAAGGCAATCTGAAGCCCGATATGGGAAGTCTTACGCTGAGTTCACTTAACTTTAACCAAACCGCAAGTCTGAATGCGCCTTCCATGGTGAAGGATCTGGCCCGGACAATGAAAGAGCTCGGGATCCTTCCTGAACTTGAAGCTTTTGATGTCGGAATGATCAACTATGCGCATTACCTCCAAAGTAAAGGCTTACTCGAGCCACCCTTTTACTTTAATCTACTTTTGGGTAACATCGCATGCGCACAAGCGACGTTATTGCACGCCGGGATGATGATCAATGAATTGCCGGATGCTTCGTTTTGGAGCCTTGCCGGGATCGGGAATGCACAACTGAAAATGAATTCTACTGCCATTGCCATGGGCGGGGGGGTCAGAGTAGGCCTCGAAGATAATGTCTGGTATGATAGCCAGAGAACGGAATTGGCGACTAACTCAACCCTTCTTGAGCGGATACACAATCTGGCCCGTGTCAATGAGAGGCAGATAATGACCCCTTCTGAACTTCGAAAACACCTGGGATTAAAGCCCGGCTACGGCAGCTATGGCAGATAGTATACAAAAAGAGAATACGACCCGGAAAGACAATCGATACTATAAACTGTATCTGATTTGGGATATCCATCAATCCCTATTTGATCGATGTGGAAGGGCTCCATCTCACCGAAGAACCGGATATTCGCGATGATAAAGAGCGCTACCGTATCGCTCCGGTTGACAAATCGGTGGTCCTGGAACTTTACAAAAACCTGCATTGGAATACTGCCGAACTTAAAGAAAGACTGACGTCAGATTATCATTCAGTGGGCCTTTTCAGAGAAGATGCTTTAACTGCATTTATGCTGATGCGTTATCAGAGTTTTGCTTTCAGGGGGAATCATATATCTCTGTCAGAAAATGAGGCCTACCTGGAAAACATGTATACGTATGAGGATTACAGGGGGCGAAGCCTGGCCCCATACCTCAGATATCAGGGGTACAAGCTCCTCAAAGCAGACGGGAAAACACGCTGCCTAAGTATTACCCAGTATTTCAATAAATCCTCACAAAAATTCAAGGCCAAACTCAATGCAAAGCATTCCGAATTTTGGTTACATATTGGTCTTTTCAATAAAGTCTCATGGAATTTCCGATTGAAAAAATATCCGGGGGCATATCCCCCGGTCAATGAGTCTTGAATTGAATTGATTGTTTATCCCTTATTCCCAGACGAAACGTATCGTAAATTTCTGGGCCGGACTCCTGTAATCCTTCGGGGTAGTTTTCTCTGTGGCCTACGCTTCCCATCCGGGCAAATAACTTGCAGTTTTCTGATATATAGGCACAAGACTTATTTTACATTTACCCTTTAACGAACTCTAAAAATGAAATTTATGAAAAAAGTACTTTTTATCTGTTTTGCATTGGTCATTGGTCAACTTTCGGCTCAGGACATGGGTGCAATGGCAGCGGATGCCGCCAGCACTTTGAGCTCAGATGCCTTTATCGATCAAATCGCAGGTGATCAATTGAAATCTATGGCGAAAAAATTCAATCTTACGGATGCCCAGGCAGAACAAGCCAGTGCCTTTGTAACTGAATCTCTGAAATCTCCGAAGGTGCAAAAGGCTTTAGGAAAATTTTCTCCTGAACAATTACTATCTCCGGATGGTCTGCAAACGATCCAGAATACCCTGCTCGGAAACAAGAAGTTTATGAAGAATATGAAAGGCTTTCTAAATCCTGACCAATTTGGCATGATGTCAAAAGCGGCAAGTATGCTCTAAACTGTCCTTTCGTAATTACAGTTAAAGTGGCCGATGGGCCACTTTTTTTGTTTTCATCACGTCCTGGAACATAATACTTAAGTATTCCCCGGGGTGGTCGGTGTGCGGGCGGGCACGCCTATATAGATTCCCTAGACAAACAGGCACCCTACGGATCCATACGTTTCAGCAGGGCCGCATTGATGCCCTTTATCAGGGAAGGACCCTCGTATACAAAACCGGTCCAAAGTTGTATCAGGCTCGCCCCGGCATCCAGTTTCTCCAGTGCATCTTCAGGACTGTGAATCCCCCCTACCCCTATAATTGGAAAGGCCCCCTGACTTTTATCGTGTAAAAAACGAATCACCTCAGTGCTTTTGTCCTTCAGAGGTTTCCCACTGAGCCCCCCCATTTCAGCCCTCAACTCAGGATCAGAGACCAAACCGTCCCTGGATATGGTGGTATTGGTGGCGATCACTCCATCGGTTCCGGTTGCGGTGATGATCTCAATTATATCCAGAAGCTGGGTGTCATTGAGATCGGGAGCAATTTTCAGGAGTATGGGTTTTTCCTTTGTCTTATGGGTTTTCGCATGCGCTTTCCCGGCCGTTTTAAGCGTATTTAATAATTTGGTCAGGGGAGCTTTATCCTGTAGTTCCCGTAAACCCGGGGTATTCGGGGAACTCACATTTACGACAAAGTAATCGACAAGCGGGTAAAGGGCCTTCAGACAGTATAAATAGTCCGAAACGGCACTCAGATTCGGAGTTGATTTATTCTTGCCGATATTCCCTCCTACTAATACACCATGCGGTACTTTGAGCCGCTCGGCCGCAGCATCCACCCCTTGATTATTAAACCCCATCCGGTTGATAATGGCCTGATCGGCCTTCAGGCGGAAAAGGCGCTTTTTAGGATTCCCCTCCTGCGGTTTCGGGGTGAGTGTTCCTATTTCTATAAAGCCAAAACCCAACCCGGAGAGTTCACGGAAGAGCCGGGCATCTTTATCAAATCCGGCAGCCAGTCCCACAGGGTTCGGAAAGGTGAGTCCGAATACTTTGCGCTCAAGCCGCTTGTCTTGATAGCGAAAATGCGAGGTGATGAGCGGTCCCAGGCCCAGGCGAAAGGCGAGCCCGATGGCTTTAAAAGACCAATGATGTACCTGTTCGGGATCAAAGCGGAAAAGAAAGGGACGAATAAATTGCTTGTACATCGGGGTCAATGTTTGGCCAAAAGTACAAACTTCCCTGCAGGACTCCTACTCCGTAAAGGGGGCGATTTTATTCGTTCTCCTTCCCTTTTAAGAAGGCCTCAGAGGTTGGTTCCAGGGGGTACAAATCCAACTCCGCACACAGCTCCTCGTATTTTCGGTACTGTACAGGTCGGAAAATACCGAGCAGCAGGCGGTCATAAAAACGTGAATTGCGAACCATCTTTTCTTTGATCTCCTCGTATTTCTGCCCCATAGCGGTCAGTTGTTCCGGAGTTTGTTGGGGGTGGGATGCCAGAAGCGCATCGAGTTCTAACTGTAAAGGAGCGTTTTTCAGCTCCAGAGAATCCACCCATTTCAGCATGCGCTGCTCCTGGGCCGTATCGAACTCAAAAACTTTTGCAATTTGTTGCGGGTCTGTTCCACCGAGCCCCAGCGGGCAGTCCTGACCCTGTACTGTAACCCGGACAAGAACGAAAACAATCAAAAATAAATTTATCCCTTTCATGGGTTGAAATTACAAAAGAGATGCCTGATTTTCATGCAGAAACCTATTTTTGAAGAAAAGAACTTATGAATTCCTTAAAAGAGCGTTTTCTGCGGTATGTACAAATAAATACCGAAAGTGATCCGAATTCTGAAAACTGCCCGAGCACAGAACGTCAGTGGACCCTGGCAAACGTGCTCAAAAAGGAACTCCTGGAACTGGGTATGGATGAAGTGGAACTTGACGACAATGCTTACCTGACAGCCACTCTCCCTTCAAATACTTCAAATGCGATACCTCCGATTGGTTTTATCTCCCATTATGATACCAGCCCGGACTTCTCAGGCGAAGATGTAAAACCCCGGGTTATTGAAACCTATGACGGAGGGGATATTCTCCTGAATGCTGAAAAATCTATTGTGCTGTCCCCCGAGTATTTCCCGGAGCTGCTGCAATACAAAGGACAAACCCTGATTGTGACCGACGGAACCACACTTCTGGGCGCGGACGACAAGGCCGGTGTGGCAGAGATTATCAGCGCCATGGAGTATTTGATAACGCATCCGGAGATTCCACACGGAGAAATACGTATAGGCTTTACCCCGGACGAGGAAATCGGAAGGGGAGCCCACCTTTTTGACGTGCCAGCCTTTCGCGCCAATTGGGCCTACACCGTGGATGGCAGTCAGATCGGGGAACTGGAATATGAAAATTTCAATGCGGCTAAAGCGCATATTCGCACCTTCGGTAAAAGTGTCCACCCGGGGTATGCCAAAGACAAAATGATAAATGCCATAACGGTACTCCGGGAAGTGCTCTCAGGACTTCCGCAGGAAGAAGTCCCGGAAAAAACAACTGGTCGGCAGGGATTCTACCACGTACATCAGATAAACGGGAGTATTGAAGAAGCTTCAGCCCAATTGATTATCCGGGATCATGACAAAGCAGATTTCGAGAATAGAAAAGCCCGACTGCAGGCGCTTGTCGCAGAAGCCCGAACCCAGTACAGCACAGAAATCGAACTCGATATCGCCGATCAGTACTATAATATGAAGGAAAAAATCCTTCCGGTCTTCCCTATTGTGGCCGTGGCCGAAGAGGCTATGAAGGCTGTTGGGGTTCCTCCGATTATCAAACCCATACGAGGAGGCACGGACGGGTCTCAACTGAGTTTTATGGGCCTTCCCTGCCCCAACATTTTTGCCGGAGGCCATAATTTTCACGGCAAATACGAATACATCCCGCTACAGAGTATGGAAAAAGCCGTGGAGGTAATCGTCAAAATTTGTGAGTTAACTGCAAAAAAACCTCCGGAAACATGGAGACAGAAAAAAAGTTAGAAGCCTATTTCCATAGAAGCGGGCCTTTTAAATAGCCCATTGGGAAGCTGCGCCATATCGCCCTGAAATGCGGATTGGAAGAAACCCTGAAGTGGAACGCTCCTGTTTACCGTATGGAGGGGAAAAACGTAGTGGGAATCCTGTCTTTCAAAAACCATTATGGCCTTTGGTTTTTTAACGGGGTTTTCCATTCTGACCCTCTGGGTGTATTGCAGAATGCACAGGAAGGGAAAACCAGAGCTTTGCGTCACTGGAAATTCAAAACAGATGATCCCTTGAATCCAGACGCAGTAAAGAAATACATCGATGAGGCGATCCGAATCGAAAAGAAGGGCCTAAAAATAGTGAGGAAAAAGACGGTAAAGCGTGAAATTCCCGCCGAGTTAAAGGACCTCCTTCTAGCTACCAACCATTGTGATAGTGGACTCGTCCTACTGCATTTGCTTCAGGGTCCTTAAAACTTCCCGTTTCCTTATCCCAGAGAACTTTTCCGCCCATCTTATAAGCGACATTGCCCATATGACATACCCGAGCCGCGTGGTACCCCACCTCTACAGGAGCCTTGAGAATGGAGGAATCTCCAGTTTTTAGGGCCTCCATAAAATTTGAAGTATGCAGGTACAGCCCCTCATCGGATGAAGGCTGCAGGGGTATGGCCTCCATTCGGGGCTGGTCCTTCAGCATCCGCCATCCATCATGGCCCACTTCCGGAATAACTTCCCAGCCTCCGCGGTCTAACACCAGGGTCCCATTATTCCCAATAAAGGCGATTCCATGGTTTCTGCCATAATTGCCCCCGTCGATACCTGTCGCGTGCTCCCAAAGAAGGGTGAAATTCTCAAATTCATAAATGGCCTGCAGGGTATCCGGAGTCTCAGAAGCATCGTCCGGATAGGCAAATTTTCCGCCTGTGGCTGTAATAGAAATGGGATTCTCAGCCTTCATTCCAAAGAGTGCATAATCGATAAGGTGGACGCCCCAGTCCGTCATCAATCCCCCGGCATAATCCCAAAACCAACGGAAATTAAAATGGAAACGGTTCGGGTTAAAGGGCCTGTGAGCCGCCGGCCCCAGCCACATGGTATAATCCACTTCCGTGGGAGCCGGAGCGTCGGGTAAAACCGGAATTGGTTTCATCCATCCCTGATAGGCCCATGTTTTTACAAGTCGGATAGGGCCAAGAGCCCCGGAATGCACATAGGAAATTGCCTTTTCAAAATGCGGTTCGCTGCGCTGCCACTGCCCTACCTGGACCATTCGGTCCGAGCGATGGACGGCTGTCAGCATCCGATCTGCCTCTTCGATGGAATTAGCCAGAGGTTTTTCACAATACACGTGCTTCCCAGCCTCCAGGGCATCCATGAGTTGCAGGCAATGCCAATGATCGGGAGTGCCGATGATCACCGCATCGATATCCTGAGCCTCGAGCAGTCTGCGATAGTCTGTGAATCGCTTTGGTTTTGGTCGCCCTCCCGCAATTACATCGGCCTCCCGCCTGTCCAGGACACGGGTATCCACATCGCAAAGGGCGGCTACCTCAACTTCGGGGTGGCGCATAAATGAAGACAGGTTTGAAAATCCCATTCCATTACAACCGATCAGACCCAGGCGGATGCGATCGTTTGCACCCACCAGCTGACCCGGTTGTGCCCAGAGCATGGGAGGAACGAACAACGCCGCCGAACTGCCCAGAAGGCCTTTCTTTAAAAAACTTCTTCTGTGATTCATACTCTTAAGGTTTCGTGCTTTAAATTAATCAATTTCAGCATTTCCGCGTGGATTTCCGAATCTGTTCTTTGGCCCGGGCCAGCACATCCCCACATCCCTCAAAACCTGAATCCCGGAGCCAGGGGCCCTTTTTGGGGGCATATGTTAGATCAATTAAAATAATTGAAGTACCTTTTAAACCGGACACTTAACAAACCCTACGATTATGAAAACCATCTCTGCTCCCCGGATTTTTTTATTCCTGTTGCCGCTACTGCTGCTTACAAATCTCCGGGCCCAGACTGAACGTGTTATCACCTTGGAGGTCAACACTGCAGATATTGAAAATCCCAATGTGAATGATTTCTGTAATTTCATGGGGCAGGATCCCGGGGTGAGCAATGAAGACTACACTATAGAAGCGAACCTGGGAGACATTATAATCTGGAGAGGGGTTTCCACTTCATCTCCGGAACATACCGTGGAGATTCGGGCGATCAATCACCAGGGAAATCGAGGGGGCAGAGATATTTTCGGAGACAACCGGCTGGGCGGGGAGAACGGAGAAGTTCGTGGCACCATCCTCTACAGAACCGAAGCAGGTACCGATTATAAATACAATATTCAGTTCAGGGTGTATATCGATGGCAGCAGAAAAAGGGGCACCTTTAATATTGATCCAAAGATACGGGTGGTTGGCCAATAGTATAAGTCTAATCATTTCCAGCTTTTTTAAAGGTATTTATGAATCACAAAGGTTTTAGGATCTTCAGGTATTATTCAACGGTCCTTTTTGGGGCCTTGCTTTTTGGAAACCTCCAGGGGTTCGCCCAACAGCCGGTGAATGTGGACAGTCTGGAACAGGTTTACCTCCAGGGCAACTTTGCATCCACAGACAGTCTGGAGGTTATCAATTCTATTTTGATTGTCTTACAGGACCCCCAAAAGATGATGTACTACAGTGAAACCCTGATTCAGGTGGCAAAACGGCAGGATTCCACCCGCAGGTTATTTCAGGGCTACCTTCAAAAAGGAAACAGCCTTGCCCGGCTTGGAAATCCGCTGGATGCCCTGGAAAATTATTTTGAAGCCACCAACTATGCGGATGAAACTGGCAACGACGGCGCGCTTGGCAGCGTATATGTAACCATTGCTGATACATACTCGTTGAATGAAAATAATGTCAATGCCAGGGAATACTACCAACGGGCCATTGCATTGCTTCGCCAAACGGACGACTCCCTCTCCCTATCTACAGGGCTGGCCAATGCCGGGGATTTTTATTATCGCATGGGGCAAATGGATTCTGCCCTGATGTACTTCGAGGAGGCGGGGCCTATTTTTGAGGCCCTGGAATATCGTATTGGAACAGGTTATTATTTGGGATCCCTTGGAATGGTCTACGGGGAACAGGGGAAACCCGATGAAGCCCTTGAAAAATTAAATGAATGTCTGGAAATTCTGGAAGATGAGGGGGATTACTACGGAGTTTCTGCCTTCCTGCCTTTTGTTTCGGATATCTACGAGGAAAAAGGGGATTATCGAACGGCGATAAAACATTCCGAAAGAAGTTTGGACATTGCGATTACATACGGATTAAAGGAACAGATCCGGGATGCCAACCTGCAGCTTTCTGAATTGTATGAATTACTGGGTGACCCCGGGAAGTCCCTGAAATACTTTAAGGATTACACCTCCTACAAAGACAGCCTCAGCAACATCGGATTAGTACAGCAGATGGCCCGGCTCAGGACCAACTTTGAGGTGGACCAAAAACAATCGGAAGTCAACCTGTTAGAGAAGGAAGCCGAAATCAGCGAATTGCGGGAGAGGCGGCAGGATGCCGCACTCTATGTAGCACTGGGCATAGTCATTTTCGCCTTTGCACTGGCCTATGGCCTGTTCAGGCGGTATAAATATATCCGGAGGACCCGTGATGTAATCGAAAGGGAAAAAGCACGTTCGGATGACCTGTTAAAGAATATACTTCCTGAAGAAACGGCGGATGAGCTCAAGGAATACGGACGTGTCCGGGCAAAGAAATTTGAATCCGTCAGTGTAATGTTCGCCGATTTCGTCGGTTTTACCCAATATTCCGAGAAAATGAGTCCGGAGGACCTTGTAAAAACGGTGGATTATTATTTTTCATGCTTCGATCAGGCCGCAGAAAATCGTGGTGTTGAAAAAATAAAGACCATGGGGGATTGTTATATGTGTGCGGCCGGCCTTCCCTTTCCCAATAAAGACCATGCCGTGCACATGGTCCGTCTGGCTTGTGACATCCTCGATATTGTTTCCGGGGACGGGTACTCTGAAGTTACCGGTTTTGAAATCCGGCTGGGCATCCACTCGGGCCCTGTAGTGGCCGGGGTAGTGGGGACCAAAAAATTTGCATATGACATCTGGGGGGATACTGTCAATATTGCCGCCCGAATGGAATCTGGTTCACAAGCTGGTAGAATTAATATCTCTGAAAATACGTATCTGCTGATTAAAGATCACTTTGAGTGTGAATTCCGGGGAATGGAACAAGTAAAGAATAAGGGCATGATGAAAATGTATTTTGTGAAAGGGCCTCTGAAAGGAAGCCAGGAAGTTCTTATGGGTAAAACGACCGAAATAAAGGGCTCTCGTTCCTGAGGTTTCCTTTAATTCCCGCACACCAAAACATATCCGTTGGGTTTGTTTTGCAGCACCAGGTCGGGGAACACGCCCAAAAACATTTTTTTGTAAACTGATTCAGGCCCTGTTAAAAGCAGCCTTGCGGAGATGCAGGGTTCAAATTGCCATATGATCCCCGGCATGTAAAAAAAAAGCACCGGCCAAACGGCCGGTGCTTTTTTTGCTTTCCTCATACATACCCACTACTCTTTGGCAGGGGTGTTGAGTTTTTTGCTCAGCTCCATGGAAATGGCAGACCGATCAAATTTTAAGCGACCGGCCATGGTCTCGATAACACAGGAGAAATCCTTGTCATTTAGCTCCACCACTTTACCGTACAAGCCACTTTTAGTGATGATTTTGTCTCCCTTTTGTAAGGCTTCCGCAAATTTCTTTTCATCTTTCTGCCTCTTCATCTGGGGTCGTATCATAAAAAAATACGCCACGGCAAAAATTAAAATCAGCGGAAGAAATTGTCCTAAATCACCCATAGTTTTCTAATCTTAAATCCCAATAGCTCCTTAGTTCGTGGAAACAGGACCCATAGCTGTTGGAGTTCCCGCTTTAGGCTGTACAAAGGCTTTAATCCGAATCATCTCCTGCCCATTGGCGGTGTTGGTATTCAGGGTTACCGTTTTCATGACCTGATTCAGTCCGGAACCATTGAATTTTACAACCATCTCCCCTTTTTCTCCCGGCTGGATAGGCACGTTTCTCGGGTAGTCAGGAATCGTACACCCACAGCTACTGGAGGCGTTGGTAATGATTAATGGGGCTTCACCGGTATTGGTAAAAACAAAGGTGTGCTCCTGAGGGGTTCCCTGCTCAATAGTTCCAAAATCAAACTCTTGCTCTTCGAATGCAATAGCGGGCAGTGATTTTGCAGCTTCGTCCCGTTGGGCAGCTACCGCTACATTGCCTTCGTCGATGCGTTCTGAGGCTTTTTCCTTACAGGAAACAAAGGCTGTAATTGCAAGAACTCCAAGAATGATACTTACTTTTTTCATGATGACTTTTTTTTAGATCAGTGCAAAATTAACGATTATTTTTTTACAATAGCCCTCGCCCGGTCTTTTTCAACCGACCGGAAGTCTGATAGTCCTTTGTAAGTTTATCCAAAACCCCATTGATAAAAATACTGCTTTTGGGTGTGGAGTACTCCTTGGCAATCTCCAGGTATTCATTGATAGACACCCGCTCCGGGATGGAAGGAAAATAGAGTAATTCGGCGATCGCCATCTTCAATAGGATTGCATCGATCTCTGCGATGCGGTCCTTGTCCCAATTAGGGGTTTGCCCCTCAATTTCTGCGGCTAATTCCGCGCCATTCAAGAGTGTTTTATTCAACAATTCAGTGGCAAAAGTTATGTCTTCCTGATTTTTAAGTAGAGGCGGGAGGAAAAAATTATGTGGCGACTCGGGTTTTACCTTCCGCAATTGTTTGAGAAGGTGCGTGTTGATCAGCGGCAAATCGTCAACCCAGGTGATTTCTTCATCTTCAAGAAATTCGTAGACCTTTTCATTCGGGGCAATAATCTCCCGAAAGGCCTGAACCAGAAATTCACGGTCCGCCTCATAGGATTCAGGAGTCTGGGCATAGGCACTGTAGAGATCGCTTTCCAGGAGTTCTGAAAGCACAATCTTTATATACTCTTCATTCAGGTACCACTGTTTTAGTTTGCGCTTTTTAAGCGCTTCGGTAAGTTCAGGATTCTGCCAAATCTGTTGCAGAATCTTATTTTGGCTCAGGCGCGTTGGGTTCCCTTTGTCCCCGGGGCCCATTTTAAGGTAATTGCTGGTAGCCTTCTCCGAGCGATTGGCGGCGGCCTGATAGAGTTCCCGAAACAATGCCAGTAACAGAAGATAAAGGGTATACGTCTGCCCGATGCTTCTATTGAGAAACTCCTGTTGCTTTTCCAGCGAACCTCCGCTGGCAAGGGAAAGGGAATAAATGCACTGCATAACCTTAACCCTGAGATGCCTTCTTGTTAACATGCAAAGAACTTTGTTGTGGTAATCGGGATCAAAAATACTAATCTATTTTAAAAGGCGCCTAAAAATCATCTTATCATTCTTATAACATCCCCATCCGTACCAAAGACCTATATTTGTGCTCACCTGAACGATACCTCGTTTGAGTCAGCCCATCCAGGAATGAAAGAACTTAAGCACCTCAATAAATATTTCCGGAAATACTGGTTTAAATTGGTCTTCGGCATCCTTATAACCATAATTGCAAGGCTGTTCCAGCTGGTGATGCCGTCCTATGTGTCCAAAATTATTGGGGTAGTTGAAAATTATCTGGCAGCCGAAATCAGTGAGACCCTCGCCCGCCAGCAATTGTTGGAATATATTGGAATAATCATCGGCGCTGCCCTGTTGTCGGGGTTTTTTACTTTTCTGATGCGTCAGACCATTATCAATGTTTCCCGCTATATCGAATACGATTTAAAAAACGAGGTTTTTGACCACTATCAGCGCCTCAGTTTAAATTTTTACAAGACCAACCGAACCGGGGACCTGATGAACCGGATTAGTGAGGATGTGACTCAGGTACGCATGTATGCCGGACCTGCAATTATGTATGGGATTCAGACCCTCACCCTTTTTGTCTGTTTGATTCCCCTGATGTTTATCAAGGCCCCTACCATTGCATTCTATGCCCTGCTCCCACTGCCGGTCCTCTCTGTGCTGATATACTGGATCAGTCGGATCATCCATAAACGCAGTACCCGGGTTCAGGTCTTCCTTTCAGACTTATCCACCTTTGCCCAGGAAACCTTTTCAGGGATTTCTGTGATCAAGGCATATGTTATGGAGCCCCAGATCAACCAACAGGCCGAAAGCCTCGCACTCGAGGGGAAGACCAAGAGTATGGATTTGGCCAAGGTCAATGCCTGGTTCTTTCCCCTGATGATCCTGCTCATAGGTGTGAGCAATGTTTTTGTTATTTATATCGGTGGTCTGCAGTACCTCAATGGGGAAATTGAATCCATTGGCACCATAGCCGAATTTATCCTTTACGTCAATATGCTCACCTGGCCTGTGGCCATAGTAGGATGGCTGACCTCCGTGGTGCAACGCGCAGAAGTATCTCAAAAGCGGATCAATGAGTTTTTAAATCAGAAACCCGAGATCGTAAATCAATCCAAAAATCCAACTCCCATTCAAGGGAAAATCACCTTTGATAACGTCGGTTTCACCTATCCTGATACCGGAATTGAAGCCCTGAAGAATGTGTCCTTTGAAATCAATCCGGGGCAGACATTGACGATTCTGGGTAAAACGGGCTCTGGAAAGAGCACTATTCTGGAGCTGATCGCCCGGCTCTATGATGTGAGTTCAGGGCAAATTCGAATCGATGACCAGCCTATTGAAAAGCTCAATCTCATTTCGCTCAGGGAAGCCATAGGCGCGGTCCCCCAGGATGCGTTTTTATTTTCCGATACCATTGAGAATAATATTCGCTTTGGCAAGGAAAATGCCTCCATAGACGAAATTCGCGACGCCGCAAAAATGGCCGTGGTGGACACCAATATTGAAGGCTTTGCAAAAGGATATAAAACCGTTTTAGGAGAAAGGGGAATTACCCTGAGCGGGGGTCAAAAACAACGGGTATCTATAGCCCGCGCTCTTATCAAGGATCCCACAATTTACCTCTTCGACGACTGCCTGAGCGCCGTCGATACGGAAACAGAGGAAGCCATTCTCTCCAATCTCAAAAAAGCCTCCAGAGGAAAGACCACACTAATCGTCAGTCACCGTGTTTCCTCGGCTATCAATGCGGATAAAGTGATCGTACTGGATGGGGGGGGCATTATTCAAGCCGGAAATCACGAAAAGCTTATGACTCAGGAAGGCTATTACAAGGAGCTCTACATCAATCAGCTGTCAGAGAAAGAAACATAGAAAAAGTTGCTGCTTTAGCATTTTTTTCACATTTTTGATTTGCTAACACAACTGTTTGGGACCTATGAGTGACAAAGATTTCAATGAGCAGGAAGAGATACATTCCAAAGTATTAAGAGCCGGTCGCAGAACTTATTTTTTTGATGTTCGCAGCACCAAAGCAGGGGACTACTACCTGACAGTAACCGAGAGCAAGAAATTTACCCATGAGGACGGCTCATTCCATTACAAAAAGCATAAAATATACCTGTACAAAGAAGATTTTGAACCCTTTAGGGAGCACATGAATGAAATGATGGATTTCATCATCGATGAAAAAGGGCAAGAGGTAATTTCAGAGCGGCATCAGAAAGATTTCAAAAAAACGGATTTCTCTGAGAACGGATCTCATGAGTCCTCCGGGAGTACCTTTACGGATGTCGACTTCGACGACATATAGGTCTGCCGTTTAAAATTTTTGGCCTTTACATTAAAGGCCTTTTTTTATGCCCTCAACAAATCGCATAAAAATCGGGGTTTCCAACCGTTCATAAGAACACTATGGAAACATCTTCATAATGCCTTAATTATTGATAATCATTAACTTATGAGATATTTTTATCTTACTTTTTGCTGCCTTATTGCCTTTCAAACGGGTATGTCAGGACAAGAGCGTATTGAGCTTTCCTATTACCTGCCCGAGGGCATCACCTATGATCCCGCCATACCCAAGCCCTCCGAAGTTATCGGACATGAGGTCGGGGCCTGGCATGTCACTCACGATAAACTGGTGCAGTATATGCAGACCCTGGCGGCAGCTTCAGACCGCATTCAGATTGAGGATCGCGGCAGGACTTTCGAAGATCGGCCCGTATTGTTACTCACTATAACCGCCCCGGAAAACCAGGAGCGTCTTGAGACCCTGCGGAGGGACCATCTGCAGCTGACCGAAACCGGAGCCTCTAACCTGAATCCCGCCGATATGCCCGTGGTTGTGTACCAGGGCTTCTCCATTCACGGCAACGAGCCCAGTGGCGCAAATGCAGGCCTGGCCTATGCGTATTACCTGGCAGCGGCTCAGGGACCTGAAATTGAAAAAATGCTCAGGGATATGATCATCCTTATGGACCCCTCTTTTAATCCTGACGGATTACAGCGTTTTGCCTACTGGGCAAATACCAACCGGAGTATGCACCTGAACCCTGATGGGAATGATCGGGAATACCACGAGGTATGGCCTGGGGGTCGCACCAACCACTACTGGTTCGATATGAACAGGGACTGGCTTCCGGTACAGCTGCCCGAGAGCCGGGCGCGGATTAAAACATTTCACGACTGGTATCCGAACATTCTCACGGACCACCATGAAATGGGAACTGACGCGACCTTTTTTTTCCAGCCGGGAGAACCCTCCCGCGTACATCCGCTGACACCGGGCAGAAATCAGGAACTGACTGCTGAGATTGGCACGTATCACGCCAAAGCCCTGGATGGCATTGGGTCTCTTTACTATTCCGAAGAAGACTATGACGATTATTATTACGGCAAGGGTTCTACCTTTCCGGATGTCAACGGGGGTATTGGTATCCTTTTCGAACAAGCGAGTTCCAGAGGACATATTCAGGAAAGTGAAAATGGGATTCTGACCTTTCCCTTTACCATTCGAAATCAGTTTGTCACCGCACTTTCAACCATGGAAGCTGCGTGGAATATGCGGACGAAACTCCTGGAATATCAGCGCGATTTCTTTGCGGACATGCGCAATACTAAATCAAAAAAAGGTACCCGGGGGGTGATTTTCGGAGACGCCAAGGACGGAGCTCGTGCCTGGCACCTGGCCGAGATTCTTCAAAGACATAAGATCCGGTTTCACGAACTCCGTTCAGATACAGAAATTGACGGGAAAACATTTCACCAGGGAAAGAGTTATGTGGTTCCCATGGATCAGAAAAATCCAAAACTCATCCGGGCCATGTTCGAGAAACGCACCACATTTACCGATAGTCTCTTCTATGATATATCCGCCTGGACATTTCCCCTTGCCTTTAATTTGGACTATGCTGAAATGACCCGGTTACCGGAGATCGGAGAAGCTGTCAGTACGCTGAAGCCGCTCCAGGGCGGTGTAGACGGGCAAAGTGCATATGCCTATCTGTTCGAATGGCATGAATACTATACCCCAAAGGTGCTCAATGGCCTGTTGCAAAAAGGACTTCGGGCCAAAGTAGCTAAAGAGCGCTTTGCGATGGACGAAAACAACTATGACTATGGCACGGTGATGATTCCTGTTCAGGGCCAAACCATGACTTCCGATGAAATTTATACCCTCCTGCAGGATCTTTCAAAGGAAACCGGCGTTCAGATTCACGGAGTGCAAACCGGGAAAACCATGGGTATCGATCTGGGAAGCCGCGAATTCGATCCCATTCACACACCCAAGGTAGGTCTGTTAGTCGGGAATGGCATTCAGTCCTACGACGCCGGTGAAATCTGGCATCTCTTCGATACGCGGTACGACATGAAAATCACCAAGATCGATACGGACTATCTGAACCGGGCCGATCTCAGTGGGTATACCGATATTATCATTCCCGGTTTCCGGGGCAGTGGAATTTCAGAACAACTGGCGGAAAAATTAAAAGAGTGGGTTTCCGAAGGGGGAACCCTGATCGGGTATCGCAATACAGCACAATGGCTGGATAAGAATGAACTTTTGGATCTTGAGTTTCGGCGCGATACGCTTAAAGCCGAAGATATTTCCTTTGAACAGCGAAGTGCTTTTCAGGGCGCTCAGGTTACCGGAGGTGCTATTTTTGAAACGCGCACGGATCGCTCGCATCCCATCAATTTTGGATATACCAATGACAGATTACCGCTCTTTCGAAACACCAATATCTATCTGGAACCCTCCGAAAACAGTTTTGAGAACCCGATTCAATACACCTCAACTCCCCTGTTGAGTGGTTATATTTCAGAAGAGAATGCGAAAAAAATATCGGGAAGTGTCCCGCTGAAAATCGGGAAGCATAACCGGGGCAAGGTCATCCTGTTTACGGACAATACGAATTTCAGGGCCTTTTGGTACGGGACCAACAAACTCCTTATGAATGCCATATTCTTTGGTCATATCATGTAAAAGTTCCCTGAGGGGCCTTAGCGAAATTTCACGTAGGCCAGGTTGTGCAAAAAAAGCAACAGCACAATACTTAAAACACCCGCGGGAGGAAGCAAGAACAGGAGGCACCCTGTCAGCAAAAGATAGAATACCGGAAAAGCCAGCAGGCAATATAAAAACCTGAAGGTACTGGCGAATTCTGGTTCCGGTACCTTTTTACGCACTATAAAATGCCAGGGCAACCACACGGGCGCATTGACTAGCGCGGAACAGACATCCCAAATCGGGCCCAACCAGCAGGTTTTTTGCAGAGGTTTGGGCTCCGGTAAGACTCCCTTTCCAATTAAGGCGTTTACAGGGACGGGATCCAGAAAATCTGTATTGTTCTCCTCCAACCGCTGCTCCCACAATTCGTAATCCAAATCTGTCGGGATATGTGTGGTCACCTGAGCAATCGCCTCATGGGTCCGATCCCTCAAAGGGCCAAAATCGAGTTCCTGATTAGGATCTGACCAATACATTCGCGTGGGAAAAGGTTGCCCAAAGTACAGGGCTACCCGATCCGGGAATTGTGCAGCACTCTGGTAATTCATCCCGACCGGGACTATGGTGATATCCTGTTCGGGGTTGTTTTCGTAACTCTGGGCAATGATACGGGTATACCCTTTGCTCAGAGGACGGACCTGTCTTCTCAGATTATGGTTGGCTTCCGGAAACAACAGCAGTTGTTCTCCCCGAGAAAAAAGATGGGCACAGCGCTCAAAGACCTCCTGGTTTTTCGAGAGCGTTTCCCTCCCATCGCGGAGGCGGTAAATGGGCATCATCCGAAGGCCTTGAAATATCCATTTCAACATCCTGTTTTCAAAAACATCAGAACGTGTCAGGAAATAGGGTTTGCCTTTCGCGAAGGCGGCATATAGCAACGGATCCATAAGGGCATTCTGATGGTTCGGGAGGAGCATTACAGCCCGATCCAAAGGAACGCGCTCCATGTGGGTCATCCGAATTTCTTTGTAGTAACACTGAAATCCGGTCCGGATAATGCCCTTAAAGGCCAGATATAAAACGGTTCTCATAAAACAGATTCCTTCCGCACCGGAATACCCCCCCAAAAAGCGGAAAGTGCAAGGCCTGACACCAGATGCCAAATGCCCCAGAAGGCAGCCAACAGGGCCATCCCCCCCAGGCCTTCAAAAAAAGTAAAGATCAGGAGCAAGCCCAGACCAGAGTTCTGTATCCCGGTCTCTATAGTGATGCTTTTCACATCCCTGAAAGGCAGTCTCATAATCCGGCCTGAAGTGTATCCCAAAAGAAAGGCGGAAATATTGTGAAATAACACCAGGGTAAAGACCAGTCCCACATAATCCACAAAAATATCCCGGTTATTATAGAGTGCCACAAAGATTAAAAAGACAAAGAACAGGAGGGAAACGAGCTTAAATATTTTCGCCATACGGATGGCGAGTTTCGGCTTCAGATGTCCGAGCAACATTCCCAGGATCAGGGGAAGACCCAATAAGAGGGCGACCAATCGCACCATTTCCCAGAGGTTAATCTGTACATCGGTGAGCAAAACGGCCGAGGGCTCGTAAAGACTGCCCCAAAACTGCAGGTTTAAAGGTGTCATGAGTACGGCAAGAAGTGTCGCTATTGCCGTCAGGCTTACCGAAAGAGCCGTATTGCCGCCACAGAGATGCGACATGAAATTCGAAACATTCCCTCCCGGACATGAAGCGACCAGGATCATCCCCAAAGCAAAACTCGGTTGGGGTTCCCACCACCATACCAACACAAAAGTGAGCGCGGGCAAAAGGAGAAACTGACAGCAAACCCCTGTAAGAACGGCTCTGGGATTCCTGAGGATTTGTCGGAAGTCTGAAGGTTTAATCTCGAGGGCAATTCCAAACATCACCAGGGCCAGGGCCAGGTTCATCGTCCAAAGCGCTTCATTGTCAAAATTGATCCGCAACTGATCTATTTGTGTCTCCATACCTGGACCAATCAGCGGTCAATCCTGAGTTTGATGACAATGTCCCTGGGAATATTTCCGGAGTAGGCGCCGTACGCATCCACCAGAAGTCCCTTCAGCCCGTCTGATGTCTCGATGGCATAGAGGATGGAGCTGTCATCCGGGCTACTGTCGTTTCCTTCAAACCGGTAAAATTCCACTACCTCCAGCGCTTCCGCCGGATAAATGCAGGATGTGCGTTTGTGCTCCAGACCGTCGTCACAGAAATTGAGGTCTTCATTATATCCCCGGGACTGAAGATCTTCAATGGCGACTGAAAGGGACGAATATGTGTGTCTTTTTTTCAAATTGACGCTGTTTAGGGCAAACCCATAGAAGGAGAAGATAGGGAGTCTGCAAGGAATTTACAAGTATTTGATACCTTTAGGAATCTATAAACAGTACAGAGATGGCCCGAACCCCTAGTACAATGCTCGCCCTGGGTACGCGAGCCCCGGACTTTTTATTACCCGATACCGTGAGCGGTAAGATGCGCTCTTTTGCTGATCTGAAGGGAGGCAAGGGCACCCTGGTGATGTTTATCTGCAACCATTGCCCTTTTGTGATACACGTCAATCCCGAATTGGTTCGCCTTGGCAATACCTATATACCCAAGGGGATCGGACTGATTGCAATCTCCAGTAATGATGTGGAAAACTATCCCGAAGACCACCCGGACAAGATGAGGGAAACCGCCCTGAAGGAAGGCTATCCGTTTCCGTACCTCTATGACGCTACCCAACAAACGGCCCTGGACTACCAGGCGGCATGCACCCCTGATTTTTATCTTTTCGATTCCGCGGACCTTCTGGTTTATAGGGGTCAGTTGGATTCTTCCAGACCCGGAAACAACATTCCCTTAAGTGGAGAAGATATCAGAAAGGCATTGGACGACCTGCTCGAAGGGCGGGCGGTATCCGAAGATCAAAAACCCAGCATCGGTTGCAACATCAAATGGAAGCCTGATTTCTGAGCTCAGCCCTGCCATCCCCTGGCCTGAAGCAATCGCTCAATATGAGCGTAATGGTGATTGCCATGCCATACATACCTGCCGACATTCTCCTCCAGGGTGGTAAAACCGCTTTCCGGATGAATGAAACCCTTTTTAAGGGCCGGGGCATCCACACTTTTCAATAAAAAAACCAGTTTCTGATGTACGGCCTTAAGATGTTCCAGGGAGAGGGTGATTGGGCCTGAGACGGCATCCTCAAGGGCAGCCCAGGCTTTTTCATCATAAACTTTTATTGTGGGTGTGTCCTCCGTTAACGCCCATTTAAAGCGCATATAAGAATTATGATGGCTGTCCGAAAGGTGATGAATCACCTGGCGTACGGTCCAGCCCCCTTCGCGGTATGGGGTATCTAACTGTGCTTCGGTAAGGGTGGTAACCAGGTCAGAAATCCGGGACGGGAATACCTCCAGGGCTTCTATCCAGACTCTTAGTTCCTTATCAGTAATGGGCTCAGGGGGCGTAAATCGGCCGATAGGATATCGCAATGCATCAAAACTTTCGTTTCTCATGGCATTGGTATCTCAGGAAACACCTTCCAGACTTACATCGAAGACCAGAACGGCATCAGGAGGAATAACCCCGCCTGCTCCCCGCGAACCGTAAGCGAGTTCGGAAGGAATGATAAAGCGCGCCTTATCACCCACTGCGAGTAAGCTTATACCTTCGTCCCAGCCGGGAATCACCTGACCAGTCCCCAGGGCAAACTCTATGGGCTCGTTCCGCTCAAAGGAACTGTCGAAAACCGTACCATCTATAAGGGCTCCCTTGTAATGAACAGCTACGCGCTGTCCTTTAGACGGTTTTTGCCCGTCCCCGGACTCCATTATTTTATACCTCAAACCGGAAGGCGTTTTTTCAAAACCCTGCGAAAGAGATGCCAGGGTAGCCTCAAGAGCTTTCCGCTCGGCAGCTTCTCGTTCGGCTTTGCCTGTGCGAAAAGTCTCAAATGCCTTGACGGCATCCCAGGCCTCAGCCTCTTTACCCACGCGAAGAATTTCGACGGCCTCTATCTGATCACCCTGTGCAATGGAATCTACTACCTGCTGGCCCTCGACCACATGACCAAAAACTGTGTGCTTCTGATCCAACCAGGGGGTGGGAATATGCGTGATAAAAAACTGGCTCCCGTTGGTACCCGGTCCGGCATTTGCCATAGACAGAACCCCTGGGGCATCGTGTTTCAATTCCGGGTGAAACTCATCGTCGAATTTATACCCCGGGTCTCCGGTACCCGTGCCCTGAGGACACCCACCCTGAATCATAAAATCGGGGATTACCCTGTGAAAGGACAGGCCGTCGTAATAACGAGCGCCTTCTTTTTTTGCCTGATTGGAAAGTTTTCCCTCGGCCAGAGCGACAAAATTCCCAACGGTACCGGGAGTTTTGTCATGGGTGAGTCTTAACAGGATCACTCCTTTACTCGTGCTGAACTTTGCGTAGATTCCGTTTTCCATATTCCTTGTTTTGGCGGCAAAGGTAGGAAAAATCAAAGGATCAGAAAGCACGGCTTAAACCGAATTACTCCCTGCCCGGCAAGCCCGTTGGGGAGGCAAATCCGTAGCGATCTACCAGATAAACCAGGCTGGTCATGGCTGCAGCACCTAATTCCAGTTCGCGCTTGTTTACCGCATCAAAGGTGTCGGACTCCGCGTGGTGATAATCAAAATAACGTTGAGAATCCGGGCGCAACCCTGAGAGCACCAACCCCTGATCCTTTAAGGGTCCGATATCCGCTCCACCCCCACCCCGGGTAAACTGATGGATCAGATAGGGTTCAAAAAGCTCTTTCCAGCCGAGAATCCGGTTGTAATCCTCCAAACTGCAATCAAATGAAAAACCCCTTGGGGTGAAGCCTCCCGAATCACTCTCCAGGGCAAAAAGATGCTTTTCCTTCTTTTCCTTTGCCACTTCAGCGTATTTCAGCCCTCCCCGAAGGCCATTTTCCTCATTCATAAACAATACCACACGAATGGTGCGCTTCGGTCGATACCCCACCTTTTTAAGCAGGTGGAGCACCTCCATACTCTGTACACAGCCCGCTCCGTCATCATGTGAGCCATCGCCCAAATCCCATGAATCCAGGTGTCCGCCAACTACAATGACCTCCTCGGGAAACTCGCTTCCCCGAATCTCACCAATGACATTATACGACTCCGTATCGGGTAACTGCCGACAGTTCTGACGGAGGAAAAATTGAATCTGCGGGTTGAGTTTTAAGGTAGTACTTAACAAATCTGCTCCTTTAGTACTGATGGCTGCCGCCGGAATCCGTTCAGATAGCGCCAGGTCTCCATAGCTCATGGATCCTGTATGCGGGTAATCGTCCAGGCTTAGATTCATCGAGCGCACCACGACCCCGACTGCCCCGTATTTCGCAGCCTCCGCTGCCCCGGAATACCGCTGATCCACACAACCGGAATACGCTTCAAAAGTATTGATCAGGGTAGGATCCATCGGACGATTATAAAAGACGATTTTTCCTTCGATATTTCGCTTCCCCAACTTGGGTAGGTCCTCCACCCCCTGTACTTCAATCACGGAAGCCTTTAATCCGCCGGCCCGTGTGGCTACTGAGCCGCCCAAAGCGCAAACAGGAACGTTATTGGTTACACCCGGCTCACTTTCTATATAGGCGAATTCAGGGGTTCCCCTTACCCACTTTGGCACCATAACCGGTTGCAGCCAGACCCGATCCAGGCCCAGGGCCTCCATCTCTTTTTTAGTATATGTCACGGCCTGTTCCGCCTGTACAGAACCCGATAACCTTCCTCCGATCTGGTTGGACAGATAATTTAACCAGTCATAGGACTTACCCTCACTCAAAGCCGCTTTGTACAGCTCCTGAAACATCTGGGCGTCATCCTGTTGGGCGTTTCCGCGAACCCATCCCCCTATGATCAAAATGGCACTCAGCAATCCGGCAATTTGCCGTCCTCCCTTTCCGGATATTCTCATTTTTATACTTCTCATCAGATCAGCGCTGCTTTTTTAGTTCGTCCCGATACTGTTCAATATGCTTTTTGATTTCCGGATCCAGCTCGGGCTCGCGTATATCTTCATACTGTTCCAGCAATTGCAATAAAATACTCGCTACAAGTAATCGCGCACCCTCCTTACAATCCGACGGAATGACAAACCAGGGCGCATGATCCTTCGTAGTACGCCGGATTGCATCCTGATAGCACCGCTGATAGTCTTCCCAATATTCCCGTTCATCCAGATCCCCCGGCGAAAATTTCCAATTCTTTCTGGGAAGCCTCAGGCGTCTGAGTAGCCGCTGCCGCTGCTCCTCCTTGGAAATATGCAGGAAGAACTTGTAGATCAGAGTTCCATTTTCTGCAAGGGTTTGCTCAAAATCGTTGATTTGCCGAAACCGATTTTCCCAGAAAGCCTCATCTACATCTTCCACTTTTTGGACTTCAGGGAGCTTCTCTCCGAGTATGAATTCCGGATGCACTCTTGTGATCAGGACGTTTTCGTAGTGGGTCCTGTTAAATACCCCGAACTTTCCCCGGGAGGGAAGCGCGATATAATGACGCCAGAGGTAGTCGTGCTTGAGTTCCAAATCCGTGGGCACCTTAAAACTATGCACCACGACCCCGCGCGCATTGAAGTCCTTAAAAACCTCCCGGATCAGGGAGTCCTTACCCGCGGTATCCATACCCTGTAAGCAGACGAGTACAGCGTATTTTCCGTGGGCGTACATCTTATCCTGGAAATCACCGAGCTTTCGTCTCACCTTGAGTAGGCGTTTTTCCAACTTCTTATCGCTCAATCCAAAATCTTCATACGTAGAACGGCCCTGGAGATCGCAGGCTGTATCGGCCTGATAATCTGAAGCTTCAATGTTTTTCATGGCTGAAAGATAAAACAAATTGGGGGTTCTCTGCAATTCCCCCAAGAAAACAAACCCTTTGTCGAAGGGTTAAAACGCTCTGAGGTCATAGGCCGTTAAGTAAGCGTCTTAAGTCGAAAAAATTCGAAAGACACTCAAGGGTGCGGTATTTTTATCCCACCCAAATCCAACCCTGGCCCTGGTGCCAGCGTGAAACTTATGTTATGAAAGTACTGCGCTACACACTTTGTATAGTAGGCTGGTTTATCCTAATATCAGCCACTCCGGAAAAAGCCTGTATCAATACAGAGTCCCTGATCGGTTTTATCAGCGACGAAACCACCGCTGCGCTTGAGGAGGCCGACATTCAGGTCATTCGATACCACGCCTTCAAAGCGGTCAATGCGATAGAGCGCTCTCGTGCGCAGCTCGAGGATTGTGGATGTGATTACGCACGTAAAAATCTTTTAGAAAGTCTCGAAAATCTGAAGCTGGCCACACAAGTGTCCACTTTGGAAGGTACCCGGATCCCCCTATCCAGAGCCATGGACTATATTTTGGCAGGACGTGAAGCCCTTGGAGCGCATGAAAAATCGCATACTCAGCCGTTCTGGCAACGTCTGGTTGGGGTAGATACTCAAGATACCGAACACACCCAGGCCACACGACTTCTCAAGGCAGACAAAGCCATTGAAGCAAAAATCGAAGAATCCCTGGTAACCTATCAAAATTCATTGGATGAAGTTGTTGAAGGGGTTCCCTGTGAAGAAGCGCTGGTCTTTGTCCGCAGGGTGTATGCACACTGCGAAAAGCAACTGGATCGGAATGACCAGACCCCAGCCAAACGCTTTTACAACCTGAGGACCAAGGAAATTACTCAAAAAGCCCTGGACGAGCTCAGCAACTGCAGCAGATAGCAGGTTCTTATTTATTGGCGAACAGTTTTACGTCTGCCGCACTGACTTCCTGCTCACCCAAAATAATCAAACGTTCCACTACATTTCGCAATTCCCGGATGTTACCGGTCCAGTTGTAATCCTGAAGCAGGCGAACAGCTTCCTTACTGAAGGATTTGACTACCGAGCCCTGTTCCTCACTGATTTTCTGGGAAAAATAGGTGATAAGCAGAGGAATATCTTCCCGCCGTTCATTTAAATCGGGAACCCGAATGAGAATCACAGCAAGCCTGTGATACAAATCTTCCCGGAAGCGCCCTTCTTCAATTTCCTTTTGTAAATCTTTATTGGTTGCGGCCACCACGCGTACATCGACATTGATGTCTTTATCCGAACCCACTCTGGCGATCTTGCTCTCCTGCAGGGCACGTAATACCTTGGCCTGGGCAGACAGACTCATGTCCCCTATTTCATCCAGAAAGAGGGTCCCTTTGTTGGCCGCTTCAAATTTCCCTGCACGGTCTTTCACAGCAGAGGTAAAAGCCCCCTTAACATGACCGAAAAGTTCACTTTCGATGAGTTCTGAGGGGATAGCCGCACAATTCACTTCGATAAATGGAGCGCTGGAACGTGCACTTTTCTCGTGAATCCAATGGGCCACCAACTCCTTTCCAGTCCCATTTGAACCTGTTATCAGTACCCGGGCATCCGTTGGTGCAACCTTTTCAATGATCTCCTTAATTCCCTGGATTCCGGAGCTCTCCCCTATCATTTCAAAACTCTTACTCACCTTCTTTTTAAGGCGTTGGTTGGCCACCACGAGTTCTTTACGATCCAGGGCATTGCGCACCGTTGTGAGCAATCGGTTCAGATCCGGTGGTTTTGAAATATAATCAAAGGCCCCAAGGCGCATCGTCTGGACGGCAGTGTCCAGATCCCCATGTCCTGAAATCATGATAAAGGGAATCTCAGGCTTCTCTTTCCGGGCCTCCTGCAATACCTCTACCCCATCCATTTTAGGCATCTTGATGTCGCATAAAACAAGGTCGTAATCGGCTTGTCGGATTTTCTGCATACCAGAGGCCCCATCCGGTGCTTCCTCAATCTGATACGCCTCGTTCTCCTCGTTCAATATTTTGACCAGCACCCGGCGGATGGCGGCTTCGTCTTCAATAACCAAGATTTTTGACATATGAGTTTTTATATTTTTAATGGGTAGCTGTTCCTTCAGATTTCGGACTACCCCCCGGAAACCTATGGAAAATAACCATTCCAGATTCAAAATTAGTGAGTTCCGGGTGCCAAAACGAAAGAAACGGGAATAAACCCACTACCCAAGTCTGTAGAGTACCGGATTAAAGGCTTTAGAAGCCACCAGAACCGTATCTCCAATAGCGAGTCCTTCAATTTCCGAGGCTCTGGAGACTACCTTAACTACCTGATTTTGTATAAGCACATGAACGATAAAGAGAATATCGGACGGTTCAATACGCACAACTTCCCCTGTAAATTTAAATTTCCCACTAATTTGGCGGTCTGAGAATAACGCATCCGCAGAAGCTTCTTTTACCACGCTGCCATCTTCCATAACCATGACCCGGTCCGAAAGTCGGTAGATCTCCCCCAGATCATGGCTGATTAGTATTGTGGTTAGGCCAAATTCCCGGTGTACGCGAAGAATATCCTCCTGGAGTTTGGCCCGTATACCGCTGTCCAGTGCGGAAAGGGGTTCGTCCAGCAAAAGTATATCGGGTTTTTGAACCAGGGCACGGGCCAGGGCGACCCGCTGTTTCTGACCCCCGGAAAGGGTGGACGGCAAGCGTTCTTCCA
The DNA here is from genome assembly GCA_963709465.1 of uncultured Flavobacteriaceae bacterium. Lineage (GTDB taxonomy): Bacteria > Bacteroidota > Bacteroidia > Flavobacteriales > Flavobacteriaceae > Robiginitalea. The sequence goes on along the minus strand of CAVPWF010000002.1, from coordinate 956,114 downwards.
GCCCTCTGAGGTCTACCATGTCTATCAGGGTGCGCACCAGTTGCTGATCTGGGTTTCTTCCACCACCGTATTCGAGATTTTGTTGAACGCTCATGTTGGGAAACAGGGCATAATCCTGAAATACAAAACCGATCCTGCGCTGCTGCGGCTTCAGATTTATCTTTTGGGAGGCGTCGAACCAAACCTTACCGTCGACGTGAATACTGCCCATATCCGGGGTCAGCAGGCCTGCGAGTATTCGAAGTGTGGAGGTCTTTCCCACCCCGGATTTACCGTAAAGGGTAACCAGCGCACCCTTTGGGATTTCAAAATTCAGACGGAGCTGTATTCCACCTCCCGAAGCATTCAGATCTTTTTGAGTGTTACAGGAAATCATCTCCAGAACCGTTTTAAATACCCTCCGTTGACCAAATACACCAGCAAAAGAATAGTGAATGTAGCGATAAAAAGAATGGCGGAATAGACATTTGCAGCCCCATAGTTCAGGGCTTCCACTTCGTCGTAAATGGCAATGGAGGCAACCCGCGTACGGCCGGGAATGTTCCCTCCAATCATCAGCACTACCCCGAATTCACCAACAGTATGTGCAAAAGAAAGGACGATCCCCGTCAGCAGGGCCGGCCTGATATTGGGGAGTAAAATCCGTCTCAATGTTCTGAATTTGGAATTCCCCATCAGATACGAGGCTTCCCTCAGGGAAGGAGACAAAGACGAAAGACCGGCCTGTATCGGATGTACCATAAATGGCAAGCTATACAACACGGAGGCCAGCACGAGTCCGGGAAAGGAAAAGATGAGCTGCAAGCCGAAGAGCGAATCGAGCAAATTTCCAAACGCATTGCGCGGGCTAAAGGCGATCAAAAAATAAAATCCGAGCACCGTAGGCGGAAGGACCAGGGGCATACTCACCAGCGTTTCTACAATGGGTTTGAAACGGGCCCGGGAATAAGCCAGCCAATACGCCAGTGGAAGTGCCAGTAAAAACAGAATGACTGTGGTCACCAGGGCAAGTTTTAGTGTAAGTAATAACGGATCCCAACTCATAGTCCAGAAAGCATTACTTCAGTGGTTTTCACGCAGGCTATAACCTCTTTTCCCGGGGTAAGGCCGAGAAGCGATACGGATTCCGAGGGAATAATGGCCCCGAGATCTCCAATCGGTGTTCGCAGACCGATCCAGGTAAACAGGATGCCGGCCTCCATTTTGTCCACCTGGGCAGGTATCTGGTTAGGCTCACTGATTTGACTATTCCCTGGAAGGCAAAGGATAACTTCAGTCTCCTTAAAAAGAACGGCGGTTTTACTTCCTTTTTTTAGATACGGAGCCGTTTCTGGTGTTTCTATAACCACAGCCTGTATCTCCTGACCTGCATCGAGAACCGCGGTCACCCGGGAGATCTGATCACAGGTCCGGATTGCTCCTATATGTCCTTCAAGCCTATTCATTTGCCGTATATCCATATTTTTTCAGAATGCGACGGGCGGAATCTGAAAACAAAAATTCCTGAAATAAAAGCGCATTCTGCGCATCGCCTCCTTCCTTTCGGATCACCACTATACCCTGTTCTATAGGTGTATAGTCAACCGAATCCAGCACTGACCATTGACCGATGTTTTCAAATTTGGGGGCGGAAACTACAGATAAGGCCGTAAATCCGATTTCTGCGGATCCGGAGCTGATAAACTGATTCACCTGTCCGATGCTCTCCCCAAAAACCAGTTTCGCCTGCAGCACGCTGTCGAGATTGTTGTTTTTTAATACTTCCAAAGCCGCAAGGCCATAAGGCGCTGTTTTGGGGTTGGCTACTGCAATATAGCGGATTTCATCCCGGGACAAGGCACTGAGATCGGGATCAACACCCTCCTTTAACGTCCATAAAACCAGTTTGCCATAGGCGTAGACTCGTGGAGGACCCACCGTATACCCTTCCCTGTAGAGCTTCCCGGGGTATTTCACATCTGCTGAAATCAGAATGTCGTAGGGGGCACCCTCAGTGATCTGGGCTGTCAGTTTCCCGGATGATCCTGTTACCAAATGGCTGGGAATTCCAGTCTGGTCCGTAAAAGCAACTGAAATTTCTTCCAAAGCGAATTGAATATTTGAAGCACCGGCGATGGTAAGTACGCGATCTTTATCCGCAGTACCGCAGGAACTGAGCAACACGACACAGCATACAGACAAGACTCTAAGATGTTTTTCCCATTTTGCTGTCTTCATCCTGCCTCAATTTTTTCGGATCGGTATCCAAAATTCCTCTTGTGAATTTGGATCTTCCCCTTTATAGCCCGCCCCCATCACTGCAAAATGCGGTCTTTGGTCGAGCTCGAAGTCAGCGCTGGGGATCCATTCATCATAAATGTGTCTGAACAGCCGGTGGGCTTCTGAGGCGCTGCCCTGATAGCTAAAAACGGCATACAGGCCTTCTTCGATCAGGATTTGCTCTAAGCCCCCAGGGGAGGGAGAAGTGTCCTTATCCACAGCCACAGCGGCCCATTTTTCAAAAATCTTCCCAGGATCAAAGGAGTTAAAAAAAGAATCCGGATAGACCTCCACGGAATACCATTCAGGCCCGCTCCTGTTCCCGATAGCTGCGGAGACTGGCCTGAACCTCCGCCATAAGTCATGGGTGGTGTTCTCCTCTAAACTCATGCGTGTTCGCAATCCCAGCAACTGGAGTTCCTTTGATTTCTCAATTCTCGGTGGATGGAACTGCATTGAATTCATTTTGGTTATTCTCCAATTAAATCAGAACGGGTACCCGCTTGGTCCGGTTGGGATTGTGGAAAAAAATGTATGTCCCGCTGAGGAAATGGAATTCGCACGCCATGCTCGCGGAACAGTGCATCAATACGATAGCGGATTCGGCTTTTCAATCGCAGTGCCATAAACGCATCGTCGATAAAAAAATGGACTGAAAACAGCAGTGCGGAATCCCCGAAATCATCGAATAAAACAAAAGATTCCCGGTGTTTCAGGACAGCTTCCTCCTCTTTCACAGCCTCGAGAAGCAAACGGGTAACAAACTCCACATCACTGCCATAGGCTACACCCACACTTACGGCCTCCCGGGTTACCCGGTGGTTCTGCGTATAATTAAACACCGTTTCGCGAATAAACTTGTGATTGGGAATCACCATGACTTTATCGTCCCTGGTCTGAGCCAGAGTAGTCCTGAGCCTGATTTCGAGTATTTTCCCAATGCGATCATCGACTTCAACAATATCCCCGACGCGAAGGGACTTATCGACAACAATCAGAATTCCGCCGATTATATCCTGAAACAACTCCTGCAACGCCAGTCCGAAACCGACAAAGAGAGCCGCCGAAGCCGTAATTAGCAGGGTGATATCAATACCTGCGGAACTCATAGTAAGCAAGATGACACCGACGTAGATCAGGTACTTTACGTACTTGAAAATGGTTATAAACTTCAGTTTATCCTCTGTATCCATCTTCCGGGTAAAGAACACCCGGGTCCAGTTCATCAAAAACTTCGTAGCTAACAGGGCAAGACTTACGAGGATCAACAGGCCAAAAGTCAGGTGGATGCCGTTATTGGAATCGCCCAAATGAATGCCCGTGTTCAAAAATTCCTGAATGCTCTGCCAGACATCATTTTCGATAAAGTCCTTTACATCATTTGTAGTGTCCTGAACCATGGAATTAATACTTTAACCATTTGAGTAATTCACGATAAGTGGGTTTTTTACCGTACATCAGGATACCCACTCTATATATCCTGGAGGCCAGATATACAATAGCTAAAAACGTGAGTATGAGTAAAACGATCGAAAGCACGAGTTCCCATACGGGCACCCCTCCCTCCCCAACCCCGCCCGGCAAACGCATCATCATTACGATAGGTGAGGTCAATGGGAAAATAGAAAAACCTACAGCAATAGGACCATGTGGATTTGAAAATACAGAAAAGAAACCTACATATATGGCCAGCATCAGGGGAAGTATTATAGGAAATATAAACTGCTGGGTGTCGGTCTCATTGTCTACGGCCGCACCAATTGCCGCATAGATGGAACTGTAAATTAGATATCCCAGTACAAAGTAAATCAGGAAAAAACCAATCATCAAGCCCATCGGAATGTTGAGAAACTCCTCTATGATTATAGCCGTAGTCGCATCGGTTGGCAACTGGCCTGCCGGGCTCAGCCCATCCAGTGCGGGAGCTGTACCGGGTTGCCCGAGCAGAATAGAGGGATCCAGATCTAAAAATATCAGCACCAGGACCATGAGGAGGGAAGCCGAAACAATCCAGATCAAAAATTGGGTGATTCCCGCCAGAGAAGTCCCGATAATTTTACCGAGCATCAACTGAAAAGGTTTCACCGAAGAAATTATGATTTCGATAATACGACTCGTCTTTTCCTCTATAACGGAACGCATTACAAATCCTCCGTATATGATAATGAACATCATGATAAGATATCCGAAGCCCCCACCTACAATCGCTTTTATCTCGTTAATTCCTTTTACACTGCGTTCCCCGGCAAAGGTGGCTGTATTGATCTCATACCCCGCTCCGAGATCGGCATAGGTCTGTGGGCTCATCCCAAGTTCTTCCAGGCGATACAGGCGTAAACCGTTCTCCAGTATCCGCTCTATCCGCTCCAGCACCGAAGTACTCGGGGCTTCCCGCGTGTAGAGATACGCACTCTCGGCAACCCAATCCAGTCTCTCGTGATCTTCGAGATGCAGCAGGCCATAGAACCCCATGGACAGCGTACTGTCTTTCGCCTCCTCCAGGGACATATCCTGCAACATAACAAAAGAAACTCCGGGCTGGGGAAGAAAATCCTGTTGAAAAAAAGAACTCTCATTGAGCACAGAGACGATGCGCTTTTCGTTATCGTTGATCTTGGTGAGATACGCGATCAGGACGACCATACCCACCAGTAAAATGGGACTGAGAAACGTCATGATCACAAATGATTTATTGCGGACCTTAGCGAGGTACTCCCGACGAATGATCAATCCGAGTTTACGCATCTGCTTCCTGATTTTGTACCGTTTGAATAAAGATGTCATTGACCGAAGGGATGACTTCCTGAAAAGAAGATAGCACGCCGTGCCCGGTGAGATAGGTCATAAATTCCCTTTGTTTTTCATCTTCCAGGCGAACCACAAAATCCCATATCTTTTCATCCGGATCAAAGGCAGACCGGACCACAGGAGCTAAAACCTCCATCCCATTCAGAACCTCATTTCCGTCCTGGGGCATCCACCGCACTCTGAATTGATTGCTGCGATAGGCCTTCTTAATACTGGCGAGTCTGCCTTCAAGGATCTTATGGGAGCGGTGGATCAGGGCAATATGTTCACAGAGTTCTTCCACAGATTCCATGCGGTGCGTCGAAAATATAATGGATGCGCCTTCCTTGCGCAGCTCCAGAATCTGATCTTTGATAAGGGCCGCATTGATCGGGTCAAAACCACTAAAGGGCTCATCAAAGATAAGCAGCCGCGGTCTGTGAAGTACAGTGGTAATAAACTGAATCTTCTGAGCCATACCTTTGGAGAGTTCCTGCACTTTACGATGCCACCAATCCCCGATTTCCAGTTTTTCAAACCAGTAGTTTAACTCCTTACGGGCATCGGCTCTGGAGAGTCCCTTGAGTTGGGCCAGATACAATGCCTGCTCCCCAACCTTCATGTTTTTGTAGAGTCCGCGTTCTTCAGGTAAGTATCCTATTTGTGCCACATGTTCCGGTTTAAGAGGCACTCCCCCGAGGAGTATCTGCCCCTGGTCCGGAAAGGTAATCTGATTTATAATCCGGATAAGAGTGGTCTTCCCCGCCCCATTCGGGCCCAGTAAACCGTAAATAGAATGGGCCGGAACTTCGAGGGAAATCCTATCGAGCGCCTTGAAATTTCCATATGATTTACTGACTTCCCTGATGGAAAGAATGGGTTCCATACATCGTTGTGTTATTCGGTTTAAAGATAGGTATTCAGGGACAACTATTACGGGTTCTCCCGGACCAACCCAAGGTATTTTACAGCCGGTCATGAAACGGCCGGGGGCCAAAAAGAAAAACCCACCCTTGAACGAATTCAAGGATGGGAAAAAAATTGCTATGAAAAAGAAAATTAATATTGGAGTCCCAATATCAAGTCAAATATACATTTTTTATTTTAATAGGACGAAATAATCCTCAGGAGAACATATCCTTCACTTTTTCGAAAAAGGATTTGTCGGATTTCTCCGGTTTTGGATCAAATTTTTCATCGGTTTGCATCCGCTCAAAAAACTCCCGTTGTTCTTTATTGAGTTCTTTAGGGGTCCAAACATTCACGTGAACCAGTAAATCTCCGGTTCCATAACCGTTAATGCTTTGAATTCCCTTATTTCTCAATCTGAGTATTTTGCCGGATTGCAACCCGGGTTCCAGCTTAATGCGAACCTTCCCGTTCACTGTATCGATTTCTTTAGAGGTACCCAGCACTGCATCGGGAATACTGATGTATAAATCGTAATGCAGGTTATCCCCTTCCCGCTTAAGGGTGGGATGCTCCCGGGTCTCTATAGCCACGAGCAGGTCGCCTGGAATTCCATTTCCAGGGGCATCATTTCCTTTGCCAGAAACTTTGAGTTGCATTCCCGATTCAACTCCGGCAGGGATTTTTATGGATACGGTTTCTTCCTCAGCCTTGAGGCCATGTGCATCTGCCTCTGCAGGTTTCTTATCCAGAACCTGGCCAGCACCGCCACAAGTAGAACAGGCAGTAGCTGTCTGCATGCGTCCCAGGATGGTATTGGTCACCCGGGTTACCTGACCACTTCCACCACACGCTGTACAGGTTTTATAGGTAACACCAGGTGCCTGCACCTTTCGTTTCACCTTTATCTTTTTTTCAACTCCGTGGGCCACTTCTTCCAAAGTGAGATTTACACGGATCCTGAGATTGCTTCCCTTGACCCGGGCCTGCCCGCCTCCGAATCCGCCAAATCCACCTCCAAAAGCGCCTCCAAAGGCGCCCCCAAAGATATCCCCGAACTGACTGAAGATGTCCTCCATGTTCATGCCTCCGGATCCAAAACCACCATTACCATCAAAAGCAGCGTGGCCAAAGCGGTCATACCGCTCTCTTTTTTCTGAATCGCTCAACACCTCATAGGCTTCAGCGGCAATTTTAAAATTCTCTTCTGCAGCGGAATCGCCGGGGTTGCGGTCCGGGTGAAATTCTATGGCTTTTTTCCGGTACGCCTTCTTGATTTCACCCGCCGATGCGCCCTTGGCAACACCCAGTACTTCGTAATAATCCTGCTTCATAAATCTATTTTCCAACTACAACCTTGGGATGCCGGATGATCCGATCTCCGAGTTTGTATCCTTTTTCGATAACATCTACCACCTTGCCCTGAAGTTTCTTATCCGGTACAGGAATCTGCGTCACGGCCTCGTGTATCTCCGCATCAAAAGGGTCTCCGGGATGAATTTCGACCTCCTCCAGCCCCTTAGCCATAAGGGTATCCCTAAATTTATTTTGAATAAGCGTTACCCCTTTAAAGAGTTCCGTATCCTCAGACCTGTCAATTTCCCGCACCGCCCTGTCGAAGTCGTCCAGTACAGGCAACAAAGCAGAAATCACTTCCTGTCCTGCCGTTTTATACAACTCCATACGCTCGCGTGTGGTCCGTTTTTTATAATTCTCAAATTCGGCAAAGAGCCTGAGAAACTTGTCTTTTTCCTTCCCGAGTTCCTCTTTCAGGATTTCTTCCTCACTGCGTTGTTCAGTCATTTCCTCTTGTGTCGGATCCACTTCTTCCTGTGTTTGCTCCGGCTCTTGCTGAAACGATTGTTCCTCGTCAAACATTTCTCCCCCTTGTTCCTGTTCTTTATTGATACTCATACTAAATTGGTTAATAAACGTGTGTTAAACGATGGCAAAAGTACTGCCATTTATAAAAAAATGTCAAAATGTCACAAAAAATCGCAAACGCAAAGGAGCGTCCCGGTCATGACACTGTATTTTTTAGGAGGTTAAAATCTCCTCTAGCGCCTGATGTACATTGGAATAAGTAAATTCAAATCCCTCCATCGCTATTTTATCCGAACTGACGCGTTGGCCCGCCGTAAGAAGTTGAGACATTTCTCCTAAAACCGCAGAGAGTACCCAGGAGGGTATTTTCGGCAGCCATAAAGGCTTTTGGAGTATGCGCGCGATTTCCTGGGTGAGTTTCTGGTGGGTAACCGGGTTTGGGGCCACGGCGTTATACACCCCTTCAAGGCCTTCTTCAAGGGCGAAGACTACCATTCGTGCCAGATCTTCTATGTGAATCCATGACTGCCATTGACGTCCACTGCCCAAAGGAGCCCCGACGCCCAAACGAACCGGCCTTGCGATCTCGGGCAGGGCTCCGCCATTTTTAGAGAGTACCAGTCCAATACGCAAAATTCCCAAAGGAATGCCCAATGTTGTAAATTCCCGGGCCGCGCCTTCCCATAATTCGACGGTTTCAGCCAAAAAACCCGTAGGTGCAGTTGGCGTTTGCTCCGTGTACAATTCCGTCAGAGAATCCGGATAGATGCCAATAGCCGAAGCCGAGAGCAGGTACTCCACCTGGTGGGCATCCACAGACTTCAAACCCTCTCTTAAAGTAGCCAGACTGGCCGTCCGGCTTTGCTGAATTTCTTTTTTATAGGAAGGAGTCCACCGCTTGGCGATGGTGGCCCCCGCAAGATTGACAATGACCTGAATGCCCTGAAAGCAGGCCGTATCGATCTCATGGTTTGCAGGATCCCAGAAAAAACCGTAATAATCTTCCGAATGCTGAATCTTATTTCTGGAAGTCGTCAGATAATGCACGCCAATGCCCTTCTCCCTGAGCTGGGTGACAAGTTCCTTCCCCACGAGTCCTGTAGCCCCTGTTATAAGTACTTTCAAAGCCTTTGTTTTTACAAAAATACCGCTTTGTGCACCCAGAACCTGTTGCTTTGTAAGGGATTTAACACTTTAGGGCAATGTGCCGGGGTTCAGGGGTTTTGAAGCCCGAAGCATTTCGCGCTTCCCGGGAGGTCCGGGCAGCCGTTCGGTCTGAAAACCCACCGCCTCCATTGCGCGCCTGACACTGCCTTTTGCGGAATAGGTCACTAAAATACCTCCGGGTCTCAGGGCTGAAAACATACTTATGAAAATTTCCTCGGTCCACAGATCGGGTTGCACACGTGCGCCGAAGGCATCAAAATAAATAAGATCATAAACAGGATGGGCAGTCACAAACCGCCGGGCATCTGTATTGCGCTTGGTCAATGTAAATCCACTTGTGATGGTAACGGGCTCTTCCCAGGTACAAAGATGCAATGCTTCATACCAAAGGGCAGCCCGGGAAGTATCCAAAGCGGATCCATAACCCAGTTCGCGCCACTCTGCCTCGATCACAGGGGATGTTTCAAGTGCGGAATATTGTACTGTAAGATTTAAGGAAGGGGCTTCCACCAGAGTGATCAGTGCATTGAGGCCCGTTCCAAAACCCACTTCCAGGATGGAAAGTTCCCGGTATGAAAATTGCCTGAGTCCGGCTTCGATAAAAACATGATACGCCTCCTGGACTGCCCCGTGAAGCGAATGGTACTGCTCGTTCCAGCCAGTGAGCTGAATAGTCTTCGAACCATCCGCAGTATGGATGATTTTTCGCTCCATCCTATTTAAAGATCCGAACGCCAGTGGCCTCGAATCCGTTTTGAAATTCAGATCCACGGATCTGGGCAATTACCGAATCCGCCGCCCCTGCGTCTTCCGCCATATGTCTGCGTTCCTCCTCAGGAACCTCGGAGATAAAGGCCCTTCCTTCAACGATGACTTTTTTCCCACTGATGTCCTTGGGGACAAAGAATCCGTAATCCTTAAAACGCACCATGACCGATTCGTCGTTGGGAAGGTTTACCCGCATCCAGCAGCCCTTGCTCTGGCACACCTCACTTACTTCCGCTTCAAAACGGGTATTCAGGGAATCTCCCGGTCTGAGATCCGAAAAAACCTGGTCCAGTTCGGACTGCAAATAAATCTCGCCCTCCGAAATTGGGGCTCCGGCGATCAGAAATGCAGGTTCTTCTGCCACCTCTGCAGGTGCAGGCGTTTCTGTCTTAACCTCCTTACACCCTGAAAAAAGCACAAGAATCACAAGAATAATGTTAAAATATTTCATAGTCATCAGTTTCTTAAAGAGATTACAAAACTCCGGATTTTAATGGAATAATTAAGTGGCCTTACTGGTTAAATTTATGTAATTTTATTGGGCAAATAACAGGTATATGAACTTATCTACTCTTCAAATTCCGGTCGAAAAAACAACACATTCCAGATTGGCTGATGTCGATTTCTCCAACCTTCCCTTTGGCAAGGTCCATACAGACCATATGTTTATGTGTACGTTTAAAGACGGGAGTTGGCATGACCCAAAAGTAGTTCCTTATCAATCTTTGTCCCTGGATCCGTCGTCAAAAGTATTCCATTATGGCCAGGCGATCTTCGAGGGTATGAAAGCCTATAAAGACAGCGACGGAGGGGTATGGTTATTTCGTCCGCAGGAAAACCAAAAACGGTTGAATATCTCCGCGAAGCGCCTCGCTATCCCGGAGTTACCCGAAAGTATTTTCATGGAGGGTCTCAAAACCCTTGTGCAGGTAGATCACGAATGGATTCCAAGGAGCGAGGGTAGTTCCCTCTACATACGGCCCTTTATTTTTGCCTCTGGTCAGGGTTTTCATGCCTCTCCGGCAGATGAATACGTTTTTATAATCGCCTGCTCTCCATCCGGCGCTTATTTTTCAGGTAAGGTGGGGGTTCGCATTGAAGAGAAATACTCCAGGGCGGCCAACGGAGGGGTTGGCTATGCCAAAGCAGGAGGGAATTATGCAGGTCAATTCTATCCCACCCAACTGGCGCAAGCCGATGGATTTCAACAAGTCATCTGGACGGATGACAACGCCCATGAATTTATTGAGGAAGCAGGAGCGATGAATATTTTTGTGCGTATTGGCGACACCCTGCTGACCTCCCCCACCTCAGATCGAATTCTCGACGGGGTAACCCGCAAGAGTATACTGCGTTTGGCAGAGGCCGGGAACATTCCAACGGAAGTTCGGAAAATCAGCGTTAAGGAGCTGCTCGAGGCACAAAGCACGGGAAACCTTAAAGAAATGTTCGGGTCGGGCACGGCCGCAGTAATCTCTCCCATCAGCAGTTTTGGATATCAGGGGGAACGCTACGAATTGCCCCAGCCTGAGAACAGTTATGCCACCCATTTTAAAAAGCAGATTACCGACATTCAGTATAACCGGATCGAAGATCCTTTCGGCTGGAGATATCGGATAAAGTAATAAAAAAGCCCGCAAATGCGGGCTTTTTTATAAGGTCTCCAGAATGGTTGCTATATCAGGCTGGAAATAATCCGGGCCCTTTAGCACTTTTCCGTCCTCCCGGTAAACCGGTCGGCCATCTGCACCGAGTTTACTCATATTACTGCGCTGTATTTCGGTAAATACCTCCTCTATTTTTTCCTGCATTCCATGTTCGAGAATGGTGCCACAGAGAATGTATAGCATATCCCCCAGGGCATCCGCAACCTCCACCATGTCGCCCCTTTGAGCGGCCTCAAAATACTCCTGATTTTCTTCTTCCATCAGCTTAAAACGCAAGGTATTCTTACGGGATCCTAAATTGGCGGTGAGTCGGCTAGAAATGCCAAGTCCGAAAGCCCGGTGAAATTCGGCAACAGCCTTTATATTTTCTTTCATATTTGAGGAGGTTTGAATTAGCTTTGCGCTAAAATAGAAAATATGTTCAGCACCGGACAAGTCGTTTTCGCGCTTCTCTTTATCCTGGTTTTTGTCTTTGTCGTGATCCGGATGTATCGCAAAGACCTCAGCTGGTCCAAAAAACAGTACTCCGGGGTATTTTGGATACTGCTTTTTTTTATAGGCTTTATAGCCCTGCTTGTTTTTATGAAATACAGCCTGAAGTCGTAAGGGGCCTTCTTCCATCTATCATAGGTTTCGGTTCATTTACAACGTTTTACGAAAAGAATTTCCAAAAACATAAGAATTCACGTACATTTGCGTTAGCCAATTAACAACCTATTCCAATGGCCATTTTTATCTGGATATTTATATCACTTGTGGTGATAAACGTCCTTTTACTGGTCTTCAGTAATTCACTCCGCACGGCCTCCGGGTCTGTAAGTAGTTCGGAGAAATCCGTTGAGACCAGTCAGAGGGTGTACAAGTTTACAGCTGCAGAGCCTGAGTTGAAAAAGGCGGTTTAGACTCCTTTTTTTTAAATTCGACCCATGAGCAGTCCCATTCACCCCTCGCTCGCTTATTCCATGTCAGAATCATGAAGCACCTGCTCCTTATTTTTCTGGGAGGTGGTTTGGGAAGTGCGCTGCGCTATCTGATCAGCGGATATCTGAACTCCAGCGAAACACAGTTTTATCTCGGCACCTTTGTCGTCAACGTTCTCGGATGCCTTTTGCTCGGTTTTCTGGCCGGACTCGCTCTAAAGGAGAATTCCATTTCCCATGAAGCCTCTCTAATGCTCGGCGTAGGTTTTTGCGGGGGTTTTACTACATTTTCTACTTTTGGCGTTGAACTTTTTTCCCTGCTTCGGGAAGAGAATTACGCCATGCTGTTTCGATATACAGCCGGGAGCCTGGTTGTCGGACTGTTATGTGTAGCCCTGGGGTTTTGGGTTTCTAAAAACCTGTAGATTCTTTCAACTCCCTTAAAAAATCGAAAAAACTTTTAGGCCTTAACCCCTGGTTTCTGGATTGGAAGCCCTTCCCTTTGCGCTTGAGTAAATCATTGCAGCTCACAATCTTTATTTTTAAAACACACCCCCCATACAAATGGGGTCATTACTCATTAAACTAATTTTTCATGTCTTATACCCCTATTTTTTATAGGGGTATTTTTATTTTAATTTATATTTGACGTCATTAACCAACACGGCATGGTATGAAAAAAGTGGAAGCCATTATCCGAAAATCAAAGTTTGACGAGGTAAAAAAGGCCTTGCATGACATTGAAGTCAATTTTTTCAGCTACTGGGATGTTACGGGAGTTGGAAATGAAAAACAAGGTCATATATACCGGGGGATTGCCTATAGCACCTCGGATATTCAAAGACGCTTTCTGGTTATCGTGGTCTCGGATGAATTCCTGGACCGGACTGTACAGACCCTGCTGGACTCTGCTTACACCGGAAATGTAGGCGATGGAAAAATAGTAATCTCTGAAGTGCTGGATGTCTTTCGGATCCGTACCGGGGAAAATGGCCATGCTGGAATCAACTAACCAACCTCTTTAAAAATAAAACACCTTATGGATATTGCCACGTTCACAGCGAACAATGTATGGATGATGGTCTGTACTGCCCTCGTATTCTTTATGCACTCCGGATTCGCATTTTTAGAAATCGGGCTGACCCGTCAGAAGAACACAATCAACATCCTGTTTAAGAACATCTTTATTATTACCGTTGGGCTGCTTATGTATTTTGGTTGGGGATTCAACCTGATGTATCCCGGGGAATTCAACGGTTGGCTCGGGTTTAGCGGTTTCGGACTGGATGCGGACCCTGACGGAGTGACGGCAGCTTACGCCGAGGGGAGATACACCTACTGGACCGATTTTCTCTTTCAGGGGATGTTTGCCGCTACGGCGGGCACTATAGTATCCGGTGCTGTCGCAGAGCGCATACGTATAGGTCCGTTTATGATATTCATCATTCTGTACGTGGGATTGGTCTATCCCATCGTCGGTTCCTGGCAGTGGGGTGAAGGATTTTTATACAGTCTTGGAGGAGACGGAAGTGGTTTCTATGATTTCGCGGGGTCTACGCTGGTGCATTCCGTTGGGGGCTGGGGCGCCCTGGTAGCGATATGGCTTCTGGGCCCGCGTATTGGAAAGTTCGGGGAAAATGGCAAATCAAACGCCATTCCCGGCCATAATATCCCTATGGCCACGGCCGGAGTGCTCATCCTATGGCTCGGTTGGTTTGGCTTTAACGGAGGCTCTGTCCTCTCGGCAGATCCGGCCCGAACCTCACTGGTGCTGACAACTACGAGTCTCGCGGCGGCTGCAGGAGGCGTGGGTGCATTTTTGGTCTCTACCCTGGCCTATAAGACCTATGACCTGACGATGTTCCTCAATGGGATACTCGGTGGCCTGGTAGGTATTACGGCCGGAGCCGACCTGATGTCTCCCAATGAAGCCGTGCTCATCGGATTGATCTCCGGAGCCGTTGTGGTAGGAGGGATTTCACTCATCGACCGGGTTAAACTCGATGATCCTGTAGGTGCAGTCACCGTCCATCTGATCTGCGGAATCTGGGGAAGCCTGGCCGTAGGGATTTTCGGTGCCAAGGCCGGGGGCCAACAATTCCTGTACCAACTCACAGGGGTGGCGGCAGCCGGTATCTTTTGTGTCGGTTTCGCCTTTCTTATTATATATGGACTCAAAAGGACGGTCGGGATCCGCGTAGATCGGCAGGAAGAGCTGGAAGGCCTGGATTTGCATGAACACGGTATGGATTCTTATGCTGATTTCCGTATGAACCAGCATTAAGCGAAGCCGACTTTCCTTAATAAACGTATCCTTTTGTTATTTCTTAAATGCCCTGACGCCTGCAGGGATTTCAACCTCCATACGATTGATTTCCGGCACCAGCGGGCATGAGTATTTGGGGTTATAAGCACAATAGGGATTATATGCCTTATTAAAATCGAGTAATATGGAATCTCCGGTGGGGATTCGCAGATCTATATACCGCCCACCCTCATAGGTACCCTTCCCATTGGTAAGGTCTGAGAAAGGCAAAAAAAGATAATCTTCATAGCCGGCTTCCAAAACCAGGTCGGGGCTTTGGTAAACTTCCAATCGGTAGGGGATTCCTTTAAGATTAAAGGACAAAATTCCATACACACGTTCCGCGGCCTGCTCATCTGTACTGGTCTGCATTTGAAAAGGCAGCGCATCGGGAGTGCGTTCCAGGCGCGCCCATACACGGAAACTGGTATCCGGCTCAAAGAATTCCAGGCCGTCAAAACGCATTCTGAAGCGGTCGGGCAAAGGGGAAATCTCCGGATCCCTGAAGGAAGCATTCAAGCCTTGCTGAAACGAAAGAATATCCGCCAGAGCTCCTTTATTATTCACAGCAGCCACCGTGATGGCATCGTGGTACTTCTTGGGCTGTCGGCAGGCTGAAAACATCAAAAGACATCCCAGAAAAAATAATCCCGCCCTAAAGCCTGTATTCCTAATAAAATTTGTGTTCTGCATCTTGTGAATTTCTCATTCCGATAACCCTAAAATTAGGAAATCGCTGAGATATGCCTATTGTATTTTCCCGACAACTTCACTTCGCTTCGCTTAAACATTACACGGACGCATTATTCAACCGCGTAACGCGCCTGCCCCAGATATTGGGCAATCAGGGCGTTGTACTCCGGGCTGATTTTCAGCAGGCCGGTATGCGGCAGGGAGTAAAGCTTATCCATGTCCGTATACCCTTTTTTCAAAAGCGCCTCCAGGTAATAGTTAGACGTTCCGAAATCTCCGTATTTGGCCGTAAGGGAAATGACCTCCAAATAATGCTCATATTCCTCGGGTGCCGTTATGGTTTTAAGCATATTCAATAGGATCAGACCATCGTAGTCCGGATTGGGCTCCTGACCCGACAATTCCAGGTATTCCTCTACAAGCGTATTCAGGTAGCCGTCGAGCCGCTCTCCCAAAAGCTGTTCTTCCCGTTTGGCACTGTTCTTATATTTCGTAATGGGGCCCATTTGGTAGTTCCACCAACCGAGATTATTCAGGTTGAAACTCAGGACATCCTCCTCCAGATAAAATATATAATCCCCGATCAGTACTAATTCTTTGAGCCGTACCGCCTCCCATTCGCGTTTCTCATCTTTAAATTCCTTTGATTTTCGGACATTTTTTTTCTTTTCCCTGAACCAATCGGCATCGGTCAAATCCTTAAAAATCGATTCTCCCTGTTCCGAATAGTGATAGACCAGGCCCCACTGGCCCATTTGTTCCAATTCCATAATCAGTTTCTGGTAATCTGCGTACCCGGTTTGAATCAGTCCATCATCCCGGGGAATCGCCTCCCGTTTCATACCCATGAGGGTTAACACCTGCATCCCAAGATCGAGATAGGCCAGATCAGGCCATTGATGACCTTCCGGGTGATACAGCATATAATTAGGCACTTTGCGCTGGTCGAGCAAAGTTTTACTTTCAAGCAGATATACGTACTGAAAATCGCCCCTACCCATAATCCCTACAAAATCAAAGGGTTCCTTCGGATTAATGAGATCGAGATTCGGAAGGCTGGAAGCTACAGATAAAACGCCATTGACGCCACGCAACATGGAAGGAACAATAGCCGCGAGCTGCCCTCCCGTATCGTACCCCAGGGTGTAGATGCGATCCAAATCCAGCGGAAGCAGGGATTTCAGTTCGTCAAATGACCTGCTAATTGTGAGTAACTTATCGGTTAAGGAAAGGGAATCTTTTAAGGCACTTGTCGTGGCAATAATATAGCCATTCTTGTCCGCAGCAGCCTTGAGATAACGCATTTTTTTTCCCGCCTCCCCCTCAACATCGCATAGGAAGAGTATTGGCCATTTCTCCACGGGGTCAAAATCTGCCGGGAGGTATAACATAATCTGACGGGCTATGCTGTCATTGACGGGAAGCGAATCCATGACAATGCCCTTTTTAAGGGCCAATTCCTGTGCCGATGTGGAAAAAATCATAATTCCCGACAGCAAAAAGAAAATGATAATTCTTTGCATAATACCAGTCATATCAAAAATCCGGCCAATTTTTAAGCCAAAAGCCACACCTCTTTTTGCACATGCATTGCAGGGTTCTAAGATAAGAATTATAATGCGGGGACTGCGAAGTATGAGAAAGGTCTTACAATACTTTTAAGTGGACTTCAGCCTGCGAACCGGGGCATTTGAAATCACCTCCGAGAGGATAATATGGGTCCGGGTTTCTCCATACTGAATAAGCTGATCGATAAACTTTTCCAGGTGAAACTGATCCCGAAAAATCACCTCCATAATGATGTTTTCATTTCCCGTAATTCGGTAGCAGTTGATCACTTCCTCCAGGCCTTTAACGTGCTCAAGAAAGGGCTTGAGTTTTCCCATAAAAGCCCTCAGGGTAATGATAGCTTTGAGTTGATACCCAAGTTTAGTATGCGAAACAGCCGCCCAGTATCCATCGATAATTCCGATATCCTCCATGCGTTTTACCCGCTCGGCAACCGCGGGAGGCGTCAGTCCGATCTCCCTGCCAATTCCAGAGAGCGAAGCCCGGGAGTTTTGCTGCAATACACCGAGTATTTCCCAATTTAAGCCGTCTAATTTAAAATCCAAGGTAAAAGTTATTTTTTTTCTAATGAATTAAAGATAAAGCTGTGTTTTTCATCCTTAAATTAAAGTATTTCATTCGCTTTTCAAAGTAATTTACATAAAAATTATAAGGGTACCATGTCCACAACAGGAATCAGTCATCTTCCCGTATATCGAAAGGCTCTTGAGTTACAGACCATGAGTAATGCCATTGCCTTTTGTATAGCCAGTCGCAGGGATTTTCTAAATCTGTATACTTCAGACAGTTTGCGCGATCAGGTGACCGATGCACTGCTGACAGATACCCTTCTTATTCGCAAACAGATCGCTCTGGCCGCCAGCACTCGTTCACTTCATATTCGCAGGGGCAGCCTTCAGTTTATCAGTATTATGATCCGAAACCTGAACAGCTATTGCAGAGGTCTTGAAATGGATGGTGTACGGGAACGCGAATATCTGGATTTGATGCAAACCGAACTGCGCAGTTTCAGAAAGTCTTTTAAAACCTGGCGTAAAAGTCTGGGGTAAAACCCGACCCTGCCACCTGCTACTTACATATTTCTCCGATACTGACCGCCGACCTCAAAAAGAGATTGGGTGATCTGCCCTAAAGAGCAAACCTTGCATACTTCCATTAGGGCCTCAAACATATTCTCATTGCGAACCGCGCTTTGTTTTAAGTGCTCCAGTCGCTGGGCAGCGACCGATTCGTGTTGCCTATGTACGCGCTCCAGGCTTTGGATTTGCCCTTGTTTCTCTTCCTCGGTGGCCCGGATGACCTCAGCAGGTAAAACCGTTGGAGAGCCTTTTGAATTCAGAAAAGTATTCACTCCAATGATCGGGAATTCTCCGGTGTGTTTGAGCATTTCATAATGCAGGCTCTCGTCCTGGATCCGGGAGCGCTGATACATGGTCTCCATAGCACCCAGGACCCCGCCTCTTTCGGTCAGGCGGTCAAATTCAAGCAGCACCGCTTCTTCCACGAGCTCGGTCAATTGCTCTATAATAAAAGCGCCCTGAAGGGGATTCTCATTTTTGGCCAGTCCGAGTTCCTTATTGATAATCAGCTGAATAGCCATGGCCCGTCTTACGGATTCCTCCGTCGGAGTTGTAATGGCCTCATCGTAGGCATTGGTATGCAGGGAATTGCAATTGTCGTATATCGCATAGAGCGCCTGCAGGGTCGTGCGAATGTCATTAAAATCAATTTCCTGGGCGTGCAAGCTCCTCCCGGAGGTCTGAATATGGTATTTTAGCATCTGCGCCCGCGGGTCTGCCCCGTATTTTTCCTTCATGGCCTTAGCCCATATACGCCGGGCGACCCGTCCGATAACCGCGTATTCCGGATCGATACCATTGGAAAAGAAAAACGAGAGATTCGGACCAAATTTATTAATATCCATACCCCTGCTGAGGTAGTATTCGACATAGGTAAATCCATTGGACAGCGTAAAGGCCAGCTGGGTGATCGGGTTGGCCCCGGCCTCGGCAATATGATAGCCGGATATGGAAACAGAGTAGAAATTCCGGACTTCGTTTTCGATAAAATACTCCTGTACATCTCCCATAAGGCGCAGGGCAAACTCCGTGGAAAAAATACACGTATTCTGAGCCTGATCCTCCTTCAGAATATCGGCCTGAACGGTTCCCCGCACGGCCTTCAGCGTTTCCGCCCGGATTCCCCGATAGACTTCAGAGGGCAGGACCTGATCTCCAGTCACTCCCAAAAGCATGAGTCCAAGCCCGTCATTGCCCTGGGGCAATTCTCCATGATAAACGGGGCGGGTTATTTTTTTATCCTTAAAAAGCGCCTTTATTTTCGACTCAACCTCCTTTTCAAGTCCCTGCGCTTTGATATACTTCTCGCAATTCTGATCGATAGCCGCATTGAGGAAAAAACCCAGCAACATAGGTGCAGGGCCGTTTATAGTCATACTCACCGAGGTTTTGGGATCCGAGAGATCGAAACCTGAATAGAGTTTTTTGGCGTCGTCAAGACAACATATCGAAACGCCGGCATTCCCTATTTTCCCGTAAATATCAGGCCGGTGACCGGGATCCTGACCGTAAAGGGTTACCGAATCAAAGGCGGTGGAAAGACGTTTCGCCGGCATTTCCAGACTCACGTAATGAAACCTGCGGTTCGTGCGTTCCGGACCCCCTTCGCCCGCAAACATCCGGGTAGGGTCCTCCCCTGTCCGTTTAAAAGGATAAAGCCCTGCAGTATACGGGAATGCTCCGGGGACATTTTCCTGAAGCAACCATGCCAGTATTTCCCCCCAGCTCCTGTACCGCGGTAAAACCACCCTGGGTATTTTAACGTGCGATAAAGATTCAGAATGGGTGTCTATCTCGACCACCTTGCCCCGTACCGTAAAAGAATATACAGGTTGTTTATAACGGTCTTTAAGCCCGGGCCATGCGCGTAGCAGGTCCCAGTAGTGTGGATTGAGGTTTTTGTATTCTGTTTCAAAGCGGGCCGCTAATTCCTCCATCAGCGCACGATCTGCAGCATCCAATTCCTGAGGGAGAAACACCTCCCGATCCAGGCCGCCAGAGATCAGGCCTGTTACCTGGTCCGGAGGAATCCCGCCAATGGTGCACAAAGAGAGGTACAGCCCGTAAAGCCGCTCGGCTACCCCGGCCTGGGCGACCACATTCTGATCATAAGCTCTGTTATTTTCAGAAATCTCAGATAAATATCGGGTACGCGCCGGGGGAATGATAAATATTTTTTCCGATTCATCCTCACCCTGGTGATCGGTCGCAGGCGCCGCCCAGGAGAGTCCCTTTTTTTGCAATTGTTGCATGACCGCCCTAAACAAGCGGTTCATTCCCGGATCGTTGAACTGGGAGGCGATTGTTCCATAAACCGGCAGGGTATCCGGATCTGTCTCCCAAAGGCCATGATTGCGTTGAAATTGCTTTTTCACATCTCGCAGGGCATCGAGGGCTCCGCGCTTGTCAAATTTATTGATGGCTACCAGGTCTGCGAAATCGAGCATATCGATTTTCTCCAGTTGTGTGGCCGCTCCAAACTCCGGGGTCATTACATAAAGGGAAAGATCTGAATGCTCCAGGATTTCAGTGTCAGACTGCCCGATTCCGGATGTTTCCAGAATAATCATATCAAACCCAGCAGCCTTTAACACGGCCACCGCTTCCTTAACGTGTTTGGAAAGTGCCAGATTCGACTGACGGGTCGCCAGGGAACGCATATAGATATTCGGGTGATGGATGGCATTCATCCGGATGCGGTCTCCCAGCAGGGCTCCCCCCGTTTTCCGTTTTGAAGGATCCACCGAAATGATTCCGAGGGTCTTCTCAGGGTGTTCGTTTATAAAGCGACGGACCAACTCGTCCACCAAACTACTTTTACCAGCCCCTCCCGTTCCGGTTATTCCAAGAACCGGCGCCGCGTGTACCTCTTTGGGAAAGTGTTTTTGTAACTTTTCATATTCCTCTGGCAGATTCTCAGCCAGACTAATTAGGCGCGCCAGGGTGGGGATGTCCTTTTTTCGAATGAGATCTTGCAATGGCTCACCTGCGGGCAGGGGTAATGCGGATACGGAGTAATCTGCCGTGCTGACCAAATCGTTGATCATGCCCTGCAGCCCGAGTTCCCGACCGTCATCCGGGGCGTACAAACGGGTAATCCCATAAGACATCAACGCTTCAATTTCTGTGGGCAGGATGACCCCACCTCCCCCTCCGAAGATCTGAATATGCCCGCTGTTCTTTTCCTGGAGCAAGTCGTGCATATACCTGAAGTACTCATTGTGTCCGCCCTGATAGGAGGTCATTGCAATGGCATTGGCATCCTCCTGAATGGCGCAATCCACCACTTCAGCAACAGATCGGTCGTGTCCTAAATGAATGACCTCAACCCCGGTGGTCTGAATAATACGCCTCATGATGTTGATCGCAGCATCATGGCCATCAAAGAGTGAAGCTGCGGTTACAATACGGATTTTGTGAATGGGTTTATAAGGGTTTTGGGCTTTCATGTATGTTGCGCATTATAGATTTGCAATTTACCGAAAATGTAAAAATTCTTCGGCTCTATTCCGGATAATATATTCCTTACTGTGAAAAAGGGGATTCCGTTTTTAATCTTTCAACAAACCCTCGAAACACAAGCTGTCTTTTTTATGCAATGTTGTTGTAAAAAGTCCTTAAAAACATCCCTAAAACCCTCTGCTGTACGAACCTTCTTACACGGAATAAAATTTTAAAAAAAGGCATACTAAAGGGCTGATTTCTAACGTTGTTATAATAGACGGGTACAGTAGTGCGTCGCGGACAGATGATATTGATTTACCTCTACCGCAATTTACAACTTCTACCATCGATCATTTGAGTTAGTATTTTGAGTTAGTTAGTTTAAAACCCCGCTGTTCCCTGGCGGGGTTTTTACTTTTTACCCGGACCCAGAGGCGAGAGAACACGGGCCTAAAGACACCTGATCGCCCGATCCGAGACCTCCCTTGCATCAGCCCGGGGTTTACGCAGCTCCAAATAGACATACCTACCGTTGATCTGCTCTGTAAAAGGGGGATTCATCGATTTTAAAGAATTCGGATTCCTACAGCGGATTACACCCCTCTCATTTAAAGAAAAGGTTAATTTTTAGACAAAAAACCTGATTTTTAGGTAAATGCCCGGGGGGCAGGTAATCCAAACCTTCGATTTAGCCGTAAATTTGTAAGAAACCCAATGAATCATGGAAAATCAGTATTGTAAAGTAGGGTCCATCAATCCCATAAGGTCAGGTTCTCAGGAATTGCACTTACTCAGGCACCAGCTTCAGCACTTTAATCAAAAGGCGATGGAGGCGGCCCAGAAGAATTCTTCTTTAAAGGACTTCTTTGAACGGAAAGCGGAAAAAATTCAGAAAATGCTACAGCAATCGCTTTAGATTTTTGAATCTCGAAGCACGCGGCCCATTTGCTGCTGGAGTGCTTTTGCCTTTTCACGGGCCGCTTCTGCAAAATCGGCCTCATTAGAGGCATAAATAATCCCGCGGGAGGAATTTACGAGAAGTCCTACACGTGAATTCAGTCCATACTTGCAAACATCTTCCAAACTTCCCCCCTGAGCACCTACTCCCGGGATCAAAAGAAATTGATCGGGTACAATTTCTCGGACTTCCTTAAGAAATGAGGCCTTTGTGGCTCCAATGACATACATCAGGCGTTCTGCATGGGCGTACTCTCTTGTTTTTCTCAATACCTGAAGGTATAACGCCTCTTCCGGAGTCGGAAGCGTCTGAAAATCGAAAGCCCCGGCATTGGATGTTAGGGCGAGAAGGATAACGAATTTATTATCAAACGCCAGAAAAGGTTCCACAGAATCCCGACCCATATAGGGCGCCACCGTAACGGAATCGAAAGCCATTGCCTTAAAAAAAGCGCGGGCGTACCGTCCGGAAGTATTCCCTATATCTCCCCTTTTCGCATCCGCAATCGTAAAATGATCCGGGTAGGATTCATTCAAATAGGCGATTGTCCGCTCCAGGGCTTGCCATCCCGCACTGCCATAAGCCTCGTAAAAAGCCGTATTGGGCTTATAAGCTACACAGAGGTCATGAGTGGCATCGATAATGGCTTTGTTGAATGCAAATAGCGGATCTTTTGAGGAACGAAGGAATTTCGGGATTTTTTCCAGGTCCGTATCCAATCCGATACAAAGAAAAGTCTTCTTTCTTCGAATTTCTGAGGTGAGTTGGGCTTCAGTCATGCCAGGTCAGAAAGTTTCAGAGGCCTCCTTTAATTTTTCGGTATTGTGGACCAACATCAGCTCGTCTATAAGTTTCTGGACATCCCCGTTTACAATATTTTGCAGATCATAGAGGGTAAGACCAATTCTGTGATCCGTCACCCGCCCCTGCGGATAATTATAGGTGCGGATTTTGGCCGAACGATCTCCGGAACTCACCTGTGAATTGCGTTTGGCTGCATCTTCCTCCTGCTTTTTGGCAAGCTCCATATCGTAGAGCCGGGAACGCAATACTTTAAAGGCTTTGTCCTTATTCTTATGCTGGGATTTCTCGTCCTGGCACTGGGCCACAATTCCCGTAGGCACGTGAGTCAGCCGTACGGCCGAATACGTGGTATTTACAGATTGCCCGCCAGGCCCGGAAGAACAAAAGAAATCGATTCGCACATCCTTGGGTTCTATATGCACTTCGAAATCTTCAGCCTCTGGGAGCACCATTACGGTAGCCGCACTGGTATGCACCCGGCCCTGGGTTTCGGTTTGGGGTACGCGTTGTACCCGGTGTACTCCGGCTTCAAACTTCAGGGTACCGTACACATCCTCCCCGGATACTTCGAACTGGATTTCCTTATAGCCCCCACTGGTTCCCTCACTGAAGTCCAGGACATGGGTTTTCCATCCTTTGGATTCACAATACTTGGAATACATGCGGTACAGGTCTCCTGCAAAAATACTGGCCTCATCCCCACCGGTTCCCGCCCGGATCTCCATCACCACATCTTTGGCATCTTCAGGGTCTTTAGGGACCAGCAACATTTTGACTTCCTCCTCCAGCCCGGGCAATGCGCCACGCGCTTCATCGAGTTGGAGTTTAGCCATTTCGGTCATCTCAGGATCGCTGCCATCGGCGAGAATTTCTTCAGCCTCCTCTATCCGGCTTTGCAATTCCACATATTGTTCCCGCTTATCCATGATTTCGCGAAGATCCTTGTACTCCTTATTTAGCTGGACGTACTTCTTTTGGTCGGAAATAATATCGGGTTGGATAATCAGGTCTGAGACCTCATCAAAGCGTTGCTTAACAATTTCGAGTTTTTCCAGCATATGCTTTTGAATTCCCAGCGAAGGTACAATTTTTTAGGACCAAATCCAGCTATAAGATCAGTGTCTTCGGTAGGTAAAATCCCAATTTTACCCAGTGGACAGGAGGTCAGGGAGTAGCCATTACTGAATAGAACCCACCGTGCAAAAAACCATCAAAACCAATATGTAAGAAGTGTCAAAAGCGCCTATTCCCTTTAAAAAAATGGCCAGGTCCCGGATCCAAAGGTGGCATACTCCTGACAGAAATCATGGCATCGCGTGGCGGCCTGCCACTGATGGAAATCAAAGGTAGAACGCGAGCGTATTCAGGCAACTGATTTACTCAAAAACGCGAAGCAGATCTCCCTGAAGGTCTGTATTGAATATCTTGAGTGGATTCTGAGTGATGGAGTTCAGAGGAGCTCCATTCTGGTCGAAACGGGAGCCGTGAACCTCACATTCAAAAATACCCCCCTGAATTTCTACAAAAGAGACTCCTGCGTTTTGCTCGTGGCTGCAAATCCGGCTGGCGGCGACAAACTCGCCCTGCAGATTACGGGCTACCACCACATCGTTGCGAATGATAAAGTCTCCATTGTTCTCGAGTGACACCCCATCCGGCCCGCTGAGATCTACTGTGAAATCTACTCCGGTCGGGACTTCTTGTCCCGGTTCGCCACCGCTGTCACTCGAACACCCCTGTACGCAGGGAAAGACCAGTGCAAAAGCCGCCCCGGCCCCAAGTGAACGTAAAAATGCTTTTCGCTCCATGGTTGAATCGTAATAAACTACAAGAGGAAAACGAGATTCAGAAGGGATTCGTATACATCAATAGGTAAAGGTCCCGTACGGACTGGCTATGGTTAGTTTTTTTTCGGCGCTTTTTTCAACCCGCCCTATCCGTTGTGCCGCAATCCCAAAAGACTCAGAAATCCCGATGAGGGAGTCCGCAATGGCCTCCGGCACGTAGAGTTCCATCCGGTGACCACAATTAAACACCTGGTACATCTCCCTCCAGGAGGTGCCCGATTCGCGCTGGATCAATTCAAATAAAGGAGGTACGGGCAGCATCTGATCTTTAATCACATGCAGCGCATCTATAAAATGAAGAATTTTAGTCTGAGCCCCGCCACTGCAATGTATCATCCCGTGGATTTCCTTAGCCGTGTGGGATTCGAGGATTTTACGGATCACCGGGGCATACGTGCGGGTAGGTGAAAGCACAAGTTGCCCGGCATCCAAAGGCGTACCGGGAACGGGATCTGTGAGTTGAGTCGATCCGGAATACACGAGATTCTCAGGGACTTCCGGATCAAAACTCTCCGGGTAGGCAGTGGCCAGTCCTTTGTGAAAAACATCGTGACGGGCCGAAGTGAGGCCATTACTCCCCATGCCGCCATTATAGGCGGATTCATAGGTGGCCTGCCCATAGGACGCCAATCCGACAATTACATCTCCTTCACAGATACGGGCATTATCGATAACCTGATCCCTGCGGATACGCGCCGTTACCGTGGAATCCACAATGATGGTGCGCACCAGATCCCCCACGTCGGCGGTCTCTCCACCTGTACTGTGGATTTCAACACCCCATTGGGCGAGGTCTGAAATGAGCTCTTCCGTACCCTGGATCAGGGCGGTGATCACCTCCCCGGGAATTTTATTGGCATTCCTCCCAATGGTGGAACTGAGTAAAATCCCGTCTGTAATGCCCACACAAAGCAAATCATCGAGGTTCATCACCAGGGCATCCTGAGCAATCCCCTTCCAGACGGAGAGGTCCCCTGTTTCCTTCCAATACATATAGGCCAGGGAGGATTTCGTACCCGCCCCATCGGCGTGCATGACCAGGCAATACTCCGGGTCTCCCGTGAGGTAATCCGGGACAACCTTACAGAATGCCCTGGGGAATAGCCCCTTATCGATGTTTTTAATGGCTTTGTGAACCTCCTCTTTGGTCGGGGAAACCCCTCTTTGCTCGTAGCGACCGGGTGCGTTAGACTCCATGTTTGTTTTTTGCAGGTAGGACAAAAGTAAGAGAATCCCGGGGATTACTTCAAGAACAAAAGCTCCCGATATTTTGCCAGGGGCCAGTGCGCATCGCCTACTAATCGTTCCAGACGGTCGCTGTGATAGCGAATCTCTTCGAAAAAAGGCAGTACGGTCTCACAATACGCACGGGCTTTTTCAGGTGCCCCGGTAATCGTATTGGCCTGCTTCCGGGCCTCAATCATGGCATCTGTTTTGGTCTGGAGCTCTTGCAAATGCGTAGAGAGTGATTGAATAATATCCAGTTGGGCTGCCCCCATTTTCTTGTGTGCAGCACCAAAAACCTCCTTTAATCCGGAGACATTCTGCAACAATTGATTCTGATAATCCACTACTGCCGGGATCACATAATTATACACCAGTTCTCCCATTACGCGGCCTTCAATCTGTACATTAAGACTGTAGGTTTCCAATTCTACTTCGTGCCGGGCCCGGATCTCAGTTTCGGTCATCACTCCCATGGAACCGAAGAGTTCGAGGGTATCGGGAGTTGTGAGGACTTTCAATGCCTGGGGTGTATTGATATTGTTGCTCAGTTTTCGCTTTGCGGCTTCTTTCTTCCATTCCCCACTATACCCGTCCCCATCAAAACGAATGCGCTTACTGGCTTTGATGTACTCCCGCAAGACATTGAAAATGGCTTCGTCCTTGCGAAGCTTTTTCTTTTCAATCAGGGAATCCACCTCGGCTTTAAACTCTTCAAGCTGCCGCGCCATTATGGTATTGAGAACCGTCATGGGTTTGGCACAATTGGTTTTGGACCCAACCCCCCGCATCTCAAATTTATTACCGGTAAAGGCAAAAGGGGACGTGCGGTTCCGGTCCGTATTATCCATAAGGATTTCGGGAATTTTGCCGACCACATTGAGCTTGAGTTCTGTCTTTTCTTCAGGGGATAAGCGGCCTTTGGAAACCCCTTCCAGCTCATCGAGAACACCCGTAAGTTGGGTGCCTATAAAAATTGAAAATATAGCCGGGGGCGCCTCATTGGCTCCAAGACGATGGTCATTGCTCGCCGAAGCGATGGAGGACCTCAGCAATTCTTCATACCGGTTTACGGCCATAATGGTCGTGATAAAAAAGGTGAGGAATTGCAGGTTCTTCATGGGTGTGGAACCGGGGCTGAGAAGATTCGTACCGGTATCTGTACTCAGGGACCAGTTGTTGTGCTTGCCGGAACCATTGATGCCGGAAAACGGTTTTTCGTGAAACAGTACCATCAGGCCGTGCCTTCCGCCTACCTTATCCATGACATCCATCAGCAGCAGGTTATGGTCTACAGCCAGATTGGCCTCCTCAAAAACCGGTGCCAGTTCAAACTGATTGGGTGCAACTTCATTGTGGCGGGTCTTAACCGGAATTCCCAAAAGCATACACTCCTGTTCCAGATCACGCATAAACTGGAAGGCCCGCTGCGGGATCACACCAAAGTAGTGATCATCGAGTTGCTGACCCTTGGCCGCAGCCTGTCCAAGAAGGGTACGCCCGGCGAGGATCAGGTCTGGACGGGTACGCGCCAGGGCATTATCCACGAGGAAATACTCCTGCTCCCAACCCAGGGTTGCGATGACTTTATTGACGTTTTTATCAAAATATCGGGCGACTGCCGTCGCTGCCACGTCCACGGCATTGAGGGCCCTGAGTAAAGGTGCCTTATTGTCCAGCGCTTCTCCGGTATAGGAGACAAAAACTGTGGGAATGCACAGGGTTTTGCCATAAATAAAGGCCGGCGAAGTTGGGTCCCAGGCTGTATAACCCCGGGCTTCGAAGGTATTGCGAATACCCCCGCTAGGGAAACTGGAAGCATCCGGTTCCTGCTGCACCAGCTGACTCCCCCCGAATTTTTCAATGGGCCGGCCATCCGGCAGGAGGTCGAAAAAAGCATCGTGTTTTTCTGCCGTAGAACCCGTCAGTGGCTGGAACCAATGGGTGTAATGGGTAGCCCCCATAGTCATGGCCCATGCCTTCATTCCCTCAGCCACCTGATCGGCGATTTTCCGATCTATTTTAGAGCCCGAGTAGCTGGCCTCCTTGACGCTGTTAAAGGCCTCTCCGGTCAGGTATCTGCGCATTCGGTCCTCGTTAAAAACAGACTGTCCGAAACGTTCAGAACGCAGAACCGCTTCCTGTGATTTTTCTTCTGATTGCGCTGGGTACGAGGCCAGGGCCTGATGTCTTTGCTGATTCATACAAGTAGTATAATTAGGGCTAAAGTGAAGGCGTATTAACCGACAAAATTATCATATTTTAACGAGTTTAAGGCATTACCCCCATAAATTATAGGGGGTGTTGATAATTACGTCGATTTTTTTGATAATTACCCCCCCTTTTAGATATAACGAATACATAATTGTTCTATTTTTGACGGTCACAAAAAAACACAATTAAATCCTGTACGCATGAACAAATCGAAGTTAGAGTATATCTGGTTAGACGGATATCACCCCACTGCAAACCTGAGAAGCAAAACCAAAGTTGAAACAGACTTCAGCGGAAAACTGGAGGACTGCCCGATTTGGTCTTTTGACGGGAGCTCTACCAAGCAAGCTAAAGGCGGATCATCGGATCTTTTGCTGAAGCCGGTAGCCATTTATCCGGATCCGGCCCGTGAGGACGGATACCTCGTGATGAACGAAGTTTTAAATGCCGATGGAACGCAACATATCACAAACTCAAGAGCCACTATCGATGGAGATGCCGACGATGACTTTTGGTTTGGTTTTGAGCAGGAGTACTTTATTATGGACTCCCACACTCAATTGCCTTTGGGCTTCCCAATCGGAGGATATCCAGGACCGCAAGGCCTTTATTACTGTTCCGTAGGCGGACGTAATACCCATGGACGGGAACTGGTCGAGCGCCATGCCGATTACTGTCTCCAGGCCGGACTGAATTTTGAAGGCATCAACCAGGAGGTTGCCTGCGGACAATGGGAGTTTCAGATTTTCGCCAAAGGCGCAAAGAATGCCGGAGACCAGGTATGGGTGGCCCGCTATTTACTGGATCGCCTGACCGAAGATTACGGGTACTACATTGAATACCACCCAAAACCCGTCAAAGGAGACTGGAATGGTAGTGGGATGCACGCCAATTTCTCGAATAATCTTCTCAGAACCTGCGGTTCCCGGGAGATTTATGAAAAGGTCTGTGAAGCCTTTCGACCTGTGACCAGAGAGCACATTGAAGTCTATGGGGAGTTCAACGATGAGCGCCTTACCGGGTTGCACGAGACTCAGTCCATTCACGAGTTCAGCTTTGGGATATCCGACCGGGGAGCTTCCATCCGTATTCCGATCCTGACTGTAGAAAAAGGATGGAAAGGATGGCTGGAAGACAGGCGTCCGGCTTCTAATGCAGATCCGTATAAAGTGGCGGCCCGGATTATCAAAACGGTCCAAAGTGCCAATATCCAGGTAGAGGCCTGAGAAACTATTAAAGAATAGGTATTGAGACCGTCGGAGAAGTGGTAACCACTATCCGACGGTTTTTTATTAGAAAAAAGTAGTTAACAAAAAAGTGGCGTATACCGCGAGTAGGATCAGACCATCCTTCCAATTCAGACGCTGGCCTTTTGGAATAAACACCAGGGGCAACACCAGAAAAGAGATCCCGAGCATCCAGAGCAGGTCTGAGGTGACCAGGTGTTCGTCGATTACATGAATCGGGTGTATAATGGCTGTGATGCCGAGGACCGCGAGAAGGTTAAAGATATTGGAACCGATCAGGTTCCCTACAGAGATCGCCTTTTCCTGGCGAATCATGGCCATAACCGAAGCTGACAGCTCCGGGATGCTCGTCCCGACGGATACCAGGGAAATCCCAATAATCCGCTCGCTGATATTAAGATGTGTCGCCAGGCCGACGGCACCGGAAATCAATATCTCAGACCCACCCCAAAGGGCTACCCCTCCCACAACCAGGAAAAATACGGTTTTATACAGCGGTAGGATATTCACAAATTCCCTGGGAACCTCTGTGACGGCAGGCTTTTGATAACGCAGCAGGTAGATCAGGAAAATGAACATTACCACAACCATAATAATGCCCTCGGTACGTGTGAGCATTCTGTCCGAAAGGATAAAAAAGTAAGAGAGCAGTGAAGCGAGCATCATCACGGGCCAATCGACAAAGTAGAAACTCCTTCTAATGTCCAACGCCCCAATCAGTAGCGTGATTCCCAAAATAAGCCCCAGGTTTGCCAGATTTGACCCGACCACATTGCCCAGGGCCAGGTCGGGAAATCCCTGTATAGCCGATTGCAAACTCACGATGAGTTCGGGGGCAGAGGTAGCGAATGATACCACAGTCATCCCCACCACGATCTTGGGGATAGATAAGCGTTGGGAGAGATCCACAGATCCTTTCAGAAGAAAGTCCCCCCCCGCAATCAGCAACACAAGTCCGAGAACTAAAAAAAGGGCGTCCATCCTTCTAAATTGATTCGGCAAATATACTATAGGCGGCCACAATAGGAATTTTAAGAATAACTATTTTTATAGTTTTTTAACTATTTTTTTAGTTACATAACTAATTTTTTAGGTTACATTTGGTCCAAAATAAAGCTGATGCAACGTTTAACCAATAAGGAAGAGGAGATTATGAAACTCCTGTGGAAACTCCAAAAGGCTTTTGTAAAAGAACTCCTGGAGGCTTTCCCGGGGAAGCGGAAGCCCCATTATAATACCCTTTCAACTATGGTACGGAACCTGGAAGAAAAGGGCTTTGTGGGCTATGAAGCTTTCGGGAATACACACAGGTACTTCCCTTTGGTGACCCGGGAAGCGTATCGGAAGGAATTCATCGGGGAAACTGTGGCCGACTATTTTGACCATTCCTATAAAAGCCTTGTTTCCTATTTCGCAAACGAAGAGAAGATATCTGCGGATGAACTCCGGGAGATCATCGATCTTATTGAAAAAAAGAAATAACCTGATCTATGGAAGTATATATTCTCAAAGCCTCCGCCATACTGGCCCTTTTCCTGTTGGTCTATCAGATTTTCCTCAAGAATGAAACCTTTTTTACACTAAACCGGTTTTTCCTGCTCAGTGGCTTGCTGGCTGCCCTGCTCCTGCCCTTTGTCACCCTGAAGGACGAAGTTCTAATCCAGGAGAGTGCGCTCAATACAGCCCCTGCCGTCAATGGGATGACCGTATCGGATTCCGGCCCTTTTGATTGGAGAAATGCATTGCTATGGGCTTATCTTCCCGGCATTTTTATTTGTACCGGAATTGTATTTCGTCAACTGCTCGGGTTATTTTCCATTATTCGGAAAGAAAAAACGCTCCCCCATGACGGATATGTCCTGATCCCTTCCACCTATATAAAAAGTCCTTTTTCATTTTTCAGATACATTTTCTACAATCCCCAGGTGCACGATCAGGCAGAACTCCAGCTGATCCTGGAACACGAGAAGGCCCATGGAAAACAATTGCACTCTCTGGATATCCTACTGGCGCGGGTAACGGCCATTGTGCTCTGGATAAATCCGATGGTTTGGTGGTATCAGAAAATCGTTCAGCAGAATCTGGAATACCTGGCAGATGCCCAGGCCGTGAGTGATTTATCCTCCATTCGGGAATACCAGTATGCCTTATTAAAAGTTTCGGGGAATCAGACCACCCCACCCCTTGTCAGTCATTTTAATCAATCATTAATCAAAAAACGAATCGTCATGTTACAACGCAATCAATCCAAATCCATTCATGTTTTAAAGTATTTGCTCATTCTGCCTATGCTGGCGCTCTTTCTAACGGCTTTTAACCGGGAAACCGTCTATGTGGTGGACGGTCCCAACAGCCTGATGACCACGTCGGCCGCGGATCAGAAGATCGAATTGCTCATCGATAAAGACACCAAAGACGCCCAGCTCCTGAAGATGAAGGAAGATCTCGCTAAAGAGGATATCGACTTCTCCTACACCACCGTTCGCAATGCGGCCGGGGAGATCATTGACATTTCCATAAACGTTATTGGCACTTCCAAAAATGGGAATTCCTTTACAGGATCCTATAATTCGGATTCTGAAGAGCCCATTAAACCCATGATGGTCCGTATTACCACAGAAGGGGGCATTTCTATCGGGGAGGTATCCGCCCTGCACGAAATCGAGGAAGGCTCCGAGATCCACTTCAGCAGTGGATCCGGCAATCATAACGTCTGGGTTTACGACTCAGAGGGCGATGAAACGTCTGAAGGCGCTGAGAATGTGTTTATTGTAAAAAAAATAAGGGGAGAAGACCAGGATGAAGTCATCGAATGGCGAACCGGGGATGATTCCGGTACCGTTGTCAAGACCATCATCGTGGATACCGAAGACTCCGGAGACTCCGACAAGCTGCATTTCATTTCTAAAGACGGGTCAAAACCCCTGATCTTTATCGATGGGAAAAAGGCTAGTGAAAAAGAGATGAAGGCGCTCAACCCCGACCAAATCGAATCGATCAATGTCTTTAAAGGAGATAAGGCCATAGAGAAACACGGGAAAAAGGCCGGGGATGGTGTCATTGAGATCACCACTAAAAAGGAATAAGATCCCACCGACTGATCTGACCTTATTCCCGGGGCCTGGATACAACCTGGCACCCGCTTTTGACCCGCTGGAAAACCCACACACCGGCCCAGACTTTGGCCGGTGTTTTTGTGGTTGCAAAACCAAAACGGTATAAAACAGGCCTAAACGACTCTTTTTTCACCTTGTAATTCGAATGGGAGCCCGAAAACCCCCTACAATTGTTATAATATGTAATATTATTATCACTTTATAATTACAATTTAAAACTTAAGACAAGGAAACAAACCTATATTTTTCTATATTTTTGGTTTTTACACTTCCTATTCTGTAGTCTATCCTATTCTTTTTGGTGAAAATCCTTGGCAGTACGAATGGAAACCTGGTATTTTGACATTCATTTTTTACGCTAATACTTTAAACTTAAATCTTTTACCATGATTGCGATCGCCAAGTTTGTTCTCTACACCTTACTGACCCTGATCCTCGTATTTATCTAAATGATAGAAGTGGGGGGCGTACCCTACTCCAATTCCTTAAGCCGAAGTCTCGCATTGGAACGTTGGAACAGGAAGTACTCCAATAAGAAAAGTTTGGGTTGGAGTGCTATATTTGCCCCATGGAAAAAGCGTTCTTTACCGGGATGGCCCGCCTGAATAAATGGCTCCTCCCTTCACTGAGTAAAAAACAGCTGGACTTATCCAAAGCCAGCAAGTGGCAATTGGCCCTAATTGGCTGGCGCTATTACGTCACCAGCCGGGCGCTGGGTTAATACGAGATTAAGGACCTGACCGGGAAACCCTCAAGTTTATCCCTCCCCTTTAAAAAACCTAGTTCAATCAGAAAATTACATTGAACCACCTGACCTCCCAGGTTTTCAATGAGGTTGCACATGGCCCGGGCCGTTCCCCCGGTGGCCAGTACATCGTCGTGGATTAAGACCCGGTCTCCTTTAGAAATACTGACTTCGTGAATCTCCAGGGCATCGTTACCATACTCCAGATCGTAGCGCTGACTGCGCGTTTTACGCGGTAATTTACCGGGTTTCCGGGCCGGTATAAAACCCGCCCCCAGTTTGTAGGCCAACAGTGGGGCAAAAAAATAGCCCCTGCTTTCAATCCCCACCACTTTGTCTATCTTCAGACCTTCGGTAAAATCCATAAGCGCCTGGGCCGCGAAGGCAAAGGCTCCGGGATCCTCCAGCAAAGGGGTTATATCCTTAAAACTCACCCCTTTCTCCGGAAAATCAGGCACCTCCTCAATATAGTCTCGTAAATTCACTTTAAATCAGGGCTTGGTTATTTTGCCCTAAATCTAAAAAGAAATATATTTGCAGCCCTTTTAAGAGGGAAATTGATTTCCGGCCACGTGGCGCAACTGAATAGCGCATCTGATTACGGCTCAGAAGGTTCCAGGTTTGAATCCTGGCGTGGTCACTTAAGCATGAAAAGCTCGCCTGTAAGGCGGGCTTTTTTCGTCTCGAACGAGGTGCAAGCTCGCTTGCCGACCAAAGTGAAGGCGGAAAAAGCAGCCAGCCAGGGGCTGGGGGCTTTTCATGTAGACTACGGGGCCGTCAGGAAAACCGAGCACAGCGAAGGTAATCCTGCGGCGATGCCGGGTTTGCATTTTCAGGCGGGAGTAGCCAGGAAAATGGAGCGAAGCGGCGTAATCCTGGATTTTCACGTGATAGTCGGCAGTAACAGTTAGCAGAATGCAGTCGGCAGTTTGCTGTTCCAAGGCCAGGATTGGCATCCCCCACATGCTTTTGCGTCCGGTTTTCAATTATTCATAAACCTTGTGGATACCTTCTGGACAACTTCAGATTTGCATCGCTTATTCCATCCTGGTGGCTGTAAGTAAGCGTATTCCCCTTTGTGGATCCTTATTTTTTTTTTGTCGTAAAATTCCTATATTTCTTAAAACGTTTTGGTCTTTTAATCCTTTATAAATGAAGAAATTTATTATGCTTTTTTTGGCAGCTGCTCTGTTTGGTTGTTCCTCAGACTCAGAAAATGAAAGTCCGAACTTATCTTTTACTATTGAGCCCGGCCTGCGGTTTGCATCTTCAGAAATTCGTATAACCAATACCTCGACCAACTATGAGGGTGGGTATCGCTGGGAAGTTACCTCTGAATTCAGCACCGAAACATTCACTTCTGAAGATCTGGTCTATTCCCTAAAATATGCCTCCCAATATTTTATCAAACTCCAAACAAGTCAGGGCGATTTTGAAACACAGGAGAGCCTTGTAGTATCTGCGCCCTCATCCCTGATTTTGAATCGACTTGCCCTAAAGGAAATTCCTCAGGACTATTCCGAACTCTATTTCACCATAATGGAAAGAACTGCCGGGGGTACGGAAACACTCGTTTTTGTCTCCGATCCGGCCTCAAATATCATTGCCTCAAACCCGTCACAGTCAGCCTGGGATGTCAATGAAACCTATCCAATTTTACAATTAGGGCCGGAAACTTCCTCCGTGTTGGATAATTTGAAGTTCTATTCTATCAACTTTTATGACGGAGGGGACAACTTCATCACCAGAATGGAATTTTTTACCAATGGGCGGGGCGAAGGAGCTGAATTTGTCAACGGGCCTGTTGACCTGGCACGCGACCCACAAAATTGTTTTGATTGTGCAGAATTCCTTGTAATTGCTGATTTCAGTTATGGCAACTGAGTGTAGTGGGGTTACTGCAGGATTTTGCTAACCGAAATTAACCAGAACTGCAATCGCTGAAATAAATGATAATTTCACTTCTTAAGCTTTTTATAATAGTGTAGATTTTCCAATTTTATGACAGCTTTCTTTCAAACTCGGACAAATATTCATGCTGCTTTTATATAATCATGAAATAATTAATCCTTCAATCTTATTTTTTTGGTTACCTATCTCTTGAGGATATCCATATTTTTTTATCTTTGTCTCCAAATGGATACATTTTAGATGTTCTTTATTGAGAAGACACCTGAATTTGGCCGTTGGCTTAGAAAGCTGAAGGACATAAGGGCCAAGTCAAAGATTATCTTCAGAATTCAAAAGTTAGAAAACGATGAACACTTTGGGGATACCAAATCGGTTGGAGATGGCATTAGAGAACTGCGTATAAATTATGCGAAAGGCTATCGAGTTTACTTCAAATTAAATGATGACAGGATAATAATTCTTTTAATCGGCGGAGATAAATCAACGCAACAAAAGGACATCGAAAAAGCAAAAAAGATCTGGAATACAATTAAGGACCAATAAAATGACAACGACAAAATTTGATGTCTCCGATTATTTGGATAGTAAAGAAATGATTGCTGAATATCTCAATACAGTACTCGAAGAAGGAGACAGTGCCGATCTCATCATTGCATTAGGGCACATTGCGAAGGCCATCGGTATGTCAAAAATAGCTGAGGAGACTGGAATGAGCAGGCCCAGCCTTTATAAGGCCCTGTCCGAAGGCGCTAAACCCCAATTTGTTACGATCATGAAAGTATTAAAGGCGGTTGGCGGAGAATTAAAGGTGAAACCAATATCTGCATAGGGCTTTCCTTGTAACAGTCCGCAGCTCTTTTGAGAGACACATTGTTCTAACACTTTCATCTCCCTGCGATAGAATTAGATCAAAACCTGCAACGAATTAAGGAGGGGCTACCATTATTGCTAAATTTGAAAAAAGTCAAATCAACCCAAAATCTAACAAAAAACAAGTTCGCAAATCGTCAACGTCCCGTATTGATTTACTGATACCCCCGTATAACGGACGTTTCAATAAGAGGGTTTAGATCCTGGCGTGGTCACTGAAATTTGATGCGTTTTGAATAGAAAACCCAGTAAATGATCTGATTTGCTGGGTTTTGTCATTTTAGTTGGTTCGTTTTGGATTTTATTGAAACTGATTTTATAAGACCAAAATCACCCCCAAAAGGTCATGATTCGGTCACACTATGAGTGGGATAGGTAACAGAAAAGATGCAGTCCTATATTGCATAAAACGGGCATAGTGTACCACCTTCGCCGGAAAAATATGAGCATAATAAAACAACTAATAATGTACTGACCTACAACCTACTAGAACATAGTGTATAGTGGTTCAAACTTGCCGTTTTTAGTGGTTCACATAATTCGTTCCATCCAGCCTTAACCGTTCCGGACACAATTCCTTTTGACAAATTTTTATTAAAATATACACCAATTATATGTTAGAATGCGTATATTGTATGTAAATACTGTTATTATGGCAACAATCAGAAAATCATTAACTATAACTACTGCCCAGGAAGAGTGGATAAAATTACAAATCGAGAATGGCGGTTTCGCCAACGATAGTGAATACATGCGACATCTAATACGATTAGATGAAGAGCGCAATAGGGAGTTTATAATCACCAAGGCGGCCATACAAGAAGGATATGATAGTGGTGTGAGTTCTAGAATAAGGTCTGTTGATGAAATTATTGAAGCAGCGATAGTTCGTAAAAAGAACAGAAATGTCTAGCTATTATTTATCGTCGAAAGCAGATGACGATATCGATGATATAGTGGATTATACTTTGGAAACTTGGGGCGAATTACAGACGCATATCTATGTTACCGAGTTATACCAATTTTTACAAACCCTCGCAGATAATCCCGAGCTTGGTCGAAGTGCTTCAGAATTTGCGGCTCTACTTAGAAGATACAACTATAAGGCACACACAGTTTTTTACGAACCAACTAAAAAGGGCATATTCGTCGTTCGCATTATGGGGCAAGTAAGGGACTTCAAAAGACATCTTTAACCGACAATAATCTGATTTAAAAGTCTAAATAAACGATGGTCCGTGGCCGACGATTCCTTTATACCTGCCGAATCTCTGGAGGCCTTTAAAAGCGCGCTTGATTCTGTAAATGCCAACTATGAGTACATCGCCTATCCCGGCGTTAAACACAGCTTTACCAGTAAGACGGCCCCTCCTGTGACCGAAACAAGGCGTGGCTTTGTAATACTCCCTATTTCCTGGGCCAAAAGGTTATAATCTTAAGCTAATATTTAATCAAGATTACAAGGAGTAGACAAAAATTCCTTCTTAAGCCGGAAAGCTGTCCTGCAAATTGGGGGATCTAAAGACACCCTTAACATGAAAAACACAGATTACCTGTTCCCCTCCGGCCGAGCATAATTGCTAACAAAGTACTCAACATACTTGGGCAACTGGGTGCCCAAATAATAAGGTAAATTCATCAATAAAAAAGGTGTTCCTGCTATAGTTGTTGAATTTTCTACTTTGTACTCCCCACCGTAAATCCTAATCGCGTACGGATGGTTCGTCCGGTCCATAAACTGATGTAAGGATTTTAAAGTTCCTGTTGCTCCCGATTTAATCTCGATGGGAATAACCTTATCTCGGTAGGGATACACCAAATCTACTTCCGAGGAAGATTGTTTTTTTTCCCGAATCCAAAAATGGGGTTTTGTATTACTGATAGTATTCAATGATATAATTTCTTGCGTTATGAGATGGGGAGTAATAGCTCCTTTGAAAGCATTGCTCAAATCTTCCATTCCCAAAAGTCGTGCTTGAATTCCCAAAGTGTAGTTAACCAGACCTGTATCTAAAAACTGTAAGCGAGGTGATCTGTTAATATTTGGTTTAATAGGTGGTTCAATGTCTGTTGTAGGATAAATGAGTTGTATGACTTTTGCTGCATCCAGATTACGCATTGCTACTCCTACCTCCCTTGACCTATAGTTAGAATTTCCGAAATTCTGGAATTTGATTCTTTGGTCTATATAGAGATGGGCAGTTTCCATAATATGTCTGATTACCCGTCTTTCAGTGGCATTCGAGGCATATTTTTCAACATCTTCCTTGTAGGTGGCCCAAATGCTTTCATAAACTTTGGGAAGACTTGCCAGGCTGCCATTTTCTGTGTCCCTTTTGACCACCTCGGGCATTCCTCCAATAATTGCGTACCGATGAAAAAGTTCTAGTAATGTCTTATGTGCTACAGGATTTATAGGTACACTTCTTAAATGTTTGAAAGCCGCATTATGGTTTATCGCTTGTAGGTATTCTGAAAAATTTAGAGGATATAAATAAAGGAACTCGACCCTTCCCACTGGAAAACTTTCCACTTCTTTCACTGCAAATTCCAGTAGAGAACCTGCTGAAATCAGATGAAGCTCTGGAACTTCTTCAAAAAAATACCGAAGTAACTGGATGGCCTTGGGTAGTTCTTGAATTTCATCTATAAACAGTAAGGTATTCTGCTGCTGGTCAGGAGTAATGTTATTTGATAATAATAATGACTCTACAATGGTATTAATATCGTCATAGGCCTCGAAAAACTCTTTGTCAGAAGTTTTTTCCAGATTCAATGAAATAAAAAAATCATAGCCTTTGGCAAATTCCGTAACTAGGGTTGTCTTCCCCACCTGTCTTGCTCCACGTAGTATTAGCGGTTTCCTATTATTACTGGCCTTCCAAGCTTCAAGATTTTCTAGAACATGCCTTTTAAAATTCATACTACAATAATACGTGTAACAAAGTAAGGGTAATTATTTTAATTTAATGTATTAAAGTAAGGGTAAAAATAAAATATATTTGTAACAAAGTAAGGCTAGAAAGGTGTCCAGCACTCGCATTTGAACCCACGCTGCCCCAAATCTTACTATAACTTTAATGCGGGTGGTTTGTAGATACCCCAATCTTTAAGACAGGAGCTTAGTATTAATTTCATTAGATTTACAGGAACACCAAATCAACCCAAAATCCAACATTAAATTGGTTCACAAATCGTCAACATAAGACACTGGATTTCGGGAGACCCCATTAAATAAGAGGTTTCCAGCCGAGGGTTTAAATCCTGGCGTGGTCACTTAAGCATGAAAAGCTCGCCTTGCAGGCGAGCTTTTTTCGTCTGAACGCGGTGGCAAGCTCGCTTGCCGACCAAAGTGAAGGCGGAAAAAGCAGCCAGCCAGCGGCTGGGGGCTTTTCATGTAGACTACGGGGCCGTCAGGAAAACGGAGCGAAGCGACGTAATCCTGGGGCGATGCCGGGTTTGCATTTTCAGGCGGGAGTAGCCAGGAAAACGGAGCGAAGCGAAGGTACTCCTGGCGTGGTCACTGAAATTTGATGCGTTTTGATATCAAAACCCTGCAAATCTTATGATTTTCAGGGTTTTATTTGTTGTTATTTACCTCACATTGATGGGGTTTACCGGTAAATGAATGGGATTAAAAAATGTTAAAAAGTTCACAGATTGTCAACATAAATATCAAATCGTCAACATGTTGACGATTTAATATTTTCGATACATGATCAGCGAAGCATTTAATCAAGTTTACATGGTGTAGTCTAACAATTGTTTATTGAGCTGGAAAACTCTACTATAAATTGGGGGATCTACAGACTATCTCATTCTATGTTCGAACCAAGTATGCGATATATGTTATTTTACCTGATGAATTGTATTCAAACCGTAAAAACCCTCTGCCACCATATTCAATGATTATTGCATTAGATTTTACACGATATCTCGAGAATACAGATTTAGCTTTTTCGATAGAATCTCCTATCATAATTCCATTTATTGCAAGGTTACCATCTTCGATTTGAATATCGCTTACGCCCCATTTATCATTTATAATAACCGAAGACTGACCATATTCATATGCATATTCATTATATCCAAACTCTAAGAGTAGATCCGCTGTAGTATCTGTGAATTTTGTAAAATTACCACCCACCTTACTCCTGAAAGCACTCTGATTATATGGCGTTAAAATATTATAATTATTGAGCATAATATCAATATCATCGAAGCCATAACCTCTATCATCGACAATTTGCAAATTCTGAGAATTTAAATAATTCAAGCTTGAATTAAGAACTAAAAGAAGGAGAATATATCTCATGACATAAGATTTTTAATTTGAACAATCACTTTCAATTGGCTTACCATTATTATCAAAATCAGTTTTTAGGCCTATGCTATTTTCCGGATCATAAGCAATATTATTTTTTCTGCCCCGTAGGTGCAAGTGTGGTCCAGCACTATCTGATGCGCTGGCGTTACCCGTTGTTCCAGTATAACCAATAAGCTGACCTTGTGTTACATAATCTCCAGGACCTGCAAGTACAACACTTAAATGCCAATACCCAAATTCATAAGTGTCGCCCCCAATTTGGGAGGTTATGTAAATTCTGTTTCCTGCTCCTTGTATCTCATTGTAAACTTCCCCTGTTATATGGCTATTACCCATATCGGACAACCAAAAATTATAATTTCCTAACTTTAGTAAAGTTCAATTATAAGGATTGAATACTCAACCAGCGTATAGTGCATAATGCACTATACACATATGCTGGCGGTCATTAAACAAAAGAAATATGTCAGAAGAAATGAAAGCTTGCCCAAAATGCAATTCCCCATATGGATATTCAATGGGTTTCTTTTTATATGCTTGTCCTGAATGTGGAAATGAATGGAATCCTGATGAAAAAGTAGAAAATGACTCCAAAAAAGTACTTGACTCAAATGGCAATGAATTATGTAATGGAGATAGTGTACTTATTATAAAAGATCTTCCTGTGAAAGGTGCTCCAAAGCAAATTAAAGCAGGAACGAAAGTGAAAAATATTCGCCTGACAGATGGTGACCACAACATTGATTGTAAAATAGAAGGGTTCGGCTCAATGGCTTTAAAATCTGAATTTGTTAAAAAAGCATAGCTCGTATTAAAAGGTTTTCGGCTCGTAGCATACTCTGTGCTTAACTGAAAGTTCGATGCTTCGAAATCGCCTGCTTTTCATATACTAAACGTTGACTTTCATCAAGTAAACAATAATTATGAACAATAGATCTTTATCAATAACTGCTGGAATAAGTTATTTGATTATATTTTTTGCAGCAATTTTCGCGAATTTCTTTGCACTTGAATCCATTATCCAAGCCCCTGTGGAAACTGTAGAGAATAATGATTTAATTGTAAGGATAGGGATAATCGCATTCCTCATTACCGTAGTATTTGATGTTGTCGTTGCCTGGGCGCTCAAGGAGTTATACAGAAGTCATCCTTTGACTGTTTTAAGCACCTATTTTAGAATGATGCACGCTGCAATAATGGGAGTTGCGATTTTTGCTCTGCCACTTGCCCTCAAAGAAACAACACAGGAGGATATACTTTTACAAGTTGACACGTTCAATTACAT
Source organism: uncultured Flavobacteriaceae bacterium (assembly GCA_963709465.1). GTDB lineage: Bacteria > Bacteroidota > Bacteroidia > Flavobacteriales > Flavobacteriaceae > Robiginitalea. Next base: position 914,175 of record CAVPWF010000002.1, on the reverse strand, counting down.
ATGGTTAATTGGGCTTTTCTTTTTTGGAATACACCTTACCCTGTTAAGTAAAATAGCCATTGTTCCAAGGTTTATCAAGGTTTTTCTCGCGATTGCAGGAGTTATGTATGTTGTCGATACTGTAGCTCATTTTTTACTTTCAAATTATTCTGATTACGCCTCAATATTTTTATTATTAGTTGCTATTCCAAGTATTTTAGGAGAAATGTCATTCGCACTATGGCTTCTAATTAAAGGAGGACGCACATCGGTTACGCCTCAGTTGGGATAGGTAACAGTGTGACCTATTTGTTTTTTCGAATACAGGGAAATAGTTGATCTCCATTAATAATGACACCTTATATTTCTATGATGTGATCCTTTCCTATTTCAAAATATAAGCAGGGCGCAATTTTCTCTTTAAAGCAAGACGAATCCGTTTCATAACTCAACCTCTTGTCCAAAATTTGGATCCTAGAACAAAAAGATAAAGTTGCTGCATAGTTCCCTCCTACAATATTTCAGAGTAACTTGTAATTGTCCCAAAAGACATATACACCAGATCTTGATATTGCTTCTGGCCAGGTCATGAAGGTCATTATTCATCAGGCTTATAAGTCAGGAAAACGGGGAATCGGTTTCCCTTTTAAAGACATGCTGCCAACCCTATCAGAATAGATCATGAACAAACATTTTAATATTGTCATAGCCGGAGCCGGCGGCATCGCAGAAGCCGTTGGGCTCATTCTTGCCGAACGGAGCAAGGTATCCCCTACCATTTATATTGGCAACAGAACCTTATCTAAAGCTCAGGAGGTGGCGCGATGGATTGAAAAGGGAACGGCCAGGGCTAAAGAGGTCAAAGCATTTGAATTGAACCCAAATGAGTTAAGTGAGAAAGCCAAAGCCATCTTCCAACAGGGTGACATCCTCCTGGATTGTCTGCCCGGAGGTTTAGCTCCTCAAATGGCACGCTATGCAAAAACATATCACTTGCATTATGCCAACCTTACAGAGTATGTTGATGAGACAAATCAAATACTGGATTTGGCCAGGGATGCCAAAACGGGTTTCGTTGTGCAGACCGGGTTAGCCCCGGGATATATAAATGTGCTGGCGCATAAAATGTTTCGGGATTTTTGTGATGATTATAAGGTGGACAAAGTAGACTATTTGGGTTTCAAGGTTGGGGCACTGACACACCATGCCGTTTCCCCCCACTTCTATGGGTTTACCTGGAGTCCTGTCGGTGTTGCAACGGAATATGTAAAGGATGCCATAGTCCTGCGAAACTTCCAGAAAACCACCTTGCGTTCCCTGTCCCAAAGGGCACAACTGATTATAAACGGGGTGTTGTATGAGGAGGATTTGACCTCGGGAGGGGCAGCCGATCTGCCCGATGCATTAGCCGGTAGGGTACGCACGCTTGATTACAAAACACTGCGCCATCCCGGGCATTATCAGTGGGTATCCAATCAACTGAAAAGCATCGGTTATGAAGAAGACATCATCCAAGAACTGCAGCGTGTCATGGAGGAAGAAATACCCCACGTGGAAGACGACCAAGTCGTATTATATGCAGCGGTAGAAGGAAAGGACGCTGCAGGTGTATTAAGAAGGCGGGAGGTTGCAAAACAAATCTTTCCTCAATTGGTCGGGAAGCACATATTGCGTGCTATTCAGGCAACCACTGCCGCACCTTTGATACAGGCTGCACAGCTATTATTGGAGTCTAACCTTAAAGGGGTAATCCTGCAAAGTCAAATAAGTCCCGATGAGTTCCTGAATGGAGATTTTGTGAAATCCGTTTATGGAAAAGTATGACCAAAAAACAATTATTATCACCGATGAAATCATTTGAATCCTACAGGCTAGCCCTAATGGAAGTGTCATTAAAGGACTCAGCCGATAAATTTAAAAAAGGAGCGATCTATTATAAAATCCTTCCAGGTTATTGGGGCAATGGGTAGATAATTACCATTATGCAATTCTTGAAAATGAACCGGGAGCATAAAAAACTCATAAAGATAGAAGAAGAAATTTCTTTACGCAGATTACCTCTAAAGTTCAAATAAAGGATTCATAACTCAAATGGAATATAGTGCCTAACGCGCTGTACACAAATAATTGTTCTTCATTATCATAAACCGCTACCCAATGATAAAATTCTTTAGGAAAATCAGACAAAGATTGCTGACTGAAAACAACTTCAACAGGTATCTTTTCTATGCCATCGGAGAAATAATACTTGTCGTTATTGGGATTTTAATTGCGCTTCAAATTAATAACTGGAACCAAAACCGTCTGAATGAGAATTTAGAATACCAATACTATGAGGTAGATTGGACTAAATCGGGTGTGTTTAATTTGGCAAATGTATATAGAGGGAATTTAAAAGGAAAAATGCCACATGACATTCAAACAGAAATTAGATCAAAATGCGGGGACATTTTTATACAGGATAGAAATGGGTAAATTAAGTGATATCATGACTGTAAAAAGGCAACTTGAAAAACTTATTGCTCAATTGGAAAATATAACCAATTCTTAATTGCTCCAAAAAAGTCACAAATCGGTCTCACTTGATTTTGATATGTAACAGCCAGAGGCTTCAGTCGTCATAACTGAAACCCTAAAGATGAAAAAACAACTAACGCTCCTTTTAGCGCTCCTATTTTCTTTTTCACTTGCGGCTCAAAAAGAACCGAAAGAAATTGAACAATTTAGAGACGAATTAGACCAGAGAATCCCTCAGTTGCTCAATGATTTCATGGTTCCCGGTACAGCCATCGCCCTTATAGAAAATGGTGAAATTATCCTGCAAAAAGCCTACGGGTACTCGAATATTGACAAAGGAACCCCGGTGACCACCACGACTGGTTTTAATATTGGATCTATTTCCAAAACTATTACCGCATGGGGCGTTATGAAACTGGTTCAGGAGGGTAAAATTGACCTTGATGCACCGGCAGAAAAATATCTGAGCCGATGGCATATCCCAAAATCAGAATTTGATTCAGATAAAGTCACTATAAGGAGGCTTTTAAGTCATACGGCAGGATTATCATTGCACGGTTACCCGGGTTGGTCGCCAAAGGACACATTACCTTCTATTGAAGAATCTCTAGATGGTAAAAACAATGGTCCGGGACGTGTCGAAATTATTATGGAACCCGGGACAAAGTGGAAATATTCAGGAGGTGGGTTTACTATTCTTCAATTAATTATTGAAGAAGTTACCGAGCAAAAGTTTGAAGAATATATGCAGGTGCATATTCTAAACCCCCTGGGGATGAACCATAGCAGCTTCATCATTGATGATAATATATTGAACGCATCATCTTTTGAATACAATGAGTTTGGAGAAGTGATCGACTTTGAATTATTTACAGCTCAAGCCGCAGCAGGGTTGCATACCACTATAGAAGATTTTACGAAATTTGCCTTAGCCAGCCTTTATAAAAACCCGAATAATACTGAGTACCAACAAATTTTGTCGGTAGCTAATCTTCAGGAAATGATGGAGCCGGCCGCTGCTTCAGACGGAATTTATGGTCTGGGGTATCAGATTGATCCAATCCGGGGAACTTCGATGACTTTAGTGGGTCACGGGGGAGCCAATGCAGGATGGCATTCTTTTTTAAGACTCAACCCGGTAACCGACGATGGTTTTATTATGATTACAAATGGAGGAGCTGGTCATAGTATATATCGGCAGGTGTTTTGTAATTGGAAGAATTGGAAAACAGGAGAAGCTCTGGATTCTGATTGCAACATAGCACCTTCCATTGCCAATAGATTAAAAGAAATCGTCGATTCTCAAGGGACAGCCAATCTTCAATCTCAATATTTAGAATTAAGAACGAATCAATCTGACAATTATAATTTTTCGGAGGGCCAGTTAAATCAATTGGGGTATCATTATTTAGGCAAAGGTAATATTGACTATGCGCTGGCTATATTTAAAATAAATCTTGAAGCATTCCCAAAATCTTCTAATGTTTATGACAGCTACGGCGAAGCGCTATTAAAGAATGGGGAGAAGGATAAAGCTATTGAAAACTATATGAAATCGATCGAACTAAACCCTGCCAACGAAGGAGGAATTAAAGTATTGAAGGACTTAGGAATAAATACGGAAGGCTTATTTGAGGAGATTGTTATAGAAGAATCGATATTACAGAGCTATACCGGTAAATATGAACTGGCTCCGGAATTTGTGATAACGGTTTCCAAAGATGGAAGTCAGATGAAAGCTCAGGCGACCGGTCAGGGTGAGTTCGAAATTTACCCAAGATCTGAAAATGTATTTTACCTTAGGGTCGCAGAAGCCCAAGTTACTTTTAATGTAAATGAAGATGGCAGCGTTGTAAGTATGACCTTACTTCAGGGCGGACAGGAAACAACCGGACTAAAATTAATAGACTAGTCAAAGTATAGCCTCACCCCCACCCGTTGACAACACATCGCCCTAAGGCACAGAGGTAACAAAAGCCCGTAGTTAACCCCGAAAGTAGTTTGCCCCAGAAAATAGGGAGCATTACAAACAACTGCTTTAAAAAAGAGAAAAATTGTACAACATAATTAATTTTGTGATCTCTTTTGGCGCAGTGCAAGGGCTTATTGTTGGCGTTTTGCTTTTAATAAAGGGTTCCAGATTAAAAGAGGAAAATTTTTATTTGGCGCTAATACTGCTTGGTTTTGCAGGCATATTAGGAAGGGCTGTACTCATTGGCATCCATGAAAGCCAAAACTCCTTCTTTATTCATCTTAATTTCGTTTTATTACTTTCCCCCGCTTTCTATTTTTATGCCAAGGAGTCTTTAAGAGCCGCTGAGAATCCTCTGAAATTCAACTATCGACATTTCCTCCCGTTTCTGATTGTAAATGCAGGATACATTGTATTATATTTTTCTTTAAAATATTCCATCCATTACCGGACCTATCTCATTGACGTTATTAGAGTTAACGATGGTTTGAGTCTACTCTATTTTTCGATATACCTTTATCTGACCTACAAAATAATTCGACAAAACAGGTCTTCATATCCTAAAGGAGTACACCAGTTATTACACCAACTACTATTCACTTTTTTCAGTTTTTTTATTATTTGGTTCGGCTACATCTGGGCAGAATGGATTTACTTTCATTACACCATGGAACTCATGTTTTATTATCCTATGATGGTGCTCTTGGCGGTAATTCTGTATTATTTGAGTTTGCAGGTAGTGTTCAAAAAACAAATCCTCTTTGACTTTCAGGGAATTACCGCAAGGAAAACCTTCATTTTAGAAGATATTGAGAGTAAAAAAGTATTGAATAGGTTAACTCTTTTCATGAAGGAGGAAAAACCATTTCTGGATAGTGACATTTCTCTAATTACGCTTGCCGATTCACTGGGTGTAAATCCAAAAACGCTTTCTTTCGTCATCAATGAACATATCCACAAGAATTTTAACCATTACATCAACGATTGGAGGATTGAAGAAGTAAAGAAAAGGTTAGATGATAAAGCATATGATCATTCAAAATTGCTGAGCATTGCTTTTGATTGTGGTTTTAATTCCAAATCAACTTTTAATCTTGCTTTCAAAAAAGCCACAGGATTATCTCCATCTGAATACAGAAAGCGCTAATACCATACAGTCTTAAATCTCCTTTTAAGAACAGTATCCTAAATATTTCGAGTCCTAAATCTTCTTTTAAGGCATTTAATCCTTTTTTGTGTACGAATTTTGAGATCAGAAAATTAAAAAATGAGCTTCTCACAAACAATAATTGCTATTGGCCTGGTAGTACTTATGGGCTGTAAAAATGCCAGTCCCACCTTTGATGTGAACAATGGGCTACTGATAGAAAATGTTACTATTATATCCGCTGACAAAAACGGTATTGTCAAAAAATATATTGGACATGTCTTACTCGATGATGAGGTTGTTCTGTATAGTGGAAAGCAAAAACCAGTAGTATCGGGCAATGTGAAAATCATCCCTGGTGAAGGAAAGTATATTATTCCCGGATTAATTGATAGCCATGTTCATCTGGCAAACGCAGCTGGTATGACCTGGAGAAACCAAAGGGATCATCCCGAGTTAATGGAAAGCTACTTCAATCAGCTGCCAAAAAGTTATCTCTATTATGGATATACCACCTTAATCGATGTAAACAACTATGCTCCGGACATAGTAGAGAAGATCAAAAATCATGCTGTCAGACCTGATATTTATACCTGTGGGCAACAAGTTCAGGTAATGAATGATTTTATGATGGAAATGGAAGAATTACCCCTTAAGGACAGGCTGGAATATCCCTTTCTGTTTGATAAATACAATGAAAATATTCACTTCCCTGATTCTATCGACCTGGAGCTACATTCGCCGGAAGCAGTAGTAAGTACTATCGCAAAAGAGCAGCAAGGGATAGCGGTAAAAATAGTTTATGAAGATGAATCATCCGGATTTCCGCAAAGCTGGGAATTACCCAGCTTAAGTCTCATGAAGGATTTGGTCGAACAGGCCCACCAGGAAGGAATCCCAGTCTTAATGCATGCCACTTCCTGTGACGCACAAAAATTCGGTCTGGAAGCAGGAATAGACATATTTGCGCATCCTATGTGGAATTGGCACAAGAACCCTGAGCAATTTCTAGACACAATATTCACTCAGGAACATCAGGATGTATTAAAAGAGATTGCCACCAGAAAGATTGGAAACCAGTTAACATTCAGAGCTATTTATGGAGAAGTTGATTTAATAGAAGGAAATTTTATTTCTGATCCTGCACTCACAGATGTATATCCTAAAGCCTATTTAAACTGGTTAAATACTGAAGAGGGCAATTGGGGCAAACAAAAAATAGTAAACCGCGCTAAAATCATACAGGCGATTAATCCAACACTCTATAATTTTCTAAGACCTCCATTTGAAACGGATGAAGCTATGTTCAGGGGGATTCAGGAGGTTTTCAAAAGAAGAATGAATACCGTCGCTAAATTTCTTTCAGACCATGATGCCAAATTACTATTTGGAACCGATGGGGTCGCCATGAATATGTCTACGAATCCTCCGGGGTATAATGGTTTTTTAGAAATGCAACATTGGGTTGAAGCAGGTATTCCCTTAGAAAAGATATTTATTGCGGCTACCTATAACAATGCGAATGCTTTTCATATAGAGGACAAATACGGAACTATCGAAAAAGGCAAAATTGCAAACTTAGTATTGTTGAATGAAGATCCACTGCAGAACATAGCAGCATACAACCAGATCAATACCGTTATCGTGCGTGGTAAAGCATATTCCAGAAATACACTTTCTGCAAATTCAGCACTCCAGGCGCAGTCCTTTAAAGGCCGCATTGCTTTTGGAAAAACATCCTTTAATTATCGAATTAAGCTTGCCGAAATAGAAAACCAAACAAAGGCTTTTTTTTCAAGTCTCGAGATGAATGCTTTTGAAATACCTTGCCAAAACACCACTATTGAAAAAGACTCGCTGAAGTTTTACGTGATTAGTGATTTTTACACCTATCAATACAGCTACTTGCTGAAGCCTCAGAATTTAAAAGGTCAGTTAAAAGTATATTCAAATGAAACAGAGCAATTATTAAACACCTTTGAAACCGATCTCACCCGGGAAGACCTGCCGGCATCCGACCTCATCAAAAAACAAGAATTAAGCTTCCCCTCAAATGGATTTGAGCTTTCCGGCACATTATGGAAACCTAAAAATCCAAACAATAAAGGGTTGCTTTTTGTGACATCTTCTCAAGGCACTGACCGAAGTGGCACCAACGCTGAAGCTTATTATTTTGCGGGTTTAGGGTACACTGTTTTCCATTATGATAAACGCGGGACTGGCCAATCTGAAGGAGATTGGCAATCTGCAACCCTGGAAGAACTATGCTACGATGACATAAATGCGTTGGAATTCTTCTCCCAAACCTCCTCGATATCCCTGGCTGATATGGGTATAAAAGGAAGCAGTCAGGGAGGAATTAAGGTGCCTTTTATCCTATCAAAAATGCCCGAATTAGGTTTTGGGATCGCCGTCAGCTGTCCGGGTGGAACCCTGCTGGAAAGCGACTTAAATTATTGGAAAAATGCTAATATCGATCAGATTGGGAAAGCCAATATGGATCGAGCCCAGAGCGTTCAGAAAGCCGGCTATGATTATCTTGGCGGGAATATATCCTACCCCTCAATGCTCGAGATCAAAAACGAAAACCTCAACGAAGATTGGCTCAAGTATGTATGGTTTCCCGAGCGGGAGGTTCAAAAGGATTATAAGTTGAACTTTAGCGGACTTCCGTATTTCGAGAAAATTACTCAGCCCATTTTGGTGATTCAGGGGTTATCGGATCAGGTGATACCCGTAGATAGTTTCAGAAGAATAGAAAATGCGCTGAAAAAGTCCAAATCCAAAGAGTATAAAATTCGGACTTTTAAAAACACTACGCATTCAATGACCTATTTGGACAAAGAATTTCCTTATTTTCAATTAATAACACCCGGGTATCTGGAAGAAATCACCCAATGGCTAAAAACGGTTGAAAAGAAATAAAAACGGGCTTTAAGCACATTTTTGGGCAATTACCTTGTACGATACGCAAACAAGATCTCAGTTACAAACCGATCAGAAATTTCCAACGTTGGATACCTATACCAAAGGATTAAAGAAAAACAAAGACGCTTCAATAACGATGTATTTTGGCCATAAAGCTCCAAAAGGAAAAGAAAGTAACTGGTTACAAACCGTTCCTGGAAAAAGTTTCTTTGTGTGTTTAAGAATGTATGGACCAACGGAACCCTGGATAGAAGGTAAATGGCGCCCTGGTACTGTTGAACTTGTCAAATAAAAAAAAGATTACTGCCAACTGTCCGCGCCAGATGACGGTTTGGGCATTTGGCAGTCTTAATGAAAGGCGAAGGGAACTTTTTTTATTAAATCCTTAGGCTTCGCCCATATTTTTTATCAATTGATATTATGATTCGTTCAGATCACTTAATTTCAGGAATATTTTACTTAAGACGTCCAGTCTAAATACTCCTTATTTATGAATGTTCTGAAAATTGCCTCTCTATTGGTCATAACCTTACTCGTTGTACCGATCCTCACCTATTATTTTGGAACTCCTTTGACGGGTTTCCAGGTAGGAGCTCTGAAGTCTGTGATCTATGTTAATGTCGGGGTTATTGTATACTGCTTTGTTGTTGGTGAAATTACAGGAAACAGCAGTCAGGTTGATAAATTATGGAGTTTGATACCCATAGTCTATGCGTGGATTATTGCGGATTATGGAGGCTATTCACCCCGATTGGCACTCATGACGGCTTTAGTGGCCTTGTGGGGATTCAGACTGACCTATAATTTCTCACGCCACGGTGCTTATACCATCAAATTCTGGGAAGGTAAAGAGGACTATCGCTGGCAAATATTACGGGATAAAAAGGAGTTTCAGCCAAAATGGAAATGGACGCTGTTTAATTTGTTCTTTATCTCAGGGTATCAAAATATTTTAATTCTGCTGTTTACCCTGCCCATTCTTGTGGCCCTTCAATTTAACGACACCCCGCTGGGGATAATAGATGCAGTGGCAGCCATTCTGATGCTCCTTTTCATTATATTTGAGACTATTGCCGATAACCAGCAATGGAATTACCAGAGCAAAAAGCATGAGAAGATTAAAAACCATGAGCCTTTGACCGGGGATTATAAAAAAGGCTTCCTGGACAAAGGGTTATGGGCATTATCCAGGCACCCTAATTACTTTGCAGAACAAGGGGTTTGGATCAGCTTTTACCTGTTTAGTGTAGCGGCTTCGGGGCAATGGTTGAATTGGAGCATTTCTGGTTGTTTATTGCTGGTAGTGCTCTTTCAGGGTAGCTCGGAATTTAGTGAAGAAATCAGCGCAGGTAAGTATCCGCAATATAAGGACTACCAGGCCATGGTACGGCGGTTTTTACCCATTCCAAAATCAAAGTACAATCAATAAACCTTAACGAACTTTACAACGCATTTCAATGAAAAACACAAAGATCCTTTTGTTTATTGTATGTTGTTCCTTTTGGGGACCAGGGCTTTTTGCACAGGACACTAAGTTTGGTGTACGTCTTGGTGTGGGCCTTCCCGATTTAGAAAGTATAGATAATAACATATATGCCTCGGGTTTTAATTCTGTTGCCGGGTTCGATGGCGGTGTATTTCTGGACTATGGTATTACAGAAAACTTCTCTTTAAAATTTGAAGTGGCCTTTGCCCGAAAAGGAGGGGACAAAGATGGCTTACAACCGATACCTAACTCTTTATTACCGCCGGAATTGGCTCCCTTTGTAGGAGATAATGTTCTCTACGCGGAATTTGATAACACTGCCGTATTCTCCTATATCACTATACCCATCTTAGCAAAGTACGAGTGGCACTTGGGCAGCAAATGGGGCGTGTATGTAAATGGAGGAGTGTATGTAGATTTCATTATTAATCCAACCCAGCAAACTGAAGGAGAAAGCCAATTATTTTTGGATCCTGACGGCACTATAGCGCTTCGAATTCCAGTGGAAGGACTACCACCAAATCAATGGCCGGAAATTCCTGCTCAAGACTTTAATACCGACAACGCTATTAACGATGACATCTCTGATATGGACTTTGGCTTTATGCTGGGCGTCGGGGCTTCCTATGCCATTAATTCAAGGCATGAGATCATTGCTGATATACGCGGTAGTTATGGATTGATCCCTCTGCAAAAGGATACAGATACCTATGGGGATGTACATATGGGAACTCTGGTATTTTCCCTGGGGTATGCCTATACCTTTGATAAAAGCAAAAAAACTGATAAAAGCAAAAAAACCGTCGATTAAACCTGAAACAAACTGAGGGCTGTAAAAAAATATTTTCAGGGCATTAGTGGGTCCCAATTATAGCTAAAAAGCTCCCTCTAAAGGTGTATGAACACGACTAAAAAAGCAAGCAAAAAGGGGGTGTTGATGCCACCAGCCGTAGGGTACTCCCTGAATGTGCTGTGGGCTTTGCTGCGGAATCATAAGATTCAGTTCAGGTATTGGCCCCGCTTTCTTTTGATGGTTTTAATTAATTTGATCAATTGGCCCTTCCGAACCTATGAGCGTTTGTTTATCAACCCCGGATACAGGCAACTTAAGGAAGGAACGGAAATTATTTTCATTGTCGGTCACTGGCGTAGTGGCACTACCCATTTGCACAATTTGATCTCCCAGGATCCCCAAATGGGTTATACAACGACCTATCAGAGTGTGTTTCCTGATACCTTGTTCAATCGCCTGGGGTATTTTCTATTTGAAGGTTTTGCCCGACTGCTTATACCGGGGAAGCGCGCCGGAGATAATGTGCGATTGGGCATGCAACTTCCTCAGGAAGAAGAGTTTGCTCTGGGTGCTAAAACACCTTTGTGTTTCTACTATTTCTGGATGTTTCCAAAAGATATAAGACGTATTTATGAAAAGAGTATTCGGTTTAAAAACGCTAGTCCCAGTCTAATCAACCAATGGAATAAAGACTATGAGCTTTTAATTTCAAAAGCGCTTAAAAACACCGGAACATCCGTCTACCTCTCGAAAAACCCAAGTCATACAGGCCGGGTAAAGCACCTTTTGAAGAGGTTCCCTAAGGCAAAATTTATTTTTATTCACAGAAATCCTGTTGAGGTCTACCTCTCTACCGATAATTTTTTTAAAAATATGATGCCTCATTTACAATTACAGCAGATTACAAAAGAGGAGCGTCAACAAAGCATCATTGACTTGTATAAAACCATTATGAAGGACTTTTTTGATCAAAAGACCCTCATCCCCGAGGGGCAATATTCAGAAATCTCCTTTGATAACTTAGAACAAACCCCTCTGAAATGTGTTGAATACATATACAAGGCATTGAACTTAGAAGGCTATGATGCTGCGAAACCTCACTTCCAGTCCTTTATAGATAAAATGAAGTCTTACGAAAAAAACCAACACGTTATATCACAATCTCAAATGGAATCCCTTTTGGTGCAACTCGGGCCATCGATGGAGGCTTTTGGGTATGAGATTCCAAAGCATATTAGGGTTGTTTAAATTCCATACATACAAAATTATATGTACCCTGCTCACCGCTTTTACAGTGTTGCCGCAACTAAGCGGGCAGGAGAACTGGGAAGAAATTAAGAATGCTGAAGGTATTCGCGTATTTACAAAAATAGTAGCGGGTTCCGACTTTAAAGCCTTTAAGTCGACGGCTGTTATAAAGGCAGATGTGGCGTCATTTGTCGCCTTGATTTTAGATGTTGAAAGCTTAGAAAACTGGGGTTATAAATTAAAGCGCACAAAACTTTTAGAACGAAGTGGAGATACCCTGCAGGTTTATTTTGCCGAAGCTAAAGCACCCTTCCCATACAGCAACCGTTATGGCATTTACAGGAACATATTTAAATGGGACGCTACTGACAAGCAATTGCGCATCGAGATTCAACTTTTAAATGATGCTTCCTATGAGGATGACGGTTTGGTGCTCCTAACTGGTGAAGGGTATTGGGAAGCTACTGTGTTGCCTGGGGGGGACTTATCTGTAGTTTTTGAAATGCAGGTAGATCCGGGTAAAGGCATACCGGGTTGGCTTTCCAATTTATTTGCAGATGAATCCCCCTTCGAAACCATGCGCTCGGTAAAGGCCGAGCTTCTAAAACAAGAATACCAGGACAAGAGGTACGATTTCCTGACCAATTAATTATCTTCTGACGGCGTTTTTAAGATTTCAAGTGTAAAGTCCTTTTCTGATAAACCGGTATCAAAACGGATCTCCTTGATCTCTATCGCAGTAGAATGATCTTTTCGCAGATCTGTCATGACTACTTGTTTGGCAAACCAATAACCACCCTCTTTGGTGTAACTGTAATCCGCTTTTTTAATATAGGCGCCATTTTTATCATAAAAGGCCATTTGTATGGGGTATCCGTACTGCTTGTTCAGAGATAATAAAATACGTGAATACTCTGTTTGATCGGATTTTGGACTTAGGTCGAGGAGCAATTCTTTTTCATTTTCAGAATTTACAAAATTGGCCTGATAGCGGTTGTTATAAGGAATACCGCTCATATCCTCATATGAAAAGTCTGTACCTGTAAAGGCCTGACTTTTACTTAATAAGGTGATTTTTATCACTTTACCAAAGGCAGGCATATACAGCCACATTTTACCATCAGGTAGGGATAAGGTAGCAATACCCGCTTTGTTTTCTGGTTTGGTGTACCGATAAAGCCGGTATTCCGATCCCATCTGCTTTAACTCTGCCTCTCTTGTTTTAGTTTCCCCCTTTTTATTGGTCACTGTCATTTGTACCGTGGCCACCCGATCTACTGGTGCAGACATGAGTTCATCCATTTTAGTGAGCACCTCCTGAGGGTTCTGTCCGTGCACATTAGAGATCAGACCTGCTAGAAGAAGTGAAGCAAAAAGAGTAATCCTATTCATTTTTTTCCTTGTTGATTATCAAAAGAACAGCGGGCAATAAGGTCAGTGCTCCCAGACCAGAACTCACCATGCTTACCGCGATTAACACTCCAAAATACAATAATGGCACCATTTCGGAAAAAACCAGTACCAAAAACCCCAGGGATACCGCAAGAAAATTAATTATAATGGCTTTTCCACTGGTAGCCACGCTTTCAAAGATTGCTTGTTTTACATCCTTATGAATTTTGAATTGCTTGTTAAATTGTGCTATGATATGGATGGAATAATCGATTCCTATACCCAGCGCCACACTGGCTACCAAAACCGTCCCAATATTTAAGGAGATCCCTGTAAGGCCCATGATGCCAAAGAGAAGAGCGATGGCGGCGATGATGGGCAGCGTAGATAAAACACCATACTTAAAGGATTTCAAAACCAGGCCTATGACGATGACCACAAACAATAAGGCAATCATAATGGAGCCTATCTGACTATTAATCAAACTTCTGTCCATAACCACGTCTACGAAAGGCATTCCCGTTATTTCAATTTCAATGGCATCGGACTCCTGCTTAGAAATGAAATCATCCATATATTCTGCGAACTGCAGTTTAGACTGGTTGTCTGGTGATTTAAATTTAGAAATGATTATGGCCTGGCTCAGGTCCGGGCTTACCAGCCGCTCCAGAGTTTCATTTCCATCCAGGAGGAACCAGAGCTGCTGAATCTGTTCCGGATCTTCCGGAATACTGCGTTCTCCCGTGATTGCGAAGTTTAGTTCCGCTATGAGGTCAGCTACCGACAGGGTAGAATTTATATCGGGGCTTTGCTCCATATACACAGCTGCCTCCTTCATTTTCAGAAGTAGCTCCGGATCTAAAATATCACCTTTGAACCGCATGAAAACAGGTTTTGTGCCGCCAAACTTATCCATCATAATCTGTTCTGCGGTTCGTGCCGGATTACCCTCTTTAAAATACTCCTGAATATTCACACTTCGCTCAATTATAAAAATACCCCCGATCCCAACTGCAATCAGGACTAACCAAACCCCAATGACCCGTTTAGGTCTTTTGATGGTTATTTGCACCAGGCGGCTGGCTATGGTATCCGCAATACTGAGTTTTGTATGAGATGAAGCTTCTTTGCTTTGTTTTGCACCCAACGCCATGACTGCAGGAACAAAAGTCAGGGCCAGAACACATGAATACAAGGTTCCCAGGGCTGTAAAGATTCCGAACTCAACAATCATATCTAAATAGGCTCCAAAGATGAATGAGATAAACCCAATGGCAGTTGTGATACCAGCCAGGACAACCGCAGTAGCAACATTGGCCAGACCTTTAGTTACACGTTTGCTTTTGAGTTGATCCGTCTCCAGTTGAATCTTATTGATAACATGAATGGTATAAGCACTGCCAACAGCCAATAAAATAATTGGGATGTTATTAGATATCATAGACATGCTGTAGCCCAGCCAGGCAATACTACCCAGCGTCCATATGATGGCGATAATAGCGGTGCCAAGGGGTAAAACCACTCCCATCCAGGATCTGAAACTGAGAAAAAGTACCACGGCAATGACCAGAAAAGCAAGCGGCAACAGGCGCACTAAATCCTTTCGCATTAGGTCGGAAATATAACTGACCAGCATCGGCGACCCGGCATAGTACAAGTTTTCGGGAAGCTTTAGTTGGTCCGTCTTTTCGATAACCGAAGTGGCCACGTCCTTTACAATGGCATCTTCACTGAGGTAAAATAAAATCAGGGCTGAAGTTTCATCCTCTGAAACAATGGCGTCTTTGTAAAGTTTGTTGCTACCAATACGCTCGCGCAGCTCATCAAAGGCTTCCTGGGTGGTGGGCATGGCATAGGGATCTACCAGTTTTCCAACCTCAATTCCGTTTTCATCTCCTTTGATATTGATGATGTTGCTGATACTCGATACCGAAACAATACCGTCAATGGTGGCCAGACTATCCGTTATAGTGGCAATATGAGTAAGTACCTCCGTGTCGTAAATATTGTCTGTTTCGAGGATGAGTAAGCCGATATTATTACCTCCGAAGTTGACTCCTATATCCTTTAATAGCCGTGCATGTTGGTCGTCGTCCGGCAGTGATTTTAAGATATCAGCATTGATGCTTAGCTTGGAAAGTTGAAGTCCAAAAAAAACTGTAATCATTCCGGTTATAAGCAGTACGGGCCATTTAAATTTCACAATCGTTTCCGGAAATGTTTGTGCTTTGATTCTCATAAGACAGGCCTGTGATAATGGATTAAATATCGCGATATTTAAGTGAAGCTACAAGATAATAAGAAACCATCCCAACTGATTTGGGATGAGGGAACCCCAGCCCTTTTTAACATGCCGGCCATAAGGTGCCGTGACAAACTGAAGTGTGACAAATGTAATTCCTGCAAGACCGAGCCAGATATAACAAAATATATTAAAGTGGTTGGTGGACATCATTGTTTTTGACTTTTATACCACTTAAAGAAATCAGTAATGGTCTCTTCAATGGGACGATTCGTGTGCCCTAAGGCTTTCTGGGCTTTTGAACAGTCTATCCGTTTAGAGGCTTCTTTTAATAGCCTGAGACTTGTTTTAGAAAGCGCTGTACTAAAGCCAAAGGTGCTGGACAATCGTTCAATCAAGGGAGCAAATAACATCAATGATTCTGCCGGAAGCGTAAAAAAAACACCCTTAGGCCGACATAATTTTGCAAGTCCGGCAATACTAATATAAGGCCCTCCCAGCAGGTAGATCTGGCCAGTTTTTCCATGTTCAAAACTATTTACTATAGTTTGGCAGAGATCTCGCAGGTCGACCATATGATGTCCTCCCGTGGAAAGGACCGGTAACTTGCCCTGGTTCATTTTTATCAGAGCTTTACCAAATAGGGAGGGTCCATAATCCGGAGCTCCAACTATAGAACTCGGTCGTAAGATAAAAGCCTCCAAACCATCTTCTCTAATAGCTTTGAGGACCGCTTTTTCACTGAGCGCTTTGGTATAGCCATAGTAAAAATCCTCAGGTTTGCGGTAGGATCCCTCCTCATTGAATGTTTGATCGTTCGAAGGATCAACAATGGCGGTGGAAGAACTGATGTAGATTAGTTTAGTCTTTAAGGATTTGCAAAGTGCAATAATCGTATTTGTTCCATCAACATTTACCCGATATAGCAGGGTTTTGGAATATTGGTCCACGGATATGATGGCTGCACAATGAATAAGAAGATCTACTTTTTTAAAGATCTGTTTAAGCTGGTTCAGGTCATTAATATCTCCCTGAACCCAATTAAGCCGGGGGTGCTCAATCCTGGGAGCAGTCTTATGGAACAAGGCCGTTACCTCAAATCCTTCATTCAGGCATTTGAGTATCAGCCCAGTGCCAAGATATCCACCACCTCCAGTGATTCCGATACACTTATTCCCGGTCATTTTCGAAAGCGTTTCTATACTGATTTTTACATTTTACGGGGCATTACGATCCGTATGCTGCATAGTTCTCTAAGATACAGACCCATACACATAGCCCCCCACTCCTCTCCCCCACTTCCATTCGCACAATGAACCCAGCGCTGCCTTAAACCGAAACATTCAATATTGGGTAAAACACTAATTTTAAACATGCCCAATCAACTAAAAAGACAGGTAAAACAGGTTCACAAATCGTCAACATTTTCCTGAAAGTATAAAAGTGTTGGCGATTGAGGATTTCAGAACTTCATTTAGGTTCAGAGTTTTGATTTTCAAGTTGTCTGAAGAACAGGAGAGCCTTCAGTCTCAGTACCCGTAGGCAGTGTCAAGATTTAGAGGGGTGAATGTAAACTACCGGAGCCTCAGGAAATCGAAAACAAGCCTAAAATAAATCATGGGGGTGAGAAGACAATATGGCCCGTCCATTTTAAGTCTTAAACATAAAGGAGCCTGTTAAAATTTTAACCCCCTTCCATAACCCTCACAGATGAATAATTATTGCCGATCCCGGTATTTAACACCAAATCCTTTAGGTATCGCACTTCTTATTCATAATTTGTAAAGCAATCCTGTCGGATGCTTTTCTAAATGGACTCAAAAAATTATCAATGCTCGAAACAGATTATTTAATTATTGGTAGTGGAGCCGTCGGTATGGCTTTCGCAGACACCTTACTAAGTGAAACTGATGCCCGTATTATTATTGTTGACCGCTATGCCAAACCTGGCGGGCATTGGAATGTAGCTTACCCCTTCGTAAGCCTGCATCAACCAAGCCAATTCTATGGAGTGAGCTCTAAAGAATTGAGTAATGGGAATAAAGATATAGCCGGTTTTAATAAAGGATTGCTCAGTTTGGCCTCGGGCGCTGAAGTGAGTACTTATTTTGAAGAAGTGATGCGCGATACGTTCTTGCCCTCGGGTCGTGTACAGTATTTTCCTTCCTGCAACTATTTAGGGAATTGTGAATTTGAATCCGAAACCACAGGAGAAAAATACAAGGTAAAAGTCCATAAAAAAATAGTTGACTGTACCTACTTAAAAACAAGTGTTCCGGCCACCCACACGCCTAATTTTGATATTGCAGAAGGAATGGTTTTTATTCCTATAAACGAGTTACCTAAAACGAAGACCGGTTCAGCGGAATATATAATTATCGGTGGCGGTAAAACAGGTATTGATGCTTGCCTGTGGTTGCTGGAAAACAACGTTAGCCCGGATAAGATTACCTGGATCGTTTCCCGGGATGCCTGGTTGATCAACCGACAAAATATTCAACCTGCAATGGAGTTTTTCGACACCACTTTCGGTGCCATAGCTAATCAGTCCTATGCAATTTCAAAGGCGAATTCAGCACAGGATATCTTCGATAGCTTAGAGGAAGCGGGCGTACTTATGCGAATTGACAAAACGGTTAAACCTACTATGTTTCACGGGGCGACGGTGAGCCCACTAGAACTTAACGCATTACAGAAAATTAAAAATATTATTCGCCTTGGTCGCGTTCAACGTATTGAAAAAAATCAAATTGTACTTAAAAAGGGTACAATTCCTACCCCTACAAACTGCGTTCATGTAGATTGTTCGGCATCGGCCTTATCCAATGCAGAAATTAAAACTGTTTTCGATGGAGGTTTAATAACTCCGCAAACCGTTCGTTCATACCAACCCGTTTTTAGCGCATCCTTCATAGCGTATGTGGAAGCAAATTATACGGATGAGGATACCAAGAATAAGTTATGTCAGGTAGTACCCTTGCCAAATCACGATACAGATTGGCTTTTAATGACGGAATCTCAAATGGTCAATCAGTTTATTTGGTCACAGGATAAACCGCTGCGAGAGTGGGTGCGTAAGAATCGATTGGACGGTTATAGCAAATTACTAGTGCAGGCCGATAAAAGCGATCCGAAAAAAATGGCCATTTTGACAAAAATGCGCAAGTACAGCTTGCCTGCAATGCTCAAACTGCAGCAGCTGCAAAAAGGATTGGATGCCATAGGTCGGGCTCCGTTTAAAAACCCACAGCTGGAGGTCAGCAGAGATATATTTTTTAAGAATCGCATTGCAGAGACCCCGGACAGTGCATTGGAGCTGGAAAATGGAGACGTTTTGTTGAGGGTGGAAAGCTTCGCCTATACTGCAAATAACATTACCTATGCCGTAGCGGGTGATATGATTGGGTACTGGCAGTTCTTTCCCCCTGTTGGAGAAAACACAAAACGTTGGGGAGTGATACCCGTTTGGGGCTTTGCCGAAGTTGTGGCGTCAAAGGTGGAAGGTATTCCCGTTGGGGATCGTTTATTTGGTTATTTTCCACCTGCCAGGCATGTGAAAATGACACCTGTAGGCGTTTCTGAAAGCCGTTTTATAGATGGGGCGGCACATCGCTCTAAATTACCCAGGGGATATAATATCTATCAAAGAGTTCGCAGTGAGAAGAATTACAACCCTGCATTTGATCGGGAGCGAATGCTCTTATTTCCACTTCTGCTGACCTCTTTTTGCCTCTGGAACGCCTTAAGAGAAGCCAACTGGCACGGGGCAAAACAAATCATTATCCTGAGCGCTTCGAGCAAAACCAGTATTGGCTTGGGTTATGCCTTAGAGGCAGACGCGGATGCGCCAACCGCAATTGGTATTACCTCCGATCGCAACCTGCACAAGATTAACAGTTTAGGGATTTATGACCAGTGTCTCAGCTATGATACGATGACGGGCATCGATACGGACATACCCACTGTAATTGTTGATATGTCGGGCAATACGAGAGTGCTGGCCGCCTTGCATACCCGATTGGGAGATAACATGAAATTCACCCACAATGTCGGACTCACACATTGGACCAACGCGAAACCTCAGGAAGGAATACTAAAGGAAAGGAGTGCTTTTTTCTTTGCTCCCGGCCATATTCAGAAACTATTAAAAGAATGGGGACCGGATCGTTTTGAACAGGAGACTTCCGCTTTTCTGATGACAACTGCAACGAAGACCAAAGCTTGGCTCAAATTCAGAAAGGTCAATGGTCTGGAGGAGTTGGCAGCTATTCATCCGGCAGTTTGTCAGGGAACAATACCCTCCGATGAAGGTTTGATTGTCGTTGTATAGGAAGTTGCACGTAAGGATAATGGGTTTTAGGAAGGAGATTGCCTTAGTTCTCAACGCTGTAAAAGTTCAATTAAACGATCGTTTTTTTGAACTTTATAAGTGTCTTTCAAAATCCATCATGCCACCAAGAATTCTAACAATGAGGATTCCCGTATCGGTTTCAGCATAGAAAACCACGTGAGATCTGTACCGATATCTCTTTAAAAATATAGGGCCTTGTAATTTGAATATTCGTCCCAAAGAGGGATTCTCCACTAGCTGTGTAAAGGTATCCAAAAGGCCGTCCCTATATTTGCGGGCTTGACTTATACCGAATTTGTAAATCGTATAATCCGCAATTAAAGCGATATCAGATTCAGCTGTTTGGCTTAGCTGAAATTTATTCATTATTCTGTGAATGACGCTCTTCCGCTTCCTTCCATATCTCCTGCACGGTTTTATCACTAATTCCACTATCAAGACCCTCTTGAAGGGCTGCTCGCAGCTCATCTAATTTCTGCTGTTCAGCTTGGTCACGACGTACTAAATCACGCAAATACTCACTGTCGTTTGTGTAATCTCCCTTTTCAATCTGTCGTTTTATCCAGAAATCTTGTTGTTTGGTAAATGTGATAGATTTTCTAACTATAGCCATAACAATAGTATTAATATTGGTGTAATATAGCGTATTTTACGCGCATTCCCAAAAGCGTTATGAATCGTTTTTTTGAACTTACAAATGTTCTTCGAAATTCATTCTTTTACCTAGAATCCTTACAACGTACATTTCACCAATAGTTTCAAATGAATAATAAATTACATGGCCTTTGAAATTGTAGAACTTTAATCCGTTGGCAATTGGTGAGGCATTTCTGGCGAGCTCTGGACGTTCCGCTAATTCTTCCAAGAAATTTTCTAGCCCGGTCAACTAAGAAGCAGCTTGTTCGATACCAAAATACTTTATTCTGTACTTATAAATTCCAATAACATCAAATTGAGCCCTGGTAGAAAGATTATAACTCCCCATCATCCCCCTTCTCAACTCTGAGCTTGATCCAATTATCCTTTTGCTCTGTGAACGTTATTGACTTCCGAGTAGTTTGCATAAACATATAATATGGTGCATTACAGTAATATTTTGCACCACTTATCAATTATTCCATGGAATTTATTGATGATTTACATCGAATTGTTTTGATTAATGCTTACGAAACATTAATCAGTGATAAAATTCTTTAGAAACCTTCGTCAAAGACTTCTTACCAAAAATAAGTTCAGCAAAAATATCGTTTATGCGGTGGGAGAAATTGTACTTGTAGTCATAGGAATCTTGATTGCACTTCAAGTTAATAATCGTAGTATTCCAGTTTGAGAAAATCAGCTTTGAGCTGGGACATCCTATCAATAAACTTTTTGTTTGCCCTGTAATTCTCATTTTTTACAAACTGAATATAGTTTCCATTGGCGTGAATGCTGAATGATTGTGTACTATAGAGAACTAAACGATAGAAAGGAATAACCCAGGAAAAGCGTTCCAGCTTTTTAGTATAGTGTACGATAATACCTTTGGGTCGTAATTCGATGCTGGCATAGTCGATTTCTGAAAATTTTAGTTTCCCCAGATTTAATTTGGGACTCATTTCATGGATCATCAATCTGCCGGAGCCGATACCGCCTTTTTTTATTCGTTCGATTAAATTGAAGGGGCTACCAACCAAAGATGCGCTTTCCACGTCATAATCTTCGTTTTTATAGGTCGTGTCAAATACCATTAGAATCAGCTTGAGAATATTAAAAAAAGTGATAATACAAGGAAGGAGAGTGCGGGGAAAGAGCTTCTTAAAGGATCTTTTACCCTAAGATGCATGGATATGGCACCTGCCATAAGAATAGCCATAATTCCAGCTGCAGGTAGGGTAAACTGAGGCATCCAGATGGAAACAATGAGCAGTGTAGCTGCCAAAACCTTGAGACCTCCAACCAAATACATTACAGGCTCCGACAATCCGTAGATTTCAAACTCCTGCTTCATGCTGGTCGCCTGGCCACCACGCCATGAAGTCTGTTTATTAAAGCGGAAGAACCAAACGTTAACAATACTTAGAAAAATAAAAACTTTAATGATGATAATTACGTATTCCATTTTTGTCCTCTTAAAATTGTTTTTCGGTAAATTGCATACCTAAATGATTGCAATTCCTCCCGTCCTTTTTGCGTGTATTCTATTCTCGGCAATCTCATTTCTTTTTTTTGGATACTCTTGCCTGACATCATTATTCATGGAGCAGGAGTTTGAGCGCTACGGGCTCAATCAATATCGTCGCCTGACCGGAGTCTTACAGGTTTTAGGGGCGCTTTCGCTGCTATTTGGTTTGTTTTATTTCCCCCTTGCAATCGCTGGAGCCGCAGGACTAATGGTCCTAATGATTATGGGGCTGGCAGTCCGTATACGGCTTAGGGATAGTCTCATTCAATCAGGCCCGGCCCTTTTATATGCACTATTAAATCTGGGCATTGTGCTGATGCTCCTGAATACTTTCTATTAACCCCTTCTTTTTGAAGAAACCATTAATTTTTCTATTGGTTCTTACCTAGAGATACGCTACTCGCAATCTTATGCACATTGAATGGTCTGATTCCGTACTGACCCTTTACTGTAGATACGGATCAGATTTGGTCTTTCTGTGCATGAATTCATAATCGTATAGGAGGTATTTTCCCGGGGAAACCCTTCAGAACTCAAAGATCTTACCAGCAAGGTGATTGACTGTTAAAAAGATAATTGAGCTCCGAAGGACTTCCTGGAAAAAAATTAGCCCGGATTACGGCATAACTACCGTGTCAATCGCATGTATGACACCATTTGAGGCTTCGACATCAGTCAATACAATAATCGATTTACCCCCATTGGCATCCGTTAAAATTACGTTTTCACCTTCGAGCGAAGCAGTAAGCGTGTTTCCCTGAACTGTGGTTATCACAAATGCCCCATCGTTATCTTGAATGGCAGTGACTACGTCAGCAGCTTTAAAACTACCGGCAACCACATGGTAGGTCAGAAGAGCTATCAGGGTTTCCTTACTCTCTGGCTTTAATAAACCATCCACGGTGCCTTCCGGTAATTTGGCAAAAGCATCATTCAGAGGAGCAAATACCGTAAACGGTCCATCTCCACTTAGTGTCTCAACAAGGTCTGCAGCCTTCACAGCAGCTACCAGTGTTGAGAAATTTTCATTACCTGCAGCCACACCTACGATATTGGGTGTCTGGACTTCCATTACTTCTTCCTTTTCGTAACTGATTTCAGTAGTTTCTGCCTCCTGTGGGGCATCTTCCTTTTTCGTTTCCCCACATCCGGAAACAAACGTTAAGACACTACTCAAGGCAACAACTAATAGAGATTTCTTCATGATATAATTTTTAGTTTCCATAAGAGTAAGCAGAAATATTGACTTTTTGTTTAATATTAAGTTAAATAAGTTAAACACTCTTAACAACTGTACATTTTGAGGTGGGAGTACTATCCGTATTACACCCGGGAATCTATTCGAAATACGCTTCGGGGCCCGTCATCCGGTATAAATCAAAATTCCAAGGTTTCCAAAGATCACCCCTGAGATTCAATCCTGACCTGCTAAGGACGTCCAGTGTCCGGTTTGCGTTCGCAGGTGCTGAGACGTTTTCGTATATTACTTAATGAACTTGGAGGTTGAAGTATTCACAAAAAGGATGTTGCCAATCTTGTTGTATCCTTCAAATAATTCAATAGCATTTTCGGTTTTCATCATACTGCCGTGAAACCCGATTAGAGTCAGGTCAGCATCAATAGAGGTTTGATTTATCAGGTCTTTCCGATCTATCCCAGTTTCGACCGGGAGTACGATAATATTGTTTGCAGAAATGGGCAAGCGTCCACTGGCAGTAAGTTCCGTTAAGTACTCCTGTTCGTGCTTCAGGTCTTTATCGGGAAATGTTGCAAAAATCTTAATTTCCCCATGCTTCCAATCCGGATGGCCCAGTATAATATATGAGAGTAAAATCATGAGGTTGGCATTCTCGTAATCTTCTTTCCGGATCCAGATATGGATATTTTTCCTGTAACCAAATCCCCTGTCAGAACTGGCCAGAATACAGAGGTCATACTCGACAACTTTGAGCAAACTATAATTATCAATTATCTCTGTCAGCCATTCCCTTTCTCCTTTTTTGAACTCAAAGAGCATTGTATTGTTTGGCTGTCCTGAAATGCCGGGTTGTTGTATGGCCTGGGCAATGGCACCTGTGTTGGACGGAGATATAATGGTTTCCAAAAAGACATTGGATTTGCTTGAAGCGCCAATTTTTATAAGCTTATTTAATTTGTTTTCTGCCTCTTCCCTTAATTCATTGGACAAATATCCCTCCACAAAATGGATATAAGTGCCAAAGCCATAGCGATAGGATATCCATTTCATCATTTCCAAAGCACTGTACCTGACAAAACTTTCTTTGGACAAACACACAACTGCAGGCCGCCAGTAATCTTCTGCCGTTTCTTTTTCCGATTTTTGAAGAAATACCTGCATTTTTCTGCTAAACTGATAAATCACCCCCTGGAATATCTTGGCCATTCCCTTTTTGGTGTCGCTCTTAAAGGAAATATAGAAGTACAGCAATACCATGACTACTATGGCTGACATGGCGTAAACCGTATTTATTTTAAACATCAGGTAAATACACATTACAGCTCCAAAAAGCGATACGTACCATTTGGATTTAAAGGATGGCCTGTACGAAGGATCGGCAGCAAAGTGCTGCATAAAAGAGATAAGGCACAAGGCCCCGTATGTGACCATAAAAAACATTGAGATAATTTCGGCCACCGCGTTTACATCACCCATAAGCACAAAAATCAGGGCTATTGCACTGGTCAGGATGGTTGCGTTTCTCGGCTCATTGTTGTTTTTCGTACCCCTGGCCAGCCAATGATTCGCCCCTTTACTGGGAAATACACTATCCCCTCCTATGGCCTGTAAAGTCCTTGGAGCAACCATAAATGAACCTATAGCGGAAGAAATGGTAGCGGCAGCCAACCCAATAGGAATGATCGGGCCCCACAGGGCTATCTGACTCATAATTAGCTGGTTGTTAACCAAATCTGCCGGGCTTGCCGAAGACGCCAGCTTATAGGCGATAAATACATAGATGACCATCCCCACCACCGTAGCGCTGATGGTCCCTATGGGAATGGATCTTTTAGGATCCCGGAGGTCACCGGATAACCCAACACCTGCGGTCATACCCGTAAAAGCTGGAAAGATGATGGCAAAAACATAGAAAAAACCTTTGTCCGTAGAGACGTTTTCAAACAATTTTGAGCTATCGAAAACCTCTGAGTACGAGGTAGAGCCCATAAAAAAAAGTATTAGCGATATGGCTAAAATTGTAACCACTATGTACAAGGCTTTCACCCCTAATTTGGCACCCTTGGAAACCATAAGCCAGATCAAAAGAAACAAGGCCGGGATACTGAACAAACGGTTATCGTAAAGTTCATAGCCAAATTCCGCGGCCACCCAGGGTTTAACAGCCTCAAAGGCCTCTGCAAAGGCGATTATATAAAAGGCCACACTTATGGCCTGGGAGAGATATAAGGTAATCCCGATAGCGGCGCCAATATTCACTCCAAAGGAGCGCGAAATAATAAAATACTCCCCACCTCCCTCTACCTTCTGGTTGGTGGCGATCTCAGCAAGTGCCATGGCTGTCGAAAAGGTAACCAAATGCCCTAAGAGAATAATGAGAAGGGTGCCGGTGAAGCCCACAGAACCAACGGCAAAACCGAAACGCAAAAACATTATAGCACCCAAAATCGTTGAAATTGCCGTTAAAAAAACCGGCAGGGTACCAAAATTCGATTTTGTGGAAGCGAGTGTTTCAGACATGTCCGTTTTTGCTAAATATTACAAAATGGGTTCCAGAGCATTACGCGTTGGCATTTGCAACCCTCCCGATTTTCCAACTATAGTCCAGAGGCCCTTTTCCTTTTCAACCGGCACTAAATCATGTATGGATAATTTCGTTCATAACCTGGGCAGCCATGGCTCTCAGACCAATACGCAGCCTGCCAGGGAAGTACTATTCTATTGAATCACTTCATACTCAAGGTACAAAATAAGCGCGGACCTACCTTGTGAAGGACAGCAAATACTTTATCTTGTTCCTAATCAGAGAAGAATTGGGGCCGATGACCCGGATGCTGTTTTTCAGCAGCTGTTTTAAAGGACAAATGAAGGCGCAATCTGGAACTGTAGCCCAAATGCATTTGGATTCTGAATAACGATCCATTGTCGCAATAGCATACCTGACCGCCCAAGGCGATTTGGAAAATCTGGACGCGTCCCCGGACCGGGGACTGAAATCCGGATTGACCACAAACGAGATTAAAGAAATCATGGCGCACCTGTATGCCTGATGTGGATGGTTTTTATTACTGATTTCTATATGGACCGGTGCCAAGGCACAGGAACCCTATCCAGAAAAAAACGATCCGGTATATGGGAACATGATGGTGCGGATAAAAACGCGCACAGCCTCACCCTGCTTTTCCATGATAAAGTGTGTGTTTGGGTGTTGCACAGACTTTTTCATTATTCGTATCTTGATAAGCAAAGCTGAATACCCGGTCCTCCACTCCAACCTGAAATAATCAAACTCAATCCATTATGATAAACCGTTTTACAAAGACGTTTTTGATTTTGTCTCTAATGCTGGTATTTCCCGCGAGCGCACAGACAGACAGTCTCTATATTCAAAAAATAGATAGTTTGTTTATCGAATGGAGCCAGCCGAACCATCCCGGAGGGGCTGTCGGGGTTATGAGGGACGGTAACATTATATTTTCCAGGGCATACGGGCTTGCTTCCCTTGAGTATCTGGTGCCCAACACCCCGGGTACTATTTTTAACACCGGGTCGGTTTCCAAACAATTTACGGCCATGGGAATCGTGAGGCTTGAAGAGCAGGGAAGCCTGTCCTTCGATGATGAAATCCATAAATTCCTCCCGGAATTACCAGATTTTGGAGTGCCCATAACCATCAGGCATTTACTGCATCATACCAGCGGCTTGAGAAGCCTGCACGCGCTTTTTGCCTTGGCAGGCTGGAGGGATGATGATTCTCGTTCAAATGAAGATCTGAACCGTATAATCCTCAATCAAAAAGACCTCAATTTTACACCTGGCTCGGAGTATTTGTACTGCAATACCGGATATATGCTGATGGTCAATATCATTGAAGGGATAACAGGAGAGAATTTTAAAGACTGGATGAAGAAACAAATTTTTGACCCCCTTGGGATGAAGCAAACCTATGTGGAGGATCAATACAGCCGTGTAGTGGCCA
The DNA here is from genome assembly GCA_963709465.1 of uncultured Flavobacteriaceae bacterium. Lineage (GTDB taxonomy): Bacteria > Bacteroidota > Bacteroidia > Flavobacteriales > Flavobacteriaceae > Robiginitalea. Next base: position 886,779 of record CAVPWF010000002.1, on the reverse strand, counting down.
ATAATGCCACCTCTTATTACAGACGGGGGGATTTTGAGAGGGCCGTGGAATACTGGGGGTATATAGGGTCGGGAAACATGCATTCCACCACAGGGGACCTTTTAAAATGGCTGTCCAACTTCGAAACACCCCACAAAGGCTGGGAATCTTCATTTAAAAAAATGCAAACCCTGGACCCATTCAACAACGGCACTCCCAATAATTACGCTTTTGGAGTGGTTGTGGACAAACACCTCGGAGAGCGCAGAATCCAGCACGGTGGCGCCATAGGAGGGTTCCGGGCATTTGTGGCCGCATATCCTGATAAGGAGGTGAACATAGCCATTCTAACGAATTTCTCCACCGGCAACCCCGGTGGAAATGCAGACGAAATAGCTGCAATTATTCTGGGGGAACCCCATACGGATACCGACCAGAGCGGGGCGATTGCTTCAATCCCTTTGTCAAAGGCCGCGTTAAGCCGGTTTGAGGGCAAATACTGGGACAAGGATGGGAAACTGGTTCGTCAAATCTACCTAAAGCAGGATACCCTGAGATACTCCAGATCAGAAAGGAATGAGTCTCCCTTGATTCCTGTTGGCAATACTGTTTTTAAAATGGCAGGCGCCGGGGATGGTGTTACCGTAAAATTCGAGACTTCAGATGGGGGTCAACAGATGGAATTTTCCGAAAATGGAATCCCATCATCTGTTTTTGATTTAGTTGAGATGACTGATAATGGCGAGGAAGTATTGCCCGATTATTTAGGGGAATATTATAGCTCGGAGGTGCAAACCAGTTATTCAATAACCATGGAAGCCGACCGCATTAAGATGTACCACCCCAGGCATGGAGTCATACCCCTGAAAATTGAATTCAAAGATGTGTTCTCGGGTGAGTGGCCCATCGGAACCGTTGAGGTCAAGCGTAATACAGAGGGTCAGGTTGAGGGCATTTTTATTTCAAATGGCCGGGTGCGAAACGCCTGGTTTGAGAAGGAATAATCGTTTGGGTGTAAGATCCTGGCGAAGGGGTCATTAAAACGGTACGGATCTCATATCGGCAGGGGCACTCAGTATGGCTCTGAAGTGGCATTTAAATAAATACTAACTTTAAGAGCCTGAAACGATTTGTCGCAAATACACAGCGAATGAAACAAAATTTTTCATTCTATAACACCTCCCAATATAAAATAGCTTTAAGTTATTCTATCGCTATTTTCTTTTACTGTTTCATTATATTTTTTCTGCCTTTTGGGGTCGATAATTACAATCCAAATCACGAGTACACGCCTGATTTTCTTCTTGAAATCTTTATATTTTCAATCCCCTTGTTCCTGGGTTCGCTTTTAAATGAATTTGTCCTGCGGCCTCTTGTTTTTAAAGAAGCTTCCCTGAAGAAAATTATTTTTTGGAATGTGTGGACCCTGCTGTTTTTGAGCAGCATCGTCTTTCTAAGCTATAATATGCTGGGCAACTGGCATGATTTTAGGCTCGTAAGCTATTTAGGGTTTTTGGTGGATGTGTCCGCAGTATTCATTTTTCCTATGGCTGGCGTATTTTTTTTTTACAGATATCGTTCCCTACAAAATCTGATAGCGCACAGTGTTACCACAAAAAATTCGACTATTGACGAATCGCTCCTCGTAAATTTTAAAGGTCAGGGAAGCAAAGATCAGATTATGCTTTCCTTAGGCAATTTCCGCTATGGCCAGGCACAAGACAATTACGTTGAGTTGGTCTATGTTGAAAATGAGGAATTAAAAAAATTCTTGCTGCGCACTTCACTGAGTAAACTATCAGATTCTCTCAGCAATTCTGTAATGGTCAGATGTCATCGATCTTACCTGGTAAATTTGCTTCAGGTACATGCGGTAACCGGAGGAAGCAGTGAAATAAAATTACACATCAAAGCGGTTGATGCTCCGATTCCCGTATCAAAATCTTACCGGGAAGCTACACTTCAGAACCTTCACAAGATTAAAAATTTCACGTAAAACTTAAGTTCACCACAAATAGGTGAATTTCACCACAATCACCCACATACACTGTATCATAGGGCGGCACACGCAGTCTCTATACTAAAACAATCTAACAATTTTTAAAAATCAATCACAATGAAAGCAAAGAACTACACCCTGAAAAGACCCCTGATTATGTTATTACTGCTAAGCATGGCATGCATTCTGAATAGCCAGGCGCAGGACAAATCAACTGAAGAAATTTTACAAGGTTTTGTAGAAAGTTACAAAACGGACAACATGGCGCAAACCATCACTTTTGGTGTTTTAGTAGAAAATGACTGGTGGTATGTAGCGGCGAAAAGGACGCAGGAAAGCTATAAAGTCGGAGACAAGAAGCAATATACTTTTCATGATTTCTCCCCTCACGAGGTTTCCTTGCACAAGGGAAAACCCACCACCCCCACATGGTATTTTCACTTTGCTGACAAAACGGTCTTAGACAATATTGACCAACAAAAATGGACAGCCGCGACAGCATCGGCCCAATCATTTGGTTCTGATGTCGTGGGGTTGAATATTCGGGATATGGACGGGTTTAGTTCGGGAATTAAGGAGGCTGCCATAGCCTATGAAGTAATGGAACACTTCTGGAAAAAAGGAATGGCGGAAATAACCTATTTTAAGAGGGATGGCTCACTACCCACACATGGTGTTGACCATGTCGGGCTCTACACCATGAAAGATAAAAGGATTGGATGGTTTAGTATCGGGCCGGAGCAGGCCGCGAATACCGAGCGTGGCCTGGACAAAGGGCAGGTACCCAATCTATTCATCGTTACAAAAGGAAAAGGAAGAGCTGAATTTGGGGATGAAGTCGTAGACTTAGAGCCCGGTATGAGTATTTTTATACCGCAATATGTAAAGCACGTTATATACAACCCTTATAAAGAACCCTTAGAGGGTATTGTGGTCCTGTTTGGTGATAATATTGACTACGCCCGAGGACAATCCTATATGGATTTCTTAGAGTTGCAACATGAGTTTTACCAGAGTTATGATCAGCAGATAACGAACACACTAGAGCAATAAATCTGCACCTCAATTTCGAGTTTAAAAACTGAGAAGTACCCACTAAAAATAATTTCCTTAATTGACCTGGAATCAAACCCGGAAACCAACCGGATCCATCTTGTTTCATCTGCCGGCCCCTGCTGTACCTGCTTATGCAAAAGGTTTTCGGGCCGGCAGGGAACATAGTTGCCTAGTTTTAATGACATTTAAAGCGTTTACCCCGAGTCAAAAGAGCATGTCTTTAGATATTTCAGCAGTTTCATATTTTTTAAATTCGACGGCTCAGGAGTAATATTTAATAATACGTTCGAAGAGAAAAAACCAGACCCAATCCCACGGGTCCTGGAGTCAGGATCACGTAGCAGGCGTGATACTGGGTATTCCAGTCGGCAGTGGCAGCGGGCGGAAAAAGGGTTCAATGTTCTAAAACAAGTTTTCCGGTGGCCAGTACCCTAAGAGGGCTTTACTGCCTTTCAAAAATCCTTTCTCCGGGCCTTGAAAGCCAAACGCCAGATGGGAAGCAGTGTCCATAATAAAAGTACTGCGCCTGAAATCAGGAACCCGAGCTGTGTCCCCAGAAACTTTTTAAAAACAGCTCCGGTGTACCCCAGCAGGGCAGAGATATCCAGCTTGAGCAGGATAAGGATACGCGAGAGATCTATCGGGTTGAAAATGGTGGCCGCCAGGGAAAAACTATCCAGGGGATATTCCTCGAATGCGATCAGCGTAAGCAGGAACAATCCGTCGTAAATAACGGCCATAAATAACCAAAGCAGCACCGCATAGCCAAACCCCTTGATCTTGTTTTCATTGGAAATAGCAATGTTGAAAGCCAGCCCGGTAAAAATAAATGTGAGAAATGCCCCGATTAGGATTAATAGGGAAAAGTTAAGGATAACCCCGCTTTCAAAGAGGCCGTAGAGAATAAAGGGCAGTCCGAGCCCGAGGACAAGGCTGAGCGTCAGCGACCCTGCCACCCCCAGGTATTGCCCCAGGAATATGGAAGACCTCCTAAGGGGTTGGGCCAGCAGCAACTCTGTAAATTCCCGGGAATTGTAAAAGTACATGACCCCGAAGATGGTGGCGATTAGCGGCACCAGGATAATGATGATATTCATAAGGGTGATTACAGCCTTGGAGAGGTCGTTGTTCAGGAACAACAACACAAACCCCAGCAGCAGGTAAAACAGGAAATACACGTAACTCCAACGGCTGCGCATCAGGTCATAAAAACTGTATTTGAGGATTTTAAGCATGTTGATTCTCGCTAGTTATGGCCGCTATGGCGTGTTCCAGATCATTTTGCCCCGTTTTTTCCAAAAGGCCGGAAAGGGTTCCGGTGTAATAGATCCGACCCTCCAGAAGGTACACCACCTGGTCCGCCACTTCCTCCACGAATTGCATGATATGTGTGGTGATCAGGAAAGTTTTTCCCGCCTCCCTTTCTTTTCGGATAAGGCCTTTCAGGGCGATCATCGCAGTCGGGTCCAGGCCTGAGGTAGGTTCGTCCAGGACAACAATAGGGCTGTCAAACATAAAAGTCAGGACCAGGTTGACCTTTTGCTTGGTACCCCCCGAGAGATTCGCCAGTTTCTTATCCAGGAAAGATTCCAGGCCGAATAAGCGAATGAGAGAGGTTTCATCAGCTGGTTTTTGTCGCAGGTCTTTGATCATTCCTATGAGTTCCCGCACGCGGATGTTCCCGGGAAAATTGGCAATCTGGGGCAGGTAGTTGATTTCCTCCCGGTACTTCCACTGATTTTTTACGGGTTGCTCCATGATTCGTATAATACCCTTGTCCGGGATCACCAACCCCAGAACACATTTGATAAGGGTGGTCTTCCCGGAGCCATTCGGGCCCAGGATCGCATAGATTCCTCCCTTGGGAATATTCAGATCCACCCCCGTGAGCACCTCATTTTTGGCAAATCGCTTATGTATGTTTTCTATTCGGATCATTGGATTCTGCGCATTTGGGGTTGGGTGTCCGACAGGTTGTCCGGGGTGAATACCGGCGATACCCGCTCGGAAAAATCGATCAGGTCCATAAACAAACTCCGAAGCAGGATCAGGGTCTCCGGGGTTCGGTTCACGATATAGGAGAACAACTTTACCGGGCGGTGGGGCACATCCCCTACCCCGTTTTTGTCCAGGTCATACCCGGAATAAGCGCTCCAGTAGTTCCCTTCGAAAATATTGTCATTCACATTGCTGTTGTAAGAGAGGTCAAATGAATTGTACAGGAAATTATTGCTTCTGAATGTATTGGAGTAACAGGCGCCCAATACCCGTATAGCCCACCCGTTACTGACGAAATTGTTTCCCTCATAGGTAATCCGGTTGGATCCCTCGATGTTGATGCCCACGGTATTCTCCTCAAAGAGGTTGCCCGTAATCTCTGCATCATTGATTTCTTTAAGCAACATCCCATAAGAGGCTGGTCCCCAGTTTTTCCGGAAGCGGTTTCCGGTCATTCGGATGCCTTTAGAGAACATCACAGCTACTCCGGCCCCATTGTTTTCAAAAAGATTGTCTGTGTAGACATTGTTGTTGGAAAACATAAAATGCAGTCCATAGCGGAGGTTCTTCCGACTTTCGTTTCCGCGGATGCGAATGGTGTCCGAAAACTCCAGATAAATCCCATCCCGCACTCCCTCTATATGGTTGCCGGTAAGGGTTACATTATTCGAATACCACAGATGGACTCCATTTCCCGAATTGTATTCATCCCGGGCAATCCCTGTAATTCGATTGCCTTCGACCACACCATGAGCGGATTTTTCGAGGAAAATTCCGAAAAACAGTTTCGAAAACCGGTTGTTGACGATACGGAAATTTTTACTGCGCACTACGCGTATGGCCGAATGGTCTGAAGTATAGCTCACCCCCACATTGATAATGGAAAGACCTTCTATACTAACGCCGTCCGACACAATCCGGAAGATCTCGCCTTTTTCCTGCCCGTCTACCACCGGGTAGTTTTCTCCAATAAGGGTTAAAGGTTTATCTATAAGGATATTGAATTCCGGGTAAAGCCCTTCTTTAATCCGCAGGGTGTCCCCATCCGCCGCCATGGCGATACCCTGCTGTATAGTCTTGACCTCACAAACCCCACATATCGGAATAGCAGCTGCAGAGATTCGGAGTGCCGTCAAAAGCAGCCATGGCAGCAAAAAGAACACGGTATGTTGTTTTTTGAATCTCATAAATTTACACGGCTTCGCAGGCTGATACTAAATCGTACAACAGAAGGGGCCGGTTGGATTACCGCGGGAATACGGATAAAGACCGGGCTTTTGGATGCCATATCAGCGGATGATCAGGAATCGGGAATCTTCAAGAGCCTCAACCCGGTGAATCACATCTTTGGGAAAGGAGAACTCCTCCAGGGCTTCAAGGGAAAAGCGCTTCCCGGAGATAAAAAAATCCATTGCCCCCTCCAAAACGATAAGGTAAGCATCCCTGGGCGAAGTATGCTCCGGAAATTCCGATCCTTTTTCCAAGGTGATGCTCAATACTTCCAGAGCGTCATTTTTTAAAGGTTTTCGCACCTGGAGCCCTTTTATGGGTTGTGTTTTTATCTGACGGCCAATTTCATACATTGCTTACTCTTTAAATCGATTTCTGATTTCCTTCCAGGTGTATACGGTTCCACTATATTTCGTTCGCGCAATCTGTGCCTTCGCTTCACTTTCAAAAGCGGTCAGGTACCCTCCCATAGGGCTAGGGATCTCCTGACTCACCAGATAGCTGGCCTGAGTTGCATCGATGAGTTCCCCCGGCCTGGAATAGGTGTTGACCTGGAACAGGGCAACGGATTCGGCATCCAAGTCCCTGAGTTGGTTCAACATGCATTCCACAGCATCGAACTTAAAGACTTTCCCTTTACGGGTCACCATTTCTGCCCCGTATTGTCGCTCCACAATAGTCATCCGGCAGAAATGACAGGCATCCGATCCGTAGACTATGGGTTCAGGCTCCACCTTACAACTCCCTGCAAGGACGAGTATCTGAAATAGGAGTATTGAAGTTTTGGTTCTTCTGGCAAAAATCATAATCAGTTATTGTGGTTTAGTTGAGGGCTCTTTTCGGGCTTGAACCGGATTTGTCGGCCTTCCATCCCAGATAACCCGCCACTAATACCAACGTCATCCCGACAAACATAAGCCAGGCTCCCGGAGCAGGCAGGGAGGTCACATCAAAGTTGAGCATTTTAACATGGCCAAACAGGGGTGGTTTGTAGGTCATGGGCGTACCATCCGGATTCTCCAGTTTCATAATCGCATTAGGGTCCAGATTGGTCCCGTAATCCACCATCCAGTTGTTAAAGTCGTACATGCCCAGCATCCCGAGTACAGACATCAGCAAAAACCAGCCGAAAAACCATTTATAGCTGACCTTACGGAAAAAACCCAAAAGGCCTACCACCACGCCGAGGGTTATCATAGCCCCCACTATAATGGGGAAGGCACTGAATTCCCACATATCCTCATCTTTTGGCAGGGTGCGCATACCGATATAATGGTTGAGCCCGTCGATGTTCTGCACATCAAATTCGCTGACTCCTCTAATCCCGTTGATGTGGATGTTCATCCCCAGAGGTTCCGGATATTGGGGCGCCCCCAACATAATGATCCAAAGGGGTAGAAAATATAATCCCAACAGGAATAACGGGCCCAGAATCATAAGTATACTCGCTCTTTTCATGGTATTGTAGCTTTCATTATGGGAAGGTTGGAAAAGGAAAAACGGACAGGTTTCCACACAGCCCGCTTTTCCCTTATTAATCCACAAAGAATCCTCAGAACCTAAATCAATCGCCTACCGACCAGGATAGCTCCATGTTGGAATTGGCTGGTGAGACTCGTACATATCCCTGCATTTCCTGGTGAAGTGCCGAACAGAAATCAGTGCAGTAGAAAGGCCATACCCCTACCCGCTTCGGTTCCCAAACAATGGTCTTGGTCTGCCCGGGCATCACCAGGATTTCAGAGGTATTGGCGCCAATGTGCGCAAAACCGTGGGGCACGTCAAAATCCTGTTCGTGGTTGGTCACGTGGAAATAGACCCTGTCGCCCACTTTAACTCCCTCAATATTGTCTGGGGTAAAGTGGCTCCGGATGGTGGACATATAAATATGCACATCTTTACCATCGCGTTCCACGCGGGCGTCAGCCGGGGATTTGATACCATAGGGATGGTTGTTTTCGTCCAGACGATAGATCTTTTTGGAGTTGGGCTTTAACAACTCCGCAGGACAGCCGGCAGCATAATGCGGTTCTCCATGGGTCGGGAAGTCATAGAGCAGTTCCATTTTCTCCCCCGAAATATCGTAAATCTGCGCAGAGTGTTCCATTTCAGGGCCTGTGGGCAGGTACCTGTCCTTGGTGATTTTATTCATGGCTACCACGTATTTACCGAAAGGCTTACGGGAGTTACCGCCAGGGATCATCAGGTGGCCCACCGAATAAAAAGTAGGCTTGCGGTCTATAACTTCCCAGGTACCCAGTTGCCATTTCACCACTTCTGAAGAGATGAAAAAGGTAGTATAGGCGTTCCCTCTTCCGTCAAACTCTGTGTGCAGGGGCCCGAGGCCGCCACTTTTTACAACTCCAGCAAGGACTTCATCGAACTTCAGGATAGGAATTCCGTAAGCCTCCCCGTCGAATTGTTTCCCTTCAATAGCCGCGAGCATCTTGTCAAATGAGTGTACTGTGATGTCCGCTGAGAGCTTCCCGGATCCGATGATGTACTCCCCCGAAGGGTCGACGTCACAACCGTGGGGAGACTTGGGAGTCGGCAGCAGATAAACGGCCCCCGGAACGTCGGTCGGATCCACGGTGAGCACCTCATTTTTCATGGTTGAGGTAGCCATATGCCGGCTTTCATCATAGATATTATGGGCATAGTTGGCAGGCACTTTAGTCCCTCCGCCATTATTGACGTATTCCTCGATCTTCTGCCAGTTGATCGCGGCGATAAAATCCTTGTCGTTCTGTGAGGCATTTACCTCGAGTAGTGAACTGGCTTCTTCGGTATTATAGGTAGAGAAGAAAAACCACCCATGGGATTTCCCCCTTCCCGGGTGTGAAAGATCGTAGTTGAATCCGGGCATGATCACCTGGAACTTAATGTCCATATGCCCGTGCTCGGGTTCCACAGCAATAAAAGTCAGGGCCCCCTTAAAGTTCCCCTTGTATTCACTAATTGGCATATCCCGTTGAGGAACAGGCACAGAAAACCGGGTTCCTGCCACCACGTACTCGGTATTCTCGGTGATGAAGGAGGAACTGTGATTCCCGGCACTGTTGGGCACTTCGATGATTTCCTCGGTTTCAAACGTGCTCAGGCTCACACGGGCAATCCTGGGGGTATTGTTCCCATTTACAAAAATCCATCGACCATCCAGTTCCCCATTGGTTTGGGAGATATCCGGGTGGTGAAGGTCATCCCAGGGAATAAATCCTTGAGAGGTATTCAACAGCGGTTTGGTTTCCTCGGAATACCCATACCCCGAAGTTGGGAACTGGGAGAATACCGGAATTTCTTTAAACATCCTTCCGGAAGGAAGTCCGTAAACTGTGAGGTTTCCACTGTACCCTCCCGATAAGAAGGCATAATACGCATCCTGTTCCCCGGGGGCCACGTATACTTTTTCCGCGGCACTTGAGGATAGAGCGCCATTGGTCGCGCTTCCTCCCCCCGGATTACATCCCGAAAAAAGCAACGCCATTCCGGAGAGCGCAATTCCTATTTGTAAGGTCATTCGTTTCATTGTTCTTTTTTATTAAAGGTTAGTTCTTTATTCTTCAGGGGGGAGCATAACTTTATCCACCACGTGGATAATCCCGTTGCTCGCAGGAACGCTGCCGATAATTTTGGCGCCCCCTACGTAAACATCATCCCCTCTTACTTCTACAGGTACACTCTGGTCGTTCGCCTGTCCGAGTTTCTTAAACTTCTTCAGGAACTCTTTGTCGTAGTTCCCGGGAGTTACATGAAATTTCAGGATGTTGGCCAGGGCATCTTTGTTCTCGGGTTTCAGTAAGTCTTCCACAGTACCCGCAGGAAGTGCATCAAAAGCAGCATTGGTTGGGGCGAAGACCATAAGCGGCCCGGCATTCACCAGGACATTCTCCAGGTCGGCCGCCTGTACGGCTGCCACAAGAGTGGTATGGTCCGGGGAGTTGACGGCGACGTTCAGGATGTTAGGCGCGGATCCGTCATCTTGAATAAAGGCCTGGCCTTCTTCCTTGCCGACCTCAATGCCCGAACTGGTATCCGGGGCAGTGGCTTGCTTAGGGTCCGCTTTGCACCCCAACATTAATAAACCAGCCAGCAGGACGGATAAGAAATTGGGTCGTTTGATTGTTTTCATAGTGTATTATTTTAGGGTTCTGAAGTATTCGAGCACAGCTCTTGCCTGCTCTTCTGTAAGGCTCTGGTTCGCCATAGGCGATCCATTAAATTCGATCAATAATTCTTTGGCCAAAGGATCATCCTTCACCATTTGTTCCGGTGCCAGGATCATATTCATGACCCATTCAGGGGTGCGTCGCTCCAGGATGCCATTTGGGGCAGGCCCGATAAATTTTTTGCCAATCCTGTGGCAGGCCAGACACATCTGATTGTAAACGACTTCCCCCTCGGCAGCCAATTCCATATTGACTTCGGATCCCAGGCTGACGGAGGTGATAGGTCCTACTCCCTTGCTGGTCAGGTCTACCCGTTCGGAAGCTTTGACATCGGTGGTCTGTGGGGCAGCTGTCTGGGTTGCGGCCGGCGAACTCGCCCGTTCTATCTTGAACCCTTCAGCTTCCTTTTCTTCTTTTTTTTCGCCGCAGCCCATTACTATCAACCCAGCGAGCAATGACATACGTATCAGTGTTTTTTTCATTTTTGAAGGTTTTAACAAAACAAATGTAGGGGTACGTTTAAGCCTAAAACATGATTTAAATCATATAATAAGATATTAATATCTTTTTATCTTTGTTTCACACTTTGTATCTTTCTCGAATGATTTCCAATTCTTCCAAATACGCGATAAAAGCAATCATATATCTGGGTCTTCATTCGAGTAAGTCCAATAAAATTCTGACACGGGAAATGTTCGAGGAAATCCAGGTATCTGAATCCTATCTCGCAAAAATTTTACAGGAGTTGTCCCGGCATGGGATCGTCTCGTCCGCCAAGGGGCGAAATGGCGGGTTTTACCTTACCGAAGACAACCTGAATCATTCTCTGATGGATATTATACGGGTGGTAGATGGGGGTCAGACCATGGATTCCTGCCTCTTGGGTATCAGCAACTGCAACATGGATAATCCGTGTGCCCTGCATTACACAATTGGAAAAGGGAAAACCGAATTCAATGAAAAACTCAGGACTTCAATTATAAAGGATATCATCTCAAAACTGCAGGGACAGGACGTTTACTATCCTTTGTGAACCACTTCAACAAAACTTCACACTAAAAAGAAAGTATTGTCTTACGTTGGGTTCATATCGCGATTAAACCCATATCCATATAGATCGTATCTTACGGCTACGAAATCAAATCCATCTCAAACTATGCTTTGGCGCGCTCTTTTATGTTTGCTTTTTCTAGGTTGTTTTGCGCCTTTGTCCTCTTTTGCCCAAGACAAAAAACCCAAGGTAGCCCTTGTCCTTAGTGGCGGAGGGGCAAAAGGCCTTGCACACATTCCATTGCTGCAAACCCTGGATTCCCTGGGAATTGTCCCTGATCTGGTTGTGGGCAATAGTATGGGTACCATGGTTGGGGGCTTGTACGCCATGGGGTATTCCGGGGATAGCATTGCAAAGATTGCCAGATCGGCAGACTGGGATAATATTATGGGTGGTGGAACTGGTCTAAACGATGTGACCGTGGAGGAAAAGAGTGAATTTAATCGCTATATGGTGAACCTCGGTCTCAAAGATGGAAAGTTCCGTTTGGGAAATTCGCTTATCAACGATCAAAATCTGCGGACCTTTATTTCTTCCCTGACCTTTCCGGTTCATAAGATCCACGACTTTGACGACCTGCCTATACCCTTCCGTGCCATGGCCACAGACATTGTAAACGGGAAAGAAGTAATCCTGGAATCCGGAACCCTGGCTTTTGCCATGCGTGCAAGTATCTCCATCCCCGGAATTTTCACCGCTGTGCCCTATCAAGAGACCCTCCTTGTGGATGGGGGTGTTCTGAATAATTTCCCGGTAGATGTTGCCAAAGCCATGGGGGCCGACATCATTATTGGGAGTGACGTAGGCGGGAATATGTTGCCCAAAGAGAAACTGGAAAACCTGAGTTCCATTATGTTCCAGGCCGGAATGCTGAACAGTTATCTGAAAAATCCGGAGAGTCGGGCGCTTTGTGATATCCTCGTCGACCATGTCCCGAATTTGACCTATTCTACTTCAGATTTTGTCAAATCCGAAACAATGATGCAGGAAGGTAAAATCGGGGTATCCCAAAACAACGATGCCCTGGTCGCCTTGTCCCAAGAGCTTAAAAGGTTCGATCAAAGACCGCATAAAATTCCGGATTATGCGGACAAAGTCACCTTTGACACCATTGTTTTCAACGGAATTAGTAAAGGGAATAGCACCCTTGTCCGGGAACGCGCGAACTTAAAGCCAGATACACCTTACACCCTTGACGAAGTGAAGTCCGGAATAGCCCGGGCTATGGGCACGGGGCGTTTCTCACAAGTGAATTATGCACTTCAGAATACCGATGATTCCCTGGCATTCGAGATATCCGGGTTAGAGTACTCCAGGCACCAGTTCAAAGGTTCATTGCATTTTGACACGGATAACGGGGTAGGAATAATCGTGAACTACACTGGCCTCAATGTACTGGGTACTTCCTCCAGGACGCTGGTTACCCTTGATGTTGCCGAGCGGCCAAAATTTCGATTACAACACCAGGCTTCCTTTGGCCCTCAAAAATTGTGGTGGTGGCGCGCAGAAATGATGGGACAGCAACAGGAAGAAAAGGTCTTTGTTTTGGGGGAATACGTAGATGACCTCAAATATCAGTACGGGATTTTCGATAATCAATTAAATCTGAACCTGAATTCCCTGGTCAACTATTTAGGCTTTGGGATAAAATACGAGCATACCGCGCTGAGGCCAAAAATTGACCCCGATGTCAGCGAGAATTTCTTCCAATTGGATCGCTACCGGTTCAACAACCTTGAGGTTTATGGTCACTACCGTCATAATTCCATGGACAAGGTATTTTTTGCCACGGGGGGAACTACTCTTTATGGCTATCTTGGGAGGTCCCTGTACAGCGATGTGGACCTCAGATTCTCGGCGGATGGCACTGCGCCGATAGAGGGCAGGACCAATGGATTTTCCAAATTAGGGTTGGACTATGAACTTAGAGTTCCGATAAGCCCGAAATCTTCTCTAATCGTTGGGGCTGCTTCCCATTTCTTATTCCAGGACAACCTGCAGGACAGTGATGTATCCATTATTGACTTTGGCCTGGGTGCGCAGTACATATTCGGCGGCAATATCGAGAACCCCAGATTAGACTCCCATCCCTTCCCGGGTTTAAACCAAAAGGAGCTCATTGTAAATCAATATATGGGCATTTCCCTCGGGACACAAGTCAACATTTTCCGCAAAGTGTTCCTTACCCCCCATGTAAATATGGCATCCGTAGGTTTCGGGTCTTTTGACGATTATACAGATGATTTCTTTAACCTAACGGGGGATTGGATAAACGCCACTAAGACCAGTTTTGTGATGTCGGCTGGTAGCACCCTCTCCTACAATTCAATCCTGGGCCCTATTAACTTTGATCTTTCATGGGTCAATGGAACGAACAATCTTCGTGTTTTTCTTGGAGTAGGGTTTCACTTCAATTAAGGGTTGCTGAAGGGTTCAAGATTTAAGGTTCAAGGTTCAAGGTTCAAGGTTCAAAGTTCAAGGTTTAAGGTTTAAGGTTCAAGGTTTAAGGTTTAAGGTTCAAAAAGTCTTCAGTCGGCAGTGGTAGTGGGCAGAAAAGAATACGATTTTACGATTTTGTTTATCTAAGTTCTGCATACTGCAACTGTGAACTGCAGACTAGAGGCTTGAGAAGAAATCAATTGACTCGCTGCCCATTAAGAAGTACCTTTAGGAAAATGGAATGGATGATAAATTTGTGTAATTCCAAACTAAGGATTCTACAAATCTCTTTAGGATGTTTTTTCGCAGTGTTTTGCTATGGAGATATGTGCGCTCAGCAATTGCGAAATGAAGAGTTTGGCACGGTCTATTATGAGCCCAATTTTTACAAAACCAAATACAACGCGCCCGAAGGGTCACCCTATTTAAATGAAGTGTTTACCGCAGCGAGAATTAACGATTGGGATGAAACTCATTTTGTCAGATTTGATGCTGTGGAAGGAGTTGTAGAAGTTCAGATGACTCAGGATCGGGTTATTACACTGGACAATTCAATTCCGTATACCATTACGCTCCTCAACGGAACGGATCAGATCTATGAAACACATGAATATATCAATCCGAAAGGAGATAAGGTCTCAACGTTTTTACAAGTAGTTTATAGCGCTGAAAACTACACCCTTTTTGTTCGTGAAAATAAGAAGTACTTCAAGGAAGTTAAGGCTCAGGGATATGCCGCGGCCGAACCTGCAGGTTTTAAAAAGACTCAAGACCAGTTTTACATCCTGGACAAACGGAAGACTTCAGGGTCTGTAGTGCCTTTACCCGGTAAATCAAAAGAATTCAGGGAATTCTTCGAAAATGACGCAGGGAGGATAAAGAGTTATATAAAAACCAACAAACTCTCGATCTCCCAAAGTGAGGACCTCGTTGCAATTTTCGATTACTATTTTGGGCAATAGGTGATTCCATTTTGGTTTCGCTAAAAACTCGCCCAGCTAATCCGAGTTAGATTTTGCGCCTACTGCGACTGCAGACTGAGAACTAAAAAAGGGGTTACTATTTATTAGGAAGTAGCAGGGGATTACCGGATTGCAGAATTCCCTATATTTAGTTCCCCAAAGGATCCCTCAGATTTCGGGTGCTGCCGGACGGTGGAATAGACCCCATTGGGGTGTCACAATTCTTAAACGCTAAAAAAAAACCTGGATGGGATTATCAGATCTGTTCAACAGCTACGACAAAAAGAAGCGCAGAAGCCATTTTAAAAACCTTTTCTCCGTGGCCCGGGCGGATGGGGACGTGGACCGGGCCGAAATGGACCTGGTTATCGGATTGGCCGAAAAGTTCCATATGTCCACGGATGAAGTCACGAAGATCATCCGAAACCCGGATGCTTTCCCTCTGGTTACCCCAAAAACTTCGGGAGAGCGGATGGAACACCTCTACGACCTGATCACCGTGATGATGGTAGATGGCCGGATCGATGAAAAGGAATTATTCCTGTGTAAATCCCTGGGGATAAAACTGGGTTGCAGTGAAGAAACCATCGATTCCCTGGTGCGGGAACTTATAGAACACTCCTTAAATGAAGTGGACCCGGAAAAGGCCGTGAAATTCCTTGTGGCAAAATACGGCTGAAAGGCTTAAGAGAAACTCTAGAAAAAATACACCTAATCGCCTCCAGCTTCAATCCAGATACGCTGCGAATGCCCCTATTTGGTTGGCGCACAGCTCCAAAAGCCTTTTTTTTTACTAAAAGCCCAGGCGCCCGGGGGTAATAAGGCATTTATACGGACCACCAGGCAGAGGGCTCACCGAAAAGTGATTTTTCGAAATACTTCAGGAGTCCTCCCTCCTATCTTCCAATCCGTCTTTTTGATTTCATTTATTAAAAAGTATACCTTTAAATCCAACTCTTGATCCTATGGCTTCCGGATTTTTTGCAGTCTTAGACGACATCGCTATGCTTATGGACGACGTGGCCTCTATGAGCAAGATTGCAACTAAAAAAACAGCCGGCATCCTGGGGGATGATCTCGCCGTAAATGCGGAAAAGGCGACCGGCTTTGTGGCCAGTCGGGAACTTCCAGTCCTTTGGGCGATCATCAAAGGTTCCTTTCTCAATAAACTCATCATCCTACCCATCGCCTTCCTTTTGAGCGCATTCCTGCCCGTGGCGATTACAGTCATACTCATCCTGGGAGGGGTGTATCTGGCCTATGAAGGGGCGGAAAAAGTCATTGAATTCGCCCTGGGCCACAAAAAAGTGAAGGCAGTGGTCGCAGCACCTGAATCTGCCATGGAAGCTGCGGCCATGGAAAAAAAGAAAATCAAGCAGGCCATTTTAACGGATTTCATCCTCTCTATCGAAATTGTGATCATCGCCCTGAGCACTGTGGTAGATGAGCCCCTGTCCAGCCAAATCCTGGTGGTGTCCACCGTTGCTGTACTAGCCACCATCGGGGTCTATGGTATTGTGGCCCTCATTGTTCGAATGGACGACTATGGCCGCAAGCTTATTAACTGGCAGGAAGGGAATGACGGCCTGTCAGATAAGGTGGGGCGCTTACTGGTCAATGCCTTGCCCTGGGTCATCAAAATACTATCCGTTGTGGGAACCCTGGCCCTGGTCCTGGTCTCCGGGGGTATTTTTAATCACAACATAGAATTCCTGCACCACCTGGTCCCAGGCGTGCCTTCGATTATAAAGGAGTTTTTGGTGGGTCTGGTCATCGGGTCTGTGGCGGTACTTTTGATGTGGGTTTTTAAAAAACTTTACAAATAAAATGGGGTAAGAATTTCCCTTCTAGATCCATTGCTTATAGAATATGGCAGTCTGCAAAAGTTTCAATAAATTCAATCTGTGTTTAACCTTCTCCCCGGGTCTCAGCCACCGGGGCAATTCTAAATGAAAGAAGCCTTTTCAGAACTCACCGATTTAGACTGGAAGTTTGCCCGAACCTTCATAGACCTTATTCGGGATCCCGGTAAAGTACTTTTTGGGCCACCCGGGCAGTATACTTCAGCCATTAAATATGCTTCTATAGTCATTGGGGCCGCAATATTCCTGATCCTGTTCTTTGGGGGAATCTTTAATGAAACCCGCATGCATATTTTAAAATGGCGCACACCGCTCAGACTTCAGTACTATCAGGAAACCCAGGAAAATGTGGAAGAAAGTTTTGGGGCCGTGGTATTGGCTCTTTCGATGCTTCCGGGCGTTTTTTTACTTCTCTGTATCCTCTTTGGTAAACAAAACTCCTGGAAAACCCTTTTAAACATCGCCTTTTATTTTATCGCTCAGTTTGCCATAATTCTGACCGTTTCCATTTTTCTTACGAATTTTCTCGTCCCGGTTCTTGAACAATACTATGTCCTGGAAGTGACCCTCTTTCTGTATACGGGAGTTTTCTTTTTGCGCGGTTTGGGGGGGAAATGGTACTCAACTCTTCCCAAGTCCGCTGTCATACTGTTACTTGGGCTACTGTCTTATGGCCTAATCGGTCCTTTCCTGAACAGTTTGCTCACAAACCTTTTCAACACCACGGATACGTATCACTCCCCGGCCTTAAGCGACCGTAGGATAATACAAAGTAGGTCCGGCTTACCCGAAGAAATTGGCGGTGTCTATATTATTGAACCTGCAATGGAGAACTATTTCTACATCGATGAAAATGGTAATATTGGGGCTTTAGGACCAAATTATTCCCTCCTATGGAATCAGGATTATGAAGAAATTTACGCCCAAAGTCTCCTGGTAATCCCCGAGCACAATTTATTGCTGGTAACCGGCGATTCTCAACAAGGAGATACGACTCGGGAGGTACTACTTCTATATACAACTGAAGGCCGATTGCTGACGGATTATTTCTTTGATGAGCCCATGGAGAGTTCATTATTCCAATTGATTCGTTCGGATAATGATGGATTTGATATCCTGGTTCCGACCAAAACGGCAGAATTAGAGGAAAGATACGACTACAATAAAATCGCATTCCAAAAGTCGGACGATACATGGAAGCTCTCGATTCAACAGTTTATCACAACGCCCTTTCCCCTGGGAGAAATCATCAAATTACCCGACTCGGGATACGTTTCCACCACCTTGATGAAGTCTGAGTGGCATTGGTACAATTTCGGAATAGCCAGGTTCGACAAGGACTGGAACACGCGATGGCACAAAGTCATTTATGACAAAAAAAATCCATACGATCCGCGCAGAAGACCGCTTTATGCATTGGATAATTCGCATGATGAAATTCTCATTCAATATGCTATCGCCAACGATACTAATGTAACGAACCACCTGCAGTCCCTAGACTTGAATGATGGATCAATTCGCTGGGAAAACGCCCATACACTTCCGGCTGATTATACCGAATATTGGGATATGGCAGTGGATAAAGGGTCTGTTTATCTGGTAGGCGAAAGTCACTATGACATTCGACGTTTTTTTTGGAAACCTTCATTTCATGTCGCCATGGTTTCCAGATATAGCAGAGCGGATGGGAGTCTGAAAGGACTAAATACATTTGGATTCGAAAAAGCAGATGCACATTCACGTATTTCCTATATCGAAATTGATGGGGACGAAATCCACCTAATGGGCACTGAATCCTATATCCAATATTTATTTCATGAATTCCGAAACAATTTTTCCTGGACTTTGAACAAAGGGGATTTGTAAAGGGAAAAGGGTTGCAACTTCTGGCGATTCGCTATCTCAATAAAATCCTTACATTTCTTCTTTTAAAATATAGTGAATCGTCTTTATCCCGTCCACGTAGTTGCCGATTCGAATGTTTTCGTTGGGGCTGTGCTGGTTGTTATCCCGATTCACCGTGGGAACTGTCACTGCGGGCACCCCCAACTCACTTACAAAGGGTGAAATCGGGATGCTTCCTCCCGAGGTCCGTTGCTTTATTGGGGTTTCCCCGAAAGCATGGGTAAGGGCGCGGTCCAGCCAGAGTCCGACCTCCGAATCAAAATCTGTACGAAAAGCCAGGTAAGACGTGCTGCTTGTAAACCGGCAGATCCGCGGATGGGTTTCCCGCTCCCCGGCAGTAGGCTCCCGGTCTAGGACGTAATACCCCTGGCCGACGATATGATCGCGCACCAGTTTAATCAGCCGGTCCGGGTCGCTTTCTACCACGAGGCGAATATCGATCTCGGCAGTTGCTGTGGCCGGGACAATGGTCCGGGCTTCATCACCCACCCATCCGGAGCTAAAACCCCGTACATTCAAAGAGGGATACTGCAGGGACTCCTGGTAGGTGGGGGCTACACCCGTTCCTCCGGCCACCCCAAGCCGTTTATTGATATAGTCCTCATGATCCGGCACGTCATCCAAAACCCGCTTTACCTTTTCACTTATGGAAATACCATCGTAAAATCCGGGAATGGTTACCCGTTCGTTTTCGTCTTTCATGCTGGCAATAAGCTGCGACATACGTACGGCGGGATTGGGCGCCCAATTTCCATAATGACCGCTGTGTTGCGGAAAGTTGGGGCCAAAAACGGTCAGGGTAATCTCGGAGATTCCCCGGGCACCAAAGGTGAGGGTGGGCTTATTGGTAATGTGGCGGGGGCCGTCAAAAATAATGAGCATATCTGCGGCCAGAGCCTCGCTGTACTCCCGGACGGCCTGGGGTAAATTCGGAGATCCCATCTCTTCTTCAAAGTCCATAATCACCTTGATGTTGAAATTCGGGGATTCCCCCCGATCATCAATCATATCGACGGCGGTCAGGAACATATTCACCGCACCTTTAGAATCTGAGGTACTCCGGGCAAAAATGCGCCATTCAGGATCTATTTTCTCCGAAGCCAGCAGGCTCCAATCCATTGGCTCCCATGCTCCGTCTGCGGTTCTTTTTTTCAAGGTTGCCGTGTAGGGATCCTCCTGATTCCAGAATTTCGGATCGACGGGTTGCCCGTCTAGCTGAAGGTAGATCAGGACGGTTTTGGCCCCTTTGGCATTTGTTTTCCGCTCCGCCAGCAATAATGGGGCTCCGGGGGTTTCGAGGCGTTTTGTGCTAAAACCGCTCTGTGTAAAATGCTGCTCGCACCATTGGACATTCCGCTCGATCTCCTCCGGGAAATGGGCATCGTTGGGGATGGCGAGCAATTCCTTTAACTGGGGAAATGAAGCTTTGGCATATTGCCAGTACACTGCATCTTCAACGGGTGCCTGGGCGCAGATACTCCCGGTAAAACCGTTAAAGCATAACAGGAAGTAGAATAGTTGTAGTCTTTTCATTTCGTCGCGTATTTTTGAAGGGGGCAGCTCGTTCAGGAAATATTCTGATGACATCCACCCGAACCAGTCGGTTCCTGTTTCTCAATTCAGTTCAAATTAAGAAAAAATAAGATACACCAGTTTGGGGTATTTTTAACGGGAATCTGTAATTTCAATTTAAAAATAAAAGCAAGGTAACTGCCCTTATGGGGCTTTTACGGCACTAACACGAAATTACCCGCTCCAGTGGATAGATAAGGGCCGACATGCGTTTATACAGATTTTCAAGATGGTTTCTGCAAGTGAGATGGTTTGTTCTTTTTTTGCATGTAAAGCCATTTTTTACGAAAAGTTAGTACCTTGACCTCGGAAGCAGGCATGTCAACAGTTCCTTAAAACCCAAGACCCTTGACTATGAAGTATCTTCTGGTTGTATTCACACTGATCTTAGTGCTGCCTCTAAAGGGGTTGGCACAGGAGAATCAGGAAGAAGATAGCGGTCGCTCTCCCTATGAACTCATGTCGAGTTATTACTCCGAGCAATTTAAACCGTTCAAAAAAGGAAATGTGTACACCGGCCTGGCCTTCTCCTTAAGCGACAGAACTTTAAGCAATGTGGACCAACTTGTTCAAAATGTCGTGGACGGGCGGGATAACTCTTTTAACATCGTCCTGAAAGGTGGCTATTATACAGGCAATTATGCCATGGTAGGGATCAATTTTGAATACACACAGGAAAAATTTGACGGTACCCTCTTCAGGGATCCGGATACGGTACAGTCCAAATCCATTTCCCGTGGGTACAACTTTACCCCCAATGTGCGCTCCTCCGTCCCGCTGACCAAGTCAGAAAGACTTAGTTTTTTTACAGAAGTCGGTTTGTCCCTTGGGGTGGGAAATACCCTGACCCGGAATACCAAAAACCTGGATGAAGTTGAAAAAATATACAGTGATGAGTTCAATTTACGGGTGGGCATTAGTCCGGGCATCACATTTTTTGTCATAGAGAACTTCGCCTTCGAAGTACAATTGGATGTCCTCGGATATGAACTCAAAGTAAAAAACCGCGAGATCAACGATATTGACGAATCCCGTATT
Organism: uncultured Flavobacteriaceae bacterium; assembly: GCA_963709465.1. Classification (GTDB taxonomy): domain Bacteria; phylum Bacteroidota; class Bacteroidia; order Flavobacteriales; family Flavobacteriaceae; genus Robiginitalea. Next base: position 865,522 of record CAVPWF010000002.1, on the reverse strand, counting down.
GTGACCAACAATGTGGATTTCAACATCAATATCCTCACCATGAAATTAGGCCTGGCCTATTACTTTGGGGCGGGTAAAAAACGAAACTAATTATACAGTGTGATGAAGAAAATTATCCTGTATCTGTTTGGAATATGTTCACTGGTATCCTCGTGCATCGGTGAAGAATACTTCGGGCAGTCCAGTTTTGGCAATATAAAGGCGATTACGGTGAGTAATCAGGCTTCGAACGCACAAATTCTCAATGATAGTATCAAAGTCCTGGTTGAGATCCCGGCAGGTGTGGATTTATCGACCATAAGACTTGAGAACCTGGAGGTGTCCTCCTTTGCCACAGCAGATAAAAACGCAGGGGATCTCCTCGATTTGAATACCCCCCAGATCATCAACATCACGGCCGAAGATGGCACCACGTATCCATGGACGATAGAATCTTTTGTAGCTGCCGAAAACCCCCAATTAGACAATTTTGACCTGAATCTCTGGTACAAGACCAGTACGGACTATTTCGAACCCGGGGCGGATGCCGCCTCAACGATTTGGGGCACGGGTAACCCGGGCACCCAAATCCTCAATAAACTGGCCACAACACCCTTCGATCTGGGCATTGACAACCTTGCCGCTAAAATGGAAACCCTGGACAACGGCCCGATTGCAGGTGCCTTTGGGACTCCGATTTCTGCCGGATCCCTTTTTACAGGGGTCTTTAATTCCGACAATATCGATCCGTCCGATCCTGAGGCCGCTATTGAATTTGGAACCCCCTTTGCGGGAAGGCCCGAAAAAATCCGGTTCAAATTCTCCTATGTCCCCGGGCCTGAAAACAAGGACAAGGACAAGAATGTGCTGGATTTTGGCGATGCCTGTGATATATATGCCCTGCTGGAAGTCCGGGCGGGCGGCAAGACGGAAAGGCTGGCGACGGCCTGGTTCCGCAGTGATGTGACTACAACCGAATTGAGCGAAAAAGAAATTCCATTTACCTATGGGGAACTCGATAGCAGTTTCCCGGACTATACCCGTCCGGCGGATGAGGCCTATGTAAGTCGTGATTCGGCAAATTTTGTGCTTCCCACACATATTATCTTTGTAGCCTCCTCGAGCTTCGACGGGGCCAATTTTGCGGGCGCCATCGGGAGTGTCCTCATAGTCGATGACGTGGAGATGGTCTATGAGTAGAGCGCACAGGGCGCCCTATCAACCACTGGGATGCGACGCCTCAGTGCAGTGAGCTCGCCCCTGATGGTTCCAAAAAGCTTTCTTTTACTTAGCTTTATGCTCGATAAATTCATGCCGATGCAAAAGCAAATCTTCTTCCTTTTAGTATTTCTGTCCCTTCCGGGCCTGTACGCCCAGGACCGCCTGACCGGGGAGACCTTTACCACGCGCTCCGAGGTGCTCGCCCGAAATGGGATGGCGGCGACAAGCCAGCCCCTGGCAACCCAGGCCGCCCTGGATATTCTTAAAAAAGGAGGCAGTGCCATGGATGCCGCTATAGCGGCCAATGCAGTTCTTGGGCTTGTAGAGCCTGCAAGTTGTGGTATTGGCGGGGATATTTTCGCCATCGTCTGGGATGCAAAACAGAAAAAGCTATTCGGATTTAACGGCAGTGGCCGGGCTCCCAAATCTCTGAATATCGAGTATTTTATGGAGCGGGACATAACTTATGTCCCCCTCTATGGCCCGCTGCCAGTCTCCGTTCCGGGCTGCGTGGATGGCTGGTTTGAACTCCATAAAAAATTTGGAAAGCTCCCCATAGGCGATATCCTACAGCCTGCCATTGGCTATGGGCGTGACGGGTTTCCGGTGTCGGAAGTGATCGCCTATGAAATGGCTTCTAATTATGAAGGGCTAAAGGATCAGCCCGGATTTGCCCAGACCTATATGCCGGGTGGCCAACCCCCGGCCAAAGGAGAGGTGTTTAAAAACCCTGATCTCGCTAACACCTATGACAAAATTGCCAAAGGGGGGCGGGATGCCTTTTACAAAGGGGATATCGCGCGTACCATCGATGCTTATATGAAAAAACACGGAGGCTTTCTCTCCTACTCCGATTTGGCCAGCCATACCTCGCAGTGGGTGGAACCTGTATCTGCGAACTACCGCGGGTACGACGTTTGGGAATTACCTCCCAACGGTCAGGGCACGGCTGCCCTGCAAATGCTGAACATCCTTGAAGGATACGATATTGCCTCCATGGGATTTGGCAGTGCGGATTATGTACACGTGCTCACCGAGGCAAAAAAACTCGCCTATGAAGATCGCGCCAAATTTTATGCAGACCCCGCCTTTAACCAAATCCCACTGACAGAGCTCTTATCTAAAGAATACGCTACTGCACGAAGGGGACTGATACAAAAGGATCAGGCGGCGCGCTCCTACCCCGCAGGGGATATGGAAATCGAATCGGGAAATACCACCTACCTCACTGTGGCCGATAAAGACGGGAATGTGGTCTCTTTAATCCAAAGTATTTATTCCGAATTTGCCTCCGGCATGGTGCCCGATGGGTTGGGGTTTGTACTTCAGAACCGGGGACAGATGTTTAATGTACAGGATAAAACCCACGCCAACGCCCTGGAACCGGGAAAAAGACCTTTTCACACGATTATACCAGCCTTTATCACGAAAGATGGAAAACCTTATGTGAGTTTTGGTCTGATGGGCGGGGCCGTGCAACCTCAGGGTCATGCACAGATCGTAGTGAACCTGATCGATTTTGGAATGAACCTGCAAGAGGCCGGAGATGCCCCGAGGATCCGGCATGTGGGGAGCTCACAACCCACCGGATCGCGGATGACCAACGGAGGCACCCTGAATATGGAGAGCGGCTTTGACTATAACACCATCCGGGAACTGCGCAAACAAGGGCACCGCATCTCTTTTGGTGTTGGGATTTACGGCGGCTATCAGGCCATCGGCATCGACCTCGAAAACCGGGTATATACAGGCGCTTCCGAGTCCCGTAAAGATGGGCAGGCTGCGGGTTATTAAACCTGAAGAACCCTTGTGGTAGTATTGCCTGCTTTTAGACGAAACCAAACCTAAAACCCATACCTATGAAGTCTGTTTTCACCCTGCTTTGCATGAGTGTTATGCTGCTTTCCTGCACGCCCGAAAAAAAGGAAATGACCTACCAATCCATGGAATACAACCTCTTGTTCGGCGGCAACAAGGCGGGGTATTTTAAAAGTGGAATGACGGAGGATGGGGCGTATCGGTACGAGATGGAATACAACGACCGGGGCAGAGGGCCACATCTGGAAGAAACCATCCGTTTAAATACTGAGGGGTTCCCGGAAAGCATTGAGATTCTCGGACACAACTACCTGAAGGATACCGTCAGTGAAACCTTCAGCATTACCGGGGATAAAGCGCAATGGAAGAGCACCTCCGAGCAGGGCAACGCAGCTTTTCAGCCGCCCGCCTTTTATGTTGGGGCCAACAGCGGCTATGGAAATGCGGAATTATTGGTGCGTAAAATGCTGGCTTCCCCTGATCAGGCGACTGCCATTTACCCCAGCGGGAAACTGCATATTTCGTCTACTACGCCCATGAGTATTGGGGACACCCTGAATTTGAAACTTATCGAGGTGGTGGGTTATGGTTTTTCGCCAACCTATTACTGGTTTGACACTGAAGATCGCTTCTTTGCAGCCCCTTCCTCCTGGCTCACGGCCATACGCACAGGGTATGAATCGCTGTCAGAAGAGCTCCTGGCCCTTCAACTGACCCGTGAAAAAGCGTATTACGCCAAAACGGCCGCCGAACTCACCAGAACCCCTGATGGGACTCTGGTGATTTCCAATGTGACCCTTTTTGATCCGAAGTCAGGGGAGAACCTCCGCAATCGGCATGTGGTGTTAAAGGGTAATGTTATAGACGCAGTGCTCGACGCCATAGCCGAACTTCCCGAAGGTGCAGAAGTGATCGATGGGACGGGAAAAACCATGCTTCCCGGCCTTTTCGACATGCATACCCATTTAGGACGCTCAGACGGGATCCTGAATTTAGCTGCCGGGGTGACCTCAGTGCGGGATCTGGCGAATTCCTTTGACCTTCCTGATATTCGAGATGAGTTTAATGACAATTCCGTCATCGGTCCACGTATTCTGGTGATGAGTGGTTTTATCGATCAGGCAGGTCCTTATGCGGGGCCCATCGGCAAAATCATTTCTTCCCTGGAAGAAGGGCTGGAAGCTATCGACTTCTATAAGGAAAGGGGCTACCACCAGATTAAGCTCTACAGTTCCATAAATCCGGCCTGGGTAAAACCGCTGGCGGAAAAGGCACACAGCCTGGGCCTCAGGGTGAGTGGGCATATTCCCGCGCACATGCTGGCCCGGCAGGCCGTAGCCGATGGGTATGACGAAATTCAACACATCAATATGATCGCCCTGAACTTTATGTCCGATACTATCGATACCCGTACCCCCTTAAGGTTTTCAATGATCGGGAAGCATGCACACGAGATTGATGTGCAGGGTGCTGAATTTCAAAGCTTTGTAGAGCTTCTGAAATCGCAGAATATCGTGGTTGACCCGACGGTTTCCATCTTCGAAGGCATGTTGACGACCCGGGCCGGGGAACCCGACCCGATGTATGTCGAAATCCTGGATCGCCTCCCGGTGCAGGTGAGTCGGGGCTTTTATTCCGGAGGTTTACCAATTCCCGAAGGGCAGGAAATGCAGTATAAAGCATCCTATGGGAATCTGCTGGAGATGATCCGAACCCTTCATGAGGCTGGGATTACCCTGGTACCCGGGACGGACGCCATGTCTGGTTTTGCACTTCACAATGAGCTGGAAAACTACGTACAGGCCGGAATTTCCAATGCAGATGTGCTGAAGATGGCTACCCTCACCTCGGCAGAAGTTTCAGGATATGGGGAGGAGCTCGGCTCCATCGAAGCCGGAAAATGGGCAGACCTGATCCTGGTCGATGGAGATCCCCTGTCCGATATCTCCGATATCCGGAGGGTATCCCTCACCATTAAAGATGGTAAAATCTATACCTCAAAAGAACTTTATGAGGCTATCGGAGTAAAACACTTTGAGTAAAAGGTATTTGTTTTATGAGTAAATTCGCGGGCGAAAACGGATAACTCAGGACGGCCTGATTACCTGTCCTTACCGTTACGAAATACCGAAGGAAACCCCGGTGAGACAGCCTGATTCCGATGAAAAATTGCATTAAAAACCCATTATATCCCGAATAAAGGATGATCGAAAACATAGAAAATATTGAACTCCAGTACCTGACGCTCGATGATTACTCGGATTTGAAGCACGCCATGATTGAGGTGTATTCCAATATCCCGAATGCGTATTGGAAGGAGACTCATATCAAAGCCCTAATCGATAAGTTCCCGGAGGGCCAGGTGGTGATCAAAGTCAATAATGAACTGGCCGGGTGTGCCCTTTCCATTGTGGTGAATTATCAGGATTTTGATGAGCACCACACCTACAGGGAGATTACCGGCAATTACACATTCAACACCCATGATAATAATGGCAGTGTGTTGTACGGCATTGACGTTTTTATAAAACCGGAATACAGGGGTTTACGTCTGGGACGAAGGCTCTACGACTATCGCAAAGAATTGGCGGAACGACTCAACCTGAGGGGTATTGCCTTTGGAGGACGCATACCCAATTACCACAAGCACGCTCAGGAACTATCGCCCAAGGAGTATATAGAAAAAGTGAAGCGAAAAGAGATTCACGACCCGGTACTGAATTTTCAAATGTCCAACGACTTTCATCCCTCCAAAGTCCTCAAAGGCTATCTGCAAGGCGATGAGGCGTCCAACGAGTACGCAGTACTTCTTGAATGGGATAATATTTATTACGAAAAGCCCTCAGTAAAGGCGGCTACTCAAAAAAAGATTATCCGCCTTGGCCTGATCCAATGGCAGATGCGTTTGTATAAAGACCTGACCGAGCTCATGCAACAGGCCGAATACTTTATTGATGCCGTTTCGGCCTACCGATCGGATTTTGCACTGTTTCCCGAATTTTTCAATGCCCCGCTCATGGCAGATGACAACCACCTTCCGGAGTCCGAAGCCATCCGGGAACTCGCAAAATACACCCCACAGATTGTTCAGAAATTCTCAGAACTGGCCATTTCCTATAACATTAATGTCATTACCGGGAGCATGCCCGAACTGCGGGGTGAACTCCTGTATAATGTCGGGTATATCTGCAAACGAGACGGCACTACGGAGCGGTATGAAAAACTTCACGTTACCCCGGACGAAGCCAAGGTCTGGGGGATGCAGGGGGGCAATGAACTGCGGACCTTCGACACGGATTGTGGTAAGATCGGAGTGCTGATCTGCTATGATTCCGAATTTCCCGAACTCAGCAGACTCCTGGCCGATGAAGGAATGGACATCCTTTTTATCCCTTTTCTGACCGACACCCAAAACGGGTATTCCAGGGTAAGGCACTGCGCACAGGCCCGGGCTATCGAAAATGAGTGCTATGTGGCCATCGCAGGCAGTGTGGGCAACCTGCCCAAGGTCCATAATATGGACATCCAGTTTGCCCAGTCCATGGTCTTTACGCCTTGTGATTTTTCCTTCCCCGCTAATGGCATCAAGGCTGAAGCTACTACGAATACCGAGATGATTCTGATCGCCGATGTGGACATCGATTTGCTTCGGGAGCTCAATCAATTTGGAAGCGTGCGTAATCTGAGAGACCGAAGGAAGGATATTTTTAGTTTAACTAAAACGACTGCGAAAAGGACTTAAAAAGAACCTTATTCATAGAATTTATATGGTGTCCGAGCTGACCTATGTAAGCCCGCGTTTTAGTTAGAGCAAAGAATACCATTCACCGATGGATGGTGTCGTATATCCCGACTGAGATTCCTGTTTGGATTCCGGTTTCGATGTCCTTGTTAAAAAGACAGATCAACGGACTTTTAGCACCTTGTTTTGCACGTTTTCCAATTAACTCCCGTATTTTTGAAGGAGAACCTCTATGAAAACTTAAAATGTCTGAAAATATTTCCTGCTACAGGAGTAGTTTCCTATGCGTCCTGTGTTTGGCACTCTTTCTATCAAGTCCTCAGGCCTCTGGCCAAATAGGTGAGGTCATTCAGGAAAATAAAGTCATTGTCGGGTCCGGCAGGCCTTCCACCCTGGAACTTCCATTTATTGAATACTCCGAGGTTTCGGACATGCCTCCATATTACACCTTGTGGTATTGGGACGATACCCATTCGGAGCGGAAAGTCAAATCCCTGGAATTTCACGCTACAGAACTCGAACTGGATTATCTCTACGGTGTCTTAAAAAAGGGATACGACGTCAGCATGCAGCGTATAGAAATAGGGGACGCCCGCCTGGTGACCCGCCGCCCTGTGCGACCCGGACAACCACTGAAAATAAACATTTACTACGGTGATGATTCTGTCGGCACCCTTTACCTGAAAGAGGATGCCCTCGAATCCCTCCTGGGGAATACCCGAAATACGGCCCGGACCAAAGCCGACCTCGCAGGGACCATCATCGAATAATTCCCTTTAACGCTCCCTGGGTTCATCCCGGGAGCCATTCATCTTCTTGATCGACTTTGAGTCATATGGCCTCTTGCCGTGCGAAAAACTCCTGGTTCTATGGTGTTGATTTTTATCCGCGGCATCTGATATAAATTCCCTACCTTGAATCTTGCTCTTCTTAAAACAAGTTCATGGCGGAAACGAATCGGAATAAATGGGTGGTTCTCGCCTTACTGACCCTTGTGTACACCTTTAGTTTTATAGATCGCCAATTACTGGTAATTCTGGCTGAACCTGTAAAGGCGGACCTCGGCCTGAGTGATACACAGCTGGGGCTTTTAACAGGCCTGGCTTTTGCCGCGCTCTACGTTACCCTGGGTCTGCCCATAGCCCGTCTTGCAGACAAAGGGAATCGCAAAAATGTGGTAAGTGCCAGCCTGGCTATCTGGTCTGCCATGACCGTTATCTCCGGTATGGCTGCGAATTTTACACATATGCTTTTAGCCCGTATCGGGGTGGGAATTGGCGAGGCTGGTGGCAGTCCTCCCTCCCACTCCATTATATCGGATTATTTTAAGCCTGAAAAGCGGGCGACCGCCCTCTCGATTTACTCCGTGGGAATTTATATCGGGATTTTTCTGGGCTTTACCATCGGGGGTGTCCTGGCCCAAAACTACGGCTGGCGCGTGGCATTCTATGCCGTGGGCTTGCCAGGGATACTTTTGGCTGTGCTGATCTATTATTTCGTCAAAGAACCCGTTAAAGGCAGGTATGATCCGCAGGGCGTAAGTACCGTGACCCCGACACTTTCCAATGTCATCAAAACCTTACTGGGTAAAAAAACATTTATCTATATCGCCCTGGGCTCCGGTTTTATCGCTTTCGGATCCTATGGGGCCGGGAATTTTCTTCCCTCCTTTTTGCAACGTGTGCACGGGGTGGAAGTTTCCAAAGCGGGATATCTCCTGGGCATGGCCTTTGGTATAGGTGGCGGCATAGGCACATTTTTAGGAGGCTTCATGGCCGACCGGCTCAGGCTCTCGGACATGCGATGGTATATCTGGCTCCCGATGATAGCCGCTATTTTGGCGCTGATTCCTTTTGGTGTTTATGTGTTTTCATCCCATCTCAATGTAGTGGTGGGTATGGTTTTCCTGGTCTCAGCCCTTTTAGGTGTTTACCTGGGGCCGGCCATCGCGGTGACGCACAGTCTTGTCAGTGCAAGAATGCGCGCTTTCGCTTCGGCAGTGTTATTCCTGGTTCTCAACATTATTGGCCTGGGGTTCGGGCCCTTAACCATAGGATTGGTAAGCGATGTGCTGCAGCCCGAGTATGGAGATCTAAGTCTTCGGGGGGCCTTCTGTTGCATCTTTTTGTCTCAGTCCCTCGCGATCCTCTTTTTCGCCCTGGCTTCCAGAACCTACCTCAGGGATTTAAAAGACACGACCCCCTAAAGCGTTTGGGTTTTACCTATCCGTTAAGGCCTGTGCAAATAGTATAGTCGCTCAGGCTTGCCTTTTGAGTCCGGAAGGATTTATGGGCCCTTCCCGCCGGCGACAAGGACTTCTGCAGTAGTACAGAAATGAGCCTCTGAGGCCGCATAGGCTGCAGCGCTGGCTGCCACCTCGGCCTCCCGAATCGATATAAGGGCTTTCTTTAAGTAGTTTTGCATGCCTGACAGGCTACGCGATGCATAGGCCCGCTTGGCATACCCGAAGGCCTGATCGGCCAGATCTTTGACCTTTTCGGCACTCCCTGCGGCACTGGAGAGATATCCCTCTACATCAGTTGCACCACAGGTTTCGGCCCGCTGCCGGGCTTCAGCCGCTATGCCAGTTGCCCGGTAGGCAGCCGCCAGGATTTCACCAGCGTATATTTGTGCCTTTCGTGTATTGGAGCGGGCGGTTTGGTATTGATTGGTCCGGCCCACCGCGCTGACAAAAACCTCCAGGGTATCTGAGAGCTGAAGCACCTCAATGGCTGTACTGCGGACATTCTCAATATCTCTTTTGATAAGTTCACATTGCCCCACAGAAGTCAATGGACTCATCAAAATAAAGCAGATTAGGCATAGGCATTCCTGCAATAATTTCTTTCGTTTCATGTTTCGAAGTGTTCTCTTCTCGTCTCCAAGAAACCAAAATTCAGGCAATAATGTCAAATTCCACAGGACGAAGTGTTCATTAAAAAGATCAGTAGCACCCAGGTGTTGTATAACGGAATAATAGATCTAGTTATCTGATTTGCAGATTTTTAAAATCTTCTACTGCAAACTTTTGACGGTTGTAATCCTCCTGCCGGGTTTTGCGCACCATCCGATGGTGTATTGTATTTTTTTTAGTACACTTGAAGGATTGTAAACACTTGTTATTATGAAAGTACTCTTGAGCCTTTTCCTTGTTTTAGTATGCCTTACCACCTTTGCCCAGGAAGATCTCTGGACTCCGGAGGAAATAATAGGCACTGTATATGTCAACAGTCCTGAATTCTCCCGGGATGGACAGAAAGTGGTCTGGATGCAGCGAAAAGGTCTCGAGAAGGAGGACAAGTTCGTCAGCCACCTCTACCTGGCCAGACTTGAGACCGTTATGGATACCGCTAAAGTGGTGCAGCTCACCCGATCTGAGGAAAGCGAATCAAATCCGGTATTCAGTGCCGATGGCGAAAGTCTCTATTTCAGTTCAACTCGTGAAAAGGGCAAGTCCCTATGGAAATTAAATCTTCAGGGTGGGGAAGCCGAAGAACTCAAAAAATTTGAAGAAGGTTTCAGCGCATTATCCAGGCTGGGCGACAGCGCCCTGGTGTTTATTGGGGAAGAAGGTAAAACCCTGTATGATATCACCTATGAAAAAGACAATACGACAATTGTAGAGGATACAGCCCACTGGAATCCGCGCCGGCTTTTTACTCTGGAGCTGAAAACCAAAAAAATCAAGCGACTCACTGAAAACAAATATCGCATCTCCAGCTATGCAGTATCCGAAGATGGCAATTATCTGGTTTATGAGGAAATCACCTCCCCGGACTATGGTACTGACGGCAATCCCAAACCGAATTACGTCCTTATGAACCTCAAAACAGGTACATCCTTACCGATTCTCAAAGGACTTCAGAACCCGGGCGACTATAGCTTTACCCCGGATGGCGAAGGGTTTTATTTTTCTGCCGAAACCTCTTCAGATCCCCAATGGAACGGTGCGGGAATACGAGAGCTGTATTTCTATGAATTTGCCATGAGTAACTATGTCAAAGTCCCTCTGGGATGGGAAAATGGCCTCTCCGGGGAGTATTACCTGAACGGATCTGATGTGCTGGCCCAATTAGCGAATGGACCCCTTCAGAAATTGCGTTATTATCAAAAAGAGGGTAAAGGCTGGAACTGGAAAGATGTTGAACTGGGAGATCTGGAAGGACATGTGACTGTTTTGGCTTTTAATCACCGTACAGATAAAGTCATTTATCGCCACTCCACTGCCACGAAACTTCCCGTGTACCTGCTGGCTACTTTGAAGGTCAACCGAAAAAGTGCGGCTCTGGAAAATCCGGCAACCCTGACGGCGCTCAATAATCAGCTCAAAAAGAAACCGACGGCAAAATCCGAAATCATCTACTGGAAAGGGGCGAATGACGAAGAGGTCAACGGCATTCTCTACTATCCAAAGAATTATGTGGCAAACAAGGCCTATCCGCTTATTCTTAGCATTCACGGCGGACCCACAGGGGTAGATCAGGACGAGTGGTCGGAGCGGTGGTCTACCTACCCGCAAATTTTTACGGATAAGGGCGCCTTTGTACTGAAGCCCAACTACCACGGATCCGGGAATCACAGCCTCGCCTTTATCGAATCCATTAAAAACGGGAAGTACTACTCTTTGGAAGAGGTGGACCTCTACAACGGGATTCAGCATCTGAAAAATCAGGGATTGATCGACATGGAAAAACTCGGGATTATGGGTTGGTCCAATGGGGCAATTCTCACCACCTGGATGACCCTGAAATACCCGGATATGTTTAAAGTGGCCGCTGCGGGAGCCGGTGATATTAACTGGACTTCCGATTACGGCACCTGCCGGTTTGGGGTCACTTTCGACCAGAGTTATTTCGGGGGGGCACCCTGGGATGACACCAACGGAAAACACTACAACGAATGGTACATCAACTATTCCCCGATTTTTGAGATCGAAAAAATCAAAACCCCCACGATTATCTTTCACGGCAGTGAGGACAGGGCCGTTCCACGCGATCAGGGTTGGGAGTACTATCGGGGCCTCCAACAGGTAGGGCAGGCACCCGTCAAATTCCTGTGGTTCCCCGGGCAACCGCACGGGCTGCAAAAAATTACGCACCAACTCCGGAAAATGAAAGAAGAGCTCGACTGGTTTGATACTTACCTTTTTAAGGATAAAAAACCGGAGAACGAAGCTTTTAAAAAGGACAGCCCGCTGGCTGCGCTGCTGACCATGCAAACAAACCTGTCGGAAGATGGACTGATTGGAAACCTGCAAAATGGAGTTCTGATACCGCCCACGGTGTCTATGGGAAAAGATACCATCGCTATCGGAACCCACGAGGTTACCCAGGCGCAGTACCATGCTTTCACCGGGAACTCCTTTGACCGGCTCTATGCCAATGCCCCGATAACGGGGTTGGACAAATCTGAGATCAATGCCTATCTCAGCTGGCTGAAGGAAAAAACCGGGGCAACATATCGGCTGCCCAATGCAAAAGAGGCAAAAGCTCTTCATAAAAAAGCCCGGGAGGCCTACAAAGATCAGAATAACCTGAACCATTGGGCCGGGTACGAGCTTACTGCCCTGGACGTGCCGGATCTTCAGGAAAAGCTTCAGGAAATCCGTACGCCCCTTATCCGCAATTCAGGACTCCATCCCATGGTGAAACTGAAAAAAGAGGTAATGGTCTACGACCTTGGAGGGAATGCTGCTGAGTATTATCAAGACCTCTCCGGACTGAAAACCTATGATTATAGCGCTTACGATTTCGTGGACCCTGCGGCCGAGGAGGCTATAAGCTCCCCTGGGCATACCGGCTTTCGAGTGGTCAAAGAATAACCCCTTATCTTAGGGGATGAATTCAAACTAACTTTCATGCCAAACCCGCCCAGCTATCCTTCTAAAGTCTTCCTCAACGGGGAAATCCTGAGTGCTGCCGATGCCAAAATTTCGGTCTTTGACCGGGGATTTATTTTTGGAGATGGCATCTACGAGGTAATGGCCCGGATCGGGGGGCGCTTTTTCTACAGGGAAGCACACCTGAACCGGCTTCGCACCTGTTTGGAGAAAATTGACATCTCCTTTGACGTGGACGCCCTGGAATCCGAAATACCGAAGCTGCTCAGTCTTTCGGGCCTTGAAACCTCCGATTGCCTGCTTTATATTCAGGTCACCCGGGGTGTCGCACCTCGGCAGCACTCGTATCCAAGGGAAATTCAACCGACAGTTATGATGTATGCCTGGGCCAGGACCCTGCCGGAGATCAATGACATCCCTGCCTCGGTGGTCCTGCAAAAAGACTTTCGATGGTCCCGCTGTGACATTAAAATGACTTCCCTTCTGGGCAATGTGATGGCCAACGAATTTGCCGTGGCCCACAACTGCTATGAGACGGTCTTTGAGCGTGACGGCATCCTTACGGAGGCCTCACATTCCAATGTTTTTTTTGTAAAAAACGGAGTGGTTTATACGCATCCGGCCGATTGCTTTATCCTGGATGGAATTACCCGTCAGGTGGTGCTGGAATTATGCGAAAAACTCGGGATAGCGGTCCGGCTGGAGGGCCTCCCGGTACAAGATATCCCAAACATGGACGAGGCCTTTTTAACCGGAACCAGCACCCAGATTCTGGCGATCGCAAATATCGATGATTTTGTCCTCTCCGGGGGTCATGCCGGTCCGATCACCCGGAAATTACAGCAGGCGTTCCTGGATCTCAAAAAATGCAGGCCCTGATAAACCCCGAAGGGAATTAATTCGGAAAGGGAATTTCCCATGTTCTCAGGAAGGCCCGCAGGGGGTTTAATAGCCCGTCATAACCCCGACAACGATACCCAGGGCTGCTACAAGAAATAACAACAGCAGAGGTTTCCAGATAAACCGGACCCATTTGTTAAACGGAATCCCGGCCACTGCGATAATCGCCATTAGCGCCCCGTTCGTAGGCACGATAAAATCCATGGTTACAGCCCCATACTGATAGGCGAGTACACATACCTGTCTGGAGACACCGACAAGATCAGACAGGGGCGTTAAAATCGGCATGGTAAGCAGCGCCTGCCCGGAATAGCTCGATACGGGAAAGTGCAATACGGCCTGGGCCATCATCATACCCAGGGCGGAAACGCTGGGAGGCAGGCTTTCTATAGGGGTGAAAAGCCCGAATACTATGGTGTCCAGAATTTGTCCTTTCTCCAACAATAGCGGAATCGTACTGGCCATACCCATAATGACGGCGGCAAAGGTCATCTCCTTCATGCCTTCGACATACATCAGACCGGTGCGGTCCATCCCCATATTTGCGATAAGTCCTGAAACGATTCCAAGGACAAAAAAACAGGCTGAAATCTCATTGAATCCCCAATCCAGTGTCACCAGTCCATAGGTCACAATCGCAAAAGTGAGACAGAGTAAGACGAGAATTGAGGAGGTACGCCACGTAAGGCCGTTGCCCTGAGTTTCCATAGGCACCGGGGGAACCCGGTTTTTATTGGCATAACGCCACAGGTAAACGATCCAAAGAATCAGGGCAATCCCAAAAATTAACAGACGATATCCCCCACCTGAAAGTAAGGGCAGCTGAGCTTCCTTTTGAGCGAGCACCACTGCAAACGGATTCATCGGGCTAAAAGCGGATCCTAAAACAGCCGCTCCGTAACTACTGCCCAGGGCTACATACGTATTAAAGCCCATAGAGCGGCAGAACAAGATCAGGATGGGTGCCAGGGCAATGATCTCCTCCTGCAACCCGATAGTGGCCCCGGCGGCTGCAAAAAGGACCGATACAATCACAATGGCCAGGGATTCCCTGCCCTTTAGCCGGTCTACGAGTACTTGTAAACCCTGACCCAGAGCCCCCGTCTTTTCGATGACGTAAAAACTTCCTCCCATCAGGAGTATAAGGACGATAAGATCGGCCCGGCTGGCCAAACCCTGAGGAATCCCCAGAATCAAATCAAAAAAACTCAGGGATTCGGCAGAAATTTCCTGATAGGACCCCCCGATGACCATAGTTTGCCCGCTTTCAGAATCCGTTACCCGCTCGTAAGAGCCCTGGGGAATGATATAGGTTAAAATCCAGGAAAAAATAATGACACCCAGCAGGATGACAAAGGCGTTGGGAAATCTCTTCATACAAATTATGGCTTTACCGGTATCTGAATCACCGGGGTGCTCCAAGTATTACCGGAGTCCTAAATGTACTGTTTTTTGGGACTTCGGAACTTAGGGTGTTTGCGGTCCGAAATTACAGGTCCCTGCGGGTATTGCCACAGCATTGAGGTGAAAAGACAAGAAAGAAGGGTGTGTGGGGAAATCTACTCCTTATACAGGTTCAAACAGGACACGTCTAAAGGCTGCTGTGGATGATCCATAAAGCTCACGATCACCTGATCTTTACAATCCTGGTTACCACCCCCGTGTCCTCCCTCGTCTAAAATGAGTAAAGTACCCTGGCTCAGGTTCTCTTTAAAAAGTCTTCCGTTCTCGGGTGGCGTTACCGGATCATAGCGATTTACAAAGATGAGCGAAGGCACGTCTGAATCCACAAAATGACGCTCCTCCATGGCCATATGTCCGGAATGCCAATCCATACCCGCCTGATAAAACGCATCAAAAAAACCGAGCTCCACGGGTACCAAAGGGTGCTGTTGATAGGCCTCCCTGATTTTTTCCGGGGTATTGGCGGGGTTGAAATTCTCATATTTCTCTACTGACAATAGCATGGTCAGGTTTAACCCGCCGGTAAGGCGATATTCAAAATCAAGCACCTCCTGAAGCACCTCGCCCGACCCATTGAGGTAAGCGTGAATGAGTTCCGGGGCTTTCTCCCGGGAATTGGCCTGGTACAAAAGTCGTCGTATCAGGTACACCCCATCTTGTGCATTGATTACAAAAGGAATGGAATCCCTGAGGGTCACTTTCAGGGGAGCTTTCTCCAGGTGGTCGATCGCCTTAAAATAATCGGCTTTGAGTTCCGGGTACTCCGCATTACACCCAGGGGTATTTGCACAATAATCAAATATTCTTGAAAGGGAAAGCGAATAACTATCCAGGCGATTCAGGAGAAAATCCCCGCTTAAAGGAGCCGGGGAATCGAGCACAGATGCATGTATCCTCTCCGGGAAGAGGTCCTGTACCACCCGGGCCAGGCGCGTACCGTAAGATCCTCCAAAGAGATTGTATTTGGTATATCCCAAATGTTTAAATAACATCCCGACATCCCGTGCACTTTGCTGTGTATTGTAATACGCAGGTTCCACCTGGCGCTCTGCGCATTTAAGCTTATAGTCTGAAATCATTTTCCGGGTCAGGGCCAACTCTTTTTCAGAGTCAGCGTCCAAGGCCAGAATCTCAAAGGAATCGAAAGACATATCCGGAAGGGCTGAAGACAAACCGATCCCCCGCTGATCAAAAAGGATGACATCGCGACCCTGCCGGAAAGGATGTTCACCAAGGTATTCCACAAGACCCTCGTCAAGGGTTTCGCCACCCGGCCCTCCGGAAAAAAAGATCATCGGAAAGGCCCCCTCCACCGGTTCCTTTGCCTTCATTACGGCATAGGCTATATGAATCTGCCTTCCATCGGGCTGGTCGTGGTTTTCAGGAACCTGTAAAAAACCCGCAGTTAACCCCTTATTCTGTGTCATCCAATCGGGCAGTGTGTTGTCTTTTACAATTTGGGCATGAGTGGTCTGCGTAGTCCCCAAAAAACTGAGGAATACGAGAGCGAGGAGGAATCTGTACATCGGAATCATCTTAATGGTTGGTATACCTAAAAGACGAACTTTGAAGCAAATCGTTACAGCAAGTCCGCTACTTCAGCCCAGCTATCGGCCCGTTCATAACCCGTGGTATGAATATTATGGGGAGAGGTGAAAAGAATGCTCCGCCCGTGAAAGGTCTCCAGGTTGTGACTCCGGTCATCGATAAGGACATCGCCCCTGAGGATGTGTTTATCCCCTAAAAGAATACGATTTCTCCAATGGATAAAGGGAAAATGCTCATCCAGCCACTGATGTTTTTCAATGAGCGAATTGGGAAACTGCATGGCTGCGGAAGCAATATAGACCTTGTATTTATCCGCCAACTCCCGAAGGACTTCCTGACTCCCGGCAATAGGCTCCAGATTGCGAAAAAAACCAGGTTCAAAATAATGCTCCCAAATCCGCTCCCGATGTTCAGGAACTTGTTGCCATACCTCCCCGCCCATACACTGTTCTTTGGTCAGAGATGCACCAAATCTGCTGTTGTACCGGCTAATGTGAGCCCCGTAGGTGTCCGCCAACACCTCATCCATGTCTACGAATAACGTCATAACGCGAAGTACTCAAAAAAGGAGAACAACCTCAAGAAATCCGTCGTTAAAACTGCGTTATTTTTCTAATTTCAAATATCCTGAAGGGATCTGGAAACTTATTCCTGCCATGTTTAAAGAGCATCCAATTCCACAAATTCAAATTCGGGAGACATCTCTAAAAGTTGTCTTAGGATAGCGGCATGTCCGTTTCCGATGACCACCAGTATACGATCCTCCGGGCTTTCCGTCATTCGCTGTATGTTTCGGAAAATTCTGAGGTTCCGGTTATACCACCAAACCGAGATTAAATCTGCACCCTGGAATTCACCGAGTTTAAAATCCCCGATCAGATAGGCGCCATACCCGTAATTATGGGATTCACGAGAATTCATGTATTTAAAATAGTCCAGTAAAGGGACTTTACTCGCCAATTTGCTTTCGTCCTCAAACCACTTCCTGTACAAATCCGTGTAAATATCCGCATCGCTTTGGAAATCAAAGTCTTTCCAAAGTTCCTGCATGTAGGCAGAATCTACCACCTTCCCGAGGTCTTCTGAAAAAGGAATGGCGTCTATCGAATAAAGGGTATCCAATTGCAACTCATTTCCGATACGCATGGCAAGCTGATAGCGTTCATCGCGTTTATCCCCATGTTCCCCGGCCCTGTATTCGCCGTATTTCAGGGCAGCGTTCCATTCAGGATGGGCTTCAATGGCTATTTTATTGGGTTTGAACTTCTTGAGATATTCCACCAATTCTGTAACCTCGGACTTTTTCGGCTCCTCCAGCACATCTATTTTATCTGATTCATCCGCTTTCATGGCGTCAAGGCCGGGATAGTCAAAATGGAAGCTGCCCACCACCAATACCCGGGCCCGGGCAGAAGGGAAATAACTACTCATGGGTTTAATCAATGTTTCCTCGGATTTGTCAGAAACAGGTGCGTTGTTATCGCCGCATGAAGTGCTTAGCAATAAACCAATCAACAAGACTTTTAGTTTTTTGAGCATATGAGAAGTGTTTGTAGGGCAATGCATGCCCTGTTTAAAGTATGCGCTTATGTATTGAAACCGCACTCCGAAATACTATTATATTCGTGCGGAAGGCCTAAATAGGAGATGTAATTTTCAAAAATTTGTTACATATTGGTTATTTACTTAAAACGGACTGTCCTTGTGCCACAATACCAAAATCCTTATCTTCCCCGGCGATGATTGTCATGCCACATAGTAAATCTCACTTATGAAGAAATTTCTGATTTTGCTTTTCTCTCTGGCGATAGTTTCCTGTTCTGATGACGATGGGGGTTCAACGACCAATCCCAACCGCGATTTGGTTGTCGGAACCTGGAACTTATCTGAACTGACCATTTCCCCTGCTCAGGACATCAACCAGGATGGGACCTCAACGACGAATGTGCTGTCGGAAATAGACTGTACCATATCCGGGAGAATAACCATTAACGATAACAACACCTGGGCATTTACCGGAAACGACCTGGTGATTACCACCATAACCGGAGGCCTGTTTATTTTTCAGTGCTCCGATAATACCCGAAACGAAGGCGGCAACTGGGATATAGACGGGAATCTCCTCCGTCTGGCAGACGGAACAGGGGCCATAACCCTCTTTACCTTTAGCAGTTCACAGGGAACCTTAACCAATATTATCGGGGAAAACCTCCCCGGGTTACAGGCAGAGGTCTATTCCAAACAGTAATCAGATTCGAATGTTTATCATCGGGCGGTTAGTCCCGGCTAACTGCTATTTCCAGCGTGCTATATGTGTGGTCTGAAGCATTCCCAACATACAGGCTGTAAACTCCCGGTTCGAGTTGCCAGTCTGAGATGTCTTCATTGTAGTACCGAAAGCTTGAAACCGGAATACTGATTTCGGCCGTTTGAGATTCCCCTGGTTTTAAATCCAGTTTTTGGAAGCCCTTCAGTTCCCGGGTGGGTCGCTCTATTTCAGAATCCGGTTTCCCCATATACACCTGGACGACCTCCGCCCCGGCTCGGGTCCCGGTATTCTCAATTTCAAAAGAGATCTTTACCGTGTCCTGAGAACCGTAATTTTTTGCATTGGTATTCAGCTGTGATATTTTGAAGCTCGTATAGGAGAGTCCGAACCCAAAGGGAAACAAGGGTTTAATCTTTTTGGTCTCATGCCAGCGGTACCCGACAAAAATACCCTCCATATACTGCTGGTCCTTTTTAATCCCGGGGTAGGAAGCTTCCCCAAAACTATGGGCCGCATTCTCCACCAGTGTTTCCGGAAAAGTAAATGGAAGTTTCCCCGACGGGCTTACATCGCCGCTAAGGATATCCGCAAGGGCGTGTCCGGCCATACTTCCCCCATACCACGCCTGCAGGATTCCCCGTACTTCATCCACCCAGGGCATACTCACCGCATTGCCACTGATAAGCACGACCCCGACAGCTTTATTAACCTTCAGGATATCCTTAATCAGGTTATCCTGTTCGAAAGGGAGTCTGAGGTTTTCCCGATCGCCCCCTTCACAGTCCTGCAAGTGACTTTTGTTCAGTCCCCCGATAAAGAGGACTATGTCTGCTTTTGAGGCGATGGCCAGCGCTTCCTGTTTCAGGGAATCCGCGTCGTAAGGAGCGGGTTCCACCCGTCCGTAAACTGAGGGACCGGAAGAATAGCCCTGGGAATGTAAGATGGTAGCCCTGGGAAAACGTTGGCGGAGCCCCTGCAGGGGAGAAACCTCTACTCTGGCCTTTAATTCGGAGGAACCCCCACCCTGGGTCATAGAGCGGGTAGCGTTTTCACCAATAACCGCAATTGTCATTTCTTTATCGGGATCCAGGGGAAAGAACTGCTCCTGATTCTTCAACAGGACCATACCTTCTGAGGCGACCTTGCGGGCCACATCCAGGTGTTCCTGGTTGTTCATCCTTCCCATTCCCCGGTCCGGATTCATGTTGGTGCGGAACATCAGGCGTAAAATACGCCTTACCTTATCATCGAGCACCTCCTCCGGTACTTCCCCGGATTTGAGCAGTTCCAAAAACGGATTGGCCAAATAATAGTTGTCGTAAGCGTTGGTAAGCGTCGTGGTCAGGCCATCGGTCCCCGTGCCCATTTCCATATCCAAACCATAAAGGGCGGCCTCCCGGGTATCGTGGGCACTCCCCCAGTCGGTGATCACCACGCCGTCAAACGCCCAGTCGCCTTTGAGGATGGTATTGATCAAAAGTTCATGGTGACTGCAATACTGCCCCCTGAATTTATTATAGGAGCCCATAACGGCCCAAACATTTCCCCTTTCCACAGCCGCCTTGAAGGCGGGCAGGTATATTTCATGTAACGCCCTGTCACTCACCTGTACATCCACATAATTCCGCCACTTTTCCTGGTTATTCAGGGCAAAATGCTTGACACATGCGGCCACCCCATTTTGCTGCACCCCCTGGATGTAGGGCACTACCATTTCAGAGGCCAGGAAGGGATCCTCCCCCATATACTCAAAGTTCCTCCCGTTGAGTGGCGTGCGATAGATATTCACCCCGGGGCCCAGCAGGACATCCTTCTTGCGATAGCGCGCCTCTTCTCCAAGGCTGCTACCATAGGAATGGGATAATTCCGGATTGAAGGTGGCTGCAAGGCAGGTCAGGGCCGGAAAGGCGGTAATGGAATCATTGGTCCAGCCCGCATAACCCCAATTGTCCCAGTTGATTTCGCCCCGAACCCCATGAGGCCCGTCAGACATCCAAATCTCGGGAATCCCCAAACGCGCGACTCCGGGGGTACTGAATTTAGACTGGGCATGGCACATGGCTACTTTCTCCTCCAGGCTCAGTTGCCCGAGGAGGTCTTCGATGGATGCTTCGATCTCTTTCATCTGAGTTGGATTAGGTCCCTGATTATTTGCGCTTTGCGCCCGCTGCGACGTCAAAACAAAAGGACAAACCAGCAAGACTGCCAACAGCATCCTGAATACAGATTGCCAACAAATACGGTCTATTCTATTCATGACTTAATGCTTTACTGCCCCTAAAAAAAATAAATCCCTTAATAACATCCCCCTTCCCGGAATTGCCCTTCCGGGCATTTGAAAATCCGGATATAATCGATCACAAACTCCTGAGGGAAGATGGAATCATCGATCTGAGGCCCGCCAAAGTTCCCGCCTACGGCGAGGTTTACAAGCAAATAAAAGGGTTGGTCAAAAGGCCAAACCTCCGGGTTCTGCTCCTCGGGGGAAAAAGTGTAGACCAGGACGCCATCTACAAAAAATCGTATCGCCTCCGGTTCCCATTCCATGGCGAATAAATGAAACCCCTCCTCAATATCCGCAACAGGAGTCTTCCGGGTATTGATCGTATTTCCGTGGCTGTCCGGAGTATGAAGGGAGGTATATACCATCCCGGGATCCTTGCCCACGTATTCGAGAATATCGATTTCTCCGCAACGGGGCCAGCCAACTTCCCCGATATTGGAACCCAGCATCCAGATCGCAGGCCATACCCCCGTCCCGGAAGGGAGTTTGGCCCTTGCTTCTACCCGGCCATACCGGAATTCAACCTTGTCCTTTGTGGTAATACGGGTAGAGGTGTATCCCCCATCTTCCTTTCGGGCAGTAATGATGAGTTTCCCGTCTTCCAGACGGTGGTTCTGGCGCGTATACACCTGGGCTTCGTTATTCCCCCATCCACAGATTTCCGGGCAACCGTCACCCAATTCGTGGTTCCAGGTATCCCCGGATAGTTCTGTTCCTTCAAACTCCTCCGACCAGTATAATTCAGGTGGGGAAGGGCATCCGGTGAGCAAAACAAACAACACGGGCAACCCCGTCCATAAAATGTATTTCTCCAATGTCTTTCTCACAATCATAGGTCCTTTAGCTAAAATCAGCTGCGGCCAGGCCGACCTGTATAGATTCAATATTTCCGCTCCGCCGGAACAACTCGCTGCTCACTGAGGGCTCCAGGGCGTAAGTCTCCAAAGCTTTGGAGCTGCCATCTGCAAACCGGACCTTTATCCCCGGTTTCTCGTTCAGCGCATATACAACAGGTACCTGGCACACGGTAAAGGCCAGTGCTTTTTCCGGAACCTCCAGAGACTTAAGGGCATTGTGTACATCCAGGTATTCAAACCTTTGTCTTACGGTCAAAAATTCCTCTTTCCTGAGCAATCCCGGGCCAAAATGAACGCGTCCTTCAAAGACCTGAATCCCGAGTTCTCCTTGCCGGACCAAAATATCTTCCTTGACCTGCCCGGTCATTCCTGGCTGTTGCGCCCCCCGATGCGCGGGAGTGTGCGAATACGGGTCGGTGGGAAAGGCCCCGTACACCTGAGGCGGCTTATGTACCCCAATCCCCTCGTTTATTTCGTGGTAATGCGCCAAAAGGCCGGCCTGGACTTTAGAAGCAGCCTGGGAATTCAACCCCTGAAGGCAACACTCCTGGGCGGCCACGGCTAGTTTTGAAACCATATGCCAGTAAATCGAGCCCAGCCCCTCATACCCAAAGAAGGTTCCAGATCTGCCGGTAAAGGATTTATGGTCAAAAACCGCCTCGAATATATCCAGAATCTCCCCCCCCTCGCGAATCACCAAATCCTGATACTGCGGCGGCAATTCGGTGAGGGCTTTCTTCAAACTCCCGGAATTATTGAAGTCCCCATTAAAATGATAGTTCCCCTGAATATCTTGCTCTACAATCTGGCGATTCCCATCTTTTAAAAGCTTGAGAAGGAGTGTAGATTTCTTTATCCGCTCATCTGGAATGCGGTTTTTGTCCACAAATCGGGGCAGGTTCTTATCGGGGTAGAGGATATAACTGTTCTGATCCTTCCTGTAAAGCGCACTCTTGCGCAGGGCGTCCATAACTTCAAGCGCCTGTTCAGGACTCAGACTTCCCGAACTCAGCACAGCTACCTGGCCCTCCAGCATTTCACTTAAATGAGAAACCGCGATTGCATCTGTCCCGGTAACGGTCATCAGGTTGTAGGAGTGATAGAGCTTATCCCCGCGTTGGTTGGCGGCAATAGCATGGTCGGCAAAGGCCGACATCACTTCTATAAAATCCCGAAGGTCATCTGAAGAGACCTCCTTTTTTACGCCGTTAAAGCCTTCGGTATAAATCTTTGTGCGATATCGGCTGGCAGCACTTCCCAGAGCATCGACGATGTCCTTGCGCACGGTGTCTGAAATGGAACCGCTTAGCGACTCCTTATGTTGCTGCAATCCCCGGGTGATATTTCTGAAAAACTGTTCCAACTCCCCAGAAACAAGAACCGTTTCGGGCTGGTAGGTATCCAGTAAACCTGCGAAATAGCTCAGGAAACGTTTCATATAGCAGAGGGTCACCATGGACACCCCATTGCCCACCAGGGCATTATTGGCATCATTCCACTCGGGGCGCTGGGTGTTCAGCCATATCCCTGCCTCAGGAATAAAATTAGAGGCCTTGGCCAGAAGGGTAGCCAGTAATTTTTCCACCAGATTTACCCGATAGGGCGCGTCCTGGAATTGTATCAGTGCCCCGTCGGCTCCGATCTTTTCTTTCCGCCGGGTAATCTGTTGTTCGAGGGCGTGATCAAAATCAATCGTGTCCTTTGGATTACTCAGTATTTGGGAATACGGCTTTATCCTGTAGGGTACATTGGCGTATACAAAGAGGTCCTGATCCCAGAAGGAAAGCAAGCGACCCGGATAGTACGCTTCGATAAACTCGAGAAATTTCAGAAGGTAAATCAGCTGATGATCCCCCCAATATCCAATATACGACCAGGGATCGTCCGGTTCAATGACCTCCCAGTCTATGCCGGATTTGGTGATGCGGTAGGGGTTGTACCCATCGAAAGTAGAGGCGTTGAGAAACTTATGGATCATCCCATCGATAAACTCCGGGTAAGAATGCGCCAAAGCCTCCCAGTTCTGGAAAATATCCCTCCAGTTCCCCTCGTAATCGAGGATTTTAGATCCGTCCTTTTCACTTTGGGTATTGATTGAAAATCGATTCCAGGGACGGCTGGGATCCCCATGCCGCCTGCTGAATTTAAGCGGCAGGTATTCATAGGCGAGCCTCAGAAAATCAGAGTCCGCCGATTTTGCCAGATCCCGCAATTCAAACAGCGTAAAGGTTTCCGGCAACTGACTCAGTAACGCTTTATTCGCGTCGAACACCTTTGAATTCGCCAGTTTCAGATAGGTGCTAAAATCCCCTTTCTCCAGATCGTAATTGTTGTCAAAGATCCCCCCCCGCATGATGTTGTACATGGTATTGGCGTAGTGACGGGTAATGCGAAGGCGATCCCGGGTCAGTTGTAACCCATCGGCCGCTGCCGTTAACCCGATCAACCGGCGGGTTCCCAGTTCGATATCGTCCAAAACCAGTTGTTGCAAATTCCCGGGTTTTTTGAGCTTCATCTGGAGGGCCTCAATATCCGAAGGGCCCTGATTGACATTAGCCACCAGCATCCAGCCGTGTTCCTGCCCGGGCTGCAGCGCCAATTCCGCACCTACAAAATAAGCGCCTTTTTCGCCGCGTATGTCTGTTTCTGGGGTTAGTGGAGCACCTGTTCTGAACGCATCGAGTTGGAGGGATGAAATGAGATACTTCGCATCTTTAAGTCCGACTGACCAGGCTACATTGGCCTTAAGTGATTCACTGGGTTCGGCCTTATCCACGATTATGGCACTCAGGCTATAAATACCCAGACCTGCCTCGGGTTGCAATTCATTTTTCTTATACGCATCGACCAGATTACTCCTGCTGTTTTGAAGGTCAGTATTCACCCCATATGGCAGGATATTCTGAAGACCATCGATCACCTGTGCCTTCACAGGTACCTTCCCGTTGTAGATCAGGCTCGCTTTTTTGGCAAACCCGAAAAGATTGGAAGAGTTCCATTGGTAGCGAAAGGTGAGTGCAAGATCCGAGTTGATTTCTTCAAAAATGACCTTGTTGCAATGGGCATTTTTGTACAGATTTCTATGGATGGCATAAGCGCCTTTTTGCCGCTCCGAAAATGGCTCCCACAAATACTCCTGCCCTTCTTTTTGAAGTCGTATAAGGGTTTTACTCCCCGTTATTTCTGCAGACTCTGTGATCTTATCATCGGTGTAATAAGGGAAAAGTGCATATTCGCTGTTTTTCCGCCCTGCGGTCAGGCCCCCGTTACTCGAGATAAACATCCAGTGATTCGCATCGCTGACAATACTCATAAAAAAAGGCCGCATCAAATCGCTGTTGTCGATTTTATAGTACACCTCCCCATCCAGTTCCATCTGGCTGCCCCGGACTTCCCCCGCATTGGGGTGGTACGGATTTTGACCTACAAATATTTTTTCACTCATACCTCTATGTTTAGTAAATCCGTGATTTCCGAAACCCGGGAAAAACAACGGACGTATTCAGGCTGCTAATTATGCCCCCATTCCCGGATAAACGCTCAGGGGGTATCTGCCGCCTTTATTATTTACGGATTAATAATTCCTCTACTTCTTCCAGGCTCCTTCCTTTGGTCTCAATGACATAGCGCTTCACAAACAGGATGGCACAAAAGGAGAGGATCGCATAGATCAGAAACGTCAGGGTTGGGCCCAAATTAGAAAGTTCCCAGGGAAATACCTGGGTCACTGAAAAACTCACCAGGGAATTAAAAAACCCCACTACCGATATAGCAATCCCCTTAATTTTACTCGGGAAGATCTCTGAAATCAGCGTCCACATTACCGGCCCCAGTGAAATAGCAAAGGAGGCCACGTATAACAGAATGGCAATCAAAACCAGGGTGGCGTTAATATCGATAAAGTTGGTGATTTCATTCCGCCTGAATGCCAGAAACTGCTCTGAGTCCAGACGGGATTCCACCGCCTGAAACAATTCGGCCTGGCCTGTGTAGGTGGTCCCTTTCAGATCAGAAAGCGCACTGCCGATTTCAGTATCCCCGACCTTCGACAGGGTCGACTCATCAAAGACATAGGTGGCATTATTAAAAGCGAGAGTAGCCATCAACAATGCGATGGTCATAAATGTCGTCCCGATGAGTAAAAGCGGTTTGCGACCCAGTTTATCGATGAGCCAGATGGCCACCAGGGTAAAGACCAAATTGGTCAGGCCCACGACGATGGCCTGCAAAAACGAGGAGTCCGTGCTACCCCCGGCTTGTTCAAAAATTGTGGGGGCATAATAAAAAATAGCATTGATCCCGGTGATTTGCTGGAAAAAGGCAATCCCCAGGGCAATGATCATGATGGTGGTGTATTTAGACTTGAGAATATCGGAGAGCCTCCCCTTCGACTCTTTCTTATCCATGCCGCGTTGTATTTCCTCAATGGTGGTATCCGCGTAGGCCTCTCCCCCTATTCTGGTCAGGATCTTTCGGGCCAAAGGAATGTTGTTTAGCTTTTGAATCAGCCATCTGGGGCTTTTGGGAACCGTAAACAGGGCCAGAAAATAGATTAGGGCAGGAATGGCCTCCACCCCTAACATCCACCGCCAGCTTTCACCTGCTGTATTTACCAAAAAATAATTCGAAAAGTACGCCACTGAGATTCCAATGACAATGTTCAGCTGATTGAAGGAAACCAGACTCCCCCTCAATTTGGCCGGGGCGATTTCCGCTATATACACCGGGGCAATTAAAATAGCGCCCCCGATACCCACGCCCCCGATAATCCGGGCGATTATAAATTCTGTATACCCCGTTGCCAGGGCAGACCAGGTGGCTGAAATTGTAAACAAGGCCGCGACGATAATCAAAACGCGTTTACGGCCAAAGCGATCGCTTAACGGGCCTGCCATCAGGTTCCCGGCCATGGCCCCGAAGACCACACAACCCACGGAAAAGCCCAGCATCCATTCAGTCATCTCAAAATAGACTGTAATCCCCCGCACAGCTCCTGAGATCACCGCACTGTCAAAGCCCAGCAAAAACCCACCCAGAGCCACGATCAGGCTTATGAGTACTGTGTAGGACTTATTCATTTTTACCACGGATTCTTTTTGCATAGTATAAAGGGGGTATTTATGGCTAAGGCACTCTATTTTCTTCTGTTATTTTCAAAACCGAAAAGGCAAAAAAAAAGCATGCGATTTATACATGCTTCACTCTGATGAATCCCGGATTCGCCAAAGGATTCAGTGCTAGTCAACTTAGAGAATTTCAGCACTCAGGCCTGCCTGCAAGAGGCGCGTACAACGCGGTTTCAGGTCCGTCATCTCTCCTGTTTTGACCGTGCATTTCCCGTTGTAATGGACAATCAGGGAGCACTGCTCTGCCTGCTCGGGGGTATGCTCGCATACATCGATCAGGGTCTGGATCACATGGTCAAAAGTATTGACATCGTCGTTGAAGAGAACAATCTCATTGAGATCCTGCTCTTTTTCATCTACTAAAAGGGATTCCTCTAAGCGTTCTTTCGTACTCATAGTGAAAGGCTTTGTTACGAATATAGTAAATTTTTTTTGGCATCCGCACCCATAAAAAGAGTGTTTAACTGCCCGGTCGTGCTACGGGTAATCCGCCTGGTGTCAGGAAGGCAGCACCTGCTTTTCAAAGTATGCCGCAGTCCATAAATCCGATACCCGGAAACTACCGTAAACCAAGCCGTGTTCTGCAGCTTTATCTTTTAAATAAGGTAAGTCTTCCTGGTAAAACCCACTGATCAGCAGCCTACCTCCTTCCCTGAGCACCCCGCTAATCGCCGCCATCAGTTCTGTGAGGGCATTCCGATTGATATTTGCCAGAACTACATCGAACTGACGGCCAGCCACCCGGTCCATGGAGCCTTCCAATACCTCCATCTCGTTTTGCCCGTTCCGCTCCGCGTTTTCAACCGCGTTTTCAACCGACCACGGATCGATATCAATGCCTGTAATGTGCCGTGCACCCTTTAGTCCGCAGAGTATAGCCAGAACTCCGGTGCCCGTACCCACATCGAGAACAGACGTGCCGGAGACTTCCAGGTCCAGAAGGTAATCCAGCATCAGGCGGGTTGTCTGATGGTGGCCGGTACCGAAACTCATTTTAGGGGAGATGACAATATCGTATTTCACTCCGGCGGGTTGTGGATGGAAAGGGGCCCGGACCACGCATAAGCCACGGACGTCAATAGATTTGTAGTCGCGCTCCCAAACGGCATTCCAGTTCTCAGGCTCCACGATTTCCCAGCGGGAATTCACTTCCCACGCCTCATGGTGCAAATACGGTATCCCAAGAAAAGCCGCTTCATCCCATTGAGGTTCCTGAATATAGGCCATCAATCCCCTCTCTGTTTCTTCGAAACTCTCAAAACCCAACTCGGACAGAACAGCGATAAAAATATCGGTAGCCGGCTGCAGCGGTTGTAATTCAAGGATACACCGGACGTATTTCATAGGTATACGCCTTAATCGAAAGCCGTTACGATGGCGATAAAATCTTCAGCCTTGAGCGCCGCCCCACCAATAAGACCCCCGTCGACATCCGGCTTGGAAAAGATTTCCCGGGCATTCCCGGGTTTTACACTTCCTCCATAGAGGATGGATACAGAATCCGCAGTTTTCTCAGAAGAAGCTTCAGCTACACCCTTGCGAATAAAGGCGTGCATTTCCTGGGCCTGCTCCGGGGAAGCGGTTTCTCCGGTGCCAATCGCCCAAACCGGTTCATAGGCCAGCACAATATGTTCCCAGGCACTTTCAGGAAGGCCAAACAGCGCTTTACTAAGCTGCCGTTGCACCACTTCAAAGTGCTTTCCGGCCTTACGGTCGGCGAGCTCTTCGCCAAAACAAAAGATGACCCGCATACCCTTCTCAAGGGCTTTGCGCACCTTTTTTTCCAGGAGCTCGTCCGTTTCATGAAAATATGCCCTCCGCTCTGAATGGCCGAGGATAACTGTCTTAACGCCTATAGAACGTAGCATATCTGCTGAAATCTCCCCCGTGTATGCCCCATTGTCTTCAAAGTGCATGTTTTGCGCCACGGCTTCCACGGGTAAACCGTTGAGTTGGTTTACAGCCGACTCGAGGTTGACAAATGTCGGAGCCACCATAACCAGCGTTGAGGTCTGCGGTAGCTTTGCAACCAAATCGATCAACAGAGCTTTAGTCCCTTCCTTGTCCATATTCATTTTCCAGTTTCCGGCAACGATATTTGTCCTCATGGCTCTCTAATATTTAGTTTTATTTTGTTTTTCTTCAATTTCCGCGACCTCTTCCAGGGTATATTGAATATACTCGGTTCCCTCTCCAAAGAGGTCTGCCGTGGATTCCTCAACAGTTTGATTAAACCCAGCCGCCGCACGAAGGGCATTGACATTTTCCGGGTTTTCAATGGGCCAGATCAGGTTGATTTCCTCTGGGGTATTCATAAAATAAGACATGCCCTGGGTCCCGTATTTTTGCGGCAGGCCCTGTCCCATCAGCGAACGGTCTAGCATCATTGCATAGAGGCGATAGGGAAGTTCCCCGGTTTCTGCCGCTACCTGAATCTGTGGCAGGAATTCGTCAATCCGCTCGGAATGCTGAATGACGTACCAGGCCGCTCTGTCGGTTCCAGGCCCCACAAGGCTGGTGCCAGGATATCCATATTGCCCAATGATTGAATCTACAGCCCCCATATTCTGCTGGTCGATTTTTACTTGCTTTCCCCAGGTTTCCGGTGAGAACTCGCCCCGGTATTTCTGATCGAGGACCATAATACTGTCCAAATAAGATTTCAATTCCTGGGGATATTTCTCGGAATCTGAGAGTTTTGGTAAACTTAAGGTCTTCAGATCGTTGTAATGCAGCTTTTGCACGATGGTGCCCTCCTGTAATTTCAGCACCCCGGGATTGGAGCGGACAATGGTCTTCAGGGCTGTCATGTCCGTAAAATAAAACGGGAAATTCAACCCGTACTGTTGTCTTAGGTTTCCGGTTTCCCCTGCAGAAGAGGCCGAAAGCCCGGCCACGGAATACCCCAGTGAAAGGGCCGAATCAGTCAGGATTTTTACTGCCTCAAAGGCCTCTTTATGGCTCTTGTTTAAATCGTATGCCACCACCAAAAGCAGGTTTCGTCTCTGAAGTATGGACCCGGCCAGGTCAATTCCGTTAAATTCCAATGTAAAGTCATGAATAGGCGGTTCGTAGCCCGCCTGTATCTCCCGGGTACCTTCCAGGCCCACAAATTCCCCATCCACATCCGGGTAATCGCCAAGGGTTGTGATGATTTTTTCGGTACCGTCGATATTGAATTTCCAGTCGTATTCGTAAACCGCCCTGGGCGCGCCCTCCGGGATCTCCATGCCCTCCATGATGTTCGCCCCCACATGATACGGCCGGAAATCCACTACAGGCAGGTGATTCAGCACATGATTGCCGAACCAGATACATGCCAGGAGTGCGATTGCGGTAGTGCCCAAGCGGAAAGCAGCGGAACCCAGAGGTTTCAAGTGTTTACGCCCCCAGATCAGGATCAGGATGAGCACCAGCAGGATCAGATCCTTGCTAAAAGACTCCCAGGGAGTCAGTTTAACAGCATCCCCGAAACATCCGCAATCTGTGACCTTATTAAAGTACGCCGAATAAAAAGTCAGGAAGGTAAAAAACACGATAGTCCCCAAAAGTGTCCACAGGGTCAGACGGATCTGATATCCCAGCAGTAAAGTAATGCCAAGGATAACTTCGAGAATAACCACAAATAAGGCAATGGCCAGGGCGTAAGGTTCCAGAAATGGCAAATCGAGAACAGCCGGGCTGAAATATTCCTCCAGTTTGAATGAGAAACCCAGGGGATCATTGAGTTTGATCAGGCCGCTTAGGATAAAAAGGACCCCAACCACAATCCGGCATAATTGAACGAAATACTTCACGGTGTCTTGTTTTGTACTTCCGCTGCCGCCCCTGCTGTCCCTTCTTCCCCCAGATGGATCAGGGCGAAAACGGCGTAATTAATCATATCCTGGTAATTGGCATCCACGCCTTCGCTCACCCGGGTAACCCCCTGATTGTTTTCGATTTGCTTGACCCGAAGAAGTTTCTGGAGGATCAGGTCGGTCAGCGAGCTCACCCGCATATCCCGCCATGCCTCTCCGTAATCGTGGTTTTTGGCCTCCATAAGTGCCCTCGTTCGACCAATTTGGTCATCGTACAATGCAATGGCCTCGGAGGGGTCTAAGTCTGGCATATCCGCAACGCCCTTTTCTATTTGTATCAGTGCCATGGCGGAATAATTGACAATTCCGATAAACTCAGAGCGCTCCCCTTCGTCAACCTTACGGGTGGTTTTTTCCTGAAGACTGCGAATGCGCTGGGCCTTAATAAAAATCTGATCGGTAAGCGAGGGGAGTCGAAGGATGCGCCATGCCGCTCCATAATCCTTAAGTTTCGCAACAAAGAGCTCACGACACTGTTCGATGACCTCGTCATAGGCGCGGAGTGTTTCCTTCATAGATTTTATGTAATTTTCCGGCGGGGAGGACCCCGGCCAAAAGTACCATTTTATGTGGTCTAAACAACAGAACAAAGGTATCGATTTATGACGATTTGCTGCAAGGGAGTATTGGTGGACCTCAGCCATCCAAGGGTTATGGGGGTTTTAAACTCCACTCCCGATTCTTTTTTTGACGGGGGAAAATACTGGGATCCCTACCTCGGTCTCAAGCAGGTGGAGGTTATGCTCAGTGAGGGAGCGGATTTCATCGATATAGGAGGTCACAGTTCCCGACCAGGAGCACCGGAAGTACCTGAAACGGAGGAACTCAAACGGGTAATCCCAATGGTTGAAGGGTTGTTGGAGGAATTTCCCGAAGTCCTGATCTCTGTAGACACCTTCCGGGCAGAAGTGGCCCGGCAAGCGCTGGATGCCGGAGCGGCCATGGTCAACGACATCAGTGCAGGGCTCCGGGATACGGACATGCTCCCGCTCATTGCCGAGCGGCAGGTACCCTACGTGATGATGCATATGCGGGGAACCCCTCAAACAATGGGTTCACAAACCGAATACGAAAACCTGATCACGGATATCCTTTATTATTTTTCTGAAAGGCTGTCGGAGGCGCGCAAACTGGGAATCACAGATTGCATTGCCGATCCCGGGTTTGGGTTTGCGAAAACGAGAGAACAGAATTTTGAGTTACTCGCGGCTCTGAGTGCCTTTAAAACGCTTAACACGCCACTTCTGATCGGGCTGAGCAGGAAATCAATGATCCACAAGACCCTGGGGATTTCACCGGATCAGGCGCTGAATGGCACTACCGCCCTCCATATGCTGGCCCTGAAGGGAGGCGCAAATATCCTGAGGGTCCATGATGTAAGGGAGGCCAGGGAGTGTATTCAACTCTGGGAAGCCCTTGCTGAGTACAGTTAGGTTGAGGTTGTGTTTAATTTTCTAATTTTACCAAAAAGCCGAAGGGATTGGATTTTCTTAATTTTCTGGACATAGGGGTTGCGGACCTCATCGATATCCTTTTGGTTGCCGTATTGCTGTATTACCTCTACCGGCTGGTACGGGGCACGGTAGCTATCAATATTTTTCTGGGAATCGTGATCATCTGGGCCTTCTGGAAAGGCACCGAATTATTGGATATGCGAATGACCAGTAGTATGATAGGGGGGTTTATGCAGGTGGGCCTGATTGCATTGATCATTGTATTTCAACAGGAGGTCCGAAAATTCCTCCTGGTGGTGGGTTCTACCAATTTTGCCAAAAAACGCCGGTTTACCAAACACTTTAAGTTTCTCAGGGAAGAGGGGTTGACCACCGACCTCAATGTGGAGGCCCTGTTGGCTGCCTGTGAGAATATGGGAAAGAACCGTACAGGGGCGCTCCTGGTTGTGGAACGGGACACGGCTCTGGACTTTATCACCTCTTCCGGGGATGAAATGCAGATTGAAGTCAACCAGCCCATCCTGGAGAGTATCTTTTTCAAAAACAGTCCGCTCCACGATGGGGCGGCTATCATTAAAGGGAACAGCATCGTAGCTACCCGTGTGATCCTGCCGGTATCCCGGGAACACAATATCCCCAACCGCTTTGGCCTGCGTCATCGCGCTGCGGTTGGAATTACAGAGCGCACCGACGCCCTCACCCTGGTGGTCAGCGAAGAAACCGGATCGATTTCATATATCAAAAACGGGGAATTCGTCCCCTTTAAAGATTCAAAGGAATTGGAGCATCTGCTCAGAAAAGACCTGAACACATGACGTGTAAAAACTGTGAAACTTCGCTCAGGACAGACTTTATGTTTTGTCCTTCCTGCGGGTCGAAAACCGATGCCGGAAGGATTACTTTTAAAAAGCTCTGGGCCGACGTCAAAGAGCGCTTTTTTGACCTGGATAACACCTTTTTCAGAACTGTTAAAACAATGACTTTCAGACCTGAAGAAGTCGTAGGATTATATATAGACGGCGTACGGCGTCGTTTTATGAATCCGATGAGCTATTTAGGGGTGGCCCTCGGCCTTTCAGGGATCCTGTTCTTCATAATGCAAAAAATAGGGTTCCTCGAATTGTTGGACTTCGAATTTCTCGGTTCGCAATCGGATGTCCCGGCCAATGGAAAGGTCATGGATGTTATCATGGAATACCAGACCTTTGTTTTCCTGATGTATATCCCTGTCATTGCCTTTGCGGGTATCCTTTCATTTAACAGCAGGGGGTACAACCTCCCGGAACACTTTGTTACAGCAATTTATACCCTCGCACATATTTCCATCATCACCTTCCCGATCAGTTTGGTGATTATATTATTTGCTCCCTCTGTGTATATGGGGTACTCTTTTTTTAATATATTCCTGATGGTTCTCTTTTCAGCCTTCGTACTGATACGGCTTCACCCTTACAAGAATTTGGGCATAATCCTGATTCGGGCGCTGATTTTTGCGGTTCTTTGGATTGTCGGGTATTTCGCAATCTCCATAGGTATTCATGCGCTGCTACTACTTTCAGGGGTAGTGGAACTTTCAGATTATCTGCCCCAGAAGACCTAAACCACCTCTTCAGCCATAAACTGTGCCTCGTAGAGCTTGCTGTAATAACCCTTTTGGGCCAGCAAGGTCTGATGGGTTCCCATCTCGACCACTTCCCCTTTTTCCAGAACGAGGATTTTATCTGCCTTTTTTACGGTAGCCAGACGGTGGGCAATGATTATGGAAGTCCTGCCTTCTGTCACTTTCTCAGAAGCTTGTTGAATGAGTTGCTCGGAATACGTATCCACGGAAGAAGTGGCCTCATCGAGGACCAGAATACTAGGGTTTCGCATATACGCCCGAAGAAAAGCAATGAGTTGTCGCTGGCCACTGGAAAGCATACTCCCCCGCTCCTTTACGTTGTAATCATATCCACCGGGCAGGCTGCTGATAAACTCATGGACCCCTATCTGGCGCGCAGCTGCTTCAATTTCTTCCCTGGTGATTTGGGGGTCTGAAAGGGAAATATTGTTGGCGATGGTATCTGCAAAGAGAAAAACATCCTGCAGCACTACAGCGATATTATTTCTTAAACTGGCCAGGGTATACTCCCGGATATCGTGCCCATCCAGGCAAATCCTTCCCGAATCGATATCGTAAAAGCGGTTGAGCAGGTTGATTATGGTGGATTTCCCAGCCCCTGTGGCCCCAACAATAGCGATATTCTGTCCGGGCTTTACCTCGAAGGAAATCCCGTGGAGAATTTCCTCTCCGGGCTCATAGGAGAATTGTACTTTTTCAAAGGATATTGCCCCCTCCATATGGCCCACGTCAAGGGTTCCCAGGTCTTCAATACGGCTATCGGTATCCAGGATCTTAAACACCCGGTTTGCAGCCACCATTCCCATTTGCAGGGTGTTGAATTTATCGGCGATTTGCCTCAGGGGTCGGAACAACATTTCGATTAGCAGGATAAAGGCAAAAAGCGTTCCCGAGATTTCCGTTCCTACATCCAGGATATTTTGCAGCCCCCCATACCATACTACAAGACCAATAGCCAGGGAAGTGACAATCTCAGCTATTGGAAAGAAAAAGGAGTTGTACCAGACGGTTTTCAGCCAGGCGTTCTTGTGCTTTTCATTGATTTGGCGGAAATTTTCAGCCTCCACAAGTTCCCGCGTAAATAACTGGACAATCTTCATACCCGTTATGCGCTCCTGCACAAAGGAATTCAGATTGGAAACCTGAGCCCGCACCTCGATAAAAGCTACCTTCATGGCTCGTTGAAAAAGCCTTGTAGCATAGAGGATCAAGGGGAGGATGGCAAAGACGAGTAAGGCGAGTTTCCAGTTGAGCCAGAGCATGATCGCAGAGGCGGCCAGCATTTTAAGCAGATCGGCCACAATGGTAAAAAAGCCCTGGGAAAAAATCTCTCCGATACGCTGCAAATCGGCCACAGACCGGGTAACCAATACCCCTATGGAAGAGTTGCTGAAATATTTCATCCGAAACCCGATCATCTGACGAAACAGACGGGTACGCATGTCCATAATCACGGATTCCCCCAACCAGTTTGCGTAATAGGTAAAAAGCAACTGACAGACCACCTGGCCGATGAGGACCCCTACCATGGCCAGGGACAGCGTCATTAAGAGGTCACGCTGCTTTTGTGTAATGGCTACATCGATAATCTCTTTGAGGATGAGCGGGGTGAGGATTGAAAATATTGTCAATAAGATGGCTGCCACGGCCGTACCCAGAAAAGTCCAGGGATACGGACGGGTAAATGCGAGCACCCGTTTAAAAAGGTACAGGTCAAACGCTTTACCGCTTTCTTTTTCCATCGCTAAGGTGAATCTGTTTGGGGTATGAAATGCCGGTCAAATATAGCCCTTTTGCGGGTACCGACGCTCCGGCCCTGGATCGAGCCCGACTTTTTATAATAGTCTTAACATCCTCCGGAGAGAGGTTACCCTTCCCAACTTCCAGCAAGGTCCCTACAATTGCACGGACCATATTTCTAAGGAAACGGTCTGCTGAGATGGTAAAGACCCAACGTATACCTTCCTCCTGCCATTGGGCATGCGTTATATTGCACAAATAGGTTTTGACATCTGTTCGCGATTTAGAAAAGGCCTTGAAATCCTCAAATTCGAGCAAATAAGCCGCCGCCTGGTTCATAAGCTCAAAATCCAGGGGGCGGTTTTGATAAAAGGCCGTGTCTTCGCTAAAAGGATCCTTTTCCTGTACCAGAAAATACTGGTAGGTCCGGCTAAGGGCATCGAAGCGGGCATGCGCCTCGGGCTGAACAGGAAAAATCTGCTGAACGGCAATATCCCCGGGGAGAAAGGCATTCAATCGATGAATCAATTCCGCAGGCAAGGGCTCCGGAGAGTCAAAATGGGCATACATCACCCGCGCATGCACCCCGGCATCGGTTCGCCCGGCACCGACGATTTCCACCTCGCTGCCCAATAGTTTGCCCAGGCAATCTTCAAGGACCTCCTGAACCGAAAGATCGGTGGGTTGTCGCTGCCAGCCGTGGTAGTGCTTTCCAAAAAAAGAGCATTGAAGAAAATAGCGCATTGAATCCTTGGGCATGAAAGTCAAAGATACAAAGTTGAGGAATGCGTGTTAAATGTATTCACTTGCAAGGGGGTTGCAGGAGTATATGGTAATTTGATTTTTTTGGGGGGGGTGCTACCCCCATCTCCTAATTTTATCAGAAATAAATTCAAAATTCACTGCTCTTTAAAAAATCAGGGAAGCCACACGTCTTTTGGGCTTGAACAAAGCATCCCAGGGTTTCCGTAATTTGGAATTAATTCCTATTTTCAGGCTCAAAATTATAAACTATGGGAAAATTTGAAATTAAAACCGACAAAGCCGGAAAATACCGCTTTAACTTAAAAGCTGCCAATGGGCAGGTAATCCTCAGCAGCCAGGGCTATGAGAGTATGGCCAACTGCGAAAAAGGCATCGCTTCTGTGAAGAATAATTCTAAGGAAGATGCGCGCTTTGCCCGAAAGGAATCCAAGAAGGGGGAGCCTTATTTTGATCTGATGGCCACCAACGGACAGGTAATCGGGACCAGCGAAATGTACTCTGGAGTAAGCGCCATGGAAAATGGTATTGAATCTGTGAAAAAAAACGCCCCGGACGCCCCGATTGAGGTCCTTTCTTGATAAACAGATTCGACTTATCGAAATAAAGGGAAACCCAATGTGTTTCCCTTTTTTTATTGGATTTTCTGGAAATTTTTAATGAAAAAATCGGACAAAGGTTGAGGAGTTCTAAACGGTATAAGTAGCCCGGGGTGATCAAACGGAGTAAACCATTAAATTTAAGAAAGCCTACGAACCTGATTCTGTGCTAACTGCCAATTGAAATCTTTGAACCTTGAACCCTGGCTGCCCACTGCTACTGCCTACTGAAGACTCCTTTTTGAACTTTTGAACTTTGAACCTTGAACCTTCAACCCCAGCTGCCCACTGCTACTGCCTACTGAAGACTCCTTTTTGAACTTTTGAACTTTGAACCTTGAACCCCAAACCCCTACCTCGTTCCGAGCTCGATCACCTCAAGGTCTTTTATATCAGTCCCATCAATTACAAACCGCAACATGGTACGCACCTGGTGAAACCCTACTTTACCGCATGCCCCCGGGTTCATATGAAGCAAATCAAAACGCTTGTCGTATTGTACCTTTAGGATATGGGAATGCCCGCAGATAAAAAGTTTTGGCGACCGCTGCAGCATGGCCTCCCGCACGCGTTTCTGATACCGGCCCGGATACCCGCCGATATGGGTAATCCATACGGCAACACCTTCGCAGGCAAAGCGGTTATCCAGGGGGAATTCCCTCCGCACTTCCGCACCGTCAATATTCCCGTAGACCCCACGTACCGGTTTAAGCTCTGCAAGGGCATCGGTCACTTTTAAGGAGCCGATATCCCCGGCATGCCATATTTCATCGGCCTGCCCGGCATAAGCCAGAATACGGTCGTCCAGATGGCTATGGGAATCGGAAAGCAGGAGGATTTTAGTCATGGTGCGATGAAAGTCGCAAAGATAGAAAGCCTGTATGAGTTCCTTTGTTTAATCGCCCTTTAAAAGTTGCGGGCAATCCGGTCCTTTTTCGTAACTTCCTGCATACATAAAACCGAGTTGGTAAATGATTGAATTGCGCATCGCACACTACTCCACTTCCCAAACTTCTCAACCCCTCACGGTAAATCGAATTTGAAGATGAGCAAAAAGCCGGATAAAGGTAGTCGGAAGGAAAAGGGTGCTACAACCCAAACTCCGGTACAACGCGCCAATCGGCCCGGGGAACCCCGGGACAAAGTTTCGGAATTACGGGAAGCCCTTCGCCAGCGCGACAGGGCCCTGGAGATTGAAGCGGCCCTGGAAAGGGTCAGAGCCCGGTCCATGGCCATGCAGTCCTCGGAAGAACTCAACGATGTTTTGAGTGTCCTCTATCAACAGTTCGACCTTTTAGGAATCCAACCCTTAACCGTCTGGCTGACCCTTTGGAACCCTGAGGAAAACACCTTTACCTACCGGTCTACGGGCATTTCCGGGAAACGTATTCAGGGGCAGCAGGTCGTGGAAATCGAAGGGATGGACATTTGGAAAGCCCTTTACGATAAATGGAAGTCCGGTGCTTCAGAAGATGTTGAGGTGCTTTTTTATTCCAAAAAAGACCTGAAAAAGCTATTTACCCTGATGGCCGAAACGTTTGAGGGTATGCCGGAAGAAGAAAGACTGACTGTAGCACATGCCCCGGAAGGAGGCTACAGCGTTCAGGGGCATTGCAAATTCGGGTACATCGGGTATACCCACACATCGGAACCCACCCCGGAGGAAAAGGACATTCTCAGCCGGTTTGCAAAAGAATTCGGCCGTGTCTACCAGAGGTTCCTGGATATTCGAAAAGCCGAAGCCATGGCCCGGGAAGCACAGATTGAAGCCGCTCTGGAGCGCGTTCGCGCAGCCTCGATGGCCATGCACAGCAGTGATGAACTTTTTAATGTTATTAATATTCTCAGTCAGCAGCTGGTCCAGTTAGGTATAAAAATGGATGCCGCGATGATCATGGAGACTGTGGAAGATTCAAAAGACTGGTATATGTGGCTGGCGATACCATCTGAAGTATACACCCGTATTAACCAAGTCCATGTACCATATCTTAGAAGTGCTGGTTTTGATCGAATTAACCAATCGAGAAAAGAGGGAAAATCGGTGTTATCCGATCAATTGACCAAACCCCAGAAGGACTTAATGTTTACTCATTATTTCAAGAATTCAAACCACAAAGATGTCCCGAAAAGCCGACAGGATTTTATATTATCGTCCCCAGGGTTGTCCAGGACGATAATTCTATCCCAGAATTCCGTCATACAGTTTTACCGCTATAGCCTTCAGGCTTTTAGTGAAAAGGAGAATCAGGTTTTAGCTCGTTTTGGCAATGTTTTTGAACAGTCCCATACCCGATTCCTGGACTTGAAAAAAGCCGAAGCCCAGGCCCGGGAAGCGCAGGTTGAAGCGGCTCTTGAACGGGTCCGTGCACGTTCCATGGCCATGCATACAACTGAGGAAATCCTCGATGTGGTTGTGGTTTTATTCAACCAGTTAAGAGTTCTTAATATTGATTTCATCCAGTCATGGATCAGTATATGGCATCTGGATGATGGTTATATGGAATTATGGCTCTCCCCTATCGAAGGGCATGGGGATCTACCCATTTACCACAAAAGGCCTTCCGCCCAATTTGAGGATACCACCGTGAAATCCTGGTTGAATGGGGACCGGTTTTCCTACCTGTCCCTGCCCGGAGAGGATACGGTTACTGAATTCCTGCTGGGTACAGACCAGATTCTGGGTGGTGATTATTTCAAAAAATTACAAAAGAAAAACCGGTACGACCGTCTCGAATTTGTGGATGCCAACCACAGGTACGGTACAGTAAGCATGTCCTGCAATACCGAAATTCCGGAGGACGACAGGGAAATACTCTCCAGGTTCGCCCAGGTATTCGAGCAGACCTATACCCGCTTCCTGGATCTTCAAAAAGCAGAAGCACAGGCCCGGGAAGCACAGATTGAAGCCGCTCTTGAGCGGGTCCGTGCACGTTCCATGGCCATGAACTCCTCGGAGGAACTGACAGAAGTGCTAACCGTCCTCTTCGCACAGTTTGACATCCTGGGCATCCATCCGCTCTTTGCGCACCTCACTATGTTCGATGAAGTTAACAACCGATTCTCGGTCCGCATTACAGGCAAAGAAGGACAACGGGTTTTGGTCGAACAATTTATCGATATCGATGCCCTGCCGGAATGGAAGGAGGCTTATGCAGCCTGGAAGGTTGCGGAGCCCAATACTATAAACTGCATCCACTATCCGCAGGAAATACTACCCCAGGTATTCGGATTGGTGGAGGAACTCTTTGCTGCCCTTCCGGAGGGTTCTGAAATGCGGGTGGAAGACTTCCCAGGTGGCACGTATACCGTTCAGGGCCATTTCGAATTCGGTTACCTCGGCTATAATGACGACAAACCCGCCACCGAAGAACAGAAGGATATCGTGGTGCGCTTTGCGACAGAATTTGGCCGGGTTTACAGGCGCTTCCTCGACTTGCAAAAAGCAGAAGCCCAGGCCCGGGAATCACAGATCGAAGCGGCCCTGGAACGGGTGCGTTCCAAGACCATGGCCATGCACAATAGCCAGGACGTTGGGGATACGGTAATTACCTTGTTCAATGAAGTTGTCAACCTGGGTTTGGATAAAACCATTCGCTGCGGCATCGGCATCCTCCACGGAGACGAGGGTATGGAAACCTGGTCTGCAAATTCCGATCAGAGGGGAGATATCAACCTGAAGATGGGGATGTTGAATATGACAGTACACCCCATGCTGGTTGGCTTGATAAAGGCCTGGAAAAAGAATAAAAAAAGGTATTCTTATGATTTTATCGGGGAGGATGTTACCAGATATTACACGGCACTAAACAACGAACCTGACTACCCCTTTCACGCAGACCTGAAAACGCTGCCTGACAGGCAATTTGCCAATGTTTTCTTCTTTACAGACGGGGTGCTCTTTGCTTTTACACACAACCCGCTGCAAGATGAGGCCAAGGGGGTTTTGGAAAGGTTTGCCAAGGTTTTCGGACAGACCTACCGACGGTACCTCGATCTTCAAAAAGCCGAAGCACAGGTCCGGGAAGCCGAAATCCAGCTTTCACTGGAACGCATTCGGGCAAGGGCGATGGCCATGCAGGAATCCTCGGAGCTCACTGAGGTCCTGTCCGTAATCTTCCAGCAGTTGAAGATACTGGGGGTGGAAACGATCTGGACGCATCTGACCCTGCTCCATCAGGAGGAGAATGCGTTTACCTACAGGATGACCGGCCGAAACGGGGAGCGCATCATGGCAGAGGAAAAAATCGATTTGGATGCTTCGGAGCATTGGGCACATATATCCGATTCCATCAAATCCCCGGATACGGACCCGGATCCAATCACGCGGTTTGAGGTTCCTACGGAAGGTCTCGATGCTATCTGGGAGCTCTTCGACGGGATTTTCTCAAAGCTTCCGAAAGGGGAAAAAGTGTCTCCCCTGGACTTCCCCAACGGCCTGTACACAACCCAGGCCTATTGTAAATTTGGCTTTTTGGGCATCAACCAAACCAGGGAGGCCAACCCGGAAGAAGCGGATATCCTGCTGCGATTTACCACAGAGTTCAGCAGGCTTTACCAGCGATTCCTGGATTTGCAGAATGCCGAGAAAAGGGCTCAGGAAGCTCAAATCGAGGTAGCCCTCGAGCGGATCAGGGCCCGCGCTATGGCCATGCAGCATACGGAAGAACTCAACGAAGTCATCGGGCTGCTCTGCAAACAATATGATTTCCTTGGGATCAACCCGGTTTGTGCCCACCTTTCCCTGATTGACGTGGAAAATAATCGTTTTTCGCTGCGCCTGAGCGGTAAAAAAGGTGCGCGGAACATAGGGGAAAAGATCATCGACCTGGATGCGATGGATGAATGGAAAGAAACCGTCGAGCGCTGGAAAAAAAGTATTCCCCAAAGTCATCAATGCCTGGTGTATCCCAAAGAATCCATCACCCAGTTGTTTCAGGTCATGGACGAGCTGATTCAAACCATGCCCAAAAAATACCGTATAAGCCCAAAGGATTTTCCAAATGGACTCTATTCGTGTGAGGGACAGAATAAATTCGGGTACCTCGGTTTTAACCACAGCCGTCCTCCCACGGAGGAGGAAATTTCCATTGTAATCCGTTTCGCCCGGGAATTCGAGCGGATTTACCAGCGGTTCCTGGATCTGGAAAAAGCCGAGGCCCAGGCGAGGGAGTCTGAGATACAACTCGCCCTGGAGCGTGTACGTGCCAGAACGATGGCCATGCACAACAGTGAGGAACTGGGAGAAGTAGCAGCCGTTCTTTTTGAACAAATCTGCAGCCTTGGAGCTACGCTTGAGCGCTTGAACATAGGCATCATAAGGGAAGAGGAAGGAATTGTTGAATGGTGGTCTACGGAACAGGGGGGACAACAAATTAATCAGCTTTTTAAAGGAAGTATCGAGGAACCTACTACCATCTCAAAGCTTTACTCTGGCTGGAAAAAAGGGAAAAAATCTATAATAATTGAGTTAACCGGTAAGGATCTGCAACATTGGATCCGGCACCTAAAAGAAGTAATCGGACTGCCCTACAGGGAGGATTTGAGAAAGGACCGCAGGATTCATACGGGTGCGTTTTTCAACCACGGCGTCCTTGTGGTTTCCACTCCGGAATTCCTTCCGGAGGAATCCACTGCGCTACTGGAACGGTTCAGTAACGTCTTCGAACAGACGTACACACGGTTTCTGGATTTGAAAAGGGCCGAAGCCCAGGCCCGGGAATCCCAGATTGAAGTGGCCCTGGAACGCGTGCGCTCCCGGGCCATGGCCATGCATTCTTCGGATGAACTGATCGAAGTCCTGGGGGTGCTATTTGACCAGTTTGATTTCCTGGGTATTGAGCCTGTACTCACCCACCTCACCCTCTTTGACGAAGCGAATGAAACATTTACCCTGCGGCTTACCACCAGCGGGGATAACCGTACGATTGCAGAACAGGAGATCGACGTCAATGCGGTGGATGCCTGGAAAAACTCCTTTGCGAACTGGAAAAAAAGCGAACTTCATGCCCTGGACTGTATAGATTACCCCCCTGAGGTCCTGCCCTACCTCTGGGAAGTACTGGATGAGGTAATGAGTGCATTGCCTGAAGATCAGCGCATTTACCCGTCCGATTACCCCAATGGCTTGTATACTACCCAGGGCCATTGCAAATACGGCTATATCGGTTTTAACCACAGTCGGAGGGCGACAGAGGAGGAAAAGGAGATCGTTGTGCGCTTTGCCAAGGAATTCGGTCGGCTCTACCAACGCTTCCTCGATATTAAAAAAGCAGAGGCACAGGCCCGGGAATCCCAGATTGAGGCGGCCCTGGAGCGGGTACGGGCCAGAACCATGGCCATGCACAATACCGATGACATTGCGGTCACGGTAACTACATTCTTTGAGGAACTGATCAGCCTCGGACTGGGGGATTCCACGCGATGTGGAATCGGCATCCTCAGCCCTACGGAAATTATGGAGGTGTGGACGGCTTCCATTCAAAACGAAAACAAAAGCACGCTACATACGGGCTTTTTGGAAATGTGGGCCAACCCAATGTTAAAGGGATTGCAAAAGCATTGGTCCGAAGGGAAAGCCCTTTATGAATACGTCCTGAAAGGGGCAGATAAAGTGCGTTATTTCAAAACCATCAATGAAGCTCCAGAGTACCCGGTTAAGGTGGATTTAGACGCACTACCGCCTATTGTCTACCACTATAGTTTCCTCTTTCCTCAAGGCACTTTGTTTGTCTTTGCGGAATCCCCATTACAAGAAGAAATTCGGGATATATTCACGCGTTTTTCCTCTGTATTCGGCCAAACCTACACCCGGTACCTCGATCTGGAACGCGCAGAGAAACAGGCCCGGGAATCCAAAATTGAGGCCGCCCTGGAACGCGTCCGGGCAAAGGCCATGGCCATGCACAGTTCGGAAGACCTGCACGAGACCATTACGACCATTTTTGAGGAATTGAAAAACCTGAATGTAAAGCCGCTGCGATTGGGACTGGGATTGCTCAAACCGGACAAACCCGAAGGCGAAATCGTCACCTCACGGATTGATGAAAACGACGAAATCATTGAAGTAAGCGGAGAATTTGAGTTGGTGGGACATCCCATACTTGAAGGAGTTTACGACCATTTTAAAAAGCAGCTCGATTATTACCCCGTACTGGAAGGCGATGAAATCGGCAGTTATTATGCCGCCCTCACAAAGA
Source organism: uncultured Flavobacteriaceae bacterium (assembly GCA_963709465.1). GTDB lineage: Bacteria > Bacteroidota > Bacteroidia > Flavobacteriales > Flavobacteriaceae > Robiginitalea. Next base: position 821,243 of record CAVPWF010000002.1, on the reverse strand, counting down.
CTGTAGATGTAGAGGGTTATGGGACGGACACAAAACATTACGGGTGTTTCCTCTTCTTCCCGGAGGGGGGGCTGTACGCCTGGGCAGCTACCCCCCATTCAGAGGAACAAGTTGGTATTCTGAAAAAATTCTCCCGCGTGGTGGAGATCACCTACCGGCGCTATAATGACCTGATCGAATCCGAAGCTCGCGAAAAAGAAGCTGTGAAACAGGCTTCCCTGGATCGGGTCCGGGCAGAAATTGCGTCTATGCGCACCACAAAGGACCTGGAGCGTATTACCCCCCTGGTCTGGGAAGAACTCACCACCCTTGGAATCCCCTTCTTCCGTTGTGGCGTTTTTATCATGGACGAGGCCCGGCAATTGGTGCACGTCTATCTGACGAATCCTGCAGGTAAAGCGCTAGGGGCAATGGACCTGCCTTTTGATTTTGACATGCCGTTCATTCAAAAAGGGGTGGATCACTGGAGGAGGCAGAAAATCCTGGTGGATGAATGGGATCGGGCGCAGTTTGTTGAAATGACTCAAAAACTGATGGAGCAAGGGCAGGTGAAGAGCGCAAAATCTTATCAGGCCGGTGAAGAACCGCCGGAGCGCCTCGTACTTCACCAGGTACCCTTTGCCCAGGGGATGCTCTATGTAGGCAATTCGGAACACCTTACGGGCAGGGAGATGGATATCTTAAAAGCGCTTACCCGCACCTTTGCCGTGGCCTACGCCCGGTACGAAGATTTTAAGGAGCTGGAAAAAGCCAAGAAAAAGGTTGAAAATACCCTGGATGAACTGCAGGCTGCTCAATCCCAATTGATTCAGTCCGAAAAAATGGCCTCCCTGGGGGAACTGACCGCCGGCATCGCCCATGAGATCAAAAACCCCCTGAACTTTGTAAACAACTTCTCCGAGGTAAGTCGGGAACTCCTGGAAGAGCTCATGGTTGAGATGGAAAAAGGGGATCTGGAGGAAGTTAAGGCCCTCACGGAAGATCTGGTACAAAACCTGGAGAAAATCGTCCACCACGGCAAACGGGCGGACAGTATTGTAAAAGGGATGTTGCAACACAGCCGAACCAGTGACGGGCATCGGGAACCCACAGATCTCAATGCCCTTACCGATGAATATGTACGCCTGGCCTACCATGGTCTGCGGGCGAAGGATAAATCTTTTAACGCCCTGGTCAAAACCCATTTTGACCCCGGCCTGGGAACCCTGGATGTAGTACCCCAGGATATTGGCCGTGTGATCCTCAACCTGCTGACCAATGCCTTTTACGCTGTGAAAGAAAAATCAACTCGCCTTAATGCATCCGAAAACGGAAAGTACCAGCCCACGGTGACCATTGAGACAAAAAGGGTCAAAGACCATTTGAAAATTTCAATTTCGGACAACGGGGATGGCATACCTGAAAAGGTGCTGGAGAAAATCTTCCAGCCCTTTTTTACGACCAAGCCCACCGGTCAGGGTACGGGCCTGGGCCTCAGCCTGAGTTATGATATTGTGAAGGCGCATGGAGGGGAATTAAAAGTAGAAACCGCCCAGGGCGAGGGTACAACTTTTTATATGAACTTTAAAACCGAAACAGCTTAAGGTATGAAGGCAAAAACCATACACGGAGACAGTCCTGAGCAGATCGAAAAGGGATTACAGGAGTGTACAGCCGATGGCTTTGCGCCTGCCCTCGCCGTCGTATTTATCTCTGTCCGACAGGATCGCAGGGCCATCCGGGAGCTGCTCGCCAGCCGCGGGATAGACATTTTCGGGGCTACATCCTGTGGCGAATTTGTCAATGGCCACCAAAGCAAGGGGGAAATTGCTATTTTACTCCTCGAAGTATCGCGGGAAGACTACACCATTTTGATTGAAGATATTGGAGGGCGCAGTATAGAGGAGGTAACCGAACAGATGTCGCATATCGTCCTTTCCCAATTCACCAACCCTTCGATGGTCATTTGCAGTACCGGGGTAACCCCTGAAGGGGAGATGTTCGACGGGATGACGCTTGTCGAACGGCTGACCACTGCCCTGGGCCCGGATCGGACTTTTTTCGGGGGGATGGCCGGAGATGACATGACCCTGACCGGCACCTCTGTTTTCACTGCAGAGCGGGATGCCCCGCACGGCCTTGTGGCCCTGGTCCTGGATGCGGACAAAGTGGCCCTGCACGGCATGGCGATTACCGGGTGGAAGCCCCTGGGGATTTCCCGCAAAGTCACCCGAAGCAGGGGAAAGCTCCTGTACACTATAGACGACAAGCCCGCCGTGGACATGTACCTCAAATACCTGGGGAAAGGGGAACAGGCGGGGGACCAGGAATTTAACATCCTCAGCGAGCTCTCCTTCCACCATCCCTTTATAGTGGAACGGGAAGCCGGGGGCGATATCCTGATCAAGGGGCCCATAGGGATCGACCACGAAGAACACGCACTGGTGATGGATATGGAGATGAAAGAGGGGGAAGTTTTCTGGTTTTCCATGCCCCCTGATTTTGACATTGTGCAAACCATCATAGATGAGGCTACGGAGGTCAAAAACTCCGTGGCAGCCGATGCGGATGCGCTCCTGGTATTTTCCTGTGCCGGACGGGAACCGGCCCTCGGGCCATTCGTCACAATGGAAAACGAAGGGTTGGCAACCGTGTGGAACAGCCCCATGGCGGGCTTTTACACCTATGGGGAATTTGGCCGGAGCAAAAGCGGCCGGCAACATTATCACTCTACTGCCTGCTGTTGGGTGGCGCTAAAAGAATTACAACCAGAAGGCGAAATAACAACTAAAACTTAAATACCTGTTTTTATGAAAGTATTTATCGAATTGTGGAAGGCCAAAGAGGCTTGGAAGGGGTTACCCCCGGCGGACCGGGAGGCATATGCAGCCCAGTTGGGGCCGGTGATCCAGGATTTTGTCGACAAGGGGGCCGTTCTCGAGGCATGGGGCATGAACACGGACGAAACTCAGTACCGGGCTGATTATGATTTTTTCGCCGTGACCAAATTCCCCTCGGAAGCCTTGCTGAAGGAATTCCAGGCCATAGTGGAATCTGCCGGGTGGTACGCGTATTTTGACCAGGTAAACCTGTCGGGTTCCCTGATGTCCCCGCAGGAAGTGGTTGGTAAAATAATCGAACTGTAAGCCTGTCGATTTAAAATGAACGCGAAAACAATTACGGTAAAAACCCCGGAAGCACTTCAGGCGGCCCTGGAAGCGGCAGCCGCCGAAGGTTTCAACCCCACACTCGGGGTGGTTTTTGCACCTTCAGGCTTCGAAACCCAATCCCTTGCGGAGGTACTCGATTCTCATGGCATCGCCATTTTCGGGGCCCAAACTCCGGATAAATTTACCGACCGGGGGATGGAAAATGAGCTCGCAACCCTGCTTCTCACTGATCTCGATCCGGCGTATTTCCGGATTGTGTTGAAATCCCTGCCCCCAGAGGACTTTAAAGGTGGGGTGGCTGTCGCTGCAGAGGTTGCCCGGATGGGTAAGGCGTGGTTCTCCCGGCCTGCCTTTATCCTTTGCGTCTCGGATTTTTCCGTGCCGGGCGAGGCGCTGGCGGAAGGTATTTTGGAAGGTGCCGGACCAGAAACCCCGGTTATGGGGGGCTTCAGCGGGGGCAAACCCTATTCACACGACCACGTGGTTTTTACCAATAAGGAACAAAGCCGGCAGGGTCTTGTTTGCCTTATCCTCGATCAGGAGCATGTGGCGATACAAGGTCTTGCCGTCTCCGGTTGGAAGCCGGCCGGCGCCGTGAAAACAGTCACCAAAAGCCAGGGGAACTGGGTTTATACCATCGACGGCGAACCGGCATTGAATGTCCTTCTGCGATTCACAGGTGCCCAGGTGGATCTGGATGACGGCGAAGATCTGTTACGGCAAATCGGAAATTCGCATCCCCTGCAGGTCATGAACAGCGAAGGGAGTCCCGTTATGAAACCCCCCCTGATGTTCAACCGGGAAACAGGTGCCGTTATGTGCGGGGGCCATATCCCGGAAGGCGCCAAAATCCGTTTTTCACTCCCCCCCGATTTTGATATCGTGGAAACCGTGGTCGAAAGCGCCAGGGAGGCAAAAGAACGCGCTATGCCCGAGGCGGACGCTCTACTCATATTTTCCTGCATCGGCCGGCAGGTTACCCTCGGCCCCCTGATCGATGAAGAGATCAATGGGTTGAACGACGTTTGGAAGGTGCCGATGACGGGGTATTTCAGTTTGGGGGAATTCGGTGCCACAGAAGGGGGTAAACCCACCTTCCACGGCACCACCTGCAGCTGGGTGGCCCTTAAAGAAAAATGAACACTGGAAAAAGAATTGAGCATGAAAGCAAAATCCATAAAAGCGATGTCGCCAAAGGAGCTTCAAGTGGCACTAGATGAGAGTATGCAGGATGGGTTCTCCCCTACCCTGGCCTTTGTCTTTGTTTCGGTACAACAGGATCGGGAAGCCCTCCGCAACATGTTTGCAGAGGCAAACATTGCCGTTTTCGGGGCGACCACCAACGGGGAGTTTACCGATGAAGAGCCTGAAAAAGGTTCGGCCGCCGTCTTGCTTTTAGAACTCAATACGGATTTCTTTGAAATCTACACTGCAGATTTCGATCAGGACAATTATCGAAAAATCGCCAAAAATCTGGCGGAAAAAGGTAAAGCAAAATTTCAGCAAGTCGGGTTCCTGCTGGCCACCAGCCACGCCGCGACAGATGGTGAGCAGGTCCTGAAGGGATTAGAAGATGCAGGCGGAGATCAAATCAAGGCCTTTGGGGGTGCGGCGGGTGATGAATACGCCTTTAAAGAAACCTTTGTGTTTTCGGACCATTGGGAAAGCGACAAGGGAATGGTGCTCCTGGCCATAGATGAGACCAAAGTAAAGATGGAAGGGATCGCCACCTGCGGCTGGAAGGCCATAGGCACGGAGCGCACGGTCACCAAAAGCGAGGGGAACCACGTGTACACCATAGATGATATTCCCGCACTGGACATTACAGTCAAGTTTGGGGGTATTGAAAATCCGACGGAAGAAAATGCAAACCTCATGGTGGAAATTGCCGCCAATTTCCCCTTGCAACTCCAGAGGCCCGCCGGAGATCCGGTGATGCGGCCCGGGTTGGTCGTGGACTGGACAGATCACTCCTTTTACACGAGCGGCACAGTACCCCAGGGCTCAAAGGTCCGTTTCTCCCTCCCACCCGACTGGGATGTCATGGAAAAAGTAGTACAAGGCGCCCAGAACCTCAAGGATACAAAAATGCCTGAGGCGGATGCCCTGGTGGTTTTTACCTGTGCCGGGCGAATCCTGTCCCTGGGCCCGCTGATGTCTGAAGAACTGGAAGGCATTAAAAATGTCTGGAATGTACCGATGGCCGGGATGTTTTCGAATGCCGAACTGGCCCGCGCCACGGGTGGAAACCTCGAAATGCACAACCTTACCACCTGTTGTATCGCCCTAAAAGAGATTTGATGGATAAGAACCTGGACCACATCGCAAATTTCATCAAGGCCAGCCAGGACATACCTGAGGTAGAAAACCAGGGGCTTTTAAAGGCGCTCAAAGCCGTGGACAAGCAAATCCAGATCCTTGATTTTAAACTGGACCGGACGGAAAAAGTAAAAAGGACTACCTCTATCCTGCTCGAGGAGACCATTGCGGAACTCGAGCAGAAACGAAGTGCCGTTGAAGAAGCACTGGCAGAGTTACAAGCTACCCAGAAACAACTCATACACGCGGAAAAAATGGCCTCCCTCGGGGAGCTCACGGCCGGGATTGCCCACGAGATCCAGAACCCGCTCAACTTTGTCAACAATTTTTCAGAAGTCAGCAATGAACTGATCGATGAGATGAATGAAGCCATAGAGAAGGGTGATCTACCGGAGGCCCGGGCCATTGCTAAAGACCTGAAACAAAACCTGGAAAAGATCACCCACCATGGCAAACGCGCCGATAGTATCGTAAAAGGGATGTTACAGCACAGCCGAAGCAGTGAAGGGCAAAAAGAACCCACAGACCTCAATGTTCTGGCCGATGAGTATGTCCGCCTGGCCTATCATGGACTGAGGGCCCGGGACAAAGGCTTCAACGCTACTATTGAGACCGATTTAGATCCTTCCATCGGCAAGGTGAATGTAGTTCCGCAGGAAATTGGGCGGGTGGTCCTCAACCTGCTCAACAACGCCTTCTATGCGGTCAATGAGAAAAAACAAACCGCACCCTCGGAGTATTCCCCTACTGTTTCCCTGATCACAAAGAAGACGAAAAACGAAATTGAAATCCGGGTGTCAGATAACGGCAAAGGAATGCCCCAGCACATTCGGGATAAAGTATTCCAACCCTTCTTTACCACCAAACCCACCGGGCAGGGCACCGGGTTGGGCCTCAGCCTGAGCTATGACATTATAAAGGCACATGGCGGAACATTAGAAGTGCGGTCCGAAGAAGGTAAAGGCACCGAGTTTATCATTAAATTACCTGTTGCATGAGTAGTGGCATTCCTAAACATAGCACTTCAGCCCGTTCAGCATACGAAAGGACCGTCGGGGTCCTGCTGGACTTCGAGGACGATAAAGGACTTCTGGAGGTGGTACACCCCGACTTCATAGGCTATGGGAGCGCCCAACATGAATTTATGCAGACGCGCCAGGATGTGCAGAAGATGGCCCGGATGCAATCGGAACAGCTCAAAGGACAAGGTTTTCAGTTTGTACGCAAGCCGATTGAGGAACGATATTATGCTGACGGGAATGTCTGCCTGATCCTGGAAGAGTTTGAACTTAGCTTACCCTCGATCGACCACCACTTCCTTCTGAGGCTTTCATGCATGCTGGAAAAAAAGGACGGGAAATGGCTGGTTTCGCATTTCCACGGATCCACACCGGATTCGGATATCGCAGAGGAGGAAGCCTTCCCTATGGAGGGGCTGCGGAAAAAAAACCAGGAACTCGAAGCCCGGATCAAGGAACGCACCCGGGAGCTTGAAATCGAAGCGGCCCTGGAGCGCACCCGTGCTCAAAGCCTTCAGATGCATCATTCCAGTGAACTCAACGAGGTTTCCAATGTGTTTCACGAACAGTTATTACTACTCGGCATCGATTCGGAATTTTCCTTTGTGTGGCTTCCCAGTGAATCCAGGGACGAACATTTGTTCTGGACCACATGGACGGAAACCGTTAATGGGGAAGCGGTTATTCACAGCAAATCAGTCAGCTATCCCCTGGATCTCTCCGATCCGTATAACGCCACCTGTATTGCCGACTGGGAAAGCGGGGTTTCCGTCCACGAACACTTCGTGCCCCCGAAGGATATAGTGGATTTCTTTGCTTCCTGGGAAGAAATGCTGGACGGGGCCTCGCATTTGAAAGCGGAATTTTTTCCGGAGGGTATCTATTATACCGAAGCCTTTATGAAGTACGGGTGTTTCGGCATCGATATCAGAAGGCCACTGACCGATGAGGAAAAAGCAATCCTGCACCGGTTTGCCATTGAATTTGAAAGGACCTATACCCGGTTCCTCGACCTGCAGAAAGCAGAGGCGCAGGCTCGGGAAGCAGTGATCGAAACTGCCCTTGAAAAAGTCCGTACCCATACCATGGGTATGCGTTCCAGTAAGGACTTGTCCCATGTGACCTCCATCTTGTTCGAAGAGATGAAGAATTTAGGGGGAGATTTATTTGCATTTGGCATCGTGTTGTGCGACAAAGACGAGAATGTGGTGGAACAATGGCACAGCCTTGCGGACAAGGGTATGATTTCCCCCTTCCGGGTGCCCGTGGATCTGGATTACATCCACCAGTACCGCTATGATCAGTGGAAATCCGGAAAGGACCTGTTTTTCATAGAAATTCCCGAAGACTATATACAGGAGCATTTTGATAAAATGTATACCCTGCCCTCCTTTAAAAAAGCCATGGACGAGGTGGCGGCAAAGGGTTATGACATAACGACACCCACCTGGGAACTGGATTACGGAGCCTCCTTTAGCAATGGCTATCTGCTGGTATCGTCCGTGGCGCCCTTTGAGGAGAGCCATATCTTCCCGCGCTTTGCCAAGGTCTTTGAACAGGCCTATACCCGGTTTCTGGACCTCCAAATGGCAGAAGCACAGGCCCGGGAAGCTCACATTGAAACTGCATTGGAGCGAGTCAGGTCCCGATCCATGGCAATGCAAAACAGTGAAGAACTGAAAGAAGTGATTCGGGTTATTTTTGATCAGCTGGCGCTATTGGATATTAATGCGGAGCATGCGGGGATCGTCGTAGATTATGAACCCAAAAAAGACTGGCATTTTTGGGTTGCCGAAACACAGGATATTCCAGCGAAGATTACGGTCCCGTATCTCGACCTGGTCTGGGACAGGCAATTCACCGAAGCGAAAAAGGAAGGCAGGGATTTCTTTACGACCCAACTGGATTTTGAAGAAAAAAACAACTTCTATGAACAGTTGCTGCCCCATATTGAAGGATTGACCAAAAAGGCACGGGATTTTTATTTCAGTTGTCCCGGACTGGGCGCATCAACCGTCATACAAAAGGATATCGGACTCTATATAGAGAACTTCTCTGGCATTCCCTATACGGATGAGGAAAATTCAATCCTAATGCGCTTTGGCAATGTCTTCCAACAGACCTACACCCGCTTCCTCGACCTCCAGAAGGCCGAGCAACAGGCCCGGGAAGCCCAGATTGAAGCCTCCCTGGAGCGGGTTCGATCACAGACCATGGCCATGCACCAAAGCAGTGACCTGGAGAAGAGTACCAGGATCGTCTTTGAAGAGTTGGAAAAACTGGAGCTTTCCATGGAGCGAAGTGGGATTGGAATTTTCGATCCTGAAACCCTGGATTGCCAGCTGTACACTACGGTAGTAACTGAAAGTGGGCAAAAGGAATTGGCATTGGGCGTTACTTCCCTGACCATCCATCCCATGCTTACAGCAACTGTTGAGGCCTGGAAATCCCATAAATCGCTCTCATATACCCTGGAGGGTAAGGATTTGGAGGATTATTACAAAATAATATCAAAAGGGGATTTTCTCCTTTCAGAAGAATTGATTGAGAAGTCGACAAAACTCCCACGGGAGTATTACCACTATACCCCGATTACAGCTGGGGGATTATACTTTTTTTCAGATTCGGAACCCCGCGCCGGGGATATACAAATCATAAGTCGGTTTGCCGAGGTGTTTGATATGACCTATACCCGGTATGAAGATTTGAAAAAAGCAGAAGCCCAGGCCCGGGAGTCACAAATTACCGCTTCCCTGGAACGGGTCAGGGCGGCAACCATGGCCATGCATAACTCCGGGGAATTGAGCGATGTACTCTCAACCCTTTTTGAGCAGTTTGATATCCTGGGCATTCACCCCAGCCATGCGGTATTGACTTTGATCGACAAGGAGAAAAACACCCTGAACTTCCGTTCGACCGGAACAGACGGTCACCGGGTAGAAGCGGAACAGGAAGTAGACCTGAAGGTAGCCGATGCCTGGGTGGACACCACTGAGAAATGGAAAAAGAGCTCCCCCAATTCCGTCAATGTCAATGAATATCCCCGGGAAGTACTTCCTGAGGTCTGGGAAGTGTACAGCGATATCCTCGCCGCCATGCCCGAAAAATCCAGACCGAGGATTGAAGATTTCCCGGATGGGTTGTTTATTACAGAAGGGTATTGTCGTTTTGGCTATATCGGCTTTGCACATAACAGGGCACCCACGGATGAAGAGAAAGATATCGTGCGGCGATTTGCGACTGAATTCGGGACGCTTTACCAGCGTTTCCTCGATTTGAAAAAAGCAGAAGCCCAGGCCCGGGAATCTCAAATTGAGGCGGCTTTGGAAAGGGTTAGAAGCCGTACCATGGCCATGCAGCACTCGGACGAACTCGCAGAAGCTTCGCACCTTCTGGATAAAGAGGTCCGCGAGCTTGGAATCAAAACCTGGGGTTGTGCCTTCAACATTTACAGGGAGCACGACTCCCTGGAATGGTTTGGAAATGAAGCAGGCTTACTCCCCACCTACACGGTTCCAAGAGAAGGGATTTTTAAAGAATATTTCAATGCAGGCCAGAATGGGGAATCCCTCCTGATAAAAGAAATAGCCGGTGAGCAGTGTACCGCCCATTATGAATTTATGAGCACCCTGCCCGTGGTCGGGGATGTCCTGAAGCAACTCAAAAAAACCAACGGTTCCTTTCCCTCCTACCAGATTGACCATGTCGCCTATTTCAAATACGGCTACCTGCTGTTTATAACACGGGAGGAGGTTCCTGAAGCTTATGGCATTTTTAAGCGCTTTGCCAAAGTATTCGAACAGACCTATACCCGCTTTCTGGACTTGCAATTAAAAGAGCAGCAGGCCGTAAAACTGGTAGAGGAAAAACAACGCCTGGAAAAAACATTGAGCGATTTACAAGCTACGCAGAAACAACTCATACACGCAGAAAAAATGGCCTCCCTGGGAGAGCTGACTGCAGGGATTGCACATGAGATCCAAAACCCCCTGAACTTTGTAAACAACTTCTCCGAGGTAAGCCGGGAGCTCATCGAGGAATTGCTGGAAGAACTAAAAACCGGGGATACGGAAGAGGTGGATGCCATCGCCCAGGACGTCATCCAAAACCTGGAAAAGATCAACCATCATGGCAAACGCGCCGACAGTATTGTAAAAGGGATGCTTCAGCACAGTCGCAGCGGAGACGGAAAGAAGGAGCCCACCGACCTGAATGCCCTGGCCGATGAGTACCTCCGTCTGGCCTACCACGGCCTGCGTGCTAAAGACAAGACCTTCAACTCCAATATGGTGACAGACTTTGACGATGCCGTAGGCCTGTTGGAAGTAATACCACAGGATATTGGACGCGTACTGCTGAACCTTTTTACCAATGCCTTTCATGCGGTAAACGAAAAGAGGGGATCGTTACCGGCAGAATACGAACCCACCATCTGGGTTGAATCAAGGAAAACAACAGAGGGCGTGGAAATTTCAGTCCGGGACAACGGTAGCGGCATCCCCGATGCCATCCGGGATAAGATTTTTCAACCTTTCTTTACTACGAAACCCACCGGGGAAGGCACGGGTCTCGGACTGAGTATGAGTTACGATATTGTAACCAAAGGGCATGGGGGCGAACTCATAGTTGACAGTACTCAGGGTAAAGGCACTACATTCACCGTTTCATTACCTTTTAACTCATAACCGTATCCATGACCAAAACACAGCAAAAAGTGATCCTGGCCATATTGAACGACTATTGGGAGTGCTACCTGAATGGCGACTGGGAAACTGCTGTATCCCACCTGGATGATGAGGTTAGGATTATTGGCAGTACAGAGGCAGAGATATACAAAAACAAAGCAGAAGCGATTGAATTCTTCAAAGCGTCCCAGGCTGAGATTGCCGGCAAGCTACAAGTCCGCAATAAGCAAAGTGAGCTCATGGCAGTTGGCGACCTGGTCCTGTCCGAAGAACATCTGGATTTATTTATCGATACCGGGGGGATGTGGAATTTCTATTCCAGGATACGGGTCAGTTCCCTGCTGCGGAATACAGGCGGGGGATGGAAAATAATACACCAACACGGATCTGTTCCCGATAATAAAGTCACGGAGGGAGAAACCGTGGGCTTCGAACAGGTAAGCAAAGAAAACCAGGAGCTCCGCGATGCCATAAAAAGGCGTACAGCGGAACTCGAATATAAAAATCGCGAGCTGGAAATTGAAGCTGCCCTGGAACGGATCCGTGCCCAGGTCACAGGGATGCAGGAATCGGCTGACCTGCTTGATATTGTGGTAACCATGCGGTCGGAATTCCTCAGGCTCGGGCATGAGGCCCACTACTTCTGGCATATGCGGTGGCTGCCGGAGACCTACCAAAAGGCCATGACCTCAGGTGATGGCACCCGAATCGGGATGGTGATGGAACTGCCGCGTCACATCCACGGAGACATCCCGCTGCTCGCAACCTGGGAAAAAGGCGATGAACTGACGGTGGTCTACCCTATGGATACAGAAGAAGCTCTGGATTACGTGGATAAAATGGTTTCCCTGGGGGATTTCCAGCAGATAGACCCTCAAGCACCTTCGGCCGATGATATCCGCCATATTGGCGGGCTCACTTTCGTTATGGCGCGCACCACCCATGGGGAGATCGGATTCAGCCTTCCCGGGAAAGTGTTGGAACCACCTGTCCAGGCCCTGGAAACCCTGGTGCGTTTTGCGAGCGTTTTTGACCTGGCTTACCGGAGGTTTGAAGATCTCAGGGAATCTGAAGGACAGAAACGGGAGGCCGAAATTGAACTGGGACTCGAACGCGTCCGGGCCAAGGCCATGGCCATGCAGAAGTCGGATGAACTGGCCGATGTGGCCTTTGTGCTCTTCAATCAACTCCGCGGCCTGGGAGGCGATCTTTGGGGAACCGGATTCGGATTGTGTGAAAAGGACATGGACTCCGACAGGTTTTGGTTTGCCTATGAAAAAGGGGTACTCCCGCCAGCAGCAATTCCCAACACCACAGATCCCGCGCACAAAAAAATGTATGAAGGCTGGATGAAGGGCATGGACTTCATGGCTTTGGAAGCTTCGGGAAAAGAACTGGAAGAGCACTACAGATACATGTTGTCCTTACCTGATATAAGGCCCTTTTTTCAGGAAATTCTGGATAAAGGATTTGAATTCCCAAAATCGCAACAATGGAATGCAGCCTACTTCCGGCATGGTTACCTGTTAATCATAACGGTGGAGCCCTATCCCGAGCCTGAAATCCTGAAGCGGTTCGCCCGGGTTTTTGACCAGACCTATACCCGCTTTCTGGACCTTCAGAAAGCAGAGGAGCTAGCCAGAGAAGGACAGATTGAACTGGGACTCGAACGCGTCCGGGCCAAGGCCATGGCCATGCAGCATTCCAATGAATTATCCCAACTGGTCGGCACGCTCTTCCAGGAATTGACCCGGCTGGACTTTACTCTGACGTTTTGTATCATCAATATAATTGATGAAGCAGACCGGTCCAATACCGTCTGGGCTGCCAACCCAAATACCGGGAAAGATCCGGAGTCCTATTATATGAAGTTCGAGGATTACCCATTTCATCACGGGATGTGGGCTGCCTGGAAGGCGCAAAGATCCCATTGGGTCTATATAATAGAAGGACAGGAGAAAGAGCTTTACGACGAATACCTCTATAAAGAAACTGAATTCAGGCGATTCCCGGAAGAAGTCAAAGAGGCAAACAAAGCCCTGGAGCGGTATGTGGCCGGATTTACCTTCAGCAATTTCGGGGGCTTGCAAACTGTAAGCGAAGACCCTATTTCTGAAGCCAACCTGGACATCCTGGCCCGTTTCGGTAAGGTTTTTGACCAAACCTATACCCGCTTCCTCGATCTTCAAAAAGCGGAGGCCCAGGCCCGTGAAGCCCAGATTGAAGCAGCCCTGGAAAAGGTGCGTTCCCGTACTATGGCCATGCAGCAAAGTGACGAACTCCCGGAAGCGGCCAACGTATTGTTTCTGGAAATTCAGGCCCTGGGCATCCCGGCGTGGAGCTGTGGATATAATATACTGGCGGAAGATAAAAAATCGGCGATCTGCTGGATGAGCAGCGAGGGAACCTTACAAAAACCCTTTACCCTGCGGCTTTGGGGCGAAGCCTCTTTCGAGGAAATGGGGGCGTTTATTCAAAGTGACAAAACAATGCTCGTGCAAGAACTTGGGGGCAAAGCCCTTGAAGAGCACTATGCATATATGTTAACTTTTCCCGATCTCCAACCGATTTTTGAGGATCTTAAAAAGGAAGGACTTGAGCTTCCTACCTATCAAATCAACCACCTTTGTAAATTCTCACATGGCTTTGTGTTGTTTATCACTTATGAGCTGGTGCCTGAGGCACAAGAAATCTTTGAACGATTCACAACCGTCTTTGACCAGACCTACACCCGTTTTCTGGACCTGAAAAAAGCGGAGGCACAGACCCGGCAATCCAAAATAGAAACGGCAATGGAGCGGGTACGTGCCCGTGCCCTGGCCATGCAGGAGCCCGAGGAACTCAAGCAGGTGGCTGAGGTACTGCGCAGGGAAATGGGCCTGCTGGGGGTGGAGGAACTGGAAACATCCAGCATTTACATCAACGATGAGGTAGCACAGAAGGCGGAATGCTGGTATGCGATTAAAGATATACGGGAGGAAGAAAAAGTGCTCGTTTCAGACCATTTTGACCTTGACCTGAATGAAACCTGGGTGGGGCGCGAAATGATGAATTTCTACGAATCTGCTGAGGACCAGGTTTCCATCGTGATGAAAGGGGATGCCCGGAAAGAATGGATCGCCTATTGCGAAAAACACTCACAAGCCCTAAAGGGGTATTACGGAACGAACATCCCAGACCGCACCTACCATCTCTACCGGTTTTCCCATGGAGCCATAGGCGCGGCTTCAGCCGGAAGTCTTTCAGAAGAAAGTTGGGGATTGCTCAGACGCGCGGCTTCTGTTTTCTCCCTCGCGTATTCCCGATTTAAGGACCTTACACAGGCCCGCCTGGACTTAAAAAAACTCAAAGAAGAAAAAAAGCGGGCGGAAGATGCGCTGAAAGAACTGCAGCTGACTCAACAACAATTGGTTCACGCCGAAAAAATGGCCTCCCTGGGCGAACTCACGGCCGGCATTGCCCATGAGATCCAAAACCCCCTGAACTTTGTTAATAACTTCTCAGAAGTGAGCCGGGAACTGATCGAGGAATTACTTGAAGAACTAAAAACCGGGGATACGGAGGAGGTTGATGCCCTCGCCCAAGACGTTATCCAAAACCTGGAAAAAATCAACCACCACGGCAAACGTGCCGACAACATCGTCCGTAGCATGCTGCAGCACAGCAGAAGCAGCGATGGAAAAAAGGAACCTACGGATATTAACGCTCTTGCAGATGAATACCTTCGCCTGGCCTACCACGGGCTTCGTGCAAAGGACAAATCCTTCAACGCTACCCTGGAAACCGACCTTGACGACACTATTGGCAAAATTGATATCGTACCCCAGGAGATCGGCCGAGTGCTGCTGAACCTGCTCACCAACGCTTTCCATGCCGTAAATGAGCGCAAGTCAAAGGAGCCGGAAGGATATGAACCCACGGTCTGGGTGAAAACCCGAAAAACCAAAGAAGGTGTGGAAGTCTCGGTCCGGGACAACGGAGGCGGCATCCCCGAAGCCATCCGCGAGAAGATCTTCCAGCCTTTTTTCACCACCAAACCCACCGGGGAGGGCACCGGACTTGGATTGTCTATGAGTTATGATATTGTGACCAAGGGGCATGGGGGGGAGCTGAAGGTTGCATCGGATAAGGAAGTGGGCTCCGAATTTTTGATTATTTTACCTCTATGATTAGATTCTTATCGGGTGTTTTTTTATTCGTGTTACTTTCCTTTTGGGGATACGGCCAAAACCAATTGGGCCGGGTCAACCACTATGAGGAATTGAACGGGATGATTATTACAGACCTGCTGGCCGACAGGAACGGGGAACTTTGGATAACGACTTTCAGCGGCCTGCTCACTTTTGACGGGTACGATTTCAGGAACTTCTACCCGGACTCAAAAGACTCCACCACGATTGATGACCTGCTGCTCTACAAACTTAAGGAAGGCAGTAACGGGGATATCTGGATTGGCAGCATGAATAAGATCTATCGGCACGATGTGCAGATCGGGATATTTAAGAACTACCCCCTGCAGGAATACATCGGGTATCCGGCGGATGCCCAACCCATGGTGACACAAATAGAGTCCGATAGGCAAGGGGATCTCTATTTTGGTATTAACTCCGGGATGGGATATACCGAATACCCGGGACTCTTAAAGTATTCGGAATCCGTGCAGGAATTTGAACTCGTCAACCTGCCCAATGGTGAACCTGTTCAGAATGTGTACAATATGGCAGGCAATGAACAAGGGGACATTGCCCTTATCTGCAATCAGGGATTATTAATCATCAGGCCAGAGGAAATGCAGTTTATTGATTGGGCCACGATGGATCAATTCAAATGGCTGAAGCAAGAATTGGTCCAGGACATGGTATGGGATAGGGAAGGTAACCTTTGGTTTGTAACCACCCAAGGGAGATTGGGCAAGATGGATCCTAAAGAAAACACCATAGACTTTAGATCTTTTCAATCGCACAATGGAACGATGGACTGGACAGTACGAATGGGCTTAGACGACACAATGATTTGGATTAGTCACCAGGATGGGCTGGAATTGTTCGATCTAGAACTGGAGCAATTCAGTACTCCTAATAATCTATCCATGAGGTCCTTCAGTGCTTTCCTGAAAGATGACATGGACAATATTTGGCTTGGGACCGGGGCCTATGGCCTGTATTGCGTCCCGCCTAAGCAATCGCTTACTTCTTATCTCCACAATCCGGATGACCCGACCGGTGTTATGGAGGGTTGGGTGAACAATCTGTTTGAAGACGAGGAAGGTAAAATCTGGTTTGCCACTTACAATTGGGGCGGTGATGGAGGATTGAATAAGATAGATCCCACTACCGGGAAAACTGAAAAAATCCTGTTCAGAGATAAATTGCCACAGTTTGATCGTTTGCAGATGATCAACGCGTACGACAAGGGGCGAATGCTCTTCAGTCATGGCAACAAATTATACGGCTATGATGTTAATTCAGAACAAGTCGTAGATCCCGGTATTTTGGGTGTCTCGGAAAACCTCGAATTTTTAAACTATGTGTACAGGGATTCTGAAGGTGACCTATGGATTTGCACGATGTCCGGCTTATACAGGCAGTCCGGGGAGAAGTACAGCTTGTACGATTTTAGCCAGGGGGAAATGGACCAGGTGGTCAGCAACGAGGTGGTACAGGTAATGGAGAGTCAGCGGGGCGGGCTCTGGGTACAGACAAACGAGGGACTTTTTTTCCTGGACAAAAATACAGATGAGCTGACCCGGCATGGGTTTGACCCCAATAAAGGCCCTGTCTTTTCCTCCCAGGATATCAATTCTTTGCTCGAAGATGAGGACGGTTACCTTTGGGTGGGTACCTGGCAGGGGGGGCTGAACAGGTACCATCCGGAAAATAAGGAAATCAAATACTACGGTATAGAGGATGGGCTGCCCAGCCCGAGCATCCAGGGTATTCTCGAAGATGAAGACAACAATGTTCTCTGGTTGAGCACCTTCAGGGGGATTGCACGTTTCGACAAGGATACCGAAACGTTTACCAACTATGGGAATGAGGCAGGTGCCCAAAGTCTTTATGCCGATAGGGCTTCATTGGAATTGACAAATGGGCTATTCGTTTTTGGGGGAAGCAATGGGATCACCGTATTTGATCCGGCTGATTTCACCGGGGACTCCCGGCCGCCGATCACACGGATTACAGGAATTAACATTGGGGAGGAAGCCATTGCATTTTCAGGGGAACAGGCGATCTCCCTGCAGCATTCCCAAAATAACCTCTCCATCACCTATAAGGGCATTCATTATGACAACCCTTCAAAAAACCAGTTTGCCTACAAGCTTTTACCTGTGGATGATGATTGGCGACAGGTGGGCAACTCGCGATCGGCTTACTTCTACGATCTCAAACCCGGGGAGTACACTTTCTCCGTTCGGGCTTCGAGCCCTAACGCCGTCTGGAGTGATCCTAAAACGGTTACATTTTCAATCGCCCCACCCTGGTGGCAGACCTGGTGGGCCTATTCCGGTTATGGATTGCTCCTTGTTTTTGGTTTGCTTATGGCACACCGAATCCAGAAGAACCGGACCCTGAAAAAGGAACGGGAACGAATCAAAGACAGGGAACTGGCCCATGCACGGGAGATCGAGAAAGCCTATACAGAACTCAAACAAACCCAGACCCAGCTTATCCAATCCGAAAAAATGGCCTCCCTGGGGGAACTCACTGCCGGCATCGCCCACGAGATCCAGAACCCGCTGAACTTTGTCAATAATTTCTCTGAAGTAAGCGCAGAACTCCTGGAAGAAATGAACGAAGACCTCGATAGAGGGAATTTGGAGGATGCACGTGCTATTTCCATCGACCTTAAACAAAATCTCGAGAAAATAAACCACCACGGCAAACGGGCCGACAGCATTGTCAAAGGGATGCTGCAGCACAGTCGGAGCAGCGACGGCAAGAAAGAACCCACAGACCTCAACGCCCTGGCCGAAGAATATGTTCGCTTGAGTTACCATGGGCTCCGGGCCAGGGATAAATCCTTCAACTCGGTTATTGAAACCGATTATGACCCCAACCTACCCAGTATAGCAGTTGTGCCCCAGGACATTGGGCGGGTACTGCTGAACCTGCTCACTAATGCCTTCCACGCCGTAAGCGAGCGAAAGGCACAGGAACCGGAAGGCTATGAACCGACTGTTTGGGTAAAAACCCGTAAAACGGAGGAGGGAGTGGAAATTTCGGTACGGGACAACGGGGGTGGTATCCCCGATGCCATCCGGGACAAGATCTTCCAACCTTTCTTTACCACGAAGCCAACAGGGGAAGGTACCGGGTTGGGACTGAGCATGGCATATGACATAGTGACCAAGGGGCATGGGGGTCGTTTGGATATTACATCGGAAAAAGACCACGGAGCTACATTTACCATCTCGCTTAAAAATCAGTAACTTATTCCCATGACAAAGAGAGTTTTAGTGCTGATTTTCTGGCTGCTGACCGCTGTGATCTCAGAAGCATCTGCACAGCAGGATACTGTCTACACTTTTAAGAAGGAACAACTTAACGAAAACGGCTGGTTGCAGTTACCCCCTATCAGCGAATGGAAATTCCACAAAGGGAGTAAACCTGGGTGGGCTGCCCCTGAACTGGACGACCGCCATTGGATCCGTATGGATTCCGCTACCATCGCCTCCCTGGATTACGATGAAAATGGTGAATTTGAAGGGTGGTTTCGCTTTCGGTTCCGATTCCAACCCGATTTTGAATCGTATCCTTTTTTCCTGACGAGTACCAATACTGCTGCCCAGGATATCTATCTGGATGGTAAGAAGGTGGTATCCTTCGGAAATAAAGGCCTGGAATCCGGATCATATCTGATCAACAAGGGCAAAATGCAAGTACTTTTCCTGGAAGCCGGTCGGGAGTACACCATGGCTGTTCATTTTTTGGACCGGGTAGGTCCTTTTTCCAGGGCAATCCTCAATACTTCCGTCATGGGGGGGCAAAGTTTTTTGTGGTTTGCTACCGCCGAAGCGGCAACAACTTACACGGAAAGGCGCGCTGCTAACCTGAGAGGAGTGACCCTTGTTTTTACCATCCTGCTTTCTATTTCCATTTTATTCTGGCTCATCTGGGGGCTAAACCGGGGGCAACAACATCTATTTTTCATCGCGCTCTTCACAACGGCAAGTGGTGCCACCCTATTAACAGAATTCCTACTTTACTGGGACTCTAGCCCTACTTTTTTAAACGTCGAATGGCCTGCCTGGGGAATTATTTCCGGTGGGTTGATGTCGGGCGGTTACATTACTACTTTACTACTGCTGCTCTCCTCCATATTCCTGGATACCATACCGAAATGGATGAAGGTTTTTATCGGTTTTGTTTTATTCATATGCATCCCCTTATTTATCCTCCTTGGAGGCACCAATGACCTGTTTGGAATAGGAATTCCAGTGTTTGGTTCATTAAGTGTTTTAGGAGCCCTCGTTTATCTTATTTTCAAAGCCCGGAAGAACCTGAAAGGAGCCAAAAGGATTGTTGCTCTCGGTCTCGTTATGACCGTACTAATATTTCTGTTTATTAATCTTTTCGCAGCAACAACGACACGAGTACAATCCCCATTACTCAGATACCTTGATTTTTTGATTTTTCCACTCTTCCTTTTAATTTATGTGGCCCTCTGGTTTAAAGAAAACAGACTGCGGGAACTTCAAAAGGCGGAGGAGGTGCTTCGCATTACCAGGGAAAAGGAAGAAATCTTAAAAACGCAAAACGTCAGGCTCGAGCAGGAAGTCGAAAATAGGACAAAACAGCTCAATAATTCACTGAAAAATCTCAAAGACACCCAATCCCAACTGGTCCATTCAGAAAAAATGGCCTCCCTGGGCGAGCTTACAGCCGGCATCGCCCATGAGATCCAGAACCCGTTGAACTTTGTGAACAATTTCTCCGAAGTGAGTAACGAGCTCCTGCAGGAGATGAATGAGGAACTGGATAAAGGGGAGATTCTCGAAGCCAAAGCCATCGCCGAAGACCTGAAACTAAATCTCGAAAAAATCAATCACCACGGAAAACGAGCGGACGGCATTGTCAAAGGGATGCTGCAACACAGCCGCAGCAGCGATGGCAAGAAAGAACCCACGGAACTCAACGCATTGGCTGATGAATACCTGCGACTGGCTTACCACGGGCTCAGGGCCAAAGACAAATCTTTTAATGCAGCCATGGAAACGGATTTTGATCCCGATATTGGAAAAATATCCGTTGTTCCGCAGGAATTGGGCCGCGTAATTCTTAACTTACTGACCAATGCCTTTTATGCAGTCAATCAAAAAAAGAAAGAAGGTATTCCAGGGTATGAACCTACCGTGAAGATTCGCACTCATAAAACAAAGCACGGGGTTGAAATTCATGTTACCGATAACGGGAACGGAATTCCCGAAAAGGTCCGCGAAAAGGTTTTCCAGCCTTTTTTCAGTACCAAACCCACGGGTGAGGGAACAGGTCTGGGGTTGTCCATGAGTTATGATATTATCGCGAAAGGCCATGGCGGTGACCTGCAGGTGCATTCCGAAGAGCGGAAAGGAACAACTTTTACCATTACCCTTCCGGATATGGACACTAAAACATGATAACGAATAAAAATTACAGTCTAGATGAAAATATTGGTCGTAGATGACGAACGGGATGTAGAAATCCTGTTCCGGCAACGTTTTCGCAAGGAAATTCGCAGTGGAATACTGAATTTCCAGTTTGCTTTCTCGGGTGAGGAAGCCGTAGAGGCAATGGCAACCATGGAACAAAAGGCCGTACTGATTCTCTCGGATATCAACATGCCAGGGATGAGCGGGCTGGAACTTCTCGAAAGAATACGGAAGGAATACGACAAGCCGCCTCCGGTAGTCATGATGATCACAGCCTATGGGGATGAGCACAATCGTTCCACTGCAAAGCGCCTGGGGGCTAATGACTTTCTCACAAAACCCCTAGATTTTAATGCCTTAAAAGAAAAATTAACCTCTCTGAACTGATGGCGAAGATCCTTGTGGTAGATGATGAAACCGATCTGGAAGTACTCATCAAACAAAAATTCCGAAAACAGATCCGGCAAAATGAATACGAATTTCTCTTCGCTATAAACGGCAGGGATGCCCTTGAGAAACTGGCTTCGGACCCTGGTGTGGATTTGGTGCTGAGCGACATCAACATGCCTGAGATGGACGGGCTCACCCTACTCTCGGAACTCCATGAATTAAACCCTTTGTTGAAGTCCGTTATTGTTTCCGCTTACGGCGATATGGATAATATCCGTACGGCCATGAACCGGGGAGCATTCGACTTTATTACCAAACCCATCAATTTTGAGGACCTGACCATCACCGTGGAAAAGACCCTAAAACATGTGCGTCAGCTCAAAGAAACCCTTAAGGCGATAAAAGAAAACAACATCCTGAAGATGTACGTGGACGAAAACGTTCTGAATTTTATGGGGCGACAGGAATATGAATCCGAGATCACGGCCAACGAAAATATAGTCGCCACAGTCATGTTTATCGACGTCTGTGGGTTTACAGCGATCACTGAACGCACCCCCGCAGACCTGGTGGTCAAGATGCTCAACAACTATTTCGATGCCATGGTATCAGAGATTATAGCGCATGAAGGCTATGTCGATAAATTTATGGGCGACGCCATCATGGCGGTATTCCGTGGGGAATTCCATTTGGACCGCGCCATTGATGCGGCCCTTGCCATACGGAATAAAATTCGAGAATTACCTGAAATACAAGGGATTACGCAGTATTCCCCAAAAGTGTCCATAGGGATCAAAAGCGGGGAAATGGTTTCAGGGAATATCGGCTCTACCAGTCTGAGACGCCTGGATTATACGGTCATCGGGGATTCCGTAAATGTGGCCGCCCGCCTGCAGGGTGCGGCAGGGGAAAACCAGATTGTGATTTCCCAGGACTGTTATTCGCACGTAAAGGATTCCTTCAAATGCCGGGAATTAGGAGAAGTTACCTTAAAAAACAAGGCGGAACCCATTACGATCTACGAGGTCCTGGAATAGGGGACTACCACTGCCAACAGCTGCTTTTTTGAACCTTGAACTTTGAACCTTGAATTTTTTTCCAAGTCTGCATTTCACAGTTGCAGTACGCAACTCCTTTCTGCCAACTGCCGCTGCCTACTGAAGACTCCTTTTGAACTTTGAACCTTGAACTTTGAACCTTGAACTTTTTTCCAAGTCTGCATTTCACAGTTGCAGTACGCTCGAAATTCCTGAAAACTGCCACTGCCTACTGAAGACATTTTTTTGAACTTTGAACCCTACCCCCCAGTTTTCAAACTCATTAAGCACGCCGCTTCCCCTATTCCACCAGAATATCCTCCATTTTCAATTCAATAACTTTGCCTAAGGTTTTGAGTTGGTTAATATCGAATTGAGACGCATCCCCATAGATAGTCACAAGGACGGGTTTATCCTTGATGTTGTTTTCGTAAAACGAGACTATATCTGAGAACTCCAGGGTAGGATACTCTTTGAAATTGAGTTCATTAGGGTCTATAGTATACCCCGTTTTTAAGAATGTCTCTGCTGTTCGGGAAAGATCCCGAAATGCGGGCTTGCTCGAACTCGAACTCAACATCAGCCCTTCCCGAATGGCCTCAAGCCTGGTTTCATATATAGGCATATCCGTGAGTAGTCCGTAAACCACATTCACCGCGTCTACGGTTTTATCCGCCTGGGACCCCGTAAACAAAACCAGCCGTCCCATTTTCCCGGGCTCATACGTGGGATCTATATAGTTACCACCGGTGGCATATGCGAGAGAGCGAAACTCGCGTACCTCCTGAAAAAGAAGACCCGACAGACCGTTCGTATAATACGCATTAAAAGCGTCCTTTTTATAATCCTCTTCGTAATTCAGGGGTTCCCCGTTCACCACATAGTAGACATAGCTCTGAATCGCCTTTTTGTCATTGATCACATAAAAAGTGGTTTCCGCCAGATTCTGAGCTTCAGAAAAGGTATACCTGTCGACTGTATTTTTTCGAAATAATGGATTTTCTGTGATTGCCCCGACCAACTCCCTTTCCTCCTTCTGACCGACGTAATGCAGGGAATTGAACCCATTGGCCAGAAGCTCTTTGAGAGTAACCTTCAAAATATCGGGATTCAGGTTTTTGAGTTCCCGGGTCGGCATCCGGGTTTTATATTGGGATTGGTTCCCAAAGAGGCCGTAATTGTAAAGAATACGCCCCCCGGTAGAAGGATTATTTTTATTGAGCTTATTTTCGGTAGTACGCTGGTTATAAAGGTATTTTACATTCTGCTCTGTTGGGTTGAAATCTGTGAGCAGCTCCTCCAGTAAATCCAGGGTCTCATTAAAATTATTATCCAAACCGGTAAGGGAAATGTTGAAAGAATTGTAATCCGCACTAAACCCATAAGTGGCGCCCAGGCTGGCGAATCTATTTTTAAGCTCAGGAGTAGAATATGTCGTGGTCCCGGTACTGTTTAAAGCTTCAGCCAACAGGGAATAATTCGGGTTTTTACCAACACCTCCCGCAATACTCAGGTGCAGGGAGAAGATATCATTTAAAGGATTTCGGGTATAATAAAGATATCCATCGGTAATGCTCAAATCCTTGTCCAGGTCAATAAAGTTTGGATCGGCCGGGGTTTCTGAAATTTCTTCAAAAGCTGTCGCATACACCGAGGACTCCTCCGTGCGTTCCGAAATGGGTTTGTACGGCGGTTTCTGGAGTTTTACCTTTTTTGGAAATCCGGTTCGGCTTTGCATAATGAAATAATCCTCCCCATAGTATTTAGCGGCAGCCCGTTGCACTTCTTCTTTTGATACAGCCTGGATTTTCTCTGAATAGGACAGTAGTTCCTCAGGGTCGAGGTCGTAAATAAAGCTTAGGCCCAGGTACCGCCCCCGAGTGGCGAGCTCTTCCAGGGAAAGGCTGAAATTCCGATATAACCCATACTTTATAGATTCAAAATATTCATCGCTGAAATTACCGGCACCGATCCCCAGAAAAGAATCGCGAATCTGCTCTTCAAAGGTATTTAGGCTTTTACCAAAAATTTTGGGTACAAAGAATATAAATGCAGAACCATCCTCTTTCATAAACTCCTGAAATCCCCCGGCATAGAGCACTTCATTTTCGAGATTTAATTTGTCGATAAAACCGGTCTGATTTCCATTAGACATCATTTGACCGATGAGTTCCAGGGCCGGGCGGTCCGGATGCGCATACGGGACGAGTTTATAGCCCATAAAACCCGCTTTTATCGGCGTGATCCGAACTTTTTCCACTACCCTGCCCTCAAATGAATTCGTCTCGTATTCGGGAAATTCCGGTACCTCACCCCGCTCTAAATTCCCAAAAGACGCTTCAATCAAGGGTTTCGCTTCTTCTGCATCAAAATTTCCACTTAAGACCAGCGCCATATTATTAGCTACATAATAGTCCTTGAAGTACTGGTACATTTTTGTGAGGGAAGGATTCTTCAGGTGTTCGACACTCCCGAGAACTGTTTGGGTACTATAGGGTTGATCCCCGTAAATGTATTCGTTGAATTTGGTGTAAACACGATCCTCCAGATCATCTCCAGACCGGTTCTTTTCCTCATAAACGACCTCGAGTTCACTTTGAAATAAACGGAAAACCGGATCCTGAAACCTATGCGCATAGATATCGAGCCATTTGGCGAGCTGATTGGAGGGGAAATAATTGTAATAATTCGTGTAATCATTGCTCGTACCGGCATTGACCCCGCTGCTTCCAATGCCTTTAATAAGTCTGTCAAACTCATTGGGAATCGCGTATTCAGAAGCCTTTAATTCCTGAGCGTTTATCAGTTTCTGGATGCTGAGCTTCGCCTCTTTGTCCGCTTCGAGGGCCAACTGATCATACAGTAGCCGAATAGAATCCAGATGCGGTTTTTCCAGTGCATAGTTCTGTGTACCCAGGTCTTCAGTTCCCTTAAACAACATATGCTCGAGATAATGTGCGATTCCTGTGGCCTCGGCAGGGTCGTTCTTCCCTCCCGCGTTCACCCAAACGGCTCCGTAAACGTTGCTGGCGTTTTTATCTTCGTTTAGATAAACCTGAAACCCGTTAGAAAGCTCATAATGTTCTACATTGAGCTTCAGCTCCTGGGCAGAAAGCATCCCTGTCAACAGACATAGTACTGCAAGAAGTGACCCGCGCATAAAAAGTGTTTTTTGAAATAGTAGTTGCTTTAAAGTTACTTAGAAAAGTAAAATGTTCGCACACTTTACCAAATTCTTCCTAAGACTAGAAGTCTTGGCAATCCTTCTCATTTCTAAGCAATAAAAGGGGATGAAGAAGCAATTGCAGAAAATTCCCTGAGCTTTGAACCTTTTTCCACAGTACACAGACTGCAGTCCCAATAAGCAAAAAGTGAGTATATTGAAAACATCAATATCCCTGCTGCCAACTGCTACTGCCTGCTGAAGACTCCTTTTGAACTTTGAACCTTGAACTTTGAACCTCGAACTTTGAACCTTGAACCTTGAACCTTGAACTTTGAACTTTGAACCCTTTACAAAGTGCGCAATTAACAGTAGCAGTACGCTCGAAATTCCTGCCAACTGCCACTGCCTACTGAAGACTCCTTTTGAACTTTGAACCTTGAACTTTGAACTTTGAACCCTAACCCTAATGCAAAACCCCCGCCAAAAGGCAGGGGTTTCTTCGCACTAATACTACTAAGATAAGAGGCTTATCGCAAGCGGTCCACAGATTTCACGAGATCTTCATCCTTCTTGATAGCCTTATTAGCCATCACTAAAAAAACGATAGAAAACACAGGAATCAACATCCCAATACCCTTCTCAGAGACCGAGGTCTCTCCGGATAGATTTAGGGCCCGATACACGAAAAATCCTAGTAAAAAAAGGTTCAATAGCATGTTGAAGCGATTCAACACGAATTGGTTTTTTCGGTTTTTAAATCCAAGGAGGGCAAACAGTGCCAGGGCTGCGGAAGCGTAAAAAGCACTGGAAATCAAAAGCTCCTGTCGCGCATACACAGCTTCTCCTCCGGCGTCTGTCCACAGACTCAGCCAGAACGGCAGGGCTCCTGCGAGCAGGAGAACCACTGCTAAGTAAACAGTTTGAATACGCTGAATCATTTGCTGCTTGAATTGCAAAGCAAAAATAGGTGAATTTGGTATTTTATACACATGATTATTCCTGGAATTGTCAGGGTATTCTTCAGACAGAGGTGCAGGATTTTGAAAAAGAGAGCCTTACATCGACATTTCTAGTGAATAAAAATGGAAATAGAAAAATATTCGTATATTCGCTTCGTTATTAGTTATAGTCTTTCCCTGCTCAGGGAAGTCATTCCCAAGCCATATTCATATAACTTTTCTTCCAGATTATTGATCAAAGGATTCTATCCATAACCACATATTTTTTCTAGTATACATGTTTGAGATTTCCGAATTAAAGGCCAAGAAGCTACCTGAGCTTCAGGACATTGCAAAAAACTTGAATGTCCCTAAATACCGGAGCCTTAAAAAACTTGACCTCGTTTATCAAATCCTTGATTTACAGGCAGCCAATCCCGGTGTTTTAAAAGAACAAAAAATTGCGGTCGACAGCGCCCAATCTCCGAGCGAAGCAGTAGTGGCTCCAAAGACCGCGGAGGACAGATCGGCGGCTCCTGTGAGAAAAGCAGAAGGTTCCAGAAAACAAGAGGGTCCCAGACAACAAGGAGGCTCCAGAAGTTCTGAGAACCCCAGAAAAACCGAGTCACCCAGAAAAACCGAGTCACCCAGAAAAAGTGAATCGCCCAGAAAGCCAAACCCTCGAAACCAAAATTCCAACGGTCAGGAAAAATCGGAAGATGGCGGTCAGAGGGGACCTCGTAAAGAGGCTTCCCAGGGCAAGCAAGATAAGAACGGAGATTCCCAGTCCCAAAAGGGAAATGTGCGTAAAAAAGAGTATTCCAATAAAGGGAATACGCATGAGAAGAAAAGCAGCAATTACGATAAGGAGCTGAAAAACAAATACAAACAACCGGAATACGAATTCGATAGCATCATCGCGAGCGAGGGAGTACTGGACATCATGTCCGATGGGTATGGATTTTTGCGCTCATCAGATTACAATTACCTCTCTTCCCCTGATGATATTTACGTATCCCAGTCGCAGATCAGGCTCTTTGGACTGAAAACAGGAGATACTGTACTGGGTAATGTACGGCCGCCGAAAGAAGGAGAAAAATATTTCCCCTTAATCAAGGTCAATAAAATTAACGGTCTCGATCCGCAGGTGGTGCGGGACAGAGTGGCTTTTGAACACCTGACTCCCCTGTTTCCAAAGGAGAAATTTGATCTGGCAGAACGCCAAAGCAATATTTCTACCCGAATCATCGACATGTTCTGCCCAATTGGGAAAGGACAGCGTGGGATGATTGTCGCACAGCCGAAAACCGGTAAAACCATGTTGTTAAAAGACGTGGCGAATGCTATCGCGGCCAACCATCCGGAAGTTTATCAGATCATTTTGCTGATCGATGAACGCCCTGAAGAGGTCACGGATATGCAGCGCAACGTTCGGGGGGAAGTAGTCGCTTCTACCTTTGACAAGGAGGCCACCGAACACGTTCGGGTGGCTAATATCGTTTTGGAAAAAGCAAAACGCCTGACCGAATGCGGACATGATGTTGTAATCTTACTGGATTCCATTACCCGACTCGCTCGGGCCTACAATACAGTACAACCTGCCTCAGGGAAAGTGCTTTCCGGGGGTGTTGATGCCAATGCGCTTCACAAACCCAAACGCTTTTTTGGAGCCGCCCGTAATATCGAAAATGGCGGTTCGCTGACCATTATCGCTACGGCCCTGACAGAGACCGGGTCTAAAATGGATGAAGTGATCTTCGAAGAATTCAAAGGTACCGGGAATATGGAACTTCAGCTGGATCGCCGTATTTCGAACCGACGTATTTTCCCGGCCATCGATTTGGTTGCCTCCAGTACGCGTAGAGATGATCTGCTCCTGGATGAAACCACCCTGCAACGGATGTGGATTCTAAGAAAGTATCTGGCGGATATGAACCCAGTCGAGGCGATGGAATTTATAGAGCAACGGATTAAATCAACACGTTCGAATGAGGAATTCCTTATGACGATGAACGAATAAACACCCAGTGTTACCAATAAAAAAACCCGGCCTGCTTGGCCGGGTTTTTTTATGGAATCAATTGTCTTATTTAAAATCTTAGTAAACTTCAACCCTCCTGGCTTTGGAGGTTAAAACAGCACGGTCAAACGCAAAAAAACCCCGGAAAGATCCGAGGTTGATACCTTCAAACGCAGAAGAAATACTAGAGGGTAGCCACCTGCTTGGTGAGCTTACTCTTCAGGTTCGCAGCCTTGTTGGAATGAATGATATTTCTTTTCGCCAGTTTATCAATCATGCTTTCCACAGCAGGAAGAAGCGCTTCGGCTTTCTTCTTGTCTTTTTCAGAGCGCAGCTTTTTGATCGCATTTCGCGTTGTCTTATGCTGATAGCGATTGCGAAGGCGTACTTCTTCGTTTCTACGGATGCGTTTTAATGCAGATTTATGATTTGCCATAAAGATCTTTCTTAACGTATGTCTTAATTCAAAACTATGTAGCCCGTAGGGGAATCGAACCCCTGTTACCAGGATGAAAACCTGGCGTCCTAACCCCTAGACGAACGGGCCAAAATTCACTCTCTTCTTTCAGTTCGGGCGACAAAAACCCCCGTTTAAGAACGTTTCGTAGCCCGTAGGGGAATCGAACCCCTGTTACCAGGATGAAAACCTGGCGTCCTAACCCCTAGACGAACGGGCCATTGGCTCGAAGCATAATTCGCTTCTAATTAGGCAGGTGCAAAAATACAATTATTTTTAACTAGAGCAACAACTGAAACTGTTTTTTTACCCTAGTATGCCTTGGCAAAAAGGACGCGATACGCAGAGGGCTTTCCGGTAACGATACACGCTCCCGGATTCGAAGCCGGGTCCATGGGAATACACCGAATGGTAGCCTTCGTATCATCCTTAATTCGCTGTTCCGTGGCATCCGTGCCATCCCAATGGGCAGATATAAATCCTCCTTTTGAATCCAGGACCTCTTTGAATTCCTCATAAGAATCTACTTCGGTAATATGAGCGTCCCGAAAATCCCGGGCTTTGGCAAAAATAGCTTCCTGCATTTCCTCCAGTAAAGTGGAGATATACTCTGCAATACCCTCGGAGGGTATCACCCGTTTTTCAAGGGTATCACGCCTTGCGACCTCAAAGGTCTTATTTTCCATATCCCGCGGGCCGATAGCCAGGCGTACCGGAACCCCTTTCAATTCATATTCGTTGAACTTAAAACCGGGTTTGTGGGTATCCCGGTTGTCGTATTTAACCGAAATCCCCTTCGCTTTCAGGGCCTCGAGTACCGGACGGACTTCCGCGCTGATGGCTTCGAGTTGCTCTTCTCCTTTATAGATAGGGACGATAACCACCTGTATAGGCGCCAGTTTAGGCGGTAATACCAGGCCATTATCATCGCTGTGGGTCATAATCAGGGCGCCCACCAGGCGGGTCGAAACCCCCCATGAAGTGGCCCAGACGTAATCCCGCTGTCCGTCCTTTGTATCGAATTGTACATCAAAGGCCTTGGCAAAATTCTGGCCCAGAAAATGAGAAGTTCCCGCCTGCAGCGCCTTACCATCCTGCATTAAGGCTTCAATACAGTAGGTCTCCAATGCCCCTGCAAACCGCTCGCCGGGGGTTTTGGTGCCCCGGATTACAGGTACCGCCATATGGCTTTCCGCAAATTCGGAATAGATATTCAAAATCGTTTCGGCTTCCTCGATGGCCTCTTTCTCGGTGGCATGGGCGGTATGCCCCTCCTGCCAAAGGAATTCCGAAGTTCTCAAAAACAGGCGTGTTCGCATTTCCCATCGAACCACATTGGCCCACTGATTGATTTTTAAGGGTAAATCCCGGTAGGACTGAATCCATTTTCCGAAGGTGTCCCATATAATGGTTTCTGAAGTCGGCCTTACAATGAGTTCTTCCTCCAGCTTCGCATCCTCGTCCACAACAATACCGCTTCCATCTTCAGCATTCTTCAACCTGTAGTGCGTAACCACGGCGCATTCCTTCGCAAAGCCCTCCACATGGCTTGCCTCCTTACTCAGGTAAGACTTCGGGATGAAAATAGGAAAATAGGCGTTTTCATGGCCGGTTTCCTTGAACATGGCGTCCAGGGCAGCCTGCATCTTTTCCCAGATCGCATAGCCGTACGGCTTGATCACCATACAACCCCTGACTCCGGAGTTCTCAGCCAAATTCGCTTTTACGACCAGTTCGTTGTACCATTTAGAATAATCCTCCGAACGTTTTGTTAAGTTTTTTCCCATCAAAAATAGTTTGGCACAAATCTTGTAACTTTAAAAGAAAATCTGTTGGCCAAAACTAACTATTTTTAAACGGTCCAACAATTTAATTTTAGTGCGATGACACCCCTTATAACCTCTCAAAAAATCAAATTAACGACCTGGTCAGGACTCCTGGGATTCCTTGTAATTTCCTGTGGTTCATACGATCAGGCTTCTTATTACGACAACGACGGTATCTATTCCACATCGGTGCCGCGTACCGAAAGTGTCGTGGTTCGGGAGACTCCGCAGCCACAGACCCGAACGCAACCCTCTGATGACGATTTTTACCAGAACTACTTCGGGGAGAAATCCCAGGAATTAGATGAATATATGAATGGGGAGGTTTTTACGGATGCGGATTCGTATTCGAGCACTTCAGAAATTGACAGTTTACGACTGGAAGAAGGAAACTATATTCAGAATTACAACAATGACTACGGTGGTCAACCCGGTTGGGGCGACAGCGGCACTAACGTCTCTATAAACCTTTACGGCGGTGGTGGCTGGGGCTGGGGCGGTGGCTGGGGTGCTGGCTGGGGCTGGGGCTATCCGGGCTGGGGCTGGGGCGGCGGCTGGGGCTACGGCTGGGGCTGGGGCTATCCAGGATACGGCTGGGGCTGGGGCGGCGGCTGGGGCTGGGGCTGGGGCTGGGGCTATCCAGGATACGGCTGGGGCTACCCGGGCTACGGTTGGGGATACCCGGGCTATGGTTGGGGCTACCCCTCTTACCGATACGCCGGATACACCAATAGCCGCAGAGGCGATTACAATCGCTACTCGAATACAAATGCCCTCGGAAGCCGCTCTGTGATGGCCGCAGGGAATAGTTCATCGGTTCGCAACAACAGTGGTCGGTCTAACCTGAATCGGGGCACTACCGGAAGGAGCTCCAACGTCCGGACTGTAGACCGAAATCAGACACTGGCTTCACGGGGTACAGCCCGTACATCGGGCAGCACTCAGGCCAATGCCTCACGTGGTAATGTACGCACCGTAGATCGAAGTCAGAACGCAATAGCACGGAACAACGCCTACAGAAGCAGCAGAAGCACGAGGTCCACGCCCGGGTACAATAACAATGCGCGCTCGACCCGGACCTATACAGGTGTTCCCAGAAGTTCGGGCAACAGGACAGGCAGTGGCTATTCCAATGGAAACCCGTACTCTTCCAGAACGATAAACGCCAACCGGTATTCCAGAAGTTCTGGTTCCTCTGGCGGAAGTTACCGGGGCTCGACGAGATCTTCGGGAACGTATCGCAGTTCAGGAAGCAGCCGATCCTCAGGCAGCATGATGAGAAGCAGCGGGGGCGGTATGCGTTCCTCGGGCAGCATGCGCAGCAGTGGAGGCGGTGGTCGTTCTTCAGGTGGTATGTCCGGAGGTCGTTCCGGAGGCGGAGGTCGTTCCGGAGGCCGCGGTGGTCAATAATGATTCCCTTTAAATTAAATGATATCCCAATGAAACGTATTCACACTTTCATCTTGCTATTGCTATGCACACTCGCTAGCGGACAAACGATAAATGATGTCCTCAGGTTCAGTATAGAGGATGTCCAGGGAACGGCACGATACCAGGCCTTGAGCGGTGCTTTCGGGGCCCTTGGCGGAGAACTCTCCGCCCTGAGTATTAATCCGGCCGGTTCCGCTGTTTTCAATAACGGACAGTTCAGCATGACCGCGAGCGTGCACCATAAGAAAAATAACGCGCTTTTTAATGGATCCTTCGCCAGCACCAACGAGAGTCAGCTGGAATTCAACCAGGCTGGGGGCGTTTGGGTGTTTAAAAACAGAGGGGAGTCCGGATGGAATAAATTCGCCATGGCCGTAAACTACGACCTGGTCCAGAATTTTGACAATGACATATTCATTCAAGGGAATTCAACCGTAGGAATCGACGAGTATTTTCTGAATTATGCACAAGGCGTACCCCTGGGACCACTGCAGGTTCAGGATGGGGAATTTATTGAGGCTGCGTACCTGGATATAGGCGGTAGTCTCGGTTTTGGGGCCCAACAGGCGTTCCTGGGTTTCCAATCGGGATTTATCGATCCCGTGGAATTTGAAAACGACAATACCGCCTACTTTTCTAACGCAGAGTACGATCAGGTAAACCAGAATTACAGACAGAGTACCAATGGATTCAACAGCAAGTTGGTCCTGAATTTTGCAGGGCAATATCAGAACTTTCTGAGTGTTGGGGCCTCTCTCAACTTTCACACTGTTTTATACGAGCGCGTCACATTTCTGGACGAATTCGGATACAATCCGGGGTCCGCCATACAATCCGGGACCTTTGATAATTTCCTGAGAACCCGGGGTTCCGGATTCTCATTCGGCCTTGGTGCCATCGCCAAAGTGGGGGACATGGTCCGTTTGGGAGCGAGCTATCAGTCTCCAACCTGGTACCAGCTTGCTGACGACCTCTCCCAACAGGTCAATTCAGACTTTCCGGATAAAAACCCGGACATTAGATATATCGACTTTAGCATCGTCAACCTTTTCCCGAGTTACACCATTAAAACACCCGGGCGTTACACAGGGAGCCTGGCGATGGTTTTTGGAACTTCAGGATTGCTGAGTTTTGATTACGGCTACCAGGATATGTCGAACGCCGAACTGCGCCCAACCTCGGATCCGGATTTCAATTCGGAAAATCAGTTCATCTCTCAACAACTGGGCGCTGTTTCCACTTTTCGCGCTGGAGGCGAGTACCGCATTAGCCAACTGAGCCTGCGCGGGGGTTACCGTTTCGAACAAAGCCCTTATAAAAATAACTCGGATTGGGGAGACCTTCAGGGATACTCCGGAGGACTGGGCTTCAGTTTCGGCCCAAACCGCCTGGACTTTACCTACAGCCATACACGGCAGGACATTCCGCAATCCATTTTTGAACTGGACTTAAGCAGCGCCTCTGTAGAACGAATCAATTCATTCTATACCCTTACCTACACCTTAAATTTTTAGGAGAACTTATATCCTGAAAATGTGGACGCTTTTGAGGAAGCGGTTTATCGCTTGAGGGAAAAATGGGACCGCAGTACGTTTTCGGTAACCTCACTCCCTTCGACCCGGCCATATTCCAGACGAAACCAGTAGTCGGAAGCCGGGAGTTGCCTGCCGTTAAAAGTGCCATCCCATCCGGGGCTCGTTTCATCCAGTTGTTTGAGCAATTTCCCATAGCGGTCAAAAACAAATACCACAGGGTCCGCCAGGGTTTGAAGGCCCTGGACATTCCAGGTATCGTTTATCCCGTCTCCGTTTGGCGTAAAAAACTTGGGATATCCGATGACCAGAAACGGAATGGGTTCCGTGATCCCACAACCATTTGCATCATTGATCACCAGGCTGTTTTCCCCAGGAGGCAGGTCCCTGAAAATGGGGGAATCCTGAAACGGACTCCCATTGACGGAGTATTCGTAACTCCCGCCTCCCCCGACAATCACCTCCACATCATTGGAATCCGAGAGGTCACTTAAAGTATTGACAGTTACCGGCCCGGGTACCCCGTAAAAAATAATAAGAATATCATCCGTAATCGTTCCCCCGGCTGTAGTTTCGATTTCGACGAAATAACGCCCTGTATTCGGGCTGGTGACCGTATAAAAATATGCTGATGGACCCGAGAGCAGTTCGGTGTCCGGGGTACCATCCAGGTCGATATCCACAGACCAGCGAACGTTTGCAATATCCGGACCGGCTGGGGAGTTTAAAGCGCTTAATTCGATATCCGGATCTCCCTCACAAGCGATAATATCCAGACCCAGGAATTCATCCCTCAGGGTACAATCCAGAGCATTATTCTGGTCCGCATCCACTGACGACCCCGTAAAGGTGAGGATATAGGACTCCGGATCTCCGTCAAAATTGGTGTTGTAGTTGTTGATGAGCAAATAATAGAGTTCCCCAGCCTGTACATCGATCCACTCGTCATATGTATTTTGACTCCCCTTGACAAAAGGAGCCCCTTCCTGTCCGTTTTCAGGGTTCACCCCTACCCCTGTAAAC
Source organism: uncultured Flavobacteriaceae bacterium (assembly GCA_963709465.1). Lineage (GTDB taxonomy): Bacteria > Bacteroidota > Bacteroidia > Flavobacteriales > Flavobacteriaceae > Robiginitalea. The sequence goes on along the minus strand of CAVPWF010000002.1, from coordinate 786,623 downwards.
CGCGTATCATTGACTTCATAATTACACCGAATGGGTTGGGCATTGCCACTACTGATCGAAGCGCAGTCTACATCGGGGCCATAGAGTGCAAAATCCCATTCGGCCGTTAGTGTACCCCCGGGACTTACCGGAAGTGCCTCAATATTAAAACCCATTTGCCCGTCTGTCCCCGCCCGGAAAACAAACCAGGAAGTATTGTTCTCAATATTTGCCGAACCCACACTCCCCTTTTCCAGACAGCCGGTTTGGCGAATGACATCCGGATCAAAATCATCGATAGCTCCGCTGCCATCGGCTACCCAGGTAAGGGGCTCATCGGCACACACAGGGATGGCCGAACGGCAATCCGGGGAATTTTGCCCGAATCCATGAATCGCTAAAAGGAGGAACCCCAGGAAGAAAAAAAGCGTATGCCGCATGCGCAAAAGGCTGTTTTTACCTCTTATATAACTAGCATAACCTAGTTTTAGTATGGAATTTCCCCTGTTTTAGATCAATGAACAACCCCTGTAAAATCAACGCTGTATTCAAGGGGTGTTAATGTCCCTGAAAGCAGGCGATAGATTTACCCCTTGTTCGGTTCAATGCCCCAGTGAAGTTAACAGGATTTTATCGTGTGCCGCCCCAAAACCGGCCTGTAAAGTGGCATTTTATACATATCTTTGCCCCTTGCAATTCGATGTCTGATGAAAATTGATCCCGCTTTGGAAACACCAGGGGAAACCTATGGAGACGACCATTTTTCGGCCTCCGAAAATACCCCTATGAGAGCAGATGCCTTTAAACTGAGCGATGCCGAAAAGATTGAGCAGATCTCTAAAAGTATCAGGGATATTATGTTGACCCTTGGGCTGGATCTGCAAGATGACAGTTTAAAAGGAACCCCGGACAGGGTGGCCAAAATGTATGTCAAAGAAGTCTTTGGAGGCCTGCATCCGGACCGCAGACCCAAATCTTCCACCTTTGACAACAAGTACAAATACGGCGAAATGCTGGTGGAAAAGAATATTACGGTCTACAGCACCTGTGAACACCATTTACTTCCGATTGTCGGAAGGGCACATATCGCCTATATCTCAAACGGATCTGTGGTTGGGCTTTCCAAAATGAACCGGATTGTCGATTATTACGCCAAAAGACCTCAGGTGCAGGAGCGAATGAACATCCAAATTGTCCGGGAACTCCAGCAAGTTCTGGGCACTAAAGACGTCGCCTGTGTTATCGATGCCAAACACCTTTGTGTAAACTCCAGGGGAATCCGCGATGTAGACAGTAGTACAGTGACGGCCGAATACGGAGGACGTTTTAAGGAGGAAAGTCTCAGAAGGGAATTCCTCGATTATATCAATTTGGAAACCGAATTCTAAGGCATAGCGTATGGCCCTCTTCGAGGAACAAAATTTGCGACTCTACAATTCGCTCTCAGGACAAAAGGAAGTATTTACACCTATTCACACAGGCCATGTAGGGATGTACGTCTGCGGCCCCACAGTCTACAGTAAAGTACACCTGGGGAATTGCCGGACGTTTATCTCCTTTGACATGATATACCGCTACCTGCTCCACCTCGGCTATAAGGTGCGCTATGTTCGAAATATTACCGATGCCGGACATTTGGAGGACGATGCAGAGCAGGGAGAAGACAAGATCTCCAAAAGAGCGCGGCTGGAGAAGATCGAACCTATGGAGGTCGTACAGCGCTATACTACAGATTTCCACAATATCCTTCGCAAATTCAACCTGCTACCCCCAAGTATTGAACCCACAGCGACCGGGCATATCGTAGAGCAAATTGAAATCATTAAGGCCATCCTCTCGAAAGGCTATGCCTATGAAAAAAACGGCTCTGTGTACTTTGATGTTCAGAAGTTCGATTCGGATTTTGAATACGGTAAGCTCAGTGGCCGCAAACTGGAGGATATGATTGCCAATACCCGGGAACTTACCGCCCAGGATGAAAAGGAAAATCCGCAGGACTTTGCCCTCTGGAAAAAAGCTGAACCTAAACATATTATGCGCTGGCCTTCGCCCTGGGGTGAAGGTTTCCCCGGATGGCACCTCGAGTGTACGGTGATGAGCACCAAATATCTAGGTGAAACCTTTGACATACACGGGGGAGGAATGGATTTAAAATTTCCGCATCACGAGTGTGAGATTGCCCAGGCGGAAGCTCGTTTTGGCCACAGCCCGGTGCACTACTGGTTGCACGCCAATATGCTAACCCTCAATGGTAAGAAGATGTCCAAGTCTACCGGGAACAATCTGCTTCCTGAAGAGATCTTTGAAGGGAGTAATCCCATTTTGAGCAAAGCCTATTCGGCGAGCGTGGCGCGTTTCTTTATGATGCAAGCCCATTACACCAGTATCCTCGACCTGAGCGATGAGGCCCTGCTGGCGGCAGAAAAGGGATATCACCGGCTGATGGAGGCCCTTGAAGTCCTGGAAAGCCTGGAGGTCTCTGACAAATCAGACATGGACGTCAAGGCCTGGAAACAGCGGTGCTACGACGCGATGAATGACGACTTCAACACCCCAATCCTCATCGCCCAACTTTTCGAAGCCGTAAAATGGATACATCTGGTACGGGAAGGTCGAAAAACACTGAGTGCCGCTGACAAAAACATACTGCAAACCAGTATGAACCAATTTGTCTTCGAGGTACTCGGGATCGAGAAACCCCTGGATGCTGCGGCATCCGATGGTAAAGTAGAAGGTTTGATGCAACTGCTGATCCAAATGCGCGACAAAGCACGGGCCGACAAAGATTACCAGACTTCAGATCAGATCCGCGATACGCTTTCCGAACTTGGGATTCAGCTTAAGGATGGGAAGGAAGGCACGAGTTACCAACTCTGACCAGGGCCTGTTTTACACTTTCATATTTGATGATTTCCACAGGGAAATACCCCTTTTATTTTTAAATACCCGATAAAGATGGGAAGCACTCATAGCGGTTTGCCTGCTCCGTGCAGCAACGTAGCGGGTATGCGTGCCGATGGGTGCCGATATAGTCCCCCACCTATGTCAGGTGACCCTTTTTTCTACAGGTAAAGCTATCCGGGCTATAGACCTTTCACTCATCGGATTACAGAATCCCGATAATCCGATCGGGGAACCTCATAAAAGTCTGTGAGAGCAATAATATTTTAACAATTATTGAATGAAATTTCAAAAATATAGCACTATTTTATGTTAGATTATCAGTATTGATGGAATTGGTCCTAAAGACGGCAGTATGGGTCAGATCATTCTAAAACGGATTGGCAGTTTTTGGGATTACCAAGGTTTCCGTTCTTGATGCGGAACCCGTCTGGATGACATCAGAGCACATTAACATAAATCATTAAAACGATGAGTACAACGGCAACAAATGAAAAGGAAACCCTGAACAAACCCAGGTTTAAGAATCAGTATGAGAACTTTATTGGTGGAAAATGGACGCCCCCTGTCAAGGGTCAGTATTTTGACAATGTCTCACCGGTAGACGGACAGAACTTTACCAAAATTCCGCGCTCGACGGCAGAAGACATTGAACTCGCATTGGACGCGGCATGGAAAGCAGCTCCGGAATGGAATAATTCCTCCGCGACTACACGGAGTAATATGCTGCTGAAAATTGCCGATGCCATGGAGGCTAATCTGGCGGACCTGGCCCGGGCCGAGACCTGGGACAATGGAAAGGCAATCCGTGAGACCATGGCTGCAGATTTGCCACTTGCCATAGACCACTTTCGTTATTTTGCTGGTGTTATACGCTCAGAAGAGGGAACAATGAGTGAATTGGATTCATCTACTGTGAGTCTGAACGTCCCTGAACCCCTGGGGGTTGTCGGACAGATTATCCCCTGGAACTTCCCTATTCTGATGGCGACCTGGAAGGTGGCTCCCGCACTGGCTGCGGGAAATTGTGTTGTCTTGAAACCCGCTGAGCAAACTCCTGTGGGCATGTTGATTTTGGCCGAGCTGATCGAGGGAATTCTTCCCGACGGTGTTCTGAATATCGTAAACGGATTCGGTGTAGAGGCGGGTAAACCCCTGGCTTCGAGTCCGCGGATTGGAAAAATTGCCTTTACAGGAGAAACGACCACCGGACAGCTCATTATGCAGTACGCCTCCAAAAATATCACCCCGGTGACACTGGAACTCGGAGGCAAATCCCCCAATGTGTTTTTTGAGAGTGTGATGGATGCCGACGATGCCTTTTTTGATAAATGCCTCGAAGGCGCTGTGATGTTTGCCCTCAATCAGGGAGAGGTTTGTACCTGCCCTTCCCGCCTGCTGGTTCAGGAAAGTATTTTTGACGCCTTTATGGAACGGGTGGTGGAACGCACCAAAGCCATTAAACTAGGACATCCTCTGGATTCCCAAACCATGATGGGAGCTCAGGCTTCCAACGATCAGTATGAAAAGATCCTGAGTTATATCGAGATCGGGAAGGAAGAAGGATGCGAAGTACTTACCGGAGGAAAGGCCGCCTTCAATGAAGGTCTTGAAGGCGGGTACTACATTGAACCTACCATCCTGAAAGGGAACAACAAGATGCGTGTTTTCCAGGAGGAAATATTCGGACCCGTGGTCTGCGTGACTTCCTTTAAGGATGAGGCGGAGGCTCTTGAAATCGCCAATGACACCCTTTATGGGCTTGGAGCAGGTGTCTGGACGCGGGATACCCATCAGGCGTATCAAATCTCCCGGGGCATCAAGGCCGGGAGGGTATGGGTCAATTGTTATCATCTCTATCCCGCCCATGCGCCCTTTGGAGGGTACAAGAAATCCGGAATCGGCAGGGAAACCCATAAAATGATGCTGGACCACTACCGCCAAACCAAGAATATGCTGATTTCCTACGACAAAAATGCCATGGGCTTTTTCTAGGGAGTTATACACTATCTGAACACAATATGCACACCCGGAGAGTAATTGTCACCCCAGCCGCCCGAGCCGTTATTGAAGAGCTTCGGGAAGCACACGGCCCCCTGATGTTTCATCAGAGTGGAGGATGTTGTGACGGTTCCTCTCCGATGTGTTATCCGGAAGGCGAACTCCTCCTGGACGATTCAGATATCTGGCTGGGTGAAGTGGCAGGATGTGATTTTTATATCGCCAAAGACCAGTTTGAATACTGGAAACACACCCAATTGACCGTTGATGTAGTCCCGGGAAGAGGATCTAGTTTTTCTTTGGAAATTCCCCTAGGGCTTCGGTTCTTAATTCGTTCCCGCCTGTACTCGGAAGCTGAAAGCAACCAGCTGGCACCCGCATTTCCGGCCACTCAAAAACCGAACTGATTGGTTTCGATTCCCGGAAAGCGTACCTTGTGCGGAGCAGTATCAGGTGCTATGAAGAATTCCATTTCAGCTTTTTTTATTTCACTGATCAGAGGGTACCAGAAATATATTTCCCCTCTGACACCCCCAAGTTGCAGATATCTCCCAACCTGTTCGCAGTATTCCATTGAAGCCCTTCAGAAACACGGCCTTCGTAAAGGAGGATGGTTGGCTATTAAGAGGATAGGGAGTTGCCATCCGTGGGGTGGATCCGGCTACGATCCGGTTCCCGGGAAGGAGGAAACCTAATCCGGTGCACCATCGTGCCTGTCACCTGGAAGGTTCAGAACACCCGGCTAATCCACTCCAGTTCCCAATAAGGGTTACGTCTTAAAAAACGACTCTGCAAGGATGACGCGTTCGGATTTACTATCTTAGCCCCAAAAGCCATCTATGTTTTTTTTAGGTTTTACCTGGAATCCCGATGACACCTTGTTTAAACTCGGGTTCCTGCAGATAAAGTACTACAACCTGCTGTGGATAGTTGCCTTTGCGCTGGGCTGGTACATTATGAAACGTATTTTCGACCGGGAAGGGCGAAGCCGTGAAGATTTAGATTCCCTATTTATATATATGGTCCTCTCCACCATGCTGGGTGCGCGTTTAGGTCATGTTTTCTTTTACGACTGGGATTACTATCAGGATCATCTGATCGAAATTCTTCTGCCGATCCGTGAGCGGGCGGGCAGTGCCCTCTTCGGGCTGATCAACGGATACGAATTTACCGGATTTACCGGCCTCGCTTCCCATGGTGCGGCCATTGGGGTCATCATCGGTATGTATCTTTTTAGTAGAAAACACAAAGATTTCAGCGTCCTTTACCTCCTGGATCGCCTGGTCATCCCTACGGCTCTGGGTGCTTTCCTGGTGCGCTTGGGCAATTTTTTCAATTCGGAGATTAACGGAAAAATTACAGATGCCTCCTTTTTTCTGGGAACGCGTTTTGTACGGGATTCCGATGACATGCCGGCTCGCAAGGCCATGGCCATAACCGGGGAAGACATCCCGAACGCCGCCTATCACGCCCTGGAGGATAACCCTCAATTTTCGGAGTATTTAGAAGCTATTCCCTACCGGCATCCGTCCCAACTCTACGAGGGGGTCCTGTATCTCGGGGTCTTTGCGCTTTTGTACTACCTCTACTGGAAAACCTCTAAAAAAGACCAGCCCGGATACTTGTTTGGTCTGTTTTTCGTCGCCTTATGGACGATCCGATTTTTTGTCGAATTCGTTAAAAAGAGTCAGGGAGGGTTTGAAGAAAGTCTTGGACTACTCAGTACGGGACAGTGGTTGAGCCTGCCCCTTATAGCCGTCGGACTCTATTTTATGTTCCGTAAACCCAAATCCTATGGCGGTTCCTAAACCTCTGTGGCGAGGCCTTTTAAGTCTCATCTGCATTTTTTTAAGCCTCCTGGGCTGTAAAGAATCTCAGAATTCACCTCTGGATACAACCCCCGTATCCTTTTCCAAAGAAGGAGAATTACAGATTTTCAATGCCGATACCGATTCTGTGCGGGTAGCCCTCGATATTGAACTCGCCCAGACCGATTATGAAATCCAAACCGGATTGATGTACCGGAATGCCATGGGCGAAAAAGAAGGGATGCTGTTTGTCTTTCAGGAAGAGGCCCCGCATTCCTTCTACATGAAAAATACCCTGATCCCCCTGGATATTCTGTTTATTGATAAAGACCTCAAAATTGTGAACATCCATCAGAATGCAACGCCCCTGAGCGAATCCGGAATTCCTTCCGCAGGGCCGGTTCAGTATGTACTGGAAATCAACGCCGGGTTGAGCGATCGATGGAAGTTGGTCCCGGGCGACCGAATCCGGTATGAAAAATTCCCCTGAAAAACATAGCGAACAAACTGTAATTATTCCAACTCGGGGCCAAAGGCCGCTGGGTGGAAAGTTGTTCATCCCAGAGGATTCGATCGGACATTCCATCCTCATCTCCTCCGCCACCGGGATGCTGCAAAAATTTTATTTTGCCTTCTCCAGACATTTTGCTTCTTTGGGGTATACCGTACTTACTTTTGATTATTTCGGAATCGGTGGCTCCGGAGGCTCCCCTGAAGAGCTCCGGGAAAATGCAACGAATCTTATAGAGTGGGGTTCCAATGATCAGGCAGGAGCCCTTCGCTATCTGAAAGACGTCGCCCCGGAATCTCAGATCACGGTGGTTACCCACAGTATCGGAGGTCAGATTTGCGGGTTTAATCCGGAGCATCCATCAATCGATCGGATCATTATGGTAGCCTGTCAAAACAGTTACTGGAAGAATTTCGAGGGAGGACATCGATTTAAAATGTGGGCATTCTGGAACCTAATGATTCCCTGGGGCACGTCCCTTTTTGGTTATTTTCCCGCTAAACCCCTCGGACTCTTCGAAAATCTCCCGAAACAAATGGCACTGCAATGGCGACGGTGGGGGACCCACCCAAACTATTTAATGGGTTTCCGGGATGCGTCCTACTTATTCGATGACCTCAAAATGCCGATCCTTTCCCTGAGTTTCCCTGCAGATCCTCTGGCCCCACCCTTAACCGTGGACTGGCTGGCCCGGCAATATCGCAGTGCCCCTGTTCGTCGGATACACTATACTGATGAAGGCGATAAACCTGGGCATTTCGGGTATTTCAGACCTCCTTTTAAGGATACGCTCTGGAAGTATACGCATCATTGGATTCAGACCGATGAGTGGAAATAAGCATTTACTGGACGGCACCCAGACCGAGCGCCTTCTGTAAAGCCTCATATCTATTATTCACAGAACGAACTTACCCTCCGTGCAGGTCGCTTCCCGATTGGGTATGAGAAATGATAAGACAACCCATCACAAGAATATCCCTGTATACATTTTCAGGGTGGGTAAGACTCAGCGCTCTGGGTGATAAGCCAAAGAACCCCTTTCTTTAGACATCACGGCTTTTTAGCCGGGCAGGTCGAGAGGCCGAAAGGAGCATAAAGCGGGCAAAAACTTATAAAACTCGTAAGTACAAATACACCGGCCAATACCAGTAAAACAATCCCGAGGGTTCCGCTTATCGTTCCTGTATAGTACAGTACCCCGATAACAGCAGCGATAATAAACCGGACGATCCGATCTGTATTTCCCATATTTTTTTTCATGTCCCTAAAAATTTAGTTCGATAACGCAGTTATACTCCATACGATCAGGCTGATTATTCCCACACATATCAGGCAGACCAAGACGAATTTACCAATTTTCCCGCGCATCAGGCTCTAAAGTTAAAGCTACTCTCCAAGGCAAATACTGATCTTCATCAGTTTTTTGATACCTTGATAAGAGATCAGAGGGATTCCCGCAACTTCCCCCCGGGCAGGGAGGAGTACTCCCGCCCCTCAAGGTATCCGGGAGTGCTTCCCTATTTTGTCCGGAGTTTCAGTTCCCTTATTTTCGCATCAAACTGAATGTATGCGTGCCCATACAGCCATCTATACCGACAATACTTCTAACAAAGAAGCCTTTGCGCGGAAGTTGCTCCATGGAGAGGCTCCGCCTGCACTTTCCTTTCTCAACGGAGAAAAGGGAGCGTATTTTTCCAACTCCAGTCTTTCGGGATTTCTGGAAGCGGAGGCCCGCTATGATTATTCGGATATAAATCTCGATGGCCGCACTCTGAAGACCCTATCCAGTGGGGAACGCAAAAAAGCCCTGCTCAAACATCTGTTGGAAAAACAACCAGACTTTCTCATTTTAGATAATCTTTTTGACAATCTGGACCCCTCTTCCCGCGAGGCGCTCAAGGGGATTCTGGAGGCCCGGGCCGGGGATCTTCTTCTGGTCCAGTTGCTGAGTCGATCCCAGGATCTTTTAGAGTGTATACAAAATAAAGCTTTTCTCTCGGGAGACCGCATCATGGGCTTCCCGAATTACACGCCCGAGACCGCACAAACACATTCCGAAAGATTCACAGGGGCCCTGCCCCCTGCCCCAGATCCTCCCCCATCCCTTCCTGAGGTTTTGATAGATTTCCGGAAAGTGGATCTGAGTTACGGGCCAACCCCTATCCTCACCCAAATCGAATGGGCCATCAAAAAGGGAGATTTCTGGGAACTCAAAGGCCCCAACGGGAGTGGAAAAACCAGTCTGATCACCATGATTATCGGAGACAACCCCAAGGCTTACGGACAGGAACTCTATCTCTTTGGGAATCGAAAAGGGAGCGGGGAAAGCGTTTGGGACATCAAAGCTAAAATCGGCTATTTCACTCCTGCCCTTACCGATCGGTTCCGAGGCAATCACACAGCCGAAGCCATGCTGATTTCTGGCCTTCTGGACTCTGTAGGGCTCTATATTGCACCCACAGATCGGCAACGTGCGCTTGCCCGCAGCTGGCTCGCCCTCCTCGACTTATCAGACCGGGGCAGGACACAGTTCCGAAATCTTTCGGAAGGCCATCAAAGACTCCTGATGTGTGCCAGAGCCATGATCAAGCATCCGCCCGTTCTTATCCTGGATGAACCCACGGCCGGTCTGGACGCGGCTTCAGCTTCCCTTTTAATTTCCCTCGTCCAAAAAATGGCGGCTGAGAGTGATACCGCTATCCTGTTTGTCTCCCACCGCAAAGAACCCGGTTTGCAGGCGCCAAATATTCTGGAATTACTACCCGGAAAAACCGGGTCCCGGGGCGTAATTCACACTTCCAAAGGGCAATAAAAAAACCGCAGCCCGAAGGGACTGCGGTCAAGTAAATTTGTAAAGTCCCTTTATTCTTTGCCCTTGGCCAATTTTCTGGAAAGGGTATCGAACATTACGGGTGTTGCAATGAAAAGGGAAGAATACGTTCCAACGATTACCCCGATAATCATCGCAAACATAAATCCGCGAAGTGTCTCTCCTCCAAAAATGAAAATGGACAGGAGAACCACAAGGGTGGTCAGGGATGTATTCAGGGTACGACTCAGCGTACTGTTCAGTGCCAGATTGATGTTTTCACCACCTTTCCAGCCCTTTTCATTGATAATCTCCCGTATACGGTCGAAAACAACCACGGTATCGTTCAGGGAATACCCGATGACCGTTAGGATGGCCGCGATAAACGCCTGGTCGATTTCCATGCTGAAGGGCATCAGGGCGCTCGTCGCAGAGAAGACACCGAGAACAATCAGGACATCGTGAAAAACAGCAACTACGGCACCGAGAGAGAACTGCCACTTCCGGAATCTGAAAAGAATGTAGAGAAAGACGACAGCAAGGGATCCAATAACAGCCCAGACCGCGTTCTTTTTAATATCATCCGCAATGGTAGGACCTACCTTGCGGTACTTCATTACCCCGATATCTTCATTGGTTCCCCCGGGGACAAAATCGGCATAGGTTGCGCCATCCGGCAAGTACTTCTGAAGTGTGGTAAAGAGTAATTGGAGGATTTCATCATCTACTTCAGTCCCCTGTTCATCTACCTTATATTTGGTGGTTACCATAATCTGGTTTGCATCACCAAAGGTTTTGGCCCCTGCACTCCCCAGTACTTCTGAGAGTTCTCCGGTAATCTCAGCCGGGCTTACCGGATCGACAAACCGAATCTGATAATTCCGTCCTCCGACAAAATCAACCCCCTGATCCAGCCCTTTTGTAAAAAGGGAAACCAATCCCAAGACCACGAAGATCCCGGAAATAGCATATGCGATTTTCCGCTTGGAAAGGAAATCGATGTTGACATTGGTAAATAAATTCTTGGTCAGGGCCGTAGAGAAATCCAGTTTGCGTCCCCGCTTAGACAGGTACCAGTCAATGAGCAGGCGAGTGATAAAAATCGCTGTAAACAATGACGTCAGAATACCGATAATCAAGGTAGTTGCAAAACCTTTGATGGGTCCTGTTCCAAACACAAGGAGTATCAGGGCAGTCAATCCTGTGGTTATATTGGCATCCAGAATGGAGGACAGGGCGTTGTCAAATCCGTCAGAAACCGCCTGACTCATTCCTTTTCCCTTCTGAAGTTCTTCTTTAATACGTTCAAAAATCAGTACGTTGGCATCCACCGACATCCCGATAGTCAGGACGATACCCGCAATTCCGGGTAGGGTTAGGACAGCACCGAGGCTCGCTAGGACCCCAAAGATCAGTACAATGTTAAGGACCAGGGCGATGTCAGAAAAAATACCGGCCTTTCCGTAGTAAAACACCATCCAGAACAGGACAAATATCATGGCGATTATAAAGGACATAAATCCACTGTCTATCGCTTCCTGACCCAAAGAAGGTCCTACGACAAACGAATCGATGATCTCCGCCGATGCCGGAAGTTTTCCAGCCCGCAATACATTGGCAATATCTTTAGTTTCGGTAACGCTAAAGGTTCCTGTAATTTCTGAACTCCCGCCGGCAATTCCACCTTTGCTCGAAACTCCGGGAGCGGTGTACACCCGATTGTCCAGTACAATGGCAATCCCTGTATTATTCAGGTTGGCCTCGTTGGTCAGCTCCTGCCATTCCCGTGCACCCCGAACGTTCATATCCATCCCCACGGCCGGGCGGTTAAACTGGTCAAACTGGTCACGGGCATCACTCACAACATCCCCACTCATCCTCGGTGTATTATCCCGATTGGATTTCAGGGCATAGAGTGCCGCAACTTCTATCCCCTGGGAAGGGCGTTCCCAAAGAAATTTAGTAAACTGAACGTCCGGAGAAAGTAACCTTCTAATCTGCGGCAAACGCAACCAGGCTCCTATCTCGGCAGTATCTTTAATAGCGGCCATGCCCACAGCAAATCCGGGGCCACTAAGCTGTAATTTTTCAAAGAGAGGGTTTTGCTGGGCGCTGAGATCCAGGGAATCCTGAGCCACATCTGAAAGAAGGGAATCGATCTCTGATTCTGGTTTTACGGCAACCTCTTCCTGTTCTACAATGGATTTTAAGGATTCATTTGCCTGAATAAAAAAATTGAGCAGACTCTGATTGCCGGGTTCATAGGTCTCCCAAAACTCCAGCTGGGCCGTACTCGAAAGAAGATCCTGAGCACGTGCGATATCGCGGGCCCCCGGGAGCTCAACGAGAATACGTCCGGAATTTCCTTCCCGCTGAATATTGGGTTGGGTGACGCCAAAACCATCGATACGCTCGCGAAGAACTTCAAAGGCCGAGACTACAGATTCGTCCACTTTTCGGCGAATCACCCCTTTAACCTCCTCATCCGACATCTCAAAATTAACCTCATCACTGAGTCCCTTATTCGCAAAAATATCAGGGGAAGCCAGTTTGGTATCTCCCTTGATCTGATCAAAAGCATCAAAAAAGAGTTCCAAATAGGTTTCGTCGCTACTCTTGGAAGCCAGATCCGCATCGGCCAGAGCCTTATTGAATGTTGGGTTCTTAGAATAGTTGGCCAGCCCTTTGAGAATATCCTTGACCGAAATCTGAAGCGTTACGTTAATCCCCCCTTTAAGGTCAAGACCTTTATTGAGTTCCTTTTTCTTGGCTTCTTCATAGCTTGTAAAGCCCAGAATCGGGTTTTTGGCTACCGAATCCAGATAGCTCGCTTCCACCATTTCCCTTTGGGTAACATAATCTGTCACATCCGGAGAAACCGTGGCCGATGCATAGGCTTCTGCGTCGCTTTCAATCTTAGAAGTGATAAAAGTATAGGAAAGCTGATAGATACTCACCAGCCCGAACAACAGGGCGAAGAGCTTTATAAGTCCTTTATTCTGCATGAGTTAAGAGGTTAACTGTATTTTTGATGGTGTTGTAAACAGCGTGCAAATATATCATTTCCACTAGGAACTGCCAATAAAAACAATTGATTTGTAAGTGTATACCACCCGGCTATTCACACCCGTGAATCCGGTAGATTAGAAAACCGAAAAGGCATCTCATGATGAGATGCCTTTTTAAATAAAAACATTTGAACAGCTCTTAAACGTCCAGCAAGCCGTTGGTTGCAGAAACCCCGGCTGCACTTTCCTTCATTTTGGCTTTTTCGGCCTCATTCAATTCAATAGACACAATTTTTTCGATTCCGTTCCGGCCCAGTACTACGGGAACACCAATACACAAATCATGCAATCCATATTCTCCCTCAAGCAGCGTAGAGCATGGGAAGATCTTCTTCTGATCGCAGGCAATAGCCTGAACCAGCCCGGAAACGGCAGCTCCGGGGGCGTACCACGCGCTGGTTCCCAATAATTTGGTCAGGGTGGCTCCACCGACTTTCGTGTCTTCGGCTACTTGTTGCAATCGGTCTTCGGAGAGAAACTCAGACACCTTTATACTGTTACGGGTGGCATGCCTGGTAAGAGGAACCATTCCGGTATCGCTATGCCCTCCGATGACCATCCCGTCAACATCGGAAATTGGTGCTTCAAGCGCTTCGGCAAGTCGGTATTTGAACCGGGCACTATCCAGTGCGCCTCCCATTCCGATAATTCGGTTTTTGGGAAGGCCGGTACTTTTATGAACCAAATACGTCATAGTATCCATAGGATTGCTGACCACAATCAGGATGACCTCGGGAGAATGTTGCAGAAGACTGGCGGCCACCGATTTCACAATCCCGGCGTTTATTCCAATTAATTCTTCACGCGTCATACCGGGCTTTCGGGGAATACCTGAAGTTATTACCGCGATGTCGCTGTTGGCAGTTTTAGAATAATCGTTAGTCGATCCCGTAATACGCGTATCGAAGCCATTGAGTGAGGCACATTGCATCAGATCCATAGCCTTCCCTTCAGCGACGCCTTCTTTAATGTCGAGGACAACGACTTCTGAAGCAAAATTTTTACTCGCAATATAATCCGCACAGCTCGCTCCCACAGCTCCGGCTCCTACTATTGTAATTTTCATACACTTTGATTTTATGGGGTTTTCAAGAGGTTCAAAAATAGGGAAATTCCGGGAAAGCCACGGCCTTTGTCCACCTCAAAAACCAGTGTGTTTGAAAAGGAAAAAAAACAGCATTTGTTAAAGAAATGCGCTGTTGGTCGAAATAACCGGTCTTTGGACGACGGTACATCGAAAAATAACAATACCCGGATTCGCCCTCCCGTTGGGTTAAAACACAAATCTGATAAACCTACACTATGCACACAATCCGTTCCCTCGTTTTCCTGCTGGCGATTTTTGCCGTTGGCAGTTGTTCCAAAATTCCCGAAAATAATGATCCTGTTATTGGTATATGGATTCAAACCCAGGCCTCCAAAGACAGCGGTTCCAAAACTATGGAACGGGAAGAATGGATTTTCAATGATGCCTATATGGGGCGTTACAACCGCTACCAGAGTGAGGAACTTCTGGTAGAAACCGATTTTCAGTGGGAAGCCTATGGTGAGGTTTACACCATTCATTATCCCGGACTGAAGAAATTAAAGAATGTCGTTAAAATAAAACAAAACCAGGAGGGTAACCTGTTGATGGATCTGCAGGGGAACGTCCTGGCATATCGCGAATAGTTCCTGTTTTTTTTTAATACCCTCAAGTGCGAAAACAGCTGTCCCTACACAGCTGTTTTCATTTTTAAACATAAAAAACCCGGCTTTATGGCCGGGTTTTTTTTTGTGCTTACTGCCTCTTAGGCATCGATATTCGCATACACCGCGTTCTGTTCGATAAATTCCCTTCTGGGAGGGACCTCATCTCCCATAAGCATGGAAAAAATCCGGTCAGACTCTGTGGCATTGTCAATAGTCACCTGTCGAAGTGTTCTGTAACCGGGATTCATAGTAGTATCCCAAAGTTGTTCCGCATTCATCTCACCAAGACCTTTATACCGCTGTATTCCCACTCCCGAATTCCCAAATTCTGTAGCTATGATATCTCGTTCCTTATCATTCCAGGCGTAGCGTTTCTTACTACCCTTCTTCACCAAATAAAGCGGAGGTGTCGCAATATAAACATGCCCGCCTTCAATCAGCTCCCGCATATACCGGAAGAAAAAGGTGAGGATGAGGGTCTCGATATGACTTCCATCCACGTCGGCATCACACATAATAACCACTTTGTGGTACCTCAATTTTTCCAGGTTAAGGGCCTTACTGTCCTCTTCCGTTCCAATGGTGACCCCAAGAGCCGTATAGATGTTCTTGATCTCCTCGTTTTCAAAGACCTTGTGTTGCATAGCCTTCTCTACGTTGAGAATTTTTCCTCTCAGGGGAAGGATAGCCTGTATGTTTCGGTCGCGCCCCATTTTAGCCGTTCCCCCGGCCGAATCTCCCTCGACAAGGAAGATTTCGCACTTTGTAGGGTCCTGCTCGGAGCAATCCGCTAGTTTTCCGGGGAGCCCTCCTCCGGACATTGGGTTTTTACGCTGCACCATTTCCCGGGCCTTGGCAGCCGCATGTCGCGCCTGAGCGGCAAGAATCACCTTCTGAACAATCACTTTCGCATCGTCCGGATGCTCCTCCAGATAGTTGGTGAGCATTTCTGAAACTGACTGACTCACGGCAGCAGATACTTCGCGGTTGCCGAGTTTGGTTTTGGTCTGTCCTTCAAACTGCGGCTCCGCCACTTTAACAGAGACAATTGCCGTAAGACCTTCCCGGAAATCATCCCCGGCGACTTCAAACTTCACCTTGTCCAGCATACCGGAATTGTCCGCATACTTCTTAAGCGTAGTGGTCAGACCTCTTCGGAAACCGGAAAGGTGTGTTCCCCCTTCATGGGTGTTGATATTATTCACATAGGAATGCAGATTCTCCGTGTAGGAAGAGTTGTAAATCATAGCTACCTCCACCGGAATATCATTTTTCTCACCCTCCATTGAGATGACATTCTGAATGAGCGGTTCGCGGTTCCCGTCCAGAAACCGTATAAATTCCTTTAACCCCTCTTCAGACTTAAAGGTATCTGATCTAAAATTCCCATCCTTATCCTTTGTACGGCGGTCTGTGATAGAGAGCGTGATACCTTTATTGAGGTAGGACAGCTCCCGCATCCGATTAGCCAGGGTATCATAGCTAAATTCAATGGTTTGCTGAAAAATCTTATCATCCGGATGGAAGGTCACTAAAGTCCCCGTCTTATTGGAGTCTCCCGTGCTCTTCACAGGATACATGGCCTTACCCCGCTCGTATTCCTGCTCCCAAACTTTACCTTCCCGGTAAACGGTGGCTTTCAGGTTGTCGGAAAGGGCATTCACTACGGAAACACCCACCCCGTGTAATCCTCCGGAGACTTTATAGGAATCTTTGTCAAATTTTCCTCCGGCTCCAATTTTGGTCATTACCACTTCAAGAGCGGAAACTCCCTCCTTTTTATGCAGCCCCACAGGAATTCCCCTTCCATTGTCCCCGACGGTTACGGAATTATCCTCGTTTATTGTAATATGAATGTTATCGCAATAGCCTCCCATGGCCTCATCGATAGAGTTGTCCACCACCTCATAAACCAGGTGGTGCAACCCGCGCACCCCAACATCTCCAATGTACATTGAAGGGCGCATTCTAACATGTTCGATCCCCTCCAGTGCCTGAATACTATCCGCGGAATAGGCCTTGTTATTTTCTTCTTCGCTCATACCTGTTTTTAGGAAGTTTAACTTGTAATTTTACAATCCTACAAATATACGGAATAGCCCGTAAAACAGGCCTTTTACACCCATCCAATGCGTCGAAGTTATCAACAATTTAACAACAATAGCGGCTTCTTATAAACCACAGTTTTATATTGAAAAGTGATAATTATTAGCTTCTGAAAATTGTGTTCCCCATACCTTTGTCCTTTTTAAACCCTATACCCCATCCCGGATGGCCGATTCCAGAACCGCTTCCCTGAAATTATTGCCCCAAATGCAAAAGGTGGTCGATATTCAAAGTAAGATCATCTACTTTCTGATCACGGTAATTCTGGCTTTTGGCCTGTCCTACGCCCTGTATGAACCTGTGATGAATCAGGCACAACTCTATGTGCTTTTCCTGTTATTCCTGGCCGTCGGCCTTTGGGTTACTGAGGCCATCCCACCCTTTGCTGTAGGTCTTTTGGTTTTCGGGTTTCTCATCTTTGCCATGAACAGCTATTATTCAAAGATTGATCCCGAAAATGTGCAGTCCTACTACATCGAATATGTCAATTCCTGGTCCAGCAGTGTGATCTGGCTTATGCTCGGGGGTTTCTTTATGGCAGAAGCAATGGCCAAGACCGGTTTGGACAAAGAAGTTTTCAGAATGTCCATTGCAAAGTTCGGACGCAGGCCTAAATACATACTCCTTGGGATCATGCTTACCACTGCCGTTTTCTCTATGATTATGTCCAACACGGCGACGGCGGCTATGATGATCGCCTCGGTCATGCCTTTTATCAATACACTGGAAGACGATGCCCCCTTTTCAAAGGCTTCCCTGCTGGGAATTTCCGGAGCGGCATCACTGGGCGGCATGGGAACGCTGATCGGTTCTCCCCCCAATGCCATTGCGGTTGAGGCTCTCAATAATCACGGGGTGGATGTGGGATTCCTCGAATGGATGCTTGTCGGTTTTCCGCTGGCTATTGTTCTGACACTGGTTTTTTGGGTATTGCTTACCCGAAAATACATTCCAGGGCAACGGGAGATGCATATAGACCTCTCCTTCGATGAATCCGGGGTCACGGACGTCAATTACAGGTTTGAACGCATCAAAAAAAGGATTGTCCTTGGGGTCATGGGCCTTACCTTACTCTTATGGCTTACCGAAGATCTTCACGGCATTCCCGCCTCGGTAGTCTCCCTGCTCCCGATAATACTACTGACCATGTCAGGCATTATTAATGGAGATGATGTGCGCCAGCTCCCCTGGGACACCTTGATGCTGGTAGCCGGCGGGTTGGCCCTGGGTCTCGCCATAAAAGAAACTGGCCTGGCTGATATCTATGTGGAAAAAATTCAGGAGTTCGATATGAATTTCTATGCCATGGTACTCGGCTTCGGGTTTCTGACCATCGTAATGTCGAATATTATGAGTAATACGGCGACGGCGACGATTCTCATACCTGTGGGAATTATTCTCACCTTTGATAATCCCTTCGTCCTTCCTATTGTTATCGGCCTGAGCGCATCCACGGCATTGTTCCTCCCCATTTCAACCCCCCCCAATGCCATTGCTTACAGCACGGGAAAACTGGAACAAAAAGACTTTCGCCTGGGTGGGATTTCCATGGGGCTCATAGCTCCCGTGGTCATCAGCCTCTTCGCTTTCTTAGTCTACGCCCTGCTGGTTTAGCGCTTCGGACTACCTTTTCCAGAGATCCGGAACACGGCGTCTGCAAATACGGGCATAAGCCGGGGGCGTTTTGGAATGCGCCAGCCTATTTTACATAGGCCTTGTCATGCACGCGGGCCACTGCCCTGCCTGAAGGATCATTCATGTTTTTAAAGGCCTCGTCCCATTCTAAGGCAGTTCGGGTACTGCAGGCCACAGAGGGCTCCTGAGGGACACATCTTGCCGCCGCATCACTGGGGAAGTGCGACTCAAAAATCTCGCGATAAAAGTACTCTTCTTTGGTGGTCGGAGTCTGAATGGGAAAGCGATACCGGGCATGCGTGAGTTGCTCCGTTGTAATTTCCTTATCGACGGTTTCTTTAAGGGTATCGATCCAACTGTATCCCACACCATCCGAAAACTGTTCTTTCTGCCTCCAGGCTACGGATTCCGGCAAGTCTTCTTCAAAAGCTTTTCTCAGTACCCATTTCTCCATCCGGCCCTTTCCAATCATTTTGTCTTTCGGGTTCAGACGCATTGCGATGTCCATAAACTCCTTGTCGAGAAAGGGTACCCTGCCTTCAATCCCCCAGGCGGCCAAAGACTTGTTTGCTCTGAGGCAGTCGTATAGATGTAATTTGTCCAGTTTACGCACCGTTTCCTCATGAAACGCCCGGGGATCCGGGGCTTTGTGAAAATATAGGTATCCCCCGAAAAGTTCATCCGCACCTTCTCCGGAAAGGACCATTTTTATACCCATCGATTTGATAACCCGGGCCATCAGATACATGGGCGTAGAGGCCCGAACCGTGGTAATGTCATAAGTTTCCAGATGGTAGATCACATCCCGGATCGCATCCAGACCCTCCTGAATGGTAAATTTTACTTCATGGTGCACCGTACCAATATGCTCTGCTACTTTTCTGGCCGCTTCCAAATCAGGAGAGCCCTCGAGGCCTACCGAAAAAGAATGCAGCCGAGGCCACCAGGCTTCCGTGGCATCGTCCGCCTCAATGCGCATAGCTGCATATTTTTTTGCGATAGCCGAGGTTATTGAAGAGTCCAGCCCTCCGGAAAGCAACACCCCGTAGGGCACGTCCGACATTAGCTGACGGTGCACGGCCTGCTCCAAACCCTGACGAAGGGCGGCTATATCCGTTGCATTATCCGCTACCGCCTCGTATTGCATCCATTCCCTGGAATACCATTTTTGGAGTCCCTGTGTTTCACTACTCATAAAATGTCCGGGAGGAAAGGGTTCTATTTGTACACAAATACCTTCTAAAGCCTTGAGTTCCGAAGCCACGTAGAACGTACCGTCTTTATCCCAGCCCATATAAAGCGGAATAATCCCCATATGATCGCGGGCTATAAAATACCGGTCGTTTTTAAGATCGTAAAGTGCAAATCCAAAGATCCCGTTAAGGGTATCCAAAAAGCCCGTGCCTTCTTTTTCATAGAGGGCCAGGATGACTTCACAGTCAGATCGGGTTTGAAAATCGTAGGACTTTTCAAGTCCTTTTCGGAGTTCCCTGTGGTTGTAAATTTCCCCGTTTGCCGCCAGAATCAACTGACCGTCGGCACTTAAAATGGGTTGACGTCCCGAAGCCGGGTCTACAATAGCCAGTCGTTCATGGGTTAGAATGGCCTTTTCCGAAGCAAAAATACCATTCCAGTCCGGACCTCTGTGGCGCAACTTACCGGACATCTCCAGCAATTGGGGCCGCAAAGCAGAGGCGGGTTGTTTAAGATCAAAAGCACAAACTATTCCACACATAGGTTTATTATTGGGATTCAAAAATGCATTTAATCATTTTCATTTAAAACTAAAAACTGATTATTGATTACATTTCGATACTTTTATTCGTCTTTTCAAGTTAAATAAGAATCCTTTTTTCTCTATACCCTATAAAGAAGAAGGATTTGTAAGACCTGGAAATTTTAACGAGTTTTTAAAACCCGCCTCTTTAAAAACGATGTAGTTTTAGCCATCTAAAAAAACCTTTCTAATGAAAAAATACTTTACACTTTCACTTTTTGTTCTGGCCCTTGTTTTTTCGACAACTACTAACGCCCAGGAATTCAGCGGTCTGGATAAGAGTCCCATGGATATGGCGAGCTTTCCCTCCAGTTACAAAGTATCCGATAAAGCCGTACGCATTGTCTATGGAAGACCACAACTAAAAGGACGCTCTCTTGGGGATCTTGCTCCCGCCGGAAAAGTATGGCGTACCGGGGCCAATGAAGCTCCTGAAATCACTTTCTACAAAGACGCCACCTTCGGAGGACAGGCTGTAAAGGCCGGAACCTATTCCCTTTTTACTATTCCCGGGGAAAAAGAATGGACGGTCATCCTGAATAAAAATCTGAATCAATGGGGTGCATATAGTTATGATGAAGCAGCAGATGTAGTTCGTACAACGGTTCCTTCAAGTTCCGCTGGCGAATCCCTGGATGCCTTTTCGATCGCCTTTAAAGAAGTCGGCAGTGGTGCACATATGGTTATGGGTTGGGGAACCACCCGGGTTGAAGTACCTGTAATGATGTAAGCTTGCAGATAAAACAAAAAAAACCGGCTCCAGAGCCGGTTTTTTTTGTTTCAAACTCAGATTATCTGTCTCAGCGAAATTTGAATTCCACTTAAAAACAGGGCATTTCGCCCTTAATTTTAAAATCTACTTTTCGGAGTCCGGTGCGGGTTTGCGCGTTTTGCGAATGAGAAATTCCACCCGACGGTTCTGGCTACGTCCGGCTTCGGTATCATTTGAGGCAACCGGTCTGGAGGAACCGAAACCAAGCCACTGAATCCTTCCTGACGAGATGCCCAGATTTTCAAGATACCGGGCCACCGCCAGGCAGCGCTTTTCAGAAAGGAGTTGATTGTAATCCGCTCTGCCCTTCCCATCTGTATGCCCCGCCAGATGCAACTGCAGGTCTGAATCCCGACTTAAAAACGCAAAGAGTTCCTCTAATTCTTCACGCCCGGGGCCGGAGAGGCTATGGGTGTCGAACTCAAACAGAAGGGATTGAAAAACCTGAAGACTGTCCAGGGCGTATGTGCCCGCCGGGCTCCCAGAAGGAGCCTGTGCCATGGCCAATTGGGGCTTTTGCTTTAAAAGAGCGACCTTGTCTATATAGTAATACGCACCCTTATTCGAGCTTCTTCCGGTAAAGGAGGTGCGGGTTTGCCTATTGGTTCTGAAATTTCCAAGAATGAGATATTCTTCAGTACCATCGGCCTCAAATCGGGCTTCTACCCGGCTCCAGTCGGAGGTATCCGAAATAAAATCTCCAGCCGGAGTCTCCAGATAGTGATATGTATTCTCGGGAATTTCATAGCGTTTGGCCTTCGAAATATTTTTTTTAGTATCTATCTCAAGAGGATTATTGCTAAAAAGAATACCGAAATCGCGTATGGCATAATCAGAGCGCTCTGCCAGACTTACATAGAAAGACAATCTGTACTCAGCACCCGCCGTAAGCGGAGACTTCAGGCGCACCTGCAGGTATTCCCTGTAGTCGTCGGGGGCATACGCATAAAAACCTGCATACCCTTCTCCTTCGACAGTGCGTTGTACCCCATTAAAATTCTCAGGGGTTCCCATATGAAAGCTGCACATATGGAAATAGTCGGTGGTACCTGATGTGGGCGTGGTCCATTCTGCCACATCCTGATGCAAATTTCCCAGATGTCGGGGGCATGCATTAAAGGTTTCAAAACCCGGATTTGGCACCATATTTTGTCCCAATACCATCAGCGGGAAGCCACTTAAAGAAGCGCAAAGAATACTAAGAAAACAACTTTTCAGGGACATTTCACTGTCTTTTGAACCTTCAAGGTACTATAAATGTCCAAAATTCACCTAATTCCTGAGCCCTCCCTCGATCAAATGTTGCCTAAAATAGACAGATCGCGCGAACGGGGATCCCAAAAGGGACCCTTATAGATCAAATTTATAACTCGCCCCTACCAGCACTTGCAGCCCCTGCACCCTGAAGTTTGCCCAGCGCTGATACGAATTATTCGCCAGATTACTCGCACGTGCAAAAAGAGTCATTCTTGTATTCAGGTGATAGCCCAGGTGAAGATTGGCATCAAAAAAACCCTCAAGATTGCGAATCTGAGAAGGGAAGGCCTCCGGGGGAATACCCACTCCAGTAACCGAAGCCAGATCTTCCCGTTCCCCCACATAAAATAGGCTTGCCCCAAAATACCAGTCCGACCCGATCTGATAGTCCATAAAGAGGGAAGCCTCCAGATTCGGCAGGTTCCAGGCCGGATTTCCGGTCTCGGTACTGTAGTCATTGACAGTGGCATTGACCCCTAATGTGAAATTCCGGTTTACTGAAAGCTCCAATTCCGCAAACAGCCCAAGGGTTTTCACATCGTCGTAGAACACACGGAAGGAATTCCCGTAATAATAGCCCTTCTCGTCTGTGCGGGAATCATTTTCAGGGTTGAGCAGAAAAAGGGGTAAAAAATTCTCTGCCCGGTATATCCCCTTCAGATTATATGTGAGTTCCGGCAGCAGCTGACCCCGAATCCCCAGATAGGCCTCATACTGTCTGTCTGTGGGCATCACCATAAGTGTTGGGGAAACAAACGGATTCTGAACGCTGAAATCATAATAGGAGTTCTGAACCAGTCCGCCCTCCACACCGGCGTAGGCAATGGCCATCTCCTCTGATAGGACGTACGAGGCGTTGACAGCCGGATAGATATAAAAGTCTGTTTCGTTATTTTCAGTATCAAAACCCAAAACAATTTTGGCAGCCAGTTCCAACTTCAGGTCGTCGCGAAGCAAGACCACTCCGGGTTGGATTCCGGTCTGCAGAAAGCTGTAGGTAATTCCGGGTTCTGATTGTAACTGAGTCAGCGGACCGTTATCAAACTCCCCCCCAACATAATCCACATGAATGCCCAGGGTAAAGGTCTCTTGGGTAATCGGGAGTTCCAGATCGCCATTTAGGGCTATGCGCTGTTCTCCGCTACCCGCAGCGTCCCAAAAGCCCCGGATGAGGACTCCTCCCTCTTTGAGAAAACTATTGGTAAGATGCACGCCGCCTTTGAGTTCGGCCATAAAATAATTTTGAGCTTCGTCTATCGAGCCCGGGATATCCGTTTCTGAGATATCTTCTGGAAGTCCATACCAATTGTATTTTCTATGAGAAACACCAGCCCCCAGATTCCAGTCCCATTCCCTTTCGCGCCGGGCATAGGTCACGTCCAAATCGGTATTGTAAAAATCGGTATTCAGGAATGTTTCGTCAATATCCCCCCGGGATGAAAAGTGATTAAAACCCAGGTCGAGAAGCTGCTTTCCCCGATCGTAATCCAGACTGGTGTAAAAATCAGCCAGGGCGTTGGTGTAGTTCCCCAATCCAAAAGAGGCATAGGTATTGAACAACTGCTCCCGCTCAGTTTTATCTACAGTGGCCGCCTGCCCCTTTGCGGGCACAAAAGTTGAAGCCACAGGTACTGAAAAAATACTGTATTGAATGGGCATTTTACGCGCCACAATACTATCATTAATACCAGGCACAGGCCTGATCTTATAGGCCTCGGATACCGTAGGGCGATAGGATCGCACCACAGTAACCGTCTCCGTTCCAAGGTCTTTTTCCTGAGCGTTCAAAATACCGATGGGAATGAGCATCAGGCTTAAAAGTAAGATTCTCGTCATTTTCATATCCGGCGTGCTTCTTTAATTACCTTCGGGTTTCACAGAGGCGTTTCGGGTGGCTTCCCGACTTTTAATTTTAGCGAGTTCCCGCCCCGCCTCGCCTGTAATTTCAGGATATTGCTCAAAATTAGTCACGACACTCTCGAGGATGTAAGTAGCTTGAAATACATCCCCCAGGTCATCGAAATTCAAGGCCATAAGGATAAGTCCCTTTCCGCCCCATTCGCGGTAAGTTGCGTAATCCCGAACCAGTTCCTGCAGGGCCGTGTTTGATCCTTCCGGATCTCCATCCTGGCGTGTAAAAACTGCCTTATAATACAGGGCTTCAGCCCTGGCTTCCCGCCCTCCGGTTTCCAAAACCTCAGCGTACCCCGCTCGTGCGCCAGCAGAATCGCCGGTTTTAAGGGCCGCCCGGGCCGTCATAAGACGCGCATCTGAACGAATTCGCTCATCCAGGGATGGGTTCTGGAGCACCTTCTGAGCGTACTCCTGCACCTGGGTATACTGCTCATTCTCATAGTATGCCTTCATCAAATTTGATTGCGCATAGGTGCGGTTCTGTGGAATATCGGCCACGCTTTCAAGGCGCTGCAAATAAGGCAGTACTTGTGAATATCCGTCCTGTGAAATCAGGATTTCACATACCCGGGTAAGGGATTGCTCTGCCATTTCTCCGCTCCCGGATTCCGCAACCGTTTTAAAATAATCCAGGGCTTTCTCCGGCTCCCCCCCGGCAAAATAAATGGAGGCCAAACGAAAGCGCGCTTCTATATTCCGACTCCCATTGGGAAATTGTTTGAGATATGAGGCAAAGGCCTTTTCGGCCCTGTCTGTATTTCCTTCCAGAAACTGTCTTTCCGCAGCCTCATAGGAAGCGGCTTCGAGTTCCTGATCGCTCACCTCCACATAGTCCAAACCGCGAACCCATTGGGCATACGCATCTACTTCACCCATATCCACATAGATGAGTTTAGCGGTCTGTACGGCCTGTACGGCCTGATCGCTCTCCGGATAATCGCTGGCAACCTTCTTAAAAACCTCAAGTGCCTTCTGGTTATCCCCCCCGTTGTAGTATACGAGGCCTTTACGCATCATTGCCGTGGGCACCAGAGAACTCATGCGGTAATCTTTGAGCAGGCGGTCATACGTTTCGATCGCTTGTGCATTACGTCCTTCCTGCACGTAGGAGTTTCCAAGCTCCAACAGGGCATCATCCTTTAGTGTAGATTCAGGATAACTCCCAATCAGCGCATTGAGAGCCGACTGCTTCTCCCCTTCCCTCCCCAGGAACCCCAGAGAAAGCGCTTTCTGAAAATCGGCATAGTCGGCGTCCGGGCTTCCGGAACGTTGCGCCTGATCGTAGGCCGTAATGGCCTGGCTATACGAACTGTTGACAAAGTAACTATCCCCCAGGCGCAGCAAGGCATCTGTCTTTTGAGCCCCCGCACCACTCCCTTGTGTAAATTTCTCAAAATAGCGGGCGGCATTCCCGTAATCTTTTAGCTGAAAGTAGGTGTACCCTATCTGATAGTCCAACCCTTTGTAAACTTCTAATTCCCGGGCTGCAGGCAACTGCTCAAACTGGGTGTAATCTGTCAGGGCCTGGTCAAAACGCTCCATCTCAAAGGCCGCTTCCGCCTTCCAGTACCGCGCCCGGGCTTCGAATACAGGCTCCGCCCCCCGGTTTAGTGACTTTTCAAAAAGATTGTAGGCCTCGCTGTACTTTTCCTCCAGAAACAGCTCCACCCCCCTGTAAAAGGCAACTTTCTGATACGTCTCAGGGCTGGCAAAGGACTCTTTCTCCTCCAAAAGTGCCAGGGCACCCTCGAAATCTTTATTGGTCAGATAGGAGTCGATGAGTAATTTTTTCAGTTCCGCTTCATACTCGTCCCCCGGATACCGCTTGAGATACCCCTGGAGCACTTCGGAAACAGATTCATAAGCGTTGCCCTGCTCATAGCTCAAACGGGCGTAATTCAGGTAGGCATCCTTTTGGATTTCCGCATCAAATTCCATTTGGGAAGCATTGCGAAAAGCATTGAGGGCTTCGGGTTTTTTATCGAGCTTCAGATAGCATTCGGCCAGATGGTAATAGGCGTTCTGAGCCACAAAATCTACACCATCGACAATTCTGTTAAACTGCCCGATGGCATTGGCATAATCTCCTTGCTTGTAATAGGCGTATCCCAACTGATAGTAATCCGTATTGCTCCATTTGCCCCCCTTACCCTGATACTGTTCCAAATAAGGCACGGCCGCCTCGTATTGTTGCAGGTTGAAGTAACTCTCCCCTATGATTTTATTGAGCTCGGAGACCTCCCGCCGGTTTGCTTTTGCTAATTGTTGCTCGGCCTGGGTGATGGCTTCTGTAAAATTGCCGAGTTTAAAATTCATGTCCGCCTGGTAATAGGACAGCTTTTCCTGTAATACTTCCTGATCCGCAATCTGATCGAAGCGCTCATTCGCCTCCTGATAATCATCTTGCTGATAGGCGATATAGCCCAGATAGTACTTGGCCTGAGAACCGTATTGTGGTGAATTGCTCACCCGTTGAAAATAGGGTTCCGCCTCGTCGGGTTTGTTCGAATTAAAAAGGGCATACCCCTTTCGAAAATCAAATCGCTCCTTGTCAGTGCGGTTCAGGGATCCGGAATCGGCCTTTTCGTACCATTTCAGAGCATAGGGATACCGGCCGTTTTCAAAATAATAATCCCCCACGTCCATAAAGGCTGAATTTCTTTTGGTAGATGTAGGATATTTTTCAACGAAATCCTCCATGAGCCTATCCGCCCCCACCTGATTCAGGCGAACCGCTGCGTTGGCAATATAATAGGCACTGTTGGCCCGGGTTTGCTCGTCTGAGCTCGTGGCCAATACAGATTCAAAAAGCGTTTGAGATGCCTGGTACTGTTTGTTTCGATATAAATTGAATGCCTGTTGATAGGGCGATTCATCATGCGTAAAAACAGCCGTTTCCTGGGCAAAGCCAAAGGCGGTGGCCAGCAGCATAGCCGCAAGGGCGATATAAGGTTTTTCCATAGTGTTCTCTTGGGACAACCGAATTTCCATTAATAACGGTGATTCCCGTATACAAGTATGTAGATAAAAATGAAATAAAGGAATTTTGCCTCGGATTGCTGTTCTATCCGATGGAACTTTTTACTTTTATATCAACAATCAAGACAATGACCGAACCCGTACTCTCATTAAAAGATGTTGCCGTTTTCCAACAGGACAATATGGTGCTGAACGATATTAGCCTGGAGGTGAAACCCGGAGAATTCGTGTACCTGATCGGTAAAACGGGGAGTGGGAAGAGTAGTTTTATGAAAACGCTCTATGCAGACCTGCCCCTTAAAGAGGGCCACGGCCGCATTGTGGGATTTAACCTAAAAACCCTTCCCGAAAAGGACATCCCGCATTTAAGGCGTAAGCTCGGGATCGTCTTTCAGGATTTCAAATTATTGCCGGATCGCAACATCCACAATAACCTGCAGTTTGTGCTCAAGGCCACCGGATGGAAGGATACCGCTAAAATGACCACCCGGATTGAAGAAGTCCTGGATAAGGTAGGAATGAAAACAAAAGGTTTTAAATTTCCCCATGAGCTTTCAGGGGGCGAGCAACAGCGTATTGCCATAGCCCGGGCACTGCTTAATGACCCTGAATTGATACTGGCCGATGAGCCCACCGGAAACCTCGATCCGCAAACCAGTGTGGAAGTGATGAAGGTACTGCAGGAAATCAATAAAACGGGAAGAACCATCCTGATGGCTACCCACGATTATGCGCTCATCCTGAAGTATCCTTCCAAAACACTCAAATGTGATGGGAACAAAGTTTTTGAAGTGATTCAAAAAGCGGGCTAGGTCCAGAACACATTCAGTCGCTTTTTTTTGTACATTCATTCGCAACCGCAAAGCTGTGTCGAAAATCGCCTCAGTCGAATCGGAACCAACCTTCTATACAGACATGAACAACCTTTTCAGGGGCGCTCTCTGCGCTCTTATCCTTTTTTCTGCCTCCTGCAAACAAGAACCCGCAGACCAAAAACCCAAAAAAGAAGAAGCCAGAGTCCGCGACTGGAACCCTGAAGACACACGGAGCCTTGCCGGACACGGTATTGAGAGAGGGGTCGTCGTCAACACAGATGCTGACACGGAGGGCTATGTGCTCTTTGAACCCCCCTCCAGCACATTAACCTTCCTAATTGACAAGGAAGGGCAGGTTGTGCATACCTGGGAATCCAATTTGAATTCCATGAACTCCTACCTGTTGCCCAACGGCCACCTGGTGCGCCTCGAGCGGGATGAGGATTTCCCCACCTTTGCCGCCGGTGGGCAGGCCGGTCGGATCCGGGAATACGACTGGGAAGGCAACATGGTCTGGGATTTCAAATATTACAACGAAAAGGAACTCATCCACCACGACATTGAGATCCTACCCAACGGGAATATCCTGGCGATCTCCTATGATGCCCTTTCTGCCGAAGAAGCGGCAACAGCCGGAAAAGACCCGGATCTGATCCCAAAAGCAGGGATCTGGCTGGACAAGATCATAGAGATCAGGCCCGACAAACCCGAAGGAGGGGAAATTGTATGGGAGTGGCGTATGCGGGATCACATGATACAGGATTTGGATCCTTCAGGGGACCATTTTGGAGTGGTCTCAGAAAACCCTAGAAAAATTAACATCAATAGTACGAGTGCGGAGGCCGGGGGTTTAATGACGGAGGAACAGTCAGACCAGGTTGCCCAAATGATCAAATTGGGAATGACAACCTCCAACGCCACCGTGGACAACGCAGGAGCAGACCTCACCCATGTCAATGCGGTTTCCTATTCGGCCGAAAATGACCAGATCGCCTTCAGCTCGCCTGGGTTCAATGAGGTTTACATCATCGACCACAGCACCACCACGGAAGAAGCACGGGGCAGCAGCGGTGGCCGTTGGGGCCATGGCGGCGACCTGCTCTACCGATGGGGGAACCCGGTAAATTACGGCCGGGGATCTGAAAAAGACCAAAAACTGTTTGCCCAACACGATGTAAAGTGGATCCCAAAAACCTATCCCGGGGGCGGACACCTTATGGTTTTCAATAACGATATCCACAACCCGGACAGTAAGTTTCCCAATATGTGGGCCGCCATGGAAGCCGCTAAAATGCCGGAAGTAGTCCTTTCCGTCGGAGACATGGGGAATTACAGCGCAGTATATGAATGGGCTCCCCCTACCGATGCGCAGGGTCAGTATATCCTTGCGGAAAATGGAGCCTTTGGACCGGCGGAACCGGCCTGGAGCTATACCGCACCGGACACTTATTCTTTTTATTCTGCATTTATTTCAGGAGCCCAGCGCCTGGGGAATGGCAATACGCTCATTACCCAGGGCATGAGCGGGAGGTTCTTTGAAGTAACCCCCGAAAAAGAAATTGTTTGGGAATACTGGCAACCCTATGTATATGACTATAAGCTCCCTGATGGAACGTTTCCCCAGCCAGTGGGGCCGTTCATTTTTAATGTTTTCAGAAGCACTTTGTTACCTCCTGATTTTCCTGCCTTTCCCGGAAAAGACCTCGGGCCTGTAAGCCCCCAACCAAAACCTTTTAAAATGCCACCCCCCCCTCCAAAGGACGGGCAGGGCCAATAAACACTTCCTTTAACGCATACACAAATTCCAATACACCAAACAACCCTCAATTATGTCCATAAAAATCATCGGCGCCGGATTCCCAAGAACCGGCACGACCACCCTGAAAAGATCTTTGGAAACACTCGGATTCAAACGGGTCTATCACATGAAGGAATTACTTGTAAATCCGGACATGCTTACCTATTGGAAAACCCTCGATGAGACAGGAACGACAGATTGGGAATCCCTTTACCGGGATTTCGACGGGACTGTGGACTTCCCAGGTTATCCCTGGTATAAGGAACACATGAATCAATATCCGGATGCCAAAGTGATCCTCACCATCCGCGATTTTGAATCCTGGTATAAAAGTGTCACGAACACCGTCTTTACAGCCGGACCGCAAACCCCTGGAGAAAAGATCAAAATGATGGGGAAATTGCTCACCAGTTCCCGGGCCCGGAAAGTAGTCAGTTGTATCAAATTTTTTAAAAAAATATTTTTTGCGGGAGAATTCGAAGGTCGTTTTCAGGATAAGTCCTATGCGCAGGCCCGGTGGGATGCCCACATCGAAGAAGTCAAAAATACGGTGCCTGAGGATAAACTGCTGGTTTACGATGTTCGGGACGGCTGGAAACCCCTTTGTGAATTCCTCGGAGTTCCGGAGCCCTCCGAACCCCTGCCCCATCTGAATAAAAAAGAAAATTTTAAAGAAATGCTCCCTAAACTGATGAAGGGTCAGATGGTATAGGGCAATCGCTGATACTATTTACGCTACAGCACCCACCCCTATGGATCCGAATTCCTCGAAGGTAAAAACCAGTCTGTTATTGGTCAGTAGCCTGACCATTGCCTCAATGATCACTATTTCGGCCAGTCTGCCGGACATGAGCGCCCATTTTAAAGACCTTCCTGGGGGCCCGTCCCTGGTGAAATTATCCCTGTCCCTACCGGCCCTTTTTATTGCGCTTACCGCTACACTGGCCGGGGCGTTCATAGATCGGGCGGGCCGGCTTAAATTACTTGGGGCAGCCCTTGTTTTGTACGCCATTGCCGGAAGTTCAGGATTTTGGTTGAACAATATATACGGCATTCTCGCCGGCAGAGCTTTGTTGGGAGTTAGTGTCGGGGTTTCCATGACCATTGTCACTACCCTTGTGGCCGACTACTACCAGGGTAAAGCCCGGCAACAATTCGCAGGGCTGCAAATCGCAGTGATGTCCGTGGCAGGAATCTTGTTCATCACCCTTGGTGGTTTTATGGCAGACATTTCATGGGAAACTCCTTTTTTACTGTACCTCTTCGCTCTGGCCATACTCCCTTTCACGCTCCGTTTTTTACCCGAACCCGAAAGTCCCGTGGTTCCCTCAGACATTTCAGACACTGCGGTAAAGGCGGGCACAAAATCCCCTCCAATTATTTGGCTGGTATTTCTGAACGTCATGCTTATGTGGGTGCTTTTTTTTATACTTCCGATCCAAATCCCCTTTTACCTCAAGGATTTGGGTGTTGAAAAGAACAGCCTTATTGGAATTGCCATCGCCGGGAGCACCTTGTCTTCGGCAATATCTTCCTTTAACTATTCGCGTTTAAGAGGCTGGTTCAGTCATGGAATCATTTTCGCAATAGGTTATGGACTTATGGCTCTGGCCTTTTTAGTAATCGCTGTGGGACAAACCTATGGCCTCATTGTAATAGGGCTTGTCGTCGCGGGACTGGGCATGGGCCTGCTCATACCCAATTCGAACATTCTGGTTATGCAGCTGGCCCCTCCGGCAGTCAGGGGAAGGGAAATCGGCAAACTCACCACATTCTGGTTTCTCGGCCAGTTTATTGCGCCCATTGTACTGCTGCCTTTTATTAACGCATACAGCCAGGCTTCTGTTTTTAGTGGAATAGCCCTCATTACGGGTATTCTTTGTATCTTTTTCTTCATGAGTAAGAAATACTGGAGTCCTGTGGCTTAAAAAAAAGCCCTCCGATAGTACACCTGATCCATGATTTACCACAAAAAAAGGGAGCAGCCGGACCGCAAAACACATCCCCTGATCGGGTTGCTGCTTTTTTTTATTTCCATTATTCTGCTCTTGACCACCGGGGCTATTCGGACTCATTTATGGTTTCTTCCACAACCTCTTTAAAAAGGGGTTCCGCGGGCTTGGGGAATATTTTCTTAAAATAGCCATCTCAGTCGATCAGCTGGGCAATGTACTGATGCAACATCTTTTGAATCTGCTATGGATTAAGCATGGCGGTTATTCTTTTGGAAATAGAGATGAGACCATCAGCAGTGCTTTGGGGCGCAATAAACGCAGTGGTACGCTCACCGGTTTTGGCAGGGCCATTGACCGGTTACTGGATCTCATCGATCCGAATCACTCCCTGGACTCCATCGACTATTACATCGAGCCCTCGGACCAGATTATCGAGGCAGTGAGTTGGGTACATCTCCAGGACGGGCAGATACTCTCCAGCAGAAGCGAAGGTAAAAGCCGCTACTATATTCCAGGGGGTAAGCGAATGCCCGAGGAACAAGAACTCGAGGCACTGACACGGGAGATCCAGGAAGAAATGGGGGTCGTTCTGAAACCAGACAGTATCAGCCTGCTGGGAATTTTCGAGGCCCCGGCAGATGCACAGCCACCCGGGACCCTTGTCCGGCTGAGTTGCTATACGGGCCTGTATGAAGGCACCCTGAAACCTTCTTCGGAAATACGGGAAATTGTTTGGCTCACATACCAGGACCGCAATCTGGTGGCTCCTGCAGACCAGCTTGTTTTTGATTTTCTTCATCAAAAAGGGATGCTGAATTGACCTCTGCAGACCCGATCTTTTTTAGTACTTTGCAAAGCAAAATCAATACATGGAAGTACTCGGAATAGATGTGGGTGGCTCAGGAATCAAAGGAGCATTGATTCACATGGAAACCGGTGAAATGCTCACTGACCGCTTTCGGATTCCAACCCCGGAGAGTCGGAAACCTGAGGAAATGGCCGAGGTAGTGGCGCAAATCATAGATCATTTCAATTATAAAGGCCCGGTGGGTTGTGGCTTTCCCTCAGTGGTCAAAAAAGGAGTCTGCAAATCCCCGGGAAATCTTCATAAGTCCTGGTTGAACGTTTCCATTGAAGAGCTGTTTGAAAAAGTTTCGGGAAACGATTTCACGGTCATCAATGACGCGGATGCGGCAGGATATGCGATTATGAACTACGGTATTGGAAGAGGTCTCAAAGGCTTCATCGTGATGATCACCATAGGTACCGGACTGGGCAGTGGCGCCTTTCTGGATGGAAGGCTAATCCCTAATTTTGAGCTCGGGCAAATCCCCTATAAGAAATACGACAAAATTGAAACCTGGGCTGCAGCCTCCGCCAAAGAGGCCGAAGGGCTCAGCTGGAAAAAATGGGGGAAACGGTTCAATACCTTCCTTGAATATGTAGAGCTTATCGTAAACCCGGATATGATCATCCTCGGTGGAGGTACTTCCAAATATTTCCCGGAATACGAACAATATATCAAAATCGAAACGGAAGTCATCCCTGCCGGACTACAAAATCACGCCGGTATCATCGGAGCCGCTACGGGCTGCCTGGTCAATCACCCGGAACTCTACCTGGGATAATACGCCCGGCTAAGCCTTTGAACGCTTGCGCTCAGTTTCCTTCAGGAATATTTTACGCAATCGCAGGTGTTTCGGAGTCACCTCTACATATTCATCCTTCTGGATATATTCCAAAGCTTCCTCGAGGGAAAACTTTATAGCCGGCACGATACGTGATTTATCATCCGAACCAGAGGCCCGGACGTTGGTCAGTTTCTTGGTTTTGGTTACATTGATAACCATATCATCCCCTCTGGAATTCTCACCGATCACCTGTCCTTCATAAATATCCTCCCCCGGATCGACAAAGAAGCGCCCGCGTTCCTGTAGCTTATCAATAGAATAGGGAATCGCCTTTCCGGTCTCCATGGAAACCATGGATCCATTCTGCCGCTGGGGCACATCTCCTTTCATCGGTTGGTATTCCAAAAACCGGTGCGCCATAATTGCTTCTCCTGCAGTAGCGGTCAGCAATTGATTCCGAAGTCCTATAATCCCGCGTGAAGGTATCAGAAACTCACAAAGCATGCGATCACCGCGGGACTCCATCTTGGTCATCTCTCCTTTACGCATGGCCACCATCTCTACGGCCTTCCCGGAAACTGCTTCCGGAAGATCAATAGTAAGGGATTCGATAGGCTCACACTGTTTCCCGTCTATCTGTTTTAAAATCACCTGTGGCTGTCCTATCTGCAGCTCGTATCCTTCTCGCCTCATGGTTTCGATCAGCACTGACAAATGCAGTACTCCCCGGCCATAGACCATAAACTTATCGGCACTGTCCGTTTCCTTAACCCGCAGTGCGAGGTTCTTTTCCAACTCTTTTTCCAGGCGTTCTTTTATATGCCGGGACGTCACAAACTTTCCGTCCTGTCCGAAAAAAGGGCTGTCATTAATTGTGAAGAGCATGCTCATGGTAGGCTCGTCAATGGCGATAGTTACCAATGCCTCAGGGTTTTCCTTATCGGCGATCGTATCTCCGATATCAAATCCTTCAAGGCCCACGAGGGCTCCGATATCCCCGGTTTGCAGTTCCTGAACCCTGCTGCGGCCAAGTCCTTCAAAGGTATAGAGTTCCTTAATTCGGGTAGCCATTTGCCGGCCATCCCTTTTAACAAGAGTAACTGCCTGACCTTCCTTCAGGTGACCGCGCTGAAGTCTTCCAATGGCAATCCGCCCAGTGTAGGATGAAAAATCCAGAGAAGTTACCAGCATTTGAGTGGTCCCGGTTTCAGGCTTAAAAGTTGGGATATGTTCCAGTACCATGTCCAGCAGGGGCGCAATCGTACCGGTAGGCTTCGCAAAGTCGTCGCCCATCCAGTTCTCTTTGGCAGAGCCATAGACTGTGGGGAAATCTAATTGCCACTCCTCAGCCCCGAGTTCATACATCAGGTCAAAGACCTGTTCGTGAACTTCTTCGGGTGTACAGTTCGGCTTGTCGACTTTATTGATGACCACACAAGGTTTTAATCCCATACTCAGGGCTTTTTGCAGCACAAAACGCGTCTGTGGCATCGGGCCTTCAAAAGCATCAACCAGGAGCAAAACCCCATCCGCCATATTGAGCACCCGCTCAACTTCCCCTCCAAAATCGGCGTGGCCAGGGGTATCGATAATATTGATTTTCGTACCCTTATAGTTTACTGAAACATTTTTGGAAACAATGGTAATTCCACGTTCCCGTTCCAGATCGTTATTATCCAGGATAAGATCACCCGTTTGTTCATTATCTCTGAAAAGCTCACAGAAATGAAGAATCTTATCGACCAGGGTCGTTTTCCCATGGTCGACGTGGGCGATGATGGCAATATTTTTGATCGAAGCCATAGTGCTGATTTTAAGCGCGCAAAGATACGCCTAATTCTCCTGGAAATGCTTTTGTTAAGTTTTATTTAATGAAAGTGCCTCAATGAAGGCGTCTTTCATCAGATTCCACCTTTCTAAACCGGGGTATGGGCCCAGGGTCTTCAGGATCCTAATGCCACGCAAACCCTTGAATATTATAAAGTTGCAAGGGCTTTGCGGTGGTCGGGTGTACCTTGGTCATGGGGGAGGGGGCAGTCCCCCTCAGGCAGGCTTCATGTCAAAACCGTAAACCCAATTACTGCTCAAAACCCGGTGGACCCTTCGGCTTTTTCTTGAGAAAGGGATTCCAACTGATCCTCAGATTAAAAACAGGGCCGATACCCCCGGTCATCCGATTTCTGAAATAATTTCCCGCTCCGGCCTCAAGACCGAAGGCAAAACCGTTGCCATAACTCCTTTGAATGCCGTAAAGCACTCCCAAAAAATTCAGGTCCAGGCCCTCATTATCCAGATTTCCAAACAATTCCCACTCTACAAAAAACTGCTGAAAGGAAACAGAGAAGTAATTCCCGGAATTCCCGGAAACATTTTTGCCTTGCCGGGCCCTGCTTTTGAGATTGTGGTAATAGCGGGAGAAGGCACGATAAGCCGGGGCTATTGAATAACCCTCGCTTGGTGTCGCCAGGCTTAACCCCAACTCAGCCCCCACCGTGAGATTGGGCAATAACCCGAATTCATACTGAAATCCCGGAAGTAAAAGGTTGAGTTGAAAATTGTGCTTTTCCAGATGGACGGTTCCAAAACCCCTCTCTGTTCTTTGGGAAAACAGCACAGAGGACATGAGCAATACCACAAGCAATAAAGGAAAGCGCATTGGATTTCGGGATTTGATGATCAATGTATTAAAAGCTCCCGCATTCCTTTATATCTTTGTCAAAATTTTAAGAAATGGACCACTCCGCGATCCCCCAATTGAAATACACCTCTGGTAAAAACTTCTTTTTGCTCTGCGGACCTTGTGCCATAGAAGGGGAAGAAATGGCGATGCGTATTGCCGAGACCATTGTTGCGATTACAGACCGGCTGGAAATACCTTTTGTTTTTAAAGGCAGCTTTAAGAAGGCCAATCGGAGTCGGGTGGATTCCTTTACAGGTATCGGGGATGAAAAGGCCCTGAAAATCCTCCGAAAGGTGTCTGAAACCTTCAAAGTTCCCACCATTACCGATATTCATCAAGTGAGCGATGCGGAACTCGCCGCACAATACGTAGACGTTTTACAAATACCGGCCTTTCTGGTGCGGCAGACGGATCTCGTAGTGGCTGCAGCCGAAACCGGCAAGGTTGTAAATCTGAAAAAAGGGCAGTTTATGAGTCCTGAGAGTATGCGTCATGCAGTCAATAAGGTTGCGGATTCCGGAAATAAACAAGTTTGGATTACCGATCGGGGCACGATGTTCGGGTATCAGGATATGATTGTGGACTTCCGCGGAATCCCGGTCATGAAGCAGTTTGCGCCGGTTGTTCTGGATGTGACCCATTCCCTCCAGCAACCCAACCAGACTTCCGGGGTAACCGGAGGTCGCCCAGAGCTCATCGATACCATAGCCCGCGCAGGGATTGCAGCAGGGGTCGATGGGATATTTCTAGAAACCCATTTTGACCCGGCCAACGCCAAAAGCGACGGGGCCAATATGTTACCTCTGGATCAATTAGAAGGATTACTCACGCGCCTTACTGCGCTTAGAAGGACTGTAAATGAGTTTTGAGTCCGGGCGACCGGGTATCGCCGGTCTGAATTAGAACCGGGATTCTGGAGGGGGCCGCCAGTTTTTTTTATCCTGAGCGCTGATCGCCTCCTGAAGTACCTCAAGCAATATTTCCACATCTATTTCCTCAACTGTTATGTAGCGCAGGGACTTGACTGCTTTACGATCCTTTGTTATCAGGACGTCGGAATGGCTTTTAAGCCAGGCACCCCTCGTAAATCCAAGATCCACATAATCTTTGGAACAATTCAAATAACAAAAAGGCTTGCCGTTGAGGTAATAAAAGGGCAACCTGTACTTATATTTTAGGGTGCACTCGGGTACGGCCTGCTCTATGAGGCCTTGAAGCTGTAGCAGAATGCTGCGAAATGGTTCATGCTGGTTGAGGATGTACTGGGCTGCAGGATTCACATGTACAGATAAGTGAGCAATAGGGTCAAATTGATCTCTAAAATAAGTATAATCCACTTTCCGAATACCTGAAATATGGATATTAAAAAGCAACCTGCTACATTTATAAAAAATATAGTATGTCACGTTCTATCTGTCTTTGGATCTCTATTGGGTTTCTGCTCTGCGCAAATCTTACTTTCTGTCAACCGCATACTCATGCGGCTTCTAATCCGCTTTCCTTCCCCGACATTCCCGGTTATTTAAGCCTGACGACCGATCTGCACCAGCACACCGTATTTTCAGATGGCAGTGTATGGCCGGATATCAGGGTCATGGAGGCCCTGCGAGAGGATTTAGATGTGATCTCACTTACGGAGCACCTGGAATACCAACCCCATGCCGAGGATATCCCGCATCCGGACCGAAACAGGTCCTATAAACTTGCGCTGGCGGAAGCCGAAGAACACGAATTGATTATCGTTCACGGTTCAGAGATTACCCGGGGAGCTCCCATCGGACATAACAATGCCGTCTTTATTGAGGACGCCAACGCCCTTCTGGATGCCGACCCAAAAGTGCCCTTTAAAGAAGCTAAGAACCAGGGTGCCTTTATATTCTGGAACCATCCTGCCTGGTACGCCCAGCAGCCGAAAGGAAATCCTGTGCTCAGCGCTTTTCAGAAAGAACGCATCCAAAACGGAGAATTACACGGGATCGAAGTCATTAATACCACGGATTATTCAGAGGAAGCCCTGCAGATTGCTCTGGACGAAAACCTCACCATTATGGGGACCAGCGACATTCACGGGCTGATCGAGTGGGACTATATCAATTACGGAAAACACAGACCCCTGACCGTAGTTTTCGCTAAATCACGAAGTGCTGATGCCGTGCAGGAAGCACTCATGGATCGCCGGACGGTAGCCGTATATAATGGTCTTTGGGTTGGGAGAGCAAAATGGCTCATTCCACTGATGGAAGCCAGTATTAAGATTACAGAGGCATCGTACATCCCGGATACACAAATATTAAAAGTTGTGCTTGAGAACCAGACGAGTTCAGACCTGCTTTTTGAAAACGCTATGGAATACACCTTTTACAGCAGTTCTCCTGTTTTTGAAATTCCGGCTGGGAAAACGGTTACCCTCCAGGTCAAGACTTTGGAAATCAAGAATTCTGTAGATCTTACCCTAAAGGCCTTAGGAGCCTATACTGCACCCAAAGAGCATCCGGTTATTTCCTGGAAAGTAGCGGTTGAAGATCCAAAATAGACAGGCTACTTCCCGTCGACATAATCCTGTAGATATGCATATCGCGGAGTCAGCTTACCCTTGTGGGTCATCCGGGCACGTTCGAGTATCCCATCCTTATCCCCGTTGAAAAATGCAGGAATAACTGATTTCACAAAGGCAGCACCAAAACCTTCGCTGGCATCTCTGGGAAGTTCTGCGGGTAAATTGTCCACAGACATGACAGCGATTGCCTCAGATTTTAAGAAGTCGGTTTCTTTCTCTGTATGTGGATTATAACCGAAAATAGGCTCAGCGATAGTTGAAGCCCGTATCGTCGGGGCTACCGGGCCATCGATATCACAACTGATATCGGCAATCACCCGAATCTTAAAATCGGGATGGCGCGCATCTTCCCGGGTGATGAGGTAAGGTGCTCCATTCCCGTAAAAGTGCCCGGCAATGTAGAGGTCGGTCACTTTGGCAAATCGAAAAAAATTAGATTCATAACCCTCAGGATGGGCGATAAAATCTTCCTTACTTCCACGGCTTCCATCCTTTCGTTTATTGTAAAAAGAGGCGTCAATCTGGCAGTATACCGGGTGCGGATAATTTTTTGTCAGGTAATCCTGCACCGTCACTTTTTGCATACCCATTCCATCAAGCATCTCTTTAGCACCGCTTCCTACCCTACCCCTGCCTGTGAGCAGGATTTTAACAGGCGGAAGTTCAAGTTTTCCAAGTTCATAAATCAAAGCCTGCTGGTCAGAAAGCGTTTCCGCTTTTGGCAATTCATAACTTCGGGTCTTCAGCCCGTAAGCCCGAAAACCGTTATAAGTCCCTACAATACCAGCATACCGCCCAAAGGCCACCAGGCGGGTTCCTCCCGAATTGGTGATCACCTCGTGGTCGTATAGTTCAATATTCTTTTTCAGGATAGCCCTGAGCAAGTCGCGGTTATAGGGTTGCTTTTTTATGGTGTGGGAAAAGAAAAAATACTTTTTATTGGGCATAAGTGACTCAATGGGTACTTCTTTAACGCCCAAAAGCACATCACACACCGAGATATCTTCAACCACAGCAATACCGGCTTCCCGGTATTCCGCATCCGTGAAATCACGTACCGGAGACGACTCTACCAGAAAATGAGCCTGAGGAAATCGATTCTGCACCTTTTGGCAGGCTGCTGGTGAGAGAACTGCCCTGTGGTCAGGCGGGTTTTTACGTTCGCGTATCAATCCGAAGGTCATAGGCCGTTTTGGTATGAAATTTGCTCAAAAGTAGTTGGATTCCCAAGGGTATGCAAATACTTTCAGAGGAACAATTTGGGAGTTTAGTCCTTATAAATGCGTACCTTTGCCTGTTCTTCCCCGAACCGTTGGCTCGGTTAAGAACAAACGAATAAAATCGTTCTTTGAATTATGGGGCCGACTGGTTTTGACAGCGAGATCAGTGGTGGTGTAAGCATGCCGAGCGCTGGGATACAGCTCGTTAATCTCATAACTCACATTTTTTAAATGGCGAGTCTAACTACGCTTTAGCAGCCTAATTAACTGAAATATAGTAAGTTAAGGCCTAGTCCCGCAAGGCGGGAAAGCTAAATGTCCCCGGGTAGCCCTTGTTGATGGCGACCCTATTGGGGGCACCATAAAAGTCAACATAGCCTGGAGGTGGCTTCGGCTTCCGGGCAAATCTAAAGAAGCTAAGTGCGCAATGGGCGGTTTTTGGTCAGTTGCGCGCCGACAACCAAACAAAAACTAAGCATGTAGAAAGCATTGTTATTGCTTGTTTGGACGAGGGTTCGAATCCCTCCGGCTCCACTCAAAAAGCCACCTTCGGGTGGCTTTTTTCGTTCCGCCTCCGGGATTCGAAAGCCAGCGCACCAGCCCGCTCCTCACTAAAGAAGCTCCACCGGAGCTTCTTTGTCCGTTCGGCCGTCTCCGGCTCCACGATCACTCACAAACCCCACCGGGAATCCGGTGGGGTTTTGTGTTCAGGAAGGTAAGCCAAGCTTGCTTGAGTGAACCTTTCGGGAACACAAAACCAGGTCCTGGCGCAGCCAGGGCAAGGTTTGTAATTGCAGGACGGGATCTCAAGGGATCACCGAGCGAAGCGAAGGTAATCCCTGGTGTGGCATCTGCAATACGGGATCTCAAGGGATCACCGAGCGAAGCGAAGGTAATCCCTGGTGTGGCATCTGCAGGACGGGATCTCAAGGGATCACCGAGCGAAGCGAAGGTAATCCCTGGTGTGGCATCTGCAGGACGGGATCTCAAGGGATCACCGACCCCGGGAATCCGGGGGAGGAAATCCCTCCAAATCTCAAACAATCCCTACCTCTAAATAATGGTCTGACTTGACTAGTGATTAAAAGCCAACGCAACAGCCCGCGTTTCTATACAAGAAGTTCCATCCGGATATTACAACGGGCATAAGGCGTACTCCCTGGCACCGGAATTTCTCTGAAACCGACCTTTCTATAGAGGTTAATGGCCGGGGTGAGTAAGGTATTGGAATCCAGAAAAAGCCTTCGAAAACTTTGTTGGCCGGCAAAATGAATACAAGCGTACATCAATTTCTGACCAATCCTGAGGCCCTGAAATTCTTTAGTTACCGCCATTTTTGAAAGCTCAAAGCCTTCGTCTCCCCGGTCGATCAATGCCACCGTACCTGCAACCTGTCCGCCGACCAGGGCAAAAAAGATATGTCCGCCCTCATCCAAAATATATTTTTGCGGGTTTTCAAGCACCTTTCGGTCATAGTCTTCTACGACGAAATAGGTCTCCAGCCATTCCAAATTCAGTTTGGCAAAACATTCTGTGTACTCTTTTTCAAAGGGAATAATTGTCACTGCG
The DNA here is from genome assembly GCA_963709465.1 of uncultured Flavobacteriaceae bacterium. Lineage (GTDB taxonomy): Bacteria > Bacteroidota > Bacteroidia > Flavobacteriales > Flavobacteriaceae > Robiginitalea. Next base: position 745,189 of record CAVPWF010000002.1, on the reverse strand, counting down.
GGTCTTTTCATTGGAAAGGGATTGCAACACCTTATTATTATTGCGTCCAACTTCGAAGCTCAAACCTAAAATACCACCCTCAAAATTCGCTAAAGGGGTACTTCTTTTTGGGGTTGGCACGGCCAGAAAAGCCTTAAACCTCCTAAAGCTTCAATTAAAACTCCAACCAAACCCACTGGTCAGGATGTAGTCAAACGCACTGGCGGTATCGGGGGGTTGGTTGTCGTAGTTGAACTGAAAACTGGTTTTGATATAGAAATCATAGGGAAGGTCGTATTTCACATTCAGGTTGTAATCCACCCTAAGCCTTCCCCTTTCGGACAAACTGGGATAAATATCAATGTTGGTGTCAAGGCTGAGGTCTTTAAAATCAAACATGTTAAACCGGCTTGAAATAAAAAGTTCCGCGGACTCCTTATTCAAACTACGATCATCGTAATTCTCTATGTTGAGGTTTAAACCTGTACCGAGTCCCCAGAGCAATTTATCGGTTATGGCCAGAAAACGTCCTGCCCCGACCTTTCCGCTGTAACGTCCCTGCAGATCTTGTTCCGTATTTGAAAGAAAGGATCCCGATGCCAGGATATACCATTTATCTGAAATGAGCCTGTTGACCTGAACATCCAGATTGGTACGTTCGGTCTGATCCACATTATCCTGATTGGCATACAAAGAAGATAATTTAGTATTCATAAACCACTTATACCCATTATAGGAAATCCCTCCATCGATATTGAGTTGGCGTTGGTTGTTTGCTTTGGTAAGGTTAAAACCCAAATCGACGTATCCCGAAATACGATTAATCCACTTTTTCTTTATGACATTAATCGTCGTTATTGCAGATATGTCAAGTCCTTCTCTGGTCCCCTCTGTGGAGTAAATTGTCACCTTTCCGTCCTCCTTGGATCGCAAAAACCCGAACAGGCGCTCTCCCCCGACAAGGACAATAAGACATCGCCTTTCCAAGACTATTTTGTCAACCTGATCGTAGTCAATGGTGAAATCGTCATCGCTGTAGGGCGTTTCCATCTTGAGCACCCCAGAACCCAAACCCTTTATCTCTCCAAACAAGACATTGCCATTCTTTACCCAGAGCGTGTCGTGCTGTGCAGCGAGGCGGCCTGAAAAAAACAAAAGACTGAGGAGTATTATACCGCTAAACAAAGAACGCCCGGGAAGGCCTTTACGGTTATGATAATTCCGACTCAAATGCATAGTACGAACTACAAAAGAATTCTAATCGTTCGAAAATTAGGGAATTCCGGCTAATCCGGTATTTATCTTTGGCAAGTATCTTTTAAAAGTCTCTTTGGTGAATATATCCAATCATTCCTTAAAATGATATCTTTGACCCCATGCCATATTCCGCTTACAAGTCGTATCTGCTTCTGTTCTTTCTGACCACTTTACTCCTGGTTTTGGGATGTTCCGAGGACGATCCGATCCCTGAAAAAACGATCCCTCGCATCCACCTCAGCACTTTTTTGACCTCCGGCACGGAAGAGCTTCAGATGGATGTGGTCAACGACGGAGGCGCACCAATTATTACCAATCTCAACGATGAACTGGGACTTGATTTTTTGATTTTCGGACGCAGGGATGTCAACGAAAATTCTGTAGGGTTTTATTTCTGGCAGCAGCAACTCTCCAGGGCCTATTATAAAGATTTAAATACTGGCCTTACGTTCTCAGTCAATGACGTGTGTGGTTTCAGCAGCGAAACAGACACCCCGAAAGGCATTCGGGACGTCAGTGGAAATGAAAATTTTGTAGTGCTTCCCTATACCCGGCAGGGCGATGGAATGGCGTTGGAATTTGCCGTGAGAATATTTGATCGGGAGGCTTCAGAATGCCGGGATGTATTCCTTCCGCTCGTGACACCCTCAGAAGTAGAGAACTATAGTCTTGAAGGGAATTTACTCGGTATTTATCATCTGGATCAGGCATCCGGAAATCCCTTGCTTTCCCTTGTGGACCTGTCTGCAGGTGCTTTACGGGAGACCCTGAATTTAAACCCGGACTTTCAGGCCGCTACTTTTAAAGGAACGGAACTTTGGATTTTTAACAGAGATAACTCTTATGTCGTGTTTAATACCTCCACAGGTAATTTTGTGCGATCGGGGAATGCTCCAGGTATACCTGCACAGGGACCAGGAATGTTCGACTCTCAATTTTCAGGAAATCAATTGTCAGTGGATTTTATTTATCAGCAACCCAGCTTGTTTTTTTCACAACCGGCCGTCTATGATTTTGATGCCGCTGCCCTTATTAAGGGCGCAGAACCTTTCCTTCCAATACTTCAGGAGCAGATTGAAAAGACCACCGGAGATCGTGTCCTTTTTGGAAATTACGGAGTAGATCTTTCCTCCGGCACGATTGCGATTTCCTATATCCGCGGTGACGGTTCTGCCGAAGGCGGAGTCACACTTACTAATTTTGATCTGGATTGGTTTGAAATTCTCGAGCTCCCCTTGCTTCCGGAGGAAATTGTAATACGTGAAATTCAATAAACCGGACCCACAAAGGGCCTATTCCATACCGGAATCATTGAAAATAGTGATGGATAGTCTATTGCGCAGGCGCACCGTTGGCCGATTATAGGATTGAATACGCCACAATTAAAGGATAATTTAGTATTTTTCTCCTAACATGTTATTACCAGTCATGGTTTTTGAGTTCCCTGTTTACATTCCCTGACAACGCCAGCTTTATGGATTATACAGACATCAAATCAATACGAACCTCGGTCAGCTACTGGTACATTATTCTATTGATCGGCCTGATTTATCTTTCGGTGGCCTTTATGGTTATGGTGCGCCCTGTTGAAGCCCTGATTGCCCTGGCCACTCTTTTAGGTTTTGGTTTTATCCTGGCAGGCGTCATTGAGATTGTATTTTCCCTGGCCAATCGAAAAGAAATGCACAATTGGGGTTGGCCCTTTGTTTTGGGCGTTCTTACCTTGCTCGTGGGGGTTCTGTTTGTCTCAAATCCGGATTTCACGATTCTCCTGATGACCCTTACTATGGGGTTTCTGGTCCTCTTCAGATCAATCGCTGCCATTATTTTTTCACTGGATATCAAGAATTACGGCGCTAAATACTGGTGGGTCCTGATGGGTTTGGCTATTCTGGGTGTCTTTTTCTCCTTCGCCTTGCTGATGAGCCATATGCTATCGGGGGGTATGATTATAATATGGACGGGGCTCTCCTTTATTTCGGCAGGAGCCTACAATCTGGTACTGTCTTTGAGGCTTCGCAAATTAAAAGGCATCTCTTCCCGCCTTTCTGAAGAGTTAGTCGCCAAGTATCGCGAGATTCAGAGCGAAATCCAGAGAGAACTCAGCAAACACTGAGTTGATCTTACCACATAAAACCCTGCCTCCAGTGAGGTGAACCTATGCCTAACCCCTTTAAATGCTCAGAATTATCTGATCTATGGGAAATACTTCAACAGATTCAGTATCTTTCTGAACCTTTTTTAGAAGGAAGGAGCTTTTGGAATTCATCAGTATCATATCGATCATAGGTACGGTTATAGGCTTGCTGGCCGTTTGCATTATAGCGCTTAAACACAAAAGGAACCGCTACCAGAAGTTCCTTTTTCTCGTTTTTATCTTTTCCCTTACCTATAATGCTTTTCTCACCTTTTTGGTTACCAGCGGATTATTGCTCAATTACCCTCATTTTTACAGGACTGCCAGCCCATTTATTTACTGTATACCTATCTCGCTGTACCTTCTTGCCAAGGCTATTGGTAAAAACCAGGACGCCCCTACCCGCTCAGATTACGCGCTTTTCCTTATACCGCTTCTGCACCTGATCGAATTAACGCCTTTCTATTTTCAAAATTCAGCTTTCAAACTCGAACACCTTGGGAATTTAACCGCCAATCCGAATATCATGGTCTTTGACAAGGTCAGTTTAATCTCCAGTCACTGGCACTATTTATTTCAGTTTAGTCTGGGGGCTATCTTAATGACCATAACTTTCTTAAAGACCCTGAAGTATCGGCAAAACCCGCGTGGGAATTCCAGAAAGCGCAAACTTATCTGGATCAATAGGATTTCACTTTTTCTGGGAACCTGTTTTGCAATTCTCGTGCTGCTTTTACTCATCGATCCTGAAAACCTGAATATTTACACCTACGGCGCTTTTCTGATCAACCTGGCCCTGCTGATCGTATTTCTGGGTCTCTTTCTGGAACCCCATGTACTGTACGGCACATTTCACAGTGGTAACCTTAAAGTTCGGTTGCCCCTTAAAGGTGGGACAACAGGGAGCCGGAGTGATCAGGATCTTGCCTTTAGAGCCCTCATTGAAAACTTTTTTGAAACAGAGGTCACCTATTTAGAGCCTTCTTTCCGCCAGGCAGATCTGGCTACCCATTTGAACCTGTCGAGAAATGCACTTTCCGCTATGATTAACAGCAGCTTTAAAATGAATTTTAATGAGCTCCTCAATGAAAAACGGATTGATTATGCCCTGAAAAACCTGGAGGATACAAAATGGGAACACCTGAGCCTCGAGGGAATCGCACGGGAAGTGGGCTTCAAGTCCAGAACCACTTTTAACAAAGCTTTTAAGTTAAAAACGGGGTGCACCCCTTCCAAGTACAGGACTACCCAAATACTGGAATAGAGTAGCCATTACACAAATCTTCTCTGGCATCTTGTACAAGATTACAATCTTGAACGCTTTTAGCGCAAGGGTCATATGATATTCTGTGCTTTTCCCATATATTTCCTCCTGTTAAACAATTAGCTGCCTGGCCACGCCTCCTTCCTTCTATCTAATCTGAAGCGTGGCCAAGGCTTTTTAAAAAAACCACTCTATGCAAACCATCAAAACCGTACGTAATTCTGTCAAAAACTGGTATATCCTTTTAATTGTCGGGCTGATTTTTCTCGCAGGGGGCATCTACAGTTTTGTCTCTCCTGAAGATTCTTTTTTGGCCCTGGCACTTTTATTCGGGTGGTCTTTTGTGATATCCGGAGCCATTGAAATCATCTTTTCCGTATCCAACAGGGATGAACTGGAAAACTGGGGATGGACACTGATATTCGGAGTCATTACGTTTCTAGTAGGATTGCTCCTGATGGCCAAACCGGGAATTACTGAAGTTATTCTGGCCTTTAGTCTGGGCTTCCTGGTATTGTTCCGATCTATCGGGGCTATCAGTTTCTCTTTAGATTTGAAAAATTATGAAGACAACTCCGGATGGGGCACCCTGCTTGCCTTTGGAGTCCTTGGGGTACTGTTCTCTTTTCTATTGCTCTGGAATCCTGGTTTTGCAGGTATGACAATTGTATTCTGGATTGGACTGGCCCTTGTAACCGCTGGAATTTTCAGCATTTACCTATCCTTAAAACTGCGCAAGCTTAAAGGGGTCAGCACGAAAATATCCTCTGAACTCCAGGGTCGGTTTAACAGTATTCAGGAGGAGATCAAAAAAGAACTTGGTAAATAATTTTCCCCTGCCCTATTTCTATCTGGTGATTTTGATTACGTCTCCATTTTTCCAACAATTTTCAGGTCTTTTTTATCTTCTTAATTATTTGTTAAAACCCTCTAAAGAACTTATATTTAGGTTTACTAATTTCCGCAGTCATCCTTTCTTTTCAAAGCAACAAGTGAAAGGGAGGGAAACGTTTATCGCAATTCCTTCCGGATCGCCAGCAGATGGGATCTCCCAATTGTTGTTAACTGAACGGATGGCCTGTGAAAATCTGGTTATCCGATTAGGTTTTAGGGGTTGCGTTACCCCGACTATTAGGAGAGGAGTATTATGGTTCTAGCTTATTTTATAGCGCTCTAATTATGAGGATTTCAGGAATCCCTGGTATACTGTTTTTGTTATTCTTTTTGTTCGCCTTGGGAAGTGGTCTTTGGGCGCAGGAAGAATCTTCCCCAAAGACCGACATGACCTCCGAATTGGAAGATGAGTTTGAAGAAGAAGAAGAAGAAGAAGAAGAATCCCGACATTTCTTCAGCATTATGATAGCGCACGATCACGTGAGTCAGGGGATTAAAAATGGGGACAGGACCTGGTTGAACCTGCCCTCATTCATGCTGGCTTATAATTACATGATCACCGAACGCTTCGCCGTGGGCTTAGCAGGGGATATTATTGTAGAGCAGTTCGACGTGGAGGCCAATAATCTGGATGAAATATTGGAACGGTCTTATCCCATTGCTTTGGTGGCCACTGGCACGTACAGGGTATTCAACCATCTGGGAATACTGGCCGGTGGGGGTTTTGAATACGCGAAAGAAGCTACCTTTGGTATGGTGCGTTTCGGTTTGGAGCCCTACATCGTGATTTCTTCCCATCTTGAATTGGTATTTAACCTGTCGTACGACATCAAAATAGACGCCTACGACAACTGGAATATGGGATTTGGAGTGGCCATTGGACTTTAACATCTGAAAAATAAATTTATAAAACGATTTAATTGACAACCCTTTAATTATATGAAAATGAAACCAACACAAATCCTCACCCTTATTATGTTGTTCGCACTGAGCAGCACCATGGCCCAAACCTTTACCATGGGTAAAAAATGCCAGGAATCATATGACAGTGCCCAGGCGGCCCTGAGCGCCAAATCCTATCAGGATGCTCTGGGGCTTTATGACGCTTTTTCAGAAGAGTGTAAAACAAAAGACGCTAAAATCCTGGCTTCAGAAGGTAAAGCCGAAGCTTATAATGGCCTCGGAATGCACGCGGAAGCCATTGCAGAAGCCGATGATGTTTTAAAAAGGACCAAAGACCGGAGTCTGGCAGGACACTTTCAAAAAGCGGTGGCCCTGAACGCTACCGGAGACATTGACGGTTCCAAAGCAGAACTCGAATCTGTGATGGAGCTCACAGAAATGAACCAGAACACCGCTCAGCGCGCTTCGAATTACGCCCTGATGGCTGCCCTGTACGACCGGCAGATGGGTCAGACGGATTCTGCCATGGTCTATCTGAACAAAGCCAAAGAGCTGGATCCTGGAAACGTGAACTATATCCTGCAGGAGGGAGACATGTATCTGGTACACGACGATTATAAGAGCGCCTATGCGGTATACGACGAAGCCGCGCGTTTATATCCGGATTCTCAGGAAGTTTACGTTGCCAAGAGTAACGCCGGACTCAAGGAAATGAATAAAAAGTACGGGACCAGTAAAGCACAGGACCTGCGCGAGATGATGTCAGATGCAGAAAAAGCGGCTATTTGCGGTGATCTTTCCAGGGCTATGGAACTGGGATATAAGGATATGAATAAAGAAATGTTTAAAGCACTCGTTTGTCAATAATTTTAATTAATCCAAAAACCATGAAAAGAACACTATCAATAACACTATCTGCATTTCTTGCCCTCTCAATGCTTATGAGCTGCTCGGCAATTCAGAATATGAATAAACAACAAAAGGGGACCGCTGCAGGAGCCGCCGGAGGGGCGCTGCTTGGGGCGGCCGTTTCAGGCGGTAGCATCTGGGGCATCCTCGCCGGTGCGGCCATTGGCGGTACGGCCGGGAACCTGATCGGCAAGAAAATGGACAAACAGGCCAAAGAACTCACTCAGGCAGTGCCTACTGCAGAAGTTCAGCGTGTAGGTGAGGGAATTAACATGACCTTCGACGCGACTCTGGCCTTTCAGATTAACTCGGCTGCCATAAGCGACAGTTATAAAAGCGATCTGAACGCAGCTGCAGGCGTATTTAAAGGGTATGAGGATACCAATATCCTGATTGAAGGCCACACGGACGATACGGGTTCCGCTGAATTCAATATGTCACTCTCTGAAAAGCGGGCAAAAGCCGTTCGCGATTACCTGGTTTCCCAGGGCGTAGATGGCTCTCGCCTAACCGCTAAATGGTATGGAGAAACCCAGCCTAAATACCCCAACGATGAGGCAAACCGGGCCAAAAACCGTCGCGTGGAACTGGCTATTTACGCCAATGACGATATGATCAACGCGGCCAAAAGCGGAGAACTCGACTAAATTCATTGGCCTGAAAGATTTTGAAAACTTGAAAATTATAGCCCGGCAGTTCCTGCCGGGCTATTTTTCTTTTCAATTAAAAACGTAAGGAGAAGCTGGAAATTAGGAATGCTTTAGCCCGGTTACCTCTAATAAAAACAGAATACTCAAAACATCTATGAGAATTAAAAAAAGTACGTGGAAGCCCTTGTGGTTCGCGAGGGTACTATTGAAACCTTTAAAACTAAATCAAATAATCATGCGTAGTACAAAAAATCTAGTCTTGTTCCTCTGCACCCTCGTCTTCACGCCGGTTGCGGTGAGTGACCTGTTCGCACAGCCTATGGTCACTAATGTTTCTGAAACCCCGACGGTTGCGGCCGACACTTATGGCAATATTGTCTGGTATACGCTCGTCACGCCGAACCTTTCGGAATCCACTGCTTTTTACCGCAGTATCTTCGACTGGGAGATCAATACTGCCGAAGTTAAGGGACAGAAAGTGGCCCTTGTGCGTTACCAGGGACGACCCATCGCAGGTATGGTGGAAATCCAAGGTGCTGATGCAGCCTTATGGGTGGCTTCTGTATCCACCCCGAGCATAAAGGAAACCACGAGCAAGTTTAAGGCCAACGGGGGCCGTGTCATCCTGGAAACCTTCAACATACAGAATACCGGTAAACAAGTAATCCTCGAAGGCCCGCTGGGTGAAAAACTTGGATATATTGAGAATCCGGCACATCCGGTCTCACAACTCACCAATGGGGCTCAGCAATGGATCTGGACAGAACTCTGGAGTACCGATACAGATCTAAGCAGAGGCTTTTACCAAAAGGTCTTTAACGCGAGTATCACCGTAAATGAAAAATCAGAGAAGCCCTACTGGTTCATCAATAAGGGTGGCCAAATCGTAGGAGGGATTATTCCGAATCCCGCTGAAGGCGCCCGGAGCCAATGGGTACCTTATGTGAACATACAGGACATTCCCGGTTTTTATTCCGGGTTAAAAAAAATGAATGCCCAGGTTCTGCTAGGGCCTGAATCCGGATACCGCAATGGCAGCGTAGTGGTTTTCGAAGACCCACACAATGCCCTGCTTTGTGTTCAAAAATTATAAAAACTGAAATTTATTACAGATGAAAAAAGTAAAAAAAATATTCGCTCTTGTATTCCTGGGACTCTTGTTTTGCACTATGATTATCAGTTGCTCCAACGCAGTGATACGACCCAGTGCAGGCGTTAATGTCGTTTGGGGCAGCCACGGACCCAAGGTAGTTCCCAGTATGGGAGTTAGTGTCTACGGTGGAGGCCGCTACTAAGGTGTTCTAACGCGGCAGATGATTCGGGTAAACGTCGGCCTAAAAGGGCTACCTGATTAATGGCTGCCCATCAGATGTGTCACCCCCGGCGGAGATTCACCCTCTTACTTGTGAAGTGTAGGACAGAGTTTCCAAATTACCACCCCGTCTCTAGTATACCATGAATGGAAAGCCTATTTTTGATTCATAAAATCTTTCTATGAAATTTTCAATTAGTTTCCTGTGCCTGCTGTCCAGCGTTATGCTTATGACCGGATGCGGGAGTATGTACATGACCAAATCTCAGACGGTGGTGAAGGAAAAGAAATCCTACTCCAAAATCCTCGTTATAGCGCGTGGCAAAAATGAAATCGCCCGATCGATTTTTGAGCAGGATGTTGCCCGCACCCTCGAAGGACATGGCATCGATGGAGTGGCCTACCACAAGGAGTCCGGAATTGGGATTCCCGTGGATTCGGAGCTGACCGAAGCGCAAATAGCTGACCTGAAAAATAAAGTAATGGACATGGGTTTTGACGGGGTGATTTTAACGCACCTGGTCAATGCGGAGCAGTATAAAGAATTGATCCCTACGGGAGTTTACCCTTCCACAGATCCCAATTATTACGGCCAATGGGGATACTACTTCGTTTATTATCCGGTGATGGACTGGTCGCCCGGATATTCGGTAGAGGGCACACGCCTTGAACTTGAAAGTGCCCTATACGACGTTCGGGCTACGGATGGAAACAGTCTGCAATGGCTCGGCAGGTTTAAGCTGGATGACCCTGAGGACCTGCAGAAGGCAACTTCCAACTACGCCAAAGAGTTAGTGACCGCCCTGCGACAGGAGAGCATTAAATAGGAGCCTGAATTCAATTCAAATTGATCGGATTCCGAATCGTGACCCACCCTGTAAATTTTTCGGTATATGGTTCCCGCAAATCTTCCGCCCACTAAAAAGGCGATGTAATAGAGCGGCGTCTTCAGGACTATTGAATCATAGACCACAAAACCCGGCAGGACTAAAATCAAAATCCGAAGCATCCAGGTAAGTCTTTTGATTCTGGAATCCAACCTTTTATGTATTACTTTTTTCTTTGAGACATCCGCTTTTTTTTATGTTTCTATCCGCATATGTTTCCCAAACTCATCGAGTTCCGTTTTTCTACATTTATCTTCACCTGAAGCACAATGATGCACAACCCCGCAGCATAACTTTGGGAAAACGCAACTTTTAAACCTGTCATTCCCAATCCCGGATCGCTTCTTTTGGATTATTACCCTTATTTTAGAGATTCATTTTAAGACCATCTGCCAGGGATCCTGAGAACGGGTACATTGTCATATGAAATTACAAAACAATCTCCATACGCAAACCGGATGGGAAATCATCCAGCATTCCTTTGACCCCGAGCAGGGAGTCACCACCGGAAGCAATTTTATGATCGGAAATGGGTACCTGGGGTATCGCGGGACTTTTGAGAACTGGGGGCCTGAGGAGTTCGTGGCTTGCATTGTGACCGATACCTGGGATCAGGCTCCCGGAAGTCGATGGAGTGAGTTATGTAACGTCCCGAATGGCCTGTTTTCCGAACTAGAAGCAGAGGGGGAAGTCTGCTCTCTCATCCCGGAAATGCTCAGGGAATACTCGCACTGTCTGGATCTGCGTTATGGGTTAAATACCCGAATTTTCCGATGGAGCGGTTCCAAAGGCCAGGAACTCGAGATTGAAAGCCGGAAATTCGCAAGCTACGACAACCATCACCTCCTCGTACAGGAATTTCGATTTACGGCTCGAAGTAGAGGAGTATACACCTTGAAAACAGGAATAGACGGAGACGTTTGGAGTTTGAACGGATCTCACTTTAAAGACTCCAAAACAGTAACCCTGCCCGCAGGATTGATCGGGATGTACCTGAAAACTCAAGAGCTGGGAACAGAAATTTCCGTGGTCGAAGGAGTGACCCTGACGGGTACCGATCCGGAAGAAGCAGCCATTTCCGTTTCCGATACGGGTATTTTCAGGGAATACACCTTCCATCTGGAAAAAGGGGACACCTTCTGCCTGGAAAAAATGGTCGCCCTTACCCACAGCAATGAACTGGAGGATCCCTTAAACGCCGGACAGGAAATGCTCACCAAGGCCCTCCAGAGCGGATACCACAAACTCTGGAAAGCCCACCAGAAACATTGGGAGGCCTTTTGGGAAATATCAGATATTCAGATTTCAGGGAACCTGGAGGATCAGGTACTGACCCGGTTTAACCTGTATCAGGCCTTTATCGCTACCCCCACCCACGCGAATCTCCCCGTTGGTGCCCGGGGACTCTCCTGTCAGGTATACCAGGGAGCAGCCTTTTGGGATCAGGAAACCTACAACCTCCCGATGTTTGCCTTTACCCATCCCGAAATCGCCCGGCGGCTTGTGGCCTATCGGTACGATACACTTGCAGGTGCCAGACGCAAGGCCGCCGGCCTTGGGTATTATGGGGCTTTTTACGCCTGGACCAGTGGCAAGACAGGAGATGAACTCTTCCCGGATTTTTTCTTTACTGATGTCCTGACGGGCCGCCTGATCCGAAATCACTTCAATTGCTGGCAAATCCATATTTCACCCGATGTGGTATACGGGATCTGGATGTATTACCAGGCTACCGGAGATTGGGACTTCATGGTCAAGCAGGGAGGAGAGGTGCTCTTTGAAGTCGCTCAGTTTCTCGTCTCAAGGGTGCACTTTAAAAGGGACAGGAACCGGTACGAAATCATTCGTGTACTCGGGCCGGATGAGTACCACGAGAATGTAGACAATAATGCCTTTACCAACTACCTTTCCCGCTTTGCACTGCAAAAGGCTTGTGCGGTTTACGACCGCCTTCAGGCCGAGCAACCGCAAGCGCTGAAAACGATTAGCGCCCAAGCAGCACTCCCTGAAACAGCGCGCGAAGACTGGCAGGATATTATTGAAAAATTATGGCTACCCCAACCCGATCCTGAAACCAGGGTAATCGAACAATTCGATGGGTATTTCAGGCTCGAAGACATTGAGCCGCAAGCCCTGCGGAAGCGATTGATTCATCCTGAAGAATACTGGGGCTGGCCCAACGGCATCGCTGTTCATACTCAGGTCTTAAAGCAGGCCGACATCATACAGCTTTTAGCCATGCTCGACGGCTTTCCACAGGAGGTCCTCACGGCAAATTATGAGTATTATGAACCCCGCACGGAACACGGATCTTCCCTGAGCCCCAGCGTACATGCGCTGGTGGCCAGCAAAGCGGATCATCCTGAGGAAGCGTATCGGTATTTTCTGGAATCAGCCGGGATTGACCTTTATAATGCCAGCAAAAAAGTTATGAGCGGGGGTTCCTTTCTGGGAGGAATCCATACAGCCGCCGCCGGCGGGGTATGGCTCATCATCGTTAAAGGTTTTGCAGGGCTCGTCCTGACAGAAAATGGGGCTTCCTTTAAACCCGCCCTGCCATCGGCATGGGAAACCCTTACATTTAAAATACAGATTAAGGGGAGTTTGCTGGACGTACAACTGGATTCCTCCGGGATTCAGATAGTCAGCCCGGCATCCAACCCGGGAAGGTTGTATATTTCGGTCCACGGGAAGGAAAAATGGTTAAATCCCGGGGATCGCTTTACAGGCTGAGGAGTACCCCTGCAAACCGAATCCTGTAAACAGAACAAGTCATAAGTAAAGAAATCGTGTATACCATTGTTGACATAGAGACCACCGGAAACGGGATTCACGGAAACCGAATCACCGAAATAGCACTGTATAACCTGGATGAAAACGGGATTTCTGATTCTTATAGCAGTCTTGTCAACCCTCAAAGTGAAATCCCCGCGTTTATTACAGGTCTTACCGGAATTAGTACGGCTATGGTACGGCAGGCCCCGCTTTTTCATGAATTGGCCCCAAAGATCGAGGAAATGACCCGGGGCAGGGTATTTGTGGCCCACTCCGTTAATTTTGACTACCCCATTGTACAACAGGAATTCCGACGCGCCGGGTTGGAATTTGTTCGTAAAAAACTGTGTAGCGTAAGACTTTCCAGGAAGGTTTTTCCGGGTCTGAAATCCTATAGTCTGGGAAAATTGTGTAGCAGTCTTAAAATTCCATTGGAAAACAGGCACCGTGCAGCAGGGGATGCCCATGCTACCACCCTGTTGTTCCAGCGTATACTAGAAAGCCCCCAGGGAAAGGAAGCGATCAGCCGCTTTCTGAATGCCCGCTCCCAGGAGTCTACCCTCCCCCCTCACCTGCCGAAAACATCGTATCAAAATCTTCCCGAGACACCGGGTATTTACTATTTTCTCAATTCCAAAAAGGAGATTATTTATGTAGGTAAGGCCATAAATCTTAAAAAGCGCGTACTCAGTCACTTTTACGATAAGTCGGAAAAGGAATTGATCATGTGTCGGGAGACAGCGGATTTAGACTTCGAATGCTCCGGTTCTGAATTGGTCGCCCTGCTAATGGAAGCGGCGGCGATTAAAAAATACTATCCCCGTTACAACCGGGCCCAGAAATCCAGAAAGCCAACCTTCGGTTTGTTTACCTATACAGATCAGTCGGGCATCCGGCATCTGGCTATAAACAAACTTCAGAAGGGCCAGAATTCCCTGAAGGTTTTTTACAAACCCACCGAAGCCAGGTTATATCTCGAAGCCCTTTGCACAGAGTTTGGACTGTGCGCAAAATTCTGCCATTTGCAGGACGGCGTTTCTCACTGCAACCATTTCAGAGTGCCCCAGTGCTCCGGGGTCTGCAGAGGAATCGAAACGCCAGATACATATAACCTTAGAATTGAAAATGCCTTACGGGCGCTTGATCAAAAGGCAGAAAATATCCTGATACGGGAAAAAGGGCGTCATACTGATGAGGAGGCCCTGGTCTGGATTGCCGAGGGGATGTACAGAGGATACGGCTTTGTACCCAAAATGAATGAGGTGAACAGTCTTGAGGATTTGGAAGCCTTTTTGACCCCTCAAAAGGCGTACCCGGAGACCGCTCAAATTATCGGTGCCTATCTGCTTAAAAATCCGGAAAAGGGAAGGGAAATAGCGCGTATGGATGTTTCCGGAGCTATTGAAACCGGGAGATTACTGTAAGGTTATTTGTCCCGGAGCTTATAGAACATCCGAATAACGAATAAGAGCCACATCAGGAAGATGGCCCCTACAAAAATGGAATAAATCAGCACAAAATCCACGCTACTTCTTATATTTCAGATAGTTCATAAAGCCGAGGATGGTTGGGGCCCAAAGACCTATGAAAATGGCTTCAAGTTTCTCTCCCTGGAGAAAGCGCATTTCAGAAACTACAATTATTGATAAAACCAACACCAGCAGGACGACATTCATCCAGCCCACACGTTCCACAAATTCCTTGAACATTTCAGTTCGAATTAGGTTAAAGATACAAAGAGTCAAAAAATATTAAGAAATATTTAACATTTTTGAGCGGTCTAAAAATCACTCTTCACAACGCTTTTCTTTGATACTCAGAATGCGGTTGTACCACGACTTTTTAAACCATATTACTCCTACATCTGTTGTAAAAATAACACTTTTCGATCTTTTAGCGGAACGAATCTCACTAAACCTATTTCAGGTTTGTCTTTCACATAAAGGTTTCGCCTTTAGTTGGAAACTGATAAACAAATCGCCCAGATTTCATGCGAGCAGTTCTCAAAATCCATCAATGTTAAGGCGTTCCCTTTGGATAAAGACGAAGCGTGCAGTGCAATGTTACAGATTAGGCGGATTTTACCCGAAAGATCCATAAAGATTTGGGGGACCCCATCGATGGAGTGGTTTCAGCGCTTAAACACACTTCAGAAATATCCGTACTAAACAGTTATAGGAAGTGCACTGATAAATGGGGAGAGCCGCGGGGTACGTGAGGACTGGGTGGGTGGAATTAAGGTCGCCTGGAGTCTAAACACCGGAGTCCAAACTGTCCGCACATTCAGGCAGGTGACTTATTGCACCAGGAAAGAAACATCCTCCTCCATCCATAGTGCTGTTCTCCAAGCTTAAACATTTTAATGCCCTTCAGAGTGGGGATCTGATTCCAGAAAACCCTGCTTACGCATCCAGTCGTCATTGTAAATTTTGCCCACATATCGGCTGCCATGGTCGTGAAAGAGCACCACAACCACATCCTCAGGACCGAAGTGTTCCCTGAGCTGGAGGACACCCCGAATCGCAGCCCCGGCCGAGTTGCCTAAAAACATTCCCTCCTCCAATGCAAGTCGGCGGGTATACAGTGCAGCATCCTTATCCGTAACCTTTGTAAAACCATCGATAATATCAAAATTCACGTTTGCCGGCAGGATATCTTCCCCAATCCCTTCAGTGATATAGGGATAAATCTCGTTCTGATCGAAAATACCGGTTTCGTGATACTTTTTAAAGACCGACCCATAAGTGTCTACACCCCAAACTTTAATCCGGGGATTTCTGGATTTCAGGAAGGAGCCGACCCCGGAAATCGTTCCTCCGGTTCCTACACCTACCACAAAATGGGTGACTTTACCTTCTGTTTGCTCCCAGATTTCCGGGCCGGTGCTCTCGTAATGCGCCAGGGTATTGGCCGGATTGTCATACTGATTGACGTACCAGGCACCCGGAATCTCCTCTGCGAGCCGCCGTGCCGTGGAATAATAACTCCGCGGATCCTCCGGGGCCACATCTGTTGGGCATACATGCACTTCGCAGCCCACCGCTTTCAGGATGTCGATTTTTTCTCTCGATTGTTTATCGCTGATGACACAAATCATACGATACCCCTTTACGATGGCTACCAGCGCCAATCCCATCCCTGTATTGCCTGAAGTGCCCTCCACGATAGTGCCCCCGGGTTTTAATACCCCCCGGGCTTCTGCATCGGCGACCATACGGACAGCCATCCGATCCTTTACGGAATTCCCCGGGTTAAAAGTTTCGTATTTAGCCAGCACCAGACACGGCAATTCTGACGTGATCCTGTTGATTTTAACCAGAGGGGTATTCCCTATGGTTTCCAGTATATTCTCAGCGTATTTCATGGTTGGCAAAGATACAAAGCCCGCTGAGATTAAACACAATACTCAGGCAAAGCGAATGGCCCGAACGGGGCTGATACGGGTGATGATCCAGGAAGGAATCAAAAGCATGAGCAGACACAGGACAAGGACTCCTGCGTTAAGAATCAGCACTGTAGGCAGGTCCAGGTATACGGGAATGTAATCCATATAATATTCCTCCGGGTTTGGAAACTTAAAAACCCGGAACTTCCACTGAATAGCGAGAAGTCCCAGTCCCAGAACATTCCCGAGTAAAAGCCCCAAACCGATGAGGTAGGCTGCATTATAGAGAAACACCTTGCGAATGCTCCAGTTGGTTGCCCCCAGAGATTTGAGGATTCCAATCATGGGTGTGCGTTCCAGGATCAGAACCAGCAGGGCCGTAATCATATTAATGCCGCCCACTAAAATCATGATTCCAATGATCAGGGCAATGTTAAAATCAAAAAGTCCGATCCATTCAAAAATCTGGTAGTATTTCCGCTGTATGGTTTGGGCGTCGAGATCTGAAACCGTTTTGCTGTAAATTTCAGCCCCTTTTTCTTCAATCTGATCAAAATTCTCAAGGAAAACCTCAAAATTTCCCACCTCTTCGGTCTTCCAGTTATTCATCCGCTGAATATGGCGGATATCTGTAAAAATGTAGGTCGCATCGAATTCCTCAAAACCACTGTCGTAAATACCCACTACCTGAAACTGCCTTTGATTGGGAATCTTTTCGGGATTTTCTTCTTTCAGGAAAAAACAGTTGAACTGGCTACTGAGTTCCAGATTGAGCCGGCCTGCCATCTGTCGTGAAATCAAAACCTCTGAATTCAAGGTCTCCCCATAATTTGGCAGGCGACCGGCTATCAGAAATTCCTCAAACGCCGCCCAATTATAATCCGTCCCCACTCCTTTAGCGATAAAACCTTCAAAGGTGTCCTCCATACGGATGATCCCGGCTTTAGTGGCCACTCCCTGGATATGGCGGATTCCATCGACACTATTGAATTCCGGGTAAAATTCCTGGCGGGTACTCACCGGAATTATGGAAACTTCGGAATTGTTATTGTCGTAATTATAAATCTGAATATGTCCGTTAAAAGCGGAGACCTTCTCCCGGATCTTGTGCCGGAGTCCGACCCCGGTAGCCAGAGCGATGAGCATCATCAGTACCCCAAGGGCAATAGCTGCTATGGCGATTTTAATAATCGGGGCGGAAATACTACTTTTATGCTCCTTGCTCCCGATAAGCCGCCTGGCGATGTACCACTCTAAATTCAATGGATGTTTGTCTTAACTGCTTTCAAAAATACATTATTAGTTCTTCTTCTGACCTTTATGGCATGCGGAAGATCACAGGAAATTGAAAGCCCCTCTGGTCTTTCCGAGACCGAAGCCGCCCAAAATACAGTCATTGTCGCTGCAAACCGCACAGAGGCTTATTTTAACCTCCTCAGGGATAAGGACTTTGCACTGGTAGCCAATCAAACCTCGGTAATCTTTACGGCATCATCAAAGCCCGGCGATGGGAAGCCTTCCTGGGTACATTTGGCAGACAGCCTTCTCGGGGCGGGTCTCGGATTGAAAAAAGTATTTGCCCCGGAACACGGCTACAGAGGTCAGATCGATGCCGGGGAAAAGGTAAAGGATGGGCTGGATCGTCAAACCGGGCTCCCCGTGAACTCCCTCCATGGAAGCCATCGAAAACCGACACCGGAGCAACTGGCAGGACTGGATCTTGTGCTTTTTGATATTCAGGATGTCGGGGTTCGTTTTTATACCTATATCGCTACGCTCCAACTGGTCATGGAAGCCTGTGCAGAAGCTGGTATTCCGGTAGTGGTTCTGGACCGCCCTAATCCGAATATTCATTATGTGGATGGGCCGGTTATGGAGAAAGAACACCGCGGCTTTTTAGGTCAAACAGAAATTCCGCTCGTCTATGGAATGACCATGGGTGAATATGCGCAGATGATCAATGAGGAAGGTTGGTTGCAGGACGGTGTAAAGGCCGATCTTACAATTATTCCCCTGGCGCATTACACCAGAAACACCCCCTATGTACTTCCAATTCCCCCCTCCCCCAATCTGCCGAATCAACAAGCCGTACGCCTGTATCCCAGCCTCGGGCTTTTTGAAGGCACTTATGTGAATGCGGGTCGGGGAACGACGCTGCAATTCCAATCTTTCGGAGCACCTTTTCTGTTGGAATCACATTTCAAGTATACCTACACCCCTGAGTCCCGTCCCGGAGCCAGTAATCCCAAACACCTCGGGGTATTATGTCGGGGAAGGGATTTGAGCGCAGTGGTCCCCCCGGATGCCGTAGACTTAAAATGGCTTTTGGAAGCCTACACCTACCGGGATGCAGAAAGTGACTTCTTTAAAACAGAAGGGTTTACCAAACACGCGGGAACAGCATCACTCCAAAAACAGATAGCGGCTGGGATGACTGCCGCTCAGATTCGCCAGAGTTGGCAGGGTCCGATTGAAGATTTTAAGAAAATAAGGGCGAAATACCTGATATACGACTAAAGGACATCCTTTCCCGGCACTTCTACGGTAGTTGGCCTGCGGTATTTATGGAAAGGTTGTTTCAGGAGTCCTGAGACACTGCTGTTTTCCTTCCTGTCCGGGAAGGTATCCACCCCGTAGACTATCGAATCCCGCTCCAGCTCCATATAGGTTCCGAAGAGCCGGTCCCAGATCGAAAAGATATTGCCGTAATTCGAATCGGTATAAGGCAGGACATAGTGGTGGTGTACTTTATGCATGTCCGGAGAAACCAATACCCAACTCAAGGCTTTATCCACCCCCCTGGGCAGGCGAATATTGGCGTGGGTAAATTGGGTAGCTACCAATGAAAGTGACTGATAAAGCATCACGATCCCGATGGGAGTACCCACGAGAAAAACACCGGTTAGTGTAAAAAGAAAACGGATCAGGCTCTCGATGGGGTGGTGCCGATTCGCCGTGGTTGTATCCACTTCCTGGTCCGAGTGATGCACCAGATGAATCATCCACAGCGGTTTAACCTTGTGCTCTACATAATGGGCGAGGTAAGCTCCAAAAAAATCGAGCAGTAAAACTCCGAGTACCACATAAAGCCAAAGGGGCATTTCCGGGAGCCAGTTAATGATCCCGAAGTCGTTGGCCTGAACCCAGTCACTGGTCTTTAAAAGCAGAAAGGCCAGTGCAAAATTTACAATAATAGTTGTCAGGGTAAAGAAGAGGTTCGGCAAGGCATGTCGCCACTTTTTGTAGTTGAATTTAAAAAGCGGAACGGCTCCTTCCAGAATCCAGAAAAAAGAAATCCCCAACACCAAAATCAGACTCCTGTGTGCCGGGGGAATACTTTCAAAATAGTTAATAACAGTCTCCATGCTGTAAAAATATCAAATTCCGAAAAGATTTACGACCTACATTTCTGCATTCAGATTATAAGTACTTCGGATATTGCGCCTTAAGGGCTTCCACAATACGGAAAGCCGCCGGGCATATCGCCACATTTTTCAGGGTGAGTTGGTGAATCTGCTGAAATTTGCGCCTGTCGGTATGGGGAAATTCGCGGCAGGCTTTAGGCCGTACTTCATATATAGCACAAAAGTTATCCGCTCCCAGAAAGGCGCAGGGCACTTGTTGTAGCACCATATCTCCCTCTTCATCGCGTCTGAGGTAGGCGGTACTGAATTCTGAAGGTTTCATTTTTAAATGGCGGGAAATCCGGACGATATCGTGATCTGTAAACAAGGGGCCCGTGGTGCGGCAGCAATTGCCGCACTGCAGGCAATCGGTTCTTTGAAATTCTTCCGCGTGCAGCTCCTGCATGGTCGCGTCCAGATTTTTCGGAGGACGCGCCTTCAGTTTTTTAAAAAACCGGGTGCTCTCCGGGTGTTTCTGAGCAGCTTGCTGGGGGAGTCCCGCTAAATCATCCTGCATTTGAGAGGGTATTTGGCTACCTTTGCAGACTCGTAAAATCAGATCGGCAACCTATTGATTCTCAAAAATACACTCCATGGATCTCCTGGGAAAGGCTTTACAGGATTTTTATAAAGGACGCTCACGGGGACCGCTTCGCAGTCATAGTTCTTTGGGAACGATTGAAGATGTGCCAGTTTCCTATTTCTTCAGGCCTTTCGCCTCCATGCCTGCCCTGGAACAGCAAGCTCTTATGTTGTGTCGCGGTTCCGTTCTGGATATTGGCTGTGGTGCCGGTAGTCATTGTCTGTATTTGCAGGAATCAGGACTGGATTGTACAGGTCTTGACACTAGCCCTGCGGGAATAGAAGTGGCGACCCAAAGAGGCGTTTTAAACACCGTTTGTACGGATATTATGGACTACCACTCCGGGAAATTCGATACGCTGTTGTTGCTGATGAACGGGATTGGAATCGCGGGTACTTTAGAAGCGTTTCCCGATTTTCTAGAGCATTTGAAGGGTCTGTTACTACCCGGGGGCCAAATCCTGATAGATTCCAGCGACCTGATATATATGTTTGATACGGATGAGGACGGAGGGGTTTGGGTTCCCGCAGAGGTCGAATACTATGGGGAGGTTCGTTACAAATGGGAATACTCCGGGGACATTGGACCGGAATTTTCATGGCTGTTTTTGGACCTTGAAATCCTGAGTCAAAAGGCTTCCAGTGCCGGTTTTGAGGTCGAATGGATTAAAAACGGACCACATTTCGATTATTTGGCGCGCCTGACCCCGATCGCAAATTGAATTGCATTGAAAACCTTAGATTTACAAAAAAAAAGATGTTCAAAAGAATTTTTTTTCTGGTAGTGCTCAGCACCCTCCTGATTCCCTATGGGTGTTCTGGTGATTCCGATATTACCGATGATTCTTCCGGTGGAGTAGATCGTTCGGGCAACTTGCTGAGCGCTGGTGCGAGTGGAGAAGACATTGTAAACAATACGAGTTTTGACCGCATTCTCATTGAAATCGCCTATGTCGATGGCTTCCGACCGACGAACCTGTCTCTGGAGAACCTCACCGAATACCTTCAGGCACACACCCAAAAGGAAGATATCCGATACAGCTTTCTTCCTTTGTCTTCCCCGGGAGAAGAGTCTCTCACTTTAGAGGAAATAGCGCGTCTGGAAACAGAAAACCGGACCACCTATAACGACGGACGCGACCTCTCGGTATATATCTATTTTGCAGATGCTCCTTCGGTTAATGATGATGAATCTGAAGGCTTGGTCACCCTGGGAGCAGTTTATAGAAATACCTCTATGGTTATTCATGAGAGTACCATACGGAATCTGGCCTCCAAAAGTGTTCTGATCACCGTAACAGAAGTGGAGAGCACGGCACTTATCCATGAATTCGGGCATCTCTTCGGGTTGGTAGATCTGGGTACGGCCGAAGTAAATCCTCATGAAGACCCTGAGGCCCCAAACCATTGTGATGTGGAGGGTTGCCTGATGCGGGCCGAACTGGAATTTGGCTCCGGGCTTATGATGGCACTTGAAAATCGGGCCGCCAAGGGATTATCCGAACTTCCGGCATTGGATGCGGAATGCATTCGGGATCTTCAAGCCATCGGGGGCCGGTAAATACGACCTGTATTTACACCACAGGCCAATCCTGTCAGGGTATGTTGAGATACTTGTGGGTTTGAAGCGAAATCCGCCACTTCGGATTTTTCATGACGTAATCTACAATCAGCGGAGTCACTTTCTCGCGAACACTCCACTCGGGTTGCAGATACAACAGGCAGTCTTCCGATACGCGTTCAGCCTGGGCTTCCGCAAAAATCAAATCGTGGCGATTGTATACAATTACTTTGAGCTCATCGGCCCGGGAAGGACTCGGTTCAATTGGGAGCTTATTTTTTTTGGGCGAGAGGCAAATCCAGTCCCAAATACCGGTGAGTGGATAGGCTCCGGAGGTTTCAATGTGAATTTTCATGCCCCGTCGTTTTAATTCCTGTGTGAGCGGGCCCATATCCCAGGTCAGCGGTTCGCCCCCCGTAATCACAATAGTATCTGAGTATTGAGAAGCGTCCTCAGCAATGGTCAGGATATCAGTTGGCGGATGGGTCTCTGCATTCCAGCTCTCCTTCACATCACACCAGTGACAGCCGACATCGCATCCGCCTACCCGGATAAAATATGCCGCCGTACCCTTGTGATATCCTTCTCCCTGAATCGTGTAAAAGGCCTCCATAAGGGGCAACATCAAGCCTTGTTCAACCCTGGAGGTAACCGCCTCTTTTTCCATGGGGCAAAGATAGTAATTATGCGAGTGAGCCCGATGGGATCCCTGAGAAAAGGGTTCTTTAGTATTCGGCTGAATTCCGCTATTTTTACGCAAAATTCAAAAGATGAGCCAGGAGGAGGAATTCCGTTCCGAGATTGAAAAGGGATATACCTTTAAAGGAGATTCCATTACACTGGGAGCGGCGATGCTCCGGGGAAAAGCCCTGACGGGAGCGTATGTGAAAGTACCCCTTAAGACAATGAACCGCCATGGCCTGATCGCCGGGGCCACGGGTACCGGTAAAACCAAATCACTGCAGGTTCTCGCAGAAAGCTTGTCACTGCAGGGAGTGCCCGTTCTGCTCATGGATCTAAAAGGAGATCTGAGTGGCCTGGCGCAACCCAGTCCGGGTCATCCCAAAATCGACGACCGTCACGAGCAAATTGGCCTTCCATTTCAGCCTCAGGCCTTTCCGGTAGAAATCCTCACCCTCTCCGAACAGGGAGGGGTTCGGCTTCGGGCTACAGTTTCGGAATTCGGACCCGTATTGCTTTCGCGAATTCTGGATTTGTCCGAGACCCAGGCCGGTATTGTCGCGGTTATATTTAAATATTGCGATGACCATAAACTCCCGTTGCTGGATCTTAAAGACTTTAAAAAAGTACTGCAATATGCAACTGCAGAAGGAAAAGAAGCTTTTTCAAAAGACTACGGAAGGATCAGCACAGCTTCAACCGGGACCATTTTGAGAAAAGTTATTGAAATGGAACAACAGGGCGCCGACCTTTTTTTTGGAGAAAAATCATTTAATGTTGACGACCTCACACGAATCGATTCCCAGGGGCGCGGACTCATTAATATCCTCCGCCTGACCGATATTCAAAACCGGCCCAAACTCTTTTCAACTTTTATGCTGAGTTTACTCGCCGAGATATACAGCACCTTTCCCGAACAGGGAGATACCGAAAGACCAGAACTGGTATTATTTATCGACGAGGCACATCTGATTTTTAAAGAGGCCTCTGCGGCCTTACTGGAACAAATCGAGAGTATTGTAAAACTGATCCGATCTAAAGGAGTGGGGATCTATTTCGTCACTCAGAATCCCACTGATATTCCCAATGAGGTGCTCTCTCAGCTGGGGCTTAAAGTTCAGCACGCCCTGCGGGCTTTTACCGCCCGCGACCGTAAAGCCATTAAACTGGCAGCCGAAAACTATCCGATTTCAGAATTTTACGATACCAAAGAAGTCCTTACAGGATTGGGTATTGGCGAAGCGCTGGTCACTGCCCTGGATGAAAAGGGTCGTCCGACGCCTCTGGCCGCAACCCTGATGCGGGCCCCTATGAGCCGGATGGACATCCTGACGGATAAAGAACTGCACACCCTGGTAAAAGACTCAGAAATTGCAGCCGCCTACAACGAAGTTGTTGACCGGGAAAGCGCCTATGAAATCCTGACCGAAAAAATTGAAAAGGCAAATGCTCAGCAGACTGAAGCCAAACCCGAAACTTCCCGGCAAAGGAGTTCCCGACGTCAGGACCCTCTTGTAAAAGTCCTCACCAGTGCCACATTTATCCGCGGGGTGATGGGTATTTTAAACAAGGTGATCAAATAAGTTATTCTAAAATCCATTCTAATTCCAAGAAATGAAAAAATACCTCATCGTCCTCAGTGCAATTTTTTTATTTGTTCAATGTTCCCCTGAGAAAGAAGATCCCTTTCTCATTGGCAAGGACCAGATAGGAAAACTCATGAAAACCCATAAGGTTTCCGATCTGGATGCCCTTTTTCAGGCAGATTCCCTGATTCGGGATACGACCCGGCTGAACATGGGAGGAAATCGCAAGATTGAAGTCTACGAAAAAGGGGGTGCCCATTTGCTGACACTGACACCTTCGCAAGACACTGTACGCACAATAGAATCTGTATGGATCCGCGATCCCAGGTATAAAACGCCGGAGGGAATCGGCCTGGAGGCCACCTTTGGTGAAATTGAAAAAACCTATGAAATCCGGAAAGTGGTCAGTTCCCTGAACAATGTGCTGGTCCTGCTCAGGGACCATCCGATGTATTTTACCATTTCAAGAGAAGAGCTTCCCGGAGCACTGAAATATTCGGGAACGCCGGTTGAGGCGATCCAGATCCCGGACGAGGCACGCGTAAAGTACCTGATGGTGGGATGGGAATAGAAAAAATAAGCGTCATACTGAAAAACCTGCTGGCCACAACCTACGGACAATGGTTTAACGTAGTCGCTTTTTTTAGCCCCGCCCGGGCCGGAAAACTGGCTTATGACACCTTCGTAAAAGTGCGGGATGGCCGGGTAAAACCCGAACAGCAAGAGTACCTGGATGAAGCGCGCCATAGTACGGAGACGACAGCAGGGTCAGAGATACAGACTTATCAATGGAAGGGATCAGGACCCCGGGTTTTACTGGTCCATGGATGGGAGAGTAATACCTTCCGGTGGCGCAAACTCATCGAGGCTCTCCGGGCTGCCCAATTTCACGTTATTGCTTTCGATGCCCCGGCGCACGGCAATTCCACAGGAAAAATCCTCCATGTACCTCTTTACGGGGAGTGCGTGGAACATATGGTCAGGGAGTTTGAACCCAAATACATCATCGGGCATTCTATGGGGGGGATGGCCGCCCTCTACCACGCCCACAGACATCCGAATGAATCTGTCGAGAAGGTTGTAACCATAGGTTCTCCGTCTGAATTCGAGGCGATCGCCAGGTCCTATCAGCAAATGCTCGGTTTTAACGATCGGGTACTTCGTGCATTTGATACTGCGGTTTACCAAGAATTCGGATACCATATCCATGAATTTGCCACCGCGGAATTTATCCGGGGAAATCCAAAAAAAGGCCTTATCCTCCACGATAAATTAGACCAGATTGCCCCTTTTCACGCCTCTGAAAAAGTCCATGAAGCATGGGAAAACAGTGTCCTAGTCCCTACCGAGGGCCTGGGGCATTCCATGCACCAGGACGATGTCAACAGGCAAATTGTAGATTTCCTTAAAAACTAGACCCGGAGCCTGCATCTAAACGGGCGTATTTTGTATTTTTACTATCCTAAAAACCCTATATTTCGTATGCAAAATATTTCTCCTTTCCATATCGCCATTCCAGTACACAATCTGGAGGAGTGCCGCACGTTTTACCGGGAGATCCTGGGCTGTGAAGAAGGCCGAAGCAGCGATCACTGGGTGGATTTCAATTTATTCGGACACCAGCTGGTGATCCATTACAAGCCCAAATCCGAAGAAGCCCTGCATACCAATGCGGTAGATGGTAAAAATGTTCCGGTTCCCCATTATGGGGTAGTTCTACCCTGGGAGACTTTCGAGTCCTTTTCAGGGCAGCTACAGGAAAAGGGAATTGACTTTGTCATTGAACCCTATATTAGGTTCAAAGGGGAGGTGGGTGAACAAGCGACTTTATTTTTCCTGGACCCTGCTGGCAATGCCCTGGAATTTAAGGCATTCCGAAATATAGATCAGCTCTTCGCCAAATAGTCGCACTTATTTTTTTATGAATTTATAGTAGGCCCACAACCCTACACCATAGACAATTACAAAGATTAGGGCTTCCGCTCCCTCTGTACGTATAGTCTCTGCGGAGTAATTCTTTTCGAGCATTAGTGAAATTCCAAAGTACACCACCCCGCCCAACAGGGCCTGCGATAGTAATCGTTTTTTTGTCATTGTAACCTTTGATTAAATTCTCCATCGTATCATTGATCTTCCTCGAAACACTTCTCAAAACAAAGACTGTTTTCGATGCCGCGATAGGGTCCGTAGTTCTCAATTTGAACGTAGCCGGTTTTCTGGTAAAAGGCAATGGCCTCCGGCTGGCGTTTTCCTGTTTCCAAGACGCATCGGGACAGGCCTGATTCCCGTGCCCATTCCTCGAGTGCGTGGATGACTTTTTGAGCCGCCCCCTTCCCGCGATAGATTTGAAGCACAAACATCCGTTTAATTTCCATTGCCTCCCCTCCAAAAGGTTTAAGTGCCCCACAGGCCACAGGAGCGGATCCTTCATAGGCCACAACAACCCGATCTATATCTTCAATACCATTAAACTGATGGTAGAAGCTGTGATCTGGTCCGTCTCTCAGACTAAGTTCCGCATCCAGCTTTTCTACCAGAAGTCTGAAATCCGGATCCCTGGAATCTGTGCGAACCGTTGTAAAACGTTCCTTCTGCATCCCACTACCCCAGTTGAAGGCCCCGCCGGCGGACCCAGAAAAAAGCGAAAATCAGATTGGGCACCCAGCAGAGCCACGCCACAATTCTGTAAGCAGTCAGGAATTCACCAAAAATCAAAGCGAGTATCGGCATCCATATCCGCAGGGAAACCGCAGCGAAACAGGCTGCATAACTGTAGATCATATATCCTTCATGCCCTGTAAGGTCGCGCGCCCGAACGGCCGTATAGGCGCGCAGGGTAAAAAAGATCCATAACAACCCCAACAGAAAAAAACCAAGTCCTGCGACCCAGCCTCCGGTGGCATAAAACGCCAAATAGATTCCGCAGGCTCCACTGAACAGTGCAGAGAGCACATAAGTCTTTCCCAGGTTTCGGTGTGTTTTAAGGTATTTTCGACGGAGTTCCCGGCTGAATTGTGTCCAACCCAGAAGAAGGGCAATACCTCCAAAAACAATATGCCCATAGAAAGCAATATTCCAGGGTACACTACTAAGAACCTCCTCTGTTTTAGACGCCAGGAGGCCCATATCCCGTCCTCCGACGAGATACAACAGGGGATAAAACCCGATGGCAATCGCCAGCATCCCAAAGGCAACCCAGGCAAATTTATTCGTTCTTGACTTCATTTCCGATGTTTTCTAAGGTGGCTACCGATACCTCCAACTGGTCAAATCCGCTCCCTCCGGTGCAGATTTGGCAATGCGTTCCATTATTTTAGGAACATACATGCTGTTATACCTCAGCCGGCTCATATGATTGGGCTGCTCAGGATCTCCATTCCAGCAATGCTCAGCCCGATCTCCGTAGAGCACTTCCCCTTCATAGTATGGATCTGTGGTGCCTTCCAGAAAATCCTCCATGAGATAAACCGCATTGTTCAGATAATAATTATCCATATCCCCGCAGTAAATATGGATTTTACCCCTAAGCTGCGGACCGAGTTTTTCCCAATCCCGCTCCAGAATATATCTGAGATCATAATTTTCACGCCAGTAAGCAGCAACTTCAGGATTGATATCCCCGGTGCGCTTGTCCCAGATCCGCTCCGGATACCCTTCTGACCCCTGGGGTGAATACGTCGCCTCCCATATATCCCATTGCTGTCCGGACCGGCTTTTATCTCCAAGTACAAGTTCCAGCAGGTTATTCTCCCGGATCGTACTCTGTACATTTCCTAAGTAGTCCCGGTGGGCTGGAACTTCTACAGGTTTATGGGCACTTTCAGTCCAGTAGGCATTCGAATCCTCATAAATATTCGTAAGACAATACGCCCGGAAGTCTATCGGGTCCGGACAGGCTGCAAAACACCCGTTGTATTCCTCAGGGTATTTCACCTGAACCGCGAGGGCTTCCCAACCTCCTGTAGATCCGCCGTAGAGGAAGCGGGACCATCCCGCTCCAATTCCCCGGAATTGTTCCTCGATATAAGGGATAAGCTCATAGGTAATGGCATCTCCATAGGGTCCCTGACTGGCCGAATTCACCGCGTAGGAATCATCGTAATACGGGGTAGGATGCTGGATTTCGATAATCAGGAAACGGGGGTAGTCAGGCGCATTCCAGCGTTGGTAAAAGTCATAGGCCTCCTGTTGTTGTATGATATTGTAGCCTTCCACCCCAAAGCGATCGGAGTATTCGGGTTCCAGCCCCGGATCGGGAGGAGTAGTACGAAAGCCCCCGAAATCAGAGGGAAAATGTCCCTGGAATACCATAAGGGGGTACCGTGCCTCGGGATGCTCTTCAAATCCCTTAGGGAGTAAAATATGTGCCCCCAGGTACATATCCCGACCCCAAAATTCAGAAAGACGTTCGGAACGGATTTTAATATGTTTAATCCAGGGGGTGTCTTCGGGTTCGGGTATTGGAGGGATGATCTGGTCCATGACGACTTCCAGTCCCGTGATTCCATTTTCACTTATAGTCACCGAAAACGGCTTGCTGTAAAGGTTTCCGGGAGATTGATTCCATTGCTGTCCCTCTCCGTTATCCATAGGAAGTTTAACGGTATGCCCTGTGGACAGGTTAAACGTTTCATAGGTGTGCAGCAATGCCTGCACCTGATACTCCCCGGGAGGAATTTCAGATAGCGATTCATACGGAAAGCCAAGCGCATCTGCATCAAAGGTAGCTGCAGTTCCGGGCTGCATCCCATCCACATTCATCCCGAAGATCAGTTGGGTGTTGAGTCCGGCTCCAATCTGAAACCGGGGCTCCGCCGAAGCGTCATTGGAGAACATCAATAACAACCGCCCGTCCTTAGGAGAATCCGCAACTGTTTCCGCAAAGGAGATGCGAATATTATGCGTAACCCCCGAATCTTTTTCGGACTCACATCCCGGGAATAAAATCATTGAAAAAATCAGTAGAAATAAAATGCGCATGGCCCTATTTTTTAAAAAAGATAGGGTTTTTTAAGGGTCGCTACAATACCTCTATTCACTTTAGTCCTGCCGCATAGATCTCAAAACACTGGAGTTCAACGATTCAGTATACGAAAATTCGGAATAAATCGTTAGAGGTTAAAGCATTAAACCCAAATCTTACCATTATGAAACGTTGGCATTACGCTGCAATACTCCTCGGGCTCCTTATCTGGTGTTCCAGCTGTAGAAATGACGAAGGTGACTCCGAATTTGACACAATCAATCCGGTAGAAAACCAGCAGCAATAACGCACTTAAAGTGCGAATATCAACTCCCTGCCTGATGACGCTCACGGGCCAGCAGGGTGTTCTTTAAAAGCATGGCTATGGTCATGGGGCCTACTCCCCCTGGAACCGGAGTTATGTAAGAAGCCTTTTGACTTACGGCTTCGTAGTCTACATCTCCACAAATATAGTAGCCGCGTTCACGAGTTTCATCCGGGACTCTGGTAATCCCCACATCGATAATTACCGCACCTTCTTTTACCATATCGGCTTTTAGGAAATTTGGAATTCCCAAAGCCGAGACCACAATATCTGCCTGACGCGTCAGAGCCGAAATATCCTGTGTACGACTATGGGTGAGGGTAACCGTCGCGTTTCCCACAGCACCTTTTTGACTCAGTAATATGCTGATGGGCCTTCCCACGATATTACTCCTGCCGATCACCACGGCGTGCTTCCCGGAAGTTTCAACCTCATATCGTTTGAGCAACTCCATAATACCGAAAGGCGTGGCCGAGATGAACGTCTCCATTTGCAGCGCCATTTTCCCAAAGTTTGTCGGGTGGAAGCCATCCACATCCTTATCCGGATGCACAGCCATCAATATTTTTTCCTCGTCAATATGTTTGGGAAGGGGAAGCTGTACGATGTATCCGTCGATGTCGGGATCTTCATTCAAACCCTGTACTACTTCCAGGAGCTCTGTTTCGGTGGTTTCCGCCGGTAATTGTTTTAGAGTGGAATCAAAACCGATACGCTTACAAGCCCTGACCTTACTGCCCACATAGGTGAGGCTGGCGCCGTCATTGCCGACCAGAACAGCCGCCAGATGCGGCACTTTTTCTCCCCGGGCCTTCATTCCAGCGACCTCAGCTGCAATTTCATCTTTAATTTCGTTTGAGATTTTTTTGCCGTCGAGCAGGATCATTTTTGAGGGTGTTTTCAGGTTCAACGCTTAGGGTTCAAGGTTCAAGGTTCAAGGTTCAAGGTTCAAGGTTCAAGGGTCAAGGGTCAAGGTTCAAGGTAAAGTTAGAAAGATTGAATTAATAACAGGCTAAGTACTGAACTTTGATCCTCTCATATCAGATTTGGAAAGATAAACAAGGAGATTACTTATTTTTCGACTTTCATATCGTACTTGTTCAAGAAGATCTTCAAATTGATTCTTGTCGATATAATTTCGGTCATAACAGCGGTAAAGTTGTGATCTCAACTCCCCACAGGATGCCTTTGCTACACTCAGAAATTGCCTGAATTCTTTATTACCGTTTCGCTCAAAGCCTTCGGCCAGATTATCCATAATTGATCCTGAAGATCTGTTCATCTGATTCCAAAGGGCGTAATCACGCTTTAATTCCGACTCCTGGTAAATCCTGAATATTTCTACTGAAATATCCCGAGCCAGTTTCCAGATTTCCATTCTCTCAAATGAATCGATTTTGCCCAAGGTTGATGTTTTTGAACATTATAACCTTGAACTTTGAACAATCCTTGCATTATCGCATATTCTGCATCATCTGCATCATCTTCTTGCCACCCCCGCCTTGCATCATCTTCATCATTTTGCTCATTTGCTGGAACTGCTTCAGCAACTGGTTGACTTCCTGAATGTTCGTGCCGCTTCCTTTGGCGATCCTCTTTTTACGACGGGCATCCAGCTTGGATGGGTTCGCCCGTTCATCCGGGGTCATGGAGTGAATAATGGCCTCGATATGCTTAAAGGCATCGTCGTCTATATCCATGCCTTTCAGCGCCTTTCCTGCCCCGGGAATCATCCCCACGAGGTCTTTCATACTTCCCATTTTTTTGATCTGCTGGATCTGACTCAGAAAGTCGTCAAATCCAAAGGCATTTTTGGCAATCTTCTTTTGAATCTTACGGGCCTGCTCCTCATCGAACTGTTCCTGGGCCCGCTCCACAAGGGAGATGACATCACCCATTCCCAGGATTCGATCGGCCATACGGGAAGGATAAAAGATATCGATGGCATCCATCTTTTCCCCCGTCCCGATAAATTTGATGGGTTTATCAACCACAGATTTGATGGAAATCGCAGCTCCACCGCGGGTATCCCCATCGAGCTTGGTCAGGATAACCCCGTCAAAATCGAGAACTTCATTAAAGGCTTTTGCTGTATTTACAGCATCCTGCCCGGTCATGGCATCCACCACAAAAAGTACCTCCTGTGGGTTGACGGCATTGCGAATATTGGAAATCTCGGCCATCATCGCCTCATCCACAGCCAGACGACCTGCCGTATCTATAATAACTACATTCTGACCATTGGCTTTGGCGTGGGCCACCCCGGCGAGAGCCAGAGAAACGGGATCCGTATTTTCCCGATCCGAATACACAGGTACACCTATCTGGTCCCCGACCACATGAAGCTGATCGATAGCTGCAGGGCGGTACACATCACAGGCAACCAGTAATGGATTTTTACTCTTTTTGGTCTTAAGGAAATTCGCCAGTTTCCCGGAGAAGGTCGTTTTACCCGATCCCTGAAGCCCACTCATCAGGATGACCGATGGGTTTCCGGAGAGATCGATCCCTGCCGCATCGCCACCCATAAGTTCGGTCAGCTCGTCTTTGACGATTTTAGTCAGGAGCTGCCCGGGCTGGAGCGTGGTAAGTACGTTCTGCCCTATGGCCTTTTCCTTTACGGTATTGGTGAATTCCTTGGCGATTTTAAAATTGACATCCGCGTCCAGCAGGGCGCGGCGAATCTCCTTGGTGGTTTCCGCTACATTGATCTCAGTAATCTGTCCATGCCCGCGAAGGACGTGCATGGCCTTATCCAGTTTATCGCTTAAGTTGTCGAACATATCCTAACAGCCTTTTTTCAGGTCTTGCAAAGATAATGATCTGTGGGGATTGGGAAAGGGTTGTGAGGTCAGGGTTCAAGGTTCTAAGTTCAAGGTTCAAAAAAAGTCTTCAGGTGGGGGTAGCAAGTGGCAGTTGGCAGTTAACAGTGGGCAGGTGCAAGTTCGGAGTTCAAGGTTCAAAAAAAGTATTCGGTGGGCAGTAGCAGTTGGCAGGGAATCCTTTGGTGACTTCCTGGTACTTTTAAAAAACTGCGTAATATGACTGGATATTTTTTACCATAGTGCCTCATCCATCTATTTTTAAGGGACGTTCATAAATTGTATCTTTCTGGTGAAGCGCAACCTCAAATTAAAGTCATGTTAAAGCGATTGATCCTTTTTCTTTTTTGTGTCCTCATTTTCAACACATCATTCAGCCAGGCCGAAGTCTACGAACTCCGGGTTTACGAGTTGGATTTCTTCAGACCTGCCGAGGTATTGCACACCTACCTGGAAAAAGCGCTGATCCCGGCCCTGAACAGACAGGGCGTTAATCATGTAGGCGCATTTGAGGAGGCTGGCGACGCCCTGCCCAAAAAACTTTATCTCCTGGTGGCCTATGGTAATATGGGAGCTTTTGGGACAGTAACGGATGGGTTGAGAGCGGACCGCGAATACCTGGCGGCTGCACAACCGTATTTTGAGGCGCCCGAGGACCAAATCGCTTATACGAGGTACGAAAGCAGTTTTATACGTTCGGTTTCGGGGTTTCCGGCCCTTGAAAAACCGGCCGGGGATTCTGAGTTCTTCGAATTGCGGATTTACGAAAGTCGCAATGAGGATGCACTTCGGAGAAAGGTGAAGATGTTTAACGATAGTGAGTTTGAGATATTCAAAGAAGTAGGGTTGCCTATGGTATTTTTCGGCGAAAACATCTCCGGAGATCAGATGCCGTGCCTGACCTATCTGCTGGCCTTTAAGGACAAGGCCCACCATGCTCAAGCGTGGTCAAAATTCGGACCCCACCCCGAATGGCAGCGGATCACCAAATTGGAGGAATACGCCAATGCCATGAACGATATTACCCGGGTGTTTTTGAAGCCCCTGCCTTATTCCCAGTTATAGCTTATTGGTGGGGAATCTGAAGGGGTCTTATTTGTGCTTATTAATACTTATCTTCCGCGACTGCATACTTCAACAGCTGACTACTACCGCCTACTGAGGACTTATAAAAAGGCTCAAAGTGACTTCAGAACAACAGTATAACTAACTGATATTGCGCATCTTCGATGAATAACACGAATTTTGAGTTTTTGGGCCATAGATCGTGGTTTTTGGTTTTTTGTCCTGTCAAAAAGGCCCTTCATCCCTCCTTTATGTATTTTACATGTGGATTTGCGGGATTAAAAGCTAGACTATAGCATTAAGCCC
Source organism: uncultured Flavobacteriaceae bacterium (assembly GCA_963709465.1). Taxonomy (GTDB): domain Bacteria; phylum Bacteroidota; class Bacteroidia; order Flavobacteriales; family Flavobacteriaceae; genus Robiginitalea. Next base: position 711,542 of record CAVPWF010000002.1, on the reverse strand, counting down.
AGAAGTACCGACTAGAACAAAAAAACAAGGACACACCATGAAAGCGCTGCAAACAGCTTCCCTTCATTCATTGGATAATGCGGAATTGCTGGACCTGCTAAAGAACATTTCAGGGTCAGAGGCTTCACAGGGCGTTTTGGAAGAAATCCTTAAAATCCTCACGAATCGGGGGGTCGATAGTGATTCGATCCAACGCTTCAGACATATGGATACCGATCCATTTGATGAGGCTCAAAAGCACTATTTGGCATTCAAGCGGTCTTCGCGAAGGGTTTTCTTATGCTACCTCACTTTTGTCAGTGCTATTATCATTTCTATTGTGATCGATCCGCACTGGATCGTGTCCACCGCATTACTCTTGATTTTCGGCACATTGATTTCCTTTATCATCGATGCACTGGTACAACAGACTCGTTTTTACAAGGTGGTCGGAGGAGCTCGTACTTATAGAAGTCCACTCGTTTTTTTCTTTCTTGGGATGCCTTTATATTTCCTGATGTTCCTGAGTTTTCAACAGAAGATGGAGGCCCAGCTGAATAAGCTGGTATAAAACCACGCCCGCCAATCATAATTCCTTCTTTTGTTTTGTCGCATTGCCGGTTCCTCTTTAACCGGAGGAATCTAAATGAGTCCTTTCTGCTTATTCGAATCAAGTTCTCCCATCTGCAATGCATCCGCAATAAAAGGTCCGGAGACTGATCCCTCATATCACCAGGTAAGCGATTTGGCATACTTGTTCCTAGGAGAATTCCAAATACAGAAACGCGGTTTTTGATTTGGTCAGGTCTTATGGAATTTACTAACTTCCCTAGGAAAAACTCTTTCTATATGACCGACCTGCAAATAGCGCAAAGCATAGAAGCGAAGCACATTCGAGATATCGCTTCCAAATTAGACATCTCCGAAGAAGCCTTAGAATATTACGGCAGCAACAAAGCCAAACTCCCCCTCTCTTTAATCAACCCTTCCAGGGCTGCTAAGAGTAATCTTATCCTGGTAACGGCGATTACACCCACGCCCGCAGGCGAGGGTAAAACAACCGTTTCTATAGGCTTGGGCGATGGCTTGAACAGTATAGGAAAAAAGGCGCTTACGGTCATCCGGGAACCCAGCCTGGGGCCTGTTTTCGGGATTAAAGGAGGTGCTGCTGGCGGAGGCCATAGCCAGGTTATTCCCATGGCAGATATCAACCTGCATTTTACCGGGGATTTCAACGCCGTTGAAAAGGCCAACAACCTGTTGGCTGCTTTGATCGATAATAACATTCAGGCCAAAACAGGGAATCTGGGTATCGATCCAAGAACCGTATTATGGAAGCGGTGCATGGACATGAACGACCGTGGATTGCGCAACATTATTGCGGCACTGGGTGGGAAAGCCGGAGGAATTCCCAGGGAAACGGGCTTTAATATTACGGCAGCCTCAGAGATTATGGCCATCCTGTGTTTGAGCAATGACTTTGAAGACCTGCAACAGCGGTGCGGTAACATCTACATCGGAGATACTTTTGATGGAAAGCCGGTATATGCCAGGGACCTGAAAGCAGAGGGCGCCATGGCCGTACTGCTGAAGGACGCTATAAAACCTAATCTCGTGCAAACTCTTGAAGGCAATCCGGCCATCATTCACGGCGGACCCTTTGCCAATATTGCCCAGGGGACCAATTCTGTCCTGGCCACCCGAATGGGTCTGAGCCTGGCGGATTATGTAGTTACCGAAGCTGGTTTTGGCGCGGATCTGGGAGCGGAAAAATTCCTCAATATCAAATGCAGGGCCGCCGGCTTATCGCCAAAAGCCGTCGTCCTGGTGGCCACGATAAGGGCGCTTAAATACCATGGAGGGAAACCTCTGGCAGAACTTACAAAAGAGGATACCGGCGCTCTGCAAGCGGGTCTTCCAAATCTGGAGCGGCATTTGAAAAGCTTACAGAGTTTTGGTCTCCCTGTCGTTGTGGCGCTTAATAATTTTAATACCGATACAGACGCTGAAAGGCAATTGCTGATGGACCATTGCGGCTCCCTTGGTGTTCCCGTAGAACTCAGCGATGGATGGGCCCACGGAGGAAAAGGATGCGCGGCCCTGGCTGAAACCGTTGTAAAGGCCGTCTCCCAATGCACTACGGTCTTCAACCCGACCTATCAATTAGAGGACTCCCCCCGGGTGAAGATGGAGAAGATCTGTCGCACCATATACGGAGCCCAGAATGTCATCCTGTCCAATCAGGCCAGCCGGCAACTAAAGAGGTTTGAGTCGCTTGGATATGGAAACCTTCCTATTTGTATGGCAAAAACCCAGAAAAGCCTTAGCGACGACGAGAAAAAACTCGGGCGACCAGAAAATTTTGACATTCATATCAGGGAATTCGAAATTGCAGCCGGGGCAGGATTTATAGTCCCGATCGCCGGAAATATTCTCAGGATGCCCGGACTTCCTTCCAGCCCAGCCTCTGAACGAATTTCAATCGACAAAGAAGGAAATATTTCGGGATTGTTTTAATGGGGTTTGACTCCGGTCAGGAGGGAACTTAGGAAGGGATCATTCGTTCTCCCCTTGTCCATACAAACGGGTAATGACCAGTACGTGCGGAAACGTGATAGCCGCCAGGAAAGAAAAGAACAACGGTAAGTACCCAAAGTCACTATCCTTTAAAACCAGGAAGGCGACAGCGAGGGTAACTAAGGCACCCACCCAATAGACGGCCGAGGACTTCACATATTGCAACCCGCTCTTCAGACTGATGGTTCCATATAACAATCGGAGTTGATCTGCCAGGGAGGGAATGGAATGCCAGACGACAAAGTAAATGGCAAAGGCCCACAAGAGTGAAGCTGTATTAAAAACAAGAAAGAACAGCCCGAGCAACAGGAATTCCCGCAATGCATACCGCACCAACTGGCTTCTGAAAAAATTTGTACACAGGATCACCACAAATAATCCCAGGCTCACTAATAGCACCCGGCCAAACCAAATAGTCGGGACAGATACTCCGGTAATTCCGAGAATAACCTCTGTCACCTCCCCCGTATGTGCGCAGAAGAGGAGAAAAAGCACGACAAGGCCATAGGTGAAAAAAAGAAGTTTTTGAAGCGGGAGATGCTTACCCCGGCGCGTGATCCAATGTTGTTCCCCAAAATGGTAGGCACTAAAAGAGATAAAGATAACGAGTGCCAGCATGGGAATAAGATAAAACAAAAGCGCACTCAGAATTACAAAACCCACATAGGCTATAAGCATATTCCGGCCCGATTTCAGCTTTCTGTCAGGCCAACCCTTCCGCCGGAGTATTTCCAGATCATTGGCTCCGTGCAGTATTCCAAAAGAAAAAATAAGCGTGAAGGCCAGGGTTTCCTCTACGGTCTCCCCAAAAAAGATGGCCAGCCACAGAAAAAAGAAGGTCGTAACCATCATGGCATTTCTTAATCCAGCAGTCTTCCATCCCTTTTTTTTCAAAATGTTTAATCTTTTATGATTTTATTTAAACTATTGTGTTTACTTTTTTTATATTTTTATTAAACAAAACTACTAAAAACTAATTGTTATGATGAGTCTTTTTACAAATTTTTCGCTTGTAGCCAAGATGGCGACGAACGATTACGTAGGTTTTACCTTCTTTGTCGGGTGCATGGCCATGATGGCAGCCTCAGCCTTTTTCTTTTTATCGATGAACCACTTTGACAAAAAGTGGCGGGTGTCTATCCTGGTTTCCGGACTGATTACTTTTATCGCCGCCGTCCATTATTGGTACATGCGGGATTACTGGGCCGTAAACATGGAATCCCCTACCTTTTTCCGGTATGTAGACTGGGTACTGACTGTTCCTTTGATGTGTGTGGAGTTCTTCCTCATCCTAAGGGTCGCAGGTGCTAAGAAATCCCTGATGTGGAATCTTATTTTTCTTTCCGTCGTTATGCTGGTTACCGGATACTTTGGGGAAGCGGTGTACCGCGATCAGGCCTGGTTATGGGGGTTAATCTCCGGATTGGCCTACTTCGCCATTGTTTACATTATCTGGTTTGGTTCTGCCAAAAAATTGGCGGAACAGGCTGGAGGGGCTGTCCTAAGCGCCCACAAAACCCTGTGTTGGTTCGTGTTAGTGGGGTGGGCTATCTATCCCCTGGGTTACATGGCAGGAACGCCCGGGTGGTATGAGGGCTGGTTTTCAGGCCTGAATATGGATGTGATCTACAATATCGGAGATGCGGTCAATAAAATTGGCTTCGGTCTGGTCGTGTACAATCTGGCCGTATCGGCTTCAGGGTACAACAGCGAAAAAGCGTAATTACATTTCGGATGATTGATGTGAAAAGGGCTTCCTGTAATGGGAAGCCTTTTTTTTGTGCCGGGTACTTCCATTTACGCCCCCAATAATAGGAGGGCAGATAAGCAAGTACAGAATGGCAGGAGTTCAAATCCCTTAAAATCGATTATTTTTGGGCAGGATTCACCCTGCCCGGCTTTACGATTCGGGAGACATTTTTTATTACAAGGATATGTTCATTTATCTACGTCACCTGCGCCAAAGGTTCATAAAAAATAATTCCATTTTCAAGTACTTCCTCTATGGATTGGGAGAGCTGGTGCTTATTGCTCTGGGCATACTCCTCGCCCTTTATGTGGACAACTGGAATGACGAACGGCTGGAAAAGAAAAGAGAGCAGTTTTACCTGACCGAACTACATGCAGAATTCGAAGGGAGCCGTATAAAATTAGAGAATCTTATGCGAGCCAATAAAGAGACATATAAAAAAGCCGGCGAAATTGCTAATGTTATGGCCCTTGGGGGCAAAGGTCTAAATGAAATCGAGTTTTCCGGCTTGCTATTCCATTCCTTTTCCGATGAAATGACCTACAACCCCAACAACTCCGTCCTTCAGGAAATGCTCAACTCCGGCCGCCTGGAATATTTGTCAGATCCGAACCTTCGCGGCCATTTGACCACCTGGTCTTCCAGACTTGAACAAATCCGCCAACAGGAACAAAACCTCAGAGAACAACGATCAGAAGTAATGGAGCTCACCCTGAGAGAAGGAGGCGATATCCGCGCGATTCTCGAAAGCACCGGAATTCTTACCGGGGAAATGGGCTTAAAAGCAAGCCCCGAAAAAAGAAGCAATCTGAATTTATTACAATCGCGAAATCTGGAAAACCACCTTCTGATTTTTATTCTGACAGCGCTGCTCACCGAACAAAATCACTACCAACCCCTATATACCGAAATCGAGACGATTCTCGAACTTATCGATAAAAGTCGTACCGATTAGGTGTTACATGCGCTGAGGAACATCGATTCCCAATAGAGCCGTGGCATCGCGGATGACCTTGCCGACCTTTTCAGTTAGTTGTACCCGGAACGTTTTCTTCTGCTCATCTGTCTCACCCAGAATGGAGACCTGCTGGTAAAACGAATTAAAGTCTTTGACGAGATCATAGGTGTAATTCGCAATCAGGGCCGGACTGTACTGAACGGCAGCCTCTTCTATGACGGTCGGAAATTGTTCGAGGTCCTTCAGCAATTGTTTTTCTCTGGAATCAAGCGCTCCCAATGCAGCCGGGGATACGGCTTCGCTGTAATCAAACCCGGCTTTACGAAGAATGGATTGGATCCGGGCATACGTATATTGGATAAAAGGTCCGGTGTTTCCCTGAAAATCCACGGATTCTTCTGGGTTAAATAACATTCGTTTTTTTGGGTCTACCTTGAGGATATAGTACTTCAGGGCACCCAGGCCAATGGTATGATATAACTGCTGTTTTTCGGCTGTCGAGAATTCGGCCACCTTGCCGTGTTCTTCGGCAATATGCCTGGCTGTTTCGTCCATTTCCAGGATCAGATCGTCGGCGTCCACTACGGTGCCTTCCCGACTTTTCATCTTCCCTGTAGGCAGGTCTACCATCCCATAACTGAGGTGATACAGGTTTTCCGCCCACTGATACCCCAGTTTTTTTAAAATTAGAAACAGGACTTTAAAATGATAATCCTGTTCGTTGCCAACCGTGTACACCATCCCGGTAATGTCCGGATAATCGGTGACCCGTTGTATGGCTGTGCCAATATCCTGAGTCATGTATACGGCTGTTCCGTCTGCCCGCAGGACTATTTTTTCATCCAACCCGTCTTCTGTCAGGTCAATCCAAACACTTCCGTCCTCTTTTTTAAAGAATACCCCTTTTTCAAGCCCTTCGGCTACGACATCCTTTCCGAGCAAATAGGTGTCACTCTCATAGTACAAAGTGTCAAAATCAACGCCAAGGTCCTGGTAAGTGCGCTCAAAACCGTCATATACCCAACCGTTCATCATTTTCCACAAAGCGACTACTTCGGGGTCCCCGGCCTCCCAGCGCCTCAATAATTCCTGAGCTTCTCTAAGACTGGGTGCTTCTTTTTCAGCCTGTTCCTCGGGCATACCGTCCGCAACAAGGGCCAGAACTTCATCCTTATAGGCATTGTTGAAAGCGACGTAATAACTCCCCACCAGCTTATCGCCTTTCAAGCCACTGCGCTCTGGAGTTTCCTCTTTACCATAGCGCTTCCAGGCAAGCATGCTTTTACAGATATGAATGCCCCTGTCATTGACGATTTGTGTTTTGTAAACCTTGTTACCCGCTGCTTTAAGGATTTCTGAGACGGAGTACCCCAACAGGATATTGCGAATATGTCCGAGGTGCAGGGGTTTATTTGTATTCGGGGAAGAATACTCTACCATCACCACCCCTTTAGATTCGGGTTCCTGATAGCCATAGTAATCTGCTTGGCGGATCCGGTTAAAGAAATCGAGGTAGTAGGCATCACTGATCTCCAGATTCAGGAACCCCTTTATGGTATTGTAACCACTTACTTCTCCGAGTTTGGATTTGAGGTACTCCCCTATGGCATTCCCGATCTCTACCGGGTTGCCTTTCACCTGGCGTAGCATCGGGAAAACCACTACGGTGATATCCCCCACAAATTCCTTGCGCGTCGGCTGTAATTCCACAGTCTCCAGAGTGGGTCCGAAAAGAGTTTGAACGCCTTCTTTTACCGTTTGAACCAGTAGATTTTCCAGGTGCATAAACCGTCGTTTAAAGGTGCAAAACTAAACAATTTTAAAGCACCACCACAGCTTTCAGGGATTGGTTCGAAATGGCTAACTTTACTATAAAAAGCTATGCCATTTTTAATTCCCGGTTTCCAAATATGCCATGGCGTGGTGCAAAACCTTAAAGCAGCTGCAGATGCTTGTTAATGTATCGTACAACAACCCGGAACTCAGGCACAAAATAGACGATATTCTCGGAAAGCCATTTACCCTGAAAGAGCGATGGGAACTAAAGGGGATCGGGTCTCCAAAACTCTTTATAACCGGATCCAGCATTGAAATTTACAATCTTTTGGTGCTGGACAATTACCGGAATAGCTGCAATATTGAATTGCGGCCCAAAGGGATTATCGTCCGTTTCAGATCCCTGCTGGAAACCTATGGCCTGATTATTCCCTATTATAAGCTGACCCTCTACAAAGGAGATTTAGGCGTATACACCGTCCATGTGGACAATCATTTTATTCGGGTACAGGCAGATACAAAAGCCATTCAGAAGTTTTTTGTAAAACTTTTGGGATATAAGGCCGATCAGACGCCCGAAGGCCCACCCAACTCCTAATCCCTATGCCAGACCATCTATCCGAAAATCGCCCCTTAAAAATCCTGCTTACCGGAGCCAATGGATACATCGGAATGCGGTTGTTACCTCAACTGCTGGGTCAGGGGCATCGGGTGGTCTGTGCTGTACGGGACGCGAATCGTCTGTCGGTTGATACGGAGACCCGAAAGAAAATTGAAGTAGTGGAAGTGGATTTTTTAAAAGATCCGATGGACGGGGTCCTGACGTCGGATTATGACGTGGTGTACTACCTGATCCATTCGATGAGTTCTTCAACCACTGATTTTGATAAAAGGGAAGCCCTGGCTGCCAAAAACTTTAATATTTATATGAAGCAAGCGCGACCCACCCAGGTGATATACCTCAGTGGCATCGTAAACAACGACAAGTTATCCAAACATCTGAGCTCCCGGAAAAAGGTGGAAGAAATCCTCTACGAGGGACCTTTTGCCCTGACGGTACTCCGGGCCGGAATCATTGTAGGTTCAGGCAGCTCTTCTTTTGAAATTATCCGGGACCTCTGCGAAAAACTCCCCTTTATGATTACCCCGAAATGGGCACTCACCCGGACTCAGCCTATTGCGATCCGGGATGTGATTCAATTCCTAACCGGGGTCTTGGGGCGCACCGACACCTACAATCAGTCTTTTGATATTGGCGGACCCGATATTCTGACCTATAAGGATATGCTTAAGCGCTATGCGAAAGTCCGGGGTTTCCGGAACTGGATCCTGACTGTTCCGGTAATGACGCCCAAACTTTCCTCCTACTGGTTGTATTTTGTCACCTCCACGTCGTACAAGCTCGCGATCAACCTGGTCGATAGTATGAAAATGGAAGTAGTGGCAAGGGATAGCAAACTACAGGAGCTTCTGGGGATACAACCGCATACTTACGAGGAGGCCATTGATATGGCCTTTGAAAAAATCGAACAAAATCTGGTGGTCAGTAGCTGGAAGGACAGTATGGTCAGTGGGCGTTTTGACCAGAACCTCGAACAGTATATTCAGGTTCCCAAATACGGGGTTCTGACCGATAAAAAGCAAATGAAAATTCAGGATCGTGAAGCTGTTCTGGAGAATATTTGGCGAATCGGAGGGGAGCGCGGTTGGTACTATGGAAACTGGCTGTGGAGAATCCGCGGTTTTCTCGATAAGATGAGTGGGGGAGTTGGCCTCAGAAGGGGGCGCACACATCCCGATAAAATATTTGCAGGGGATTCCCTGGATTTCTGGAGGGTATTGCTAGCAGACCGGGAAAAAGCACGACTCCTGCTCTTTGCTGAAATGCGCCTTCCAGGGGAAGCCTGGCTTGAGTTTAGAATTGACGATAACGACGTCCTGCACCAAACAGCGACTTTTCGCCCCCGGGGTCTACGCGGACGGCTTTACTGGTATGCTATCGTCCCCTTCCACTATTTTATTTTTGGGGGGATGATCTCCAGAATTGCACGAACACCTCACAACCCCAAAACACCTTCATAATCTATTTTTTGGGCAAAAACACTTCAGCCATCATGCAGCGCGCACTTCCGCCTCCACAGGTTTCAATCGTGTCCAGCGGGCTTGAGACAATCCGGGAGGTTTTCTCCAGTCGCTTCATCTGATCCGGAGTCAGGGACTTATGCGCTGAGGTACTCATAACCAAAAGGCGTTCTCCGTCGCGCCCTGCCACCTGGAGCATATTCCCGGCAAAGGCATGCATCTGAGCCTCTGAGATATCGATGACTTCTTTGCCATCGCGTTTGAGATGATCCACAACATTCTTCCGTTCTTTCCGATCATCGATGGAATCCAGGCAAATCACGGCGAACGCCTCCCCCAGACACATCATTACATTGGTGTGATATATCGGCAGTCTTTTACCATCGACAGACTGGTTGGCAGTAAATATTACGGGTGTAACTTCAAATTCTTCGCAAAACTCTATAAATACGGCTTCATCAGCCCGGGCGGAAAGCGCACAATACGCCTTTTGATGCTCCCGATCCATAAGAATACTGCCGGTGCCCTCCAGGAAAAATCCATCCAATTCTGCCCCGGTATAATCTATAATCTGGCGAATTTCAAACCCCTGTTCTTCGAGGGTTTCAAAAATATCCTCCCGTCTTTCTCTACGGCGATTCTCTGCATACATGGGGTAGACCACAACAGTACCATCCTGATGAAAGGAAACCCAATTATTGGGGAAAATGGAATCCGGAGTATCCATTTCCATACGATCGTCCACTACAATTACGGTGACCCCTTCAGCTCTGAGCTTTTTGACAAAGCCATCAAATTCTTCCTGGGCCTGAAGATTGATTACTGAATTACGAAGTTCCAGATCTTCCTGGAAAAAGTTATTGACCGCCGTCTGCTCATTCATTCGGAACCGCACCGGCCGCACCATAAGAATGGTATTTGTTATCTGCATCGCTCAAGTAAAAAGTGCCGTAAATGTAGCTAAATCCAGCAGGACTATCTGCTGAAATAATAAGAATACGATAAACAGATCACAAGGCTGGTTTTAAGGCGTGAGAATACCTATCCGCGCTCCAGCGGCAGGGTACTGCATCGCAGCAGACCTCCCTGTTTGCCCACCTCCTGATAGGGTATTTCTTCTACTGTGAGTCCTTTAGACCGCAGCCAATTATTTAATCGCTTAAAACTGCGTTCGGAAACCACGACTTCCGGGGAGATCGAAAAGACGTTGCTAAACATCCTGTACATTTCCTCCTCATTAATTTCAAAAACCTTTTCAGGGCCGAAAAAATCAAGGAGCCAGTTGTAATCCTGAGGATTGATAAAACTCTCTTTGTGCAAGATGGCCAGATCCCGGCCAACGGGTTGAAAGCAACAATCCAGATGCAGGGCATTCTTTCGGGCGTTTGTATTGGATTTTCGAAGTTCAAAAGGTTTCACAATCCGGTTCGGGAAAGTATCTGTGAGAAAATCCACGGCTTCCTGATTGGTGCGGGCCGTAATAAAGTCCTTATAACCCGGGCCGGTATAGGTGCCGACAAAAAGGTGCTCTTTCCAGGGCATCACGTCCCCACCCTCCACATGGACCTCCTCTGGGGGCGAGATCACCTGATCCTTTTCCACATGGTCTAAAACATGGAGAATGGCTTCAAATTCACGTTCCCGCTCCGGAAGGATGTTGGCCTCCACCAGCTTGTTATCCACCACAAAGGCGATGTCACGTGAAAAAATTTGATTACAGTCCCTGAGAATTTCAGGGCGGAATACCTGCACCTTGTGTTTTTCAAGGATTCCCGCAAAACCCTGCATCTCCCGGACCATATCTACCTCCTCCGGATAAGTACCCGCCAGGATGTGTTCCAGGGATTTAGGATCGTAAGCTGCTTCGGGAGCAGGTACAGGACCCGAACTTTTTGCCGTTCCCAAAACCACGGATTTTAATGGAGCGGTTTCATCGGTAATCTTAAGATTAAACATAGGATTTCCATTTACGGATTTGGTAAGATACAAAAAAGGACTCCCCATCGGAGAATCCTTTGCAATCGAATCTGTCTGTACGCTAACGTTTATTTAAAGGGACAAAAGAACGTTGATTGGCCCCTATATATACCTGACGGGGTCGGCCGATAGGCTCATTGTTCAGGCGCATTTCACGGTACTGGGCAATCCATCCCGGCAGGCGTCCCAGGGCGAACATTACGGTAAACATATCTACCGGAATCCCCAGGGCACGGTAGATGATCCCGGAGTAAAAGTCCACGTTCGGGTATAACTTCCGCTCTACGAAATAAGGATCCTCCAACGCCTCTTTTTCCAACCCTTTGGCAATACTCAAAATAGGATCGTCCACTCCGAGTTCTGCCAAAACCTCATCTGCAGCCTTTTTAATAATACGAGCCCTCGGGTCAAAATTCTTATACACCCGATGTCCAAATCCCATCAACCGGAAAGGATCATCTTTATCCTTGGCCTTCGCCATATACTTTTTGGTATCCCCATCATCCTCCTGAATGGCCTCGAGCATTCTGAGTACGGCCATATTTGCTCCCCCGTGAAGCGGCCCCCAAAGGGCCGAGATTCCAGCCGAAATGGAGGCAAAGAGTCCGGCATGGGACGAACCTACAATGCGCACCGTAGAGGTGGAACAGTTTTGTTCGTGATCTCCGTGAAGGATGAGTAATTTATCCAGGGCTTCAATCACGACATCATTGGTCACGTATTCGCGATTGGGACGTTTAAACATCATTTTATGGATGTTTTGCACATAGCCCAGGGAATCATCACCATAGTCCAGCGGCAGCCCCATTTTCTTCCGTAGTGTCCATGAAACCAGTACGGGAAACTTGGCGAGCAGGCGAACGATTGCGTGATACAAATCTGCTTCCGAGGTAACGTCTACCGATGAAGGATTAAAGGCGATCAGCGCACTGGTAAGGGAGGACAGGACTCCCATAGGATGGGCGGATTTCGGAAATCCATCCAGTATTTTTTTCATTTCCTCGTCCACATGGGACTCAGCCTTAATGTCGGCGTGAAATTTTTCTAGTTGCTCAACATCCGGGAGTTCTCCAAATATTAGGAGATAAGCGACCTCGAGAAAATCGGCTTTCTCTGCCAACTCTTCAATAGGATATCCCCTGTACCTGAGAATTCCCTTTTCTCCATCCAGAAAAGTAATGGCACTCTCACAAGAACCTGTATTTTTATATCCCGGATCCAGGGTAATCAATCCCATAGTGGACCGGAGTGTCTTGATATCTATTGCCAGCTCATTTTCAGTTCCCTGGACAACAGGGAATTCATGGGTTTTCCCTTCAAATGAAATACTCGCTTTTTGTGCCATAATGTAATTATATAATAGGATTTTGAACGTCTTGTAAAAATAGGCAAACGCCCCCATCTTAACAATTGCAACGCCCCCTTTAAACCTTTATTAACAAATCATCGGAAGCTGCTTTGCACCCTTACTGCAATCGATAGAGTTCCTTATAGTATGCCGCCACCGCCGAACCCCATGTAAATCGCTCTTTCTCAGCAGCCTTCCTGATTTTACTCCACTGCTCCTGATCTTCCAAAAACAGTGCCACCACCTGGTTGAACACGAGTTCCATATTCTCTATTTTTGCTTTATAAGATCCTCCTCCAAAGAGAAAGCCGGTTTCCATATGCCGGATGGTATCGTTAAGGCCCCCGGTCGCATGGGCAAAACAAGGATTGCCATTGCGCATGGAAAGCATTTGGCTAATTCCGCAGGGCTCAAAAAGACTGGGCATAAGATAAAGGTCCGTCTCCAGGTACATGGAATCGATAAGGTCCTCGGACTGAGCATTTGTAAAGATAAAGTTGGGGAAGGCATAGCTCATTTTTCTAAAAAAATCTTCATATTCGGGTGCCCCGGTACCCAAAAGCATATACACCCCATCGACTTCCCGGAGCCTCTCCAGGATGCCCTCCAATACCCGGGGTGTATTCTTAAAGAAATAAAATTTTTGTTCCGTTAAGCGGGCTACACTGGTACAAACAAATGAAGGCGGATTTTCCAAAAACCGGAAGACCTTCTCCCCGGTATGGGCCAGAAAATCAGCCTTGTATTTCTTATCCTCCATCTGCAGCCAGCGAAAAATCTCCTGAATGGTATTCGGGAAGAGCCTGCCGCGGGTAGCCGTGCGGATGTTCTTGTAATTGCATCCATTGAGAATTCCAAACAATCGCGATTCCTCCCTGGCGGCAACAAGATCCGCTTCCAGCCCTTCACCTCCGATAAATTCCGGGGGTTCGCTGGGCTTTAAAATATCCTCCATATAGGAAGGTGAAACGGTATGTACCGCATCAGCCCTTCGAATTCCAAGCGCCATAAGATTTACACAATCCGGATATCTGGGGTCCTGCAGGGCGCTTAGGGTATACACGCAGCCGGGATACCAGGTTTCAAGGGCAGAAGGATTATTGCGCAGGGGTCGAATTCCCTGTATCGCCAAATTGTGGATGGTGTACACCATTCGTATTTTCCCAAGTTCCGGGAAATCTGAATTGAATTCTCTTAGAAACAGCAGTAAACTGGTGTGCCAGTCGTGCAGGTGGATCACCTCGAGATTTCCAAAACACCCCTGTTGAACCGCCCCCGCAACGGCCGTGCAGAATATTGCGAATTTTACAGCATCGTTGTAAAAGGGCTCTTCCGGATCGTGATGGTACATATGGGCAATCTGCCCCGCCTTAATCTCAGGATGGTGCAAAACATAGTGCGTGATCCCCGGAAATTCCTTTTTGGGGACCACTTTAAAAAGCTCAGCGGTATATACCACTCCGGCAAAGGAAAACTCCACTTCTGCGGTGCGCTCCCCGTTCTTGTGCAACCGGCCATATGCGGGGACCACAACAGAGACTTCATCTCCCCTGGCAGCAATTTCCCGGGGTACGTCCCGCACCACATCACCCATACCACCGGCCTTACAATCTGCAAGGGCATCGTTTTCGGCAGCTACAAAAAGAAATCTATAAGGCATACTTCTAAGATATGGAATAAAACTCCGCGGCAAACTCCCGGAACATAAAATTAAAAAAGGCCCTGCGATCAGGGCCTTTTGATGTGTTAAGAAATAGGAAAAACTACCGGGTTACTTTAAAGGCAGATTCCCCGGGAAAATAGGCCACAGAACCCAATTCCTCTTCGATTCTCAATAGCTGATTATACTTTGCGATCCGGTCACTACGGGAAGCAGAACCCGTTTTGATCTGACCGGTATTCAACGCCACAGCGAGGTCGGCTATGGTGTTATCCTCCGTCTCCCCCGATCTGTGTGACATTACAGAGGTGTATCCTGCATTTTTTGCCATGTTAACGGCAGCGATGGTCTCAGTAAGCGTCCCGATCTGATTGACTTTAACCAAAATTGAATTGGCTATACCCTCAGAAATGCCTCGGCCCAAGCGCTCGACATTGGTCACGAAAAGATCATCTCCGACCAACTGAACCCGTTCTCCGATTTTCTCAGTGAGCATTTTCCAACCGTCCCAATCATCTTCATCCATCCCATCCTCAATGGAAATAATGGGGTATTGATCACAAAGCTTTGCCAGATACTCAGCCTGTTCAGCAGAGCTGCGGACCGCACCTGTTTCTCCTTCGAATTTGGTGTAGACGTATTTGCCGTCCTCGTAGAACTCCGCAGCAGCGCAGTCCAGGGCAATCATCACTTCTTCCCCCATGGAATACCCGGCATTTTCAACAGCCTTCCCGATAGTGTCCAGTGCATCCTCTGTCCCATCCAGTGCAGGAGCAAATCCGCCTTCATCACCTACAGCTGTGCTCAGACCCCTGTCGTGCAGCACCTTTTTCAAATGATGAAAGATTTCAGTTCCCATTTTCAGGGCATGGGAAAAGCTCTTTGCTTTTACCGGCACGATCATAAACTCCTGAAATGCGATAGGGGCATCTGAATGCGACCCTCCATTGATGATGTTCATCATAGGTACCG
Source organism: uncultured Flavobacteriaceae bacterium (assembly GCA_963709465.1). Lineage (GTDB taxonomy): Bacteria > Bacteroidota > Bacteroidia > Flavobacteriales > Flavobacteriaceae > Robiginitalea. The sequence continues at coordinate 696,463 of CAVPWF010000002.1, read as the reverse complement.
GCAGCGTATTGGCGCTAACCCCTCCGACATATCTGAACAGGGACATCCCCATTTCCTCCGCAGCAGCTTTGGCTACCGCCAGGGAAACCCCAAGGATGGCATTGGCCCCCAGATTAGATTTATTAGAGGTCCCATCGAGATCGATCATCGTCTGGTCTATCTTATTCTGATCGAAAACCAACATCCCCCGAATGGCTTCCGCAATCGCAGAATTGACATTGTCTACGGCCTTAAGAACCCCTTTACCCATGTAATCGGTGCCCCCATCGCGAAGCTCTACAGCCTCGTGCACTCCTGTAGAAGCCCCAGAAGGAACGGCTGCCCGACCGAGCACTCCATTTTCTGTAATAACGTCTACCTCTACGGTAGGGTTACCTCTGGAATCGAATATTTGGCGGGCGTGTACATCTAAAATTATACTCATATCAATAGCTTTGCTGATCTTGGATTTATATTAGGTTAAAACGAATCGTGTAAACCGCAGCGTCTAAACCGTGGCTTTTGAAGATACGGAGTCTTCAATCAATTTAAAAAACGTATCAAAGAGATATTCGGCATCATGGGGTCCGGGGCTGGCTTCCGGGTGATACTGTACAGAGAAAACCTTTTTATCCTTCATTCGAATCCCGGCTACCGTTTTATCATTTAAGTGGATATGGGTGATTTCCAGATCCGGATGCGCCTCCGTTTCTTCCCGGTTTATTGCAAATCCGTGATTTTGTGAAGTAATTTCGCCCTTCCCGGTGAGCAGATTGATTACGGGGTGATTGATTCCCCTGTGCCCATGGTGCATTTTATAGGTACTCACCCCATTAGCCAGGGCAATTACCTGATGCCCCAGACATATGCCAAATAAGGGCTTTCCGCACGCGATTATTTCTTTGGCCGTGGCCACGGCTTCCTTCAGAGGTTCCGGATCTCCGGGTCCGTTAGAAATAAAATAACCGTCGGGGTTCCAGGCTTCCATAGTCTTAAAAGAGGTGTTATGCGGGAATACCTTAATCTGCGCTCCCCTTTTTACAAGGTTTCTCAGAATATTCTTTTTGATCCCAATATCGAGAGCAGCAATCCGTATCCCTGCATCCACATCACCCTCGGTATAGGAAGTTTTAGTGGAGACGCTGGAGGCCAACTCCAAACCCTTCATACTGGGGATTTCAGCGAGTTCTTTCTTAAGGGCTTCCAATTCGTCCACACGGGTGGAAATAGCGGCATTCATGGCCCCGTTGTCCCTTATATAACTAACCAGGGCACGCGTATCTACATCTGAAATAGCAAAAAGCCCGTGAGCATCGAGAAATTCCTGTAGACTAAAGTCCGCATCCAGACGGCTGTAATGATATGAGAAGTTCTTACAAATCAGACCGGATATCTTCACCCCATCGGATTCCACTTCCGACTCCTTGGCCCCATAATTTCCGATATGGGCATTGGTAGTAACCATCAACTGACCGAAATAAGAAGGATCAGTAAAGATCTCCTGATACCCGGTCATACCGGTATTAAAACAAACTTCCCCAAATGCTGTTCCTTCTTTGTCCCCCACGGCTTTTCCATGGAATACGGTTCCATCAGCCAATAGGATTAATGCTTTCCGTCTCGCCTTATACTTCATATCAATATCTCCCTTTTTTAAGGTTCAGTAACAAAATAACATAAAAAAAAGGATAGCCGTTCAGGACTATCCTTTTCTTGTTTATAACTTTTAAAAACCTGTGCTCTAGGCATCCGATCCCTCTTTTTTCTCGGAATCATTAGCTGTATCCCCGCCTTCTTCAGCCTTTGGCGTAACTTCCTCTGTGGTTTCCGGGGTCACCGCTTCTGCCACCTCCTCTTTTACCTCCTTTACAGTCTGTCCCGCTACTTCAGCAGCAGTCTCAGCTACCTCCTCAACCTTGGCTGCTGCCTTGGCCTTAGGGGCTATTTCATCTTTCGTGGGGGTCGCAGCCACAGGGGCGGCCTCTGTTGCACTACCCGATTTAGACCTTCTGCTTCTTCGGGTCGTTTTCTTTTTCGCTTTGTCTGCATTGTAAATCTCATTGAAATCTACAAGCTCTATCATCGCCATATCCGCATTATCACCGAGACGGTTACCGAGTTTGATGATTCGGGTATAGCCCCCAGGACGGTCTCCCACCTTTTCCGCTACAGATCCAAAGAGCTCGGTTACTGCGTGTTTATCGCGAAGGTTTTTAAAGACGATTCTCCGGTTATGTGTTCCTTCTTCTGTCGTCTTGTTATTCTCCGCCTTGGATTTAGTAATCAACGGCTCTACAAACTGCTTTAGCGCTTTGGCCTTGGCCGTAGTGGTGTTGATCCTTTTATGCTCAATCAGCGAACACGCCATATTGGACAACATAGCCTTTCTGTGTGCCGTCTTCCTTCCCAGGTGATTGCTTTTCTTTCCGTGTCTCATCGCTTAATATCGTTTCGCAAGATTCTTTCCCCAACAAACAGGGTAGCCCTTACTTAATCCTTATCCAGTTTATACTTTGACAAATCCATTCCAAAATTAAGCCCCTTATTGATGACCAGCTCTTCGAGCTCAGTCAGAGACTTTTTTCCAAAATTCCGGAACTTCATAAGATCGTTTTTGTTGAAAGCAACTAAATCTCCAAGGCTATCCACCTCTGCAGCTTTCAGGCAATTCAATGCACGAACCGAAAGGTCCATGTCTACCAATTTGGTTTTCAACAATTGTCGCATATGAAGGGATTCCTCGTCGTAGGTTTCCGTTTGTGCAATTTCATCCGCTTCCAGGGTAATACGCTCATCAGAAAAGAGCATGAAGTGGTGAATCAAAACTTTGGCCGCCTCTGTCAGGGCTTGTTTTGGGTGAACAGAGCCATCAGTAGAGATCTCAAAAACCAATTTTTCATAATCGGTCTTTTGCTCTACCCGGTAATTCTCAATACTGTACTTCACATTACGAACCGGAGTAAAAATGGAATCCACGGCAATACTCCCAATAGGTGCATTGGATTTCTTGTTTTCCTCTGCAGGCACATACCCCCTGCCCTTTTCAATAATGATCTCCATATTGATGGTTACCTTGGGATCCATATGGCAAATAACCAGATCCGGGTTCAAAACCTGGAATCCGGAAATAAACTTTTGGAAATCCCCAGCGGTCATCTGATCTTTTCCACTTACGGAAATAGAAACTGTTTCCTCGTTTACATCGTCGATCTGACGTTTGAATCTAACCTGTTTCAGGTTCAGAATGATTTCGGTAACATCCTCAACAACACCTTCAATCACCGAAAACTCATGATCTACTTTATCCATGCGGACAGAGGTGATGGCAAACCCTTCCAGGGAAGCCAACAAAACTCTTCTGAGTGCATTCCCGACTGTAAGTCCATAACCGGGCTCCAGTGGGCGGAATTCGAATTTACCTTCGAAATCCGTGGAGTCTATCATTATAACTTTATCGGGCTTCTGAAAATTTAATAATGCCATAATCGGTTTTGTGTTGTATTATTTAGAGTATAACTCGACAATCAATTGTTCCTTGATGTTTTCCGGAATTTGCAATCTTTCAGGAACAGCCACAAAAGTGCCCTCCTTTTTATCGCCATTCCAGGTCATCCACTCGTAAACACTGCTATTGGCTGCAAGAGAATCTCCAATCGCCTGGAGAGATTTAGACTTTTCGCGAACCCCGATAACTTCACCGGGCTTTAAAGAATACGAAGGGATATTCATCACTTCACCATTGACTGTAATATGACGGTGGCTCACCAGTTGGCGGGCTGCACGTCGCGAAGGAGCGATTCCCATCCTGTAAACAACGTTGTCCAGTCGCGATTCGCAAAGTTGCAGGAGCACCTCACCGGTGACACCCTTACTGCGGTTCGCCCTTTCAAAAAGGTTGCGGAACTGGCGCTCGAGAATGCCATAAGTATATTTGGCCTTTTGCTTCTCCTGTAGCTGAATTGCATATTCGGATTTCTTACCTCTACGGCGTGCATTTCCATGCATTCCCGGAGGATAATTCTTTTTCTCAAAGGACTTGTCGTCCCCAAAGATAGCCTCGCCGAATTTTCGGGCTATTTTCGTTTTTGGTCCTGTATATCTTGCCATCTTCTGTTCTTTAGGGAGAGCGGCTATGAATTAAGGCTAATCCTTCGATAACCGTAACTGCGCTCCCAGTGAAAAATTAATACTCTTTATTAAACTCGCCGACGTTTTGGGGGCCGGCAACCATTGTGTGGCAGCGGTGTAACATCGATAATTTCGGTCACTTCTATTCCGGCGTTATGAATGGTCCTAATTGCAGACTCTCGTCCATTACCCGGGCCTTTTACATACACCTTTACTTTCCGAAGACCTGCTTCATGTGCTGTTTTCGAACACTCCTCGGCAGCCACCTGAGCTGCGTAAGGCGTATTCTTTTTAGATCCGCGGAATCCCATTTTCCCGGCTGAAGACCAGGAAATAACATCTCCCTTTTTATTAGTCAGGGAAATGATAATGTTATTAAAAGAAGCTGTGATGTGGGCCTCTCCCGTGGATTCCACGATAACTTTCCGCTTCTTTGTAGTCTTCGATGTTTTTGATCCTGTCTTTGCCATAGTATTATGAATCTGAGCAAGGCCTGGTCTTTAACCCGGGATCAAGAAGATCCGGGCGCTCTGGCCTCAGCCCTACTGCTTATTATTTAGTGGCCTTCTTCTTATTAGCAACTGTTTTACGCTTTCCTTTACGGGTACGGGAATTGTTCTTTGTCCGTTGTCCACGTAATGGAAGCCCTACCCTGTGGCGAATTCCACGGTAACAACCGATATCCATCAGTCGTTTGATGTTCAATTGGGTCTCGGAACGCAATTCTCCTTCAATAGTAAAGGCAGCAATCACTTCCCGGATCCGACCGATTTCGTCATCTGACCAATCAGAAACCTTTGTGTCTTCACTTACTTTGGCGTTTTCCAGAATTTCCTGAGCCCTGCTTTTCCCAACACCGTAAATGTAGGTAAGGGCTATGACGCCTCTTTTCTGTTTTGGTATATCAACACCTGCAATTCTTGCCATAACTACCCCTGTCTTTGTTTAAATCTAGGATTCCTTTTGTTGATTACGTATAACCGCCCTTTACGTCGGACGATCTTGCAATCGGCACTTCTTTTCTTTATGGAAGCTCTAACTTTCATCGTATCCGGTTTCTTAGTATCTATATGTAATTCTCGCCTTAGATAAATCGTAAGGACTCATTTCAAGTTTAACTTTGTCTCCGGGCAGTAATTTAATATAGTGCATCCGCATTTTCCCGGAAATGTGGGCGGTAACAACATGACCGTTCTCCAACTCCACGCGGAACATGGCATTAGAAAGCGCTTCTATGATGGAACCATCCTGTTCTATCGGAGCTTGTTTAGCCATAGGTTATGCTACTTTTCTGTTTTTACCCGTTTTCATAAGGCCATCGTAATGACGGTTCAGCAAGTATGCATTTACCTGTTGTACCGTATCAATAGCCACCCCAACCATAATGAGTAGGGAGGTTCCTCCATAGAAGAGCGCCCAGCTCGGCTGAATATTCATTAATTTCACCACCACCGCCGGCAATACCGCCAACAGAGCCAGAAATACAGACCCTGGAAGCGTGATCAGGGACATTACCTTATCCAGGAAATCCCCGGTTTCTTTTCCGGGTCGAATACCGGGAATAAAGCCACCACTCCGTTTGAGATCATCAGCCATTTTATTCGTCGGAACGGTTATGGCTGTATAGAAATAGGTGAATATGATAATCAGCAGGGCAAAGAGGATATTATAGGCCAGTCCAAAAATATCCTGGAACTGAACTTCCATCCACTGCCCGACAGTTGTATGATTAAAAGAGCTTCCCAACAAGCCCGGAGCGAACATAATCGCCTGGGCAAAAATGATAGGCATTACTCCTGAGGCATTGAGTTTAAGTGGGATGTACTGACGCGATCCCATTACATTTTTCTCATATCCTCCTGAAGCCGTACGCCGTGCGTACTGAACCGGAATGCGGCGAACCGCCATAACCAGCAATACACTTGCCAGAATTACTGCAAACCAGAGAATCACTTCCACAAGAATCAACATGGGTCCCCCGTTGCCATTGAGGCGGGAGGCAGATTCCTGTACAAATGCCTGAGGCAGCGTGGCGATAATTCCAATCATAATCAGGAGCGAAATACCATTTCCGATTCCTTTATCCGTTATTTTTTCCCCTAACCACATGGCGAAAACACAGCCGGTTACCAGGATAATAACAGAAGGAATAATGAAATTCAAACCTTTACCCAAGAGGAATGCACTGTCCGGCACTCCCAGGGCACCCAGGCTATACAGGTACGCAGGAGCCTGCACAATACAGATCGCAATGGTCAACCACCGCGTGATCTGTGTTTTAGTCTTGCGTCCGCTTTCCCCCTCTTTATCGAGTTTTTGCAGATATGGAATAGCAATCCCCATAAGCTGCACTACAATAGAAGCTGATATATACGGCATAATCCCCAGCGCAAATACAGAAGCATTGGCAAATGCCCCTCCTGTAAACGCATTGAGAATCCCGAGGATACCCTGCTCTGTATTTGAAGAAAGCTCGGCGAGCTGACTTGTATCGATACCCGGAAGCACTACCTGAGCTCCAAAGCGGTATACTAACAACAAGCCCAGGGTCACGAGAATGCGTGATCGCAGCTCTTCGATCTTCCAGATATTATTTACAATCTCAAAGAATTTCTTCATAAAGCTTTCGCTTAAGCACTTATAGCCTCTCCACCTGCAGCTTCAATAGCCGCCTTGGCAGTTGCCGTAAATTTATGCGCTGTAATTTTTAGAGGGGACTTCAATTCTCCTCTTCCCATGATCTTTACAAGGTCGTTTTTATGTGCGAGACGCATCTCCACCATCTGATCGAGATTGAGCTCCTTTTTGACGCTTCCGTTATCGATAAGACCCTGAAGCGTATCCAGGTTAATTCCCCTGTATTCTTTCCGGTTGATGTTCGTGAATCCGAATTTCGGGACCCTGCGCTGCAATGGCATTTGCCCTCCTTCAAACCCGAGTTTTTTGGAATATCCGGAACGCGATTTCGCACCTTTATGGCCTCGGGTGGCTGTGCCCCCTTTTCCGGATCCCTGTCCACGACCGACTGTTTTGCCTGCCTTGTGAACAGCGCCTTTTGCCGGTTTTAAATTCCCTAAATCCATAGTGAGTATCCTTTTAAGCCTCCTGGGTAGAAACCAGATGTTTTACTTTATCTATCATTCCAAGGACGCTTGGGGTGGTTTCGTGCTCCACCTCTTGTCCTATGCCTTTCAGTCCCAAAGCCTCCAGAGTTCGCTTCTGCTTCTGTGAACGCTTGATACTGCTTTTAACCTGTTTTACGATAATTTTTGCCATTGTCCTGCTTCCTTATCCTTTAAAAACTTTGTCCAGAGAAATACCGCGCTGCTTGGCAACTGTACTGGCATCCCTCAGTTGCAAAAGGGCGTCAAATGTAGCTTTTACAACATTGTGAGGGTTTGATGAACCCTGAGATTTGGAAAGCACATCCTGCACTCCAACAGCCTCAAGTACGGCCCGTACTGCTCCTCCGGCAATAACCCCGGTACCATGTGAAGCCGGCTTGATAAAGACACGGGCTCCGCCAAATTTTCCTTTTTGTTCATGTGGAAGGGTACCCTTGTCCAAAGGAATACGCACCAGATTCTTTTTGGCGTCTTCAACGGCCTTTGCAATCGCTGTGGCAACTTCCTTGGATTTACCGAGTCCGTGTCCTACGACGCCATTCTCATCTCCGACAACCACGATAGCAGAAAAACCGAAGGCCCGGCCTCCTTTAGTTACCTTAGTAACACGTTGAACACCCACCAAACGGTCTTTAAGTTCAAGGCCACTTGGCTTTACTATTTCCACATTTTTGTATTTCCCGTACATAATTCCTATTAAAATTTTAATCCGCCTTCTCTCGCACCATCCGCAAGTGACTTCACTCTTCCGTGGTACTGATACCCGCCCCGGTCAAAAGCTACAGTTTCAACTCCGGCATCGAGCGCTTTTTTGGCCAAAGCCTTTCCTACCTCAGTAGCCAGCTCTGATTTGGTTCCCTTGACGCCACTGAAACCTTTATCTCTGGAAGAAGCTGCCGCCAGCGTTTTACCAGTAGTGTCATCTATGATCTGTGCATAGATCTCCTTATTACTCCGGAATACGGAGAGACGAGGCCGCTCCTGGCTTCCAAAGGAAACCTTTCGGATACGCCTTCTGATTCTGCTTCTATTTTCAGACTTCGTTAGTCCCATAGTACCTTAATTATGCTGATTTACCTGCTTTTCTTCTAATCTGCTCTCCTTTGAACTTAATACCTTTCCCTTTGTAAGGTTCAGGCTTCCTGAAGGAGCGGATTTTAGCTGCGATCTGGCCGACCAGCTGCTTATCGTGTGAACTCAATTTGATCATTGGGTTCTTTCCTTTCTCGGAGGTCGTTTCTACCTTAACCTCAGGCGCAATTTCCAAAACGATGTTATGGGACATTCCCAGTGCCAGATCCAGCTTTTGGCCCTGGTTGCTGGCGCGATATCCTACACCTACAAGTTCCAGTTCTTTCGTCCATCCCTTAGTGACCCCTTCCAACATATTGGCAATGAGCGAGCGGTACAGACCGTGTTTTGCTTTGTGCGACTTAAGATCAGTATGTCGCTTAACGATCACTTGACCTTCCTCAATAACCACTTCGACTTCCGAAAACTCCTGTTGAAGCTCCCCGAGTTTTCCCTTTACGGTGACGATGTTGTCAGAAACCTCAACAGTGGCTCCTTCGGGAATGGTGACCGGATTTAATCCTATTCTAGACATGCTGCTGAATCTTTAATATTAATACACGTAGCAGAGGACTTCTCCGCCAACATTATCTCTTTGAGCTTGTTTTCCCGTCATTACCCCGTGAGAGGTAGATACGATAGCAATACCCAAACCGTTGAGTACACGTGGCAGCTCACCGGATCCGGAATATTTCCGGAGTCCTGGAGTACTTACCCTTTGAATCTTACGAATTACCGGCTCTTTGGTAAGTTTATCGTATTTCAAAGCGATCTTAATGGTTCCCTGAGCCCCGGTATCTTCAAATTTATAACTGAGAATATACCCCTGATCAAAAAGGATTTTGGTAATCTCCTTTTTCAAATTGGAAGCAGGAATTTCCACTACCCTGTGCCCCGCGCTGTTTGCGTTGCGGATTCGGGTCAAATAATCTGCGATTGGATCTGTAAACATTTCTTTACTGTATTTTAGGAAATTACCAGCTTGCTTTTTTCACACCGGGAATCAATCCCTTATTGGCCATTTCACGGAACATTACTCTGGAAACTCCAAACGTCCGCATATATCCCTTAGGCCTTCCAGTGAGTTTACATCGGTTGTGTGCGCGTACCGGAGAGGCATTCTTGGGTAATTTCTGCAATGCTTCATAATCGCCAGCCTCTTTAAGGGCCTTGCGCTTCTCCGCATACTTCGCTATCATTTTTGCCCTTTTGCGCTCACGGGCCTTCATCGATTCTTTAGCCATACTAATTCTTTTTAAAGGGTAATCCCAATTCGCTCAAAAGTGATTTCGCTTCTGTATCCGTTTCTGCCGAAGTCACAAAAGTGATATCCATTCCATTGATCCGGTTAATCTTATCGATATTCACCTCAGGAAAAATGATCTGTTCTGTAACACCCAGGTTATAGTTCCCGCGGCCATCAAAACCTGTAGCTTTAATGCCCTGGAAATCCCGAACTCTGGGAAGCGCAGTGGTCACTAACCGATCCAGGAACTCATACATGCGTTCCCCTCTCAGCGTCACTTTTGCTCCAATAGGCATCCCTTTACGAAGTTTAAAAGCAGCAACATCTTTCTTTGACATTGTCGATACCGCCTTCTGACCCGTAATCAGGGTTAATTCATCCACGGCGTGGTCTATGAGTTTCTTATCCGCTACGGCAGCACCTACCCCACGGCTCAAAACGATCTTTTTGAGTTTGGGCACCTGCATTACGTTCTTGTAACTGAACTCTTCCATGAGCGCCTGAACCACGCGCTCTTTATACTCTTGCTTTAATCTGGGTACGTAAGCCATAACTAGATAACTTCATTGGATTTTTTGGAAACCCTAACTTTTTTTCCATCCCGCTCTTCATAACCTACCCGTGTAGGGTCTCCTGATTTTGGATCGAGGAGGGCCAGATTGGATATATGTATCGGTGCTTCTTTTTTCACTATTCCCCCCTGAGGGTTACGGGCACTTGGTTTTTCGTGCTTGGATACCGTATTGACACCTTCCACAATCGCCTTGTTCTTTTCGCGAAGGATGCGTACAACTTTGCCTTCGCTTCCTTTATGGTCGCCGGCAATAACCTGAACAGTATCTCCTGATTTTATACGAATTTTCATTTCAATTGTCTTTATAGTACCTCGGGTGCCAAGGAAACGATCTTCATAAATTGCTTGTCTCGCAGTTCACGTGCTACAGGTCCGAAGACCCGGGTTCCTCTCATTTCCCCTGTCGGGTTCAGAAGGACACACGCATTGTCGTCAAACCGGATGTAGGATCCGTCCGGACGCCGCACCTCCTTTTTGGTTCGAACCACAACGGCCGTAGATACAGCCCCTTTTTTGATCGAGCCGTTAGGAGTTGCTTCCTTTACAGTGACTACGATTTTATCTCCGAGAGAGGCGTACCGTCTTTTGGTTCCCCCCAAGACACGGATCGTCAAAACCTCTTTAGCTCCCGTGTTATCTGCGACTTTAAGTCTGGATTCCTGTTGTACCATAATTATTTGGCTCTTTCAAGTATTTCTACTAATCTCCAACACTTGGTCTTGCTCATCGGACGTGTCTCCATGATCTTCACCGTATCTCCGATATTACAATCGTTGGTCTCGTCATGGGCTACGTACTTCTTGGTTCTCAAAACGAACTTCCCATACATGGGGTGCTTTACACGCTTTACCTCAGCGACCACGATGGACTTCTCCATCTTGTTGCTGGTCACAACGCCTACTCGTTCTTTTCTAATATTCCTGTTTTCCATAAAGCAACACCAATTATTGGTTTTCCCTTTTATTTAATTCCGTCGCCAGTCTCGCAACAGTTCTCCTGGATTTTCTGAGTTGAAGCGGGTTTTCCAATGGAGTGACCGAATGCGACATCTTCATGTCCGCATATTGCTTCTTAGTTTCGGCCAGTTTCTCTGTCAACTCCTCGTTGGACATTGCTATAATCTCTGACTGTTTCATCTTCACTTATTTTTAGGAGGGATCGTAATCCCTGGCCACAATAAATTTCGTTTTCACGGGTAATTTCTGAGCTGCTAATCTCAAAGCTTCCTGTGCTATTTCCTTATCCACACCAGCCACTTCGAACATGACGCGACCCGGTTTCACAACAGCCACAAAATATTCAGGGCTTCCTTTTCCTTTTCCCATCCGCACTTCAAGAGGCTTCTTGGTAATTGGCTTGTCCGGGAATATCTTGATCCACAACTGCCCCTGTCTTTTCATGTATCGGGTCGCTGCAATACGCGCTGCCTCGATCTGACGTGAGGTGATAAAGCACGAATCCATGGACTTGATACCAAACATTCCATTAGAAAGCTGATGGCCCCGCTGCGAAATGCCTTTCATCCGGCCCTTCTGGGCTTTGCGAAACTTGGTTCTTTTTGGCTGTAACATCTTCTCTTAGATTCTTATATTACTTTCTACGACGTTTCTTGGCATCACGCTTTCCGCCACTGGCAGTACCTTTGCTCATCCCAACTAATGGAGAAAGCTCGCGTTTTCCATATACTTCGCCGTTCATTATCCACACTTTAATACCCAGGCGGCCATAGGTCGTATGGGCTTCGTGTAACGCATAATCGATATCTGCACGGAAAGTAGACAATGGAATTCTACCGTCCTTATAGCTTTCGGACCGGGCCATTTCAGCACCATTCAATCTTCCGGAAATCTGAACCTTAATCCCTTCAGCATTCATGCGCATGGCTGCGGCAATACCCATTTTTATTGCACGGCGATACGAAATCCGACTCTCTACCTGCCTTGCGATACTCGCGGCGACCAGGTTGGCATCCAGTTCAGGTCTCTTAATTTCAAAGATGTTGATCTGAACTTCCTTATCGGTAATTTTCTTTAACTCTTCCTTGAGTTTATCTACTTCCTGCCCTCCTTTTCCGATAATAATACCGGGACGGGCTGTGGTGATAGTAACCGTAATTAGCTTCAGGGTTCGTTCAATGATTACCCTGGAAACACTGGCTTTAGCCAAACGGGCGTGGATGTACTTACGGATCTTATCGTCCTCTGCAAGCTTATCCCCATAATCATTTCCTCCGTACCAGTTGGACTCCCAGCCACGGATGATTCCGAGACGATTACCTATTGGATTCGTTTTCTGTCCCATATGCTATTTAACTTGACTTTCTGCATTATTCTTAGCTCCTAACACGAGAGTTACGTGATTGGAACGCTTTCTGATCCGGTGTGCCCTGCCCTGGGGGGCCGGACGCAGACGCTTAAGCATACGCCCGCCGTCTACGCGAATCTCCTTCACGAAAAGCTCTGCATTTTCCACATCACTCTCCTCGTTCTTCGCTTGCCAGTTGGCAATCGCAGACAACAAGAGTTTCTCAAGACGTCTGGAGGCCTCCTTGGAATTGAACTTGAGAATTGCAAGCGCTTTCTCAACATCTTCACCCCGAACCAGGTCGGCTACCAAACGCATTTTCCTGGGGGAAGTAGGGCAATTATTCAGTTTGGCATACACCAACTGACTCCGCTCTTCCTTTAACCTCTCGGCCATCTGTTTTTTACGAACACCCATAGCGCTTATCTTTTACCTTTATTTTTGGCTCCGGCATGTCCCCGGAAAGTCCGGGTTGGGGAAAATTCTCCCAATTTATGCCCGACCATATTCTCCGTTACATATACCGGAACAAACTGACGTCCATTATGCACCGCGATCGTCTGCCCTACAAAATCAGGGGTGATCATCGAGGCTCTCGACCATGTCTTAATGACTGATTTCTTTCCAGAATCCAGGTTCTGCTGAACTTTCTTCTCAAGACTATAGTGAACGTAAGGTCCTTTTTTTAGGGAACGTGCCATGTATCTTTACTTTTATTTCTTTCTACGTTCTACAATATATCTGTTACTGTCTTTGGTTCGGGAACGGGTCCTGAAACCTTTGGCAGGAATACCATTTCGCGATCTCGGATGTCCTCCGGATGCACGGCCTTCTCCACCACCCATCGGGTGATCCACAGGGTTCATAGCTACCGGACGGGTTCGAGGTCTTCTTCCCAACCAACGACTGCGCCCAGCTTTCCCGGATACGATCAACTGATGATCTGAATTCGAGACTGCCCCAATGGCCGCCATGCAATTGATAAGAATCATACGGGTTTCCCCGGACGGCAATTTAATTGTGGCAAATTTTCCTTCCCGCGCCATTAATTGTGCGAAGGTACCGGCACTCCGAGCTATTACTGCCCCCTGTCCTGGACGCAATTCTATACAGGAGATAATGGTACCCAGAGGAATCTCTGTCAAAGGCAAAGCGTTTCCGATCTCTGGAGCTGTACCAGGACCTGAATTCAATTTCTGCCCCACCTCAAGACCATTCTGAGCAATGATATAGCGCTTTTCTCCGTCTGCGTACTCCAGGAGGGCGATAAATGCCGAACGATTTGGATCGTACTGAATGGATTTGACCTCTGCCGCAACACCTTGCTTGTCTCTTTTGAAATCGATTACCCGGTAGCGGCGTTTATGACCTCCACCTTTATAGCGCATAGTCATCTTACCCTGCTTATTCCGTCCCCCACTCTTCTTCAGGGGGGCCAGCAGGCTTTTCTCCGGTTTGTCCGTTGTGATGGCATCAAAGCCATTGACGACTCTAAATCGTTGGCCGGGTGTTATCGGTTTTAATTTTCTAACTGACATGCCGTTTCTTTAAAGGTTACTGTAAAAATCAATAACATCGCCATCCTCAACATTTACGATGGCCTTTTTGAAAGCTCCGGTCTTTCCCTGTTGTACCCCGGTTTTTGTGAAACGGGTCCTTCTTCCGGCTCCGTAATTCATGGTACGCACAGAAGTGACTGAAACCCCATACGTCTGCTCCACAGCTTCCTTAATCTGTAATTTGTTCGCCGTCCGATTTACGATGAAACCATAACGGTTGTACAACTCACTATCAGAGGTCATTTTCTCGGTAATGATGGGTTTTATCAACACACTCATGATTTCCTATTTCTTAAGGTTGGACTCAATGGCTTCCAGGGCACCTTCTAAAAAGACAACGCTGTTTGCGTTTAATATTTTGTAAGTGCTTAATTCTGAGTTAGTTATGACCTCAGAACCCGCCAAATTGCGCGACGACAAATATACATTATTATTTAGATCGCCCAACACAAAGAGGGACTTTTTGTTTTCAAGACCCAGCGCCTTGAGCACTGCGATGAAATCCTTTGTCCGGGGTTGCTCAAAACTGAAATCCTCCAAAACCACAATGGCGTTCTCGTTAGACTTCATACTCAGGGCAGATCTGCGTGCCAATCGCTTCACATTTTTATTCAGTTTCTGGGTGTAATCTTTCGGCCTTGGGCCAAATATCCTACCTCCGCCTTTGAATAATGGCGATTTAATACTTCCTGCCCGCGCAGTTCCGGTTCCCTTTTGCTTCTTGATCTTCCGGGTACTCCCAACGATTTCAGCGCGTTCCTTAGACTTATGGGTTCCCTGCCGCTGATGCGCCAGGTACTGCTTCACGTCCAGATAAATCGCGTGTTCGTTTGGCTCTATTTTGAAAACATCGTCCGAAAGCTCAGCTTTACGGCCGGTGTCTTTTCCTGTGATATCTCTAACTGCTACCTTCATTACTTCTCAATTGTTATGAATGCATTTTTATGACCTGGAATACATCCCTTAACCACCAGCAGATTCTTTTCAGGGACAACCTTAAGCACCCGGAGGTTCTGAACGGTTACCCGTTCTGACCCCATCTGGCCGGCCATTTTAATCCCTTTAAAAACTCTTGCAGGATACGATGCTGCTCCAATCGATCCAGGAGCCCTGAGTCGATTATGCTGGCCGTGGGTGGCCTGTCCGACCCCCGCGAATCCATGTCGCTTTACAACACCCTGGAAACCTTTTCCTTTAGAGGTGCCGATCACATCGACAAATTCCCCTTCTTTAAAAAGATCCACCCCAATGATGTCTCCCAATTTATACTCGCCTTTAAAATCCCGGAATTCAACGACTTTTTTCTTGGGAGAAGCGCCTGCCTTTTTAAAATGACCGGTTTCGGCCTTATTAGCACGCTTTTCTGCCTTGTCATCGAAACCGAGCTGAACGGCACTATACCCGTCTACCTCTTCGGTTCTGACTTGGGTAACTACACATGGCCCTGCTTCTATAACGGTACAGGGAATATTTTTCCCGTTCTCGTCAAAGATGCTGGTCATGCCTACTTTTTTTCCAATTAACCCAGACATACTATTTATATTAACATTTAAAGTTTCTCAAGCGCCCTCCCTGTACATTACTGACACTTTTTAAAGCATCCCTTTGCTACAGTTCCGGGTCACTCCGGTATTGATTTACATTCTCACTATTTTCAGACAAAAAAACAGGGCCAAAAACAATTCGACCCCGAATGTATTTTTGTTTCCGTTTTTCCTTTGCCGATGGGCGGCTCCGGACATGTCAGAAGATCTTCGGACCCTCTTTCTCTTTTACGATCAGACCTTGATCTCAACCTCCACGCCGCTAGGAAGCTCCAGCTTCATAAGCGCGTCGATGGTTTTTGATGAAGAGCTGTAAATATCCAGCAAGCGCTTGTATGAGCTGAGCTCAAACTGCTCCCGCGATTTCTTGTTTACGTGGGGGGAGCGCAATACTGTAAATATTTTTTTATGTGTTGGAAGCGGAATCGGCCCTGTGACCACCGCTCCGGTCGTCTTAACCGTTTTCACAATCTTCTCGGCAGACTTATCCACCAGATTATGGTCGTACGATTTGAGCTTTATTCTTATTTTCTGACTCATCCTAGCGAAAATTAAGCGGTTACGCCTTTAGTGGCTTTGATTACTTCTTCAGCGATATTCGATGGTGTCTCAGCGTAATGTGAAAACTCCATAGTCGAAGTCGCCCGTCCGGAAGACAGCGTACGCAACGAAGTCACGTAACCAAACATTTCCGACAGTGGCACATCTCCTTTGATCACCTTTGACCCGGCCCGATCAGACATACTGCTGACCTGTCCGCGGCGCCTGTTCAGATCCCCCACGATATCCCCCATATTCTCCTCCGGAGTCAATACCTCCAGCTTCATAATAGGCTCGAGTAATACCGGGCGGCAACTTTTGGCCGCCTCTTTGTAACCGATTCGGGCTGCCAACTCAAAAGACAGGGAATCCGAATCCACCGGGTGGAACGATCCGTCCATCAGGGTAACCTTCATGCTGTCCATTTCAAAGCCAGCCAGAGGTCCATTCTTCATAGCCTGCTTGAATCCTTTTTCAATAGAAGGAATATATTCCTTTGGGATGTTTCCACCCTTGATCTTATTTTCAAATACCAGCCCTGTGGTCACTTCTTCCTCTTCACCCAAAGGCCCCATGACAAATACAATATCTGCAAATTTTCCACGTCCACCGGTCTGTTTCTTGTAGACTTCCCGGTGATTATTTGTAGCTGTAATTGCTTCCTTGTATTCCACCTGAGGTTGTCCCTGGTTGACTTCAACCTTAAACTCCCTTCTTAGACGGTCTACAATAATATCCAGGTGTAACTCACCCATTCCGGAGATGATGGTTTGCCCGCTGGCTTCATCCGTCTTCACCTGGAAGGTCGGATCTTCCTCAGCCAGCTTTGATAAAGCCATACCCAGTTTATCTACGTCAGCCTTGGTTTTAGGCTCTACCGCGATCCCAATTACCGGATCCGGAAAGTTCATACTCTCCAGCACGATAGGATGCTTCTCATCACAAAGGGTGTCTCCGGTCTTAATATCCTTAAACCCGACAGCAGCCCCGATATCTCCTGCAGAAATCGAATCAATGGCGTTCTGCTTGTTGGAGTGCATCTGGTATATCCGCGAAATACGTTCTTTGTTTCCGGAACGCGTATTCAACACATAAGACCCTGCATCCAGTTTCCCGGAATAACAGCGGAAAAAGGCCAGCCTGCCCACAAAGGGATCGGTGGCAATTTTAAACGCGAGAGCCGAAAAAGGCGCTTTGATCTCTGGTTTCCGTAATTCTACTGCTTCAGTGTCAGGGTTAGTCCCCTCAATAGCCTCCTTATCCAACGGAGAAGGAAGGTAACGGCAAACACAGTCCAGCAGGAACTGTACTCCTTTATTCTTAAATGCCGACCCGCAAATCATAGGAATGATACTCATATCCATGACAGCTTCCCTGAGGGCGGCGTGTACTTCATCTTCTGTAATAGAATCTTCATCTTCGAAGAATTTTTCCATCAGCGTATCGTCGTATTCAGCAACGGCTTCGATAAGCTCAGCTCTGTACTGACGTACCTCGTCTTTCATTTCAGCCGGAATATCGATCTCCCTGAAGGTAGATCCCATTTCCTCTTCACTCCAAACGATGGCGCGATTCTTCACCAGGTCTACGATACCCCTGAAATCCGCCTCATCCCCAATCGGCAATACGATCGGAACCGCATTGGATTTAAGCATGTCGCGAACTTGTTGGCAAACTGCGAGGAAATTGGAACCCTGGCGGTCCATTTTATTTACGAATCCCATTCTTGGGACCTTATAATTGTCTGCGAGTCTCCAGTTAGTCTCAGATTGAGGCTCCACCCCATCTACCGCACTAAAGAGAAAGACCAGTCCGTCCAAAACCCGAAGCGAACGGTTCACCTCAACCGTGAAATCCACGTGGCCGGGGGTGTCGATAATATTAAAGTGATAAGGTCTTGTAGCTTCTATAGGCTGACCGTTATCCAGCGGAAACTGCCATGTACAGGTTGTGGCTGCAGAGGTAATGGTAATTCCCCTCTCCTGCTCCTGCTCCATCCAGTCCATAGTGGCCGCACCATCGTGAACTTCTCCGATTTTGTGGCTCACCCCTGTATAATACAATATACGCTCGGTGGTGGTGGTTTTCCCGGCATCGATATGCGCCGCAATTCCAATATTCCTTGTATACGTTAAATCTCTGGCCATTTCTACTAAAATCTGAAGTGAGAAAATGCTTTATTTGCCTCAGCCATCTTGTGCGTATCTACACGCTTCTTGACAGCTGCACCCTCCTCTTTGGAAGCGGCAAGTACTTCGGCAGCAAGCTTTTGCGCCATAGATTTCTCGTTACGCTTTCTGGAAAAACTAATCAACCATTTCATGGCTGTTGAAATCTTGCGGTCCGGACGAATTTGCATCGGGATCTGAAATGTAGCTCCCCCTACCCTGCGACTCCGTACTTCTACGTGCGGCATGACATTAGAGAGGGCTTCTTTCCATAATTCAAGTGCCGATTTTTCCTCGTCAGTTTTCTTTTCCTCGACAATATCCATGGCATCATAGAAAATCTTGAATGCTACAGATTTTTTGCCGTCCCACATCATCATATTAACAAAACGGGTTACCAGCTGATCGCTATACCTCGGGTCTGGTAACAGAGGACGTCTTTTTGCCTGTCTTTTTCTCATTGCTACTGCTTAACTAGTGATTCCTATTTCTTAGGGCGCTTTGCTCCGTACTTAGACCTCCGTTGCGTTCTCCCGGCTACCCCAGCGGTATCCAGTGCTCCGCGCACGACGTGATATCTAACTCCTGGCAAATCTTTCACCCTTCCGCCTCTAACCAATACTATCGAGTGCTCCTGAAGGTTGTGTCCTTCACCGGGAATATAGGCGTTCACCTCTTTCCCGTTGGTAAGCCTTACCCTGGCCACTTTCCGCATGGCGGAATTTGGCTTTTTAGGTGTAGTGGTATACACCCGGGTACAGACGCCCCTGCGTTGTGGACACGAATCCAAAGCAGCCGATTTACTCTTCTTGGTAATTGTGGCCCTTCCTTTTCGTACTAATTGTGAAATTGTTGGCATAAACTCTAAAATATATTCCAGCCCTGTTTAAGGGTCGGCAAATGTAGCAATTATTCCCTATAATTCAAACACCCGGAAATTAAATTTATCCGAAAATCATAAGCTAACAGGTCCGAAGCGGCATAAAGTCCTCGAGGAGCCCCGGGCAATGACCCGGATTACAGAATTAACTGCCCGAATTTAACCGGGATCATTTTATAAATTAAAACCGCCAGAAGCCTCTTTAGTATACCTTATTATATATACGCTCTTTTCTCCTGTTGTATGAATTTAATTCCCGATTCCTGCAAAAAAGGGCCTAAACGGTATTTAGAATGAATCTGTTCTATCTAAACAAAAACATCCGGAAAAAGACAATAAATAAGAATGCCATTACTACCCGGAACAGTCTTATTTACAGGAAAATTTAGAATCACTCCTTTGACCAGTTCAACAGGTATCCTATTGAACGTCACCCCACCCCACTGCATCAATACGGCAATATTTTTCACATGTTACAATATTAGCAGCCTCTCATTATTGTATTCGCAATTAAGAATTCCCTGAAGAGGAGAACTTCAATTAACACTACCTCACTTAAAGTTTTATTAAAATAAGTTTGGATTATTAACATGAAATTAAGATTTTCGCAATTAGCTAATTCAAATAATTAAACAATGAGAACAAAATTGAATGGAATCTTGACGCTGTTGCTAGCGTTTATTGTGCAGATTTCGTTTGCACAAGACAAAACGATTTCAGGTACGGTCACCGATCAGGATGGCCTTCCGTTGCCTGGGGTCAACATTGTTGTAGAGGGCACCACATCGGGTACCCAATCCGACTTCGATGGGAACTATCAGATTTCGGCCAGTGCCGGACAGGTACTTCTCTATTCCTACATCGGCCAAAAGGACGAGCGCAGGGAAGTTGGTGCAGGTAGCGTTATCAATGTCCAAATGCTGGAAGATGCGCAGGCACTCGAAGAGGTTGTGGTAACTGCCCAGGGTATCAAGAGAGAAAAGAAAGCTCTCGGATACGCTGTTGCCTCTGTAGGCGCTGAGTCGTTAGAGTCGCGAGCTGAAGGAGATGTTGCCCGGGTCCTTTCCGGTAAAGCCTCTGGGGTACAGATTACTTCCGCGGGTGGTATGTCCGGTTCTGGTACCAACATTACAGTAAGGGGTCTGAGTTCCTTTAGCGGATCTAACCAGGCGCTCTTTATTGTGGATGGGGTTCCATTTAGTAATGACACGAACCAGACAGGAGACTTTATCGATGGTAACACCGGGTCCTCTCGTTTTCTGGATCTGGATCCAAACAACATCGAGAACATTGAAGTCCTTAAAGGTCTTGCCGCTGCCACGCTCTACGGAACATTGGGTAAAAACGGGGTAATCCTCGTAACTACCAAAGCCGGATCAGGCAGCTCTGGGGCAAAGAAGACCGAGATCACTATATCTCAGTCCTTCTTTACCAATGAGATGGCTTCTATTCCGGATTACCAGCAAGAATACGGTAACGGTTTTGACCAGGCTTTCGGATGGTTCTTTTCCAACTGGGGTCCTAGTTTTGAACGCGATGGGGTAGCCGGATGGGGTAACCAATCTGCTATCGATGACCAGGGAACCCTGGAACATCCTTACTCTACTACTTCTGTTGCAAAGACCAGAGAGGCCTTCCCTGAATTACAGGGAGCGCGATACGAATGGAGACCTTACAACTCTGTGGAGAATTTCTTCCGTCCCGGATCTGTTTCGAATACCAACGTGAATATCGCCGGAGGAACTCAGGACGGAAATACCAGCTTTAATGTGAACGTAGGATACCTGGATGATGAAGGTTTTACGCCGGGTAACGCTCTGAACAGATTCAACATTTCGGTTGGTGGACGTTCTCAACTGAGCAATAAATTCTCCGTTCAGGCCACAGCCAACTATGCCCGTACGGACTACAGCACGCCTCCGATTGCCTCCTCAAGGGGTAATGGAACAGATGGTCTCTCCGTTTACGGTAACGTAATGTTCACACCACTATCCGTGGACCTGATGGGGCTGCCTTTTGAAAACCCGATCGATGGGTCCAGTGTTTATTACCGGAATGGTAACGACATCATCAACCCACGTTGGACGGCTAAAAACGTTACATACAATCAGCTCACCAACCGTGTGAACTGGACGGCATCCCTTAACTACGCCATCAACGACCACCTCTCCCTTACCTGGAGGAGCGGACTTGATTTTTACAACGAGCGGAACACCAACAGTTCCAATAAAGGGGGTGTAGAGTTTACCCAGGCGATCTTCGGATTCCTGGACACCTATGATAACAACAACACCATTTGGGATCACTTTTTTGCCCTTAACGGTAATTATGATTTTTCCGAGAAACTGGGGTTGACCTTCACGGTGGGTGCCACATCGCGTCAGGATAACTTTGACCGTCAGGGTGTAGCCAGTACAGGGCAAATCGTATTTGGGGTGAAAAGGCACTTCAACTACGAAAACCAGTTGCCCATACAGTTTTCACAGAAGCGGAACATTGTGGGAATCCTGGGTCAGGCGACTCTGGATTACGACAACTTCTTATTCCTGAACGTCTCTGCCCGTACGGACTGGGTATCCAACCTGACTACGGAGAACAATAGTAAGACGTATCCAGGGGTAAGTGTTTCTTTCCTTCCTATCAATGCTTTTCAGGGAGACTGGAACAACAAGATAGGTATGAATTACCTGAAACTGCGAGCCAGCTACGGTACTTCCGCCACCTTCCCTACCGGGTATCCGACAATCAATGTGATCGAGCAAAATACGATCCGTTTTACGGATCCCTTCGGAGGGAGTGCTTTGACAACCAACCAGGTGGACAACTTCCGGGCTAACCCGGACCTGGTACCTGAGTTACTGGAAGAGCTCGAGTTTGGACTTGAGACCCGGTTCTGGGATCAGCGGATTTCGTTTGAAGCTACATACTTTAACCGAACAACCAACGACCTTATCGTTACAGAGCCCCTGTCTCCATCTACCGGATTCAGCTTTACCCAGAATAATATCGGGGAAATCGTGAACAAAGGATGGGAAGCCGACTTTGGGATTGACTTCTTCAGAAGTGAGAACTTTAGCTGGAATTCCAGGGTAAATTTCTTCACCAACGACGAGACTGTAACCCAGCAGGACCAGGATTTCATCGCGTATGCGGGTAGCTTGGCTGAAGGCGGCGGACTTTTCCGCGGATCGAACGCAGCTATCGAAGGAGAGTCCCTGGGTACCATCGTAGGTACAGCTATAGGTCGAGATGCTGACGGTAACTTCCTGGTTAATGACGGTGGAGATTATGTGGTTGTTGAACAAGACGCCGACGGCAATGTTCCAATTGTAGGAGATGCCGTTCCGGATTACACCATGAACTTCATCAATACATTACGATTTAAAAACTGGACCCTCGGCTTCCAGATCAACCACATCAAAGGTGGAGATGTACTTTCCAGTACAGTAGCCGCCCTTTTGGGTAGAGGTCTGATCGTAGAGACTGCAGATCGTCTGAATACATACATTCTTCCAGGAGTTAGCCAATCAACGGGAGAGCCAAACAACAAGCAGATCAACAACTCTACGTACTTCTTTAACAACTTGCTGTTCGGACCGACAGAAACACGTATTTACGATGCTTCTGTAATTCGTCTTCAAGAGCTTTCTTTCGGATACAGCTTCCCAAAGAAATTCCTCGACAAGACTCCGTTTGGCCAGCTTACCGTTACGGCTCAGGGCTTCAACCTGTGGTATGATGCCTACAATACACCTGCCGGAGCCAATTTTGACCCTAACGTACAGGGTGTTGGAATTGGAAACGGGCGAGGCTTTGACTTCCTTAATGGTCCGAGTTCACGCAGATATGGAATTAGTCTTAGAGCGTCCTTCTAATAAAAATTGTTAATGATATAGCTATTATGAAAAATTTGATTAAATATATTTCGATAGTCTTTATTGCAGGAGCCCTACTGAATTCCTGCGAGACGACAGATCTGGACTTAAGAGTGAGTCCGAACGACCTGGCATCGGACCAGGCGGATCCTAACCTGCTCCTGACCTCCATGCAGTTGGCCTATGGCACAAACATGCAGGTTTTGAGTGATAATTCCGCTCAATTGACCCGGATTGATTATATGTTCGGCCGGAATTATTTCAACAACTATCCCGGATCAGTCCTTAACGGTGTTTGGGGACGGACCTATAGTAGTAATGGAAATGGTGTTGGAGACCCAGTATCTATCGGGATCCTGACTAACCTCCAGAACCTGGAAGCCCTGAATGAAGATCCGGATACGGACCTTAATTTCCACGTAGGCGTAGGCAAGACGCTGTATGCACACATGTTGTTATTACTCGTGGATTTTGTAGGTGAAGCCGCCTTTAGTGAGGCGGGAAATCCAGGCGAGTTTTCAGCACCAACACTGGACAGCGGACAGGAAGTCTATGCCGCTGCATTAAACCTTTTGGATGAAGCCGAAAGTCTTTTCGCAGGAGGTCCTAATACCATTGGAGCTGTTGACATCTTCTACAATGAGGACATTTCTAAATGGCGGAAACTGGTCAACACCATTCGTTTGAAAGCGTATTACACTACCGGTAACGTAGCCGCCTTTAATCAGGTAATTGCCGGAAATAATTTTATTTCAGACCCGGCAGATGACTTTTTCCTTCAGTACGGAACCAGCGAACTGCAGCCGGATAACAGACATCCGGACTATGCACAGGATTACACGCCATCAGGAGCAAACATCTATCAGTCTAACTGGATTATGGAGACGATGCTGAACAATGATGATCCAAGGATTCGGTATTATTTCTACCGCCAGGTAGATGCCACTCCCGGAGCGGATGCCCCGGCGAATGAGGAAGACCTTGCTTGTTCTTTGGCGGTTCCACCGCAGCATTATATAGACGGAGGGTTTACCTATTGCTCCGTTCCTAATGGCTACTGGGGTCGTTCTCACGGAAACAATGAGGGTACGCCTCCGGATAACTTTAAAAGAGCAGCTGTAGGTGTATATCCAGCAGGTGGTCGTTTTGACGACAGCAGCTTTGACGGAGTTGGTCTTGGACTTGGTGGCGGTGGTGCCGGTATCGAACCCATCATCATGTCTTCCTACGTGGATTTCTGGAGGGGTATGATGGCTACATCCGATGCGGTCAGAGCCGACTTCCTGCGCTCCGGACTTGAGAAGTCCATTGCTACCGTACGAACATTCGGTACTCTGGATAGCGGTGCCGACCAGACTGTAGCGCCAACGGATGACGATGTTTCGGATTATGTCGATGGAATCGTAGCTGACTTTAACGCAGCTTCAGGAGATGCTAAAGAAAATATCTACGCCGAGCAGTATTTCACCACTCTTTACGGAGGGGCTACTGAGGCCTGGACATACTATCGACTTACCGGATTCCCAACCACACTGTTACCTAACTGGGAAGCGGATCCGGGACCATTCCCAAGATCGTTCCTGTATCCACAGAATGAAGTGGTGACGAATTCTGGGCTGACTCAAAAGCAAACTCTGACGGAACAGGTGTTCTGGGATACGAACCCAGCAAGCCCAACATTCCCACAGGCAAACTAAAAAGCAACAGAACATGAAAAGATATAGCAATAAATTAATAATGACCGTGTTGGCTGGAACAGCCCTGCTTTTCACAGCCTGTCAGGAGGGTGACAACCCCATTGATTTTATCAATGAGAATGAAACCCGGGGAGCGGTCTTGAGAACCATCGAAATTTTCTCACCCGAATTGCCTATTGGCGATGCAGAAGGATTCTTCGGCCTGGAGGCAGAAATACAGACTCAGGAAGACGGTGACAACGTAGATTTCGTAGAAGTGTATGTTGCCTTTAATGATAATACAGGAGGTACAGACACAAAAGACGAAGCCCTTCATGAAACCATTGACCCTTCCGAATTTTTTATCGGAGAGTTTGGGTACCCGCGTTTTAGAAGTGAGGTTACCCTGGGTGCAATGCAAGCGACCCTTGGGTTAAATAACTCACAGGTAAGAGGTGGAGATCAGTTCAGGATCCGCTACGAACTCGTACTGGATGATGGCCGGCGTTATTCCTTTGCGGACAACACGGGTACATTAACGGGATCCTTTTTCAGATCACCATTTTTATACTCCGCTGATGTCGTTTGTCCTCCTATAGGGCCATTACCAGGTGTTTATACGGTTGAAATGCAAGATTCATTCGGAGACGGCTGGCAAACAACCACAGGCGACGGAGGTCCAGGGCTTACCCTTACACTGAGCACAGGAGAAGTTTTTGAGTTTTTGATCTGTTCTGATTATGAAGCCAATGCGAACTGTAGCGGCGGTGGCTCAGCAGGTACGGCCACATTCACCATGCCCGACGGCGTAGAATCTGCCGAGTGGAATTTCCCCGGTGACTTTTATGGGGAAATCAGCTTCCAGATCATCCACCCGAGTGGTGCTACTATTGCCGACGTAGGAACCGGGTCCGCAGCAGGTCCTGTCGTTATCAACTACTGTTTTGACTATCCCGAATAGAATCAGGGATATACCGAGATATACTTAAAAAGAGGCAGTCTGAAAAGACTGCCTCTTTTTTTATGCAGAAAACTGAAGTATTTCTTAGGAGCATACGCCCATTACTGTAATTATCCTAACCCCGTAAGCACTCCACAAAGATGCTACAGAGCGTCTGAAATTTCCGCTTGTGATCTGAGCAGGGGATTCTCCAGTATTTAAATACCCACAATATCAGTGTCAATGGATCGCATACATTTTTGTACCTTTGCGGTCTTGAAATTCACAGATTTTTAGGTACTTATGAAGAAGCCCCTTTCATTGAAAACACTGTTGACGACCCCTAGTCGGGCTCTGCTTATATGCGCCCTACTGATTGCCCTGAGCTGCGAAAACAAAACACCTGCCGGGGATACCACAGTGCTTTCAACTGAGGAAAACCTCAACCCTATTTTCGAGAAAATACTTCCAGAGCAAAGTGGGATTCTGTTTGAAAACAGCATACAGGAAGATGTGTCGACAATGGAAAACCTCTTTGACTTCGACTACTTCTACAATGGAGCAGGTACGGGCGTCGCAGACCTGAACAACGACGGCCTTCTGGATGTTTTCTTCTGCGGCAACCAGGTAGAAAACAGGCTTTTTATAAATCAGGGCGATCTGAAATTTGAAGATGTCACCGCTGCTTCAGGTATCAATACAGGAAAACACTGGTCCAACGGGGTGACCTTTGCAGACATCAATTCAGACGGATGGCTGGATATCTATATCTCTCAGGGAGGACCGAATCCAAGGTTAGATCGAAAAAATTTGTTACTGCTCAACCAAAAGGACGGTACTTTTAAGGAAGTGGCAGAGGCTTACGGACTGGCGGATATGGGGATCAGCACTCAATCTGCCTTTTTTGATTACGACGGAGATGGGGACCTTGACTGTATTGTCATGAATGAGAGCGAATATTACGGTGCAGACCCCATTCTACTCAAACGCCTGATACAGGAGAATCCGGAGGCTCCGTTTTTCAACAGTTCGCATTTATATCGCAATGATGGGGATTCTTTTACGGAAGTGAGCAAGGAAGCCGGCATTCAACGACCCATTTTTGGCCTGGGACTTTCGGTTACCGATATCAACGCTGACGGCCTCCTGGATATTTATCTGGCCAGTGACTACTACCTTCCGGATGCCCTCTTTATCAACAAGGGAGATGGCACCTTTGAGGATCAGATCGCATCCTATACCCAGCAGATTTCCTATTACGGTATGGGGATTGATATCGCCGACATCAACAACGATGCCCTTCAGGATATTTTTGTGCTCGACATGGCCTCCAGCGACCACTACAGGTCTAAAACATTAATGGCCTCTATGGATGTCGCCCGCTTTGACTACCTCACCCGCAAGGAGGGCTATCATTACCAGTACATGTACAATTCACTCCAATTGAATATGGGCCAGGACCATTTCAGCAATATCGCCCATCAGACGGGAATAGCGAGTACCGACTGGAGTTGGTCTGTACTGATGCACGATTTTGACCTGGATGCGGACAAGGATATTTTTATAACCAACGGCTATCGCAAATACGCCCTGGATAATGACCTGCAGCAACGGGTTTTTCAGGCGCGCAGGCAATACAAGAATAACGTTCCGCTCGAGGTAAAGGAAGCACTCTACACGAGTATGCCCTCTGAAAAATTATCCAATTTACTCTATGAAAACAAGGGGCATTTGGAATTTGAAGAGCAGGGTGCGGAGTGGGGTCTGGGCGATCTTACTTTCAGTAATGGGGCTGCTATGGGCGACCTGGACAACGACGGCGATCTCGATCTGGTGGTCAATAATATGGACGAAAATGCCTTCCTGTACAGGAATCAATCTGTAGAAACCCGAAGGGGGAACTACCTGAGTGTATCCGTTTCAGGGGCTACCTCGGAAGTCTTTCCCGAAGTAACCCTCTATCATGAAGACACACGTCAGATGATTGAAGTACGCAGGGTGCGGGGATATAGATCCGCACATGCCACTGTTGCCCATTTCGGGTTGGGCAAGGCAGAGAAAGCAGATAGTTTAAAGGTGCGCTGGCCGGATGGCAGTAGTGTGACCCTGCGGGATGTTCCCGCCAACCAAAGTCTTGAGGTAACCCGATCCGGGGCCCGAACCTCCCAGAACAGCTCTGGCAATAGCACCCTATTTGAAGCTTCGGACCCCAGGAGTATGGGAATCTCGGCCGTGCACAAGGAGAATCCGTACAACGATTTTGAAGCTGAGATCCTACTGCCTTATAAGCAATCGCAGTTCGGCCCGTATTTCAGTAGCGGAGATGTCAATGCTGATGGATTGCAAGACGTATTTATGGGGGGGGCCTCCGGCCAGGGCGGGTCCCTGCTTATCAAACAACAAAATGGATTCCAAACGGTTGCCGTAGCTGCCTTTGAAAAGGATAAGGTCTATGAAGACATGGAATCCGTCTTCTTCGACATCGATTCTGACGGCGATCTGGATCTCTATGTGGTGAGCGGGGGAAATGAATTTGAGCAGGGCTCTTCCCTGTATCAGGACCGGGTGTATCTCAACGATGGGCAAGGGAACTTTACCCGGAGTATCTCGAGCCTTAAAAACAACGAAAGTTACAGTGGGAAGGCCGTAGCGGTATTTGATTTTGACAAAGATGGGGATTCCGACCTTGTGGTAGGCAACCGCATTCTGGCCGGGAATTATCCGCTTCACGCCCCCTCGGCTCTTTTGGAGAACAGGGACGGAATCCTATATGATATCACAGCGGAAAAAGCTCCGGGTCTTCAGGATTTTGGAATCATCAATGATCTGCTGATCACAGATTTTGATGGTGACGGCCATGAGGATCTCATGGCGGTTGGGGAATGGACGGGAATCGGATTTTTTAAGAATGTTCAGGGCTCTTTTCAGTTACAGGATGCAGAAGCTCTCGGTGCTCCTATGAAAGGATGGTGGTTCTCCATCCATGAAACCGATGCCAATGCCGATGGACGACCAGATTACATCCTGGGCAATGCGGGGCAAAACATCAAGTTTACAGCCAGTCCTGAAAAACCTTTTAAGGTGTATGCTACTGATTTTGACAATAATGGAACTCCCGATATTGTTTTGAGCAAGAAATACGAAGGAAAATATGTTCCGGTACGCGGCAGGGAGTGTTCCTCCCAGCAAATGCCGTTTATCGCCCAGAAATTCCCGAGTTACAGTGAGTTTGCCAGCGCCAGTCTGGAGGAGGTCTACGGCGAATCTCTCAAGGAAAGCTACGAACGGGAAATTAATACGTTTACGAGCTTTTTGTTGATCAGCAATGCAGACGGCTCTTTCTCTCCTACTCCCCTGCCGGCTGAGGCTCAAATGAACCCGATTTTTGACCTGATCGCTGAAGATCTGAACGGAGATGGAAAAGAAGACCTCATCCTGGCCGGAAATATTTATGAGACCGAAGTGGAGACACCACGCCTGGATGCTATTTCAGGAACAGTGCTCCTTTCGGATTCCGAAGGCACCTATCGTGTCATGCCGCATAAGCAATCCGGTTTATATCTGCGAGGGAATCTGAAATCCCTGCTCACCTTCAGGGAGAACGGAGATCAGTGGATTCTGGCCGGGAGAAACGACGAGGCTCCCCTGTTGTATCGATTCCGGGGCATTAAAACGACAGACGCTTCAATTCTATTCAAATAATATGTACTTTTGGACAAATTCTATGATCATGAAAAACAGACTTTTAACTATTACACTCTCCATAGCTGTCAGTGGCTTATCCTACGGACAGTTTTCAGGGCAAATACAAACCACTATGGGTGGTGGCG
Source organism: uncultured Flavobacteriaceae bacterium (assembly GCA_963709465.1). GTDB lineage: Bacteria > Bacteroidota > Bacteroidia > Flavobacteriales > Flavobacteriaceae > Robiginitalea. Next base: position 667,024 of record CAVPWF010000002.1, on the reverse strand, counting down.
GTGCGGCTCAGGGCGCTACAGCCGGGGCAATTGCCACCCTCTTAGGGCCGATTTCGGATGCTGCCCAAAAACGCACTTTGGAATGGGAAAGTTTTGCCGGATCCCCATATACCTCTAACGAATACCAACCTGCCGAACTCTTTTACAAGGACGAGAAAATAGGGCCTGTATATTATCGTTATAACGCCCTGAATGAGGAAATTGAAATCAAAGAAAACCCCGCTGAAGAAGGACTTCGCGGACTGAGCCGGGATAAGAACATCATCCTTAAGGTAGATGGGAATCCCATGCGGTTTATGACCTTTATCGATAAAGATGGAAAAACACTCAACGGCTATCTTACGCAACTGGTAGACGGGGAGAACTATGATCTTTACAAGCGTACACGGGTAAAATTCACCGAAGGGGCTAAAGCTGCAAACTCTTTTGTACAAGAAACACCCAGCCGTTTTGCTCAGTTTGAGGAATACTACATCCAAAAAACCGGTGTGGAGCGTATTGACGAACTGGTCCCGAAAAAAGGAAAACTGTATTCCCAAATGGACTCAGATCAGAAAGCAGGTCTGAAGGCCTTTATCAAAGAAAACGATCTGGATTTAGACAATGATAAGGATCTGATGAGTATTATTCTCTATATGGACCGGAATTCTTAATTCTGGTTTCCAGGGATTGAATTAGGGGCAGTACTGCCCCGGATAGTATCAGACCGATCGGGAGGCTTCCCGATCGGTTTTTTTTATCGCTTCCCGAACCCATAGGAATACTATTGTGGTTTTAATCTGCGAACTTCTGGGTTAATGCGAGCATGTTCACAACACAATCACGAGCTTCTGATGCCCTCTAATTTGAAGCAATTGGCGTACCTTTACCCCTATGGAAGAACCAACCGAGATCTATGGCTTGCGTGCCGTTTTAGAGGCGCTTGAAGCTGGGCAGCCTATCGATCGCATCTACCTCGAAAAAGGCGTTCAGGGATCCCTGGCCCGGGAGGTGCAGATTATGGCCAAAAAGAAAGGAGCGCGTCTCAGCTATGTGCCTTCTCAACGGCTCGAACGCTTCAGGGATCGCAATCACCAGGGTGTGGTTGCCACCATTTCTCCCATTCGCCTCCAGGAGTACCAACCTCTGATAGACCAGGTGGTCGCTGAAACGGAATCTCCTCTTTTTTTATTGCTCGACGGTATATCGGATGTCCGCAATCTCGGCGCCATCATACGAACGGCAGCTTGCACTGGAGTGCATGCCATTATTCTTCCTCAAAGCGGAGTTGCCCCGATAACTGCAGATACGGTAAAAACATCTGCAGGTGCAGTTTTCCAGGTTCCCCTGGGGCGCTGCCCTCATATAAAGGATGCTGTCTTCTACCTTCAGGCCCATGGGGTACAGATTGTAACAGCCAGCGAAAAAGCCACAAACACCCTGTATGAAACACATCTGACGGGTCCTACGGCCCTGGTGATGGGTTCCGAAGAAAGGGGTGTATCCCCTGCTGTTCTTAAAATAGCAGATCAGAATGCCCGCCTGCCCATCAGTGGAGCAATCGCATCCCTGAATGTTTCCGTGGCTTGTGGCGCATTTCTCTATGAGGTGGTCCGCCAACGTTTGGGTAATACTTAATCTGAAGAAGAATCCCCCTTTTTTTTGTAGTGATACCGGATCTGAACTTTATCAGAGCTTCGGATTTGTCTTGGATCCGGCGGACCGGACTTCGCTGGGTCCTGAGCACTTAGATTCATTGGGTCAGACGGAGGGAACTGGGCTTGATCCGAGGCTGCGTCCTGTGCCCCGGGGATATTCTCAATAAAATTCCCGTCGGCATCAAAATGCTTCATAAAGGGGTCTGCATCTTCCTGATATTCTTCAGACTCCCAGGGGTATGTAGAAAGTTTGGGAAGGGGGGTTTTTAAAAACAAAGCCAGCACTAAGCCCGTGACAAAACCCCCGAGATGTCCCTCCCAGGATATACCGTCGACCACCGGGAAAATATACCACAACATACTTCCATAGACGAAAACCACCCCCAGGGACAAAGCGACCAAACGGTAATACCTGGTAAATATCCCTTTGAAGAAAATAAAACTGGCCAGTACATAAATGAGGCCACTGGCCCCAATATGATAGGAAGGTCTCCCGATCCACCAGGTGATCAGTCCCGACAGCACTATCCCCAGGATCAGGGTTTTCCAGGCGATGTCCCGATAAAAATAAAAAAGAGCTGCGGTAAGTATCACCAACGGAATTGAATTGTTGTAAAGATGCTCTAACGAGCCATGTATTCCCGGTGCTGTTACAATCCCCCTTAAACCCTTAAAAGTACGCGGATAAATCCCCCAGTTATTCAGATTAATACCCAGTCTTAACTCAGTATAGTAAACCAGCCATATCCCCAGCAAAAATGCGAAAGGGACTAAAACCACCGCATTGGTGTACCGGTAATGGGTATCCTCTGTCATAAGATGCAAGGTACTAATGAAGCAGGCGAAAGTCCAAGAGAAATACACGATCTCCGGGAGAAGAACTGACGAATTGTAGTATTTTTAGTCCATGAATGAACCCCTGGCGGAACGCATACGGCCCAGACAACTCGATCAGCTCATCGGTCAGGAACACCTGGTGGGTGCTCAGGGAGCCTTAGTAAGGCAAATTGCACAGGGTTCGATTCCTTCTCTTATTCTATGGGGGCCGCCGGGGACGGGCAAGACAACCCTGGCTGAAGTCATCGCCAACCAGAGCGGACGTCCGTTCTATACTTTAAGCGCGATAAACAGCGGGGTAAAGGATATCCGCGATGTTCTGGACAAAGCCCGGCAGAGCGGAGGTTTATTTACTACGAAGAACCCGATTTTATTTATTGATGAAATCCATCGCTTTAGCAAATCCCAACAGGATTCGCTTTTGGCGGCTGTTGAAAAGGGGTGGGTTACCCTTATTGGGGCAACCACTGAGAACCCGAGTTTTGAGGTCATCCCCGCCCTGTTGTCCCGCTGCCAGGTCTATGTACTCAATGCGCTTGAAAAAACAGATTTACGGGCACTCCTGGATCGGGCACTCCGGGAAGATTCCTGGTTAAAAACAAAATCTGTGACCCTGGAAGAAACCGATATGCTACTCAGGCTTTCCGGGGGGGATGGGCGGAAACTTCTTAATATTTTTGAACTGGTGGTGGCTGCCTCCCCTGAGGACCACATAATCATCACTGATTCCCTGGTGCGTCAGCTCGTTCAGGAGAACCCCCTGAGATATGACAAAACGGGGGAACAACACTACGACATCATTTCGGCCTTTATTAAATCGATTCGGGGGAGTGACCCCAACGCGGCGGTATATTGGCTCGCCAGGATGGTCGAAGCGGGTGAAGATGTAAAATTCATCGCCCGACGAATGCTTATTTCAGCTTCTGAGGATATTGGCCTGGCCAATCCGACAGCCCTGGTTATGGCCAACGCTGCATTTCAATCGGTACAGGTTATCGGATATCCGGAAGCCCGGATTATTTTAAGCCAGTGTGCCATTTACCTGGCCACTTCTGCAAAAAGTAACAGCAGCTATTTAGCCATTCAAAGGGCTCAGAAGGCCGTTCAGGCTACGGGAGACCTCTCTGTGCCCTTATCCCTGAGAAACGCGCCTACAAAGCTGATGAAAGACCTTGGCTACGGCGCCTCATATGACTATGCCCATGATCATCCCGGTAATTTTGTCGCGGCAGAATATCTTCCTGATGCGCTGTCCGGAAGTCTGTTTTTTAAACCCGGAGAAAATAAGAGGGAAACGGACATCAAAGCATTTCTTCAAAAACGCTGGAAAGACAAATACGAATTCTAGCAGTACACAGCACCTTTAAGGGTACCTGTAAATTCTAAAATTTAAGTTTGAGCGGGCGTACTTCGGTCTTGCCGTCTTTAAAAAATTCATGCCACCACAGGCCGTCCTTTTTATAGACCATACCCATAGCCTGATCATCTACTGTGGCTATGAAAGTATCTTCTTGAGCCGTTTTTACGAGTTTCATCCGGATTATGGGTGTACTGTCTACCAGCTGATACCCATTGTCCGTCGCCTGGGCGTACCAGACTTCCTCCCCGGCAGATGTTTCTATCTGCACAGCCGTTCCGGAAATGGTTTCAGCATCCTCCTGCACGTCTGCCGGATCTGCAATCGCAGCAGTGACCGCGGCCGCGGACCCTTCTACTGCAGTAGCTTGAACCCCTGTTTCAGAAGCCAGAGATTCTAACACAGCCTCCGGAGGAATATAGGAATAGGGCAGTTCCTCCAGATCTTTAAAAGCTCCGTCGATGGCTTCCCTGTACGCGAATTCATATTCTTTTGACTTGCTTCTTCCCTCTGAGGTTTCATAAACCACTACGCCATTACAATCCCTGAGTCCGATCTTCACTTTGGTAGCGAGCAGGGAGGAGTCGTCAATAAGGACCACCCTTACGGCTTTACAGGGATCCTCAGCCAGGTCAGGAGGGATCTTATCTTCATATATGGCAGTATATCCATTTTGGGTGAAGAGATACTTGATCTGGGTACTGGTCCGAAATTGATTCTCGTATTTAAAGCCATCAAATTTCTTGGGAATTAAGATGTACTTATAGGATTCCAGCTGGGCCTGTAAAGACAGGTTAAGCAGGATAACAAAACCAAAACTAAGGAGGGTTTTTAACATGTCTATAGAGCGCTTATTACGGGCGCGAAGATAGGATATTTACCCCAAACCCTAAAGAGAAAACCCCTGAGAAAACCCTTGAGAAAACCGGGAGGGTCTGAATGGAGTGACATTCCTACCCCCTTTAATATCAAATACTTGTGCCATGGACCGCTCAAAGCGGCCCGACATCTATAAGTACAATTTAATTTGTTCCAAATCGAGTATTACAGGGCAAACCTCATGACCGGGATCATTATGTACATTGAAATGCAGGGCCTGTAATCCCACGGCACGGGCCCCGTGTATATCCGCCTCAAGGCTATCTCCGATCATTACCCCGGATTCCGGTTGTATTCCAGCCGCTTCAATGGCCATCTTAAAAATGCGCGGATCGGGCTTTTTGACCCCGGCACGGTCCGAATTGACCACGGTCTTGAAGTAATGGGCTATCCCGCTGTTCAAAAGTTTACGCGTCTGCACTTCTTCAAATCCGTTAGTGATGATGTGCATTTTATACCCCTTATGAAGGTATTCGAGAACTTCCATACAGTTGGGCAACAGGTGGGTATGTAATGAGAGGTTCTCAATATAGGCCTCTGACAAGTAGTTGATTTGCCGATCCGAAACGCGTAGTTCCATACGGTCAAATACAGTTTTCAGTCGCTCATAACGCAATTTTTCCTTACTGATCCTTCCCTCTCTGAACGCCTTCCAGAATATAAGGTTCAGGGGTACGTAGTGCTCCAAAAAACTATTGAGGTCTACCTCCAGATCAAAATCCCGGAAGAGTTCCTGATACGTGAGGGCCGAATTCCGGTCAAAATCCCAGAGGGTGTGGTCCAGATCAAAAAAAATGTCGGTGATGGGTTTATTAAGCATGAAAACGTCGAATTATTTTTTCATAGAGCTCCAACCAGTTTATTTTCTGATCACCCCCGAGCAGTTCATTGGAGAAAACGGAAATAAGGCGGCCTTTCACGGATTTAACATGTTCAAAAACCTCGTCCAGATCAGATAACAGTGTTTCCTCCGAGGTATATCGGGTAAGGGCGTAATCGTGGAATGCAAAAGGACATATTTTGATCGGTTGCTGGGTTTCCAGGGCAATGTCATAGAAGAAAAAAGGTGTGCAGGTACTGGCTCTGAAACCAATCTCATGGGTATACCCCATCGAAAAATCGCGACTGAATTCCGCATCGACCAGGTTCCTGTATGTCCTGGGAATTTCCACCCGATTATAGCGCATCCTGGCATATGCCACAGGGCGGTGGATGACAGCGGACAAGCGCTTTTTCTCTTCCTTCAGGGTTTCCGGTTCCTCAGCCGCTGTATAAGACACCGCCAGGGAGACGATACAATAGTCTGCCACCGATTTAATCAGGTACTGGAAGGCGTTGTTATTAGGTGAAACGTTTTTATCATAGGTGGAATACTCCGCAAACTGAAAGAAGAACATAGTCCTCACTTTGTACTCCTGTTCCAGGGCAATGAGCTTGTCAAAGTTATCGTAAGGGTCCAATGCGGGTTTCAGGGATACCCGAAGGCGTTCCCAAATTCTTTTGAATTTCAGGCGGGAGAGATCGAGAAGGAATCCGGCCATACCCCGAAAGACCCCTCTGTGCGCATAGCAATGAGAGGTGGTAACATCTATAATCGGCGTGAAACGATAAGGACTTCGATCGGTAAGAATTTCAGGGAAACGTTCCCGGAGTTGTTCCAGAAGTTTATCCGCCCAAAGATCAACCAGGGGGAGTCTTAAAAAATTCTTTTGAAATGCGATGCTTTCACCAGGGGGAAATCTGCCGTGTTGATCACGGACATGAGGATGATACTCTTCGTACCGGCTCAACAGGTAAAAGGAAGCTGCAAGAATATCGAATGGGACATTGCTCCGCGGGCCACTTGTAAAAAAACAAGGCAATTCTCCCCAGGTCGCCATTTGAATCTCCACTTCTTCAATCCCGTGTTGAAAAAGCAAATCAGAACTTTGGATAAAAAACTCATTTTGAAGCGGTTGACGCGTATAGGTAATCTTCGGCCCTTTATGCTTAATGAAGTCTTCCACCGCCGTAGTGTGGCCGATTTCGACCCCTAAAATACGGGTAAACAGTTGACGGGTAATATAAGTTACCCTGGGCGTAATTTTATGGGTATAGATCAGTAGCACCTCAAAAGGATTTATAAGAGTTGTTCATCCGCAAAACTATAATATTCTGAGCCATGAACAATCAAATGATCCAGGAGCTTGATATCCATGATAGCCGCCGCCTTTTTTGTTTTGCGGGTAATCTGTATATCGGACTTGCTCGGCCGAAGATTACCCGAGGGATGATTATGCGCGAGAATAAGCCCCACAGCACCGAGTTCAAGGGCTTTTTTCAGGATGATGCGCACATCCACCAGGGTACTGGTCAGGCCTCCCTTGCTGACCTGAAATCGGAATTGCACGCGGTTGGCGTTATTGAGATAGAGCACCCAGAATTCTTCGTGCAACAAATCCGCAAACAACGGAATGAGTTGGAGATGTGCATCCCTGCTCTGCCGAATGATCTGGCTTGCCGTTACAGGACTCTGGATATACCTTCGGGCCAGTTCCATGGCGGCTACAACCGCTACTGCCTTTCCCGGGCCCACTCCCTGAAAAGTCATCAGATGGGCTGCTGACATACGCCCCAGGGCCTTCAGGGGCTCTTCTCCATCTCCCAGAAGACGTCTGGCCAAAGCCAGCGCGTGCTCCTTCCTGGATCCTGATCCCAGCAAGATGGCCACGAGTTCCGCATTGGACAGGCTGCCTGCCCCTTTATGGAGCAATCGCTCCCGGGGTCGCTCCGATACATTCCAGGATCTGATGGATTTTGGAGTGGGCTCATTTTTCATATCCGCCATAGGTACAGAAATAGCTTGCAATATTCCAGCGGGATTTTCCCAAAATGGTTATTTTTAAGAAAACTGCCGAAATATGAAATCTCTTTTTGACTCCGAAGCCTGTACGGAAATTCTGGAGCGGCTGACAAACCTGGAAGAAGGGATGGAACCACAGTGGGGTAAGATGAGTGTGGGACAGATGGTATGGCATTGTCAGGTTCCGTTGAAAGTAGGAATTGAGAACAAAGTCTCCCGCAAAAAGCCAAATCCCCTTATCAGGTTGCTGTTCAAGAATAGTATGTACAGCGATAAACCCTGGCGAAAAAACCTGCCCACCTCCCCCCTGGCCAAAGCCCGGGACACTAAAGAATTTACGGCTGAGCTACCTGTATTGCATGAACTCGTAAAGGAGTTTCACGCCGTTAAGGACCGAAAAGAATGGAATCCCCATCCTATTTTTGGGGAGCTTACGGCCGAGCAATGGGGACAGATGCAGTACAAGCACCTGGACCACCACCTCACTCAATTCGGAGTATAGGCCCCTTATTGGACCCGGGATAGCAATTTCTCCAAATCGAGGCCCCCGTAGTTGCCACTACTCATCAACAACAAGACGGTATCCTGCAGGGGAGTATCGTCCAGGTGCTTCTCGAGTGCATCCGTTCGGGTAAACACCTGAAGGGTTTCGCGCCCAAAAGCCTTTTTGATATCCGCCGGGGCAATCGGTTGCAGTCCCTTAACTTTAAGAGATTCGGGGACGTAAAACACAATGGCCTCATCCACCCCATTAAGACTGTCCCTGTATTGCTCGATAAAAGTGTGGTTCAGACTGCTGTAGGTGTGCAATTCCAGGCAAGCGATGATCCGGTGCTCCGGAAATTGTTCCCGAACCGCCGCCGCCGCGGCACTCACTTTGCTCGGGGCATGGGCAAAATCTTTATAGATAAAATTCCCTGAGCCTTTAGCGAGGAGTTCCAGGCGTTTCGAAGCCCCTTTAAAACTCCCCATGGCTTCATAAAAGTCCACCTCATCCACCCCCATCTGCTGACAAATCCATTTGGCTCCGGCCATATTGCTGAGGTTGTGCCGGCCAAAGACCTGCAAAGGCAATTCTCCTTCAGGGGTCTCCAGCAAGGTTGCCCCATCCACCACCCGGTACTCCGGTGTGGAGTACGGAAATTTGCGAACCGGAGCATCCCATTCCGCAACCAACGTATTCAGGACCGCATCTTCTGAGTTATAAGTAATACTACCTCCGGGAACAATGGTATCCAGAAAAATCCGGAATTGCTCCGTATAGGCCTCAAAAGTCTTGAAGACATTGATGTGATCCCATGCAATGCCGCTCAGAAGCGCAATATTCGGGCGGTACAGGTGAAACTTCGGACGGGGATCCAGGGCAGAAGAAAGGTATTCGTCCCCTTCCAGTACAATAAAATCATTCGTTTCCGTAAGGCGGACCATCCTGTCAAAACCTTCGAGCTGTGCCCCGACCATAAAATCCACCTCTCGATTCCAGTACTTCATCACATGCAGAATCATAGAAGTAATCGTTGTCTTCCCATGACTTCCTCCGATCACTACACGCGTTTTATCCTTAGCCTGCTCATAGAGAAATTCGGGGTAGGAATAGACGGGAAGGTTCAATTCCCGTGCACGGGCCAGTTCCGGATTATCACCCTTGGCGTGCATCCCGAGAATCACTGCATCCAGGCTGGAGTCGATCTTATCGGGGAACCAGCCCTCAACCTCCGGCAGAAGTCCGGCCGCGTCAAGGCGCGATCTGGAGGGTTCAAAAATAACATCATCACTCCCGGTAATGGTGTAACCCTTATCGTGCAGTGCCAGCGCCAGATTGTGCATGGCACTTCCCCCAATAGCTATAAAGTGTAATTGCATAGAATAAAAAGGTAAAGATACATATCCTGAAACCCCAAAACCAATCTCCGGCATTTAAGAAGTTTCCAGTACCTTAGAGTCATTGTAAAATCAATCCTATGGATTTCTCACTTAACACGCTACCGTCTCAGGAAATTATCCCAGGATTTCAGGGGAAACTGGTCCATGGAGCAGAGATGAGTCTGGTTTTCTGGGACGTAACGCCCGGATCTGAAGTTCCGCAGCACCATCATAAAAATGAACAAATCATGCACGTGATCGAGGGCAGGTTTGAGTTTACTCTCGACGGAACCACAAAAGAATACGGACCGGGAGACATTGTCCTCATCCCCGCCCACACACCGCATAGCGGCAAGGCACTAACTGCCTGCAAACTCATGGATATTTTTAGTCCTGTAAGGGAAGAATACCGATAAATCATTTCAAATGCATATTTCATTAGAAGGCAAACATGCCCTGGTGGGAGGAAGCAGTAAAGGCATCGGCCGGGCCGTCGCGCATCAGCTAGCCGCCAGTGGTGCCCAACTCACTCTTGCGGCACGCAGCGAAACCGTATTAAAGGAACTTTGTGACGAACTCCGCGAGCGTACGGGAAAACCACACAGGTATCTGGTTGTCGATTACACAAATCTGCAGGGGTATAAGAGCATTATTCAGAAGTATATAAAAGAGCATCCGATAGATATTCTGGTCAATAATACTCAGGGACCGCCGGCCGGCACCAGCCTGGAAAAAACGACTGAAGACTACCAAAAGGCTTTTGACCTATTATTTCAAACAGCCGTCTATACCACAGAACAAGTCCTGCCACATATGCGGCAATGTGGTTGGGGCCGGATTATAAACGTCGCCTCTGTTTCTGTCCGGGAACCCCTGAATTATCTGGTGCTCTCCAACAGTATCCGCGCTGCCCTGGTCAGTTGGGCGAAAACCCTGGCCGGGGATGTCGGGCCGTTGGGAATCACTGTAAATTCAGTACTCACGGGGTATTTCAATACCGAACGCCTGGGTGCCCTCAATCTCAAGAAAGCTGAAAGTATGGGGATTTCGCCGGATGAAGTTACGGGCAAACTTCTGGAACAGGTTCCTGCCAGAAGGCTCGGCCGGCCCGAAGAATATGGGTATCTCGTAGCCTTTCTGGCTTCAGAACAAGCCGCTTACCTCAACGGGGCTGTGATTCCACTCGATGGAGGTTTGCTGCGTTCCTATTGAGAAAGGGACGGGCACTGGCCTTCTCTGTCGGTTGTAAAGGCAACTAAATTGGAAAAGGCCTTTTCAGGGTTAGAAACTCATACGATCCCGAAAAACAGAAGATTGCCTGCGGGAAACTTCAATCTCTGTACCATCCAGCATTTTAAGTTTTAGTTTTCCGTGAAACCAGGGAATAAGTTCTTTTATGAAGTTAATATTGACTATTTGTTGCCTGTTTGCCCTGAAAAAAGACGCCTCTGGTAATTTATCCTCGACCTGCTGGAGTGATTTGTAAAGCAGTGGTTTCTCCAAATCGAAATATACACGGGTATAATTACCAACGATCTCGAAGAGGCGTATTTTTTCTATACGCACCAACCAGCACCGTTCGCCATCCTTTATAAAAATCTGACTGGTCTCTGTTAGCCTTCTATCCCCCGACTTCGGCGAATTCTCCTCCTTAAAGCGATCTTTCGCTTTTTCCAGGGCTATTTCCAGGCGCTGAGGACTTATGGGTTTTAGTAAGTAATCAAGGGCATTGTATTCAAACGATTTGATCGCATATTCGTCGTAAGCCGTTGTAAAAATGGTGACAGGGACATCCTCCAGCATCTCCAGCAAATCAAACCCTGACTTTTCAGGCATATTGATATCCAGGAAAAGTAAATCTGGTTTTTGATTCGTAATATGGTCGTAGGCTTCATCCACATTTGATGCCTCACCCATAATGGATATCTCCGGGTGTACTTTCAAAAGTTCCTTTATCTCATTTCGTGCCAGCCGGGAATCATCGACAATCAGGGCCGTCAGTTTTCTCATAGAATAGGTATTTTCACCGCTGCTATAACCCTGTCCTCCCTTTGGGAAAGCTGGAATTCACCACGGGTTCCGTAGAGCAATTTCAAACGCTGTCGTATATTTTTCAGGCCGAGCTGTGTAGTATTTCCCCTGAGCTTCAAGATCCCATCATTGGCCACTTCAATTTCAAGAAACCCCTGATCAACCCTAGTTCTCAAACGAACCTCTCCCCCCTCCTTCCGGTCTGAAATCCCATGTTTAATGGCATTCTCAACGAGTAACTGTACTACCATTGGTGGAATTTCCACATTCAAAGACTCCGGATCGATTTCTGAATGGAATTTCAAACGGTCTTCAAACTGGATTTTTGAAAGATCGACATAATGATTCACCATTTCCAGTTCGGATTCTAGCGAAGTGGTATTGATATCATTCTCAGTCAGGGAATACCGGAGCATTTCAGAAAGCTTGGTCAGCATTTCCCTGGATCGTTCCACATCCTCCAACATCAGCCCCCGTATATTGTTGAGGCTATTGAACATAAAATGTGGATTGATCTGCCCTTTCAGGGTATTTAACTGGGCCTCTTTAAGCGAAGTGTTTAATTCGAGCCTTTCCAGGCGATCTGCGTTGAGTTTAAGGAGGAGTTTAATCGTGAGATAACACATCACCCAGATACCTACAATAATCATCGAATTGATGATTAAAAGCCAGATGCTGTTATAGCCCTTAAGAATGCTTTTAACGATTTCGTTTTCCTCCGTCTCAAAATAATTTACATACAGGTACCCGGACAGGAAATTACAAAGTCCGTACACTAGGGAACCCACCACAATAACCCCAAAAATTCGGGCTACAACCTGCCAGTTGAGCCCGTCAAAAATGATATGCTTTCTCAGGTAATATCGAAGGGGAGTCGTACTTAGAATACCCGAAAGGACCCCGCTAACCACGGAAAAGATGAGGAATTCAGCACCGACATCCTTTAAAACAAGAAGGGATAGCACATTGATAAAAATCCACCCCCCCAATTGGAGCGTCCAGAACGCCCTGTTCCTTCCTTTTTGAGCAATTTGCATTGGCAAATTTATTAAATACTAAATTACATCTTTAAGGCGATACCCAGGAAGCGATCCAGTAGAGGTACCTGCCCAGTTGAAAAGACAAAAACAAAATTAAAAATGAGACCAAGTGTTTCCTGTGGTTTCGGCCAGGTTCACTGAAAGTTTTGATCAATGTATTTAACCATTTCATGATTGCGTTTTACGGTTCGCGTTTCCTAATTAGATGTGCACAAAAGCGAGATTACCCATTAACCCAAGGTCGCAATCCAACTCCCGACCAGATATCCAATTCCTGCCGAGGCAAGGAGGACCAAAAGGGTAACTACAATTTTCCTGAGGGTTCCTACCGGCGCTTTTGATTCCGGGCAAGAGTTTGTCAAAGCATTGTGATCTTTCATTTTTTTAAGTTTTTAAAGTTCGTCAATTTTCAATTTAGTTTCGAGCAGTGCGGTTCCCACAAGGGCCAGTCCCGAAAAAAATGAAAAGTAATATTCCATCGGATCGGAACCCGCAATCACCATAAACGCAGCGGAAAGGATCCCCAGGCTGCCAATAATCAGGATTGCGCTTCTTGTAAGGTCAATTTTTTTCATATTAAATTTGTTTGTGTCCTCGAGCTTCAGACTAAAATTGTGATTAGCAGGCTAATGATAAATTTTGCAAGAGCTACCATAATGGATCTTCTGTTTTACGGGTTCAACTTGTTTTATATCTTAAAAATAGACTGAATACCCACCCCCCGAAAGGACAATATGACGAGCGGTTTAATGAGCCCTGCAAACGGTATAGACAAAAAAAGGGGGCCTGTTGTGGCCCCCTTCTTGCAGTCAGATCAGTCAATCAGCCCTTAATCGGAGCTGGTATTTCCTTCTGTCCTAAGTGTTTGGCATAGAATCCCAGCATGACCTTATACAGGTGAATGGAATTCTCTTCCTTGGCAAAGCCATGACCCTCATCATATTTAACCATATAGGGTACATCAAAACCTTTTTTGCGAAGGGCTTCCACAATCTGATCCGACTCATCTATGTTCACCCTCGGATCATTTGCCCCCTGTACAACCAGGAGCGGTTTCTCTATCTTGTCAATCTGGAATACGGGGGAAACCTCTTCCATGATAGCCTTCTCCTCCGGGATATCCTCATCGTACCAGATTTCCTTCATGATTTTAAGGTAGGGCTTCCAGTAAGGGGGGATCGTTTGCATAAAAGTAAACAGGTTGGAAACACCTACATAATCCACGCCACAAGCATATAAATCTGGTGTTTTAGTCAGGCCGCGCAAAACGGCGTAGCCCCCGTGGCTACCCCCGTAAATTGCCGCCTTATCTTCTAAAACCCATCCCTGGTCAATAACGTATTTCAAGCCATCTTCAACGTCATCCATGGCTTTACGCCCGATTTGTTTAAACCCGGAGGTTAGAAACTCCTTACCATACCCCCCCGAAATCCTGAAGTTGACCTGAAGTGTAGCGTAACCCCGGCTTGCAAAAAGCTGGGCCTCAGGATTAAATCCCCATGAATCTCGTATCCCCTGTGGACCACCATGCGGATTTACAATTACCGGTACCTTCTGACCTTTCTGGGCGGCCTTGGGTAGAGTTATATATCCGTGAAGCGTTACGCCATCACGACTCTTAAAGATAATGGGGCGCATTTCTGCCATATCCTCCTCCTTTAACTGCGGCATCAGGTTATAGAGTTCGGAAAACGAATCTTCAGCCACGTCGTAAAGGTGATATGTACCGTAAAGGCGATCACTCTGAATAAAAACCAAAACCTTATCCTCTTCGTCGGTCACATCCGGGATACTGTATTGTTTTCCTGGGAAGGTCTCTGTTATACGCCGGTGGAGTTTTTTAAAGGAATCGCTAACCGGAATAATTTCCCGTTTGGCCCCTTCGTAGGTGAAGTAGTCCACCTCCCAATTGCGTTTCCGGGAAGTTCCCATTCCACCCGCATCGAAGTCTTCGTGGGAATAGAGTTTCGCAATGGTCCTGTTTTCCTTTAAATCGTACAAGACGATTTCAGCTTTATCTGACTCTAAATTCGTCTGCATATAAGCATCATCCGGGTTGGGCGTAGCGTATGCAAATTCAAGGATTGTAAAACTGTCTTTCCAATTGAGGCTTTTCTTCAGTTCGAAACCTGTTTCACTGGTCCCATAGTAAAGGTCTTGTTCCACACCATCCCTCAGTTTTACATAGCCCCTGAGGTTGCCATCCTTATCAAAATTATATCCCATAACAGGATTGGCCACATCGTCATTTGAAAACAATTGTTCTATGGCCCCCGTTTTAACGTTTACCCGATAGGGTTCGAAAACCTGAGGATTGTTCTTATTCATACTTACAATAACATGGTCTTTATCCTCCTTGACCAACTCGAGAATACTGGCCCTCACCCCATCAATGGGTGTTAGATCGACCAGGTCAGTACCATCCAGATCCACTGCGTAGATATGGTAGTTTTCATCGCCTCCCTGATCCATGGCATAGACCAGTCGCTCATTGTTAACCCAACCATACCCCCGAACGAGTTCCTCCTTCTCCTCAATCGCCCGGGTTACCTTATTCGTACTGAGTTCCCTGACATAGATATGACGTTTCCCATTCTCATCTTTCTCACGGTAAGAAAGGTATTTTCCGTCCGGGGAGAATTGGAATGATGATGCCCTGGGCTTACTGAAGTAATCTTCCACTGAATACCGATAGTCTGCTTCATCCAGAGCGGCCAGTGCATTCAATTCACTGTCCGATGTCACCAAATCGGGATTGCCCGGAAGTGTTATCACAGTTTTTTCCAAAACAAGAGGTAATTCCATACCGCCTTGAAAAAATGTCCCTTTCAGGGATTCACCTTCGAGACTTCCGGTATACTTGATGCCTGCCGCGTTCACCATCAGCGTCAGCATCCCGTCATTAACCCCAACCTGATCCACCGGGATGCCTGTCGCTCCCTGAGAAGGGCTATCCATCGTAGCCGTGTATTGGTCTCCCTGTTGATCTACATGAAATACAAGTGGAATTTCCATTCCCTGCACTTCCAGTACGCCTTTCCAGGAACCGCTGTAATTCTGTGCCAGCGCACTGACCGCAAACATGAGAGATGCCGCAAATCCCATTAAAATTCCTTTTTTGTTCAAATGCTTTTTCATCAATTTTTGTTTTAGTTATACAACATTGGACGAATTATATACCCCATAAGACTCTAATGAGTGAAAAGGGTTACAGAAATTTCCAGGTAAAACTAAGATGTTCTTTACCCCTGTGAAACAGTTTTTAGAGGAGTGGGCCACTCACCAATTAAATGGCATTTGGCAAGGGTAAACGGTAGCGGCGGTATTTAACAAAATCAATCGAACCGGGTTTCTCAGGGATTGAGCAGTTCCCACAGCCGGTCTTTAAGCACTGGCATGCCGAAACCGGAGACCGAGGAGATAAATACCGGTGTTACCCCTGGTATTTCTTCCTGAAGTACAGCTTCCATTTCTGAGATAAGTTCCTCATCGAGCATATCCGACTTGGAAATGGCCAGCATCCGATCCTTATCCATAAGTTCCGGATTGTATTTGCGCAGCTCATTGAGAAGGATATGGTACTCTTTGGTGACATCCGCACTGTCTGCCGGCACCATAAAGAGCAAAACGGAATTCCGTTCTATATGCCTCAGGAAATAATGCCCAAGGCCTTTTCCTTCTGCCGCCCCTTCAATAATACCGGGAATATCGGCAATTACAAAACTGCGGAAATCGCGATATTTAACAATCCCCAGGTTGGGTTTCAGGGTTGTGAATTCGTAGTTGGCAATCTTGGGTTTGGCTGAGGTCAGGACCGAGAGTAGAGTAGACTTTCCCGCATTGGGAAAACCCACCAACCCCACATCTGCGAGGAGTTTAAGCTCCAGGGTAATATTTTTCTCCTCTCCGGGAATTCCCGGCTGCGCATAACGCGGAGTCTGGTTGGTCGCACTTTTAAAATGCCAGTTTCCACGTCCTCCCATTCCGCCCCGGGCCGAAATCTCCTCCTGCCCCTCTTCAGTGATTTCAAAAAGTATTTCTCCCGACTCGGAATCCCGTACAACCGTGCCCAGGGGCACTTCCAGAATCACATCATCCCCGTCGGCTCCTGTACTTCGCTGCTTGCCGCCATGTCCGCCATGTCCGGCTCCAAAATGCCTTTTAAACTTAAAATTCAGCAGGGTCCAAAGGCTTTTATTTCCGCGAACAATCACATGTCCTCCGCGTCCGCCATCACCTCCGTCAGGCCCCCCTTTGGCGACAAATTTTTCCCGCCTCAGATGCGTCGAGCCCGCTCCTCCGTTTCCAGAAGAAACATGGATTTTGACAAAATCGACAAAGTTGCCTTCAGTCATCGGTTATTTTTAGAAGTCTGTTTGACGAGGGTTCAGAGTCCGTCAATCACCCGGGCCAGGCGGTCGGTAATCTCTTGGATTTCTCCTACTCCGTTTATGCTGTGGAATTTACCCTGTTTCTGATAAAAAGACTTGAGGGGGGCCGTCTTTTGGTTGTATTCCTCAAAACGATTTCGGATTTTCTGCTCGTCCTGATCGTCAGACCGTCCGCTCACCTTGCCTCTTTCCAAAAGTCGTTTGATTAGAATTTCATCATCTGCATCCAGGGCTATCGTACCGTCGATCTGCAAACCCCGTGATTCGAGAAATTGATCCAGTGCTTCAGCCTGGGCTGTAGTCCTTGGGAAGCCATCAAAAATAAATCCGGGAGCGTCGCTGGCCTTTTCAACCTCGTCCTGCAACATTTGAATGGTCACCTCATCCGGGACCAATTCTCCCTTATCAATATAGGACTTGGCGAGCTTGCCAAGCGTTGTTCCGTTTTTAATATTGCGGCGGAACACATCTCCGGTTGAGATGTGAATAAGTCCGTATTTTTCCTTTAAGAACGAGGCCTGTGTTCCTTTACCGGCCCCTGGCTTTCCAAATAAAACCAAGTTAATCATAAGTGGTTGATTTATATGATAGACATCTCTAAGGTTCCGCCCCTGCTCCTTAAAATCTAATCCGTAACCCACGATAAACGTGTCGGGGATTTCCATTCCGAAATAGTCGATCTGATACTCCCCGTTATACACCTCAGACTTGTAAAACAAGGTTGCAATGCGGAAATTTTTGACATTTTTGTTTGAGAACATATGGCCGAGTTCCTGCAGGGTTCTTCCGGTGTCCACAATGTCTTCCAGGATAATCACGTGCCTCCCCTCCACATTGTCCGGAAGGTCGAGCAGGGTTTCCACAATTCCCGTGGAAGTCAGCCCTCTGTAGGAACTGAGCTTTACAAACGTCACCTCACAGGGATACGGATAGCATTTCAGAAAATCAGAAACGAACATAAAAGCCCCGTTGAGTACTCCAACGAAAACGGGCACTTCATCTTTGTAATCTCTGGCTATCTCATCTGCTATCTTCTGAACGGCCTGAAGAACTTCAGCTTCAGGCAAAAAGCGCTGAAAGCGCTTCCCTAAAAGGCTTACCGATCGTTCCATAGTCACTTGAAGTGCGAATATAGTGTTTTGATTTTTCTTTTTTGTCGAGGGCCTGTGCTTTCTGAGATTTAGCTGTATTTTTGCCCAAAGCCGATTCCGCAAGGCTATAAGGTGATTGGTATTATGGACTTTTTTTCTACAAATTTTACCCTTGGAATACTCGGTGGCGGACAGCTGGGAAAAATGCTGCTCTACGAAACCCGGAAATGGGACATTCAAACCCGGGTGCTCGATCCTTCTGCGGAAGCCCCCGCCCGTATCGCTTCAAATGTCTTTGTCCAGGGAGACCTCATGGACTACCAGACGGTAGTGGACTTTGGCAAAGGTCTGGACCTGTTGACCATTGAAATCGAAAACGTAAATATCACGGCACTTGAAGCTCTGGAGAAAGACGGGGTTGTCGTATACCCCTCCTCAAATACCCTGAAGGTGATCCAGAACAAAGCCCGGCAAAAATTATTTTACAGGGACTCCGGGATACCCACGGCTCCTTTCAGTCGCTTTGCCTATACCAACGAGATACTGGATAGTATTGAAAATGGGGGGATTTCCTTTCCCTTTGTTTGGAAAAGCGCCCGCTTCGGGTATGACGGGCAGGGAGTGAAAATTGTGCGCAGAAAAGAAGATCTCGCTACTCTGGCCAATGTGGAGTGTATAACCGAGGAACTGATACCCTTTAAAAATGAGCTGGCGGTAATCGTCGCCAGAAATACGAAGGGTGAAACCAAAACTTATCCCGTTGTGGAAATGGAATTCCACCCGGAGGCCAATCAGGTGGAATATGTACTCTGCCCGGCCCGAATTTCGGAGGAAGTCCAGCTTCGGGCTCGGGAAGTGGCTCTTAAGGTGTCAGAGCAACTGGACCATGTGGGTTTACTCGCTGTGGAACTTTTCCAAACAGAAGACGATGCCATTTTGGTTAATGAAGTCGCTCCAAGACCCCATAACAGTGGCCATTACAGTATTGAAGGGAGTTACACAAACCAGTTTGAGCAACATCTCAGAGCCATTCTGGGACTGCCACTGGGTAAAACGGACAGCAAGGTCTCCGCAGTAATGGTCAACCTGGTGGGGTCTGAGGGATATGAAGGTGCGGTACACTATAAAGGATTAGAAAAAATCCTGGCACTCCCGGGGGTAACCCCACATATTTATGGCAAAAGGCTCACCCGCCCATTCCGTAAAATGGGGCATGTAACTATTGTGGATTCCAGTATTGCCAGGGCCCGGGAACGCGCGCGGGAGGTGAAAGAAAATATTGAAGTCGTTTCAAAGCAAATAGCATTATGAACAAAGTAGCTGTCGTTATGGGGAGTACCAGTGACCTCCCCGTCATGCAAGAGGCCATAGACATCCTGAAGTCTTTTAATATCGAAACCGTTGTCGATATTGTCTCCGCCCACAGAACGCCAGACAAGCTGGCGGAGTTTGGAAAATCCGCGCACCTCCGGGGTTTTGCAGTCATAATTGCCGGAGCCGGCGGTGCAGCCCATCTTCCCGGGATGCTGGCGGCCTATTCTCCCCTTCCTGTTATCGGGGTACCCGTAAAAAGCAGCAACTCCATCGACGGCTGGGACTCGGTCCTTTCCATCCTGCAGATGCCCGGAGGAGTGCCCGTAGCCACGGTAGCCCTGAATGGTGCAAAAAATGCCGGTATTCTGGCCGCACAAATTTTAGGTTGTCAGCAAAAAGACCTCCTGGAAAAGGTTCAGGAGTTTAAAGACAACTTAAAAGAAAAGGTGACACAAGGCGGCAAAGAAGTGCAAGACCGCTTCAATACCTGAAAGCATTTGATTTATCCGAAGTAACCTGTCTAAAATCTTTATCTAAATCCTTCACAACCATGTGCAATCCGCTATTGGACCCCTTTGATCTCACTCCTTTTGCAAAACTCAAAACCGCACATTTCAAACCTGCTTTTACAGCGGCTTTAGAAAGCGCCAGGGAAGAAATTGACTCGATTACCCACAATACAGAAACCCCTTCTTTTGAGAATACCATTGCAGCTCTCGACTATGCGGGTTATTCTTTGGAGCGGATCTCCAGTGTATTTTTCAATCTGAATTCTGCCGAAACCAATTCTGAAATCCAGAACCTCGCCCAGGAAATCTCCCCTATGCTGGCGGCTTTTGGCAATGATATCACTCTGAATGAGCCGCTTTTCAAAAGAGTACAGGCCGTTTATGCAACTGCCGACACCACAAAGCTCACGGAGGAGCAACAGATGTTACTCACAAAGAAGTACCGCCACTTTCAGCGCAATGGGGCCCTGTTATCAGATTCAGCAAAACAACAGCTGCGCGAAATCGACAAATCGCTATCAAAGCTTAAACTGACCTTTGGGGAACACGTCCTGGCGGAAACGCAAAAATTTAAGCTACATCTTACCGACCCGGCAGATCTCGCAGGTCTTCCGGAGTCCGCCCGGGAAGGGGGGCGCTTGCTGGCCGAGGCTGAAGGTTTGGAGGGATGGATTTTTACTCTGGACTACCCCAGTTACATTCCCTTTATGAAATATAGTACTCAGCGGGAATTGCGGAAGAAAATGGCCCTGGCCTTTGGCAGTCGCGCATACCAGGGAGATGCCCTCGACAACTCCAAAGTCCTCAAAGAAATTGCCTCCCTGAGATTCCAGCGGGCGCGGTTGCTGGGATATAAAAATCACGCAGAATTTGTATTGGAAGAGCGAATGGCTAAAACCCCCGCGGCTGTTGGGCAGTTTCTCAAAGACCTTCTGGAAAAGGCCCTCCCGGCTGCACGTCGGGAAGTACTGCAGTTACAGGATTATGCGCTGAAGTCCGATGGGATTACCCACCTGGAAAAATGGGATAGCAGTTTTTACTCTGAAAAACTGAAAAAGGAAACTTTTGATCTGGAGGAGTCCGAGCTTAAACCCTATTTTGAACTCAGCAGTGTTCTGGATGGGATGTTCCGGATCGCCACAGATTTATTCGGTCTGCATTTTGAAAAGGACCCCACTATCGAGACCTATCACGAGGAAGTCATTGGTTTCAGGGTACGGGATGCCGCAGAGAACTTTATGGCCATTTTCTATGCCGATTTCCATCCGAGACCGGGGAAAAGGGCAGGCGCCTGGATGACCTCTTACAAACCGCAATTCCGTAAAGAAGGTAAAAACGAAAGACCCCATATTTCCATAGTCTGTAATTTTACCCGACCGACTAAAAACACTCCATCTTTACTGACTTTTAACGAAGTGACTACGCTGTTTCACGAGTTCGGGCATGCCTTACACGGCATGCTGGCAGACAGCACCTATCCCAGTCTGTCCGGGACTTCCGTATACTGGGATTTTGTGGAACTCCCGAGCCAGATCATGGAAAACTGGTGTTATGAGCCACAGGCTCTGGCCCTGTTCGCCAGGCACTATCAAACCGGAGTAGTGATTCCCGATAAACTCATAGAGCGCATTCGGGCGAGCGCCAATTTTCTGGAAGGTATGGCTACGGTACGCCAACTCAGTTTCGCGATGCTCGATATGGCATGGCATGGCGCAGATCCTGGTCAGGTGAATGATGTAAAAGAGTTCGAAACCGAGGCCTTTGGAGAAACGCTGCTGCTTCCCGAGCATCCACAGACCTGCATGAGCACCTCATTTTCTCATATTTTTCAGGGTGGGTATTCCGCGGGGTATTATAGCTATAAATGGGCTGAAGTGCTGGATGCAGATGCCTTCTCCTATTTTCAGGAAAAAGGAATTTTCAATAGAGAAGTGGCCGATAAATTTAAGGAATACATCCTGTCAAAAGGAGGCACGGAGGACCCTATGGATTTGTACATCCGATTCAGAGGTCGCAAACCCGATCCTCAGGCCCTGCTGGTACGGGCAGGCCTGGCCAACGCAGACTCCTAAAGGCCATGTAAGTATTCCTGATGAGTTATTGCTTCTGAGCCGTATATTCATCCCAACCCCCCGTAAGGTCTACTACCTGGTACCCCAGAGAATCCAGTACGTGGGCTGCCATGGCACTCCGTCCGCCTTTTTTACAATAGAGGTAAACTCTTCCTCCTTTGGGAATGGTATCCCAGGACCTTAAAAAATCTTCGGACATCCAGTCGATATTCAAAGCATCTTCAAAATGGCCTTCCGCAAATTCACCGGGGGTGCGGACATCCACTAGCAGATCCTTCGGACCGAGCGCATCGTTTGAAAATTCAGTGATAGGCATTTGGCGTTTCTCCGCACAGGAAAAGAGCAGAAGTACCAGTACAAAGAGGGATAGTGTTTTTTTCACAACATGATATCTTAGAGTCCTAAAGATAAATCTATTCTTTAAAATTCCATTACTTTACAGTCGTGGATTCAGAGGGCAGACAAACGACGTTAAATCCAGAAACCTGGGTAGATCGCTACGCCGACTACTTGTACAATTACGCGATTTCCAGGGTGGGAGATGAAGATATCGCAAAGGACATTGTTCAGGACACCTTTGTCGCAGCCCTGCAGGCCTCGAAGAGTTTTAAGGGAAATGCGGCCGAAAGGACCTGGCTGGTAGCTATTCTCAAGCATAAAATCATAGACCATTACCGCAGGTCAAACAGCCAGAAAGCTAAAGCTGAAGTCCCCCTGAGTTTTGAATTTGATCATAGTGGGGAGGGAAATCCGCTTCAAAGACAAATTGCAGATCCTGAAAGTATTCGGGAAAATGACCCCATCGAGAATTCTGAACTCGGCCTGGCCATTCAGGAGTGTCTTTCCCAAATTCCCCAAAATCACGCCAGGGCCTTTTCTTTGAAAACCATAGAACACTGGACTACAGAAGATATTTGTAAAGAATTGAATATTTCACCGTCTAATTTGTGGGTGATGGTTCACAGAGCGCGAACCGCTCTGATGGAATGCCTCAATACACAGTGGTTTAAAAGCAATTGAGATGATTTCATGTGACAAAGCCGCAGTAATTTGCAGTAAAACTCAGTACCGTGAAGCCGGTTTCCGGGAGCGGCTCCAGCTTTGGATGCACCTGCTTGTTTGTAAAACCTGTACTTCCTTTTCCAGAAAAAATGGAAAACTCACAAACCTCTGTGACCAGGCCGTTATTAAAACGCTTTCCCCCGAGGAAAAATCCAGGTTAAAATCGCTACTTCAATCCGACCTTTCCAAAGATGCCTAGGTCTGGAACCATAGGAGGAGTGCCAGGGCCGCAAGGGGAATACCTTCTACCCAGAATGCGGCGTAATACCTGTGCTGTTTTTCCGAAGCGAAGGATACGGAAAGTCCCATCAGCACGGCTACTATTATTTTAACCGCGTATTCTCCCACAGCGGGGGTATCTTTCATCCCGGTGGCCAGTGCGAATAAAACGGCGATTCCCCAGGCCATATTACGGGTAACCCGCAGTCCGAATCGCTGGGGTATGGACTTCATGCGCAGAGCATCGGATTTCATATCCCGAATTTCAAAAGGCAGCATTAACAGAAATACCCAGAGCATGCGCTGAAAGCTTTCAATACCGGTGTCCCAATCCGTAAGATCTTTCAGGTTCCACAGGGGTGCCCAAACGCTGAGTACTGTCCAGACCAGGGCAACCAGCAGTACTTTGAGCAAACCATAGCTTCTCAGGTTTAACCCGCCGGGTTTTAAAGGGACCGCATAGAGGGCTGAAATAAGGCCGGCTATGAGAAAAAGTATCCAGACACTGGGTGGAAGTTGCATGAGAAAATAACAGCCCATCCCAAAACTCAAAAGACTCCCTGCCATCACAAACCGCCTCTCCCCGGGAACTAAACGCCAATGTTTTCGAGATTCCAGACCGTATTTTATGGTATTATACCCCGCGATACTCCCAAAAAATAAGGCGAGATAATACGCCACAGGCACCTTAAAATCAAAAACGATACCGGTAAACCCTACAAGGGCGAGCAGGCATAGGGAGACGTGTATACTCGCCCTGACATACCACTGAAAAACCATCCGGAACAGCTGCACCTGACAAAGGTAGCCAAAGTGTTAATAAGCCTTTGAATTCGTTAAAAAGTTTCAAGGTTTGGGCCCGGGAAAAAAGGAAAGTAATCCGAGAATATTAGTTAATTTTGTCAAGTTTAAAAGCGCAACGCATACGGCTATGAAAACAGATCAGTTTGCCTCAAGACATTTGGGTATTCGAACACGGGACCTCCCTCTTATGCTGGACACCATTGACGTGGACAGTCTGGAGACCCTTATTAACGAAACCGTACCGGATGACATTCGTCTGAAGTCTCCTATGAACCTGGATCCGCCTATGAGCGAATTTGAGTTTTTAGAACACATCCGGGAAATGGCCTCTGAAAATCGAATTTTTAAAACGTATATCGGTCTGGGCTACCACCCCTGCATCACCCCTTCGGTAATTAAAAGGAATATTTTGGAAAATCCGGGTTGGTACACAGCTTACACCCCCTATCAGGCTGAAATAGCCCAGGGCAGGCTGGAGGCCCTTATCAACTTCCAAACCATGGTGAGCGACCTGACCGGTATGGATCTGGCTAACGCCTCCCTCCTGGATGAGAGTACAGCCGCTGCCGAGGCAATGACCATGTTGTTCGATCTCAGGAGCAGGGATCAGAAAAAGAAGGAAAGCTTAAAGTTTTTTGTAGACCAAAGCGTTTTACCTCAAAATCTGGCCCTCCTGAGAACGCGTTCAGCGCCCTTGAATATTGAACTCGTCATCGGTACTCCGGAATCCACAGATTTGGACGATTCTTATTTTGGAGCCCTACTCCAATACCCGGGGGCAGATGGGGCTATTGTGAATCATCAGGCATTTATTGAAAAAGCACACAGTCTCGATATGAAAGTGGCAGTCGCTGCCGATCTTATGAGCTTGTGTCTGCTGGTTCCCCCCGGAGCCATCGGGGCGGATGTAGTGGTCGGAACCACCCAGCGTTTTGGGATCCCTCTGGGGTATGGAGGACCTCACGCAGCTTTTTTTGCTACCCGGGAAGACTATAAGCGAAATATCCCGGGAAGGATTATCGGAATCAGTAAGGATGTGGACGGGAAACCCGCCATGCGCATGGCCCTTCAGACCCGTGAACAACATATTAAAAGGGATAAAGCCACCTCCAATATTTGCACGGCTCAGGTTTTACTGGCCGTTATGGCCGGGGCTTACGGAGTCTATCATGGCCCTGAAGGTCTGAAGCAAATAGCGGGCCGTATACATTCGGCTGCAACTACCCTGGCCGAAGGTCTGGAAGCCCTGGGCATTCCGCTCAGACACGATAATTATTTCGACACCCTCAGCCTGGAATTTCCATCGGCAAAAGTACGTTCCCTGGCAGAGCAGGCAGAGATTAATTTCTTTTACAAAAGTGAGAATGAAATCCTGATATCCCTGAACGAAACTACCAGCCTTTCGGATGTGTCAAATATCCTGAAGGTCTTTGAAAGCGCTTTAGGTAAAAAGGGGATTTCCCTTACCCAATGGAGCAAAAAAACAGCCCTGCCGGAGGAACTGAAACGCCGTACCGGATTTATGGAACAAGAGGTTTTTAACCGCTACCATTCCGAAACAGAATTGATGCGTTATCTGAAAAAACTCGAACGCAAAGACCTGGCCCTGAACCATTCGATGATTTCCCTCGGATCGTGTACCATGAAATTAAATGCGGCTTCTGAAATGCTTCCCCTCAGTATGGCAGAGTGGAGCAGCATTCACCCCTTTGTTCCTGTGGAGCAGGCCGGGGGTTACCACAAAATGCTCAGTGCCCTGGAAGACTACCTCACAGAAATTACCGGGTTTGCTGCGACTTCCCTCCAACCCAATTCGGGAGCGCAGGGAGAGTACGCAGGATTAATGCTTATCCGAGCGTATCACGAGGCCAGAGGGGAAGGACACAGAAACATCTGTATTATTCCAGCTTCCGCCCATGGCACGAATCCGGCTTCGGCAGTTATGGCCGGAATGAAAGTGGTGGTTACCAAAACGGACGAAAAAGGAAATATCGACCTGGGAGACCTGGAAGAAAAAGTTCAGGCGCACAGCGAAAACCTCGCTGCCCTGATGGTGACGTATCCTTCCACACACGGAGTTTTTGAATCGGCCATCCGGAATATCACGGGGCTTATTCACAAACACGGGGGGCAGGTCTATATGGACGGGGCAAATATGAATGCTCAGGTCGGCCTTACCAATCCTGCGATCATTGGAGCAGATGTTTGTCATTTGAATCTCCATAAGACTTTTGCCATTCCCCACGGGGGTGGCGGCCCGGGAGTTGGCCCGATTTGCGTAGCCCCGCAGCTCGTGGAATTCCTCCCCGGAAACCCAGTGATCAAAACCGGGGGTGCAAATGCCATCCCCGCAATCTCTGCGGCACCCTGGGGTAGCGCTTTGGTTTGCCTGATATCCTATGGCTATATCCGAATGCTCGGAGCAGAAGGACTGACCAATGCCACCCGGATTGCCATTCTCAATGCCAATTATATTGCCGGGCGACTCAAGGGCGCCTACCCGATTCTCTACACCGGTGAAAAGGGCCGTGCGGCTCATGAGATGATCATCGATTGCCGTCCGTTTAAAAAACATGGGGTTGAGGTTACCGATATCGCCAAAAGGCTTATCGATTATGGCTTTCACGCGCCCACTGTATCCTTTCCAGTAGCCGGAACCATGATGATTGAGCCCACAGAAAGTGAAAATCTGGAAGAGCTGGATCGATTCTGTGACGCCTTGCTATCTATCCGGGCGGAGATTGAAGCCTCCGACGAGAATTCCCCTAATCTGGTGCTCAAAAACGCCCCACACACTCTGGAAATGGTCACCGCAGATGCCTGGGAATTTCCCTATAGCAGAAAGCAGGCAGCCTTCCCACTACCTTATGTTGGAGAGAATAAGTTCTGGCCCGCGGTTCGCAGAGTCGATGACGCTTACGGCGATCGGAACCTGATATGCAGCTGTGAGCCTATAGAGGCCTATGCCGAGCTCGAACACTGAATCTAAGGCCTGTAAAAACAGGCCTTTTAAATGCTAAAAAATGTACGCCCACTACCCGGAGAAGCGCTATCGCAACACCCTGGAATTCCTGAAAAAGCACATATCTTCAGATGAACGCATTCTGGACTTGGGGGTTCCCAACCCTTTTTCCGAAATCATGATTCAGGAAGGCTATACCGTTCTGAACACCGGGGGAGAAGACCTTGATCTTGAACTGGATCATATTCGAAAAACCGATGCGACCGTTGTTACGGCTTTTGAAATTCTCGAACACCTGGTAGCCCCTTTCAACGTACTCAGGGATATCCCCTCCGACAAAATCCTGGCAAGTATTCCGTTGAGGTTGTGGTTTGCTTCCGCTTATCGCTCCAAAACCGATCCCTGGGACCGTCATTACCACGAGTTTGAAGACTGGCAATTTGACTGGCTTTTGGAAAAAGCAGGATGGGAAATAAAGGATCGTATACAATGGGCGCATCCGGTCGGAAAAATTGGACTAAGACCTCTGCTGCGACGATTTACGCCCCGGTATTATCTGATCTATGCCGAGCGCCCGCAATCTGTAAATTCCACATCCCGATAATTGCAAGTATTCATGAAGGAGGACGCGGACAGAATACTGATCGTTATACCTGCCCACAACGAAGGCGCACACATCACTGAGTGCCTTGAATCCTTTGTAAATCAGACCCGTATCCCGGACGAGATCCGGGTCGTGAATGACAATAGTTCGGACCAGACGGCCGCTGTAGTCATGAGGTTTGCTAAGACCCATCCCTGGATCAAACTCATAAACCGCACTTCCTCCGAGGAGCATCTGCCGGGAGCTAAAGTAGTCCAGGCATTTACTGAAGGGCTTGGAGCAGATTGGAGTTCCTTTGATTTTATCGGCAAATTCGATGCAGACATCCTGCTCCCCCCGGACTATTTTGAAGAAATACAGAATACTTTTCTACAAAACCCCAGGACGGGGTTGTGTTCCGGCCTCCTTTATGTGGAGAAGGAGGGGCAATGGATCTATGAAGCCATCGCAAATACCAATCATGTACGCGGTCCGGTAAAACTATACTCCCGGGCCTGCTTTTTAAGTATTGGGGGCCTGCGCCCTTTTATTGGCTGGGACACTGCCGATGTACTTTTGGCGAGATATCACGGATTTGAAGTGCGCACGCTTCCCAATCTCAAAGTGAAACACCTCCGGCCCACAGGGGCAGGCTATTCCGCCCGAAATGCCCGATTTCAGGGTAAGGCCCTGTATCACCTGAATTACGGCTGGCTCCTGAGCCTGATTGCCGCCGGTAAAATGGGCATTCAAAGAAAGAAAAGCACCTTGCCCTGGCACGCTATGAAGGCATACCTGCAGGCCTACACAGCCGGGGCTCCCAGAATGCTCGATTCGGAAGAAGGTAAATTTGTCCGCCAGTGGCGCTGGAAACAAATAATGGGTCGCTTATTCTAGCACTTCGGGAATTGGGGTGCCTGTAGACCCATTTGGAAAAGCAATACCCAGCATTACCGCCAGGGTGGGTGCAATATCACGTATATAGGTCTTTCGCACTGTACTGCCCGGGACCACTCCTTTTCCGTAAAAAATCAATGGGACATGGGTGTCGTAAATATAAGGGGATCCATGGGTAGTTCCGGTTTTGGAATAATCGATATGGGCCGGAGGGGGAAGCAGGATCAAGTCTCCGGATCTTTTTTGGTTATACCCATTTTTTAAAGCAGCCTCAATACCTTCTGTAAAGGATCCATTGTGCAACTGCCCGGAGGTGTACACCTTATAAATTCCATCGTATTTCATAAGCTCTTCGGCAAACTGTGCACTTACGTATTCCGGATCCAATTCGAGATTGCGCATCAGGTCATGGTCGAGAAACAGCTGATTGTTCGAGAACCCTTTCAGCAAATCCGTGGTTCCATACGTAAAGGACATAAATTCCTCTAACCGCTCGCGCATCTTATCTTTATATAAATACCCTGCAGGAATACGGGCATCTGAAAGGTAGGCCGGTACCGGGGAGACCCCATGATCTGCAGTCAGGAAAACCGTATAAGCCCCCTCCCCCACGGAGCGGTCCAACTCTTTGAGAAGGCGCTCCAAATCTTCATCCAACCGGATATAGGTGTCCTGAACTTCTTTGGAATTCACCCCATACATATGTCCGACGTAATCCGTACTTGAAAAACTAATGGCCAGAAAATCCGTAATCTCATCAGCCCCGAGCGCTTCCTTTTCCAGGGCCTCTAAGGCAAAATCCAGCGTTAAACTGTTCCCAAAAGGAGTGGCCTTCAAAAGGTCATAACCTCCATTGGCCTCCCAAAGCGCGGGGAGATCATGAGGGAATACCGGTGAGGCCTCTCCGCTAAAAACCCCTTCATATGGCACGTTATCCGGACCGCTTTCCACATAACTATCAGGGTTATGGCTGAGCTTCCAGACTTCCTTATAGCGGTCCGCGGCTTTGGAAGCATTATATTCCTGTATCCACACCGGCAGGGCATCCATATAATAAGAGCTGCTGATCCAGTGCCCGGAAGTTCCGCCTTCAAACCAATACGCCGCATTGGCTGTGTGCCCTCCCGGCAATACAGCTCCACGGTCTTTAATCGCAACTGATATTACCTTGGAACGCATCTGGTAGTGCAGCCGCAACTGATCGGTGATGGTAGTCGTCATTAGTCGGTGTGGTGAATGCTGGCCCGCATTCGTTGTCGTACCTACAGAGGATTGGGATGTATCTCCCACGCAATAAACCCCGGAATCTGTATACTTGTCATACCAGTTGTTCCCGATGACTCCGTGACCGCTGGGCGTAGTCCCCGTATACACAGAAGCATGACCCGGGCCCGTACTGGTTGGGGCATATCCAAAATGATGGTTCTTACTGAGAAATCCGTCTCCAATCAGTCTTTTGAACCCCTTTTTTCCATAGTGATCCCAAAAACGGGTAAGATAATCGTACCGCATCTGATCCACCACAATCCCCACAACCAGTCGGGGTGGGTCTCCAAAAGTGTTTATACCTCCGGAAGCCTCGCGTTCCCGGTTATTTACCTGAGCTTCAAGACTTATAAAAACTCCCAGAAACAGGGTTAACAACAGGACATTCAGGCGGAAAAAATAGATTCTCATAACTCATAATTTCTTCTCAAAAATACATATTAAACAAGATGATAAAAGCCTGTGGGGTTAAATGAGAGTGAATATTGTTATTTTTACCATCCAAGGGTTAAAAGATCTTAATGAATTACCTCACCTCGATTGGAAGTTATGCCATAATGGTCCGCGAAGTTTTCAGAAAACCCACCAAATGGGGGATCATGAAATCTTTAATTCTGAAAGAAATTGACGAATTGATATACGGTTCCATGGGGATTATCATCTTTATCTCCTTTTTTATCGGAGGGGTTGTTGCCATTCAAACGGCTTTGAACATCACCAGTCCTTTTATCCCGAGAAACCTCATCGGTTTTGCTACCCGCCAGTCTGTAATTCTGGAATTTGCCCCTACTTTTACCTCTATAATCATGGCGGGAAAAGTAGGCTCCTATATTACCTCAAGTATTGGGACCATGCGGGTGACAGAACAGATAGACGCTCTGGAAATAATGGGTGTCAACTCCCTGAACTACCTGGTGTTTCCAAAGATTGTGGCCATGATGTTGTACCCCTTTGTTATAGCCATTGCCATGTATATAGGAATCTTCGGAGGTTGGGTCGCAGGAGTCTTTGGGGGATTTAGCTCCAGTGCTGATTTTGTGGAAGGGCTCCAACTCGATTTTATCCCGTTTCACGTCACCTACTCTTTTATCAAATCAATAGTTTTTGCCTTTATCATAGCCACCGTACCCTCCTATCACGGGTATTATATGAAAGGGGGGGCTCTGGAAGTGGGAAAGGCGTCCACCATTTCATTTGTGTGGACCAGTGTGGTAATTATTCTCATGAATTACGTGCTCACTCAGTTAATGTTAGGATAGCCATATGATTGAAGTATCCGATCTTAAAAAATCTTTTGACGGCACCCAGGTGCTGAAGGGGATTAGTACGGTTTTCGAAAAAGGGAAAACAAATCTGATCATCGGGCAGAGCGGGTCCGGGAAAACGGTCTTTATGAAATGTCTGCTCGGGCTTATTATCCCCACCAGTGGTACTATTCGGTACGAAGGCAGGGATTACGCTGAATTTAACATAGAAGAACAGCGAAACCTCCGGCAGGAAATGGGAATGGTGTTTCAGGGAAGTGCCCTTTTCGACTCCAAAACCGTCGAGGGAAATGTTATGTTTCCCCTGGAGATGTTTACTAAACAAAGCCGGCAGGAAATGCAGGACAGAGTAGATTTTGTGCTCCAAAGGGTGAATTTAATTGATGCGCACAAAAAATTCCCGTCTGAAATCTCAGGAGGGATGCAGAAACGCGTCGCCATTGCCCGCGCTATTGTTATGAAACCAAAGTACCTCTTCTGCGATGAGCCCAATTCAGGCCTCGATCCGAGAACAGCCATCCTGATTGACAACCTCATTCAGGAGATTACCGAGGAGTACCAGATCACCACCGTTATCAATACCCATGATATGAATTCAGTCATGGAAATCGGTGAAAAAATTATCTTCCTGAAGGATGGCCTTAAAGAGTGGGAAGGAAGCAGTAAAGATATTTTCAAAACAGACAACGAAGCTGTGAGTAATTTTGTCTACTCCTCAGAACTCTTCAAAAAGGTTCGGCAAATGTACCTGGAGGAACGGGCTTAAGGCGTTATATTCCGAACCTGAATCCGCTCATTTTTCAAACGAAGCTTTAACCATTCCGTTAGTTTTTTCAGCTGCTCTTCGCGCTGTTGGGTATTGACATCCTCTTTCCACCGCGCTTCAAAAACCGGGATCGTATCGGTTTTAGTGAAGTCTGTCTGCAGGGTATAGGCAAAACCAAGACCTGCCAGGCCTTCGTAGTTTACACGAGCCTCTGCCGAAACTGATTCAAATGGAAATAAGCCGTCCGCTAGGCTGCTCATTTTGGATAGTTCTTCCTCTAAAAGCCGGATCCGCTCATCTTTGTTGAGTAATTCCGATTTTTTGGCCTCGTAGAGTTCGTTCACATAACGCAATTTTTCATCGCTGTCCGATTTCGCACCCTGCACTACCCTGAATTCAGCTTTCTGAAGTTCAGAATAGTCTCTCATCTGGCTTCTCCAGGTCGAGATGACGTTGTCCGGTATAAGTTCATTCCCCATACATACCACCTCCACAAAAGACTGACCTTTAGGGTCGTAATGAAATTCGGTCAGGTCGTCAATATACCGGCCATTCCCTGAAAACTGATACACTTCGATTGTTTTCTGAACCAGGCTCTGCGCCTGACTGCGGAACCTGGATTCCTTAAATTCCAGGTAAAAGGCGTAAATCGCAGGAATCATGACTAAAACGGCAATAACCGAGGCCAACCGGGAAATAAGGGTCCTCCGTTTAGAGTTGGCGTAGCGCACCATAGGAAATCGGAGGTACTTCAAGACCAGAAAAGTCGCCAGGGCGATAAAAATGGCATTTATAAAAAACAGGTACAGGGCTCCCCACGCATAGTCCCAATTGCCGATGGCAAGTCCAAATCCAACAGTACACAGCGGAGGCATCAGGGCCGTGGCTATAGCCACACCAAAGATTACACTGGCAATTGTTCCTTTCCGGGCCCGGGCAATAACCAGTGCCAGGCCTCCAAAAAAAGCAATCAGTACATCGCGGATATCGGGTTCGGTTCGGGCCAGTAATTCCGAGGATTCATCCCGGAGCGGAAAAAAGTTAAAAAACAGGTAGGCCGTAAGTACACTGAGCACTACCATGACAGCGATATTCTTGAGGGATCGTCTCAGGGTATCGATATCATTGGTCGCTATGGACATTCCTATTCCCAAAATGGGGCCCATAAGGGGGGAAATTAACATTGCTCCGATAACCACCGCGGTTGAATTCGCATTCAGTCCTACGGAAGCTATAAAAATGGAACATACTAAAATCCAGGAGGTGTGGCCCTTGAAGGGAATATCCTGTTCAATGGCCGCCCGCGTTGCGTCCTGATCCGTATTGCTGCGGATATTCAAGAGATCGCTGAGAAAAGACCGGACACTGCCCAGGAGTCCTTTGAAATCCTTTTTGACCTCGTTGCCTTTTTCCTGAGATTCCCGTTCGCTTTCAGTGCGTTGCGCTTTCTGAAGATCCCGTTCTTCCTTTTCCGATGCTTCCATAACCCGCTTAAATAAAATCCGGTCCAAAAGTGTCTTTCACTCTGGATACCCATTGTTTAATTTCCTGTTCCTTTTGCTTTGGGAGAACCAAAAGTGCTTTTTCTGTATCGACCACAATATAGTCCTTCAGGCCCTCCAGAACCCCTATTTTTCCTGCTGGCAGCCGCACCATGAGTCCCTCACAGTCCTCGGTGAGCACCCGGCTACCGGCACCTGCATTTTCCGAAGTGTCTTTCGGGAGTTTATCGTAAAGGGAACCCCAGGTGCCCAGGTCATTCCAGTCAAATCCTGCAGGTAAAACGTACACGGCATCGGAACTTTCCAATATGGCGTAGTCTATCGAAATATTAGCAGCTTTGGAGTAGTTTTCGGCAATAAACCCTTCTTCTTGCGAGGTGTTATAGAGCGGGATGCCCTTTTCAAAAAGTGCATACTCTTTCGGCTGATAGGCCTTAAATGCATCTATGATCGCCGATGCGCTCCACATAAATATCCCGGCATTCCAAAGGAAATTCCCCTGACTTAAGAAGTGTTTGGCTGTAGCGTAGTCGGGTTTTTCCCTGAACTGTTGCACCTTTTTTACCCCCGGTTTGGACTTTTCCTGTGCATCGAATTCAATATACCCAAAACCGGTATTTGGAAAAGAGGGCGCTATTCCCAGGGTACAGAGTACCGGAGCAGCTGCGCATTTTTCAAAACAATGGATTACGTCATTCTCAAAAGCCTGTTCATCTTCTATCCAATGGTCACTGGGAGCCACCACAATAAGAGCCTCCGGATTCATTTTCCGTATTTTCAGAGCCGCGTAAAGGATACATGGTGCCGTATTTCGCATAGCGGGTTCGGCAACTACCTGGGACGCCTCAATCCGGGGCAACTGTTCCATCACCAGTTCGGTATAGCGCTCGTTGGTCAGGATTAAAATATTTTCAGCCGGTATAAAGCGTGAAAGGCGCCCGAAAGTTTTCTGTAGCAAAGAAACGCCTGCACCCAGCATGTCGTGAAATTGCTTGGGATATTCAGTGGTACTTACAGGCCAAAAGCGAGATCCAACCCCTCCAGCCATCAATATTGCGTAGTAATTCGAGTTCAAAACAGTTTATTTATAATTTTAGAAATCAGGATTTGGCCAACCACTCTACCTCTGCCTGTGGTTGAAAAAGATACAATTTTCCGGTTGCAACCTCTACACATTGATATCGTTTTATTTTCTTCCGGCCTTTCCGGAAAATACGGCCATTATACAGGCGAAAAAGACTTCCTTCAGGGAGTTCAAAAACATATTGCTTGTCCCGGACTTCTGAATCGAATTCCCCAAGGGCCAGGGAAAGTGCAGAATCTGTACTGCTGCTCGCCTTTGGATTTTTAAAATGCCGGGCGAGTAAGGGAAGGAGTTGGTTCGGGAAAATTTCCGGCCTTAAAAAAGGGAGCATCATCTGCTGAAAAGTGTATTTCCATTCCTTTCCGTGTGGTTTTATCCGTCTGCCGTAAGTCTCAAAAGCCACCAAATGGGCAAATTCGTGGATGAGGGTTATAAGAAATCGATATTTATTGGACATGGAATTTACCGTGATCATATGCCCGCCCCCTGGAAGCATCCGATAATCTCCGTGACGGGTGATCCGCTGGTTGACGATTTTCAAATGAATCCCATATTTTTTGATAAGCCCCAGACAGGGATCAACAGCCCGTTCCGGTATATAGCGCTCCAGCACTTCTTCCATCCGGGTAAAGTTAGAAAAATAACAAGAGTCTACTGTTTTAATAATTCCCCGTATCAGAACACACAATGCCCTACCCGACCATTTGAATTTGCCGCTTTCAGGGAGTAGAATTACTCACCGGAAGAATTTTTCCATTGTAATAGGCGTGTCCGGTGAGTGCAAAATGCCCTATATACGCGGCCATTTCCCCCGCACTTAAAGATGCCTGATATCCGGGAAATGCAGCTTGGAGCATTTCGGTTTGCACTGCTCCCAGAGCCAGGACATTAAACGCAGGGCCGGTCTCTTTAAATTCCTCCGCCAAGAGCTCCACCAGAGTAATTACGGCCCCTTTGCTCGAGCTGTAGGCTGCAAGGCCCGGAAACTTGGCACTCCCTTGTACACCGCCCATAGAACTGATGGTCAGCACATGACCCCCGGTATCCATGAACGGGATAAGGGCACGGGTCAATTCCGCTACCCCAAAGACATTGACTTCGTAGACGGCCCGGAAATCAGCAACTGTAGATTCTTTAAAGGGGAGATTCAACAACATTCCCGCATTGTGAATGAGCACATCAGCAGTTCCCCACTCGGATTTCACCCAGCTGGCAGCCTTTTCAATATGTGCAGTATTTGTAATATCGAATCCCCAGGTAGTCACCCCGGGCAAACCCAGCTCCAAAACAGGGGTTTCATTTCGGGACAGTGCTAATACCTGATGTCCGGCAGCGGCCAGCTGGGTCACCAGTTCGAAGCCAATACCCCGGCTTGTGCCTGTAATGATGATCTTCGACATGTTTTAGTTTAGTTTGATCTCATCCTTCGGACTGTCGGCAATTCCCTGAATAACGGGGATCATCCGCCTGACAACCTCCGAGAGATGCTCGTAATCCATCCGTGTAGCCTCATCTCCGGGCTGGTGGTAGTAGTTATAATTCTCAAAGTCAAAAGATGAAAAAGTATGGGAGGGTACACCAAAGACTTCCCAGAAGGCGTAATTGTCTGAGCGTTGAAACAGGTTAAATTCACCGGCTTTAGGCAAAAACCCGATCAGGTCGGAACCTCCATATGTATTGGCAATTTCAGCGAGATTGGATTTCTCATACCCGGTGAGATAAAGCAGGTAGTCCTTGCCCTGCATGGGCACCCCCGTCATCTCAAAATTAAGCATGGTATAGAGATGTATCCCCGAATCCTTAAGAACTGTAGCCAGATGCTTGGAACCCAACAACCCCTTTTCCTCCGCACTAAAAAATGCAAAAATCAAACTTCGTTTTGAAACCTTTTGTTTTCCGAAATAACGCGCCAACTCCAGGACCGTCGAAGTTCCGGAGGCATTATCATTGGCCCCGTTGGCAATCTCGTCCCCATCCTTGGGTGGCACGATACCGATATGATCAAAATGGGCGCCGATAAGGATATACTCCCCTTTCAGCCGGGGATCGGATCCTTCAATAACTCCGACCACATTATAGGCAAGGGTACTCGTATTGGAAAGGGTGTCCCGAAAACTGCTAAAAAAGGGAGCAATGCCATATGCCTCAAATTCGTCTTCCAGAAATTCAGCCGCTTTCTCAATACCTTCTGATCCCGTATCCCGGCCTTTAAGCTCGTCCGAGGCCAGATACGTCACCACCTCATTCATTTTTGCAGCACTGGGTACACTCCCGCAGGAACCCAGCAACAACCCAAACAATAAACACACCAATGCAGGGCCGCGCCTGCTTTCCTGAGCGACGGCCAAATAAAAATGTGAAGGGATCTCTCTGAGCATCAGGCCAACATGGTTACAGGATGCTCCAGATACGCTCTCAGGGTTTGGAGGAATTGAGACCCCGTAGCTCCGTCAACCGTCCGGTGATCGCAAGCCAGGGTTACCTTCATCGTGTGCCCCACTTTTATTTCTCCCTGGCGCACCACTGGTTTTTCAACAATGGCACCCACAGACAATATTGCCGAATTCGGCTGGTTGATAATAGAGGTGAATTCGAGAATGCCAAACATCCCCAAATTGGAAACCGTAAAAGTGCTCCCCTCCATTTCGGCCGGTGTAATTTTTTTGACTCGTGCCCTGCCGGCAAGGTCCTTAACCGCTGACCCGATCTGGGTAAGGCTCATCTGATCCGCAAATTTAAGCACGGGAACCACCAGTCCTTCATCCACAGCTACCGCCACTCCAATATGGATGTGTTTGTTGTATTTCATCGCTTCCGCACTCCAGGAGGTATTTACCTGCGGGTGCTTCCTGAGTGCCATGGCGCAGGCCTTAACGACCATATCGTTAAAGGAGACTTTAGTGTCCGGAAGGGCATTGATGCTTCCGCGAGAAACCATAGCCTGTTCCATATCCACCTCTATGGTGAGGTAGTAATGCGGGGCAGTAAATTTGGATTCACTCAAACGCTTGGCAATCACCTTACGCATTTGAGAGTTTTTGACCTCCTCGACAGCCTCTTCCCCCGCAGGAATATAAGATGTGACGGGCGCGGCCGTTGCTTTTACCGATGCATCGGAGGGAGCAGTCACTGCTGCTGCGACAGGTACAAAGTTTTCGATATCCCGCTTAACGATTCGGCCCGAATCACCGGATCCTGAAACCTGTTTCAGATCAATCCCCTTTTCTTCGGCCATTTTCCGGGCGAGCGGTGAGACAAAAACACGGTCCCCGGCAGCTGTTTCAGTATGTTGTGGTTCTGAAGCAGCTTGTGGTTCACTACTTTTAACTTCCGCCTCAGCCGGAACAGAAGCTGTTTGGGTTTGCGCTACTCCGGAAGATGTGCTTAGTACAGCCGAAACGTCGGTGCCTTTAGGCCCAATTACTGCCAGGACGGCATCCACCGGGGCAGATTCGCCTTCCTGTATCCCTATATGCAGGAGCGTTCCTGTGTAGAAGGATTCAAATTCCATAGTGGCCTTATCTGTTTCGATTTCAGCCAGAATATCTCCTTCCTCTACCGTGTCTCCAACTTTCTTCAACCAGGAGGCAACGGTACCCTCTTCCATCGTATCGCTCAGGCGTGGCATGGTGATAATCTCAACACCTTCAGGAAGTTCAGCAGACCCGGATGCCGGAGCCTCAGCTTTTCCCCCAGTCGATGCCGCATCGGGCTTCTCCTCCTGGGGAGCACTGACAGGAGCATTCGCCTGCCCGCCCAGCAATCCTGAGATATCTTCACCCTTAGCACCGATAATGGCCAGGAGGGCATCTACTGGAGCTCCTTCGCCCTCGGCAATTCCGATATGCAGTAAGGTTCCTTCGTGAAAGGATTCAAATTCCATGGTCGCCTTGTCCGTTTCAATTTCGGCAAGGATATCTCCTTCAATAACGGTGTCCCCAACTTTCTTGAGCCATTTCGCCACGGTGCCTTCTTCCATGGTATCGCTCAGTCGCGGCATTGTGATAATCTCAGCCATCTGACTTTCTGTTATAATTTATGTTTCAGGAATGGATAATCCTTTTGTTCGTAGACCACATCATAGAGTTGTTCCACGGGAGGGAAGGGAGAATCCTCTGCAAATTTCTCGCATTCTTTCACCCGTTCTTTAACACGAGCATCTATTTCCTTCAGCTCTGCTTCAGTAGCGTATTTTTTATCCAGAATAATGTGCTTGACCTGACTGATCGGGTCGATTTTTTTATACTCCTCTACCTCATCTTTGGTCCGGTAATGCTGGGCATCCGACATGGAATGTCCGCGGTACCTGTAGGTCTTCGCTTCCAAAAAGGTAGGACCTCCTCCACTTCGGGCCCGTTCAATGGCCTTATAGACTTCTTCCGCTACTGCCACCGGATTCATTCCATCTACAGGACCGCATGGCATTTCATAGCCCAGTCCGAGTTTCCAGATATCCGTGGAATGGGAGGTACGCGCAACAGATGTGCCCATGGCATACCCGTTGTTTTCACAAATAAAGACTACCGGTAATTGCCATAACATGGCCAGGTTAAACGCCTCGTGCAGGCTCCCCTGCCGAACGGCACCATCACCCATATAACATAAGGTTACGGAATCTCTTCCAAAATATTTGTCCGCAAAGGCCAGACCGGCACCCAAAGGAATTTGCCCTCCGACGATTCCGTGTCCCCCATAGAACTTATGTTCTTTGGAAAAGATATGCATGGAGCCTCCCATTCCTTTGGAGGTTCCCGTCACCTTCCCGTAGAGCTCGGCCATTACCCTTTTGGGGTCTTCGCCCATCCCGATAGGTTGCACATGGTTTCGGTAAGCCGTAATCATCCGGTCTTTGCCGAGTTCCATAGCGTGCAGGGATCCCGCCAAAACAGCCTCCTGCCCATTATACAGGTGCAGGAAACCCCTAACTTTTTGCTGGATATATACCGCGGCGAGTTTGTCCTCAAACTTCCGCCAGAAAAGCATATCCTCATACCAGTTCAGGTATACCTCTTTGGTAATTTTTTTCATGAAGGCCTTTTTCTATCGTTTTTGGGGTCAGAAAACCGAGACTGACTGCCTGTTTTCCCGACGCAGAAGAGCAAAAATACACATTAAATCAATTAGGAAAAAAAAATGGAACCCAAAGACTGAACCACCTGAAACTTAATTAATATCGGGAGTCAAGATAACTCTGATCAAAGCCTAAGGGAAGCAAGGCCGAAACCGAAGGACATTCATAAACGGATCCTTTATCGGCCTGTAACAAGATTCGGATGGGACGCATCTGACGGTTCTCATATTCCAGCAGGGATTGACGACAATTCCCGCAAGGGGCGGCCGGGATCTTCAGTTGCCCTCCTGGGGACAGCGCCACGACTGCCAAAACGTCGATGACACCCTCAGGAAATCGGGCGCCTTTTTGAAATACGGCCACACGTTCTGCGCAGAGTCCGGAGGGGAATGAAGCATTTTCCTGATTGCTTCCGATGATTACTTCCCCTGAAGATAACAACAAGGCGGCACCAACCCTGAAACCCGAATAAGGGGCGTAGGCCCCAGAAGTGGCTTCCCGCGCTTTTAGTAATAGCTCCCGATCCCCCGGGAGTAGGGCTTGTTCTCCTTCATAGATGGTCAGGTCAAAACCCACATGTCGTTTCTCCATAATTAAAGATACATTCCCCGGATTAAAAAGTACAGTGCTGCGCAAAAAAAACCCGTCACTTTTGTTGACGGGTCTATTAGTGTTATAAGCTTACCTGTTTAGTCGTTGTAGAATTCCTCTCCGAGGAAAAAGGTCAGGGAAAATCTCAAGGTGTTCTCCAAAGGATTTCTGACCTGAGCCGTCGAGAAGAGATAGGAAAGGTCAATTTGTGCATTGTTATAACGGAATCCGGCACCAAGGCTAAAAAACTTTCGAAAACCCTTCTCCTCACTTTCATTAAAATACCCGGCCCGGAGCATAAACGCCTCCCGAAAGACGTATTCTGCTCCGAGAGCCCAGGTAATTTCCTTCAATTCCTCACTAAATCCGTCAGGGGCATCTCCAAAGGATTTAAAAACACCTTCAAACCAGCCGATATCCTGATATATAGCGTTGTCTTCCTGGTCCAAAAACCCATTCCCATTAAAATCCTGAGGGGTCGGCACCAGTAATTTATTGAACTCTCCGCGCAGAGACAGGGCATTATCCATATCGAAGATAAAGTCAAATCCTCCGCCTAAACCGAGATTGGTGGGTATAAAATTCTCCTGTCCTCCGGCGTCGTATTGTATTTTGGGACCCAGGTTCGAGATATTGAATCCCCAAACCCATCGTCCGTCAAAACTATCATAGGCCCTTTCCCTGCCGTAGTAATAACCTGAAATATCCACGGAGAACGTCTTTCCGGACTGAACAGCATTCCCCAATTGGGGAATTTCCAGATTGGAACTGATAAACCTGCCCGCAACCGACATGGAAAACTGATCGCTTAATTTCAGGGAATACGAGCCGTCTATAGATAATTCATTGGGCTTGACCAGGGTCCCTATTTCCTCAAAGGAATTTCGCAACTCGATTTCCCCTAACGTAAAATACCGGATGGACACCCCAAAGGCACTTTGGTCATTAATTTTATTGAAGTAACTGCCGTTGAGCAGTGCAATATCCGTAATAAGACTCTCCAGGTAAGGTGTATAACTAATTCCAATTCCCATTTTACGCT
Source organism: uncultured Flavobacteriaceae bacterium (assembly GCA_963709465.1). GTDB lineage: Bacteria > Bacteroidota > Bacteroidia > Flavobacteriales > Flavobacteriaceae > Robiginitalea. Next base: position 626,047 of record CAVPWF010000002.1, on the reverse strand, counting down.
CGGCAAACGCAAATTTAGCGGGGTTCCACTGTTGCGAAAAACCATCTACGGAGCTGGCCACACCAATGTCCCCTATGGCGGAAGACCTGGCGTCAGCGGCAATCCTCAAAAAAGGTACTGCGGTAGTTATAACCCTTTCATCCTGTGCAAACCCCTTGAATGAAGCGGCAAGCAGAAGTAAAACGAAAAATTTTTTCATCGTATCAATGTGCTTCTTAAATAAAAAACCCTTCTCGTAAAGGGCAGAAACCGGAAGAATTCTGTTCCTTAAACACTCCGGTGTATTCTATGGTAACGGCAATTTTCGAAATATCTTATGTAAGACTTCCTGAAACCCTCAGGGTTTTTCAGAAGTTTAAAGTTGATTTAATACCTATTATTATATAGCTTCTGAAAAATGGCCATAACTTTGCACTGTTTAATTCCCCCAACTTGCTGGTTCAAAAACCTCTCCGGGCTTATACTAGATCGACGAATTACTCGTTATCAATGCACACAAGGCCGGAATCAATTCGGTTTTGACCAATTGCAGTTTTTGTTAAAGGTGTAAAATATAATGAACTTTTACCCGTTTAATTAGCCGAATAGCATTTAAAAAACGACTGAAGGCCCTTGAAAGGCCCGATCCGAAACTTAAGTCCGAAATACAGATGAAACAAACACGTACCAGCACATTCCTTTTGGCAGCCATTGTCGTCGGATCCCTGAGCATGCAAAGTTGCAAGAAGTCTTTAGGATCAAAAGATACCTCAAGAGCTACAGGTTGGAAAATCAACGATAAGGAAGGGGGATTTCAGTATAATTCCGATTTTAAAGAGCAGGAAACCGCTCCGGGACTTGTCTTTGTAGAAGGGGGAACCTTCACGAAAGGTAAGGTTCAGGACGACGTCATGCACGACTGGAACAACACTCCTACAACGCAGCACGTCCAATCCTTCTATATGGATGAGACCGAGGTGACCAACGTGATGTACCTCGAATACCTGGACTACATTAAAAGCGTTTATCCGCCTGAAGATCCGAAATACGCCAATATTTATATAGGCGCCCTTCCGGATACACTGGTTTGGAGAAACCGCCTGGGTTATAACGAAACCATGACCAATAACTACCTGAGGCATCCCGCCTATGCGGAATATCCCGTAGTTGGGGTGAATTGGATTCAGGCCACTCAGTTTGCCGAATGGCGTACCGACAGGGTCAATGAAGCCATGCTGGAGCGCGAAGGGTATTTGGCTGAGGACGTTAAATACAGGGCGATGAATGGTGAGATCGCTGGTAATTTCAGTACGGAGACTTATCTCAATAGCCCTAAATCTGTATATGGCGGTCAAATCGATACGCTGATGGGCAAGAATGTTAAGGACTCAGTTCCGTCCTTCGCCAAAAGAAGTAGCGGAATCCTGATGCCGGAATATCGGCTCCCTACGGAAACCGAATGGGAGTATGCCGCGGCTGCCCTTGTGGGAACCCGTGAATACAACAATTACCGTGGTAGAAAGAAATATCCATGGGAAGGTGATTACACCCGTAACGGCCAAAGAGTCGGGAGGGGAGATCAGCTCGCCAACTTTAAGCAGGGTAAAGGAGATTACGGCGGAATTGCCGGATGGTCAGATGACGGGGCCGATATTACAGCTCCTGTAATGTCCTACAAGCCCAATGACCTGGGATTATACGATATGGCCGGGAATGTTGCTGAGTGGGTAGCTGACGTCTATCGTCCGATTGTAGATGATGAAATCAGTGATTTCAACTACTATCGCGGAAACATTTTTACCAAAAAGGCCATCGGTGAGGATGGAAAAGTAATGGTCCTTACGGAAGGAGAGATCGTTTACGATACCCTGCCGAACGGAAAAATAGTAGCTATAAACCTTCCCGGGGAAGTTAAGATGGTTGCCGTGGATGAAGAGGACACCTATCTGAGAACCAATTTCTCCTCGAGTGATAACCGCGGATACAGGGATGGAGATCCGGGATCTTCAAGATTCTTCGACCGTTTCAGCGATGAAGAAGAGGATGCCGACGACAGAAAGCAAATGTACAATGCTCCCAAGCACAAAGTAGAACGGGACGCAGAAGGTCTGATGGTACGGGAATACGACAAAAGCAATTACCGTACATCGCTCATCAACGACGAGGTTCGCGTCTACAAAGGAGGTTCGTGGAGAGACCGTGCCTACTGGTTAGATCCCGCTCAAAGGAGGTACATGCCCGAGTATATGGCGACAGACTACATCGGATTCAGATGTGCCATGTCTAGAGTGGGAAGTAAATCCAAAGGAAAAAATAAAACGATTCGGGGTAAAAAAGTTAAAGGATAAAAAGCCCCTTTCATACCTTAAAAAAAGCCCTGACTTTTCGGTCAGGGCTTTTTATATTTACCCAATGAATATCGAAGAAATTTATTCCCGTTTCCTGGAGCACCCCTCAATTTCTACGGACAGCAGGAACATCCTGCCCAACAGTCTGTTCTTTGCCTTAAAAGGACCCAGCTTCAACGGAAACAGTTATGCTGCAGAGGCCCTGGATAAAGGGGCGGCCTATGCGGTGGTGGACGAGGCCAGGTTCGCTACAAATGACAGAACCCTTTTAGTTCCCGATGTACTTAAATGCCTGCAGGATCTCGCCACCCACCACAGGCGGCAAAGTAAGGCTACCTTAATCGCCCTTACGGGTAGTAACGGTAAAACCACAACGAAAGAATTGATCTCCCGCGTTCTTGAGCGCACCTATAAAACCCAGGCCACTGTTGGCAATCTGAACAACCATATCGGGGTAGCCCTTACCCTCTTGCAGATCCGGAAGGATACTGAAATGATGGTCGTGGAAATGGGCGCCAATCACCAAAAAGAAATCGCTTTTCTCTGTGCTTTAGCAGAACCGGATTACGGATATATCACCAATTTTGGAAAGGCACACCTGGAAGGTTTCGGGGGTGTCGAAGGCGTGATCATAGGAAAGAGCGAAATGTATGATTATCTCATTGGGGAGGGTAAAACAATTTTTCTCAATGCCGATGATCCTATTCAAAGAAAAAAACTGGAGTCTTATGTGAACAAAGTGGGCTTCAGCACCTCAGACCCGGGATATTTCCGCATTGAGAATCAGGGTGCTGACCCGTTTGTGACGCTGCGGGCTGAAGATACGGCTATAAAAACCTCCCTTAGCGGAGGGTATAATTTCAGCAATTGTGCCGCCGCCCTCTTGATTGGGAAGTATTTTAACGTCCCCCTTTCAGAGATCCGAATAGCCATAGAATCTTATATTCCAGAGAACAATCGGTCGCAACTGTTACGGATAGGCTCCCTGGATATACTGCTGGACGCCTATAATGCAAACCCGAGCAGTATGTCTGCGGCTCTCGAACACCTGAAGGCTCTTGATGCACCTAAAAAATTGGCGATTCTGGGAGATATGTTCGAACTCGGAGCAGATTCTGCCAGTGAACATCAGCTGATTGCAGAACAGGCCGCAGGGCTTAATCTGGATAACCTGATGCTGGTGGGGAAAGCTTTTTTTGCAACTACAGCTGAGGCGCAGAAATTTAAAACCTTTGAAGCACTGGTGGAATTCCTAGAATCAAGCCCCATCAAAGGGTCGGGCACCCTCCTTATCAAAGCCTCTCGCGGCATGGCCCTGGAGCGATTGGTGAACTATTTATAGCGGGAAGTTGCCCATAAGGGATCTTTTCCAGTGTATTCTGCCAAATCGCGTGCCCCTCCCTGCGGTCGGGGTGGTGATCCGGGCCGAGCGCCCGCCGAATATCCCGCTACTGGATTACCTCCCACTCCCTGCGGTCGGGGCGGTGATCCAGATGCATCCCGCTCCTGCAAATAGAAAACCAAAACCCACAGCCCCTGACGGGCCTGTTGTCTTTTTCCATTTCGCCCTCACTTACGAGTAAACTCGACGTGATCCGAAATGGAAAAACCCACGTCCTGCGGACGTGGGTTTTCTGAGTGATGTGGGATATACTGGATTCGAACCGGTGACCTCTGCCCTGTCAAGGCAGCGCTCTAAACCAACTGAGCTAATATCCCTTTAGGAAGGCGCAATTTCGTAAAAAAACCGGGAGTGAGGAAACAGGGGGAGAGAAATCTTTTCCCCAGCCTTCAAATTCAAAAAAAAGAAGCCCGCTGACCTGGATCATTTCAAAAAACAAGACTCCTGCTTACATTCGTTTTGGCATGCGAACCCACAATGTATAATCTAATTTTTATGTGATGGACTTAACTAAATTTAAAAAGAGACATCCCAGTGGTCTTTTGTCACAGGATTTTTTTGACCTGGACAACTTCTTCGATGATCGCATGTGGAAATCCGGTCTTATGAATGCAGATTTCTGGAATGGGAAGACTGTTGAACCCGCCCTTAATATTAAGGAAAGTGAGAAAGGCTTTGAAATTGAACTGGCCGCTCCGGGGTTCTCAAAAAATGACTTCAATATTACCATTGAAGACGGATGCCTGAATATCGCTGCCGAAAAAGAAAGATCTGAGGAGGAATTATCCGAAGATTTTACCCGACGCGAATTCAACTATAAAGCCTTTAAAAGATCGCTGCAACTTCCCGATTCTATAAGGGAAGAGGAGATTAAGGCCGAATACAATAACGGGATACTCAACTTCCGGCTTCTCAAAAAAGAAGCGCCCCAAAAAAGACCGCCTAAGGTGATTGAAGTAGGCTGAAAAGCCTTTTCAATACTCCTATCCCTGCACTGCTAATCGTCCATAAGTGCGCAGTGCAGGGTTTTTTTGTTCTATAATTCCTGAATTTTGTCCGAAGCGGTTTCAAGGCACTCTTTTGCCTCCTGGTATCCGAGCTGAAAAATAGTGTCGAGGTCCTTTTCTAGGAAGGTGCTGAACCTACTCATTTCCTTTGGATAAACCAGAAGATCGCACAGTGGGAATTTTTTAATCGAATCGGAGGCTGTTTTAATTTTCAGAACGCGCTCAAGCACCGAAATGGAATGTTTGATTTTCGATTTATCCGTAGGCTCAAAAGGGTTGACATAAACCCCTATCTGGAAGTCTGCCTGATCTCTGAGTAAATCAGCCGGAAAATTATTGAGCACCCCTCCGTCCACATAGTACCCCTTCCCGATCTCGACAGGCGCAAAAAATCCCGGAAAGGCTGCTGAGGCCAATATTGCCCGGATTAAAGGCCCTTTGCTAAACACTTTCAATTCCCCGTTTAGGATATTTGTGGCCGTGACCTGCATTGGAATTTTCAGTGCCGAGAAGTCATCCTCGGGAAGTATTTCGAGAAACCGGTCATAAAAACTTTCAGGATCAACCCATCCCGGTTTCCCAAAGGCATAATTTCCAAAACTCAACAATTGAATACTTTTGAAAAAATCCAGCATATCCCCGGTTGAGACGCCATAAGCATGGAGTGCCCCAACGACCGACCCCGCGCTGGTACCCGCAATGCCTTCCGGTGTGACCCCCGCCTCTTCGAGGGCCTTCAATACCCCAATATGGGCAATTCCCCTATATCCTCCTCCAGATAATGTTAAGGCTATTTTCATATTTCAGATTGACCGGTCGATAAACAGACCGTGATATCGATTTGCTGCATGACCATTATCATATAAAACATATGTATATGCGTAGTATCTTTATAGATGGCTGCTAAGGTTCCCATCGAATTTCAGCCGTAGTGCAAGTTAAGACTTATCCACCATGGATCCACAATGGCATCGAATGTCGGGAAATGATGGATTGGGATTCGAGCGGACCAGAATCTATAGCACCATGCAAAACCCCAAAAAAGGATCAGGTTTGTTGGATGCGCTGCCTGAAGGCAGGGCCGAGGCTGTACTTATCCTCGATGCACAGGGGTGTTTCCTGGACTATCTCCCTACCCTCGATCAGGAGTTTCTCCTGCAAAATCCACACCTCAAAGGACGCCTGCTCACCGACTCCCTCCCCCCCATGTCAGCCCTATATTCTTAGAAGCCATACAGAGCGTGCGGGAAAACCGTGAACCACAACACCTGGAGTTTTCCACAAAAGGCACCCCGGAAAAGCATTACGAAGCCAGGCTACTGCCATTAAACGAAGAAAAAAACATTATCGCCCTCAGGGATATTACCGAAAGGGTACGAGATAAGCAGGAGCTCATCCGGGAGAAAAGTCGTCTTAGGAATTACCTGGATTCGGCGGGGTCAATGTTCATCGTACTGAAACCCGATTGCCGGATTGCGCTTATAAACCGCAAAGCCTGTGAGGTACTCGGATACCCAATGAAATCACTTCTGAATCAAAATTGGCTGCCCTTTATCAGTGGAGAGAAAGAACAGAAAAGGCTTAAAATCCTCTTTGATCAAACCTTTAGAGTCAAAAGGGCACTGTCGGACTATTTCGAGAGTCCGGTTACTTCAAAATCAGGAGAAATCCGCCTGATCCGATGGCAAAATGCCCTCTTAAAAGATACTGCCGGAAATCCTACCGGACTCATCTGTTCCGGAGTGGACATTTCCGACCAGAGAGCTGCCGAAAACCAACTCCTCAAAAGTGAGGCGCGGAACCGGGCTATTCTCGAAGCCATTCCGGACGTTATCCTGCTTCACGACAGTAAAGGACGTATCCTGAGGGTAAAGGAGTCTGCGCGCTCCCCTCATTGCTTTCAAAAGGAGCTGATAGAAGGGAAATCTGTTGCAGATATCTTTCCGGGAAAAACAGGCAGGGAAATGCTCTTAAAAATTCAGGAATCGTGCCGAAGTGGTCAGACAATGGTCCTGGAAACTGACCTGGAAACAGACCGGGGCAAACTGTCTTATGAAATCCGTTATGTCTGTATGGAGGACCAGCAGGTTTTGGCAGTAGCGCGCAATACTACCGACACCCGAACTACCCTGCAGGGCCTCAACCTCAGAAACCGGGCACTGGAGGCCGCAGGAAACGGCATTATTGTGGCAGATGCAATCCTGCCGGACTTCCCGATTATCTATTCCAACAACGCCTTTACTGAAATCACTCAATACTCCGCAGAAGAAGCGATAGGAAAAAATTGTCGTTTCCTTCAGGGACCGCAAACCAATCCGGAGAAAGTAAGGCAGATCCGGGAAGCCCTTGACAAAGGAACACCGTGCCGGGTAGAATTGAGAAACTATCGTAAGGATGGCTCCCTTTTCTGGAATGAACTCACAATAACCCCTATTCGCAATGATGCGGGCGAGCTTACGCATTTCATAGGCGTTCAGAACGACATAAGCACAAGGGTACTGGAGGGGGAGCGCAAAGACCACATCCGGAAAATCCTCGAGGCCATAACCCACGACAAACCCCTGGAGAAAACAGCCGAAATGATCGCCTCCTTCCTGCGTAGCTATTTTCCAAATACCGGGATTCAGATAGCGCTATGGCAGCCGGAAAGTGAAGTACTGGAAACCCTTTCAGAAATCGGGCTTCCTCCGGTCCTGACCCGACAACTCAAGAAAGTTGGATTAAAAGAAGATACGGACTGCCCATGCGCTATGGCCGTAAAAACCGGGAAGGCCTCGGTGCTTGAAGACCTTGAAAATAATGAAGCCTCGGGCAAATTTCTAAGCACGATAAAAGCTGTGCGCATTAAAAGTTGCTGGTCCTTCCCCGTACTCTCATCCGAAAAAAAAGTACTTGCAACCTGTACCTTTTACGGCCCTGCTTCAGCTAAACCCGGAAAAGTAAAACGAGAAGTGGTGCAGGACGCCACCCAGCTCACCGCTCTGGCTATCGAACGGCACTTTACCCGGATTCGTCTGGAAGAAAGCAATTCCAAACTTGAACAATACGCCAAAAATCTGGAAAAAGATGTAGCGCAGCGCACCGAGGAAGTGGAATCTACGCTCCAGAAACTCATGGAGAGCAATCTTTCGCTCCAGACCCAGATAAAAACGACACAGAAAGCAGAAGAGCGGGCCCTGGCCAATCAGGAGCTCTTTGCGGCTATCGCGCGAAACTTTCCCAAGGGTGTTATCATGGTATTCAATACTTCCAGGCATTACGTACATCTCGAAGGGGAAGAACTGGACCGGATGGAACTTCGAAACTGGATGTTTTTAGGAAAACCCATACTCAATACACCGGGTTTTTCAGCAGAAGAGCTCAAGGGCCTGGATAAAAAGGTCCGTCAAACCCTCCGGGGACAGCACCTTTCTTTTGAAATTCACATTAAAGAAAATACCTATGCGGTAAATTCCATGCCTTTATACGTCGGGGAGTCTCCCGGTTGGGCGCTTTTGGTACTGACCAATGTAACAGAGCAGAAAAAGTCAGAAGAAGACCTGTTGCGCGCCCTTCGCATTGAACAGGAACTAAACGATCTCAAATCGCGCTTTATCTCTATGGCCTCCCATGAATTCCGCACACCTCTCAGCGCCATTCATTCCTCAGCCATCCTTATTGGAAAACAGAATACCCCCGGCATGGAGGACAAACGAATGCGGTATCTGAGACAGATTAAAAACAATGTGCGAAATCTGGTCGTCATTCTGGATGATTTCCTCTCTTTGAGTAAACTCGAAGAAGGCAACATAGAGGCCCAGCCGGATACGTTTGACGCTTTGGACCTGATTCGCTCCGTACTCGAAGAACTCGAAAGCAATCTAAAAGTAGGGCAACACTTTGCGGAGACTTTTGAAATGTCTGCTCTTAATGTGCATCAGGACCCAAAATTACTGCGTCAGATTTTGGTAAATCTCCTGTCCAATGCCATCAAATACGCCCCCGAGAAAACCGGGATTTCTATTGCGATCGAAAAGAGCAAAACTGCTTTTTCAATTACTATTAAGGACAGAGGCATGGGGATTCCTGAAGAAGAACAAGAACAGTTGTTCAATCGCTTCTTCCGTGCGCGCAACGCCATAAATATACCGGGTACAGGACTGGGACTCCACCTGGTAAAACTCTACACAGAACTGATGGGGGGAACCATTACCTTTAAGAGTTTCCTGAATAGGGGCAGCACCTTTACCCTTAGACTGCCCCTGGTTTTTAATGCGAAGTGAAATGAAAAAAATTCTGATTATTGAAGACAATGAGGATGTGCGGGAGAATACGGCAGAACTCCTGAAGCTTGCGCATTACAACGTCTGTACCAGTGCGGATGGTGCTTCCGGCATCCAGAAAGCCAGAAGTTTTATTCCCGATCTTATCATATGCGATATTATGATGCCGGGACTGGACGGATATCAAGTCCTGGAGGCGCTTCAGGCGAATACTAAGACCGCGGGGGTTCCATTTGTGTTTCTAAGTGCCAAAGCCGATAAATCTGATGTCCGAAAAGGAATGAATCTCGGAGCGGATGACTATCTGACAAAACCCTTTGAAGAACACGAACTCCTCGAGGCGATAAACTCCCGGCTGAAGCGACACGAATTCCTTCAAAAAGAGTACAGCAAGGATATGAGTGGATTGCACGCCTTTTTGGAGGAGGCCGCTGCTTTTTTGAATCTCGACTATATCGAGCGTATCTATTATTCCAAAAACTACGAGCCCAAAGACCTCCTGTTTATGGAAGGGAATGCAGCAAACTTCCTCTATTATGTTAAACAGGGCCTGGTAAAAAGCTATAAGTCTACAGAAGGTGGAAAAGAACTGATCACTGGCATTAGCCAGGAGGGCGACTTTGTAGGCGCACTTTCCCTACTTAATCCCGAAGGCATTTATTTGGAATCCGCCCTGATCCTTGAGCATTCTGAAATCTACCGCATCCCAAAATCAGATTTTATTCAACTGCTGGAGGAAAACAAAATAGTGTCCAAAAAATTTATCGAACTCATTTCAAATAACCTGATAGACGCCCAGGAGCAACTCGTCAACCTCGCGTATTCCCCGGTTCGCAAGAGACTGGCCCTGGTGCTTATCAAATTACAGCGTGCCGGATTAATTCAGGATGCCACACACCGGGGGATCGATATCGCCAGAGAAGATTTGGCGGGGATGGTGGGAACGGCGACCGAAACCGTCATTCGCGCCCTTTCCGAGTTAAAGGAGAATGGGGTAATCCGAATGGGAAAAGCCCGGCGAATACTCATTGCAAATCCAGACAAGCTTCAGGAAATCGCAAGTTATGGATAAGCGTTTGTAAATCAGGGAGTAACTATAGGCTTCCTTATGATTTTTCGTAATCTTCAGGCGGGGATTGTATAAATCAGAGACCTATATCCACCCCGCCCAAAGAACGAATCCATAGAAGACCACAGGAAAATCAGATTTCCGGGGTCTTAAAAGCAGGAATTAGTGCACTTGGGGAAGCCAGGGTCCCAGAACATGCCGAATATTCCGAAGTTTGCCCAGGGACCAGTCTATAGCCATAATTTTGAGTGAAGGCAGTAAACCATATCTCCATCCTGACCTCAGGATTTCTCCAGGGGCATCATTCAATTGCCTCCTTAATCGATAGAGGCTAAGCTGCCTTTGAGTTCTCAGAATCTCGAGCCGCGTATCAATTTGTTCAAATGAAGAAAACCGGGTTTCCATAGTCTTTAATTTTCATTCCAGTATAAATCCGAATAGGATTGTAACACCCATCGCTCCAATCGGCCTCTCATTAAATAGGCAACACCAGCTGCCACGAGATAAAAACCCCCCGTAAGGGTAAAAGCCAAAGGATAATTCTCCATGCGTTCTCCCAGAGCCAGTGAAACGCCAACCGATAAAAACAGAAGGGCCAAAACAATCAAAACGCCCAGAACGGAAGACTTCACCAGTGAAGTCATCAAGCGCATGAGCGTTTTGAATACCTGCAATCTAATGTAGTCCGTACTCGACTCCACATAGGACTGTACGGATCCTACTACTTTTAAAACCGGTTCCTTATATGCCGGGGCAGCCATACTATTTATTTTTGTAGTTGGGCATTCTTTTTGCGAAGGTCCTCTAGTTTATGTTCAAGGCCTGCAATGATGTCATCAGCTTTGTAGCTCATCTGGCTCAGAGAATCTTCCAGTCGGTTTTCAAAAGCCTCACGTTTTTTAGAAGCAGATTGTGTGAGTTGTTCTTTGGCTTCATTAATCCGATGGGTTAAGTCATTACCGGCATCCATGGCCTTTCTCTTAATCATCCTGCGGGTTTTTGAACCCTTCTCAGGAGCATATAACACGCCAAATCCAGCTCCAATCGCGGCACCGACCAAAATTGCCAATGCTACATTTCCATTATTTGTTTTCATAGCTCAAGGTTTTAAGGTTAAACATTTTTATGAGCTATAAATCTAGAACTCTGTTTTGGGATAGGAAATGATCTGTATCATTCGAGAGGACGAACTGATATAGATCATTTTAATTAGGATTAAAAAATGAGAACTTCAGGCATAACTCCCTAAGGAACGGTTAAGATGAAAAACTCACTGCATTACGATCAAAGACAGGCCGAATTCCATCGGTACGTCAAAGAGAGTTTCCAGCCCTTAAAAAGACTGAGAACCGAAGGCAAATCAAGGGCCTTCACCGAACTTCTGCTCAAAGTACTTCCAGATGTGAAACGCTACATTACACGGGGTTTGAGGATTGCGCTATCCAGAGGAGTTATATCGCATAACAAGTACAAACCTGAAGACCTTTTTGATCAATTGATTATCGATGTATACGATAATCTGGATGAGGTTGGAGAATCAGGCGAATTCCATGCCTGGTTGTTTCAAAGGGCCGATAAACTTCTTGAGGAAATGGAGGTCGAAGAGGAATTCGCCACATATTTTTACGATGATATCGATGCATATTCCCGTGCTGAAAGAGAACAGATGAAGGAAGAATTTAGCACAGATGGAGATGGGGATCTGGTAATGTTGGAAGAACTCGATGATATCTCCTATAAAAACCGGGAGTATTTACTCAAAAACATATTTCTCGATGACTCCCATGAAGAAATGATGGCACTCCTCGAGCAAAAAGAAGGGAAAGAAAGCCCTGGGCGATTGATGGAAACTGCAATTTTCAGCCTTCCCCCTACCATGCGATCTGTATTTGAACTCGCCACAGAACAATTATTCACCCCCAGGGATATTGCACTTATCAAAGGCTTTTCCGTGGACCGGATTGAAAAGATGCTGATGCGGGCCCGCAACTTGCTCCAGGAGACTTTCAAAGATGAATTTCTAGACCCTTAAAACCATTATTATGAGCACTAAGAATCTCCCGAACACATATGACTATCTGCTCCCCGAAAGTCTGGCAGGCCTTCATAGGGAAAGCGTTGAATGGATGCAGACCGTGGCCTTCTGGCAGGATGAAACCCGCTTTTTTGCTTCGCTCCTGGAAAGCACCAAAACCGCAAATCCGAAAGGCGTGGATACGTCCGAAATGCTCCGCGACCTGGACCGGCTGCACCAGATGCTTTTCGAGTATCTGGCCGAGGAGATCCGGGAACACGAAAACGTGTTGAGTAGGATTGAAAAAGGCGCGAAGGGCGTTGCAGATTCCAGATACAGAGAAACTCATAGATCCCTGAAAGAAAAAATGACGCGCTTTACGCTCGATTTCAGAGCATTCAAATCTTTAGTCTTCTCCTATGCCAGGGATTTAAAGACTTTCCGCCCCTGAGTAATGATTTAGAAGGCACTTGTCTCTCCGGATTGAGGAATCCTATTCCCCAAAGATCCCTTCATGCCTCCTCTGAAAGCCCGGCTTTGAGCAGGTGATACGTTTGTCTGGCGATTTCCAATTCCTCATCTGTGGGGATCACCCAAATCTGAACCCGGGAATCTGCCTGATGAATCGCCCGGTTTCCTTTCGCTGGAAGGTTATTGAGTGTTTGGTCGAGCTGAATTCCAAAGACATCCAGTTCAGCGCAAACCATACTTCGCAGTTCGGCGGAATGCGTGCCCATCCCTGCCGTAAAAATGAGGGCATCCAGTCCGTTCATAGCCGCCGTGTAGGCCCCGATATATTTCCGAATCCGATACGCCATCATCTCCATGGCCAACTGGCAAGAGGTATTTCCCGCATCCGCCGCTTGCTGTATGTCCCGCAAGTCTGTAAACCCCGTAAGACCCAAAAGGCCGCTTTCTCTGTTCAGCATGGTATTGACCTGCTCCTGAGAATATCCCAATTTTTCAGTCAGGTAGAAAATAATCCCAAAATCGATGTCCCCGCTCCGCGTACCCATGATCAGCCCATCGGAAGGTGTAAACCCAAGGCTGTGATCCACGCTCCGGCCGGCCTGAATAGCCGTAGCACTGCAACCATTTCCAAGATGCAAACTAATCACCCGGGACGCTTTATCGAGTTTTGGCGCTATTTGTTCATAGACATATTTATGACTGGTGCCATGAAAGCCATACACCTGGATTCCCTCAGATTCGGTCAATTCTATTGGAATCGCATAAAACCGGGCTCTATCGGGGATGCTCCGGTGAAAGGCCGTATCGAAGACCGCTACCTGCAAGGCTTTGGGGAAAAGGGCCTCGGCCAAAAGAATACCCTCCAAATTACGGGGATTATGCAAGGGGGCCAGTGCCGAGAGTTTACGGATTTGTGTTTTTACATTTTCAGTAACCTCGGTCGTCGATGAAAATTCCGCTCCTCCATGCACCACTCGATGCCCCACCGCCTGGATCCCGGGGTCATCTGTATTTTGAGACACTTCCATTTCACTGAGAATTTGAGCTACCCGATGCAGCGCGCGCTGATGATCTGCCGCTCCGAGCTCCTCCTCCCACTCCTTCCCTGAGTTTTGAACAACCAGCAGTCCATTCTCGGATCCGAGTCGCTCCGCGCTGCCTTTGCAAATCGTCTGCTCTGCCGGCATTTGGAGCAGTTGGAATTTCAGAGAAGAGCTCCCGGCGTTTAATACTAGAATCCTTGCCTTCATGACTTCATATTTTTCTGTATTTCTCAACGACTCTGGCCTAGACCCTCTGGGCCTGTATGGCGGTGATCACGACCGTGTTAAAAACATCCTCCTCAGTACAACCCCTGCTGAGATCGTTTACGGGCTTGTTTAACCCCTGTAAAACCGGTCCAATGGCCAGGGCTCCCGTTTCGCGTTGTACTGCTTTATAGGTATTATTACCGGTGTTGAGATCCGGAAACACAAAAACTGTAGCCCTTCCGGCAACCTCAGAATCCGGGAGTTTACTTTTACCTACCTTCAAATCAACCGCGGCATCATACTGAATAGGACCTTCAATTTTTAAGTCGGGCCGTTCTTTACGCACCAGTGCTGTCGCCTCCCGTACCCGATCCACATCGGCTCCGTGACCGGAACTTCCGGAGGAATAGGAAAGCATTGCTATGCGCGCCTCAAGCCCGAAAGCCAGTGTTGTATCCGCCGAAGTAATGGCAATGGTTGCAAGTTCTTCAGCCGTTGGATTCGGATTGATAGCGCAATCCCCAAAGACCACTACACGATCTGAAAGCAGCATAAAAAAAACAGAGGAGACCAGTGAAACCTCGGGTTTGGTCTTTATAAATTGAAGGGCCGGGCGAATGGTGTGTTGTGTGGTGTGGGTTGCCCCGGATACCATGCCATCTGCATGGCCTTTATAGACCATCATCGTACCGTAATAGGAAACATCTTCCATAAGATCTCTGGCCGTGGCCGGATCCATATTCTTGTGCTTGCGCAGCTCATAGAGCGTATTGGCGTAATCAGCAGCATCAGGCGAATCCATAGGGTCTATGATCTGCACCTTGTTCAGGTCCAGGTCAATCCCCAATAAATCGACTTTTTTTCGGATCTCAGTGGTATTCCCTAAAAGGGTAATGTCTACAGCCTGCATTTGGATCAGATCCCGGGTAGCCCTGAGAATGCGCTCGTCATTTCCCTCAGGCAATACGATGCGCTTACGCCTGGACTGGGCCATTTTCAACAAATTGTACTGGAACATTCTCGGGGTTATCCCGTTCGCGCGGAAGGTAATCAGGCGTTCGGCCAGAGCATCCTCCGGGAGGAAGCGTGAGAAATCTTTCAGGGAACGCTCTATTTTTCTGTGGTTCTCCGGGTAAATCCTGGGTTTAACGGCTCCGATCTCATTGGTGGCCGCATAAGTACCCTGCTGAACCGAAATAATGGGAACTACTTCAGAGAGTCCTTCTATCAATCTTGTGATCGATTCCTCCGGAAGGAGTCCCCCGGTTAGGAAAATCCCTGAAACCGTAGGATAGTTTTTGGAAATGTTTGCCTGAAGGGCTCCAAGTATAATATCAGCCCGGTCTCCGGGGGTAATAACCAGGCTATCCTGACCCATGTAAGTGAGGTAATTCCGCAATTGCATGGCGCCTACCCCAAAATGCCCTACCCGATTGTCCAGATGATCCTCACCAAACAATACAATTCCATTCAGAGCAGAGACAATTTCGCGGATACTGGGATTGGCCAGAGCAGGGTTGTGCGGAATAGCGGCAACTAATATATCTCCCGGAAGCTCTTTTTTCAGCCTTTGAACCACCATTTCGTGGTTTTCGGATTCTATTTTATTGGCAACGACCATAAGAACTTTCACCCCACGGTCGGCAAAGGAATCGCAGGCGAGCACCAGAGAATTCTCAAATTCTTCAATGCTTTTACCGCGCCCACTGGAAATAATAATGGCCGGAATCCCGAGATTTTTAGCGATCAGGACGTTAAAATCCCATTCAATAATCGCCCCTTCTCCCACGAAGTCTGTGCCTTCAACCAGCACAAAGTCAAATTTACTTTCGACTGCCTTGTAGCCCGCTATAATTTTATCGAGTACCTGATCCTCCTGGTTGCGACTGTTTTTTTGAACCACCTCGCTTCGCGTACAGGCATAGGCCTCTTCATACTGCATTGGAATTTTGAAATAGGAGAGGATTGTCGCTATGTGGTTGTCCTGTACCCCTTCCGGATAATCATTGATAATTGGTCTGAAATACCCGACACGGGCCATCCGTCCCAGAAGCAGGTGCATAAGTCCAAGAGCGATTATTGACTTCCCACTATTGGCCTCAATAGTAGCGATATATATGGCTTTATTAGATTCCATCACTGATGATTTGAAACAAAAGCAAAAGTAAGAGTTCCCGCAGGAACTCGAACCCCAACTCCTTTAAATCTCCTTGAAATTCCTCATTGCTATCTGTGCTTATGCTCTCCCAGACTGATGCATATCATTTGGGCTTCGGGGGTACTGAACTACATTTATGACTTAAAGAGATACTGACAGTTAAATCAAACGATTATGAAATCTATCCTCTACGCAACCGACTTTTCGATGGCCTCAGCAAGTGCCCTGAGATATGCCAATAGTCTGAGTGTAATGCTGGGAATGCGCCTTGTGATTACACATGTTTACGATTTGCCCACTATTTTGGGAACGCAACTCGAGGCCCCTTTCCCGGATTTGAGAAAGGATACAGGAGGCCATGAGCGCAAGAGGCTGATCGATTTTTATGAACGTATTATGGGTGAAGTAGAAAGTCGTCCAAAGGAACTGGTTTTCGAAGCTGTTGAGAATATGTCTGTCCTCTCCGGAATTATTTCAAAGGCGACGGACTGGCATGTACGGATGATTATTGTGGGCATGAAAGGAGAAAGCGTTCTCAAAGATCTGGTCATGGGAAGTACCGCAAAAAAACTCATTGACAAAGCTCCCTGCCCTGTCCTTACAGTTCCTTCGGATCATAAGTTCGAAAAACTCACAGACCTGGTCTATGCCACTGATTTTGAAGTGGAGGATATAAAAGCGCTGGAGAAGGTCGTGGAACTGGCAAAAGTCTGGAAGGCAGATATCCGTGTGGTCCACGTAACGCCAGATAAATCATACGCCGGAAATCCCCAAATGGAGTGGTTCCGTGAAATGGTTTTAAACAAAATTGATTACGACCGCATTCACTTCGAAGTTCTGGAATCCAATAACATCGTAGCCACTTTAGAAAAGTATACTAAAAACCGGCATGCCGGAATGATCGCCATGCTGGAGCGCATCCAAAAAGGAGCGGCTAAAAAGCTGTTTCACACAGGGCGTGTTAAACAAATGGCTTCCCGGAATCATCTACCCCTGCTCAGTTTTAATGAGCGCAACCTGCAGGCCCTGTTTTTCTAGATCTGCCTGGGCAGTATTAAAAGTGGTATCTGTGTATCAAAGGCGATACGTTTTACCACTTTTTCTTTTGTAAGGGCTTCCAGAAAACTGTGTTTATGCCGCATCAGGGCAATGAGATCTGCCTGAAATATATCCGCATAATCTCGGATCGCATCGGCCACATTTGTTTCCAGGAGGGCTTCAGCAAATGTGGTATTCTGAGTTTTCAATTGTTTTTCCAGGAGGTTCTTCTGGGACTCCTGAGCGGGATGCAACCCGAACTCCTTTGCCGCGTAAACCACATGGATCTCCGCCTTCCACAGACCGATAAGATCGAGTAAAGGCTCTATCACAAAAGGTTCGCAGTAGTGCTTGAAATCCGTGGGAAGCACGGCCTTTTGAAGATGTTGAAAATCGTATGATTGAGGTACGGCCAGAACAGGCCGGTTGGAAATATGGGTAATCATCCGTACGGTATGGCTTCCCATAAAAACGCGTTCGGCACCCGTAGCGCCTTTCGTGCCCATTACAATAAGGTCAATACGCCCTTTGGCAACCTGTTTTTTTACTTCTGAAACCAGATCCCCGGGAACGCATTTAGTTTTGAATTTATAATTGCTGAATACGCTATTTTCAGATAATTCGGTTAGCAACTCCTCCATTTTAGCACGAGATTCGATCTCCAGGGATTCATAGATCATTCCGAGTCTGCGTTCCCCGTGATCGCCCAGCACATTGATCAGATCCGGCTCAAAAGTGTTTAGGAGTACAAAGCGGCATTCCTGGTTGCGAAACAGCTTTAGGGCTGTATACAGCGCGTTCCGGGCATTTGACGAATAATCCGTTGGAATTAGAATGGTTTTCATGATTCTTTGGGTGTTTTCAGGAATCCGTGGAATTCGGTACAACCATTAATGGGATTTGAACCTGAAATCCGATTTTGTCAATATTCTGACGCAACATCAGGCGTTCCAGAAATGAATGCTTCCGGTTCATCATGACCAAAAGATCTACCGGATGCGCCTCTGTGTATTCCAGAACCGCGTCAGGCATAAGGGCACCCTCCAGTTCAACGGTTTCGTATTCCAGTTCTTCTAAATGACGCTCCAGATGTGCCTTATTTTCCTTTTGATCGGCTGTAAACCCACCTTCTTCCATGACGTGTAAAAGGGTGATCCGGGCCTGATGCATTCGGGCTACATAAAGGATAGGTTTCAGGGATTCCGGGGAATACCTGGACAAGTAATCACTGGGGAATAATATATTGCGAATTGGGTGGTACTTTACCTTTTCGGGAATTGCCACGACAGGAACCGTCGCCTTTCGTATCACAAAAACAGTGTTGGAACCGAGAAAAACCTCTTTGGCTCCGCTGGCCCCCTGAGTTCCCATGACCACCAGATCGATTGGTTTTTTTTCAACCAGTTCACGAATCTCGTCTGTAAGTGTATTAAAGGATGAGACTACTTCATAGGAGTGCTTCGGATTCCCGTATGTCTGCTTTATGTCTGCCACAGTCTTTTCCAGACCCATGAGGGAAATGTCTACCCCTGCATCGGGTATGGCGCTAAAACTCGGCCCGCCGACTGCATAATCCATGCGATAAAAGGCCGGAGAATAGGTGTGCAATAAATAAAAAGTACAGCTTTCATCCTTAAAAAAATTCATGGCATACGAAATGGCGTGCCAGGCATTGTCAGAAAAATCAGTGGGTATAAGGATCGTTTTCATGGAAATTCAGGGTTTGATTCATTTTAAAGGTACCCATAGAGCAAGGGTCCTGCTATGACTTCTGTCAGTTGTTCAGGTTCCCGAAGAATTACTGGCGGACTCGTATTTCTTATTACCTTTAAATGAAATACCGTTTAAAAAATGAATATAGCCCGGTATATAGACCATACCCAACTCGCGCCCAATACCACAGAATCAGACATCCTAAAACTGTGTCAGGAAGGCCTGGAGTATGGCTTCAGGGCCATCTGCGTGGCGGGGACCTGGGTTGAATTTTCCCGGGCGCAGCTCGCCGGAAGCCCTGTACTGCTGGCTGCAGTTCTGGGTTTTCCACATGGCAATTCAACCTCATCTTCGAAATGCCTGGAAGCCGAGGCCTATTTTGGAAACGGGGCGGAGGAATTGGATATGGTCATCAATGTGGGCTGGATGCTCTCGGGGCGAACAAAACAGATTGAAACGGAACTCAAGCTCATCCGAAAAGCGGTCCCGGAAGGTGTCCTGAAATTGATCCTGGAAACGTGTTATCTGAATGATGGCCAAAAGCGCCTGGCCTGTCAACTCGCCTTGGAAACAGGCTGGGACTATGTCAAAACCTCCACGGGGTTTGGCACTGCCGGGGCAACCCTGGCAGATGTACGCCTGATGAAGGAAGAAGTAAAAAATACTATGGGGATTAAGGCCTCAGGGGGGATCCGGGATTACGTTACGGCCCAAAAATACTTACAGGCAGGAGCTACCCGGATTGGCACTTCCTCAGGCCCGGCAATTGTAGCGGGAGGTGCGCGTTCCTCTCAAAAAGGGAATCTCTGATTTCAGGTATCAATTGACTCAGATCATTTTCTAAGCCATTGAAAATCGTCACTTTTAGGAGTGAATCCTAAAATGATGTTACTATGGCACTCAATTTCAATCAATATGCGAATGAAGGGAACACCTTTTTAAATGCGTACACAGAACATATGGGGTTCGGACCCGATAAGGACAAAGCGGGGAGAATCCTGAGCGCTACATTCAGCGCCCTTAGGGATATTATTCCTTTCGAAGAATCACTGCAATTGATCGCCCAGTTGCCGATGTTCCTCAAGGCGGTTTATGTTAATGGCTGGACCATGCGGCGACGGCCAGAGAGAATCAAACACATGGAAGACTTCATAGAGATGGTGAAAGAACAGGATGGGATGGCCGCTGTCAATGATTTTGGATTTGACGATGACCTTGCAGAGAAGTACCTCCAACTCACATTTATGTTCCTGAGAAAATACGTTTCCCTCGGCGAGTTAGAAGATGTGCGGGATTCCCTGCCCAAGGACCTCAAACATATGATTTACTCCAACCTTATGTTTTAGGCCTGACCCTGGAATGATTCAGGTCATTTGTAAAGCGGGATCCCTGAACTACCTTTAAGTTCAGGCATGCAAGCTACCCTATTGTGTCATTTAATTCCTAAGCCATGAAAAAATTAATCACAACCGTCCTGATTTTAGGACTGCTGCCTGCTTTGTTTTCCCAGGAAATCCGGACAGAAGAATTGTCAGAAGTTGTCTTGTACGCTACGAACTATAAGTACCTCAACAGTCTGGCATCTGAAGAACCTGCGGCCATCCCTGTACAGATGTTACAGCGGAAAGTGGCCGCATTTAATCTTGAAAGTTCAGAGTACTATCAGGATGAATACGATTACTACCAAATCAGTTTCTTTATTCCTGACGGGAAAATACTCGCAGCCTATGACGCCGATGGAAAAATCATCCGTACGATCGAAAAGTTTGAGGATGTAAAACTTCCAGAAAGTGTCAACAATGCGGTACTCGACAGGTTTCCGGGCTGGGTTGTCAGCGAGGATGTCTATCTGGTGCGGTATCACGAGACCAAAGGGGTGTCCAAAACTTACAAGGTCACCCTTAAAAACGGTGATAAAACCCTGAAGGTGAAATTAGACGACAAGGGTAATTTTCTGTAAGGGTCAGATGCCTTAATGGGTATTTGCATGTCTGGATTTTGCATCTGCAAATCCTTACAGTAAAGAGACCGCTCTGAAGAAATTCAGGGCGGTTTTTTTACTGTTGTTTTTTACTTTCCTTTTCCTGTTGTTTTTCTAGCTTCTTGAAATACCCGCGGGTAAGCCAGTTGTGTTTAAGGGCCTCCATATTCTCATCAAATTTAACCAGGCCGGAATCCAGGTGACTGAGGCCATGCCTGATCTCTGAGGCCATAACAGTATCGTTCAGCATCATTCCGAGGGTCCCCTCCCCTCGCTGTAATCCACTGACCAGATCGTTTAACCGTCCCGTCAGTTCCCGAATCTCTGCTCCGGAAGTGTCCAGATTAGCAGCTACCCTCCGGATTTGTTCCGTAAACTCCGGGTCATCCGTCAGCAGACTGAGCGTACTCTGCTCCAGCCGCCACTCTTCTATAATGCGATTTAGCCTGCCTATGGCTTGTTCAGAGCGGGCTGTGCTTACTTTGAGGTTATGAAAGCCCTCCCGGAGGTCCTGTACCATGACGCTGTCATGAAGGAGTGCGGCGAGCACTCCTGATCCATTCCTCAGCGAATGGGTAACCTCAAGTAAGTCTGCGGTGAGCAGGGAGGCATTTTCATTGGTCACATTCAGGGTAGTGAGCATGTCCTGCGTACTGATGCGGCTATAGGTGGCAATCTCATCTCCGTCCTGCACCGGTGCTCCCTTGCCGGAACCGGGAAGGATATTGATGAGCATACTGCCTACCAGACCGTCAGAACCCACTACGGCCACTGCATTGTCCTTAATATGTGCGAGCATATCGTCCTGAATCTGCATATAGACACGGATACTGGTATCCTGTTCCATCACGATATTCCTTACCGTGCCGACATCAATCCCTGAATAGCGGACGTTATTGCCTTTTTGCAAACCGTTGACATTACTGAACACCGCTGTAATCCGGAAGGTGGGTCTGAAAATATTCTGTTCGCTCCCGATCAGGTAGGCCATGACAAGGATCAAAAGGCTACCGAGGATTACGAATACCCCCAGTTTTACGAATTGAGAAGTTGATTTTGCCATGACTTATTTTTTAAAGAAAGCTTCGATCTTCGGGTCCTTACTCCCTGATAATTCCCCGTAGGTTCCCTCTGCGTAGTTCACCCCATCCACCAACAGGAGGATGCGCTCTGAAATCACCCGGGCACAATCCACGTCGTGGGTGATGATCAGGGAGGAGGTTCCGTATTTGCGCTGTATGCTGCGCATGAGTTCAATAATTTCCTTTGAGGTAATCGGATCCAACCCACTTGTGGGTTCGTCGTAAAGGATCAGTTTTGGTTTGAGGATCAGGGCCCGCGCCAGGGCGACACGCCTTTTCATTCCCCCTGAGAGCTCTAAAGGCATCAGGTCAATTGCATGAGCCAGACCCACGTTTTCCAGAGCTTCCATGACCAATGGCATCGTATCTTTGATGAGTCCTATCTTTTCGGCATGCCTCCGCATGGGAAATTCCAGATTCTCGCGTACGGTCATGGAATCATAAAGGGCACTCCCCTGGAAGAGAAAACCGATATCCGATCTGAGTATGTCGAGCTCCTGAGGCCCCAGGGAAGCAATATCCCTGCCCAGAACTTCCACCAGACCCTCGTCCGGATCTACAAGACCTACGAGGCACTTGATCATTACCGATTTTCCGGAGCCCGATTTCCCCATGACCACGAGGTTTTCACCCTGGTAAAGGGTCAGGTTAAACCCTCTAAGGACATGGTTATCTCCAAAGTGCTTGTGAAGATCCCGGATCCGAATCATCTCCCTTCGGTCCGATGCCCTGGAAAGGGTATCCATATTTTTTGTTGCAGCTTGCATAGGTCAGAGTGTATAAAAAATATCTGAGATAAATACCGCCATAAAATCCACAAAAAAGACCAGGAGCGAAGCCGTAACCACGGCCGTATTTGCCGCCTTTCCCACTCCGGCGGTTCCCTTTTTACAATAGTACCCCTTGTAACATCCCACCAGTCCGATTACAAATCCAAAGAAGAAGGATTTGATTGTAGCCGGTATGAAGTCTCCAAAAGAGAGGGCATCAAAAACCATATTGAAATACAACTGGAAACTCATCCCACCTTTGAGGTATTCCACCAGGGCAGAGCCGTAAAGGGCAATAATATCCCCGAAAATCACCAGGAGGGGAAGCATGAGTGTGGTGGCCATAATCCGGGTCACCACCAGGTATTTGAAGGGGTTGGTCCCTGAAACTTCCATGGCGTCGATCTGTTCTGTAACCCGCATGGAACCGAGTTCAGCCCCGATTCCGGAAGCAATCCGGCCTGCACAGATAAGGGCGGTAATCACCGGCCCAATCTCACGTACGATTGAGATACCCACCATATTGGGCATCCAGGATTCCGCCCCGAATTCAATCAGGGTAGGCCTGGATTGCAGCGTCAGTACCAATCCAATGATAAATCCCGTAACCAGGACCAGCATAAGGGAACGGTTGCCCATCTGGTAGCACTGCCGGAGAAACTCCCGCCACTCATAGGGAGGCCGGAAGACTTCTCTGAAGAAACGGCCGGCAAAATAGGTCAGCTCTCCGGTTTCTATGAGAAATCCCCTTATCCTTTGTACTATAGATTCGCTAGGGTCCATATCAATAGTAAAAGTAGGGCATCCCCCGTTTTCAGAGTATGACCAAGATCATCCGGGAATAAAAAGAATCTGTTTAAGAACCCGTTTTTTACCTGATATTATTTAGGGAATAGACTGTGGAAGATTCCAGTGTCCATTCGCCTTCATCAGCCCAGAAAGTGAGGGTATCATAAGGCTCTGACGGGAAGAATATTTCTGTGAAGTTCAGCCGTCCGTTTGCCCCGAATACCTCAATAGAAGCGACATCCAGGAGAATTCTCAGGTTTGGGTCCCCGTCAGGGCCCAAATTCAGTGGAGCTTTATGGGGCCCGGTAAAAAAGTCCTCCGAGAAACCTTTCGGGCCGGAGCCCCGACGGTCTAACCACATTTGATCATTGACCCGGTCAAAACCGAGGATCAGCCGGTCGCCGGCACTATTGGATAATGTAATCCCATAAAGCGAGGCCGTTGTTTTACCCAGGTCTGTTTTCAATACGATTTCACATTGGGACGGAGTGAAAGACCCCTTAACCTCCTGTTCACCCTCTATCCGCAGCGCGGAGAGCGTTGTCTTTGACCCGCGCAAACTTTCCAGCGATTCAACCGGATTGGAGCGCAACGCATATCCCTCCCCGTCCGTTTCCAGCTGCAGTACGCGGGGTACGGTCATGGCCGAGCGCCAGGCAATGGTAGGCACTTCCTGGGCATACTGCCAGTTGGACATCCAACCGATACCGAGTCTTTGCGAACCCCCGCCCGGGGCGTTATCCCAGGTGACAAAAGCATAATTATCCGTTCCCCAGTCCAGCCATCTCTGGTCTTCCGGGTTGCCGAGAAACTGTTTTCCGTCAAAATCGCCGAGAAAATAACCTGTGGCTGTGCCCCCGTTAGGGGCGTCCTGCTGTATACTTACCAGGAGTACCCATCGGGATTCTCCGGTCCCGGCAACTTCCAGGGGGAACAAATCCGGACACTCCCACAAGCGTGTATCCCGGGGTATGCCAAACTCGGAAAGGTATTCCCATGATTTTAAATCCGGGGAAGCGTAAAACTGCACCCGGTCGTAAACGGCCAGGGTCATAATCCATTTCTGTGAATCTTTGTGCCAGATAACCTTGGGGTCCCGAAAATCCCGGATCCCATTTTCGTTCTTTACCACGGGATTCCCCGCGTACTTGGTCCACGTGTGGCCCTTATCCACGCTATAGGCAATACTCTGGGTTTGAAAATCGGTGGTTCCGGCCTTCTCCCCTTCCGGATCATGGTGGGTAAAAGCGGCCACGACCGGTGGAACAGATCCGGTCCCGAACCCGGAGGTGTTTTGGAGGTCTACCACAGAACCCCCGGAAAAAATATACCCGAGGCTGTCCGGATATAAGGCGATGGGAAGGTGCTCCCAAGACACTAAATCTTTTGAGATCGCTTGCCCCCAGTGCATGGGCCCCCAAACCGTGCTGTCCGGATAATACTGGTAACTCAGGTGGTACTCCCCATCCAGGTAAAACATCCCGTTGGGGTCATTCATCCACTTGGAGGGGGGGGTGAAATGGAATGCAGGCCGATGGGGTTCCCGTATAGTTTGAATTTCACTTGATACTGCCTCCGGCCTTTCCTGTACGGCCTCCCCACACGCCGCGGCCAGGCAAAGGATTAAAACAAGGTGAAATATGGCTCTGAAGTTCATGGGGATTGGGCTTATCTGTTAGCGCACCCAAGATACTAAAATCAAAAGACAGGCCAGTTCTCTAATAAAGTCCAAAAAAGAAAAGGCTGAACGTGGTTCAGCCTTTTCTCCATCAGCGGTATTTAAATCATACCCGACCCTAATTCTTAATGATTCGGAAGACCGTGGATTCCCCCTGGTTCTCCGTTCGTATCATCAGGATGCCTTCTTTCAGCGCACTGATATCCAGGTAAACCTCATCCTGCCCTTCAGCGGTGTAGTCCCGGGCCATCAGCTGTCGTCCCACTTCGTCAAAAACAGTAACCCTTACATCTCCCACCATATCCCCTACAAAAAGCGTCAGGTAATCGGTGGCTGGGTTCGGGTATGCCCGTGGGGCATTTTCCTCAAGCTCCCTGGTAAAAGAATCTACTTCAACAACCTGGCTGGTCAGACTCGTACCACAAGATGGGGCAAACGTAGACCAGGTTGAAACATCAGGGAAAAAGCACTCCGGTGAGTAAATGACCCACTTCAGGAACTTTCCGTCCGTATAAACCTCAAAAGTATGTGTCCCCGGCAGGAATACTTCAGGCGGCTCCCCAATATAATGTGCCGAGTTAACAAAACCATTCCGATGCCCACGGGGTATAAATACCGGAACGCTCAACCTGTTTGTATATGTAAAGGTGAGTTTTGTATTAATTCGGGAATCTTCCCCAAGGGTTGCAGGACTCTTACAAACAGCCGTGGCTCGTATTCGGTTAGAGCAGGTAACCTTTGGGTTTACAAAAAGTTCTCCGGGCTCCTGAACCACCTCATAGTTCTCCAGACCATCCAGTTCGTCCAGGTCCGCAAATACCTGGTAAACCCCTGAATTGAGTTTTCCCGTTTCAGTATTCCCGGAGCTGCTTTCAACCCTGAAAGTATTAATTTCGGGGATCTCGTCATTACAAACCAGCCCACTCACACTTATTTCAAAATCATTGGGAGCGTTATCGTTTCTTTGGATATACGAGGTACCTAAAACCTGCAGATTTAAGATAGCCTTTTCCAGAGTAAGAAGTCCGTCCACATACGTAACGTTGTAATTATCCGGTTGCACCTGGGTGAGCACAGATACGGTATCCTCAAAGTCACACCCGTCGAGCGGGCTGTAGAGCAGGGTGCCAAAAATCTGGTCAGGTGTTTCGGCAAATGGCAGATCGGCCTCCGTCCAGACAGGATCCTCTGTACTCAGTGTAAATCCGAAATCAAAGGGGCCTTCATCCCCGTAGGTGATCGTACCCGGGTTCACTGTGAGGGTGAGGTCGAATTTGGAAACGGTAAAGAGTCCGCTTTCGGCCACATTAATTATGTAATTTCCTCCACCTGCAGCGGATTCATCTGCCACGATAGGATATTGGCCTGCAGGATATTTCCCTTCGGGGCACTCCTCGCATTCTGCCGACAAGACCAATTCAGACAACACTTCTTCTTCCGTATCACCATTTAGGAGTCCTGTTACTTCTAATTGGAACTCAGGTTGAACTTCTCCTCCAAAATCACCATACACTGCCGGAGCTTCTCCTTCAGCCGGGAAGTCCTGAGTGGTAATCGTGAGTTCCGCGGGGGTAATGGTATAATCAAAGACCTCGACATACACCCTGTAGTTCGTATTCATCAATGCTGGAGCCAAAACAACATGATTACCCACATTCAATCCGGATAAGACCGTAGTGGCCTTAAACAGTAGTGGCTGATCCGGATACGCTTCACTTAAATCAGCATCAACATTATTGAGCAGTATTAAAGGCTCTTCTACGGAAGTAGGAGGGTTGTCTACTGTACCCCCTTCTGATGAGGGTGGACTGCTATTCGTTAAACTAAATGCATTTGTAAGCGAGAAGCCATTGGTCAGACTAAAGGCATTTGTAAGCGAGAAGCCATTAGTGAGACTGAAGCCATTGGTAAGGCTGAACGCATTGGTAAGACTAAAGCCATTGGTAAGACTGAACCCGTTCAATAGGTTGAAACCATTGGTTAGCGAGAATGCATTAACCTGAAAGCTGTTATTTGACAAACTGAACCCATTGGAAAGACTGAAGCCATTTGAGAGGCTGAAGCCATTTGAATCTACAGGTTCGGGTTCATACCCATAAGGTGCACCAAGAGGATCACGGGTGTTCGTACTCTCATCTTCCACTACCATGGAAAACAAATTGGCATCTATAGGGATTAATTTAGGAAGCCATTCCCCAGAATCGGGATCAGGCCCTACGGTTTCACTGTTGGTCAGGCTAAACCCGTTTCGAAGGGAAAATCCATTTCTCAGTGAAAATCCATTGGCCTCGGCATCCCGCGCGGCCACTTCAGAAACCTCCGACACCCAGAACGAGCGGTTTGTCAGGGAAAATCCGTTTACAAAAGGATTCCCAGTTCCGTCGTAAGGGGTGCCGTCCCCATTGGTCAGGCTAAACCCGTTACGGAGACTGAATCCATTAAGCAGGCTAAACCCGTTCATCAGGTTAAAGGCACTCGTATGACTTAAAGCAAAATCCTGCTGTACTTCAGACACAGGATCATCATCGCTGGTCTGGGATTCTCCAAAGGTGTACTGAAATACGATACTCGGAAGCCCGCTGCCGTATTCAAATTCTGTAACTATAGTACCATCATCATCTTGAAGGACCGCCTGTATGGTCACCGGCATGGGATCGATAAACAGGGTTCCATTTTGGATATCTAATTCGAATAATTCCGTAAGCCCCGGATCTATCAGGTCGATTGTAAGATCTATGTTGTAGTTCCCAATATCTGAGGACGGGGTTGCGTTTGTTGAATAACTAACACTAAATAGGGCCTCGTCCGCAAATAAATCGAGAATTGCCTGATCGGTAATTTCCGCCCCCGGTGTCCCACCTTCACCTTCTTCGAATAACGTGAATGCAAATTCCGGATTTTCCTGTCCGTACAAGCGGGTGGCTCGATTTGGACTGATGACAATCGGTATCTGTTGAATATCGAGTATGTTCAGTGTATCTGAGGAACCCCCATCTCTTTGATTAGTAATAGCGCCAGGAGGTGTGGAGGTAAAGAAAGCTGGTCCTCCAATAAAAGTGTCCAGATATACCTCGATAGAGCTACTACTGGTAACCCTGTAGCTATTGAGTGTGTCTTGGGGGCCATCCGTATCCTCCACCAGTGGATCACCACGGAAAAACACAACGGTTTCTTCAGTAAAGCGTTCCCCTTCAAGAGTTAAATAAAAGGGCTCACTTCCAGGAACAAAATCAGGATTAGCGGCCAATAAATCATCATAATTGAAACGCTCAAATTCGGGTACGGGGTTCGCAAAGGAACCAATGGCGGCATCGACAGAAATAAAACCACTCCCATTTTTGAAATCATAGCCCGGAAAGGTATTCGTCATGGAAACCGTATTGTTGAGCAATAGGTTTTTGGCGGTATAGTCAGCAGGGTTGATGCCCGGTAAGAATGCCCCGGTTATTGTATCCCTCAAATACTTATTAACGGCCTCATCTATAATCGCCGCGGCTGCGGCCACATGAGGAGCAGAGGCTGAAGTCCCGAAAAAATTAGGAAAGCCCGACCCGTCGGTGTCTCCCAGACCTCCAAGTAATACAGAGGTATCTACCCCGGTAGGAGCCATCAGGTCTGGTTTATTTCTGACAGCGCCATCAGTTTCTGTTCCTCCAACAGAAGAAGAATTCTGTGGGATCGGTATTCCTCCTGCAACCCCAAAATTCGGAGAGTTACCATAAAACACGGCGCCAATAGTCATAGCGTCGACAGCATTTGCATGTCCTACAATAGTAGACCCGTTGAGGGCTGGTTGTGAATCAAATTGCCCGTCATTTCCTGCACGGAAAACCACATATTTAATCATAGTCCCCGCAGGCATTGGTGTACTACCTGGTGCATATTCGATCATTACATTCGTATTGGCACCCGCCCGGTTTACAGTAAAATAAAAGATCTCAATAGGGTCTCCACCGGTGTTAACTATATTATCTCCCTTTTGTTTATTGCCGACCCTATCTGTAAGGTATATGTCCAAATCATAGAGGGCTCCACCCTCTCCCAGGGAGAAATAGTTATCGTCCCATTGCAGTCCTATAATATATAACCCTTCATCGAGGTTATTAAGTTCCTGGAGGAAATCATCATCAAACTGATGCCTGTTTGCATTGGGGCCGGTTGACGGGTTAAATGTCGATTCATAGGACAGATTCCCAAAATTCCCTGCGGAAACATAGTATTGTTTGCCCGCAGCAACGGCTGCGCTTACCGCTTGGGCTACATAACCATCACTGTAAAAAGGTTCTTTCAGATAAGTAAGGTCATCTACTATAATGTCTACTTCCGGAATAGCGGCCAATTCAGCAATCCCTGCTGCAAAATTGAATTCCCCCAGAAATCCGGTCCTGAAGTATAGTTCAGCCTCCGGTGCCACATCATGAATAATTTGCAACATGGCACGGCCCTCATCACTTCCTCCTCCAGGAAGATCGAGCTCTACTGAAACAGGTGTGGTAAAACCATCTCCATTTGCAGGACCGGGTAAATCTTCATTCTCAACATCAAGACCCGCAGCCCCCCGGTTATTATAGCTGTCTGATATGGCAGCAATACCGATTCCGGCTCCAGTTACATCCCACCCCAGGCGCCCAGCCAGAGATCCCTGCGAAAAGTCACCTTGGCTGACAATCTTACCCGGAATAGCCACAATCTCACTCACCCTGTTAATGGATGGGTCTACATCGAAGGCTGCTAGGTCTGCAATCTTTACAATTGCAGCGGCTATTCGTTGATCTGCACTCGGATCATACACGGACACCAAATCTGATTCGGCTATGGAAAGGGTACTTAGAAAGGCAATAAATGCGCCGTAATTACCTGTATTTATGGTTATATCTACACGTATCTCATCATCCAATAGACCAGGTGTTCCTTTTGTATCTATAGCGAAGAAGCTCGGCGGCTCATATCCCGGAGCGATATAGGAATTTGACAGTTCAAGAAGAACGGTAGTAAGATTACCCTCTGTTTTCAGAATATCGTCGCTCGAATCAGTAATATCGCAATTATCTACAGTTACAGTTCCACTAGCTTGGGCACTTTGAGAGTTGCCCGCAGTACTGACAAAGTCATCGGTAACTTCTAATGAATAATCAGTAGTGATATCCGGACTAACAGAAATGCTAGGAGTAGTGGCCCCGTTGCTCCACAGGTATGAATAATTCTCATTGCCACCAGTAACAACAGCAGTCAATACGGCATTCTGCCCGCGATCCTGACATAAGGCTTCACTCTCATTTTCTGTCGGATACTCAATAATTATTGATGCCGCAATCTCTGGATTCACCGTAACCGTACTTGTGGCCTCTGCACTGGCGGCAGGACCCGTGGTGGGCACAAAGGCATCGGTAACCGTTACTGTATAATCGGTAGTCGCATCAGGGGTCACCGTAATACTTTCCGTTGTCTCCCCGGTGCTCCAGTTGTATTGATAAGGGGCCGTGCCGCCTGTCGGCGCAGCCGTAAGGGTAACACTCTCCCCTTCATTGATAGATTCACTATTGACCGATGCCGTAAGGGCAGGGTTCACCGTAACCGTACTTGTGGCCTCTGCACTGGCGGCAGGACCCGTGGTGGGCACAAAGGCATCGGTGACCGTTACTGTATAATCGGTAGTCGCATCAGGGGTCACCGTAATACTTTCCGTTGTCTCGCCCGTGCTCCAGTTGTATTGATAAGGGGCCGTGCCGCCTGTCGGCGCAGCCGTAAGGGTAACACTCTGCCCTTCGTTGATAGATTCACTATTGACCAATGCCGTAAGGGCAGGGTTCACCGTAACCGTACTTGTGGCCTCTGCACTGGCGGCAGGACCCGTGGTGGGCACAAAGGCATCTGTGACCGTTACTGTATATTCGGTAGTCGCATCAGGGGTCACCGTAATACTTTCCGTTGTCTCGCCTGTGCTCCAGGCATAAGCGTAAGGGGCCGTGCCGCCTGTCGGCGCAGCCGTAAGGGTAACACTCTCCCCTTCATTGATAGATTCACTATTGACCGATGCCGTAAGGGCAGGGTTCACCGTAACCGTACTTGTGGCCTCTGCACTGGCGGCAGGACCCGTGGTGGGCACAAAGGCATCGGTAACCGTTACTGTATAATCGGTAGTCGTATCAGGGGTCACTGTAATGCTCTCGGTAGTCTCCCCGGTGCTCCAGTTGTATTGATAAGGGGCCGTGCCGCCTGTCGGCGCAGCCGTAAGGGTAACACTCTCCCCTTCATTGATAGATTCACTATTGACCGATGCCGTAAGGGCAGGATTCACCGTAACCGTACTTGTGGCCTCTGCACTGGCGGCAGGACCCGTGGTGGGCACAAAGGCATCTGTGACCGTTACTGTATAATCGGTAGTCGCATCAGGGGTCACCGTAATACTTTCCGTTGTCTCGCCTGTGCTCCAGGCATAAGCGTAAGGGGCCGTGCCGCCTGTCGGCGCAGCCGTAAGGGTAACACTCTCCCCTTCATTGATAGATTCGTTATTCACTGTTGCAGATGGTCCACTTACTTCAACGACAATAGCTGGATTTACAGTCACTGTTCCACTATTTGAACCGCTGGAGGTCGTTCCCGTGGTTGTCTGAAAATCATCGCTTACCGTAACCGTAAAGGCTGTAGTCTGGCCAGGGCTTACCTCAATACTCCGGGTTGTCGCACCTCCCGGGCTCCAGAGGTAATTATAGTTCCCATTTCCCCCTGTTGGGTTAGCCGTAAGGGTAACGCTCTGTCCTTCATTGATGTCTTCGCTATTGACTGCGACAACGATTTCCGGATTGACCGCAACTTCACCCAGCCCATCTGCACTGCAGGCCGTGCCCGAAGATGCAGCAAAACTATCGGTGACCACTACCGAATAGTCCGTTGTGGTCTCTGGGCTTACTGTAATACTTTGAGTAGTCTCCCCTGTACTCCAGAGATAACTGAAATCTTCATTGCCACCACTCGCATTGGCCGTCAGGGTTATACTCTCACCTTGATAAATTAATTCACTGTTGACTTCCACTGTAATAGCGGGATTCCTTATAAGTTCCAGGGCAACAACAGGGCTGGCACAGGAATTCTCTGAGTCGTAGTAAAAGGCATAGAACGATCCGGAATTTGCCAAAGGTTGGTCTCCCGGAATATGTTGCTCAACAACCAATGGATCCGCATTGGTACTCCAGGTCAGTGGCGCACCTTGAAAAGACGCTCCGGAAACGTAGGAATTCAGTAAGGGTAAGGCATCCTCTGCGCAAAAAAGCGTAGGGACTCCTTCATCCAGGACAGGGGCCGAATCACCCGCCTTGCAAGCCACACAAACTGCGGCCACCTCTTCTTCAGTACTCGGGCTACCCGGCATTCGGTAACTGCTCTTTGACGAGAAATAAAGTATCTCCCTTTCCCAAGAACCATAATTCTTTATTCTGCCTGCTTCGGCTTTTACACTTCCATTACCCTGCACTGAGCCTAAATTGTAAAAATTCCCCTGGAAGAGGGTTAAACAGGACTGATCGAGAATAACCTTCCCGCGATAATTCCATATAAGGCTGTAATACTCTTCATCATCTTCGTCATCATCTCCGTCATATTCCATATTGGACATTCCCGAACCCACGAGAATTTGTCCCTGATTTGCACGCAATTCTGCTCGCCGGTTTAAAAGTTTAATCCTGCTCTTGACTTCCAACGTAGCGTTATTAATAATCAGCTGGCCGTTCCTGTAAAGGTTAATCGATTGATTCGAAGCGTATACTATATCGTGGTTGATGGTAACCGTTCTATAGGCGATATCATTATCCGGGTAAGGCCTCCATGCACATCCTCCTCCCTGACAGTTCCAGGCGGCGGGATCTTCCCAGTTTGTGGAAACCCCGGTGGTGGTGTAGTTCTGGGCTGACAGCGGCAGGGCCATCAGAAATACAAACGAAAAAACAATAAAGAACGCACTGGTATTGCGCCCAAATTGGTTGGGTAATCTTGTCGTCATAGGTCGGCTTTTTAGACCATGACATATGTCCGGAAAGTTCAAAAAGAAGGACGTAGACCTGGGGAAGTCACATTTTTTATAAAATTCGAACAATTCCGCCTTTTACAAAAAGTCGATTGAAGATACAAAAAAATGTGACGGCAATATGGAGAAATATGTAATTATCAGGTATTTAGGATGAAATGCAAAAACTTACGGATAAACAGCAAACACCTGCCATCATAAATCGTTGGAGTGGAGTCATTTCCCGGCCTTGCGATGCGTTGTCGCCCCATATGATTATTTACTACCTTTATACCTAATCAATCCAGAATTATGGGAAGAACCGGAGCCGGCCAGCTGACCCCCGAAGAGAAACTGATCGTTTATTGGGAGTCTATTCGCTATATCTACGAACTCAACCGAACCTCTGAGATCAAGGCCGGCCTGATTATGTCTTTTTTTGGGCTGGTTTTAGGGGTCATCTTTGAAATGGCCGCCAATATGCAGACGAATTTTAAGTTCAGTATTTTCCTGATTGTCGTAATCCTGGTTTATTTCTTTTTTGTGGGCCGCTCCATTTATTTTGCTTTTAAGTGCTTTTTACCCCAAATCAAAACTGACTTCGATAAGAATATGTTCTTTTTCCACGATATAATCACGCAATACGGTGATATCCATTCCTTTACCAAAAAATTTCACGATCTGTTGGGAAAGCAGGATGAATTATACAGTCATTTGGGACAACAAATTTATGTGAATTCCCTGATCGTCTCCCAAAAATTGGGGAATGTTAACAAATCTGTGAGAAACCTGGCCTATAGTTTTATCCCTATGTTTGTGGCGGTAGTGACAATTGTCGTCAGTGTATTTATTCTCTAGGAAGCTTTCCTGGGAGACCGTCCGGATGCAGAGACCTTTGTCTTCAGACCATCTATGACTTTTTGTTTGTTTTCTGTGCGGTTGTTTTTGGCCCAATCCGTTTGAAATTGATGACCCTCCAGGAAACGGATCTGAACATCAAGCCAGTCCGCCTGGTTCTCTACTACCCCGAAGTGCAGGAATTCCTGATACAGGGCCTCACTCAACTTCGGATAGTCTTCCCGCCCCAGATAGTCAAGATCGGCATCAGAAAGGATTTGCTCATATAGATTCTGAGGTTTTTGGGGGACTTTGGTCGCTCGAATGAGTCCATCGATGACGGCAATTTCTTTGTCGGAATACTTGGTTAACATGGGACGAACCTCAACAATACTGCGCTCCTCGTGTTCCTTGGGATCGAAGATGTATCCATAGTCATGTGCCACTGCGGCTATGCGGATCAGATCAGCTACACGATCGGAGATTAAATAATAATCAATATAGAAATTGCAGACATTTGCCACATCAATAGTATGATTCAGGCAATGGTACTTTAGGAAATCAGGAAGCCTTTCTGAGAGATCATCCAGAATTTGATGGCAGACTTTCGGGTATGCTTTTTTATTGTCAAGTTCCATAGAAATCAGTCGTCACCCAATGCGGATTCCTTATAACTTTAACTAAAACAGGGGGTTAATATTGTATTGACTTGTTTTTTTAGACACTCGAAACAAGTATCAAGTTGGTTGCTGTTACTACAATAATAGGATAATTTTTTGAGGTAATTATGGAATAGCCACAGAATTTCAGGCGAAGATGGTTTCGGGAACATCCGCGAAATACATTTTAAACGCCTGGTTCTTGACTTTTAATTCACCCCGGTAAGTAAAGGGGAATTCCTCCTTTAATTCATCGTAAATAGACTCCGAAACATTGATCCGACCCGGCACAGAACCTGATTCCATTCGCGCAGCTATATTCACCGTATTACCCCAGATATCGTAGGCGAATTTTTTGGTTCCTACAACCCCTGCCACAACAGGACCGGAATTCAATCCGATTCGAATCTTAAAAGGGTAGATTCCCGCTGGGGGTGAAAGCTCTGTATCGTTGACAAATTGCAGGATTTCCCGTGCCGCCGCAAAGGAATCCCGAACATGCGTCTTATTGGCAGTCGGGATGCCTCCCGCACACATATAGGCATCTCCGATCGTTTTGATCTTCTCCAGGCCATGCCGCTCTGTAATTTCGTCGAATGTTTTGAAATAATAGTCCACACTCTTTACAAGGTTTTCAGCCGAAATTCGTTCCGCTACCAGGCTAAAGGCCTTAAAATCAGTAAACAACACGGTTATATCTTCAAATTCCTTGGCCTTGATAAACCCGTTTTGTTTTAGTTCCTCCGCCGTTTCTTTGGGCAGTATATTCAATAGGATCTCCTCCGACCGGTTCTGCTCAAAGGCCAGGCGCTTGTTCGTACGGCGGATATAGAAATACTGGAAAACAAAACCAGCTATGATGGCCAGGAACAAACCAATGATGATCTGGAACAGCAATTTGGACCTTGCATCTTTTTCAATCTGAATTTCATTTAAGGTGTTTTCTGCATTCAGTAATTCGATCTCCTTTTCCTTCCGTTCCAGATCGAATACCCTACTTAACACCGACATTTGGTCCGCATAATTTGTTCTTCGCAGCGAATCCTGGACCATTGCAAACTTTTCCTGTGCCCGATACGCCGAAGGGTAATCATTATTCATTGCAAATCCTTTGGAAAGTCCATTCAGGGATTGACTGGTTTCCCTCAATAAGTTTGTTTTCTGTGCAACTTCCAAAGCTCTATTAAAATTATCAATTGCCGTTTGTGGTTTATTAAGCTCCAGATTGGTATTTCCTAACCCCAGGTAAGCCTTTGCTTCCTCCGCTTTTGTCCCTTTTTCAGACGCAGAAGCCAATGCCTGTTCATAAAAATCCTGTGCCTCCCCAAGGCGATTCATTCTAAGATAGGCTTCGCCCAAAAAGTTAAGGGGGGTGGCCGGATCGATCCCAACTTCTTGGAACCCCTCCAAAGCATCTTCCAAAAAAGGAACAGAAAGTCTGGCTTTTTCTTGTTTAAGACTTGTTTCCGATACTTCAGAATAATTCGCAGCTTGTTTAAGAAAAATTTCCCCGATATTGACATTAGCAACGGCCAGTCCTAAAGTGTAGTCAAGTTCTTCAAAAAATGGGATAGACTTCCGATAATTATCAATAGCCTGATCATACGTCACTACATCGTTGGAATATACAGTACCGATATTTACAAAGGCTGTTCCTATTCTTAATGGGTCATTAACGGCTTCTGCATTCTTCAAGGATTCCAAAAAAAACTGGAGCGCATTGGGATTGTCTCCCATCGTCTGGTATACAGCACCAATATTGTTTTGAATAGCACTAATTCCAACGGTATCCAGTTCCTTCCTGTATACGGCAAGTGACCGCCTAAAATAATCCAGGGCATCCCCAAAATTGGTCTTATCACTGTATATCAGACCTATATTCTTGAACCCTAGTGCCTTGCCAACCTCAAAGTTGATATCGTCTGATAATTCAATCGCCCGTCGTGCCAGGATTATGGAAGAATCCGAATTCGAAAACCTTAGGTCTTCGGAACGTTTCAATAAAGCATTTACCTCCGTAGAATCCGTCTGTACTGTGTTTTGCAGTGGGTCCGATCCCTTTTTCTCTATCTGCTGCTGAGACATCAGCTGGGCCGGAATGATTAAAAGACCA
This sequence comes from uncultured Flavobacteriaceae bacterium, assembly GCA_963709465.1. Taxonomy (GTDB): domain Bacteria; phylum Bacteroidota; class Bacteroidia; order Flavobacteriales; family Flavobacteriaceae; genus Robiginitalea. The sequence continues at coordinate 589,428 of CAVPWF010000002.1, read as the reverse complement.
TATAAGAAAATCTTTAGGATGCGCTCAGGTCTGATTGAGAAAGTGATACCATTCATGCCTTTAAAAGTAGGAATAAATGCGCAGTTCCTTATGGGATAGAATAAAATTAGTCCTTCCCGTTTACTTACAAACGTGGGAGTAGGTAATTCCAGAATCGCCTGTCGTAACAATAAAACCCGTGGATCTGTCCAAAGTCGTACTTAAAACCCCACAAGAACCTTTGCGTTCACAACGCATTTCACTCCTAGTAAAAAATCGGCGTTAAGACGCTATCCACATCCTGAATCCGGCCTCAAAAATTTTTCCTATCTTAAGAGGATCAACCCATGTACTAAAACTATTGGAAATCATGAAAAAACTCAATAAAAAAGACGTCAAACAAGAGGTATTCGATTTGTATGATGCCTATGCCCATAACCAGATAAACCGCCGCCAATTTATGGACAAACTCTCCACATACGCTGTGGGTGGGATTACGGTGATGTCCCTGATGAGTTTTATGATGCCCGACTACGAAAACAAGGTTCAGGTTCGGCAGGACGATCCCAGGGTGCAATCGGCTTATATCAACTACAATTCCGAGAATGGGGGTGGGGAGATGAAAGCCTTATTTGCGCGGCCTGCGGGTGTGGAAGGCAAACTGCCAGGTATTGTGGTGGTCCATGAAAACCGCGGCCTCAACCCCTATATTGAAGATGTATGCCGGCGGGCAGCCCTGGCTGGGTTTGTTGCCCTGGCTCCGGACGCCCTAACACCTCTGGGGGGATATCCGGGGAATGACGATGAGGGTCGCACCATGCAACGGGAGCGCGACCGCGATGAAATGCTGGAGGACTTTATCGCCGCCTTTGTCCACCTGAAAAACCGGGAAGGATGTACCGGAAAAGTAGGGGTTGTGGGCTTTTGTTTCGGGGGCTGGATTTCCAATATGATGGCCGTTCGAATCCCGGGGCTCGGAGCTGCTGTGCCCTTTTACGGAAGCCAGCCCCCTTTAGATCTGGTTCCGCAGATACAGGCACCCCTGATGCTCCATTACGGCGGGTTGGACGAGCGGGTCAACGCAGGGTGGCCCGATTATGAGGCAGCGCTAAAAGCGAATGGAAAGGAATATCAGGCGTTTTTCTATCCCGAAAAAAATCACGGCTTTCATAACGACACCACTCCGCGCTACGATAAAGAGGCGGCAGAACTGGCTTGGAGCCGGACTATTGATTTCTTTACAGAGAAACTCTCTTAGAACCCGGCCTTTTCAAGCCTTTTTATTTCCCAATCTACAGTTTGGAGCAAGATTTCCCAGCGGGGCTTTACGCCCAAATAAGTTTCGTGCAGATAGTCGGTGGTTATCGCCCGTTCTGAAACGCGGTTCAGGTAACGCATTTGGTTTAAGAGTACTGTCTTGAAATTCTCCATATCCGGATACCTCTCGTAAAAAGGAAATTGATCATTAAGGTAGTCCAGGTAATTCTCGAAAGATCGTTTTCCATCGACTTCCAGTTCACGGAGCAACCTCATATCGGCCTGCCATGTCGCCATGGCCCGGCGGATGGAATCATTGCGGATGACAGCCAGCTTGCCGGAACCCTGCAGGTCTTCAATAGTTCCTTCCAGGGTCATATGCTTGGTATACCCCATAACCTCCAATTGAAAACCCAGGAGCTGTTCATTCGAAATATCCTCCGGAGCCCGCCTGCTGAATGCAATAATGGAATCACAGGCCCGGGTGGTCAGCCCGGATTTTTCAATCACACGATCCAGCTCTTCAAGGTTGCCCTCCAGATCCTTATGGAATTCCCTGAGGTATGTGACTTCCTGCTTTCGATCCGCTCTGAAATCCCTGCGATCATTTATATATAGGGCAATAAGGATACCGATCACCACCAGGGCAATTTCTCCGAGGGCGTACAAAAGGTAACGGGTAAAACTTGTATTTTTCAAAAGGTGTTGTCGGATTTTGGAAAAAAAGCGGGCCATCTAGTCGTAATAGTTCATTTTCCTACGGATCTCTATAAACCTGGGGGTTTCGTGGTATTTTTTGAAAATGGGATCCACATTCATCAGATACGCCGGGCTGGTGACGCCCTCCTCCTGCTGTCGTTCTAAATAGGAAAGTGCCAGATCATCCTCCCCACGCACGGCTGCTACAGCTGCCAGATCCACCAGGCTAAAGTTCTCTCCTGAGGCCACATTAGTCTCTATCGAATCTTTGTAAGCATTGCTTTTTTGCAGGTCCCCGAACCTGTAATACGTATTGGAGAGGTAGGCCATCACCCTGGTCGGAGTGAATCCCTGTCCTCGATACGCCGAGACCAATACCTCCTCTGCCTCCTGATAGCGCCCCTGGTGAAAATAGGTGATACCTAATTGGGAGCGGTATAATGGGATCTCCATAAGGTGTAAACCTTCTTCAATGTTCCCTTCTGCAGCCTCCAGATTAGCTTCCACAAGGTTGATAAAAAACTGGTCAAGCAATAAAAAGATATTTCCCGGTTCTACCCCCTTGGCAACCCCGACAAGTTCCTTGGCTTTGTCTATGTTTCCTTTTATAACATTTACTGAAACGGCCGTGCAGATACACAAACTGGTAGGTAATTCTGGCCAGGAATTCAATTCAATCGCCTCATCTACCAAGTCAACCGCCATTTTAAGGTTACCCAAATAAATCGCTTCGTAATTAGCTTGTACAAGGCGTATATCAGAGCTGGAGGGGTCCAGTTCATCAGCTATTTTTAAGTGCTCTTTTATGCGGTTTCGGTAGGACTGAAGCAATTCTTGATCTACTTTCCATTCAGGCCAACCATGCAGTGTCATAACCCAAGCCAGAAAGGTGTGTGCCTGTGCATAATTGGGATCCAGGGCAATAGCCTCTTCCAATAAGGAGACAACCCGGACCATCCGGTTGGGTTGCAGGCGATAGAATTCATTCCTGGCTTCCGTAAATTTCATGTAGGCCTGCCCGTTTGTGGTCCTCCCAAGGGCGAGAGAATTGGATTCGTCTTTGCTCAGTTGGATATTCAGACTGGAAGCGACCTTTCGGGCAATAGCGCTCTGAAGGGATGTGGCCTCGTCCATGAGCTCCTGATAAGTGACATTCCAGATTTGCCTTTGCGAATACGGATCTATCAGCCCTATATCAATTTGGATGCTATCGCGACCCGCAAAAGCCCGGGCGAAACCTTGTATCAAATAGGTTACCCCCAATTCCTCTGCGATTATTTTTGTAGCCTTTTCAGCATCCTGATATCGGGAAACAGTCAAAAAATCCGTAACGGCAAATGAGCGTACCTTGCCAAGTTCATTGATCAAATCAAGAGTAACACCACTGGAAAAATAGTCCAGGTCCGGATCGTCACTTAAATTCTTGAGGGGAAGCACGGCTATCGGGATGGAATTGGCAGTAGCTATTTCCGAGAATTCCACCTTGGATTCAAGTTCGAACAAATTGCTCCTAGTCAGCAAAAGGTATCCGATTACCACGACCAGCAGGGCAATGACCACCTTATTGATCATCGGTCTGCGCTCTGAAGGAGTGTAAGGGTTTTCTGCGGCCTTTTCAGAATCCGTTCGAATGATTCCTTTGGGAGAGAGTTCATATGCCCAAGCGAGAATAAGGGCTACCGGAAAGCCGATCAAGATTCCTACAAGTGACATCTGCATGACCCAGTCAGGCGCATTAAAGGCATCCGTGGCCAGGTCCAGTACCTGGGCTACCAACCATGACGTGATTCCATAGGTGAGTGCCACCTGATAGACCTTACGCCTTTTGAGTTCATTAAAGAAATTTCGGAAGTCCACAGACTAAAGTTAATAAATTCAGATTATCTTAAACATCAAGAGAAGAGCTTAGGCTCGTAACACCTCTTATCCCTCAATCACTCCCATGAGTACGTGAATTTTAGGGCATTTGTCGTAAAGCCCAGAACCAAATCATCGCAGGTAGGGAATCCGGTGTTTAATTACATCGTTGATTTCAACCTACTGTCCTTATCCTGTTTAATCCAGATTTACAATAAGGGGAACGTGGGCATTTTTTAGTCCTGCTTCCGCTTCCGGTTCCTGGGAAGCACTTCCTCAGGAAAAGGAAAAAGAATTGTCGAATTCTTTTCAGCCGCAATATTGGAAAGGGTCTGATATAACCGCAACTTAATCGCAGAGGGCGACTGGTCGATCATCTTCCCCGCTGCTAAAAGGGTGCCGGCAGCCTGTTCTTCTGCCTGGGCCAGGATAATCCGGGCCCTGCGGGAACGCTCCGCTTCCGCCTGGTTGGCCATCATTCTCCGCATATTCTCAGGAAGCTGAATGTCTTTGATTTTTACATCCATAATATCGATCCCCCACTGTTGGGTCTCCTGCTCGACAATCGACTTGATGTTCTTCCCCATCTCTTCCCTCTTGGAAAGAATTGTATCGAGTTCTACTTTACCACAAACATCCCGAAGGGCAGCCTGGGATAGTTGGGTGATGGCAAAGTTGTATTCCTCTACTTCGAGTACCGCTTTTTCGGGATTATCAATTTTAAAGAACACCACCCCGTCAATACTACAGGGTACATTGTCTTCAGTCATCACTTCCTGGGAGACAATATTGATGGTGATTACCCGGATATCCACTTTTTGAATGGTTTCCACCACGGGAATAATCCATCGAAAACCGGGTTGTAAAGTGCTTACATATTTTCCGAACCGGAATTTTAAAGCGCGTTTGTATTCGTAAACAATTCGGATACCGGCAAAAAAGAAGATCAATAGTAGGGCTGTAAAAAATAGTACGGGATTCATAGGACCATTGTTTAGGATTCAGTAGAAGATACGCCAACTATCCATAGAGTAACATGACAACGGTCATACACTTCGGACATTTCCATTACCTCTTCCCAGGTCTGCTTTAAGACTCCCGGTCGGCCCGGAAGGATTATCTTTAAAATTTAATGGTACTTTTAACTAAAGGATTCCAAAAAGCATGATATGGTTTTTTTAAATGCACTGTTTGGCAATCGGTTTAAATCCCTGATCTCATGAAGCAACTCAGTAACCTCCGCCATTCTTTTGTAGGGTCAATTTTCCTTATCCTGCCCCTGTATGCACTGGCCTTCCAGCAAAGTGCTACTGCCTTAGTGGATTCTACCCTCTTGCGCCAACCCGAGGCGATTCCCATAACCAGCGTGCTCTCTGAAATAGAGAGTGCCAGGGACGAAATCGCGGTGAATTACGAAAAAATTAAACCGGGAAAAGGCCTGATCCGGATCGATTCTCTCTATAACGTATACAAGGAAGTCCTCAGGATTAAGGAAGAAGAAGCCAAAAAGTTCCTCAACTCGAATCCGAACCGTCAGAAAATAGACAACCTGATCCTTAAATGGGAGGAGTATAAAGCGCAACTGATGGGCTGGCAAACGGATATTACAGTGTACGCCAGTCGAAACATGCGCCTGTTGGGAGGATTTAGGAATGAAGGCAAAATATGGAATCTTACCCTGGAAAAAGCCAAAGAAGAAGAAGCTCCTCCTGAACTGATCTCAAGTATAGAAAGTGTTATTCGTGACTTCTCCAAAATCGAGCAAAAAACCAAACAGAACAACAACATATATCTTCGGTTACAAACGCATATTAACCAATTGCTCGATATACAGAAAAGCGTGGTAGACGCCTTATATGAAAAAAAATCTTCGGAGACCTACGATCTTTCCTACCAGAGGCACCCGCCGTTTTGGGCAGTCGCATTCGGCAAAAAAAAGCCTTCCCAACAAGTTGATGAAGTACGGACCAGCACCCTGTCCGATTCCCTGTCGGGAACCCCTGAATTGTTAAGAACCCATAGGACACGCTTACTTTGGTTTGTGTTTTTCGGAACAGGGCTTTTTGCCTTGATCCTCTATATCAGAAATCGCCTGCGTATACTCAAACCTGAGGGAATTGAAGCCCCGGATTCCTATTTGTACTTAATGCTCAAAATGCCCCTGATCACGGGGGTGTTTATCCTATTGGCCGTTTTGAAACTCAGTCTGGCTTCCACGCCCAAAATGATTGAAGATTTCTTTACCCTTGCCCTTCTGCTATTGGGGATTGTTATTGTGCGTCCGAGAGTGCAGCAAAAGTTCAAGAGTATGCTCTACTTCTCCATACTCTTTTGGGCGCTGAATACCATCAAAACCTATTTTTGGTTTTCCTCAACAAACTATCGCATTTTTATGTTGGCTGAGGTCCTGCTCTTTGTTGGGGTCCTGGTGTACTACGTCCGGCCTTACAGGGAAACAAAAGCTGAGATTTCAAATTCCCTGGGCAAACTGGTCGTAAATCTTGTGCCTCTGGTGTATCTCTTAAGTGCCATTTCGGTGGTATCGAACCTTCTTGGGTATACCAATCTGGCCGATTTTCTATTGAAAGTTTCTCTGAATTCGGCCTTGATGCTGATTATTGCCTATGCGCTGTTCCTCTCCCTCTCCTCCGTGGTTCAGGGATGGCTTTACCAACGATATCTGAGGAACCTTCATCAGAGTCCAGAGCTTTTGATCTTTTTGAAAAAAAGGATACAATATGTTATACGGTTTATAGTAGCTGTATTATTTGTGTTCTTCTTTTTAAACCTGATCGATGAATGGCGAACGATTCACGAGGCGGTAAGCAGTTTTATGACCGAGCCTTACAAAGTAGGAAGTCTTTCTTTTACCCTGGGCTCCATCTTTATGTTCCTGTTTGTTTTAACCCTTTCCTATGGTATTTCGAGGTTGATCGCTTTTTTCCTGGGAGAAGAATTCGGGTTCATGCATTTTTTCAAACTTCCCGAAGGAATTCCTGCGGCTATTTCACTGGTCTTGCGCTATTCTATAATAATTTTCGGGCTGGTCATTGCCCTGGCGTATCTCAATGTGGATCTCAGTGAATTCAACCTGATGGCCGGAGCACTGGGACTCGGGATCGGGTTTGGCCTTCAGACGGTGGTTTCCAATTTCATATCTGGGCTCATTCTGGTCTTTGAACGACCAATTCTTCCAGGGGATACCGTAGAGGTCAATAACCTTTTAGGTAAGGTCAAAAAGATCGGCATCCGAGCGTGCAATATTTCCACTTACGACGGTGCTGAAGTTGTGGTGCCCAACAACAACCTCATATCCAACGACCTGATCAACTGGACCCTCTCAGACAGCATAAAGCGCGTTGAAGTACTCATTGGCGTAGCCTATGGTACCGATCCGAACCTGGTCTTAAAGGTCCTTAAAGATTGTGCCCTTAAGTTTGATTATGTCCTGGTGGATCCGGAGCCATCCGCATTTTTTACAGGCTTTGGAGAAAGCTCCCTTGATTTTCGCTTGCTTTTTTGGGTCCCCTTCGAAATTGGGCTAAGGGCCAAAAGCGATGTATGTGTTGAAATTTTCAACCAGTTTAAAACTGAAAACATCATTATCCCATTTCCACAACGGGATCTCAATATTAAAAATGTATCCGGGTCCTCGGGAGATGGTCTGACAGGCCCTGGAAAAGACCAGGTGTCATAATTCCCGGGTGTGACCTGAGTCATTTCCGGTAAAGCCGGTCAGGGTTACATTTATAGCTCCAATCCCGGAGGATATGCAAAATGTATTCAAAGAATTTAACATCGCGGACTGGTTTTCTTTCTACAGGATTCTGGCACTGCCATTTTTGGTGATACTCCTGGCATTGGGCATCCGGCAATGGTTTGCCTTATTCCTGCTCATCAGTTATTCCACAGACGCCATAGACGGATTTCTGGCCAGAAAACTCAAGATCACCAGTGCACGGGGCTCACAACTGGATTCCATCGGGGACCAGCTCACTCTGCTGGCAGGACTGGCAGGTCTGTTGGTCTTTGAAACCGAATTTATAAGAGCGAACCTCTTAATCATAATCCTCGCTTTTATCCCATATTTGGTCCAATTGGCGATGGCTTTCAAAAAATATGGGAAAGCAACCGCCTTTCACACCTATCTGGCAAAACTTTCGGCCATATTGCAGGCCACCTTTATTTTATGGGCCCTTTTTTTCGGACCCGTCTATTGGTTGTTCTATGCCATGATCGTTGTGGGCGTTCTGGAGACCCTCGAGGAGATCAGCCTGATTGTAATCCACGACAAGTGGGTGTCAGATGTCAAGAGTATTTTCTGCCTGCCAAAAAAAACTGCTGGCCGCGACTCCGGAGATTATACAAATCTGGCATAAAATAGCCTGTTTCCGTCTTTAAATTGCGTGAGAAAACATCAAGAGTCCCTAATATTGTTATATTTAAGACTTGTTGAAATGAACCTTGAGAATAGATTTCTAAGGGCATTTTCAAGCATGGTTTATAGCCTTCGATGACCCGATTGCGAGCCCCAGAACGCAATTTTAATGAACAAAGCCTACTGTTTGCAGGATTGAATTTTTAAACACTAACCCATGGCCTCCAAACGTAAGATTCTCAGGTACACCGGGATAGGACTGCTGGTACTCGTTGTACTGATCCTTATTTTGCTTCCCACCCTGATTAAAAATTACGCCATAAACAATAGTAAAGAGCTTTTAGGGCGTCAGATCGATATCGGAAAACTCAAGTTTAATTACTTTACGAGTACGGCTACCGTCTATGACTTTAAAATGTTTGAGGCGAACGACACAGACGTCTTTACTTCTTTTGATACCCTGATTGTCAATACAGTACCCTATAAATACCTTGCCAACATTAAGGCTCTGGATCGTTTTTATCTTCAGGGATTAACTGTAAATGTGATCAAAAACGGAGAGGCTTATAATTTTGATGATCTCGTAGCCTTCCATACGGCAGCCGATAGTACCGCTGAAGATTCCGAGCCCGAAGAAGTCTTTAAATATATCCTTGAAGACCTCGCCTTAAAAGACGGAGCCTTCAATTACTACGACGCACAAATTGAGGATACCATTGAGATTAGGGATTTTGACCTGGCCATACCGGTGATTATTTGGGATCAGGAACATGACAGTAATGCGGATATCACCTTTCAAATGGGGGATTACGGATCCATTTCATCCTCCTCGGATGTCCATCCGGGCACCGGCGATTTTACGAGTACCATTCAGGTTGAAGGCCTTCAGTTGAAGCCCTTTACCAAATACGCCGCAGAATACGCTGAAATCAACTCTTTAGAGGGCACGGTGAATTCAGAAATCATTCTTACCGGGAACATCAATACCCCCCTAAAGACCCTTGTTTCAGGAGATGTAAACGTACTCCAACCACTGATGAAGGACCTGAATAATGAGACCTTTTTATCGAGCGAAAGCATTTTTTGTGTCCTGGAGGAAATCAATTATTCCTCCGATTCCTACCGGATTGGGGAACTCTCCTTCGAACAACCGTACCTGAAATTCGAACTGGATTCGGTTTCCAATAACCTTTTCCGGATTTTTAAACTCGATGAAGAAGCCAGTGGGGATACCAGTACTGAGGGTGCTGCCACGACGGACACGACGGCTGTGGCAACTGCGGAAGCCTCAGACAGTACATCCATGTACTACGCCATCCAAAACTTAAGGGTGAATCAGGGGAAATTGGACTATACGGATAATTTAACCGGGGAGCCTTTCGATTATGCCTTGAGTCAAATAGAGATCGACGCAGACAGTATCTACAGCGACAGTGAATGGATCAACATCGCATCTACGATGCTGCTGAATGAAAGGGGAAAACTCAAGGCAGAAATTGGATATAATCCCATGGACCTCAACCATGCGAGTATCGACATTGCCATTGAAGAATTTGTGCTCTCCGATCTCAATATCTATTCGAGTTACTATACCGGGCATTCCATCCTTAACGGGGATATGTTTTATTTCTCCGACACCAAAATAACCGCAGGGCAGCTGGAGAGCGAGAATAACCTGCTGATCAAGAATGTAAGTGTCGAAAATATTAAAGGCGGGCTTTTTGCCATTCCCTTAAAGCTGGCGGTGTGGCTTTTAAAAGATAAAAACGGAGACATTGAACTGGATATTCCGGTTCGGGGGGATATGGACGACCCGGAAGTGGATACCTGGGCGCTGATCGGAGCTACGCTTAAAAAGAAAATCTTTGATACGACTGACAATCCGATCCTTCCCCTGGCCCGCTTTATCGACGCCGACCCGGATGATCTTAAGGGGTTTGCCGTACAATATCCGGATACGACGCTTACAGATGATAACAAACGGCAGTTAGATATTATTCTCGACCTGGAAAGCCAAAAAGAGGGGCTGTCCGTAGAGATAAATTTTGTGGGAGTAGATTCGCTCCAATCCCTTATGGCGCAATCCTATCTCAGCGAGCGTTTTCTCTCAGGATCTAAAAAGGATTCCATCGAAGACCGGGAAGCCTTCGAAAAATTTGTATTCCAGGAAGTGGGTTCAGATAGCCTGGGCCTGGAGAAATCCCTGAGCCAGGTTTCTGCGAATCAGGGGTTGGATGTGGTTGCTGAGGAGTATATCAACACCATGATTTCAAAGGTGGATTCCTATTTAATGAGCAAACAACCGGCCACCGGGATTGTCGTTCAAAAAGCGAAAGTCAGCGATAAGGACAATGTTGAAGCTGCCCCGGGCTTTAAGATGCAATACAATCTTAAGGATAAAGATGAGGAAGCGGCCCCGGAACCTGCGCCTTCTGAAGATCCGTAAGAGCATAGGTGAGCTTTTGTTCCTTTTTAAGGGTGGGTAACACCCCTTACGCACGGCATTGAGAACGTCTTTCAGATTAAAGGAAGGTAGGCAATGCCCTCCGGCCTGAAGGTCCGTAGCGGAATCCTATTGAGGTCTTGAAAAGTTAGTGCCTTAAAAAGCCGAAAGACTTGAGGTTTATCTTTCGCGATTGCGCTGATTGCGTTGCCTGACTACAAAATACCCAATCCCCAAAATAGCCAGGGCCGTAAGCACCCCATAGATAAAAGAGGTGCGGCCATTTCCCTGCGTGACTTCAGAATCCCCGGATTCCGTGGCAGCAGTTTCCTCAGCGGTAGTCTCCCCTGAATCGCTGTGAGTATGGCTGTGCCCCTCCCCTATCGCAAAGGAGAGTGTTGCCCAATTCGACTCGTGGGTAAGGCCGGTTTCCTCGGTAGGCACCAGGTGAATGGTGCGCAGATACCATATACCTTTCGTCGGTAAAAAAACCTTTGCAATACCCTGGGCATCTGTCCGAAGTTGGGTACCCCCGGTATGGGTGTGGTCATCGACGGAAGAATCCGTATGTTCATGTTCATGGGCCTCACCTGCCTCATGACTATGTTCTGTGCTGTTTTCAGATCCAGCCGTATCCAAACCCACATAGACCAGCTCATTGGCCAGAGGCTTGCCCCGGAACAGTAGTTGGACTGCAAGCGTATGCCCCGGATGCAGGTCATACGGATTTTCAAGGGGCACAAATTCGATAGGATACCCCAAAACGGCTTTCCAGTCCTCCGATGTTTTATCCCCTACCTGAAAAATTGTCTTCACGTGCTTGGAATACTTCTCTACAGCCGGCAGGTCCATGGCCTGGTTCTCCCTTCTCCATTCCAACATATCTATAATGCCATCATGCTCGAGGTAACTATTAAAAGCGGCACCACTCATTTCGATATTCCGGGGGCCGGTAGAGACCCCGGCCAGCCAGGTTCCGGGCGCCCCTGTAGTGAAATTCAGAATCGTAATACTATCTTTTTCGCTCCACTGGGAAGGATCTACCGCCCTGCGCTCCCCATTCCCAACAAGACTCACATCGAGCATCCGGTCGCGGGTAATGATGTTTTCACTTTTCTCAAATGTCCCGTTAAAGAGTTGTATGGCTGCCTGTGTATTGGGCTCCAGGAAATAGGAATCCAGCTTCAGGTACATGTCGTGGCTGGAAAAGAGCAACAGGGCCCCGATCAAAAGCAATTTTTTTTTCATGGAAGAATGTCTTAAAAAGCGCTGGACTGCACTACCGAGTGCTAATCCAAACACATAATATCAAATATCAATAAATGACACCAAATAGAAAACAGAAGAGGCGATCAGAAATCCAGAGGTTTCTAATCCGAGCTTTCCGTTTACACGCACCAGGTTAACAACAACCACTTCGGGGATCGCAGTCCGGGGTTTCTTTTATATCGGTGAGATGGGCCAGTGCCTTTTTCATTTTAGATCCGGGCTTTTGAGCAAATACCGTAATACTAAAAATCCCCGTTCCCCCTGTATTAAAAACTTTTACTTCCTCTGCTGAAAGATATTTCTCAAGTATATCACTGGGGATTGCGATGGGCTTTTCCTTTTGAATTTTAAGGTTGGCGAAGCCCTTTTTTTCCATCAGGGAAAGGTATTCGGATTTTTGAATAGCCCCGGCCACACAGCCTGCGTACATTTCCGCATCCTCTTTTAAGGCTTCGGGCAAATCCCCCACGAGCACAATATCAGAAATACTGAAGTGGCCCCCGGGTTTTAAAACCCTGTAGATCTCCCCAATCACCTTCTTTTTATTCGGGACCAGGTTCAGCACGCAATTACTTACAATGACATCCGCCACATCGTCGTTGACGGGCATGGCGTCGATATCCCCTTCTCTGAATTCCACGTTGTTATACCCCATTTTTTCAGCGTTCAGGCGGGCCTTTTCTATCATGACAGGGGTGAAATCAATTCCGATCACTTTGCCTTCCGCCCCGGTTTCATGCCGGGCTACAAAACAATCATTACCCGCGCCGGATCCCAGATCAATAACCGTATCGCCTTTTTCGATGAGGGCAAACTGGGTAGGAAGACCGCAGCCGAGTCCTAAATCCGCATCTTCCACGTACCCGTCCGTGTCTGTGTAGTCGTCCATCATGATGTTGTACACCTTGTTCGACGGGGTGGTGGCTCCGCAACACGAAGCAGCATTTTCAACTTTGCCCTGTCCGGCAATTTTCGCATACCGCTCCCGTACCAAATCCTTTAATTCCTGTTCGTTTTTCATTGAAATTGATTTAAGTCGATTTTATTCAGATCCCTGGGCCCCGCAAGGGTTAGCGATGGCCAGGTCGTTATTCAGAAATTGGAGGATTATCCCCTTCATCTCTGTCCAATGCTCCGGGTCAATGCAGTAACAGACACTGGCTCCCTCTACATTTCCCTTAATTAAACCGAGGTTCTTTAATTCTTTAAGATGTTGGGAGATGGTCGGTTGGGCCAACCCGATTTCCTGAACCAGATCACCACAAACACATCCCCTGATTTTAAACAAGTGTTCCAGTATGGCCACCCGCGCCGGATGGCCCAGTCCTTTGGCCAGTGCCGCAATCCGGTTTTGCCGGTCAGTAAACTTTTCAGTCTTGGAAACTCCCATAATTCAATTCTTATCGCAATATTACGATTAAGTTTTGAATCTTCAGAAAATACAGACCAAATTATTGCTTTAAAACAGTCAAACGCCTGCCGTCTGAAAACCGGAATCGCTGCCAGACCGACCAGGTAATGACGATATGTGCCAGGTAGTACGTGGGCAATACCAGGAAGTCCCATTGGTCGTACTTCATGAATTCAGCCAGGGCTATCAGCGTATCGGAAAACAGGATCAGGACAATCCCGGCAACATAAAGCCATTTGGCCCAACCCTTTAAGCGGATGCCCCAGGCGGCACCCAGGGAAAAACACGAGACAAACAGGTACGCCAGGGCGGCCCACATAAGAACACTGTCTGCAATACCCGGGTACAGGGAAGTGAAGAAAAAGATCAGGTAACCCCCACAAAGCAGGGCGGTAAACCTCCAGGGAATTCTACCCTGATAGAGGGAGTACGACAAATATCCGATATGGGCCAGGAAGAAAAAGAAAATACCATATACAAACCGTATGGTGTCCCCGTCCCGAGTGGAAAGGAAATAATCCCCCACAATGGAAAAGGCAAAGGCACCTATGAGCATCCAGAGATCCGGAGTGGTAAACCCCTTTTTAGAAGCCAGTAACAAGAGGATTAACGCCCCGATCCCCGCAGAACCGGATTTATAAAGGAATTCACCACTGCTGAGGGCCACCAGGGATGCAACTACCTGAAGGGCGAGGAGAAAATAGATAACGGTACGAAATTTCGGGTCCATGGGCTGGTGTTTGATATGGAAATCAATTCCAAATATAGTCCATTGGCACTTGCAAAATTCGTACCGTGGCTATCCTCAAGGGCAACTTCTGTATGAAGTAGGCAGTGGTTCTGTAACCCTCAATGCAAAGCACTATATGAACGGATTGTGGCCAAGGGAAAAAGCAAAAAACTGGCCCTTATTGCAGTGAGCAATAAACTGATTAAACAGGCTTTTGGAATTGCCAAATCGGGCCTGCCATATGATGAGAATTACAGAAGTAAATTAGCGTAGAAAAGGGTTGTATTTTAGCTCAGTTCTTTGTTAGCCTTTCGTTAATTTATTGCATTTTCATCACCAGACATTTTAGAATCAATTACGTTTAATACACTTTCTGCCTTTTCTATTAATTGCCCAATTACATATCTATCAGCTTCTATTGCGGCCCTGTGAAAATCTACTCTTGATTCAAATTTCTTATAGCGCTCAGATTTTGGATCTCTTAGCCATGCCCAATCAATATACTCTAGATTAACGTTATTATAGACCCTTGAAGCGATATTGATATATTCATATCCAGATTGATTCAATATATATCTGTAAAATTCTTGGTTGTCTAAATTTACTTTTTCAGTTTCTAATTTAGCAAATTCATAATATTCATTTATACTTTGAGATATTTGAGGGTCATTAATTTTATACAGTAATCCAGTATTAACCATTTCATCAAAAGTTGTGGTTTTGACAGTTAGATGGTTCATCGAACCCCTCCCGATGATAAATTCATCTATGGAGTTGATACGGTCCATTGATCTGTTAATAAGCTTCGAATAAATTTTACCAGCTTGAAGGTGCCATACGTTGTACAAACTATCAAGGTTTTTTAAGACACGGATATCGTATAGAATATCGTCTTTTAGATTTAATAAGGCCTGGGACTTGATATTTTCGATTATTCTGTTTTCGTTCCAATTGTTCACTTGTAAAGCGATGAGAATGCCAATTACTACAAGCATTATTTCGCCGATAGCATACCTTACATATTTTAAGAGCTTGCTCTCTTGGGTAAGTTGATTTCGTTTTTTTCTGAAGAAATTTATCATTGGTTATTGGTTGGTCTTAATGAAGGCTAACGGCCCGGGGTATGCCCCGTTGCTTTAAAAACCCAGGACAATCCAGGAATGATTTATAAGAACCTAAGATAGGAAATTAGGACAAGCGATGGGAAGCAATGGGGTATAGGCGTTGTTAGTTTTGCGTGCCTATTTCTTCGTAAAAGTATCGACTATAGAACTGTCCAGTCTGCCAGAATCGTCCTTGTAGTGACTATTCGTTGTCAATATCAATTTACCTTCCTTAAGCTCTAGAATTTGAGTTCTTTTAACAAAGCCCTGATCCCAATTAACAACAAACTTGGTAGTGTTTTCATCTAATTTTTCGCTCGGAGTTTCACCCCAATCACAATATTGAGGGACGCATGCTCCCCATATGTGAACATAGAATCGATTTTCCTCATACCGTATTTCACATTTTGGAAATGAACGGGTTTCGTCATTCTCGTTTTCCCATACACCTACGAAATTATTATAGGTCAATCCGGCATCAATTTCTTTGCCGTCATTCCAACTAATTGCTGTTAAGATAACAACCAAGAGTAATAGCATTTTTCTCATTGCAATTTCAATTTTAATTAATATTAGGCATGAAAACTAACGTATGTGTATAGTGCATTATGCACTTTCTACCGCTTATAGGCCTAAGATAGCAAATCGTCTATTCTTTGAAAAAATAGTACGAATTAAGAAAGAATATGTAATCCGAACATCTTCTGGTTCCTTTGAAAATATACTAAAGCGGATAAGCAAGAGGGTAACCGGCTGGCGACTTCTAATTATATACGGCCAAGTGAGGATTACGCCTGACGGCGTGATCCAGACCATGCCCGCTCCTGCAAATAGAGGGCCGAGTGATCGCAGAAGGTCCGGTGGACCTTTTGCAGCGAGGAGCCAGGCGGTGCGCTGGCTTTGATGGCTGGATTACGCCCGAAAGCTCAAGCAGGGCTTGGCTTTCTCCCCGGAAACGCAAAAACCCCGCAACTTTCGTTGCGGGGTTTTCTGAGTGATGTGGGCCCTACTGGATTCGAACCAGTGACCCCCTGCTTGTAAGGCAGGTGCTCTGAACCAACTGAGCTAAGAGCCCGTAAAGGGTCTGCAAATATAGGATAGTTTTTAGGTTCCCAAAAGAAATTATTCAAATTTTCAAACCACCTCAGCGACCACAAAGGTGCTGCCTCCCACAAATATAAGGTCCTCGGCGGCGGCGGCCTTTCGGGCGGCCTGCAAAGCGCTGTCCACAGAGGCATAGGATTCACCCTGCAATCCATAGGCCAGGGCTTTTTGGCGGAGGATCTGAGCATCCAGGCCCCTGGGGATATCCGGGCATGCAAAATAATATACAGCCCCTTCAGGGAAAAGGGGCAATACCTTCTCCAGGGGTTTTTCTTTTACAAAGCCGAGTACGATGTGGAGCCTTTTATACTCCTGGGAAAGCAACTGCTCCAAAACCAATTCCAGCCCATCCGGGTTATGGGCCGTATCGCAGATAATTCGAGGGTGCTCTCCGAGGGTCTGCCAACGACCTTGTAATCCTGTGTTTTCGGTCACTTTAAGGAGCCCCTTTGCAATATCCACCTCCTGCACCGGGAATTTCTCTAAGCTGCTCAGGGTAGCCAGAACCCCCCGGATATTTCGCTTTTGGTAATTCCCCATAAGGGACGTAGTATACGCAGGGTAGTCCTGCTGATCCGCAAAAACCAGGGGAGCCATCCGCTCGGAGGCTATCTCTTTAAAAACATTGGCCACCTCATCCTGGCTTTCGCTCACTACCACCGGAACCCCGGGTTTGATGATACCCGCTTTTTCCCATGCGATTTCAGGGAGCGTGTCCCCCAGAAACTCCATATGGTCCATCCCGATATTGGTGATCAGGCTTACTTCGGGGGTTATGATATTGGTCGAATCCAGGCGTCCGCCAAGGCCCACTTCAATAACGGCAATATCCACCGCTTCTGCACTAAAGTATTCAAAGGCCATGCCCACGGTTAATTCGAAGAATGACAAAGAATGGGCCTCCAGGTAATCCCTGTGGCGGGCGATGAAATCAATAACATAGGTTTCGGAAATAACCTTCCCATTTACACGGATGCGCTCCCGAAAATCCCGCAGATGGGGGGAGGTATAGAGTCCTGTTTTATAGCCGGCCTCCTGCAACACGGAAGCGAGCATATGACTGCTGGAACCTTTTCCATTAGTGCCGGCTACATGTATGCTTCGGAAGTCCAGATGCGGGTTCCCTAAGTATGCTGAAAACTGTTGAATCGTCTCGAGCTTGGCATTCAGGGCCGAGGCACCCCGCTGCTGGTACATCGGAAGGCGGGCGAACATCCAGTCGAGGGTTTCCCGATACGTCATGGGTTTACTGGCCTAGTTTGAAGTTGACCACCACAAAGCCTACCTGACGGTCGGGAGCCTTACTATCGGGCTTCCAACTGTGCAAATAAGCAGTTTTACGGGCAGGCTCGAGCAGGCAGGGGTCGTTGTTGGTAGTACCGCGAACTCCAGGTTTCGCACTCACGACCTTCCCGTTTCGATCTACCACAATCTCAACCACTACCGTTCCCGCCTGGTTACAGTCTTGTTGCACAGCCCCTTTATTGGCTAAAGAACGCCCCTTTAGACCATATCCGCCATCGCCGCTGCCGCTCCCCGGGCCTCCGTAGTAGGAACTGGCATACGGGTCTCCTGCGGGATTTCCTTTATCCCCGGCTTGGTTGTCATCACCCTCACTGCCATCGGCCTGGCCTTCTGAGCTGTTCAGGCCGCCCATCATGGCATCGAGTTCTTTTTTCGTAGCCTCCTGTGCCTCCCGGGCACGCGCTTCGGCCTCTTGTTTTTCACGGGCAATTCGCGCCGCTTCCTCACGGGCCTCCCGGGCTTCGCGGTCGGCTTTTGCTTTTGCCTCCCGTACAGCCTGGTCCGCTTTCCGGCGCTGCTCTGCCTCTTTTTGCTGCATTCGAATGGATTCTTCCTCTTCCTGAGTCAGGACAGGCTCTTCGGGTACGGGTTCAGAAACTGCTTCTTCCGGGGTTTCCTCCGGAAGGGCCTCGGCTGGTAATTGCTCCGCTTCTTCGGGCAGGACTTCCTCTTCGGTCTCCTCTACTGCAGGTTCTGCCTGTTGTTGTCGGATGGGCTCGGTAGGCTGCTCATCCCCCATCCCAAATTCCATGACGCCGAAATTAACGGTGATCCCGCTCTCCGGCGGAGGTTCCATATAGGTAAGACCGATATAAAAAAGCAAAAGCAGAACTACACTTAACAGAATAGTTGTAAGTGTGAAGGATTTTTTCTTGTGTCTCGTATCTAACAATGGCATCACTTCGGACGCACAGCAAGGATCACTTTATAGCTATTGCGGTTGGCAATATCCATAACATTAACGGCTTCTTTTATGGCAACACTCTCCTCAGCCCGCAATATAATGGTCGGCTTCTCCTGACCCTCCAGTGCCTTTTTTAATTCAATTTCGATATACTGCTTATTAATTTGCTCGTTGTTTACAAAATACTCCAAATCCTTGTTAATGGTAACCGAAACATTTTGTGTGTTCGTAGACTTACCTCTTGCCTTTGGCAATAGCAAATCGAGCGCATTGGGCGTATTGGCCGTAAGCATAAAAAATATGAGCAGCAGGAAGACAATATCCGTCATTGAGGACATGCTGAACTCAGGGCTAACCTTATTCCTTCCTTTCAGTTTCATACGTTGTTCTTAAACCGGTTCGCTCAGTAAATCGAGGAATTCCGTGGCGTTGGCCTCCATTTTATGAATGACCTTATCTGTGCGGTTGACCAGGTGGTTGTAACCAACATAGGCGATAATACCCACCACAAGACCTGCTACCGTAGTTGTCATGGCTGTATAAATCCCCGAAGCTAAGGCTCCCATTTCTGCTTGCCCACCACTGCTAGCCATCTGGTGAAAAGCCAGTATCATCCCGATGACGGTTCCCAGGAATCCGATCATGGGCGCAGCACCAGCCACGGTTGCCAGCACACTGACGTTCTTTTCGAGTTTATATACCTCAAGGGTACCCGCATTTTCAATGGCCGTGTTAATATCATCCAGCGGTTTTCCAATCCGGGATATGCCTTTCTCAACGAGTCGGGCGACCGGGCTGTCCGTCTGGGCACATAGGATTTTGGCCGCTTCAATTTTCCCGCCAGTAATATGATCGCGAATCTGATTCATAAAATTCTTGTCGATCTTCGAAGCCGCTTTAATGGCGAGAAGCCGTTCAAAATAGATATACATGGCCACGGCCAGCATGACGAAAAGCACCGAAATAATAAGGATACTCCCCGTCCCCCCGTTAAAAATCAGATCGATTACAGAAAGGGTTTTCTCTTCAGATGCGAATTCACCCAGCTGGGTTTCATCTACAACATCCTGAAACAATAGCATAGATAGATGTTCTTAATGTTGCTGTTAATAACGGTGTTTCCGTCATTTAATTATCCGTGCAGAACAAAATCTCTCAAAAGAACAAAAACCAGCGCTCCAGCGAGAAATCCGGCCAGGGCAAGCCAGGCAATTTTGCGCAAATACCAGAAGAAATCAATCTTCTCCATCCCCATGGCCACTACCCCCGCGGCCGAACCAATAATAAGCATACTGCCCCCTGTACCGGCAGAATAGGCAATGAAGTGCCAAAGCGGACTGTCCAAAGGCTGGGAGAACATTCCCATGCTGGCCGCCACCAGGGGTACATTGTCAATAACCGCGGAACCGAGCCCCAGCAACATCACCACAACATCCGTATTGGGAATCGCCTGATTCATAGATTCGGCATAATGGAATAAATACCCCAGGGATTCCAGGGCTGCAACGGCCAGCAGGATCCCGAGAAAAAAGAGTATACTGGGCAGTTCAATCTTTGAAAGCGAAGAATGGACCGGCCCGTGGCTGGAATGTGCTTCACTTTCATCTGTCGTATCCTTATCCAGGGAAGAAATACTGAATTTGGCGTTGCTGTAAAATTCGGCAAAAGTAGCCACTACGGCCAGGGACAGCATCATGCCCACATAGGGAGGCAGATGGGTGATGGTCTTAAAGAAGGGAACAAAAACAATAGCACCCAATCCCAGATACAGCATCGTGGGCCCGAATTTGGAAGTCTTCTCAGTATGCCCTTCCATATCGACGTCAATCTCGCCCTGAAAGATCTTAAACCGGCTCGCAATGAGCGTGGGAACTACCGTGCACATAATCGAGGGCAGTAAGACATGAATCACCAGCTGGGAGGCACTCACTTTATTGGCAATCCACAACATGGTGGTGGTCACGTCTCCTATGGGGGACCAGGCCCCTCCCGCATTGGCATTGATAATTATTAGCCCGGCAAACCAAAGGCGCGTCTCCCGGTCTTTGATAACCTTCTGAAGGATGGTAATAAGTACGATAGTGGCTGTAAGGTTGTCGATTATGGCCGAAAGGACAAAAGCCAGGATCGAAAACAACCACAGGAGTTTCCGCTTACTGCGGGTACGGATATACCCTTTAATTGTGGCAAAACCGTTAAAATAATCGATGATTTCAACAATGGTCATCGCCCCGAGCAGGAATACGAGAATCTCCGCGGTCTTCCCCAAATGATGCAATAACATTTCGTCCAGATGGGAGGGCTCCAGTTCTTTTAGATCTGTATTCACCTCAAATACAGGTAAATGCGCCAGCGAAATGATCGCCCAGAGGATGGCCATCATCGCCAGGGCCGGGATGAGTTTATCGATTTTCAGGTTGTGTTCAAGGGTAATCGCAAGGTATCCTACGACGAAAACGATAATAATAATGGTTTCCATATAAAGAGTGGTTTAGTATTATACGAGCTGCTTAAGTGCAATTTCAAAGGCCGTGCGGCTCATGTTGCGTTTAGATGGATTTTCTTTAAATATATTCAAAATTGCGTTTCGGATGACCTCAGAGGTGTCATTAAATATAGCAGTATCTTCCATAGTCACCCGTCCTTCCATGAAATAGGCAAAAACCCGGGCCATTCCACAATTCGAAATAAAGTCCGGGATCAGGCTTACCCGCTGGT
Organism: uncultured Flavobacteriaceae bacterium; assembly: GCA_963709465.1. Lineage (GTDB taxonomy): Bacteria > Bacteroidota > Bacteroidia > Flavobacteriales > Flavobacteriaceae > Robiginitalea. Next base: position 568,271 of record CAVPWF010000002.1, on the reverse strand, counting down.
CTGTGTACTCCATGATAGGGCCAAAGAATATTTCGGTATCGGCAAAGGGTACATTGGCTCCACAGGAAATCACCTCCAGACCCGTATCGATCAGGGTGCTGATCTGTTGTCGGGTCACCAGGCGTGAGGCTGCACAGGGTGCAAATATTTCGGCCTGTAATTCCCAGATCTCAGCGTTGATTTTTTCAAAAGGAATCATGTCTTCAGTAATCAGGGCATTACCCTTCTTCTTTCTGAAAAAAGTCTGAATCTCCTCAAAAGAAAATCCATCTTCTTTTACCACACCTCCATGCCTGTCGATGATTCCAACCACCAATGCCCCCATTTTAGAGAGATAAAAGGCAGCCGCAGCGCCTACATTACCAAAACCCTGTACTATGGCGCGCTTGCCTTTAACGCTTCCATCGTGTATTTCGTAATAATGGCGTACGGCTTCAGCCACACCAAAACCGGTAATCATATCCGCTACGGTATATTTCCGGGAGGGATCCGGAGAGTAAACATCGCTTTCGAGGACTTTTATGACCCCCATTCGCAATTGCCCGATCCGGTTTATTTTGTCCGCCTCACTGGGTCTGAAATGACCGTTAAAAACACCTTCCTGCGGATGCCAGACCCCTGCATCCTCAGTAATGGGAATCACTTCATGGATCTCATCCACATTCAGGTCGCCCCCTGTACCGTAATAGTTCTTCAGCAAGGGAGAAACCGCTCCGTACCAGCGTTCCAATACCCCTTTTTTCCTGGGGTCTTCCGGGCTGAAGTTAATTCCGGATTTAGCACCCCCGATGGGCGGGCCGGAAACCGTGAATTTCACTTCCATGGTTTTGGCCAGGGAAAGAACTTCATTCATATCCAGTCCTTCCCGCATACGGGTGCCCCCACCGGCAGCACCTCCCCTCAGGGAGTTGATCACCGTCCATCCTTCCGCCTCTGTTTCCGGATCGTTCCAGTGGAATACAATTTCAGGAGCCTTATTCTCAAAGCGCTCAAGCAGTTCTTTCATTACCATAATTGGAGGCGAATTATTCGTTTTATTCGTCGCATCGAGACCCAACCAGCCCAAAAAGGATTGAAAAACCCGGGGATTAGACTATGCGAAGTCTAACAAATATAGAAATATTGGGGAGCTTTAAAAGCATTTCATCGGGCTTCTCATACACCTCCACTAAAGCCGGACGCTCCCTAAAGAGGAAAGCACGAGCAGTATTGATATAGTTAGAATCTGGCCGTATATTTGTATCCCTTATTTAAAAGCGATTCTACCTATGGATTTTACTTTGACCGAAGAGCATCGGATGATTCAACAAGCCGCACGGGATTTTGCCCAGACGGAATTACTCCCCGGCGTTATTGAAAGGGATGAAAAACAGCAGTTTCCCAAAAAGCAAATTCAGCAGATGGGGGAACTCGGGTTTATGGGGATGATGGTGGACCCTTCCTATGGAGGAAGTGGGATGGACACACTTTCCTACGTGCTGGTCATGGAAGAACTCTCAAAGGTAGACGCCTCTTCCTCTGTGGTTGTCTCAGTTAACAATTCGCTCGTTTGCTGGGGTTTGGAAACCTTCGGGACGGAAGCACAAAAAGAAAAATACCTCAAACGCCTGGCTACCGGTGAAATAATCGGTGCCTTCTGTCTTTCGGAACCCGAGGCCGGCAGCGATGCCACCTCTCAGAAAACTACGGCAATCGATAAGGGGGACCATTATTTGCTCAATGGGACCAAAAACTGGATAACCAATGGCGCCTCGGCTGAGGTGTATCTGGTGATTGCACAGACCGATGTAAAAAAAGGGCATAAGGGAATCAATGCCCTGATCGTCGAAAAAGGCATGAAAGGCTTTGAACTGGGCCCGAAGGAGCAAAAAATGGGAATTCGCGGGAGTGACACCCATTCCCTGATGTTTACCGATGTTAAAGTGCCCAAGGAGAACCGGATTGGAGATGATGGTTTTGGATTTAAATTCGCCATGAAAACCCTGGCCGGGGGGCGTATCGGAATCGCAGCCCAGGCACTGGGTATTGCCGCAGGAGCTTATGAACTCGCTTTAGAATATTCAAAAGTCCGCAAAGCCTTTGGCACCGAAATCTGCAATCACCAGGCCATCGCCTTTAAACTGGCCGACATGCATACCCAGATCCAGGCTGCGCGTTTTATGGTTTATAAATCTGCCGTAGATAAAGACCAGGGGAATGACTACGATTTATCAGGGGCTATGGCTAAGCTATACGCCTCCCAGGTGGCAATGGAAACCACTGTGGAAGCCGTCCAGATTCATGGAGGCAATGGGTATGTCAAGGAATACCATGTAGAGCGTATGATGCGGGATGCCAAAATAACCCAGATTTATGAAGGTACTTCCGAGATTCAGAAAATTGTGATTTCACGGAGTATCCTCAATAAATAACAGCGATTATTCGGCCCCGTTGCATGGGTAAATCGCATAGCCTGAGGAATGTTTTTTTCTGTAATTTAGTGGAAAACAAACACTCTGACCTATGCCATTACACTGCCCTTCTACCCGGTTATTCGGGGTGACCGCGATTGCACTGCTGCTTGGAATCACCTCCTGCAGGCAGGAACCCAAAGAAAAATCCGAACCCGGCACCGCCCAAGAAATTGAACCCGCTCAAATTCAGGTTACCACCAGGTCCATGGAGTTTTTCGGCCCTGACACCATTCCGTCTGGCTGGAACACTTTCGTATATAAGAACCTGTCTACAGAGCCCCACTTCATTTTACTCGACAAGTATCCGGAAGGGGCGACCATTGAGAATACCCTGGCGGAAGTCGCACCGGCATTTGAAGCCGGAATGCAATTTATAATGGAGGGGAAGAACGAGGAAGCTATGGGAGCCTTTGGCGCCTTACCGGAGTGGTTTTCCCAGGTAGTCTTTTCCGGCGGTACCGGGCTGATCTCGCCAGGTAAAACGGCCGTCACTACAGTTAAACTGGATCCGGGTTACTATATCATGGAATGCTATGTCCGCATGCCGGACGGCCGCTTCCACACCTCTATGGGAATGGCGAGGGAGTTAATTGTTTCGGAGCAGGACAGCGGGTTAAGACCACCGGAGTTCAACATTCAAATCGACATTAGGGGGCAGAGCGGGATCAGCTGGAATGGCGCTCCAAGTGCTGGGAAAACAGTTTTCCGCGTTGAATATGTCGACCAAATGGTGCATGGAAATTTTGTAGGGCACGACGTCAATCTTGTCCGCATGGAGGAAGGGGCGGACCTGGAAGCACTCGAGGCCTGGATCAATTGGGCCACTCCTACCGGGCTTATGAGCTCTACAATGCCTGAGGGCTTTACTTTCCTGGGTGGTACAAATGATGCACCGGCAGGGAGTGTTTTGTACTTTGAAGCCGAACTTACACCCGGTACATACGTCCTGATTTCAGAAGTGCCCAATACAAGCGAAAAAGGGATGCTGAAGACTTTTACAATTGGTTCCTGATTCAGACCTCTCCATGATGTCACAACCTTCCTTATTTCCAAAGCAGGTAAATCCGATAATTCAATGTCTAATTTGAGGTGGCCACTACTTTAAGCAGCCTTTGGATTCTTTCCCTTTTTCAATGCGACTTTCGGACTCTCCAAAATCAGATTGTCAAAAATAAGTTTTTGACAATAATTCAAGGATTATTTAATAAGTCTGCATTTCTTTTATCTAAACGGCTTAATCATTGAATTATATCATTTGTTTTCGATATTTTGTAAGTATTCCTTCATCGTTAACGGGCTTGGAAAAGGGATGCGTTCAGCTACAAAATATGAGAAAACAAGGATTGTACTTACCGGAATTCGAACACGAAAATTGCGGGGCGGGATTTATCTGCAGCCTGCAGGGCATCACTTCGAATGATATTATCCACAAGGCACTGGACATCCTTGAAAAACTGGAACATCGCGGCGCTGTGAGCGCCGATGGAAAAACCGGCGATGGAGCAGGTATTCTGATCGATATCCCACATGGATTTTTAAAAGAGGTGTGCGATTTTGACCTGCCCAATCCGGGAGGATACGCCACGGGAAATGTTTTCCTCCCACCCAGCGCCAATCAGCAGGCTTATTGTATTCGCGTTTTTGAGGAGAGCTGTCAGAAAGCTGAACTCAAGGTACTGGGTTGGCGCGATGTACCTGTAGACAGGAGTATACCTGGTCGGATCGCAGCAGAGACTGAACCTCACGTAAAACAAGTTTTTATTCAGCCCCTTTTCACACCAAAGGATACACTCCATTTGGAAAGGACCCTGTTCATTGCCCGTAAAAGAGCAGAGCACGCCATTGCGAATTCAAGACTTTCAGAGCGCAACTATTTCTATTTGCCAAGCCTTTCCACCCGAATCATCATCTTCAAAGGGCTCCTGATGCCCTTGGATATCCGAAAGTACTACCTGGATCTGCAGGATTCCCGAGTAGTCACACGCCTTGCCCTGGTGCATCAGCGGTTCTCAACCAATACGTTTCCGACATGGGATCTGGCCCAACCCTTCCGCTATATGTGCCACAATGGTGAGATCAACACCCTAAGAGGTAATATTTCAAGGATGTTTTCGCGGGAAGAGATCATGGCCAGCGAGTGGTTTGGGGAAGACCTGAAAGAAATCCTCCCTGTGGTGCTTCCTGGAAAATCGGATTCAGCCACAATGGATATGGTGGTGGAACTCCTGCTTATGAGTGGGAGGTCACTGCCAGAGGTAATGATGATGCTCGTCCCTGAAGCCTGGGAAAAAAATCAGGACATGTCTCCCTCTAAAAAAGCATTCTACGAATTCAATTCCTGCCTTATGGAACCCTGGGATGGCCCGGCATCCATTCCATTTACCGATGGGAACTACATCGGGGCCGTCCTCGACCGCAACGGCCTCAGACCCTCTCGGTATACCGTGACCAAAGATGGGTATGTGATCATGTCTTCCGAAACAGGCGTGCTTGATATTGCCCCTGAGAATGTTGCCCTTCACGGCAGGTTGGAGCCAGGGAGGATGTTTCTGGTAAACATGGAGGAAGGCAGGATCATAAACGATGAGGAAGTCAAAGAAGCAATTGCATGCAAGTTGCCCTACGAAAACTGGCTGAAGGAGAACCTGATCCAGCTCAAAGATATTCCGTATAGCAAAGCACCGCTTCAGGAAGATAAGGTGACGCTTTCAAAACGAAAAATAGCATTTGGGTACACGCAGGAAGAAATTCAGAATATCGTTTTGCCCATGGCCCGGGAAGCAAAAGAACCTATAGGATCGATGGGGGCGGATACGCCTGTTGCCGTGCTTTCGAATCGTCCGCAACTGCTCTATAATTATTTCAAACAGCTCTTTGCCCAGGTGACCAACCCGCCCCTGGATGGTATCAGGGAAGAATTGATCTGTGATATCAGCCTTACCCTGGGAAGTGATCACAACATTTTTGACCTGACCCCTGAGCACTGCCATAAACTAAAGATTCACAACCCCGTCATCTCCAAAGAGGATCTCGATAAGATAAAGCGGTTTGGAAAACGGCCAGATTTTAAGATCCTGTCGATTCCTATGCGTTACGAGGCCGCCAGGGGTCTTAACGGATTGGAAGAAGCCCTGGAAGTACTGCTGAAAGAAGCCACTGATGCTGTGAACCGCGGGGTTCGCATCCTTATCCTCTCCGACCGGAATACCGATCAGCACCAGGCACCTATTCCCGCCCTTCTGGCCTGTTCTTATGTCAATAGCGGATTGCAAAGACTTCGCAAACGCTCGGGTCTGAGTATTATCGTAGAATCGGCTGAGCCGCGGGAAGTACATCATTTTGCACTCCTCTTTGGTTTTGGGGCAAGTGCCGTCAATCCCTATCTGGTCAATGAGATAATTGCCCAACAAATAGAACAGGGTTATCTACCCCAATGCACTTTTGATCAGGCCATAGCCAACTACAACAAAGCGGTGGGCAAAGGAATCCTGAAGGTTATGAACAAAATTGGGATCTCAACGATGAATTCCTACCGGGGCTCCCAGCTGTTCGAGTGTCTGGGTTTAAAGACGGATCTGGTCATGCGCTATTTCCCCAATACCCCAAGTCGTATTGAAGGGATCGGCCTGTATGAACTGGAAAGAGAAATCGCCCGACGCCACCTGAAAGCGTTTGACAGTGCGGATATCCCGGGAGCAATGGAACTGGAAATTGGGGGGGATTACCGCTGGCGGCGCAATGGAGAGAAGCATCAATTTAACCCCCTGAGTGTTGCGCTGCTCCAGAAAGCCGTCCGCTTGGGCGAACCGGAAACGTACAGGGATTTCGCCCGTTTAGTCAATGAACAATCCGAGCAACTGATGACCCTCAGGGGAATGTTTGAATTCACCAATCTGGATCCCATTCCCCTGGAGGAGGTAGAACCCTGGACCGAACTGGTAAAACGTTTTAAGACCGGAGCGATGTCCTATGGCTCTATAAGTAAAGAGGCCCATGAAAACCTGGCTATTGCCATGAACCGGATTGGCGCCAAAAGCAATTCCGGGGAAGGAGGGGAAGATCCACAGCGCTTTTACCGCACGCGTGGAGGAGATTGGCGCAATAGTGCCATCAAGCAAGTGGCCTCGGGACGTTTTGGGGTTACTTCGAATTACCTCACCCATGCGGCCGAAATACAGATAAAGATGGCGCAGGGCGCCAAACCCGGGGAGGGCGGACAGCTCCCGGGGCCGAAGGTAAATCCGGAGATCGCACGTACCCGTAACTCTACCCCGTATGTCGGGCTGATTTCACCCCCTCCACATCACGATATCTACTCCATAGAAGATCTTTCTCAGCTGATTTACGACCTAAAAGCTGCCAATCGTGCCGCCCGGATTAATGTAAAACTGGTATCCGAGGTAGGTGTAGGAACGATCGCTGCCGGGGTGGCCAAGGCCATGGCCGATGTGATTCTGATCTCTGGCCATGACGGGGGTACAGGGGCCTCTCCACTTACCTCTTTAAAACACGCGGGGTTGCCCTGGGAACTCGGTATTGCCGAAGCCCAGCAAACGCTGGTCATGAACGACCTTAGAAACCGTGTGGTCCTGGAGTGCGACGGTCAACTGAAAACGGGTCGGGATGTCGCCATTGCATGCCTCCTGGGCGCCGAAGAATTCGGATTTGCCACGGCCCCGTTAGTGGCCTCAGGTTGTGTGATGATGCGTGTTTGCCATCTCAACACCTGCCCTGTGGGCATCGCCACCCAGGATCCTGAACTTCGAAAAAAGTTTGAGGGTAAGCCTGAACACGTTGTAAACTATATGTACTATGTGGCTCAGGAACTCAGGGAGATTATGGCGAGCCTCGGGTTCAGGACACTGGACGAAATGGTGGGTCAGGTCAGTAAACTGGACCGCAATAAGGCCATGGATCACTACAAAGCATGCGGCATCGATCTCAGCCCTATCCTCCATGAGATACAGGTCCCCGATAACAGGGCATTGCACAATACGGAAGTTCAGAAACACCGCATTTTGGAATCCATAGAATTCGGTATCATCGAAAGCGCCCACCCGGCGCTATTCAGAAAGGAAAAAACAGTCCTCGACCTGAAAATTTGCAATACAGACCGGGCTATAGGTGCCATCATAAGCAATGAAATCTCAAAAATATACGGAGAAGAAGGACTGCCCGAAAATACGCTGAAATTAAATTTCACAGGCTCTGCCGGGCAAAGCTTTGGGGCCTTCGCCACCAAAGGCCTGACGATGGTGGTCAACGGCAATGCCAATGATTACTTTGGAAAAGGGCTCTGCGGAGCCCACCTGGTGCTAAAAGTGCCTGAAGGCTCTACCTTCAGGCCGGAAGAGAACATTATAACAGGGAATGTTTGCCTTTATGGGGCTACGTCAGGAGAGGCCTATATAAACGGGAAGGCCGGGGAACGCTTTTGTGTCCGAAACTCCGGGGCTATTGCCGTTGTTGAGGGTATAGGCGACCACGGATGTGAATACATGACCGGGGGTATAGCTGTAATCCTCGGGAATACCGGGCGTAATTTCGGGGCCGGGATGAGTGGTGGCATCGCGTATGTGCTTGATTCGAAAGGTGATTTTCGACGCAAATGCAATAGCGAATCTATTGTTTTATTACCCGTTGAAGATTCCGAGGACATCGAAGGGCTCCGCAAACTGGTGGAAAGCCATTACAACAAAACGCTGAGTCCTCTGGCCCAGCGCATCCTGGAAAATTGGGAACACTACCTTCCCCTGTTTGTGAAGGTATTCCCTGAAGAATACAGACAGGCATTGATCCGATTGAAAAATGAGGAATT
>CAVPWF010000002.1:0-555000 GCA_963709465.1 uncultured Flavobacteriaceae bacterium | reverse complement strand
CAATATGTCAATGAACGTTGCTGATCTAAACCAACCTTTGATGGACTCTTTAGGGAATCCGCGGTCGGTGTCAAACAATCAAATCAGTGGAGAATATCGGAGTCGAACCGATGACCTCCTGCGTGCAAGGCAGGCGCTCTAGCCAGCTGAGCTAATTCCCCTTCTCTGTCAGTCGGCATCGCTTACTTGCCTGCCGGCAGTTAATGGGTACTCAACTTCCAGAATTTCCAATACTTTTTTAATGAACATATACGCTTAATAACGCCCAAGCGCTACTACAGTAGTCTCAGGCAGACTCGAACTGCCGACCTCTACATTATCAGTGTAGCGCTCTAACCAGCTGAGCTATGAGACTATTTACAGTGTAAAGCTCTCAGTCTCCAGTGTGCAGTTAAACACCCACTAACTACTGCTAACTCTATTTAATAATAATGACAAACAGCTAACAACATCCTTCAAATCTTCAGTCCATTCAAAGATAAAAACCTGGCCCGGTCAATTAAAAATTCTCCTTGTAAAAGTCTCTTATAACAAGTTGCTTCACGAAAAGCTCTCTAGAAAGGAGGTGTTCCAGCCGCACCTTCCGGTACGGCTACCTTGTTACGACTTAGCCCTAGTTACCGATCTTGCCCTAGGCCGCTCCTTGCGGTGACGGACTTCAGGCACTCCCGGCTTCCATGGCTTGACGGGCGGTGTGTACAAGGCCCGGGAACGTATTCACCGGATCATGGCTGATATCCGATTACTAGCGATTCCAGCTTCACGGGGTCGAGTTGCAGACCCCGATCCGAACTGTGACCGGTTTTTTAGATTCGCTCCGCCTTGCGACGTGGCTGCTCATTGTACCGGCCATTGTAGCACGTGTGTAGCCCAGGACGTAAGGGCCGTGATGATTTGACGTCATCCCCACCTTCCTCTCGGTTTGCACCGGCAGTCCCGTTAGAGTCCCCATCTTTACATGCTGGCAACTAACGGTAGGGGTTGCGCTCGTTATAGGACTTAACCTGACACCTCACGGCACGAGCTGACGACAACCATGCAGCACCTTGTAATGTGTCCGAAGAAAAAGGTATCTCTACCCCTGTCACACTACATTTAAGCCCTGGTAAGGTTCCTCGCGTATCATCGAATTAAACCACATGCTCCACCGCTTGTGCGGGCCCCCGTCAATTCCTTTGAGTTTCATCGTTGCCGACGTACTCCCCAGGTGGGACACTTATCACTTTCGCTGGGCCGCCGAGCCAAAAAGGCCCGACAGCTAGTGTCCATCGTTTACGGCGTGGACTACCGGGGTATCTAATCCCGTTCGCTCCCCACGCTTTCGTCCATCAGCGTCAGTCGGCGGTTAGTGACCTGCCTTCGCAATCGGTGTTCTATGTGATATCTATGCATTTCACCGCTACACCACATATTCCGGCCACTTCACCGCAACTCAAGACCAGCAGTATCAAAGGCAATTTTACGGTTAAGCCGCAAACTTTCACCCCTGACTTACTGGTCCGCCTGCGGACCCTTTAAACCCAATAATTCCGGATAACGCTCGGACCCTCCGTATTACCGCGGCTGCTGGCACGGAGTTAGCCGGTCCTTATTCGTACGGTACCGTCATCTGCCCACACGTGGGCATTATTCTTCCCGTAAAAAAGCAGTTTACAACCCATAGGGCAGTCTTCCTGCACGCGGCATGGCTGGATCAGTCTCTCGACCATTGTCCAATATTCCTCACTGCTGCCTCCCGTAGGAGTCTGGTCCGTGTCTCAGTACCAGTGTGGGGGATCCCCCTCTCAGGGCCCCTACCTATCGAAGTCTAGGTGAGCCGTTACCTCACCTACTAACTAATAGGACGCATAGCCATCCTCTACCGAATCTCTTTAACCATCTAAAGATGCCTCTAAATAGTACTATGGGGTATTAATCCGAATTTCTCCGGGCTATCCCCCTGTAAAGGGTAGGTTCTATACGCGTTACGCACCCGTGCGCCACTCGTCATCAGAAAAGCAAGCTTCTCCATGTTACCGTTCGACTTGCATGTGTTAGGCCTGCCGCTAGCGTTCATCCTGAGCCAGGATCAAACTCTTCATCGTAGTCTTTAAATATATCGCCTCGTAAAACAAGACTTATCCAAAACTCCACAATTCCAAATTCTCAACTAACTCGGTCCAGGTCTTTATCCCTGAACGTTAAATTGACGGATGTTGTTATTCTTTTGTACATGCTCTCTCTATCGTCAAAATCAGAGAGAGCTACGCTGTTTGTCAATATGTCAATGAACTTCCTTTTTTCGCCCCCTAAAAACATCTTTCAGTTCCCTCGAAAAGCGGGTGCAAATATAAAGGGGTTTTTTCGCTTCCACAAACCCCCGATGAAAAAAAATCCCTTAAATCTTTCCCAATATTTTATACGTTTGATTTTTAGATATTTACAAAGTATTTTTTTGAGAATAAAATCCAAGCCCGGGCATTTTAAGTCCCCTGAGGCATTCCTGAGGGCACTTTAAAAGGACAGCAAAACGTGTAAGGATTAGGAGAAAAAGTTCCAAACGAGTCCGAACCGAATGACAAAATCACGGTAGGGATAGTCCGGAGCGGCATAAAAATTATTGTTTGAAAAGGGCGAATTGAAGTGCTCGAGCTTAAAGTAAATACGAGCCTGGCGCACCTTGGCATTGATAAAGAAATCTAAAAGTGGAAAATTGCCGAGCTCTTCCCGGTCCTGGGTATAAAACTCGGCTAAGATGGGGTTGTACCCATCCATGTAATAGGCGGTAAAATACTTAAAGGTAATCCCTGTCTGAATAAACATCGCCTTTTTAAAGACATCGCTGGAAAAATAAAGTGAATTGCGCATCGTCAGGGCAGGGAGGTTTAGGATATTACCCGGCTGATCTACCTGCTGATACAACAAAGTATTGTTCAGCGCCCATTTACGCCACTTAAATTCCTTCTCATACTTAATTCTCAAATGGTTGATCCGCTCCCCTTCCTGAAACGGGCGGATAAAGCTTCGCTCCTCGCCTTGTTCAATGGCCTCAGCATCCGCCGTGGATCTGAAATAGGAATAATTCTCCACAGAGCTGAGCTGTCCTTCCAGAATCCCCCAGGTCTTGGAATTGAATCGCGCATAAAGACTCTGTACCTGTTCATTTTCAAAAACCGCACTATTATCCCAGTTGTAATTCAGGTAATCTGACTGATAGAGCAGGAAATTAAAATTCGGTTTCCGCGCGGAATGGTGAATGCCTGCCGAAAAATTGTGCTTTTCCCCGAGGGGGACATAAACCGACGCGTCGAGATAGGATCCGGCAAGGTCTCCTGAAACCCCAACCCCCCCTTCAGCCTGAATTCGGAAAGCGCCCAAATCTTTATCCCAGGCGGCTCCTGCCACCAATTCCTCTCCCGTTAGGCGATTGGGGATCACCCCGCCCGGAGTCTGGAGTATACTCTTGAAATAGTAACTGTAACTGTAAAGGCTAACCTTGGCCTGAAGATCGCCGATCACCTTGTTTTTGAATCCGAGGCGAAGTTGGTTGTAATAGGTTTTTATAAAAGCCTGATCATCTACAGGTTGAAAGATCAGCTCCCCAAAATATTCATTGGTATTGTCCGCCTGTCGGTATTGATAATACTTGGATTCATATTCGAAATGATGCCCTAAACTCAAACTCCCCCGGCGAGAAAGGCTGTCCCTGCCCCCTCCGAGCAGACGCAATTGATGGTCCAGAAAATAGCGCTTCCCATTGACCCGGTTGGTGACGTCCCGGAACCGAACGTCTACAGAAGAGCGATCTGAGAAATCCGAATCCCCGGACTCAAACTGCCTTTCCTTATCCAGAAGTCCCCCGTTTTCCTGTCCCTCAATGTCCTGACTGGCATAATGGGCCCGCATACGGTATCGCTCATTGTCGGTTTGATAACTGACGGTAGTCCTGAAATTCCCGGAATTCATCTCATCTTCCCTGTATTTTCCATCAGAACGAAAGCCTTTGTAGGCAATAGATATATTAAGCCTCCTCGAAGTGTTGAAAGTCAGCATGGCGTCCAGGAGCTGACCCCTTTCCAAAGTGGTTTTAAAGAATAACTCCGTCATGGGTGTCGCCACGTTATAATACGAAATGTCTTCAGTCTCGTAGTAATTAAAATGTCTGGCCCGGGCTCCCAGCTGAGGATACCATTTGATTTTATTGAGATTGACGCCCAGACGGTTATAGGGTTGTCCGACATTTGAAAACGGCATCAATTCAAAATCGTCCCGGCGGAGGTAATTGTATTTGTAGTCCTTGTGAATTGTAAGGGTAGTATCTAAATAGGTCGTATCCCCTGCGAAAGATATAATCTTATAATCTTCAATGGTCAGGGTATCCGTGGGGTCCTTCATTGCAGCCCCCCGGGCCATGCGCTCTTTGAGCTTCGTCGTATCAATGTCCTTTTTTGACTGAGGGAGTTCCCGCTGACCCAATACGGGCAGCGCAAACATGACCAACAAGAAAACGGATAAGAGCCGCATAAAGGATATTTTCAGGGCAAAGGTACTTTTTTTGTTCAGATTCAAGCGGCTAAGATTTCGGGTAACTTCACCCCGCCTTCAGGCTCTGGGAGTATATATTCTCTCCATACTATCTCAGGCTTTAGATACTCGTTAAAAGTTGAAAAACTCCGCATTTTTAAGCATCTTTACAAAAAAGTTGGTATGACCCGTATTCTCGTGTTCTGCTGCCTGATGGCGGCAGGATTTCTTTATTCACAAACCGACCCAAAAATCCTGAGCCTTCAATACGAAGACGGATCCTCCCCCCTCATTTCAAATAATGCCGGAAAAAAGGTAAATCTATATAAATTTCAGGATCGGGTTCAGTCCTATTGGAAAGATCGGGATGTGACCCGAAAAGGAAGCGGGTATAAACCGATTAAGCGCTGGGAGCACTATTGGAGCTATCTCGCAGATTCGCAGGGAAACCTTCCGACTTCCAAACAGCTATGGGACAGCTGGAAGTCCAAACAAAATCTTTCCGGTAAAGATGCAAATCCGGCGGCTGACTGGAATACGATTGGTCCGACAGACGTAGGGGTTTTTTCCGGAAGACTTCCCGGAACAGGCAGATTGAATGCCGTTGCGGTAGACCCCAACAATCCGAATATCTGGTACGTGGGTGCGCCTGCGGGGGGGATATGGAAATCGACCAATGCAGGAGGGAGCTGGACAAACCTATTCGATGACTTTCCTCAAATCGGAGTTTCAGGAATTGCCATCGACCCGAATAACTCCAATATCATCTATATCACTACTGGAGATGACGACGCGGCGGATTCTTACAGTGTAGGTGTCTTCAGATCTACCGATGGAGGACAGACCTGGAATGAGACGGGATTAAACCCCTCCAATACGGATGAAAACTGGCTAATGAACGAAGTTGTCATAGACCCCACGAATTCGAGTATCATCTGGGTAGGCACGAGTAGGGGCCTGTTTAAATCTACTGATTCAGGGGCTACTTTTGAAAACCTACGTTCAGGGTATATATCCGATTTCAAATTGAAACCCGGCGATCCGAATACGGTATATGCCGTGGACAATGCCCATATCGGGGGGGGCGGCAACAACAGCGTTTTTTACAGGACGACCGATGGGGGTGTAACCTTTGCACAAATGGAGGTCGAATCCGAGAATAAGGTCCTCCCCACTTCTGCGGGCAGGGTTGTACTCGGGGTAACCCCTGCCGACCCGGACTTCCTCTATGTGCTGGCGGCCAATACGAGTGCCCAAAACTTTACTTACCAGGGCCTCTACAGATCAGAAAACAGTGGGATGACCTTTGAGGAAAGTCCGAATACCACCAATATTATGGAATCTTCCCAGGCCTGGTTTGACCTGGCCCTGGAAGTTTCTCCAACCAATGCTAATGAGCTCTATATGGGCTGCCTGAATATTTGGAAGAGTACCAAAAAGGGAAACTCATGGTTCAAACTCAACGAGTGGTTTATCAATGATGAGTCCTACACCCATGCAGACATCCATACCCTGAAATTTTTTAACGGAACGTTATTTACGGGTACGGATGGTGGAATTTACACCTCTGATAATGAGGGAAGTACTTTTACGGATCAAACCAATGGAATGGCTATCGGCCAATTCTACAAACTGACAGTTTCCCCCAAAGACGCTACAAAAATGATTGGGGGCTTGCAGGACAACGGAGGGCAGATCCTCAATCAGGGAAACTGGAACAACTACCATGATGGGGATGGTATGGACAACGTCATCGATCCGAACAACGACAATATCGTCTACGGGTTTACTCAAAATGGGGGTTCTTTAAACATTTCCTCGGACTCCGGGCAATCGATCGGGTTTGTGGGCCGCCCCCGGGACGGCAATGGTAACCCGATCAGCGGAAACTGGATCACTCCCCTGGCCATTGGGTCAGACGGTTCAGTATACAGCGGTTTTGACGGGGTGTATAAACTTGTGGGCAACAGTTGGGAAAAGATTTCGACCAATAATTTTGGAGGCACTCAGGATGGCAGGGTTTTGGAAGATCTCATTGTAGACCCCACCAATCCGGAAGTACTATATGCCGCAGAGGGTGCCTTTATTTTTCGCAGTGATGATGGGGGGGCCACCTTCAGCACTTTTTTTGATGCGGATTTTGTAGTTTCTGATATCGCCGTGGATACCGATGATGGTTCCGCCATATATGTCATTACTTCTTTACGGGTTGGGATACGCCAAAGCACACAGTTGAGCAATACGGAACGCAAGGTTTGGAAAATACCTGTTTTACCGAACGGAGAGGCCGGGAGTGCAATTGACCTGACCTTTGACTTACCTGAAGATCAGGCTCTTTTTGCCATAGCACATCAGGGCCGGCATACAGAAAACCCCATTTATGTGGGTACAAACCTCGGGGTATACCGCATAGACGACGCCATTATTGCAGAGGCCGAAGCCAATGGCGCTGCGCCTGAATGGGAACCCTATTTTCAGGGCCTGCCAAATACAGCGGTGAGCGATCTGGAAATCACACTCGATGACGAAGCTATCACCGCGAGTACCTACGGCCGTGGTGTCTGGCAGTCGCCCATCCCGGTCCAGGTCCCGGATAACGACGTTCGCTTATTGAGCCTGAGTCCCCCCAACGGGGCCGTACTTTGCGGTAGTTTTACACCACAGATCACCATTGAGAATAAAGGAATCAATCCCATAACTACGGTACAAATTGAATATACCATAAACGGGGACCCCACACCCTTGGAACGAACAGTTAATCTGCAGAATGGGGAGTCGGCGAGTTTTGAACTTCCCGATGTACGTATTTCCCAGATTGGGGAAGCGCAGATTCAGGTGAACGTGTGGGTGGCTGGGGATGCCTTTGCGGACAACAATGAGATCACTCATATTTTATATATCAATGCACCCGAAGCGCCTAACGAAATAAACAATTTTGAAGGATCGGGTACAGAACTTCTGACTTTTAATGAAGGAATTGATGGACAACTCTGGGAAAAGGGTGTTCCTTCGGGGTCGGTCTTAAACCAGGCGGCATCGGGGTCCGAAGTATACGGCACGAATCTGGACGGAAACCACCCGGACGGGGTTAAAGCTTACCTCTTTACCAAATGTTACGACCTTACCGAAACTCTGGCCCCTGTGCTCAGGTTTCAGATGGCCTATGACCTGGAGCAGGATTTCGACGTTGCCTACGTGCAGTATTCGACAGATGAAGGAAGTACCTGGAGCGTTTTGGGCTCGGTGAACAGTCAACCCAACTGGTACACCAGCGATCGGACCAATGAGAGTTCGGGAGCGGCCGATGACTGCCAGAACTGTCCTGGGGCTCAATGGACAGGCACCAATGCCACCCTTACGGAATACGCCTATGACTTTGTCGCCAATGCCGCCTTGGGTGAAATGGACTTAAGCGGAGAAACCAATGTCATTTTCCGTTTCGTCTTTGATGCAGATGCCCTTATAAATCAGGAAGGCGTGGTTATCGATGACCTGGGTCTTACCGGTTTTGAAGATGATGAAGACGATGACAATGATGGCATTTTAGATGTTAATGACAACTGCACTTTAGTGGCCAACGAAGATCAGGCGGACACGGACGGGGATGGCCTCGGAGATGTCTGCGATCCGGATGACGACAATGACGGCGTTCCCGATTTAGATGACAACTGTCCGAAAACAGCCAACCCCGGACAGGAAGATGCCGACGGAGATGGTATTGGGGATGTTTGCGACTCAGATGAAGACAATGATGGGGTTCCAAATGATCTTGACAATTGCCCGGGCACCGAATCAGGGGTTGTCGTGGGTCTGGATGGCTGTCCTGTCTTTACGCTCCCGGGGACGAATTTTCTGGTACAAACCGAAGGGGAAAGCTGCCGCTCCAGCAATAACGGAAGAATTACCGTGGAAGCTACTGAAAACCTGGATTATATAGCCACTCTGACGGGGAGTGGAGCGGATATCACCCAAACCTTTAACAGTATCACCGCTTTTGACAATCTGAGCTCCGGAACCTATACCGTGTGTCTGAACGTGGATAGAGAACCCGATTTTGAGATCTGCTATGACCTGGAGGTCCCCCAACCGGAAGATTTATCCGTCAGTGGAAAGGTCAGCACCCTCAGCAAAGAGATTACTTTGGATCTGAGCGGGGGTAAAGAGTACCGTATTCTCTTAAACGGGCAGCGTTACCAGACCCGTGCCTCCAGCATCACATTGAAACTGGACCAGCCTGTTAATCAGCTGGAGGTGCGTACAGACCAGGAATGCCAGGGGGTTTATACGCAATCCATAACCCTGACCGAAGCACCCATAGCCCTGCCAAACCCGATTGATAGCGGCGATTTAAGGGTGTTTGTTCCGGCTGAGGACGGTTCAAAAATTCGCATACGCATGTTTTCGATCAGTGGTAGCAGCCTTTTAAACAAGGAGTTAGTTATTACGGGCGGAGAGGTTAAAATCAATATGGACCAATACGCGCGGGGGGTATATCTGTTGAACGTGACCCACCAGGAACAATTGCACAGTTATAAAATCATCAAACGATGAGAAAATTATATTTTATACCAAAATTCCTGCTGGCAGGAAGTACCATAGTCCTCTTATCCTGTGGTGGTGGGAGTGATGGAAATGGAGGAGGCGACGGCGGGGGTAATCCCGATCCGGTCCCTGCACCTTCGGCAACCACCCTTATTTTTCCCGACAACAATGAGGAGTGTACAGAAGGAGAGGTAATCAACCCGACTCAAAGCCGGATAGTTTTTGAGTGGAATGACTCCCAGAATACCGACAGTTACCAGGTGAACTTACGGAACCTCAATACAGGAGCCTCTTCCCTGACCAGTAGTACAGAATCCTCCACACCGATTGTACTGCTCAGAGGCGTTCCTTACGAATGGTTTGTGGTTTCCCGGGCCAATGGCACCACGGAAACGGCCAGCAGCCCTACATGGCGTTTTTACAATGCGGGTCTCGGAATCAGTAATTATGCCCCGTTTCCCGCTCAGGCCATAGCGCCCACTCGGGGGGCAACGCTTAGCGCCACCACCTCGGTAGTTCTGGAATGGAGCGGCAGTGACGTAGATAACGACATCAGCAGCTATACCGTATCGTTCGGCTCCGAGAATCCGCCTCCTGTGCTTGAATCCGGAATTACAGGCACCACCCTGGAAACGGACGTACAAAGCGGGAATACCTATTTCTGGAAAGTGGCCACAGAAGATACGGCCGGAAATGTGACCAGTTCTGAGGTTTTTGTCTTCCGTGTGGACTGATTTGAGAGGGGAAACCCTAAAAATATGCTAAAAACGACCCACAGTGACCTTCTGGAAGCAGGCACCGATGAAGCTGGACGAGGTTGTCTGGCCGGTCCGGTTACCGCTGCTGCGGTCATCCTGCCAGATGGTTTTACACATCCTTTTCTGACCGATTCCAAAAAACTGTCAACCTTAAAAAGAGAGGAATTCGCCTCCCTGATACGGGAAACCGCAGTAGCTTATGGAATCGCTCACGTATCCCCCGAATCTATAGACAGGATAAATATCCTCAACGCCTCCATCCTGGCCATGCATCAGGCGCTTGATCAGTTGCAAATCGAACCTGAAGCCATTGCGGTAGACGGAAACCGCTTTAAACCTTATAAAGCAATCCCGCATCAATGCCTGATTCGCGGAGATGGTCGGTTTTTGAATATTGCGGCCGCTTCCATCCTGGCCAAAACCTCCCGGGATAGCCTGATGCGGGAGCTTCATGACATGCACCCGGAATACGAATGGGCGAATAATAAAGGCTATCCTACCCGCGCACATCGCAGTGCTTTGCTCAAATACGGCCCCACGCCCTACCACCGAAAAAGTTTCAGATTAAAAGAGGAACAGTTGAAATTCAACTACTAGATAGTACTTTTGCGGTTAGATACCCCAGCGATGAGTGCATTTAGGATATTCCTTTACATCAGTACGCTTTTAATTATTTCCTGTACCCCGGGCTTGCCTGAACGGATGGAACCTGAGGAACTCGTCCCGGGTTCTGCCGAAATGGTACTAAAAATTAACAATACCGAACTGTTTCGTTCGGAATACCGGAATTCTGAAGTTTTGAATGCCTTATCCGGGGGAGACACCCTCCCATGGCAGGAATCGATTGCAGCCGTATTGGAGCTGGATCCCCCTTCGGGCTCCCTTGTGGTTCTTTCCGATAGCCTGGCAGTCCCGGGAGAGTGGTTGCTCCTGCTTCCTGGCCTGGAGACCGGGACGGATACCACACTAAATGAGCAGTCAAACCCAGCAGCGTCCCTTTGGGAACTCCCGGATAGTTCAAGTGTTCATCTCAGCCAATTTCAGAACATCCCTGTGGTGGCTTCTTCCAAAACGTATTTGGACCGTTTCTTAAACGCCCCCACCCGGGAATCTTCAAATCTGAAAAAAGCCCTGATCGCTTCCAATCCTTTGGCTATGGCTACCCTGGTACTAACCGGCGGCATGCCCGACCCTTTTAGCGGGAAATCCGAGGAATATGCAGTGTCCGGCCCGGAAGGTACCCGGGGGTGGACTTCCTATGATTTCATAGTCCGTGAGCAAACTTTTAGCCTCCAGCGCACACAGAATCTAAGGGACAGCACCGCTGTTTCTCAAACCCTGCTGGGGTCACTTCCCGTATTGCCTTTACAACGCGCTGCCGCCTTGATTCCGGGAAATGCAGACACCTGGATTTCCTATTCCCTTCAGCATCCGCAACAGTTCCAGGATAATCAAATAAGATTACTGGGAACTCCGAACTCTAATCCGGAGTTCCTTGAAAGCTTTGAACAAATTAGCATTGTGGAAGGGGTTGAATCTGAAATACTGATCCTCCACAGTCTAAACACCTCTCTGGTCGAAGAAATGCTGAGACCGCTCAGGGGTGAGGGTGACGAATTTCAAGGGGTCCTGATCTATGCCCTTGAGAAATCCAATCTGCTGCAGGATACCTTCAACCCCCTGCTCAGATCTATAGAGGCTCCAGAATATTATACCACTGTGGAAGATGCCTTTATTTTTAGCGCATCCCTTCAGGCGCTTCAGAGCCTGATCAGCTATAAAAACCGGCAGGACACCTTTTCCCAAAGTGGTGAATTTGAAAAACTGTCATCAAATCTCGCCTCAGAGTCCGGTATCCTGCTCATTTCAAAAAATCCTTCAGACTCGAAGCTCGTTTCGGATTCCTTAATTGTAGGTTCGCTGGGATCTCCGCTGGCTGAAAGGATCCCCGACGGATATCTGCTGGCTTCCCAGTGGAATCTGGAAAACTCCTTTTCCCTGGGATCCTATCAATTCCTGGATGCCGATTATGTGGATAATGAGACCTCCCAGGTTGTTGAAATTTTTACAGCCGGCCTGGAAGCTCCCGCGGCGTCCCGACCTCAGTTTCTGAAAAATCACCAGAACGGAACTATGGACATCGCCGTGCAGGATGAAAATAACACTCTGTACCTTTTCTCAAATGCAGGGGACCTCTACTGGAAGAAAGACCTGGAGAGCACAATTCAGGGAGACATCATGCAGGTAGACCTTTTCCGGAATGGCCGTCTGCAGATGGCATTTACGACCAACACCAAACTCATGGTTCTGGATCGGAACGGGAAAGAGGTCGCTCCCTTTCCCAAAGCCTTCGAAGGGGGTAACCTGAATCCGCTTGCGGTTTTTGATTATGAAAAAAACAAAAATTACCGAATGGTCGTTACCCAGGGCTCAAAGGTCTTTATGTATGACGGACAGGGCCGCTCTGTGAAAGGTTTTAAATTCCGGGATGCCGGAAGTCCGATCCGTTCGGCACCGGAACACTTCAGGTTCGGCAGTCGGGATTATTTGGTTTTTCAACTGGAAAGCGGGGAACTCAAAATTCTGAACCGGGTGGGTGATAACCGGATTACGGTTAAGGAGCGTTTCGAATTCTCAGCAAACAAAGTCTTCGGATACCGCAACGGATTTGCCTTTACAGATCGGAAGGGCAACCTGATCCGCATCGATACACGTGGAAAAGTTTCCCATGCCCCACTAAATCTGAGTCCGGACCACGGCATGGATGCGAGTACAAAGACTATGACCCTGATGGACGACAATCGCTTTCGTGTAAAATCTAACGAAAAGGAATTGGAGCTCGGGGTCTATACCCGGCCACAGCTCTTTTACATCAATGATGTTATTTATGTAGCCGTCACGGACCTCCAAAGCCAGCAGGTGCATGTCTTTAGAAGTACTGCTGAAGCAGTCGCCGGTTTCCCCATCGAGGGAAGCGGCCTTTCGGACATGGCGGATATGGACAACGACCGAAAGGTGGAACTGGTCACCCCCTATCGCAAAAACAGCATTCGGGTATATCGGGTGGGGCGGTAGACAGGCAGGTTAACCCGCCCGTTCCGTCAAGCTTTTTTGGCTCGGTTCAGGACGCGTTGTTACTAAGGAATCCACAGGCAAAACAAGGGTGTACAATAGTCTTTTGACCGCCGGCAACCAGCCGCCAAACCTCTTACTTCAGAAGTGGCTAACGCGACTTCTACTTTGAAGTTCCCACCTCAAATAAATTTTCAAAATGGGTTTTTAACCGTGTTTTCACCTCTGACATCGGCACATGCCTGCCCAATTCCCGGCTCAGGGAAGTGACGCCCTTATCCTGTATACCACAGGGAATCATCAGGTCAAAATAAGAAAGGTCTGTATTGACATTCAGGGCAAACCCGTGCATGGTTACCCAGCGACTGGCGCGTACCCCCATGGCGCAAATCTTTCGCGCTTTTGGGGTGCCCACATCCAGCCAAACCCCTGTTTCCCCTTTGGAACGGGTAGCCTTAAGACCGTAATCATCAAGGGTCAGAATCACCATTTCCTCGAGAAACCGGAGGTATTTATGAATGTCTGTAAAAAAATTATCGAGATCCAGAATGGGATATCCCACCACCTGCCCGGGTCCGTGATAGGTAATATCCCCTCCCCTGTTGATTTTATAGAAGGTCGCCCCGCGCTCAGAGAGTTGTTCTTCGGATACCAGCAAATTGGCCAGGTCTCCGCTTTTTCCCAGGGTGTATACATGGGGGTGCTCGACAAAGAGGAAATAATTCGGGGTGGGTGAAGTACTTCCAGTTCTGCGGTTCTGTATTTTAATTTCCAGAATTTCCCGGAAGCGTTCCTCCTGATATTCCCACACTTCTTTATAATCTCTGAAGCCCAGATCTTCAAAGGTGATCTCCTTATTCATGTCGCAAAGGTACGGAAGCTTAATTAGGATTGTTGAGGATAACAAGGGCCGCGATCACCCCGGGCACCCAGCCGCAAAGGGTAAGCAGAAAATACAATCAGAAAAGAGCCACATCCCTTGCCGATGACCGAAAGGGGAGGAAAAATGATGGCCAGTAAAACACGTAAAAAACTCATGTTCAGATTTGGGTTACAACTATTGGACGCAAGGACTTCAGAAATGTTACAACCCCGCAGGTTCAAACCGTTAGTCGCACCTTGAGAATTCTTTCATTGTACCTATCTTTGCAGGGCAAATTCTGAGTCCATGCAGCTATCCGAACAGGAAATTATCCGAAGAGAAAAACTGGGGCAGCTCCGGGCCCTCGGCATCACTCCATATCCGGCGGCAATGTTTCCGGTGAATACCCGGACCCATGACGCCAAACAGGGTTTTGAAGAAGGCAGGAAGGTCATTATGGCCGGACGCCTGATGTCGCGGAGAATTCAGGGTAAGGCCTCATTCGCTGAGCTACAGGACAGTAAAGGCCGGATACAACTGTACTTTAACCGGGACGAAATATGCCCTGGGGAAGATAAGACCCTCTATAACGAGGTCTACAAAAAACTACTGGACATCGGGGATATTATCGGGGTTGAAGGCACCCTGTTTAAAACACAGGTCGGTGAAAAGACCGTTCTGGTCACAGGTTTGACAGTGCTGAGCAAGGCCCTGCGGCCTCTGCCCCTGCCAAAAACAGATTCCGAAGGCCGGGTGTACGACGAATTCAACGACCCGGAATTACGGTACCGCCAGCGGTATGTGGACCTTGTGGTCAATCCACAGGTGCGGGATACCTTTATAAAACGCACGAAGATTACGAACAGCATTCGAACTTTTTTCAATGCCAGGGAATATCTGGAAGTGGAAACGCCCATTTTGCAACCCATACCCGGGGGGGCGACTGCCAGGCCTTTTGTCACCCACCACAACGCCCTGAATATCCCGCTCTACCTTCGTATTGCCAACGAACTGTACCTTAAAAGACTAATCGTCGGAGGTTTTGAAGGGGTCTATGAATTTTCAAAGGACTTCAGAAATGAGGGAATGGACCGGACCCATAATCCGGAATTCACCGTAATGGAGCTCTACGTTGCCTATAAAGACTATTTCTGGATGATGGAGCTTACCGAACAGCTCCTGGAAAGGGTTGCTTTAGAGACTACTGGGGGCACTAAGGTTCATGTAGGAAAGCAGGAGATTGATTTTACAGCGCCTTATCCGAGAGTACCGATGCTGGAAGCCATTAAAACCCATACAGGCTTTGACCTTACCGGCATGGAAGAAGCACAACTCAGAGAAGTTGCGCAGAAAATGAAATTGGAACTGGACCCGACCATGGGTGCGGGAAAAATTATCGATCATATTTTCGGGGAATTCTGTGAACACCACTACATCCAGCCCACTTTTATTATTGACTACCCCAAAGAAATGAGTCCGCTGACAAAAGCCCATCGTTCCAAACCCGGACTGACCGAGCGATTTGAACTCCTGATCAACGGTAAGGAAATCGCCAATGCCTATTCGGAATTAAATGACCCTATCGATCAGCGGGAACGCTTCGAAGAACAACTCCGCCTCTCTGAGAAGGGAGATGACGAGGCCATGTTTATCGATCAGGATTTTCTGCGGGCACTCGAATACGGCATGCCCCCTACTTCGGGGATCGGCATCGGGATAGACAGACTGGTTATGTTACTGACCAATAATTCGTCCATTCAGGAAGTCCTGTTTTTCCCACAAATGCGGCCTGAGAAAAAACCGATCGACCTTGCGGAGCATGAAAAAACCGTGCTCACGCTGCTCAAAGCCGATACTCCCATCCCCCTGCCAACCCTGAAAGCACAATCGGGACTGAGTAACAAGGCCTGGGATAAGGCCATCAAAGGATTGACAAAACTCGGTCTGGCTTCGGTTGCCAAGGAAGGAGAGACCCTCATGTGTTATTTAAAAGACTCGTAGTATCTTAGGGCGCATGCACCTATCCAAAACCATAGGATTACTTCTCGGACCCGCTTTTTTTGTCGTCCTGAACCTCACTAGCGATCTTATACCGGGTTACCCTGAGGCCAATGCCGTCATCGCGACAGCAAGCTGGATGATTATTTGGTGGATTACCGAAGCCGTTTCCATCTCGGTAACGGCCCTGCTTCCCTTGTTGCTCTTCCCGTTGCTCGGGGTAATGTCGCTTAATGATGTAGGAGCCAATTACGGAAGTCCGATTATTTTTCTGTTTTTCGGAGGTTTTGTGCTGGCCCTTGCCCTGGAAAAAGTAAATCTTCATCGCAGGATAGCCCTTACCATCATTCACCTGACAGGCACTACCCCGGAAAAAGTTATCCTTGGCTTTATGATTGCCACGGCCTCTTTAAGTATGTGGATCAGCAATACGGCAAGTACCGTGGTGATGTTGCCTATTGCACTCTCTGTAATCCAGTTACTGATTCAGGATGCCGACGGCTTTACGAAAAAGGACAAGAATTTTGCCCTGAGCGTGATGCTTGGAATTGCCTTCTCTGCCAATGCGGGAGGGATCGCCACGGTGATCGGTACGCCTCCGAATTCAGTATTGATCGGCCTGCTGGAAAATGAATATCAGATTGAAATTTCATTTCTAAAGTGGATGACGATCGGCCTGCCGATTTCCATCATCCTGATCGGTATCTCCTATCTGGTTCTGGTAAAGTGGATGTTTCCCTGCCGGGGGCTTAAGTTTGGGGCTTCCCAATCTGTGATTCGGGACGAATTACGCAAATTGGGCCCGCCGGGTCCGCGGGAAAAAATGGTGCTTACGATCTTTGGTGTGACCGTTTTTCTATGGGTTTTCAGAACACTGATCAACAATTGGGTGCCTGGACTCGGGCTTTCAGATACCGCAATCAGTATGTTGGCTGCCATCTCCCTGTTTGCTATCCCGTTTAATCTTAAAAAAGGTGAATTTATCCTGGAGTGGAGAGACACTACACGCCTGGCCTGGGGTATTCTGATTCTTTTTGGGGGCGGACTGGCCCTGGCGCGCGGCATGTCTGCCAGTGGTATAGTCGATGTAGTATCCGATGCCATTGCCAGTGCCGAGGTTTCCATCGTTTTTACAGCTTTTCTGTTGATTTTGCTGATGCTCTTTATGACGGAACTCATGAGTAACGTGGCCCTTATTGCCGTACTGGCACCTGTGGTAGCCGGGATCGCCATTGGCCTGAATATTCCAATGCTCCATTTACTCATTCCTGTGACGATTGCCAGCAGCTGTGCCTTTATGCTACCCATGGCTACGCCCCCCAATGCCATTGTCTTCGCCAGTGGCTACATCAAGGTACACGAAATGGCACGGGTGGGGGTAGTACTCAATTTAATTTCCGTAGTCCTGCTGGTACTGATCTTTCAATTTGTAATGCCCTTGCTTTTCTGAGAAAAGCAAAACCCCTGTAAAAACAGGGGTTCTCCCACTAACTAATTCAGAGGAACCGCATTGTATAATGCCGGTCTATAGTGACGCCTGGTATGCTTTAAACCATAAACGAGGCTGTTGTATTAATTAAGACGTGTTTAAGGATGCATTGTTACACCTTTCAATGGAAACCGGACGGTCTGCAGTAATTTACACAAGTCATATAATCGTCTGCGCAATAAGGAAGAAGGTTCGATACCAATTCCCAAGGGGAGATTGGGATTTAACAAATTGCAGCACTCCGGGCAATCCGCCGCCTTAATAATTCATTAACATAAAACTGTGGCAAATTTTAAGTTCTTTGGGCTCAAATTTTAACAACACCTCTTAAAAATGCGTCTGAATCCCCCATTATTGCTTTGTTTTTTTGTCTTTCTCTTCCTTGGATCTCTGCAGCCAACCCATGCTCAACTCTTTAAGAAAAAGAAAAAAGCCACCGCAGAAGCCTCAAAAAGCAAGGAAGAAGAAAACAAAAATGGTATCAAACCCTATGAGAAAGTAATCACTAAGGATGCGATTACAGACCAGGGCCTTTTTGATGTCCACCAGATCGAAGACAAATGGTATTACGAAATTCCCGACTCCCTGTTTGGTCGTGAAATGCTCATGGTGAGCCGAATTTCGAAAACTGCTTCGGGGATTGGCTTCGGAGGCGGTAAGATCAATACACAAGTCCTTCGATGGGAGAAAAAGCCGACAAAAGTTCTGTTGCGGGTAGTGAGCCATGACGTGGTTGCGGCCGACTCCCTGCCCGTTCATGAAGCAGTGGTCAACTCGAATTTCGAACCCGTACTCTACTCTTTTGAAATCAAAGCTCTGAAAAAGGATTCATTGAAACCGGCCACGGTCATTAAAATGGACGATCTTTTTACCAAAGATGTAAAAGCACTGGGTATGCCAGACAGCTACCGGAAGCGTTATAAAGTGACCCGTTTGGATGACGACAGGAGTTATATCGAATCCGTACGCAGCTATCCGATGAATATAGAAGGACGGCATGTTAAAACCTACAGCGCGACTAACGCACCTTCGAACGGAAGCCTGGGATCTATTTCCATAGAGATCAATAACTCGATGATCTTATTGCCCGAAGAACCTATGAAAAGGCGGTATTTCGACGAACGCGTCGGATGGTTTGCCCGTGGCCAGGTAGATTATGGTCTGGACGCCCAGAAAAGTGAAACCGTTCGTTTTCTGGATCGCTGGCGCCTGGAAGTCCGGGATGAAGATTTAGAAAAATTCAGACGGGGGGAACTTGTCGAGCCCAGGAAACCTATTGTCTATTATGTAGACCGTGCAACACCACGGCAGTGGGTTCCTTATATCAAACAGGGGATTGAAGACTGGCAGGTCGCCTTCGAGGCCGCCGGCTTTAAAAACGCCATCATTGCCAAAGACCCGCCCAGTCCGGAGGAAGACCCGGAGTGGTCTCCGGAAGATGTCCGGTATTCGGTGGTTAGGTACCTGGCATCTTCCGTTAGAAATGCGAGTGGACCCCATGTCAGCGATCCCAGAAGTGGTGAAATTCTCGAATCCGATATCAACTGGTACCACAATGTTATGAGCCTGCTCAGGGGGTGGTTTTTTGTTCAGACCGCAGCCATCAATCCCGACGCCCAGCGGGCAGATTTTGACGATGCTGTGATGGGTCGGTTGATTCGGTTTGTATCGTCTCACGAAGTAGGGCATACCCTGGGACTTCCTCATAATATGGGAAGTAGTGTGGCCTATCCGGTAGATTCATTGAGATCTGCACATTTTACAAATACCTACGGTACAGCGCCATCCATTATGGACTATGCGCGCTTTAATTATGTAGCTCAACCGGGGGACGAAGGCGTGGCCCTCATGCCTAATATCGGGGTCTATGACAAATATGCCATCCACTGGGGATATAGCCCTATTCCCGACAAAACCGCAGAGGCTGAAAAACCCATACTGGATGCGTGGATCCTGGAGCATGCAGGAGATCCGCTCTACCGCTTTGGCCACCAGCAGGTGGGGGACGTGGTGGACCCGAGTTCACAGACCGAAGACCTGGGAGACGATGCTGTGCTCGCGAGCACCTATGGCATCATGAACCTGAAAAGAATCGTTCCAAACCTGGTTCAGTGGACCGCAGAAGAAGGGAAAGACTACGCCGATCTGGAAGAACTGTACGGCCAGGTGGTGGGCCAGTATAATCGCTATATGGGCCATGTTTCCAGTAATATTGGCGGGGTCTATGAAAATCATAAAACCTACGACCAGGACGGGGCCGTTTACACTTATGTGCCCCGGGAACATCAGGAAAAGTGTATGGGATTTCTTCAGGAGCAACTTTTCGAAACTCCTCAGTGGCTTTTGGATACAGACGTTTTTGGACGGATCGAATATTCCGGCGCTGTAGAACGGATTCGCAGCCTTCAGGTGCGGACGTTGAATAACATCCTCAGCCTGGGAAGGATGGCCCGGCTCATTGAAGCGGAAGCCCTGAACGATGGTGATGCTTACGGTCTGGCTGAAATGATGCAGGACCTGAGAACAGGTCTGTGGTCTGAGTTGCCTAAAGGGCAGGAAATCGACACCTATCGCAGGAATCTTCAGAAAGCCCATATAGACCGTCTGCACTATCTGCTCACGGCAGAAAACCAGGACAAGCAATCCGACCGCGGGGGATATCGAAAATCTACAGCCGTCAATACAAGTCAGTCAGATATTCGATCTGTAGCCCGGGCGGAGCTCAGTCGGATTCAGCGACAGGCACACTCCGCTGCAGGCAGGAGTTCCGATGCAATGACCCGCTATCACCTCGAAGATGTAGTGGCACGGATTGAGTTGATCCTCAATCCGAGCTAGGGGCCTGTCAACATTAATCAATCCCTCTACAAAAGACCTGAAAAACCCGTTAAACGGCAATTCCGGACCCATTTGCTCAAAATGGACGTTCGGAGTTGCCCACAGGTTTGTTGTTTTTCCCAACAAAAAAGTACCGGCTGACAACAAAAGCCAAAAACGTCACGTTTGAATTCCTAATTTGTAGATCAAATAAAACCCCCAAAATCATGAACTACAAAGTCAAAAGCCTGATTTACCTTTTCGCCTTTATTTTAAGCGCACTGCTTTATCATCAAATGGGCGACACCCAAGGTTCAGAAACCATCGAGCAATCCAGGGAAATTTCAATGAACGGTACTCCGGACACCGCCCAGCAAGATGTACTTTAAAAAACTCCTGCCGTTTTATAACTCCCCTCATTTATCAACATACCCGAAGGACAGCCCACCGGGTTAATTTTCGTCCCTTTTTGTCCCCGGATCCATCCTCCCGGCTGCAGGGACCAATGTGTTAATTATTATTTAAATCCGGATATTGGATTAAACGTTCGCATCAACTGTGATTCTAAGGAATAAACACCTAAAGAGATTCACATGAAAAAAACAATGGTACTCTGGGCGCTGCTCATCGGATTGGGAGCAAGCGCACAACACAGACCTCACAACCCGGTCCGCGGAACTGAACACCCAACGGAGCTTTCCTCTGAGCAGCAGGCCACGATTCAATCCAAACGAATGACCCTCGCCCTCGGACTGAACGCGCAGCAGCAGGACCAAATCGCCACACTACTTAAATCCCGACTGGATGCCCGTATGGAATTGAGAGCCCGCCGGAAATCCGAAGCGAGTTCAGCTGAGCAGAAAGATGAAGCGTCCCGGTATGTCGCAATAAACGACAGGCTGGATCGTGAAATTGCCTTTCAGGAAAACATAAAAGGTATTCTTTCCGAATCCCAGTTTGAGCAGTGGAGATCGCACAGGGAAAATCAGATAAAAGAACGCAACCGCAAAAATAGATCAGGAGACAGGCACCGGCACAATCCCAGACAAGGATAGGGTTTAAAGAAGTAGAACTTCTTAGGCATTCATTATAAAATAGCAGGACTCGGTCCTGCTATTTTTTTTACATTATTGTATCACCTTGCCGCTCATCGCTGCCCCGGCAGCGGCGATGGCCAGGTCCAGATCTTCATAGGACAGGGCATCGTTGAGAAAATAACTCTCAAAGGCACTGGGCGGCAGATAAACACCCCGGTCCAGCATGCCGTGGAAATAAGTCTTAAAGTGGGGATTGTTTCCGGTAGCTGCCGACTCAAAATCCCGAACGGGTATATCTGTAAAATGCACCGAGATCATCGACCCGAGGCGGTTGATCTGAAATGGGAGGTCCGTAGTCTCCAGTTCTTTATGGAGTCCTTTGTGGAGATAGGCTGTTTTTTGATCCAGCCTTGAAAAGACTTCAGGATCATCCTCTATAGCCGTGAGCATAGCCAGGCCAGCACCCATGGCCAGAGGATTCCCGCTTAAGGTACCTGCCTGATAGACCGGGCCCTCCGGAGCGAGATGTCTCATAATCTCACCTGAGGCGGCAAAAGCCCCTACGGGCAGTCCTCCCCCTAAAACCTTTCCAAAGGTGGCGATGTCTGCCTGTATCCCCAGCGCCTCTTGCGCCCCGCCGGGCGCCAGACGAAATCCGGTCATCACCTCATCAAAAATCAACAGAATACCATGGCGGGTACAGAGCGCTCTCAGGCCTTCCAGAAATCCGCTTTCAGGAGGGATGCACCCCATATTTCCGGCTACGGGTTCGATAATGATGGCCGCAATAGCCCCTGGATTGGCCTGTACTAAAGTTTCGACACTCTCCAGATCATTGTAGTTTGCCAACAGCGTGTCTTTGGCGGTTCCCGGAGTTACCCCGGGGCTGTTCGGGCTTCCAAAGGTCACCGCTCCACTGCCCGCCTGTATCAGAAAGGCATCGGAATGGCCGTGATAGCAACCCGCAAACTTTATGATTTTATCCCGTCCGGTATACCCCCGCGCCAGCCGCACAGCACTCATACAAGCCTCTGTCCCGCTATTGACAAAACGGACTTTTTCAACATTGGGAACCATGGCAATCACCTTTTCAGCCAGTTCCGTTTCCAGGGCCGTGGGCATCCCGAAAGAAGTACCCTTCCGGGTACGGGAAATCACAGCTTCCAAAACCGGCTCAAAAGCATGCCCGAAGAGCAGCGGACCCCAGGAGGCAATAAAGTCGACAAAACGATTGCCGTCTTCATCAAAAAAATAGGCGCCTTTGGCCTCTTTTACAAAAACCGGGGTACCCCCAACGGCTTTAAATGCCCGTACAGGGGAATTAACCCCTCCGGGTAAAACCTTAAAGGCTGCCCGAAAAAGGGCGCTACTTCGTTCGTATCGCATGGTGTTATTTTACTTTTTCTGATGGTACTCTTAGAACCTGCCCGACAGATATCTCATTGGTTTTTAATCCGTTAATCCGCATTAATTCTTCAATAGACACCAAATAGCGGCGGGAGATTGCATAGAGTGTATCGCCCTTCTGAACCTGGTAGACAGCATACCCATCCTGTGGCGCTTTTGAGCGGGCGGTATAGCGTTTCCCGAGAACTTCAGCGTCATATTGCTGCAGGTCGTAACGCTCGATAAGTTCTATGAGTTTTTGGGGATAATGCCGGTCTGTTGCATAACCAGCCTTTTTCAGACCACGGGCCCAATCCTTGTAATTGTCCTGCTGTAACTCGAAAAGAGATGCATATCTGGATCGGGTCGTAAGAAATAAACTGTGGTCCCGATAGGAATACATCGGGTGATTGTACCTTCTAAAACACTCATCCCTTTCATCGTCGTCATGACGTTCATAGTCGCCTTCCCACCCGACGTGGCATTTAATCCCAAAGTGGTTGTTGGTCTTTTGAGCGAGTTCTCCTTTCCCGAATCCGCTTTCGAGTAAGCCCTGAGCCAATTTGATACTCGCAGGAATACCGTAGGTTCTCATTTCTGATTGCGCTATGGGTGCAAAGGTTTGTATGTATTCTTCGGGAGAATTGACCGTCAAAAAAACAAAGGTATCCGCTGCTTCCTCAGTCGGTTCCGCAGACTTGTCCCCAGACCTGGAATTAGAACTGGAGTCCTTTCCAGAGTTCCCGGCATAGGTCGTCTTCTTCTTGGAAATACAGCCGGTAAGTACCAGCATCGCAAGGAATGTTATCCCAAAAACCCTTTTCATAGATGCAACAAAGGTAAGTTCTTTTTCTTCAATTGCATATTCATTCCTTCAATTCCCTGAAGTCCTCCTGTATGGATAGCAAGGACCCGACTCCCCGCACTCAGGCGACCAAGGCGTACATCCCCAAGGATTCCGAAAAGCATTTTCCCCGTATAAACGGGATCTAGAGGGATACCGGTTGTCCCTTTAAAGTCATTGATAAAAGTGATCAGCTCCGGGTTAATTTTGCCATAGCCCCCGAAATGGTAGTCAGGGACAACTTCCCAGTTATCCCCGGAAATCCAGGCGCACAATTCTTTCTGAAGATCGGGAGCTTTTAGTGCCGGATATCCCAGGATGTGCTGCCCCGGCTGAGCCGAACGCGCCAGCCCGGCAAGGGTGCCCCCGGTCCCCACGGGGCAACAGATATGGGTAAAATTCTGATCTGCCGGCGTCAGTATTTCCGAACACCCGCGCACTGCCAGCTCATTAGTCCCGCCTTCCGGAAGGAGGTATGCCGGTCCGTGTTGCGCCATAAGGGTATTGAGAAAATCCGGATCTGATCTTAACCTGTAGTCCTTTCTGCTCAGAAAAATAAGTTTCATACCCCATTTGCATGCCTGGTCCAGGGTGGGATTTAAAGGTCTATTTTCGAGTTCCTCCCCCCGAACCAGTCCAATAGTGCTAAAACCGTATTGCTTCCCCGCTGCAGCAGTAGCGTGGAGGTGATTGGAAAAAGCGCCTCCAAAAGTAATAAGGGTTTTATGGCCACTCGCTCTTGCCGCTTCCAGGTTGTATTTGAGTTTTCGATACTTATTCCCCGAGAGATTCGGGAACACCAGGTCTTCCCGTTTCACGGATAAGGTGACATTGTGCTCATTGAGGACAGGGAGTTGAACGGGTACCGCAGTTGCTTCCACCCTAGTGATCCAGAGGGTTCACAAAAATGTACTTCATCCCCTGATAGGGTTTGCGATCCCTGAGATAATCCAGGTTTTTTTCCTGCAGATATGCCTCCCTTTCAAAACTGATATTCCGATAGGCCCTGTAGCAATCCAGATAGTACAGGCTTTTTAACAGCCACTCGAAAAGATAGAGCAGGTAGAAGAATACCAAAAAAAGCTCGGCTTGTTGTCTCAGATGAATACGCTCGTGATTGATCAGGGCCTTGTCCTGCTTCAGCGATTTATTCCTAAGGATGATAAAGGGCCAAAGCCCAAGGCCTACATAGCTGCGGTAAAAGAAATGTCGGATTACAAGAATCATCTGCTCTAAAACGTCTCACTGCAAATATATTGCTTAATCCTTTCCGAATTCGATCAGCAGGAGCAGATGTGCGATAAACGACCCCTTTGAGCGGGTCCAGAGGGCCCACATTCTCTGTATTTCCCTTATTTTTGAAGGCGAAACCTCCAGCTCAAGCCTTTCGAACTATGCGAGAACATATTCCCCTTGAAGAAGGAGATTACTACTGGACTCCAGAGGGATATCGGGTATTTACCGCCAGGTACCTCTTAAAACGGGGGTACTGTTGTGAAAGCGGTTGCAGGCATTGCCCTTATGGCTTTGACCCCAGGACACAACGGCGCCCGAAATAGAGGTTTCGGCATAGATTTTGCTGTATTATTTGGTAATTTAGGGACCCTAACACCCCTTGCTATGAAAACACTTTTTCGCCTGGCAATACTGCTTTTGCCCTTTGGACTGCTGACGAGTTGTTCCTCTGTGGACGTGGTTACCGATTACGACCGCAATGCCACTTTTACCAATTATAAAACATACGCCTTTTACAAGACCGGAATTGATCGCGCACAGATCTCGGATCTGGACAAACGCAGGATTCTCAATGCCATTGAAGATGAAATGGCCCGCAAAGGCTTCGTGAAATCTGAAACACCCGATCTGCTGGTGAGTATTTTTACAACGGAGAAAGAACGGGTAGATGTCTACAACAATGTCGGCTGGGGCTGGGGCCCTGGTTGGGGTTGGGGTTGGGGTGGTTATGGTTATGGCTGGGGTGGTGCCTGGGGCCCGGGGTGGGGTGGCGCCTGGGGGCCTAGCGTGAGCACGAGTACTGAAGGAGCTCTGTATATAGACTTGATTGATACCCGTCAGAAGGAACTGATATGGCAGGGACGCGGGCAGGGCACCCTGGGAAAAACCAGTGATATCGATAAAAAGGAGGCCCGAATCCGGGAATTTGTTTCAAAAATAATGGAAGCCTATCCGCCTGAAATTATCGCTTCGAGATAATTCGGAACTACAGACTGGAACCCCGCATGACGCGGGGTTTTCTTTTGACCTGAAATACAATCTGCACGCGAATGCGTATCTTTAGATCACTGAAAAAGTGTGCTATGCAATACCAAAGCAATCCTATATTAGACAGACTGCCCTCCCACCTCAGGCAGTATATCAAACCCCAGAATTACGGGGATTATTCTCCTATAGACCAGGCCGTTTGGCGCTATGTCATGCGCAAAAATGTGGCGTATTTAAGTCAGGTGGCCCACGGATCTTACCTGAGCGGCTTGCAAAAAACAGGCATCTCCATTGAAAACATTCCCAATATGTACGGGATGAACCGGATTTTAAAGGAAATCGGCTGGGCGGCTGTGGCTGTGGATGGCTTCATTCCTCCGGCTGCCTTTATGGAATTTCAGGCCTATAACGTCCTGGTGATCGCTTCGGATATCCGCCAGCTGGACCATATTGAATATACTCCTGCTCCGGACATCATACACGAAGGGGCAGGGCATGCCCCCATCATCGCCAATCCGGAATATGCCGAATATCTCAGGCGTTTCGGGGAAATCGGATGCAAAGCCATTTCCAGTGCCAAAGACTATGAGCTCTATGAAGCCGTACGTCACCTCTCGATTATTAAAGAAGCTCCCGGCACGAGCGAGGAGGCTATAACTGAGGCTGAAAAACACATTGACGAACTACAGATAAACATGGGACCTCCCAGTGAGATGGCCCTGATTCGTAACCTGCATTGGTGGACCGTGGAATACGGCCTTATCGGCACGCCTGAAGCTCCAAAAATTTACGGTGCCGGCTTACTTTCCTCCATTGGGGAGAGCAGTTGGTGTATGACGGATAAAGTATTGAAAATCCCCTACTCCAGTGAAGCGGCTCACGCTTCATTCGACATCACCAAACCGCAACCTCAGCTTTTTGTCACCCCCGACTTTGCTTTCTTAAGTCAGGTGCTCGAAGAATTCGCCAATACCATGGCGTTGCGCAAAGGTGGTCTGGACGGGTTGGAAAAACTGGTCGCCTCAGAGGCTCTCGGTACGGTGGAGCTGAGCACCGGCCTTCAGATTTCAGGAGTTTTCACAAGAGCCATTGCTTTTGAGGGCAAAACGGCCTATCTCCAGACTACCGG
Organism: uncultured Flavobacteriaceae bacterium; assembly: GCA_963709465.1. Taxonomy (GTDB): domain Bacteria; phylum Bacteroidota; class Bacteroidia; order Flavobacteriales; family Flavobacteriaceae; genus Robiginitalea. The sequence goes on along the minus strand of CAVPWF010000002.1, from coordinate 528,340 downwards.
CCCGACGGCCCTGGCGTATCGGGAAAAAGAACTCATTGGTCATGGCACTGCGTTTCACCCGGATGGGTTTGGTGCGCCAATTGGAAAACTCAAAGGGATTAACCTGCCGATCGAGGATATGAGTCCGAGGGATTTAAAGGCGTACAATATCTATGAAGGAGAGCAGGTGACCCTTGAATTTGAAGGTGGGATCCACCTTCAGGGGGAAATCATCACCGGGACGCGGAATTTAAGGGGCGAAATCATCCTGATCACCTTCCAGAACTGTACGGTCCGGTATAAAGACGAGTATTTATTTCGTCCGGAGTGGGGTCTCTACCATATGGCTGTCGGTGAAAATATCGTGTCTGCCTTTAATGGCCCCGCCGACCTGAGTAGTTTTGATCTCAACAGCCACGTCCCGGAAGAAACAACCATAAAGGTCCATAAAGACCCAAAGCGGGAACAACTCGAAAAGTTCTATGGCCAGATTCGGGAATTCCGCGAAGGTACCAATACCACCATTTCGAGAAATAAGGTTTTTCAGGAACTCAAAGCTTCCCATCCGGAAGACTGGATGCTTTCTGTTGAGATTTATGAATTGGCGCGGGCAGAAGGAAATGAGGCATTTGCCACGGAAATCCTGGAACATCTGGAGCAGGTAAAAAGTGAACGTCCCGAGGTAGGCCATCTGATCGATGGGGGAATAACGCTGGTAGATGAGTCTAAAGTGGCCCTTTGAGAAATTCATCGCGCATTGCTCTTAAAACATCGCGCTTGCCGAAATGGCCGGGTGCTTTTAAAGGTCGGGGCCCGCGGAAAGGAGATTAATCCAATAGTAAATCCCGGGAAGGCAGGGATTCCAGTTTTTGATCTTTGTAGACCAGCGTCCAGCCCAGAGAACGCGTGAGGACATAGAATTCTGCGAGTTCACTCAACAGGCGGTTCCGGGCATTGCTTTTCAGGGTGGAATTCTCAATTTTTTTCTCAATAGAAGCGATTACCTTCGATTTGACCCTGTTGTAATCCTCCGCCCCAAACGGATTGAAATAATCGGCACTCACATCGTAATATTCAATATCCGGGTCTATTCGGATTTCCGGTTCGGGAATTTCCTCGATATACAGGGTTCGGGTAACACTATCCAGACGGTAGGTCAGTTCACTCAGGTCATAACTTACTGTAGCCCGGGCATTGACAACCACCAGCGCTCGTTTATCTGCCGTAAAGAATGGTCCGAATAATTCCCGGCTATCCGCATAGCTAAAGACCTCAGCAAAGTGCCCTTCTGTAACCACCAATTTCGAAACCTGCTCTATCTGTGAGGCGATAAGTGCGGATTCGGACTTTATTTCTGCCTTAGTTTTCCCGCTCCACTCCCAGGATCTGTAAATAAGTACCAGGGCCAGACAGATTACAAAACCCGCAAGAATTCGTTTCATCTGTTTATATTTTATTGTTTTTATAGGTCAGATGTAATTCGCCATTGAACATTTCAGTGGGTGTTGAGAATTGTTATGTCTCATGTCAAAGTTCAAAATGAATAAAGGGAAATTCCGCCGAAAGTGCTTCCACCTTCTGTTTCAGGGGTTCACCTGGGGCCACCCGGGATGATCCGGCTGCACGCGCATTCCGGTGTGCCAACTGTTTTCTTACTCCAGCCACCCGCTTCATCACAGGTATCACTCCGGGATCTACCCAGGCCTCTATAAATTTTTCCCAAACAAAATCCACGGCCTGTTCTGTCGGGTGAATTAAATCCCTTTTATAGAACCGATAATCGCGCAGTTCATCCATCAACAATTCGTAGGCGGGAAAGTAATGAATATTCACCCCTTCGGCCACCTGGTGGACCGCAGCGAGCAGGTGTGCCTTACTGCGTTGATTCTCCACCAGTCCGTCCCGTACATGACGCACCGGGGATACGGTAAGGAGGATCTGGCATTCCGGATTATTCTTTCGGATTACGGCTATAGTATGGCCCAGGGAACGCACGAGCTCTGCAAAAGGGGTAAGCTCCCGATGAAACTGCTGCTGAGGAAGCTTATGGCAGTTGGCTACCAATAAATCTGTATCTAAATTCCTGAAGGCGAAAGCAGTCCCCAGGGTCAGGACAATATGGGAAGCCTGCGCCAGGGATTTCTGAAAGGTATTCAAAGTCTCGTTCATACCCTTCAAGGTGGCATCCTTCGAGGACCCGGCCGCCCGGGAATGCACTTCCAGACATCTCCAGAGCCCTTCGCGCTCGAAAAGATCATCTTCCCGGAAGCGCCTTCCTTCAACCGCCCTTTCGATGAGATGACCTAAAGGAATCGGGTGAAAAAGTACTCCGAATGGATTCGCGAGGTGTCTGAACTGGTAATAGGACAGTTTATCGCCGAGATGATCCGCAAAACAGGATCCGAGAACCAGGACCTCGTCCCGATAGTCTATGGGGTCTGCCCCCTGTCCTATTTCAACCTTTGTCCGCCATTTCATATGACTCCCCTGAAATTTTATTTAAGGTACTCCTCTACAGCTTCCAGTGCCTTGGGGATACCCGAGGGATTCTTTCCCCCGGCCGTAGCGAAAAAGGGTTGTCCCCCTCCTCCTCCCTGTATGTATTTTCCGAGCTCCCGGACAATCTTCCCGGCGTCCAGGTCCCGCGCTTTGGAGAGATCTTTGGAAATATAACAACTCAGCACCGCCTTCCCTCCGCGGCCAGACCCAAGGAGCAGAAAAAGGTTGTCGAATTCAGATCCCAGATGAAACGCCAGATCCTTAATGTCAGCCGGATCCAGATCTACCTGCCCGGTCAGGAAATTAAGTCCGTGGACCTTTTTAATACGACCTTTGAGTTCCTCCCTGATAAAACGGGATTTTTCCCGTATCAATACTTCAAGTTCCTTTTTCAGTGCAGTGTTTTCATCCTGCAAATTGGAAACAGCTGATACGGGGTCTCCTGAATTTTTTAAGAGGCCTTTAATCTGCTCAAGGGTTTGATCGTTCTTGTTGTAATAGGCCTGTACCGCATCCGAAGTAATGGCCTCAATCCTTCGAATTCCGGCCGCAATGGCACCTTCTGAAACAATCTTAAAATGCCATATTTCAGCCGTGTTCCCTACATGTGTACCCCCGCAGAGTTCCATAGATTTTCCAAACCGCACAGTTCGCACTGTATTTCCGTATTTCTCTCCGAAAAGCGCAATTGCACCTTCATCCATGGCCTGCTGGAGGGGGATTTCCCGCTGTTCTTCAAGCGGGATCCGTTCACGAATCCGTCCATTGACAAATTGCTCCACCTGCCAAAGTTCTTCCTCGGTCATTTTCCCAAAATGCGAAAAATCAAACCGGAGGTATTTCGAGTGTACTGCAGATCCCTTTTGTTCTACGTGGTCCCCAAGAACAAGTCGTAAGCCCTGGTGGAGCAAGTGGGTTGCCGAATGGTTTCGGGCCGTACGCATACGCTGTACTTCATCGACAACGCCTTTATAAGTGACCTCGAGGGCCCTGGGCAGGGTTTTGGTCAAATGGAGTATCTCATTATTCTCTTTGCGGGTGTCTTCGATATAAAACACCTCCCCATCATCTGTTTTCAGGTAGCCCTTATCCCCTACCTGCCCACCGCCTTCGGGGTAGAAAGGAGTGCGGTCAAAAACCAGTTGATACAAAACACCATCTTTCTTTGTATCCACCCGCCTGTACTTCCGAATCCGTATATCGGCCTGCAACTCGTCGTATCCAAGGAACTCTGTGGTCTCCCCCCTTTCCAAAACAACCCAGTCTTCCCGCGAAACCTCTGAGGCAGTTTTTGAACGGGTTTTCTGAGCCTGCATGGCCTTGTCGAAACCGGCTTCATCAAGGGAGTAGCCCCTTTCACTCAGGATTAAGGAGGTAAGGTCAATGGGAAAACCGAAGGTGTCATAGAGTTCAAACGCTTTTTCCCCATCGACTGTTTTTCCCTTAGTCCCGGACAAGATTTGTTCAAGACGCGAAAGTCCCTGCTCCAGGGTCTTGAGAAACGACAGCTCTTCTTCACGGATTACGTTCTCGATCAGTTGCTGTTGTTCGGCAAGTTCCGGATAGGCATCCCCCATGGTCCGCACCAACACCTTCACCAGATAATGCATGAAAGGTTCCTTTATTTTCAAAAAGGTAAACCCATACCTGATGGCACGCCTGAGAATTCTGCGGATTACATACCCCGCACCCGTATTCCCGGGGAGCTGGCCATCTGCAATGGCGAAAGAAACCGCCCGGATATGATCTGCAATCACGCGGATTGCTACATCGGATTCACTGGACTGCCCATAAAGATATTTGGAAATCAACTCTATGGCACTTGTCAAGGGGGTAAATACATCTGTGTCATAGGTAGACTTTACGCCCTGCAGCACCATACAAAGCCGCTCAAAGCCCATACCCGTATCTATGTGTCGTTCGGGCAGCGGCTCCAATGCCCCGCCTGCCTTCCGGTTGAATTGCATGAATACAAGATTCCATATTTCCACAACCTGCGGATGATCCTTGTTCACAAGATCCGCGCCGGGCACCATAAGGCGTTCCGATTCGGACCGGATATCGATGTGGATTTCGGAACAAGGACCACAGGGCCCCTGGGCGCCCATTTCCCAAAAATTGTCCTTTTTGGATCCCATAAGGATCCGCTCCTCCGGCAACAGGTCTTTCCAGATGTCATAGGCCTCCTGATCTTTTTCCAGTGCATCCCCATCCGAACTTCCTTCAAAAACCGTAGCGTATAGCCGCTCGGGATCGATACCGCATACCCCGGTGAGAAATTCCCACGCCCAGGTAATGGTCTCCTGCTTGAAATAATCCCCAAAACTCCAGTTTCCCAACATCTCAAACATGGTGTGATGGTAGGTATCCTTACCAACTTCCTCCAGGTCGTTGTGTTTGCCACTCACCCTGAGGCACTTTTGACTATCAGCCACCCTCCGGAATTCGGGTGTACTGATCCCGAGAAAAAACTCCTTAAACTGGTTCATCCCCGCATTGGTGAACAACAGGGTGGGATCGTCCTTCATGACCATGGGCGCGGATGGGACAATCCGGTGATTTTTGTCCTTGAAAAAGGTTAAAAACTGATGGCGTATTTCACTGGAAGTCATTTGGAATAAGGGCTTTCTTTAAAGTTAAGATTTTGTGCCAAACAATTTCTATATTTGTGAGAATCTGCTGCAACCGCACAAAAATAGGATAATTTACCTTTATGACTAAGGTTAAGTATTATTACGACCCGGACACCTTGTCTTACCGGAAAATCGAGCCTAAAAAATCGAAGAAAATCCGCAACATTCTTCTGTTTGGGGCAGGTTCTATGCTTTCAGGTCTGCTGGGATTGTTATTGCTACTCAACGTGAATGTGCTGAACACCCCCAAAGAACTATCGCTTCAGAGGGAGCTCAAGAATTATGAATTGCAGTTTGAAATCCTCGGCCGTAAGATGGAGCAGATGGATGAGGTACTGGCCAATATTGAGGAACGGGACAATAACATTTACCGCATTTATTTTGAAGCTAACCCGATACCCGAAGAACAGCGAAGAGCTGGTTTCGGTGGGGTAAATCGCTATAAATCACTGGAAGGCTTTAATAATTCTGACATGATCATCGGGGCCACCCGACGGATGGAAATCATTCAGAAGCAAATGGTGATTCAGTCAAAATCTCTGGATGAAATCACCAAACTGGCGGCGGAAAAAGAAAAATTACTCGCTTCGATTCCCGCCATTCAACCGGTAAACAATGAGGAATTAACCCGAATGGCATCCGGGTTTGGATGGCGTTCGGACCCTTTTACCAAGGCGCGTAAAATGCACTGGGGCATGGATTTCACGGCCCCCCGGGGCACCCCTATATATGCCAGCGGGGATGGTAAAATCTCCCGGGCCGATAACAGGGCCTCGGGATACGGGAAGCATATTCGACTCGAGCATGGCTATGGATATATGACTATTTATGCGCATCTGAGCCGCTATAATGTAAAAGTGGGACAGCAGGTAAAGCGGGGAGATCTCATTGGCTTTGTAGGCAGTACAGGGCGTTCAGAAGCTCCTCACCTGCATTACGAGGTTTGGAAAGACGCAGAGCGGATCAACCCGATTAATTTCTATTACGGCAGTTTGAGTGCCGAGGAATTCGAGAACATGCTCAAATACGCCAATCAGGAAAATCAATCACTGGATTAATGCAAGCAGACCTTCCGGAAAAAAGGTATTATGGAATTGGCGAAGTCGCCAGGGCTTTTGATGTGAACACCTCCCTGATCCGATTCTGGGAGAAGGAGTTCGACGTGTTACAGCCCAAGAAAAATGCCAAAGGAAATCGAAAATTTACCCCTTCAGACATTCAGAACCTGGAGTTGATTTACCATTTGGTCAAGGAGCGTGGTTTTACCCTGGAAGGTGCCAAACTCCACCTGAAAGAGAACCGCCAGAAGAGCCTGGAAACCTATGAAATCATTCGTAAGATGGAGTGGGTCAAAGCTGAATTGATTAAAATAAAAGAACAACTCTAACCCAGTAACTACCTAACATTAAATACTGAACATTATGAAAAAATGGTTAATTCCTTTGATTATTATCCTTGTGATAGGTTTCGGAATCTATCAATGGGCTGTAGGATTCAATAACACCGCTGTAGAATACGAGGCCAATGCTAAAACGGCCTGGTCTAATGTGGAGAGTGCCTACCAAAGGCGTAATGACCTGATCGGAAATCTGGTTAAAACCGTTCAGGGAGCCGCGGATTTTGAAAGGGGAACCCTTACCGATGTCATAGAGGCACGGGCCAAGGCGAGTTCAACGACCATCAATCCGGAAAATCTCACAGCGGAGAATCTGGCCGCCTTTCAAGAAGCTCAGGGTGGGCTTTCATCAGCCCTTTCGCGCCTGCTGGTCACTGTGGAGCGGTATCCCGACCTCAAAGCCAATCAGAATTTTCTCGAGCTGCAATCTCAGTTGGAATCTACCGAGAACCGGATCAATGTATCGAGAGATCGCTTTAATGAGGCCGTAAACATCTACGATATTCACACCACAAAATTCCCGAACAAATTGCTGGCCGGGTGGTTTGGTTTTGAAGAAATGTCCCGATATCAGGCAGATCCCGGTTCTGAAAATGCTCCGGATGTAAACTTCGAATTCAACAACTAGAACTTTCCCTATGAGCGAAGTAGAACGTTTCCTCTCCAGAGAAGAAGAAGAGGAGATCATCCAGGCGATCCGGAAGGCGGAGCGGGATACTTCGGGAGAAATACGGGTGCATATTGAAAATGGCCTGGGAATGGATGCTATGGAACGCGCCAAAGTGTTGTTCCACGAGCTTAAAATGGACAATACACGGAACTCGAATGGTGTTTTGATTTATATCGCGGTTCACGACCATCAATTCGCCATCTGTGGGGACAAGGGTATCTGTAAAGTTGTCCCGGAAAATTTCTGGGACACGACCCGGGACCAGATCCAAAAGCATTTTGCAAAAAAGGCCTTCAAGGAGGGCATCATTGCGGGCGTTCTCAGCACAGGTAAGGAACTTCACACCCATTTTCCTTGGAATTCACTGGACTCAAATGAATTGACCAATGAGATTTCTAAAGGCTAAGGCCATACTGTTCCTTACTTGCCTGTTGGCCCTGCCAGCAGCAGGCCAGTATGAGATCCCACCAAAACCTCCTGTATCAGAGCAGACCAGTGTATACGATTATATCGGACTGCTCGATGTGATGCAGAAATCCAGCCTGGAACAAAAATTAATCCGCTACTCAGACAGTACTTCCACCCAGATTGTGATGGCCATCATCGGCTCCACCGAAGGCGAAAACATACAATACCTGGGGGCTCAATGGGGTGAAGCCTGGGGTATAGGGCAGGACAAGGAAGACAATGGAATTTTGATTTTGCTGGCCCGGGATGATCGCCGGATTGCCATCAATACGGGCTATGGGGTAGAGGAATTTCTCACGGATGCCCTGTCGCGACGGATCATCGAATCGGTAATCATTCCCGAGTTTCGAAATGGGGACTATTACGCCGGGCTGGATAAGGGATCGGATGCTATTTTTCAGGTGCTTACCGGGCAGTTTACCGCTCCTCCAGAGGTGAATTCCGTTGAGGGTTTTCCTTTTAGTTCCCTGCTTCCCTTTATTATATTTATGATCATTGTCCTGGTTCTCGCCTCCCGAAACAAAGGAGGAAAAGGAGGTGGCAACCGCGGCCGAAAAGGTCGGGGACTCGATATATGGGACATGATTATCCTCAGTAATATGGGGCGTTCCGGCGGATCCAGGGGCGGCTTTGGCGGTGGTGGTTTCGGTGGAGGCGGCTTTGGAGGCGGCGGTGGTTTCGGAGGTGGTTTCGGAGGCGGCGGCTTTGGAGGTGGCGGGGCTTCCGGAGGGTGGTAAGAAACTAAAAGCTTTCCGGAATTTAATCTGTGCTTCCTCAAAGTAAGCGCTGCTGGAAACCGTTACTGATACTACCGCCTGAAAACTTCCCTTTGAACCTTGAACCTTGAACCCTTTTCCTGCCAACTGCTACTGCCACTGCCAACTGCAACTGCCAACTGCTACTGCCGACTGCCACTGCGGGCTCACTACTTCAATCTTAAACTCCCTATTTTTTCCGCATAAAAATACTCATGGGAACCCCCGTAAACTCAAAGTGCTCCCGAAGCTGGTTCTCCAGAAATCGTTTATAAGGTTCTTTAACATACTGCGGAAGGTTGCAGAAAAATGCGAATTGGGGATAAGGTGTCGGCAGCTGGGTGCAGAATTTTATCTTGACGTATTTGCCTTTAGTTGACGGGGGTGGTCTTCTTTCAATGATCGGAAGCATAATGTCGTTCAGCTTGCTGGTCGGTATTCGGCGCGACCGATTCTGATAAACTTCCACAGCTGTTTCCAGCGCTTTGAGTATGCGTTGTTTATTCTTAACGGAGATAAAAAGAATCGGCACATCTGTAAAGGGCGAAATGACCTCCTTTATACGTTTGGTGAATTCCTTGACCGAGCTCGTATCTTTCTCGACCATGTCCCATTTGTTGACCAGGATCACAATTCCCTTGTTGTTGCGATGTGCCAGCCAAAAAATATTCTGTACCTGTCCATCGAAGCCGCGGGTGGCATCCAATAGCAACAAACATACATCCGAATGCTCAATAGTACGGACCGAGCGCATGACCGAGTAGAATTCCAGATCTTCCTTTACTTTGGCCTTTCGGCGAATCCCTGCGGTATCCACCAGTTTAAAATCAAAACCAAACCGGTTATAGGTCGTGTCAATACTATCCCGGGTGGTTCCCGCTACATCGGTGACGATGTACCTTTCTTCACCCAACAGAGCATTTATAAAAGACGATTTGCCGGCGTTCGGCCGGCCTACAACAGCAAACCGAGGCAGGTCATCCTCAGGGAGTGGTGCATCAGGAAGGACTTCAGTCAGGGCATCCAGCAATTCCCCTGTACCGCTGCCATTAATACTGGAAATGGGGTAAATCTCCCCGAGACCGAGATTGTAAAATTCAACCGCATCTTCCTGTCTTTTGACATTATCCACCTTATTGACGACAAGAAAAACAGGCTTTTCTACTTTTCGCAGCAAACGGGCCACATCATGGTCCATACCCGTAATTCCGGTTTCTGCATCCACCATAAAGAAAATAGCGTCTGCCTCGGCAATGGCCAGTTCCACTTGCCGGTCAATCTCCTTTTCAAAAACATCTTCACTACCAACCACGTATCCTCCTGTATCGATGATGGAAAACTCCTTACCGTTCCAGTCGCTTTTGCCATAATGCCGGTCCCGAGTGACCCCTGAAACCGAATCCACGATAGCTTCACGCCTTTGTATCATGCGATTGAAGAGGGTGGATTTCCCTACATTGGGTCTTCCCACGATGGCTACGATTCCGGACATATTCTGGTTTTGGCCACAAAGGTAGTGTTTAACTGAGGATATTAAATGCCCAACTTTAGGGGCGAAGATGTCTTATGCGGTATAATTCAGAGGGAGTTGCAGGGTCTTGCGATCCTGATTCACACCCAGATAGGGTTCCCCTGCCTTCCGGTTTCGAATAATGCGAGCCGGGCTTCCGTAGGCCACAACGCTCTCTGGAATCTCATCCAGGACCAGGGAACCCGCACCGACCACACTCCAGGAACCAATACCAATGTTCTCGATAACCAGGGATCCGAGAGAAATGGCTGCACCTGTTCCGAGCCGGAGATTTCCCCCACAACCAACGCCCGGGGCCAGACTTGAAAAATCGGACAAGACCCCGTCATGGCCCATAGAGGCCCGCGTATTGACGATGCAATGGTCCCCTATGCGCGAATTGGCATTGACAATAACCCCGGGCATAATTGCTGTGCCAGATCCCAAACGTACATTTTTACCCAGGATGGCAGAAGGGTGTACCGCATTTACAAAAATGAAATTAGGAGCCAGACGCTGGATTAAATGAACCAGTCGGCGACGGACCCAATTATCGCCTACAGCTACAATGCCTCCGTAAACGCCATGTTTTTCCAGTATATGAAGAAGATCGAACTCGCTTCCCAACACCGGATATCCGTTTTTTTTAGTACCTTTCTTTATAAAGGAATCCACGAAGCCCACGGGCTGGAATTCCTCGCTTCTTTCAAGGATGTCCAGCACGACACTGCCATGTCCTGAAGCACCAAAAATGAGAACGTTTTTCATTTATTACGTATTTCATCGATATAATGATACCGTTCATCGATGTTTCAAAGATAGAAAAATCCATGAATCTCTGAGATCGGCACGCCGATTTCTATCCCTGGAGAACTGAAATCAGATAGAGCAGATGCAAAAACACCTATGGAAAAGTCCTCAATCGTAGAGCTCCCTAATGAAATTGTACTGCGGCCCCGCTTTCAGGATCACCTGGACGAAACCGCCTCAGAAATATTGGGGCGTATCGAAAAGGCTGAGGAGAATCCCATTCGGGTCAAGCGTATGGACGACCATCTCTTTATCAGTTTTAACGATGTCGAGCGGCATTTCTGGTCTCCCCAATTACAATTAGAAATCCTGGATGAAGAACAAGGGGGTTGCAGGGTATATGGCCTCTACGGACCGAATCCCACTTTGTGGACTTTTTTTATGTTCCTGCACTTCGGCGTAGCGACCCTTTTTATAATCCTCGGGATCTGGGCCTACAGCAGTGCTTCTCTGGGAAGGCCTTATGGGATGCTCGTCGGTGGTATGGTCGCCATGCTCATCATTTGGTTTGCCTTTTATGCCTTCGGCAGGGCCGGGCGGGCTAAAGGAAAGCCCCAGATGCAACAGCTTTATCAGTTTTATAAGGGGGCACTTAAAGCGTAACTAATTGGAATTATAACCAAACCGCCTTAACTGCCTGGCATCGCTGCGCCAGTTTTTATTAACCTTTACAAAAAGTTCCATAAAAACCTTTTTATCGAAAAAGACCTCCAGGTCTTTACGCGCCTCAGACCCCACGCGCTTCAGGGCACTGCCCTTATGCCCGATAATGATTCCCTTTTGCGAGTCCCGCTCCACCATGATCACTGCCCCAATCCGGATCAGGTCGTCGCCTTCCTCAAAACTTTCCACTTCAATTTCCACCGAATACGGGATCTCCTTTTTGTAGTGTTTCAGGATTTTCTCCCGGATGACTTCACTGACAAAAAAGCGTTCGGGCTTATCGGTGAGCTGGTCCTTATCATAAAATGCAGGGCCCTCGGGCAGCAGCTCCAGGATGCGATCAAAAACCGGTTGAATATTAAAGTTTTCCAGGGCGGAGATCGGAAATATTTCTGCCTGTGGCAGCAGTTCCTTCCAATAGGCCACCTGAAGCTCCAATTGCTCCTGGTCCGTAGTATCTATCTTATTGATCAAGAGCAGCACCGGGGCCTCGCTGTTGCGGATTTTTTCCAGAAAACGCTCTTCCTTCAACCCTTTCTCCCCGATTTCAACCATATAAAGCAGGATATCGGCGTCGTCGAGGGCCGTCCTGACAAAGTCCATCATGGACTCCTGCAGGGCATAGGCGGGTTTAATAATCCCCGGGGTGTCGGAGATGACCATCTGGAAATCCTCCCCGCTGACAATGCCGAGAATACGATGCCGGGTCGTCTGTGCCTTGGAGGTAATTATGGAAAGGCGTTCCCCCACCAAAGCATTCATCAGTGTGGACTTGCCCACATTGGGGTTGCCTATAATATTTACAAAACCGGATTTATGCGCGCTCATTTTTCAGTTGGGCAAAATAACGTTTCATCTCCCGGTTTACCCTCGGTGCGAGGTATAAAACGGCGAGCATGTTTGGAATACACATCAGGGCATAGGCCAGATCGATCAGATTGATGACCAGATCAACAGAGGCCACCGCCGCAAAGGTAATGGTCGCCACGTAGTAGTAGTTAAAATATTTCCCAATTCTGGTATTGGTAAGGAATGACAGGCATTTGACCCCATAATAGGAATAGGTAAAAAGTGTAGACAGCGCAAAGGCACTGACCACCACCATCAGCAGCACATCTCCGTAGCCAAACAGCGATTTTTTAAAGGCGATGAGGGTCATCAGGATCCCATTGCTTTCCGCCTCCAAATAGGCGCCGCTCAGGAGGATGACAATGGCCGTTAGTGTGCAGACCACTATGGTATCTATAAAAGGGCCCAACATAGAGACCAGGCCTTCCTGTATGGGTTCTTTGGTTTTAGACTGTCCGTGGTACATCGGGGCACTTCCCAACCCGGCCTCATTGGAAAAGACCGCCCGCCGAACGCCCAGAATAACCAGCCCCCAGAACCCTCCGGTAAATGCCGTTTGGAAATTAAAGGCCTCGGTAATGATAAGCTTCAGGGCCGGAAATATCTCACTGGCATTATTGACCATAATGATCAAGACCGCCACAAAATAAAGCAACACCATAAAAGGAACAATGGCGGTGGCTACGCGGGCGATTTTTTGCAAACCCCCGAAAATAACCAGAGATGTCACGATGGAAAGTACAATCCCTATAATCAGTTTCCAGTTGAAATCGCCCAGGGCCGCCAGAGTCGTATCCGGGTCCACCACATTCATAAAGGTCTGGGTAAACTGATTCACGGTGAAGACCCCCAGAAATCCTACTAAACCTGCGATACTGAAGAAAACAGCCAGGGGTTTCGCACGAGGCCCGATCCCCTGAGTAATATAATACATCGGGCCGCCCTGTAGGTTTCCGGAAGCATCGGTATACCTGTACATGATGGCCAGGCTACAGGAGTAAAACTTAATACACATCCCGATTATGGCCGTCATCCATATCCAAAAAATAACACCGGGCCCTCCCATGTAGATGGCAATAGCCACTCCTGAAATATTTCCCAGGCCCACGGTGGCCGCCACGGCAGAAGAAAGTGCCTGCAAATGGCTGACCTCTCCCGGATCATCCGGATCGTCGTACTTCCCGGCCGTAATCCCGATGGCATGCCTGAAATAGCGATACGGTTGGAACCTTGAATACACCGCCAGGAATAAGCCCCCGCCAACGACCATGATGAGCATGGCCCACTCCGCATAAGGTATCAGGTTGGACAGAAACTGGTCAATAACCTCCATAGGATCATCTAAAGGTATCGAAGGTAGGGATTTTCAGAAAACACATCCTACCTCCCAAAAAATTATATCCCGCCCCAATATTGAATAAATCAATAAACCGTTGTATATTTGCCGTCCACATCGCGGGGTAGAGCAGTAGGTAGCTCGTCGGGCTCATAACCCGAAGGTCGCTGGTTCGAGTCCAGTCCCCGCTACAAAGAAAGCCATCAACGAAAGTTGGTGGCTTTTTCTTTTGCGGGCAGGCGGAACTTGTTCCAGCCTGGAAGAAAAAGAAAAAGGCAATGCCTCGCGACAGCAAGGTGATGGCTTTCTTTGTAAAGCCCTCCCCAAATACCGCGTGGAGGCCCTGACACAATTACAGGTACTTGTAGATGAAACCATGACTACACAGACATTCAAAGAGGTACAACAGCCGGTTTTCCTGGGGTACTATTATAAAGATGAAATCCATCAGGACAGCACAGTATCCGTTCCGGCCATGCTCATAATATTCGAAAAGCTCGGCACACCGGATGATCGGAAAAAGAAGGTCGCCTTCCCCAAAGGTTGGTGCCCACGTTATGGCCTCCTACATCACTTCAAAGGATCTTGAATCCGTAAAAAGGGAGACCAATAGCTTTCTGGAAAACTATTTGGGTTTGAAAACCAGGTAGGGGATTCCGAAGTCCGCATTCCGGCTTCTGGTGCCAGGAAGAACCCAGAGGGGAATTGCCAAAAACAAGGACATATAGATTATCCGTGTTCAAATTAAAATACATAAGAGGAGGCTTTGTCGCATCCGTCTAAAGCCTTCCCCCCTCCTTCTGTTTTTAGTCCCCCGCCGGAGAAAAAAATCCAATAACCGCTCGTTAGTCCGAAGTAAAAAGCGGAAGTATGACCGAGCTGGGGGTGCTGCCCCCAAAATAAATCGTATTCACACACGTTTTCAATTCGCTTTCAGAAGCTATCTCCCTCCCTGTGTTGGGATTGGGATCATAATGGGGTGCTTTACTGCTGGTAATGGAAATTCGGATACTGTGCCCTTTTTTAAAAACATTCCCCGTGTACACATTGTCCAGGACAATTTCATAGACCTCACCGGGTTTCATAAGTTTCTGAGAAGCGAAACCATCCCGGTACCGCATCCTGAGGTACCCTGCGTCCAAACCCGTGAGGTTGATCGAGCGGCCATCCGGGTAAACATCCGTAATCGTAAACGAAAAGTCCGTATCCTCAGCTGTAGAACTGACAAAGAGCCTTGCCTTTATTTCCCCCAGGATTTCCATGTCCTCCTGCATAGGAGCAGAGGTAAAGGTTAGAACATCCGCCCGAGCTTCATTTTCCCTTTGGTCATAGGGATAGGATTTTTCGTAAGACTTATCCCAGAATGGATTTTTGGGGTCAAAGGTGAAATCCGCTTTGGCTGCTTCGGGCCCGGGGGAAGTGCCCAGTGCATTGTCTCCCCTGAGATACCATATATCTTCGGCGGCCTTTTCCGGAGGCCAGGCATCCATCGACCGCCACCGGTTCGAACCCATTACATAGACATTTACAGGCTTAACGGCCCAACCTGTGTCTTTTCCCGACATCGTGCGATCAAACCAGTCTAACAACAAGGCATCATAATCCATCCCTGCTGCAGGGCCGAATTCCACTTCACCAAAATGGGTCTTCCTTGTGGTAATGGACGTGTGATTCCATGGACCCAGGACGAGGACGGAATGCTCCTTTACCCGGGCCGATGCATCTTCTTTATGGATTTTTTTAAACGCACGGGAAGCACCGTCAACCCCATAGCTGGCATCATACCACCCGCTTAACAGAAAAACAGGTACGACAAAATCAGAGAAGCCTTTTTCCATATTTGCAAAATCCCACCACTCAGAAAGATCGGGGTGTGCGAGCCATTCGAAAAACTCAGGGGCGTAGGGCTTCAATATTGGAATCGAATTCAGGGGTCTGTGTTCATACCAGGATTGCCGATCGCTGGCAGCCCATTGTTCTGCACCAAGATCATCATCCCAGGTGTCCGAGGTATCCCCCGCCCTTTTGCGTTTATCCGGAAAGATATAAGGGACAAACCAATCCAGCCAGGTCATCGAAAATGCCCCGCCGTTATAAAAAAAATGATGACTGCCTATGGGGGTCATTTCCGGAGCTGCCGCCGTGAGATGCGGTGGTTTTTTCGACATGGCCTGCCACTGTACAATACCCGGGTAAGAACCCCCGTAAGTTCCGACTTTACCATTACAGAGCGGATGGTTGGCCACCCATTCGATCAGATCATATCCATCTTGTTTTTCATTCTTGTACGCTTCAAAATCCCCTTCGCTTCTGTACCTTCCGCGCACATCTACAAGGAATACCAAATACCCCCTGTGTGCAGCTTTTCGGGGAAATTCGGCATAACTGTCATAGCTATCGATTCCGTAGGGCGTCCGATAGACGATAGCGGGGTATTTTCCAGGGACTGCTGGTGCATAAACTATAGCGCCCAGATGCACACCGTCACTCAGGGGTATTTGAATTTCTGTCCTTTCAATATTCAACACCTGCTGCGCATTCACAGACAAAACCTCTGCCACCAGGGCCAGCACAACCAGTATTTTTAAATAGCTCTTCATAAGTTTGAATTTTTGTCCAAAACGGGGATGTTGTTTGCCTTTGAGAAGTTAGCCAATAGCCGCACAGGTCAGTTGTGTGAAAAATGAACCAGATTAAGGGATTGTGGAATTTTTGAGGCACTCCAGATAAAACTGCCGCCCTAACTCAATATCCGCCAGCACAATGTCCTTTTCCCGCTGATCCCTGTACCCCTCGTGGTTCATCGCTGCCTTTTTCAGCCTGTCCATCCAGGTTAAAAAATAGCCTGCAGCTTCTTTTGAAATCACATATTTTCCGTCTACCTCAAAATAAATTGGGTTTGTACTTGCATACGGATAAATATCAAAAAGGTCAGGGTCGGCCTTCTCACTCCAGGCTCTTGCGACCATCCAGCCTGGTCCTTTACTGGTTATTTCACCTGTAATATCTGCTTCTTTCTTACTGCCTGTCAGTTTATGCCTTTTTACAACCTCACCATTCCAGACAATATCTAAGTAGTCCACCCCAACAGCACTCCTGACAAAAGCCTGATAGGCTATTTTCTCGCCTTTACGATTCAATTGGACAACGTCACCATAGGCGGCATCCCCAACTTTCAATCCTATGAGCGGGCCATTGGTGACATAACTCCGCCCTGCTTTAATCTGGTCTGTAATTGCAGTCTGGTCGAATACCCCGTCATTTTTTATATAAATCCTGTTTTGGCCAACCGGGCCCCTCAGGCTGGCATAATTTGCCATGGCGTCGGTGCCCGCACCTGCAGGAATTCTCAACCCGCAATTCAACAATTTGTACCAAACATCCGCCGAAGGGATATGATCGGCAAAACCAACCAGTTCATAATAATCCACAAGCCCGAGGGCCGCATTTAGCGGTAAATCATTGGTAAGTGTTTTCGATTGTTCAGGATAAAGTTGTGATTCCAGGAACGGATGAACGTAACCCACCAGTGCATTTTGTGCCTTGGCCTGTTTCGCAATATTTACATTGTGTGGATATAGACTTGGGAAGGCCGTTTGCGGGTATCCCGCATAGCCGGGAAATATAAAATGGTCATTGAGGTTGAGCAGCCCTAAATGACCCCAAAAACTTGTATGATATTCCTGTGAGTGAAACAGCAGTACCTCATCTGTGGAAGCCGGATCAGCTTCGGGCGAAAAATGGGATATGTCGGGAACGCGTTGCTCTTTATTTACAAGGAGGTTGTACATAAAATCCAGGTTTTCGGCCTTGGCTTGTTGTACAAGAATTTCGGGCGTAGTTCTGTAATGCCCCGTGTAATTCATGTGAATATGCAAATCCCCACTCTTCCAATTCCCATATTCCTCGGGCATTTGTAGTCTAGAAAGCTTAATGTTCAGGGTTTGCGATCCTCCTTCCCCAGGGGCAAGGGTCTGCTTACTTATTTCGTATTCAGGGCCCGAAGAGGCAACAATATACAGGCTGTCAATGGGGATATCGAGGGTAATACTGCCCTGGGAATGGATATAATGGCTTTCAAATTTCTGAGTCTCCGGATACGAAGAATCATCTGCATGAATCCAGCTATCCCGGGGCGCATAAAATTTACCCCGGCTATCACAAACACTCAGTCGTGCGGGTTGACGGTTGCCATTTTCATCGGTGGTGAGAATCGTCAGCGAAGCCCTCGGATTCTTATAGATCAGTTTTGGGTTCGCTACCTGTTGTTCTTTGCCACTGAAGGGGTCGATGGTCCAAAGGGTCGTATTGCCTGTGCGATTGGATATAAAGGCTATCCTGGATCCGTCCGGGGACCACCTGGCATTGGCATTGTCATAATCCCCGTAGGTTAGGGGTGCGGGATACCCACCCTCTGCAGGCAATAGCCAAAGTTGATGCCAGTTTCTTCCCAGGTAGCTGCTATAGACCATTCGGGTGCCGTCAGGCGATACATCCGGTTTGGTCTGCCAGGAGGTTTCTTCCTGGTGAATGATCCTTGGAATTGAGTCCTGGCCCGGAAAAAGAGAAACAATGAATCCCGTGCCATGCGCAACTTCCCGGTTTGAAATGAAATATAACCGAGCTCCATCAGCAGACCAAAAGGGGTTTATGGCGTGGTCGTATTCGCTGTAATAATAGCGCTCGACCATACTCTTTCGCTCCGGCGTTATGCGTTTATTATTTGTCAGAAGGCCATTTTCAATTTCAGCGGTATAAAGCAGAAAATGCCCGGTGTTCAGGGTGGAAACATAAGCGATGGTTTTCCCGTCCGCAGACCACACAGGCTCCAGATTCACCGCTTTGTTCCGGGTCAATTCCGTAGTTTGTCCCGTAAGTAGGTCGACAGACATCAATTCAATGGATTGCCCGTTGTACCGCGTAAAAACGACCGTTTTCCCATCCGGGGAGCTATCCGGCTGGAAATCATATCCGGGACCATCCGTTAATTGGAGTGCAGTTTCGGCGCCTAACTCCTGAATCCATAAACTCCCGGCCATGGCGTAAATAAGTGATTTTCCATCGCTGGTCCAGCATACCGAAGAGGGTCCACTTGTGAGTTGGGGTAAATACAACTCCCGGAAATAGTAATTATGCGGCAGGTCTACCTGGTTTAAAACCGGTATGCGTTGCGCTTCAGAGCTGAACGCAGCACAAAATATGAAGGCCACGCAAAGGGGCAGTTTCAGTCTTGGAAGTACTGCCGGAAAAAAGTGGAATCTTTTAAGTGAAATTTTAACCTGCACAGTTTTAAGATTTTTGGTTCGCCTGCCTGACTTTGTACCAAATATTCATGTCTTCCAGACCAGAACTAATGTAACAATTATTGAATAACCTCCCCCCAAAGGAATACCCCTGATTGTAGAAGACCTTATTAATTCCAAAAGATTGGGACCTTGAAATGGTATACATGCACCTGATGTCCATTTCGCTCAGGAGGATTTCAAGCCTTCGGATCAATTGCTGCATATATCCATTTCCCCTCGCCTTATCCAAGGTCGCACAATCCGTCAGTTCAGCGTTCCCGAATTTTTTGTTTATCTCTGCGGATGCCGCGCTCAATATTTCATCGCCTTTTGAAATAAAGACAAATACAGTACCCTTATCCATTGAATTCACAATGTGCCCCGGTTCTGAAAGCGGAATTGGATATAACGGGAAAACTTCAGTGAATAGAGCTGCCAATTGCGGGGCATCCGCTGAAGTTGCAAGCTTAATTTCAATTTCGGTTTCCTCAGGTTTCACCACTGGCAACGACAAAATATCGCGGAGTATTTTTTCTCCCTTTTCCCAGTCTGTACTCCGGGCCCGGTCTGGCGTGAGGTATCTTACCAGAAAAAACATGTCTGCCCCGGAAAAATACCCCGCGATAAAACCTTCACAAACAAATCCGGAAGAAATAAAAAAAGGAACATCCTTTGGCAACACTTTGGCTATTACCTTCTCCGTCCAAAGGGGCAGGCTTTGATTCAGGCTGTTTAGTATTTCTGCAGGAGCTCCGTCATATTCATCCAGGCGGACGCGTTTATTGAAGGGATCCTCGAAAATCCCCATTGAGCCACTACTTGTTTTAATTACCCTGGTCAAATTTCAGTTTGAATTTATTTCACACCAATCGACAATGACGCCTGCAAATAATTTTGCAGCTTCAATCATTTTGTCAATTTCGATATATTCATCGGGATAATGCGCAACGCGTGTTTCACCCGGGCCGATTACAAGTGTCGTTATTGCCCCCTGAGCCCCTAAAATCCCTGCATCAGTGCCCCAGGGCGAAGCCTCCACCACAATATCCTTCTGATACATTTGCTTAAAGTTACTGCTGACTGCAGCCACAAACGGATGGTCGGCGCTGACGCTATTCGGCACCCATTGCCCTCCAAAGAATTCTATTTGGGCCGGATGTTCTTTCAGCCATGGATCTGTTGCACAAACCTTTTCGATACTTTCGATCAGTTCTTTTTTAACATCCTGAATGTTTTCTTCGGGCCCTACACCTATTCTACCCTCAAGGATTACCAAATCCGGCACAGATGAAGGCCAATTTCCTCCGGTAATCCGTCCGACATTAATTGGAAGTGGAATTTGCACATGCTGATACAGGGGGTCGGAAATGCCTGAATTGCGCGATTCCTCGAGATTGAGAATGGCACGATGGATAAGCCATGCTTTCTCTATGGCCGAAACCCCTTCGTACCGGGTTCCACCATGTGCCGATCGTCCGTCTATGGATATCCGAAACCACATGGATCCCTGCTGTTTGATAAATAGCTTCATACATGTGGGCTCAGGGATGATGGCTGCATCTGCTACATAATTTCTCAGCGTTGCATCCAGGGTACCAGCGCCCCCGGATTCCTCCTCGATGACGGATTCAAAGACAACATCGCCCTTTAAAGTAATGCCGCTTTTGATAATGGCTTCCATGGCCATAAGCAGGGAGACGGTACCGCCTTTCATATCTGTGGTTCCCCGGCCATACATTTTGCCATTTTTAACACTTCCGCCGTAGGGATCAACACTCCATTTATCCAGGTCACCTTCCGGCACCACGTCTATGTGGCCATTGAGGAGAATCGAACGTCCTCCCCCGGAACCTTTGAGAACCGCTGCGACATTCGGGCTATTTGAAAACTCCTTTCGCTCAGATAAGAATAAAGGGTTAGACGCCAGTTTCTGGGGATCGATATCCCAAACATCAACAGGCAATCCCAATTTCTCTAAATAATTAATCACGACGTCCTGGGCAGGTGCTTCATTTCCCTGTATGCTCCTTTTTTGAACCATCGCTTTTAACAGCTCTACACCCTCTTCCCTATGCGCATCAATGTAGCGGGCCAGAATTTCTTTTTTTGTGCTCATTCTATTTTGTCTATAATCAGTTTCTCGCTAATCGTAAAATCTGCTTCTGTAGTATTTTTGAGGTCAGCCAAACTGTGGCCCGGCATAAGTTCCTCCAACTCAAGTACTTCATTATTTATAATCCGGAAAACAGCCTGCTCGGTGATTATTTTATCTACACAGCGATAGGTTGTGATTGGCAAATTGCATTTTCGTACAATTTTGGGTCTGCCATTCTTATCGCAATGCGGCATTACCGCTATCAAGTTTTTGGCGCCAAAAGCCAGTTCCATTGCCCCCCCAACCCCCGGCACCTTTTTTCCCGGCACAATCCAGTTTGCAAGATCCCCATTTTGAGAAACTTCCAGAGCCCCCAGGATGGACAGGTCAATATAGCCACTGCGAATCATTCCAAAGGAAACTGCACTATCAAAATAGCTGCCTCCCGGAAGTAAGGAGACAGGATACCCAGCGGCATTACTTAAATTTCCGTCTTTATGATCCAGGGGTGCAGGCCCCATCCCCAAAATACCATTTTCGGCCTGAAAATAGACGTGTACCGTTGGGGGTATAAATTCCGGGACTAAAGACGGAATCCCAATTCCAAGATTGACAATCATGCCCTGCCTTATTTCAGCCGCAGCCCGCCTTGCAATTATTTTTCTAAGGTCTCCCATATCCATTTCCAGTTTATACCTTCAGAAGTAACAATATGATCTACATAAACCCCCGGCACAATTATTTCTTCAGGATCCAAATGACCGACAGGTACAATTTCTTCAGCTTCAACAATTGTCACCTTGCTCGCCATGGCCACATAAGGGTTGATGTTCCGCGCTGTTTTATCGAAAACCAGATTCCCAAACGTATCAGATTTGCGGGCGTAAACAATTCCCACATCCGCCTTCAGGGGTGATTCATACAGGTATTTCTTATGGTTAATGTCAATGACGGGTTTGTCGTAGGCCAGCTCTGTGCCAAGCCCGATTTCAGTTAAAAAGCCATCCAACCCTGTTCCCCCGCTGCGAATGCGCTCCACAAGGATCCCCTGGGGCGAAAATTCAATTTTCAATTTCCCCTGGTTCATTAAATCTCCCGCTACGGGATTAGAACCAATATGGGATGCAATAAGTGAAGCCGCCCGCTCAAGGACAATAAACTTGCCGATGCCAATCCAGGGGAATCCTGCATCATTGCCAATCAGATGCACATTTTTTGCTCCTGAATCAATCAGGCAGTCAATGAGACCCGGCGGTGTTCCCACGCCTCCAAAGCCCCCAAAAAGCAGTTTCATATCATCCCTGAAAAGGGATTTGATGAACTCATACTCCGTACATTTATTGAATGAATTCTTTTGTGTCATTTATTTTAAGGGTGTCTAAGGAGTATTGTAAAATTTGAACCATTGCGTCCGCCTGGGATTTGGTAATGATAAATGGCGGTGCTATCAAGAGACCGTTTTCATTCCTTCCGTATTTGCCACCCACAGAAGGGTATACCAGGAGGCCATTTTCATAACAGATTTCAAGACACCTTTTGGCCAATCCTTCAATTTCAGGATCAAATTCAATTCCAATGAGCAGTCCTTTGCCTCTGACGGTTTGAATAAAAGTATAGGATTGCTTGAGGGATTCGAGCTGCTTCTTTAAATAATTTCCCATTTCATCCACATGGGCGATCAGCTGTTCCTGCTCAATCACTTCAATTACTTTTGATGCAATAGCACAAGATAAGGGATGCCCGCTATAGGTATGTCCGCTCATGATGAACCCGCTCCCCTTTTTTATGGGGTCAATAATTTCCGAGGTCAACAATGTTGCCGCAATGGGTGCATAACCGGCGCCCAGGCTTTTGCCTATTGCAACGATATCTGCCTGCGCAGACCAATGCTCAAGCCCAAACCATTTGCCAGTTCTCCCAAGTCCGGTCATTACTTCGTCCGCAATAAAAAGAATAGAATGGGTGTCACAAATTTCCCTTATTCGCTCATAATAACCCGGTTGGGGCGCTAAAGCCGTTCCTGCCGCCCCAACAATGGGTTCTGCAACAAAAGCAGCGATATTATCCGACCCGGTTTTTTCAATTAACTCAATCAGTTCAGCGGTTTGGGCTTCAAGGATGTCATTTTCGAGATCTGCATTCAAGGACAACCGGGTATGGAGCACCTTTTCAAACCGCTCCCGCCTCAGGGCATGACCGGATAAAGACAACGCGCCAAGGGTGATCCCATGGTAACTTTTCTGGCGTGTAATAAATTGATTTTTGTTGGGACATCCCTTTTCCTGCCAGTACTGATAGGCAATTTTCATGGCTGTTTCAATGGCCTCAGACCCGCTGTTCACAAAGAAACTATACTCCAGCCGGCCATAGGGCGATTTTTCAAACAACTGGGTGGCGAGTCGCTCAGATTCGTGGGATCCAAATTGAGACCGGTAGACATAAATTAACTTTTCGGCCTGCTTTTTAATAAGTTCAATGACCTCTTCATGTCCATGGCCCAAGGAACAGGTTATGGCTCCGGACGAACCATCGATATATTCTTTGCCATTTTCATCATAAATATATATTCCCTTTGAAGAAGCTGCTTTGATGTACTCCTTGTTTAACAAGGGCTGAATATTATGGGGCATTGCAATGCGTTAGTTAAGATCCTTAGCAAAAATCGTTAAAAAAAGGTGATATTGTTAAAACTTTGATAGTTTGCCCGAATCAAAGCCTGAAGGTAAATATTTATGCACATCATTGACATTTCAATATTTGTTTTTTACATGCTCTCGATGCTCGGTGTGGGCATCTATTTTCTAAAACGAAATAAATCCCAGGCGGACTATTATGTCGGGGGGCGAAAAATGACTTCTTTTCATATCGGATTGTCGGTTGTTGCCACCGATGTGGGCGGGGGATTTTCAATCGGTCTTGGGGGATTGGGTTTTTTAATTGGTTTGTCGGGTAGCTGGATGCTCTTTACGGGCCTGGTGGGTGCCTGGATCAGTGCTTTTTTTCTCATCCCCAGAATATATCCTTTAGCTAAAAAACACAACTTTTTAAGTTTTCCGGAAGTGCTGAATCACTATTATAACGGCAAAGTAGCGCTCATTGCCGGAGTGATCTCGTTGATCGGGTACATCGGATTTACCAGTTCCCAGGTTTTGGCCGGGGCCAAATTGGCAGCGGCTACATTTCCATCTATAACCATTTTGGATGCAGTTTTGATTATGGGGGTCATTGTAATCGGATACACTGTGCTTGGAGGACTTAAAGCGGTCATTTATACCGATACCGTGCAATGGATCATACTGATGACCGGTCTGATACTAGTCGGTATCCCATTGGGCTTTATCAAAGTTGGCGGTTGGGAGGCCATACAAACCTATTTGCCGGACAGTTTCTTAAGTTTTACGAACATTAGTTTTGTTCAATTCATTAACTGGCTGATTACCATCGTTCCAATTTGGTTTGTCGGCATGACGTTGTATCAAAGAATTTATGCGTCCAAAGATGAAAGATCTGCTAAAAAAGCCTGGTTTTTAGCCGGTTTGCTGGAATGGCCGCTCATGGCTTTTATGGGGATTGCTTTGGGATTGCTGGCCAGGGTAGCCTTCGAACAAGGCATGTTTACCGAATTCGGATATGCGCCGGGGAGCCCTATTGATGAAGAAATTGGGCTGCCCCTGCTCTTGGCGCATGTTTTCCCCGTCGGATTGATGGGACTGCTCATGTCCTCCTATTTCTCGGCAATTATGTCTACAGCAGATAGTTGCCTCATGGCAGCATCCGGTAATTTTACAACCGATATTTTAAAGATTTCCCATAAAAACCCCAGGGGAATAAAATATTCGCAGTTAACGACTTTGGGCCTTGGAATCCTAGCCATTCTTCTGGCTACAATGATGGAAAACGTGCTTGAATTGATGCTGTATTCATATGCGTTTATGGTTTCAGGATTATTTGTGCCGATTTTGGGTACCATGCTTGTAAAAAATCCTTCTTCGAAAGCAGCTCTGAATGCCATGCTGTTTGGCGGTGGGACTACGCTGTTTCTCATCCTTTCAAATACAAAATTGCCCTTTGGTTTAGATGCCAATTTTTTCGGAATAACGCTTTCGGCCCTCGTTTTTCTTTTGATTCAAAAACTTCAGAAAAAAACAGGTTCAAGCATTCTCCTAATCCTATAACCTACCGAGCTATAATGTTTTTGGGATATCGTTAAACCCCATCTCCTCAATCAATACTTCCCAGCGGGGATCGTCATAAAGGGGTTGGAATGGGGGTTCCACCTTTAGCCAGTATAATTCCACCTCCTTTTCTTCGATGGCTTTATCGAGCCACTTGAACGCCGCATCATGATCTCCTGTCTGGGCATTCACCATGGCCAGGTGGAACGCTGGGCTTCCTTGTGGCGATGTGGCGACCTGTTCCCGGAGTTCTTCGATCAGGGATTCGTATTCAGACAGATTACCCAGTTGATATTGGGCTGCAGCCTTGTAGCCAAGTACTCGGGCAGGTCTTGAGTCTGGAAAATCGGCGATATAATCCTCGAATACTTCCACTACCTTCCTGTATTCGCCAAGTGCATAAAATACCCTGCCGGCTGTGGCGTAGAGGCCGCCCTCATCGAACTTACTCAAGCCTTCATCTAAAGTACTAATTGCATCTTCGTGTTTTCCTACAAAATACTCAGCAAGACCCATCCCGGACCAGGAACCCGGTTCCAGGGGTGACTCCTTCATCGCATCCACAGCAAGTCGATAATTTCCTTCGGGATTATCCCCAAGAGCGGGCATCTGGACGTTTAAAAGAGTTAACTTATTTCTTGTAGATGGATTTAATTCATACCCTTTAAAGGCCAGCGCATATGCTTTTAGATCCTGTTCATAAAAAATCTTATTCCCGGCCAAATAAACATATGAGTCCCCGTAAGATGGCGCATTTTTAATGGCAAATTCCAGCAATTCATTCGACTTCCGGATAATTTCGCTGAAATCAGTTGACCATGTTCCATTCCAGGTATGCTGATTGGACCAGTATAAACCCAAATACGCATAGGCCGCATAGAATGTAGAATCCAGTTTTATAGCTTCCTCCAGGTATTCCCTTACAATCGGTGGTGACTGCCCCCAGGCTTTGTCTATTTCATATCTCGCTTTAAGGAAGAGATCATAGGCTTCTGCGTTCGGTGTTCTTTCTGCTTCCGGTATTCTTACTTTCGAGGCATTGAATTTAAAGTCCAGTTCACTTCCGACAGAAGTGGCAACTTCGTCCATGATCTCATAGATAGAGTCTATATCCTGATCAAACTTCTTTGACCATATCTGAGTGAAATTTTCAGTAGAGATCAATTGAAGGTTGATCCTGATCTTTTTTTCATACCGCAGAACGCTTCCCTGTAAGAGGTGTGTGAGCTCCAGGTCTTGTGCCATTCGTTCAGTCGAGGTTTTGGTATTCACAAATTCAGACACGGAAGGACGCGCAATGATCCGGAGTCCTTTTATATTAATAAGATTATTGTTGATCGCATCCACTAGGCCCGCAGCCAGCCATTCCTGATTTCCTTCCGGACTGATATCCTCAAAGGGTAAAACAGCAATGGTTTTGATAGTTCTATCCGTACTTATCACGGGTACTGCTTCATCCCTTTTTTCTTCGGAAAGTCCAAACTGATTGTAGAGCAATATGATTACCGCAATGGACAAAAATCCAATGATGACCCTGTTCAGTCGACGGCCCTTGATCTGAGAAGAATCTATACCTTGAAGTTCCTCCGTCTTTTTAAGTCCTTCCGGCGTCACGTCATAAACCCATGAGAAAACAAGGTTTACGGGGAATCCCATAGCTAGCAGAATGATTAATGCCTTCAGAACAAATGGAGGCGTATCAAAAGCAGGCAGCACCGCAGAGGCAACCTCTATCAGCACCCAGGCCACAGCCAGGTAGGCTACGGCAGCTTTGAAAACCTTTCGCCTTTTGAGCTCCTCGAAATACTTCTTAAAATCCACAGTGACCTCAAGATACTAAAATCCGACTGCTTGGAGGAGAAGATGATGTGCCAAATCAAAATTCTTCTACGCTCTCAAACAGCACATCAAGCTTTCGCTCGTTTTTTGTAATTTGAAGGAGTAAATCGATTCGGCAAGGAACAACCTGCTGAAAGTCTTCGAATAACTCAAAAGGCGAAATGTCTACAAAACACCTAGGGCGTATGCTGTCACCTCATGGTTTATCCTGCGAATTGTAGATGTGGTAGATCCCGGTGGGACCACATCACTCAAAAAACCCACGCCGTAAGGCATGGGCTATTTTTTGACTATATTTTATGGGAGAGCAAGGAAAATAAACCTGCCCGTAATTTGGGTGATGGCAATAAGCTTTACAAGGGATTACGTAATACCCTATAATACTACAGTCTTCTTGAAGAAATAAACCTAACTATTACTGCATAAAAACCCGGTCTTCTATGACCGGGTTCGTTATTACTACGATGCCAAAATGGACTAATACGTTATTTCTCCATTGCCTACATGAGAAATTGCGGCTATTGGTGTTACACCATCTGTTTTTAAACCAACGACTTCCAAATCACCATTTTCAATCTCCATAAAACCGGAAGAGCCTTCAAATCGGCCAGTACCTCCTTTAAAAGTAATTAATCCGGTGTAGACGGCGGTGGTCTCTGAAGTAAAAATAATGGTTAGGTCATTGGTAGCCCAAACCTCGTCCCCGTTCGCAGCATAGATAATATCTTTCCCCCCCGCTATAGTCCTTGATTTAAGTCCTCCCTCAAAAACTTCATAAATTTCGCTTGGACCATTTATACCAGTTATTTTTCCCAGATGCGTCATTTTTCCAGTAATGGTGCCCCCTGGACCGTCTGCATTGTCGATACCTTCCAAAGTAATGCGAACCGGTCGGGTAACATCTTTGCCCATTTTGGCTTCGATTCCTGTTAATTCATTACTGTCGTAGGCATCACTCTCCTGGCTGCAGGATAATGTAACAAAAAATGCTGCTATAAAAGCAGCAACTAACACTGATTTTCCAAGAACTTGTTTAATTGTTTTCATGTCTTTATTTATTATTTCGGTTATACAACAACTTAAAGGTTTAAGATAGACTATTAAAGGATGCAGATAGCTTTTTTTATTCCCGATTCTTTACCAACATATTAAAGTCACACACTACCGAAGGGGGTTTCCCTCCCACCCTGTTATTTATTATTCTCTTTCAAAAAAAGGGGATACCCCAAAAAACAATATCGACCCCGGGGGGATAGCTCACGGTAGGACAGCATTGTGGCGCCCAAGAAATTTCAAAAATCAAGTAGTAATCCAGCTTCAGACGCTCTTCATCCGAGGTTCTTCTTAACAAGAGCATTATACAACGTCCTTAGAAAATAATGCGAAGCTGTCAGTCCTACGAAGGAAAGCGGAATGGTAATAATAATAATAGAAAGCGGAATGCTGAAGCTGGGATAAATCCCCGATTTCATGTTGATAACGACCATCGAAAACATAAGCACACTCCAAAGGCAAATCGAAATGAAAATATTATAACCATCCCGGCTATAGGAGGACCCAAATATACCCTTGTAAGAACCCATAATCAGGAAAGCCATCAAAGCAATCAGCATAACCACAGGTATTTGCAGCGCCAATTTAGATATATCAAAATTTATGGTCAGGTTAAACCGGATGATGTACGACAGAAAAAAAGAAGCCGCAATAATGAACAAATCGACTGCCAAGACGAGCCATTTGTTTACAAACTGTGTTGCCATAATGTTGACATAATTTTGAATTGTTAAAGCATCCTATTTACAATTCCAACTATCCTCTAAAGATTGGCGTCCATTAAATGGGCAAGGCTTGTAAAGCTATCCCGGACTTGACTAAAACTAAAATAATAATCACGGAAATCAAAGAGTAAAACCTTTAGTGCCTTGTATTCCAATCAAAGGCATAACCGTCAACTTCTTTTTCGTACTTTGATCACGCAACCAACCGCAAACCATGCTCCGCTTCTTCCGCCAAATACGTCAACGCCTTTTAACTGATAATAAATTTAGTAAATACCTGCTGTATGCGATTGGAGAGATACTGTTAGTAGTCATTGGGATATTGATTGCGTTGCAGGTGGATAACTGGAATGAGAAGCGCAAAAATAGAGAGTTGGAAATGGTTTTTTTGGAAAGGCTAAAGTCTGATTTAGTTACAGACACAATTTATTTGAACAGGAGAATAAATCGAGCAGATACAATCATCAAGAGAGGCCAAACTTACCTGCCAGAGATGTACAAAAATCAGGAGGATTTTCAGGAATATTTTGCTCTGACAAATACCGATATTTGGGATTCGGAGGATTTGGTTATTCAAAAAGCGACATATAACGAATTGAATAATACGGGCGGCTTCAACCTAATCTCTAACAGAAGGCTAAAGGAACAGATCTTATCTCATTATTTCAAATACGAAGCAATTGACAGTCATATTAAGGAATTGAATCTATTTTCTATCAGTTTGCTGAGGGAAATCATCGATCTCCATCATAAGAAGTATAATGTTGTAGACGCTCAGAAACAGACCAATGTGCGTGTAGAAATGGATTGGAAATATATCAATGACCCACTTTCGAAGGAGTTTATGGATTTAGAAATTGCTGTTGGTTTTTACTCAGGTAAACATGAGATGTTTAAGGATTACTTTGAAGAATCATTGGTAAGATCAAGACATTTGATTGATGAAATCTCTCTGGAACTTAAGGATGACGACTGAATTTTAGAAGCGCTTTGCTGAAACTTATTTGGTACGTTTCACGAAGTACTTGATCTTATTCGTCTCCTTTAAACTATATGACACTCCGAATCTACCTCCTTTTTCTCTTAACATGTTCCACCGCCAGTCGACCAATAACCGCACAGGAACAGGACACTCTTCAAGGCAAAGTTGTAGGCATAGCAGACGGAGACACCTTCACCTTACTCCTGAACAACAAGACCACCATCAAAATCCGTTTAGCCAGCATAGATTGTCCTGAGCGTAAACAGCCTTATTCAGCAGTAGCAACAAAGTTTATATCAGTTTCGCATTGACGCAAATCATTGCTTTCCTCTTCTTTCATGGGTAACTTGAGTGAAATTTCCGTAGCCATGGAAGCACTCAAAACAAGGTTAAAAACCATCGCTTGGTTTCTGACAGCCTTGATGCTTTTACAAAGTTGCGCGGTGTATCACAAGACCCCCACCACATTGGAGAAGGCATCCCAGAGCCAATTAAAGACCAAAATTACCAATACCAATGGTGAAACTTCAATTTATAAGTACATCACTTATGAGGTCGGTGTGTTTTATGGAGTATCCAAGAAATCTGGAGAATTGGTCAAGACCCCATTGGATGAAACGTACATCAACGAACTACTCATTAAGAATAAATCAGCTTCTACCTGGGTTACTGTTGCAGTAATAGGTGTCCCGATTATTGCGTTTGGAATTGCCATTATTGTGGCTATGGATGATTTTAGTGTGGGACTAACTGGTATCTGACTATGCCGTTGATTTGATGCTATAATTTGAAACTGACACGAGCGGAAATAAAAACCCCGTGACGTACCTAACCTCGCCAGAGGGTTCTGAAGACAATCAAACCCATTCCAAAAGAATCAAGCTGGGGCTGCAATTTCAATGCAGCCTATTAGCTTCTTTTTCGTTATTTGAAGAGGTAATCAACCTAACCCGATACTCCGTTTCTTCCGCCAAATACGTCAACGAGACATAACAGAAAAACCCCTGGCATAAATTCCAGGGGCTGGTTGATGATTCTGATTTTTCAGTCTGAAATCAGTAGGTTATGGCACCCCAACCTACCAGGTCGAAAGTCCCTGTTTCATAATCTATTATTCCGTACATCGTAATGTGACCATCGGCCCCATCAAATCGGCCTCCTTCACTGCCTCCAATTATATAGTATTCATAATATACGTTCGGGGGGTTATCTGTATCCGGATAAGAGCCCACTACCACAGTATGAATAACATCCCCGTTGGCAGCAGTTATAAACCCGTACATATCCGATAAAATGTCGCCCTCTGTATTGACACAGGCAAAATTCTCGACCGAGAAACGTCCGATGTGTGTGGCTATTCCATTACCCCTTACCACGAACTGTAGGGGAGGATTAAAGAAAGTACTACATGCATCGGGGTTAACCTCAATGGAGAATGTCCCTCTAGAATAATGGAAATCAATGTCCTTTGTCACCCGGTTGGCGTTGTTGTTTTTCGAAGCCATAGGATTATTTCCGATAGCTCTGTAATTATTAAATGATTCTAAGGTCTGAGAGAGCACCATGTCGTCATTTTGAACAAGAGCCTGGTCGCTCTCTAATTCTTCGCTCTGGCAGGAGGCCAGTAGCAAAAGGGCCCCAAATAAGACCCAAACATTAGTTTTCATGATATTAGTTTTTAGATTAATACTTGTGTTATTACATATCTTTTGCAGAACTCATCTTAAAGAGAAATAGCCACAAAATGCAGAGCCAAACTAAACATGGCGCAACAGAAAAGCAATGACGTACATCAGCTCAAAAAGCCTGGTTTTTTCACCCATCAGTCAGCAATGGATTTGTGAAGATACTTTTGGAAACTCATTACCCCTGATCCCAGACAGCCTATAAGTGTCAGACATCCCTCATTCCCATTTGAATCCCCTACCGCAGTCCAGAGAGTGCCTGTGGGCCCGAACAAATATTTGCGTAACTTGAATGCACTAACTTTCCTAAATGCTCCGCTTCTTCCGCCAAATTCGTCAACGCCTCCTAACTGATAATAAGTTCAGCAAATACCTGTTGTATGCGATTGGGGAGATCTTATTGGTGGTGATCGGGATATTACTGGCGCTCCAAATAAACAGTATGTACGAAAGTCAGGAAAATCGATTGAAAGAGCGGGGATACCTAGTACAACTTACTGATGAATTAAGATCGGAAATTCAGTATCTAAAATACCTAAAGGCCGAATTTACTTCAGACAGTGAGAGCCTTAAACGAATAACAAGCCAATGGCAGTCAGGCAATAGTATCGTTAAAGATTCCAGCCAGTATCTTATTGATTATAGTTCTGTAGGGCTTAAAAACCCGTGGTATACAGAACCCGTAACCTGGACCCTCCTGCAACAGACCGGCGATCTCACGTTGATACAGAATAATGCCCTTAAAAACAATTTGTTTGTTTATTACAGCACACTTAAAAAGGGAGCGGATAATTATTTACAATATCCGATGGAGATGATTAAACAGGCAAGAGAGAAGATGGACCTGCCTTTCAAAAATGACAATGAGACCTTTGAAATCATTCTGAATTATAGTATTATCTATGATGATTCTGTTTCAGTGCCAAGCCGCTACAATGAAGAGGTGTTTACTTTAATTTGGCAAAATCGAAATAATCTGCTTTCAGTCTTTATACCGGTAATGGGCGTTAGCCATGCCCAGGTTCTGTTAATGGAAGGGCTCATTTTCCAGGGGGAAACTCTATTGAAGGATCTCGAAGCAGAGCTGGCCATCAAATCTGAATAAGCATATTTGAGATCCTTTAATTACGTAACTTGACCGGAGTAACAACCAAGCCATGCTCCGCTTCTTCCGACAAATACGCCAACGACTCCTGGCCGATAATAAGATCAATAAATACTTCCTGTATGCGCTTGGGGAAATTTTGCTGGTGGTAATCGGGATTCTTATAGCGTTACAGATCAATAACTGGAATGAGGAAAGAAAGCAAAATCACCTGGAAACAGTATACCTGAACAGACTGCATAATGAATTAAAAAAAGACATTTCCACGTTTTCGAACGAAATCCAACGTCTGGAAAGTAACAACGAGAAAATAGTCGGTTTTACCAACGTTCTTAAAGATGAAAATTACAATGATTCCTTATTGGTTGAGCTCACAAATGCCTACATGACATATGGCACTTCCTATCCTATTTTTAATCCTTCAACATCCACGTTTGAAGACTTGTCAAGTACCGGGAATTTAAGCGTTATTTCAAACACGGAGATGAGGGATAGAATCATTAAACACTACGAGGATTATCAATTCGTAGAGTTAAATTTTAAACAAAATTATGATTGGGCTACCCCAATTGACGCACCGCTTTATACCCATACGGATGCCTTAAAATTTGATACTGAATATACCTCATTCCTTTTCCCAGAGGCATCTGACCAAAATTTAGCGAAAGAAATAATCAAGGATAAAACAATATTCTTAAGAAATGCAGCCATTCACTTTTGGATGAACAAGGATGGTCTTATCCAGCTAAAACGAATAAAGGACGAAACAAGCCTCATATGCGCTACGCTGGAAAAAAAAGAATAACAAAAGTACCACTAGCAGAACCAGCAGTTTTCTTAATAAAACCCGTTTTCGGGCCTACTTGCGAGCAAGGCCAGGTACTGAATCCAGTACTCAGGGTTAGCCTTGTGAAGGGAATGGCAGTTGGCAGGGAATCTTTGCGCGCAGGCACAGAAAACAGTACCTTTAACAAGCTTCAAATTTCAGCTGGGTCATGTTTAAAAAGATTCTGAAGTTTCTTCTGCTCTTTGTGGCACTCTTTTTTTTAGCATTCATACTCGGGCCCAAAGTGGACACCCCTTACCTCGATAGGTCACAGCCCGAAATCACATCAAATTTGGCAGCGTTAGAAGCAGAAATCAACCGACATGAAGCGGCCATCCCAAATATAAAACCCGAAAATGAAGCCCGAATTGTATGGGCGGACAGTACTGGGAAGAAAACAGCTTATAGCATTGTTTATTTGCATGGCTGGTCTGCCAGCCAAAAAGAGGGCGACCCGCTTCACATGGAAACAGC
This sequence comes from uncultured Flavobacteriaceae bacterium, assembly GCA_963709465.1. Taxonomy (GTDB): domain Bacteria; phylum Bacteroidota; class Bacteroidia; order Flavobacteriales; family Flavobacteriaceae; genus Robiginitalea. The sequence goes on along the minus strand of CAVPWF010000002.1, from coordinate 494,528 downwards.
AAAACGCTATGGCTTCAATTTATACCTGCCCCGGTTGTCCGGCCACGGGCTGATTGAGGAAGAGCCGATGCTGACCCTTACTGCAGATAAATTGCTGGCTTCGGCCAAAGAGGCTATTGCCATAGGAAAACAACTCGGGGACAAAGTAATTTTAATGGCTACCTCAACAGGCGGGACACTTGCCCTTTATCTGGCTGGGGGTGATCCTGATATTGCAGGTATGCTCTTGTATTCTCCGAATATTGAGATTTTTGACGCCAATGCCAGGTTATTGACCCAGCCATGGGGCGTGCAACTGGCCAAATGGGTTAAAGGAGGGGATTACCATGAGTTCGAGAAGCCTACGGAGGAGGATCTTAAATACTGGACGTCCAAATACCGCGTGGAGGCCTTGTCACAACTTCAGGTCCTGATGGAATCAACCATGACCGAAGAGACCTTCCAAAATGTTCGGCAGCCCGTTTTTCTGGGATACTATTACAAGGATGAGATACATCAGGACAGCACGGTATCCGTTCCTGCCATGCTCCGTATGTTCGATGAGCTCGGCACCCCGAAGGTTCAAAAAAGAAAAGTAGCTTTTCCCAATGTGGGGGCTCACGTAATCACCTCTTCTATCACCTCAAAAGATCTGGAATCCGTGGAAAGGGAAACCAACAGCTTCCTTGAAGGGGTTTTGGGCTTGAAACCCCTGTAGGAACTTCTCAAAAATCCACGCCCACATTCCAATAGTCTGCTTTCCATTTTGCACGGTTCGGCTGAAAGTGCAAATGCCAATCTGAAAGAAGACTACAACAATTTCCTGACCGCCTTTGGAATGGGGTCGCTATTGAACTAATGGAGCGCATTAGTCCCGTACATATCCCTCTTTTTCAAAGCAATCAGGGGGATTTTTTTATGGAGTCATCCAGACACTAATTCGACACGGCATATTCTCTGGTCAGATCAATCCCTTTTCTTCCAGAGACTTCTTCAGTTTAGCCTGGTTTTCCCAAAAACGTTCCCTGATTTTCTGAATTACCGCCGTGTACTCCGGATGGCTTTTCAGGGGTTTCATGATTGGATCTTGCTCTATAAAAAGCAAAATCCAGTACTGGTAATTGTCCTGGGTTGCGAAAATTTTAAGTTGCTCGATTGCAGCATCGTATTTCCCCTCATGGACGTACTTCACAGCAGTACTCGCGCTTTTATAAATGGACTCATCTTTTTCGCAGTACTGAGCATAGGAACTGAAAAATACTTCAGCCTGCTCGTCGAGACCCATTTTTTCATAAGTCACCCCAATCTTAATATCTTCCTGGGGATACATCTCCAAACCCAGGCGGTCCCGGGCATTGACAAATTTCTCATAGTAAAAGTAAGCGCTGTCATAAGCCTCTTGAAAATAGTGCATTTTGGCCACCTCCTGCATAATATCCAGGCGGGTGGTATCTTTTCGAAACTCAGAGGTCAGGAGTCGCCCTGTTTCGGCAATATCGCCGTCCAGGGCGTGTAAAATGTAAATTTTCACAAGGGGAGCGTAATAGTTCCCGGGATCATAGTCCAAAGACTTATTGACATAGGTCATGGCTTCATTCACAAAGCCGGATTGTATCAGGGCATTGCTCAGATGCAAATAAATATAACTCTGGGTGATGGAGTCATTGCCCGCAACATCTAATTGAATCCCCTTTAATGCGTATTGCAGGTATTTTCCCGTATTGGGAATAGCCCGGGCATAGAGATCCCCCAGCATCTGAACGACACCGGAAGAATTAGGGTTGTACTCCAGTGCTTTCTCCAGATGGGGTACCGCCAGGTTGAATTCCCCTATATGAATATAGTAAAGCGCCTTGGCGATAAGGCTTTCGGCTGACTTGGAGTCGTACAGCAGGGCCTTATCCGCATAGGTGTTTATCTGTTCTGTATACTGTTTTTGTTTCTGGTACTCATCGAGAAAGTAATACGAGATGGCCGCATTGGCATAGGCCAGGGAGAACTGCGGATCCTGTTCAATGGCCTTTTCAAACAATTGTATGGCCTGTTCTATTCCTTCCCGGGTCCGGCCGTAAAGAAGATCCAGTGCCTGCAGGTAATAATCGTAGGCCAGGAGATTTTCTGTGGGTTTTTTATCGATTTGCTCCTGTTCTGCCGGTGTCACCGTCGCGGCAACGGCATCCGCGATCTCCCGGGCCACTTCATTCTGCAAGTCGAAAATATCGACCACTTCCCGATTGTATTGTTGGGACCATACAGGGCGGTCTGTGGCTGCTTCAATCAATTGAATATTCAACAATACTTTGTCCCCTACCCTTTGGCCACTCCCCTCTACTACATAGTTCACATGGAGTTCCTCGGCGATCTGGGGAATACTCCGGTCCGTATTTCTGAACTTTTCGGAAGAGGTCCTGCTGATGACTCTGAAGTCTTCGATTTTCTGGAGGTTGTTCAGGGTGGATTCCATGAGCCCGTTCACAAAATAAACATTGCTGGAATCACTGCTTTGATTCTTGAAGGGCAGCACGGCAATAGACTTCTCCAGAGTCACAGCTTCAGGGGCAGGCCTTCTGTTATAAAGAAAAATGGATAGCGCGATCACAAGGAGGATGGCAGCTGCAATAACGGCATAAATACGCTTCCCGGAACGTTTAGTCTGTAACGGCTCTTCCATAAAATCCCTTTTTGACGCCTCTCCGGGAGGAAAGCCATACTGCTCCCGAAAACATTTGATAAAATAGGACGTACTGCCAAAACCCACCTGATAGGAAATCTCTGAAACCGTAAGGGCGTCATCCTGCTTGAGTAACTCCATCCCTCTCTGTAGTCGGATTTGCCGTATGAACTGGCTTGCGGAAAGGCCGGCGTACTTCTTCACTTTTCGAAGCAGGCTGGACCGGCTCATATTCATGGCCGCGGCCAATTCAGAAACCCCAAACTGTTCATTCGAAAGATTCTCCAAAACAAGGGCTTGTGCCTTGTCCATAAATGGATCTCCGGTACGCAATAGTTCAGACATACTTTTTTCTGGAGTACCGAAAGTAGAAAATTTTATGGCAAAGCCACAGAAATCAGGAATCCGAATACGGAATTAAAACGGCTGTTCTGCGCCATAATTGATATCCCTGCGTCATAATTTTCAGGGCTTCCTCAAACTTGACGCATTTCGCTGCATAGCTCATTAGTGCTGCATCGCGATCTGAGAGACCTTTGTAGAAACAAAATACAAATCCTAAAAACGAAGCAAATGAAAATCTTTAACACGAGTGCTCTGAAAACAATTTCCGGTATTTTCCTCCTCGCCACACTTACTGGGGCCTGCGGGGAGTCTAACGCGGGTTCAAAAGATCAGGTGGCAGTAACCCAACCCGAGGTAGACCTTCAAACAGCTGTAATATCAGGAAATCTCGAAGCGGTCCGCCAACATATAAAAGGTGGGGCAGATCTGAATGGAAAAGATGCCTTCAGTGGCTCCTCTCCCCTGATTACCGCAGCCACATTTGACAAACCCAAAATCGCCAAAGCCCTTATCGATGCCGGAGCCGATTTGTCTGTCAAAAACAATGACGGATCCACCGCCCTTCACGCGGCTGCATTTTTCTGCAGGGTGGAAATCGTACAACTCCTCATAGATGCCGGGGCAGACAAAACTACCCTGAATAATTTCGGCGCCACCGCAATAGAAACAGTATCCGGCCCTTTTGAAGATGTCAAACCAATCTACGAAATGCTGCAGCAGCAATTGCAACCTATGGGTATGCCGCTGGACATTGCAGATGTAGAAAAAACACGGCCGGTCATTGTGATGATGCTGCAATAACAAAATCAAAATCTCCATTCCCATGAAATCAACAAGAAGATATGATATTGACTGGCTCCGCGTGATTGCCATTGGCCTGCTGTTGATTTACCATATCGCCATCATTTTTCAGCCCTGGGCCCTGTTTATCGGCTTTATGAGAAGTGAAGAGCTTATGGAAGGGCTCTGGAAACCCATGACCCTGCTCAATATCTGGCGCATACCACTCCTGTTTTACGTGTCTGGGATGGGGGTTTATTTTGCCATGCGCAAACGCAATTGGAAGCAACTGCTCCTGGAGCGCTCCAGACGCATCCTCCTGCCCTTTTGCTTTGGGATTATTGCCATTGTACCACTGCATTTCTTTGTGTTTCAGAAGTATTACGGCATACCGCTGTCTTATTATGCACATGCCGGGCATTTATGGTTCCTGGGGAACATATTTGTCTATGTAGTGCTCCTGTCCCCGCTTTTTTACTATTTGAAAAAGCATGAGGGCGGCGCCTTTTGGAAAGGGCTCTCAGGTTTTATGAGAAATCCTTTTGGCCCGCTATTAGTATCAGTGTTTTTTATTCTGGAAGTGTTACTGGTCAAACCATCCCTTTTTGAAATGTACGCCCAGACCTGGCACGGCTTCTTCCTGGGTCTTTTGGCTTTCTTTTTCGGTTTCCTTTTTGTGTATAGTGGAAAGACATTTTGGAATACCCTGCTGAAATGGAGGTGGATGTACACCGCCCTGGCCATAGGGTTATACCTGGTTCGGTTCTTTGTCTTAGATCTGAAGTCTCCGGGGTACCTTGTGGCCATCGAGTCCAATTGCTGGATCTTCGGGCTTTTCGGGTGGGCTTATAAATATTTGAACAGGCCAAGCAATATGCTGAGCTACCTCAGTCAGGCGGCCTATCCGGTCTACATCATTCATATGGTCGTATTGTATACAGGGGCTTATTTTATACTGCCCCTGGAGATGCCTGTTGCCTTAAAATTCATCTTCATTGTTACCTTTACGGGCTCCGTGTCCTTTGTACTCTACGAGTTTGTAATTCGAAGGATAGGTATCTTAAGACCCCTGTTTGGCCTAAAGGGGACCTTTCAAAAGGTTCAATTATCAAAGGTCAACCCTCCTGCCTGATATTGGCAGGTTTGGCAGGGGCATATCACTTAATACCTCAGTATGAAAGCAGTTATTTACACCAGGTATGGGCCTCCGGAGGTCCTTACAATCACAGAGATCGAAAAACCACAGCCAAAGGATAATGAAATCCTGATCAAAATACACGCTGCTACCGTCACCTCAGGAGATGTCAGATTACGCGGCTCGGATTTCCCGCCCTTGTTCTGGCTTCCGGCCAGGATCATTTTTGGGTTATTCCGACCCAGAAAGACCATTCTGGGGCATGAACTGGCGGGTACCGTGGAAGCGATTGGCAAAAACGTCACCAGGTTTCAACCGGGTGACCCGGTGTTCGGAACGACCACCATGCTTAAAACAGGTTCCTATGCGCAATACATCTGCCTGCCCGAAGTCTGGAAAAGCGGTGTTGTGGAAACCAAACCTAAAAATCTTAGCTTTCAACAAGCAGCAGCCCTGCCTGTTGGGGCCATGACAGCCCTGTATCTTTTGGAGAAAGCCGATCTGAAGGAGGGACAACAGGTTTTGATTTACGGAGCATCGGGCAGTGTAGGGAGCTATGCCCTTCAGATTGTCACTCAAAAAGGCGCTACAGCAACAGGAGTTTGCAGTGGTTCCAATAGTGAAATGGTCAGATCCCTCGGGGCCGTGAATGTTATCGACTATACAAAGGAAACCTACTCAGAACGACCGGAAAAATTCGATGTCGTATTTGATGCTGTGGGTAAAACTTCAAAAAAAGAAGCCAGAAAAGTATTGCAGGCCGGGGGAAGTTTTGTTTCCGTAAACATGATGACCAAAGAGAAGAAGGAACATCTCGTACAGATCAAAGAATGGGCAGAACAAGGAAAGCTCAGACCATTTATCGATCGTTCCTTTCCCCTGGATGAAATAGTAAAGGCCCATGAGTATGTTGAGCTGGGACGAAAAAGGGGAAACGTAGGGATCGAGATTCCGAAAGGATAAGGTTGAAGACCAATTTACAATGGGCATCAGGACTTTCAAAAAAGAATTAAACAAACGGAATACGTCATATTAAGGGTCATGACAAAGAAAAAAACAAAGCAAATTTTTAGAATCCTATTGTTCACCGGAACGTTCATCTCTCTGTTTTTCGTACCGTGGATTTTGGTCAAAGCCTGGATATTACCCCTTCCAGATACAGTGCAGGAGCAGGTAGATGAAACGCTCGGTCATGGATTTGAGGGTATGATCGTCTATGTAGACCAGGCTGGTAAACCTCCCGCCTTTTATGCCGGGGGCTGGCACGACAGAAAAAACAAAATTCCGGCCTATCCGCAAGCCCTGTTCAAGATTGCCAGCATCAGCAAGTTGTATGTTGCCGTAGCCATTGCCAAACTGGTCAATGACGAGCGGTTGTCGTTGGATCAAACCCTGGCAGCATCCTTTCCGGAACTGGCGGATAGAATTGAATATGCAGATCGGATAACTCTGAAAATGATGGTGGGGCACCGCAGTGGCATCCCAAACTTCACCGACGCTCCGGGGTTTTGGGAACATCCGCCGAATAGTACAGAAGGAGCTCTGGAATTGGCTTTGGATTTACCGGCAAACTTTGAACCGGATGAAGGTTATGGGTATTCAAACACAAATTATTTATTACTTAAAGAACTCATCACAAAGACAGTTGGGTATAGTCATGACCAATATATCCGGGAAGAAATCCTCACACCCCTCGGTCTGAAGAACACCTTCAGTTCCCTGGACGAAGTGAATATAGATAGTGTGATGAGTGGCTATTACGTCGGTATTGACATCGATTTAAAGACACAAGACCAGGGAATGCTGGCTACCGCAGAAGACGTAGGTATATTCCTACGCGCGTTAAACGATGGTTCCGTATTTGAAGGTGGGGAACAGGAAATCTATTCCTCCATTTACGTCTACGAGCACGGGGGTCTGGTTCCGGGCTATCAGAGTTTGGCAGAATACCATAAAGACATCGATGCTGTGGTCGTTCAGTTTTTAAACACAACAGATTTCCAGGGATATCAGTGGAATTTATCCCAAATCGGAATCAACCGCATTGTCAAAATCCTGAGAAGAAATACCCAGGACTAAGCTAAGGGCGCCACGCTAAGAAAAAAGGAGATCCTGGATCAATCGGCATGGGGTTAAACCTATATTGCCATTCAGCCTGAAGCGTGCCCTGAAATTTCTTACCTTTCATGGTATTCATTTAATATGCAATCCATTCCATGAAAATACCAACTTTTTATCTGGCACTTTTCTTTCTGTCCTTAACTCTTCAGAGTTGCGAACAAAAAGAAAAGAAAATCACGGCTGAAAGGAAAGAAAAAACCATCCTCAATGCCGAAAAACCGCAATACTTCCTGCTCCGGCCTGAAGTGGAAAAAGCCTATGGCTATGCGCACGCCGTGAAAATCGGAAACGAAATCAAAATTTCGGGAGCTGTAAGTATGGATGATGAAGGGAACCCCACCGCAGTGGGAGATTTAGAACAGCAAATGAAAAATTGCTACGCGGATTTAGAGAAGATCTTAAACCACTACGGCTGTACTTTTGACGATGTGGTTGTGGAAAATGTATTCACTACGGATATGGCTTTATTTCTGGAAAAGTCGAGCTATCGCAATACGATCTATACCGAACATTTTCCGACTGGCTCCTGGCTCGGTGTAAAGGAACTGGCCCTGCCGGAAATCATGATAGAAATTGAACTTGAGGTCTATAAAGCCGATTAAACACACTTCCATGCATAAGAATCTTTTAGTCCTTCTCGTCGCTGTTGTCCTTCTAGCCTGCAAAGGGGATAAAGCCAAAGATAAAGAGCTTACCCTGATCACTCCAGATCAGACGCCCCAATTAGAATTACTGGCAGACGGAAAACTCCGGTTTCTCGAACTCAGTGGCAGTCCTTACCAGAGAGGCTTAACACATGGTAAAGCCCTGAAGCCTGAAATACAGGAAGTGATCCGCTTGTTTAAACAGGATATTGCCGAGACTACTCAGGAAGACCCGGATACTTTTATTGCAAAATTCCTGGAGGTAACCGATTATAAAACCTCTGTAGAAAAATGGATGCCGGAATTAATGCAGGAAATACAAGGGATTTCCGAGGGTTCCGGAGTGGATTTCGAGACTATTTTTATGCATCAGCTGGGCGATGAATACTGGTTTAACACCAGGGATGTTATGGCCCATAGCTGCAGCTCTTTCGGGGTGAACAAAAGTGCCGATCTGCCCAGCATCACCGCCCAGAACATGGATATCCCCGAGTATTATCACGGTTTCCAGACGGTCCTGAAAATAGACGATCCGGACTCCAATATGGAAATCATGGTACTTACCATCCCCGGACATTTAGGGATTACCGGTATGAACAGCAAATCTGTATCCATCAATTGCAATACGCTCATGCAACTGGATTATGGAAAAACAGGTTTGCCGGTGACCTTTATCGTCAGGGGGGTTTTGGAAAAAAACAGTCAGGACGCCGCTTTGAATTTTATCGATGAAGTCTCCCATGCCTCCGGGCAAAACTACATCATCGGCGGGCCTGAAAAAGTGTATAGTTTGGAATGTTCAGCAAACAAAGTGGTGGAATTCAGACCTTTTGAAAATTCCAGTTTCACCTATCACACGAACCACCCGATGCGTAATACGGACTTTAGTGAGAACTACCTCAACCAACTGGAAGCCTCTGGCAAAACGGTGGAAGAAGGACTGTATGAATGCCAGCGTATTAAATCCTTCCAAGAGCGGTTTACGGAGCACACGGCGGATATTGAGATTGAGGAAATCAAAAACGTGTTGCGCTCAAGGGATAATGAGGGCAGAGATGTGGTGAGTAATTCAAACACCTATGCCAGCGTGATTTATGAACTTTCTCAGCAACCTAAATTCATTATCGCCCCGGGCAAGCCTCATGAAACAGATTATATTGAGATCGATTTTTAAAGGCTACCATTTACAATCATATCAACCCTATACAAACACCTAATTCAACAAAACCATGGAAAAAATTAAAATTGAACTGAAGTGGGCCATGATATTTATTGGGATGACCTTGTTGTGGATGGTCCTCGAAAAAATGCTTGGATTGCATTCGACGCATATCGATATGCATATGTACCTGACCAACCTGTATGCCATTCCGGCCATACTCATTTACGTGTTGGCTCTAAAAGACAAAAAGAAGCAGTATTACAAGGGTGAGATGACCTATAAACAGGGATTTTTATCCGGACTCATTATTACGGTCATCGTAACCCTTTTTGCACCCCTTACCCAATGGATTATTTCAACGATAATCACTCCTGAATATTTTCCCAACGTTATTGCGCATTCTGTAGAGACGGGGTATCATAGCTCTCTTGAAGAGGCGGAAGCCTATTTTAACCTTAATAGTTATATCCTGCAGGCCACGGTGGGCACCCTGATAATGGGTGTGATAACCTCTGCGGTTGTCGCCTTCTTTGTACGGACGAAATCAAAAGGATAATTGCCGGATCCCTGCCTGCTCCAAAGCATAAATATAATGGAATACCTCCCCTTGCGAATCTTTGGTTATCTTTCCAAACGCAGGGCGCCTTCCTTTAGCAGGAAGCCCTGTTTTTAATATGTTTCCCGTACCTGTATTCCTGACAAAATAAACAAACGAGATTACCCCATTACACCCATGAAAAAAACATTTTTGATTCTGCTGTTTCAGGCCTTCTTAATCTCCGGCTATGGGCAGCTTAAAGAAGCGGTAGCCATCGACAGTATTTTTGCACAGTGGGATACCCCGGACAGCCCGGGGTGTGCTCTGGGTATTATAAAAGCCGGGGACCTGGTCTATGCCAGGGGATATGGTATGGCAAATCTGGAATACGACATTCCAAATTCAGCAACATCGGTTTTTCGCATTGGCTCTACCTCCAAACAATTTACTGCTGCCTGTATTGTTCTGTTGGCGGAGCAGGGAAAATTAAGTCTCGACGATACCCTGGACCGTTTTTTTCCGGATTTCCCGGACTATGCCGGTAGAATTACGGTCAGGCATTTGTTGAATCACACCAGCGGAATTCGGGATTATTTGCAGATCGCCTATTTGAAGGGGTTGGGAGATGACGACTTCTATGTAGATGATGAAATCATGAAATGGCTGGTTCAGCAATCCGACCTGAATTTTACGCCCGGAGACGAATTTCTTTACAGCAATTCAGGGTACTGGTTATTGGGCCAGATTGTCCGTGAAGTATCGGGGGAAAACATGGCGGAATTCGCGCAGCGGGAACTTTTCACCCCTCTGGGCATGACCCAAACGCATTTTCATAACGACCATACCCAAATTGTAAAAAACAGGGCCTCCGGCTATGTACCCGCCTCAGAGGAGGGCTATAAAATAAGTATGACTACCCTGGATATGATCGGGGATGGCGGAATTTTTACCTCCATTGAGGATATTAAAAAGTGGGATGATGCCTACTACGATACCCGCGTGCTGAGCAAAACCTTCTGGGATATGATGACCCGGAAAGGGATTTTAAATGACGGTGAAGAAATCGACTATGCGTCGGGTTTATTCATCGATTCTCATAAAGGTCTCCCTGCCATCAGTCATGGAGGAGCGTTTGTCGGATTTCGGGCCGAATTGCTGCGCTTTCCTGAGCAGCGACTGACGATTGCTATTTTTGCGAACCGGGGTGATGCCAATCCTTCGGAATTGGCACTGGAAGTGGCCGATGTACTGCTGGAAGATGAATATCCGAAGGTCGCGGATCAAGACACCGGTTTCAGCCTTGATGACGTCCCTGCAGAAGAACTTCCTTTTGAAAAGTTGACCGGCGTATACCAAATACGACCCGGACTGCGGGTGGCGGTTTCTCAGCAAAATGACTCCCTGAAACTGCTGCAAACCTGGAATGAGACTACCTATGTTATGGCACGGGCTAAGGGCAATACATTTCAGGTGCCCAACACCACTGACGCGTACTTTTCATTTTCAGAAGTCGAGGCGGGAAAGACACAGGTACTGACCTATTACAGAGCAGGGGGCGATGTAAAAGCACAGCGCAAAGATCCTATGGATACCTCAGGCCTCAACCTTGAGGAGTACACGGGGGAATACTACAGTAAAGAACTGGACGCCACCTATTTTTTCGAACTTACAAATGGTGAATTAAAAGCCCGTATAGGGGATAATCGGCCAATGGATTGCGCTGCTGAAGGTACAGATCAGTTTCTCATGGATTTAGGCCTGGCCAGATTCGAACGCTCCGCCGGAGGCATTTCCGGCTTTCAATTAGATTCAGGCCGGGTAAAAAACCTGAAGTTTGAGAAACGCTGAGCAGGACAGGGAAAAACTCAAAAAAGTCTAAACTAAAAACCGACCACTATGAAATTCCTTCGCCTTATCGGTATTGCCCTCCTCTTTTGCAGTTGTCAGACAACCGTAAAAGAAGATTTGCAGCCTCAGAATCCGTCCACTGTAAATGAAAGTCAGGCGGATATCGATTCTGTAAAAAACCTGATTGAACAATCTTTTCAGGAGATTTGGTCGGATCTAGATACGGCCCGTATCCGGGCCTACCACACCGATGATTTTATTTTGCTCGAGCAGGGTTTGGTCTGGAACAATGACTCCATCGCCAGGTATTTAATCGGGGAACACAAAAGGATGGAGGAAGGCCAGTATCAGAGGTTAAACCGCTTTGAATATATCCGGTCTGTCCAAAGGCAGAATACCATTTGGGTGGCCTATAAAAACTACGGAACATGGATCAAAGGTCCAGATACCCTGAGAACCGCACAGTGGTTGGAAAGTGCGATAGCCATCAGGGAAAACGACCAGTGGAAACTTCAACAACTTCATTCCACACGGATGGAGAAATAAAAAGTAGAACCTGCTCTGTCCGATCGCCGGGACAAGTGGATTTGAAGAACAGATGAAATCACGGAAATGCCTGCAAACCCAATAAAATAATGGGTTCCGGTTTCCAAATCATTCTATAAACTCAACGACCCCTACCCCATAGGATCGGATCATTTTCGTGAACTTGTTGGTGCTAACCTCCAGCTTAATCACACTGGAAGCAGGTAATATCCGGATTTCTCCGGCATCGTATCTGGGTGCATCCGGCAGGAACACCGTACAATGGCTTTCCCCTTCTTCTACGAGAAATCCAAGTAACCAGTCCTCGCCATCTGCCACCCGTACAGGAATCAGTTTGTGCTCAACGTCTTCCCCAAGGGTATCCGCAGTAACGGATTTTATAAGGGAATAGCCAGGAATAAAGACCAATACCTTATCCTCCAGCTTTTGCAAACCTTTTTTGACTCTTTTGGACCGAAAAACGAGGCCGCCTATAAAACAAATCAGAATCAGTAGCAGGATGGTAATCAGACCACTGCTATCAAATCCGAGAAAGGAATCTGAAATTTTTTTCGAAATGGGCTCGGCGATCACTGAGAGGATGGAATTGGCCTTTTCAAAAATAATATACAACACGACCAGGGGCAGCAGAAAGAGAATACCGCCAATTATAGTGGTACGAATAAAACGGAGCACAGTATTCATTGTTGATGTATTTGGACTCAAAATACGCAATTAATCAGGAAGCTTAGGGGTATTGTCGCCTTCCGTTTCTTGAAATTCATTTGCAGGGGCCAGAGGGGTTGCTTCTTTTACCCTTTCACGATGAATCCGCAGTCTCAGGATAAAGTCGTTAGAGGCATTGTTGGTCTCCGTAATATTGCGTGAAAGGTTATAAATGGTGTACAATTCGAGTTTAAGTCCGCTCTCAAATTTGTAGCCAATACCCGGGGACAATCGCAGCACGTCATTAAACTGGTCGGCCTTTTTGAGGTTGAAAAATATTTCCGCTGAAATCGGAAAATACAAACCCTTTGTGAAATTCAGATAGTGCTTTTTCCAGCTGATGGCAATCGAGACCCGATGCCTCAGCCTGAAACCCGTTTCCCAACCATTTCCGTCAAAAGCAGTTTGAAACCGTTCTTCCAGGCGGGTGTAATTGTAAAGCTTAAATTCTTTAAATGTCGGAATATTGAATTTTACCCCCTGAATAAATCGGACTTCAAAATTATCCGTTTCATTGTAATTTCGGGTATAAACAGTTCCGGCTCCGAGATGATAGCTGCGAATAAGGGGTTCTGAGTCTTCTTTTTTGGACTTAAACCATCTGTTAGCACGCAGATTAAGGGTTGAGATCACCAGATACCGATTATAAACCGAAGGGTTGATAGTTCGAAACCCAACCTGGGTACTGAGAAACCTGGAATTATTCAGCAAGCTTTTAAAATTATAATCCACCCAGGCCTGCTGGTTGACCTGAACTTCCTGGTCTACAATAGTGTCCTGGGCAACTGCCCCCTGCATACAAAATAGCAATGCCCCTACACCTAGTAAAATCCTCATGCCAGGGCAATACATTTCCTCAAATTTTGGCAATTAAACGGCAAGTTAGTATTCAAGCGGTAAAATATGGAATTGTTCACGTAAATCTTACCATCAAATTTTAAACGCCTTACTTCAGGGCGTCCTCATCTTAAAACTTCACGCATACCGGCATGGTCAAAAACCGAATGGACTGCCAGAAATACTCGTACTGAGCGAAATGTTCCGCGATTTACCAAAGAATTCTTTGCTTTCCTGAACCACTTCATGTAATAGAGCCTGCAGTAAATAGCCTATCTTTATGGCTGATTAGCACAAAAAAAGCACAGGTTTGAAAAAGCACATGCTCCTCCTGTTCTGCACCCTGGCATCCATGACTTTACATCCGATTTTTGACTTTCAATCCGGCACCTCCTTAAAGGACTGGTATGTGGTTAATGATGGTGTTATGGGCGGCCGATCCGCGGGAAGCCTCCAACTCGACGCAGAAGGACATGGTTTGTTTTCAGGAAAGATCTCACTTGAGAATAACGGGGGTTTCTCATCCATCCGATATGATTGCGGGCCAAAAGACCTCAGCGGATATCGCTTTATAACGCTCAAGGTGAAAGGTGACGGACAACGCTATCAATTGCGCCTTAAAGCAAGCCTGAAGGAGTACTACTCCTATGTCAGCTATTTTGAAACTACCGGAGATTGGCAGGTGCTGAAATTACCATTGAATTCCATGTACCCTGTCTTTCGGGGCAGACGCATGGATATGCCGGACTTTAGCGGAAATGTCCTGGAGGAGATTGGAATTCTGATCGGCAATAAAGAAGCAACCGCATTTGAATTGCGAATTGACGCCATCGGTCTGGAGTAGTACCCTTTCCCCTCCTCCGGTCAACTGAGTTTCCTGAGGTCCTCCCCGGGACGAACGTATCCGTACCGGCCCAGTTTTATTCCCTTATAATAGGTATCCAGCCCCCCGATGGCCACTGTGTCCAGGGATTCCAGGTCCAGGTCCCCGTCTTCGCCAATGGCACCCTCAGGCAGGATCACCTGTATCACCTTGCCTATGACCAATCTGGTATCGTTACATTCGATCCGCTGTACTTCCTCGAGCTTAAGTCCGATTTTTATAGCACTTTCAGCTACAAAAGGGGCGTTGAACCCTTTTAAATAATACGGCTCAAGGCCACAGGTTTCAAACTCCGAGACCCCTCTTTGGAATTTCGCTGAAGTCATGTGGGCCTGCCCATGAATCCTGCCAGTAATCTGATTGATCGTATAATACCCGGTTTCTTTGAGGTTTTCATAGGTATGCCGCTCCACTGTGGCGGGCCTGAGAACAAACCCAAGATAAGGAGGGTTCGCCCCGATATGGACGACGGAATTGAAAACAGCCAGATTCTCAAGGCCGGACCCCGAGCGGGTACCTATCAGGTTAGCGGTTTTGTATCCTGCAATCTTATTGATCAGGTTGGCGCGGTAGCGGCCATCCAATTGCATCAACTTCTCAAAGTCAAGGCAGTTCTCCATACATCTGAATTTTTAACAAAGATACACGGATGAAGAATGACTTGAATGCGCGCTCAATTCACGAGCCAAAGTATAAGCCCTCCCCCGATAAGGGCACTTACTATAATGATGTGATAGATCAGGAGGGCCCTCTCTTCCCGGCTGTTAAGGCCACTGCTGAAGTCGTTCCAGATTACTGCCATACCCAGGCAAGGGATCAGGTAATTCGGTTTGATATTTGACATGACGTTTCGTTTTAACCTATTTACGATGGCGTCCTGCCGTCAGATGATGCTATCTTATCCAGTTTCTCAACTTTTTTACCCGAAAGCCAGGAGGATGGGAGGTTCCCCAAAAAATCCTTAATATCGGGAGGTGAAGAAATTTAAAAATTCCATTCTACAGGATTTACCTCCACAGGTACACCGGAGTGTTTTACCGGTTCTGGTATTTGCGCAATTTTGCGGGACCTCCCTTTGGTTTGCCTCCAATGGGATCATGGAAGAGCTCATTGCGGCGTTCCGCCTTCCGGATTCCGCTTTGGAACACCTGACGGCGGCGGTACAGTTCGGGTTTATAGCAGGAACCCTGGTCTTTGCCCTTTTTACCCTTGCCGATCGGTATTCCCCTTCCCGTGTGTTTTTTTGGTCCGCTTTTTTGGGGGCTTTGTTTAACCTGGGCATGATTTGGGATGGGAATACCATGTCTACCTTGCTTGTACTTCGGTTTACCACGGGCTTTTTTCTTGCGGGAATCTATCCGGTGGGGATGAAAATCGCCTCGGATTATTACGATAAAGGCCTCGGTATCTCCATGGGTTTTCTGGTGGGAGCTCTGGTGGTCGGAACCGCGTTTCCACATGTATTGAGAAGTAGTGCTGAACCTATCCCATGGCAATGGATTGCGGGCATCACCTCTCTGCTCGCGCTTATCGGTGGAGTCCTGGTGGCATTCTTACCTGACGGCCCTTTCCGCAAGCGTATGCCTTCCCCGGATATCACCGCATTTTTTAAAGTTTTCAAAAATCCCGGATTCCGGTCCGCTTCCTTCGGATACTTTGGCCATATGTGGGAACTCTATACCTTTTGGGCATTTGTACCGTTAATCCTCACAACCTATCTGGAAATACATCCCGAACCTGATTTTCCAATTTCACTATGGGCTTTTTTAATTATCGGGATTGGCGGACCTGCCTGTGTGATCAGCGGATACCTCTCCAGGAGATTCGGTGAGAAAAGGGTAGCCACCCTATGTTTAATATTATCGGGGATTTGCTGCCTCATACTACCCTGGGCATTCAACTGGGAGAATACATTTTGGTTTTTGGCGTTTCTTCTTTTCTGGGGGATGGTCGTGATCTCAGATTCTCCTCTTTTCTCAACCCTGGTGGCCCGCAATGCTCCCCCTTCTCAAAAAGGAACTGCCCTGACAATCGTCACCAGTATCGGCTTTGCCATGACCATTTTAAGTATCGAAGTTTTAGGCAGGCTACAACACTCCGCTACTAAACCAGAAGCTTACCTTTTATTGGCATTAGGCCCTATTTGTGGTGTTTTGTCCCTGCTGAAAAAGAGCCCTGAAAAAGAGGTGTTGTAAAAAGTAGTGGTTTTACCTTACATCCTGCACACAGCGGAAACCGAGGTGTCCCATTCCGGTATCTGCAGTGGTGCGCATTCTGCGGGAAACCCGATAACCGCTGCAATAGCTATCACTGCAGAGGTATGATCCTCCACGCACTACATATTTTTCAGCTAGAGGATCTCCGGGATCAAAGGCTTCTATCGGGCCCTGGGGGTCAAAGGCTTCTGCGGGTGAGAGTTCCTGAGCATAGGCATCTGCCCTGTACTTGTCCTGACACCACTCCCAAACGTTTCCAGCCATATCGTACAATCCATAGCCATTTTCGGGATAATGCTTAACCGGGGCCGTGCGCTCAAAACCGTCCATGGGTTCGTTCCGATACGGAAAAATCCCCTGCCAGAAGTTTGCCTTTTCAGCAGCCTGTTCCGCCGGGGTGTTCCCCCATGGGTAAACGGCATCTTCCAGCCCACCCATGGCAGCCCATTCCCATTCGGCCTCGGTCGGTAATCGTTTCCCTGCCCATCGCGCATACGCCTGAGCGTCCCGGAAAGAAACGTGAACTACAGGATGGTCCATAAGCCCTTCAATGTTGCTTCCAGGCCCCTCAGGATGTTTCCAGCTGGCACCGATTTTCCATTCCCACCACTGCGAGAGATCTCTCAGATCCACGGGTCCCTGGGTTGGTCTGAAAACAAGAGATCCGGGCTGCAATACTGAATCCGCCGGTCTGGGGGTACCCGGCGCCAATTCCTTTTTCATTTCATCCCAGTCCAGGGGCTTTTCCGCCGTAGTTACATACCCCGTTTCCTGAACGAAAGCGCTGAATTCTCTATTGGTTACCTCGGTTTGGTCCATAAAAAAATCAGACACCCCAATTTTACGGCGTGGAAACTCGTCTGCCTCAGCCTGATCCGTTTTTCCTCCCATCATAAAACTCCCCGAAGGAATATACACCATACCCTCTGGGGCCTCCAACGTATTCTGAGATATAGGATTTTCGGATTCTTTACATCCATAAACCACAAGAATAGCCAAACAAATAATCGGCAAAAATGTTCGTATTGTCATTCCGTATTTAAGTAAATTTATTTCTGGATAGTTCGGGGTAAGTTATAAAACTATTCCGCAACCGAGTGGATATTAAATTGAAATTTCGGACGTTATGAAATCGGCTTTTACGGAAGTACAGAAATTTAACCAATGGTGGCTATGGATCCTACTTCTGGCCGTTCTGGGTCTCCCGGTATATGGGATGTTTCAGCAGATCATCCTGGGCGAGCCCTTCGGCAGTACACCTATGTCGGACCTTGGGCTCGTTCTGTTTTTTGTGGGGACACTGCTGATCATAGGTCTTGTCTGGTACCTGGAACTGCGCACTGAAATCGATGAAACAGGGATTCGGGTCCGATTACGGCCTATAAGCACGGAAGTTTTTACCTGGGATCAGATAGAACATGTAGAAATCATCACTTATGGTTTTGTCGGGTACGGCCTCAGATTTAGTTCGAAATACGGTACGGTTTATAATACCCGTGGAAACAAAGGACTTTCCATCAGGTTGAAAAGCGGGTCCCGGTATGTTATTGGCACTCAAGATCCTGAGGGCATCACACAAGTATTGAGGACTTTAGATAAGATATAAACCTTTAAGAAATAAAGAATATTATCCTCTTTTTGGGTTTGGTTTCTACGTACATTTATCTGTGAAAATTTAAATGGTCTTACCGCTAGAAAATGGGATCCAATTTCAATATGCTGGACGGGGTGCACCCCTCGCTTATACGTCTTACACGGGATGTTCAGGTCTTAAGCGAAGCCGTTCGCGACCCGGAACTTTCCACTACCGACAGGCTGGAATCCTTTGAAGACATCATAAACCTTGAAGTTGGGGATACTGCCCTTACCCGCCTCAGGAATCTGGAGCGCGAACAAGGTTTGAGGCAGCTTTACATCAAATACGAAGGGGATAACCCTACAGGCACACAAAAAGACCGGATTGCCTTTGCCCAGGTATATGATGCCCTTCGGCGGGGTTTCGGAACTATCGCTTTGGCCACTTGTGGAAACTATGGCGTGGCCGTGGCTTTTGCGTCCTTTCTGGCGGGAATCCGGTGTCGGGTCTATATTCCGGAAACCTATCATACGGAGCGGGTCCGCGAAATGCTCGAATACAAGGCAGAAGTTGTGCGTCTTCCAGGTTCCTATGAAGATGTTGTGATTGCCTCGAGCCAGGAGGCTGACAAGAAAGGCTATTACGATGCCAACCCAGGGGGAAGCAATACGGCCTTACAGCTCAAAGCGTATTCGGAAATCGCCTTTGAGATTTATGATTCTCTGAGGGATGCTCCCAAATATGTGGCCTGCCCGGTATCTAATGGAACGCTGCTGGCGGGTGTCTATCGCGGATTTGTCAACCTGTATAAAAGAGGAAAAACTTCTAGAATTCCACATTTTGTCGCGGGTTCCTCCAGCTATAAAAACCCTGTTGTGAGTTCTTTTAACAAAGGCCTTGCCCATTGTGCAGATCTGGATCCTGCAAAGATCCGGGAAACAGAAATCAATGAACCACTGATTAACTGGCATAGTTTTGACGGGGACGAGGCGCTTTATGGCCTCATACAATCCAATGGAGCCGCTTCGCACATCAGCGATCAGAAAATGAAAAAAATGAGTTCCTATTTGTTAAAAAACGATGGAATTAAGGTCTTGCCCGCAGCAACTGCCGGCCTGATTGCATTATTGGAATTACACGCCAAACAGCCCATGGAACCGGACCGCTTTGTAGCTGTGGTTACCGCCAGACACTAAACGGACTTGATTTTACTGAACCTTTTTGAATAAATCACAAACAGAACCTATGACAAAGCCTATTGATGGAAACGCCCTTATCTATGCCCAGGATGCCTTTAATACTCCAATTGGCAAAACAGCCCATGGTTTGGTCCGGTTTACTGAGCGTTACCGCATCCTGGGTGTGCTGGATAACCGGTTTCCCGGGGCGGATGCAGGTATGGTCCTGGACGGAAAACCGAGCGGAATTCCCTTTTTTCCGACCCTTGAAGAAGCTCTGGAGGCACTGGGGGATCAGCCGGTGCATCATTTGGTAATCGGCATTGCTCCGGACGGGGGCCGGCTGCCCGAGGCAGCCAGAAGTGTTATAAAAAAGGCATTAAAACGGGGGATTCACGTGGACAGCGGACTCCATGATTTTCTCTATAAGGACCCAGAAATGGTTCGCCTCGCCAAAGAAAATAATGTGCAGCTCCGGGATATTCGCCGTACTCCTGAACGGGAAGAACTCCACTTTTTTAGTGGAAAAATAGAAAAGGTCGACGCCTTGAAAATTGCTGTACTGGGTACAGATTCGGCCGTAGGAAAGCGAACAACCGCCTGGATTTTGGTCCATGCCTTCCGAAAAGCCGGTTTATCTGCCGAAATGGTCGGTACGGGTCAGACGGCGTGGCTGCAGGGGGCTAAATACAGCATGGTGATGGATAGCTGTATCAATGATTTTGTCTCAGGGGAAATCGAACATGCGGTATATCAGGCATGGGAAAACGAATCTCCGGACCTGATTGTCATCGAAGGACAGGGAAGCCTGATGAATCCGGCTTACCCCGGAGGCTTCGAAATCCTGGCTGCCGGACGCCCGGATTATGTAATACTGCAACACGCCCCGAAGCGGAAGGAATACGATGGCTTTCCGGGATACGCATTGCACCCGCTGCCCATACAGATTCAGGCCATCGAACTCCTTTCGGGTAAAAAAGTTATTGCCATAACTGTAAATCATGAGGACATGGCTCCGGAGGAAATCGACCCCGCCTGTCGGGCGATCCAGGCCGAAACCGGCCTCCCCACCTTTGACGTGCTGGCACATGGGGCCGAAGAATTGACTCAATTGGTAAAGGCATACCTCAAATGAGTCAACTCAATGACTTTCTGGTTATCGACACCCTGCGCGTGGGGAACCTCAGGGTAGAACCCAAACGCGTGAGGGCTACTTATACAGTGACAAAACCAGACGGAAACACAAGTGAAAAAGAACTGGTGTATTCCTATGAACAAGCCCTCTTTGATCCTCACCTGAGAAACGACTGGAACCTCGCCAGTATGATGCTCGCTCAGGTGGCTCTCAATTATGGTTTGTTCTGCAAAAATCTTATTCTCGAAGGTGTTTTTGATGCGCCGGACCGCCGTTTCCTGAGAAATATGCTCGAAAATACAAGCCGCGAAATCCTCACTAATAAGCTACTCATTGACAACCCTTTTTTAAAATCCTCTTTTCGGAATCTGGAAATAGAACCGAAAAAGAGCTATACTCAGGCAAAGCTTATTTTTGAAGCCTCAAAAGAGCCCGTTCCAAAGTCGGAAACAAACTATCCAGCGCCCGATTATTCCCACTACGCCATACTGAGCAGCGGTGGAAAGGACAGTTTGCTCACCTATGGGCTGGTGCGCGAACTGGGTGTTGCCCATCCTGTTTTTATCAATGAAGCCGGCCGACATTGGTTTACCGCCGTCAATGCATATCGCTATTTCAAGGAAACAGAACCGAATACCGTTAAACCCTGGTGCAACAGTGACCGTATCTTTAACTGGATGCTGAAACATTTTGAATTTATTCGGGAAGACTACTCCGGAATTCCGGCGGACATGTATCCCATACGGCTGTGGACCGTAGGGGTATTTCTGTTTGGAGTCCTGCCCGTAGCTCTTAAAAAAGGGGTTGGAAATGTTCTTATCGGCAATGAATACGACAGCACTATCAGGGGTCGTACCAAGGGAATCGGGCATTATGCGGGCCTTTATGACCAAAGCTGGTATTTTGACAATACCCTGACCAAATATTACCGGAAAAAAGGATGGATGCTCAGGCAATACTCTTGTTTGAGGAGTACCTCTGAATTGCTCATCATGAAAATACTCATCTCCCGGTATCCGGAGCTGCAAAAACAGCAAATCTCCTGCCATGCTGCACATGAAGCTTCTGGCAGAATGCTGCCCTGTGGGAAGTGCGAAAAATGCCGGCGGATCATTGGTATGATGATTGCCCTGGATGCGGACCCCAGGCGGTGCGGTTATACGGATAAACAAATCGAGTGGGGATTGCACCAGCTCACCTTGCATCCTATTAAGCAAATCGATAGCGATGCCGGACATCTGTACCATTTACTCCTGCAAAAAGGAGCTATAATAAAAAATCCGCATACCCAAAAACTGGCCCGGCCGCACCCGGAAATTCTCAAAATTCGTTTTGACACAGCCCGAAGTCGTCTGGCCGACCTGCCTAATCCGGTACGCGAGCCCCTTTTTCGCATCCTTGAATCGGAAGCTGATGGCAGTGTTAAAAAGACTGCCGGAGAATGGAACACTGTTGCCCTGACCCCGGAATTCCTAATGAACGATAAATACACACCGTATGCCCTTTGATGTAAATACTTCCTTTTTATGGGAAGAGATGAAATGGCCTGAAATAGAGGCCAAACTGAAAGTAACAGATACTGCTATTCTGCCCTGCGGGGCGATTGAGCAACACGGCCCGCACTTACCGGTAGATGTGGATTACTACGATGCTGTTTACATGGCCAAGGCTATTGCCATGCAGTGCAAAGCTCCTAAGCCCTTTGTGCTTCCACCGATCCCCTATGGTGTTTCCTACCATCACAGTGAATTCAAGGGAACCCTGAGCGTCACCAATAATGCACTTTCGGCCCTGGTCTACGATATCGGAATGAGCCTGGCGCATAATGGGATCCGAAAGATTATTCTTCTCAACGGACACGGGGACAACAAGCCTACCCTAACCTACGCTGCTCAAATGATCAACCGGGATGCTAAAATATTTGTCTGTGTGGAAACGGGTGAAACCAGCGATATAGATTTGTATGAAATGATCGATACTCATAACGATATTCATGCCGGGGAGATCGAAACCAGTACCACCCTGGCTTTGCGGCCAGACCTCGTCGATATGAAGAAAGCCGTGGATGAAACTCTGGACCTGGACAATGAGTTTCTGGATTTTACATCTGATCGGGGTGTTAGTTGGTATGCGCATACTCAGAAACTCTCCAGATCCGGGGTTATTGGTAATGCCACTAAGGGCGATATAGAGAAAGGTCATTTAATGTGGGAGATCTCTATTCGCAAAATGGTTGAATTCGTGGAGAGTATCATGCATACCCCCCTGGACAAACTTCATCAGAACCGATATTGAAATGCGCATAACAGCCCTTGAATACGAACGATATGATCTGGACTTAAAGGAGCCCTACACCATCGCTTACGAGACGGTTCATAAGAGCCCGAACATCATCCTGAAGATCATTACAGATTCCGGCCTGGTTGGCTATGGTTGCGCTACTCCCGATATTGAAGTTACCGCTGAAAGCCCTGAGGATGTAATCCGGCAAATCGAAGGGCCCATCGAGGGACTGTTAAAAGGCCAACCCGCATTCAGGCATAGTTACTATCAGGAACAATTAAAACAGACCCCTCAGGTAGGGTCTTCTGCCAGGGCCATGGTGGATATTGCCCTATTTGATCTTATAGCCCGAAAAGCCTCCCTTCCGCTCTATCAACTCCTTGGGGGGTATCGTTCCCGTATTGCCACCAGTATAACCATTGGTATTTTGCCCCTGGAGGAAACTTTGGAGCGCGCCCGAATGTTCCTGTCCCAGGGATTTACGATTCTCAAGCTCAAAGGAGGGCTGGACGCCCAGGCAGATATCGAAAAAGTCCATAAACTCCGGGAGTCTTTCGGGAGTGGGTTTGCCTTGCGTTTTGACGCCAACCAGGGATTTGATCCGGACAGTGCAGTGCATTTTATCCAACAAACGCGTAAACTGGGTATTGAAATCCTGGAACAACCCACTCCGCAAAACAATCCCGAGGCTATGAGGGAAGTTAGTGAACGGGTGCATGTCCCTGTAATGGCAGATGAAAGCATCAAATCCCTTGCAGATGCCTTTCACATGACCCGACAGGGCATGATGGATATGGTCAATATTAAAATCCAAAAGGTTGGCGGAATTCTCGAGGCAGCGCATATCAACAGCGTGGCAAAAGCTGGCGGGCTTGAGGTTATGATTGGATGTCTGGACGAATGCGGACTGGGAATTTCCGCAGGACTCCACTTCGCACTGAGTCGGCCCAACATTCACTTCGCTGATCTGGACGGACATCTGGACCTCATAGGCGATCGTTTTTTAAATCTTTTTCAATTAAAAGACGGCTTTCTCATCCCCTCGGACCAACCCGGATTGGGGCCCATACCATGATCTGTCCCAATGGGTATGAGACCGGCGCTGAAAAATTGTACCTTCCCATATGAAAAACCAGGTTTATTTTCTCCTTATTGGCCTAACCCTTTGGTGTTGTAAAGGTGAAAGTCCTGAACAGCCCGTTTTCCGGCATGACATTGCCGATGGGCCTGCGCCCTGGACCT
Organism: uncultured Flavobacteriaceae bacterium; assembly: GCA_963709465.1. Taxonomy (GTDB): domain Bacteria; phylum Bacteroidota; class Bacteroidia; order Flavobacteriales; family Flavobacteriaceae; genus Robiginitalea. The sequence continues at coordinate 470,704 of CAVPWF010000002.1, read as the reverse complement.
CTGAGGTCTTCGAAGAGACAGAAGCGGACTTTACATTTGCCATCATCTCCGATTTAACAGGCGGTGAACGCCCGGGAATATACAGTCGTGCAGTGGCAAACCTCAACCAATTAGATCCGACCTTTGTACTGAGCGTGGGCGATCTGATCGAGGGAGGCACTGAGGATACCCTCCAATTAAAAAAAGAGTGGGATTCCTTTGATACCCGCACTGCAAAACTCAATATGCCATTTTTCCGCCTGGGTGGTAACCATGACCTTACAAATCCCGGAATGCGGGAGTTTTGGAAGAAACGATATGGCCCCCGCTATTATCATTTCCGGTACAGGGATGTTCTTTTCCTGATGATGGACTCCGAAGATTACTCTGAAAAACGGATGTATGAAATCTATCAGGCCAGAGATACCGCACTGCGCGTTATCAGTGGGGAACTGGAAGGCATTTACGAAGAATCTACCTATTATAACATGCCCGAGCGCAGGCTGGGGAGTCTCGGCGCAGAACAACAAGCGTACTTTGAGCAGGTTCTCGAGGCACAAAAAGACGTCCGGTGGACCTTTGTCCTGATGCACAAGCCCCTGTGGATGCGGGAGGACAAAAATGGGTTGGGAGCTCTTGAAGCTGTTTTAAAAGACAGGAGCTATACGGTAATCAACGGGCATTTCCACTCCTTTTCGCACAGGGATCGCCAGGGAATGGAATATTATATCCTGGGGACAACCGGAGGCGCTCAGGACCCGGAAGATCCCAATGCATTTGACCACATCAGCTTGGTGCGGATGGCTGACAAACCTGTTATTACCCATCTGAAGCTCGAGGGAATCCTCAACAGTAGTGAACCAATTCCTATGGCAATACCCCCCGGGGAACGTTGATCTTTTTAAATGCAAAAAAAAATGGACCCGCATCGGGTCCATTTCCTTATTTACACCCCCCCTGTAATTCAGAGGGTTGGTTTAAATCTCCTCGCCAGGGTCACAGCCGTTTTGAGTGCAGTATCCTGTAAAGTCAGGTCCCGTTCCTTCCAGAAATAAGCCGGGAACGCCAGGGGCCAAAGGATCAGACTCACCCATTTCAAAAGGGTTCGGCAGAGTCTGCGTCTCAAGACTAAAATACCCCCGTCCGCATTTCTGGTTTGCAGTCCCATGATGTCCTTTCCCAGAGATTCTCCTTTGTTTAAGAAATCACACCCGAAGAAATATCCTAAACTGACCAGAACAAGCCCGTCAGGAACCAAGGCAAAACCCCATTGTATGCCACCCTCTTGATGGCTTATCAGGGTGTCAGGCACTACGTTTATGAGTACTGAATAGACTATGCTTATTAAAAAATAATCTATGATAAGTGCCGCAAATCTTCTCAGGTTTCGTTCATTCATAGTACAAATTATTAAGGCGTGTTTACCCAAACCTCGTATTCAATTCCCTTTAAGCCCCTTGTTTTGCCATCCAGGGGATACTTTCCAGGATGGATTTTGATATCGTACCCTTTAAACTTAATCATTTCAGAGGATATAATCTCTATTTCTGTAGGGGTTTTTACGGATTTATCACCCACAAAACTGTCGAGGATGTTAGCGACCGGTGTTATCGTGCAGGCATATCTGACACAACAGTGCTGGATTGTGGTCTTAATTTTTGCACCGAGGATACTCACCGTAACATCAAAACTCTGGCATCCGTTCGCCGGCCAGCCTTTGGCGGCCTCATCGTGCAGATCGTCCAGCAAGAAGGAAAGATCCTTCGTGATAAAGTAATTGGCCGGGGCATTTTCGGGATTTTCCTGCTTTTCGCAGGAAACGCTGATTAGAAGGACCAGAAAGGCCCCTACTCTCAAAAGATGGTTTCTCATTTGTCTGTGTTTTTAAAAATGAATGGACAGGAGGATTCCTAAAGCCTGTTTCAGCCCGATGAACCCTCTTTTAAACAGGTCTGACCTTAGTGTTAACAGAGGCGAAACTAGGTGCACGGACTGCAGAACCCCTGCATCCATTAGGGCTGTCACAAAAATTGCAGGAAGTCTTAAGGTGAACAGATCGTCCTCCACAGAGGTGAGACGTCTCAGCAGCGCAGGTAAAGTGAGGCTATTGGCCCAGTTCCCGCACCTCTACAGTACGAATATCTGAATCTTCAGAGCGGACATAAAATTCGATCGGATTGCAGCAAACCTCGCAATCCTCCACATAATCCTGCTCGGGTATGGATGTGTCTATAAGTATGGAAATGGATTCCCAGCAATAGGGGCACTGAACAAAGTACTCTACCATCAGCGCTTAAAAGTCTATATTGAGGAGTTCTCCGCTGACCAGCAAAAGTTGAAGCTCTGCGAGTTTAGCATTGTATTTGGCCTGGCTGCGGTCCAATTCAGCCAAAAGAAGATTCAACTGAGCCTGTCGGAACTCAATAGAGGAAATCTGACCCAGTTCATAACGCTCTTTGGACCTGTTGAAGTTATTCTGGTTGGTCTGAAGGTTTTTTTGCTGTACCCCAAGCACAAATAGCGCATTCTGATAATTCCCCCAGGAATTCTGGATATCCCGATCCACTTCAAGTGTGGTCTGCTTCCTGAACAGGTCCTGGTTCTCAAAGTTAATGCGCGCATTCTTATTGTTGGTAATGGTGCGTCCTCCATCGAAGAGGTTCCAGCTCAGGTTAATGCCTGCGCGCAGGGTCGTGGAGGTATTTTGAAGCAAGAATGCGAGGGGGTTGTTGTTGGTGAGCTCATTCCACCCATATGAGCCTGTAAGCCCGACAGTGGGAAGATATCCGCTACGTGATGCTTTCATATCATACTCGGAAATCAGAATGTCCTTTTCAGCCAAAAGCATTCGGACATTTTTCTCCTTGGCCTGTGCACGAATCTCTTCCATTCTCAGGGAAGCGATAAAGGTTACGGTAGTATCGGCCCGAAAGGTTTCGGTAAGATCCCTGTTCAGGATTAGGTTTAAATCGCGTTTAGTATTGCGAAGTAGCTGTCTGGCATTGAGCAGGTTTACACTGTCCGTATTGACACTAACCTCCGCATTGAGCACATCCAGACCTGTGTTCTGTCCGTATTCAAACTGGTAGCGCGCCCGTTCAAGCCGATTCCGGGATATATCCAGGGTCTCGCGCAGGCTGGCGTTGTTTTCCTCCAGACGCGCTACTTCGTAATACACTGAAAAGAGCTGTAGCAGGGTCGTTTGGATGGTCTGTCTCACCTCAAGTTCCGACTGGGCAGACAATTCCTGAAACGCCTTGTAATTGTAGTATCTGCCAAGGCCGTCGAAAAGGACATAATCCATGTTGATGGATGCGTCATATCTTCGGGTTTCCGCTCCTTCTGCCGTCCTGGTTTCCCCGTTTGCAAGTTGTCCTTCCGTGTTCTGGCGGTCAATACTTCCTCCGGCCAGACCGGTTAAAGAAGGAAGGAAGCCCGAATTGAGGATGCTGGCATTATTCCTGTTGATTTCTCTCAGGTTTTCGGAAACCTGGATGCCCAGGTTATTTTCCAGGGTAATGGAAATTGCCTCCTGTTTGGTAAGCACGGGTTCTGCTGCTTCCGGATCGGACACCTGTCCATAAGTGGCTATCTGGGAAAATGCCCAGCACAAGAGAATTGCACAGCAATGCTTCATCAAGACTGATCTTCTAATTGAGTTGATTTTTTACGCTTTCTGGTTGCTGGTGGGGCTGATGTCTTTTCAAACCCATTGGCCTTAGCCAGTTTGCCTTCCAGGCTCTCCTGGGTTTTCATCTCCTTGATGACCCGTTCCACTTCTTCCCGATCTATTGTCTGACCGGACACTAACCATTTAAGCCGGGTTTTGGCATTATTCACCACGGAGAGCATTAATGGAAGCATTATAAGCGTCAGGACGGTGGCGATCGCAATACCATAAGAGATAGAGATAGCCATAGGTTTGAGAAACTGCGCCTGACGGCTCTTTTCGAGCAAAAGTGGAGCAAGCCCCGCGACGGTAGTCAAAGAGGTTAGGAAAATAGCCCGAAAACGGGAACGACCTGCCTCAAAAAGGGCTTCGTCAAATTTCATCCCCTGCCTGAGAAAGGAATTAAATTTCCCGATGAGCACCAGACCGTCATTGACCATAATCCCGATTAGCGCGATAATTCCCAGGGCGGAGAGCACGTTAATTGGAAAGCCATGAATCAGGTGACCCCAACCCACCCCAATAATACTGAAGGGGATCATTAAAATCAAAAGTATCGGCTGACTGTAGGTCCTGAAGGTAAAGGCAATCACCGCAAAAATCAAAAACAGAATCACCGGGAAAACTTTGTTCGCCGAACTGGATAGTTTTTGCGCCTCCCTGTTCTGACCTTCATAAGCCACACTAAGTCCCGGATATCTGGAGAGAAGATCCGGCATAAAATTATTTTGAACGTCCAGAAGGATTTCAGTTGCACTCTCATTAGGGTTTTCAAGATCGGCTTCTACCCGGATTTCCCTTTTCCCATCCAGGTGGCTGATAGACTCATCCCCTCTGGAAATGGAATAACTGGCAATTTCAGAAAAAGGAACCCTTTGTCCTGTAGGGGTCAGGATGCGCATTTCGTCCAAATCTGAGATAGACGAGCGATCCAGACGATCATAACGTACCCAGACCCGAATTTCATCCTGCCCGCGTTGAAAACGCTGGGCCTGTGCCCCAAAAAAGCCCGACCGCACCTGGGCCATCACTTGTTGAAGATTTAAACCCAGGGCATACGCATTTTCCCGGAGCTCGATATCTATTTCTTTAATCCCTTCAGGATCTGTATCTGTGACATCGGTGAGCTTCGGATTGTCTTCAAGATATGCCCGCAGTTCTTCTTTCGCAGCCTCTAATTGCAGGTTGTCGTTACTCAGCAGGGCGATAGAAACGGGACTGCCTCCAAAATTTCCCCCAGAACCAAAGGTGAGGCGTTCCACTCCATAAACTTCACCGACCTCTTCCCGTATGGCGTTGGTGATCACCGGGCTCGGGAAATCGCGCTCCTCACCCGGAAGCAGATTCACGCGAAGCGAAGCCTTGTTATTTCCGGGACCCACTCGTTTTATAATATTTTCCACTACAGATTTACCCGTAGATTGACGACTGCTGAAATCCTCATTTACTTTCCAGGTTGCCGCCTCTACCCGACTGATAATGTCAGCGGTAATTTCCGGATTGGTCCCCTCGGGCATCAGCAGATTGATCGAAACCTGGTCACTTGCGATGCTCGGGAAAATGGTGACGCGTATCACTCCCGCCCCAATCGAAGCAAAAGTGATCAATAGCAGTCCCAGAAATATGGAAAAGGTCAGAAAGCGATGTTTCAGTGTAAACCGCAGCGTGGGGCTGTACATCCGATCACGCAAATAAGACATTATGCGATCACCAAGCACATTAAAGCCTCTCAGGCGGGCAAATAATCTATCAAAAAAACCTTTTTTCTTCTTTTTATCTTCCTCAGTTTCCCGAACCAGTGCCTTGGAATGCGCAATATGGGCCGGTAGAATGATCAACGCTTCGATAAGGGAAACGACCAGGGTAAGAATCACAACGACAGAAACCTCCCCAAAGAATTCCCCTATACGACTGTCCAGAAAGAGGAAAGTCGAAAAGGCGAGTACCGTGGTAATAATGGCTGAAATAATGGGGGGGATCACCTCCATGGTCCCGTCTATGGCCGCCTGCACAGGCGATTTTCCCATTTCGTAGTGCTGATAGATATTTTCCGAAATAACAATCCCGTCATCTACCAGAATACCGATAACGATGATCATCCCAAAGAGGGAAAGCACATTGATGGTTACCCCGAGGGATCCCGCAAAAATAAACATCCCCAAAAAAGCGATCGGCAACCCGAAAGCCACCCAGAAAGCGAGACGCGTATTGAGAAAGAAAGAGAGAAACAGCAATACCAGCAAGATTCCCATAGCCCCGTTTTCCATCAACAACCGGGTACGTTGTTTTAGAGTGATGGAACGATCCGAGTCCACATCCAGACGCACATTATTTCTAGTGGCGTTAAAGTCTGCGATATAGGCATTTATTTTATCTGCCGTTGGAATCAGGTCTTCACTATTGGTATTACTCACTTCGATATTCACCGCCAGATTCCCATTGAAGTAACTGGCGTTGGGAGTTTCTGAAAAGCGATCCCGTATTTCGGCCACATCCTTTAGGCGAATGGTATTTCCCGAAAGATCAGAACGAACGACCAAATTGCTCAATTCGTCTCCGTAATAGGATCGGTTCTTGGCCCGAATCAGGTAATCTTCTTCTTCGGTTTTAATATTACCCCCGGTGGCGAGGATATTTGCCTGCCCTACCGCCTGGGCAACCTCCTGGAAAGTCAACTCATAGGCGAGTAAATCCATTTCCCGAACTGCAATTTCAATTTCTTCTTCCGGGTAACCGGTAATTTCGATTTGGGATATCCCGTCCATAGCCCTCAGATCGTATTCGATCTGACGTGCGATTTGTTTCAGCGTTCCCAGGCTAACACCTTCCCCACTGAGGGCAAAACTGATGGTCGGACGGATGGCCTCCTGCTTCGCCACAACCAGGGGTTCCATCCCCCCCGGGAAATTGGGGACCCGATCGACCGCATTTTTTACCTCGGTCAGAATTACATCGATATCCTCATCCTGGTCAATTTCCACGGTAATACTCCCGCCATTTTCGCGTGATTGAGAGGTGACGCGCTCAATACCCACCAATCCCTTGAGATTGTCTTCAATTTTCAGGACAATTCCTTCCTCAATTTCCTGAGGGGCCGCACCTGGATAATTGACATTGATGTTAATTATCTGAGACTCGATCAGAGGGAAAAACGAAGAGGTCATGCGGGAGGCACCCACAATACCGAATACCAGGAAGGCGAGGATAATGACGTTGACCGCCACATCGTATCTTATAAAATAACTGATTATGCTCCGCATTTCCTTAGGGATTCTGGATATTCTGACTGATTTCTTCCTGTGCTGCCGTATCCCTGTAGGGTCGTACCAGCATTCCCGGATAGGCTCCCGGAACCGAACGCGAAAGATAGATCGTTCCGTTCTCGAGTCCCCTGATTATTACAGTTTGGTCTGTATAAAAGACGGCGTCCACGGGTGCAAGATCCAAAATACTATCGCGCAGTATAAAGAGTTCCCCATCCTCGGTAAGGAGTTTTCTGGGCACTTCAATAGCATTTTCTTCCTGCCTGCCCTGAATGATTGCTTCCAGGTACATACCTTCCTTTAGACTTTCGTCGGCCACGTCTATAAAAACAGAAACCGTCTGGGACTGCTGATTTACCGCGGCGTTAATTCTGGACACCGAGCCTTTATAGGATTGTGTTCCCTCCAGATTTTTGAGGGCAACCTGCTTGCCGAGCTGCAGAAAATCGCTGTAGGTCTTATTTACCGCCACTTCGAGTTCATAAACCCGGGGACTGATAAAGACCCCCAAAGATTGTCCGGGTCGTACCAGCGTACCTTCCGTTACCTGAGCTTCTGTAAGCACTCCGGAAAAAGGGGCGCGGATAACATATTTGGTCAGGCGTTGTTCCAGGTTCCGGACATTGTAATAGGACGTTACAATATTGCGGCCATTGATATAATAGCGCTCCTTCTCTGAAGTCATCTCCGGCAGGTCCGGAGTTCTGCTGGTGACGTCAAACGAATCCAGATACTCCTGCCATTTCGGATAGATGTCCGGGTAATCGAGACGAAGATCCGGCATGGCCGCCGTAATGAGGTTATAGAGGTTGCTTTTGGAGCTCTGAACGCTCGCCTGATACTCAGAGGCGTCTATGCGCAGCAATATTTCCCCTTTGCGAAAAGGCTGGCCGGGTTTAAAGGGATTTGAACTTCCCTGAAATACGCCCTGGACTTCGGCAAAAAGGGCAACGCGCTCTTTAGCTACCAGATTCCCGTTGGCTTTCACCTGAATGGGTACAGCAGCATTCCGCACAGTATCGACAAAAACGGTTTTTACCTGCCGCACCGGAGCGGGACGTTTTTCCTTTTCTTTGGAGATCAATAAAAAGGACACCCAAAGAGCCAGGCCGAGTACCAAAACACCCAAAATATAGAGTACAATTTTCCGCATAAAGCCTTGTTTCAGCTGATTAAAGGATAAGACTGCAAAACTATCCATTAGTTTAGTCGGCCTTCGTTAAATATATCATAAAAGCCCTGAAGACCGCAGATACGGGGGTAATCCGGCACAAGTGCAACAGCACTCCGCAAGGGCCCCGTTCAGGGATTCCTGAATCATATATGGGTGGTGGTTTTCTAAACGAAGTACGCCTGAACAGGGGTTAAAGTTGTTCGGCTTCCTCTACGGCCCCGGTAAGGGATTCCCACTGTTGCATGAGTTCCTCGAGTTGGTCCTTCAGACCTTGATACCGGTCAAAAAAGCCTTCTTCAGAAATGGTTTGATCGTAATTCAACAGAAGTTGATGGTCGATGTCTGCAAGCTCATTCTCGAGCTCCTGAACACTCTTTTCCACTCCGCTGAGTCGGTTTTTTAGAGATTTCAACTTCTTCTGAGCCCGGTAATCCCCCGATTTGCCGGAACGGGTACCCGACTCCTTCTGCGCTGCAGGGGCCGTTGTAACGTCCTTTTTTTCTACCTGTCGGAAATCTGTGACATTGCGCTGATCTAAATAAAAATCTATGTCTCCCAGATAAGGTTTAATCTTTTCATCACGGAATTCATAGACCATATTCGTGAGCCCTTGCAGAAAATCGCGGTCATGCGATACCAGAATGAGGGTCCCTTCAAAATGTTGCAGGGCTTCCTTTAAGACTTTTTTAGAGGGAATATCCAGGTGGTTGGTCGGTTCATCCATGACCAGCACATTAAAGGGCTGCAGGAGCATTCTGGCGAGGGCCAGCCGGTTGCGTTCACCGCCCGAGAGCACTTTCACAGATTTATCGACTTCATCTCCACGGAATAAAAAGGTGCCCAGGATATCCCTTATTTTAGGTCGGGTACTTTCAGTAGCCGCTTCCGTCATGGTGTCTAAAACGGTCAGATTCCCATCCAGGTGATCTGCCTGGTCCTGTGCAAAGTATCCGAGCATTACATTGTGTCCGAGTTTGCATTTACCCTCATGTTCGAGCTCTGAAACCAAAATACGCGCGAGGGTGGTTTTCCCCTGACCATTCTGGCCGACAAAGGCAATTTTACTGCCGCGTTCAATGAGCAGGTCCACATCCGAAAGAACCGATTTCGATCCGTATCGTTTTGAAACTCCATCCAGATCCAGTACTACCTTGCCGGGTTGCTGCGAAATGGAAAAACGAACCCGCATGACCTGGTTGTCTGCCTGATCCACCTCAATGCGGTCCATACGATCCAGTTTTTTGATCAGGGACTGGGCCATGGAAGCTTTTGTCGATTTCGCCCTAAACTTTTCAATCAAACGTTCGGCCTGCTGTATTTCCCGCTGTTGATTTTTCTGAGCGCTGAGCTGTTGCTGGCGGATTTCTTCTCTCAGGGTCAGAAATTCGGAATAGGGTTTGGCATAATCATAGATCCGGCCCAGGGAAATTTCAATCGAACGGTTGGTGACCTGATCCAGAAACATCCTATCGTGGGAAACCATAAGTACCGCCCCGGAAAACTGCCTTAAAAATTCCTCCAGCCACAGGATGGAATCGATATCCAGGTGGTTGGTGGGTTCATCCAGCAGTAGCAGGTCGTTTTTTTGAAGCAGCAGCTTGGCCAGTTCAATCCGCATCCGCCAGCCCCCTGAAAAAGTATCTGTCAGTTTAGTGAAATCCTCACGGCGAAAACCCAGACCGAGGAGCACCTTTTCCGTTTCCCCTTCGTATTGATAGCCCCCTATAAGCTCGTATCGGTGTGTTATATCACTCAGGGAAACCATCAATTGGTGGTAGCTATCGCTTTCATAATCCTCCCGGGTAGCGAGCTGGGTATTGATGTGTTCCAATTCCTTCTCAAGACTCCGGATTTCTGAGAATGCCTGATAAGCTTCCTCAAGTACGGTAATCCCCTTCCGGAATTCGAGATCTTGTTTCAGGTAGCCTATGGACATCCCCTTATCTTTGGATACAGTTCCTGATTCAGGGAGCATCTCACCGCCCAAAAGCTTGAGAAGTGTGGACTTTCCTGCTCCGTTCTTACCGATCAGACCCACACGATCCCCCGGATTTAACCGAAATGAGATACCTTCAAAGAGGACTTCTCCCCCGAATGATACCGATAAATTATGGACATTTAACATGGATCTTCTTCCTTTGTAGCACCCGGGCCTTCGGGTTAACAGTCTGCAAAAGTCTTAAAAATTCCCGGAAAACCCTCAGGCCTTCTTTTCCGAACTTTGAAATCGCCTGGAAAAACGAATGCAATCCATCCCCTCAGGCACGGGTTCTCCTCTTAAGATTAACCCTGACAGACAACGCGCTGCGTATGGCGCAAGAAGCACTCCCCGGGAGCCCATACCATTGATTACAAACAAGGTGGAATGCTCAGGATGCACTCCTACCAAAGGCCGTCTGTCTGCCACTGTAGGGCGAATTCCCGCCCATTGCCTGGTAATTTCAAAATCGCATTGTATGAATTTATGCAAACCTTTTAAAAGTGTCGCCCTGGCTTGTGCGCTAGGCTCCGGATCTTCGGCATTCCGATCGTAGGTGGCCCCGGCGAGGTAATGGTCATTCCCTGTGGGGATTATAAAGATACCCGCTTTAATCACGCGGGATTCTTTGAGGTCAGGAGCATAGATTTCGAGTAATTCGCCCTTGTTACCCTCCAGTGGAAGATAATTAAAGTATGGGTTTGATCGCATCCCGAAGCCTTCACTAAAAATAACGCCCCCGGCCTGAAGTCCCTCATAGCGCACACCATCGTCTTCGATCCGGAGGTCCGAAAAACAAAACGCCTTCCTTTGAAGACTTCCAATACCCTCGAGGTACTCCCGGTACGCACTCAGCAGAGTCGCGGTATGAATCCGTCCTGTATGCAGTACTTCTCCATATCCGTAAGGCGCGTGTATCGCTTCATTGGTGTTTGAGATTAGAGGGGTAGACAGGTATTCGGACAGTCCTGGCTGATCCGCAGCCTCAAACCATTTGTTTTGTTCTTCCACGGAGGCAAAAAGACGCAGGATGGAAATTTTTTCATCAAAATCCACACCGAGTTTCTTTTCGAGTGCTCTGTAAAAAGGGAGTGCCAGGTTCATAAGGCGTTTCCCCTCCCAGGTGAGATTAAGGCGCTTAAGTACCACGGGATTGTACAGCCCCCCAGCCACCATGGAGGCCTTCTGCGAGCCATCGTCAAAAACGGTGATCTGATGACCTTCCCCGAGAAGAGTCTCGGCAGTCGCAAGGCCTGACAAGCCCGAGCCAACAATAATATAATGTCCCATGGGTTCAAAGGTACAGAAGATTTGATCAGGGCGGAACGGCCCAAAAAAAAACAACCCCGGAACACAAAGTCCCGGGGTTGTAACTGGTCTGAATTGGAAAAGGGGTTAATACGCCCACATATCTTGTTCGCGATCCCGGATAGTCTCCTTGATGCGTTTTGATTCCAATAACTGGAATAAGGCATTGTCGGCAATATAATCTCTGATTTCCCGGTCTCCGTGCACATTGTCTTCCTTGTAAATCACAGCATTAAAGCGACGTGCATTTAACAACATGTCAAAAGTGATTGGCATGGCAGAATTCCGCGCATTGAAAACCTTGGCATCATGAAGTATTTGACGCGCACTCGGATACCAGACCCAGAAGAGCTCAACAAGGGCATCTTCCGGAGCCATGGACTCGTCGTCTATAAAGTTAACATCCGGTGCAACCGGAGCGATTCCGAGCAGTCGGTATTTGAGTTCACCCATCCGCTTATCGAAGTACCAAATTCCTTTGATACGGTATTCCACGATATCCGCGGCATCCAGATCTCTGCGATTGACATACTCAGGAGAGAGTTCTTCTCCGGCATTGAGTTGCTCATAACCCAGGTCAGTAGTATCCACTTTCTGCAGGGTAGCTGTCAGATCACTGTATTTCCTTTTTTCAGTAAAATACGAATCGACATAGACATCTTCGAGTTTCCCGTTTTTGATGTTCCTCATCAGAACATCGTACAGAGATCTCCTGTCTGAGCCGATATCCACAGTATCTATAGGATAGTACATCGGAAAGTTTACCCGCTCGTCCAGATCTATGATCTCCCAGACGGTTTTGGACCAGAGAATATCCCGGTCGTCCACGTAACCGTAGTCTAAAGGCGCATCGTTGTCAATGTCCTTCTGCTCCTGAGTCCGAATCCCGATCTGGTCGGGCTTCTTGGCGTTCAGGATGTTGGCCTGGGCAAATCCGGTTACCGGAAGCAAGGCTGCAGCGCCGATTATAAAAATGTTTTTCCAATTCATTATTTCAGTTTCTTTAAAACCGGTGCAGTTTTCCCGCAGGAGCCCTGCACCGGATCTATTGATAAACACAATCTTAGTTCGTGATCTCCACAACAACCGGAGACACTTTTTTCAACTTATAACTTCTGTTATTGGTAATCTCTGCCTGGATATCAAAAATCTGAACGGCATCACCTCGCTTGGCACGTTTGAGGGCACCCTGGGCTCTTGAATCCAGTTTGTCTCCATTTACATCTACCGTAGGTTGTCCGGGCACTTTGAACTTGAATCCACTTACCTTGAGGTTCAGGTCAAAATCAAAGTCTTCCAATACAGCACCAATGGTGGAAATCTCCAGGTTGTTTCGCGGCATGCGCACACTTCCTGTTTCTCCCCGGATTGCTCCGGTCGGTCTTGGAATATCCTTAATACGGAATTCAGACTTGGTCGAGATACGCTGCCCGTCAGGCAAGGTTCCGGAAGCTGTAATGGTAACTTCGCGGCCAGTGCCGGGGTTCATTGTATAGTTGCTTCCTTTACGCTTGGTCAGACCTGCAGCAGAAGCACTCACCTTGTTGTCAGGAATTCCAGGGATAGAGATGGTCATCGGATTAGATACGCCCCGGTAAACCACATTCATTTTATCCGCAGAAATTACAGCAGCATTCGGCTTGGAGATGGTGGAGAAAGAGTTCTTTACAGGAACTTCCTTTTCGTTACCATCCTGCATATAGTAGAGGTTACCTGTGATCTCATGGTCGCCGGGATTTCCAGCTCCGATCAGCATTTTAACCCCGCCATTCTGCAGTTCAAAATCCTTACCTTCTGTCAGCTTACGACCGTCCAGGCTCAATTCAGCACGAATTGGCTTGGCCGATTTATCTGTCTTTCCAAGAACGATACTTCCGTTGAATTTATCTCCTGAGTAAAAAGCTGATTTCTCAGTTTCCAACAAAGTGGAGAAATTCGCAAGGGAAATCTGCTCGGTCAGCTCACCTTGAAGCATGGCCTTAAGGGCATCCTCTTCAGTGGCTTTAACGTCCGATTGCAAAACGCTCAGCTTGGTCAGGGAAGCGATCAGTGGGAAGCCTTCTACATGGTAGTTCAGCCAGTCTACTTTTACCCCATCCCGTCGCGTTACTTTTCCATCCTCATCTCCGGTTTGGAATCGCTGTCCCATCGCGCTGGTTACCTCGGGATACTTATCCCCAAGAATGGCCAGAACACTGGTGCGATAGTCTGAAATACGTCTCATGAATTCAACCCCTTCGGCAGACAATTGGTCGCCCTGGAAGAATTTCTGATCCAAATAATCCGACTTATCCATCACCTCGTAATCCGAAGGATCTTCGATCCCTTCTACAAGAGACTTTTTGATGGTTTCGATATAATCGTAATACTCCTCTGAGAGTACCTTGATTTTCTTAGCATCTTCATAGAGAGCGGCGTATTTTGTCTCATCCTCCGATGCTTTGGTTTCCAGACCCTCGAGGAACGCTGTATTGCTCTCCGTGGATTTGTTGTTGGAAGCTTCTATCCGTTCGTTCAAAAGACCGAAGGCGGCAAGAACTTCCTTGCTCATATTCAGCGCCAGCATAGCGATGAAGATCAAATACATAAGATTGATCATCTTCTGACGCGGTGACGATTTTCCTGATGCCATTGTTTCTAATTAGTTGTTAGTAGTTACTTTGATTTGGGAATTGCTAAACAAACAACTGAATTAGTTCCTGTTCATGGCGGTCAGCATACCTCCGTACACTCCGTTAAGAGAGGACAGATTGCTGGCCAGGGATTCCATTTGATCCTTGAGCGCACCGGCATTCTGAACCACTTCCTCATTGATGGAAGCCTGACGGCTGGCACTCTCAAGTTGTACTTTATAAAGACTGTTCAAAGACTCCATTTGAGTCGCAGCTTCAGCCAACTCATCTGAATACTTCTGAGTAGACTCGATGGCATTTGCAGTAGGAGCGATGCCCTTGGCTGCACCTTCAAAATTGCGGATGCTCTCTCCCAGGCTGCTCATCAGCTCAGAATCGATATTGGCTTCTTTAAGAAGTTCGTCGAGTTTTCTCGAAAGCAGACCTTCCGCTTCTTCAGCTTCAGCTGCCTGGTTAAGACGACCTTGTCCGGCACCTCCCGCAAGTTCGGGATAGACCAAAGACCAATCGTATTCGTCGTCGACAGGCTCGAATGCACTGATAGCGAAAATAAGAGCTTCTGTGATCAGACCAATCGCCAGGAGGATACCACCGTTAAGCGGACCGAATTCCCAGTGCAGGATCTTAAACAGCGCCCCGATAATAACTACCGAAGCCCCAAGGCCGTAGGCCATGTTAAATAGTTTTTTTGTTGATTTTGACTGTGCCATAATTAAGAATTTAAATAGTTAAGTTTAAAGGTAAAAATTGCAGGTTTAGTTAAAGTTTATACTGTATAACGTACGCGTTATTTTATGTTATTGGGTCGAATCTTCTTCTCCCATGTAATCCTGAACCGTTCTGAAGCCGATATAGCTACGCGCAGAATCTCTGTATTCGTAATCCCGGGTGCTCACCTGAAGGAAGTACGCCACATCTTTCCAGGATCCACCACGGATAATTTTCCGGTTGTTGTCCTGGGAATCCGCATTCGGGTTCATTGTAGAAGCGTAATTGTACGACCCCTGATAGAAGCTCGAATTGGTCCACTCAGAAACATTACCAGCCATATTATACAGGTTGAACTCATTAGGCTCGTATGATTTAGCCTCCACAGTATAGAGGGCCGCATCGGCAGCATAATCCCCTCGCTGCGGTTTAAAGTTGGCCATGAAACATCCGGTATCACTGATGACATACGGACCACCCCAGGGATAGGTTCCCCCTTCAATACCACCACGGGCGGCATACTCCCATTCCGCTTCGGTCGGAAGCCTGAACTGGTTGACAAACTGTCTGCCACGGTCGCGCTGGTCGTCATTTTTGAATTTAGTTCTCCAATGACAGAACGCCTTGGCCTGTGTCCACGAAACACCCACTACCGGATATTCGCTATAAGCATCATGCCAGAAGTAGTCGTTGTGCATAGGTTCATTATAGGAATACTCAAAATCACGGATCCAAACGGTGGTATCCGGGTAGACTGCGGTTTCCTCCTTACGGATAAAATCCCGGCGACGCCCGTCTTTAGAACGTGCAGCTGCCTCGATATCCATCCAGGAATACTGGTATTTTATCTTGGTAACATCCAGGGTGCGCTGGCCGTTATAGGACTCTTCCTCGGGCAGGTACATGGAATCGACCATGACTTCGGCATAGTACTCATCCGGATACTCCGAGGTGTCCCAGACGAGATCCTCATCCCAGTTCAGGGCGCGACCCTCATAATAATTGTCTCCAAGACCTACATAGTTGTCCAGCATATACTTGTCGTATACAGATAAGTCTGCCGTATCGGCATCCTTAAATGCATAGGCTCCGATACCATCGTCTTCCGGATTGATGCCCAACTCATCCGCGAGGATGGCGAGTTTCGTCCTGACCACAGAATCTTTAACCCATTCGACAAATTGCCGATACTCACTATTTGTGATTTCCGTATCATCCATATAAAAGGAACGTACGGTAACGGTCTTAGTTGGGGCGTTGAGTGCGTCGGCCATATCCTCTTCACTCTTACCCATAATAAAAGACCCCCTTGGAATGAGCTCCATCCCGTAAGGTTTTTCCGGATGCCATTGTTTACCCTGCACTCCTACCAGTTCACCTCTGGTTTTGGAACCACAACTGCTGAGTAAAAAAACAAACGCTATAGATGATAACAATAGCTTTTTCATACGTAAGGTTAATTTCAATTTAGACTGCTAGACAGAATTGTCAACGATTATTCACTAAAACTTAAAATCGAATAATTTATTGTACAAATCTGCGTCACGGCCATAAAAAATTTGGTTTAGTTAAAGCCCTTTCGATAGGCTTTGAACCACCTTTCAGGGATATTCTGGTTGCAAGCATCCAAATAGTCCCGTTCGGTGCATGGTAATAACGCGGGGGAGTTTGATTTAGTATATACAAGGGGAAGGTTCGGCACTTCTACCCACCATCTTTCGGTAAGCGTGCTTTTAAAGAATACCAGTTCTTCTGATTCACAAAGAACCCGGTATCTGGTAAAATCGGGATCCGATGCTACGGGCCGCTCGATAATACTGAAGTTATGGCCTTCCAGGAAGTACCAGATCATCTGGGCCACCAACTGAAAGGACTGCATGTTATTCTCAATCTCAAAGATGCCTAGCAAAGAAATCGAATCGGCCATACCGACGTAACGGGTAATGGCACAGATCTCCCGACCCGTAAACCCGTTGGGTGAAAAAGAATCCGGCTGGCCCATCTCCAGGGCCCTTACAGCCCTGGCGTCTATACTCACCAGATGTGCATTGCGCACCACGGGTTCCGCCAGTGAGATGTCGGCTGCAATTTCACCCAGGCGATAAGCGTCAAAGAACAGCCGATCCATCAGGTCGATTTCTTCCTGGGCGTTAAAATAGGTCTGGAAGCCGAGGTTGGAAAAATTAAAAAGGTTATTGGGCTTATCCGTAATAATCCTGCTCATATAGGTATTGGAAGAAATCAGCTCATCTTCCACCCCAAAATCGAAGCGGGAATCCACAGATACCAGATTGATCATATCCATGATCCCGTCAAAAGCTCTGTAGCAGGGAAAAGTAAGATCCTGGGTAGCACCTATTATAATAGGTATAATTTTTTCCTCGAGTAATTCAGCGATAATTTGCTTCAGGACGAAGTAGGTATCGGCCACGGTATCCCCTTCTTCGATATCCCCAAGATCCAGGATTGAGTGGTCCCAATTGCCGCGCATCAGTTTGTAGAGCTGGTTCCGGATTTCATCCAGATCGAGTCTGTGCGCCTTTTTCTCAAAAGCGTTGCGCGATTCATAAACCCCAATCAGTGCAAAAGTAGCTCCGGCCAAAACCGGAATCCCCTCCTGATGCGTATGCTTGTAGATATGATGCCCCAATGCCTGAGAAGGGAGCATTTCACAGTGCGCCAGAACGCGCTTGTTTACAGGTTTTAGAAAATCAAAAGCCATTTATACCGACCCTGCCCTTTGGATTTACTTTTTCTTTTTTTCTTACCCAGAAGCTCCTGGGCCTGTTCTAAACTGACGCCAAGCGGATCTACTTCCTTACTCAGATCCACTTTGGTTTTTCCCTTAATAATCTGATGTCTGCCCCAGCGTCCCTTTTCAATCCGAATGCTTTCCTCAGGCCATTCCCTGACGAGTCTTTCGGCTTCCTTTTTCTTTTTCGCCTCTATGAGTTCGGCGATATCCGCCTCGCTCAAATCATCAAAATCGTACTTTTTGTTGATATTGATAAACATTCCATCCCATTTAATAAAGGGTCCGAATCGTCCCTTTCCACGGGTCACTTCCTTTCCTTCATACACGGCAATGGGTGCATCCGCCTTTTCTTTGGCCTCAATTAACAGCCCGGCCTCCTTCATATCAATTTCAAAAACACTCTGATCTGCCTGGAGCGAAACAAATTTTTTCCCATACCGGATGTATGGGCCGTAACGGCCCACATTGGCCTCCACTTCCTCTCCCTTATACTCACCGAGACTTCTGGGAAGTTTAAACAAATCCATAGCCTCTTCATAGGTTATGGTATTTATAGACTGGTCGGGCAGCAAACTCGCAAAGAGTGGTTTTTCCTCTTCGTCCACTGTACCGATCTGCACCATCGGGCCAAAACGCCCCAGACGGGCGGCGACCTGCCGACCTGTTTTAGGATCCTCTCCAAGTATACGCTCCCCGCTCGCCCTTTCAGCATGCTCTTCAACCTGAGCCACATTGGGATGGAAATCCTTATAAAAAGCTTTGAGAATCGTTTTCCAGTCTTCTTCACCGGTGGCGATATCGTCAAAATCCTTTTCTACCTTGGCTGTGAAATTATAATCCAGAATGTTGGCAAAATTCGTCACCAGAAAATCGTTGACAATCATCCCGATGTCCGTGGGAACCAATTTTCCTTTATCTGAGCCCACTGTCTCAGACAGCTTTTTTTCAGTAATTACACCCGCCTCCAGCAACACCTGCTGATAAGCTCTTGGGCTCCCCTCAACAGTTCCCTTTTCGACATATCCCCGATTCTGTATTGTCGAAATAGTCGGGGCATAGGTAGAGGGCCTTCCGATACCCAGTTCTTCGAGTTTTTTGACCAATGAAGCTTCTGTATACCGGTAGGGCGGGCGGGAAAACCGCTGTGTGGAAGTTATATAATTGGATAAAAGTACCTGCCCCGTAGCCAGTGCCGGGAGCAAGCCGTCCTGATCATCCGTATCCTCTTCATCTTTACCTTCGAGATAGACTTTAAGGAATCCGTCGAATTTTATCACTTCCCCTTTGGCGCTGAATTCTGCGTCATTCCGGTCGTTTGAGATACCGGCCTGAGTTCGCTCCAGGCGGGCATCACTCATCTGGCAAGCCAGGGTTCTCTTCCATATAAGCTCATAGAGGCGGGACTGGTCGCGTTCCAGATTCGGGTTCTGCAGGCTCATGTCTGTAGGTCGAATGGCCTCATGAGCCTCCTGGGCTCCTTTGGATTTAGAACTAAACTTCCGAATCTTGCTGTAAGATGTTCCGTAATTATCCACTATGGCATCCTTAGCGGCCTGAATGGCTTCATCTGAAAGATTCACGCTGTCTGTCCTCATATATGTAATGAGTCCCGCTTCATAGAGGCGTTGTGCGACCTGCATGGTCCTGGAAACTGAAAAATACAGTTTCCGGGAGGCCTCCTGCTGGAGGGTAGAGGTGGTAAAAGGAGGAGACGGCGACTTGGTGGCCGGTTTAGTATCCAAAGAGGAAACTTTGAAATTGGCCTCCCGTAATTCTTCAAGAAATGCCCTTGCAGAAGCGGCGTCGGGGTAGGTTTTCCCCAGTCGGGCGGTAAATACGGCCTGGTCTTCAGTGCGGAATTCAGCCACGACGCGAAAACTGCTTTCAGGTGTAAAAGCCTCTATTTCCCGTTCCCGCTCTACGATCAGTCGTACTGCTACGGATTGCACCCTGCCTGCCGAGAGGCCGGGTTTAATTTTTTTCCAGAGTACGGGGGAGAGTTCATAGCCCACAAGCCGATCCAGAATCCGGCGTGCCTGTTGTGCATTGACCAGATTGTAGTCGATAGTCCTCGGATTCTCAATGGCCTTTTGAATAGCCGATTTGGTAATGGAGTTAAAAACGATCCGTCGGGTGCGCTCTGAATCCAGGTTCAGCGTTTCGGCCAGATGCCATGAAATCGCCTCCCCTTCGCGGTCTTCATCACTGGCCAGCCAGATCAATTCTGCTTTGGCTGCCAGGTCCTTTAATTTTTTGACCAGCGCCTTCTTTTCTTTGTCCACCACATACTTCGGAACGAAGCCGTTGTCTACATCCACGCCGAGTTCCCGGGAGGGAAGATCGGCGATATGGCCAAAACTGGAAGTCACCTTAAAGTCCTTTCCAAGGAACTTTTCAATGGTTTTTGCCTTTGCAGGAGACTCTACAATTACCAAATTCTTGGCCATGCTTCTGGATTTTGGTAAACAAAAGTAGGTCAATTTTCTGATTTCTGTATCCGGCTTTCATATATGGTGCTGAATTCTCATGCATGCCGCACCTCCAGGTATGCGATCAATACGCCTTACAGAGCCAGGGAATACCCGGGGTGATTCATCCTCCGGATTCCATATGTGATTACCAGGAAATAATATGTATTTTGAGGTCTGAAAAAACATAAATATGAGAACCCTTCCTTACTTCTTCCTGTTTACACTCCTTTGTTTTACGGTGCATACCACAGAAGCCCAACGCAAAAAAAAGGCGGCTGGGATCGTGGATTATGACGAGTCCCTCTACAATTCCGTAAGCTGGCGACTTGTCGGTCCTTTCCGGGGCGGGCGATCGGGAACTGCCAGCGGGGTAGTCGGTAATCCTAACCTTTATTATATGGGGACAGCCGGAGGGGGCGTCTGGAAGACTGAAGATGCGGGAAGCAGCTGGGAATGTATTTCAGATGGCTTTTTCGGAGGCTCCATCGGTGCGGTTGCCGTTTCTGAGTCCGACCCGAATATCATCTATGTAGGGGAAGGGGAACAGACCCTGCGTGGGAATGTCTCCTCTGGGAATGGCCTTTGGAAAAGTATGGATGCAGGCAAAACGTGGGAATTTACAGGGCTCAAGGGGTCTGAGCATATTGCCCGGATTCGCATTCACCCGGACAACCCGGATATCGTCTACGTGGCCGCAATAGGAAATCTATGGATTCCCAATGAAACCCGGGGGGTCTACCGGAGTACTGACGGGGGAAAACAATGGGAAAAGGTCCTGTATGTCAGTGAAAAAGCCGGGGCGGGAGATCTGATCATGGATCCGAACAATCCGAGAATCCTCTATGCTTCCACCTGGGAAATGAAAAGAAATGGGTACCGAATGGACAGCGGAGGCCCGGACAGCCGCATGTTTAAAAGCACGGATGCCGGAACCACCTGGACCGACATCTCGGAGTCTTCCGGCTTACCGGGATTTCCATGGGGCATTGTGGGAATAGCGGTATCCCCTCAGAATTCGAATCGGATATGGGCGATTATTGAGGCCAAAGAAGGGGGGGTCTACCGCTCTGAAGACGGAGGGCAAACCTGGAAACGAATCAATCAGGACAGAGCCCTGAGACAACGCGCCTGGTACTACAGCCGCATTTATGCCGACACTCAGAACGAAGACATTGTATATATAATGAATGTGAGTTACGGAGTCTCCAGGGACGGGGGAAAGACCTTTGAACTCAAAAACGCTCCCCACGGAGATCACCACGACCTCTGGATCGATCCGCAGAACAATCAGCGGATGGTTATCGCCGACGACGGAGGGGCGCAGATATCCAACGACGGGGGGGCCAATTGGACCACCTATTTTAACCAACCGACGGCTCAGTTTTACCGGGTAACCACAGATACACACTTTCCCTACCGCATTTATGGAGCCCAGCAGGATAACTCCACAGTGCGGATTCTGCATCGCACTTCGGGCAGCGCCATTGGGGAAAAGGACTGGGAAGCTACCGCGGGAGGTGAAAGTGCCCACCTGGCTCCGGATCCGAACAACAGTGACATTGTATACGGAGGTACCTATAAAGGGTATATGATGCGTACAGACCACATGTTGGATCAAACACGGTCGGTAAATGTATGGCCAGACAATCCCGCAGGTTCCGGGGCCGAAGTCATGAAATATCGCTTTAACTGGAATTTTCCCATCGGTTTTTCAATACACAATCCTAAAAGACTTTACGCCGGGTCTAATTTTCTGCACGCGACAGAAAATGAAGGGCAGTCCTGGAAGGTAATTTCCCCTGACCTCACCCGGGGTTTGCCTGAGACCATAAAATCTTCAGGGGGGCCGATCACTCAGGATAATACCGGGGCGGAGTTTTATTCCAATCTTTTTACCATAGCGGAATCCCCTGTTGAATCTGGTGTGATCTGGGTGGGGAGTGATGACGGCCTCATCCATATTACCAGGGATAATGGCGCCAATTGGATAGACATCACCCCGCCTGAAGGACTTTCTCCTAAACTCAATATGATCAATTGTATCGAGCCCAGCCCATTTGATAAAGGCACCGCATACGTAGCAGCTACGGCCTATAAATTCGGGGACTACACACCCTACCTGTACCGCACGCGGGATTACGGGAAAACCTGGTCTCTGATTACAGATGGCATCCCGGAGAACTACTACAGCCGGGCCATTCGCTCAGACAAAACCCGGAAAGGACTACTCTACGCGGGGACGGAATGGGGCATGTACATCTCCTTTGACGATGGGGAAAACTGGAAACCCTTCCAGTTAAACCTTCCGGTAACTTCCATCCGGGATCTGCACGTACGGGACAACGATCTGATCGCCGCTACACATGGCAGGAGTTTCTGGATGATCGACGACCTGACGCCTTTGCAGCAACTCAGCGATGCTATTGCCAAAAGCAGTTTTCATCTCTTCAGTCCGGATGGCGCCTACCGCATGCAACAGTCCGGCTGGGGAAATCCGGATCTGAAACGCGAAGGTGAAAACCATCCCAATGGGGCCCTTATACATTATTATATAAAGGACCTCCAGGACGAGGATGTCGTGACTTTAGAGGTTCTGGATTCCAGCGGACAAGTGATACAAAAGTATTCCAGGGGCGCTGCGAAATCCGAACACGATCCTTCGGCAGTAAAGCCGCTCGAGGTCCGCACTGGCAGTAACCGGTTTATCTGGGACCTCCGATATCCGGGATTCCAGAGCTTTGAAGGTATGGTGCTGTACTCTTCCCCCAATGTGGGGCCGAAAGCCGCGCCGGGGACCTACACCGTCCGCCTGACCTATAACGGCGCCTCACAGGAAGCTCCCCTTAAAATTCTGAAAGACCCGAGACTCCCCAATACGGATGCGGACTATCAGGCACAGTTTGAATTTCTCAGTGCGGTGCGGGATGAAGTATCCAAGGCCAACGGGGCAGTAGCAAAAATCCGGAAACTCCAGACAGATCTGGATTATTTGAAGGAAAAATCTAAGGACAACCCTGAGCTGACCGCCCGAATTGAAAAATTTGAAACCGAACTCTCCGGGATCGAGAACAATATCCATATGACTAAAAATCAAAGCCGGCAGGATCCGTTGAATTACGGTATTCGCATTAACAACCGCCTGGCCTTTCTGATGGCTGATTCCCAAAGGGGTGATTATCCGCCCACCGACCAGTCCAGGGAATTTTTTAGGGAAGTACAGGCCGAACTGGATACTGAACTACAGGCCCTGGACCGCCTGGTCAACGGAGAAATTCAGGATATTAATGATGTGGTAAAGGGCGGTCAGGTGCGCTTACTGGAATGGGAAGACTGACAGAGGCATAGAAATCCAAAAGGATTTTTTTGTCTGTCAAATTGTCAGAATCTTATAATGCCTTATCTTTGTTGCCCTTTCCAAAGGACCAGAAAGGTATTGTACTATGGAGAAGTTACTCAAGGAGGAACTGCAGGGGACAGCGCTGAATCTTAAAGGTGCCGAAAAGAATACCCGCAAACTGTATATAGAGAGCTACGGGTGTCAGATGAATTTCTCTGACAGCGAAATTGTGGCTTCCATCCTCACAGGTGAGGGCTTCAATACCACCCAGCACATGGAGGAGGCAGACCTCATCCTTGTCAATACCTGTTCGATCCGGGAGAAAGCCGAACTCACTGTTCGCAAAAGACTGGAAAAGTTCAATGCAGCCCGAAAAGTAAACCCCGGCCTGAAAGTAGGCGTACTGGGTTGTATGGCAGAGCGTTTAAAGCACAAACTGCTGGAAGAGGAAAAAATTGTCGATATGGTCGTGGGGCCGGATGCCTATAAAGACCTTCCCAACCTCGTAAGAGAAGTCGAAAGCGGACAGCAGGCGGTCAACGTCATCCTGTCTAAGGAGGAGACCTATGGAGATGTCGCTCCGGTGCGCCTGGGAAGTAACGGGGTAACCGCGTTTGTCTCTATTACCCGCGGATGCGACAATATGTGCACTTTCTGCGTGGTTCCTTTCACCAGGGGCCGGGAGCGAAGCCGGGATCCGCAATCGATTTTGTCAGAGGTATCCGATTTGTGGGAACAGGGCTACAGAGAAGTCACCTTGCTCGGGCAGAATGTGGATAGCTATTTATGGTACGGGGGTGGACTCAAGAAAGAGTTCGCAAATGCCAGCCCGATGCAACAAGCCACATCTGTAAATTTTGCCGGCCTTTTAGATCGGGTAGCCCGTGCACAGCCGGGAATGCGGATTCGTTTTTCGACCTCTAACCCCCAGGACATGACCCTGGATGTTATCGACACCATGGCCCTGCATCCCAATATCTGCAATTATATTCATCTGCCGGTGCAGAGCGGAAGCGACACTATTTTAAAGGCGATGAACCGGCTGCATACCCGGGAAGAGTATTTTGAACTCATCAAAGGAATCCGTCAACGCATTCCAAATTGCGGGATCAGCCACGACATGATTTCAGGATTTCCGGGTGAGACAGAAGCAGACCATCAGCAGACGCTTTCCCTAATGGAATATGTAAAGTATGACTTCGGTTTTATGTTCGCCTATTCGGAGCGCCCCGGCACCCTTGCGGCGCGGAAACTCGAAGATGATGTCCCTGAAGCGGTTAAGAAAAGGCGCCTTACCGAGATCATAGGCCTGCAACAAAAACACAGCCTGTACCGGAACCGGAATTATATTGGGCAGACTACAGAAGTCCTGATCGAAGGGGACTCCAAAAAATCGGAGGCCCACTGGATGGGACGGAATTCTCAGAACACCGTCGTGGTCTTTCCAAAAGAACACTATAAAAAAGGAGAATTCGTACATGTAAAAATTGAGCAGTGTACCTCAGCAACCCTGCTCGGGCATGCCGTAGCGTATTCAGAAAACAACCGATAAATGAGTAACCTCCAAAGCATCAAGCAGCGATTTGAAATCATCGGGAACGATGTACACCTGAACCGTGCCCTGGAAAAGGCCATTCAGGTTGCCGCGACCGATATCTCTGTGCTGGTTACCGGGGAGAGCGGAGTAGGTAAAGAATCCATCCCAAAAATTATCCATGCCCTATCGCATCGGAAACACAACAAATACATCGCCGTAAACTGTGGCGCTATCCCCGAAGGCACAATAGACAGCGAACTCTTCGGACACGAAAAAGGGGCTTTTACCGGGGCTACTCAAACCCGCAGCGGATATTTTGAAGAAGCGGACGGCGGAACAATTTTTCTGGATGAGGTAGGGGAACTTCCCCTGACCACGCAGGTGCGTTTGTTGCGCGTCCTGGAAAACGGGGAATTCCTCAAGGTGGGTTCGTCCAGCGTCCAGAAAACCGATGTCCGGATTGTGGCCGCGACTAATCAGAATATGCAGGAAGCTATTCGGGATGGAAAATTTCGGGAAGACCTGTATTACCGTCTCAGTACTGTAGAGATTCACCTGCCCCCCCTGAGGGATCGGGAAGAGGATATTCATCTGTTGTTCCGGAAATTCGCCTCAGATTTTGCTCAGAAGTACCAGATGCCCACCATCCGGCTCGATGATGACGCCCAGGATCTGCTCCAGCATTACCGCTGGCCGGGCAACATTCGGCAACTGCGCAATATAGCCGAACAGATTTCAGTCCTGGAAAAGGAGCGCAACATTACAGCTTCAGAGTTAAAAGCCTACCTCCCTTCAAATGCGGTATCTGCGAACCTGCCGGCCGTGGTGCCCGAAGGGCGCAAAAAGGGCGATTTCAGCAATGAGCGCGAAATCCTGTATAAAGTGCTCTTTGACATGAAATCGGATCTGAACGATCTGAAAAAGCTGACCCTGGAGTTGCTCGAACACGACAATGCCCAGCAGGTACAAGAGGAAAATGAACAACTCATTCAAAAGATCTACGGACAGAACGGGAATGAATCCGAGAAGAAATCAACCATTCCCGCCCTGCCTCCTGCCCGTGCAGAACTTGAAATAACGAGCCCGGCGACGGTTAGGCCAGGGGGAGATAAATACCATTTTGCCGAGGAAATTGAGGAAGAGGAAACCTTGTCCCTGCAACAAAAAGAAATTGAACTGATAGCCAAATCTTTGGAGCGGAACAAAGGGAAGCGAAAAGCGGCTGCAGCGGAACTCGGAATTTCAGAACGCACCCTCTATCGGAAAATTAAACAATACGACCTGTAACGCCCTATCCTATGTACGCCCCCAATACCTTTTTCCGTCTTCTTTTTTCGCTGTCCGTCTTCGCTCTGCTGATGGGGTGCGGAGCCTATAATTTTACAGGCGGTGATGTGGGGAGTGCACAGACCTTTCAGGTGAATTATTTTCAGAACTACGCCTCACAGAGCCCGGGATCTGTCTTTGATCCCGGCCTGGATCGGGATTACACCCTCTCACTACAGGATCTGATCTTAAACCAGACCAGTCTGGATCTGGTCTCCTCCAATGGGGATCTCCTCTACGAAGGGGAAATTGTAGAGTACCGGGTTTCTCCCATGACCGCCACAGCAGAACAACGCGCCGCCCAAAACCGGCTGACGATTACTGTGAATGTCCGTTTCTACAACAACACCAAAGAGGACACCAATTTTGAACAGCGTTTCTCTTTCTTTTACGACTACCCCGGAAGTTCCCAGCTGGCCTCGGTAAGGGATGAGGCCCACAGGGAGATTTTCGAACGTATAAATCAGGATATTTTTACCCGGTCCCTGGCGGACTG
Organism: uncultured Flavobacteriaceae bacterium; assembly: GCA_963709465.1. Lineage (GTDB taxonomy): Bacteria > Bacteroidota > Bacteroidia > Flavobacteriales > Flavobacteriaceae > Robiginitalea. The sequence continues at coordinate 444,069 of CAVPWF010000002.1, read as the reverse complement.
GTAAGCCCATGAACGTATCAGACTTTACATACCTGCTCAGGGACCCCAAAGCGGTTAAAACCGAGGTCCAAACCGGCCAACTCGAGGAGTTGATTGAGAACTACCCCTGGTTTCAGGCGGCCCGGGCCATGCATCTGTATGGTTTAAAGCATCTGAACAGTTACAAATACAACCAGGCCCTGAAACACACCGCAGCCTGTACTGCGGACCGGGAAGTGCTTTTTGACCTCATTACCTCAGAGGAGTTTATTCCAAACCGAATCGCCGATGCGATAACGGGGAAGCACGCGCTAGCTGATCAGGAAATCATCTCTGAAGAAGTGATTCCCAACCCCGGAAGGGATACGGATATGATCCAAAAGGAGGAAGACAGCCCCCTACCCCGGAACACCCGGGAAGCCAATAAAATACTGGATCCGAAACTTTTTCGCTCCAAGGATCCGGAAATGGACAAAAGTCTGGAGGTGGCTAAAGCAGAAGCCAAGGCGAAACTGAAAATCGGAAGCCCTCTGGAATTTACCCGGGATGAGCGGCATTCTTTCTCCCAGTGGTTGCAGTTGACCCAAATGGCTCCATCCGCCGTAAAAACAGATACAGCCGGGACCCGGGAAACTGAAAATCAGGAAGAAGCGCGGCCTTCAGATGCGGAACGGGAAAAAAAATTCGAATTGATTGACCGTTTTATCGCCGATAATCCAAAAATAAAACCGGGGAATCCCGCCACCCCTCAGGTCGATATTTCGCAGTCTCTGAAGATCGATAAAAAGCAATTGATGACTGAAACCCTGGCCCGGGTATATTTGGAACAGGGAAAGTATAAAAAGGCGATTCAGGCCTACCGGATCCTGATTTTGAAATATCCGGAAAAAAGTAGTTTCTTTGCAGACCAAATTAAGGCAGTGGAGAAACTCCACGCCAAAAAATAGTAGCGAAACCCATGAGCACTTTTTCTATATTCTTGATTCTGATCATCATCGTGTGTCTGTTATTGATGCTCGTAGTAATGGTACAGAACCCTAAAGGCGGCGGGCTTTCTTCTTCCTTTGGTGGTGGTGGAAACCAGGTTGTAGGCGGGGTAAAGAAAACAGGAGATTTCCTGGACAAATCTACCTGGACCCTGGCCACGATTCTCATCGTACTGATCCTGCTCTCGAATGTAGCCCTGAAATCGAATTTTCAGGAAGCTGAATCCAAGTTACTCCAGCAAGACGGGGTAGAGAGCGTTCCGGAAACACTGCCGGATGAAATTCCGGAAGAAGTTCCGGCTCAGGAAGGTGCCAGCCCGATAGACACCCTGCAATAAATGCAGTACAAAATTGCAAAATGCCAGCTTAGATGACAAGCTGGCATTTTTGTTTCCACAAACTGTCAGTTTTTTGCTAATGGCATAGTTTGTGTCTCCCAAGAGCAAATCATTAAATCAATATAAAAGCGATTAATATGGCTAAAGTAAAAATCAAACCATTGGCAGATCGAGTCCTGGTTAAACCTATGGCTGCTGAGACCAAAACAGCCTCTGGCATCATTATTCCGGATACGGCAAAAGAAAAACCTCAAAAAGGGCAAGTCGTCGCTGTTGGGCCAGGCACCAAAGACGAGGACATGACTGTGAAAGAAGGAGATACGGTACTCTACGGAAAGTACTCCGGCACAGAGCTTAAATTCGATGGTGCAGATTACCTCATGATGCGGGAAAGCGATATCCTGGCGATTATTTAAGGAAACGGAATCAAATACAGACAGTGCACCGCCCTGTTTGTTTAATCCAACACAAATTCTAAAATTATTATGGCAAAAAAGATAACCTTTGACATTGAAGCAAGAGACGGACTAAAGCGAGGCGTAAACGCACTTGCCGATGCCGTAAAAGTAACCCTGGGTCCGAAAGGACGTAATGTGATCATCAGCAAGTCCTTCGGCGCCCCTGTGGTAACCAAGGATGGCGTAACCGTAGCCAAGGAAATCGAACTGGAAGATCCCCTTGAGAACATGGGAGCCCAGATGGTAAAAGAAGTAGCTTCTAAAACCAATGATCTGGCCGGAGACGGAACCACTACGGCAACCGTACTGGCTCAGGCGATCGTTAAAGAAGGACTTAAAAATGTGGCTGCAGGAGCGAACCCTATGGATCTCAAGCGCGGCATCGACAAAGCCGTAGAGGCTATTGTGGAAAACCTCGACAAACAATCCAAAAAAGTTGGGGATTCTTCTGATAAAATCAAGCAGGTAGCGTCTATCTCGGCCAACAACGAAGAAGCCATCGGCGACCTGATCGCCCAGGCCTTTAAGAAAGTAGGCAAAGAAGGTGTAATCACTGTGGAAGAAGCCAAGGGTACAGATACTTATGTAGATGTCGTAGAGGGTATGCAATTCGACCGCGGATACCTGTCCCCTTACTTTGTTACCGATTCTGAGAAAATGATTTCAGAACTGGACAGCCCTTACATCCTTCTTTTTGACAAGAAGATCTCGACCATGAAGGACTTGCTTCCCGTTCTCGAGCCCGTTGCCCAATCCGGCAAGCCCCTGTTGATTATCTCAGAGGATGTGGATGGGGAGGCTCTCGCCACTTTGGTAGTGAACAAACTTCGGGGAAGTCTCAAAATAGCCGCTGTTAAAGCGCCCGGATTTGGAGACCGCAGAAAAGCGATGTTGGAAGATATCGCGATCCTGACCGGCGGTACTGTGATTTCAGAGGAGCGGGGCTTCACCCTTGAAAACGCTTCTGTGGACATGCTCGGTACTTGTGAAAAAGTGGTTATCGACAAAGACAACACCACGCTGGTGAACGGAGCAGGATCCGCTAAGGATATCAAAGCCCGTGTAAGCCAGATCAAGTCTCAGATCGAGTCAACAACCTCTGACTACGACAAGGAGAAGCTTCAGGAGCGTTTGGCGAAACTGGCAGGCGGTGTAGCCGTTCTGTATGTTGGTGCTGCTTCGGAAGTGGAAATGAAAGAGAAAAAAGACAGGGTAGATGATGCCCTTCACGCAACCCGTGCGGCTGTGGAAGAAGGTATCGTTGCCGGAGGTGGTGTCGCCCTGGTACGCGCCAAGTCTGTCCTTTCTAAAGTAAAAGTGGAAAATGCAGATGAAGAAACCGGATTGGCCATCGTGGCACGGGCTATCGAAGCCCCGCTTCGCACCATCGTGGAAAATGCAGGAGGAGAAGGCTCGGTTGTTGTCAGCAAAGTCCATGAAGGCAAAGGAGATTTCGGATATGACGCCAAATCTGAAAAGTACGTCGACATGATGAAGGCAGGGATCATCGATCCTAAGAAAGTGACCCGGATTGCTTTGGAAAATGCGGCTTCTGTTGCCGGCATGATCCTCACCACGGAGTGCGCCCTGACGGACATCAAAGAAGATGCACCTGCAGGTCCTCCAATGGGAGGTGGCGGGATGCCAGGTATGATGTAATATACAGACCCCAGAGTCTAAATGTAAAACCGGCGGGAAATCCCGCCGGTTTTTTTTATACTACCCTTTTCGCCTAAACAGATTCTTTTGTACTTTGGATTCCCAAATGCCCATCACTTATGTTCGAAGCGCTTAAACCACATGTCCTGGAAGTTCTAAGGGATTCTGCCCTTTCCGTACCCGAGCGTCTGCAGGAGGTTTGCAACCTGTTGCACAATGAGATTCCCGTTTATGACTGGGTTGGTTTTTATTTTAGAAATGGAACCCTGGAGGAGCTCAAACTCGGGCCTTATGCCGGAGATCCGACAGATCATACCGTCATCCCATTCGGAAAAGGCATTTGCGGTCAGGTTGCCCTGAGCAACCAGAACTTTGTAGTTCCCGATGTGGCTGCCCAGGATAATTACATCGCCTGTAGCCTCCATGTCAAGGCCGAAATCGTCATTCCTATATTCGTGGACGGCGCCAATATCGGGCAACTCGATATCGATTCCCATACCCCTGACCCTTTTTCTGAAAAGGACGAACGCTTTCTGGAATTCGTCTGTGAAGCGGTTGCACATATTCTTTAAAACTTATTCCTGATTGTTGATAACACCTGTGGTATTTTTACTCCTAAATGGAGTACTTTTGCGCATCTGAAACCCATTACAATTCCGATTCAATGAGTCAATCCAAAAAAGCGGGTTCTGCCCTTATTTCCGTATTTCACAAAGACGGTTTGGAGCCTGTTGTGCGCAAACTTCACGACCTGGGCATAGCCCTGTTCTCCACAGGCGGGACTGAAGCTTTTATACGTGAACTCGGCCTGCCGGTTACACCTGTAGAAACCATTACCGGATATCCGTCTATTCTCGGAGGTCGTGTTAAAACGCTACACCCCAAGGTGTTCGGGGGGATTCTGGGAAGAAGAGATCTCGAGGGGGACCAGGAACAACTGACCGCCTACGAAATACCTGCTCTGGATATTGTAATTGTAGACTTATACCCCTTTGAAAAAACGGTGGCAGAAGGCGCCTCGGAAACCGATATTATTGAAAAAATCGATATCGGCGGGATTTCCCTTATTCGGGCGGCTGCTAAAAATTACAGGGATGTCCTCTGCGTATCCTCCATGGAAGACTATTCAGAACTGCTGGGACTCCTGGAACGTTCCTCGGGAGAAACCACCCTGGAAGAACGCCAGATTTTTGCAGCACGGGCATTCAACATTTCATCTCATTACGACAGTGCCATTTTTAACTATTTCAACAAAAGCGAAGATATTCCCGCCTTTAAGTTGAGCCTGTTGGCGGGAAGAAGCCTGCGCTATGGTGAAAACCCACATCAGGAAGGGCGATTTTACGGCGACTTTGACGGCTTGTTCGACCAGCTTCACGGAAAGGCCCTGTCTTACAATAATCTTCTCGATATTGATGCGGCTGTAAATCTGATGGCAGAATTCAAAGACGAAGCCCCTACATTTGCCATTTTAAAACACAACAACGCCTGCGGCCTGGCTACCCGTCCCACCCTGTCCGAAGCCTACAGTGATGCCCTGGCTGGCGACCCGGTTTCCGCCTTCGGTGGGATCCTGATCAGCAATACCCCAATAGACGGCGTTACTGCTGAAAAAATCCACAGTCTTTTCTGTGAAGTGGTCATCGCCCCTTCCTTTGAAAGTGATGCGCTGGATATCCTCAGGGGTAAAAAAAATCGAATCCTGCTGGTGCAGAAACACTGGGATCTGCCCGGCACTGTAATCCGGACCTGTCTCAACGGAATCCTTTACCAGGACCGGGACACAAAAACCGATCAGGCCGAAGACCTGACTTTGGCTACTGAGATTAAACCATCAGATCGGGAGAAGGAAGACCTGCTTTTTGCTTCACGGATCTGCATGCATACCAAGTCCAACACCATCGTGCTGGTCAAGAACAAACAACTATGCGCCAGTGGTACAGGCCAGACCTCCAGGGTAGATGCCCTGAATCAGGCGATTCACAAGGCTACCTCCTTTGGGTTTGACCTAAAAGGAGCCGTTATGGCCAGTGATGCCTTTTTCCCTTTTCCGGATTGCGTGGAGATCGCGGGGAAAAGCGGCGTAACAGCGGTAGTCCAGCCCGGAGGCTCCATTAAAGACCAACTGAGCATTGATTATTGTAATGAAAACAAGATGTCAATGGTAATGACAGGAACACGTCATTTTAAGCATTAATTTCACTACTTTTGACGATGAAATTGCCCGTTAATCGGGAACCTAACTAAATACTAATGGGATTTTTCGACTTCCTGACAGAAGAAATAGCTATAGATCTGGGTACTGCAAACACCCTTATCATCCACGACGACAAAGTAGTTGTGGACAGCCCCTCTATTGTCGCTCGGGATCGTATCACTGGTAAAATTATCGCCGTGGGCCGGGAGGCAAATATGATGCAGGGAAAAACCCATGAAAACATCAAGACCATACGACCCCTGAAGGATGGTGTAATCGCAGACTTCGACGCCTCGGAAAAGATGATAAATATGTTTATCAAAAACATTCCGGCCCTGAAGAAAAAGTGGTTTCCTCCGGCTTTAAGAATGGTTATTTGTATTCCTTCCGGAATCACTGAGGTAGAGATGCGGGCGGTAAAGGAATCAGCCGAGCGGGTGAATGGCAAAGAAGTGTACCTGATCCATGAACCGATGGCTGCGGCTATTGGAATCGGATTGGATATTATGCAACCGAAGGGGAACATGATCGTAGATATCGGAGGGGGAACCACGGAGATCGCCGTAATTGCACTCGGTGGTATCGTCTGTGATAAATCGGTCAAGATCGCAGGGGATGTCTTTACCAATGACATCATTTATTACATGCGCACCCAGCACAACCTCTATGTGGGGGAAAGTACCGCAGAGAACATAAAAATTAAAATAGGCTCTGCCACCGAAGACCTGCAATCTCCACCAGATGAGATGTCCGTTCAGGGAAGAGACTTGCTCACCGGAAAACCCAAACAGGTTTCCATAACCTACCGGGAAATAGCCAAAGCGCTTGACAAATCGATCCTAAGGGTAGAGGATGCCGTAATGGAAACGCTTTCGCAGACCCCTCCGGAACTCGCCGCCGACATTTATAACACTGGGATATATCTGGCCGGGGGAGGTTCCATGCTCCGCGGACTGGACCGGCGCCTTTCTCAAAAAACAGATCTGCCTGTGTATATCGCGGAAGACCCGCTGAGAGCCGTTGTACGGGGTACGGGTATCGCACTTAAAAATCTGGAACGTTATAAGAGCATCCTTATTAAGTAACTCCGGCGGATAGCCCCCTCTACCCGCTCATCTATTTTAGGGCACGTGCATGCAACGCATCATTAATTTTATTCTGAACAATAAGAATACGCTGCTCTACCTGTTCCTGTTTGTCATTTCCATTTTCCTGACCATTCAGAATAACAACTACCATCAGGCCCGGTACTTCAATTCAGCGAACTGGCTTACGGGGAATATATACGATGTAAATGCTTCTATCCGGCGCTATTTTAACTATAAAGAAGATTATGAGAAACTGTTGGAGGAGAACGAGTGGTTACGCTCCCGCTGGTTCAATACCGCACCCCGGGATACTATTGAAATGGACACCTCCCGGCTGACCTATGAGATCATCTCGGCCCGGGTTGTTAAGAATAGTTATGCCGAACCGGATAACTATATCACCCTGGATCGCGGAGAAAGTGATAATATCCTTCAGGATATGGGGGTCATCACCTCCAGGGGTATTCTTGGGATTGTGGAGAAAAGCAGTTCCGGATTTGCCTCCGTACAGAGTATACTGAATTCAAAGTCGAACATCAATGCCAAAATCCAGCATACGGACTATTTTGGCTCCCTGACGTGGAATCAACAGGATTATAGGAGGGTGCAATTAGAAGACATCCCCCGTCTGGATCCCGCACCGATGAAGGCAGGAGACACCATCGTGACAGGCGCGATGTCGAGTATTTTCCCAGAAAACATCCCCATTGGAACGATCGAAGATTTTGAGCTGAATCAGGCAGGCAGCTCTTACACGATTAACGTCCGGCTCTTTAATGACATGACCAACCTGAGACATGTATACATTATCAGGAATCGCAAAAGGCCTGAAGTACTGAATCTGGAAAAAGAGGTGGCCAATGACAGATAAGTACGTTTGGGGAACCATTCAGTTCATTGGACTGGTGCTGGCGCAGGTGTTGGTTTTTAACCATCTGAACATCCTGGGGAGTATCAACCCTATGATCTATGTCCTTTTCTTTTTCTGGTACCCCGTACAGGAGAACCGCACGGTTTTGATCGCCCTGGCATTCCTTTTGGGTTTTAGCATCGACTTGTTTTCGGATACTATGGCCCTGCATACGGCCGCAGCCCTAACCACAGCATTCTTCAGATACCCGATTATGCGTTTTGTTTTCGGGGTGAATATGGAATTTCAGAATTTTCGGATTGCCAATTCCACACGTGTACAACAATACAGCTTTTTGGCGTTATTAATAGGGATCCACCACCTGACATTCTTTGGTTTAGAAATTTTTAGTTTGCCCAATTTGCTCTTAATTTTGAAACGGATTCTCTTTACCGGTGCGAGTACTTTTATATTTGGAGTACTGCTCATCGCCTTGTTTTCGGGAAGAAAAGACTAATACACCCCAACAGGTACTACCATGAAGAAACTGGTATTGTCATCCCTGATTATTCTGATAGGAATCACCTTCCTCGGGAGATTGTCCTACCTGCAGATCTTTCGTATTTCCCCGAACCAGATTCTGGAAGACCCTGCGGTAACGATCGTATATGACTATCCGGAACGCGGCTATATCTATGACCGCAATGGCGACCTATTGGTCGCCAATCAACCGGCTTACGACGTCATGGTCGTTCCCAGAGACGTAAAACCTTTAGACACCCTCGAATTTTGTTCCATGCTGGGAATTACCCGGGAGCATTTTATAAAACAGATGGAAAAGGCCAGAATCTATTCCCCCCGCCTACCATCGGTCCTGGTTCCTCAGCTCTCCAAAGAAGACTACGCGAGCTTGCAGGAGAAGATGCGCAAATACAGGGGTTTCTATATTGAAAAAAGATCTCTTAGGGACTATGATACAAATGCCGGGGCAAGTGTTCTGGGCTATATCAGTGAAGTAAACGAATGGGACCTGAAGAGCAATCCCTATTACGAACTCGGTGAGCTTACCGGCCGCACCGGAATCGAAAAGCAATACGAAGATGTACTCAGGGGGAGAAAAGGAAAAAAGTACATTCAAAAAGACCGGTTTAATCGGGTCATCGGCCCTTATAAAGAGGGCAGTTTAGACACCCTGGCCAAGGCGGGTACCGAAATCCACATCACCCTGGACAAACAACTTCAGGAATACGGAGAGCGCCTGATGGTAGGGAAACGCGGAGGTATCGTGGCTATTGAACCCGGTAGTGGAGAAATTCTTTCCATGATCTCAGGCCCTACGTATGTTCCGGAACTCCTGGTTGGACGGGAACGCTCCAGGAATTACAGCGGGCTCCATAACGATTCTATCTCCAAGCCCACCTGGGACCGGTCTATTCTCGCAGAACCTTCACCCGGATCCCCTTTTAAAACCCTGCAGGCCCTTGCGGCCCTTCAGGAAGGTGTGGTCAGCACAGAAACCTCCTTTCGCTGTTACAATGGATTTTATGTGGGGAGGACAAAAAGAGGATGTCATTGCGGCGGTGGGCTGAGAACCATGAACAGTGGAATCTACAAATCCTGCAATGCATACTTTGCCGGGACCTTTCGAAAGTTTTACGAGAGTTTCGAAACTACGGATAAGGCTATGGACGTCTGGGAAAAGCATATGAAAAGTTTCGGTCTTGGCGACTACCTGGGGTATGACCTTCCCACAGGACGGCCGGGCCGGATTCCCAATAAAGCCTATTACGACAAGGTATACGGGGATGGCCGCTGGACTTCTACCTACATCATCTCCAATGCCATCGGCCAGGGGGAAGTGGCAGCCACACCCATTCAATTGGCCAATATGACCGCCGCAATCGCCAACAGGGGATTCTACTACACACCTCATTTTTTAAAGAAAATAGGGGATAAAACCATCGACAACCCGGAATTCACAGAGCGAAAGTACACCACTATTGATCCGGAACACTTTGAACCTGTTGTACGGGGAATGGCTGACGTTTATACCAAAGGGACTGCAAAATGGCTGCAGGTACCCGGGATAGACATCGCAGGTAAAACGGGAACCGTAGAAAACTATACTCGAATTGAAGGGGTCCGGACACAACTTACAGACCATTCTGTTTTTATCGCATTTGCCCCGGTGGATAACCCCAGAATTGCTATCGCGGTTTACATCGAAAATGGGTATTACGGGGCCCGGTATGCAGGCCACATCGCCTCCCTGATGATTGAAAAATATATACAGGGAGAGATCAGTAGAAAGGATCTCGAAAAGCGCATGCTGGAAAAAACGCTGGAACACGAGTACGCAAAACCGTATACCGGATCCGAATTCAAGATCAACGAGTATGTCTGGTAACAGCGCACTGCGCCGGGTTGATTGGGTCTGCGTCCTGATCTTTTTTCTGCTCCTGGCCATGGGTTGGCTCAACATCTATTCCAGCACATTTACCGAGGAGAGTACCTCTATTTTTGACACGAGCCAACTCTACGGAAAACAGTTGATGTTTATCGGCATCAGCCTCGCCTTTATCGTTCTTGTCATGGCCCTGGAGGCCAGTTTTTACGAACGCTTTTCCAGTGTTTTTTATATCATTGCCCTTGTATTGCTCCTCGGTCTCTTCGCCTTCGGAAAAACCATTGCAGGAGCCACCTCCTGGTACGACCTCGGTTTTTTTAACCTGCAACCCTCCGAGCTTGCCAAGACGGCCACGGCCCTGGCCCTTGCAAAATACCTCAGCGACATACAGACCGACATCAAAAGACGCAAGGACCAGTTGATGTCCCTGCTGATTATAATCCTGCCCGCCCTTTTGGTCATACCGCAACCGGACCCGGGAAGTGCCCTGGTATTTTTTTCACTCATTTTTGTTTTATTCCGGGAAGGACTCCCGCTTTGGTATCTGGCCATTGGCTTTCTGGCCATCCTTATTTTTGTTTGCACCCTCATGTTCGGAACGGTTTGGGTAGCTATTGGCCTTGCACTGATTGTCGGGGTCATCTTCCTGCTGAAAAAGCCCTCGATGCGTATTCCCTTGCTCCCGGTAGTCGGGTTTTACGTGCTGACCCTGGTTTTTTCACTCTCTGTTAATTTTGTCTTTGAAAATGTTTTTGAACAGCGCCACCGGGACCGGTTCAGTCTGTGGCTCCGACTGGAAAAGGACCCCAGTAAACTGGAAGAAATCCGAAAGACTATCGGCTACAATACGTATCAATCAGAAAAGGCTATAGAATCCGGGGGGTTCTTTGGAAAAGGATTTCTGGAAGGGACGCGCACAAAAGGGGATTTTGTCCCCGAGCAACATACAGATTACATTTTTACCACCGTGGGAGAGGAATGGGGTTTTGTCGGCACCAGTGCGGTCGTCTTGCTTTTTACCATCCTGCTGCTACGGCTGGTACACCTGGCCGAACGTCAGAAAAATCCCTTTAGCCGGATGTACGGCTACGGTGTGGTGTCGATTCTCCTGATTCACTATTTTATAAATATTGGGATGGTGATCGGAGTGCTGCCCACCATTGGGATTCCCCTGCCCTTTTTTAGTTATGGGGGCTCGGGTTTAATCGGCTTCACCCTCCTGCTCTTTATTTTTCTGCGCCTGGATGCCAACCGGTTGAAGGAGTGGAATTAAAAACTCCACGAACGGGATTTGACGGTACTTTCGAGTGATTCCTGTGTCTTCTCAGACAATTGCGGGAAAAAATCAAGACCTGTCAGCGCTTCAAGATCATCCAAAGCAATCAGGAATCCCTCGGGCTGAAGATCCGTTCCGGTATTCGGAATCAGAAACCCGATTACCTGAATATCCGCATCCTCCCCCCGGATCACCACCTTATAATACGCTTTGGGAACAGCCACATGCTCTGTCCCGATAGTTCGCAGACCTTCCTCCAATACGCCCCCGGTAATCACGTGGACTCTTCCGTATTTACGTGCCCAGCGCCGCACCTGTTGTTCGAGTTCATTCCAGATTCCCGCATTGAATTGCCGATCCTGAGGGCTGATGTTGCTCGTGTAAAAGGTTTGATTGTACGCTGTTTCAGAAAATTTCCGGTCTCCGGCCGGACAAAGATGTCCCCGGTCGTATCCTGAACCCTTGAAGTTCCGCCAGTCGGCAGAACCTGTCCCTACCCCGGGATCCTGAATATAATAAGGTCGTTTTCGGATAGCCTCTGAAAGGTGGGTCTTATCGAGGGTATAGGCCACCCAGGCTGCCTGTTCGTATCTCTCGACGTAGGAAAGTAGAAAATGATCATGAATTACGTGTTCACCTCCTTCAAAAGAGGGAATGTAGGTTTCGGGAAAAGCAGTGGTGATTGCAGGTCCGGCTTCGGATTCATACGTGTCCTGGAAAGCGTTTCTCTCGAGCCACCAAAAACCGATGACCACAACCCAGAATAGGAATATATAGATCCACTTTTGCCTGGAAATCCGTCTTCTTCCCATCCCTGAAAACTAACAAATTTCAGTGATTCCGGGAAATTCCAATTCCATGATGGTCAATGTTCAGAAAGCGGTATACCGCCCGGGGGCTCTTGGGATTTAGCCCTGCACCCGGCTGGCTAATTTTCCCTTTTTAAAATTATTGATCTTCAGATCTTCAAGGACATTTACCGCCTCTTCCACATACACATCTTTGGCCAAATTCTTGTGCCAGCGGTTGCGCTTTTCCCTCAAAACGGAATCCTGGGTAAACAATTCACGTTCATAGGTCAGCGAGCTGAAATTCAATTTAGAATCGTATTCCATCTTCGATTTGAAATACTGCGATTTCTCCTTGTTCTCACGTTCGCGCTCCAGATATCCATCGTAATTCAAAGGCACCATGGTTTCATCCTGCTGCTCTTTAAGCCACATGGCATTCTCCTCAATCATGGCAATTTGTGGGTGAACCTTCATACGGGCGGTACTCTGTTGAATCGTCGCTTCATAATCGATATATCCCTCCCATGCCTTGTAATTCGCAGGGCTGATCTTATCCCATTGCAACGGATTGCGTTGGTCGCGCTCGCCCAGATCGATATAGCTGTAGCGGTCCGGGACGACGACATCGCTCTCCACACCTTTTAATTGAGTAGAGCCTCCATTGATCCTGTAGAATTTTTGAGTGGTGAGTTTGATAGCCCCGAGATCTCCGTATTCATTGCTTCGTACAATACTTTCGAGAGGAATCAGGTTTTGAACCGTACCCTTACCAAAGGTCTGCTTACTGCCGATCACCACTGCACGTTTGTAATCCTGCATGGCTGCCGCCAGAATTTCAGAAGCAGAAGCGGAAAGCTCGTTTACCAGGATAACCAGTGGCCCATCCCATTGAATGCGCTCATCCTTATCCTCATAAATCTCTTTATCCTTAGCAGAAGACCGTACCTGGACAATAGGGCCATCTTCAATAAAGAGGCCGGCCATATCGACTACAGTTTTCAGGGAGCCGCCTCCGTTGTCACGCAGATCCAGCACCAGTCCCTGAATTCCCTCTTCCTTGAGTCTTTCAATTTCTTTGGCCACATCAGATGCGGCATTCCGCTCGTTGTAGTCATCAAAATCCACATAAAATTGCGGCAGGTTGATCAGGCCGTATTTCTGGTCCTCCTTAATAATCATGGCCGATTTGGCAAAGGACTCTTCCAGCTCCACGACATCCCGTGTCAGGGAAACAACCTCTACAGTCCCATCGACTTTGCGTACCGTGAGATCCACTACAGTTCCTTTAGGGCCCTTGATCAGCTTAATGGCGTCCGAAAGGCGCATCCCGATAATATTTACAGGAGATTCCCCTTCCTGCCCGACCTTCAGGATTTCATCCCCTACATCCAGACGTTGATCCCGCCATACCGGACCTCCTGAAATGATCTCAACAATCTTGGCTCCTTCCGATTGTTTTTGCAGCCTCGCCCCTATTCCTTCAAAACGACCCGACATTCTTACATCGAACTGCTCTTTTTCTTCCGGAGGAAAATAAAGGGTGTGCGGATCAAATTCTTCTACAATCGTATTGATATACTGAACAAACCAGTCTTTGCGTTCCAGTTCGTCTATAAATTCAAAATAGTCCTCCAGGGTTTCCAGAGTGCTTTCCCGGGCCGCTTTCTCAGCCTCTTCGGGAGTTGGCTGCCCTTTCTCATCGCCATCAGCCAGGGTGAGTTTGGCGTCATAGGTGCCAATAGTGGCATACTTGAGTTGCTTTCTCCAGCGATCGGAGAGCTCACTGCGGTCGGCGGCATATCCGACATTGTCATAATCCACATCGATAAATTCTTCCATGGAGTAATCAAAAGGAACATTCAGCACCTCCCTGTAAATTTCCCGGGCTTCATCCATTCGGATCATCAAGCGTTCGTATACGATATTGAAAAAGGAAATATCCGTATTCTTAAGCTGGTCGTCTATCTGAAATTTATACTGCTCAAACTCCTGAAGGTCCTCATTGAGAAAATAGCGCCGGGTGGGATCCAGCTCCTCGATAAAGTCTGTAAAAACATTGACGGAAAACTCGTCATTGATATCCTTGGGCTCATAATGCCCGCGCTCTAAAACATAAGTAATCAGATCGAGCAATAATTTGTCCTTGTCATCCGATTCAAAAGACCGGTTGGTAAAACTGCAGGAAGCCACAGCAATAAGAAGGACCAAAAATGCAAATACAAAATTCTTTTTCATGTAATATTTTTTTTCAGGCCATTGAAAAACAGGCCTTTTCATAGCAACAATGAACTCCCTAAATTACTGAAAAAACCATGCCAGTCCTGAAGATTGCCATTAATTTTTTGTTAATACGGGCTGCTGAAAGCCCTATCTAATGAAAAACGTATTTTTGCAACATAAATTATAGTACATGCCCAAACCACTTATTCTCGTCACAAATGACGACGGAATTACCGCTCCCGGGCTGCGAATGCTGATCCGGTATATGAAGGAGTTAGGTGATGTGGTCGTAGTGGCACCGGACAGTCCGCAATCAGGGATGGGACATGCGATTACGATTGACAGCACCCTGTATTCAAAAAAGGTGGTTATCGATGCTGAAAATGGCGCCCCTGAGGAATACAGTTGTAGCGGTACCCCCGCGGACTGTGTAAAGCTGGCACTTCAGGAACTGCTCCCGAGAAAGCCCGACCTTTGCGTAAGCGGGATCAATCACGGATCCAATGCCTCGATAAATGTTATTTATTCCGGAACCATGAGTGCGGCTATCGAAGCGGGTATCGAAGGGATCCCGGCTATCGGATTCTCACTTTGCGACTATTCGTGGGAGGCCGATTTCAGCCCCGCAAGGGAGGCTATTCTTAGGATTACCCGTCAGGCGCTGCTACAGGGGATGCCCCCGGGAGTAGTCCTGAATGTAAATATTCCCAGGACCAAAGGAGCATCGGTCAGCGGGATTCGTATTTGCAGGCAGGCACGGGCCAACTGGAAAGAAAAATTTGACAAACGCATAAGCCCCGGAGGGCAGGAATACTATTGGCTCACCGGCGAATTTGAACTCCTGGATAAGGGAAAAGATACTGACCACTGGGCCCTGAGCCAGGGTTTTGTAAGTGTAGTGCCTACTATGTTTGATCTCACCGCACACCATGCCATTCAGGACCTGAATAACTGGACACTCAATGAATAAAAATAATAAGTACAAGGAAATGGCCATCGGTTTTGCGGTGGGTATTATTGCCAATACGCTCGGAGTATTGATATACATCCTCCTGTTTTCAGACCTTGGAATTTCCGATTCTCTGAAAGCCGCTGTTGAAGCTGAACACGTAGGAAGTCTTCTGGCCCTCGGGGCGGTACTCAATCTGGTCGCTTTTTTCGGCTTCCTTAAAATTCGACGTGACGAGCGGGCCCGGGGGGTACTCCTGGCGACGGTTCTCACTGCCCTGGTAATCCTCTATTACAAAATCTTTGCCGGGTGAAATACTATATCATAGCAGGCGAGGCCTCAGGCGATCTTCACGGTTCAAACCTGATTCGTGCTATTTTCCGCAATGATCCTGAAGCGGTTATCCGATGCTGGGGTGGGGATCGCATGCAGGCGGCCGGAGGGGACCTGGTCCGCCACTACAAGGAAATGTCCTTTATGGGATTTCTGGAAGTCGTGGCGAACCTGCCTAAAATTTTCCAAAATCTCTCTTTTTGTAAAAAAGACATAGCAGCCTTTGCCCCGGATGCCCTCATTTTTATCGACTTTTCGGGATTCAATCTCCGTATTGCCGAATGGGCGCGAAAAAGCGGATTCCGAACGCATTATTATATTTCGCCTCAGGTTTGGGCTTCGAGGGAAGGTCGGGTGCGAAAAATAAAGCGAGACATAGACCAGATGTATGTCATTCTTCCCTTTGAAGAGGACTTCTACGAAAAGAAACACGGCATGCCCGTTCATTTTGTAGGCCACCCCCTTATCGACGCCCTGAAGGAGCGGCCCGAAACGAATTCAGAGACATTCCGAGCGGAAAACCAGCTGAGTCCGGATAAGCCCATCATCGCACTTTTACCCGGCAGCCGCCCTCAGGAAATTGCTAAAATGCTGCCTGTAATGCTCTCCCTTACCTCCCGGTATCCCGGGTATCAATTTGTCATTGCAGGCGCCCCGAGTACTCCTACAGATTTTTATAAACCCTTTCTGAAGGATCACCCTGCCGGACTGGTAATCAACCAGACCTACCCTCTGCTTAATTCGGCTGCCGCGGCTTTGGTAACCAGTGGTACCGCAACCCTGGAAACAGCACTTTTGGGAGTTCCCCAGGTGGTCTGCTATAAAGGAAACTGGATTTCTTACCAGATTGCCAAACGGTTGATCACCCTGAAGTATATTTCTCTGGTCAACCTGATTATGGACCGTCAGGTGGTCACCGAATTGATACAGGAGGAGCTGACTACGAAGCATCTGGCTGAGGAATTAGATAAGATCCTCTCGGGCCCGGGACGGGAAAAACAGCTGGAGGCCTGCACGGAATTGCGTGCAAAACTTGGAGGTCCGGGAGCCAGTGAAAAGGCCGCCAAACTGATCGTCGATTTCAGTTCGGGCCATTAATTTTATACCCTCACCATTACTTCAGCGTGAAATTTTTGGTGAAATTCCTAACTTAGCCCAGGCCAAAGGCTTTTGAAATCGATGCGGAAACTCCTCTTTTTATTGCTTAGCTGTGTTTTTCTGGCGCGTTGCGGCGTTGTAAAAAAAAATACGAGTTATTCCGATAACCGCAGCGTTCATGTGGCCGGAGATCCGGCAGAGGAAGTTGCCGAATCCGATATCGGAACCACTGCTCAACCCGATGGCGATACGATTGTAGAATCGGAGAAATCAATGGAAGAAACCCCGGCAGACGCCGTGGTGGAAACAGCGCTTACCTTCACGGGAGTTCGCTACAAATACGGGGGGACTACCCGAAAGGGAATGGACTGTTCCGGCCTGTTGTACACCTCTTTTCTGGAAAACGACATCCCCCTGCCCAGGACCTCAGAAATGCTCTCTGAAGAGTGGAAAAAAATCCAGGTAAACAAGGTTCAGAAAGGAGATCTGTTGTTTTTTAAAACACGCAGGGGCAGAGCCAAAATCAACCATGTAGGCCTGGTCGTTGATGTACAAAAGGAAGAAGTGAAGTTTATCCATTCCACAACCTCGAGGGGGGTCATCGTTTCGTCTCTTCAGGAAGGCTACTGGAATCACGCTTTTGTAAAAGCAACCCGACCGTTTTAAACATGTCCTCTCATTCTGCCGCTTCCCTCTATCTGGCGGGGATGCTTGCTTTGGGTTCCGGTATAGGGGCCTGGCTCAAGCCGGATCTCAAGGTGTCCATTTCCCTTACGGCAATCCTTTTGGTATTCCTGGCATGCGCCTTAAAAAGCATCCTGCATAGAGTTTATTGGCCCCTGACCGGGCTGGTTATTGCGGGAATCGGGATGTGGAGTATGGCGGCTACCCTCCCTGAGAATCAGCCCGGCCATTACCTCAATCAAATACACCCAGAGGTGCGGTGGCTTGAAATCCGGGTGCTCGAAACCTTAAAACCCGGGCAGTTCTCCGAAAAATACACAGGGGAAATCCACCGGGTAGATACCCTCACCACACATGGGAAGGTGCTGGTGGAAATACGAAAAGACAGCGCGCGGGCAGCATTGACACCCGGGCAACTTATCCTGACGCCCGCACTTCCCCGGCCCATACCTCCTCCGATGAACCCGGGCGCCTTTGATTATGGACAGTACCTTAAAACCCAGGGGATTTACGCAAGGGTAAAACTCACCTCAGCCAACTGCATTTTGATGCCCCCATCCCCTGACACCCGGGAGGATCTCTTTGGGGCCCTGAGGCAAAAATTACAGGCCGCTTTGGGAGCGCTCGGCCTGGGCAATGAGGAATCACAGATAGCCCGGGCCTTGCTGCTGGGAGACCGCACGGCCATAGCCCCGGAATTACGCCTGGCCTATACCAGGGCAGGCATCCTGCACGTGTTGGCGATTTCCGGACTACATGTGGGCATTCTGGCTACCATGCTATTTGCCTTTCTCGCTCCCTTAAGACGCCTGCGGTACGGGAAAGGCCTGCAAGCCCTGTTGGGGCTTACGCTCCTTTGGGGATATGCCCTGATAGCCGGTTTCAGCCCTTCGGTCGTACGGGCGGTTCTGCTTTACAGCTTTGTGGCCCTGGCAGTTTATTTGGAAAGGCCCGGGCAAACGCTTCATTTTCTGGGGCTGTGTTGGGTGTTTATGCTGGCTGGGGTCAATCCAAACTGGCTGGGGCAAATTGGTTTCCAGTTGAGTTTTGCAGCTGTAGCCGCCATTGTGATCTTTTACCCCTTTCTCTTCCGGTATTTATCCCTGAAAAAGAGACCTCTGGATTACTTCGGAAAACTGATTGCCGTCAGTCTGGCCGCCCAAATAGGAACCCTGCCCCTTACCCTGTATTATTTTCATCAATTTCCCGGACTCTTTCTACTCTCAAACCTCGTGCTGCTCCCTGGCCTCGGAGTGTTGCTGGTCACTGGTCTGGCTTGTCTGACCCTTGAGGTATTTATGGAGTTACCGCAGACGGCCTCTGCCCTTTTGAACGGATTATTGAAAACGATGAACCAGTATGTAGAATGGGCTTCCGGACAGGAAGTGTTCTTTTTTGAGGGCCTTTCAATGACCCGACTGGAATGTATCCTCAGTGTCCTGGCTGTATTCCTCTTTGGTATCTACCTGAAAACCAGGATGCCCAATATCATTTATGGCATTGCCGTTCTGCTTTTACTCTTTCAGGGCACAGGGGTATACCGGGAAGTGCAAAGATCGAAAACCGAAAGCTGGGTCATCCCCCACCAGGTAGCCCATACGATGATATGGACACGAAGGGCATCCCGACTGGAGGTGGCGTGCACGGACACCATAAAGGGCGCTTATCTGGTTTCAGGCGTTCAGAAATACTGGGGCGTACGCCATACGGAATATAAACCTCTCGCCTCCCTGTACACCATGGGTAAAAGGTCAATGAGAGTGCTGGACCGCATCGGCTTGTATTCCCCTGAGGAATCCCACCCGCATTTCCTGCTGCTCAGTGGTTCTCCCCGGGTTCATTTGGGCAGAGTACTCCAGATACTGAAGCCTAAGGCGGTGATTGCCGACGGAAGTAACTATCCCAGCGATCTGAAACGCTGGAATAAGAGCTGCTCGGAAAAAGGAATTCCCTTTCACGCCACAGCTTATGAGGGAGCTTTTGAAATGGAGGTTCCACTGGAATAACCACAACAGCAACCACCTGCATTTTTCAGGAATTTCAGACAGGCGTAGTTCCTAATGGACATTACCCATCAGTCGCTTCATCAGGGGGGCCGTGACCAGTACGATGATAGCCGCCGCCAGCGCATACTGAGCGATCAGTTCGAAACCACCTGTGTACACCTCCAGGGTCTCGAAGCCTTTAACGTCTGGGTTATCACTCTCAATAGCGAGTTGTTTCCCAATAAAACCAACGATCTGAAAGGCAAAAGCCGAGGAGAGAAACCAAACCCCCATCATAAAAGCCACAATACGCTTTGGTGAGAGGTCGGTTATTTTCGAAAGTCCCACGGGAGACATAAAGAGTTCGCCCACGGAGAGGAAGAAATACATGATCATCAGATAGGAAAAGGGCACCATACCATTCTCATCTGCGCTCCCGCCACTTAGGGCGAGAATATAAAAACTGATTCCCGCAAAGGCCAGACCCAGACCAAATTTATAGGGTGTCCGCGGATTGAGATTCCGTTTGGACATCCACGTAAATAAGAGCGAAATCGGGATGGAGAGCAGGATAATAAAGACCGGGTTTATGGCGTTGGACTGGGCCGCATCGATCCATTCGAGATTTACATTCCGGTCTGCAAACAGGGTGATCACACTTCCGGAGAGCTCATGGAAACCCCAGAAAACAGTCATAAAAAGAGTGATAAGAACCGCCATTATGAGTTTTTTACGCTCATCTGGCGTGGCCTTGAAAATGATATACCCCAGGTAACCCAGGACCGTGATTCCGATCAGTTTAAAAATGATATTTACGATATTCTGATCGTCGAAAAATCCACCTTCAGGGCTTATGGGTTTGTAAGATGACAATAACAAAGCGATTACCGGCACAAAAAGAAAGGCCAGTATGGGAACCATGATCCTTTGAGGAACACCGATCAGAGGCTTGGCCAGTACCGCCTCGCTCGGGGCCTTACCCCGATCTCCAAAAACATTATTCCGGATACCGCTCCAGAAAAAGAGCAATCCCGCAAGCATTCCTATGCCCGCCAGACCGAAGCCGTAGTGCCAGCCGTATTCCCTCCCAAGCCAGCCGCATAAGAGCGGCGATACAAAGGCCCCGATATTGATACCCATATAAAAGATTACAAAACCCGAGTCTTTTCGAGGGTCTCCGTCTTTGTAAAGTGACCCGACGAATGTGGAAATATTCGGCTTAAAAAACCCGTTCCCAACCACTATAAGGGCCAGGGCCAGATAGAAGGCTGTATTGTGCTCTATTGCCAGCACAAAATGCCCCAGGGCCATAAGGATACCTCCCAGGAGAATGGACCGCCTCATCCCCAGGATGGTGTCTGAAATCTTACCTCCAACGACGGTGGAGGCGTAGACGAGGGATCCATAACTGGAGTAGACTGCCGCGGCAGCATAATCCCGCTCGGCCAGCGCCTCGAAGATAACGTTGACCATGTAAAGCGTGAGCAGGGCCCGCATCCCATAGAAACTGAATCGCTCCCAGAGTTCGGCAAAAAACAGATAGAACAACCCTTTAGGGTGTCCGAACAACTGTTTTTGTTCTATTGCATCCGTATTTGTGTTCATCGGTTTGGTTTGGTTTGTTTACAGATTATTCAGCACAAATTGAGTCATTTTATTATAGAGGTGCAGCCGCGTATTTCCCCCGTAAATGCCATGGTTGCGATCTGGATAGATGGCCCATTCAAAAGGCTTATTGGCCTGTACCAGTGCCTCTATCATTCGCATGGTATTCTGCACGTGCACATTGTCATCGGCAGCGCCGTGCACCAGAAGGAAATCCCCCTGGAGTTGGTCGGCAAAATTCAAAGGCGAATTCTCGTCGTAACCCCCGGCATTCTCCTGGGGTGTTTGCATATAGCGCTCGGTGTAAATTGTGTCGTAGAACCTCCAGCTGGTCACGGGAGCGACTGCTATGGCCATTTCAAAAACATCATTTCCCTTTAGAATACAATTCGAAGACATAAAGCCCCCGTAGCTCCAACCCCAAATCCCGGTGCGTTCCGCATCGATATAGGGTCGGGCACTCAAGGCCTGGGCCGCAGCGATCTGATCTTCCACTTCGAACTTGCCCAACTCCAACTGCGTCACCTTTTTAAAATCCCTTCCTTTTAACCCGGTTCCACGTCCGTCCACACAAGCGACAATATATCCGTGGGAGGCGAGCATCTGATGCCAGTAGTCATTGGCACCATGCCAGCGGTTTAGCACTTGCTGGGAACCCGGCCCACTGTATTGAAACATGAGTAGCGGATACTTTTTGGCCGGGTCAAAATCTACAGGTTTAATCATCCACATATTCAGATCGTTCCCGTTTATAGGAAGGGTACTGAATTCTTTAGGAGCCATTTCGAAGCCCTGAACCCGGCTGAGCAGCTCCCTGTTGTGTTTGAGTTCTTTGACCAGAGCCCCGTCTTTGGCCTCGTGCAAAGTGTACACCGGAGGGGTTTCCACATTGCTGAAGGTATTGATGAAATAGGTGAAATCACTACTGAAGGCGGCCTGGTTTGTACCCGTTCCCGAACTCAGTTTGCGCTTCCCTTTTCCCTTATCTGAAATACTATAAACGTCACGGTTTATGGACCCCTGCTCTGAAGACTGGTAAAAAATCCTGCGACTGCCGGTGTCATACCCGTAATACGCAGTAACCTCCCAGGGGCCTGCAGTAAGCTGCCGGTGCGAATCCCCTTGTGGGTCGTACAAATAGATATGGTTGAAGCCGTCCTTTTCGCTGGTCCAAATAAAGCGATCATCGGGAAGGAAGGTTAAATTATCGGTAACATCCACATACGCTGCGTCGGTTTCTTCCAGCAGGGGGCTCACCTGAAGGGTGGACGCAGCTACTTTGTGTAAAACCAGTTTATCCTGATGGCGATTCAGGGTCTGTACACTGAGGTGGTCCGGGTGATTCATCCACTGGATACGCGGAATGTAATGTGGGTTTCCCAGGGGGACTTCACGGGTACTGCCCGTGGGCACATCGCAGATATAAAGGCTTACCCTGGCGTTGGCCTCTCCGGCCTTGGGGTATTTAAACTGTTGGGGGGAAGGATAAAGTCCCTGCCCGTATACATCCATTGAGAATTCAGGCACTTCACTCTCGTCAAACCTCAGAAAGGCAATTTTGTCTCCGGCGGAATTCCAGTCAAAGGCCCTTACAAATGCAAATTCTTCCTCGTAGACCCAATCTGTAATTCCATTAATGATGGCATTGGTGCTGCCGTCCGCGGTAATTTGCTTCCGGCTTCCCGAGGCCAGGTCGAGAACATAGAGGTTGTTCTGATACACATAAGCCACCTGATCGCCATTGGGCGAAAGTGTGGGTTCCTGGATTTTCGTATCCGAAACAGGGAGGAGCTTATTGTTTTTAAGGTCGTATACGAAGTAAACGCCCAGTCGGGACCGACGATACACAGGCTCTACCGCTGTAGCCAGCAGAACCATGGTCTCATCCTCGCTAAAACCGTAAGAGGTAAAGAAAGGGATGCCTGTGGCGGCATCCGACTTCAGGAGTGTGGCTACCTTTTCCTGGGTATTGTACTCATATTTGTCAATGCTGCTGATTTCAGCCTCCCGATCGGTATTGAGGATAGTGTAATGCTGTCCGTCCTTCATGGAACGAAGCACCTCCATTCCCTCTGTGGTAAAACTGCCGCCCCAAATATCCTCCAGAGTAATTTTATTTTGCTGAGCGGAAAGTACCTGCCCAAAGATCACAAGGAGTACCAGAATCCTGAAGCGCTTTTTCATATATCGTTAAAAAAGGGGTTTAAATCTCCCAAGTTTATGAATATTTTATCAAAAAACACCATGGTGGGTGCTTTTTATTCATTCCGCGTGCACCCTTGCAGGGGGCCGCGGAATTGCCTTTGAATCCTTATCTTTGAGGCCATAAAATTGTTTTGATGGACCAGCCTGTAGAAGGGTTTTCCAAACTTTCGAAGGAGGAAAAAATCGACTGGATTGCCCACCGGTATACGGCAAACCCGGATGCCACAGTAACGCTTCTGAAGCAGTATTGGAATGCGGATAAGCAGTTGCAGCAATTGCACGATGAATTCATCGAAAATACCCTTACCAATTTCTACCTACCCCTTGGAGTAGCCCCGAATTTTCTGATTAACGGGAAGCTCTATGCCATTCCTATGGCGATTGAGGAGAGTTCCGTGGTTGCGGCTGCGAGTAAAGCCGCCAAGTTCTGGTTCGATCGGGGCGGGTTCCAGGCCAAGGTGCTGGGTACCGAAAAAATCGGGCAGGTACACTTCCTCTTTTTCGGAGATCCGCGCCAATTGAGCAAATTTATAGAAGATATTCAGCCCGTGCTGCGGGCAGATACCCGGGGCCTGACCTCGAATATGGAAAATCGGGGCGGAGGTATCAGCCGCATTGAGCTGAGGGATAAAACCTCGGACATCAAAGGGTACTACCAACTGCATTGTACTTTTGAGACCCTGGATGCCATGGGGGCTAATTTTATAAATTCCTGTCTGGAACAATTTGCGGCTACCCTGGTTCGGGAAGCCGGGAGAAACAGTGATTTTGCCGACCTGGACCCTCCGGTGGAAATCCTGATGAGTATCCTCTCCAATTACGTCCCGAATTGTTTAGTCCGGGCTGAAGTCAGCTGCCCGGTCACCGATCTGGGGGCTGAATCCGGAATTTCCGGGGCAGAATTTGCCCGTAAAATGGTGCAGGCTGTGGCCGTCGCCAATAGTGAACCCTACAGGGCCGTGACCCATAACAAAGGAATCATGAACGGTGTGGATGCAGTGGTTTTGGCTACGGGAAACGACTTCAGGGCCATAGAAGCAGGGGTTCACGCCTATGCTGCGAGGTCCGGACAATATAGGAGTCTGAGTCAGGCTGAAGTTTCGGATGGAATCTTCCGATTCTGGATGGATCTTCCCCTTGCCCTGGGCACCGTCGGAGGGCTGACCGGGTTGCATCCCCTGGCACGTCTGGCTCATGAAATCCTGCAAAAGCCCAGTGCGCCCCAGCTCATGCAGATAGTGGCCGTGGCTGGCCTCGCACAAAACTTTGCTGCCCTCCGTTCTTTGGTAACCGTGGGCATCCAAAGAGGCCATATGAAAATGCACCTGCTCAATATACTGAACCAGCTCTCAGCCACCCCCCTTGAGAAAGAGATTCTGATCGATCATTTTAAAACCCATACGGTGACGCATAACGCCGTGGTAAAAGCCCTTGAGGCCAATAGGGCACTGGGATGAAAAAATCTTTTTACAGCCATGGAAAACTCCTGCTTTCCGGAGAATACACCGTACTCGACGGCGCAACCGCCATGGCCCTTCCTACTCGTTTAGGCCAATGGCTGCATGTTGTGGAGACGGACACCGAAGGGTTGGAATGGAGCAGTAAAAATCCGGACGGTGCGCCCTGGTTTACTGCCCTTTTCCAAAGAGAGGACTTCACAGAACGGGCACCCGAGACAGCCTTTCCCTCAGGCATACGGGAAAGGCTTTTGTACTTGCTTAGGGTTGCCGTAAGTCTGAATCCGGAGTTTGCTAAAAAACTTATGGGAGTCCGCGTGGAAACCCACCTTGAGTTCCCCAGGGAATGGGGACTGGGATCTTCTTCCACCCTGATTTCGAATCTGGGGTTGTGGGCCGGAACCGATCCCTATGATTTACTGGCCGCGACCCTGGGAGGGAGCGGATACGACATCGCAGCGGCCCGAAGCAGCGGGCCTTTTTTTTATACCCTGAGGGGGGGAAATGCACCCCTGGTGCATCCTATGCCATTTGATCCTGTTTTTGCCGGGGACCTCTTCTTCGTCTATCTGAATCAAAAGCAAGACAGTCGGGAAGGCATCGCCAGGTACAGACAACGACCGGCACCATCCACCGAAGTACTCAAAACGGTCTCCGGACTTTCCCTGCAGCTGGCAAATGCGTCCGACTTACCAGCCTTCCGTCAGGCCCTGGATGCCCATGAAGCCCTATTGGGTGAAATTCTCGAGATGGAACCCATTAAAAATCGATGGTTCCCGGACTATCCCGGAAGTATCAAAAGCCTGGGTGCCTGGGGAGGCGATTTCATTCTGGCCACAGGAAGCTCCCAGGACCAGGACTACTTCAGACAAAAAGGATATTCTATTGTTCGCCCCTACCGGGAGTTTATTCTATAAAATCCCCAGGAGCAGCCAAAACACAGAGAACCCCGCAAAAAGAATTCTTTTTGCGGGGTTCTGAGAAAGATTGTGTTATCGGTTATTAATAAAAAACCGAACGGTTGTCTTCTACTTCAGCCTTTTCTTTCAGGGCATTATACACCTCTGAAGATACCCGACCGCGCAATCCATTTTGAAGATTCAGGGCGTAAGGCGCATAATTCTCCATGGCCGGAGCCACTTCTTTAGTGGTTACCTCGAGTTTAAAAACTCCGCTTTCCCCTTCGATAAGGCCAGAGGTCACTCCGCTGTCCATGATCACTGCGGTACCTACGACCACAGGCTCGCGGCCGGCACCGGCAATGGTAGGCGTTTTCGCATTCAGGGCGCTGGCACTGGCAACCGATACCCCATTGGCACTGCCTATCTCCTCCATGCTTTTCCCCTGATTCGCACTCATTATCTGCTCTGCTTTACGCTGCTTTCTCAAAATGGGCAAAACTTGGACAGACGCATCCTCTACAGACATAAGACCTTTCCGATGCGTAGCCGTAAGCTGAGCAATCGCATACCCGTTATTGAGATCGAAACGGCGCACATCCCCAACTTCGGTCTCCTCGTTAAAGGCCCATTGTACTATCCGCCGCTGTGCTCCAAGCCCGGGAAGATTCTCATCCATAGCTTTGAGCTTATTCACAGGGCGCACCTGGTAATTCTTTTCTGCAGCCTTTTCAGCATACCCTTTTTTGTCATCAGTAACCGCCATTTCAAAAGTGGTAGCTTCTGTAAAAAGTGTGTTGACAGTCTCCTCAGAAGGTTCAATCAGCCTGGAGAAATTAGCTACCCGAACCAGGTCGCGCTTATCGTCTACCCTGACAATGTGGTATCCAAATTCTGTTTCCACCAGCCCAATGGTGCCTACCGGATTTCCAAAGGCAAAGTCATTGAATTTCGGAGTCATAATACCTTCCTCAAAATATCCGAGGTCCCCGCCCCTTGGCCCTGAAGGTCCGTCGGAATTATCGCGTGCCAGCTGGGCAAAAACCACATCGGCTTTTTGCGCCTCTTCCAATAATTCCTCAGCCCTTTCAGCCGCTTCTTCCTGGGTACGGGTAATTTCCGGGTTGGCCCTTTCGGCCCCCTGATAAGTGATCAGGATATGACTGGCCTTTACAGACCCGGCGGGCTTGCGATCCATCATCCGGGTAATCCTGTAAAAATTTCCGTCCCGGTACGGGCCGTAGATCTCACCGGGGTTCAGCGTAAAAATGGTGTCTGAAAATTGAGCCGGTAATTCAGCCGCCGCCTTGTACAGGGTATCGTATTTGGTATCGGAATAGCGGTCCAGAAAGACCGCCACGTCGGGCGTATTTCTAAATCCGGGGATAGTGGCTGTGGAATCGAATTCCTCGAGGTATTCCATCCGATCTCCCAAAAGTTCGGTCATGGCTGTTTCGATAGCCGCCTCGTCTGCCTGAGAAGCCTTTTCCTCGAAATAGACATACCGGATGTCTCTGGAGGCATCCTGTTGAAAATCGTCCTCGTGCGCTTTGATGTAAGCTGCGATTTCCTCTTTGGAAATACTGATGGTACTATCCGGAATATTACTGTAAGGCACCCGTACATAGCGGATATCCACACGGTCGTTCGCCAGATGGTATTCCAGTTCGCCCTCTTTGAGGGTGGCACCTACTCCCGCGCCAATAAGGTCAAAATACCGTTGCTCCTTCGCAGCGTCCACCAGGGCTTGCTCGTTTTCAAGCCATAAGTTGTATTGCTGGGGTGCATTGATCCGCAGATCGGCGATAAAATTCCGAAAAGCAGTCTCATCAAAAAAGCCATTTTCATCCAGAAACTGAGGGTTTTGCGTAAAGCTGGGATTGTTGCGGATGAGTTCCATGATCTGATCCTGCTCAATATCGAGTCCCAGGGCTTCAAATTGCTGCTTTAGGATCGTGCTTCGCAATTCCCGATCCCAAACCGAATTCACAATTTGAGTGGAAGTAGCCTGATCGCCGAACTGCCCGGAGGCAAATTCCATTTTCTGACGAAAGGCATCTATGGAAATAACCTCTCCATTGACTTCGCCCACAGCGGAGCCTACCTTTGTCCCGCCCAATCCGGGGCCTGTAAATATCCCGGAAATCACAAATGCAAAAAGCGCCAGACCGATGATGAGTATCAACACCGTGGTACGCTTTCTAATTTTTTCTAAAATCGCCATGTTAAAGGTCTTTAAATCAGTGGGCGAAAATACCATTTTCTACCCAATAATAAAAGGAAAAAGCAGGGGGTGTTGAAGGGGGCTATCGCTAGTCGGTTTCCAGAATTTCCAGGGTCACCAAATCTATCTTTGTATTAGAGACTTCAAGAATGCGAAAGAGGAATTTTCCAAAGCGAATTTCCGAGTCCTTATCTGGTATTTCCCCGGTTTCATTCACAATCATACCCCCCAGCGTTCCATATTCATCGCTTTCCGGAAGATCCAGGCGATACTGCTCATTGAGGTAATCTACCTCCAGGCGGGCTGAAAACTTATAGGTGGTCTCAGAGAGCTGTTCCTCATCCAGGTCGGTACTGTCGTGCTCGTCTTCAATCTCTCCGAACAATTCCTCTATGATGTCTTCCACTGTCAGGATTCCAGAGGTGCCTCCGTATTCGTCCAGAACCACAGCCATACTTTTACGCTTTTTGGTCAGCACGTTCAGGATGTTCTGAATCAGCATCGTCTCGGGAACAAACTCAACGGGCAGCAGGATACTTTTCAGGGTTTTCGGCTTCTTAAAGAGTTCGTAGGAATGCGCATAACCAATTATACTGTCAATGGTATCTTTATAAATCAATATTTTAGAATAGCCCGTCTGGGTAAAGAGTTTGGTGAGATTCTTAGGAGTTTCATGGAGTTCCACCGCTGTAATTTCCGTGCGTGGAACCATCACTTCCCGGGCCTTTACGGCCGAAAACTCCAGGGCGTTCTGAAAGATTTGTATCTCTGAGTCCACTTCCTCATGGGCATCCACAGTTTCCATCTGCTCGGTGATAAAATCCCCCAATTCCAATTTGGAAAAGGCCAGCTGTACCTCATCTCCCTCCGTTTTCAAGAAGGTTTTCAGAATGAAATCCGAGATGGAAATCACAAAGGCGGAAATGGGCCAGAAAATCACATAGAAAACATAGGCCGGAATAGCCAGCGCTCTCAGCAGCGTATTGGAATAGATCTGAAATAACACTTTAGGCAGAAATTCAGCGGTAAGCAGTATGACCAGGGTGGAAATCAAGGTTTGGGTCAGCAGGGTGAAGTCTGAGAAGAGGACATGAATCAGCATATTCTCAGAAGGCAACACACTATAAAACCAAGTCATGAGTAAATCTCCCATATATAGCCCGTAGACTACCAGAGCGATATTATTTCCGATGAGCATGGTGGCGATAAACTTCGACGGACTCGCGGTGAGTTTGGTAAGTACCCGGGCCAAAACCCCTTCCTGTTTCTTCTCAATTTCCAGGTAGATTCGGTTGGCCGATACAAAAGCGATTTCCATACCTGAAAAAAAGGCAGAAAGCAGCAGGGAAATTACGATAATAGCCATGATGGGTAGCTTCTAGCTTCGATTAGGGTTTCTCCTGATCTTGCCGTTTCTCGAAGCGCTTTCGATAGTTTCGACGAAAAAGGAACATGGCCACGGAAACCACGGCGAAGAAAATAAAAATATAGGCCTGATTCTGATCCACACTCCAAAGTTCCCCGATTTTATAAAGGGAGACCACGGCTACGGCCAGATAGAGGTATTCGGTATATCTCAGAATTTTTATCATGACGCTTCTTCCTTTACGAGCATTTCGCCCCCTGTTTGGTGTGCATTAAAATACGTAAAATCCCGGTTAAAATCCATCCCCTTCCCATTGAGTTCTGTGCCCTCTTCCGGATTGGTAAAGGTAAAACGCTCCTGGGTAAAAATCCACTCCGTCTTGCGATCCCAATAAAGCTGGGGGGTTTTCAGCACTTTACCGTCGTGTGTTGTAACGACCACATTCCCCTGCAAATCGATCAGGCCTGTTTCCCTGTAGACAATGGCATAATCTGCCCGGATCGTGCTTTTCAGCCCCTGCGGATCGTAATAAGTAACCAGAACTCCCTCGGGAAAGGTGCGATAGGGAAATATAAGGTTCTCAAAATCCCGAGTAAGCGGACTTTCAAGTACCGCGATAACTCTTGAATCGGATTCCCCCTCAGACTGCAGGTTTTCTTCGGTTTCGGTATAGGTCAGTGTGAAATTTTCTGCCTCTCCCTGCGGGTAAACCAGAGCCGGACGATCTTCCCCTACCCGCTCGTAGGTATCCTGGCAGGATAAAAAAAACATTGCCACGGTCAAGGCCATGGCAATGTTCAAACGATCGTATTTAAAAGATGTCATCCTTACAGATTGGGAACTTTTACCGTAGCGCCAATCCAGCAATTCAGGGTCACTGATTTGCCTGCCATTCCCGAATTGAAAATATCGGTTTTGGAAGGTGCCTTGGCACTGTAGCTGGCCGCAGCCTGATTGGCCCTGCCGCTAAGCGATGGATCCACACGCCCTGCCTTAAGAGCTGTTTCAGATGCCAACCAATAGGTAGCCCTTTTCTCAAATGGAGTCTCCCCGCATTCGTTGGCACTGGAAGCGTAAAGGCTGGCAATAAGCAAATAGGCCTTCCCGTTAGAAGGGTTCGCAGCAACCGCCTTATTGGCATAACTCCTGGCCTGAGACTTACTGAATCTTCTGGAAACTGTAGCCGACTTGTAAAGAATATCTGATTTTTTCTTGGGATCTGTCTCCAATTCGGCAGCCTTGTCAAAATCTGCCAGGGCTCCCTTGCTGTCACCGTCTTTGGCTTTAAGAGCACCACCATACAAGTAAGCACTTGCCGAAGGTTCTAAAGCCAGTTGAGCTTCAAAGAGTTTGCGGAAGAGCGGGTCATCGGTACATTCCTTATTAAACATACGGCCTACCGCTCGTTTTACCCAGTCTACATCATTTTTCTTCTCTTCATAATTCTTCTCGTACAACGGAATCAGGTTTTCACAGTCCGCCAATGCGCCCAGCTTGGAATCGATGCTTCCGGAGATTTTTCCGTAGTTCTCCGAATAGCTGTTATAGGACTTCAATTGGCTTTTTTCCTTGGAAGTTAGCGTGCCGGCTTCTTCCTTGGGAAGCAACTTGTTTATTTGTTGCAGGATTTTCTCATTTTCTACATCGATTTGGTCAGTGACGTCATCGTAGACATCAAAAACCTCCTGCAGGTCTTTTTTTCCGGCCTCGTGCAGATTCACTAAAGAAGAGAAATAAAGGTAAAGCGCCTTGGGATCACTAAAATTAGCCCGGTCTTCCTTAAAGGCCTTGGAGAGCATATTGTAAATTTCCTCATCGCTCGCCATTTTGTTATCATATAAAATGGAAGCCTTATCACTGGTAACGCTGGCCAGGGTATAGTTCTTTGGGAAGTACTCCATGCTGCGATCGTGCAGGGTCAGGAGCTCATCGACATAGGCCTTTTTTTCCGCCCCTGTGGAATTCTCTATTTTAAAATCGAGGATTTTCTCGCCTAGCGAAAAATTAGCCTTGTTAATTCCAGGGCAATTCTCGTAAACCATTTTCCAGGGCGTATAAGCAGCCTCGTAATTTTTCACTTTGGCATGCTCTGCATAAATGGAAAGATTGGTCATGCATTCGGGATTCTGTGCCTGGCTGAAACCAACCGCTGAAAATCCTAAAACCGCAACCATCGTGAGGAAAATATTCTTTTTCATCTTGTCATTAATTAAGGGGTGCGTAAAATAGTAATTTTTCATTAATTAATTTGTCTCTTCGTAAACCATCTGGCGTTAAAGGCCAGACCTAAACTGAATTTGAAATAACTCTCGCGCACCAGCTGGTTCATTGTAGTCCCTCTTCTTCCCACCTCAAATCCGAGGTTTAAATTGGAAAAATCAGCACCAATCGGTATACCCATTCCAAAGGTTATGCCAAAGTTTTCAATTGACTTCTCATTTACGATTAAACCCGTATTATCCAGACGAACACCAGCCCGGTAAGTCACCCGGTTGAAAAAAGAATCAATAGCGGAATAATCCGGCACCCAATAGCCTCCAAGTGCGTAGCTGCTTGCATCTTCATACTCCGTATTATTCTCTTGCATAAAGGTGTTGACAAACTCACTGTATTTCTGAAAGCTGTATTCGGCCCCCACAAACCAGTGCTTGTCTTCCCCGTATCCAAGGCCTAATGTGGTGGTAGTGGGTATTTTTATAAAAGTATGTCTGAGGTTGTCTTCATCAAGATTTACATCAAAAATTTCAATATTCTGGCCTGTCTCCGGCAACAGGGTTCCTATTTGTTGTTCGTTATCTGAGGTGAGGTTGGCCTGTGTATTGATCCGCACTGAAGTAAAAAGTGTGTTTTTCCCGAACTGAGGGGTGTAGGTAAGTCCGTAATTAAAGTCAAATCCGCTGACATTTGAACGCCTCTGATCTACCGTCCCAAAGAGCACATCCTCCACTACCTGAAATCGGCTTTTCTCGAGATTCCCGAAAAAATAATTCACCGTGGCTCCGATATGCAGGTCGCGCCGAACGCGGAAACCGGTGGAGAAAAACACCTGATTCAGCCCACCATCCCCGTTATACTGAGTGGAAACTTCAGCCCCATCGTCGTTTACGGTTTCATTGATCAGGCTGTAACCCATTTCACTATAGGGTTTTATTCCAAAGGCAGCACCCATTTGCTGAAAACGGATCGGCAGGGCCACAGCGATGTATTCCAGGGTAGAGACAGAACTGTTCTGCTGTTCGTCAGAGGTTTCCAGACGAATTTCTTTATGCGATATGGCGGCTGTGTAAGAAGTCAGCGCCAGTTTACCCAGGGACGCAGGATTGTTCAGGTGTATGTGTATACTATCTGTATACATCCCCAGCCCCCCCATAGACTGATTCTCTACGGTCCGAACAGAACGCAGTTCTCCAACGCCAAACAGGGAGTAAGGTGAAACGGTGGCGTTTTGAGCCGAAACCGCATAAGTCGCAAAAAACAGTATTGCGAGAACAAGTTTTTTTACCATCTAGCTCTTGTTGTAGTCCAGCAGCTGGTTTAAGCCCTCCAGGAGAAAATTAGAATGGGCAAAGATGGTATTTTTTACCCGTTTAGACAAAAATTGCGCATCCCCCCCTGTTAAAATAACTGTTAAATGCCTGAACCTTGAACGATACTGCGTAATAACCCCGTCTATTTCAAGGGATATCCCGTTCACAACCCCGCTATGCATGCAGGTTTCTGTGGCATTTCCGATAAAATCAAGGATGGCTTCGGGAGTGAGCAGGGGCAGCTTATCTGTATACTTGTGCAGGGCGTTGTAGCGCATATAGAGCCCTGGAGAGATCGCCCCCCCCAGGTATTCCCCATAATCATTAACCATATCGTAAGTAATACACGTTCCCGCGTCAATCACCAGAGTATTCCCATTGGGGTTGTGGTAAAAAGCCGCCGTGGCCAGGGCAATACGATCCGGACCCAGGGTGGCGGGAGTAGCGTAGGAATTTTTAAAGGGAATTCTGGACTGAGGAGATAACACATACACTTTGCAGAATACCGACAAAATCTCCACAGATTGCGGCTCCAGATGGCTCACGGCGGAAATCAGTGCATCGGTAATCCCCGGATATTTATCAAAAACCCGCTTCACACTATCCGCGAAGGCCTCCTGAGATCCGACTTCGGTATGCAAAAGCCTATTCCCCTTAAAAACGGCGAATTTAATCTGAGTATTTCCGGCGTCTACGACGAGATTCATTCTGCAAAGATTGCAATTTGAGAGAATATGATACCGCTTTTTTACAGATTTTGTTGGTTAATGCTAAATTTGAATTTATATTTGCCACCCCTTCAAAAGCGCTTCCGGCGTGAAGGGATGTGGGACAAATTCGCGAAGAAAGACTCCCTTAAAGCGTCAAGGTACCTTAGCTCAGTTGGTAGAGCAACGGACTGAAAATCCGTGTGTCCCTGGTTCGATTCCTGGAGGTACCACTTAAAGCGCCAAAACCCACTCCGATATGGAGTGGGTTTTTTGTTTCTACGGGCCGTAGAAAGCTTGCTTTCTTAAGGCTCGGGGAAACAAAAAACACCGCCGCCTCCAGCGGCGGCGGGTTTTGGCATTTTCAGGCTGCGGGACCAAAGGAACACCGAGCGCAGCGAGGTATCTCCTGGAGCCCGCTTGGAAATTGGTCTCTGGTTTTGGCATTTTCAGGCTGCGGGACCAAAGGAACACCGAGCGCAGCGAGGTATCTCCTGGAGCCCGCTTGGAAATTGGTCTCTGGTTTTGGCATTTTCAGGTGCGGGACCAAAGGAACACCGAGCGCAGCGAGGTATCTCCTGGAGCCCGCTTGGAAATTGGTCTCTGGTTTTGGCATTTTCAGGTGCGGGATCAAAGGAACACCGAGCGCAGCGAGGTATCTCCTGGAGGCTACACTCGAGCCTGCAGTCCGCAGTTGCAGTTGGCAGTATCTTTCAGTTCAAGGTTCAATAAAGTGGAAGCTATCCAAGGTGCTCGTAAGGGTGCTTTTTAGTTTAAAAACTCCATATCGAAGGGGGCGTACCCCAAAAAAAATATCGACCATGGGGGGATAGCTTAGGGATAGGATTGCAGTGTGGCGCACAAGCAACTTCCAAACAATTAGCATTCTGATCCACTCCAAAACCACAACATCAAAGCTTTCGCTCGTTTTTTGTAATTTGATCACGTAACCAACCAACCCATGCTCCGCTTCTTCCGTAACATCCGTCAAAGACTCCTAACCGAGAATAAGTTTAGTAAATACCTGCTGTATGCAGTGGGTGAGATACTGTTGGTGGTGATTGGGATTTTAATTGCATTGCAGATCGATACCTGGAATCAGGAACTTCAAAACAATAAAAAAGAACAAGAATACTACCACAAGTTCCTCGAAGATGTGTTGCTAGATGAAGAGATTATAAAACAAGAGATATCTGCAACAGAAACCAGATTAAACGCCTCCATTAGCTTGGTAAGTCTCTTACTGAATGACGAGCCTGATCAAATGCTAATTTCACAAAAATTGCAGAGCTCTGTCGCTAATTCAACTATTGCATTAAAACCTACCACCAATGGATATGATGACCTCAAATCCAGCGGTAGCCTGAATATCATAAGAGATGATGCCTTAAAGTTTGAACTCGATCAGTTTTATTCAGATCAGACTCAAATAATGAAGGTAATAGAGACTAATGGGCAATTACTCTTGAATAGATTAATGGACGGAGAAGATATTATGAAAACCTCCTTTGGAATACTTTTTCTTGAAAATGTATCCGATACCACGAATTTAAATAGAGAACGATTGATTCGGTTGATCGAGCCAACACTAGAAAGTAATTACGACTTCTTAAATGACGCTATAGTATTTACAAATGTAAGTAGGAGGAATCTTCTTCATCTTAACAACCTATTAGATAAATGTGCTGAAATAGAGAAAAGATTACGGGATAAAATTCGAAGCTATGAATAAATGCTTCAGTATGTCACATAAAACATTCCTCCTCCTATTCCTTCTCATTACTCAATCTGCCCTATCCTATGAGGCATTTACCTCCCGCCAGGATACGCTTCAAGGCAAGGTTGTAGGCATAGCTGACAGAGACACCTTCACACTACTTCTGGACAACAAAACAACCGTCAAAGTACGTTTAGCCAGCATTGATTGTCCTGAACGTAAACAGCCTTACTCGGCAGTTGCCACAAAGTTTATTTCAGATGCGATATTCAGTCGTCAGGTAACCGTTGTAGTCGACTCTAAAGATCGATATGGCCGTTCTATTGGCTGGGTGTACTACGATAACAAAAACCTCAACAAAGATGTAACCTCTCCTGAAAATCGGACTGTGGAAAATTAGACAAAAAAGCTAATTTTAAAGCAGTTCAATTATGAAGAAAACAAAGTTTACAGAAAGTCAGATCGTCACGTGCATCAAGGAGCATGAGTCGGGTCGCAAGGCGGAGGATATCTGCCGGGAGTTGGGTATTAATCGCAGCACCTTCTACTATTGGAAGAAGCGGTATTCAGGCATGGATAGCCTTCAGCTCAAGCGCCTTAAGGAGCTTGAAGAGGAGAATCGCAAGCTTAAGACTATGTATGCCGACCTGGCCCTTGACAACAAGATGCTCAAGGACGTGCTTTCAAAAAAGTGGTAAGCTCTTGGTGATAAGAAAAACATGGCCGCTTACCTGCGGGAGTTTTACCAGGTAAGCCTCACCAGGGCCTGTAAGACGCTGCTTTTTGCTAAGTCCATGTACTATTACCAGTCAGTCAAAGACGATCGGGAGGTTATTGACAAGCTCTTGGAACTCCCAGTGGCCAGGCCACGGGAAGGCCAGGACAAATACTATCAGCGGCTTCGCTTGCAGGGCTATCCCTGGAATAAAAAACGGATCCAGCGGGTGTATCGGATGCTGGGTTTGAACTTGCGTAGGAAAGCCAAAAGGCGAGTGCCTGCACGAGTGAAAGAACCCCTGCAGCTACCTGAGAAGCGCAACCGGGTATGGTCCCTGGATTTTATGAGTGATTCCCTGATGTCTGGAAGAAGGTTTCGAACGCTGAATATTATTGATGATTTTAACCGCAAGGCCATTACCGTGGAGGCAGAGTTCAGCTTCCCAGCCATCGGAGTGGTACAAGTGATGAAAAGGGCTATTGAAGAACATGGTAAACCAGATAAAGTACGTACAGATAATGGCCCGGAGTTCCTCGCCCTGGACTTTACCCGTTGGTGTGAAGCACAGGGTATAGAGATACAGTATATCCAGCCAGGCAAACCCATGCAAAATGGATTTGTAGAACGGTTCAATAGAACCTACCGTCAGGATATCTTAGATGCCCATCTCTTTGAAGAAATCAGCCAGGTGAGGATCCTGACCGAAGAATGGATCAAAGATTACAATCAGGAAAGACCTCATGAAGGTCTGGGGGGAATGACTCCCAATGCTTTTGAAAAAGAATACTTTGTACCCGATTTAATTCAATTGGAATAAGAAATGTCGTCTAAAAGATAGTCCGAAAAAAGGGAGGGTTACAAGCGGAAGTAAACTTAGGACGTATATAGCGCATTGAAACGCGCCATATATTAGACGTTGTAACACATTATGAGAGACACTCTGACATTATTAAACCTATTTCTGATAATTAAGTTAATAAAGTATATTTAAGGCAGTATGTCCAGATCACGTCAGCTTGCGGCTATTATGTTTACCGATATTGTCGGTTTTACATCCCTCATGGGCAGTGATGAACAAAAAACCTTCGAAATCTTAGACAAGAACAGAAAGATTCATAAGCCAATTATTCATGAGTTTAATGGTAAGTGGATAAAAGAATTGGGAGATGGTGTCATGGCGAGCTTCAACACCGTTTCAGATGCCGTAAATGCTGCAATCAAGATACAGGAAGCTTGCAATGCTGCCAGGGATTTCAAATTGCGCATCGGCATCCACCAGGGCGAAGTGGTTTTTGAAAATGACGATGTATTTGGTGATGGCGTCAATATCGCAGCCCGCATTCAATCGGCGGCACATCCTGGCTCCATTTTTATTTCAGAATCGGTCAACCAGAACATCACCAACAAAAAAGGTGTTGAAACGCAGTTTGTGCGGGAAGAGATTCTAAAAAACGTACGCCAGCCTATAAAAATGTTCCAGGTATTGTTTGATGGAAGTGAAACCATCCTGCCGGAAAAAAAAGCAGGCATCGTACTGGGAAAAAGTATTGCCGTGTTGCCCTTTGTGAACATGAGCAATGACGAAGAACAAGAATATTTCTCGGATGGCATTACCGAAGAAATTATCAATATGCTGGCACAAGTAACCCAGTTGACCGTAATGGGCAGAACCTCTTCCTTTGCCTTTAAGGGTAAAAACATGGATCTAAAGTTAATTGGTGAGGCACTGAATGTCAGCTATCTCCTGGAAGGTAGTGTACGACGCTCAGGTAATACCTTACGAATTACTGCACAGCTCATCAATGTAGCAAACGGCGC
The DNA here is from genome assembly GCA_963709465.1 of uncultured Flavobacteriaceae bacterium. GTDB lineage: Bacteria > Bacteroidota > Bacteroidia > Flavobacteriales > Flavobacteriaceae > Robiginitalea. Next base: position 406,528 of record CAVPWF010000002.1, on the reverse strand, counting down.
ACATCTATATTCCGAAAAATTCGACCGAGAACTGAAGGACATTTTTGATATTCAAGATGAAATTTCAGAAAAAATTCTCAATGCCGTCAAAATAAAATTATTGGGGGAGGAAAAAGATACGTTTTTAAAGAAAAATACTGATAATCTTGAAGCTCATGAACTATATCTAAAGGGTGTTTTTCAAATTAACAAATTTACGCCAGATGGCTTTATTAAAGCGATTGAATATCTGGATGCCGCCATCTCGTTAGACACAAACTATGCCCTAGCGTATGCGCAACTCGCCTTTTGTTATACCAATTTGTTGGATTTTAATTGGTTGGCTTCAGAAGAATCATTGCCAAAAGCCAAAATAGCTGCACGGAAATCACTTCAACTAGATGACAAAATTTTTGAAAGTCATTTAAATGTAGGACGCATACTGCTGCATCAGGAATGGAATGTAAGAGATGCTATGGCTGCCTTTAAAAAAGCGCTGGCAATCAATCCAAATAGTGCTGAAACTCATGTACAATTGGCCGTGTGTTTGGCGCAGTATGACCGGCGTGAAGAAGCCATGGAATACGCAAAAATAGCTGAGAGCCTCGATCCTATTTCAGTACTCAATCTTTTTTATGTGGGAGCTATTCCTTTCTTGTGTAATAATCCTCAGGCGTTATTGGATACGGGTGAAAAGTTAATTGAACTGGAGCCCAATTTCTTTTCTGGCTATGTGTGGTCGGGGATAGGATATGGAGCCTTAGAAAAGTATGATGAAGCAATCGCAGAATTAGAAATAAGTGTAAAACTAAATCCTGGTACATGGACCTTAAGTTTATTGGGCTGGACTTATGGCAGTTGTGGGAACACATTAAAAGCCAGAGAAGTAATTGACAAAATAAAAGCTCAGGAAGGATATGAGCGGTTCGCCAATGCGCATCTTGGAAATGTGTATTATGCCATTGGAGAATTAGATACCGCATTTAAGTATTACGACCGAGCTCTTGAATATCACGAAGGCCAGCTTTTATATGTTAAGTACACTCATCGGCTCTATGGACATCCCATGGAAGACCAAAGATTTAAAGAATTTTTCGACAAAATGAATGTGGTTTATTAAGGTTTCTCCCGTTGAAATTCAACTCATTTAAAATCAATATATTTAGAAAAGTATAAATAGCTTCCCGAACCAATCGATGAGTAAATTTCTAAACGAGCTAAAGCGTCGTAATGTCATAAAGTCCACAATTGCCTATCTGGTAGTGGCTTGGGTGCTTTTGCAAGTTTTTACCTTACTCTTGCCCATCATCGGCGCACCAGAATGGATCGTTCAAGGAATCACTTTAGTATTGGCCATCGGACTGCCAATTTGGATTATCGTGTCCTGGGTTTATGACATTACCCCACAAGGATTAGAGAAAACTGGCGATGTTTCCAAAAATGACTTGAGCAGTCAGGCAACCAATAAGCGATTAAACGCATTTATTATTGCCAGTTTATCCATAGCAGTGGTGGTTATGGGTTTAAAAATTTCTGGTGTCTTTTCTTCCAATTCCAACTCGGAATATTCCATTGCTGTCTTACCCTTTGTCAATATGAGCAATGACGAAGAACAAGAATATTTCTCTGATGGCATCAGCGAAGAAATTATCAATATGCTGGCACAAGTGCCCAGGTTGACCGTAATGGGACGAACCTCTTCGTTTGCCTTTAAGGGCAAAAACATGGATTTAAAATTAATTGGTGAGGCACTGAATGTTGCTTATCTCCTGGAAGGCAGTGTGCGACGCTCTGGTAATACCTTGCGAATTACAGCACAGCTCATCAATGTGGCAGATGGTTCCCACCTGTATTCCGAAAAATTTGATCGTGAAGTGGACGATATTTTTGACATCCAGGATGAGATTTCTCAGAACATCCTCAGTGCCGTTAAAATAAAATTGTTGGGTGAGGAAAAAGAGGCCATATTAAAAAACTATACCGAAAATATTGAAGCCTATCAGTTGTTCCTGAAAGGTCGTTATCATTTCAATAAATTCTCACCTGATGACTTTTCAAAAGCAATTGAGTATTTTAAAGCAGCCATTGCTATTGATCCTGAATATGCTATTGCTTATGCTGGATTGGCAGATTGTAATTTTGATGCAACCTATTTTAATTGGCTTCCAGGAGAAGTGAGCATTAATAAAGCAATCGAATATGCTGAAAAAGCAATCCAAATAGACGATAATTGTTCGGAATGCCATATCTCTTCTGCTAGGATAAAATTGTGGTACCATTGGGATTTTCAAGAAGCACTAGAAGCATTGGAAAAAGGTGTAAACATCAATCCCAACAGTGTAGAAGGGAATAGACAATTAGGCGCCTGGCATATGATCATGGAAAATTATAATGAAGCCAATAAATATCTGAAAAAAGCAGATGACTTAGATTCGTTCTCATTATTAAATCTATTTTATATAGGTGGATACCACGTATGGGATGGAGATTATGAAAAAGTAATTGAATATGGTAACAGATTAATAGCTCTAGAACCCAATTCTGCTGCTGGTTATGCTTTGGTTGGACTTGGGCGCTTCGGTTTACATCAATATGAAGAGGCGATTACTCAAATAGAAATACAACTTAAGTTATTTAACGAAGATATTGGTGCAAATTCCTTTTTAGCTATGTCCTATAAAAGATTAGGTGAAAAAGAAAAGGCACAAGAAATAATTGAAAAAATAAAAAACTTAATTGGCGAAGAAGACATTTGGAATTGTAGTCTTGTTCTTATTTATGCTTCAATGGACGAATGGGATCTGGCATTCGATCATTTTAATAGAGCTGTAAAAAACCGTGAGAGCCCAATTTTATATGTAAAATCATATTTCAGGGATTATTTTCCAGATATGAAGAATGACCCAAGAACTATTGAACTCATAAAAAAAATAGGACTGCCTACTGATCGATAACCTATTTGATAAAAATCAGTAGGACTGAAGTTGCATATGGCTACTAGAACTGTTTAGTCCGGTCAAAGTGATCACCCTATTCTTGACCAGGGTCTACAATATCTGTGAAGGTAGAAGGCCTTGTTCGCCTGAAGAATTCCAACATCATTTAAATGCACTGTGCGTTGTTCACCAGCCGATTCAGGATGCTCTGCCACAGTATTCTCTCCTGGCACCTCATCTCAGATGGCTGTGGAATTGCTTAGTTCACTTAATACCCAAATGGAAGTATTAATCGGCCAAATCAATTGGGAATGAAAAAATAGATGACCAGGGCGAGGGTGCGGCATTCTAAAAAAGATATTGCTCCTTTGCTTCTAATTACAAGATGCACAGATAAATATCTCTGATAATTAAGTTAATAAAGTATATTTAAGGCAGTATGTCCAGATCACGTCAGCTTGCGGCTATTATGTTTACCGATATTGTCGGTTTTACATCCCTCATGGGCAGTGATGAACAAAAAACCTTCGAAATCTTAGACAAGAACAGAAAGATTCACAAGCCAATTATTCATGAGTTTAATGGTAAGTGGATAAAAGAATTGGGAGATGGTGTCATGGCGAGCTTCAACACCGTTTCAGATGCCGTAAATGCTGCGATCAAGATACAGGAAACATGCAATGCTGCCAGGGATTTCAAATTGCGCATCGGCATTCACCTGGGCGAAGTGGTTTTTGAAAATGACGATGTATTTGGTGATGGCGTCAATATCGCAGCCCGCATTCAATCGGCGGCACATCCTGGCTCCATTTTTATTTCAGAATCGGTCAACCAGAACATCACCAACAAAAAAGGTGTTGAAACGCAGTTTGTGCGGGAAGAGATTCTAAAAAACGTACGCCAGCCAATAAAAATGTTCCAGGTATTGTTTGATGGAAGTGAAACCATCCTGCCGGAAAAAAAAGCAAGCAGCGTACTGGGAAAAAGTATTGCCGTGTTGCCCTTTGTGAACATGAGCAATGACGAAGAACAAGAATATTTCTCGGATGGCATTACCGAAGAAATCATCAATATACTGGCACAAGTAACCCAGTTGACCGTAATGGGCAGAACCTCTTCGTTTGCCTTTAAGGGTAAAAACATGGATCTAAAGTTAATTGGTGAGGCACTGAATGTCAGCTATCTCCTGGAAGGCAGTGTACGACGCTCAGGTAATACTCTACGAATTACTGCACAGCTCATCAATGTAGCAAACGGCGCACATCTCTATTCCGAAAAATTCGACCGTGAACTGAAGGATATTTTTGATATTCAAGATGAAATTTCAGAAAAAATTCTCAATGCCGTCAAAATAAAATTATTGGGAGAGGAAAAAGATGCGTTTTTAAAGAAAAATACAGATAATCTTGAAGCTCATGAACTATATCTAAAGGGTGTTTTTCATAGTAATAAATTTACTCCAGATGGCTTTATTAAAGCCATTGAGTATTTGGAGGCCGCCATCTCGTTAGACACAAACTACGCCCTAGCGTATGCGCAACTCTCCTTTTGTTATATCAGTTTGTTAGATTTTAACTGGTTGGCTACTGAAGAATTATTACCAAAAGCAAGAATAGCTGCAAAGAAATCACTTCAACTAGATGACAGAATTTTTGAGAGTCATTTAAATGTAGGACGCATACTGCTGCATCAGGAATGGAATGTAAGAGATGCTATGGCTGCCTACAAAAAAGCCCTGGCAATCAATCCAAATAGTGCTGAAACTCATGTGCAACTGGCCATGTGTTTGGCGCTGTATGATCGCTGTGAAGAAGCTATGGAACACGCAAAATTAGCTGAGACCCTCGATCCTATTTCAATATTTAATCTATTTTTTGTCGGAATCATTCCATACATGTGTAATAAACCTCAGGCGCTATTGGCTATTGGTAAAAAATTAATTGAACTGGAGCCTAATTTCTGGGCGGGCCATCTGTGGGCGTCGTCTGGATATTTAATCTTAGAACAGTGCGATGAAGCAATCCCAGAATCTGAAATGGCTGTAAAACTAAATCCTGGCACATGGACTTTAGGTGTATTGGGGTGGACTTATGGCAGTTGTGGGAACACATTAAAAGCTAGAGAAGTAATTGACAAAATAAAAGCTCAGGAAGGCTATGAACGGTTCGCAAATAATAGTCTTGCGAGTGTGTATTTGTCTATTGGAGAATTAGATAACGCATTTAAGTATTTCGATCGAGCTTTAGAAAATCATGAAGCTCAACTTTTATTTGTTAAAATTAATGCTCGGAATATGCGAACACCCATGGATGACCCAAGATTTAAAGAACTTTTCGACAAAATGAATGTGGTTTATTAAGGTTTCTCCCGTTGAAATTCAACTCATTTAAAATCAATATATTTAGAAAAGTATAAATAGCCTCACGAACCAACCGATGAGTAAATTTCTAAACGAGCTAAAGCGTCGTAATGTCATAAAGTCCACAATTGCCTATCTGGTAGTGGCTTGGGTGCTTTTGCAAGTTTTTACCTTACTCTTGCCCATCATCGGCGCACCAGAATGGATCGTTCAAGGAATCACTTTAGTATTGGCCATCGGACTACCAATTTGGATTATCGTGTCCTGGGTTTATGACATTACCCCACAAGGATTAGAGAAAACTGGCGATGTTTCCAAAAATGACTTGAGCAGTCAGGCAACCAATAAGCGATTAAACGCATTTATTATTGCCAGTTTATCCATAGCAGTGGTAGTTATGGGTCTAAAAATTTCTGGTGTTTTTTCTTCCAATTCTAACGATGAATTTGCCATTGCTGTCTTACCCTTTGTCAATATGAGCAATGACGAAGAACAAGAATATTTTTCCGATGGCATCAGTGAAGAAATTATCAATATGCTGGCTCAAGTACCCCGGTTGACCGTAATGGGTAGAACCTCTTCGTTTGCCTTTAAGGGCAAAAACATGGATCTAAAATTAATTGGTGAGGCACTGAATGTTGCTTATCTCCTGGAAGGCAGTGTGCGACGCTCTGGTAATACCTTGCGAATTACTGCACAGCTCATAGACGTGGCAGATGGTTCCCACCTGTATTCCGAAAAATTCGATCGTGAAGTGGACGATATTTTCGACATCCAGGATGAGATTTCTCAGAACATCCTCAGTGCCGTTAAAATAAAATTGTTGGGTGAGGAAAAAGAGGCTGTCTTTAAAAAATACACAGATAATGTTGATGCATACCAACTCTATCTCAAGGGTAAATTTTATTACAGCAAATACACCAAAGAAGATTTTCTAAAGGCCATTGATTATTTTAACCAGGCCATTGCTATAGATCCCGATTACGCCATAGCTTATGCGGGTATCTCTTATTGCTATCATACCCTATCTTTTTATAATTGGTTACCTGCAAAACAAGCCATGCCCCTTGCTTTGGAAGCAGGTAAAAAATCTATTGAATTGGACGATCAAATTGCGGAAAGCCTCATTAATCTGGCTCGTAAAAAGCTGCACTATGACTGGAACGTAAGAGATGCACGCATTCAGCTGAATAAAGCCAAAGCCATTAACCCCAACAATCCGGAGGTCTATATACAATTAGCTTTTTGTGCAGTTCATTCAGGGGATCACCAGGAGGTGATGGTGAATGTCAATAAAGCGATTGAATTGGATCCATTTTCAACGATGAATCTATGGATGGCCAGCGCATCTACTATACTAATAAATGAAAGCGAAAAGACCCTGGAAATTTCTGAACAATTAATTGATTTGAATCCCAATTTTTTTGGAGGTCATCTGTATGCTGGACAGACTTATATGCGATTGGGGAAGTTTGAAGAAGCACTCCAGGAACTCAAAATAGCGGTGCGTTTACAAAATATCCCCTATACATTATCATCACTTGGATTATTTTATGGAATTATGGGCGATACAGCCAAAGCCAGGGAAATCATTGAAGACATCAAAAAAATGGAAGGCATAGAGGAATTGGAATCCAATAGTTTTATTGGTGATGTTTATTTGAGCATTGGCGAATGGGATACTGCATTTGAATACTATGACAAAGCCATTGAAAATCGTGAAGGCAATATGCTTTTTAAAAAGGTTTTAAGTAATACCGTACCTGGACTCACAGAAGACCCAAGAGCCGAAAAAATGTTTGAAAAAATGAATATCATCTATTAAATGAGCTGCCTGAGTAGTCTTAACTTTAACAAACCAGCCAATATGACCACTTTACAAAAGAAATTAATGATTCTTTTCCTGCCAATGGCATTTTGCACATCAGTTATGGGCCAAACGGTTGTATCAGGGACTATTACAGATGCCAATACACAAGAACCTCTTCCCGGTGTAAATATTATTATTCTGGGTAGTACTATTGGAACCACAACTAATTTTAATGGCAGTTATTTGATAACCACCAATCAAGAGCCTCCTTTTACTGTTGCATATTCCTATTTAGGATATGTTTCTAAAGAAGTTGTGGTCAATGAAAAAAGCATGACCATTGACATTGAATTAGCAGAAGGAGCCATGCTGGGCCAGGAAGTAGTTTTATCAGCCTCCAGATTACAACAACGTATTCTCCTCTCCCCTGTAAGCATTGAAAAAATGGATATCAAATTGATCCAACAAACTGTTTCGGCAGATTTTTATGATGCCCTATCCATGATGCCAGGTGTTCAGGTTACGAATTCGAGTTTAAATTTAACCTCGGTAAATACACGTGGATTTGCGGATGTTACCAATTCCCGTTTTGTACAACTCGTTGATGGTATGGATACCGGAGACCCTACTATAAATGCCAATCTTGGCTCTATTACAGGCCTGGGCGAACTAGATATTGAAAGCCTTGAATTATTGCCTGGAGCTGCCTCGGCCTTGTATGGGCCCAATGCGTTTAACGGTATTATGATTATGACCAGTAAAAATCCGTTTGATTATCAAGGTCTAAGCGTGATGACCCAAGTGGGTTTTACAAACTCCGAGGCAGGTGGTTCTAACCCGATGAGTGTTTTTAGTTTGCGCTATGCCACAGCCATTAATGATAAGCTGGCCTTTAAAATAAACGCGTACTATTTAGGAGCTCAGGACTGGACCGCCAATGACTATACAACCGATCGGAACAATCCAAATTCGACAACCGATTTGACTAATGATCCTAACTTCGATGGCCTTAACCTTCACGGTGATGAAACCCCTATTCCGATTAACGCTTTTGGTATTGGAACAATCCGCAGAACGGGTATTCAAGAGCGCACATTACTCGATCATAATGATGCACGTACACGTAAAGTTGATGCTGCCATTCACTATAGAATGAATGACAAATTAGAATTAATTGGACTTTACCGCTATGCAGGGGGTAGCAGCCTGGGCCAATCAAATACCAAATATGCCTATCGTAATTTTGCTGCCGAATTTTATAAACTGGAACTAAAAGGGGAGAATTTTTTTGCCAGGAGTTACGTAAGTATAACCAATATAGACGATACTTTTGACGTAGGTGCAACAGGTGGGTTAGTAAATGAACGGTTTAATCCATCACTGCGAGCAGATGGTACAGGCTGGGTACAAGACTACGTGCTGGCAACCTTAGGTGCCATTCCTGGTGTTACACCAAATGACCCAACGGCTGCCAGATCCTATGCAGATCGCTTTATGATTGATCCTTTAACGGGAGAATATGTTGCTTCTTTTCAAGATGTTGTTAATGAGGTAAGAACTGATGATTATCAAAAAAATCCTCCTGGATCATCATTTTTTGCGAAGTCATACATGTGGCATCATGAGTTCTTTTACAATTTTAAACAAATTAAATGGGCGGAAATCATCGCAGGTGCCAACCTCAGACAATACAACTTGTTTAGTGATGCCACAATTTTTGATGAAGCACCAGTAGATGCGGATAATCCACAAAGAATTAAAACCAATATTATTGGTGGGTATACGCAAATCTCAAAGACCATAGCAGAAAAATTAAATGTAGCAGGCTCTATCCGTTTTGATAAAATGCAAGACTTTGACGGACAATTTACCCCCAGAGCATCGGCAGTTTATTCTCCTGACAACAATAACAACATTCGCGTAAACTTTCAGACAGGATTCCGTTTCCCGGATATGACGCAGCAGTTTATATATTTTCCAACCCCTGGTGGAATAGCTTTAGGCGGAATACCTTTAATTGCAGAACGCTACGGAATTTATAATGGTGGGGCATGGACATTGGAGTCTTATGATGAATTTGCGAGCCAGGGAGGCACCCTCGACCCTACTACCGGAGCAATTCTGACAAATCCCGGCAATGTAACGCTGGAAACTGCAGATGTCCCTTATTTAGAACCAGAGCAGTTAACCTCCTGGGAAATTGGATATAATAGTATTATTGGTGGCGATTTATTGCTTGAATTGAGTTATTATCGGACTACTTATACTAATTTCCTTGGTACAATACAGGTGTTTAGCAAAGCTGCCACCTCGCATCAGGGCCAGCAAGTAGATGCGGGAACATTATGGGCGCTATATGCCAATTCTGCCTCAAAGATAAAATCTGATGGTTTTAGCTTGGGATTAACTTACAATTTGCCTTATAACTTTGTTGTCAATGGAAACTATACCTACGCCACGGTTTCGGGAGAGCAAGGCGCTGGTTTTCTTGTGGGTTTTAACACACCCCGCAACCGTTTTAACCTGAGTTTTTCGAATACAAGAGTGACCGAAAATTTAGGATTCAATATCAATTATAGTTATCAGGATGCTTTTTTATGGGAATCTACATATGGTGTAGGCACTATACCCTCATACGGCCTGTTTGGTGCCCAGGTAAATTACACATTGCCTTCACTAAAAACAGTTCTAAAAGTTGGTGCTACAAACATTGGCGGAGGTGACTATCGCACAAGTTTTGGTTCGTCCTTTATAGGACAAACCTATTTTGTTTCACTTGTTTTTGATCAACTATTTAATTAATTTTTCAATAGATGGCAGTAGAAAGTTCAACTTGTTTTTAGGACTTTGTACTACTCCCCAAAACTTAGACCAGAGGTTTGGTTAAAAATAACCGCTTAAATTTACTAAACCTGTAAGTAAACAATTACGACGCAAATTTTCGGCTGAATTCAAGGCCCGTGTGGCTTTGGAGGCTATTAAGGAACAAAAGACGATCTCGGAGTTGAGTCATCAATTCGAGGTGCATCCGGTGACCATATCCAAATGGAAGACGGAGTTTTTAGAGAATATGGCAGCGGCTTTTGACCGGGAGAGCCGTCCGGGCAAGGAGAAGGAATCCAAGAACCTGGACAAGCTCTATGTACAGATCGGCCAACTCAAGGTGGAGAATGACTTTTTAAAAAAAAGTGCCAGGAAACTGGGGATACCCGACAGCGAATGGAAATGATCAGGCCCCGACATAAAACCATCTCCCTGCGGCGACAATGCGATATGCTTTCGATTCCCAAGAAGCTCACTTTATTACCAGCCTGTAGCTGAGAAGCCTGAGAATGTGAAGATGATGCACATTATGAATAAGCATCTGCTTAAACACCCAACCGAGGGAGTACTTTCCATTGTGGAGTTGCTCAAAGGCATGGGTTATCCGGTAGGCCCTAAACGTATCTGACGGCTTTTATTGATGTATACAGCCGTCGCATCGTGGGATGGGGAATCAGCACTACCATGAACAAACAGTGGTCCCTTCAGGTGCTTGGGAGCGCCATTCAGACCAATGGTGCCCAGGAGATTATTAACTCCGATCAGGGATCACAGTACACCAGCTTTGCCTGGACAAACTTTTTAGAAACAAGCGAAATTAAGATCTCTATGGATGGCAAGGGAAGGGCAACGGATAACGCCTGGATCGAACGCTTCTGGAAAACCATCAAACACCGCCACCTCTACCTGAACATATGCGAAAATGGCATGGATTTACTGGAGAGCGTAAAATATTACATCGATTATTACAACCAGAAAAAGCATCAATCCCTGGAGAGTTCACCTGACCGAACCTATCAGGAATCCATCGAAAGGCAGGTGGCCTAAAGAATGAGAAATATTAGCTTAAGATTATAACCTTTTGGTCCAAGAAATAGGGAGTATTACACTTTGACTAAAGAAAATCACTTGATTAAAATTAAAAGCTCAAAATGACAAGACTAACAATACATTTTCTGCTTTTTGTCATATTTCTTATACCAATTGAAAGCGCAGCACAGGAAAATAAAATAACTACTGGAAATAAAAATGGAACACTTATAGCCATTGGTGGTGGTGAAATTGGTGATACAAGCATTATGAAAGAATTTCGCAAACTGGCTGGTGGAGATTCTGCGAAAATTGTAGTTATCCCAACTGCGTTTGTTAGAAATAACAACATAGATACACCATTGCTAAAAAGAAATTTTAAAGAATACGGTATTCCCAACTTTACTATTCTACATACTAGTGATTCTATTGAGGCCAATACAGATGATTTTGTCAAACCCATTAAAGAGGCCACAGGCATCTATTTTACTGGTGGAAGACATTGGCGAATTGCAGACAGTTATTTAAATACCAAAGTCCATAAAGAATTATTGAAATTATTGAACAGAGGAGGTGTAATTGCTGGCTCGTCTGCAGGCGCAACTATTCAAGGCTCTTATTTAGCAAGAGGAGATACGAAGAACAATCAAATAATGATGGGAGACCATGAAATAGGATTCGGATTTATTTCAAATATTACTATTGACCAACATGTCTTAACTAGAAATAGACAATTTGATATGTTTACAATTCTAAAGAACAAACCTGAACTTTTAGGTATCGGAATTGATGAAAGCACAGCTATTATTGTTAAAGGAGATATTCTCGAAGTTATAGGAGAGAGTTATGTTCTTATCTATGACCAAGCATTCTGGTCTAGCGAGAGTTCGGATTTATATGATCACAATGCTCAAAAAGAATTACCCAAGAAAGATCAATTATTCTATTTTCTTAAAAGTGGAGATAAATATAATTTAAGGGAAAGAAAAGTTATCTGGGAATAAATAATTACTGTGTAACGTCACAGTAGCTAACAACGGTGTCGATACCCCAAAAAATGGGACAGTAAGTTTAATTAATAAATTTACTGAATATGACTCGAAGAAAGTTTACCTCAAAATTCTAGACCAAAGTGGTTTTGGAAGCCTTAAAAGAGCGCCATAGTCTTGCGGATCTTGCCCAGAAGTACCAGATACACCCTCGAGGTGGCCATATGTACAACACGGAAAGCCTGAGATCCTCAATACGGACCAGGGAAGTCAGTTTACCGCCGAAGAATTTGCTAATTACGTTTTAGGTCAGGGAATACGATTAAGTATGGCTGGAAAAAGAAGAGCTACCGATAATGCTTTTATCGAGAGACTATGGAGGAATGTAAAATATGAGAAAATCTATCTGAATCCCCCCAAGGATGGTATGGATCTATACCTACTTCTGGCAGAGTACTTCGAATATTACAACCCCCAAAGAAGACATCAGTCTATTGATTATGAAACACCTGTTAATCTCCATGAAAAATCAGCATGAATATTTATCTAATTTTGTAAGAAAGCTGTCCTAAAGATTGGGGGATCTACACATCATAAGGGTACAACTGTGAACTTCTTTTTCGTAATTTGACCAGGTAACCAACCAACCCATGCTCCGCTTCTTCCGCCGAATACGCCAGCGCCTTCTAACCGAAAGCAAATTCACCAAGTACCTGTTGTATGCTATTGGGGAGATTCTGTTGGTGGTCATTGGTATTTTGATTGCCTTCCAGGTGGATAATTGGAATGAAGAAAGAAAGGTGAGATTAGAAGAACAGATTCTATTGAGGCAATTAAAAGATGATTACACGGCCAATCTGGAGCAACTCGACAGTAAAATTGCTACGCGAAAAGTGCTGATCAATTCATCCAAGGAATTGCTGACTTATTTTGATAATCCCAAAGCTGCCAACAAAGACAGTGTGGTATCCAAATTGGGTAACCTGGGCCTGACAGTTACCTATGACCCTATCGAAAATGACTTGGTAGCTACGGGGAAAATCAACATCATACAAAATCAGAAATTAAAAGCCCTGTTGACAAAATGGTCAACAAATGTTATTCAAGTTCAGGAAGTAGAGGCCATCTATGTAAATGCTCATCACTATTCGAATGTGCCTGCTATGAATAAAATTGGTATTGGTCGGGCCATGGACAAAGCTCTTTATGAAAAGGTTGATGATCTATCCACTTTTTTACTTAACCGGGAGGAATATATCCCATATGACTATAAAGATTCAAGATTGGAGCCGAGCCTGGAGACAGTACTGAATAATGTGGAACTGGAGGGTATTGTTTCAAATTCCATTTTAATTAATGAAGTAATTAACGCAGAATCATTTACCCTTCGGAAACAAATTCTTGAAATACTTGATTTACTAGAGGATCTGGATTCTTAGATAAAGAAGGGATTATGTGGTTTACCACATTTACCGAAGGAGTATATAAGTATGATGGTTCAACATTTATCAATTTAACTACCGATGATGGTTTGTGTTCCAATAAGATCAATTCGGTAATTGAAGACGAAGAAGGTTTTTTGTGGTTTGCAACGTCAAAAGGGTTGTGCAGATATGATGGATTTTCATTCGTGAATTTTCCCTTACCAAAAGAAACCAAACAGGATATATCTCCCGAAACAGGATTACGGACCAGAGAATCTGAAGAAGCACTTTCTCTTTTGATTGATAAAAAAGGTGACTTATGGATTGGAAGTTTTAGAGAAAGTACGGTTTCCTGGTTTGACGGGAAAAACTTTACCTCAGTTCCATTTGACAAAGAACAAGAACTTGTCGAATTACGTTTTATAACAGAAGACAAAGATGGGAATGTATGGTTTGGGGGTAGATATGGAATCCTGTTACGCTACGATGGAAAAGAATTAAAAGATTTCACCGAATTAAAAGAGACAAATAAATAACCGGAAGTAAATTTAGGATGTATATTAATCATAGAACAATTGCCAAAAACGAGTATACCCCAGCTTGTTGGCATCCAATAAAGGAACCTGATTATGTGCGGAAAATTGAGATATATAATAGTATCGTTTCTCATTACAGGGACATTTTTTTTAAGTTGTAAACAGCAAAATGATAATTCAGAATTATCTAAAAATGTCCATATCGAAACAAAGGAAACAGAACTGAATCCAGATGAAGTAAAAATCAAAAAGACAATCAACGAATTATTATTCGCAGCAGGTAATTATAACCTTGTAGCTTTAGATTCAATGATGTCTGAAAAAGCGATGCTTGGAATAAGCAGTTTAAAAGGTGGAACCTGGTATAATTCAGAAATAGCGATTAATGATTTCTTTGACAGTGTGGAGCAGCGACAGCACAGTCCTTACTCCGAAATACCAAATGGTTATGACATTATGATTACAGAAGGTCAGGTAGCTTTGGCCAGAGCGGATTGTATACTATACAGATGGGGAATCCCTCAAACAAGAGAAGTCAACCATTTCACATTCATAAATGAAAATGGAAAATGGAAAATACTCAATATCTCCTGGACAATAGAAGAACTACCTACAGACCAAAAAAAATATGATTTAGAAATTTTCGCTCGCGGATATGCACAAGCGTGGTGCAGTCAAAGACCAAATTTTGTGTCTTCCTTTTTTGCAGAAGATGGTGAATTATCAGTTAATGATGGAATACCTGCCAAAGGAAGAGAAGCCATAAATAATGTTGCTAAAGGGTTTATGGAAACTTTTCCTGATATGATTGTTTCAATGGATAGCCTGAGTGCCAAATCAGATAAAACAAGATTTTATTGGACACTAACGGGAACAAATGATCTGCCAAATGGAACGGGTAAAAAGGTCAGTATTAGCGGATTTGAAGAATGGACATTTAATAATGATGGATTAATCCAAAAATCAAAGGGCTTTTTTGATGACAAAGAATATCGGAGACAACTTGAATTTGGATTTAGCAACTAAGAACGAATGCCAAAAAGTGATGTTCAGACAACCATTGGGGATTATCATTTGTGCAATATCACTTGCTACTTTGCATATATCAAACACGATAACTAGCCTTAAAAAGAAATCATGGAACTTATAAGGAATTTTTTGGAATTTGAGCTGATCAGTGTAGGAGACTATAAGATTCAGGTGTATACATTGGTGACCATTTTACTTATTTTTCTGATTACCAAGTTCGTATTATGGCTAATAAAGAAAGCGCTAACTCGTCAACGCAAGTTTAAAAAACTAGACAAAGGAAGTGCGTATGCCTTATTTCAAATTATTCGATATGTCATCTGGATAATTGCCATCGGGCTCATTTTAGAAACTATTGGAGTTAAAGTGACCGTACTAATAGCCGGTTCTGCGGCTTTACTTGTTGGAGTTGGCCTGGGGTTACAGCAAACATTCAACGATGTCTTATCGGGTATCATATTACTGTCAGAAAAGTCTATAAAAATTGACGATGTCCTGGATATCGATGGCGATGTAGTAAAGATTCAAAGCATAGGGTTAAGGACATCCAAAGCCTTAAATACGGATGATGTCTCGATTATAATCCCAAATTCATTAATTACAACCAATAAAGTGATTAACTGGAGCCATCAGGCAGCAAAGACGCGCTTTAGAATTGATGTTGGAGTTGCCTATGGAAGTGATATAGATTTAGTTATAAAAATTTTGGAAGAAAGCGCCTTTGAACACCCTGAGGTATCTGACAGGCAGGCTACAGAAGCCCGATTGATTAATTTTGGAAATTCATCGTTGGATTTTCAAGTTTTGTTCTTTAGTAAAAATATCTTCCGAATCAATAAAGTAAAGAGCGATATACGCAGAAGTATCAGTCGAAAATTTTCCGAGAATAATGTCGCAATACCCTTTCCCCAGATGGACTTGCATTTAAAATCTAATTATACTGAATTATTGAAGAAGGATAAAAAAAATGCCCCATAGCATAGGACTATGGCCAATCGCCGGCAGCGAGGCCTGGGCATACTCCCCGTTTAAGGACTTATAAATAATCCCGGGAATGGTTTGCGCCTTGAAACCCGATGCTATAACCCGGGCGGTTCTACTTCATTATAGCCAACCACCGACCATATATCGAATTCTTTAGAGGATCAAACACCCAAAAAATATCCATATCGCTGCGTCCCGGTTTTCTCCTTGATGCTGAGGGGTGAGGGAGCAAGGACTCCATGTCCGTGTACAATGTTCCTTTAGGGTATCCAAAAATCAGACAGGTTTATAAATGCTTATATTAGATTGGCTTTAACAAGCCAGCTACCATCCCAACGAAACTGAGAAACATGAAAAAACTTCTGCTAATTCCTGCAATTGCGCTTTGTCTGATTAACTGCGAAACTCAAAAATCGCCTGAGAAAAATGTTGAAAATGACAATACCATTGTAGTCGGGAAAAAAGACCAGATTTTCTCAGATATCCTGCAAGAGGAAAGAGAAATCTGGGTACATGTTCCTGAAAGCGCCATGGATGAATCCACCGAAATAGCCAGGTATCCGGTACTCTATTTATTAGATGGGGATGGACATTTTTACTCAGTCACAGGGATGATTAAACAGCTGAGCACAACCAACGGGAATACCGTATCCCCGGAAATGATCATAGTCGGCATTCCAAATACGGACAGAACCAGAGACCTGACCCCAACGCATGTCAATGAGATGTTCGGGGATACTATTTTTCCCAAAACATCCGGGGGCGGGGATACCTTCCTGGATTTTCTTGAGAAAGAATTGATCCCCCATATAGAAAAGACCTATCCGGCTTCAGGTTACAGAACATTTATAGGCCATTCGTTTGGAGGCCTGGCAGTAATAAACGCCCTTGTGGAACGCCCATATTTATTTAATAATTATGTAGCCATAGATCCCAGTTTGTGGTGGGATAATCAGAAGTTGCTCAAAAGAGCTGAAAATGTATTAACCGCGAATAATTATGAGGGTAAGTCATTGTATGTTGGTGTGGC
Organism: uncultured Flavobacteriaceae bacterium; assembly: GCA_963709465.1. Lineage (GTDB taxonomy): Bacteria > Bacteroidota > Bacteroidia > Flavobacteriales > Flavobacteriaceae > Robiginitalea. The sequence goes on along the minus strand of CAVPWF010000002.1, from coordinate 389,600 downwards.
CAATACTATGGACGAGGGAATGCGTTTTGATGAAGTGGAAAAAGACACTTCTGAGGCCACGGACCACATAAGATCCATATTGAAATTTGCAAAGGCCACTAAATCCATAGAGGATAACGGACTGAATTTTGAATGGAAATATTATGAAAATGACTCCCATGGCAGTGTTCCTTTAATTACAGAGTACGACGCGGTACGCTTTCTTTTTCCATGGTATGAACTCAAAGGTCTGGATAAATTTTTCGACCCTGCTTCAACAGCATCTGTGGAGGATTTGATGAGCTTAATCCATTCACATTACGAGAATGTTTCTGCTAATTTTGGATATAAAGTACTGCCCCCTGAATCTTTTATAAATCAACTTGGCTATGCCTTTATTGATAATCCTAAAACACAGGACAAAGCCAATGCACTTTTCAGTATGAATGTTAAGAACTATCCAAATAGCTCTAACGTCTATGATTCCATGGGGGATTGTTATTTGGCACAACAGGATTCCGTAAAAGCCCTGGAACTTTTCAAAAAGGCACTCGAAGTTGGTGAAAATGATTATTCACAAGAAAAAATTGACATGTTAACTGAGAATTTAAAATAAGGGAAACTTGAGTTATCAATAGTAAAACCCGCGTAAGCCAATGAAAGAGATAATAACATTCTTTTTACTGGTCCTTCTTTTTCATTCCTGTAAAGACCAGAAAGTCAGGACAACAGCAAATCATCGCCGGAATTGTAACAGGGGCGACTTTATATAGGTAAATTATATGTCCGAATTTGTATTTTGAAGAATCCAAAATCAATCAACCATGAAAGTCACACTCATTAGCATTCCAGTCCGAGACCAGGAAAAAGCCCTGAAATTTTATACTGAGAAATTGGGCTTTATTAAAAAGAAAGACGAGCCTTTAGGAGGCGGTAATAGATGGTTGACCGTGGTTTCTAAAGAATGGCAAGATGGGCCAGAGTTATTATTGGAACCCGCCCCTAATCATTTTGAACCCTCCAGGGTTTATCAGGAAGCACTCATGGAATCCGGAATTCCCTGGACGCAATTTGACGTTGAGAATGTAAAATCCGATTACGATCGACTGAGCGACCTGGGAGTAGAATTCAAAATGAAACCAACAGAAATGGGAACGGTAAAAGTTGCCGTTTTCAATGACACTTGTGGGAATTACATTCAGCTTGTTGAAGAATTGTAATCACCACTGCCGACATACCAGATAATCAATTGCCTAAACGAGATTCCATTGAATTAGGTGTTCACTTAATTTCTTACTCTTGGTTTGGGCTTTGTAGCTTCAGGCCATAGCCAACATCGGTGTACACAAGGAAAAATAGGACTTATAAATGAAAACCCCGGGCTATTCCCAAACACCACTGGCAAAAAAACTTGGAATTAAAAATGGATTTAAAGTAAGATTCATCAATGAACCTGAGGGTTATTTTGAATTGTTTTCTGACCTCCCTGTGGATTTAATTAGAGTGACGAATAATCAGGTTAAAAAGGATTTTATCCACTATTTTACTACGAGTTCTTCGGTACTTCAAAAGGATATAAAACATTTGAAACTGGAAATTGAGCAAAATGGGATACTTTGGATTTCCTGGCCTAAAAAAGCTGCAAACCTGGCCACCGACCTAAATGTGAATACAGTACGTGAAACAGGGTTACAAAGTGGACTTGTCGATATAAAAGTATGTGCTGTGAACGAAATCTGGTCAGGCTTAAAATTTGTTATACCGGTAAAGGATAGAAAGTATAGATCCAAAGTTTAACAGCAGCCTTAACCGTTGATATTCATAAACCCTTAAGAGCATATTATGACTCAATCTTATACCAAACTCTTTTCACGCGCCGTACTTCTTATGGCTCTGAGTGCTTCCGGCTTATGTGCCCAAAAGCAAGATCACCTGACGATGAACCTGCATTTTAAAGATTCAACCGTTTTTATTGAGGCCGCATATCAATCGCCTTCTCAGGTAAATAGAGATTCAATTTACTTTCTGCTGAATCCGGGATTTGAAATAGATACCATAAAATCAAAAGACTTGAAGTCTTACGAAATCACCCAAAAAAAAGGAATCCCCATACCATTTTACCGTTTGGAATTTAAAGAGCCGCAGGATACCTCAGAAATGCTGGTGGTAGTATTCGAATACAAGATCAATCTGAGCGAACAGAATCATATGAAATCCAATTGGATTGAATTGAATGCAGACAAGTTATGGTTTCCCAACCTCGAAAAGATTAATAATACATTCACCTATGAAGTCACCATTACCGATTTTCCGGAGTCTTACCAACTGGTCACCCATACGGATGCCAAAGTGACCCGGCAGAAAAATACGTTGACGATAAAAAAAGAAAAACCATGGTACGAAGTGCTCATACTGGCTGGAAAGGACATGAAAGAATGGGAATACAATCCGAATATAACACTTATCGGCAGGCAGGAAATAGCGGATTCGACCTTTCAGTCTATCGGCAATAAAGTCAAAAACAGCATCGACTTGCTCAATGGATATTTCGGGATGTCCGACCCCATAACCTCATTTAAAGTAGTACTCAGAAATACGAGCAGAGATGAAATAGGTTTTCAATTCAATCGCAGCGATTTGATCGTAACGGGAACAGATTTTAACGATTATGGTAATCTTTCTCATGAAATTGCGCATTACTGGTGGAGTAAAGCGAATTTTATTCAGGAACCCTGGATGAACGAGTCCTTTGCGAATTACAGTATGTATCTGGTCCTTAAAGAATTCGATTCAGAAGATTATCAAAGGTTATTGGCCCGTAATAGAGAAACATCTGAAAACGCAATACCTGTGGCTGATGCCAGTCTTTTTGCAGCGGACTCTTATAATTCATATTATCATAAAGGGGCTATTCACTTAATTGACCTTGAAGCGAAAATAGGTTCTGAATCTATGCAGGTCCTCCTGTCTTCTTGTGTCGAAAAAGGCATACATACAACTGAAGGTTTTTTGCAGGAACTTGAAGACTTAACAAATAAAGAAACCCGTTTTTTCTTTGAAGGTTTATTAAAGATTTAAACCCGTTACTATTTTTTTTAAGACAATTATTAGGAGCGTTGAAGCAGATGAACTCAAAAGGATATCCGTGAAGCATTTACTTTGGAGAGCTACATTGATTCTTGGGTTTTCAATGGCCATTTGTTCCTGCAATGGAAAAAATAGTGCCCAAAATTCAAAATCCTCTGAAAATGATATCGCTTTAGGAACGCCTGTTTCATCACTTGACGAATCTATTTGGACAATCTATCAGGATAAAAGTTCTGACTTTTGGTTTGGCAGTAAAGAAAATGGAGTGTTTCACTATGATGGTCAGAAGCTAATACGCTTTACAAAGGAAGATGGGTTAATCGGCAATCAAATTCGTGGAATACAAGAAGACGCGTTTGGCAATATCTACTTTGAAACCACAAATGGTATTAGCCAGTTTGATGGTAAATCGTTCCATTCTTTGAAAATAGACGGAAATTCAAATGCTCCACATCCCTGGCGGTCGGGTGTGAACGACCTCTGGTTTTCGTCGGGTTATCAGGCAAGGGGACCTTTAAGGTTTGACGGGGAAAGATTATACAGCCATGAATTTCCTAAATCGCCCCAGGAAGTTACTTTCACTAAAATGTATCCAAATGTAACGCATAGCCCTTATGGCATCTATTCCATCTTCAAAGACAGTAAAGGGCACATCTGGTTCGGGACTTCCGATTTGGGAATATACCGGTTCGATGGTGAAACAATACGTTATTTATACGAAAGACAATTAACTGAAACGCCGGGCGGGGGTGCTTTTGGCATAAGGTCAATTGCCGAAGATAGCAACGGGTATATTTGGATTTGCAACTCCAATTATAAATATGAAATCCTTCCAGATACAATCATAAATGAAGGTCTTGGGCAAATAAGTTATAACCGGTTAACGGGAATAAAAGGCCTTGACAACAAAAATCAGTATTATCTGTCGATTATTGTAGACGACAATGGCAATTTATGGATGCTGACTTATGAGAACGGACTATGGAAAAATGATGGAAATGACCTTATCCATTACCCGGTTAATAACGCAGACAACGATGTAAAACTGCTATCAATTTATAAGGATAATCAAGGGGTTCTTTGGTTGGCAACGGCGAGCTCCGGAGTATTTATATTCAAAGGAAAATCATTTGAGAAGTTTGATTTTTAAATGACCTATATTCAAACTCGTCTATTAAACATAATCTTCACCTGACATGAATATCAAAACGCTTCTTATTGGCATACTGTTTCTTTCCGGATTCTCCTGTTCAAACAAGGCTGAATGCCTGCTGGTCTGGAAAAAAGAGGACGATACTTGGCGGATTTTTCGCGATGTCTTTAAGCCGGAGAAATAAAACGCGATGACAAAATAGCAACCCGCAGTCTGTGATGATTTTAAAACAAAACCCATGAAGCAGAAGAATAAGAATAGCGCAAAATGCATTTTCAGAAAAGCAGGCACGGCAGTCATGCTTCTAACCCTTCCAATTGCCGGATTTGCGCAAAACACCATCGCAATGGAAGATGCTGAAACCAGAAGAGAAGTTTCCATGTCCAATGCGAGTGGGAAAAGGACGGATGGGGTATATAGATATTACGCCAGGGGCGAGGAAAAACCCTTCACTGGTGTGTTATTTGCAAAATATGACAACGGTAATTATTCGTCATGGCAGGAGTTCGAAGATGGTGTCGGACAGGGTAAGTGGATTAACTACTACGAAAATGGGAATTACAAAGAGATTGGAACCTATAAACAAAATCTTGTGGAAGGCCCCATAAAAAAGTACTATGAGAATGGTTCTCTAAAGGCCGAAGGGAATTACAAGGACTGGAGAATCAGGATTGGCCAATGGAACTATTACGACCAAAATGGAAATCTCGAATCAACCGAAGACTACGGCGATAAAGGAAATATCGAAGAGGTTAAGGATTACTATGAAAGAGGAGAGATTTCATATAGTTGGTATTCCGGTATTTTAGCGAAAAACGGTTTTAAAGAATAATCAATCATTGAACAGAAGCTTTCCAATAACGCATACAGGCAATGATGGGATCAACACCAATTGCCGTTAAAGCGTTAGCACATCTGCTAAAAGATAAAATACTGCCCTTCTACGGTCCGAAAATGTAACCTTTTAAGGGGTCTTTAGTCTTATGGTTAAAGAAATCCGTGAAATCAATTTTCAAAAATCAGGAAGAGGGCAGACTGAGGGCTGGCTGGAGAATACTAATTTTCATTCTACTTTTCTGGTGCTTCTCCTTAGCGATTTTTGCCATCAAGCCTCTTTTGGGCAATATGACCAAAAGGGAGTTCCTGTCTGATTATAGTCTTGTCATTATTCTGGTCCTGGCACTTGCTGCGAGTATAGCTGTTCCAATCGCAAGGAAATTCCTTGACAAAAAGACCTTTATATCATTAGGTCTAAAGCAAATCAAAAGATCTTTTTCAGATCTTTATTTTGGTTTTTTACGCATCTATGGTTACCTGCTTACAAAAATGCTTTGGCTATCTATGGGTATGCATATTGGATGGAATTTCTTCCAGGGGCCCATTTTTGGGTTTGCAGCCAGCGGCCACAAAAGGCGACATTCCTGGAGCTAAACATACTTCAGCCTGAATGGATAAGCGGGGGTGCTTTTGGCCCGGAAGGGAGTATATTTATAATACCCATTTTAGTTGCTGCCCTCATAATTATGAAGGCCTGGGGTAATCAGAGCCGGCGAGCTTATGAAAATCACTATCTTGACTGAGCTCAAAATTGCGATAGCCTCCTGGCCCTGGTCAATTCACAAATAGAGGAAGTAAACCCTGAATAAAAAATGGAATATCCCAAGACTACTAAAATCCTTTACCTCCTCACTTTTATGCTACTTAGCAGTTCCGTTATGGGTCAGAACCTCAAGCGGGAAAAGATGGAACTATTGAGCTTTATGATTGGGGAATGGGTTGGTACGTCCAGGGGGTATGAAAATGGAGTTGTTACCCGTGAAGGACCGGCATATGAAAACATCAAATATGACCTGGATCAGAACATTTTAGTCATTGAATTGAATACCGAGTCCCTGCAACTTCACACCATCATCTATTACGATGAAAAAGACGAAAAATATTACTACTACCCATTTTCCAAAAATGGCGTTTCCAGGTATCCTGCGGAATTCAAGGAGGGACAACTTATAGTACGGAGCAATGATAAGACCCGATATATTTTCAGACCAACTCCAGAGGGAGGTTTTCAGGAATATGGAGAAAAACTGATCGACGGGAAATGGATCAAATATTTCGAAGATACTTTTAAGAATACAAGGTAACCAGGTTAACAGGCTTCTCCCATGCCAAATGTTGCCGCCTTTTAAACTAATACAAATGAAAAAAGCACTCTTAATCTTATGCACAGTTCTCTTCTTAGGATGTCAACAAAAAGAAAAAGAACAAAAAACGCCATCAGGGGAAGCAAGGCCTGTCAATGAAAAAACATTTATTGAATTAGGTGGTGAAAAACAATATGTGGAAATCACGGGAGCTTCTGATGACTTACCTGTTCTGCTCTTTTTACATGGTGGCCCGGGTTGGCCCCAGACCCCACATTTAAGGTATTTTAATTCCGACCTGACAAAAGACATGATACTGGTATCCTGGGATCAGGCAGGTTGTGGTCTGTCCTACCTGCAAAATCCCAACCCAAAAAACCTTAGTACAAAGAGTTTGGTCGATGATGCCCATGAATTGACCCAATATCTTAAAAAGAAATTCAACAAAGAGAAAATCGTTCTCCTGGGCTTTTCATATGGAAGTGTTATCGGGTTAAAACTTGCAGAGCGCTATCCGGAAGACTATTCTGCCTATATAGGTGTTTCTCAGCTCATAGATTCTCAAAAGAACTGGGATGCCTCTATGGATTGGTTAAAAGAGCAGGCTCAGGAAAAACAAGATACTTCCGCGCTAAAGCAATTGGCATTGATAGCGCAGCGGGACCCCTCTGTTTGCAAAACAGTTTTGGATTGTTTTATGAGCAAATATCAATTACTCGTAGCATATAACGGAACTATATACAATCCTGAAATTGCTAAAGAAATTGAGAAAGCCGAGCAGCGCATCTATGACGACTATAAGGATTACGACTGGTTTCAAGCCTTTAACTACACACATTCCAGAATGGGAGACAACCAATTCGACATAGATTTATCGAATATCACGTCCTTGGAAATTCCAATTGTTCTTATGGCGGGTCGTCATGATTGGAACCTCCCGGGCATAGTTGCTGAAAATTACCTCGAAGAGCTAAAGGCTCCTGACAAGGAGTTTATCTGGTTTGAAAAATCAGGGCATGAACCTCCGGAAGAAGAGCCGGTAGAGTTCAATAAGAAAGTTGTTGAAATAGTCAAAGAAAAGGGTAGTTAACACTATGACTTAACCTTGGGGTTCGCTTATCCTGATTGGATTGAAAATATAACACGCAACCCGGAGAAGCGATTATTTATATAATACAAGAGATTGAATACTTTCCTACTAGTCTTGTTCTTTATAGCCTCATTTTATTTGGCAAATGCACAGAATAGTCCACGCAATAAATCCAAAACGAAAGATAATGAGATGGAACAATTTAAGAGGTTAAAATTATCGGGGATCATTACAGCCATTATTGCAATCCTTCTTATAGGTTGTACTACAGACAAATCCAAAATACAAACCACGGGTTTTAGCGCTGCCGAAAAGAGTGCAGACACACTCACCAAACACCTGAAACCGTTTAAATCAGAATTGCCGACCATAGGACTTTTAATGTTTAACGGAGTTTTACAAAGCGAAGTCGTTGCAGCATCGGACGTTTTCGCAAAACCCTCAGAGGATGGAATACAACTTTTTAATGTTGTCACTATAGCCGAAACTGAAAATGCAATCACCACTGAAGAAGGAATGCACTTTGTACCTGATTATACATTTGAAAATTGTCCGGAATTAACCGTTTTATTTGTACCGAGTGCCTATGATATGTACGCACAGGTCCACAATGAAAAGATCGTGGCCTTTATAAAGGAGAAAAACGAAGAGACTACCTATACTGTGAGTAACTGTGCTGGCGCCCAATTAATTGGCAAATCCGGAATTGCGGATGGAAAGAAAATTGTCACCTGGATAGGCGGTGGCGAACAATTACAAAGTGACTATCCGAACTTAATAGTGCAGAACGACAGCCTGGTCACCTTTGTCCGGGACGGTAAGTTTTTGTCTTCCAACGGGAATTTGGCGAGCTATATTTCTGCCTTGGAATTGGTTGAAATAATGACGAATGAGGCGCATAGAAAGTTTGTAGAAAGCTACCTGTATCTGGACCGGCTTCAGCGTTGGAATCTTTAAGCTCTATTGGTAAAACTATCTCTTAAACGAATACTGGCAGGGCGTGAAAAGTGATCTTTGTAAATCATTTTGACCGACCAATAACCCATGATACTCTTTTGGAGAACGAAACTTTGCAAAAAAAAACGATGACGAACCTTTTTCAGTGAAGGGGCAGACAGTATGCTCGCACAATGCGATACAGATTCTCCAAATACGCCAACAAATAGGCTGCAATCATCGAATACAAAATATTAGTACAGCGGTACTCAATCTGAATACCAGGCTTAATACTGTAACAAACCGGATTCCTAATCCTCTTTAATGCACGATAAAACAATTATTATTTCACTTATTATGAAGTACTTACGAGTATTGCTTTTTTTAGGGCTTATTTCTATTTCATGTAAAGAGAACCCCGGCATTGAAACAGAAAAAAATATAGAAATCTCTGCTGCACAACTCCAGGAGCATGTAGATAAATTAGCCAGCGATGAATTTGAAGGTCGGGGTGCCGGATATCCTGGTGAAAAAGAGGCTGCTAAATACATCGCTAATGTTTTCGAAGGATTGAAATTGGAGCCTCACCAGAAAATTCATAATAATTACGAGGATTACTTCCAAAAATTTGATTTCCATACAGTTACATCATCAAATCCATGGGAGGTATTAACATCACAGAATGTAGTGGGATTTATTAAGGGTGAATCCCTGAATGAATTCATTGTGATTGGCGGGCACCACGATGGCCAGGGAGCTAAAGGACAAGCCATGTTGGGGCGAGATGCTCCTGAAAGTGAAGTCACAGACTCCATCGCAGCCTTAGAAGATGCTATTTGGAATAGTGCTGTGGACAATGCAGTAAGTATTGCCGTTATAATGGAAATTGCCCGGGTATTAAAAGAAAGCAATACCAAACTCAGACGCTCTATAATTTTTACAACCTTTAGTGCAGAAGAAAACGGATTAGATGGCTCCGTTTACTTCGTAAACCATCCTGTGGTTCCCAAGCAAGAAATTAAAGGAATGGTTAATTTAGAAAAAATCGTCGGTGATCCGGATGCTGAGTTTTTATATGTTTCATATAGTACAAATTCCATTTTTGAAGAAATTCGAAAATCGATGGATACCCTGTCAGAAATCAAAATGACCCCGTTTTATCCAGGAATGATTGCAAATACCGATCACTACCCCTTTACGCAACGCAGTATACCTGCCATTACCATAGGAACAGGAAGCAGAATCAATGTACATACGCCTTTAGATCATGCAGATCGCCTGGACTATAACCTACTTAAAGACAGGTCTGAATATATCATGGACTACGTAACCCAACTAGTAAATTCAGAATCTGATTTCTCTTATGAGGGAGATAATTCCGGTCTCTTAGGAGTATCGGGTGGCCCGGCAACTGCGGAAGAAAAGTTATCAAAGGACTTCGACGGAGAAGTTGCCTATAAAGTAACCAGTGTGATTAAAGATTCCAGGGGGTACGCTGCAGGATTAATTCCGGGGGACCTCATTGTCGCCATTGACAATCAGCCCATAAAATACCAAAAGTTCTATCAGGGCCTCGAAGATGTGATCGCAGACCCTGATAAAAAGACATCTGTACTCAAAATAATCAGGGGAGACCAGGTAGTACTTTCTACAATTGCAGTGTCCGAATAATACCCAGGATTATTCATCCTGAAAAGACGATTCTATCCCAGGCCATGCAGCCATGAGATGGCCAAAGATGCTTCGCGGACCGTTATTTTATTTAAATAAGTATCTTCCATTCAGAAAGTCAGAGGAAACCACCCGCTGCTGTCATTTTATGAATCTTCAGGCATAAATTTAGGTATGAAAATTTTGGTGCTTGGAGCGACAGGCCGAACCGGAAAATTAGTATTGAAAACAGCCCTTGAAAAAGGCTATCAGGTGCACTGTCTTTCCCGGAATTCCCAGCGCATTGAAAGACCACGAAAGGCAAGAAGAACTTCTGACAAAATCCAAATTAAACTGGACTATAGTTCGGCCCACAGGCCTTTCCAATTCCAAGCGGGAAGAAAAGATCCGGGAGACCTTTGACAATGAGCCTAAACCGGGTATTCTGATCAGCAGACAAAGTGTTGCAAAATATCTCGTGGATTCTTTGGAGAAGGATTCCTTAGCAGCAAAAAAAGTGGTGATCTCAAAAGACTGAAACCAACTTGAAACAATGGGGATAAAACACAGAGCTGACGGCGCTTTCGGCGAGCTTCAATCTCTCAGCCCGCTTTGTATCTTTGGACAGTCGTCCTGCTCTGAAATGCCTCGCGCTTGATATGCCAGGCCCATTGAGCCCTTTGTGCTAAACCAAACACGTATGACCAAACCGCGGCTGGAGGCCGGCAGTATTTAAAGGCAATTGAATTGTATCAAAACAAAAAATAGGGAATACAGACCACCGCAAAAAGGCAATAGTGGATTTGGTGCTACAACGTAAATACCCCCATAAAACAAAGGTCAGGAAACAACACACGAGTCCTTGCGCAGAAATCCGCTGCGACTCATAAAAGAGGTATATTGTTTGGAATTTCAATCTAATGAGCCACAAAAGACTTATGGCGATCGGTTTTCTGGTATTTCTCCTTGAGACAGGTCTTATAGCCTTATGGTTTTATCGGGCCGAACCTGCAATGCTATCTGCTCTGGATATTTTCATGGTGATTCCGGTTTTATTTGGAATTAATCTCTTTGCAGGATTCCTGATCCGCTTTCTAAGTAAACCTTTGGGACTTTTATTCATTTTAAATTCAATACTCTGTCCTTTAATCTTTTATGCATCCTGGATTATGTGGTTTACCTACTGGGCCAAATAGCACCTGATTTTCGAGGGTTCACTCCTGTACATAAAACATCAAATGAACTTCGTATAACACAAATCGATACATGGAAAACATCTGGGTAATAGTAATAGCGATCCTGATTTTCTCAATACTGAGTATGCTTTTTTATATCAGTATGAAAGGCTATGTCAGTGAGGCATTTGGTAAAAAGTGGTTGACCCTATGGGGTAACAAAGTCTATTTCTGGCAGAGTCTAATATTTGTAAGCACAGCGGGCACCGTTGTAATACTATATCTTTTAAAATGGGGGAATATCCTGGCGTTTTAGCGGCACACTAAATCCTTGCAGACCATTGCAGGGCAACCTTCAGAGTTACAATAAAAATGATTGAAAACGAATTAAAACCCTTTTGGAACAAATTCTTCCGGTTCGATTGGAAATTTGGCCTTTTCCTGCTGGCACTAGTCTGTATTCCTCGTTTTTTATTAGTTCTGAAAGCGAATCAAACCGGGAATTATGCCCCCATCGGAGCCGTAATGTTTGTATCTGCATTGATCCCTTTTGTTTTTCTGAGCCCCTATGGCAGGAGAGCCATTGGAATCAGAAGAACAAAAAGCTCAGGGAAGTTACTGCTATCATTGGTCCTTGGAATGGCCTTCAGTCTATTGCTATACCTCATCGGACATGAGCTCTACGGGAATTCTTTTCAAAATTGGTATGAATATATCGGTAAATCATACAACATTCCACAAGTCATCTCTGCCAATGACAAATTTGTGCTGTTTGCCATAATGGCGGGAACGGGAATGGTTTTCAGTCCTGTTGGAGAGGAATTATTCTTCAGGGGTATCGTGCAGGGTAGTTTTGCGAAATCTATAGGGGAGAAAAAAGCGTCAGTTGTAGACAGTTTGGCTTTTTCTATAACCCATATTGCCCATTTTGGGATAGTGTTCGTAAGTGGCATTTGGAGCTTCTACCCCATTCCAACCCTGATATGGGTAACTGGTATGTTCCTTGTAAGTTTATTATTTTTCAAAATGAAGAAACTATCCGGCTCTTTGCTGGGCCCCGTTTTTTGCCATGCCGGATTTAATCTGGGTATGATTACGTGTATTTTTTATCTGCCTTGAGCCAAATATCCCAGAACCATTATAACCGAACGAGTGACAGCATTAGAACTGATTATCGACCTGCATAAAAATTCAGAAAGACAAGGGCCGGGAAGTGAAAAAGAAACACTGAAAGCTCTTGAATTAATAAACCCGCCGCCTGACCAAAAATTAAAAGTGGCAGATATTGGTTGTGGTTCCGGCGGACAGACAATTACGCTCGCCAAAAACATAAACGGACAAATTATAGCCGTTGACTTGTTTCCTGAATTTTTGGAAGAACTCAATGAAAAGTCCCGGGAACTGGAGTTGGCTAATAAAATTATCACACTCGTAAAGTCTATGGATGATTTGCCTTTCGGTAAGGAGGAATTTGACATTATTTGGTCTGAAGGCGCGATCTATAATATTGGATTCGCAAGTGGAATCAAAAAATGGAAAGACTACTTAAAAGTCGGGGGGTATTTGGCAGTTAGTGAACTCACGTGGATTACGGATTCCCGACCAAAGGAAATAGAAGATTTTTGGAAGCGGGAGTATCCGGAAGTGGATACGGCCTCAAACAAAATCAAGCTCCTGGAAGATGAAGATTTTTCTTTGGTCGGGTATTTTTATTTGACTCAGGACAGTTGGATTGAAAACTACTACAAACCTTTGGAAGCGCGATTTGAGGCTTTTTTAAAACGCCATGAGGACTCAGAACTTGCCAGAAAGATTGTGAACGACCATAAAGCTGAAATTGATTTATATCTGAAATACAAAGACTATTACAGCTATGGGTTTTATATAGCACAAAAGAATTGAAAATTGATTGTAACTGTTAATCCCAAAAACAATAGCAGCACGGGAGACCTTACTGCTTTTAGCCGGGCGGTTATCAGGAATCAAAAAAAACCGAAAGGGATGATCAAAAATTTTACGGGTGTAATAATCTTTTTATTCCTTTCGACGCTTTGTTTTGGTCAGAGAAATGCGGCGTTTGAGCCCGTATTTAAAACCTCCGAAAAGACCACTCATCAAATTCCGGAAGGCCAGAAATACACTTTTGGATACCTGGAAGTCCTGGAGAACAGAAATGACCCGGGTAGTCAGACGATTCAAATCCCTGTATACATCTTTAAAAGCAGAAATGCCAATCCGAAAACTGACCCCGTCATTTATACAGTCGGAGGGCCAGGTTCTACTACCATGCCTTCCGCACAGTATATGAATTACTATACATATTTAGACGACAGGGATTTTATCTTAGTCGAGCAGAGAGGAAACTTTTACGCTAAACCTCATTTAGACTGTCCTGAATGGTCGATGGCGCTGCACAAAATAAAGCTTCCTGATTTTGATTCGGAACAATCTGATGCCCTTCTCGCAGAAGCCGCTAAAAGCTGCAGAGCCCGCCTGACTCATAAAGGGATTGACCTCAACGGATACAATACCAATGAAATTGCCGCAGACATCAATGATTTGGTAAATGTTTTAGGAATTCAGGAGTATAACCTGCTCACCATATCGTACAGTACAAAAATCGCCCAGGTACTCCTGCGCGATTATCCGGAGCGCATACGAAGTGTAGTAATGGATTCACCCCTTCCCCTGGAGGCAAACTACGATGAAGAAAGTGTAGAAAACCTCTTAGAATCTGTTGACAAATTACTTTCTGATTGTGCGTCCGACGTGGCCTGCAATAGAGCGTATCCCAATATTAAAAGCCGCTTTTACGTCTATCTGACAAATAAGACGAAATCCCCCCTTGAAGTCAACATAGAAAATCCTTCGAATGGAAAAATAGAAACCTTCAAGTTAACAGGAGCCGATTTAATAACGGTTTTCACCTCCGCTTCCACAGGAGCTGTTGTGAACGTTCCCTTTGAAATCAACAAGCTGCTCAACGGTGATCTAACCTCGGTAAAAGAGCAGTTGTCGTCCTTATTTGAGGAACCGGGTAATGGCGCAGGTGTAGGGATGCGGCTTTCTGTATGGTGCGCAGAGGAAAACCCATTCAATTCACAAGCCACCATTGCATCTGAAAAGACAAAGTATCCGGAGGTAGAAGGCCTATCCCCTGCCGTTTTCGATGATGAAATCTGCAAAATATGGGGTGTCCAAAAAGTATCGGAGCGCGAAAATGACGCCGTTAAAAGCAACGTGCCCGTACTGCTGATAAGCGGGGAGTACGACAATGAAACGCCAGCAAAGTGGGCGGCCTCCATGATGGCCAATCTATCCAATAGCTATCATTTAATTTTCAGAGGATGGAAACATACCCCGACCACAAATTGGGGTAATCCATGTGCCATGCAGGCGGCAAATGTTTTTTTTAACAATCCCAAAAGTAAACCCAGTCCGGAATGCTTTGGACAACTAAAAACTCCGGTTTTCAAAACGGAATAAATAGGTAAATATGCCCAATGTGTTCACTATAGTCGAACATTTAGGAATGAACTTACGTTGGCTTTCATTAACAATGGTTATCTTGTTAAGAATCATGAGGATATGTAATCGTTTTATGACAAAATATGGATTCCGGGAGATCGGGAACTCGAACAATAAAACGGGGAAAAAAATATAAAGGGCGGTAAAACGCCCTTTATATTTGCTGTTGTTTATAATTTGAAGTATCAGAACAAATGTCAGAAATTACAGATGAATTTGATGATTACTTAGCCACTCATTACATAACTCGGAGCAATTGGTTAAGAGCTGCCGTACTCGGAGCTAATGATGGAATATTATCAACGGCTAGTATTGCCATTGGCGTTGCTGCGGCAAGTGATATGCGAGAGCCCGTTATTTTGGCCACATTAGCCGGACTCGTTGCGGGTGCTCTATCGATGGCAGCCGGTGAATATGTTTCAGTTAGTTCCCAAACAGATGTAGAAAAAGCTGATATTGAACGAGAAAAGCAAGAACTCCATGACATGCCCGAAGTAGAATTACAAAGGCTAGCGGAAATTTATCAGAAAAGAGGTCTGAAAAAAGAAACTGCCTTAACCGTGGCTAAAGAATTAACTCAGCACGATCCGCTTGGAGCACATATTAGAGACGAATTAGGACTTAATGAAATTAGCCGGGCTAAGCCTGTACAGGCAGCATTTGCTTCTGGTGCAGCATTTACACTTGGGGGTTTGCTTCCTTTTCTTGTTACAATCTTTCTTCCTTTGCAAAGTATGGAGTACTACCTTTACGGATCTGCACTCGTTTTTCTTATAATATTGGGAGCATTAGCTGCCAGAACAGGGGGTTCAAGTATAGGAAAAGCGATTATTCGAATTACATTCTGGGGAACTGTTGCCATGGGTCTGACCGCCCTGGTGGGTTACTTATTCCATATTAGTGTCGGATAGTGTTTCCATACCCAGGATCAAGTATGCTAAATGACTCCGTAGTACCTTCCCTGAAATTTCCTAAATTGATAAACTTGACTTACCACGAAAAAGGGTCCCAGGACGTGGGACCGATCGTTTTTGTAAGTTGACCCTGTCCGATAGCAAAGGGTTTACGTGGCAACATGAAAACGAAGAAGTTTTATATAAATCCTATCCCCTCTTTTAGCAACTTATTATACGCCTCATCGTCTATGCTATAGAGGAACGGTGCCTTATTTGAGGCGCCGGTCATTAACTTTTCGTGTCTTTTAAAGATTCCCAGCTTCAGCATTTTTCTTTGGAAATTTCCGCGATCCAGGGTTTTTTGTAAGATGGTCTCGTACAATATTTGAACGTCGGACATGGTAAATTTGTCAGCCAATAAAAACTTTCCCACCGGCATGTAATTGATCTGAACTTTTAAGTATTCCAGGGCCATTTCAATCATAAGGCGGTGATCCAGGACCAAAGGCGGTAAATCAGAAATTGGTTTCCATTCGCAAAATTCACTGATATGATCATTTGAAAGCGAAGCCTTATCTGCCTGGATGAGTGCCAGGAAAGCCGTTGATATGAATCTTTGATAAAACCACGCTTCTAATTCTGCTTTGTGCTTGTCCGGCCAGATGGATCGCACCTGATTGATGGCTGACATACTGCGCTTATTAACATCCCAACCCCGATTCAAACTGCTGAAAGTATGGTACTGGGTAAGAAAAACATCTCTCAGACCCGTGCGTTTGTATAAAACTTCGTTTGCAGCCTGGTGCATCTCCATATCTGATTGTAAAAACCCGCCGGGGAGTCCCCACGCTTCCACATCGTAATACTTAAGCAGCAATACCTTAAGTACTCCCTCGCTGTAGCCAAAAACCACACAGTCCAAAGAAATTCCGGGGACAAAAGTGCGGATTCTCGCAACTAAATCGTCTGTAAGATATTCCTTATCCATGCGTGATTTTTCTATTGTGTCAATATAACAAATTGATTTGTATATTTGACGTGTCATATTAACACATTAAATACTGTCACTAATGAAGTATACCCTTTATTCATTCCTCACTCTAATACTTCTAAATTCCTGTCAAACGAAAAAAGAGGTAAAACTACCCGCCCTGGTTATCGCAGAGTCTCAGATCGTATCAGACGACAATGCCGTTCAATTCAGGGATCTCAATGGCAATGGAGCTCTGGATATCTATGAAGATGTGACACAACTTACGGATCTGCGGATATCGGATCTGCTCAGTCAAATGACATTGGAAGAAAAAGCCGGAATGATGTTCATAAATGGAGCTCCTGTAAGTGAGGATGGTTTACCGGATGGCCAAAAAGCGCTTGCAGGTCCTGCAGCCAGGATGAATTCGGTGGTCTACAATATGGATTCGCTTAAAATGAACCATTTTAATATTTGGGATATCCCGGCAGATCCCAAAATTTTCGCAAAATGGTATAATAATGTACAGCGCGAAGCCGAATCGAAGCGTTTGGGTATCCCAGTGACCATTGCATCAGATCCCCGCCATCACCTTGGGAAAAATGTAATCGGTATGGCGGCGACGGGGTTCACTCAATTTTGCGAAATGCCCGGTTTTGCAGCCCTTGGCGATGAGGACGTAGTCCGCGAATTTGCCAATATCGTCAGAGAGGAATATTTAGCCATAGGTATTCGTGAAGCTTTACATCCTCAAATTGATTTGGCTACCGAGCCACGGTGGTCCAGGATTAGTGGAAACTTCAGCGAGGATGCCGAACTCACGGCTCGATTGGTGAAACCCTATATAGAAGGTTTACAAGGCGAGAATTTATCTGAAGGAGTAGCTTGTATGACCAAACATTTTCCCGGTGGCGGGCCTCAAAAAAATGGTTTGGACCCCCATTTTTCCTTCCAGGAAGGCCAGATCTATCCGGGGGATAATTTTGATTACCACCTTATTCCGTTTGAAGCCGCTTTTGAGGCGAATACTGCGGCTATTATGCCTTATTACGGAGTTCCTACCGACCAGACAGACGAAAACGTGGCCATGAGCTACAACAAGGCTATTATCACCACATTACTGAGAGAAAAATACAAGTACGACGGAGTGGTCTGCACGGATTGGGGCTTAATTACGGATCGGCCCGTGGGTCCTGATGCCGTTTGGAAGGCCAGAGCCTGGGGCGTGGAAGATTTAAATGCAGTGGAAAGAGCTCAAAAAATAATCGAAGCGGGCTGCGATCAGTTTGGGGGGGAAAACCGCCCGGAACTAGTCATACAACTAGTTGAAGCCGGAAAAATATCTGAAGAAAGAATCGATCAATCCGTTACCCGCCTGTTAAGGCAAAAGTTTCAGCTCGGATTATTTGACAATCCTTTCGTCGATGAATCCAAAATAGACTCGGTCTTGGATACGGAGTCTTCCAGAGCCCTTGGGGCACGTACGCAAAAAGAGTCTATGACCTTGCTGAAAAACACAGCGGAAACGCTTCCAATTGCTCAAAACAGTATGAAGGTTTATATAGAAAACATGGACAGCACCACAGTAGCAAAATATGCACAGGTTGTCCCTACCCCTGAAGAGGCAGACCTGGCCATTATCCGTATCAATACGCCCTGGACCCCAGCCGAAACAAATGTGCCCTTTGCAAAAAGCTTTCATCACGGCGATTTAGATTTTAAAGGGGATGAAAAACAAAAAATTCTCAGGCTCTTAAAAACGGTTCCTACCGTGGTTAATATTTATTTGGACCGCCCTGCAGTGATCCCCGAAATAACCGCCGCTGCACAGGCCGTAATTGCAGACTACGGAGCAAGTGATCAATCCGTTTGTGAAGTGCTTTTTGGCAACGCCTCCCCCAAAGGGAAATTGCCTTTTGAATTACCCTCATCTATGGAAGCGGTTTATAATCAAAAAACAGATGTCCCATACGACAGTGAAAACCCCTTATTTGAATTCGGTTTTGGGCTTAACTACAAGCAATAGCAATGCAAACTAATCCGATACCCCTTTAAATCGACTACAGATAACCTATGGGAAAGCGCAAAACACCATTTTCATTTCAGATACGAGTAATTCACAGGTATTTGGGTTATTTCCTGGCCGGTATTATGGCGATGTATGCCCTAAGCGGTATTGTAATGATTTTCCGGGAAACGGATTTCTTAAAAAAAGAAGCCATTGTTGAGCATCAGCTCGAACCCGATCTAACCGGAGGTGAGTTAAGTCCTAAACTCAGAATGGCCGTGGTTATTCAAAAGAAAGAAGGAGATGTACTCATTTTTAAAGACGGTTCCTACGATCAAAAAACCGGGCTGGCTACGGTAAAAAAAATGGAACTGCCCTTTGTGCTGGAGAAGATGGAACGACTCCACAAGGCCACCACAGAGAGTCCCGTATACTTTCTAAATATCTTTTTTGGGGCTTCCCTGCTGTTTTTTGTGCTTTCCGCCTTCTGGATGTATACGCCGAAAATGCCCATTTTTAAAAAAGGATTGTACTTCTCCATGGCAGGAATAGTATTGACCTTAGTTTTAGTTTTTATATAGTATTTTCAAAAGAAAAACACTATAATTAACTGAGCTATAACGGATATAAGACTGCACTTACACGCCCCTTTATACCTTTCGCTGAGCTTCCCTGTCATTAACCGCTGAGAAATGACAAAAATTCTTTAGAAGACCGGATGCGATTCAATTGTCCAATAGAAGGTTTCAGAGATCGGCCAGTCTGTCGCCCTTCTACAACAAAAACCGCTACTTCACCAGGCTATTGTGGGTAGTTTAAAAAACAAATATTAGATGACTCAAATGAAAAATGAAATTCTAATTACCCTTTTGTTTTTCTTATTGTTTCAGTCTTACGGACAATCCAATACCAGTTTTTCCAAAGAGGAAATTCGAGCTGACTTAGACGTTTTACGAGAATCATTACAAGAGGCGCATTACAATCTATACGCATATACTACAGCACAAGAATTTGAAGCAGCCTATCAAAGGGCCAAAGGTGAGCTTAACCAGGATTCCATATCGCTATTAGAGACCACCAATATCTTTCAGCGCTTTATTTCTGTAATCAATACCGGCCATACAGAAATTGATTTTCCCGGACAATCCTATAGAGAATATGCGTATGCCGGAGGAACGGTTTTTCCACTTGAAATTGCTTTTGAAGGTGATAAAGCTTTAATAAGAAAAAACTGGTCGGGAAATGATAGTCTCGTCTTAAGTGCGGAGGAGATACTTAAAATTAACGGCAAGCCGATTTCGGAAATTATGGGCAAAATATATCCGCAGCTATCTGCCGAACGGCCTTACTTAAAGAATGCCAAAATAGAAATGTATTCATTTCCAAGGTTGTACTGGCAGGTATTTGGAAAACAGGAAAATTTTGAAGTGGAAATAAAGATTAATGGGAGGATCAAAAAATACTCCTTAGAAGGCGCAGATTTAATAGAGGATTACGAGACGAAAAGAAATGAAGTGCTCAATGCCCAAATGAAGTTAAAATTCTATGATAATACCGCCTATTTAAACCCCGGGGATTTTTCAGGTGATCAAGAAAAATACCAGCACTTTGTTGATTCTGCTTTCGTAGAAATTTCAGATAAAAACAGTGATAACCTCGTTATTGACCTCAGGAACAACGCGGGTGGCGATAATTCATTTAGTGATTATTTAATCTCCTATTTTGCGGACAAACCCTTTACATGGAATTCCAGATTTACACTAAAAACCAGTCAACTTCTTAAAGAACATACCAGGAAAAACAACGACACCACTCTTGTTTATTTTCGAGAAATCCTGGAACGGGATAATGATGAGATTTTCCCTTATGAGTTTGATAAATACCAACCGCAACTAAAAGACAAGAGATTTGTCGGAAACGTTTACGTTTTGGTAAACAGACAATCCTATTCTCAATCCGCCGTAACAGCTGCTCAGATACAAGATTATAAGTTAGGGATTATCGTTGGGGAAGAAACAGGTGATTATCCATCCTTGTATGCCTCACAATTTCAATACACACTCCCTAATACCGGAATACCTGTAAAGATCGCCAAGGGATATATCATTCGTGTGAATGGAAGCACCAAAGAACAGGGAGTAATTCCGGATATATTGATCAAAGACCATTTGCTCGATGAAAAGGATGAAATATTAGAAGGTATATTAGAACAAATTAATTGAAGATATGGCACTAAAAAGATATCAAATACTCATAATCACAATACTCCTGAACAGCCCATTACTCATCGGGCAGCAGAAAAGAAACCCAGTCTCTACATTAAAGGTAACCACCCTTTCCACCATGGTGGTCAACGGAAAAGGTGTCGGGGAATGGGGATACTCGGCCTTAGTTGAGGTGAGATGGCAGGAAAATACTATTCGATACCGGAGCCAGACCGGAGACTGTTTTGCAAAATGCCAATGAAATGGGCATTGATCTCTCCGAGTGTAGAGGACGTTTTTCTAAGCCATAACCATTGGGACCACACCGGCGGGCTTCTCACGCTGAGAAATGAGTTGAAAAAACGCAATCCCAATGCCCTCAAAAGAGTCCATGTGGGAGCGGGAATCTTTAGCAAAAGGGTGAATTCTGATAATATACTGTTGGCCACAAAAGCGGCATTGGAATCCGACAACGTTGAGTTTATTGTGTATTCAGAGCAGCGCGAATTATTCCCGGGCGTATGGATAACGGGGCCCATCAAAAGGGTACACGATGAACGAAATTGGTCTGGAAATGGTAAAATTGAAACGGCTAATGGCATCGTCGAAGATAACATACCGGAAGACCAGTCCCTGGTGATGGATACACAGGATGGATTTGTCCTGATTTCCGGATGCGGGCATGCCGGTCTGGTGAACACCCTGGACCACATAAGTGCACATATCAATCAGGAAAAGGTATTCACCATTATTGGCGGCTTCCATTTATTCAGTGCCAGTGATGATCAACTAGAATGGACGGCAGGCAAACTACAGGATTATGGTGTTTCAAAAATTATCGGATCCCATTGCACCGGAATCAATGCCCTGTACACCCTGAGAGAGTTGATGGCCCTGGATCGCAAGGACGCCGTTGTCGGTTCTGTGGGTGATAGTTTTGACCTGGAGAATGGCATCAAAGCCGGAATTATTGCCCGGTAATACGCCAGTAGAAATCGAAGTTGCCGATGCGTTAGAAGAATCCGGATGAAAGACGTTAATGTATTCTTTATAATCTTAGCTCTGATCGCTGAAATAATCGGGACCATAGGTGGTTTTGGCTCTTCCGTTTTTTTCGTGCCCCTGGCTAACTTTTACTTTGACTTCTATTCTGTCCTTGGCCTTACCGCAATATTTCATCTTTCAAGTAATCTGAGCAAAATATTTTTGTTTAGAAAAGGGCTGGATAAAAGATTATTATGGACAATTGGAATTCCATCAGTCGTTTTTGTTATCGTCGGAGGATTTCTTTCAAAGATTTTAAACAGTGTCATTTTAGAAATTTTCTTAGGAATATTCTTAGTCGGATTTAGTCTGTTATTTCTGATCAAAAAAGAAATCGTTATATCTCCAAACACAAAAAATGCAATTATCGGAGGTTCATTTTCCGGATTTTCTGCCGGGTTATTAGGTACAGGAGGAGCCATCAGAGGTTTGACTATGGCGGCCTTTAATTTAGAAAAAAGTGTATTTATAGCAACTTCTGCCTTTATAGATTTTATGATAGACTTTTCAAGAACAATAGTGTACTACAATAATGGATATATTCACAGGCACGACCTGAAATATGTGCCCTATTTGTTTGTGATTGGTATCCTGGGGTCCTTTCTTGGAAAGAAGATATTGGCCTATATCCCTCAATCCAAATTCCGAAGACTGTCTTTGTTCTTTATACTCATTATCGGAATAATTACGATGAGTAAACTAATAATTAAACAAGTATGATGTATAACGCCCGCAAGTAACATTAACCCCGAGCCTGCATGATCAAATTTTTTCGACACATCCGCCAACGATTGCTTACCGAAAACAAGGTCAACAAATACCTGCTGTATGCCCTTGGAGAAATCGTCCTTGTGGTTATTGGAATTTTGATCGCCCTTCAGATTAACAATTGGAATGAATATCAAAAAGAAAGAAAAAGCGAACAATTACTTCTTGCAGAAATTCGGGATAATCTTACGTATGACCTGACTGATTTTGAGAGTAATATAGCGACACTTCAAAATAAATCCATATCGAGTAAGATGATGCTGAAGGCCCTTGAGCAGAACATTCCGTATCACGACTCTTTAGGGTATTATTTCTCTTATCTCAGTGCATATCCCCACTTCAGCAGCAAGAGAAATGGATATAAATTATTGCAATCCAAAGGTTTAGATTTAATTATGAACACCAATCTTAGAAATAAGATTACAGATCTCTATGAAGACCGCTATGAATATCTCTTGACTTTTGAAAGCGAACGCATTTCGTATAATAAAGTACTTCTCGAAACGGCTATGACCCCCTATATGGGAAATGAAGAATTGCCTTTGGATGTCATGCCTGAGTCTCTAATAAACAAAGGAAGTAATCAAACCTTAATCGATATTGGGTATTTTAGACATATTCGAAACTACGATAAACTTAAAGCGGATTTGGACTTGCAGGGCATGATTAAAAATGTTGAAATTTGGTCTTCCGCCCTTGGTAACCGTCATATTTCTACTAAAGAGAATGCTTTGGAATTAATTACACTCATAGAGCAGGAACTTCAAAAGTAACAACCGTAAAACTATGGATGAGCCCTCTTCCTGGCAGTACTCAACACCGGGAATTTCTTTAAATTGAGTAAGACTAAAAAAGTTCCTGTTGAACCGCTTAAGCATTAATAAAGCCATCACCCAGAATACAAGTTGTTTAAAATTCCAATGACGAAAAATGAATTTTAAAGAAATCATAGAAGAAGTCTATTTAAAGGTTGAGAAGCTAGAGGATAAAGGGCACTTAGCCACCTACATTCCCGAGCTGGCAAATGTGGATTCAGAAAATTTCGGCGTCTACATCTCAACTGTGGATGGGTTTAGTTTTGGTATTGGGAATTATTATGACAAATTCTCTATTCAGAGTATCGCAAAAGTTTTATCCCTGAGTTTAGGATATCGAATCATCGGCGAAAAATTATGGGAAAGACTCGGCGTGGAACCTTCCGGCACAGCTTTTAATTCTCTTGTGCAACTTGAAACCGATCATGGTATTCCAAGAAATCCATTTATGAATGCCGGAGCCATTGTAATTTGCGATGTGCTTCTCAGCAATCTGGACAATCCGAAAGAAGACTTTCTTGCCTTTGTAAGAGCTACTGCCAACAATCCCGAATTAAAATATTCGGAAAAAATTGCCGCATCAGAAAGTGCCGTAGGATTTCGAAATGTCGCGTTATGCAATTTTATTAAGTCCTTCGGGAATATCAGAAACGAGCCTTCAGATGTTCTGGATTTCTATTTTGATCTTTGCTCTCTGGAAATGAACTGCAGGGAACTTTCAGAGGTTTTCTTATTTTTAGCAAACAACGGTCGCAATATTTTAAACAACACGGAGATACTGACCAAAAGCCAATCGAAAAGGATTAATGCACTTATGCAAACTTGTGGTTTTTATGACCAATCCGGCGACTTCGCTTTCAAAGTAGGACTTCCAGGAAAAAGCGGAGTAGGAGGAGGAATAGTAGCCGTACATCCAAATGAGTATTCCATTGCCGTGTGGAGTCCGAAATTAAATGAAAAAGGAAATTCATTTAAAGGAATGAGATTTCTTGAAGAGTTCACCACCAAATCTGAATTGTCTATTTTTTGATAGTTCTAAACCAACATAACCATTTTATTATGAAGGTATTACCGGTATTATTCTCCCTGACATTAACCTGCGGTATCTACGCCCAGGAAACCCGGGAAACCTTTGATGCAGCCGTCGACAATTGGTCTGAAGGCGACTATTTAGATGCCCTCACATCCTTTAAAACTATTCTCAATGGTACCGATGGGGAAGCCTACTTTGAACGTATCGCCCTTCAAACCGGAGAACTCTTTGAGGTAAAAGAGGTGGCCCCGGATGGCAAGAACATGAAATTTTCGAAAGATGGAAAGTATATCATCTTTTCAAAGAGTACAGATGAAGGGGCAATTTCAAAAGTGATAGACCTGGCCTCCAATCGCGAAGTCTTTAGCGTTCATGGAGAAAACCTTGAGCTGGCTGGGGATGTGAGGGTTTTCGAAAAGACGGATATGAACGAGGCCGTTCAGCAAGCGGAGCAAGTCAGGGTCGAAGGGATGAAAACCGTAACCTCCTGGGCGGAGTATTACGAAGTTATGGATCCGTATAATGAGGTAATTAATGCAAACACCTATATATATACCCAAAAAGGGAATAAAAAGCCCGGAAAATTAAATCTTCAGGGAGTGATTGCCACTCAGTTTGTCCTTTCAAAGGATGACCGCTCTTTATACCTGGTTGGCACTAAACCTGAGCGTGCGCATTCTTCAATTTATAGATATGACCTGTTTAGTAATCAACTCTCCGAGGTCCATTCCACAAACATTGAGAAACCCAGTTTAGCCCTGGGTGGAGATTATCTGTTTTATGGGAATGCGGAAAAAAAGAGCAGTGTTGGTATTTATAATCTCAATACGGAGCAAGCAGTTGAAGTGGAAGGCTCTCTTCAGGATTATAGCGATACTCATATCTTAATTGAGATTCAAAAGGAGGCAGAAAAGGCCCTCCGCGTTATAGAAAACAGCGATCCCGGCAATACCTATGAAATTATCAGAACTGCGAAGCGACTTGAGGATGCTGTACTTTCACCCTCAGGCACCAAAGTTGCATTTAGCATGATGGAGCAGAGTGATTATGACGTGTACGTATCAGACCTGGAGGGAAATATCACCCAGGTATCACAGGAAATTCAACACGACAGGTTTCCTCAATTTCTCGATGAAGACCGGCTTATTGCCGCGAAAGGAGAAGGACGGCACAGAAGGTCCTATATGTATGACCTTACCACCGGAGTGGTCACCAAACTCTTTCATAACAATACCGTACGAACTTTTGCGCCGGAATACCAGTGGGAAATTGATCCTTCAGGGTGCAAAATCCTTATTGTTTCTGAAAGAGATGGAAACACTATATCTCCGGAACGCGGAATTTACCTGCTGGATCTGAATCAAAAAATCAGTAAAGAATCCTTGCTGGGCAGGATTGATTCGAACATACAAAGCGAAGAGTACCTTAAGGAAAATGGACAAAGGTTATATGCCAACATTAAGGCTGAGGTAGAAAATATAGTAGCCAATGCATCTGAACACCGCATATACAAATACGAATCCGAACTCTTCAAATTCGGATCAAAGTACATTTCAAAGCCTGGAAATGATCTGGCAAGCCAATACATATATGATCAGTTTATATCCTTTGGGTACAACCCGGAACTTCAGTGGTTCACTCCAAACATGGAAACATACAATGGAAAGACGGCAAATGTAATCGCCACTCTAAAAGGAACAAGGAACCCGGAGTTAGTCTATGTTGTCAGCAGTCATTATGATTCTGTGGAGGATGGACCCGGAGCCGATGACAACACCTCCGGAACCGCTGCGCTGCTTGAAGCTGCAAGAATAATGGCTAAGAATCCCATGCCATGCACCATTATGTTTCTGGCATTTACAGGAGAAGAAGCGGGACTTCTGGGAAGTCGGGAATTTGTGCGTCAGGCTATTGAGAATAAAATAAAAATCGTCGGAGCACTAAACAACGACATGGTAGGCTGGGCCAATAACAGCAGGCTGGACAACACTATCAGGTATTCCAATGAGGGGATTCGTGATATCCAGCACGCGGCGGCCTCCATTTTTACAGATATGATTACTTATGATGCCTTTTACTACAAAAACACCGATGCACACGCTTATTATGAGGCGTATGGTGATATTGTTGGGGGTATTGGATCCTATCCCGTTTTAGGAAATCCCTATTATCATCAGTGGAACGACAATCTCGAAACCGTGAATCACCAGTTGGTCACCGAAGTCGCCAAGACCACCGCAGCTACTTTAATACTACTCGCCTCCAGCCCGTCCAGGCTCACAGGAGCACAAGTGGAATCCCAGGGAAAAGACACTTATGCAATCAGGTGGGATACCTCTCCTGAGCTTTCCATATCCCATTACCTGGTTCGCTATCAAATAGCCGATGGGCAATGGCAGACTGCTGAATCGGAGGATACGACTATTATCCTGGATGGTTTGAAAGACGACAGTACTGTTTATATTAAAGCGGTAAACGAGGTGGGGCTTGAAGGCTGGGACTGGGCAAAAGTGGCTGTAGACTGAGCGTAATTCAGGATTCCTATAGAATCAGAGCCTTCCACGAAATGAGCGAGATTAAGAAAAATGCCCGGGAGATTATGCACTTGCTTAAAATTGAATCCGAAGGCGGTTCATGAACCGGACATAAACCAATGTGATAATTAAACCAAAATTCAAATGATGAGAACAATGCGAAACCTTCTGTTATTCCTTTCCTTCAGTCTGATTTTATCTTCCTGCGGGGTTTCCGAAAAGGTCGAATACGGAGAGGCCACAAAAGAACTGATAACGCTTTTGGACAATGACCCGGCCCTTAAGGCCATGCTGGAAGCCTCGATAGCCAAAGCCAAAGCGATAAATCCGGACCGAAATACAAACCCGGTCCAGACCCTGGAAGAGTACTATGAATTCATAACGTGGGCGGAAACCACCATGCCGTGGGCTCTTCTCGAGAAAGAGACGTATCCCGAAATATTTGACAACATATTTCAGGGGTTCTGTGTTTTTTATTTTCTTATAGACCAGCCCCTCCCCGAGCTCGAGGGAAAAGGCCTGGTAAACAATTCTTTACAATACTACGGGCCGTTTGCTAAATGGTTAACCACCTTTAGTAAAACCTGGGGCAACTACCTCGATACGGAAGCGTCCTGGAATGAAGCCCACTATCAACTGGCTCTAAATGATCCCAATTTCGGCCTGCAACATGGCTGGTATGAAGATCCCTCAAACTGGAAGACTTTCAATGAGTTCTTTGCCCGGTATTTGAAGTCTTCTGAGATGCGGCCTATTGCCAGTGTGGATGTAGATTCGGTTGTCGTAGCCTTTGCAGATTCACAGCCCCAGGGTATATGGGCGATCGATGGAAATTCCAACCTCGTGGACCAGGCGGGAGTTCCCGTAAAATCTGCCACCCTGAAGTCCGTATCCGCCCTGATCGGTGACCATAGTGCATACAAAGAGGCCTTTGCCAATGGCACCCTCACCCATTCATTCTTAAATGTCAATGATTATCACAGGTATCACTTCCCCTTAGGTGGCACTGTTAAAGAGCTGAGAATCATTCAGGGTATCAACCCCACGGGTGGGCAGCTTTGGTGGGACAGTGAAAACAAGAGGTATGCCTTTAATCCCACCTCCAAAACGGGATGGCAATCTGTGGAAACACGCGGATCCCTTATCCTGGAAACCGAAGATTATGGCCTTGTCGCCCTATTGCCAATCGGTATGGGTGTTGTGGGTTCTGTAAATTTTGAAGGTAACCTCACCCCCGGAACAACGGTTGCAAAAGGGGATATGCTGGGGCATTTTGCGTTCGGGGGATCGGATTTTGTAATGATTTTCCAGGAGCATGTACAATTCCAATTGGAAGCCCCCATGGAGGCGGATGGCCAGACGTACAAACATATGCTTATGGGGGAACGATTGGGATCTCTTACAAAGAAATGAGTATGAAACAATTTCTTGGCATGCTCCTGCTTTGCTTGACTTAGACCTCTGCTAAAGCACAAACCGAAAAACTATAATTTAAGCTTCTTTACCTAAGGCTCGGGATGAACGCTTTGGCGTCCCGCACAAAAACATCTGACTATCAATGCCAAGATCTGTTTTTACACTTTTGCTAATCTTAATCAGTTGGGGAAGCCATGCCCAGTATGAAGCCTATCCGTATCCTTCCCTGAGTCCGAAAGGAAAGATTATCCAAAATGTGGGTTACACCCATATAGAAATAGAATACGAAAGACCTGCGGCTCGAAACAGAAAAGTATTTGGAGGACTCGTTCCCTGGAATAAACTGTGGCGCACCGGAGCCGGAAATTGTACCACAATTAGTTTTGATACGAATGTCGTTGTGGGTGGACAAAAGATTGAGGCCGGTAAGTACGCCCTGTTGACCAAACCCGGGGAAACTGAATGGACCGTTATCCTCAATAAAGACACCAAGCTCTACGGGACTTCTGCCTACGACCCTAAAAAAGATGTAGCGCAAATTGTCACTACCCCACGGTCAACAGAGAGATTTTACGAGACCTTGAATTTTGATATCGAAATTCTCCCGAATGATGCAAGAATTTTTCTCTCCTGGGCGAATATTCAAATCGGCTTTGATGTTGAAACAACTACAGATGAAGCTTTAGAAAAATGGATCTCAGAAGAACTGCTGACCCAAAAAAATAAGGACTCCGATATTTATGCGGGGGCAGCCGAGTACTGGCTTTACAGAGGCGAAAATTTGAACGACGCCCTGAAACTAGCCGATATAGCTATTGAACTGGATACGAATAATGGATGGGCCCGCAGTTTAAAAATTAAGCTCTACGAACAACAAAAACGCTATGAGGATGCCATAGCTGAAATTCAAAAAAGCCTTCAAAATGTGGAGTCCAGGGAATTCGAAGATCAAAGGGAAAAAGAAAACGAACTGCAGCAACTGCGGTCAGAATTGGAGCGAATTCGCAAACTGAAAGAACAATAAAGGTCGTCCGAATTTGGAAGGCGCAAACCAAATTTAGGGGATTACAAGGAGCTCCAATAGATCCGTGAGAACACATTAGACTAAAGAGATTTTGACCAAAGCAGAAAAACTTTTAAAACAATTCAATTGTGAAGTTTAAAATCGTCCCCAACTTTTTTTCAGTGGTTATGATCCTGATTTTGGGGGGTGCCCTGATTCGTCAATTCGACTTTGAGAATCTGACCTTTGAACAACCGGCCCTGACGATTGTTTACTTCATTGCCTTTGTCCTCTCTATTGGGTTTATGATAAAGAGATCCAAATACTAATGACGTTAGCCAACTTCAGGCCTCCCGCCTAAGGAAGTTTACCCTTGTACTCAATAATTTTCGCTATCTTGAAAAGGAATTGGCTTTTTATTCGGCACGTATTGCCAATTTTAAAATGACGTGCCCGGGGAAAAAACGCGTAACATGTCGACAAAAAATCTATTCAAAGGCTCCTTCAATGTTTTCACATTGCTCCTGTTGATTCTAATAGCCACGGTACTCATTGCTGTACCCTTCCTTATCCTGGATCACTTTTTCGGTCTGGAAGTGGCTTATCTGGCCTACATCATGATCGCCTTCGTTCCTGTGGTCTATACTCTTATTAAACGGCGGATTTTCAATTCCCGGACACCCTCCTAGCGGATTGGGTCCCTATCCCTGAAATACCTCAACACAAGTTGTAATCAAGCGTAGAACCTTACCTCTGAACAGGCCTGACCCTTTGCACTCAGGTCCCCTGTCCGATGCAACTTCACAAAAACCCACTTACAAGTCCTATTCAACAAAAGTGAATTAACTTTACGGGAATGGCCTGAGTGCTGCAACACGGCGGTTTAAAAAATGAAACCATGATCAAAAAATTAGTCTTCATTACGACCCTATCGATGTTTTTGTCCGGATGCAACATGAATCCGAGCAAGGAAGCGAGAATTCAGAAACTTGAAATGGAGATACAACAATTTCTGGTTAAAATCGAAGCCCTGGAGGCCCGGGTTAAAAATCTTGAAATAGAGAACGAGCAGCTCCAAAACCGGATGCTTGTTTTTAAAGAACAGCTCGACGCACCGGACGATTAGCCGAAACCTTCCGCTTTAAAGCGCCTCTTCAAAGTCCCCTGCCCCGTCTTTACAGTCCCTTCGGAAACGAATTAAAATCCAATCACTATGCTTCAACAGAATTACCCAAAATCTTTTTCGCATATCGGAATCACCGTGCCGGACATAAAAAAGGCCGTAGAATTTTATCGGGATGTGATGGGCTGGTACATCATTATGCCGCCTTCCAAAGTCCTGAAGGAACGGGAAACTGCCATCGGTCAAATGTGTATCGATGTGTTCGGCGAAGAATGGGAAGCATTCGAGATCGCCCATATGTCTACTTCAGATGGTATTGGTATAGAATTATTCTCGTTTCCTCACGGGGTTAAAGAAGCCCCTGACTTCAACCCCTTCAACACCGGCCTGTTCCACTTCTGCGTACAAGACCCGGATATTGAAAATTTAACACGGAAAATCGTTGAAAACGGAGGGAAACAACGCATGCCTATACGAGAATACTACCCTGATGAAAAACCGTATAAAATGGTTTATGTGGAGGACCCTTTTGGGATTATTTTTGAAATTTACACCCATAGTTACGAATTGACATACTCCTCAGGAGCCTATCAGAAATAAACAAAAGGAGCAATCCTGAACGCATTAAAAAACCAAACCAACTGAATAATGAATCTAGCTACCTTAAAAATACTCGTCCTTGTTTTTTTAATATCCCTTGGCTTTCGGGGGCAGTCTCAGGTAAACTGGACCAACGATGGGGATTCCTATTTTGAACTGGAAAACAACGAGCTCAAAACCTATACCTTGCCCGCCCATGAGGAAGAAACGATCATTTCCAGGACACAACTCACCCCTCAAGGCAGCTCAGAGCCCCTTGAAGTTGCCCATTTTTCGTTCTCATCAGATCAGCAAAAAATACTCCTGTTTACTAATACCCAGCGGGTTTGGAGATTAAACACGAAAGGAGATTACTGGGTTTTTGACTTTAAAACCAATACGCTGAAGCAACTCGGGAAAGGCCTTCCGCCTGCCTCCCTGATGTTTGCCAAATTCTCCCCGGATGGCACTAAAATCGCTTATGTTTCGGAAAACAACATATACAGCGAAGACTACCAAAGCGGCAGCATTCAACCCCTGACCACTAACGGTACCGTTACTTTAATCAACGGGACTTTTGACTGGGCTTATGAGGAAGAATTTTTCTGTAGAGATGGCTTTCGCTGGAGTCCGGACAGCCAATCTATAGCCTACTGGCAAATCGATGCCAGTGCGATAAAGAAGTTTTACATGATTGACAATACGGATTCGATCTACTCACAACTCATCCCTTTGGAATACCCTAAAGTTGGGG
The DNA here is from genome assembly GCA_963709465.1 of uncultured Flavobacteriaceae bacterium. Taxonomy (GTDB): domain Bacteria; phylum Bacteroidota; class Bacteroidia; order Flavobacteriales; family Flavobacteriaceae; genus Robiginitalea. Next base: position 357,711 of record CAVPWF010000002.1, on the reverse strand, counting down.
AAACTCCATCGGCCTGCCGGGTAGGGGTCGTACAACTCTCCAATGCTCAGACTACCTGGATGAATATCCCGGGAGACCCCGCCCAGAATTATCTGGTACGAATGGAATATATTCCGGATACCAGCACGCTGTTGCTCCAGCAGTTAAACCGGAAACAAAACAAGAGTACCCTCTATAAGGCAGACGCCCTCAGTGGGAAGGCAGAATCCATTTATGAAGAATCGGACCAGGCCTGGGTAGATATGTTTCAACTGGGGAACCCCTACGCCATAGACTACACCAATAGCTTCAGTTTCCTGGAAAAACCAAACAGTATTCTCTGGGCTTCTGAAAAAGACGGATGGAGGCACTTATACGAGGTTTCTTTAGGGGGAAAACCCGAGGTTCTGATCACCAAAGGGGAATTCGACGTGATGGATGTCAAGCACATCAATTCGAAAGAAGGATATGTGTATTATCTGGCCTCCCCGGATAATGCCACCCAGAAGTATTTGTATAGATCCAAACTAAATGGAAAAGGCAAGAATGACAGGCTAAGCCCGGAAAGCCTTCAGGGCACACACGATTATTCCTTTTCTTCAAATGGCACCTACGCCCAGCATAGTTTTTCAAATCACTATACCCCGCCTGCGAAGGAATTTATAACCGTCTCCAACCACAAAGCCCTGACCCCGGAGGAAAGTATTACGGATAATCTAAAAAACATAGAAGAGGAGCCGGCCACGGAGTTTTTTACCATCACCACGGCAGACGGGGTTGAAATGGATGGGTGGATGGTAAAACCGATCCCTTTTGATCCTTCCAAAAAATATCCGGTAGTCTTTTTTGTCTATTCCGAACCGGCGGGCACAACGGTAAATGACACCTACGGCGTCGGAGGGAATTGGTTGTATCAGGGCAATATGGCTGAGGACGGGTATCTCTATATTTCTTTGGACAACAGGGGTACGCCTGCCCCCAAAGGACGCGAATGGAGGAAGTCCATCTACAGAAAGATTGGTGTTGTAAATATCCAGGATCAGGCTATGGCCGCCCGGGAAGTTTTAAAATGGGATTTTGTAGATCCTGAACGCGTGGCAGTCTGGGGCCATAGCGGTGGCGGTTCAGCTACTCTCAATTTAATGTTTAAGCATCCGGATATCTATAAAACCGGAATTTCCCTCTCAGCCGTGGCCAACCAGCTCACCTATGACAATATCTACCAGGAGCGCTATATGGGCTTACCCCGGGAAAACAAAGAAGATTTTATAAAGGGTTCTCCTGTTACCCATGCGGAGCATTTAGAGGGGAATTTGCTGTATATACACGGAACCGGGGATGACAATGTCCACTATCAAAATGCGGAATTGCTCATTAACGAACTAATTAAACACAACAAGCAATTTCAGTTTATGCCCTATCCGAACCGGTCCCACGGGTTTCGTGAAGGAGAGGGAACCCGGGATCATCTCTCTACGCTATACACCAATTACCTGAAACTTCACTGTCCCCCAGGGGGAAGGTAAGTCTTTGATAGCAAGAGCCGCTTCGGGCACTCGGTTTTATGGGTTCGGCATAATACGCCCGGAATGGCAGACTTTATTAACTTTTCCAGGGTTGTGCAACATCTTCCTCAAACGGGTACTGGAATTTGCGGGTATACCCATAGCGAATGAGGGTATAAAGCAGCAATCCAAAGGGGCCGGTCATCAATGTAAAAAACAGGGGGACGACCATTAGGAAACGGTTTACCCCCACCCTTTTCGCATCTTTGGCGATCACAAGGGCTGCAAATAAATCAAAGGCGAGGTAATGAATCCAACCGATTAATGCTGCTTTGGGGCCTGAGAATGCTTTGGTCAGTCCTGCCAGGGAAGACCCGGCCTCGGGGTCGAAACTGCCCAAATCCCCAAACAACAAAACGGCGTAGGTGACGGCCAGAACCAGGATGATGAGATAAAAGACAATTTTCCCGGTGTATTTCCAGGACGGTGCAAAAAGCAATAACAGCCAGCCGGGTAAAATCCAGGTATTGGCGATTGAAAACAGTATTTCCAGATCAAATTCCATAACAATCCTCAAGATACGCTTTTTTAGACAGCGCCTTAATGGCGTAATCTTCAGTGCGCCTTTGGCTGCCTGCCATGTCCTGAGGGGGTGGCTTCCCCTTGCCATAATACCTTTATGGGAGTAGTGCGCTCCACACAGCGGTCGTTAATTAGTGTCCCGCACTGCTTTCAATTTTAGCCGACCCTTAGAATTCTTTCCCTTTTAACAACCTGAGTTTAATACTATCGTAACCTCATATGACTAGGAATTCAGGAGCTTTGTATCTCAATAATCTCATAAGCTTCGTTTGAGTTAGTTTGGTTGTAAAGAGCCGGTCAGGTTAGGGCCGGCTTTTTTATGTAAAAACACAGTATATCGGTTTTTTATCCCGCACGTCAAAAGCTTTGAAAATTACAATCCTTCGTTGAAAAGCACTTTTTATCGATAACTGGAGCGGGATAGTGCAGTTCATCGATAAAACGAGGGGTGAGTCCATTTCGCTGGCCTGATATCATAGAAGGGTTGAAATTTGTCAGAGAAAATGAATCCCTAAATCCTACATCATGAAAACAACATTACTACTTAGAGACATTTATTTCGAAGCATTCAGAGAACTTGGAAATTTTGTAGTCCGAAATTACTTTAAGGCTTTTGCCTGGTTCAGCTTTGCCATGTTTGCTACGGTGGTCTATGCATTCGTATTCAGAATAGCTACTGGTTTCGCTTTTGTATAAAGGGAAAACCAGACGAGATCTTAGAATTTGTAAAGTGCCCCTGACCGGACTCTTTTACGCGAACACTAGTAATTATGAAAAATAACCCAACCCTTTCGACCTTTTACCAGCTCAGCAGTACTCTACACCGCTATAGAGGAGCCATCCTCTTTTGGATTTACCTTATGGCTATCGTGATCTATGCTACCCGCCTGGTAGAATACTAGATTCGATACCCTGAAACACAATCGGTCATGGTTCCTGCATCGGAACCCGGCTTGAGAAAAGGCATCCGATCCGGATTCCTTCCACCCTCAAACTTTAAGACCGATGGTATTTGTGCTTTCTATATAATATCTTTGTAGTTGAACACCTACCCGTCTTTGTTCCCCAGAACAGGCGGGTAGTTTTAATGACTACAAGTCTTGTTAAAGTCTTCTCCCCGCGCCCTCCTTATTTTCACCCGGAACCCGGTTCCCGGAAAATGTAAAACCAGGCTGGCCGCCACTATAGGTGATCAGGCAGCCCTGGATATCTACGTTTTTCTACTGCAACATACTGCCTCCCAATGTGCCGGACTTCCGGGAGTCGAAAAAATAGTATATTTCAGCGACTCCATAGGCGATGGTGCTATCTGGGACGCGGATACCTTTGACTATCGGCTGCAGCAAGGGGCAGATTTAGGTCTGCGGATGCAACAGGCTTTTAAGGATGCTTTTACGGCAGGGTACCGCGAAGTAATTGTCATTGGGAGTGACCTGCTGGATCTTAGCACTTCCGATCTTCAGAATGCCTTTGACCTCCTGTCTGAAAACGAAGCCGTCCTCGGACCGGCTGAGGACGGAGGATATTACCTTCTCGGACTTAAAAAAAACATACCAGGTATTTTTCAGAATAAAACATGGGGCACAAAAACCGTTCTTCAAGACACCCTGAACGACCTGCGAAAATTTAAAACGGCCGTACTGCCGGCACGAAATGATATCGATCAGTACGAGGATATCGCGGGAAATCCGGTATTTGAACCCTTTTTAAAAAAGATTAAATGACTCCAAAACAACTATCGGCCTCCCTGGAATTCCTGAAGGGAAAAGGCTTTATAAATCCGGAAATAGGTATTGTCCTGGGCTCCGGACTCGGCCGGATGGCAGAAGAAGTAGAAGACGCAAAAATCGCGCATTACCACAACATTCCGTTCTTCCCATTAGCGACGGTTGAATTCCATAGCGGAAAACTCGTATACGGGACACTGGAAGGTAAAAAAGTAGTGGTCATGCAGGGCAGATTCCATCTTTATGAAGGATACGCCTTTACGGAAGTTACTTACCCGATAAGGGTTATGCACGGCCTGGGTGTTCAAAAACTGCTGATTTCAAATGCTGCAGGGGCTATAAACCTCGGTTTTAAGAAAGGAGAAATGATGCTTCTTGAAGACCATATAAACCTCCAGGGCGGCTCTCCTCTGGCTTTTAAAAACGTCACGGAATTCGGAGAACGGTTTGTCGATATGAGCGCTCCATATGATACTGCTTTAGGCGAGGGCTTGCTCCGGATCAGTCGTGAAAAAGGAATTACGCTCAGAAGTGGAGTGTACGCTGCAGTTACGGGGCCTCAGCTGGAAACACGGGCAGAATACCGAATGCTTAAAACCCTTGGGGCCGATGCCGTGGGTATGAGTACGGTCCCCGAAGTTATCGTGGCCAACCAATTGAATTTACCGGTTGCTGCCCTTTCTGTACTGACCGATGAATGCGACCCGGATCATCTGGCACCTGTGAATGTCGCCGAGATCATTCAGATCGCCAATGAAACAGAACCCCAAATGGTTACCTTGTTCCGGGGGCTTATTGCCAGTCTTTAATTTGTAATGGCCTGTAAGTAATGTACCCGTAATGCTACTAAACCAACAAATCAATTCCTTTTAAAACCCTTTTCTCCTATGAGTTATCTTCAAGCCACCTCAGATCTGTATAAAGAAGCGGCATTGACACCCGATATCGGGTTATGTTGTACCACCAATCCGATCTGGCAGCTCCCGGGACTCTCCATCCCCTCACGGATGCAGGAGATGAATTATGGATGTGGCAGTACCGTATCTGCCCAGGACCTCACGGCCAATCCGAAGATTCTGTATGCCGGGGTCGGTGGTGGTATGGAATTGCTTCAATTCGCCTATTTTTCGAGGCAAAAAGGCGGGGTTATTGGCGTAGATATCGTGGAAGAAATGCTGCAGGCAAGTCGGGAGAATTTTAAAATAGCCGAAGCCGAAAATTCATGGTTTTCTTCAGATTTTGTAGATCTGGTCCACGGAGATGCCCTCAACCTGCCTGTCCCGGACCAAAGTGTGGATGTGGCGGCTCAGAATTGCCTTTTCAATATTTTTAAGGAAGAAGACCTGCGCAAAGCCGTGGCAGAAATGTACCGGGTGCTCAAACCCCGGGGTCGCCTGGTGATGAGTGACCCGGTTTGCGACATCCCCTTAAGTGAGACCCTTCGCAATGACGACCGCCTCAGAGCCCTGTGTCTGAGTGGCAGCATCCCGGTTAAGGACTATATCAAAATACTGACCGATACCGGTTTTGGCACGATTGAAGTACGTGCCCGACGCCTGTACCGGGTCCTCAGTCCGAACCATTATCCTGTAGATTCACTCATTCCGATTGAATCCATTGAAGTGGCCGCCATCAAAGATCCGATGCCGGAAGATGGACCCTGTATCTTCACCGGAAAAACAGCCATCTATTACGGCAATGAAGATTACTACGACGATCAGAAGGGACATATACTCTTACAGAACCAACCTTTGGCTGTTTGCGACAAGACTGCCAAAGCCCTCAGCGAGCTCCCAGCGGAAATCTATGTTAGTGAGAGCACCTGGCATTATACAGGCGGAGGCTGTTGCTAAATCATTTTGAAAAAATAAAGAAGCTGAAGTGCAGCTTCCTCAGACCGTCCAGCCCTATGCTCCGAGCTGTTTTTTTAATATCGCTTCTTTTGGTTTCGCATAGCGTGCTGCCGCAGGACGAAAGGGTTTCCCCCGGGAGATCGACAATTTCTCTTCACACACCCTGGGAAAACCTGCTGCAAGAGTATGTTCAGGACGATGGAAGGGTTAACTATAAAGGGCTTCTTAAAGATCAACAGCGGTTGAAGTCTTATCTGGAAGCACTCGCCCTAAAACCTCCACAAGAGGATTGGACGCCCGGAGCGAGAATGGCCTATTACGTCAATCTGTACAATGCGGGGACGGTAGCCCTGATCCTGGAAAATTATCCGGTAAAAAGCATCCGGGATATCGACAGACCCTGGGCAAAAAAAAGAGTACAAGTAGGCACTGAATGGCTTTCGCTAGGAGATATCGAACACAAAATTTTACGAAAAATGGGCGATGCACGAATTCACTTTGCCATCAACTGTGCCTCTATTTCGTGCCCGAAGTTGCCTGAATACGCCTTTACAGAAGCGGAAATCGAAGCCCAGCTCGAGCGCGCCGCCCGGGAGTTTATCAACGACACAAACCGCAATACCATTTACGCGGATCGGGCTGAAGTCTCCAGGATTTTTAAATGGTTCCGTTCCGATTTTAAAGCTGATGATACTTCTCTTATCGAATATCTCAATCACTATCTGGAAAAGCCCATCCCGGACGGGACCCCAATTGGGTTTTTACCCTATGACTGGTCCTTAAATGACAGTGACCTGTGACCGAGCTCAGCATTATTATTCCCACGCTGAATGAAGCCCCTCGTCTGAAGTTTTTGCTGCCCTATCTTCAGGGAAACCTGGAAGCCACACCAGACGCTGAGATCATTATCGCGGATGGGGGAAGTTCAGATGGCACACAGGACATCGGCCGGGAATTGGGAGCTGTTGTTCTGAGCACTCCAAAAGGCCGGGCCGTTCAGATGAATGCGGGCGCTCAAAAAGCCCGGGGGCGTATTCTGTATTTCCTGCATGCAGATTCCATTCCTCCATTAAATTTTTATTCAGAAATTCTCAAAACTCTTGAAAAAAGGGATACGGCCGGCTGTTTCAGACTCCGCTTTGAACCTTCCAATCGCACGCTAAGCGCCTTTGGATGGTGCACCCGGCTGAACATTCCCCTGTGCCGGGGCGGAGATCAGTCCCTTTTTCTGCCGCGTATCTGGTTCGAGGCCCTGGGGGGGTATGATGAGCGCTACAGGATCTACGAAGACAATGAACTGATCGGAAGGCTCTACCGGCAATACACCTTTACAGTCTTAAACCCGGAGATTGTGACCTCCTCACGCCGGTATCAGGAACAGGGCACGTATCGCCTGCAGTTTCACTACGCTGTAGTGCATTTAAAAAAATTCTTTGGAGCCTCGCCCGAAGCGCTGTACCGATATTACGAAAAACATGTTCAAAATCGGGGCTGAATCAGTGCTTCTGGAAGTAATCGCGAATAATCCCTTCTGCAGGTTTATTCTGGGGCGTAAACCGATTGTCCCCGGGTCCCCCGGCTCTGGAATGATGTATAAACCATTTCCAGACAAAGCCTCCGGCAAACCAATCTTCCGACCAGAATTCTTCAAACAGGGCTTCTTTGGCATTGGCCTGGGCTTCCAGGTTAACCGCCTCCTCATTGCGATCGACCAGCCAGGGTTTTTTGGCGGTATAATCCATACTGCGGTACCCGAATTCCGTAAAGAGGACAGGTCTGCCAACGACTTCCTGAAGTTGCTCAATTTCGGCTTTCCATTTTGCCCAACCCGCTCGTAGCTCAGCTACCCCGGGATTTCGGGCTTCCGAGAGCGGAAAATACGCGTCTATCCCGATAAGGTCCAGATCCTGCCAAAAAGAAATCCGTTTGTATTCATCCCAGTTCGCCGCATAGGTGAGCTTTCCTGAATACCGCTGTCGGACATTGCGGATGAGCCATTTCCAGTACGCCGGCCTGTGCTTCACAAAAGTTTCCAGTTCCGTACCGATACAAAACAGGCCCACTCCTGTCGCCTCTGCCAGTTCCGCATAGGTCAGAATAAAATCGGCATATTGCCATTCCAAACGCTTCCAGTCCTCCTCTGAGTTCATCTCCAAATCCCCCGTAAATATCCCCCGCCATATCCAGAGCTGCGGCTTGAGCATCACCCGGATTCCATTCTTGTGGAGCAGGTCGATATACTGCCGGGCACCTTGTCGGGTCTCTCCAAACCATTGCCTTTCGGTGTCAAAAATGATCTCAGGGCTTCCCAATTCACGAATAAACCCAAAAGGCATAACAGCCGCATAGCCCGCATGTATGGTACGAAGGGCCTCTATGTGCTCCAGGTCCGCAGGCTCGCGCGAAGCCACAAAGCTCACCCCATTGATTTTTTCAATGGGCGCGGTAGTACAGCCGTAACAGAAGAGCAAAAAAAGGAAGGTTATTTGCTTCATACCAAAAGCTTCATCGGGAATTAAAGGTACATATTAATCCAAGATTGCCCACCGGAACTGTTAAGTTTGTAACTTCATTGCGACTGATAAAAAAACGAGAAAGCCCGGGCATGCATATTGTAATTATTGGGAATGGAATTTCAGGAATTACCGCTGCACGGCATATTCGCAAAGGCTCGGATTACAAAATAACCGTAATCTCCTCTGAAAGCGACCACTTTTTCTCACGCACCGCCCTGATGTATATCTATATGGGGCATATGAAATATGAGCACACCAAGCCCTATGAGGATTCCTTCTGGAAAAAGAACCGTATCGAGCTCAAGCGGGCTAAAGTCAATGCAGTGGTGCCGGCTTCGAAATCGCTCGTTCTGGAAGGTGGTGGAGCCCTGAATTACGACAAACTTATTATCGCCGCGGGTTCCCAACCCAATCGGTTCGGGTGGCCGGGACAGGATCTCAAAGGGGTTCAGGGGCTGTATTCGCTGCAGGACCTGGAAGCGCTGGAGGCCCATGCCCCGGATAAAAAGCATTGCCGGCGTGCAGTTATAGTGGGTGGAGGTCTCATTGGAATTGAATTGGCGGAGATGCTTCGAAGCCGCGATATTCCCGTGACCTTCCTGGTTCGCGAATCGAGTTTCTGGAACGGGGTGCTACCCGAAAGGGAATCGGCGATGATCAACGAACATATTCGCCAGCACCATGTAGACCTGCGTCTGGGCACCAATCTGAAAGAAATCCTTTCGGATGAATCCGGAAGGGCCCGGGCCATCATCACTGACAAGGACGAACAAATCGAATGCAACCTGGTAGGCCTCACGGCCGGGGTGCGCCCCAATATTGGTTTTCTTGTAAATTCGGGTATAGAAACAGACAAAGGGGTACTGGTAGACCGATATTTACAAACCAATATCCCCGATGTTTATGCCATAGGCGATTGTGCCCAGCAGCGCATCCCTATCGGAAAACGGCGGGCGGTGGAAGCCGTTTGGTACACCGGCCGAATGATGGGTGAAACCCTGGCCCGGACCTTATGCGGGCAGGATATGGAATACAAACCGGGACACTGGTTTAATTCCGCTAAATTCTTTGATATCGAATACCAGACCTATGGATGGGTATCCGCATCTAGGGGCAGGGATCCCGAAGAGCAACATTTTCACTGGAGACATCCCAAAGAACTCCTATGCCTGACCATAGCCTACGACATAAAAACCCGAAAGCTCCTGGGAATCAATAGTTTTGGAATCCGATTGCGGCATAAGGTGGTGGACCACTGGCTCACCCATGAGTTCACTGTAGATCAGGCTCTCGAGGGCCTCGGGGAGGCGAATTTTGACCCGGAACAGTATCGCCGCTACGAAGACGACATTTTGCAGGCATTTTCCTCTAAAACCGAACATATTCTATGACAACCCTGGAATCTATGTCCCTGGCCGGCGGGCCTCCTAAAAGTCTGAAAAGTGGTCAAAAGCTGGCGGTATTCCTGGGGCTTTCGAGTGTATGTATCCTTCTGCTTGCCACTTTTGGTTTCGATTTTCCAAACCAGGGATTCTGGCTGACCGCCTCCCTGACCGGGATTTTATTGGGAGTCATCGGGTTCAGCTGGGCTACCTATACAGGGGAACCCATGGGGATTAAGAACCACGGGGTGCAGTTTAAATCGATTTCCGGGCGGGGCCTTTGGGCCTGGGCACTGGGGATTGTACTCACCGGGTTCTACATCGTGCTGTATTTTTTTCCGGAGTACCTCGGCCTGGTCCAAGACGGACCCAACCGGGGGTTGATTTCGCTTTTCGACCCCTTGAGCCGTGCCCTCAGTGGCAATCCGGCCAGCCAGTGGTTTGTGTATGGCACCTTATATACCCTGGCCATTTTGGCCTTTGGGATCAAGTTTCTTTGGAAGTACCGCCATAACCGGTATCAGCGCCTGAGAACCCTCAGTGTTATGTTTTTCCAAACCGCTTTCGCCTTTATCATTCCCGAAATCATGGCACGGCTCAATGGAGATCTTCCGTATTATGACCTGAAAAACATCTGGCCCCTGAACTATTACAACTTCGAACGGTATCGGGTCAACGCCTTTATCGATGCCGGGGATATCGGCCTTGGGATGCTCATCTTCGGGGTACTCTCTATCCTGGTCATCACACCCCTGCTTACCTATTTTTACGGAAAACGCTGGTACTGTTCCTGGGTCTGCGGCTGCGGCGGGCTGGCAGAAACGGCTGGAGATTCCTTTCGACAACTCAGTGATAAAAGCACCTTTGCCTGGAAGGTGGAACGCTGGGTTGTACACAGTGTCCTGGTTTTTGTGGTCCTGATGACTACCGCCGTTATTTACTCCTATCTGGGGTCAGATAATAGTAAATACTGGTTGAGTAAATCCCAGTTTCTTATCGGGGTGGGCGTGGTGCTGACCGCTATTTTCACCTGGGTAATGGTCTTCAGGCGTAAAGCCCTTAAGAAAGATGCCATCTACGGGGCCGCAGGCTACATGGTTATTATTCTTGGCCTGTTGGCTATCCACGGATTCAGCGATGCCAAACACATCTTTATCTTTTCTTCAGAAAGCCTGAGGAAGACCTATAGTTTTCTAATCGGAAGTATTTTTTCCGGGGTTATCGGGACAGGATTTTACCCGATTTTCGGCAATAGGGTTTGGTGCCGGTTTGGCTGCCCGATGGCAGCAATCCTCGGCCTGCAACAACGCCTCTTCTCCCGCTTCCGTATTACCACCAACGGCGGACAGTGCATCTCCTGCGGAAATTGCTCCACTTATTGTGAAATGGGCATTGATGTGCGGGCCTATGCACAGAAGGGAGCAAACATCGTACGGGCGAGTTGTGTGGGTTGTGGAATTTGTTCAGCCGTCTGCCCCCGAGGCGTGCTCAAGCTCGAAAATGGCCCGCTTAAGGGAAGGATTAACCCCAGGGAAGTTCTGTTGGGCAATGACGTAAACCTGATGGAGTTGGCCAATCAAAATTCAGATACGGCCTTTTGAACCCCGCCCGCTTTTAACCCTCCAGTGTCTCAATGCAACATATTGCTATTATCATTCCGGCGTATAACGAAGAAAAATCCATTGGCAATGTCCTGGCCGATATCCCGTCAATAGTGGCAGAAACTGTGGTGGTGGACAACAATTCTACGGACCGCACCGCTGAAAAAGCCAGAGCCGCCGGTGCTACGGTACTTCATGAATCGCGCAAAGGCTACGGTTACGCCTGCCTGAAAGGCATTGATTATCTGAGCAAAAGATCCAGGAGACCTGATATTATCGTATTTATGGATGGCGACTATTCGGATTACCCTGAAGAACTCGCTGCTGTAGTCGCTCCGATTTTAGAGGAGGGAAAAGATATGGTCATTGGGGCCCGTGTAAAAAACCTCAGAGAGGAGGGTTCGATGACCCCTCAGCAGGTGTTTGGAAATGCTCTGGCCACGACCCTGATGAAAGTGCTTTTCGGGGCCAGATACACAGATCTGGGGCCGTTCAGAGCAATTCGGTTTGAGGCGTTGGAGTCCTTGGAAATGGAAGATAAGACCTATGGCTGGACGGTTGAGATGCAGCTTAAAGCCCTGAAAAAAAAGCTTGCATATACTGAAGTTCCAGTGCGTTACCGAAAAAGAATTGGGGTCTCAAAGGTCTCCGGCACGGTAAAAGGTAGTATCTTTGCGGGCGTTAAAATCTTAGGCTGGATTTTTAAATATAGTTTAAAATAAATCATGGGACTAACCATAGCTTATATTATCATCGGGATTTATACTCTTTCCCTCCTGCTCATCTTTATGTATAGCCTGGCACAGCTCAATTTGCTGGTCAACTACCTTGGGCAGAGAAGAAACCAGAAGGAGGCGCCGAAATTCAACATGATGGACCCCCGCGAAATTCCATATGTGACCGTACAACTGCCTATCTATAATGAAGAATATGTCATTGAACGGCTGCTGGCAAATATCGCTTTGCTCGAATACCCGAAGAGCAAACTGGAAATACAGGTGCTCGACGATTCCACGGATGACTCAGTGCATCAAACAGCCGAAAGGATTGCAGAACTGGCAAAAAGCGGTCTGGACATTCAACATATTCGCAGAACAAACCGGGAAGGCTATAAAGCAGGAGCACTCAAAGAAGGTCTAAAGATCGCTAAAGGCGAGTTCATCGCCATTTTTGATGCGGACTTCCTGCCCGATGCTGACTGGCTCAAAAAGACAGTACCTTACTTTAAGGATACGGAGATCGGGGTAGTCCAAACCCGCTGGGGGCATATCAACCGGGATTATTCCACCCTCACCCGAATACAGGCATTCGCTCTGGACGCCCATTTTACCCTCGAGCAAGTTGGTCGGAATGCCAAAGGGCATTTTATCAACTTTAACGGGACGGCCGGGATCTGGAGAAAAGAATGTATTCTCGACGCGGGAAATTGGGAAGGGGATACCCTTACCGAGGACCTCGACCTCAGCTACAGGGCACAGTTAAAAAACTGGAAATTTAAATACCTGGAAAATGTGGAAACCCCGGCAGAGCTTCCTGTAGTTATAAGCGCAGCCCGGTCACAACAATTCCGATGGAATAAAGGGGGGGCTGAGAACTTCCGCAAGACCGTTTGGAGCGTATTGCGGGCAAAAAACATTCCTTTTAAGACCAAATTTCACGGGGTTATGCACCTGTTGAACAGCTCCATGTTCCTCTGTGTATTTCTGGTCGCCATTCTAAGCATTCCGATGTTGTACATCAAAAACTCCTTCGGACACCTCGCATTGGTTTTTGAGCTCACCAGTTTCTTTATCGTCAGCACTATCATACTCTTTGTCTGCTACTGGTTTACCTATAAAAGCATTCAGGGAAGCGGACTGGATAATTTTATATCGTACATTAAACTGTTTTTCACCTTCTTTTCGGTGGCACTCGGGTTCTCCCTGCACAATACTGTAGCTGTCCTCGAAGGGCACATGGGCAAGCGGTCTGAATTTGTCCGCACCCCTAAATTCAATATCAATAGTCTTAAAGACAGTTGGAAGGGAAACAAGTACCTGGTCAAAAAGATTTCACCCAATACCATTCTGGAGTTTGGACTCATGCTGTATTTCCTCTTTGGAATGTACAGTGCCATTCCCCTGAATGATTTCGGACTTTTTCCGTTTCACTTCATGCTCTTCCTTGGCTTTGGTTTTGTCTTTTTGAAATCCGTTACTTCCAAAGTATAGAACGATCCCGGGCCAGCGCCCTGAGTTCGGTTAAACCTCCAATTAGAAGGTGCCCATGAGCTCCCGGAGCTCCTTGAGGGTTCAGGGTTGGAAAATCCGGGTTTTAAAAACCGTTATTTTTCTTTTTCTTGCAGGAGTTAACCAAACTCAATGATTCGGGCCCTGATTACCTTCTGGAATCTTCATCGCATTTCCATTTTACTGGTCGCGTTAGGCCTTGTTTTTTATGGGGTCTTTGGCTATGAGCTCAACCGGTCCGATTCCATTCGCCTGGTTACCCTGTTTGCAGCCCTTTTTTTCCTCTCCTACAAACTGATTCAGTTTGAAAAATGGAACCTGCGGTTTATGGTCACCAGCGGATTGCTCTTTCGGGCCGTGTTGCTTTTTGCCCTGCCCAACCTCTCTCAGGATTTTTACCGGTTTATCTGGGATGGCAACCTGATCCTCGAAGGTTTGAATCCCTATTTTCTGACCCCGGATGCCTGGATGGCCCGGGGCGGACCCGCATTCCCGGAAGTATCTGAACTCTATGAGGGAATGGGAAGTCTCAGCAGTGCTAACTACAGCAATTATCCGCCTGTCAAACAGTATTTCTTTGCCCTGTGCGTCTATCTGGGTGGTCAGACCGTCCTCGGGTCCGTCATAAGTATGCGCCTGATGATCATTCTGGCCGATCTGGGAATTTTATACTTCGGCAGGCGCGTGTTGAAAAAAATCAACCGGGCACCTCATCTGATTTTCTGGTATTTCCTGAACCCTCTGGTGATTATAGAACTCACAGGAAACCTCCATTTTGAAGGTGTCATGTTGTTCTTCTTTATCCTTGCCATGTTTTTGATGGTTTCAGGAAAATGGTTTCTGGCGGTAATTCCCTATGCGCTTTCCATAGGCGTCAAACTGATTCCTTTGCTTTTTTTGCCCCTTTTACTGCCCTTACTCGGTTGGAAAAAAGTTACGGGATTCTATTTAGGCACAGCCCTTGTGCTGGGAGCATTCCTGTACCCACTCTATTTTCCGGAATTCACCGACCACTACGGCCAGACCCTGCGCCTGTGGTTTTCCAATTTTGAATTCAATGCGAGTTTGTACAATGTGAGTGAATCGGTGGCCGTAAGCCAGGGTGCAAAACCATGGGAGTTTATTAAGCAATACGGGGCGATTATCCCGGGTCTTACCGCACTCACCACTCTAATGATCTGCGCCCACCCCATCGTCAGGCTGTCAAAATACTGGTTCGGCGCCGCCCTGCTGGTGATTTGCGTATATTATTTTTTAGCGACTACCGTGCATCCCTGGTATATTATTTTTCCACTTCTGCTTAGCACCTTTACAAATTTTAGATTTATGTACCTCTGGTCTGCGACCATCGTACTGAGTTATATCGCCTACGGGGGAGAAGAGGTCGAAGAACGGCCATGGATTTTAATTCTTGAATATGCTGCGGTCTTTGGCTTTCTTATTTATGAAATCATCAGAAATAAACGAAATCTCTCGGCTATTGCCAAAAACCAGGTGAGAACCCCTGCTGATTAAATAATATTTGTACATTTGGATTAAGATGAAACACAGATCTGCTTTTTCATTGAATCTCACCCGGCCTTGCCCGGGAATGCTTCGGCGCTTTCGCCTCCGCCCGTAAGGGTGTCTCTCTGTTATGGAATTAGGTGAGTCCAATTCCGCATCGCTTTTAAAAATTCTATTTCACGTATTAATTCTCAATTGGCAATGAAAATTGTAGTTGCTGACGCATCACATATAAAGTTTGCAGCCGTGATTTCGCAAACCATTACCGAATCGGCTAAGGTCAGGGGTACGGGCATCGCTAAAAGGACTCCGGAGTATATCATCCAGCGTCTGAAAAATGGAAATGCCGTGATCGCAATCGATGGGGACAGCTTTGCAGGTTTCTGTTATATCGAAGTCTGGGGACATCAGAAATACGTGGCGAATTCCGGTCTTATCGTTCATCCCGATTATCGGAATCAAGGATTGGCCAAGCAGATTAAAAAGGCGATTTTTGAACTTTCCCGAAAGAAATTCCCGGAAGCGAAAATCTTTGGGATCACTACAGGTCTGGCCGTGATGAAAATCAACTCAGAACTGGGGTACCGCCCGGTGACCTATTCCGAACTTACCGACGACCCGCAGTTCTGGAAAGGCTGCCAGACATGCAAGAATTTTGACATCCTTACCCGGACAAATCGCAACATGTGCCTGTGTACAGGAATGCTTTACGATCCCAACCAGACACCTTCAAAAGCTGAGCCTAAGCTGGACAAAAAATCCTTTGAACGTTTGAAAAACCTGAAGCAAACACTTCTTTTAAAGAAAAAGAAACCATGAAAAAACTTGTT
Source organism: uncultured Flavobacteriaceae bacterium (assembly GCA_963709465.1). GTDB lineage: Bacteria > Bacteroidota > Bacteroidia > Flavobacteriales > Flavobacteriaceae > Robiginitalea. The sequence continues at coordinate 342,002 of CAVPWF010000002.1, read as the reverse complement.
CTGGCATATAGCGGAGGCCTGGATACCTCCTACTGTGCGCACTTTCTGACCCACGAAGAAGATTATGAAGTGCACGCCGTTACGGTGAACACCGGCGGTTTTGACAGGGAAGCGCTGAAAGAAATTGAATCCAGAGCGCTTGAACTCGGTGTGCATTCCTACCGGGCCATAGACGCCGTGCAATCCTTTTACGACCGAGTGGTCAGGTATCTGGTTTTTGGAAACATACTCAGGAACAATACCTATCCCCTTTCGGTAAGTGCAGAGCGTATTGTGCAGGCCATGGAAATTGCAAAATATGCACGCGAAACTGGAGCCACCCATATAGCGCATGGAAGCACAGGAGCAGGTAACGACCAGGTGCGTTTTGATCTTATTTTTCAGATTATGGTTCCTGAGGTGGAGATCATTACCCCAATCCGGGATAACAAGCTCTCGCGGGAAGCAGAAATCAAATACCTTCAGAATGCGGGTATTCCGTATGCCTGGGAAAAAGCGAAATATTCCATCAACAAGGGTTTGTGGGGAACATCTGTCGGAGGTGAAGAAACCCTGGGATCGCGCAGGCCACTCCCCGATCGGGCCTTTCCAAGCCCTCTTATAAAGAAAGATTCCGAGACGATCATCCTGGAATTTACAAAAGGAGAATTAACCGCATTGAACGGAAACCAGGATACACCTGTAGCCAATATCCTGAAACTCGAAGCGCTGGCTTCTGACTATGCTATTGGAAGAGATATCCATGTGGGGGATACGATTATTGGCATCAAAGGACGTGTGGGCTTTGAAGCGGCCGCCCCTTTGATAATCCTGAAATCCCATCACCTTTTGGAGAAACATACACTCAGTAAATGGCAGCAATTTCAAAAAGAACAAATGGGAAGTTTTTATGGTATGCTCTTGCATGAAGGGCAATATCTGGATGAAGTCATGCGAAATTTAGAGGCTTTTTTCGAAGATTCTCAGCGAAACGTCACTGGTCGTGTTTTTGTAAAACTCCATCCCTATCGTTTTGAACTCGAGGGGATCGAATCTGAAAACGACCTGATGGATGCCTCTTTTGGAAGCTATGGCGAACTCAACCGGGGTTGGTCTGCAACTGATGCCAAAGGATTTATCAAAATCCTCTCTAATTCAGGGCGCATTGCTTCCAAAATACAAGGAGACTCATGATACGGGCAGGAGTCATTGGCGGATCCGGATATACAGGAGGCGAACTCATCCGCCTCTTGCTTCATCACCCGGAGGTGCATCTGGATTTTGTATTCAGCAGGACCCGGAGAGGGGAATCCCTCTACAGGACTTTTCCGGATTTGTTAGGACAGACAAACCTCACCTATGTCGATCGGCCCAATGCTGAAGCAGATGTCGTTTTCCTGTGTCTGGGCCATGGAAATTCCGGGAGATTTTTAGAAGAGTGGTCGTTCGGTACTGATACGCGCATTGTCGATCTGAGCAATGAGTTCAGAGCGTTCGAAAACCGTTGGTTCGGGGAAAGGGAATTTATTTACGGCCTTCCCGAATGTCATGCCGATGCCATTGCCAAGGCCCAAAACATTGCGAACCCGGGTTGTTTTGCCACTGCCATTGAATTGGCGCTCCTTCCCCTGGCGGCTGCGGGCCTCCTTAAGGAAACCGTGCATATAAACGCGGTAACGGGGAGTACAGGGGCCGGGGCCGGACTCTCAGAAACCGCTCACTTCAGCTGGCGAAATAATAATATGTCTGTGTATAAACCCTTTACGCATCAGCATCTTGGGGAGATTCAGGAAACCCTGGAAAAGGCAGGTGCGGTTGATCCTGAGCTGTATTTCCTCCCGCACAGGGGGAATTTTCCCCGGGGCATTTTTGCAACCCTTTATACGGCGTATGCAGGGAGTTTAGAACAAGCGATCGATCTCTATACGGCCTATTACGAAAATGCTCCATTTACCTTCGTTACGGAGGTCCCGGTAAACCTGAAACAGGTGATCAATACCAATGCGGCTCACCTGCATCTTCACCTGCACCAGGGAAAACTGCTTATTACCTCGGTTCTGGATAACCTTTTGAAAGGTGCTTCAGGCCAGGCTGTAGAAAACATGAACCTGATGTTCGGAATACCCCGGGAGACGGGCTTAACCCTGAAAGCCATCGGCTTTTGAAAAACATAACAATCTACTGATGAAAATAGCAATTATAGGTGCGGGCAACCTTGGTATTTCAATGGCCACAGGCATTCTCCACAGCGGTGCCGCTACCACCATGTATCTGACACGGCGCCATACGGATACGCTACAGGAATTTGAAGCCTATGGAAATGTCATCACTACCTCTGATAACCGCCTGGCGGTTTCGGAATCAGACATTCTGATTTTTGCGGTACAACCGGCCGACTTTCCGGCTGTACTGACCTCTGTTGTCGATCTTTTAGGCGAAAACCATGTGATTATTTCCACGGTTACAGGCTTTGGCATATCTGAAATCGAGGCCATTACCGGAGCCGGGCGGTATATCATACGGGCGATGCCGAATACGGCCATCTCCGTCCAGCATTCTACAACCTGTCTTTGCAGCAACGAACATGGTAAAGGCCGCCTGGAACTCGCCCAGGCGATCTTTAACCGCATGGGGCATTCTATGATCATCCCCGAGGCGCGTATGCAGGCAGCCACAGTTATTTGTGCGAGTGGTGTCGCCTTCTGGATGCGCCTGATCCGCGCGACTACCCAGGGTGCCATTCAACTGGGATTCGATGCCCCCCAGGCTCAGGAACTCGCCATGCATACCTGCAGGGGTGCTGCCGAACTCCTCATTCAATCGGGAAGTCATCCGGAAGCGGAAATCGACCGGGTTACTACGCCTATGGGCTGCACTATAGAAGGCCTCAATGAAATGGAGCATCAGGGGCTCAGCGCCTCGCTCATCAGGGGTATTGTCACCTCCTTTGATAAAATATCTGACATTAGAAAAGGGTGATTATGGAACTCTTTGACGTATATCCCAGGTTTGACATTACGCCCGTCTCGGCCGAAGGCTGCTGGATCACAGATGCAAAAAGCCGCCGGTTTCTGGATTTATATGGAGGGCACGCTGTGATCTCTATCGGGCATTCGCACCCGGAATTCGTACAGAGTCTCACGAACCAACTGGGCAAAATAGCGTTTTACAGCAATTCCGTGCAGAACCCTCTCCAGGAAGAACTCGCAGGGAACCTGGGCCGGGCTGCCGGGCTGGAAGCCTATCGGCTATTTTTATGCAATTCCGGGGCAGAAGCCAATGAAAATGCCTTAAAACTGGCCTCTTTCCATACCGGAAAATCCAGGGTTATCGCTTTTAAGAACAGTTTTCACGGCCGGACCTCCGCCGCGGTTGCTGCAACAGATAATCCAGCCATCGTCTCCCGTCTCAATGCGCTTCACCAGGTCACCTTTTTGCCGCTGAACGACACAGGCGCCCTGGAAATTGCCCTGAGTAAAAAAGATGTCAGTGCCGTGATTCTCGAACCCATACAGGGGGTGGGAGGCTTGGAGATGGCTGAGGCCTCCTTTATGGAAAATACGGCAGATCTCTGCCGGAAACATGAAGCCGTCTTTATCGCAGACGAAGTGCAAAGTGGATTCGGGCGTACCGGGTCATTCTTTGCCTTTCAGCACAGTAAAGCCTTTCCCGGTATCATCACTATGGCCAAAGGGATGGGCAATGGCTTTCCTGTAGGAGGAATTCTGATCCATCCCGATATACAATCCCGTCCCGGATTGCTGGGCACTACCTTCGGGGGGAATCACCTGGCCTGCGCTGCTACCCTCAGCGTCCTGAAGGTTTTGGAACAAGAGCAATTACTGCTGAATGCCAGGGTGATGGAAAGTATTTTCCGCACTCAGGCAGAAGGAATTCCCGGATTAAAACAGGTCAGAGGAAAGGGCCTGATGCTCGGTCTTGAAATGGAATTTGAGGTGGCTGAACTGCGGAATAAATTGCTTTATACCCATCGCATTTTCACTGGAAATTCAAAAAATAAAAACGTCCTGCGCATCCTGCCCCCTTTGAGTATTCAGGAGAAAGAACTAGGACTTTTGTTCAATGCCCTCAAAAAGGAACTCTAATGAACCATTTTTTAAGCACAGACGATATTGATTCACTTCCCGAATGGCTTAAAAAAGGAGCTGCGCTCGCTCAGGGCATCGGAACCCCTGACCTGCCTGGTCAGGGCAAGACCCTTTGCCTCCTTTTTTTTAACAACAGCCTCCGTACCCGGCTCAGCACTCAAAAAGCGGCGCGTTTACTGGGATTGGAAGTCCTTGTGATGAATTTTGGGTCGGAAGGTTGGAATCTGGAATTAGAGGACGGTACGATCATGGAAGCGGGGGCCGCTGAACATATTGCTGAAGCAGCAGCCGTCGTTGGACAATATGCAGACCTGATTGGTGTCCGCGCTTTTGCCGGGCTCTCAGACAGAACATTGGATTCAGCCGAAGGGATACTCAATGGCTTTGTCCGGTATGCCGGGGTCCCGATACTCAATATGGAAAGTGCCACGGGACATCCCTTGCAGGCCCTCGCAGATGCGCTCACCATAGCGGAAACTTCTAAAAAGATTTCCCCCAAGGTAGTGTTATCCTGGGCGCCCCATCCCCGGGCGTTACCACAAGCGGTATCCAATTCCTTTCTGCGGATCATGCAGAGGATGCCTGTGGAACTGGTGATCACCCATCCTCCGGGGTATGAACTCGACCCGAATCTGGTGGGAACTTATAAGCCGGTTTACGACCAAAAAAAGGCTTTGGCTGGAGCCGACTACGTGTATGTAAAAAACTGGAGCAGTGTACAGGAATACGGCAAGGTTCTGCATCGGGATCCCGGCTGGATGATGAACGCTGAAAAACTCGGTGATGCGGGCTTTATGCACTGCCTGCCGGTCAGGCGCAATGTGGTGGTTGAAGACGCAGTGCTCGACGGCCCTCAGTCTTTAGTCCTTAAGCAGGCCGCCAACCGCACCATTTCTGCTCAGCTGGCCCTAAGACACCTTTTGAACGCACTCTAAACCCCCGGTAAAAACGTGAAACAGAAAGTTGAAATCATAAAAATTGGAGGGGCGTTTTTAGAAGATGATAAGCTTCTGGATATGTGCTATTCAGCCTTCTCGGCCATGGAAGGATTAAAAATACTGGTCCACGGCGGAGGGCAGCGCGCCAGTAAACTCAGTTCAGATTTGGGTATTACGCCGCAAATGGTCCATGGACGGCGCATAACCGATATTAAAAGTCTGGAAGTTGTCACCATGGTATACGCAGGTTGGGCCAATAAAACTTTAGTAGCCGGCCTCCAGGGCAGGGGATGCAATGCCCTGGGGCTCAGCGGAGCAGATGCCAATCTGATTCGCGCACAAAAGCGCCCCGTAACCGATATAGACTATGGCCTGGTTGGCGACGTGAAACAGGTAAATACCGATGGGCTGAGCACCCTGCTAAATGCAGGATTCACCCCCGTGTTCTGCGCCCTGACTCACGATGGAAATGGGCAGCTGCTCAATACAAATGCAGACTCTATTGCCGCAGAATTGGCAATGGCCCTAAGTGCGACATACGAGATAAAACTGATTTACTGCTTCGAAAAACAAGGAGTCCTGAGGGATGTAAATGATCCGGAAAGTGTCATCCCCCAAATCGATACCGAAAATTTTAAAACACTCCAGAAAGAGGGCGTCATTTCGGCGGGAATGATTCCCAAATTGTTTAATAGTTTTAGGGCCTTGCAGGCAGGGGTGGACCAGGTTTATATCGGTCCTGTATCCCTTCTTAGCGGGCAGGCCCCTAAATACACTCAAATCCGACTCTAATGTCTTTGGAATCCCTGACTTCAGATGCCCTGGCGCTCCTCAAGAACCTGATAGCAACCCCTTCTTTTTCCGGGGAAGAAGCGGAAACGGCCGCTCTGATTCGCACATGGCTGGAATCCCACGACATCCCATGCGAACAAATCGGCAATAACATCATTGCCAAAAATTCCCATTTTACCGAAGAGAAACCCACCCTGCTACTGAACTCCCACCACGATACCGTTCGGCCCAATAAAGCGTATACCCGGGACCCTTTTGCACCTACTGTAGAGGAGGGGAAACTCTACGGCCTGGGCAGTAATGACGCCGGCGGTTGTCTGGTCTCCCTCCTCGCCTGCTTTGCGTATTGGCATAAACAGACAGACCTCTCGCATAATGTACTCATGGTGGCCTCTGCAGAAGAAGAAAATTCAGGTCCAAACAGTCTTCGGGGTATCCTCAAGGATTTGCCACAAATTGATGTGGCCATTGTGGGTGAACCCACAGAGATGCATCTGGCCGTTGCCGAAAAAGGCCTGGTGGTTTTTGACGCCACCGTGACGGGAACCCCTTCTCATGCCGCCCATCCCAATTCGGATAACCCCATCTACAATGCCATTCCCGTGCTGGAATGGTTTAAAAATTACAGTTTTCCCAAAGTCTCCGAAACCCTTGGTGAAGTAAAACTGACGGTCACCCAAATTGAGGGCGGAAAACAACATAATGCGGTACCGGCTCATGTGGATCTAGTTCTCGATGTCCGTGTCAACGACTGTTATACCAACGGGGAAATTGCAGAAATCCTGGAGAAGGAAGCGCCCTGCACCCTGCGCCCCCGCTCCCTGCGCCTGAATTCGTCTTCCATAGATCCCGGTCATCCGCTAGTGATGGGCGGGAAAGAGCTCGGACGAAGGACGTACGGATCCCCTACTCTTTCCGACCAGGCAGCCCTGAGCTGTCCCTCCCTGAAAATGGGTCCGGGCCTGAGTCTTCGCTCTCATTCGGCGGATGAATTCATAGAGGTTGCCGAGGTTGTGGAAGGTATCGGGATTTATGTGGCCCTACTGGAGCGGTTCCTCAAACCTGACAAATTTGGGTAACTTCGTATATCCTTAGAAAACGCAATACATATACTATGAAACTATGGGACAAGGGGGGCACCCCGGATGAGCGTATGGATTTGTTCACCGTTGGAAATGACAGGGAACTCGACCAGATCCTGGTGCGGTACGACCTGATCGCTTCCAGGGCCCATGCGGAAATGCTGGGGCAGATCGGGATACTCTCTGCATCCGAAACGGAATCGCTTACCAAAGCGCTGGACACGATGCTGGAAGAAGTGCAATCCGGAAATTTTTCTATTGAACCGCCTTTTGAGGATATGCACTCAAAAATTGAATTTGAACTTACCCGGCGTTTGGGTGATGCAGGCAAAAAAATTCATACCGCCCGATCCAGAAACGATCAGATTCTTGTCGCCCTGCAGTTATATCTCAAAGATTCCATCTCGGGTTTTCACGATCAAATCCGGGCGCTGTTCGACTTGCTCCTCGAACTGGCCGAACAGCACAAAGACATCCTTTTACCGGGATACACACATCTTCAGGTTGCCATGCCTTCCTCTTTCGGACTGTGGTTTTCGGCTTATGCTGAGAGTCTTATAGATGATGTATATATGCTTCGGGCAGCCTTCAGGGTTGCGGATCAGAACCCCCTGGGAAGTGCTGCGGGGTACGGGAGTTCTTTTCCTATAGATCGGGATTTTACCACCAGGCAGATGGGCTTTGCTACTCAGAAATACAATGTGGTTGCCGCCCAGATGGGCAGAGGTAAGGTAGAGCGCCTGGCCGCGATGGCAATGGCTTCAGTAGCCGGAACACTCGGAAAGATGGCCATGGACATTTGCCTCTACATGAATCAGAACTTCGGCTTTATTTCCTTTCCTGAAGAACTCACCACAGGAAGCAGCATCATGCCCCACAAAAAAAATCCCGACCTTTTTGAACTGGTCAGAGCAAAATGCAACGTTATTCAGGGATTGCCCAATCAATTGAGTTTACTCACCACTAACCTGCCCAGCGGATATCACAGGGACCTTCAGATGACTAAACCGCTGCTGCTGCCTGCGGTAGAGGAATTGAAGTCTTGCCTGGAAATTACCCTCAGCAGTCTGGGCAGAATACAAGTGAATTCAGACATACTCGAGGATCCCAAATATGACTACCTCTTTAGTGTGGATAGTATGGACAGTATGATTCAAAAAGGTATTTCCTTCCGGGATGCCTACCGCAAAATGGCAGCTCAGATTGAGTCAGGCACCTACACGCCCGAGAAACGACTAAATCATACCCACAAAGGCAGTCTTGGAAATCTCTGTCTGGACGAGATCCGAATAAAAATGGATCAAGCCTGGAAAGCTTAAGTCCCTTGGGAAATGGTCATCCCCAGGTTGATCACTTCCTGAGCCGTTAAATGCCTCCAGTGCCCCCGGGGAAGGTCTTTTTTGGTAAGTCCTGCCAGGACTACCCGATCTAGTTTTACCACCTGATATCCCAGATGTTCAAAGATGCGACGTACGATGCGGTTGCGTCCGCTGTGCAATTGGATGCCCACTTCCCGCTTGGACGCCCCATCGATATAACTCACCTCATCAACTTCAATCAGGCCATCTTCAAGTTCCAGCCCCTTGCGGATTTGGGAAAGGTCGCTAGCCTTTAAATTGGCATCGAGTTCCACGTGATAAATTTTACGTACCCCGTGTTTGGGATGAGTGAGTTTCTTGGCCAGATCCCCGTCATTGGTGAAAAGTAAAAGCCCCGTGGTATTGCGGTCTAAACGACCCACCGGTAACAGGCGGGAAGCACTGGCCCGTGTAATGAGTTCCATTACGGTACGCCTTCCCTGTTCGTCTTTTGTTGTGGTGACGAAGTTTTTAGGCTTATTCAGAAGAACGTATTCCTTCTTTTCCCGCTGCAGCAAACGACCGTCAAAGCGCACTTCGTCTGTGGGGTCTACCTTATACCCCATTTCGGAAACCACTTTGCCATTTACGGTTACATTTCCCGAGGCAATATAAGTATCAGCCTCCCTGCGGGAACATACTCCGGCATTGGCAATGTACCTATTGAGTCGGATTTTCCCAGGTTCAGAACTCGATCCTTTAGCAGGCCCCGAGGGCCGTTTACGAAAAGTCGGTCTTTTCGCAGGATCCCATGAGCCCGGGCGCCTATCGTCTCCAGACCTCTTTTTAAAACCTTCTGGTCTTGAGGAATCCGAAAACCTCGGACCAGACCCTCTGGGAGTTGAACTCCTTGAATCTGAACTCCTCGAATCTGAACTCCTCGAATCCGAACCTCTTGAAGCCGACCTCCTGGGACCAGAACTTTTGAAATCAGAACTCCTTGAATCCGAACCTCTTGAATCTGAACTCCTCGAATCCGAACCTCTTGAAGCCGACCTCCTGGGACCAGAACTTTTGAAATCAGAACTCCTCGAATCTGAACTCCTTGAATCTGAACCTCTGGAAGTTCGCCGGACGGCTGCATCGCGATTGGAAGCCGAAGCACCTCTTGAGCGGTCCGTTGTCCTTCCGGACGATCGGGTAGCGGACCCTCTTGAAGCTGATCCTCTGGAGTCTGAACCTTCAGAATCTGTATTACTTGCAGCGGATCCCCTTGGGCTTGAACTTCTGGAAGCCGAACTCCGGGGAGTAGTGCCCCTGGAAGGACGCCGAGCGGGGGAGTCCCTTTTTGAACTATCCTTGTCTGAGTATCGACTGGAACCCGCTTTCGAGGTCCCTGACGGGGCCTTTCGCGCAGGACCTTTTTTATTGGAATACGTGCCGGATTTTTTTTCTGCAGGCTTTTTGCCCTTCTCAGAATCGGAGTTGCTCATATTGAGGTTTCGGCAAAGGTATTAAATGTCAGCGTCTCCAAAGCCTAAAATCGACTGTCGGGACCGATCGAGGACCAATCGGGTAATATCCGGGCGACTGTAATGACCTGACGGATCAAAATTCTGGCGCTCCTCGTATATTCTATCCAGCGAAAGGTCGGTCACCAAAACACCCTCCTTTCCGGTTTGTGGTTCCAGGATCCACTCCCCGTCAGGCCCCGCAATACATGAACCCCCGTTGGCCAGGATGGCCGGGGTCTTCTCTATAAAATCGCCGAGGTAGGGGGTGTTTGAAGGAAAGTCCTCACGCCGCATCAGGGAAGAGGCAGAAATGACATAGCTCCGCGATTCCCTCGCAATAAAACGGGTAATATCCCGGGTATTAAAATCATTTCCAGGCCAAACTGCGATGTGCACATTTTCACCCTGAGCATAGAGCGAAGCTCTCACCAGAGGCATCCAGTTCTCCCAACAATTCAATCCTCCTACCTTAAACCCCTTAAGAGGATGTGCCTGAAGTCCATGGCCATCGCCTGCTGCCCAGGTTAGCCGTTCATCATATGTGGGTTGTAATTTCCGATGAATGGAGCACAAACCCCTGGAGGCATCAATATAGGCCAGAGAACAGTACAGGCTATGACCCCCTCTATCCTGGGGCCGTTCTACGATACCCAGATACACCGAAATTCCAAGTGCCGAGGCCTGTGCAATAATCGGATCCAGATCTCCATTTTCGGGATCCACAGCATTATGAAGGTAATGAGCGTGAAGTGCTTTGTTTGCGGGAACCTCCCAGGCTGCACCATCCATATACGCCAGCCAGAACGGGTACCCCGGCCAGAAGGCTTCTCCAAAGACCAGCAATTCCGCCCCCTGATCCGCGGCCTCAGTAAGGGCCTTCTCTATCACCTCCAGGGTGCCTTTTTTGTCCAGCCATTTTGGAGCGTATTGGGCTATACCCACCCTAAGTGTGTTGGATTTCATAAGAGACGATTTATCAGCAGGTCAATATCGATCAGTAAAATACTGATTACCCCGGAAACAATAATAAACCTCAGTATGTTGTGAAGCCAAACAAACTGTTTCTTGGAGTTCGACTTCCAGAGTAAGATCAAAAAAACTATCAGCAGCACACTTGTGGCGCTAAAATACAAATACATATAACCGACGTCAAAGTAGGCAATCAACAGCCCTGCAGGTACCAGGGCCAGCAGTACCAGGAGCGTTATACAGCGCTTTGAAAAACGAGTGCCATAGCGAACGGCGATCGTCTGATAATCCTGGGCAATATCACCCGCCAAATTTTCCATGTCCTTTATCAGTTCCCTGCTTAGAATGATCAGAAAAAGGAACAACGCATGGACGAAGATCACCGTATCGAAATTCCGGTAATACACGAAAATGGCAAAGAAAGGAGTGATGGCCAGAAGGGCGGATACAATATTTCCCAAAAATGGAATCTTCTTCAGGCGGTGCGAATAGAGCCAAATGGCGAATACATAAGCTGCAAAAAACAGCGCGGCCCGGAAGGAGACATAACTGGCCAGCAATACACCGAGAAAATTCAGAACAAAATAAGAGTAGATTTTAACCCGCTGGCTCACCAGCCTGTCCAGCATACTCTTATGGGGCTTATTGATGAGATCCTTTTCTGAATCGTAAAAACTATTAATGATATAGCCCCCGGCAATGACCAGGGCCGAAGAAAAAACGAGGACAAAGAGGTTGAGATCGAGAATTACATCTCCCCATGGGAGGTCAGGAGCCATGATAAAAATAGCTGCCAGATACTGCGCCAGGGCAATAACCAGAATATTGTACCCTCTGACAATAGAAATGAGACTCAGCGCCTTTAGCAGTAGCAGTCTGGTCTTGCGGGAAAACATGGGAGTTTTGATTAGAAGTTGTACACCACTTCTAAACGATGTCCTTTCAGGGCCTTACGGGCCTTATCGAGATCTTGAGTAAATCCGAGAATATACCCGCCACCTCCGGATCCACACAATTTTAAGTAATACGAATTCGATTCTATCCCCTGCTTCCACAACTGGTGGAATTCTTGTGGAATCATCGGGCTGAAGTGATTGAGCACTACATGAGACAACTTCTTGATATTGCCGAAAAGGGACTTGACATTTCCGCTGATGAAATCCTCCACACAGGCATCGGTATAGCGGATAAACTGATTTTTAAGGACTTTTCGGAAACCTTCGTGCTTCATCTGCTCCATAAAAATCTGGACCATTGGCGCAGTTTCGCCCACAGTACCGCTATCCAAAAGGAATACAGCCCCCTTGCCATTCGGATTCTGAGTGGGAAGGCTCGTAGATTCAATGTTGTCCTGAGAATGGATCAGGATGGGCAAACTCAGGTAACTGTTTAAGGGGTCCAAACCAGAGGATTTTCCGTGAAAAAAGGATTCCATCCGTCCAAAAATAGCTTTAAGCCGAAGCAGTTTCTCCCGGGTAAGATTCTCCAATACCGTGATCTTATCTTTGCCGTACTGATCGTAAATAGCGGCCACAAGTGCCCCACTACTTCCAACGCCATACCCCTGGGGAATGGAACTGTCAAAAAACATTCCTTCTCCAATATCTGTTTGGAGTGTCTCCAGGTCAAAGGAAACAAGGTCCGGAGATTCGCCTTGCATTTGTTCCAGGTAGGCAGCAAATTTTTGCAGATTCAGGTTAGATTCCAATGCCTTGCCTTCCAGGTGCTCTGATTTTTTCAGAGCCCCATTGAAGAAATTATACGGGATAGAAAGCCCTCGGGAATCCTTAATAATCCCGTATTCCCCGAACAGCAGGATCTTGGAATAAAACAGCGGTCCTTTCATAAGCGGTTTTAACGTATAGAACAAAAGTAGGAAACTTTATTGTAAAGGTATTGTTAAACCTTTAAATGCGCAGGGCACCCGGGCCTACCTGATCCTGGAGATACTGCCCGTCCTGGCAAAACACCAACAGCTCCTCCTTCACAAACGCACGAACGGCTTCCTTATTTTCCGCAGGGTAAAGCAAATGGACATTGGCTCCTGCATCGAGCGTAAAACAAACAGGGGTGCGGGTCTCCCTTCGATATTCCCAAATACGGTTAATTATCTCCAGTGTTCCTGGTTTCATAAGGATAAAATAGGGATTGCTGCTCATCATCATGGCATGCAGGCTGAGCGCTTCAGACTCTACGAGGCTAATAAAAGCAGGCAGATCGCCTTCCTTCAGGACAGGCTGAAGTTCGTCCAAATGTTGTCTTGCCTGGTCAAAACGGGAATGTGCAAAGGGGTGTCCCTGCATCAGGGCGTGCCCCACGGTACTGCTGACCTGTTTTTCTCCCTTATCAACGAGGAGGATTGTATCCTGATAGGACCTGAAAACGGGGTGAACTTCAAAAGGATAAGCAATGCCATAAAGGTCGGAGCTTCCGGGGACAGAAGCGTGCTCTCCCCACTCCACCAGACCGCCCGCTATACTTCGGGCAGCAGAGCCCGAGCCAAGGCGCGCCAGGAAGGAAGCCTTTTTCAAATACATGTCTGATTTCGCATCCGGATAAATGGCGCGTTCCAAATCCATCAAACACAGTGACAAGGCCGCCATTCCACTGGCGGAAGAAGCAATTCCACTACTGTGCGGAAAGGTGTTCTCCGTCCGTATTTCAAATTCATATGAAGACAGAAATGGCTGATACACACTAATCCGCTCGAAAAATGTGCCGATTTTATCAGAAAAATGGGGGGCAGCCACCCCGTCCAGATAAATACGGAATTCAGGCGCCTTAGACGGTGTGGATATTCTTCGGTATTTGAGGATGGTTCGGGTCGCCGAGGTGTCCAGGGTAAAACTCACCGAAGGATTTGTCGGCAATTGCCCGGGGCGCTTGCCCCAGTATTTGACAAGGGCAATATTACTCGGGGCTTGCCAGCGGATTGTGCCGGTTTCCGGAAGTGTCCCGGCCACCCCGGGAATAAAGTCCTTTTCAATCATCCACAGAATTTTTGCAAAGATATGCCTTTGCTCCTTCACCATTGTACTACTAAAAAAATCCCTATTTTTAAAATCATGAGAAGGGAACGGAAAACAATTCTACGTATTGCTGTCGCAGTGGCTATCTGTTTGGTTGTCGGGGCGCTGTCCGGCTTTGCTACACAGTCTTCAGTCGACACCTGGTACAGCACCCTGAACAAACCCTCCTTTAATCCGCCGAATTGGATATTTGCCCCGGTATGGACCGTTTTATACATCCTCATGGGTGTTGCAGCCGGTATAGTCTGGGGGTATGGATACTACCATAAATGGGTTAAAACCGCCCTTTATTTTTTCGGATTTCAACTGCTGCTCAACGCCTCCTGGAGTATTCTTTTTTTCGGACTACAACTACCGATGCCGGCTTTGGTTGTCCTTCTCGTGCTGCTGATCCTGATCCTGATGACGATATACAGGTTTAATATTGTAAATCGAACCGCCGCGGTTCTGATGATCCCGTATTTGCTTTGGGTAGTATTCGCAGGAATTCTGAATTTTAAAATCGTTCAGCTGAATTAATAACATTATGCAAGGATATATTTTAGCCCTTGATCAGGGAACTACCAGCTGCCGGGCGCTCATTTTCAATCGGAAAGGCGCCATCATATCCACAGCACAAAAGGAGTTTGAACAACACTTTCCCAAACCGGGCTGGGTGGAACACGATGCGGATGAAATCTGGGAAGTCCAGGCAGAAATGGCCGCCAGAGCCCTGAAGCAGGCAAATCTGAAGCCCTCAGAGATTCGGGGTATCGGTATTACAAATCAGCGCGAAACCGTAGTAGTATGGGATAAAAATACCGGAGAACCCGTCTATAAAGCCATTGTCTGGCAGGATAAGAGAACGGCCTCCTATTGTGAGACCCTTAAAAAAGAGGGGAAGCAACCACTGGTGCGAGAAAAGACCGGCCTGGTCATCGACTCTTACTTTTCGGGAACCAAGGTCAAATGGATTCTGGACAATGTTCCCAGAGCGCGGGAAAGGGCAGAAGCTGGTAGTCTCCTGCTTGGCACCATAGATACCTGGCTAATCTGGAAAATGACGGGGGGATCTCTCCATATTACGGATATGACCAATGCCTGCCGCACCCTTTTCTTTAATCTGCATACCCGGCAATGGGATACGGAAATGCTGGACCTGCTGGGCATTCCGAAGACTATGTTGCCCGAGATCCGCGAATCTAGTGAGGTCTACGGGCACACCGGTGAAACTTTTCTCTCGGCCGGGATTCCTATAGCCGGAATCGCCGGGGATCAGCAAGCCGCTCTATTCGGGCAGATGTGCACCCGGGCTGGAATGGTCAAAAACACCTACGGTACCGGATGTTTTATGCTGATGAATATTGGGGACAAACCCATCGTCTCCAGGAATAACCTACTCACTTCAGTCGGCTGGACCCTGGGAGGAAAAACGACCTATGTCCTGGAAGGGAGTATTTTTATAGCCGGTGCCGTTGTGCAATGGCTCAGAGATGGGCTGAAACTCATTGAAAATTCTGAGGATATCGAAAGCCTCGCTACCAAAGTTCCGGATTCCGGAGGGGTGTATTTAGTGCCCGCCTTTGCAGGCCTGGGTGCGCCTTATTGGAATCAACAGGCCAGGGGAAGTGTTTTCGGGCTGACCCGGGGCAGCACCGATGCACACCTGGCCCGGGCTGCCCTGGAGTCCATTGCGTATCAGACCATGGATGTCCTAAGCGCCATGGAGGCAGATGCGGGTATCTCGATCAGCGAACTCCGGGTAGACGGAGGGGCTTCAGTCAATGGATTACTCATGCAATTTCAGTCAGATGTGCTCAACACCCATACTGTTCGCCCCAAAATCGTGGAAACCACGGTTATGGGGGCCGCCTTCCTCGCAGGTCTCGCGGTAGGGTACTGGGAAGATCTGGAGGAAATCGAAAAACTCTGGAGTGCGGATGAGCGTTTTGCCCCCGCCGGAAATGCTTCTGAAACCCGTCAGGGAATCGAACAGTGGCACCGGGCAGTAAGAGCGGTGGAATACTGGGCGGCAGACACTAATACACCGGGATCATGAGTGCAATTACAGCTGAATTTATAGGG
The DNA here is from genome assembly GCA_963709465.1 of uncultured Flavobacteriaceae bacterium. GTDB lineage: Bacteria > Bacteroidota > Bacteroidia > Flavobacteriales > Flavobacteriaceae > Robiginitalea. The sequence goes on along the minus strand of CAVPWF010000002.1, from coordinate 326,228 downwards.
ACTTTCCTCTTGATTTTACTGGGATGTGGTGTAATTGCCAATGTCGTCCTGAAAGATACCAAAGGACACAATAGCGGGTGGATCGTTATCACCACCGGATGGGGCCTGGCCGTATACGTGGCCGTAGTCGTGGCAGGGCCGTATAGTGGTGCCCACATAAATCCGGCGGTTACACTTGGGCTCGCTGCGGCAGGAGTATTCCCATGGGAAGATACCGGCAGCTATATCCTGGCCCAGTTTCTGGGCGCTATCCTGGGGGCTTTTGCAGTCTGGGTCATGTACAGGGATCACTTTGACCGGACGGAATCCCCCGGAATGCAACTGGGGGTATTCAGCACGGCCCCGGCAATCCGCAATATCTGGAGCAATCTATTCAGCGAGGTTCTAGGGACATTCGTCCTGGTTTTTACAGTACTCTATTTTACAGATGCTACCCTTGTGGAAGAAGGCACAATCATCGGGCTCGGATCTCTCGGGGCGCTCCCGGTAGCCTTCCTGGTTTGGGGTATTGGTTTGAGTCTGGGAGGGACCACGGGATACGCCATCAATCCGGCCCGCGATTTAGGCCCGAGGATTTTGCATTCACTGGTGCCAATGAAAAATAAGGGTTCAGGGGACTGGGGATACAGCTGGATTCCGGTGGCAGGACCTGTAATCGGGGGCGTACTGGCCGCCTTCCTATTCCTCGCACTTTCATAGGAGACAACTCCATGAGTGCAATTCTGCCCTGCTTTTAGTACCCTTAAAAAAGCTTCTGGATTATTTCATCCGGTCCGGGTAATCGGAAAATACGCCGTCTACTCCCGCGGCCTTTAAACGTTGGAATTCAGCCGGGTCGTTAACCGTATAGGTGTACACTTTAAACCCGGCTTCATGCAATTTCGCCACATTCCCGGCATTCACCTGAGAGTAATGGGGGTTAATGGCCTCAGCCTTCAACTCCCGGGCTACTTCTATTGCCTGCAGGGGGTCCCCTTCAGTCAAAACGGCAATGCGTCCCTCAGGACTGTATTCTCTGTATTTACGCAACTCCTCCCAATCAAAACTGGAGACGATAAACTGAGATTCCGACCATTCGGGTTTTGCGGAGTACCCTGTAATAATCTGATGGATATTATCAGCTATATTGGTATCCTTTAACTCGATATTCAGGGCAGCCCGTCCATTCATCTGCTTTAGAACATCCTGCAGCATTGGAATTCCATGCCCGCCATCCAGGATTAGTTTTTTCAAATCAAAGATGTTGTACTCTTTAATGAGTCCCGCACTATTGGAGAGGCGGTCCACCCGCTCGTCGTGAAATACCACAATCTCTCCGGAACTGATCTGGAAGACATCTACTTCTACCATATCCACTCCTAACTCGATTGCCTTCTCTACGGAGGCAAGGGTATTTTCCGTTTCATATCCCATCGCTCCCCTATGCCCGATAATTAAGGGCCCTTCTCCCGATTGCGTTGTACAACTCATCATCATAGAAAATAAGACTAAAAACACAAATTGTTTCATGGCTTTCACTTTGGTTCAAAAATAAGGATTCCCTTAAAATATACCCGACCCCTTTGGATTCAAAAAAAGAAAAGGGATACACGTTAACTTTTGATATATTTACATACCTATAAACCAGTTAATTAGACAATTATGTTTACAAAACAAAATCTTTTGGCCACCGCGGCAGCCGCAGTAGTCATGTTCCTTTTGGGGTATCTTCTCTGGGGGATGGCCCTGGCCTCTTTTTTAGAGGCTCACACCCTTACTGATGTCATGAAGCCGGACGAAGAAATGAATATGGGATTCATTTTTCTCGGCAATCTGTTTGGAGCTTTTGCCATGGCTACGCTTTACGGAAAATGGGCCCGAGGGTATCATGGGATAGCCGAGGGTTTTACGTTCGGAGCCCTCATAGGTGTAATCATTGGTCTTGGCATGGGCTTTGTGTGGCTGGGAACCTCAAACTTTATGGATGTCACAGGCCACCTTGTGGAAGCAGCCACGGATATTGTTTATTATGGTATCGCCGGAATGGTGATTTCTCTGGTCTATAAGGCTACTTCGAAAAAAGAAGCAGCCTGAGAACGCCTCGAATCATGGGTTTTAGCCCGGGTGTCTTCCCGGGCTTAACTTACAACCCCGTTATTTTTAAAGCTCTTTCTCCAAAGGGGCTTTAAAAATAAAGGATTGCAAGGGGGCGAGGTTCACGGCAATGGCCCCGCGTCCGCCTGTAACCTCAAGCACGGCTTTGACATCTCCATAGAGCATTTCCTCCAATGGGTATTCCCCGGTCTGAAAACCCCATGCTTCTATGAGATGAGGGGGGATTTTCAGGCTGAAGGAATACGATTTTTCCGAGTCAAAATTGCTTAGAATGATCAGGCGTTCCCCGGCAGACCAACGGACGAAAGAGTACACCCTGTGATCGTAGGTAGGGGTGTGTTCTTTGTTGTAATAATGAATGTCTTCATAGGCCCCCATCAGGGCCTCACTTTGAATTGTAAAATTCAGAAGCCGGCTGTAAAAATCCCTCAGGGCCTTTTCGCTGGGCGCAGACTGCCCGCCGTCAAACTTTTTATCATTCACCCAGCGCTGAAAATGGGGTACGCCTGTATAATCAAAAATAGAGGTTCGGGACGGGGCGCCAAACCCTGCATTTTCCGCCCCGGGCTCCCCTACTTCCTGTCCGAAATAGATCATAGTAGGAGCCGTACTTAAGGTCGCGGACACCACCATGGCTGGTTTTCCCTTAAGTGCATCTCCGGCGAACTCTGCGGAGGGAAGTCGCTGCTCGTCGTGATTCTCCAGAAAGTGCAACATATGGTGCTCAATATCCTTTAAACCCTCTTGAACCACGGGGATATGATCGGTCCAGCCGTATCCTTTGATAATGTGTTTCAAACTGTCGTAGAGCTCCACCTTATCGTATAGATAATCCATTTTTCCTCTGTGGATATAGTCGCGGTATCGCTCCGGGTTATATACCTCAGCCAGCAAAAAAGCTTCCGGATTTTTCATTTTTATATGCGAATTCAGGTAGCTCCAGAATTCAACAGGCACCATTTCGGCCATATCATACCGAAATCCGTCCACCCCCAAATCCAGCCAGAAAAGGGCAATGTCTTTGAATTTTTTCCAGGTCCCGGGAACGTCTTTGTCCGCCCAGAATTCAAAGTGCCGGGTATATTCCATTTGAGCATACTCTTGGGGCAGCAGCGCAAAATCATAGGACCCATCCGGGCGCACGCCGTAATTTAGTTTTACTGTTTCGTACCAGTCATTGGCATCGGGGCGGGCGAGTCGGGAGCCGTTCCCGGTCCATTTGGCCGGGTTTTCAGAAAAGGAATTATCCGACATGGGGTGCGGGATTCCCCCGAGGGGGCGATACCCCTCTGTCCATTCTGGTACCTGGAACGCCTGCCCCGGGATGTAATAAAAATCATTGTCCCTGGAATACTCAAGATCTGTATTGTCGTTAGCTCCAAAAGGTACACGGCCTTCCGGGGTACTACTGCCCTCGTAATTCCGGGCCACGTGATTCGGAACAATATCGATCAGAACTTTCATTCCAGCCTGGTGTGTTCGCTCGATCAGAAGCCGGAATTCCTCCAAACGCTTCGCGGGATTTACGGCGAGATCCGGGTTCACATTGTAGTAATCCTTTACAGCGTAGGGCGAGCCCGCCCTGCCTTTAATGACATCCGGATCGTCATTGGAGATGCCATAGGCCGTATAATCGGTCACAAGGGCATGATGCGGCACACCGGTATACCAGATGTGGGTAACCCCGAGATTGCGTATTTCTTTCAGGGCGAGGGGTGTAAAATCGGCAAACTTGCCTACCCCGTTTTCTTCCAGAGTGCCCCAGGGGGTGTTTGTGGTATTGGTATTCCCAAAAAGGCGTGTAAAAACCTGATAAACAACTACTTTTCCGGATGTTTTCATTGAGGTATTGAGAATTTCAATTTGGGGACTTTTTTTATTCTGACCGCAGGAGGTCAGGATCAGGGTGGCCAGTACTGCACAAACTGTCTTCATAAGTGTATTACTTGCTGATGTAAATATAGGCGCCGGCAGCCCTTAATGTCAAATGCTCAGACCAAATTACGGTTTCCCCGCTCAGCAGTTCCTGAAGGGATTTTCCATTTAACCCCAGCTCCCGGAACCGCTCCAGGGCAAGTTTCACAGGGGCTTCATTTTTATTGAGCACCAGTACTACTGTTTCATCCTCATAAGAGCGCACCAGAACATAAATCCCATCCTCCGGTACAAAATGCAGGGTTTTTCCCTCTTTCAGGGCGCTGCTTCCTTTGCGAAAGTTCAGTACTTTTTTAAGATAGTCCTGCATCTCCCGCGCCTCCGGCGCCAGCCCGGCACCTGAAAAACCATTTTTTGCATCTGCCTCCCATCCCCCGGGAAAATCGGAACGAATCAGGCCATGATCTCCCGGATTGGCGCTATTATCCATCAGAATTTCAGTACCATAGTAGATTTGCGGAATACGGGGTGCCACCAGGATAAAAGCCAGTGCCATCCGGGTTAAAACAGCAGACCCGCCGAGTTGGGTGAATACCCGGTCCATATCGTGATTATCACCAAAGAGCAGCAGATCATTGGGGCGGGTATAGTGAAAATCATTGGCCAGGGCCTCGTAGATCGCAATAAGACCACTTCCCCATGTTTCAGGTTCAGTAAGTCCATCGATGATCGCCTTTTGCAACGGAAAATCCATGGTGGTCCTCAGGTATGAGCGATAGCTGTCCCTCTTTTGCACCCCATCCTGCCAATAACCCACCAGCAGCGGATTGGTGCTCCACTCTTCCCCCACGATATTGAAATTTGGATATTCCTCCATAAGTGCCCGGGCCCAACGACTTAAAAAATCCTTATCCGGATACGGATACGTATCCTGGCGAATTCCACCGAGCTGTAGCGTTTCCACCCACCAAATGCTATTTTGAATCAGGTAGGTCGCCATAGACGGATTATCCTGATTCAGATCGGGCATGGACGGAACAAACCACCCCTTTTCCATCAGATCCCGATCCGTTCGGGCGGCATAGAGATCCTGATTTACGGTCCGCCGGTGATTGGTGACCGTCAGAGGCTCACCCTCTTCATGATTTTGTTGAAAATTTATCCAGTCCGAAAAAGGCAAATCTTCCATCCACCAATGGTGCAGGCCACAGTGATTCACCACCTGATCCATAATGAGCTTCAGGCCTTTCTCCCGAGCCTCGTTGCTTAGGGCACGGTACTCCTGCAACGTTCCAAATCTCGGATCTACCTGGTAAAAATCGGTGATCGCATATCCGTGATACGAAGTCGCGGGCATATCGTTCATCAGAAGGGGCGTAGGCCAGATCGCCGTAAAGCCCATATGCTGAATGTAGTCCAGGTGCCGGCGAATGCCCTCCAGATCCCCCCCGTGACGGGCGTAGTCGTCTGACCGGTCGACGCCCTGCTCCCGCAGACCGGGAAAACTATCGTTGTCTGGGTTCGCATTGGCAAAACGATCCGGGGTAATGAGGTAAATGACATCTGAGGCGTCAAACCCCTGATATTCTTCTCCTTGTTTTTCCCTTGCTCTGATCTGATACCCAATTTCTCTGCCCGGATACCCCCTGCGCTCCAAAACGAGGTTCACTTCCCCGGGCTGGAGCCCCTGAGCCAAGAAAAGATCTACAAATAAATAATTCTTGCTGGATCCCGGATGCCAGGCCTCCACGAGGACGCCTTCTGCAGAAACCCTGGGGGTGTAAAGCGCCAGACCTTCCCCGTGAAGCATCAATTGAAGCCTGGAATTCTGCATTCCAGCCCACCAGTTCGGAGGTTCTACCCGGATGGCAGCGTCCTGTCCCTTGAGATCCTGCACAGACCCCAGCCCTATGATTCCCACAATAAAGAGAAGTACCCGAATGCCGGTATCATATCTGGATTTATTTCGCGCTGGACACATGCACCGTTTTTTGTGGTTCCAAAACCACGCGCTGCTCATTCACACGGATGGACATCTGTTCATTTGAATCCAGATAAAACTGGCTGCCCTCTGAAGATACCTCCACTTTGAGAATGCGATGTCTGAAATTGATCTTAAACGAATAAGACTTCCACTGCTTAGGAATTCTCGGGCAGAATGAAAGCTTATCGTCAATCACGCGCATGCCCCCGAAGCCTTCGACAATACTCATCCAGGTTCCCGCCATGGAAGTAATGTGCAAGCCTTCCTCAACTTCCCGGTTATAATCGTCCAGGTCCAGGCGAGAGGTTCTCAGGTAAAAGCCATAGGCCTGCTCCAGGCGGTTCAGTTTGGACGCCTGAATACTGTGTACGCAGGGGGAAAGGGAGGATTCATGCACCGTGAAAGGTTCATAAAAGTCAAAATGACGTTCGAGTTCTTCAGTGGTGAAATGATCTTCAAAGAAATAAAAACCCTGAAGCGTGTCGGCCTGTTTGATATAGGGTGACCTGAGGATTCGGTCCCAGCTCCACTTCTGATTCAACGGGCGTTCTGAGCGGTCCAAATCTGCGGCGGGAATTAATTCCTTATCCAGAAAACCATCCTGTTGCAGGTAGACCTGGTGGGCCTCAGAGAATGGAAAATACATGCCCTCGGCGACCTTCTCCCATTGCCGGGTCTCCTGTTCGGTAAGCCGGGTATGTCCAATAATTCGTTGGTAATCCTCGGGATACCCATCTTTTACCTTCCGCAGTTGCTCAAGGCAATACCGGATACACCAACGGGCGGAATAATTGGTATACCAATTATTGCTGACGTTATTTTCATACTCATTCGGGCCGGTAACTCCCAGAATGACATATTTCTGCTTTTGCTTTGAAAAGGTGGCGCGCTGATGCCAGAATCGGGCAATGCCTATTAACACTTCCAGACCCATCTCCGGGATATAGGTATAATCGCCGGTAAATCGGTAATAATTGAATATCGCAAAAGCAATAGCCCCGTTGCGGTGAATCTCCTCAAAGGTGATCTCCCATTCATTATGGCATTCTTCCCCATTCATCGTAACCATGGGATACAAGGCTGCTCCATTGGTAAAACCGAGTTTCGCAGCGTTCTCAATGGCTTTCTTCAAATGATTAAACCTGTATTCCAGGAGGTTTCGCGCCACATGCTCGTCTTTTGTCGCCATATAAAAGGGAATGCAATACGCTTCCGTATCCCAATAGGTGCTCCCTCCATATTTTTCCCCGGTAAATCCTTTAGGCCCAATATTCAATCGGGAATCTCTCCCGGTATAGGTTTGGTTCAGATGCAGGATATTAAAACGGATACCCTGTTGAGCCTTTATATCTCCTTCGATGGCGACATCACTCATCTCCCAAATCTCCTTCCATGCCCTGCGTTGTGCCTCTAAAAGCGCATCGAAGCCCGAGGCCACAGCTGTATCCAGAACAGCGGCCGCAGCCTTGGCCAATTCTTTGGCAGGATGATTGAGATCTACCGTATAGCCCCCATACTTCTCAACAGTAAGGGTTTTGCCTTTTGGCAGGGCTACTTCGTAGGCGTGTCCTGCATAGGTTTCCTTTTCCAGATATTCGGGGGAATATTCCATGGCCTTCCCATCCAGTGTCAGAAGGGCCTCCATAAAAGTACAGGTGTGAAAACGCGTTTTAAGCGTATGAGCCTCTATAAATGCCCTGCTGCCTTCGGACCAGACTTTGGTGGTCTTCCAGAAGGGATCGTCCCAGTTGGTATCCTCATTGGTGATTCCACTATCGAGATAAGGCGTAACCTTGACCCCTACATCGTCCTGATCCACGGTGAGACTATACCGGATAGCTCCGAGTTCATCGTGCTTCATACTCATAAAACGCGTGGCCTCGACCTCAACACCAATGCCATTTTCCAAAGTAGCTTTAAAGGAACGCCGGTACCACCCTTCCCGCATATTGAATTCGCGTCTGAAATGGGCCACTTTTTTACATTTATTCAGATCCAGGGTTTCCCCGTTGACTTCCACGCTTATTCCTATCCAGTTCGGAGCGTTAAGGACTTTGGCAAAGTACTCCGGGTATCCGTTTTTCCACCAACCCACCCGGGTTTTATCCGGATAATAGACCCCGCCTATATAACTACCCTGAAATGTGGGTCCACTGTAGTACTCTTCAAAATTTGCGCGTTGTCCCATTGCCCCGTTACCCAGACTGAAAAGACTTTCGGAGGCCTTTACGTGCGAAGGGTTATATCCTTCTTCAATTATAGACCACGGATCGGGTTTTATGTAATCCTGATTCATTGTGTTTTTATTTATGCGGTTTGCTTTCTAAGCGCAGTATCTCTTCCAGAAAGGAAGGCTGCATTTCTGTAAAATCCATGAAAACGGCATCAGCCTCATAGAGCACTTCTGCCTCTCCGATTCCCACGCTGTACATTCCAGCGGTATTGGCCGCGGCAATACCTGCCTGAGCATCCTCGATGACCACGCATTCCCCGGGAAGCAGATCCAGACGGGAGGCAGCAATTAAAAACACTTCCGGATCTGGTTTGGCTTTCACTACCTGAGTCCCGTCTACTACTGTGCTGAAATATTCGGACAGCCCAACTTTTTTCAATATGGGGACCGCATTTTTACTGGCGGAACCAAGGGCCATGGGTACGTTTCTCTCTTTTAAATAATTCAGTACTTTGGATACATCCGGCAAAATTTCAGAGGCGTCCATAGTCTCTATATATTTGAGGTAATCGGCATTCTTTTCCTCCAGCCAGCTTTCAAATTGCGCTTCAGAGACCTGTAAATCCCCCATCTCAAGAAGCAACTCCAGGCAGCGCTTGCGGCTTACCCCTTTAAATTTTTCATTGTCCTCAATACTGAACGGGATACCCAAATGATCGGCGAGTTGTTTCCAGGCGAGATAGTGATACTTGGCCGTATCGACGATTACCCCGTCCAGGTCAAAAATGAAGCCCTTCATAAGAATTTCATGTTTCTGGGTCGTATTCCGACCCGGTGTTCGGGGAAATCCCGGTTATCAAATATATAAAGGAAATCCATTTTAAGAAGCCTGTACTTAGATAAGGAAGGTTTTTTGAAGGGCAGTCGACTCATAAGGCACAGCCTGCTTCCGTGCGAACGCGACTGAAAATACCGCAGGCACTCATCAGGTCGAGTCTCTTTTTACAAGGCTGGCCTTGATGATTTCCGTCCGATAATTCCCGGCATCCGTTTCGTCATATTCGTTTTCAATTTTACCGATAAGCATTCGGGCAGCTGCTTCCCCCATCTGCTCCCCATGCTGGGCAATAGCAGTCAGTCCGGGCACAGCATATTTGGAAAGGATTCCGTCCGTAAAACCTATAAAGGAAATATCCCCGGGAATATTGTATCCCAGTTCGCTGGCAAGTCTCATGCCCCGAATCGCAAAAATCTCATTGACACTTAAAACAGCATCAAAAGACTGCTTTTTAAAAAAAGAGCGGCTTAGTTGCTCTTCTTCAAATTGAAAGGGGAGCTCGAGTACCAGATCTTCGCAAAAAGGTATTCCATGTTTAGCCAGTGCCTTGCGATAACCCTTTCCTCTTTTTTCGCTTACTCCTAATTTGTGTGCTGTTGTAAAAAAAGCAATCCGTCGCTTCCCGCTTTGAATCAGGAATTCCACGGCCTCCATAGCAGCTGCCTCATCATCTATAATGACCTTATCGCAGGGAATCTCTTCTGTGACCCTGTCAAAAAGCACCACGGGAATACCCTGGTCTGTAACCTCATTCAGATGCCTGTAATCTTGTTTTTCCTGAGTCTCTGCTGAAAGTGCGATAATAAATCCGTCGATACTCCCATTGGCCAGCAGCTCGGTGTTAATTACCTCTTTGTCAAAAGACTCATCGGATACACAAACAATAACATTATATCCCAGACTGTTGGCATATTTCTCGATGCCCCTGAAAACAGTAGTAAAAAAATGATGTACGATGTCCGGGATGATAACGCCGATATTTCGGGTCCGCTTATTCTTAAGACTCACCGCTATATTATTCGGCTTGTAGTTGTATAACCTGGCGAAGGCCTGAATTTTGTCCCGCGTATCCCTGCCGATCTCAGAACTGTTCTTTAATGCTTTGGAAACGGTTGAAATGGAAACATCCAGTTCTCGCGCGATATCCTTAAGCGTAACTTTTCTGCGAATCATCCTCCCTTTTGATTTTAAAGAAGTGTGAAGTTAATCAATAATCCTCAATCCTTTCCACCCATTTAGAGTTGTGTAGAATCCGTGGAAATACCATAATATCTGGCTGAGTGGAAAGTCGATAAATTGGCTTCAGACCAAAAAAATTATATATTTGTCCCAGATTTAGATAAAAAACCACCCCTACGTTTATTAAATACTTAATATAGCCGATCAAATTTTTAGGGATTAACAGTAAAAGCAAAATTTCAACACGAAACCGTTTGCGTGGCTTTTAATCCTTTTAAGAGTAGGATATTAACAAATTTTTTGCATACTTTGACCTCTTGAATTGAATTAACTAAACTTAAAACGAACGATTTATGAAGATTACGCTACTCAGGAGCTTACTGCTTGTCGGAGCTTTTCTATGCTTTGGATGGGCGCAAGCGCAGGAAGTATCAGGTAATGTTTCCGACGCAGCCGGCCCCCTTCCGGGAGCTAGTGTTGTAGTTAAGGGAACTACCAACGGTACTCAAACAGATTTCGATGGGAATTACACCCTTGACGGAGTCGATGGAAACGCTGTATTGGTTTTCAGCTACATTGGGTATTCCACCCAGGAAGTTGCCGTTAGTGGCCGTTCCTCCATCAGTGTTGTACTTCAGGAAGATGCTCAGGCATTGGATGAAGTAGTCATTATTGGTTATGGTTCCACAACTGTAAAGGATGCGACGGGATCCGTTGCCGCGGTTACCTCCGATGAATTTAACGGCGGGGTTATTTCCTCCCCGGAACAATTGATCCAGGGAAAGGCCGCCGGGGTAAACATTCAGCAAGTGAGTGGGGAACCGGGTGCTGGTATTAACGTCAACATCAGGGGGGCGAACTCAGTACGAGCGAGTAATAATCCACTCTTTGTTGTAGATGGCGTGCCGCTTTTCGGACAGAATACGGATGCCACGGGAGATTCCGGGGACGGACAAACTGAGGTGGGTAACCCGCTCAACTTCCTGAACCCGAATGATATTGAAAGCATGAGTATCCTGAAGGACGCTTCCGCAACGGCCATTTATGGGTCCCGGGGTGCCAACGGTGTTATCATCATTACAACAAAATCCGGTAAAGGTTCTGAAGGAGGACAATTTGAATGGTCCTCCAATTTGAGTGTTGCCACCCCAGTCCGTCAGTTCGACCTTCTGGACAACGAAGAGTTCCTCGATGCTGTGGAACTTTACGGAGGTAACAGGAATGACGTAAACTTCGGAGCCAACACCAACTGGCAGGATGTTGTGACGCGCACAGCCGCTTCAACAAACCACAACCTGGCCTATTCGCACCGCTACAACAACGGAAACGTCCGGGCTACTTTTGGTTATCAGGACCAATTTGGTGTAGTTGAAAAATCCGAATTTGAAAGGATTTCGGGACGTATCAACGCAGCTCACAAGTTCTTCCAGGATCGATTACTGATCAATGTAAATGCAACTATAGCCCGGGTAAACCGTGAACAACCACCTCTTTCGGCCTCTGCCGGTTTCCGTGGGGATATTCTTGGTGCAGCTTATTCTGCCAACCCAACCTGGCCGAGCAGTCCTAGTTTTGACGATGGTGGCGGACAGGTTCAGCCTGCGAATTACCTGGCTGAAACTCAAAACAAAACAAATACCAATCGTATCCTCTTAAACGGGTCTGCGGAGTATTTGATTACCTCAGACTTTTCGGCCAAGGTCAATTTGGGTTATGACCAATCCAATAGTGAGAACACCTCTGTGATCAGTTCTAAAATCCAGAATTTTACTGGTATTGAAGGAAATGGTTTTGGTACTTACAATACCCTTGATCGCCTGAACAAGACGTTGGAAGCTACTCTTAACTATAAGAAATCCTTTTCCAACTCCCGTATAGATGCCCTGCTCGGGTATGCTTATCAGGATTTCCGCACCTCAGGTCGGAACACTGCTGCCCGTGGGTTCGGAACTTCAGACCTGAACAAAATGGGTGAGGAATTAAGAAGAACCTTGAATGCCGCTGGTCAAACAGTAGATGGTTCTTACCAACAATTCTATTACGGAGTCAATACCAGTTCCCTTATTGTTAACCGTTTATTCCCAACGGTAGTTGCCGGGGAGGAAAACGCATTCCAGTTTAACAGGGGGGTTCGGGCTGCTACAGCAGATTATTTTGACAACACAGACGAATTACAATCCTTCTTTGGACGGATCAACTACACACTTGCAGATAAATACCTTTTCACAGGAACCTTCAGGGCGGATGGATCCTCGAGATTTGGTCCTGACAACCGGTATGGTTTTTTCCCATCAGGAGCCTTTGCATGGCAAATTGGTGAAGAGGATTTCATCGGAGAAAAGATTTCCACTCTGAAACTCAGATTGAGTGGCGGTCTTATCGGTAACCAGGAAGGTTTAGGATATGGGAATTTTGTAGCCAGGCAGCGTTTCGCAGGGTTGGGAATCAATAACGATAATACGGTCAACCAGAATGGTTTGAGTATTGTTGCAACGGACGTACCCGATCTGAAGTGGGAAACCACTCTGGATTTAACGGTAGGTGTGGATTTCGGATTTAACATGGATCGCCTGAGTGGTAGTATCGACGTGTATCGCAGAGAAACAAACGACCTCTTATTACAGACACCTCCTGCGGCACCTTCAACTATTCCGTTCCAATTTGGTAATGTGGATGCTTCTGTCATCAACCAGGGTATTGAATTTGCGATAGCATATGACTTTGTTCAGACGGAGAACACTAATTTTGGTGCCTCCTTTAACATTGCCTACAATCACAATGAAATCCAGGATTTTGCCGGGTCGATCAACACCGGTGAAATTAACGGACCTGGTTTGTCTGGGGCTTTCGCCCAGCGTTTTGAATCCGGTGTTTCCCTCTTCTCCTACTATATGGCCGAATTTACAGGTTTTGATGGTGAAGGCAACCCGACCTATAGGGATATTGATGGGAACGGTGTAGGAGATCCGGATGTGGATAAGTTCTTTATTGGTGAAGACGGTCTGCCGGATGTTACTTCTGGTCTTACCTTAAACTTCCGCCACAAAAACTGGGATGCTTCTGCATTCTTTAATGGACAATTCGGATTCTCAGTTTACAACAACACCGCCAACTCCTTCTTTAATGCAGGTCAGTTGGTTACCGCCCGTAACGTAACTCAGGACGTCGTTGCCAGCGGAGAAAACGGGGGAGCCTCTACGGCAGTTTCCTCCCGCTTCCTGGAAAAAGGAGATTTTGTTCGCTTCCAAAACGCAACCATTGGGTACAATGTGCCTCTAGATGGTAACGGTGCGTTTAAAGGACTTCGTTTTTCACTTACAGGACAAAACCTTGCCTTGTGGACAGACTACAGCGGTATTGATCCTGAAGTAACCGTAGCAACAGGGACATTGGGCTCCGGAATACCTGTAAGGGGTATTGACTGGGCAGCTTTCCCAAATCCTTTGACCGTTACCTTTGGAATTAACGCGACATTTTAATTAAAAAAAATTGTAGATCATGAAAAGATTTGAATTGAAATTCTTATCCCTTGCTTTCCTGGCGGTATTCGGGCTGTACTCCTGTACCGATCTGGAGATCGAGGAAACGGATTCCTTCATCAGCGAAGGTTTCCAAGGCCTGGCAGACCCCCAGTCCGCTCTGGACCAGCTGTATAACCAGATTGGCGGACAACTGGGAGATCAGGCGAATACGTATGCCCTTACAAGTGTTACCACAGATGAGCAATTAGTCCCAACACGGGGTTCTGACTGGGGGGATAACGGGCGTTGGAGAAAACTCCACCAACACGAATGGGGCTTTGAGGAAACTGATATCCTTACTCCGTTTGATCAGTGGAACTCCGATCAATTACTCGCTTCCCAGATCCTGGATGAGCGAAGTGGTGCAACCTCTGATGTAGCCGCACAGGCACGCTTTTTACGCGCCTGGTCCATGTACATGATTTTGGATCTTTACGGCCAGGTACCTTTCAGGGATACGCAACTCTCCTCTAGCACAGTCCCGGAAGTACTAAGCGGAGCTGCCGCGGTTGATTTTATTATCGCAGATTTAGACGCAGCCATCGCCGGTTTACCGGCTACTGCTGCCGGTAGTGGCCAACATAACAAAGCCAGCAAAGCCGCTGCACGGCTATTAAAAGCTAAAGTTCTTTTGAACCGCAGTATTTTTGAAAGCCAGTTGGGCGAGCCGAGTCCCGTCAACGCTGCAGACATGCAGGAAGTTGTGAATTTGGTTGATGCCATCGCAGCAGACGGATATGCCCTAGAATCTGGATATTTTGAAATGTTCGAATCCGGCCCGGATACTGAAACCATCTGGTTTATCGATTCCGGTAATATTGGCAACCGTATTTTCAACGGATTGCACTACAACTCTACCGGTCTCGGCGGAGGAGGTTGGAACGGTTTCTCTACTCTGGCCGAATTCTACGACCTTTTTGAAGGAGATCCGAATCAGAACCGTTATGCCTCTGATCTTGAAAGTGCCCGGATTGATGGTCAGGAAGAGCGTCGCGGCGGCGTACCTAACATCGGCGTAGAATGGACCGGCAGGCCTGGATCCTCTGACAATAACGGCGGATTCGAAGATGGCTCTAATGTTGGAAACGGATTCCTGATAGGTCAACAGTATTCACTTACCGGAGCAGCGCTACAAGATCGTCAGGGTAACCCGCTGGAATTCTCCCGCGGATTCGTAGACGGGAACGGGGCACCAAGCCTGATCAATAACAGTGAGCGTACCGGGATTCGTTTAATGAAGTACAATCCTCGTAACGGTGGAGGCTTCACCAACCACGTGATTGTGATGAGATATGCAGATGCACACCTTATGAAAGCTGAAGCTATCCTTCGCGGCGCCAGTGGTGGTGACGCTACCGCTCTGGTTAACGAGCTTCGTACCCTCAGAGATGCTACGCCTCTGGGATCTGTTAGCGAATCAGATCTTTTGGACGAAAGAGGACGTGAATTATACTGTGAGTGGTGGAGAAGAAACGACATGATCCGTTTCGGTCAGTACACCCGTCAGTGGGAATTCAAGAGCGATACCGAAACAGGTAATGCTGCCCGGAATTTGTTCCCCATTCCACTGCCACAATTACTGGCCAATCCGAATCTGGTTCAAAACCCCGGATACTAGTATTAGTGTCATAAATTATATTTAACAGAAAAGCTGCCTTCGGGCAGCTTTTTTTGTTTAGGTCCTCTTTTTCCCGAAATACTAAACAAAAGATTAACGAGTATTAACATTCCCTAAAAACCGAGGCTAAAGCAGCGCTTCACCCCCGGAATCCCAGCCTATTTCTTTATTTTTGCCTGCACTTATCCCCGGAAATGAAAAGGATTCATGTCGCGTGCTTGCTGCTGGTTGTAACGTGCAGTTGCACTACAGAGCCCCCGCTCGGCTTTAAACAGCTTGCCCCCTCAGAAACGGGAATACTTTTTTCAAATCCGCTTCTGGAGACGCCGGAATTGAATATCCTTACCTACCTCTATTACTACAACGGGGGTGGAGTAATTATAGCCGACTTTAACCAGGATGCCCTTCCGGATATTTATTTTGGGGGCAACCAGTCTGAGGATGCCCTGTATATCAATCAGGGCAATATGTCTTTTAAAGAGGTCAGTGCAAATGCGGGGATCTCTAATTCGGACGGCTGGACCACAGGCACCGCCCATGTAGATATTAACGGGGACGGCCTGCAGGATATTTATATCTGCAAAGCCTCCGGGTATCGTGGGCTCTGCGGCCGGAATTTATTGTACCTGAACCTCGGTGCAGATTCAGATGGAACACCAAAGTTCGAAGAACGGGCCGCCGACTTCGGTCTGGACTTTTCAGGGTTATCTACCCAGGCGGCATTTTTTGATTATGATCTCGACGGGGACCTCGATCTTTATTTGCTAAACCATTCTGTCCACCCGAACCGGACTTACGGTAAGGGCAATCAGCGCAGCATTCCAGACAGTCTCTCCGGGGACCGCTTCTTTCGAAACGACAATGGTTTTTTTACCGATGTGAGTGCGGAAACCGGAATCTTCCAGGGAAAAGCAGGCTATGGGCTGGGCCTGGGAATTGGTGATCTGAATTCTGACGGCTATCCGGACGTCTATGTTGGCAACGATTTTTTTGAGAATGACTACCTCTACATAAACAACGGCAACGGCACCTTCCGGGAAATCATTTCTGCCGGAGGTGGAGAAGTGGGGCATACGACCCATTTCAGTATGGGCAATGACCTTGCAGATATTAATAATGACGGCCTGGTAGATATCCTTTCTCTGGACATGCTTCCCGAAGACCTGATCACCTATAAGACTTCCGGATTGGAATACGCCTATCCCATATACCGGCAGTATCTCAACAACGGGTTTGCGCCCCAATACATGCAAAACACACTCCAACTCAATACAGGCGACAATCGCTTTTCTGAAATTGCCTTTCTCAGTGGGATCGCCGCTACCGAATGGTCCTGGGCGGGGCTATTAGCGGACCTGGATAATGATGGGTTCAAGGATCTGTTTGTGACCAATGGCATCAAGGGGGCCACGAATGATATGGACTATATGAATTTTATCGCCAATGAAGACATACAAAGGCGAATAGACCGCGGGATGCAGGATACGGATTTACCGCTTACCCGTGAAATCCCTGCGAAAAAGGTGTCGAACTATGTCTTTAGGAACAACGGGGATCTTACCTTTTCCGACAGGACTTCCCTATGGATCGGGCAAGAACCTTCTTTTAGTAATGGGAGCGCCTATGCTGACCTGGACAGTGATGGGGATCTGGACCTGGTGGTCAACAACCTGAACCAGCCTGCCTCCATTTATCAGAACAATTTAGAGGCAGGGAATTCCATCGCGCTGCACTTCTCGGGTACCCCTCCGAACACAAAGGGAATAGGGGCTCGGGTACTCGCCTACAGGGACGGTAGTTTGCAGGTATTTGAGAATTTTACGACCCGGGGCTATCTTTCCGCCGTTCCCGCCAGGATTCAAATCGGCCTGGGTGAAGCCGAAATTCTCGACTCCCTGTTGGTTGTATGGCCCGGAGGAGCTTTTGAAAAACAGGTAAGACTTTCCGCTGGAAAAACCATTGCACTCCAACAGGAGAATGCCAGGGGGAATTATTATTCCAGGACTAAACCGGAATTATTTTGGCAAACCCGCGACAGCGTACTCCCCTTTGTGCACAAAGAAAACACCAGTCTGGACTTTGACCGGGAAGCGCTGATTGCCTACGCCAGGTCCAACGAAGGCCCTGCGATTTCCATTGGGGATGTCAACCGGGACGGCACCGATGACATCTTTATAGGCGGGGGTAAGCGACAGGCGGCATCCCTGTTTCTGCAAGGACCTGAGGGTAAATTTTCCCCTGTGGACACCGAACTCTTTGCAGAAGATGCCCTCAATGAAGATACGGGTCATATTCTCTTTGATGCCGACGGGGATGGATGGCTGGATTTGCTCGTGGTCAGCGGCGGAAATGAGTTTACAGAGGGTCCTGCTTTAAGCCCGCGCCTGTACAGAAACCGAAGGGGCCGGTTTGTAAAGGATAGTGTGGCCTTTGAAAATTTTAACATCAATGCTTCCGCTGTCGATACTATCGATATAGACCAGGATGGAGACCTCGACATTTTTATCAGTTCCGATGCCGTCCCCGGGGCTTTTGGAAAAACTCCGGAGCATGGGTTTTTTGAGAATGACGGGGCGGGTAGGTTTATTGCGGCCGGTGCCGATCTTTTTCCTGAATTGCAGGACTTTGGCGCCATTGATGACTTTAGTTGGGCCGATCTCAATGGCGATGGACGCCTGGATTTAGCCCTGGCGGGTCACTGGGGCCCGATTGCCGTTTTTTACAATACCGGATCGGGTTGGCAACGAGGTACAAATAACGGATTGGACACCTCCAATGGCTGGTGGAACTGTATAAAGGTCAGCGATATTGACAAGGATGGTGATTTAGATTTGATCGCGGGTAATTGGGGTCTCAATAGTAAGTTTCGGGCCAGCTCCGAGACTCCCCTGACCCTTTATCGCAGCGATTTTGACAAGAACGGATCTGTAGAGCCGGTAGTGACGTATTTCCATAAGGGCGTGGAAACACCTTTTGCCTCCAGGGACGAACTGGGGAAACAGATGCCTTTTCTGAATAAAAAATACCGGACCTACCACGACTTTGCCGCGGCAACCCTTGAAGAAATTTTTGGAGCTGAAGCCCTCCGGGAGGCAGAAAAAAAACAAGTATTTGAGCTCCGAAGCTGCGTATTTCTGAATGATGGCCACGGGCAGTTTAAAAAAATTCCATTGCCCAATATCGCGCAGGCTTCTATCATTTACGATTTCCTTCCGGAGGATGTGGATGGAGATGGATATACAGATCTTATCCTGATTGGCAACCTGCACGAGATGAGCACCCAACTGGGGCGGCTGGATGCCTTTCAGGGGTTGGTACTGAAAAATAATGGGACGGGCTCCTTTTCCTGGGCGCCTGAAATGGCACTGCCCGTCTGGGGTGCAGGACGGGCCATTGAGCCGCTTCGGATTCAAAATAAAGAACACTATATCATCGGGAGGAATAACGCTGCTCCCATATTTCTATCAAAATATGAATAAATCGATACAGTATATCAGTGGTTTGGGTATCACCTGCCTTATTTTTCTGGTCTCCTGCACAGAGCAGGAAAAGGCAACGGAGCTGGCCGAGAAAGCAGTACCAACTCTCTTTACGCTAATGCCCCCTGACAGTACAGGGGTGGATTTTGTGAACACGGTAGAAAACCAGAAGAATTTCAATATTTTCAAATACCGTAATTTTTACAACGGGGGGGGAGTTGCCATTGGAGATATCAATGACGACGGCTTGCCGGACCTTTTCCTGACCGGAAATATGGTGCCGAACCGATTGTATCTGAACAAAGGCAATTTTGAGTTTGAGGATATCTCTGAACGTGCCGGGGTTTTGGGCAACAAGCCCTGGTCCACAGGGGTGGTCATGGCCGACGTGAATGCGGACGGCTTGCTGGATATCTATGTCAGCAACGCGGGCAACCTGGAAGGGAACAACCACGACAATGACCTGTACATCAACAATGGCGATCTGACCTTTACCGAGCGGGCCGAGGAATACAACCTGGCCAAAACCGGTTTTACCACCCATGCGACTTTCTTCGATTACGACAAGGATGGAGATCTGGACGCCTATATCCTGAACAACAGCAATATACCCGTCAGCAGTCTGGGATACGCCGAACAGCGCGAAGTTCGGGCCCAGGACTGGGAAGGTGTACCCCATATCTTTCGCGGTGTGGGCGATATGCTTTTGCGCAATGATGGGGGCAAATTTGTCGATGTCAGTGAAGAGGCTGGAATTTATGGCAGCCTGATCGGGTTTGGTCTTGGTGTGATGATTTCAGACTTTAACCAGGACCGGTACCCGGACATTTATATTTCCAACGATTTTTATGAGCGGGATTACCTCTATATCAATAACGGCAACGGCACGTTTTCGGAACAGATTAAAGAGTGGACCAACCACCTCAGCCTTTCGGCCATGGGTATTGATGTCGGCGATATAAATAACGACGGTCATCAGGATATTTTTATTACCGATATGCTTCCTGAATCCGAGGAGCGGGTCAAATCTGTTATGGAATTTGAAGGATATAAGGTTTTCGACCTGAAACGCGGTAAGGATTTCTACCAGCAATACATTCAGAATACCCTGCAATTGAATAATGGGAACGGTACGTTTTCAGAGATTGCCTACTACAGCGGTGTCGACGCCACAGACTGGAGTTGGGCCGGACTTCTGTTCGACATGGACAATGACGGGTTTCGCGATATTTTTATCACCAACGGCATTAATCACGATCTCACCGATCTGGATTTTGTGGATTTTTTTGCCGATGAGATTATTCAGAAAATGGCTTTGACAGGTAAAAAGGAATCCATCGATTCCATTATTAAAAAAATGCCGATCAAACCGCAACCCAATTATGCCTACAGGAATAAAGGAGATCTTACATTTTCAAAAGAAAATAGCGCCTGGGGATTCGATACCCCAACGCGGAGCAATGGGGCGGCCTACGGAGATCTGGACAACGACGGGGATCTGGACCTGGTTATTAATAATGTAAATATGGAGGCGTATCTCTACAGGAACAATACACAGCAAATGCTGGGCAATAGTTTTCTGAGGATGAAATTT
This sequence comes from uncultured Flavobacteriaceae bacterium, assembly GCA_963709465.1. Taxonomy (GTDB): domain Bacteria; phylum Bacteroidota; class Bacteroidia; order Flavobacteriales; family Flavobacteriaceae; genus Robiginitalea. Next base: position 305,873 of record CAVPWF010000002.1, on the reverse strand, counting down.
AAAGGGTCAAAACCGAATTCTTTTGCTATTGGAACCACGGTCCTGGGATATATGGGATCCGAAGTAATTGTTCAGGATTTAGTCCCTTCACGGGGCTTTCAATCATCCATGGACTACACCTTGGTCTTCGGTTTGGGTGAGGCCCAAATTTTAGATTCTCTTCGGGTGATCTGGCCCGATGAAAAGACCGAGGTTCTGTTTAATGTCCCTGTAAATCAAGAACTGGTTTTCGAGCAGGAACAGGCAACAGGCAGGTACTTCCCCTCAAAAAACAAGGGCCTGACCCCCTATCTGAGTGAAGTCCCCCTAAAGAACCCACAGACTCATAAAGAAGATAATTATAATGATTTTGATCATGAAGGTTTGATTTACAATAAGCTGTCTCAGGAAGGCCCAGCGCTTGCTACGGGAGATGTCAACGGAGACGGGCATGAGGATGTCTTCTTTGGAGGAGGGACAGACCAGTCGGGGATTTTGTATTTCCATCAGGGCGAAGGAGAGTTGCGCAAACAGGTTATTCCTGCCTTTGAAGCCGATGCCGCTTTTGAAGATACCGCGGCAGCCTTCTTTGATGCCGACGGTGATCAGGATCTCGATTTGATGGTGGCTACGGGAGGCAATCAGGTGGGGGAAAACCGGACATACAGACCCCGGCTCTATTTGAATGACGGCAAGGGAAACTTCCAAAAATCCGATACAGAATTACCCAGCGCTTTTAAAAATATGTCCACCGTAAGCCCGGAAGACTTCGACGGGGACGGGGATATGGATGTGTTCATCGGTTCGCGGTCGGTGGTTGGAATTTACGGGGTGAATCCCAACCATCTTTTACTTGAAAACCAGGGGGATGGTACTTTTCGGGATGCGACCGAACGGCTTGCGAATGACATGAAAGACACCGGTATGGTCACCGCTGCGGTTTGGACGGATCTGGATGGAGACGGCAAAAACGACCTGTTTGTAACCACCGATTGGGACAGCCCCAAAATTTATCGCAACAACGGGAGAAAGCTGGCGAAATGGAATACAGGGCTGGACAGTCTCAGGGGTTGGTGGAATACAGTAACCGCTGCCGATCTGGATGGAGACGGAGATCAGGATCTGATTTTGGGGAATGACGGTTCAAATATGCATTACCGGCCTAAACCCGGAAGCCCCATGAAAATGTGGGTTAATGATTTTGACAACAACGGTACCCTGGAGCAAATCATCACCGCACAGGAACAGGGCAGGGACTATCCTATTCATATGAAGAAGGAACTGACCGGCCAATTGGTTTCCCTTAAAAAAGAAAATCTCAGAGCCACAGTATATGCCAAACGAACGATTCAGGAACTCCTTCCACCAGAAGTGGTTGCCAATTCCATCGTCAAAGAGGTGAATATCTCGGAGTCTGTGCTACTGATCAACGAAGGCGGATGGAAATTCAGGGTCCAAAAATTACCGGAACGGGTGCAACTCTCCTGTATTTGCGGAATCGCCTGTATGGACGTCAATAACGATGGCCATCTCGACCTTGTAATGGGGGGCAACAAACACGAATTCAAGCCTCAGTTTTCCCGTCTCGACGCGGGGTATGGAAATGTCCTGCTCGGAGATGGAAATTTAGATTTCCAGTGGCAGCAGTACGACCAAAGCGGTTTTTTTGTACGGGGAGAAGTGAAATATATACAGACCATCCGCGACCGAAACGGCAAAACGTTTTTAGTAGTTGCCCTGAATGAAGACCAACCCAGAATCTTTAAACTGGATGAATAGAGCTATTGTCATAGGAACTGTACTGGCGGTATTTTTGTACGGATGTCAGCAAGGAGGAGAATTGTTTGATACCCCCGGGGCCACACAGACCGGAGTGCACTTTTCCAATGTAATCACTGAGACGGATGGCCTGAATATCCTGGACTATCTGTATTTCTACAATGGCGGAGGTGTAGCACTTGGAGATATCGACGGGGATGGTCTACCCGATATTTACCTATCCGGGAACCAGGTCGGCAATAAGCTCTTCCGGAACCTTGGGGAAATGAAATTTGAAGACATCACTGAGCAGGCGGGGGTGAAAGGTGAAAGCAGTTGGAATACGGGCTCCGTCATGGGGGATGTAAACGGAGATGGCCTTTTGGATATCTACGTCTGCGCCGTTGTGGGTATCAATGGTTTTACCGGCCACAACGAACTCTTTATCAACAATGGAGACGGGACATTTAGCGAACAGGCCGGGGCTTACGGCCTGGATTTTGACACCTTCAGTTCCAATGCCGCCTTTCTGGATTACGATCTTGACGGCGATCTGGATATATACCTGCTGAACCATGCCGTGCATACCCAGAATTCCTACGGAAAGGCATCACTCCGGTACCAGCGCGATTACGACACGGGAGACAAACTCCTTAGAAACGACGGGGATACCTTCACGGATGTGAGCGAGGAAGCCGGGATCTTTGGTGGTATAAATGGCTATGGTCTGGGTATTGCTGTTTCTGACTTTAACCTGGACGGCTACCCGGACCTGTACATTGGAAATGATTTCCACGAAGACGATTACTTCTATGTCAATAATGGAGACGGTACGTTTACAGAAAATCTCCGTTCGTATTTCGGGCATACCAGCCGGTTTTCCATGGGCAGTGATGCAGCGGATGTCAATAATGATGGCCGGCCCGATTTGATTTCTTTGGATATGCTGCCGCAAGACGAGGTTCCCCTGAAGTCGTCCGAAGGCGACGACAATATTCAAACCCAGCGCATGCGTATCGGAGCCTACGGGTATTACTATCAGTTTACACGTAATATGCTGTATGTCAATCAACCGGATGACCACTTTATGGAAACCGCACTAATGAGCGGGGTCGCTGCAACCGACTGGAGCTGGAGTGCGCTGTTTGCCGATTTTGACCAGGACGGATTTCAGGACCTGTTCGTATCCAATGGAATTCCCAAAAGGCCCAACGATCTGGATTTTGTGAAGTTTGTATCCAATGATCAGATAAGCAGCACCATCAGTAATACCAAACTCGTCGATCAGAAGGCGCTGAATATGATGCCTTCCGGCAACTCCCGGAATTACGTATTTCAGGGATCTGAGAACCTGGAATTTCAGGATCGGTCTGAGACCTGGATGCGGCAGGATACCCTGCTCTCCGGGGCTACAGCCTGGGGCGACCTCGATCGGGACGGCGACCTGGACCTGGTGATCAACAACCTGAACCAACCGGCCAGTATTCTGGTCAACAAGGGAAAGGACAATTCCTCCCTCACCCTGAAACTAAAATATACTGGTAAAAACCCCTATGGAGTGGGTTCTAAAGTCTATGCGTACTTCAATAAAGGGGTGCAAATGCGGGAGTTATTTCCGGTCCGGGGCTTTCAATCGTCTTCAGAACCCCTAATCCATTTTGGAACCGGACCGGCCGCCCGGGTAGATTCCGTGCGGATTATCTGGCCGGATGGACGCTCTCAGGTAGAAAGGGACCTACCTACAGGTCAGCTTCTGGAAATTACTATTAAGGACACCCGGGCGTTCGACTACGCCTCGCTGCAACCGGACCGCCTTCCTCTTTTTAAAAAGCTGGCTACGCCCCTCGGCATCGATTTTGTGCACCAGGAAGACATATATACAGACTTTAACCGGGAGAAGCTCCTACCCTACAGCCTCGCCGACCGCGGGCCCGCTTTTGCAAGGGGCGACCTCAATGGGGACGGGAGAGAGGACCTCTTTTTCGGGGGTTCCAAGCGCATTGCCCCAGCCGTGTTTTTTGCTGCAGACAGTAGTTTTACGCGTGGGTCGGTGGATGAAATAGCTCTGGACAGCCTGCAGGAAGATGTGGTTGCGGTTATTGCTGACTTTGATACGGATGGTCGCAACGACCTGCTTCTGGGTTCCGGGGGTGGGGATTATTTTGGTGAAGCCCTGCCACTTTTGGATCGATATTACAGAAATTCCCCTTCGGGTTTACAACAGGTGTCCTTTCCAGAGAACTATGCCAACACCTCTGTGATCCGGCCCTTTGATTACAACGGGGACGGAGATCTGGATCTTTTTCTGGGTACACAGAGTCTTACGGGCCGCTTCGGGGAAATACCCGCGAGCTATCTGTTGGAAAATACCGGAGGAAGCTTTACAGCCGTTGAAAGTTTTAAAGGAGACGCTCTGGGGATGATCACCGATGCCATTTGGAGTGACTTCGACGCGGACGGGCGCACAGACCTCATCGTTGTTGGGGAATGGATGTCTCCCCGTTTTTTTAAAAACACAACAAAAGGCCTTGAAGAGATCGGCATTGAAGGTCCTTCAGGGCTCTGGCAATGCATAAGCCCCTACGATATCGACGGGGATGGAGATATGGATTACCTGCTCGGAAACTGGGGAACCAATTCAAAGTTTGTAGCCTCCCACGATGAGCCCCTTAAAATGTATTTTTCAGATTTTGATTCGAACGGGAGTACGGAAACCGTTCTGGCAACAGCTAAAAAGGGCGCTTACTATACTTTAGTGGGCCTGGATGATCTGGGTTCACAAATGGTCAGTTTACGGAAAAAATATCCGAACTACAAAAGCTTTGCCGGGAAACCGATTGAAGATATCTTTGGGGCCGAAGCCCTGCAGTCTGCAGTGTTATTTGAAGTGACTGAGTTGCGCTCCGGGTATCTTAAAAATGAAGGCGGGGATTTCAAGTTCTATCCGTTTTCAAATATTATGCAGGTAGCCCCGGTGCTGACATTCCTGCCCTATGACTTTAATGGAGATGGAAAAACGGAAGTGCTGGCCGCAGGAAATTACTTTGGTGTAAAACCCTATCAGGGAAGATTGGATGCCTTTCCCGGAGCGCTCATCCTGGGGGAATCCGAAATACTTCCGGGAAACCGGATTGGGCTGGATTTTATGAATAAGTCCATCCGGCATCTGTCGGTCATCGAACTGAACGATGAGCCCTTTCTGTTGGCAGTTTTTAATGCGGATACCGCACAAGTGTACCAATTAATGAAAAAAAATTAACAATGCAGAAACTACGTTACGTTTTACTACTCGCACTAATAGTCCTCTCGGCCGCCTGTAGTTCCCCTTCAGAGCCTATCGAAATCACAGCGGAAGAACTCCATGCCGCTACAGATAAACTGACCGATGTAATGGTGCACGACATTTTTAGCCCTCCTGTGGCGAGTCGTGTCTATGCCTATCCAAGTATTGCGGCCTATGAAATTATGGCCCTTCACTCAGATTCGTATCGCTCCCTTCAGGGACAGGTATCGGGCTTAACGGCCATTCCTAAACCCCAGACAGATTTCCCTGTGAATTATAAGCTGGCCGCTCTAATCGCTCATATGGATATGGGAAGAAGGCTGATTTTCTCGGAAGACAGGGTTACTACTTTCAGAGACAGTCTTTACAGCGTTTGGGAAAAACAAAATCCCAGGGAATTTGAAACCGCGCGGACCTACGGCCTGGAGGTCGCCGAATTTATAGCGGCATGGATGAAAGAAGACAATTACAATCAGACCCGCACCATGTCTAAATTCACGGTAGATACGGATGACCCGTCGCGTTGGCAACCTACCCCACCCGCTTACATGGAAGGCATTGAGCCGCACTGGAATAAAATCCGCCCTTTTGTCATTGATTCCGCCGCTCAGTTCAAGCCCACACCCCCTCCGCCTTTCGACATGGAGAAAGGGTCGGCCTTTTATGAAGAAGTCAGGGAGGTTTACGAGATCAGCAATGAAATCACCGAGAAGGGAGACGACTCTGAAGAGGTGGCTATTGCCCAGTTCTGGGATTGTAACCCGTACGTTTCTGTGACACGTGGGCATCTGATGTTCGCCACCAAAAAAATCAGCCCCGGAGCGCACTGGATGGGGATCACTAAAATTGCCTGTCGGGATACCGGGAGTGATTTCGACAAGACCACCTATGCCTATGCGAAAGCTTCTATCGCCATGGCGGACGCTTTTATCAGTTGTTGGGATGAGAAATACCGCAGCAACCTGATCCGGCCTGAAACCCTGATCAATGAATATATAGACGACAGCTGGAAACCGGTATTGCAGACCCCGCCATTTCCCGAATATACCAGCGGCCATAGCGTGGTATCGGGGGCAGCTTCAGTAGCCCTTACGGATATTTTCGGGCCTGACTTTGCTTTTGACGATGATACAGAGTTGAAGTACGGTCTCCCGATTCGCAGTTTTTCATCCTTCCGGGCTGCCGCAGACGAAGCGGCCATCAGCCGGATGTACGGTGGGATACACTATCGCAAAGCCGTGGAAGTAGGTGTAAAACAAGGGCGTGACCTGGGTGATTTCGTGATTGGCAATCTGCAAATGCAACAAAAGAATAAGCAGGTGGCGACCCTTTCCGGAACAGATAACAATTAATTGATTTTCGCAATACCCCTTTTTATTTCTCAAACATGAAAAAAGTTGTTTTTGGGTTTCTGATAGTTCTGCTCATTGCTTTTGTGGGCTATTTCGTCATTTATCCCTATGATTATGTCATTCGCTTTGAGGCCAATACTTTTCCCGGGACGATCAACCAGTCCATAAAGCTTTGGAACAAAACCGTCGGTGTCCCCGGAAGCCCTGTGGTGCAGGAAGACCTCTATCATCTGGAACAGCACGTTCAGGCGGGAGATTCTATCCATATTTACAATTGGGAGATCACCCCTTTGACCGAGAACACTTCCAAAGTAACCGTACGGATCAAAGACCGGGATCACAGTTGGAAGAACAAACTCCTGGTTCCCTTTACGGAGGCCGAAGTCGAGCGCTCCGGGATAAAACACGTCACGGATTTCGTCAATGACCTCAATGACCATATCGATCTCTTTAAAGTACAAATCGACGGACTGGCAGAGCTGCCGAGTACTTTTTACGCCTATGTGGATCTCAAAACCACCCAGCACGGAAAGGCAGGGGGTATGATGGACACCTACATGATGCTCAGCGATGTACTAATCCGCAGTGGAGTTACAATGAATGGCCCGCCGATGATCCTTATTGATCAGTGGAACCGGGAAACCGATAGCCTGGAATATCGCTTTTGTTTCCCTATTATCCGTTCCGACCAGCTGCCCCAGCATCCGAATATCAAATACAATCGGATTTTTCCGAAACCGGCCCTGAAAGCGACCTATAACGGGAATTACATCACCTCGGACCGGGCGTGGTATGCACTTTTGAGCTACGCCGAAAAGAATGGACTCGAGGTCGAAGAAACGCCGGTCGAGGTCTTCTTTAACAATCCCAATATGGGGGGCGATGCGCTGCAGTGGAAATCTGAGGTATATTTACCGCTGAAGGAAGCGGACGCCGAGTAATTCAAGGGCCTTTACCGGTTCCCAATTTCAAGGGTTGGCAAACCCGCCGAAAGGCCTTTGAAATTTTCGGGTTCCTGTGCTTTTCTTCATGTCATGGGTGAATCCGGCAAGTTGTTCCTATGCAAGTTCATCCGTTGACCAGCTGCCTGCCCAACGAACTGAAATTTTCAACCGGTAAGTAGCAGGGTTTTTTTATCTTAGGGGAACGGGCACTGCACCTCTAATCTGACCATCTCTATGTATTTTATCGGCTACGACCTGGGGAGTTCTTCTTTAAAAACAGCCCTGGTCGATTCTGAGACAGGGGAAACCATTACCGTGATTAAAACCCCGGCAGAAGAACTCGCCATTGATGCACCACAGGCCGGATGGGCAGAACAGGACCCCGAACTCTGGTGGAAGTGTATTTGTGAGGGTACCCATGAACTCCTTTCCAAAACAGGAGTAACCCCTGAGGCTATCGCCGGAATAGGCATCGCGTATCAAATGCACGGGCTGGTGACTCTGGATGCCGCAGGCCATTCCGTTAGGCCCGCGATTATCTGGTGCGATAGCCGGGCCATTTCCATAGGGGACCAGAGCCTGGAGGAATTGGGAGAAACCCGATGCCAAACCCACTTATTAAATGTGCCCGGGAATTTTACAGCCTCCAAATTGCGCTGGATGCAGCTAGAGGAACCTGAGGCTTTTGAGAAGACCCAAACTTTCCTCCTGCCCGGGGATTACATTGCCTACCGACTTACAGGAAAGCCACAGACAACGGCAAGCGGACTTTCAGAAGGAATCCTATGGGACTTTCAAAAAGGTGAACCCGCCTATTGGCTGCTCGAGCATTGGGGTATGCCCGACTCCCTCGTACCGGAAATCGTTCCCACCTTTGGCTATCAGGCCGGAGTTAATAAAGCAGGCGCCCTGGCTACTGGCCTTCCCGAAGGGACTCCTGTTTTTTATAGGGCCGGAGACCAACCCAACAATGCTTTTACTCTCAATGTTCTGGAACCGGGAATAGTTGCGGCTACAGGAGGTACCTCCGGGGTGCTTTATGGAATAACGGATTCCCCTGAGGTGACAGAACTCCGGCGGTTTAATCATTTTCTACACGTCAACCACACCCCGAAGCACTTTCGGATCGGACAATTACTGTGCATCAACGGTGCGGGTAGTTTATACCGCTGGCTGAAAGATCAACTAGACGTTTCCGGGTATGATCACATGAATGCCCTTGCTCGTGAGATACCCGTGGGATCAGACGGGCTGGTCTGCTTTCCTTTTGGAAATGGGGCCGAGCGGATGCTCGAAAACAAATCCATCGGAGCGAGTTTCTCGGGCCTTGAATTTAACCGCCACCATAAAGGTCACCTGTGCCGGGCCGCCTTAGAGGGTATTGCCTTTGCGTTCCGATACGGAATGGAACTCATGGAAGCGAGCGGCGTTCCCTTTAAAACGATTCGCGCCGGCAATGACAACCTCTTTCAATCGGATATCTTTACCACTACCCTGGCAACCCTAGGCCAGACGACCATCGAGCTTTTTCAGATCACCGGAGCGGTCGGGGCTGCACGAGCCTGTATGGTGGAACAGCTCGGGCTTGAAGAGACGATAAAACGCGCTGCCGGAAGGGATTATCTGGCCACAGTGCTTCCGGCAAGGGAGGGAGCGGCCTATCAAAAAGCTTACTTAAAATGGAAGATTGAACTTCAAAAAACATTAAACTAAGAAGAATGCCACTACTTGGAGACACGCAGTATTTCAAAGGAATCGGACAAATTAATTTTGAGGGAAAGGAATCGGACAATCCCCTTTCCTATAAATATTACGACCCGGAACGTTTGGTCAACGGCGCACCGATGAAGACGCATTTTAAGTTTGCGGTAGCCTACTGGCATAGCTTCTGCGGCACAGGGGCAGATCCGTTCGGACCCGGGACATTGAGACATCCCTGGGATATTGCGGACGACCCCATAGCAGCAGCCCGACAAAAAGCGGATGCCGCCTTTGAGTTTATCACCAAGCTGGGATTTGAGTATTTCTGTTTTCACGATTTTGACCTGATCGCCGAAGGCCCTACGCTTAGGGAATCTGAGAAACGGCTTGAAAAAATTGTTCCGTATCTGAAAGATAAAATGGAGGCCTCCGGGGTCAAACTCTTGTGGGGTACTGCAAACTGCTTTAGCCACCCCCGGTATATGAACGGGGCATCCACAAATCCTGACTTCAGGGTACTGGCCCGGGCCGGAGCCCAGATCAAAGGGGCCATGGACGCCACTATAGCGCTCGGAGGGGAAAACTATGTATTTTGGGGGGGGCGGGAAGGTTATATGTCCCTGCTCAATACTCTGGTGGGGAAAGAGCTGGATCATATGGGTCGTTTCCTCGGCATGGCCAGAGATTACGCGCGCAGCCAGGGTTTTAAGGGTACTTTTTTTATTGAACCCAAGCCTATGGAACCCATGAAACACCAATACGACTACGATGCGGCCACCGTCATCGGTTTCCTGCATCAATACGGCCTGCAGGACGATTTTAAACTCAATCTGGAGGTAAATCATGCCACCCTGGCCGGCCATAGCATGCAACATGAAATGGAGATGGCCGCAACCCGCGGGATGCTGGGGAGTATTGATGCCAACCGGGGCGATTACCAGAACGGATGGGATACCGACCAGTTTCCGAACAACCTCAATGAGGTGACCCTGATGATGCTGACGCTTCTGGAAGCCGGCGGATTACAAGGGGGAGGTATTAATTTCGATGCAAAACTCCGGCGAAACTCCACCGATCCCCAAGACCTCTTTCTCGCACATATCGGAGGGGCAGATACCTTTGCCCGGGCACTTCTTATTGCCGATCGCATCCTCCGGGATTCCAACTATCGACAGCTGCGCCGGCAGCGATATGAATCCTTTGAATCGGGCCAAGGAGCAGCCTTTGAACTAGGGAAGTTATCCCTTCAGGACTTGTATACCATCGCTCTGGAACAGGGGGAACTACCCCTTCAGAGCGGCAAACAGGAAATGTTAGAAAACCTTATCAATCGCTATATTTAAGACGTTTCGTCCCCACTTTACGGGCACCAGAACTGTATTAGAGCGGGAGTATTACATACCGCATAGTACACGTACTACTGGGCAAAATAGATGTAAATCAGCACGACAATAGCCACAATCCCAATCCCCACCTGTTTCACATACTTATAAGGGGTAATCTCAACCTGGTTGGTATACTCGAGTGTGTACGGATCCGCCTTAGGCCAAATTTTTCCAATAACGAGCATCAGAATGATATTCAGGATAAAGAGTATGGCCATGATATGAAGGTAATGCGGATAAGCATCTGCCTGAATCTGCCTCAAGGCAACCTCTTCAGTAATCCCGCTTGCTTCGGCTGCTGCCATGGCTGCATCCACCCGGGAGGGGCCAATCAAAAACTGACTGAGGATGTAAAGTCCTGAACCGAGGAAAATGGCAATTTTAGCTGCGATTGCGGGGACCCGTTTTGTGAGATACCCCACCACGATAATCGTCAGGATGGGAATACTGTAGATCCCATTTACTTCCTGGAGATACTGAAAAATACTGCCGGCATTTTCAATGACCGGGGCCACAAACATGGCCGCGAGTGCCAGGAAAACACCAAATATTTTGCCGTATTTCACTACGGTTCGTTCAGAGGCCCTGGGGTTGATATGTTGCTTATAAATATCGATACCAAAAAGGGTGACTGAACTGTTCAGGACACTGTTAAAGGAACTCAGAATTGCCCCGAAAAGCACCGCCGCAAAGAATCCCACGAGGTACTTGGGTAAAACGGCCCGAACGAGTTCTGGATAGGCGAGGTTACTGGAAGACAATCCCCCCTCGAAATAGTGATAGGCAATCATCCCGGGAAGCACCAGAATGACGGGTCCCAGAATTTTTACAAATGCCGCCAGCAGGAGTCCCTTCTGACCTTCCTCCAGGTTTTTGGCACCCAGCGCGCGCTGAATAATCTGCTGGTTGGTTCCCCAATAAAAAAGTTGCACCAACATCATCCCGGTGAAGATGGTTATAAATGGCACTTCCTGCCAGGACTCTCCTGTGGAATCAAAACGCTCCGGTTGGGATGCCATCAGGGTTTCTAGACCGTTTATCGCACTCCCGTCCCCGATGGCCATAAGACCGAAAAAAGGAATCAGAAACCCGCCGATCAAAAGGCCAACAGCATTTATGCTGTCCGAGACAGCTACAGCTTTTAATCCCCCAAAAACGGCATAGATAGATCCAATAATCCCAATACCCCAGATACAAAGGGTAATGGCGGTCGATTCCGAAACTCCGAGCAAAGTGGGGAAATCAAACATCCCGCTGATGGCTACAGATCCGGAGTAGAGAATAACCGGAAGCAGAACCACCACATAGCCGGTTAAAAACAGGGCTGAGGTAATCGTTTTTGTAGTAACGTCAAAACGTTTCGCCAGAAACTGAGGCACCGTGGTAAGCCCGCCCTTGAGATACCGGGGCAACAAGAAGAGGGCTGTGACGACCATGGTAATTGCTGCCAAAGTCTCCCAGGCCATTACCGATAACCCATCCCGGTAGGCACTCCCATTGAGTCCTACAATTTGTTCTGTAGAGAGATTGGTGAGCAATAAGGAACCCGCTATAACCCCGGCAGTCAGGCTGCGGCCGCCCAGAAAATATCCGTCCGATGTTTTTTCGTTTGTTGACCTGGTCGCATAGTAGGAAATAATCCCTACCATGGCTGTAAATCCGACAAAAGACAGTATTCCAATCATAACGGTTTGGTTTGGTTCGTTTGGCGCTTAAATATATCGGATTATTCCCAAACTAACGAGTCCTTGTGGTGATTCAGACCTGATTCTGCTTTGATGCAATGGATTTGTGCAGCCCTGGAAGTGATTTTTACTGCCGATTTCATTATGGCAGGCGATTGACGTAATTTCGGACTCTCTTAGTTAGCTCGATGCATTTACTTTACGGACTACTCATTGTATTGTTTTTGACCGGATGCCAGACCCGGGATACTTTAAAGCCCAGCGCGAAATTGCCAAAACGCCTTGATGAATGCTCAGGAATAACCACTCTGGATGGTAAAACCCTTTGGGTCATCGAAGACGGTGGAAACAAAGATATCCTGTACGGGCTGGATCTAAAAGGGGGCATTCAAAAGGAATTTGAGGTTGTTAATGCTAAAAATGAAGACTGGGAAGCCCTCACGAAAGACAGTCTGGGAAATCTATTTATCGGAGATTTCGGAAACAACGGGAATAAGCGGAAAAACCTGGTCATTCACAAACTTCCCAACCCTTTACTGGAAAAAGGGGACAAAATTCCTGCCAAACCCATAGCCTTTAGTTATCCGGATCAGAAGGCCTTTCCCCCTCCCTTCGCTGACAGAAGATTCGATGCTGAGGCGTTTTTCCACTTCGGGGATCGGCTCTACATCATCACAAAGAACCAGTCCGACCCCTTTGACGGAACCGCCCACGTCTACAGCATCCCGGATTCAGCGGGAACCTATACCGCCCGGAAAGAATTGCAATTTCGCACCTGTGAGAACAGAAGCAGTTGCAGGGTTACGGATGCAGCCCTCTCCCCGGATGGGAGCCGATTGGTGCTCCTGGGCTATGGAACCCTATGGGTCTTTGAGAATTTCAGAGAAAATGGTTTTGGTGACGGCCCTGACAGGACTATTACACTTGGTGCGACAACGCAATTAGAAGCCGTCTGTTTTATCGATAACCAAGTGCTGTATCTCGCAGATGAACGCGTTTTCCAATCAGGGGGTAACCTGTATGTGTTTCCGTTGCCCTATACGCCACCAACCGGAGCTCCAGAGGGTCAGACTCCTTCAATTCCTTAACCAGAGGGTGCAGCGGTGGCCCTGAGGATGGGCTTGAATCTGGAACAGGGGTGACTTACCGGATCATTGCTTTTCGCTATATTTACGGGAGGGACTTGAAAACGCTACAGGGGGTGGTCATAAAGGGTGCTTCTGCCCTGCCGTAGAATTCCCAGCCCCAGAAAAAGAACTCTAAATTCCCTTCCGCTCGCTTATGGGATCTGCCAAACGTCTGGACCGGGCCTACGCCAATGCAAAGAGAATCCCATTTAATGACGATTCAAAATTTATCTTCTTTAGTGATTGCCACCGGGGGGATAACAGTTTTGCAGATGAATTCGCCAACAACCGAAACATCTACTTCCACGCCCTGAAACAGTATTTCAATATGGGTTTTCACTATATCGAACTCGGGGACGGAGATGAGTTATGGGAGAACATTCATTTTGAATCCATTTTCGAGGCGCATAAAAACGTCTATCAACTCCTGAAATTGTTTTATGTCGACAACAGACTGCACCTGATATGGGGCAATCACGACATGGTCTACAAGGATTCAAAAATTGTTCAAAAGAATCTCCACACCTACTTTGAGCCTATTGACGGAAGGGAAAAAGCCCTTTTTGATGGATTGAGCTATCACGAAGGGCTGATTCTGGAACATGAGGGCACGGGTCAGGAAATATTTTTGTGCCATGGACATCAGGCCGACTGGTGGAACTACACGTTCTGGAGATGGAGCCGGTTTATGGTGCGCATCCTATGGAAGCCCTTGCAGGTATGGGGTATTGCAGACCCTACATCACCGGCCAAAAACTATAAAGAGCTCATTCGGATAGAAAAACGGCTGAAGAAATGGATCCTCGGCCGGAATCTGACGATGACCATTGTTGGACATACACACAGACCGAGGTTTCCCGAACCCGGGGAAATCCCATTATTCAACGATGGTAGCTGTGTTCACCCCAGAAGTATTACAGGTATCGAAATAGAAAACGGTCAAATTCTCCTGATCAAATGGCTTATTTCTACTTCAGATGAAGGGAACCTCCGGGTAGTCCGTCTGGTTCTGGAGGGCCCTCAGAAACTCTCGGATTATAACAACATCTGATCTGCCATGACCTCCCTGGACGAACTCATTGCGCAAATTCCCCTCAGGCATAACCTGATATCTTACATGATGTTCACCGGCGCCCTGGTGGGTTTTGTTTTCGCGATACTTATTTGGGTGCGCGCTCCGGGGCGCAATCGTGCACTGCACTATTATAGCCTGTTAATGCTCTGCCTTGCATTCCTTATTCTGGATACTTTTCTGTGTTATACCGGGTGGATGAAGTACACCCTTCACTGGAATGATTCAACCGAACCCCTTACCCTCCTGCTCGCTCCCCTGCTTTATCTCAGCATCCGTTTTCTGATCTTGCGAAAGCCATTGCCTTTCTGGATACTCGCTTTACATTTTCTTCCTGCCCTGCTCTACGCTCTTTCACAGACGAGTTATTATCTGGAGCCCCTATCGGTCAAATACAATGCTTATATAGGCGCCTATTTTTCGGAACTTCCCTTTGCCAATGTCCCAGAGGGGACGGAGTATCCCTATCAGCGGGTCAAAGAATTTCAACGGTGGTTTCTTTTAGTGGGTTTTGCCTTCTACGGCCTGCTTTCTCTTCGGCTTTGGCATACCCACCGGGGCGCCTTTGGGAATCCTGCAAAGAATGTGCGTTTTTCCAAATATCGCTTTGTTTTGTTCATCCTGATTGCATTTGTCGCCACTCTGAGTATCTTGTTTTTCGTCTATATCAACTACGAGGACGACGGGGGAGACCATTATATCAATCTTTTTATTTCAGCCATTATATGGGTGTCGGCGATTGCCTTTCTTTCCGAATCCCGTTTTTTTCAGCACGCCTGGTTAATTGATAAATATGAAACTTCCTCCAAAGGCCATAAGCAAGTGCACCTGGAAGAAGTACGGGATTTAGTCGCCCGGGAATCTTTTTTTTGTTCCCATAACCCTTCACTCAAAAAGCTGGGGGAGGCTCTCGGGACTCACCCAAATACAATTTCACGTCTGATCAACCAGCATACCGATGGAAATTTCAACGACTTTGTCAATGGTTTCCGCATTCGGCTCGCCATAGAGCGGCTAAGATCTGACACCTATCAAAACTGGACTATAGAAGGCGTTGGCCAGAGTGTTGGTTTTCGTTCCAAGTCGTCCTTTTACCAGGCATTTAAAAAACAGACCGGAATGTCCCCTGCTGCATATCTGAAATCCGGGCAAGACACTGCCTGAGGTGTACGGAATTGCAAATCCATACCGCTACGGCCATGGAATCCTCCGGTAGACCCGGGAAACTTCGGATTTTTGTTGCAAAACCTGGTTCGATGAAAAACGTAAGAAGGTATGATTTGGATTGGCTGCGCGTCGGGGTATTTGCCCTTTTGATTTTCTACCATGTGGGCATGTTCTTTGTCCCATGGGGCTGGCATCTCAAAAACAATGTCATCTATCCGGAACTGCGCTGGCCCATGCTTTTTTTAAACCAATGGCGTCTCCCGATTCTGTTTTTGATCTCGGGAATGGGAACCTTTTACGCCTATTCCTTCCGATCTCCGGGTCAATACGCCTGGGAGCGTATACGCAGGCTGGGGATTCCTCTCATTTTTGGGATGCTACTGATCGTACCCCCACAAGTTTATCTGGAACGGCTGGCTCAGGGTGCTTTCCAGGGTTGGTATTGGGATTACTACCCCTCAGAGGCCTTTAACGGCATCTACCCTGAAGGGAATTTGAGCTGGCATCATCTTTGGTTTCTTCCTTATTTGCTGGTCTTCTCTCTGCTGTTGGCCTGGCCCTTCCGGCAGATTAAGGACCGTCCCGGGTCTCTGGTTAAATGGGTGGGAAATAGGCTGAAAAGCCCCTGGGGATGGCTTATTTTCCTGCTGCCCCTTTATCTCTGGGAGGCCCTCCTGGAACCCAACTTTAACGTGACTCATGCGCTTGTCGGTGACTGGTTTGCCCTGATTAATTTCGGGACCCTGTTTTTTTTCGGTTTTTTGCTTATTGCAAGCGGCGCCACCTTTTGGGAAAATGTTTCAAAGTATCGAAAGCGGAACCTGCTCATAGGTATCGGTAGTTTCTGTATCCTGATCTTCATTTGGCAATTTGAAGACGGAGTCTTGCGGCATTTTACAGAGGCCGGGGTAAAAGTCCTCAATCTCTGGACCTGGATCTTTGTACTGTTTGGATATGCCGCAACATACCTGAACCGGCCCAGCCGGGTGCTGGGCTACTGCAACCGGGCGGTTTACCCTTTCTACATCCTGCACCAAACCCTCATCCTCATTATAGCATATTTTATCATGGATCTGGACTGGGGTTTCTGGGTTAAAGCCCTGTTGCTTACCGCAGGGACCTTCGGGGGCAGTATCCTGATTTACCAGGGGGTTATAGCCCCTGTGAAATGGCTGCATCCATTTTTTGGCCTAAAGTCCAAAAAACCTCCCAAATGAAAAAACACTGGCCCGGGTGTCCTGCTTAAGACCCCACTGCTGGGTGGAAAACCGTATATTTAAACCGAAAACCAACCCACTGCCAGACTATGCCGCTTCTGATTGTAATCCTTGGGATCCTCCTGCTATTCCTGCTGATTGCCCGGTTTAAACTCAATGCGTTTATCGCCTTTATTATCGTGTCTTTGGCAGTGGGCCTGGCCGAGGGGATGGATTTGGAAACATTGGTGGATGCCATAGAAAGCGGAATTGGAAATACACTCGGATTTCTGCTGATCATCCTGGGTCTTGGTGCCATGCTGGGTAAACTGGTGGCAGAAAGCGGCGCAGCGCAGCGTATTACAGCAGTACTCGTTTCGCGATTCGGAAAAAAGAATGTCCAATGGGCTGTGGTTCTTACCGGTTTTATTGTGGGCATCCCCATGTTTTACACAGTGGGTTTTGTCATCCTGGTACCCCTTGTTTTTACCGTCGCTGCCGCCACAGGCCTCCCATTGCTATACGTGGGAATGCCTATGCTGGCCTCCCTCTCGGTCACCCACGGGTATTTGCCCCCTCATCCGGCACCCACGGCAATTTCTGAGATTTTCGGGGCGGATCTCGGAAAGACCCTCCTTTACGGCATCCTTATTGCCATTCCGGCTATTGCGGTAGCCGGACCTTTTCTCTCTCGGTTTTTTACTAAAATCCCGGCCAGCCCCCTGAAAGAATTTGTAAACCCAAAGATTCTTAGCGAAGCGGAAATGCCAGGTATTCGGGTGAGCATTTTCACTGCATTGCTACCCGTACTTCTAATCGGGCTGGCGGCATTGTCCGATTTATTTCTGCCGGAAAACCTCTGGATCACCAAAGCCATTGAGTTTTTAGGCAATCCCGTAATTGCGATGCTGCTTTCCGTTTTAGTGGCGATATATACACTTGGACTTACGCGGGGTAAAACGATGAAGGAAGTGATGACTTCCGTAGGAAATTCAGTCTCTGGGATCACTATGGTCTTATTGATTATTGCCGGGGCCGGAGCCCTGAAAGAAGTTCTGATCCAAAGTGGGGTGAGTCAGTACATCGGAGCTTTGTTATCCCAATCCAGTGTTTCACCTCTTATTTTAGCCTGGGGGATTGCGACGGTGATCCGGGTATGTGTGGGATCGGCCACAGTGGCCGGACTTACAGCTGCCGGCATCGTTCTGCCTCTTATCGGCACTTCAGGTGTCGCCCCCGAATTGATGGTTCTGGCTATCGGTTCAGGCAGTTTAATGCTCTCGCATGTAAACGACAGCGGGTTTTGGCTGTTTAAAGAATATTTTAACCTCTCAGTTGCAGATACCCTGAGAACCTGGACCGTCATGGAAACTACTGTGGGGATTATGGGGTTACTAGGGGTTCTCGTACTGGATGCACTTATTTAAACCGAAAACGTATGAAAAACACCACACCTGAACAACGATTGATATCCCTTGGGCTCGCCCTTCCCCCGGCACCTCCCCCGGCAGGACTTTACAAACCCGTGCGGGTATCTGAAGGGTATCTGTATATTTCTGGCCAGGCTCCCATGCGGGCTGACGGATCTTATATCTGCGGCCGAGCGGGAATTGACATGGACCGGGAGGACGCCAAAGCAGCTGCCCGGCAAGTGGGGCTCACCATGTTGGGCACCATAAAGACCCATTTTGGATCTCTGGATACTCTGGACTATCTCGTAAAAACCCTTGGAATGGTAAATGGCAGTCCGGATTTTCACGACTACCCCTATGTAATCAATGGCTTCAGCGAGCTGATGGCCGAGGTATTCGGTACTGAAAAAGGGGTAGGTGCCCGATCTGCGGTAGGCATGTATTTGCCCGGAAATGTTGCCGTGGAGATCGAGTCGATTTTCAAAATCAAGACTTGAATGTGCTAATTTCAATGGATTGACAATGAATTTTGAACAACACAGCCCGTGGTATGCCGTGAAAGGAGCCGAGGAAATCGACTCCCCGGCCTTGCTGGTTTATCCGGATCGGATTGCACACAATATCCGGGAGATGCTGGCGATAGCCGGAAATCCGGATCGGCTCAGACCCCATATCAAAACCCACAAAATGGCGGAAATTATTCGGATGCAACAAAAGGCGGGCATCCGAAAATTTAAGTGCGCCACCCTGGCTGAAGCGGAATTGCTGGGGCAATGCGAAGCTGAGGATGTGCTGGTGGCCTATCCCCTTGTCGGGCCCGGGCCCGCCCGGCTCGCGCACTTACAAAATAAATATCCGGCCACGCGGTTCTCTTGTCTTGTGGATAATCTGCCGGCACTGGAGACTTTGGAAAAAACAGTCACAGCTGAGGGAATCCGGTTAGGGGTGTTTATGGACCTGAATGTCGGCATGAACCGCACCGGGATTATTCCCGGCCCGGAGGCGGTGGCGCTTTACCTGAAGATGGATGCGGCCGAATCATTGGATTGCCGCGGATTTCATGCCTACGACGGGCATCTGAGGAATCCCGATCCTCAGATCCGGGCCAAAGATTGCGACGCTGCCTTTAAGAACGTGGAGGCTTTACGCGAAACCCTTTTAGCACAATCCGTAAGTGTCCCGGATATCATCGCCGGGGGTTCTCCCACCTTCCCGATTCACGCCAGGCGGCCCGGTGTAGAACTCAGCCCTGGAACCACACTACTTTGGGATGCCCGATATGGTGAACAATTTCCTGAGATGCCTTTTCTTGTGGCCGCTACTGTTTTGTGTCGGGTGATCAGCAAACCTGCATCAGGAATATGTTGCCTGGATTTGGGCCATAAAGCCGTGGCAGCAGAAATGAATTTTCCCAGAGTGTTACTCCCCCAGCTGCCCGAAAGCAGCCAGATCAGCCAGAGTGAGGAACATCTTGTCCTTACGGCCGACCCCGCAGAGCTTCCTCCGGTCGGAACGGTTATTTATGCCATTCCCATGCATATCTGCCCTACGGTCATCAAATATCCTGAGGCACTTATCGTTATAGAAGGGTTCGTCCGCGGCAAGTGGAATATTGCTGCAAGGGACTATCATTTACCGCTGAAAGGCCCTGTTTTTTAACGTATTTACAACTTTGTTTGGCAGGGTATTTGCTAATTTTACAGTTCAGAATGGTTGTATGCGAATTCTCGGAACGATACTTATCTTATGCTGCCTCAGTGGATCCCTGTCCGCCCAAACGGATATTCCCAACAGCCGTAAACTGAGAATTGAAGCCAATCCGGATAAAGGAGTTACCCCGAGCACTTCAACCAGTCTCGGGCTTTCCACACCTTCCACCCTTGGAAAAAGTCCGGATCTGAACCTCCAGGATGATTTGTATAAGAGACCTGTGCAAATGCAGCCCGAAACAGAACTCAAGCAAGCCGGGCACAATTTGATTTTAAAACCCAATATATCCGAAGGGCAAAATGGTAAGTCAGAACATTTTGGCGATATGTATCTCGGGGATGTTAAGACAGCCTCCAATTTTATCGGTATTGTTTGCCGGGATCACGAGTACGTAGACGGAGACCGGGTGCGCATCTACGCCAACGGCGTTGTCGTGGAGCCAAATATTTTGTTAACCGGTGCCTTTAAGGGGATTAATGTGGAACTGGATCAGGGATTTAACCGGCTGGAGTTTGAGGCCCTAAATCAGGGGTCCTCTGGGCCGAATACAGCCCAGGTAGATGTGTACAACGAAAACGGAAAGCTTATGTTTTCCAACAAATGGCTTCTTTCCACAGGCTCCAAAGCTTCTTTAATTGTCGTAAAAGAAGAATAACCCTATTTATTCCTTTGTCCCGGACGGTATTCTTCCTGAGCCCTGGCGCGGACATCTGCCTCGTAATACGGTACCTCCTTGAATTTGGCATTGGCATAGCGATTAGCCTGATCGTCGAAGTGAGGCGATTGGGGATCTCCGCTCTGCCCTCCGGCCAGCATGGATTTGGCCCTTACCTTATCTCCAAATTCCACTACGGCTACAAAACTGTTACCCCGGGTGCCGTATATCCGCTTGGTGTTGTTGTGATACCGGGCCCCATACGCAGCCAGGGCGCCCCATCTGCCTGAAGCAAATCCTATGGGAATACTCGGTTTTGAATCGTCAAAAGCCTGGCGTATGTCTCCATTGATGCGCTGGTAACGATTGACTTCGCCCCAGGGAAGTTCCCAGGTTCCGAAATCTGAGATCAGACTATTGAGCACCCCAGAAAAAACAGAAAGACGTTCGGCATCCGCAGACTCGGATCCGAGGTACTTCATCAGTTCCATATCGCTCAAATCCTGCGGATAATCCCCCATACGTCCATATTGGGTGCCATAGAAGTGCGAAAGGGTCATGGCCACAGAAGTCTCCGAAGTCCTGAAATCCCACTCCCGCAAAACATCAATGGCGGCACGGAGTTTCGGATCGGGGTCCTTTTGCCGCTCATAGGCCTCAACCAGTCCGGGGATAAGGGCTTCAAAAGCAGGGAGCCGAGGGTCGTGGGCCAGGTCGATCAGCCCATCCAGAGTAATCCCGGAGGCCTCTTTCAGCAAATCAATCGCGTGAACTCCTCTGAAATTTTCGCGGTCTGCCGACATATATTCCGGGTAATCTCCCCGCTTCGGGCTGTACTCTAAAGCCGCGGTATACGGGGTGGAATTGCAATTCTGAATCCAGCCATTAGGTGGGTTCAGTACAAGAATGCTCTCGTCTACCGAATGCAAACCCTGCCAGTCGGTTCTGGGATCGCTCCCATCTACCGGCCTGCTGAAATCGATAAGGGTATCCCGTTTCGGTATAAAATTTCCATGAAAATACGCGATTGTCCCATCGGCATCGGCATAGACTGTATTATTCGACGAGTTGGTACGAATTTCCATCATCTGCCGGAAACCACTGTAAGAATCCTGTTTGGTTCGGATAAAAGACTGCTCCAGAGCCCGGACCGGATCCCACATCATAGCTGTAGCCACGGGTTTACCCTCAAATTCATGGGTGACAGGCCCGTGATGCGTATGGTAGGCTGGGAAAGTCCGCTCCGACAAACTATCTCCTGAAGCATAAGAGAGTGTGATCTCTGAGGTGCGGACGGGTCTGAGTTCTTCCCCGTACTGGTACATTGGGGCTCCCTCTATTTCTGTTACAGTCTCCACAAATTCGTCCAGAACATCTGTATATGTGGAGGTATGCATCCAGCCGGTTTTCTCATTAAAGCCCTGATAGACAAAAAACTGACCCCAGGTAACTGCCCCATAGGCATTTAAACCCGCTTCGCTAACCATATGTACCTCACCCCTGAAATAAAAAGAAGTATGTGGATTGATCAGCAGCATGGCATTCCCGGTTGCCGTCAGATCACCTGACAAGGCGATACCATTAGATCCCTGAGGTTCCAGTTCTGCTTCTTTTTTGGCAAGATCCAAAGTTTCAGATTCCGGAAAAGCAATCCCCTTTTCGTAATACGCCCTGAGCTTTCGGGTACTGACCCTTTCAATATCACCACCGATGGAGCCTTCGCTGAAATACATAGGCATCCAGGGCTCAAAACGGGTCAGGAGTTTGGGAGTAACCTCCGGATGGGTATGGAGGTAATAGTTAATGCCATCCGCAAAGGCATTGCATAACTCCTTCAACCAGGCTGGACTGCCCTCATAAGCAGCTATGGCTTCTGAACGCGTCATAAAGAGGTGCGCTCTTAAGTCGCTGTATAGGGCTTCTTCCCCTTCCAACTCCGCCAGACGCCCGATAGCCCAGATATAATTCTGTTCTACCCGGTTAAAGTCGTCCTCGCACTGGGCATATAGTAATCCAAAAACGGCATCGGCGTCCGTTTTTCCATATACATGAGGCACGCCAAAATCATCGCGGATTATTTTGACCCGTGCCGCCTGTTCTTCCCAGGCTGCAATTTCTGTATTCTTTTGGGTTTCTCCACAACCCAGGAGCAGGGTCGCTAATAGAGGCAGGTAAAGGAATCTCATTTGGTAAATTTTAGAGTGCGGAGAGGAAGATACCCAAAAAAACCAAAAATAAACCTAACTCTCAGGAGCCAGTTCCACCTGTAATCCGTCGAGTTCGGGTCTGAGGGCGATCTGGCAACCGAGCCTGCTGTTGTCCTTTACGTAAAAAGCCTCGGAGAGCATAGCTTCTTCTTCTTCGGATTTTTCAGGAAGTTCATGGCTACTTAGGACGTAACATTGACAGGAAGCACACATGGCCATTCCCCCGCAAACCCCAATGGTGCCTTCCGGAGCGAGTTCATAGGCCCGAACCAGTTCCATAATGTTCATGTTCATATCCGTGGGTGCCGCAACCGTATGATTCTCGCCTTCACGGTCTGTAATACGTATTTGAATATCACTCATGAAAAAACACGGATTTTCTTAATCGATTGCCTTTACAACAGCCTTGGGCGCCTCTTTCTTGCTCCCGTCGAACCCTGTAACCCCCCCCACAGTAGTATACTTCATCACGTAGCGCTTATCGGGATGTATGCGCTGATAAGCGCTCTGGCACATCAGGGTGGCCTCGTGGAATCCGCAAAGAATGAGTTTCAGTTTTCCGGGATACGTATTCACATCACCTATGGCATAGATACCGGGAATGTTGGTTTGATAGTCCAGGGTATTGTCCACCTTTATCGCATTCTTTTCAATTTCCAGGCCCCAGTTGGCAATAGGACCCAATTTGGGGGAAAGGCCAAATAATGGAATAAAAGCATCGACTTCCACCAGAATATCTTCCTGTGGATCTGAATTGCGACGAACCAGCACACCTTCTAACGCTTCTTTACCTTCTAATCGAATGACTTCAGCCGGGGTAATCAGCCGAATTTTACCCAGGTTTTTAAGCTCCTGAACCTTCTCGACAGAATCCAATGCCCCCCTGAATTCATTGCGCCTGTGGACCAGGGTAACTTCCCGTGCCATCTCAGACAGATAAATGCTCCAATCCAGAGCTGAATCTCCCCCTCCGGCAATCAGAACCCGCTTATCCCGGTACACTTCAGGATCTCGGACCATATAGGCCACTCCTTTATTTTCAAATTTTTCGAGGGTGTCCAGTTGCGGTTTACGGGGCTCAAAACTCCCGAGTCCGCCGGCAATAGCAACCACAGGGGCACAGTGCTGAATGCCATCACTTGTAGTCACTACAAAGGTTCCGTCCTCCAGTTTCTCAATGTGCTCCGCCCGCTGACCCAAGGTGAAACCGGGCTGGAAGGGCTTTATTTGTTCCATCAGATTATCCACAAGAACCCCGGCCATCACCTCGGGAAACCCCGGGATGTCGTAAATAGGCTTTTTGGGATAAAGCTCCGCCAACTGACCTCCGGCCTGAGGCAGGGCATCAATCAGGTGGCATTTGAGTTGCAACAGGCCGGCTTCAAAAACGGCAAAAAGCCCTGTAGGGCCAGCTCCAATGATGAGTATGTCTGTCTTAATCATTCAAAAAAACTTAGAACACCTTTAAATAAGCTGTTGTAACGGGCTCAGTTGGCCAGATTCACTACCTGCTCAATCTGAGGAGCATGTTTCTTGATCGTCATTTCCACTCCGCTTTTCAGGGTCATCTGGTTCACGGAACAACCCACGCAATTCCCTTCCAGGCGGACTTTTACGAGCTTGCCATCCTCAATCTCAACAAGGGTAATATCACCCCCATCATTTCGAAGAAAAGGCCGGATTTCCTCCAGCGCTTCTTCTACTTTCAGTTTCAATTCTTCAGAAGTCATACTCATTTCTTTTTAACAGCATCACAACCCGCCATTGTAGTTATCTTAATCGCCTCGGTTGGTGGCAGATTCGTGTTTCTCAACACGAGCTCGCTCACCATTTTTCGGGTAACCTCCTCAAAGGACAGGGAGGAAGCTGTATCTTTTTGAAGTGCAGCAGGCCGGCCCACATCAGCCGCCTCCCGGATACCCTGCACCAGTGGAATTTCACCCAGAAAAGGGATTTCCATATCCTCAGCCAAATTTCGTGCACCGTGCTGACCAAAGATATAGTATTTGTTATCCGGAAGTTCTTCAGGCGTAAAGTAGGCCATGTTTTCAAGGATTCCCAAAACAGGGACATTGATCGCTTCCTGTTGGAACATCGCTACTCCTTTTCGCGCATCAGCCAGAGCGATTTGCTGCGGAGTGCTCACAACTACGGCTCCTGTAACCGGAAGGGCCTGCATAATGCTCAAGTGGATATCACCGGTGCCGGGTGGCAGGTCTACAAGTAAAAAATCGAGTTGTCCCCAGTGAGCGTCAAAAATCATCTGATTCAAAGCTTTGGAGGCCATTGGACCTCTCCAGATCACCGCCTGGTCTGGCTGTGTAAAGAAGCCGATGGACAGCATTTTTACGCCGTAATTTTCTACCGGCCGCATCCGGGACTTTCCATCTACGGAAACGGCAATGGGTTTTTCGTCGGCTACATCAAACATAATAGGAATAGAAGGGCCGTAAATATCCGCGTCCAGAATACCAACATCAAACCCCATCTGCGCCAGGGTAACCGCCAGGTTGGCCGTTACTGTCGATTTTCCTACACCTCCCTTGCCACTGGCCACCGCTATAATATTCTGGATTCCGGGTATTGCCTTACCCTTGATAGGAGCTACTCTGGGTGGGGTGGCCGCCTCTACCTTTACATTAACCGTAATCTTTGCTTTGGCGTAGACCTCTTTATGAATCGCTTGCAGAATACTGACTTCTGTTTTCTTTCGCGCCTGAAGGCTTGGGTTTTTTATGGTGACATCGACCACAACTTCATCCCCAAACACCTGCACATTACGCACAGCCCCCGCAGCCACCATATTACCTCCTTCCCCAGGAACTGTAATGGTTTCCAAAGCGTTGTAAATCTCTTTTTTATCGAGTGAAACCCCCATTGTCTCAGACTTTGTATTTATCCTGCAAAGATACGGCTTGGATTCGAATATATAAAGGAAGTCCGGACCTCCGGGTCCATGTAAAATCCCCTGGGAAAATGTCCGGACTTACTCTTCGGAGTTCTGTAAGACGGAAGGATCCCAGAAACACTCCTTAAAACCGACGACCTGATCATCGAGCACTTCTATTCCTTCGTTTTCCAGGAGCTGCTGCATGAGGGTGGTTCCCGGAAAATGGTGCTTTCCGGTTAATACCCCATTGCGATTTACCACCCGATGTGCCGGCACGTCTTCCATACTGTGGGCATTATTCATGGCCCAGCCCACCATCCGCGCACTGCCCCCAGTACCCAAATAACGGGCGATAGCCCCATAGGAAGTTACTTTGCCATAAGGAACCTGACGAACGACAGTGTATACGCGTTCAAAAAATCCTTTCTCCTCCTCTTTCATATCCTTCAGGTGTAATAAATCCGTATCAGGGTGATGACCAGCAAAATCAGCATCAGTATACTGAGCACATAATTTGAATTCTTGGAAAATGCACTTTTTCGCGCCTCGAGCTTATTGAAATAAACCGTGTAGAGATAAAGCATGGTAAAAGATCCGCAGCCTGCGGCCAGGACAAAAATAGCAATGTCCCAGAAGGCGAACTGAATCCATCCGGAACTGTTCCACATGGCATTGAGGGCACTGTAATACGGGATCGTTAAGAAATTCAGCGATGCAAGGAGAACACCCTTAAAAAAGCTGTTTTTTTTGCTTATTGGGGTAAGGGTCATGGGCTTTTCCTTATTTTTTTTCGCCTTCAGAAAAAAGAAGAGTGCAAAAAAGGCGAAAACAATCAGGGCGGCCTTTTGTAAGTGCACAATAACTCCGGGATTCCTGTAAAGGTATTTGGAAATCAAAACACCTACATATGCCTGAAACATTATGGTTAGTGCGACGCCTGCACAAAACATAATCCCGGCTGCCTTTCCCTTTTCCACACTGGTTTTGGCTGCATTCATATTGAGCAAACCCGGGAATACCGTTGCCATAAATGCCGCAGAAAAAGTAGCGAAGAATAGTGTGAGCAAATGCGTCATGGCATAGTAAAACTGAAGGACAGGTAGGTTATAGGCTTATCTGATTCGAGAAACATCTTTTCGTAAAAAGTCTGGGTTTCCAGGACTTCCGCAGGGGCACCACCATTGTGGTAAATATCGTGATTTGAATAGGTTACCGGAATACCCGAGCCATGAAGAATTCCAAGGGTGTATCCATGCATGAATTCACTATCCGTCTTCAGGTGAACCGTGCCTCCGGGCGCCAGAATACTCCTGTATTTCTCCAGAAACTTCAGATTGGTCAGCCGGTGTTTGGTCCGTTTGTATTTGATTTGAGGATCAGGAAATGTAATCCAGATTTCATGTACTTCTCCCGGACCGAAAAGCAGATCGATCAGTTCAATTTGTGAACGCAGAAAACATACGTTGACCCGCCCCGCTTCCAGAGCCGTTTTAGCCCCACTCCAGATACGCGCACCTTTGATATCCACGCCAATGTAATTTTTTCCTGGATTTTGCATGGATAGCGCCAGGGTATATTCCCCTTTCCCACAACCCAGCTCGAGGACAATCGGATTGGTGTTCCCAAAATAGGACGCCCATCGGTTTCGAAGCACAAAATCACCTTTAAGGACCTCATCGCGCTGGGGCTGAATGACATTTTTAAAGGAAGCGTTGTCCTGAAATCGCCTTAACTTATTCTTGGAACCCATATCAGTAATGAATGATGGAATACAAAACTACTAAAATAGGTCGTCCCAACTCTCAGGAGGCCGGGGCTTCCTCGGCTTTTTCAAGGGTAAATGAGAATTCAGACCCCACATCCACCACACTTTCTACGTAGATTTTCTCGTTGTGTGCCTCGATTATGTGTTTCACGATAGCCAGTCCGAGACCTGAACCTCCTTCCCGCCGACTGCCGCTCTTGTCTACTCTGTAAAAGCGTTCAAAGAGCCGGGTGAGGTGCTGCTCTTCTATCCCTTCCCCATTATCCGTTACCCGGATGATAACCTTGTTCTTAATAAGGTTTTCCACACTGACTTCAGTCGTGCCGTCTTCGTGTCCGTACTTAATGGAATTGACCAGTAAATTGGTCAGTACCTGTTGAATTTTTTCCATATCCCCTTTGACGTAAATCGGCTTCTTATATACCATATCAAAGACCAAAGAAATCCGCTTTTTTGAAGCCTTCATCTCCAGCAGGTCGAATACGTTTTGGATGAGTTCAATGATATCAAAACGCTCTAGTTCCAGATGTAGTTCTCCGATTTCCAGCTTTGAGATCAGATCGAGATCCTTGACAATGTAGATAAGGCGCTCCACTCCTTTGGCGGCGCGTTGCAGGTACTTTTTACGAACTCTCTTATCCTCTGAAGCCCCGTCCAGAAGCGTGTGTATATAGCCCTGAACTGTAAAAAGCGGGGTTTTGAGTTCGTGGGACACATTCCCCAGGAATTCCTTCCGGTACTCTTCCCGAATTTTAAGGGTATCAATTTCGATCTTCTTGTCCTTTGCAAATTTCTCGATTTCCGACGTCAGGGTTTTCATATCCGTGGTTATCGGACCAGAGGTAAAGGAGGTGGACTCCAAAAGGGAAACATCGTCGTAAATCTGTTTGATGCGTCTGTAAATAAATTTTTCAACGCGTATTTGAAGAATGGCAAAACAAATCAGGAAGGACGAAAGGATAAAAAAAACGTACCAGGGCCAGTATGTGTGAAGCGTATCCTCAAAATAGAGGAATAATCCTCCCGCTATAGCCAGGGCTGAAGTGATATAGAGGGATGACCTGAAGGCAAATCTGTAAGACTTACGAAGTTGGATGGCCATTATTGTACATACTTATACCCCACCCCTTTGACGGTCTTAAAATGAGATTCCCCTATTTTCTCTCTCAATTTGCGAATGTGGACGTCGATGGTTCTGCCACCTACTACCACTTCCTGACCCCATACTTTATCCAGGATGACCTCACGCTTAAAAACCTTATCCGGCTTGGAAGCCAATAAGGCCAGAAGTTCAAACTCCTTCCGCGGCAGGATTAAATCCTGTCCGTCCTTGACCACCTTGTACTCCTCTCTGTTAATCACCAGGTCTCCCACCTGCAGCACTTCCGTTGCATCTTCTTCTCCTTTTTTCAATCGCCTCAGCAGGGATTTGACTTTGCTGACCAAAACTTTTGGCTTTATGGGCTTGGTAATATAGTCGTCCGCACCGGCATCAAAGCCTGCTACCTGGGAATAATCTTCACTTCGCGCGGTGAGAAAAGTGATGATGGTATCTTCAAGCCCCTTGGATTTGCGAATGAGTTCACAGGCCTCGATGCCATCCATTTCGGGCATCATCACATCCAGAATGATAAGGTGAGGGAACTTTTTTCGGGCCTTTTCGACACCCTCGGCACCATTCTTAGCAGTATAAACCTGGTATCCCTCAGCCGAAAGATTATAACTCAGGATTTCCAGGATATCAGGTTCGTCGTCGACCAGAAGAATTTTGATGTCCTGCTTTTTCATAAAGGTGGTATAGGATTGATTCTATCAAAAATAACCATATTCATCCGAAGGACTTCTTACTTAACTGCAATTTAATACTGCTAACCTTTTAGTAACATCTGTTCCCGGATTCCAGGGGTCCACAATTTGAGAAGCGTAGTTCATCGATATTTACATAAATTTTATACATCACTGAAAGTCTTCGGCAGGCAAAAATGTTATATTTGCCTAACGCTGCGGATGATTTATTGTATGAAGCACCTTTACCTCCTGATTTTACTTTTTACTATTGGAGCGGCTTTCGGTCAGCAAGCACCGAATCAGGCGGATATTGAGGGGTTTAAAATCTATCCGAATCCCGTGACTTCAGGGACGGTGTATATAGTGACCACGGCAAACAAACCTAAGAGGATCCGTATTTTTGATGTGCTGGGAACGCCCGTTCTGGAAACCACCATTATGGGAAGGGAACTCAATCTTTCGGGCTTAAAAGCCGGAGTTTACCTGATTCAGGTTTATGAAAACAACAAGGTGGCTACGCGTAAACTTGTCGTTAAATAACCATTTTTCCGGATAAACCGCATCGATGATCTACCTGTTTTATCGATGAAAAGCAAGGCGATTTAAATTCACCTACAAAAATCGCAGATTCGCAACATAAAATTCGAAGAGGTCAGCTCTTGAATTACCTTCCTTTTGTTGATCCCAAATCAATTACTATCGATGAAGCAACTTCTACTGCTGCTTTTCATTCTGAGTACCTATATCGTTTCAGCTCAACAAGACCCAGTGAGTTTTGAACGGACCGAAACCCGTTTTCGCCTGCATCCCAATCCGGTGAGGGACGGATTCGTCTTTGTGGAAACCGACCATGAAGGCCCCAAGGATATCCGAATTTACGATCTGTTCGGAAAGGTGGTGCTTCAGCAGCGACTGGTCTCTCAAAAACTGTTTTTGAACGCTTTGGTTCCGGGGGTCTACATGGTACAAGTGCGTCAACAGGAACGGATAGCGACTAAAAAGCTTGTGATCCGATAGGGTACTTTCCTCCGGTTTCCATTCTGCCCCCCTTACAACCCTTGACTTTTTCGTATTTTTGCACGAATCTTTCCGTATGGATACCGATCGCATTTTTGGGATACAATCAGCCGCGGAATTCGAAGTCCTGGCCCTGCAAACCTTTGCGCATCAATACCACAATGTCTCCGTCTATAAGGATTTTTGCGATCATCTGGGAAAGCATCCTTCTAATATAAAATCCCTTCCGGACATTCCGTTTTTACCTATCGATTTCTTTAAGTCTCGCAAGATTTTGTCCAGAAAACACCGATCGGAAATCGTTTTTCAAAGCAGTGGGACCACAGGAAGTATCCGAAGCAAACACTACGTGGCCAACCTCGGTGTCTATCGAGAGAGTTTTACCCGGGGTTTTGAATACTTTTATGGAAGGCCCTCTGAGTACTGTATAGTAGCCCTCTTACCTTCCTATCAGGAGCGATCCGATGCCTCATTAAGTTATATGGTCGGGGAACTTATCGCCCAAAGTTCACATCCGAAGAGCGGTTTTTATACTCCCGGGGGAACGGTTGAACTTCTTGAATCCCTGGAAGACCTCCAAACACCTGTCCTTTTAATCGGGGTTACCTTTGCCCTTCTCGATTTGGTCGAAAAAATCACAAAGACGATTCCCAATACTATTGTTATGGAAACGGGGGGTATGAAAGGGCGGCGAAAAGAAATGGTTCGGGCAGAATTGCATAGTATACTCTCAAAGGGTTTCGGACTCAAAGAGATTCACTCCGAATACGGCATGACCGAGTTGCTCTCCCAGGCTTATTCTTCAGGGCAGGGGATTTTCCAATGTCCGCCCTGGATGCAGGTGCGAATACGGGATACAGAAGATCCGTTGAGCCTCCTGGAAGCAGGCCGGACAGGGGGCGTGGATGTCATAGATCTGGCCAACCAGCACTCCTGCGCCTTTATAGCAACACAGGATCTCGGGAAGTCTTACGACGATGGGACTTTTGAAATTCTGGGCCGTTTTGATCATTCCGACATCCGGGGTTGTAATCTGATGGCCCTCTAGCATCAATATAAATTGCTATAGCCATATAAACCCCTGCCCTCATAGATGAGCCCACTTACCTCCAGTTCCTCTGAAGCCGTATCTCGCACATGGGAAAGCCCTATGCTCAGTGTTCGGAAGTGGGGCTCCCTCATCTTTGCCGTTGAAATGTGCTTTCCGTTTTGAAGAACCGGAGAATTGCTTATTCAGCAACCAGAATGAAATAGTTTTTTTTCCCCCTTTGAAGTAAAATAAAACGATCCTGAATCAGATCGTTTTCCGACAAGGTATAGTCTTGCTCCACCCGCGTTTTATTGACCGAAATGGATTGTTGTTTCAATTCGCGCCTCGCCTCCCCATTGGATTTTAAAAAGCCCGTTCTTGCGGAGAGAGCCCCGACAATATCGAGTCCTTCTACAATCTCCTGTTTGGCAATTTGCGCTTGAGGTACCCCATCAAAAATCTCCAGAAAAAGTTCGCTGGAAAGCGCTTTGAGGGCTTCTGATGTAGATTTACCAAAAAGTATCTCACTCGCCCGTTCGGCATTTTCCAGGTCTTCTTCAGAGTGCACCAGAACGGTTAGTTCTTCAGCGAGTTTCCGCTGCAATTGCCTCTGATGAGGAGCCTCCCGGTGGGCAGAAACCAGTGTTTCGATATCCTCTTTTGATAAGAAAGTAAATATCTTGATATACTTTTCCGCATCGGAATCCGAAGTGTTCAACCAGTACTGATAAAAACGGTAAGGTGACGTTTTATGGGGATCCAACCAAATATTCCCGCTCTCTGTTTTTCCAAATTTCGTCCCATCTGCCTTGGTGATCAACGGACAGGTCAGGGCATACCCCTTGCCGCCTTCAATTCTGCGAATCAACTCTGTCCCTGTGGTAATATTTCCCCACTGGTCACTCCCGCCCATTTGAAGCGTACACTCGTATTTCCGGTATAAGTGCAGAAAATCATACCCCTGAACCAGCTGATATGTGAATTCGGTAAAGGACATGCCCTCGCTGGATTCTTCTGACAGACGCTTACGGACAGAATCCTTGGCCATCATATAATTTACCGTGATGTGCTTACCGACGTCTCTGATAAAATTGAGGAAACTAAACCCCTTCATCCAGTCGTAATTATTGACCAAAAGCGCTGCATTTTCAGTGCCACTGTCGAATTCCAGAAATCGGGCCAATTGCCCCTGAATAGCCTCCTGATTAACCCGGAGGGTGGTTTCGTCGAGCAGGTTGCGCTCTGAAGATTTCCCGGAAGGATCACCGATCATTCCCGTAGCCCCTCCAATGAGCGCAAGAGGTCTGTGGCCCGCCAATTGAAAATGTCGCAACATCATTACCCCGACCAGATGACCGATATGCAGGGAATCTGCAGTGGGATCAATGCCCACATATGCAGATTGCATACCGCTTAAAAGATGCTCTTCGGTTCCGGGCATGATGTCGTGCAACATCCCGCGCCATTGCAGCTCCTCGACAAAGTTTGAAATCATATGCTCACAAAATTTGAGGCAAAGATAGTCAAATCAGCCTCTAAGAGAAGATCTCGAAGAGCGGGAATCGGGGAGAAACGCTTATTTTTAGGCCATGATATTTATTACAGGTGGGACAGGTCTGGTTGGAAGTCATTTATTGATATCACTCCTGCATTCTGGACAAAAAGTTAAAGCCCTCTGCCGGCCGGAAAGCGATCTCGAAAAAGTTTCAGCACTTTTTAAGTCGTACGGAACCCAAACTGCCGGGTTATATCCTAAAATTCATTGGGTGAAGGGGGACTTAAATGATTTGCCGTCACTGATTCACGCCTTCGACGATGTGACTGAGGTATATCACTGTGGGGCCCTTATATCATTTAATCCAAGGGACCGCGAGCTACTGCGCCGTGTGAATCATACAGGCACCCAGAATATCGTCAACCTTTGCCTTTATAAAGGTGTTAAACGCCTGTATTATTGCAGTTCGATAGGCACTATCGGGGGAATCAAAGGCCCGCTTACCGAAAACGACCTATGGGATTTCACAGATTCCAATGTCTATGCCACCAGTAAATACCTCGCTGAAATGGAAGTATGGAGGGGTGGGCAGGAAGGTCTGGAAACCGTTATTGTAAATCCGGGGATAATTTTTGGGCCGGGGTTTTGGAATCAGGGTAGCGGACAATTTTTTACCAAAGTCGCCGGGGGAATAAAATTCGCCCCTCCGGGAGGTACCGGATTTGTGGGGGTCTGGGATGTCGTCAGATCATTTGAAGCCATTGCGCGCAACAGGGGCTTTAACCAGAGGTTTATCCTGGTATCCGAAAACTTAACGTATATCGAAGTGCTTTCGCAAATCGCGGGAGTTTTAAAAGTTCCCGGGCCGAAAATAAAACTAAAGCAATGGCAGTTGGAATGCCTTTGGCGACTGGACTGGTTTTGGGCTACTATGAGCAAAGGACCCCGGAAATTAACCCGGGCCACAGCGCAAAACCTCAGCAGGCCCAGGGAGTATAGCTCTGAAAAGGCGAGACAATTAACCGGGTTTCAGTTTCAGCCGATAGGAGAGGTCCTGGAGCGCTGCGCCGATCATTTCAATCAGAGGGGAACGGGCATTCAGTCGTAGTCCTCCAGAGTATCGCCATCTTTTGTTCTGTTGGCCTGAATGAGTTGGGATGTGCTATCCCTCTTGCGTTCCAGGCGGTCTTCAACGGCCTGATAAATATCTTCATAAAGGACCGGTACGGAAGCGTAGTACAAATCGCTCTGTACGAATTGCGTACTGTCAATCCCATATTTTTTAAAAACAAAATCCATGACCT
Organism: uncultured Flavobacteriaceae bacterium; assembly: GCA_963709465.1. Classification (GTDB taxonomy): domain Bacteria; phylum Bacteroidota; class Bacteroidia; order Flavobacteriales; family Flavobacteriaceae; genus Robiginitalea. The sequence continues at coordinate 271,951 of CAVPWF010000002.1, read as the reverse complement.
GGATATTCTTGGATTTCAGCACCTGAGGGTGGCTGTTGTCAATGGAGTTGATCAGTGCAATATCGTAAAGGATATCGGACATGGTTTCTTTTGAAATAAGGTTCTCAGGAGCCTCCATCAATGGATTGCCGCAAGCGAGGACCAAAAAACACATAATGCAGCAAAATAAACGTTCGATCATCTGTCAAAAGTTAGCCTCATTGCCTTTCGCTCCTCAGAAATCCGCCCATTTTCAAAAGCGAGATGGCCATTGACAAAGGTATATAAAACGCTGGAGTGGAAGTTCTGACCTTCAAAAGGAGACCATCCGCATTTGTAAAGGATATTCTCTTTACTCACCGTCCAGGGTTTATCGGGAGCAACGACTGTTAAATCCGCATAAAACCCCTCCCTTAAAAATCCTCTTTCACGCACATTAAAGAGAATCGCCGGATTGTGACACATTTTTTGAACGATGGTCTCCAGGGGGATGACCCCCTCCCGGTATTTTTCCATCAGTGCAGGAAGCACATGTTGTACCAGGGGTCCCCCGGACGGACATCGGGTGTAGGGCTGACCTTTTTCCGCAAGGGTATGAGGCGCGTGGTCAGTCGCCAGAACATCAATCCGGTCATCCAAAACGGCTTGCCACAATTGCTCCCGATCCTCAGCTGTTTTGACCGCTGGATTCCATTTTATAAAGGCACCTTTGGTTTGGTAATCCGCATCGGAAAACCAGAGGTGATGAATACAGGCCTCCGCCGTAATTTTCTTCTCTGACAGGGGAATATCATTCCGAAATAAAGCAGTCTCCTTCCCTGTGGAAAGATGAAAGACATGAAGTCTGGCCCCGGTTTTACGGGCCAGGGCAATCGCCTGAGAGGATGAGAGATAACAGGCAGCTGTGCTCCGTATTTCGGGGTGGAATTTCATTGGGATATCCTCCCCGTATAATTCCGCGTACCGTGCTGTATTTTCGCGTATAGTCGTTTCGTCTTCACAGTGCGCACAGATCACCATTTCCGTGCTCCGGAATATGCGTTCCAGAACAGCCTGATCATCCACTAACATATCCCCGGTAGAGGATCCCAGAAAAAGTTTTATCCCGGAACAGGCATTTTTATCCAACCTTTTGATTTCCTCCAGGTTATCGTTGGTTCCCCCCAGGGGAAATGAATAATTTGCATACGCAGAGCGCGCACCCATCTCAAATTTTTCCTCCAACTTCTTCAGGGTGGTTGTCTGAGGCACTGTATTGGGCTGTTCCATAAAACTGGTGATCCCTCCGGCAACAGCCGCGCGGCTTTCTGAAGCAATATCGCCCTTATGGGTCAGGCCGGGCTCACGGAAATGCACCTGGTCGTCTATCAGACCCGGCAACAAAAAATTTCCTTCCAGATCGATTACCCGGGCAGTAGCATCGGTCAGGTTCTTGTCAATGCGGGAGATACGATCCCCATCAATGAGCAGATCTCCTTCTGTAATCTCGCCCTCACTGACCATTCTGGCGTTCTTTAGCAGTGTCTTCTTCATGTTAAAACTCATTTTTTCGAAAAACGCTACGCGCTTTCATACTGATGACTCCAAAGACGGCTTCCCAAACAATGGTTTTACTCATTTTAGACTCTCCTTTTTCGCGGTCCGTAAATACAATGGAAACCTCCTGCAATTTGAACTTTTTTCGATAGGCCCTGAATTTCATCTCTATCTGGAAGGCGTATCCGACAAACCGGACAGCATCCAGATCGATAGCCTCCAAAACCCTGCGGTGATAGCACATAAACCCCGCGGTGGGATCGTGGATATTCATCCCTGTAATCATTTTTACATATACAGAGGCTCCATACGAGAGCAGTATCCGCCTAAGGGGCCAGTTGACTACATTTACCCCCTTTTTATACCTGGAACCTATGGCCACATCTGCGCCGTCCAAACAGGCACGGTGCAGGCGGGTCAGGTCCGAAGGCCTGTGAGAAAAGTCGGCATCCATCTCAAAAATATAATCATAGGAACGTGCGAGGGCCCACTTAAACCCGTGAATATATGCTGTCCCAAGGCCTGTTTTGCCTTTTCGCACTTCCAGATGCAGGTTTTGCGGGAATTCATTTTGCATCTCCCGGACCCGATCTGCTGTGCCATCAGGGGAGTTATCGTCTACGATAAGTACATCGTAAGCCCTTGGCAGGTCAAAAACCGCACGGGTAATGGCCTCGATATTCTCAATTTCATTATAGGTGGGAATGATTACAAGGCCTTCAGCCATACCAGAGGGTTTGGACAAAAATACCAAAATTAGCGGGTCAGCCTGAAGGTAGGGAGTTTTTTTACTCCGGGAAACGCCCATATTAAAAACGCTTATTTTGTACCTTTGAGCCAACCCAAACGCTGATGAACAAACTCCTTCCCAAACCTTTGCTATTACTTCTGGGGGGCCTGTTTGCGATCAATTTACTTCAGGCGTATGCCACGGAACTGATTTACGACGAGGCGTACTACTGGTACTATTCACAAAATCTTTCCTGGGGTTATTTTGACCATCCCCCTATGGTCGCCTGGATGATTGCCCTGGGCTACAGCCTTTTTCATAACGAAATGGGCGTGCGCCTGGTGAGTTGTTTAATGGGGACAGGTACCGCCTTGCTGATCTGGTCACTGGTGCGCCACCCGGATAAAAAAATGTTCTCCCGCGAGTTTTTTGTCTGGATCCTCTCCATTACCCTACTCCATGCGTATGGCTTCTTAAGCCTGCCAGATACGCCGCTTTTGTTTTTTACCGCCCTTTTTTTATGGGTGTATCGCAGGTTCCTAAACCAACCCGGACTCTGGATATCCATTGCCCTGGGTGTCTGTATGGCTGCCCTTATGTACAGCAAATACCACGCCGCACTGGTTATCCTGTTTGTGCTGTTTTCCAATCTGAGACTTTTAAAAAATCGGTTTGCCTGGTTGGCCCTGGGTGTTTCGCTCCTCTGCTATCTGCCACATCTGCACTGGCTTTACTCCCATGATTTCGTTTCACTGGAATTCCACCTTTTTGAACGTCCCAATCAGCCTTATAATTTTTCAAAGTTCACCCTTGGGTTTCTGTTAAACCTCCTGGCTCTTTTTGGACTCACCTTTCCTTTTGTATACAAAACCCTGTTTGCCTTCAGACCGGGAAACAAGTTGGAAAAAGCGCTGGTTTTTCTCATTTACGGCTTCCTGATTTTCTTTTTTATCTCCAGTTTTCAGCGAAGAGTCCAAACCCAATGGCTGGTGGTCATAAGCATCCCCGCAGCGATAATCGTTGCTCAGTGCCTGATGGAGCAACCCGCTTTGCGTAAATGGATCTGGAGGTTAGGGCTGGCCAATATAGTTGTTTTGGTATGGCTGCGCCTGGGCCTGGTCTATGAACCCCTGTTTCCCGGCCAATTTGAAAGCCATGGAAACAAGGTCTGGGTCGGGAACCTGAAGACCCTGTCAGAAGGCGTTCCTGTTGTTTTTGAAAATTCCTATCGAAAGGCTTCCATGTATGCCTTCTACGCTCAAAAACCTTCCATTTCTATGAACAACGCCTATTATCGAAAGGACCAGTATACCATTGATGGTTCGGAAGCGCTTGTCCAGGGCAAAAGGGTGTTTTACGCCTATAAGGGAATATCCGGTAAGGGGGTATTCTATCTGGACGAAAAGGGAGAAAAAAAATATGGGATTTTTATCGATAATTTCACGTCTTACCGGGCTTTGAAAGCCGGGTTGCCTGAGGGTGAAACCCTGACAGCTGGCGAAGAATATTCCTTTTGGATATACAATCCATACGAAAAAAACGTTCCATTAAGAGCGCTCCGTCTGGGAGTCGCCTATTTAGATGCCTCAAAACGCCTGAATGAAGTGCATCCGATAGATGCACAACCAGACCCGGAGAAGGTGCTGATGCCGGGAGATACGGTAAGGGTTCGATTCACCCTGCCAAAGGCAGTCAACGCAGATCCGGAATACCTTCGGGCGGTGATTGCAGAAAATGACCTGCCTTTTGGCTTAAACGGAAAGGCACAACGAATAAAACAGTAATGGAAGTGATTCAGCGGGCCGTCCCGACAAATGATTGGATTACCCTCATATTTGTGATGAGTTTGTTCTGTCTCGTTTTCGCAAGAGCGTTTTTTCTAAGCCGTTTTCAGAACTTTATGATTCTTCCTTTTAACAATAAATACATTTTCCTCTACAATAAAAAAGGCCGGCTGACCCATGGGTTTCATGTCGCATTGAGCCTGTTTATGTTTTTAAACCTCAGCCTCTTTGGACTGTTTGTTTTCTCGATTCTGTTCGATACTGAACTCAGCCCGGGGGGAGCCCTGCTTTTGGTTTCCGCCGGCCTGCTGCTGGTCTATTTTTTTTTGAAAATAGGCATGCAACTCCTCGGTGGGTTGATTCTTGAATTCAGCAAAGTCACCTCTGCCCTGGTATTTAAAAAGATGACCTATCTGAATTACAGTGCCCTGGTTATGTTCCTTGCAAATCTCATGTTGGGTTATGTGGTAAAGGATTCAAAAGTCATCGTTTTGATAAGTATTTGCCTAATTATTCTTATCAACTGTATCGGTTGGATCAGTATTGTGAAGATCCATCAAAAGTTGATCGCCTCCCATTTGTTTTATTTTATTTTATACCTTTGCACCCTCGAATTTGCACCTTTTTTGATCATTGCAAATCTGCTAAATGACTGATATATGAAGGTAAAGACGATTCTGGTCTCGCAACCGGAACCTAAAATGGAGAACAGTCCTTATTCACGGCTCATTGAGAAGGAAAAGGTCAAGGTAGATTTCAGACCCTTCATTCATGTAGAAGGCGTAGATGCCAAAAACGTGCGTCAACAGAAGATAGACCTATCCCACTATACCGCCATCATTCTGACAAGTCGTAATGCCGTCGATCATTTTTTTCGTATTTCAGAGGAAATGCGTTTTAAGGTCCCGGATACTATGAAATATTTCTGCCAGTCCGAGGCCGTCGCATACTACCTTCAAAAATACGTGGTGTACCGAAAGCGCAAAATTTATGTCGGCAAGCGCAATTTTGAAGACCTCCAACCGCTTTTTAAGAAGTATAAGGATGAGAGCTTTCTTCTGCCATCTTCAGACGTTCTAAAACACGAAACCCCGGAAACCCTTGATCAACTGGGAGTTAAATGGAAACGCGGGATTTTTTACAAAACTGTCATTAGCGACCTCTCTGACCTGAGGAATGTCTATTACGATGTTTTAGTATTTTTCAGCCCTTCCGGAATCGAATCCCTGTTAAAGAATTTTCCGGACTTCGAACAAAAAGAAACACGGATTGCCGTCTTCGGCAATTCCACCATAGATGCGGCTACAGAAGCGGGATTGAGAATCGATATTAAGGCTCCCACTCCTGAAACCCCTTCCATGACCATGGCCCTGCAGAAATACATTAACAGTGTAAACAAGAAATAAAAAAAGGCTTCCAAATTGGAAGCCTTTTTTTATTCAATAGGCATATCGCTGGGGCCCACCCCTGCGTATTTCTTCACTGGCGTAGGACTCGAACTTCCTGAAATTCTCCCTGAAGGCATTGGATAACTTAAATGCAGTGTCGTAGTAGGCCTTATCATCTTTCCATGTGGCCCGCGGACTCAACAATTCTGCTGGCACTCCCGGACATTCTCTGGGTTGTGCGACTCCAAAAACGGAATGAATGTGATAGGTGTCATAGGTGTACAAACCCAGTGCCCCGCTGAGCGCAGCACGGATCATAGCCCGGGTGTACTTGAGCTTCATACGGGTTCCGACCCCGTAAGATCCTCCTGTCCAGCCCGTATTGACCAGCCAGACATTTGCACCGGATTCCTTCATCTTCCTGCTGAGCATTTCAGCGTATTTTGTAGGATGCAATGGCATAAAAGGGGCACCAAAACAAGCTGAAAATGAGGGAACTGGTTCATTCACCCCTGTCTCAGTTCCCGCAACTTTGGCCGTATATCCGGAAATAAAATGATAGGCTGCCTGAGCCGGGGTGAGCCGCGAGATCGGAGGAAGGACACCAAAGGCATCTGCCGTCAGGAAAAAGACATGTTTCGGATTTTCACCTATGGAAGACTCCTGCCGATTGTCTATATGATAAAGCGGATAACTCACACGGGTGTTTTGAGTGATTGTGGTATCTGCGAAGTCTACCCCCCCATCGGCGTCCATAATGACATTCTCCAGTATAGCCCCTTTCCGGATCGCCCCGAAAATTTCAGGCTCATTCTCAGCTGAAAGATTAATCACTTTGGCATAACAACCGCCTTCAAAATTGAAAACAGAATCCTCTGCAGTCCAGCCGTGTTCATCATCTCCGATGAGTTTCCGGGAAGGATCCGTTGAAAGGGTAGTCTTTCCTGTTCCCGACAAACCGAAGAATATAGCTGTCTCCCCATCTTCCCCAACATTGGCGGAACAATGCATGGGCAGGGTATTGCGGAACACGGGCAGTATGAAGTTAAGGGCTGAAAAAATACCCTTTTTAATCTCTCCGGTATAACCCGTTCCCCCGATAAGTACAACCTTCCGGGTAAAATTTAAAATAGCAAAATTGTGTTGTCTGGTGCCATCTGCATCCGGATCGGCATGAAAGCCCGGCGCATTGATCACGGTCCACTCTGCCTCAAAATCCTGGAGCTCCTCATCTGTTGGCCGTAAAAACATGTTATACGCAAAATAATTCGACCAGGGATATTCATTAATCACCCGAACACCCATCCTATATTTCTGATCTGAACAAACAAAGCAATCGCGCACAAAGAGTTCCCGCTCATTGAGATAGGAGATCACTTTATCGTACAGGACGTCAAATTTATCAGGATCAAAAGGTTTATTGACGGGGCCCCACCATACCTTTTCATCGGTAATTTCATCCCTGACAATGAAACGGTCCTGAGGTGCACGACCTGTAAATTCTCCCGTGTTGACCGCAAGAGCTCCGCTGTCGGCTTCCTGCCCCAATCCTGCATCGAGGGTGCGTTGGTGGAGCACTTCCGGAGATAGTTGGTATTGAATGTATTCAGTTGTCAGTCCATATTCAGATAACGAAATCGATTTCGTTCCGGCGGTAAATGAAGACATATTAGCGTGTTTTGTTTGCGCAAAAATATTAAAATAAAGACATTCTGGGATCCCAGGCACAGAACTTAGTTCAAACCCCTGAAAACCCGATAACCAAACAAGGTCCATCCCGAGATGAGTAGTAAGCCCCCTATGGGAGTTACCCATCCGATGGAACTGAGGTCGAGACCGGCAAGCGGAGCGGTTGTCAGCGCAAAAATGGAAAAAGAAAACAAGAAGGTTCCCGAAGCAATCAAATAAAAAACGGTGCGTTTAGCCCGTACTTTCAATACGTCCATACCCCCGAGAATCAGCAAAAAAAGTGCGTGGTACATCAGATACATCACCCCCGTCCGGAAACTATCCAGGGCTGCCTCAGGCAGACGGACCTTCAGGAAGTGGGCCCCAAAAGCCCCTAAAATGACGGCCAGCATCCCAAATAGGGTTCCGGCACCTACAATAGCTTTGTTCATAACTCAGAGGGTTTCCCTGATAGCAAATGTAACATTTTGATACCTTCGTAAACCATAATCAATAAACCTTACAAAACAGTTATGTCCCGATGTATCCTGGTTGTTGGAGCCGGAAAATCGACCTCCTACCTTTTGGACTATTTGCTGGATAAAACCCGTGAAGAGCATCTTAAAATTATAATTGCGGACAAAAACCCTGAAGGGGTGCCGGAAAAACTTCACAACCATCCCGATACGCAGGTTATCCGTTTGGATATCTCGGATCACAAAGCGAGGAGTGCTCAGGTAGCACAAGCGGATATTGTTATCTCGATGCTCCCGCCGAGTCTGCATCTGGAAGTTGCGAAAGACTGCCTGGAAGCAGGTAAAAACCTGATCACCGCTTCGTACATCAGCGAGGGAATGCGCCAGTTGGATGCTGCCGTTCGGGAGAAAGGCCTTGTCTTTATGAATGAAATCGGCCTGGATCCGGGTATCGATCATATGAGTGCCATGCAGGTTATCGACCGCATCAAAGCTTCCGGTGGTCGGATGTTACTTTTCGAGTCTTTTACAGGAGGCCTGGTGGCGCCACAAAGCGACAATAACCTTTGGAATTACAAGTTTACCTGGAATCCCAGAAATGTCGTCATTGCCGGTCAGGGGGGTACCGCTAAATTCATTCAGGAAGGCACTTATAAATACATCCCATATCATAAATTATTCAGGCGTACTGAATTCCTCGAGATCGAGGGTTATGGTGCATTCGAGGCCTATGCCAACCGCGATTCTCTGAGTTACCGCAAGGCCTACGGCCTGGAAGACACCCTTACCTTGTATCGCGGCACCATGCGCCGCATTGGGTTTTCCAGAGCCTGGAATATTTTTGTACAACTCGGAATGACAGATGATTCCTATCGCATCGAGAATTCAAAAGGAATGTCTTACCGGGAGTTTACAAATCTTTTCCTTCCCTATTCCCCCACAGATTCTGTGGAACTCAAGTTGCGGCATTACCTGAAAATTGATCAGGATGACAACCTTTGGGGAAAACTCCTGGAGTTGCATATTTTCGACAAAGGGCGGAAAATAAAGATAGTGGATGGCAGCCCTGCTCAAATTCTGCAGGAAATACTGGAACAAAGCTGGACTCTGGAACCCGAAGACCGGGATATGATTGTAATGTATCATAAATTTGGTTATGAGCTGGGCGGAGAACGCTTTCAGCTCGATTCCAATATGGTCGTTTTAGGAGAATCCGTACGGCATACCGCTATGGCAAAGACCGTGGGACTCCCTGTGGGCATAGCTACCTTATTGATATTAAATGGTCAGATCACAACTCCTGGGGTCCAAATCCCTATTCATCGGGAGGTCTATGAGCCTGTTCTTAAAGCTCTGGAATCTTACGACATCCGATTCAGGGAATACCAGGTACCCTATTTGGGGTATAATCCGGATGCTGTCGGGAACTGAGATCCCGTAATAATCTTACCTTTAGGAATAACCCGCCTGGAATGAAATCAAATGAAAAACAGACCCGGATAGATGGTATCGACAAAAAAATACTGCGTTACCTCATGGAAGATGCCCGCACCCCAGTTCTGGAAATCGCCCGAAATATAGGTATATCGGGAGCGGCCATTCACCAGAGATTGCGAAAACTCGAAAAATCGGGTTTATTGACAGGGTCTCAATTTATACTGAACCCGAAAGCGCTTGGGTATACCACGACGGCTTACATCGGCATATTTCTGGATAAGGCCATGAGCAACCCCTATGCCGTTCAACAGTTAAAAAAAATCCCCGAAGTCCTGGAATGCCATTACACCACGGGAAACTGGTCTATTCTGATCAAGATTCTCTGCAGGGATAATGAGCATCTGATGCAACTCTTAAATAAAAAAATCCAGCAAATTGAAGGGGTTTCCCGAACTGAAACCTTCATTTCGCTGGATCAGTCTATCGATCGACAGATTCAGATCTGACTCCTTGTTCTTTAATCCCGGCCCCCAAATACCTGTAAGCCCCAGTAAACCAAATTGGAAAGTGCCCCAATAGCGGCCACCAAATAAGTCCGCGCAGCCCATTTCAAGGCATCTTCAGCCCCATTGTACTCATCTGGGGTAACCGTTCCGGTTTGCTTTAACCAGGCCAGTGCCCGATTACTCGCGTCGTACTCCACCGGAAGGGTGATAAAACTAAAAAGGGTGGCCAGACCCATCATCACCAGACCGGCTACAGCTATCCAGTATCCCATACCAATACCCGCAGCGGCTCCAAGGACAATGCCGCCAAATACGAGCCAGGTGGACATCCCGGAGGTAATACTTACCACAGGGACCAGTCTTGACCGCAGGGTCAGCCACTCATAGGACTTGGCGTGTTGCACAGCATGCCCACATTCATGAGCGGCTACTGCAGCCGCCGAGGCATTGCGCTGATTGTATACCCCTTCGCTGAGGTTGACCGTTTTGTTTTTCGGATTGTAGTGGTCCGTAAGCATTCCGGGAGTACTGATTACCTTGACATCCCGAATACCGTTATCCGCTAGCATTTTCTGCGCGATTTCGGCCCCACTCATTCCATTTTGCAAATGCACTTTGGAATAGTGCCTGAACTTGTTTTTTAAACGCGAACTGACCCACCAGCTGACAAGTGCAATTCCTCCAATTAAAATATAATAGCCTGTAATACCCATAACTTCAGATTTGAATGCATAAAATTACCAAATTCCAAAGCAAAAACCCCGCCACGATTCTCAAAAACATCCTCACCCCGTTTTTACGGAAATACTGTCAGTAGTGGGAATATAAATCTTCCGGGTTCGCAGAGTGTTTCAGGCAGGAATCCCTTTAAGCGGGCCAAAAGTATCCAGGATTTCTTCGTAGACCACCTCTCCATGCACGATGTTCAACCCCTTTTCCAGAGCCGCATCTTCCGAACAGGCCTTTTCCCAGCCTTTGTCGGCCAGGCGCAGCACATAGGGAAGGGTGACATTGGTCAGGGCAAGTGTGGAGGTGTAGGGCACAGCTCCGGGCATATTCGCAACACAGTAGTGTACCACATCATCGATGATAAAAACAGGGTCTTCATGGGTGGTGGGTTTAGAAGTTTCCACACACCCCCCCTGATCCACAGCAACATCTACGATCACCGTACCGGGAGTCATGGATTTAAGCATGTCCCGGGTAATGAGTTTCGGCGCCTTGGCTCCTTTAATCAAAACCCCACCCACAATCAGATCATGAGACTTTATATGCTTTCGGATATTGTATTCATTGGAGAATTCAGTCACCACATGAGGCGGCATTACATCATTGACATAGCGCAATCGCTTCATGTTGACGTCGAGCATGGTTACATGGGCTCCCAGACCTGCAGCCATTTTGGCAGCCTGAATACCCACTACTCCGGCTCCAAGAATCAAAACGCGCCCTGGAGGCACCCCGGGCACACCCCCTAGTAAGACACCCCTTCCCTTTACCGGTTTTTCGAGATATTTGGCACCCTGTTGGATGGCCATACGCCCGGCGACCTCAGACATGGGGGTTAGTAATGGAAGGGACCCTTCTTCATCTTCGACAGTTTCATAGGCGATACAAACTGCCCGAGAGTCTATCATCGCCCGGGTCAGGGGCTCGCTGGATGCGAAATGAAAATAAGTGAATACCACCTGACCTTCCCGCACCAGAGGATACTCCGCTTCGATAGGCTCCTTCACTTTAACGATCATCTCACTTCTTTCATAAACCTCACGGATGGTATCGAGAATTTCGGCTCCCACTTTCGCGTAGTCCTTATCTGTAAATCCGCTGCCAAGACCCGCCCCGGATTGTATTAGAACTGTGTGTCCTTTATGATTGAGTTCAAGCACTCCCGCGGGGGTCATCCCCACCCGGCTTTCGTTATTCTTGATTTCTTTAGGAATCCCAATGATCATATCGTGTTTTTTTTTAATTGAGGTAAAGATGTGCCAAAATATTATATTTTCCGGAAATATTCGACATACGGAGGGGGTTCTCTGTCATATTTATCAATTTTTTTACATTACACCCCCTTTTTTTAGGGGGGGTATGTATTATTTTTAATTTTTATATAATTTCCTGTGATTCAAAATCCATCTTAAGCAAAGTACAGGCGCTTAGACCTAATCACTTTGGGCATGCAATCTGCATGTCAATTGGAGACAAAGTGGCGCCGGGCAATATCGGTATGCCAAGTCTGGAAATCGAAAAAGGGGCAGAGCACCTTACGAAAGATGAACACGTGTTTCCAAGAGTTGTCTCAGAAGACGATATTGACAATTTTACCAGGGACGACAATAACCTTCCTCGGTTCCCTTCCCTCGAGATAATGCAGTGTCTGTTCATTACTCAATACAGCCGCCTCAATAGCTTCCCGGTCGAGCTCCAGGGACAGGGGCAATTTGAATCGCATCTTTCCATTAAAAGAAACAGGATACTCCTTGGTGCTTTCAACCAGATATCCGGCCTGGTAAACCGGGTACGCTACCTCGATGATGCTTTGGGTATGACCCAGCTTTTCCCAGAGTTCTTCAGCGATATGAGGTGCATAAGGTGCCACCAGTACAGCCAGGGGCTCTAGTATCTCGCGCTCCCGGCATCCCTGGGCGGTGAGTTCATTCACGCAGATCATAAAAGTGGAGACAGAAGTGTTGAACGAAAAAGCTTCAATATCTTCAGTCACTTTTTTGATGGTTTTGTGCAGACTCTTTAGATTTTGGGCTGAGGGTGCCTTGTCGAGCACTTCAAACCCACGGTCGGGGCCCTGATGGTACAATTTCCACAGTTTTTTCAAAAACCCATGAACACCGCTAAGCCCCGCTGTATTCCAGGGTTTGGACTGCTCTAAAGGCCCCAGAAACATTTCGTACATCCGAAGCGAATCGGCTCCGTACTCCTCACAAATCTGATCCGGATTTACGACATTATACCAGCGCTTCGACATTTTTTCCACCTCTCTCCCAACGATGTAGACATCCTTCTCGAGAAGGAATTCGGCCTCTTTGAACTGAGGTTGCCATTCCCGTAGTTTTTCCACATCCAATTCATCTGAAGCATTTACCAGATTAACATCCACACGGATTTCTTCCACAGGCGTAGCTCCAACCAGGCCTTTACTCAGATATTGCTGAGTCCCACTTTTTCGATAGACAATCGCACTGGTTCCGAGAATCATTCCCTGGTTGATGAGTTTTGAGGCGAACTCCTCCCGGGGGACCCAACCCCGGTCGAACATAAATTTCTGCCAGAATCGGGAATACAAAAGGTGACCCGTGGCGTGCTCACTTCCTCCGATATAAAGGTCTACGTCCTGCCAGTACGAAATCGCCTCGACAGAGACCAGCGCTTTCTGGTTTTGCGGATCCATATACCGATTGAAATACTGGGAACTCCCCGCCCACCCGGGCATAGTGTTGAGTTCCAACGGAAATACCGTTTGATTATCGATGTTCTTATTAGCCACTACCTGCTCCGCCCGGGTATCCCATGCCCAGTGCGTGGCATTGCCCAATGGCGGCTCCCCGGTCTCCGTAGGGAGGTACTTCTCTACCGCCGGGAGGTTCAGGGGAAGACTGTGCTCGGGCAGCAATTGTGGCATTCCGTCCGCATCGTAATACACAGGGAAGGGTTCCCCCCAGTACCGCTGCCTGCTAAAAACAGCATCCCTGAGGCGGTAATTGATCTTGCCGGCTCCCTGTCCCTTTTCTTCAAGGGCCTCAATAACCTTCTGGCTGGCTTCCTTCACAGGTAAACCACTGATAAAATCCGAGTTTGCAATAACCACACCGTCCTTATCTTCACAGGCTTCTTCCGCAACGGAGACCCCTTCGAAAATATTCGGAATGGGAATGTCAAAATGTTGCGCGAAATCAAAATCCCGTTGATCTCCGCACGGAACAGACATTACGGCCCCGGTGCCATATCCGCCCAGGACGTAATCGCCTATCCAAATAGGCACGAATGCCCCCGTAAACGGATGGATGGCGTAAGCTCCTGTAAAAACTCCGGAAATCGATTTCACATCAGCCATTCGCTCGCGCTCAGAGCGTCGTGCGGTCGCTTCTATATAGGCGGTAACCGCCTGCATTTGTTCCGGGGTGGTAATTCTGGGAACAAGCTCGTGTTCCGGCGCCAGGGTCATAAAACTGACTCCGAAAATCGTGTCTGGCCGGGTCGTAAACACTTCTATGGGAAAGGATTCCTTCAGACTGCCCCCGGGTTGGGTATGAAAAACCACCGCAGCTCCTACGGAACGCCCAATCCAATTTTGCTGGGAGTCCACCAGAGGTCGGGGCCAGTCCACAGTAGCCAGCCCGTCGAGCAAACGCTGGGCATAAGCTGTAATGCGCATACTCCATTGCGTCATTTTTTTGCGTATCACCGGATATCCACCTCTTTCGGAAACCCCGTTGACAATTTCATCATTGGCAAGTACGGTCCCGAGCTCCGGACACCAGTTTACCTCTGTATCCGCCAGAAAAGTCAGTCGGTATTTCAACAAAATCCGTTCCCGGGCCACTTTGGAAAACGACTTCCAGTCGTCCGCTGAAAAAGACGGGGTGTCCTCGTCACAGGCAGCCTGTATCTTTAAATTCCCATCAGACTCAAAAGCTTCAATCAGGGTTTCCACAGGCTCAGCCTTATCGGATTTTTTATTGTACCAGGAATTGAAGAGTTGCATAAAAATCCACTGCGTCCATCGGTAATAAGAGGGGTCAGAAGTCCGGACCTCGCGCTCCCAATCATATGAGAAACCGAGTTGGTCCAGCTGTTCCCGATACCGCCCTATATTGGTTTCTGTGGTAATGGAAGGATGCTGACCGGTTTGAATGGCATACTGTTCTGCCGGAAGACCGAAAGAATCGTACCCCATAGGATGCATCACATTATATCCCTGATGCCGCTTAAAGCGGGCATAGATATCACTGGCAATATATCCCAGCGGATGCCCCACGTGCAGCCCTGCCCCGGAAGGATAAGGAAACATATCGAGGACGTAGTATTTTGGCTTTTCCGAAGGAAATTCGGCCCTGAAGGTTTTATGTTCTGACCAATATTGCTGCCATTTGGCTTCTATCTGCCTGAAATCGTACTGCATTTGTCGGGTGAAAAGTGAGGTGGGATGCCCCATAGGTTAATTCCGGGTAAAAATAAGTGGAATCCATTTACTTTCCTATTTTTACATATCCTTAGTACCGCTATGAGCAAATCGTTTGAACGCTACCAAAGGCGAAAACTGATCTCTTCCTATTTTTCGGTCATCCTGAGCATTGCTCTGGTTCTTTTTTTATTGGGTGTCCTCGGCTTGTTGGTACTCAATACAAAAAAGCTTGCAGATCACTTTAAGGAGGAAATTACGGTTTCAGTCTTTCTTAAAGACACTGCCAAAGAGGTAGAAATAGGCCAGCTACAGAAAAGCCTGGCACTGTCTGAGTATACCAAATCTGCCGTTTTCGTCTCCAAAGACGAGGCCGCAGCAGAACACAGCGCCGAGATCGGTGAGGATTTTCTGGAATTTCTCGGATACAATCCGCTCAAGAATTCCATTGACATTAACCTCAACGCCGATTTTGTAAGTACGGCTCAGGTAGACTCAATAGCTCAAAGTATTGCCAGCCAAAGCTTTGTAGAAGAGGTTAGTTTTGACCGGCCCACGCTGGACCTGCTTACACGAAATGTCAAACGGGTGGGGTTTGGCATCCTCGTGGCTTCAGCCCTCTTTACCCTTATCGCGGTATTGCTAATTAACAGTTCCATCCGCCTCTCCATCTATTCCAAGCGCTTTATTATTAAGACCATGCAAATGGTCGGCGCTACAAAATCGTTTATCCGTAAGCCGTTTATCTGGACGAATATCAAGCTCGGAATGATTGGGGCTTTTCTCGCCCTGGTGGGTCTGGCTGGGATGTTGTTCTATTTGAATCAGAACTTTCCACAGTTGGGACTCTTACAGGACACCCTCCAACTCGGGTTGGTTTTTGCAGGAGTTTTTATTGCCGGAGTCCTGATTTCACTGGCCAGTACTTATTTTGCAACCCAGCGTTTTCTGAATTTGCGCACAGATGATTTATATTATTAAATTTGCATCATGAGCAAGAAAAAGAATCGGCAGAATCCACAGAAAAAATCTCAGGAATTTATCTTTAAACGCCGAAATTACCTGTTGATGTTCATCGGACTGGCCTTTATCGCCCTTGGCTACATTCTTATGGCGGGCGGGGGAACCGAAGATCCGGAAGTATTCAGCGAAGCCATTTTCAGTTTTAGGCGCATTAGACTGGCTCCAACCCTGGTGCTTATCGGTCTGGGAATACAGGTTTTTGCGATTCTCTTCAATCCCAATAAGAAGAAATCCGAATAATTGGATCTGATAGACGCCATTATTCTGGGCATTATACAGGGACTCACAGAATTCCTGCCGGTCTCTTCGAGCGGGCATCTGGAACTGGGGAAAGTCTTGTTGGGAGACACTTCCATCCCGGAAGAAAGCCTACTTTTTACGGTTGTTTTGCACTTTGCAACAGCTTTAAGCACACTTGTTGTTTATCGTAAAGACGTTTGGGAGATCCTCAGGGGACTATTGGAATTCAAAGACAACGAAGCCTTTCGTTTTTCCTTAAAAATTATCCTTTCCATGATCCCCGCCGTTTTAGTTGGGCTGTTCTTTGAAGAGGAGTTGGAAAAACTCTTTAGCGGGAATATTTTGTTAGTAGGCAGTATGCTCCTGATTACGGCTCTTTTGCTTTTTTTGGCGGACCGGGCAAAGACTACACATAAGAATGTAACCTATGGAAATTCTTTTGTCATCGGGCTCGCTCAGGCAGTAGCCATGCTTCCGGGGATTTCCCGAAGCGGGGCAACCATAGCGACTTCGGTGCTGCTGGGCGTCGATAAACAAAAGGCGGCACGCTTTTCCTTTTTAATGGTCGTCCCGTTAATCCTTGGAAAAATTGCCAAGGATGTACTCAGTGGAGATCTCAGTGTCCAGACAGGTAATTTTGGAGCACTTACAGCTGGTTTTATTGCAGCCTTTATAGCCGGCCTCCTGGCCTGTACCTGGATGATCCGCCTGGTGCGAAACAGCCGGCTTACCTTTTTTGCAGTATATTGTGTAATCGTCGGTTGTATAGCCATTGCCACAGCCTTATGGCTATAGGCGACAAAATTGAATTCCCCTTGGATCTCACCAAAGAAACCTTTCTGGAAGGTTGCATTCTGGCTATCGACAAGCCCTATGAGTGGTCATCGTTCCAGGCCGTCAATGCAGTGAAATGGACCCTCAGAAAGGCATTTTCACTCAAAAAAATCAAAGTGGGGCACGCGGGCACGCTGGATCCACTAGCTACGGGTTTGCTCCTGATTTGCACCGGTAAAAGCACCAAGAAAATCGCAGATCTCCAGGGAATGCCCAAAGAATACACAGGAACATTTCACCTCGGGGCAACCACCCCTTCCTACGATTTGGAAACCCAAATAGATGCTACCTTTCCCACAGAGCATCTCACAGCCGAACTGCTGCGTCAAAAGACCGCCCTATTTCTTGGAGAAATTACACAAAAACCTCCTGTATTCTCAGCTGTAAAAAAGGATGGAAAGCGCCTGTACGAATATGCCCGGAAAGGAAAAGAGGTAGAGATTCCCTTGCGCACGGTAGTCATTACCCGGTTTGAACTTACGCGTATCGCATTGCCCGAAGTCGATTTTACCGTTTCCTGCAGCAAAGGCACATACATCAGGTCTTTGGCCTACGATTTTGGAAAGTCTGTGGGATCCGGGGCATATCTCTCTGCTCTTAAAAGAACCAAAATAGGTTCCTACAACGTAAATACTGCAATAGGTCCGAATGAATTTCGGGCGCTTTTCACAGAAGCGGGCTTTCAGCTCTGATCTGAAAAAGCAGTGCATCCACCCTGTAAAACAAAATAAAACAGGGGAAAAGGGGTTATAGTTCTATGAATCTGACACGCAGTCAACTCGCATTTCTCATTACGTTCTTCTTATTGAGTATCGTGGTGCTGACCTTGTTCAACATCCATCTCGGCGCCCAGATAGAAGAAGAATACGCCGTGGAAATGAGCCTGGCTGATGAAGACGTGGAAGCCTTATTGAAGGAAATGGAAGAACAGGAAAAGGCGGAGACGGATCCCATTAAAACCCACATGGCCCTGAATGAGACCGCCAAACCCCGATATGGGGCCCCGGAACCCTTAAAAACGCTGGAGGAGATCATGGCTGAAAAAGCCGAACTTGAAGGCACAGAGCCTACAGATGCGACGAATCCGGATGATTTTTCAAACTCTCTGGAGGAGCTCGCCCGGTTACGCGAGGCCAAAAAAGAACTACTCGGTGAAAAAGAAGCCGAAAAAAAGGAATACACGAGCTTTCTATCGGAGAAGCGAACCACCATCAGTTATTCCCTGATCAACCGAACGCATCGTGAGCTGCCACTACCCATCTATACCTGCCCGGAAGGAGGCAAGGTAGTAATCAATATAGAGGTGGATAACCGGGGGTTTGTTATAGATGCAACGTATAACGCCAACAGCTCAACCACTTCCAACGGCTGCCTGGTGGAAAAAGGGATAGAATACGCCAGTAAGGCCCGGTTCAGTAGCTCTGATAAAGCGACTCAAAAGGGCAGCATTACCTACTTATTTCAAAGTAAGTAAGGCCATTACTTCGGTTCTAATCTCATGACCCCCATCCTGATTATACCATTTTTGTAGAGATTCCCGGAATTCGGCATCCAATTTCCCATGGCGCTCCTTATAGGCCAATACCAGCTTTCGGGCGGTTTCCGGCCTGGGACCCCAGGTCGCCCGGACCTGCATGTCTTTGTCGGGATTCACCACCAGGAGTTTTGGAATGGATCGGGCATTGTCTGTCAGGAACCTGTCCAGTAATTCCTCGTGCTCATCTCTCAAGGCAATCCTAAGGTCCAGCATAGGCGTGGCCTGTGCGAAAGCCTGCAGAACAGGCAAAACAGGGGCCGCATCCCCGCACCAGGACTCGGTCAGCAAAAGCCACACCAGGGGCTCGCTGCGTTCATTAAGAATGGAACTCTCGGAATCGCTAAGGGTAAATTTTTTATGCCATCGACGCATTCGCTGATGATTCAAAAGGGTATAGTGAATCAATTCCTCCGACTGAGTTGCTCCCGAGGTTTGTTTTTCCGCCACCAGCTTCCCGAGGTATTCCGTGTACTCCTGATAACTCATGGAACGCTCTAGGGCCGTGGTAATAAGTTCTTTTGTAGAGTTTTGCTTTACTGTACTTTCCTGCATGGTTATGATATTCCTTGTTGACCTATACTGAGTAGGCCCACTACCGGTTTCCTTACACCTTTTGCTTTTTAATCATTCCGCCCCGGGTATCATTGATACTGTTCATAATCACAAAAGCTTTGGGATCGATCCGGTCGAGCTGCCGGTACAACTTGCTGATTTCCAATCGTGTAATCACAGTGTACAACACCTCATAATCCGCGGACCTCCCGTCTGCCCGATATCCTCCCCGGGCGGGAAAAATAGTCAGGCCTCGCCCCATTTTTTCGATGATCATTACCCGTATCTCTTCAGATTTCCCTGAGATAATGGTAACCCCCGTGTATTCCTCTATGCCTTCCACAATAAAATCCAGGGTTTTTGAAGCAGCCAGATAAGTGAGCATGGAATACAGGGCCGCTTCGATAGATAGGAAATAGGCGGCCGCGAGAAAAATTACAATATTGATCAGAATCACTACATCCCCGATTTTCAAAGCCGTTTTACGACTGAGGTAAATGGCCAATACTTCCGTTCCGTCCAAAACACCGCCACCCCGGATCGAAAGACCGATTCCCGCACCGAGAAAAAAACCGCCGAAGACTGCTACGAGTAGTTTATCCTCTGTAATCTCAGGGAAATCCACAAGAACCAGTGTAAGCGCTAACCCAACGATTGAGATTCCTGCTTTGATGGTAAATCCGCGTCCAATAACGCGTAACCCCAGTATAAGAAAAGGGATGTTTACAACGATGAGAAGTATATATAATGGGATGTCAAAAAGTTCAGCAATCAGCAGTGAAATCCCTGTGGCACCCCCGTCTATAAAACGGTTGGGAAGCAGAAAACTCTCCAGTCCAAAAGCGGCGCACCCAATCCCGCTGAGGGTAAAGACGGCTTCTTTCAAAGTGTCCTTTGGAAAGTTGGAAATGGCCTTCATCAGGTTGGAGGTAAACAGGCTCATGGGTTCAGATCCGGATTTATGGCAAGGGCCTGGAACAACTTCGCTTTGGCCATCAGATATTTATTCTGGACTTCGTTGGATTTCAGGCGTGCGTCAATTAGTGCGCGCTCTCTGGAGTTAATCAAAAAGAGGGAGCTCTCTCCAAAACTAAACTTCCGTTCTTCGGCCTGCAAGAGCCTGCTGTAATCCACGACAATCCCATCGATCAGTACATTCTGCCGGTCGAAAGAATCGAGTTCATTGTAGAGTGCAAATACCTTGTTCCGTATACTCACCCAGGCATTATCCCTTTCGAATTCAGCATCCCGCAATTTAAACCGCGCCAATTTAAGAGCACCCCGCTCCTTTCTTAAAAAGAGCGGCATACTAAAGGTTACACCCCCCTTATAGTCCTGGGTGACATAAGAATTGATGAGATCCGGGGTCTCTGTCAGGAAATTATACTCCAGCTGTATCTGGGGAAACAATTGGTTGACCTTTAGCCGTCGATCTACCTCCAGCCCCTGAATTTTATAATCCAGAGAACGAAGTTTGGGATGCACTTCCAGGGCAAAACTGTCCAGGGGTATTCCTTCTATTTCCAGAGCGCGGTCTACTTCCTCCCCCGGGTCCGTCTCCGGGGTAACCCCCTCCTGAACTTCTATAGGGATGTTATCGTCCAGCCATAGAAAGTTGGAGAGTTCCAAAGCTTTGTTCCTGTAGCGAACCCGGGCCTGCTCCAGACCCAGACTTCTGTCCTGTACCGCAATCCCCGCTTCCACCGTATCGATGTAGGCGATATCCCCGGCCAGGGCACTCTGCCGTATCCCCTTAAAGCGCAACCGGGCATTGTCCAGAAATTGTTCAAATACCAACAGGTCCTTGTAGGATTGCAACCATCTGAAATAGGCCTCTGAAGCATCAAAGAGTATTTGGTTGACGAATAAATCCCGGTCTGCCTCGCTTTGCTGCTCAAAGAGTTTTGCTCTTTTCAAGGTCGCCATCCGCTCATTGATCCACAAACCATTGAGCACGTTTACGGACACTCCTGCACTGAAAAGACCGTCATCGGGGACGAATTCATCAGGGTTCAGAAAAGCCCCTTCGTTTTGTTCATACCCCCCTTTGAATTCCACACCAAACCAGGTGGGAATTTTAAAAGTGGCATTCAATCGGTCGTAATATTCCGATCCACTGAATTCCTTTCGGTCGTAATCCACCTCCAGCTTGGGGTCAAATCCACCCCTGGATTTCAACAGATTCGCCTCTGCCGCGCCCAGTACGATTTGCGCCTGACGGGCCACGGGATGGAACTGCTTCACATAGGCCAGGTACTCCCGGAATCCGAGCACTAGACTATCCACCTGTTGCGCCTGCTGTGCATGCACCAGGGAGGAAAAACAGCAAACGAGCAGAAAGATGAGTCTGAGCCGCATGTTATTTTTTTGCCGTTTCGACACCGTCATTGGGTGTATAGTAATTCGGAGGGAAACCGTTGAGCTGCCTCCAGAGTTCAAACCATATCGGAACATCTTCCAAAAGTGCGATGGTGTTGGCTCCGGACCCAACCCTCAGGTCTGTCGGCCACGGATGGTCTTCTTCATCAGGTGCAAGAAGGACGCGGTATTTTCCATTCGGACTGATATACGTTTCGATGGCCACCACAGTACCTCCGTAAGTCCCGTACGACACATTCGGCCAGCCGCTGAAAACAATTACAGGCCAGCCGTCAAACTGAATCCGCACCTTCTCCCCGAGATGGATCAGGGGTAAATCTATAGGAGAAACGAAGGTCTCTACCGCCATATCGTAATCCGATGGCATGATGTTGACCAGTTCTTCCCCTTCCTTGAAGGTTTCCCCTATCCCTGCCATAATAGCCTTATTGACAAAACCATTCTGGGGTGCGCGGATGTAGTACATCTCAGAGCGGCGTTCATAATTGGATCGTTCATTTTCGAGTTTGGTCACCTGTGCCTCAGAATCAAATTGAGAAGACTGGGCCGTAAACAAGTCGCTCTGTGCCTTGGATACCTTATCGGTGTATTCCGCCTGCACCCGTCCGATTTCCATCTCAGCGTTGAGCACCTCGTTCTTGCTGGCGAGCAATTTGTTCTGTTGGGAAATCAGCTTTGCCTGGGTTTCCTGTAGTTTCAGGCGCTTCTCCTCCACGTCGGTCACAGCCTTCAAACCTTCCTGTTGCAATTGGGTCGTACGGTTATACTGCCGTTCCGCAATGCTGATATTTGTCCTGGCCGCTTCCAGATCAATACTATCACTTTGAACCTTTAGCTTCGCCTGTATAAGTTTATTTCTGGATTGTTCCAGCTTGAGGCGCCGCTCATTTTCAAGGGCCCCTATCTGATTCTGCAACGCCCGGACTTTCTCCTGATAGGAAGAGACCGACAGCGTTTTTGCGTCTATCTGCTGCCCGGTTCGCTCGATGAGCCTGGGATCAAAATATTCACTTTTGACCTCTGACATGAAAAGGATGGTATCTCCGGCAGCCACATAGTCTCCTTCCTTCACATACCATTTTTCCAACCGCCCCGGGATCGGGGATTGAAGGGTTTGTGGGCGCTGATCCGGATTCAGGGTAGTCAGAAATCCTTCACCAGTGATGTTCTGGGTCCATGGCAGAAATAGTACGATAAACGTAATAATCGCAAAGGCCAGCAGAAACTGGTTAAAATACTTATAGTGCCTGCGGTGAAAGACCTTTTGTACGGCCTCAAACCGGTTCAGGTCCACCTTCTCGTTCAATTTACTCGGCGAAATATTAAGCATTTCCGTTCTCTTTTAGAATCTTACCATCTTCAAAGTAAACCACTCTTCCGCATCGGGAAGCCCACCGCTCATTTTCACTCACTACAACCAGGGCCCATCCGTTTTCAGGATTCGTCAGGAAATCCATGACCTCATTGGCCTCATACGAATTGAAATGATCCAGTGGATCCTTGAGCAATAAGAGTTTTGGCTTGCGCAGGATGCTCCGTGCGAGAACCAGTTTCTTGCCCACGGTAAAGGGAATTTGTTTCCCTTCCGGATACAGAACAGTATTCAACCCCTGGGGTTGTTCCTTGACAAAGGAAATCAGTTTGGTTTTTTCAAGGGCCCAGTACACCTCTTGCATGGACACACTTTTATCTCCAAAGGTCAGGTTCTCTAAAATGGTTCCTTCAAAAGGGGTTTCCTCCGGTAAGGACTTCCCCAGGTGGGACCGGTAATAATTCAGATCCACTCCTTGCAGCGAGACTTCATTGATGAATATCTGACCCTCGTCGGGTTCCAGAATAGCGGCAATAAGCCTGAGTAGGGTAGACTTTCCGGAGCCTGAGGGCCCTTTCAGGAGGATGGTACAGGCAGGTGTGATCTGCAGGTTCACCCCATCGATGATTTTCTTCTCCCGATCGGGGACCTTATAGGATACATCCTTTAATTCCACAAAAAAACCACTCCCGTCCTCAAAGGGTTTTTCTCCCCCCATAGGCTCAAGTTCCTTATCGACTACCTGTCCCAGCTTTTCGAGAGAGGTCAGCAAATCGTAAAAGGTCTCCAGACCCAGGATGAGTTTTTCCACAGAACTGATGACCAAAAGGATGATGATTTCTGCGGCCACGAACTGTCCGATGTTCATTTCCTGGTTGAGCACCAATAAACCTCCTATAAGCAAAAGCCCTGCGGAGACAAGCACTTTAAAAGCGATCATCTGCACAAACTGAATCACAAGGATTTTAAAATGACCCTCCCGTGCATCCAGATAGGAACTCACCAGGACATCATTCTTATCAATGGCAAGAGACGTCTTCCCGGAAAGCTTAAAACTGACAATACACCGGGCTACCTCTTCAATCCAATGTGCTACCTTATACTTATTCTTGGATTCATCCAGACTCGTTTCCAACCCGCGCTGGAAGGTGTACTTAAATACGACGTAAATCAGCAGTACGAGCAACAACCCATAAATAATAAAAAACGGGTGATAAAAAGAGAGTAACAACAAGCCGAAGGTGATCTGCAGCAGGGCTGCCGGAAAATCCACCAGAATTTTTGCCAGTGATTTTTGTATCGTCAGGGTATCGAAGAATCGGTTCGCAAGCTCGGGCGGATAATAATTACGCAGCTCATCCATTTTAATTTTGGGAAATCTGTACGCGAATTCAAAAGAGGCTCTCGTAAAGATCTTCTGCTGCAAATTCTCGATAATCCGGATCTGCATCAATTGAAGCAACCCTACAAAAGCAACCCCCAAAGTCACCAGGACTACAAGCACAATCCAGGAAGTGCTCACCTGTGCCCCCTGAATAAGGTTGATAATCGCCTGAATCCCCAAAGGCAGGGATAAGTTGACCAATCCTGCAAAAATCGCATAATAGAAAACCTGGAGGACATCTTTCTTTTCCAGGGTCAGAAGGCCGATTAAGCGCTGCCAGGCTGTAAGAACTTTATTAATCATCGATCTGTACGTTTAGAGAAGTAAATACCTGGTGTTTAAAAAAACTGAAAAGCGACTCTTCATCCCTGCAGTCGGTAAGGGAGGGGAAATGCTCCCTGAGAAAATACTGATGCATAGCCCCTTCAAGTACCGTACTGGCCAGGCTTGCCGGAAACGGATGATCCGGATTTACGGCCAGAATCATATCCCGGAGCCTGCCCACCATCCGTTTGTATATCTCAAAATAACCTTCCTTATTCTCCCGATCTACTTCCTTGGTCAGGAAGGACTTCGAATATTCATTAATGACAATCTGATAGAGGGCCGCCTCATCGATATATGAAAAAGAGGAGTCCTGCTCTACGGGCTCTGTAAGGACCTTCAGCGCTTTTTCCAGTTTGAAGGCCGGATCCTGAATATTATTGGTAGTGAGTACCAGTTGATATTCCTTCCATCCCCAATACCAGGAAGACAAATACATCAGAAATTTATGTTTGTTTTCAAAGTACCGGTAGACCGAGCTCTCATTGGATCCAATACGTGTGCCTAGTTTTCTGAAATTGAAATTTTCAAATCCCACCTCGGAGATCAGGGCGATTCCGCTCTGCACAATACGTTTCCCCAAATCAGAAGATTCGGGATTCTTGACGTAGGTCTTCTCGTTCACGCCAATCTTCACGGAGTTGATCAGATGCTTCATAAGGTCAAGTTAATCACCCGCGAATATAATAGTGTTACTATCAATTGTTAAAAGTTTAACTATTATTTAACGAAAGCTTTCCTATCATAAACTTTCTGATGAACCCGGAGGAATACCTATATTTAACTCATGGAGAAACACCGTTGTGGCTGGTGCAAGGGCGACGCCCTTTATGAGGCCTATCACGATTTGGAATGGGGCGCAAGGGTTGAGGAGGATCGGAAGCTCTTCGAGTTCCTTTTGCTTGAAACCTTTCAGGCCGGATTGAGCTGGATCACTATCCTCAGGAAAAGGGAGAACTTTCAAAAAGCCTTTGATGACTTTGATCCGGAGAAAATTGCCCTGTATGGCCAGGATAAATACGATGCCTTACTGTCTGATGCGGGCATTGTCCGAAACCGCCTGAAAATCAAAGGGAGTATCACTAATGCCCGGGCGTTCCTTGCCGTTCAAAAAGAATTCGGGAGCTTCAGCACCTACTACTGGGGTTTTACGGCAGGGAAACAAATCCGTAATTCATTGACCCATTACAGGGAGGCTCCGGCCAAAACCGCCCTCTCGGATCGTATAAGCAAGGATTTAAAAAAAAGAGGTTTTACTTTTGTAGGTAGTACTATAGTCTATGCAATGATGCAGGCGACAGGAATGGTTAACGATCATGAAATTAAATGTTTTAGATACGATGAGGTATAAGGGCCTTACCCTTTTGGCGCTAATCTTCTGTTGTTTTCTCAGTGCCCAGGCGAAATACGAAAGGGAGTTCCGCATTAAGAAATCACAATTTCCACAAGCGTCTCTGGAAGTTGCGGAGCCTTTTATGGATGGGGTTCGAAAACTGCGTTTCTACAAGGAAATCGACAGCAGCCGGCAGAGTTACGAAATCAAGTTTAAGAGAGGCCGGCTAAAGTATAGCGTGGAATTCAGCGATAAGGATGTGCTGGAAGATATTGAAGTGGGCATTGCCGAAGTGGATATCCCTAAAGCGTCTTTTCAGGCTATAGAACAGTATCTGAAAGAAAATTTTACGAAATATAAAATTCGAAAAATCCAGCAACAATATCCCAGAACGGCCTTTGCCTCTACAGAAGAAACCTTTAGAAATGCCTTTCAAAACTTAATACTGCCGGAAATACGATATGAGTTGATGGTGCATGCTAAAACGACAGAGGAGTATATGGACTTTGAAATCCTCTTTGACTCAGAAGGGCAGTTCTTAAATCAGCGCAAATCCCTGCCTCCAAATTACGATCATGTCCTTTATTAAAAGGATTGGAATTCTATGTCTTTTTTTCTCTGCGGGCACTTGTTACGGCCAGGAGGATCTCATTGGGTTTCTGCAACCCCAAATTTCCCTGAATTATTCGTTAACTCCACTCTATGCTCATAATTTTTCATTCACACAACGCGCGCTATTTATAAATCCGACCAATTCAGGCATTGGAACGATTCACTTGGATCTTGCCCATTTTTCAAATTTTGAACTGCCCCGTCAACGCAGTATAGGCCTGGGGATAATGTTCCGCCTAAGGGAACCTTTCGAAGGACCGGATCAGAATGAACTGCGACTTACCCAACAATTCAACCTGCTGCACCGCAATCATTCGATACGATTCGGACATCGATTTCGCACAGAACAGCGTATTCTTCCCTCCCGTACCATTCATCGTTTCAGATACCGATTTGCTGCAGATGGTCCGCTTCAAGGCGAACAACTCGACCCTGGAGAACTCTACTGGGTTGGGAATCTGGAAGCCCTTACTTCGATAGGGAAGGGGATACGACCCATTTACGACCTACGGGCCAGCGCCTGGTTTGGATTTTTAGCCAATGATATGGCAAAAATTCAGATTGGAACAGAATATCGACGGGTCGGGCTCTGGCTGGAAGGGCGTCCAGTAATCTTCTTACTTTCTTCCCTTATTCTGAACTTGTAAGTAATTTTAAAAATGTCTCCCTGGGAATCTCCTCCGCCCCTAAGGAGCCCAGATGCTCTGAGTACACCTGACAATCCACGCAGCTGTATCCCTTAGTTTCCAAATCGCGTACCAAATGGATAAAGGCCACTTTTGAGGCATTGGACACCAGACTGAACATACTTTCTCCGCAAAACACATGACCGAGGTCAACGCCATAAAGACCACCTACCAGTTTGTTGTCTTCCCAAATTTCATAAGAAATGGCATGCCCCAATTTATGCAACTCTTCATAAGCCTGAAGCATGCGTTCCGTAATCCAGGTTCCCTCCTGCTCCCCCCTGTCTACCCGGGCGCAATGTGTAATTACCTCTGTAAAACTATGGTTTCGCGTCACCCTGAAGCGGTCTTGCTCAAGCAGCCGTCGCATACTGCGGGACACTTTGAGTTTATTGGGAAAGAGGACTGCTCTGGGGTCCGGACTCCACCACAACAACAGGGAATCATCACTGAACCAGGGAAACACCCCACTGCGATAAGCCAACATGAGTCTATCTGCGCTCAGATCCCCACCCACTGCCAGTAGTCCTTCAGAAGTAGCCTGATTTACCGGGGGGAAAATCAACCGTTGGGTCAATATGGGAACTGGAATATGCTGGGATTTCAAAACGCTGATTATTTAGTCAAAATATACTGAACGATCAGGAAAACCACAAACCGGCCAGATAAATGATGCCTCCCACAAACATAAATAGCAAAGTATATGGAAGAATCTCCCGTGCCTTTAACCGGGTAATCCCCAGCAGGGGAAGTGCCCAAAAGGGTTGTAACATATTGGTAAGTTGATCCCCGTAGGCCAGGGCCAGCACGGCTTTGGGAAGAGATACTCCAAGACGCTGGGCCGCTTCTATAATTACAGGACCCTGTACCGCCCACTGCCCTCCGCCACTGGGTACAAAAATGTTGACCAGGCCCGCACTGAAAAAAGTAAACACGGGGAAAGTTCTTTCCGTACTAATTGTTACGAAAAAATCAGAAATACGGTGGATCAGACCACTTTCGGTCATGATTCCCATAATCCCGAAATAGAGCGGAAACTGAATTAAAATCCCGGCCGTATCTCCAATAGCTTCCTGAGTGGCCTGCAAAAAATTTCGTATGCTCCCGTGTAAGAGTATGGCCAGGCCCAGCATAAAGAAATTGAGCATATCCGGAGTCAGATTCAGGGTTTTGAGTTGCGGGAGATATTGAACTAAAAATGCTATAAAGATGAGGCTTCCCAGGATGGTGGATAAAACAGGTGAGCGGTCCAGCCGCTCAGCTCCTGAGGCAGAAGAAGTTTCCCTGGGCGCAAAGTCATATGAAGGCAATGAAATAGCGCTGGGGCCTGTTTTACGACCCAAATAATAGACAAGGGCGCAGATCGCCCCAAAAACCAATACAAACACCACCAGATTTGGCGTGCTGAAAATAGTGTCCGAAGTGGGTATGGTTTCGGGGTATAGTCGGGATTCTGGTCCTGCAGCGCCGGCTTTCATGAGGCCGGCCAGATGGCCAGGTTCAGAAACCTTTATGGGCGCTGACCCGCTGATACCGCCATGCCAGATCATCAGGCCCACATAGCCACAAGCTCCAATCAGTGGATAATTCAGAGGGATTTGTTGCCTTTGAGCATATTCACCTACTTTCCGGGCCAATATGGCTCCAAAAATCAGTCCGAGACCCCAGTTAAAAAAAGAAACCAGCATGGTGGTGGACGCCACCAGGAGAGCCGCTGAAGCTCCATCCCGCGTTAGCGAAGTCAACCGAAGGATCAGACGCTCCATAGGTTTGCTGAGCACCAGCACATGGCCCAGCACCAAAATCAGCATCATCTGATAGGCGAACACCAGGAGTTCCCGATTCCATAAGCCCCGCTCCCACGACTTGAGGACGTCTTTCCCAACATGGTCTTCTTGAGAAAAGTCTCCAAAAATAAGCGCCAGGCCCATTGTGACAAGAGTCAGGAGGAGCGCTATAACAAAGGGAGATGGCAGGAATCTCCTGAAAATAAGCTCAACTGTACGGGTCAGGGACATAGGGTTAAAATAATTTCAGAAGCGCGTCTTCTCCCCGTTATAGATCCCAGAAATACAGGTCTTTAAAAAGGAAGGTCGTCGTAATCCTCTTCCTTCAGGTTTTCTGCAGGTTCAAAAGCCTCCATTGGCGGAACAGGTGGCATATTTCCTCCCGCTTCACCGGATTGGACCATCTCAACACGCCATCCCTGAATGGAATTGAAGTATTTCGTCTCTCCCTGTGGATTAACCCACTCCCGGCCGCGCAGATTGATACTGATATTAACCTGCTGTCCTACCTGAAAATTATTTAACAGATCTGTCTTGTCCTGAACGAACTCGATCATCAGGTGCTGCGGGTACTGTTCATCCGTTGTCAATACGACCTCCCGTTTGCGAAATCCGTTTGAGCCATATGTTTTTGTCTCGTCAATAAACTTGATTGTTCCTTGTACTTCCATAATTTCTAAATGCTTTACTAGTTTTAATATTTAAATTCATTCCTGCCTTATTCCTTCTTTTAAAAGGGGTGTTGAACAGGTCAGGCCGGTTTGGCCAATAGTATTTTCCAGGCAGACTCCACATCATTATTTTGCAGGAAGGCTCTGGCCTGGGTATGTATTTGCCGCTCATCTGAGGCACTCAGCAGAGCTTGAAACTCCGGATGCCCTGCCAAAAAATCTGTGATCTCTCCGGGGGATGGCAACCGCTTAAAATTTCCAAGCATCCCAAGATCGTTCCCCGTCAGTACTGCACTCCTACGAATGGCTTCCGGAATTAAGTCTACCCCAATACCCTTCTCCGTCAACGGTTTGGGAACCTCAAACAACCCTTGAATCGAACGGGAATACCAATTTCCGCCCATCCGGGCCACCAAATCCAGTTTTACGGGATCCAGCGTATTGGTTTCCGTTAAGACGGCTTTATCAATATGCAAACGCACTACTTTTGAAAAGATCAAATTCCCAGCTCCGCCCGCTTCCCCCAACGGCTCTACTTTGGTCACTTCACATTCAATTTGCACGGGGGATTCCCCAACCCTGAAGGGTCTGACGACCTCAGAGGGCAACATCGTAAACCCAGCCTTTTCAAATTCATTTACCCCGCGATCGTATTCCGTACTGGCCAGGGACATTTGCTGTACCATGGCATGAGAAACAACATTAATCACCACTTCCCGTGTTTCCAGCACGTTTTCTAGCGTATGTTTGGCTGTATTGTCCCGTACCCTTCGCGCTGGTGAAAAAATCAAAATCGGCGGATTGGCGCTAAAGACATTAAAGAAACTAAACGGAGCCAGATTTGGGTTCCCGTCCCTATCTACGGTACTCGCGAAAGCGATGGGTCTGGGACCTACAGCTCCGAGTAAATACCCGTGTAAATCACGGGTTTCCATTTTTTCAGGTAAGAGGGTCAGGTAAGAGTCGCTCATGGTCGCAAAGGTATTGAAATCTGCCAGAAAGCAGAAGCTCAAAATCAGACTTCTCACAACAATTCCCTCCAATTTCAGTTATCTTTAATGACCAGAAGAAAGGGGTATGAAAATAAATCCTCCAGGGAAGTTTTCGAATACATTTTTGCTGATCTCCGCCTTTATAATCGTCAGCCTGATACTTTGGAATACGAACAGTTTTTTCAGAAAATTCAAGGAAGAAGAACGACATAAAATGGAGATATGGGCTACTGCTCAATCCGAATTGCTCCGATCCTCCGAGAATCAGGAACTGGGTACCCTGCATTTGAAAGTGTTGCAACGAAATACAACCACTCCAATGATTCTTGTGAATGCCGACGGGTCTGTCAAGATCAATAATATGCCCAAGGTTTCCCCTGAAGACAGCACGCGCATCCAGGATAAAATCCGGGACTTTCAGGCTGAAAACAAACCCATACAGATCGACTATCAGAACGAACATCTCGCCACCCTGTATTACGGCAACTCGGAGGTGTTGAATAAACTAAAGTACTATCCCATTGCGCTTTTACTCATCATTCTTCTCTTTGGGGCCGTTATATTCTTTTTTTTTAAAACGAATAAAGTCTCCGAACAGAACAAATTATGGGCTGGGATGGCCAAGGAAACGGCCCATCAGATCGGGACGCCACTCACCTCTTTGCTCGGCTGGAATGAGTTGTTAAAAAGTGAAGCTGTAAACCCCCGGATTACCTCGGAGATCGAAAAGGACATCGGCCGATTACAAACCATAACAGAGCGGTTTTCCCAGATTGGGTCTATGCCCAAATTGGAGTCCCGGGACATCGTTGCAGAAACCAAAAACGCCTTCGAATATTTGCAAACGCGCAGTTCCAGGCTTATTACTTTTACCTTTCACACCAAAGTGGAATCCGCAAAAGTATCGCTCAACGAATCCCTGTATCATTGGACTATAGAAAACCTGGTTAAGAACGGAATTGATGCCATGAAGGGAAAAGGGGAGGTTTCCATTGAGATACTTCAGGGAAACCAATGTGTCAATATCCTGGTATGCGATACAGGGCACGGTATTCCCAGGAAGCAGTTTCAGGAGATTTTTAACCCGGGTTTTACGACAAAGAAACGCGGATGGGGGCTCGGCCTGTCTCTGGTCAAACGCATTGTAGAAGAATACCATCAAGGTAAAATAAAGGTGCTCTCTTCCGGAAAGGAAGGCACAGTAATGCAACTCAGCTTTAAAACCCTCAGCTAAAATGGGAACGAGCGAACGACATATTCTGAGTCAGAACCCGGTAACCAATAATTGTCCTGAGTGTTTTAATCAGGACTTAAGCCTTACTTTTTATCAAAAACATTTGATAGGCAGGTTCTTCGACCGAATCACTCCGGAGGTAACCCACGAACTTAAATGCAACACTTGTGGTTCTGTCCTGTATCCGATCCGTTGGACCCCTGATATTGAACGGAGCGTAGAATACTACCAAAAAGCCCTGAAGCCGGAGAAAGCAAAAATCAGGTTTCGTCCGCTTTTCTTTATGCTGGTTTTTTTGGGAATACTCCTTATGGGACTACTGGTATACTATCTTTTGTAAACGGCACACCAAATTTACTTCCGAGTCATATTTGAAGTATGCGTTTTGAGAAACGACTATTTGAGTTTTGACCTGATTTTTTGAGCTATAGCTTCAAAGGCCTCAGGAGAAAGGGAAGCTTTTCTCTGGAATGTGGCATCGGCCATTTCCCGAAGAGGAATTAAATGCACATGCACATGAGGTACTTCCAGACCGATTACCGTCATACCGATCCTCTTGCAATCCATACTTTCTTCTAAAGCCAGTGCTACTTTGCGGCTAAAGCGCATCAGGCTTTCATAAGCCCCGGCATCCATATCCGTCAGCTTGTCCACTTCCCTTTTGGGAATACACAAAGTATGCCCCGGGGCGTTGGGTTGAATATCGAGAAAAGCAAAATTATCTGAGTCCTCCGCAATTTTGTAGCAGGGGATTTCCCCATTGATAATCCGGGTAAAAATACTTGCCATAGTTCCCGTTATTAGGCGTTATAAGGTATATATCCAGGAATTACTTCACAATACAGGCTGCTGTAATCCTTGAAAAGATCAACGTGTTATTCCCAGAATTTCAAACTTCAGGACCCCATTGGGCACCTGAATCTCAGCTACATCTCCTACCTTCTTTCCCAGAAGTCCTTTTCCGATAGGCGAGGTTACAGAGATTTTTCCGGCTTTCAGATCGGCCTCGCTTTCGGCGACCAGAGTATAGGTCACTTCCATTTTGTTCTGCTTGTTGAGCAGTCGGACTTTGGAGAGCACCAGAGCCTTCGAGTTGTCCAGCTGGGATTCATCGATAAGCCTGGCATTGGCAACGACCTCTTCGAGCTTCGCGATTTTCATTTCCAGAAGTCCCTGGGCCTCTTTAGCTGCATCGTATTCTGCATTTTCTGATAAATCCCCCTTATCGCGGGCTTCAGCTATGGCCTGAGAGGCTTTGGGCCGTTCCACATCCCTGAGTTGATTCAACTCTTCCTTAAGTTTTTTTAAACCCTCTTCCGTGTAATATGAAACATTACTCATAGTGAAACCAATTAATAAACAGAAAATCCCCGCAATACTTACCAGAGTTGTAAGTTATTTAGAGGATTTGAACAAAGATAGGTTTTTTTTGTGGAATTTTGCCGACACCAAAAGTCCTCAGATGTCTGTTAAACGTTTCTTACTCCCTGTTCTATTGCTCTTTATACTGGTCTGTTGCGATAGCGACACCCAGCAGCGAAACCCGTATTTACAGGAATTGGGGTTTCGGTTTGAGATCAATCTGGGTCTCCCGTTATACAGCCCGTTGATTACCATTGGCAACCCAGTATATATCTCGACAGAGGGTGCAGGTATTCGCGGAGTGTTTGTAATGAACACGGGGTTTGATGTCTTTCGCGCTTTTGAAGCAAGTTGTCCGAATCACAGTCCGAATTCCTGTTCTACCATGACAATTACAGGCCAGAATGCGGTTTGCTCCTGCGAAGAGTATGAGTATAGTTTGTTTACAGGACAACAACTGGACCGCCCCGATGACGGCAATCGTTATTTCGACATGCTGGAGTATCGGGCGAGCGCCAGCGGGAACAGCGTTATTATTTCCAACTAAGTTCCCTTTTAGAACCGGACCGTGATCCCGGCCAGAAAATTAATGCCGGCCTGGGGATAATACCCTGCCCCTTCAACGGTGGTCACACTTCCCGGAGTACTGAAATCATCATCGAAAGTATAGAAATACCCATTCGAACTGAATTTTGCGTCAAAGATATTGTTGACCAGCAGGGTAAGGGCAACATCCGAAAACCAGCCAAAAGGTTTTACACGGTATTGGAGATTGAAATCGGTCTGAGTGTAGGCCTCAAGTTTTGATTTTTCCGCCTCTATATTGCTCATATACTGTTCTCCCACAAACTTGGTGAGCAGTGCGAACTGCAAATCTTCAGAGAGGTTGTACACCAACCGGCTCCCCAGAACCACTTCCGGCGAAAAGGCAATCCGGGTATTTCCGAGATTGGTCAGCACTCCATCTCTCCTGAAAAAGAAATCGACATTGCGGTTGGTGCTCAGGGCCAGGTTGGGTTGCCATTGAAATGCACGACCCAGCGGCATGTCCACATCAATTTCCATCCCCAGCCTGTAACTATCCCCGATATTAGAGCGGATCGGGGCCCCAACATCGTTGAGATCCCCGGTGAGCACCAGCTGGTCCTTATAGCGCATATAATAGATATTGGCGTTAATACTCGTGCGATTCTTTAGGTACCGCCACCCCAATTCGAAGTCCTGCAGGCGCTCTGGTTTAGGACTCCCATTTTCATAATCATTCCTGTTCGGCTCCCTGTTGGCCACGGCATAGGACAAATACAGGTTTTGAGACGGGTTAATCCGATAAGTGATGCCGGATTTCGGGTTAAAAAACCGGAAACGATCATCCACCAGGCCCGTTTGCTCCCCGTTCGCCTGGTAGCGGACCCCTCTGTACTGAAGATCCAGAAAGAACTGCCATTTATTTCCCAGGCGATAATTGGCTTTGGCAAAAACATTCAGATCTTCCTTTTGAGAATCGTCCTCGTAGTAGCGATCCCGGGGCTCCAGGTTTCCAGCATACCTGGCCCAGATCACCTCTCCAAAATGATCACCCCTGTAGGTATTCCAACCTCCGCCGAGAAGTAATTCCAAAGGCCCGTCCCTGTAGGTGCCGGAAAAAACGGTGCCGTAAAAATCATTATCCAGCCAGCGCCGGCGTGCATAATCCATGGTGCTGACTTCTTCCCCGTCAATTATCGGATTCTCGAGGCCCAGAAAACTCAATTGGGCGTCCGGGGCAAAGAGGATATTGCTGTAATACCACTCGTCTACATATTCTTCGAAAAATCCACGCCCCCTTGTGTAGTGCAGGGCGATGTTGGTTTGAAAAGCATCAGACCATTGCTGGTTCCAATGCAATTGGAAGTGGTCCTGTTTATAATCATCCACCTGATTGTCGTAAAAGCCTTCGAAATTTCCATCCCCGTCAAACTGAATGCCAGCGATATTATACCGGCGGTTAGTCTCCAGATCGTTATCCACACCTATGGACCCGAGTACGTCGGGGTCAAAACCATACCAGGACTGATAGGTTACCTCGTGGCCTCCAAACATAAGGGCTTTCAAAAGGGTTTTTTCCTTTACAAAAGCACCCTGGAGAAAGTAAGAATCCAGATCCGAAGCTGCGCGGTCAATATACCCGTCAGAGGCAATTCGGGAGAGTCGGCCCGAAAATTCAAATTGATCTCCCAACAGCCCTGTACTAAACTTCGCGGTGGCCCGGAGGGTGTTAAAACTTCCGGCAGAAGCGGTAAGCTCTGCATACGCCTGAGGCGAAACGACGTCGGTAAGAATATTCAGGCTGGCCCCAAAGGCTCCTGCCCCGTTGGTAGAGGTTCCTACTCCGCGCTGAAGCTGGAGGCTTTCGGTGGACGAAGCAAAGTCCGGCATATTGACCCAGAAAGTCCCCTGAGATTCCGCATCGTTATAGGGAATCCCATTTATGGTGACATTTACCCGGGTAGCATCACTCCCCCGGACCCGTATTCCCGTGTACCCAATCCCTGCACCGGCATCCGAGGTCGTGACTACCGAGGGCAGGTAGTTCATAAGAATAGGAATGTCCTGACCGAGATTGCGTTTTGCTATGCGATCTTTATCCAGGTTGGAAAACGTGACCGGAGCTTCTCGCGTTACCCGAACGGCTGAAACGAGAACCTCATCGAGGGCGATCTGCTCGGATTCGGTGGTGTCAATTTGGATCTGTTGGGCTGTAATAGACAAAGGGATGGACAAAAACAATCCCCATAAAACCATCTTTTTCATTCGTATTTTCGCTTACGAATAAAAGGGGCCATTATTCTGTGATAACTGATTCTGCGGCCAAATGCCAGCCCCGACGGAAAGAATGTTGTCTTCTGAAAAAAGAGGACGAACTCTCTCAGTGTTCCCTTGGCAGCATTACCTGCCCAGGTTCATCGGGTATACTCTCAGCCCGGTTTCTTGCGAATTGCAATCTCAAAAAAACCAAAGCACCCCTTGTGAGATGTCGCAAAGATACGCACATCTGAGTGATGATAAAAATGATTATTCCAGATCGGGCCCTTGCCAAATTTCAGGACTGGTGGGCAGCCTTAAGCAGATCATTTACCGTTTTAACCGGGTTAAAAGTACTCCCCGGAACCTCCACAAAAACAGTGTTCCAATACGCCATACCGCCATTCCAGAGCCCGGGCAGCTCCAGAGCCTTCAATGTTCTGCCTTCAAAGGTTTTCGAAGCGATAAAGCCCTGTTTGGAATTCACATATTGCAGCAGGTCCAATTTTTTCCCAAAAGCATCGCGTACCCCGCAAACCAAATCAACTGGATTAAAATGTGTGGCCTTTTCAAATATTTGCAGTTGGGCCTGGTCCTGCAAATCCACTTGAGCAGACTCGACGATCTGCAGGGATTCATTCCCCATGGCATCTGTAATCCAGAAAGGACCTCCTCCGGGATCCCCTTCGTTCCGCACCATACCGCAAACCCGAATAGGACGAGACAGTTTATCGATCAGTACGGCAAACTGTTCTTCGAGGCTGTAGCCCGGATAGGCGTCTGAAAAGCGCACATTGAGCCCCGTTTCAAGAAAAGCATGTGCCCGTTTTAACAAATCGTGATCTACGGTGCCATCTATAAGCATCCTGTGAAAGCTAAACGCCTTTGTCTGTAACTTTAATAAGTACCCAGCCAGGACTTCCTTCCAGGCAGTAATTTCCTCTAAATCCCGGTCCGGAACCACGTTGTCGATATTCTTGACAAAGATAAGATCTGCCTCCTGATCATTGAGATTTTCCAATAGGGCGCCGTGTCCGCCCGGCCGGAATAGCAACTGTCCATTCCTGTCCCGGAATGGTTCGTTTTCCGGAGTAACTGCCAGGGTATCCGTGGATTCCTTTTGATAAGAATAATCAATTTCAAATTTGCAACCGGTGGCGGCTGCTATTCCCGGGGTCACGTACTCCTCTTCCTTCTGAAACAAATCCCTGTGCTGGGGAGAAATAGTAAAATGCAGATGAGAGGTTGCTCCGGCTCTCCCATAGGCAGCGCCTTCCTTTAAATGTTCGACAAAGGGAGTAGCGGTGCGATTTCCATACCGGTGAAATGGCAAAAGCCCTTTGGGATAAAACCCGTAATTCTTTCCCTTCTCCGTAAGCATTGCTGAAATAAAAGCATACAGCATCTCACCCTGAGTATTCGCCTTCGCAGACATCGATCCGGAGATTTCATCAAAAAACGGAAACCGTTCCAGGCCCTCATAAAAGGTCTTAATCGCCTTTTTATCGGGACGATTTAAAAACTCCTTAAGAGGGGTCACCTGTGGATTATACCCTTTTAAAAAACCGAATAAATCTTTAAACATTCGGGAAGCTGCCCCTGAGGCGGGAATAAACTTAAGAATACTGAGATTGTTCCTTTGGTCCTTGTAGTGCTTGCGCAGGTGCTGTTGCTGCTCAACGGAAAGCCGGATAATCCCATCCCCGACAACAGCCGCTTTAGACAGGGTTACAAAGGGAATCCCGTCCTGAAAGGTTTGAATTTGCTTTGCAGCCTTCTCGGGGGAAATCCCCTTTTTCAACAGGTAAATTTTATCTTCCTCTGAAAATGGCTTCATGGAATCAAGAGTTTATCAATGTGGTAAATGGCTTCCTTTAGTCTTTCTTCAGGGGACCCCCTCAAGATAATAAAACTGCGGTTATAAAGCTCCAGAGTGGATCTGAATCGCGTAAACATTTCCTCCCGCTCTTCAGGCTTATCGCGAAGATCGTCGGGGACCCATGGCACATCTATACCCGTAAGTAAATACAAGTCGTAAGTGTTTTGTAGGGCGAATTTTTCAATTTCCGGATCACAGTAACCTTCGTAATAAGCTTCGGAATACACTTTGGTCACCAAAAGATCTGTATCACAAATCAACAATCGATTGGCCGATCTGGTACGTTCGTTTTCCAGGGCAATCTGTCCTGCCCCTATTGGAGGCAGATCTTCAGGACTGCAAATCTCCCGGGTCCGATCCCACTTTTCCTGAAGGTACTCCCTTGCATATTCCGGCACCCACTCTGTTTGGTAATGTGCGGCCAGGGCTCGGGCCAGAGTTGTTTTTCCCGTAGATTCGGGACCAAAAAGCACTACTTTCAGGACGTCTGAAGACTCTTGTTTAAACGCTTTTTCCATTCCCGGTATCCTTGAATGGCCAAGATAGTAAATATGAAGTACTGCAGGGACAACATTCCCCATCCCCGGTATGCATAAAGGGGAACTGTTATTAGGTCTGCTAAAATCCAGAGGGTCCAGTTTTCCAGTTTTTTCGTAGCCATAAACCACATGGCGGTAAAGAAAATTCCCGAAGTGAGAATATCCACGTAGTTGGAAGGGCCAATCGGTACATCAAAGACTTTATAAATGAGGTAATTCAGGCCTGAGGCTGCAAGAAACAAGAGAAATCCAATGCCTTTTTCCGTTTTATCCGTTCTGGAAATGTTTACAACGGTGGCCCCTTCTTTCTGCCTGGACCAGTTCCACCATCCGTAGATACTCATTAGGGAATAATACAGATTAATCATCATATCCCCGAGAAGCCTGTCTATAAAAAAAAGATACATTGTGATCACGGTGGCGATCAATCCGGTAGGGTACACCAGGATACTTTCCCGCTTGGCGAGCACAACACTGGCAATTCCGAATACAAAAACGAATACTTCCAGCAGGATAAAAAACCCGGACCTTTCCCGATAGGGATCCAGGAAAAAATCAAAAATGGGGCTCATAGGCACTGCGGTCTGTTTTGACCATTTTCAAGTAAAAAACCCCCTGTTCAACCCCTTCAAGACTGTTGTACATCTCCTTATTTAACACCTCCATCACAGTGGTGTAGTGCCCGTAAATCTGCGTACTCATGGGATTTTCAAGAACTGTGAGACCCGAGTCGCGTAGCGCCTTTATAAAACCGATTATATGGGGTTCGTATCCGTCCTGAAGCGGGCTGAAGGTCAATTCGACAGAAATATCCATTGGGGCGTCTTTAAAAGTCAAAGGTAGGAGGTCTTATGGGAATCTTCGCAATGTAAGTCGGGAGAGCGGCCCAAACCCTGTTCAAACACTAAGTGCATAGGCCAGGGTAAAGCCCTCAAATTCTTTAAAATGAACTTCAAATTCACGGGAGACTCCCTTTAAAAGCACTCCGGCACGGCTTTCCCCCTGATCCATGTCAAATTCCGAAACCCGTATATGGTTTAAAAAACTCAGCCCAGGCATCCCCATAATCTTATAAATGGATTCCTTGGCACCCCAGACCATGGTCAGTTTACGGATCAGGGCCTGATCATTGGCCAGGGTTCTGTATTCCTTTACAGGGGTAAACCGATGAGCGATCCGAAGTATTTTGTCCCGCTGCTTTTCAATATCAATACCCACCTCTTGTTTTTTTGAAACAATAATCCCGGTAAACTCAAAGGAGTGGGTAATGGAAATAAAGGTGCCGTCCTTTAAATGGGGTTTTCCCACCTCGTCGTAAAAAAGATCAGCATCCGTATATCCCGCGAGAGCGAGCAGGTGACGAATGCTTAGAAATCCTCTTCGATGCAACTCAGACTTCATGCCATCGAGCCGGGTCTGACAATGGGCGGTAAGGACGATATCTCTGGAGAGCCAGGATTCAGGTTCTTCTATCTTCCAGAGGTATATCTGAAAAACCTCGTTGTTTTTTACAGTCGTGTAAGGTGGCATTGTTTTGTAATCTTATCCGTATCTTTGATATCGTTTTTCAGGACTGGCTTACTGCCTTCTGATTGGGATGAATATCTAATGGATCTTCAGTATTAAAAATTAAAAAAATTATTGGACTATGAGCACTAAAACAATCGAATACGCACCTTACAAAGTTAAGGATCTTTCCCTGGCGGCATGGGGTCGTAAGGAAATAGAACTCGCGGAAGCTGAAATGCCCGGCCTTATGGCACTCAGGGCAGAATTTGGGGAAGCACAGCCTTTGAAGGGCGCCCGGATTGCAGGCTGTCTCCATATGACCATTCAAACTGCAGTATTGATTGAAACCCTCGTGGAACTCGGTGCTGAGGTTACCTGGAGCTCTTGTAATATTTTCTCCACCCAGGATCACGCGGCTGCGGCTATTGCAGCTGCGGGAATACCCGTTTACGCCTGGAAGGGGATGAGCGAGGAAGAATTTGACTGGTGTATCGAACAAACCCTGTTTTTCGGGGAAGACCGAAAACCCCTAAATATGATTCTCGACGACGGGGGCGACCTGACTAATATGGTGTTGGATCGCTTTCCGGAACTCACCTCAGAAATCAGAGGTATCTCGGAAGAAACAACAACCGGGGTGCTCAGACTTTACGAGCGGGTCAAAAACGGCACCTTGCCCGTTCCTGCCATCAACGTTAACGATTCGGTGACAAAATCCAAGTTTGACAATAAATACGGCTGCCGTGAAAGCGCTGTGGACGCCATTCGCCGGGCGACAGACACCATGTTAGCCGGGAAAAGAGTTGTCGTTGCCGGATACGGAGATGTTGGTAAGGGAACCGCTGCGAGCTTCAGAGGGGCAGGGGCCATTGTTACCGTCACCGAAATTGACCCGATCTGTGCCCTGCAGGCCTGTATGGATGGATATGAAGTGCGGAAACTGGAATCAGTAGTGGGCACTGCCGATGTG
Organism: uncultured Flavobacteriaceae bacterium; assembly: GCA_963709465.1. GTDB lineage: Bacteria > Bacteroidota > Bacteroidia > Flavobacteriales > Flavobacteriaceae > Robiginitalea. The sequence goes on along the minus strand of CAVPWF010000002.1, from coordinate 231,370 downwards.
ATTATCACCGCCACCGGTAATAAAGATATTATCCGGGAGGAACATTTCCGCGCCATGAGGGATAAGGCAATTGTCTGCAACATCGGACATTTTGACAACGAAATCGATATGGCCTGGCTCAATGGTGCCTTTGGACAAACGCGGGATGAAATCAAGCCACAAGTAGATAAATATACTTTGGACGGAAAAGACTTAATCATTCTTGCCGAAGGCCGTCTGGTAAACCTCGGATGTGCTACAGGTCATCCCAGTTTTGTGATGAGCAACAGCTTTACGAATCAGACCCTTGCCCAGATAGAGTTATGGAATCGGAGCGGAGACTATGAGCGCAAGGTATATACCCTGCCCAAGCATTTGGACGAAAAAGTGGCCGAACTTCACCTGGAACGCCTTGGGGCGGAGTTGACCCAGCTCACTGACGAGCAGGCGAGCTATATCGGCGTAGACCCAAAAGGCCCTTATAAGCCGGAGTACTACCGGTATTAATTGCAATACCCTACCACAATAGAAAGCCCCGGGCAAATCCCGGGGCTTTTCTGTTGGAATAACGTTGGGGCCTGGTCCTTAAAGAGGTTGTACCATCCCGTTCCAATAAAAAGCCCGTCTCACAAAAGTTGAGACGGGCTTTTTATTGAATTTATCTCTAAACCTAAGCCTGGGCTATCGGTTCTATGGATACAAATGATTTCCCGTTTGCCTTCTTAGTGAAACGGACAACACCATCAACTCTGGCATGTAGCGTATGATCTTTTGCTACATAGACATTGTCACCCGCATTGTGTTTTGTACCTCTTTGACGTACGATAATGTTTCCGGCAATAGCGGTCTGACCTCCGAAGATTTTAACCCCGAGGCGTTTCGATTCGGACTCCCGTCCGTTTTTGGAACTACCTACACCTTTTTTATGTGCCATGATCTATTCTATTTTCGGGAAAGTATTCCCGGTTACCATTTACTTACCTGTCAGCGCTTTCAGCAATTCAGCTTTCTTCATGGAAGAATACCCGCTGATGCCCTTATCTTTGGCTAAAGCCTTGAGATCTGCAACGGTCTTCCCGCTGAAATCTTCCACGGCTTTTGCAACTGCAGCCTTAACTTCCTTAACTTCTTTTGGAGCTTCCTTTTTAGGAGCTTCCACGGCAGGGGCAGCTTTTTTCGGAGCCGGAGCCTCCTTCGCAGAGGTCTCAACCTTTACTCCTGAAGCCTTAATTCCTTCAATCAACAGTTCGGTGAGATACTGCCGATGTCCGTTTTTAACCCGGTATCCTTTTCTTCTCTTTTTCTTGAAGACAATTACCTTATCTCCCTTAAGATGCTTTACAATTTTTGCCTCTACGGCAGCACCTTTTATAGCCGGGGCGCCAACAGTTACCGATGCATCATTGCCAATCAGAAGAACGTTATTGAAGGTGACTTTATCCCCTTCTTCTTCCTTTAAGCGATGCACGAAAACCTTCTGGTCTTTTGCAACTTTAAATTGCTGCCCTGCTATCTCTACAATTGCGTACATAGCGTTGTTTTAAAAAAATGAACTTTTATGCCTTCCCACTTCAACCCTCTGAAGTTTTGGTTAAGGCGGGTGCAAATATAGGAGTTAATCCGGAAATAGAAAGGGTAATCAATCAGATTTTTTTTCTTGTATTACTGGGTTTAAAAAGCTGCATAAATGTGAGGGTTAGGGCCAGCGTAGTGGCAAATCCCATGATCGCCACGGTAAAGAATACAATAGCCTCAAAACCTTCAAAGTCCTCAAAGAACGTTGTGGACAGGTTTTGGAGGAATTCTGTATTGACCTCAGTGCTGTAAATGGCGAAAAATAAGGTGAAAATAAGGGTAGCGACAAAACCGACGGTTAATCCGGCTGTAAAACCGGCACTGTAGGTAAAACGCTCTCCCATTTCGAGCTTATAGTATTTGATGGCCTCGTAAATGCCAAAGCCGGTAATCACACCATTAAAGAGACTAAAAAAGATATTGGTGTGCAGGTCGAAAAGGGAAAGTACGAGAAAATAAGCAATCAGGCTGCCACTGGTGGCGAGTCCGAAACGAATAGGTAAAGCGAAGCGAAACATACTTAGAGTCATTTGAATTCTTCAAAAGGTACGGGGTGTAAAGCGAATTTCATAATAAATTAGTGTTAAACCCCAACCGATTTTTTGTTTTAAGAAAATACTGTCCTTTTGAAGTTGCAGCATGTTTTAATTTTTAACCATTTGTCGGTATCTTGCAACCTCTTTTAAAAAAAACAAGTATATGAAAAAATGGAAATTTCTTGCGATCATCCTTTTTGTAGCCGGTTTTGTGCGGGCTCAGGAGGTCGCTTATGAGGAATACGACCTGGACAATGGGCTGCATGTAATCTTGCACCAGGACAATTCAGCCCCTGTAGTGATTACTTCAATCATGTACCACGTGGGAGGTAAGGACCGGACAGAGGGACGCACCGGATTCGCCCACCTTTTTGAGCACCTGCTCTTTGACGGTTCTAAAAATATTCCCACAGGCGGATGGGACGAAATTATTTATAACCGCGGAGGCATAAATAACGCCAACACATCTCAGGACCGGACATACTACTACGAACTCTTCCCCTCGAACAATCTGGAACTCGGCCTGTGGCTGGAATCGGAAAGACTCCTGCATCCCACCATCAGCCAGGAAGCCCTGGAGCGGGAAATAGAAGTGGTTAAAGAAGAGCGGAGACTCTCTTATGACAACCGACCCTACGGGCAGCTATTGCCTGTTCTCGGAGAGACGCTTTTTGAAGCGCATCCCTACAAAGATCCGAACATCGGGTATATGACTGATTTGGAAGCAGCTACCCTGGAAGATGTACGCGCCTACAATGCCAAATACTATGTACCCAATAACGCAGTTTTGATAGTTGCCGGAGATCTTGATATCGCTGAAACCAAAAAAATGATCGGCGACTACTTCGGCCCTATCCCCCGAGGCGCAGACATTACACGGAATTTTCCAACGGAATCTCCCATTACACAGGAAATTCGCAAAAAGACCTACGATCCGAATATTCAGATTCCCGCCATCATGGTGGCCTACCGGACGCCCGGATTTAAAGAACGCGATGCCCGGATTCTCGATATGATTTCTACTTACCTCAGCGACGGCAGAAGTTCTAAACTCTATAAAAAACTCGTTGATGAACAGAAACAAGCGCTAGAGGTAGGTGCCTTTCCAATCGACCAGGAAGACTACGGAATGTACCTTATTTTCGGACTCCCCGTTGGTGAAACCTCGCTTGAAACACTTACCACAGAGATTGAAGAAGAGATAGCGGCACTCCGTTTGGGTTTGATTTCCGAAAAGGACTACCAGAAATTGCAGAACAAGTTTGAAAACGACTTTGTGAACTCCAATTCCACCATTGAAGGAATTGCGGGCTCCCTGGCGACGAATTACATGCTTTACGGAGACACTTCCCTGATCAATAAAGAGATTGAAATTTACAGATCCATCACGCGGGAAGAGATTCGAGATGTGGCAATAAAATATTTAAAACCTACCCAGCGTGCGGTCATTGATTACTTGCCTGGAGATAAAATGGACAATTAATACTATGAAAAAGCTATTATTTACCCTCGTATTGGCCTTAGGAGCCCTTTCGCTCCAGGCCCAGATAGACCGGTCAAAAATGCCCGATGCGGGACCGGCACCCAAAATAAACCTGGATAAGGCAGAGCAGTTTAAATTGGGGAACGGCCTGACCGTTTTAGTGGTGGAGAACCATAAACTTCCCCGGGTTTCCATTCAACTGAATATCGACAACCCTCCCATTTTTGAAGGAGACAAGGCCGGAGTCGGCAGCCTTTCAGGGAGTATGATGGGGAAAGGTTCAAAGAGCATCTCCATGGATGCCTTTAATGAAGAAATCGACTTTATGGGTGCCCGTCTGGAAATATATTCTCAGGGTGCTTCTGCATCGGGATTGAGCAAATACTTCCCCCGACTGATGGAATTGATGGCAGATGCGGCTCTAAATCCGAATTTTACTCAGGAAGAGTTTGACAAGGAGAAGGAAAAATTGATCACAGGCCTGAAGACTTCAGAGAAAAGCGCTTCAGCCATTGCCTCCAGAGTTCGCTATGCCCTGGCCTATGGAAAAAACAATCCCTACGGAGAATTCACTACCGAAGAAACGGTAAATAATGTAAACCTGGCAGATGTCGAACGTTTCTACGCCGACTATTTTGTACCTGCCAATTCCTATTTAGTGGTTGTGGGGGATACGAATGTAGAAGAAGTTAAAAAACTTGTCGAGAAGTATTTTACGCCCTGGATCAAAGCCAGTCCTCCTAATTTAGAGTTTTCCGACCCAACGGATGCACAGTACACACAGGTGAACTTTGTAGACGTTCCAAACGCAGTACAGTCTGAAATCTGGGTTGAGAATCTGGTGCAACTTAAAAAGAACGATCCGGACTATCTGCCCGCGACCCTGGCCAATTTCGTTCTGGGTTTTGGTGGTTTTTCAGGCAGGTTGATGAAAAATCTAAGAGAGGATAAAGCATATACCTATAGTGCGCGTTCCTCCCTGGGAAATAGTAAATGGGGAACTTCTACTTTTGGGGCTACTGCAGGGGTTCGTAACGCAGTTACAGACAGTGCCGTTGTAGAAATCCTTAAAGAAATTGACAGGATGGTCGAGGAGCCCATTAGTGAAGAAGATCTTGAACTCGCCAAGGCGATGTACGCCGGGAACTTTGTGATGCAGCTCGAGAAACCTTCGACGGTCGCCAATTATGCTCTGGACATTCTCCAACAGGATCTGCCTGAGGATTTCTATGAAACCTTCCTCGAGCGGGTCGATGCCATTACTGTAGCAGATGTACAAAGGGCCTCCAAAGAGTATTTCAAACCTGGTAATGCACGAGTCGTTGTCGCGGGGAAAGGAAGTGAAGTCCTCGAAAATCTGGAAAAGATCACCTTTAAAGGCAAACCGGTTCCCATTAAATACTACGACAAATACGCCAACCCGACTGAAAAACCGGATTTTGGGGGTGACCTGCCGGAAGGGGTAAGCGTTCAATCGGTAGTCGACGCCTATTTTGAGGCTATCGGCGGAAAGGAAGCTGTGGATAAAATCCAATCGTTGAAACTGGTTTACGAAGGGTCAGCCATGGGGGCGACCATTAAGAGTGAGGAGTTGAGGACGGCAGATAAATACGCCCAGACCACGTTTATGAACGATGCGCCCATGATGGGTATCGTTTCGAAAGGAGATGAGTTATTTATGAAGCAGGGCGGGAACAAAGTACCGCTCCCTGACGGGATGAGACAAGACATGCAGAAAAGCCTTGGGATATTTGCCGAGCAGTCCTTTGCCATGAATCCTGAAACTAAACTCGTGGGAATAGAAGCGGTAGAGGATGCCAAAGCATATCGGATTGATGTGCCCGGGGAAACTGTACAGGCGAGTTACTTCTACGATGTGGAGACGGGGCTTAAAATCAAGGAGGCTACTGTGATCAACATGAACGGTCAAACCCAGAACCAGGAATCCCTGATCAAGGGGTATCAGGAAGTGGATGGGATAAAGTTCCCGGCGATCAAAGTAAGTGCCATGGGGCCACAGCAAGTCGAAAGCAAGCTATTGGAAGCTGTGATCAACTATGAAGTTCAGGAGTCGGACTTCAATTAATTTTATAAAATAGTGTTAGTTAAGGGCGCTTCTATCGGGGCGCCCTTTTTGTTTTATTGATCATATAAATCCCCATTAGAATAAGCAGGGCAGCACCCACCTGTCCCAAACTGAATCGCTCCCCGTCCAGTATACCCCAAAAAACACCTACGATAGGAATTAAATAGGTAGTTGAAACCGAGAATACAGGCGTTGAGATTTGTATCAGGCGATTAAACATTACTTTGGCTATGGCTGTGCCAAAAACACAGAGTACCCCAATGTAGGCGAGTGAACTCATAAAATGAGGCCCTTCACGCACCGGTTGCGACAGGGCGCCGGAAAATATCACAATAAATAACGCCGGGCCGATAAGAAAAATAAAATTGCCTGTAGCAATACCCATGGGGCTTACTTCCTGTAATTTACTCTTGATAATATTGGCATTTACAGCATAACAAAAGGATGCGACCACCACTGCCGAGGTATACCAATAATTGTGATCCGGATTCAAGGCACTTCCCAGGTATATCATAAGAGCGGCTCCCACCAGGCCTACCATTACACCCAGAATTTGATTTAAGGTAAAGGCTATTCGGAATAATCCATACCCGACAAAAATGGTAAATAACGGCACCAGTGAATTCAGAATGGAGACCACCCCACTGTCAATTTCCGTTTCTGCCCAGGCGAAAAGGAACATAGGGATAAAACTCCCGAGCAGCCCACTCAGCCCCACCCACTTCCAGTCTTGTCTTCCGATGGTTTTCAGGGAGCCAAATCCGATGCCCAGCAAAATGAGTCCGGCCATAAGGACCCGAATCCCCCATAACTGGATCGCACTGAATCCCTCCAGACCCTTTTTAATCAGAATATAGGAGCTGCCCCAGATGATCGACAGGACTACGAGATATAAAAGGCGCCTTCTGGAGTCATTCATCTGCAGTTGAATTGGTCCAAAGTTCCTATTTTTGTACCAATAAATCTCCATTATGAAAATCAGCTTTGTCTATTGCTCTATTGCCGGAAAAATCGGTGGGCGAATGGTATTACTTTTGTGCCTGTTTTTGACCCTTTCCTGCGCTGAGAAAAAAGAGACGGACACGCGTATGCTGGAAGTAATCGCTGTCCACGATTCCGTTATGCCGAAAATGGGACAGCTCGGACAATTGATTTCTCAGCTCAAACCCCTTGCCGACAGCACTGCCAGCGGCCAACCCTACCAGGATGCCATTGGAAATCTTGAGCAGGCCAACAAAGCCATGATGGATTGGATGCAGGGTTTTGGGGATCGGTTTGACTATGCGGAAATCCAGGAAGGAAAAACGCTAAGCGCTCAAAAATCGGAATGGCTGGATGAAGAATTAGGGAAGGTCAGGAAAATGGCTAAATCGATGAACGAGAGTATTGCTCAGGCTGAAGCCCTTTTAAAAAAGAACGATTCGCAGGAGTAAGCCTCAAGCAAAAGGAAGTTTTTTAAGATCTACGTTCCCTCCCGAAATAACAATTCCCACCCGTTTCCCTTTAAACCGGTCCGGATCTTTAAATACCGCAGCCAATGCTACGGCGCTGGAAGGTTCCACCACAATTTTCATCCGTTCCCATATCAGGTGCATGGCCTGTACAATTTCGGCCTCACTAACCCTCACAATTGTCCTGATGTGTTTCTGAATAACCGGAAAAGTATAAGATCCCAAAACCGTTCTTAGCCCATCCGCAATGGTATCGGTCTTTTCATTTCCCAGAATCCGGCCGGCTTTCAGTGATCTGTAGGCATCGTCCACAGCAAGGGGTTCTGCTCCAATAGCTTCGCAATCGCCACCGAAAAAAGCTGTGGCCAGAGCTGTTCCTCCGAGCAGGCCGCCACCCCCAACCGGAGCGATGATATGGTCCAGGGCATCGATATCCTCCAGCAGCTCCAGGGCTGCGGTCCCCTGCCCGAGCATGACCATAGGGTCATTGGAGGGATGTATAAACACCGCCCCTGTTTCCTTTGCTATTCGTTCCGCCTCAGCTTCCCGGGCGTCAAGGGTCGGTTTGCATTCGAATACCAAACCTCCATATTGTTCAACTGCCCGCTTCTTCACTTCAGGGGCATTTTCGGGCATCACTATATAGGCCGGAATATCCAGTGACCGGGCCGCCAGGGAAAGGGCCTGGGCAAAATTTCCAGAGGAATGAGTGACTACACCAGGGAAAGATCCGCCCTCTTTTTTTACAAGGACGGCATGGGTAGCCCCCCTCATTTTATAGGATCCGCCCCTTTGAAAATTCTCGCATTTAAAAAATAGGGTTGCCCCGGCAAGCTCATTTAAAAGGTGTGAAGTCAGTACTGGGGTTCTGTGGATAAACGGTTGGATTTTCCTGTGGCATTGGCGAAGCGCTTCCGGGGTGTAGGAGGACATATCGGACTTATTGTGGTTTTTCAGACTTCCAGCGAATGGATTCTACAATGCGGCGAATGTCCTGCTGCAGATAGACGGCTGCCGGAAGAATCGAATCATAATTGGGTTTAGCGTAAAAATACAGCGACCCCGTTACAAAATGGTTTGTACTATCGGTGACGTAGAACTGAGATTGAGAGGCGGCATCCCCTTTGACTTCATAGAACATCCCAAAAACCCGGTCCTGCCCATTCATAAAAGGCTGTTCGAGGATGTTATCGGCCTTTACAACATGCTCGTAGGAGAGCTTTTGAGCGTCGGACAACAATTCCTTTAGATTATCTTCTACCGGCTTATAGGACACGTAAATACTCCCTTTCATCTCCTTGTAATCCAACACCAGATTACAACCGTTCTGGAATTCGGGTTCGGCCAAAAGATTGTAGTCAAAAGCAAACGGGCAATCGGAAGCCAACCGACTATAATTCTGTTCCGGGTATTCCAGGCGAAGCATCGCACCCGGCTTTGGTACAGGTTCGTCTTTACAGCCCATAATTCCAAATGCCATACAGGCCAACAAAACGCAAATACTATTTCTCATGCGGCAGGGTTACTTTAATTTGCTTCAGGCGTTTCTTATCGATGCTTTCAACTGTAAACAGGAATCCTTTAAAAGGAATTTTTTCGCCTCGTCTGGGAAATCTTCCGGAAATTTCAAGTACAAAACCCGCTATAGTTTCAGACTCTCCTTTATGCGATTCAAAATCGGCGTCATCTACTATTTGCGCAGCCCTATAGAAATCCTTGAGATTGGTTTTACCTTCAAAGACGTAATTGTTTTCATCTAATTTCGAATACACAAGGTCTTCATCGTCAAACTCATCGCTGATGTCCCCGACAATTTCCTCGATCACGTCCTCGAGGGTCACAATACCTGAGGTGCCTCCAAATTCGTCTACCACAACAGCCAGGTGATTCTTTTTATTCTGAAACTCCAGGAGTAAATCATCCAGTTTCTTGTTCTCAGGTACAAAGAAGGGTTTGCGAATCAGGGTCGTCCAGTTAAAGGTCTTCCGCTCGAGGTACGGCAGGAGGTCCTTTACATAGAGTACCCCCAGAACATCATCGAGATTCTCTTCATATACCGGTATACGGGAATATCCGTTTTTTTTGATTTCCTCCAGTACTTCCGGGTATTTCAGTTCTGCCGACAATGCAAAAATATCCAGCCTGGGCCGCATCACCTGCTTGGTGTCTGTATTTCCAAAAGAAACAATGCCCTCCAGGATTTTTTGTTCTTCCCGGGTAGTATCCCCTTCAGAAGTCAGTTCCAGCGCCTGGGAAAGATGGTCTACGCTGAGATTTGATTTTTCCTTGCCCAGCCGCTTATACAGTAGAATGGTAGCCTTTCGCATAGGTGCGCTCAAGGGTGTGAAAATAAAATCGAGCCCTCTGAGGACATAAGCTATTTTAAGGGCGAAGGCCATACGATTCCTGTTGGCGTATATCTTTGGAAGAATCTCCCCGAATAAAAGTATCAGAAAAGTAGCCAGGACCACTTCAAGCACAAATCTGCCCGAAATAAAGCCTAGATAGACCTGGTCAATACCCTCAAAAAGGGTATCTCCCATATTATTAAGAAGTAATACAATGCCAATATTTATGGCATTGTTTGCAATAAGGATGGTCGCCAGGAGCTTTTTCGGTTTCTCAAGAAGTTTGAAAATGATATCGCCCTTGGAAGTCGCGTTGTTTTTAAGCTCATTTACTTCGGTTTGAGAGAGCCCAAAAAAAGCCACTTCAGCGCCCGAAATCAGTCCTGAGCAAATCAGCAAGACCACCAATATTGAAAATTTGAGTATAAGTTCGCCACTGAGGGCTATCCCGATCAGTATAGCGCTTTGGAGGTCAGGATCCAAGTGCTTAGTCTTTAATTACTTAAAAAGGCAGGTCGTCCTCTTCCGGGACATTTTCCTGTACATTGCCGCTTTGCATTGGCTCATTGACAGAATGCCCGGATGTCTGTGCCCCAGGATTTACTCCAGGATTCCCTTCTCCAGCTTTGTTTGAAAGAAACGTAAAATCAGTAGCCTGGATTTCAGTGGTATACCGGGTCGCCCCGTCTTCGCCCTGCCATTGCCGCGTTTTCAGGCGCCCTTCAATATAAATCAAATCCCCCTTACTGAGGTATTTCTCACAAATTTCGGCGGCCTTGTTGCGGACGACGATATTGTGCCATTCCGTGGTGGTCACTTTTTCACCAGTCTGGCGATTGGTATACGATTCATTGGTGGCAATAGGAAAACGGCCAACGCAATTCCCTCCATCGAAGTAATGCATTTTAACAGCATCTCCTAAATGCCCGATCAGCATAACTTTATTTAGTGTTCCGCTCATAACATATTTATTGGGGCACAATGTCACTTCCCCGAATTCAAAAGTACGAATTTTTAACTGTTTCCATGAAATTTGCAATGGGGACCGGGACAGGATACCGCTCCATTTCAGAGATTGGGAGGCCGTCTGCAAGGTCCTCGCTCAGATAGACAATCCGAAAGGTCAGGTAAAGGTGTTGGTGCGACAATTTATGGAGAAGGGGGGCCGGATTGGATTTAAGGATTTTTAGTGGACTCCCTATTTTCGGAAAAAGCCCTTTGACAATGTGCTCTTCAGCCAATTTATCGGATAACACCCGTTCTGATTCCAAGAGTGGAAATTCATATAAACCCTGCCATATACCCCCCTCCGCTCGTTTGAACAGGTGGGTTCTGAAATTAGGATCCACAGGCATAAAATAGTTGAAATACCTTTTCCGGATATCCTTTTTGGGCAGCTTGACCGGAAAACGGGCTACCTGCTTCAGGGCCAGGGCCGCACAACTCTCTGATAGAGGGCATGTATCGCAGTCCGGGTTACCTGGAACGCACTGCAGTGCGCCAAATTCCATAAGTGCTTGATTATAGGTCCCCGGATGGGTTTTGTTAAATACCTTCCCCGCCAAATCGGCAAAGTACCGGCTTCCTGGCCCGCTGTTCACCGGAAGGTCCACTCCAAAATATCGGCTCAGGACCCTGTATACATTTCCATCCACCACCGGAGTGTGCAGATCATAACAAATGGAGCCTATGGCCGCAGCCGTATACGGGCCTATTCCCTTAAGATTTAACAGACCCTTGTACGTATCGGGGAATTTTCCTCCAAATTCTCCGGAGACCCGGATGGCAGTCGCGTGCAGGTTGCGCGCTCTGGAATAGTACCCCAAACCCTGCCACGTTTTAAGAACCTCCTCTTCCCCAGCCATGGCCAAATCCGCTACCTCAGGAAATCGTTCTTTGAACCGCAGATAATAAGGCAATCCCTGTGCTACACGGGTTTGCTGCATAATGATTTCAGAAAGCCATACACTGTAGGGGTCCCTTGTTTTTCTCCAGGGCAAATCCCTTTTGTTCTTTGCATACCAACTTAAAATGCGATCCGAAAAATCCATGTACTCCAGCTGCGGCTGCAAAACTAACTGTATTTAAGCACTTAAAAATGGTTTTACAGGATTAAAGATTGAATAATATTTATATATTTGCAACCCTGAAACCGACAGATAAATCAAAATGACTAAAGCGGATATCGTATCTAAGATCTCAGATAAACTGGGAATGGAAAAAGGAGATGTACAGGCCACTGTTGAAAGCTTTATGGAAGAAGTTAAGGCTTCTCTGGAAAACGGCGATAATGTATACTTAAGAGGGTTTGGTAGTTTTATCATCAAAACCCGGGCCGAGAAAACCGGCAGAAATATTTCCAAGAACACAACCATTAAAATACCGGCACACAACATTCCTGCCTTTAAACCTGCCAAAGTGTTTATCGAAGGAGTTAAGAGCAATGTGCAAGTCAAATAGGAATCGTTAAAATTGAGCTATGCCGAGTGGTAAAAAGAGAAAAAGACATAAGGTAGCTACTCACAAGCGGAAAAAACGCAGTAGAGCGAACCGACACAAGAAAAAGTAGTCCTAGTACTACTTTTTCTTTTTCAAATACGTTCATTGACATAGAATTTCCTTTTTCAAGGAAATTCGACGGGTTTACGATACAACCTGTAACGACTATTGTTTAATCAATTCGCCTTGTAAACAAGGTGAATCTAAATTTAATCAGGTGAATAGAGAATTAATCGTAAGATCCGATTCTAATTCCGTCGATTTTGCCTTGCTTAAGGATGGAAAACTGATTGAACTTCACCGGGATGAAAACGAACACAATTTTAATGTGGGCGACGTCCTGCTGGCTAAAATTCGCAAGCCGGTTACCGGCCTGAATGCAGCATTTGTGAATGTGGGGTACGAGAAAGATGCCTTTTTACACTATCACGACCTGGGCCCCCAGCTCAACAGCATGTTGAAGTTTATCAAAGGAGTGCGATCCGGAAGAATCAAGGATTACGCTCTGAAAGACTTTCCATTTGAAAGCGAAATCGATAAAAATGGCAGCATCAAAGATGTGGTTAAGCCAAATCAGGCGATGCTTGTCCAAATCGTTAAGGAACCCATTTCAACCAAAGGTCCGCGCATCAGTTCTGAACTGTCTATAGCGGGCAGATTTTTGGTGATGGTTCCCTTTTCAGACCGGGTTTCCGTTTCTCAGAAGATCGGTAGTTCCCAAGAGAAAGACCGGCTTAAAAGACTTGTTCAGAGCATTAAACCCAAAGGTTTTGGGGTTATTATCAGAACGGTCGCCGAAGGCAAGAAAGTAGCAGAATTAGATAAGGATCTCGAAAATCTGATGTCCAAGTGGATATCGATGTGCAAAAAATTACGTAACGCGAACACCCCTTCCAAAGTGTTGGTGGAATTAAATCGGGCCTCTTCCATCCTTAGAGACGTCTTTAACGACTCTTTTACCGGAATTCATGTGGACGATGAAACGCTTTACAATCAGATCACAGATTACCTGCATGAAATAGCCCCTGAAAAAGAATCCATTGTCAAGTTGTATACGGCAAATGTTCCGATTTTTGAGAAATTCGGAATAGAACGCCAGATCAAAACTTCTTTTGGCAGGACCGCCTCTATGAGCAGAGGAGCCTATCTGATCATCGAACATACAGAAGCATTACATGTCATCGATGTGAACAGCGGGAATCGCTCGAATAAAGCGAAGAACCAGGAAGACACTGCCCTTGAGGTCAATATTCTGGCGGCTTCAGAAATCGCCAGGCAATTGCGGCTGAGAGATATGGGAGGGATTATCGTCGTGGATTTCATCGACATGGTGCGCCCGGAACATCGGAAGAAATTGTTCAACCACCTCCGGGACGAAATGAAGGATGATCGCGCAAAGCACAAAATCCTGCCTCCGAGTAAATTCGGCCTTGTTCAAATCACCCGGCAGCGGGTGCGCCCTGAAGTCAACATTAAAACGACCGAAGCGGATCCGAGTGGACAGGGACAGGAAGTTGAAGCTCCTATCGTGCTTATTGAAAAAATAAACGACGCGCTGGAGCGGCTTCTTAAATCAAATGGGAAAGACAAGCCCATAACGCTAAATGCGCACCCTTTTATCGCGGCTTATCTGACTAAGGGATTTCCTTCCATACGCTCCAAATGGTTTCTGGAGTATAAGAAGTGGATTAAAGTCATGCCAAGGGATGCCTACACGTATCTGGAATATCAGTTTACGGACCGGGACGGCAACCCGATCGAAGAATAAAAACAGCCTCCGCATGGAGGCTGTTTTTTTTTGCCCCTGCCACAGATCAGGTCACTCCATTCCATTGGCTGGTATTGCTTATTTTTACTGTGAAAATAAATGCTCTTCCATGTCATTGATGCGCTCCAGCTACTCTATACTTTTCGCACTTCTGTGCTTAGGCTGTTCCAAGGAAAGGAACCCTGTCACAGATCCCTTCGAAGCGATCCTTGACGGAAGTTCGCACATTTCAGGTTCAAACGCCTACCTGAACAGCCCATTCGTTACCGCAGGAGACAGGGTGTATATGGTAGGGCACCAGGATGGGAGCTTTCCTGAATTGGGCTGGCACATTAAAGGAGAAATGGGCGGGATCTGGAACCATCCTGTCAAGCTCATGGATGGTTTTGAGGCCGTGCTAATCGAAAACGATCGCCGGATTCCCCTGGAAAAAGCTTCGGCTTTTGTCAACTTTCCCATGGCCAATCAGCACCTGTATACCCTTGAAGGTACTGACCTGGAAGTGGTTCGTTGGCAATTTGTGCCGGACGGAAAACAGGGTCTGGTGGTGCAATACACCCTTAAGAATACGGGCACTAAAGACCGAACCCTGACCTTTGAATTTACCGGATTCTCCGATTTACGGCCTACCTGGCTGGGGGAGCGCAGCGGGATGCAGGACCATGCGGATCGGGCCGTTTATCATGTGGATTCTCAAACCTGGAGGATGACAGATACAGGGAACTCCTGGCATGTGATCTTCGGGGCCGGCCTCCCGGTAAGCTCTCAGGAAGAAAGTAAGACCGGTTACGCCGGACAGGGCAGGGGTGGAAAACTCAGGTATGTACTCGATATTCCCCAGGGTGGCACTCAGGTGGTGAATTTTGTAATTGCAGGATCGTATACCTCAGAATCCGAAGCCCAGGCCACTTATACCGACCTTCAGCAAAACTCCACGGACCTGCTCAGGAAAAAATCGGAAAGGTATCAGCGGCTCGCCGCCAAATCTAAACTTACGACGCCTGATTCTTTGCTGAATCAAACTTTTGAATGGTTGAAATACAATTCTGACTGGCTCATTCGGGAGGTCCCGGAAATCGGCCGGGGCATTACAGCCGGAATCCCGGATTATCCCTGGTGGTTTGGTGTAGATAGTGAATACGCGTTGCAGGGCTACATGGCTATCGGACAGGATGAAATCGTTCACCAGACTATTCAGCTGATTGACAGTGTGTCTGAGGCAGTTAATGGGAATGGGAAAATTATCCATGAAATGTCTACCAATGGAGTGGTCTTCAACCCCGGCAATATCAATGAAACTCCACAGTTTGCCACCCTAATCTGGCGCATTTATCAATGGAATGGAGATAAGGAATTCCTCAAAAAATATTTTCCGACGATTCAAAAAGGGCTTGGGTGGCTGATGGCCGAAAATGACGGCAACAACAATAGTTTCCCGGACGGCTTTGGGATGATGGAGATTCACGGTCTTAACAGTGAAATGATCGATGTGGCCGTCTATACCCAGGCCGCCTTTGCAGATGCAGGCCATATAGCCGCCGCTCTGGGTGAAGAAGGACTTGCCTCTGAATACCAGAAAAGGGCTTCTGCGCTCCAAGAGAAAATCAACCGGGAATTCTGGTCAGAGGAATTTCAGTCTTATGCGGACTTTATAGGTACAGACGAGCAGGCCCTGCACCTTATTGATGATGCCATTATCCGGGCAGACACCCTGGATAAACCCTGGGCGGTAAAAGAATTAGAACAAACCCGGGAAGCCATTCTAAGGCGTCCTTCGGGCGCGGAGCTGAAACCTTTTGTTTTGCATCACAATTGGGTGGTAAATACCCCCATGGAAATGGGGATAGCCGACCCGGAGAAAGCGGAAGCAGCCCTGGAAACAGCCCGTAATTTCGTAAACCCTTTTGGGATGTTCGTCACAGGTATAGACCGGGATAACAGCGCCGGCACCAATGAGGGATCCTTCAAAGGGAGTAAAGTTTTCTCCTACACAGGTGCCGTGATGACCTTACCGACGGGTGTTCAGGCGATAGCGGAAAACAATTACGGGCATCCGGATCGGGCCCTGGATTACCTCAAACGCATGACCCGGAGTTTTAGTTACGCCCTTCCGGGCAGCATGTACGAAGTTTCACCGGATTATGGGATGATAGTACAGGCCTGGAACATCTATAGTTTCGCCGTGCCGATTATCGGGCAGTTCTTCGGAATACAACCCCGGGCTGCCGAAAAGGAAATTATAGTGCACCCTGTAATGCCCCGGGAATGGGATCAGGCGCACCTGGAAAATGTACAGGTTGGCAGGAATGCGATTTCGGTCTATTATCAGGTCGAAGAAACAGGGACTACCTTTTTGAAAATAACCCAGAAAAAACAGGACTGGACCCTGCGGATCCTATTGGAAGGGGTTCAGGAAAAGGAATTGCAAACGCTTGAGGGTACAGTTATAAAACAACAACAGCGCGGAACTCAGGTTGAGATAGAAGCGCGTGGAAGCACCCTGGAAGTTCGCTACAAAACGAATTAGGATGAAGCCCTGGCACGAGAAGACCTACACCCTTGAGGAAGCACTCGCCCGAATGGAACATTACTGTGCCTACAGGGAGCGCTGCCACAGGGAAGTGGTGGAAAAACTTCGGGAAATGCGAATGATTCCCCAGGCCATAGATGCCATTGTTGTAAGGCTTATTGAGGAGAATTTCCTGAACGAATCTCGCTTTGCCTCTGCCTTTGTCAATGGGAAATTCAATCAAAAAGGTTGGGGGAAGATGCGCCTTCGCCGGGAATTAAAGCAACGGGATATTTCGGATTATCTCATACGCCAGGCACTTTCCGGGATTGCAGATGATGTCTATCAGGATCGTTTTGAATACCTGGCTCAAAAACGCTGGCATGCTTTAAAAGGCGAAGGAGAAATACTGAGAAGAAAGAAGAAGTTTGTGGATTATTTCATGTATCGCGGATGGGAAACTGACCGGATTTACCAATACCTGGAGTCTCTGACCTAAAAGGCTTTTCAGAGGCCGAACCATCCCAATACACCCCGTAAAATTTTAGGGTGTTCAGGTTTTTTGTTAACTTTATACCCCATAAAAGGTGAGCTATGAAACCAAAAGTCACAACGGATTTCCAACATGGACAGGCGCAAATCTTTAAGAATCCATTCCTGGAAAGTCTTACAAAAACGAACCCTATTCAGAACATCATCGTTTACGGGGCCGTAATTATTGGGTTAATCACCCTGGCCATTGTCAAAATCGGCCTGGATCCCTGGGTTGTAACAGGTTTGTTCACTTTTGGATTATTCTTTTGGACTTTTGCAGAATATATGCTCCACCGCTATGTCTTTCACTGGGTGACCGAAGCGAAGTGGTCTCAGCGGTTTCATTTTATCATGCACGGATCGCATCATAAATACCCAAGGGACAAGGAGCGCCTGTTGATGCCCCCTGTTCCGGGAATCCTCATGGCCTCCATACTCTTTGGAATTTTCTATGTAATATTCTGGATTTTTGGCGCTCCTAAATTGACTTTCGGATTCTTCCCTGGGTTTTTTACAGGATACCTGCTATATTCTTTTGTACACCGTGCAACCCACGTTATGCGGCCCCCTAAGAGGTTTAAAAATCTCTGGATGCATCACAGTTTGCACCATTACAGATATCCCGATAAGGCTTTTGGGGTTTCAAACACTTTATGGGACCGTGTTTTCGGTACCATGCCACCTAAAGGAACGGAAGGCTGATTTCGTCTTAGTTATCGGATAGTCTTCATTCGCTCAAAAGGAATCGTGCGGTCGAATAAGTATCGATACGTAGTGTGTACCTTGCAAATAGAGCCGCCTACCTGGCGCATAACCAGGATCATTTTGGGATTAAAGTCTCCAATGCCATTCATTTCCATGAATTCGTAGTCCCGGTTTTTTCGAAGGACATCGGACATCACTTTAATGATGGCCCCATCGACCCCCTTGCCCTGATGCTCGGGCACCACTCCAAAGACCATTCCCAGCAATTTTTTACTTTGGCGGGTCTTCTTAAACCAGAAAAATTTGAGTTTCCCCACAAAGTCGAGCTTCCCATTCACGTGTTTTAATAACTGGTTGACCTCCGGGATACAAATAAAAATAGCAACAGGCTTATCCTTATGATAGGCAATCCAAATCACTTTTTCGTCCAGAATGGGTTTTAGCTGGTTCATTATAGCCCTGCCCTGCTCCATGGAAAGGGATTTTACCCCCTCGTGTTTCACCCAGGCTTTGTTATACACTTCAATAATATCTGAGGCGTATTTTTCAAATTCGGATAGCTTCAGATGCGCAAATGTATATGCCGGATCGGCCGCAACCAGTTCAGACTTATACGCGAGACGCTTGCTTACCGGATCTAAAACATTTCTTAAAAAAGTATATTGCTGATAATAGGTTTGGAAGCCATAACTCTCAAAGAGTTCTGCGTAATACGGGAAGTTGTAATTACACTGATAATTAGGCTCTATCTCGAAACCTTTGGTGAGCAGACCCCACCATTTATCCCTTCTGCCAAAATTCACAGGGCCGTCCATATAGGTCGCGCCCTTCTCCTGTAACCAGTCGCGGGCCGCATTGAATAGGGCGTTGGCTGCGTTCTGATCGTGAATGCAGTCAAAAAAACCAATCCCTCCGGAAGAACCACCTTTAGTTTCGGGATCCGACGCATAGGTAACAAATGCAGCGATGCGGCCTATAGTACGGCCCTCGTCCTTTAGAAGCCATCTCGAACATGCGCCGTCGGCAAAAGCCTTGTTTTTGTCCCGATCAAAAACCGCTCTAATATCGGCGTCCATGGGGCGAATCCAGGTAGGGTTATCCCGGTAGAGGCTGATTGGAAATTCGATAAACTCCTTTTCTTCAGAATTGGAAACCAGCGGAACCACCTGCATAAAAACCGATATCAGTGTCAGTTGTAAATCTAGAATTAAATACTAAAACAGAAAAATCAGAATGTACGAATTGTCATCCTTAGGGTTTGGCAGATTCACTGCAAGGTCCTGAAGTGCTTTTTGTGCGTCTGTTCAATAGCCTGCTGGTTCTTCCAGTCAATCCATTTTTGTCCCTTAAGCCGGCGCATCGCCCCATCGTAATTCCTCATAATCAACAGGTTGTAAAATGCTTTACTGAGATTTCGAGGGTTTCTGGCAATGGCCCTTAAGCTCATTGAAAAGCCCGGAGTAAGATACCGCATATGATGCCAGTACCCTTCCGGCATATACAAAACTTCCCCGTGGCTGAGTTGAGCCTTATATCCCTCGGCGTGTCTTAAGGCGGGCCAGGCATTCAGATCTGGCGCGGAAAAGTCGATTCCTTCATGTGCGATCAGCGAGTGCGGGACCTTGTAAAGAAACTGATTTTCGGATTGAGAAAATAAGATGACCTCTTTCTCACCTTCAAAGTGAAAGTGAAAAATATTGGCGAGGTCTATGTCATAATGCATAAAAGTATAGGAATCCCGGCCACCAAAAAAGAGCATGGGTAATCCCTTCATAAGTCGAAGGCCAAAATCCGGATACTCAAAATCGCCTTGTAATTCCGGGACTTCCTTTAAAATGTTCCAGAGAAAAATCCGGTACCGGGTGGGTTCCCGCCTCAACAGATCTATATAATCCGCCATTTTCATCCGGGCATGGGGCTCGTTAAAACCATCTTTGTGATCCACCGGTCGGTCATCATACAGCGGGACTTCTTTTGATCCGGCCACATCCCGCATATAGTCCAGATTCCATTTGGTATATGCAGGCCAGTGCTCAATAGCCCTCTCGATGATTACCGGTTTTTGAGGCCTGTAATACTCACTTAGAAAGGATTCCTTAGAAATCCGGGATACCCTGGGAACTTTTTCGAGGTGCACGGTTACATAATTATTTGGCCTTCAAAGGTAAGAAACCTCTGAAAAAAAAGCATTCACGCACAGCTGTTTAAGACGACCGTTCCTCTTTTAACAAAATGGATGCGGGGGTAAGAAGAGCGTGCTTGATACTCCCCGGAAAGTGATGCGAATGGACTGCTACTTTCCATTTAGAGCCTGTCTTATTGAGAGTTATGTCATTTTTTTGGTGTAATACGCCTAAGCCCCCGACCGCTTTACAAACTATCCTCTTGTGATCATTTCACATTGTAAACAACGGTATTTAGGCGGTTCCAAAAACGGAAATAACCGGTATACCAATCGGGAGCGATCGAGAAAACGCTCCGATCGGGTAGCCTTACAATTCGGGCACACAATAGGATTTCCCTCCTTATCGATGGCATATCTGCGAACGCTATCGTATATGTCCTGTGCCTTTTTCCGGTCCTCCTGATACACCATCACCTTGACCCCTCCGATAGCTGAGGCGATAAAAGGGTCTGCTTGTAAAATATTCGCGTCCTTCAGAAAAACAGGAATACCTTCGGACTCCAGTTTTGCCTTTATGAGCTCCGCATCCGCTACATAGTCAAAAGCGCCCAGTATATGGTAATTGCTGTTCATACCTTCCTTGTCTTAAGGGTCTGCTCCAAGATAGTCAAAACTCCTCTTATTTCTTCCTCCATATTCAGAACATGAAGGCTGAAATCCAGGGATTCCCTTCCCGAATAGTAGCGTGAAATAAAGCGTCAGGGAAGATAAAATCGGTGCAGTCGGGCAAGGACCGTCAGCAGATCACATTTTCGGCCATAAAAAAACCCGCACCTTTCGATGCGGGCTTTTGATAGCTTTCAAGAGTCTTTAGTCCGCCAGGACAATGATCTTGTTGTTTTTTAATTCCACAGTGCCGCTGTTAATTTTAAGGATCGTCTTTCCATCAGATCCTTTTGCAAACCGACTCCGGAATTCTTCCTCAATCTCCAGATTCCCGGCAATCTTAACGTTTCCTTCCTGCAGGAGGGAGACGATAGGTGCGTGGTCCTGGAACATCTGAAATTCACCATCCACGCCCGGAACGGTAACAGAGGTGACTTCTCCGGAAAACAAGGTAGCCTCTGGGGATACAATCTCTAGGTGCATAGGTATACTTATCAGTTAAACGTGACTGTTGCTAACTCCCGAGTCCTTTAGACTTCTGCCAGCATTTTTTCTCCAGCTTCAATGGCCTCTTCAATACTTCCCTTGAGGTTAAAAGCAGATTCCGGCAGATGATCCAATTCCCCGTCCATAATCATGGTAAAACCTTTAATGGTTTCCTTGATATCGACGAAAACGCCCGGGATTCCAGTAAATTGTTCCGCCACGTGGAAAGGCTGTGATAAGAAACGCTGTACCCGTCTGGCACGGCCCACAGCGCGTTTGTCCTCTTCCGAAAGCTCTTCCATTCCCAGAATCGCAATAATATCCTGAAGCTCTTTGTAGCGTTGCAGTAATTCCTTCACGCGTTGGGCGCAGTCATAATGCTCTTTACCCAGAACATCCGCGGAGAGAATTCGCGAGGTTGAATCCAGGGGATCCACCGCAGGATAAATCCCGAGTTCTGCGATTTTCCGTGAGAGTACCGTTGTGGCATCCAGGTGGGCAAACGTCGTTGCCGGTGCAGGATCGGTAAGGTCATCCGCAGGAACATAGACAGCTTGTACAGAAGTAATAGATCCTCTCTTGGTGGAGGTGATACGCTCCTGCATGGCTCCCATTTCCGTAGCCAGCGTCGGTTGATACCCCACAGCTGAAGGCATCCTTCCCAAAAGGGCAGAAACCTCAGATCCTGCCTGGGTAAACCGGAAAATATTATCGACGAAGAAAAGCACGTCTTTCCCTTGCCCTTCTCCCGCTCCGTCACGGAAATACTCCGCAATGGTCAGTCCCGAAAGTGCCACACGGGCCCGGGCTCCGGGGGGTTCGTTCATCTGTCCGAAGACAAATGTCGCCTTGGACTCTTTCATAACCTTTTTATCGACCTTACTCAGGTCCCAGCCACCTTCTTCCATGGAATGGAGAAAGTCGTCCCCGTATTTAATGATTCCGGATTCCAGCATTTCCCGAAGCAGGTCGTTCCCTTCACGAGTTCGTTCCCCAACTCCTGCAAATACAGACAAACCTCCGTGTCCCTTCGCAATATTGTTAATCAGTTCCTGAATCAAAACCGTTTTCCCTACCCCGGCGCCACCAAACAATCCGATCTTACCTCCTTTGGCATAAGGTTCGATCAGGTCAATGACTTTTATGCCGGTGAAAAGAACCTCCGTAGAGGTGGAAAGATCTTCAAATCTCGGAGCTTCCCGGTGAATAGGTAGTCCGTTATCTCCCGCTTTAGGAAGGTTTCCAAGGCCGTCAATCGCATCCCCAATTACATTGAAAAGCCGTCCGTAGACGTCCTCGCCGACTGGCATTTGTATTGCAGCTCCCGTGGCGACAACCTCAGTTCCCCGGCTTAAACCATCTGTGGAGTCCATTGAAATAGACCGAACGCAGTTTTCGCCGATGTGAGATTGTACCTCGAGCACAAGAAGAGAACCATCTTCCCTGGTAATTTCAAGGGAGTCGTAAATTTTTGGAAGCTTAGCCTCCGAAGGAAATTCAACGTCGATTACCGGCCCGATTATTTGGGATACCCTGCCTGAATGATTTGCCATTATTCTGATTTTATGAAAAGTCTAAGGTGCTTTTTTTCGGCTGCAAAGATAGGGCATTCCTCTATAATTCGGAACCGTTTCTATCCCTTTTTCCATAAAAAAAGCGCCGGTCTCCCGGCGCTTGATTCATTGTATCTCCGCATCACGGATTCACTGTCCAGGAAACATAGAAAATAGATCCTACAATTCCCGTTCCCACAGCTGAAAAGAAATCTTCTCCGAGGATGTTTGAACCTCCCAATTTAAAGATGGATTTGAGGCTCGGTACCGTATAGTTGACCTGTGCATCCAAAACATTAAAAGAAGGAATAGGTCCGTCTGCAAAGGTGTTTTGCCACTCATATGAATCACTCCACCGGTAATTGACAAAGAATCCGAAATTCTTAAACAATTCGGTATGGCCGAATGAGGCTTTCACCTTGTGGTTCGGGGTGTTGAATTGGGTCCTGAAATCAGGGAAAGCCGCCTGGTCAAACTCAAATTCCGCATAGGTGTAGTTTATCCCAAAGTCAAAATCTCCCAACACTTTGGCATCCAACCCAATAGTCGCTCCGTAAGACTGTACATCCGCAGGGGAGTTCGTGTACGTCTGATAGACCTCAACATCGCCGTTTTGCAATGCTAAGAGCGAGAGTGCGTTATCCCCGGCTTGTCCATAAAGGGGTACAAGCACATTGGTATTGGAAATAAAACTGTCATATGTGTTATAGTATCCACTCAAGTCGATAGCTATACGGCCAATCTGCGCCCTGTAACCAACCTCAAATGCTAAAATCTCCTCAGGCTGAACAAGTTGTGTTTCTACTGCCGCGGGTGCACCAGCCTGTACGGAACTTACTGAAAAAGCGTTTTCATAAGCCGCCCTTCCGACAATCGTAGATGTCGGGCTTCCTGTAATCGCCTGCCCTGCCGGAGAAAGGTCAAACGGGCGCACATCACGATCCAGGTTATCCGGTGCAGAACCGACGAGAATGGCGCGCCCGGCATTCAGCCCTATGAATAAATCCTGGGTGGTCGGGTTCCGGAATCCCCGTTGGACTGAAAACCGAACGTTGTGATTGCGCTCTTCGCCAAGGGTCGCCAAAAGGGAACCCCTGGGGGAGAAAAACCCGTCGAAGAACTCATTCTTATCGTATCGTACGGATCCGGTAAACTTCAAACGATCGTCGAGAAACTCTTTTTGCACCTGCAGGTATGCCCCGTATTCGTTATATGTGATGGGGCCGTCTAAATCGGTGAAAATGGTTCCCTGGGAATTCAGTTCATACTCCCGGAAAGATCCCCCGATCATTATATCCGCAAAATCTGACGTTAAATGTGAAAAATTGTAATTCGCGTCTGCATGGCGAAACTTGGTTCTGTCTATAAATTTAGCACCTGTATTAAAATCTCCATCTGCAATTATCCGGTTAAATGCGCTATTGAAGCCAGCCGTTCCCGGCACGAGCCGTCCCTGATCTGCAGCCTGTCTGGCCAATGCATGCGCCTGCTCTTCCGGAAGTTGAACCCCGGTTCCGACACCGAGTCGGGCCCCGATAAACGTTTGGGCGTATTCCGTAAACCATTGGGTATCTCCCTTCCAGGAGCGGTTGATATTAATGGCCGCAAAACGGGTGTCATAGGAATTTCCAGAATTCTCAGAGGTGATATACCCCCTTACAAAGAAGTTATTATTCCGAAGCTCTAAACGGTGTTGTTGGAGGGTGAAATCACGAATAGCATACCGGTTTGCGCCCTGATAAATCGTATTTCCGCGACCCACGCGCCCATTGTAGATAATCTCAAAATCATTGGCAAATGGGCGGTAGTGTAAAGAAAAATCTGTCTTAACACTTTGGGCGTTATAGTTTAAGAGATCCCTTTCGGCGTAGCCTGTACGTGAGACCACTGCGCTTCCTAAAGTTCCGGAAGGCAGGCCGACGGCCTGGTCAAAATTCAATAGCGTACTCACCTCATCGCCGTAGACATTTAAACCGTCGTAAGCCGGATTCTCGCGGGTTGCGCCGGGTCTGTTGAGATCTCTTTCATCCACGGCATGCCAATCCTCTCCCTGTAGCAAGGAAAAGTTGGCCTTTATGGCAAATTTATCGCTGAAGGCATGGGCGGCCCGGATTCCAAAGTCATAGTATGGATTAGTTCCGGCGGCATCCTGTTGGGTAAATCCTGTTTTGAAATAAGCGCTGATTCCTTGATAGTCGAACGGATTCTTACTGTTCATAAACAAAATACCGTTGAAGGCGCCGGCCCCGTAGAGGGCAGAAGATGCTCCGGGCAGGATTTCAACACTCTGCACTTCCAGTTCGCTCATCCCGACCAGGTTTCCCAGCACGAAATTTAAACCCGGTGCTGTATTGTCCATCCCATCGACCAGTTGCATAAACCGGGTATTTGCAAATGACGCGAACCCACGGGTGTTGATCGACTGGAAGGTTAAACTGTTCGTGTTGATGTCTACCCCTTTAAGATTTTGTAGCCCTCCGTAAAAGGATTCCGCAGGCGTATTTTTAATCTCCTTCAGCCCGAAGCGCTCTACGCTAACCGGGGATTCAAAAAGGCGTTCCGGGGTTCTTGAGGCCGAAATAACCACCTCATCCAGATAGGTTTGTGACTCTGCCAGAGTTATCGACAGGTTTTCATTATTTGAAGACACGGTCACATTAATCGCAGAATATCCAACACTGGTAATCCGCAGTTCAAATGGTGGAACTTCGGAGGTTTCGAGCACAAAATTTCCGTCAAAGTCTGCCGTGGTCCCTATCATAGTCCCTACAATTACGACATTGGCCGCTGGCACCGGAATTCCATTTTCATCGCTTATATTTCCACGTACGGTGGTTTGTGCATAGGCCCCAACCGTAAATAGGAGCAAGGCAAGAAGTAATCCTGTTCTCATTAGACTAGTCTGTGTTTTTGGTTTAAAGAGCAAGATACAGATTTTTTAGAACGGGGAATTAAAATTTAATAAAATTATGCGTGCATAATAAGAATGCAATAACCAAAGGCAGGCTATTTTGAGAACTACGTAATATGAATAGTTTTGAGGGCTTATTGGGGAACTGCAGACAGCCCGTAAATCGAAAATAACCTAGGGTTTTATACTCACTTCAGTTTTTGGATCCGGACCAGGAAGGGTAGATAAAAAGGCGGGCAATTACTCAGATGCGCTCAGGCTTTTAATCGGACCGGGGCTGTCTAGCTTAAAAGATGGTTAAACGCCCAGAGCCGCTCAGGCATTTCAGGAAATCTGCAAATGCCGGGGTCCCAACGATCCAAGCTGCGTCCTTTAGTTTATGGAAACCCAGAACATATAACGGGGAAAGCCTTAAGGCACTTTGGGCTATGGGTTATGGGAAAACCTGTTATTCCTTTACCCCTTCGTTCAATTTTCCCATCGCGGCAAGAATAAGAATCGCCAGGCCTATCCCCACCTGGATCAGGGCAAGCATTTTGGAGGAATCCGCGTCTAAAAAACGAACCATTCCAAAAATAATGAAGAAATTCCCATAAAAGTACCCGAAGATAGTACGCAGCTTTTTTGCCCGGACTTTAGATGTTCGAACTAAACGAAGAGAAACCCAATGGACAATGCCCACGCATAAAAGCACTGCAAAAAAGATCGTGAATCCCTTTAACATGTGTTGAATTTACACTAAAAAGCATTTCCAGGCAAAAGTGGGCTGGCCGAGGAGAATATCACTCCACTGTTACCGACTTGGCCAGATTCCGGGGCTGGTCTACATTGCATCCCCGCATAACGGCGATGTGATACGACAGAAGTTGCAACGGAATGGTCGTCAGCAGCGGACTCAGGCTTTCCGAAGATTCGGGGACTTCTATAACATGGTCTGCCAATTCGCGAACCTGGGTGTCTCCTTCGGTTACTATGGCGATGATTTTTCCTTTTCTGGATTTGATCTCCTGTATGTTGCTGACCACTTTTTCGTAGTGTCCTTTTTTGGTGGCAATCACCACTACCGGCATTTGCTCATCGATCAGGGCAATAGGCCCGTGCTTCATTTCTGCTGCCGGATAGCCCTCTGCATGGATATAGCTGATCTCCTTTAATTTGAGTGCCCCTTCTAAAGCGACCGGGAAATTATATCCCCGTCCGAGATAGAGAAAATTTGTAGCGTCCTTATACACCTCAGAGATAATCTCAATCAGCGGATTGGATTCCAGTGCTTTTTCTACCTTGGCAGGAATCCCCTCTATTTCCGTCAGTAATTCGCGAAAACGGGACTCTGAAAAGATGCCCTTTTCTTTGGCCAATTTCAGCGCTAAAAGAGTGAGTATGGTTATCTGCGTGGTAAAGGCCTTGGTTGAAGCCACTCCGATCTCCGGGCCCGCATGTGTATAAGCTCCAGCCTCCGTTTCCCGGGCAATAGAGGATCCTACAACATTACATACTCCAAAAACGAAGGCTCCGTTTTCTTTGGCGAGCTTAATAGCGGCCAGGGTGTCTGCTGTTTCTCCGGACTGGGAGATAGCGATGACCACATCATTTTTGGTGATCACGGGATTGCGGTAACGAAACTCTGAAGCGTATTCCACTTCCACGGGAATGCGCGCCAGGTCTTCAAAAATATATTCGGCTACCAACCCGGCATGCCAGGACGTGCCGCAGGCTACAATAATGATTCGGTTGGCATTCAGGAATCGCTCGAGATTCTGATCGACCCCTGCCATTCGGATCAGACCCTGATCTGCCAGTAAGCGACCGCGGAAAGTATCCTTGATCGCCCGGGGCTGTTCGTATATTTCCTTGAGCATAAAGTGGTCGAATCCCCCTTTTTCGATCTCCTCCAGGTTGAGTTGAAGTTCGAGAACCGTAGGGTAGGCCACGGAGTCATCCTGTATTTTTCGAAGCCGGATCTCCTTTCCAAGCCGTACAATAGCCATTTGACCATCCTCGAGATAAACGGCATTATTGGTAAACTCGATAAATGGCGAGGCATCAGAGGCAATAAAAAATTCATCCTTACCGATCCCGATGGCCAAAGGGCTTCCCAACCTGGCTACGACAATCTCATCCGGTTTATTACGGTCAAAAACGGCAATCGCATAAGCCCCAACCACTTGATTAAGAGCTATTTGAACCGCCTTTCCCAGTTTAACCCCTTCTTTCTTCTTGACCTCTTCGATAAGGTTCACCAACACTTCTGTATCCGTTTCCGAATGGAATACATAGCCACGGTTGATCAGTTCCTTACGTATGGAGTCGTAGTTTTCAATAATTCCATTGTGGATGATTACCAAATCGCCGGAATTGGAGTAATGGGGGTGGGAATTCACATCATTGGGAACCCCATGGGTTGCCCATCGTGTATGTCCGATACCAATGCGACCCGCCAGGGAAATTTCACCCTGGGCTTTCCCGCTCAAATCAGCGACCTTACCTTTGGTTTTGGACAGATTTATATGGGTTCCGTCGTAGAGTGCAATCCCTGCGCTGTCATAACCGCGGTACTCCAAACGCTGCAATCCTTTCATAATGATCGGATAGGCATCCCGATGACCAATGTAACCCACTATTCCACACATAACTAAAAGTTTTAGGACCCCAAAATTACTTTAAACAACGTCTCCTGATCAAATTTATGGATAAATAACCCTTTTAGCTATATGATCGGCTGTTCAGGGGTTAATTTCGGTGTACGATATCTCGAGTCGGAGTCGTTTCGGATCATCGGGATCTACATTGCTGCCAATGAGCACCGTACTGAGTGGAGTAAACCCATTTCCCACGGGGAGTTCTTTCGGGGAACCGTCAGGCAGGAGTGCATCTGCATTTCCCCTCAGTCGGATATCCGCAGTAAGACTGAGGCCCAGGGTTGCATTTACCGAATCCCGCTGAATGATATTGTTCAGGTACTCTGTTATCCTCACCGTGTACTTCACGCCCTTACCCAGGGCCTCGTCGAGACGGCCATCGTAATTGAGGAATACCCCGAGGGGGTTATTATTATCCACATTGGTTTCTGTAGAGATATTGAAAAGAGGGGTATTGGTCTCGGCGTTGTACAAATAGAGTCTCGGGGGTTCTTCCTTAATTCCTGCAGCGTCAAGGCGTTCCCTGTCCACATAAAAGACCAGGTTGGCTTCGTTAATCAGCCAGTTGTTCTGCCGTATTTCGTTAATCACTTCACCTCCTCCCATAAGGTCAAAGAGTTCAATTTCGGCAAAGGTACCTGCCCCACCTTTGAGGTAAATTCGGGAAGCGTTCTCCTCAGGCAGGTTCGCTTCTGAGGCAAAAGCATCAGTTACTTCAGAAGGATAAGATTCACTGGTCAGGGTATTGACCGCATTGTTCTGCAAGGGTTGCGTACCCCCTCCCCCGAGCAGTCGCAACACCTCTTCATCTTCAATGATTTCGATGTCATCTCCATCGGTAGCCTCGTATGTATAATTAATGGTAAGCCGCGCCTGGGAAATGTCAAAAAGAATCATGACCTCTGAGCCAATAGGATTCAGGGTCAGGTGCAAACCCCGGAAGTATTCCTTAAAGTTCGCATCGCTCAGGAGTTCTGAAGAACCCTCCAGATCGATAAAATTCTCCTGAAAATATTCGGGGTCGAGCTCCACCCGAATTCCGGGCTGCACACGTTCCTCAACTAATAGAGATTCATCTTCCTCGGTATCCGGATCATCTTCCTGAAAGAAAAGAATCTCCTCATCGGAAATTTTAAGAATCCCCTCATAGAGGATGTCGGAAGCGAATTCCTCCGAAAAGTTCTGATTCGAATAATAAGGTTCCTCCTCCTGAAAACCCGAATCGGGATTCAGGTCCCTCATAAAGTAAGTGGACCGGGTTACTTTAAAATTGAATTCAGCATCTCTGTCTCCGTAAATACTATCGAGTTCCCGGCGCACAGGGAAAATGTTATCCGCAGTGACATCGTCTTCTGCATCCCCTATCCCATCGCCATCTGTATCGGGGTTGAGTGGGTCTGACCCCCGGGAAGTCTCATCGGCGTCCGTCAGGCCGTCACCGTCTGTATCACTGGTGGGGTCGTTCGGGTCTGCGTCCAAAGAATCGATAACCCCATCCAGATCCTGATCCGCATTAGCGTTCTGGAAATACGGCAGGTAAAGGACAACATTGGTTACCGTTTCATTTTCTTCAGGAACATCTGGATTATTCTTTTCCCGTTCTTCGGTGAAACGACCAAAAAACTGAATCCCGCCGCTGCTAACCAGCGAAAGCTGTGTAGTAATGATCCCTTCAGTGTCTCCGTATATAGGGTCATCAAAAACTCCAAGTTGGTAAATAGGTGATTGATTGGTAGGGATAGTCCCTACATTTTTGTTAAATGCAAAAACGTCAAAAGTGGCCTTTCCATTCACAAAAGGTTCCTGTCCTACAATTCCGTCTCCAATAGTCACAGGATCTTCCTGACAGGACACCCCAATGACCAAAAAACCGAGACCCGCGAGCAGGTATAAGAATAATCGCTTCATCGAATGATTATTATGATTTGAGAACTTCGGTGTTGTAGAAGTTTGCGTAAGCCTCTTCAAATTCCTGAAAAGAGACATGCGGCAATACCGGTTTCTCAAGCTTCGCAACATAATCCTGAAGTTCCTCAGGTATATTTTCGGTGGCTAAGATAACCGCGTCCGAATAATCGACGGCGATCTTTAACAAATTATTATAGGAAGGTGTTTTGAGGATTTCTACCGCCCCGTCTGAGATCTGGTCGAAAGCGATTTTCTCAGCCATCTGCTCATTCAGGTTCCCTTCAAAGCCCTGGCCATAGAGGGAAGTGACTATTTTGCTGTCAGCAAACAGGGGTTCATCTGAATAGTATTCTCTCAGGTAAAGTGGAAGCAGGGAAGCCATCCAACCGTGTACATGAATAATGTCGGGAGACCAATTCAGTTTTTTAACCGTTTCCACGACTCCCTTTGCAAAAAAGATGGCACGCTCGTCATTATCGGAAAAAAGTTCCCCATTTTCATCTGTAAAAGTGGCTTTTCTCTTGAAATACTCTTCATTATCAATAAAGTAAACCTGAATGCGCTCCCGCGGTATCGAAGCTACTTTAATGATCAGAGGCATGTCCATATCATTAATCACCAGGTTCATACCCGACAATCGGATCACCTCGTGTAACTGATGCCTCCGCTCGTTAATATTGCCATATCTGGGCATAAATATCCGTATCTGTCCCCCCTGACTATTGACCATTCGAGGGGTCTCATAGGACATTTTTGAAACGGGACTTTCCGGGAGGTAAGGAACTAATTCTGAAGATACAAATAATACCTTTTTACCATTCATAAAAGGGGCGTATTAGTCAATTGCCTAAACGTAGCTGCAAAATTACAAAATTTATGCAGAATAGCCGTAATTATAGTAAGTTTGCTGCCCATTCCTTTAGCATGAACGTCCTAAGGACCAAAGATGAAATTGGCCGGTACAGAAAGCAACTTCGCCAGGAAGGCTCAAGTCTGGGATTGGTGCCTACCATGGGAGCCCTGCACAGGGGGCACCTGGAACTAGTGGAAAGGGCATGCCGGGAAAATGATGCCGTACTGGTAACCATCTTCGTGAATCCTACACAGTTTAATAATTCACAAGATCTCCTGAAGTATCCGAAAACCCTTGAAACAGACCTTGATAAATTAAAGGCCCTTCATTGTACAGTATCGGTTTTCGCCCCTGAAGTATCTGAAATGTATGGAGATTCCCCCAGCGCCAGGACCTACGATTTCGGAAATCTGGAAGGAGTAATGGAGGGGGTCTACCGCCCCGGGCATTTTAACGGTGTGGCTACAATTGTAGAAGTCCTGCTGCGACTGATACTTCCAGATCGGGTATATTTTGGAGAGAAAGACTATCAACAACTTCAAGTAGTGCGGCAAATGGTGCGGCAAAAAAACCTTCCCGTTTCTATTATTCCCTGCCCGATTGTGCGCGAGGCCGACGGGCTGGCGATGAGTTCACGAAATACCTTACTGACAAATCGTCTTAGAAAAGAGGCTGTATTCCTCTACAAAATGCTGGAGGAGGTCAAAAATAGTTTTGGCACGAAAAATGCAAATGAGATCGCGGAATTTGTCCGCGAAGCCTTTGCAGCCCACCCGGACTTTAAACTCGAATATTTTAGCATTGCCGATGCAGAGACCTTATTGCCTGTCGGTGCCACAGACAAAACAAAAAAATACAGGGCCTTTATCGCAGCCTATCTCGGAGGAGTTCGCCTGATCGATAATCTGCCCCTGAACTAAATGTCAAAGGAATGCAAATTCAAGTAGTCAAATCTAAAATTCACCGCGTCCGTGTAACCGGGGCAGACCTTAATTATATCGGCAGCATCACCATAGATGAAGATCTTATGGAAGCCGCCAACCTCATCAGGGGGGAGAAAGTTCAAATAGTAAACAACAATAATGGAGAGCGTTTGGAGACCTACGTTATTCCCGGCCCGAGGGGTAGTGGCGAACTTACCCTCAATGGAGCGGCGGCGCGTAAAGTCGCCATTGGCGATATCCTTATTGTGATCGCATATGCCTGGATGGATATAAATCAGGCGCGGGACTTCAATCCGGCCATGGTTTTTCCCAATGAGGAAACCAACTTGCTCAACTAATTGTGAAAGCACGCACGAAAAAGGTTTTAAAAACAGCACTGCCCATTGGCCTGGGTGTTGCCCTTGTGGCCTATTCGTACCTGATCACTTCTGTCGAAGACCGTTCGCAAATTATCAAATATATCCGGGAGGCTAACCCCTTATGGATTGCATTATCCCTGGGGATCGGATTTTTAAGCCATCTATCCCGTGCCATACGGTGGAACTACTTGTTGGAGCCTATGGGGTATCGGCCCAGAATTCGCAACAATCTCCTATTGGTGCTCTCCGCGTATTTTGCCAATCTCGGAATACCCAGATCCGGAGAAGTGTTAAGGGCCACGGGGCTTTCGACCTATGAAGGGGTACCTTTTCAAAAAGGTTTTGGAACCATAGTGACCGAACGCGTCATCGATGTGATCATGTTACTGCTCGTAATCCTTATCGCCTTATTTTCACAAACTAAAATTATTAGGGGGTTTCTGGATGAAAGCGGTTTCGGATTGGGGGCTTCTATCGGGGCTATATTGATAGGCGTAGCGGGTATGTTCGCAGTCCTGGCCATACTCAGAAAGTCTTCAAACCCTTTTTTTCTTAAAATCAGGGATTTCTTACGCGGGATGCTGGAAGGGATAATGAGCATCTTCCATATGAAGCATAAGTGGGCTTTTATCGGTCACACCGTCTTTATCTGGACCTGTTATGTAGTTATGTTCTGGGTGATTAAATACACCATTCCCGAAACCATTTCACTTTCTTTCGGGCAACTTCTGGTCGCTTTTGTGGCCGGAGCTTTTGCGATGTCTGCGACCAATGGGGGTATCGGAATCTATCCCATCGCGGTGAGCAAAGCCATTGCCCTTTTTGGGATCAGCAGTGTTTCTGGGGATGCTTTTGGCTGGATCATGTGGATCGCTCAAACCCTGATGGTCGTTCTTTTCGGTACAATATCCTTCCTGCTGCTGCCGTTATGGAACAGGGATAAATAATTCCCCTGTACCAAACTCAACATGATGAAACGCCTTTTTTTATTTGCTATAGGGCTCTGGCTCGCCTTACCCCTGCAGGCCCAGGTTAAGGAAGAAATCTTTGAATCTTTTAAATTACAGGAACGTCGAAGTGTGAAGTATTATATTCCGGAAGACTACAACCCGGATAAGAGATATCCGCTGGTGATCGTTTTGGATGAAGAGTATCTTTTTGATCAGGTAGTGGCCACTTCTAAATTTTACAGCCGGTTCCAGGGATTGCCAGAAAGTCTGATCGTGGGAATCTCTCAGAGCGATGGAGACCTCAGGGCGGCGGACTGCGAATACGAACTCACCACAGGGCTGCCCGCGGACAAAGGAAAAAAATTTTTCGAATTCATAGGACTGGAACTCATTCCTTATATGGTGAGCGCCTATAATGTCGCCCCTTTCAAAATGTTTGTCGGATACGATATCACGGCAAACTTTGGCAACTATTACCTTTTTAAAGAACGACCCATCTTCAATGGGTTTATCAGCATTTCTCCGGATCTGGCTCCCGAGATGGAATCCCGCATCCCCGCACGGCTTGCCGCCATTGAGGAACCTGTGTTTTACCACCTGATCACAGAGGGAGACCTCGGGCAGGAAGAAGGGCGTTTCTCCCAGATGAATACCGCTTTAGAGCAAATTGAAAGGGAAAATTTCGCATATTATTTTGACCGTTATCCCCAGGCTAATAACATCTCTATCGCCACCTACGGAATCGGCAAGGCATGGGAGCGAACTTTTGCTATTTTCAAGCCGATTAGTCCGGAAGAGTACCGTGAAAAAATCCTGACCTCAGAGGACCCGGTTTTCAGTTATCTCGAAAACAAGTACCAGACAATAGAGCGTGTTTTTGGTTTTCGTAAACCTTTGGAACTGAATGACATTATGGCAATCTATGCGGGTTGTCGCAAAAAGGAGGACTTTGAATCTCTAAAACCCTTGTCCGATCTGTGTAAGAAGGAATATCCTGAAACCATGCTGGGGTTTTATTTTGAAGGGGAGTACTACGAACAGATCGGCGAACCTAAAAAAGCCCTGCGAACCTTTGAAAAAGCATTCGGCATGCAGGAAATAGACTTCCTGACCAAAGATATGGCCCTGGATAAAATGGATGCCCTGAAGGCTGATTTCGGATTCTGAGGGTAAACCTCCGGCAGCTGCCCGGGGCCCTTTTGTAGTTTTCTATTCTGTTGTGTCCGACTGTTTTTGGTATTCAGAGATACGGGTCTATCTTTAGGCCAAATCCCGAGCGGTCATGGCCAAATCTAAAACCACCTTTTTTTGTCAGAATTGTGGCGCCCAATACGCCAAATGGGCCGGGCAATGCACCTCTTGTAAAGCCTGGAATACCCTTGTAGAAGAAGTTGTGGAACGCGGCTCGAAACCCCCGCTATGGGAAGGAGAAGGCCCTTCGAAAAAAGTCGCGAAACCCCTCCGTATCAGCGAGATTCAAACGGGCAATGAAAGCCGATTGCCTTCGGGGGATCCGGAACTGGATCAGGTACTCGGCGGCGGTTTCGTCCCGGGCTCGCTCACCCTGATCGGGGGAGAGCCGGGCATTGGAAAGAGTACGTTGATGCTCCAGACTGCGATCCGGTCCGACCGAAAAACGCTCTATATTTCCGGAGAGGAAAGCCAGGGGCAGATTAAAATGCGCAGCGAGCGGATTGCCGCTGCCTCAGATTCCTGTTATATTCTGACCGAAACCCTTACCCAGAAAATATTCCGGCAGGCGGAAGCACTCCGTCCGGATCTTCTCATTGTGGATTCCATTCAAACCCTTCATTCTGATTATCTGGACGCTTCCCCTGGAAGCGTCTCTCAAATCAGGGAATGCACGGCTGAACTCATCCGTTATGCCAAAGAATCGGATACTCCGGTGGTCCTTATCGGCCATATTACAAAGGACGGAAGTATCGCAGGACCGAAAATTCTGGAACATATGGTCGATACCGTTTTGCAATTTGAAGGAGATCGCAATCACGTTTTCAGAATTCTCCGCGGCTTGAAAAATCGCTTTGGATCTACTGCAGAACTGGGGATATATGAAATGCAGGCAAATGGCCTGCACCCTGTGGCCAACCCTTCTCAATTGCTCTTATCACAGAACCGGGAATCCCTCAGTGGTACCGCAATAGCAGCGACGCTGGAAGGGGTGCGTCCGCTCCTCATCGAGATTCAGGCCCTGGTGAGCTCTGCGGTCTATGGAACCCCACAGCGATCGGCTACAGGGTTTCCACCCCGCCGCCTGAATATGTTGCTGGCTGTCCTTGAGAAAAGAGCGGGTTTTAAACTGGCTGCCAAGGATGTTTTCTTAAATGTCACCGGAGGTATCCAGGTAGATGATCCGGCTATTGACCTCGCGGTACTGGCTGCGATATTATCGAGCAACGCGGATCTTACGATTCCCAGTGACTGGTGTTTTGCCGCTGAGGTGGGCCTTGCAGGCGAAATCCGTCCGGTCCCGCGCATAGGCCAGCGAATCACCGAAGCCGAAAAGCTGGGGCTCTCCGTTATTTTTGTTTCTTCCCACGCCTCAGTTCCGGAAAAAAATCACGCCATAGATGTACGGCGGGTAGCCCGGGTGGAAGATGTCGTGCGTTCTCTTTTCGGGTCCACTCCCTAGAGTGATCCTATTAAAAATGAAACGTGGGGCGCCGTTTAAGGGGCTGGATTCGGTATTGTTCTATGTACCTCTTCTATTTTAGTAAGAACCTCCGGACTCAATTCAATATCTGCGCTGCCGATATTCTCCTTTAACTGATCTATGGTGGTAGCCCCGATGATATTGCTGGTGAGAAAGGGCCGGCTGTTTACAAAGGCGAGGGCCATCTGGGCGAGGGAGAGCCCGTGCATCGCGGCTATTGCAGCATAAGCCTCAGTAGCCTCTATCGCTTTTGAACTGCTGTATCGATTGTAATTTGGAAAAAGGGTAACCCGGGCCTTTTCCGGCTTTTGACCCCCGAGGTACTTCCCGCTTAAGGTACCGAAACCCAAAGGGGAATAGGCCAGCAAACCAATTTGCGACCGGTGGGATATCTCACTCAGACCTACCTCAAAGAGTCGGTTGAGTAAACTGTACGGGTTCTGAATCGTAATCATTCGGGGCAATCCAGGATGAGCGCGTGCTTCCTCCAGAAACCGCATGACCCCCCAGGGCGTTTCATTGGAAAGTCCTACCTGCCTAATTTTGCCCTCCTGAACCAGGGTTTGGAGGGTTCGCAGGACTTCGTGGATATTGTCCTTCCAGGTCTCCCTTGCATCCGGGATAAACCCCCGTTGCCCAAAATAATTAGTGCTGCGTTCCGGCCAGTGCAATTGATACAGATCCATATAGTCTGTTCGCAGCCGTCTCAGGCTGCCCTCAACAGCCTCTAAAATCGCCGAAGGTTTAAATCCCTCCGTTCGGATAAACTCCGTGAAGGGAGCCGGGCCGGCTATTTTGCTCGCCAGCACAATATCCTGCCGCCGGCCACTTTTACGAAACCAGTTCCCGATGATCTTCTCCGTTTCGGCATATCGATCTTTGTGTGCCGGGACCGGGTATAACTCCGCCGTGTCAAAAAAATTAACCCCCTGGTTAAAGGCGTAATCCATCTGAGCCTGTCCCTCCGACTCCGTATTCTGGCGGCCCCAGGTCATCGTCCCCAGACATATCCGGCTCACGCGAATATCCGTATTGGGTAGTGTGGTGTATTTCAAATCAATGGTTCTTTTAGGAATTCAATCCGTTTAACTCTAACAATATGGGGCAATGGTCGCTATGGACCGCACCCGGCAGGATGACCGATCGCTCCAAAGCTTTTTCCAGCGGTTTGGAGACCATGCCGTAATCCAGCCTCCATCCCTTATTCCGGGACCGGGCTCCCGCCCGATAGGTCCACCAGGTATAGTGGTGCGGGTCCGGGTTGAAGTGCCTGAAACTATCGATAAAACCGCTGTCTAAAAAGTTTCCGATCCATTCGCGTTCCACAGGGAGGAATCCGGAGACATTTTTATTGCGGACCGGATCGTGAATGTCGATAGGCCGGTGGCAAATATTGTAATCCCCACAGATCACCAGGTTGGGCTTCTCCACTTTGAGCGCGTCGATATAGTTTTGAAAATCATCCATATACTGCAACTTGCGATCCAGTCGTTCTATATTCGTTCCGGAAGGAACATACAGGCTCATCACCGAGACCCCTTGAAAATCTGCCCGGATATTGCGCCCTTCTTCATCCATATAAGAAATGCCCGTGCCTTTAACCACCTGGTCGGGCTTTTGACGGCTCAGGATGGCGACCCCGCTATATCCCTTTTTTTCGGCGGGAAACCAATAATGGTGCGGGTATCCGGCTGCGTCGAACAAAGATAAATCCAATTGGTCCTCCTGTGCTTTAATCTCCTGCAGACAAATGACGTCCGGGTCCGCGCTGACGAGCCAATCCAGAAATCCCTTTCGGATGGCCGCCCGAATTCCATTTACATTGTAAGACGCTATTTTCACCTGTTTATTTTGTTCAAAAATAGGCATTCCGAAACAGGTATCGAAACCCGAACCCGGCCTTCAGTTTACGGGGAAGTTCCTACCTTTGAGCCCTGCAGTGCAAACGCTCTTTAAAGTGCAGTCCTTCCATGAGAATTTCTCTTTTTCACCTTTTTATTCCTTTAATTCTGGGCCACCTGACCGTCTTTGGACAGGAACAGTCCAAAGACTCCGTGACCTATCTGGAGGAAGTCATCCTCGGGGTTGCGCCCGATGTATCCTCCCCTTTGGGGATCACCCCTTCGGATCTGTTAACCGAAAACGCCATCGCCACCCAAAGCCCTATAGATTTTGCGGGTACTTTGAATCAGATCCCCGGAGTGTATTTTCTCTCAGGAGCCCTGAATACCAATCGGATTACGATTCGGGGGGTCGGTGCCCGAACCCCCTTCGGAACCGATAAACTGAGGATGTATTACAACGATATTCCGGTTACAAACGGGACGGGAGTTTCGGCTCTGGAGGCTTTTGATCTGGAAAACCTCAATACTATACGGGTGGTCAAAGGGCCTAAATCCGGGAGTTACGGCGCGGCCCTGGGAGGAGCTATTTTACTCCAATCCGATATTAAGAAACAGGAGGGTACCTTTTTACAAAACCGAAGTAGTTTTGGCTCTTACGGGCTCTTTAAAAACAATCTGAGTCTGAACCACAAAGGGGGCAAAGTGCAGGCAGAGGTCCGATACAATCGCATGACAACCCAGGGATATAGGGAAAACAACGCTTTTGACCGCGACGGCCTGTTAATCAATCTGGGGTTGGAAGCGGGAGATTCGCACCAGCTGAATCTGTTGGTAAACTATATTGATTATACAGCCGAAATACCCAGTTCGCTCGGACTTACAGATTATCAGACAGACCCTACCCAGGCGGCGGCAAACTGGAAGGAGGCTAAAGGCTTTGAGGCCAACAAGTATACCCTGGTGGGGCTCTCGGATGAAATTCACTTCAACCCTGGTTTTAAGAACACCACGAGTATTTTTCTCAGTTATCTCGATCACTACGAACCCAGACCTTTCAATATTTTGGATGAGTTTACCCTGGGGTATGGTGCACGTTCCATTTTTTCTGTCAACCTCAGCGGGAATTCTGACAAGACCCGAGCCGTATTTGGGTTTGAGAGTTACAGGGATGAGTACAATTGGTCGACCTTTGAAAACCTGTATCGGGAGAATGAAGGCCTGGGAAGTGTCCAGGGCGATCAGTTGAGTCGCAATAAGGAATTCAGGAACCAGTTTTACGCCTTTGGCCAACTGCACTGGCAGGTTTCCACACATTTAAATGCCCAGGTCGGACTCACCCTCAATAAAACCACTTATGATTTTCGGGATCAATTCCGGGAAGGGGATGAAAACCGGAGTGCGACGCGGGATTTCGACCCGATTCTTATGCCAAGTCTGGATCTTAGCTATTCCTTAGGCCCGGATTCCAGAATCTACCTGAATATAAGTCGCGGATTCAGCAATCCATCTCTGGAGGAGTCCCTCGCCCCCGATGGCGTGATCAACCCCGATATCAGTCAGGAAAAAGGAATGAACTACGAAATTGGGGGAACGGGGTATTTGTTTGACAGGCGCTTGCAGGGCACGTTGGCTTTGTATCAAATGGATATAAAGGATCTCCTGGTCGCTCAGCGTACTGGAGAGGACGAGTTTATTGGCAGAAATGCAGGACAGACCCGGCATCGGGGTATGGAAGCTAGTCTTCAGTATTTTATGCGTCCCTGGAATTCGTGGAATGTAAGCCCTTTTCTTTCCTATACGCTCAATAACCACAGTTTTGTCGATTTTCAAACCGAAGATTCAGATTTTTCCGGAAATCCACTGACAGGTGTCCCTAAACACAGGATCTACGGGGGGTTGCAAATAAATTCGGATTTCGGCTGGTTTTGGAATACCAGTTATCAATTTGTAGATGCCATCCCTTTAACGGATAGCACTTCCCTGTACAGCGATGCCTACAGTCTGTTGAATACCCAGTTTGGGTATCGGACCCAATGGGATTCCCGGCTGAACATCAGCCTGGAGTTGGGCATCAATAATATCTTTGATACCCTTTACGCCAGTTCGGTTTTAATAAATGCCACGGGATTCGGGGGTTCAGAACCCCGGTATTATTACCCCGGAAATGGTAGAAATTACTATGTGGGCATTCTACTGCTATACGCCCTTTAGAGCCCGGATTTTTGCAACCAGTGCCTGTAGCCCACGGCTTGCTGAATCACCTCTTTCAGCCCGGCGATAGGTACTCTTTTCTGGTCCATACTGTCCCGATAGCGCAAGGTTACTGTTCGGTCCTCTAGAGATTGATGGTCTACAGTGATACAAAAAGGGGTTCCGGCTGCATCTTGCCGGCGATAACGTCTTCCGATGGCATCCTTTTCATCGTACTGCACCATGATATCCCATTTCAGGTCCGCCACAATTTCATGAGCGAGTTCAGGAAGTCCGTCCTTTTTTAACAAAGGCAGTACGGCAGCCTTTACAGGGGCCAGGACAGCCGGGAGTTGCAGGACGGTCCGGGAAGAGCCGTCCTCGAGCTCCTCCTCCCGAAGTGCATTTGAAAAAACAGCCAGAAACATCCGGTCCAGACCTATGGAGGTCTCTATGACATAGGGCACGTAGTGCGTTCCGAGTTCGGGGTCGAAATACTGTAATTTCTTCCCTGAGAATTTCTCATGACTCGACAAGTCAAAATCGGTTCTGGAGTGAATTCCCTCGAGTTCCTTGAATCCAAATGGGAATCTGAATTCAATATCAGAAGCAGCGTCGGCGTAATGGGCTAGCTTCTCATGATCGTGAAAGCGATACATCTCCGCTCCCATGCCAAGGGACAAATGCCATTTCATCCGGGCTTCTTTCCAGTGTTCATACCATTTCTTCTGTTCCCCGGGCCTTATAAAAAACTGCATTTCCATCTGCTCGAATTCCCGCATCCTGAAAATAAACTGTCGCGCGACAATCTCATTTCGGAACGCCTTCCCCACCTGGGCAATCCCGAATGGGATTTTCATTCTGCCGGATTTCTGAACATTGCTAAAATTCACGAAAATACCCTGAGCCGTTTCCGGCCTCAGAAAGAGTTCCATAGACGAATCTGCCGTAGCCCCGAGGCGCGTACCAAACATCAGGTTGAATTGTTTGACATCCGTCCAGTTCCGGGAACCGGAAACCGGACAGGTAATCTCGAGTTCCTCGATCAGCGCTTTCACGTCGGCCAGATCCTCTTCCTGGAGGGAGCGGCCCATGCGCTTGAGAATGCTGCTGGCCTGTTCCTGATACTTTACTACCCTGGGGTTTGTACTGAGAAACTGAGCCTCGTCAAAAGCAGTTCCAAAACGTTTGGCCGCCTTTTGAACTTCCTTTTCAATCTTGTTCTCAATCTTCCCTACGTAGTCTTCAATAAGCACATCCGCCCGATACCTTTTTTTGGAGTCTTTATTGTCGATCAGTGGATCATTAAAAGCATCGATGTGGCCGGAGGCCTTCCAGGTAGTGGGATGCATAAAGATGGCCGCGTCAATACCAACGATGTTCTCGTTGAGCTGTACCATAGCCCTCCACCAGTATTCCTTTATGTTTTTTTTGAGTTCTGCCCCATTCTGGGTGTAGTCGTAAACGGCGCTCAAACCGTCGTAAATCTCACTGGACTGGGTCACATAGCCGTATTCCTTGGCGTGTGATATTACCTTCTTAAAATCGTCTTCTTGATTTGCCATGCGGCAAAAATAGAATATCTCGAAGGAATACAATATCCTATTTCAGGCGAAATTCAGAGGTGGAAAGTAATTTTTCGCCCTCGAAAACATTCAGGGTGTAGATCCCTGCATTCAGAGAGCCTTCAGGAACGGTTATGAAATCGCAAACACTCATTTCTTCTCCGGTGAAAACGAGTTCCACTTTCTTGCTATAAACATTTCCATTTACAGCGACCAGAGTGGCATTATCTTCAATGATAGCCATTTCGGGGCTGAGGAATTGAAGGTAAATCACTTTTTCCTCCATATCCGTATTCGGATTACCCTTGACTGTGACACACCCGCGCAGTTTTACGATTGCAGCCGCCTTATTCGTTTTTACGGGTCGATCTTTCTTTAATCGGAACCCGTTCCCGAGGGGGTCCTCCAGACTGAGATAGCTTTTGCGCTTTAGTTCCGTACTCAACTCCTGGTTTTTCGCCCGCAGCAATGACTCGGTTTCGGCCAGAGAATTTGTCCGTCCTTTAAGATCCTCGAGCATTTCCCGGGTCTCCTCATATTTACCCGCCAGTTCCGTGTTATTAGATTGCAGTTGTTCCTGTTTATTTTTGATGTTCGTATACCGGGCTTCCAGGGTCTTCATTTCTCGGCGATACTGTTCGATTTTGGAGATGTTAAAATTCAGGCGGCCCACTGAGTCGAGCAATTGCTGGACCCTGTTCTCACTTTCCTGCATTTCAATTTCCTTGACTTCGCTGTAGGCGAGTAACCGGTCCACTTCAGATTTGATATACGAAAGGTCTTTGATGAGCATACTGCGCTCCTTTTCCAGGTAGCTAATCTGCTGTTGGGATTGAGCGTAACTGTAGTAGAACGCGATCAAAATACCGATAATCACTGCAATCAATGTGGCAAAGATGATCTTGTTGTTAAAACTAGAGTCCTGAAAAGTCATGCAGTGGGTCGCTCAGAAAATATGAGATTAAACAGACGAAATTGAATCTTTCAAAAATACTAAATGATGCCCTCACCTATATAGTACCGGAGCTCTGTTTTGGATGTAATGCCGTATTATATCGGGGAGAACATCTATTGTGCGCATTTTGTCGAAATGAATTACCCCTTACCGATTTCAATTTCAGGGTTGAAAACCCCGCAGACCGCCTTTTTTACGGCCGTTGTCGGGTAGAAAAGGTGTCCGCCATGTTGTATTACGCAGAAAATGGAATCGTCCGCAACCTCATCCACCATCTTAAATACCGGAAACAGGAGAAAATTGGCGCGTGGTTGGGGGACTGGTTCGGTCAACAAATTCAGGGGGAATCTTCACTCCATGGAATCTCAATCGTCCTGCCTGTGCCCTTACACCCAAAGAAAAAGCGAAAGCGCGGGTACAACCAGTGCAGTCGATTCGGGAGCGCCATTGCCGGACATCTCGGGGCGGTCTATTCCGAGAAGCACCTCATTAAAACGACCCGAACCCGCACGCAGACCACAAAAAACCGGTGGAAGCGTTGGAAGAATACTGAGGAGGCATTCCGTCTTCGGCATCCATGGGAATTTGAAGGAAGAGACATTCTGATTGTGGATGACGTCCTCACCACCGGTGCCACCCTGGAAGCCTGTGTCCACGCCTTCAATTCTGTCCGGGACAAACGCCTTTTCATAGCCGTAATGACGGTGGTCCCATAGGCGATAACTTCCCCAAATATGTTGTTTCTTTGTGGTCGAGTTTTTTTCACTATGCAATATCTTCGCCGAAATCTGGCCCTGCTGTTCGCCCTTTGTGCCCTGTTGGCACTGAGTCGCTGTGGGAGAAAGGGGAGTCCGGGGGGAGGCCCCATGGACACTACACCGCCAGTACTGGTGCGTGCGGAGCCCCCAAATAATTCCACCCAGTTCAAGGCAAAGCGTATTCGGCTGTACTTCGATGAATATATCCGCCTGGAGGACATTCAGAATCAACTGATTATATCACCTCCCCTGAAAAACAAACCC
Source organism: uncultured Flavobacteriaceae bacterium (assembly GCA_963709465.1). GTDB lineage: Bacteria > Bacteroidota > Bacteroidia > Flavobacteriales > Flavobacteriaceae > Robiginitalea. Next base: position 188,253 of record CAVPWF010000002.1, on the reverse strand, counting down.
GATATAACCCCCATGGGCGGGGCCCGAAAATACGTTGAGATTCAACTCAAGGATACCTTGCTGGAGAATACCACGTATACATTTAATTTCGGACAAAGTATCGTGGATAATAATGAGGGAAACCCCAATAATTTCCTGACTTATGTTTTTTCGACAGGTGATTATCTCGATTCCCTTTCCCTCACCGGGGCCGTGGCTGATGCCTTTAATCTAAAACCCGACCCTTTTATCAGTGTACTCTTACACGAAATCGATACAGCCTTTACCGATTCAGTAATCTATAATAAAATCCCTTACTACCTCACCAATACCCTCGACAGCGCAGTCACTTTCAGTCTGAACAACCTCAAACCGGGCACTTATCATTTGATCGCCTTAAAGGATGTAGGAAAGAATAATCTATTTGATCAGGGAGTGGACAAAATTGGTTTTGTGTCCGATACCATTACGCTCCCTACAGATGCGGTTTATGTATTGAATTTATTTCGGGAAATTCCCAATTACGGGGTCCTCCCTCCTTCTTTCTCCGCCTCAAACCGGGTGATATTCGGGTATTACGGCGATACCGCTCCGGAGATTTCTATGCTGTCCCAGCTCCCGGATAGTGTGGAGACGAAACTCACCAAAGAACCCGGAAAAGACAGTTTAAATCTATGGATCACATCTAATGCCGAAGATTCCCTGGTTTTTACCCTCAGGCATCCGAACCTGGAAACTGAAATAGATACGTTTAGCGTAAAACCCATCACAAAAGCACGGGATACAATGCTTCTGAGCTGGGATCCACGCCAAAACCTGAATTTTACAGATACGGTTTTTCTTAAGGCCACACTGCCTATTGTGCAAATAGATTCCTCAAAATTTAAAATAATGGGGCAGGACAGCCTCCCTGTCCCCTTCACTCCCATTTTGGATACGATCACCAACCGGGTGCGGATCGATTTTGAAAAAAACAGCGACCAAACCTATCTTATCGATGTTTTTCCGGGGGGCATCACAGATTTCTTTGGGGAAACCAATGACACGCTGCGCAATCGCTGGTCCACCGGAAGCCCTGACGATTATGGTATCCTGCGCGTGCGTATAGAGGGGCAAGCCGAATTTCCAATAGTCGTGCAACTTCTGGACGATAAGGATGAAATTAGCCGTAGTCTGTATATCGAGCAAAATACAGAAGTTGAATTCCCGAGTTTACCCCCGGGGAAGTATCGGATTCGCCTGATTTTTGACAGTAACAAAAACGGCCGCTGGGATACGGGGGATTACATGACCAAAAGGCAACCTGAACGAATCATTTACTACCCCGGAAGTGTTGAGGTCCGCGCCAATTGGGAACAGGTGGAAACCTTCAGGATTCAAGAGTAAAAGCATCCCTGTCCTGGAGGAATTTTAACGTGGTACGCGCCTGATCCACGGTGTTTTTGTCAAGAGTGGCATAAAGAATTTCTTCCTTATCTGAAAACACCAATCGCTCTCCCAGGGCATCATAAACACCGCTGTGCCCCTGATAACGAAGCCCGTTAGAATCGCTTCCGATCCGGTTCACCCCGAGAACATAGGACATATTTTCAATGGCCCGGGCCTTAAGCAGGGTATCCCACGCCCCTATTCGGGTATCAGGCCAGTTCGCAACGAACAGGAGTACATCGTAATCCGTAGTATTTCTCGACCAGACCGGAAACCTCAGGTCATAGCAAATTTGCAGAGAGAAGGTCAACCCCATATACCTTACTGTCTTGCGTTCTGCACCTCTTTGATAGACCTTATCTTCTCCAGCAAGTGTAAAGGTGTGCCTTTTGTCGTAATACTCATACGTCCCGTCGGGAAGCATAAAAACCAGCCGGTTAAAATATTTACCTGCCTCCGGAAAAATGAGGCTTCCCGCCAGGGCTGACCCCGTACGGGCAACGATTTCCCGCATCCATTCGAGTGTGAGGTGAGCCTCTTTAGACGGGATATGCTCCGGATTCATAGTAAACCCTGTGGTGAACATTTCCGGTAAGACAATCAGGTCAGTTCCTCCATCCAAAGTATTTATCAGCTGGCCGAAGTGTGCTCTGTTGGCCACGGGATCCTCCCATTCTAAAGATGTCTGTATCAGGGCAACTCTCATCGTCAACAGGAATCAGGATTGGGCTTCCAGTATCGGGATCAGGGTCTCGAGTCCCTGAGTTCTCGCGTGGTCCAGGGCCGTTTTTCCTCCCGGGTCTTTGACATCTGCACGAGCGCCTTTCTCAAGTAGTAAGCGGGCCATGGACTCCCGGTTAAAAGTGATCGCAAAAATCAGACAGGTTCCACCCATTCCATTTCTCGCATTGACATCTGCCCCCGCGTCTATCAGGAGTTCTGCAATCCCGGTATACCCTTTAAAACAGGCCCCCATAAGTGCGGTGTTTCCGGAACTGTCCTTTTCATCTACGGGAACTCCTTTGTCCAATAAGAGCCGCACCACTTCGCCCTGATTGTAATATCCCGCTAAAATTAGTGGGGTTGAGCCCCGCTGATCCCTGCTGGTGAGTAACTCCGGGTGCTCCTGAAGCAAGGTGGCTGTGCGTTCGAGATTCCCCTCCCGTATGCTGTTAAAAAAATCACTTGTTTCCATATATGTAAAAATACAGTAATTGAGAAACAGGGGAAACAACCACCTGATTTTAATTTGGATGATTCCGGCTTTGAACCGATTCTTTTAGGAGAAAAATAATTCTCCAGCCCGTATGTTGAAATGCCTAAAGCCCTGCTTTGGAGGGGTGATTTCCCGGGCTGAAGTCCTCAGGCGCATTTTGGGGATCCTTATAGGTGTCATGGCCTCCGGAATCGTTGTATATATGCCACTGTACAGGATTAAAAATAGGGCTTGAAGTCCGTACACCAGGACCTCGCTCCGCCTTGCCATCTTCAAATTCATGGGGGGTCCCACTACCATCGACACCCGGATTGCCAAAGGTGTCTTTGACATTGCCAAAAGGATCGATCAGCACCAGGGTGTCATCCCCATTGGAATCTGCAGGGCCATTTTCCGAAACTATTTTGTCTGGTGGAAAGCCATAAGTCTCCTGGAATACCTCCGGGTAGGCACTCATAACCAGGGCGCTTCCCGCCGGTATTTTTAAACCTTCCAACAGAACCGTCCTTCCGGGTTCCGTATTCGCGTTTGTATACCTCAGCAATTCCCATCCGGTCAGATCTACTTCCTGGCCGGAGGCATTGAACAATTCTAAAAAACGGGCCTCGGGCAAATTATCCGGATCTGCAATCTCTGAAATCAGGACAGAATCTGATCCCATCCCTAAAACACGTGCCTCGCATCGGGGTGTATTGAAATCAAAATCTAAAGGAGACATAACGACGAGTTCAAAACGATTCCGGTAGGTAGTCAGCACCCCTCTGACACTCCCATGTCCGTCTGGAAGGAGTTGTGCATAAAAGTCTGAATAGCCACTGTTCTTGACATTTAGGGTATTGCCAAAACAGTCTGAGAGGGTTCTGCGCACCTCCGTCCCGGGATCGGCAAAGGGCAGCCCGGTTTCTGCCGAGATAAATTCCACCTTCTCAACCATCACAAAGGTATTGAGGAGGCTATCCGAGAGGTCAGAGATTTGAGTTACAATAGGGACCGGTTTGCGCGGAGGTTCGCAATGAACCCGAATATGGTCATCGAAAAGACGGGCGGGTAGTCGCCCCACACTGAGATTTCCAAAAGAAGAAAATGAACCTCCCAGTTCAAAAGCCCCGGAGGACGACCCCAAATACAATCCTTTCAGATTCACCGAAACGCTGCTCCCCAAAGGGACCCGTGAATGGGTTTCTAAAAGATCCGTGTAAAAGACAAGCCCCCCGGCCTCAATATCCGCAGCGTCCTGCAGGTAAATTTCACCGAAAATATTTGAAGTGGCATCCGTAGAGACCACTACAGCTTCCCATTGGAGCGAATCAGAAATTTGGTTTGTCTCCCCGGGGTAGTACCTTTTGAGTTGTGTCAGGCTTATCGGTTTAAAACCAAACCCGGAACAATCCGGCTCTGGCGGATCCATACCCAGTTCGGGTTGACACCCGACGGGCACTCCGGCAATTAACCCTGTGAAAAACAACAAGGCGGGCAGGTAATTACATCCTGACTTCATAAAAAACTCCAGCTTAGATTGATAAAAAAAGTTCTCCCAAACCCGGGCCAGTAGCGCGGACCAAATGAAGGGTTACCACTCAATTGATCTTCATACCATTGTTTCAGATTCCCATTTCTTCCGGATTGATAGCCTCCGGAGAGGTAAAAAGAATCCAGGAGATTGGCGACACTGAGGAAGAGACTGACATAATTTGGTCCCTTTTTCCACGACTTTCCTCCCAGTAGATTTAAGAGATAGACCGGGGGAAGCTCCTGTTGTCGCAAGGCCTTCGGGTACTGTTCCCTCAGAATTCCATCCCACTCATCCCCGGTTTCGGGATCCAGGAGAAAACTCCGGGTATGACGTAAAAAAGAAGGTGATGGATATTGGCCGGATAGATAGTTCAGCGTTGTCCCCACCCACCAATACCCAGAACCCCGGTAATGAAGGCCTAAGCTAAATGCCCGGGAAGGCCCCGCAGAAAATGGGTGCCCCTTCAGAGCAGCCGGGCCCAGAGATAGACTACCCTCCGCCTGACGGATATCCCCGGGCTGATCTCCCGGTAAAAAATACATTTTAAGATCCGGGTCGCTCGCATAAGTGAATTCCCCCAAAGCGACCGCAGTGCTGAGTTGGACCGAAGGACTCAAATCCAGCTCCATCCCCAGTTCGATACCCTTGTGAAGGACATCCATGCCGGTAGCGATCTCCTGAATGAACCCTGAGCCATGACCCGTATCTGAAAAAAAGAAATTCACCCTGCTCTGATCCATTACGCGGGTATAGTACCCGCTCAGGCGGGAAGTGAGCACTGTTCCCCTCAGAAAATAGGATACCTCCGCAGAGGCAAGACTTTCACTTTCTAGATTCTCAACAAAACCACGGTGCTCCCGGGGATTGATAAAGACATTTCTCAACACGGGTGGACGACGGAGAAATGCACTGTTTATTTGCAACCAATGTCTTCCGGTAATCTGATAGCTCCCGCCCCCTTTAACCCCATAGTCTTCAAAAACCCTGTGTTTCCCGGTACCCAAAGAAGCCTCAGGATACTTTTCATTCAAAAAATTTCCTGTTCGCTGATATCGCGTTTTTCCGGCCTGCCCGCTGATATAGGCAGTCCCCTTCGCCCCGGAGACCTCAAGGGCGACGAATGTCTGCCACTGACTTACCCCAATGTTGTAGTCATATCCGATTCGGTCGCCCTGCTTCTTTTCGGGGGAACCCTCCAGATCATTTCTTGTGGCACTAAAAGGATCCGCATCCTGGTGAAAAGCAGCTCCAAGGAGATCGTCCAGGCGTCCGTAATTCTGAATTGTGGATTGCTGAAGGAGGGCTCCGGCCCGCAACCGCCAAACCTTTGTGATATCCCAGGCTGCAAAAGTGTTCCCCGAAAATTGTTTTTCTTCACTGCAATCTGCCTGCAGGATATACGAAGCTTCCTGATCCGGTTTTCCCCGGGTATTGACCCTATAGAGTCCTTCCCAGTCTATTTGACTGGAGCCTGTGAATCCTTCCCTTGCCGCCTCTGCGCTCTGCAGGTTCGGACCGACCGGGCTGTTCCAATAAAAGCTCGGTAAATTCCTGTAATACACTGGGTCCGGATTTGGGGCATTGAAATACGAGAGACGCGTCCGGAACTGAATGCCTTCCCTGTAGGCTGCTGCCATCGAATATCGCAAAGTGGGGCCAGAGTAATGATATCTGAGGCCGATGAAGGGTTCAGCGATATAACGCATACGGGAATTTCGAACTTTACCCCCCTGCCACCCCCAGTAGGGATTGTACAACCTGCCACCGAGGGCCAGAGTTTCAGCTGTCAGGGCTGAAGACCGCCCCCTGAGATTGGAAGCATAAATACCGACAAGAGTCACTTCGTGTTGTGGGTCCGGCTTGAAAGCGATTCCGCCTAAAACAGAATAGGCGTCATATGGGGTGCCCTCCATATATCCCTGTCCGGCCGCCCTTTTGGACATCGAAGTCAGAAAACCCCATTTACCCTTACCCATGCCCGAATTATACGTAGCCATAAGCCGACCCCCATAATTGCGGTTCGAGGCACTCACGGTCAACCGGAAGCCTTCTCGGACAGTTGCCGGGCTGATATGGATAGCCGTAGTTCCCATAACTCCTCCGAATCCGGCTTCAGAGGGTTGAAGCCCTATAGAATACTGCTGATTCCGGGTCACGTCGTTCAGGCCGCCCCAGGTATTCCATTGGGGACGCCCATTTGAAAATCGATTCATAGGAATCCCATTGAGAAATACCGCCGCATTCCTATTGTCATAGCCCCGTATCCTGAAAAAGGCAGGGCTAAAATCAAAAGCAGCTCTGTTGAGAAAGATATCCCGACCTGCATGGAGAAACCCCGAACTACCTTCAATCACATCTTCTTCAAAAACATCGGTCTCACTCAAGGGGATAAGGTTTTCCTTAAAGGCCTGTTCCGGCTCAGGTTCCATAGCTATTATACCCATATCCAACCCCCGGGAAATATCGAGTTTTGTAAAAGCCCTGTCCGCATACCCCTCCAGGAAGAAACTACAATTTACAAGGGTCAGAGGCCTCTGGGGAGTGAGAAAGAAAATCCCCCGAGAATCGGTGAGCACCTCTGTTCCCTGACCTGTCAACTTCACCTGAACACCCCGGAGTACCTCCCCGGAATGCGCATCCACAACCTTGCCTCTCAGGCCCGACTGCTGTGCTCCCAGCGCAAAACTTGCCCATAGAACCAGCCCATGACAAAAGGTTTTGCGGAATAGTCTGAATACTAACATGTAGAGAATGACGGTTTGAAACAGGGCGAAATTCGTCTGCCGCTGTGCATTGGCCTTGCAGATACTCCTTTTAGATTTGGCAGAAATGAAATGAAAAACCGAATGGCTTTTGCCCTGCTTGGAGTGTTATGTAACCACGGGCTTCTCTGTCAGAACACTGAAAGTGCGATGCGCGACGGGAAAAGTCAATACCTGATTCGCACCATTGCCTTTTACAACCTGGAAAATCTCTTTGATACCCGGAATGATTCCCTGACTTTAGACGATGACCGAACTCCCGGGGGTGCAGACCATTGGACTGGTCCGAGACTGGCTCAAAAACTACAGCATCTCTCTCAAACCCTTGCTGAAATCGGAAGGGATATGGGGGTGAATCCTCCGGACATCATTGGGGTATGTGAAGTGGAAAACGAAGGGCTGCTAGATACCCTGATTCAACAGCCGGCCCTGCGATCCTTTCCCTATGGTGTTGTCCATTTTGATTCCCCGGATCCCAGAGGAATTGATGTAGGGCTACTCTATCGCCAGGACCGTTTTTTTCCGGAAGAAAGTAAAAGCGTCCGGTTGTTGCTATACGATGAAGCCGGGGTCCGCAAATACACGAGGGATCAGTTAATTGTCCTCGGATATCTGGATACAGATTTTATAGGCATTCTGGTAAATCACTGGCCTTCCCGGGGCGGGGGGCCGCTCCGGAGCCGGGAGTACCGCAAAGCCGCTGCCCTGCTTCAGCGCCACCTGATCGATTCCCTCATTTACCGCCATCCGGATATAAAAATCATTTCTATGGGTGATTTTAACGACAATCCGAAAGATGCAAGCCTCGGTATTCTCAGCGGAAATTCACGGAAAAATGAACAGTCTCAGAATCGCATGCTCTACAACCCCCTCTCCAGGGCGTATAGAAGAGGGTTGGGAACCCTGGCTTACAGGGATCGATGGAACCTCTTCGATCAGATTCTTTTTAGTGGGGCCTGGAGGGGAAAAGCCGCAGAGGGGTACCGCTTCTGGAAAGCTGGCATTTTCCAGGCCGATTACCTGAAAACAGCATCAGGTAGTTATCAGGGGTATCCCTTCCGAACGTATGCCGGGGGCCTGTATCAGGGCGGGTATAGCGACCACTTCCCTGTGTTTGCCTACATCATTCGCCCTGCAGGGGTAAAGGCTAATTAAACCATTGACCCCAGGGAATACGACTGAGGATTAAGAGCAAGCCAAGACCATAAAAAATGGCGATACTGCGGAATTTTTTACTTCCCTCAAGGAATTTTTTATGTCGGGACCAACCTATGGTTATTAAGACTACGGCTATAATATTGATCAGGGGGTGTTCCAGGGCGAGCAGGCGGGCCGCCGGATTGGAAGTGATCGTTTCCATTCCCACGAGCTGTATGGCCTTAAACCCACTGGTAGAAACGAAGTAAAGCGCCAGACCTATCAGAAGCTGAATATGACTGATTATCAGTGCGAAAAGACTGATTCTCAGATCCTTTTCCATTGTAAATATTTTATTGCCTACAAGGCCGAGAATGGCGTTTGCCACGGCGAAAAAAAGTACCGCCAGCGCAACGTAGGCCAGATAGGAATGAACGGTTTGAAGAATTTCCATTGTCTAAGATTTAGCCTTAAAGGTATTCTTTTTTGAAAAAAAACCCCGGTCTCACGACCGGGGTTTTAGAACCTGGAGGCAATTCTTAGTTAAAAAGATACCGAACCCCTACCTGAAGTCTCCAGGTATCCGCAATATTCGTTGAGGGTCTGAAGGTTGAAGTTGGGAATTCCGTAGTTCCCGGGATCGTATTTAACCGATAGACCGGTTCTCCTGCATCATTTCTTCCCCGGTAATTCAAAGGTGTTTGCTGGAAGGCAAACTGAGGCACGCCCCAATCTGAATTAAGCATGTTTCCGATGTTGAGGAAGTCCAATGAGAACTGGATCTTGTGCTTCTCATTCTTAGTAAGCTGGATATCCTGGGTAATCCTCAGGTCATACCGGTTCAGCCAGGGATTTTTGGCCCCGTTCCTCTGGGCCACACTACCCCGGTTAGCATCCAGATACTCATCCCGGTCAATGTAATCATTGAAAAAGTCAACCTGCGCCTGGGCAGTAACCAGTCCACCATCCAAAGTAAATTCTTCAAAATTCAATTCTGAAGCATCATTCGGAATATAGATCAGGCGATTGGAATTATCGCCGAAGTTACCCGAGTACGTATAGCTGAACCGCCCGTTTTCGCCCCCTTCCCAGAAGAGGGAAATCGTACTGTTTTTCGTGCGATAGCTCAGGTTGGCAATGAAGCGGTTGGGTTGATCGAAACTCGCAAAACTAAGTTCCGGGTCATTTCGGTCTTCCTGAACATCAGCGGTCCATAAAGAACCTGCCTGAGACCCCCCGGAAGCAGCCAAATCCCTGGATCTTGAAAGTGTATAAGCAATCATCGCGTAGAACCCGTTGTCAAATTCCTTTTGCAACTGTGCCGTAAGGGAAATGTAATCCGCTTTCTTTTCCGCATTGGTCAGGTAGAAGACGTTTCTGAAATCGGGATCGTTAGAATATCCTCCATCCCAGTAAGGACGTTGATCGGGTCCGGCGAGGAAGCCATCTGGCTCACGAAGTACCGGATTATAGACAATGGGGGTGGTGAGGTCTTTGGAATAAATGAAATCAAGGGTGCCCGTGATTCCCCAGGGCAATTTATGGTCTACTCCGATGTTGGTCCGCCAGACTTGTGGCAGTTTAAAATCCCGGTCTGTCAGGTTCAATTCATTGGATAGGGTCTGGGAAGGGTCGGTGGGGTTTCCAAAGGTCACGTCGGGATTAAAGACATAGTCAGGTCCAAAGGCGTCTGCCACATCCTGTCCTTCAAAACCGAGGCCTCCGCGTACCACTCCGGAACCGTTTACCTGGTTGCTGAGCCAAACAAAAGGAATTCGTCCTGAGAAGATCCCGGTACCTCCGCGAACCTGAGTCGTTCCCTCTCCATTGACATCCCAGTTTGCACCAACTCTCGGAGAAAAGAGCGGCTTCACTTTTGGAAACTGGCTTACATCTGGGGTAAAGGTGTTCCCATCCCTGTCTGTAAAGGTTTTGTCCAGGTCATCCAGTAATTCGTTCCTTGGAATATCAGTTGGGTAGAAAGGAAAATCAATCCGGAGCCCCCCGGTCAGCTTGAGGTTATCCGTCACCTGGAACTCATCCTGGAAATACACTCCGAATTGTCCGAATTTGGTTTCATCCACAGGAGGAGTCGATGAGCCGTCCAGGGCAAAGCCTTTGGCAAAAGCATCCGGAAAAGCTCCCGGGGTCTGGTTGATGACCGTTTCTACAAAACTATCATAGCTTGTAAACCTGTAGTGTCCGTTAAAGGAGGGGTTAAATGCATTTTTAAAGGTCATGTATTCAAAGTTGGCCCCTATAGTATAGGTATGCCTTCCTTTATAGATTGAGAAATTGTTTGTGGCATTGAACACATTGTTCTCCAGCAAGTTTCCCACTGTGAAAAGTTCGTTCCCAAGAGCCGTGTAATACAACAAGTTACCTCCTGCATCAGGCTCCAGAACCTCGATAAAGGGGAAGTCCTGTCCGCCGGGGATCCCGCGTTTAGGGTCCGTGATGGAGGTGTATCCAACCGTAAGGTTGTTCGACATGTTTTCGCCGATCCTGGAAATCCATTCCCCGACCCACGAATCCACATTCCTGTCGTTGGTATAGTTTGCATTGGCAAAAGTAATCGCTTCGATGTCTTGCCTGCTGGTATTGCGATAGCGGGTCGCCAGGTACCGGTTTGAATTCCCGTTTATGCGGACGTCTGTAGCCGCTCTGTACGAATTGTAACGCAGAGAGAACTTGTTGTCCTGATTCAGATTGTAGTCCAGGCGGGCGTTGAAGCGGGTCTGGGTTGAAGCAAACGGATAATTTTCATATGGTCCTGTTTGGTATCCGTACAGGGATTGCATCCTTTCCTGTATAAAATCGAGGTTGGACGCAGGTACCCTGGATACAACAAGCCCATCCGGCGGAAGTCCGGGCCGGGATGCCACACGGGTAAAGCCCGGTACGGCTTCATCTTCTTCTTCGTAGCTCACAAAAAAGAACAGCTTATTCTTGATAATGGGTCCGCCGAGGGAAAACCCTTTAATATCGACTTGTGAATCTCCCCGATTCAACTCGATATCCCTGAGTTTATTCCCAACCATCTGATCGTTTCGGAAAAAATAGTATACAGACCCTTTGAATTCGTTGGTTCCTGATTTGGTAATGGCGTTTACGGATGCCCCGGTGAAACCGGCCAGACGCACATCGTATGGCGCCAGGTTGACCTGAACCTCCTCGATAGCGTCAAGAGAGATAGGGTTTGAACCGGCGAACTGGCCACTGCCAAGGCCGAAGTTGTTGTTGTAGATGTTCCCGTCAATGGTGTAGTTGTTAAACCTGCTGGAGGTACCCGCAAAGGACGTACCGTTCGACTGGGGCGTAAGCCGGGTAAAATCGTTAATGCTCCTTGTAATTGTCGGCAGGGCATCGATCGTTTCCCGACTGAGGTTAACCGCCGGTCCTGTGCGGTCCGGATCAATAATCCCACCTCTCACGGAGGTTACCACCACTTCCTCGAGCTGCACTCCTTCAACCATCACAACTTTCAGGTTGTAACTTTGACCAAGGCCCAGATCAATTCCATCGAAGCTTTGCTCCTGGAAGCCCACGTAAGTCACGTTGACCGTGTAGGGTCCGCCAACCCGAATATTGGGTAAATAGAAGCGTCCATCTTCATTTACAATCGCCCCGTAGGTAGTCCCTGACGGGGTGTGAATAGCTACAATGTTGGCTCCGAACAAGGGTTCACCCTGTTCGTCCAATACCGAACCCTGCATGTTCGCAGTGGTAACTCCCTGCCCGAATGCAAAGGAAGCACTCAGCACAGTAATTAGGATTAGAATTAGTCTTTTCATATTGGTGTTCTTAAAGCTTTAAACCGCTGCAAAAATGAGGCATATCACCCACTTTTGCATTAACAGAAGGTTAAATAATTTTAAGACAAAATTAACAATAAAACCCCCGACAGCCTAAGTGAAGGACGCGAAAAATATCAGAAATTTAATCGGGTGATTTTATGCCTTCAAATCGCGGTAAGAAGCCATTAACAGTGTGGTAGAGGCATCGTGATTTCCGGGCATTCCATCCTCTAATTCCCTCAGGATGGTCTTTGCAAGTTGCTTGCCCAGCTCCACGCCCCACTGATCGTAACTGAAAATATTCCAAATGACGCCCTGAACAAAAATCTTATGCTCATACATGGCGATAAGTGACCCAAGGCGCTCCGGCGTCAGGGTATCGATAAGAAATGTATTTGTGGGTTTGTTGCCCTCGAATATTTTAAAAGGAAGAAGTTCCTGAATTGCGCCTTCCGATAATCCCTGAGCTTTGAGTTCCGCAGCCACCTCCGCCGCATCCTTTCCATTCATCAGGGCTTCGGTTTGGGCGAAAAAGTTCGCCATCAATTTGTCGTGATGATCCATGTCGCCATGGAGGGGTCGTTTAAAACCGATAAAATCTGCCGGGATCAGTTTGGTACCCTGGTGGATAAGCTGAAAAAAGGCATGTTGCGAATTCGTGCCCGGTGCTCCCCAGATTATGGTTCCGGTCTGGTAACCCACGGCTTTTCCATTGCGGTCAGCGCGCTTCCCATTACTCTCCATCACCCCTTGTTGCAAATAAGCGGGAAGGGACTGCAAGTATTGAGAATACGGAATAACTGCTTCGGTCTCTGCCCCAAAAAAATTATTGTACCAAACGCTGAGCAAGGCCAGAACCACAGGAATATTTCCTTCAAATGATGTCGTTTGAAAGTGTCTGTCCATTTTCCGGGCGCCTTCGAGCAACTGGGAAAAACGAGCATACCCGATTCCCAGACAAATAGAAAGGCCTACGGCGCTCCATAGGGAAAACCGTCCCCCTACCCAATCCCACATTGGAAAGATATTCTCCGGCGTAATCCCAAAATCTGAGATCTGTTTTGTGTTGGTCGAAACTGCTGCAAAATGAAGGGCCACATCCTGTTCCGAAGCATTTTTGAGGAACCATTTTTTAATCGTCAGGGCATTGGTGAGTGTTTCCTGGGTTGTAAAGGTTTTGGAGACCACAATAAACAATGTGGTTTCCGGATCCAGGCCTTTAAGGGTTTCATACACATGATCCCCATCCACATTACTTACAAAATGCAGCCCGAGGTGATTCCTGTAGTGTTTAAGCGCTTCCGTGACCATGACGGGTCCCAGATCTGAACCGCCAATCCCAATGTTCACCACATCGGTAAAAGCCTTGCCGGTATACCCTTTACGGACCCCTGCTATTATCTCTTCACTAAATATTTGGAGCTGTTTTCGCACATCCTGGACTTCCTTAACGACATCAGTCCCGTCCAAAATCAGAGAATCCCCTGCTGCCGCCCTGAGGGCTGTATGGAGTACTGCGCGATCCTCTGTCTCATTGATCGGATCTCCCTTAAAATAGGCTGAAATAGCCTCTTTCAGGCCGCATTCCAGGGCGAGATCCTGAAGCAACGCCATCGTCTTTTCAGTGACCCTGTTTTTGGAGTAATCTACCCAAAACCCTTCCCATTCAATGCCAAATTCAGAGGCGCGCTGGGGATCTTCGGAAAAAAGGGCTCTGAGGTGTTTGGATTGTATTTCGGAGTAGTGCGCCTGAAGCTTCTTCCAGCTTTCAGATTGGGTGGGATCAATTTTCGGTAGGGGCATTCGGTATTTTAATTTAGGGTGACCAGATCTTCCATGGACGCAGCAGAGGGATACTCTATGCATTCCAACTGATCTTTAAGCGGATTGATAAATCCATAATACTCTGGTCTGAGCTCTTCTGCCAGGGGCTCTGCAGCCGGTAGTTTTTCCCGAAGCGGATCTACCTGCCTGCCGTTCTTCCAGAACCGATAGCACACATGCGGGCCTCCTGTATTCCCGGTCATACCAATCCATCCGATGACATCTCCCTGACGCACAAACTCCCCTTGTTTTACTTTTTGCGACTTCATGTGTAAATACTGGGTACTGTAGGTTCCGTTATGACGAATTTTAACGTATTTCCCGTTCCCGCCTCTACGGGTCGATTCGGTGACCACCCCGTCTGCAGTGGCTAAAATCGGGGTGCCAATAGGCGCCGCATAATCCGTTCCTTTATGAGGTCTGACTTTGTAACCGTAATAGCGAATTTTTCTCTTGAGGTTATATCGGGAAGAAAGACGCCCGAATTTTAATGGGGCTCTGAGAAAGGTTCTTCGCAGGTTATTCGCCTCCTCATCGTAATATTCCCGGACGTCCAAAGAATCATTCATATAAGAAAAGGCATAAAACGGCTGTCCGTTATGCTCAAAATAGGCGGCCTCAATTGGGCCTACCCCCGCATATATACTGTCGTTGATATATTTTTCCTGATAAACAATCTTAAACTTATCTCCGGGGTTGAGCTTAAAGAAGTCAATCGTCCAGGCATAGATCTGAGACAAGTCGTAGGTCAGGTAATAATCCAGTCCCTGTTCTACAATAACATTGGAAAGGGATCCCCCGTCCGGAATGACTCCCGAGGCCTCCTTTTGAACAAAGGTGACCTGCCGCTGCTTTTTATAGGCGATCACGGAATCCCGAAAGTCCACGACCGTATAATTTATAGGGTCCTGCTCATAGATAAATACCTGTGCCCCCTGAGTAGTGTCTTTAGACTTCAGAATCATATAAGGTTTTCCAACCCGGATCCGCCTCACGTCAAAGGTATCCTTGTAGCGCTGGGTCAACTCGTAAATCTTCGGATATTCCACCTTATTTTCGAGCATTAATTCCCCAAAACTGTCTCCAGAACGAATCGTATCTGCCACGACCTCAAACTCATCGAGGTTAAATCCATAAGCCATCGAAGGTTTCGTCACCTGTTTTTCTACGGCGGGATTGACAGTATTCAATGTCGTTTTTTCTGAAGTAGAATCCCCGCAGGACAAAACCCCCAGAGATATCAATACTATGCCCCAATACAATCGCATTCGTCAATGTTGTTTTTCAGGGTTGAGCCCGTGCTCCACCCATTGTTTGCCCCAATTTTCAATGGTTTCCGGTTTGTGGACTTCAGGAAAAAAAATGATTTTCTGAAATCCGGGCGGAAGATATTTTTTCCAGTTTGTCCCTCCTGTGGCCTCAACTTTCTGCGCTTCCCGATTCAGATAACGATATGCGGAACCGAGGTGCATAAGCGGCCAGTTGACATTGGCATTGAGGTCCATCAGTTGTAACGCTTTCCGCAGCGCTTTATTATGCTTGCTTTTCGGCGGTAAATTTAAGTATTTCTCGTAGATGGTCCTACCTTTAACCTGATGGGCCATCCGAAGGAACCTTGGGGTGTATCTCTTTTCAAACTGCTTTAAGGTCAGTGTTTTCTCACCAGTACTCTTCTCTGTAGCTCCTTTTTTCCAGTAAATATGCTCATAGAGCTCCTCGATAGTGTTTTCAGATGAAAAATTTTCACGCTCTGAAGCGTGCACCAGCAGTTCCAGTGGGGTAGCATAAATCTCGATCATGCGATACTGGGCCGATTGAAATCCACTGGCGGGGAGCAAGGCCATACGGTAGCGCATAAACTGCCCGGGTTCCATCCCGCGAACCATAATGCTGAAGGAGGATATCAGGGCCTTGTAATAATTGTTGATCCTGTTTAGTTTTTCCGTAAAACTCACCGCGTTTCCAGATTCGTCCTCCACCAGTTGTTTTTGTTCATGAAGGATTAGTTTGAAGTACAACTCGGTAATCTGGTGGTACATAATAAAGATTTCCTCGTCGGGGAAATGCGTTCGGGGCACCTGCAGACTTAAAAGCGTGTCAAGGTGGATATAATCCCAGTAGGTGAGGTAGCGTTGGTATAAGAGCCCATCGAGGTATGCGCCCAAATTTTGGCCGGAATCACTGAATTTTTCTCCCAGCAGCTGAATTTGTTTTTCGATTTGCGCTTTGTCCTCCATTGGACCCGTCAGTCTAAAATTATTTTGAATTGATTCTTAAGGCTGTTGTAGGCCTCCAAATCCGCTTTGATCGATCCTACCAGAAGATCCGCCTGTATACGAATAGGAATCTTATTCTTGTCGTTTGACACCCACAAAGATAGGCTTTCCTCTTCTTTAAAAACCCTTCCAGACTGAACGACAGGCCGAAATTTCAGACATTCGACTTTCCCGAATTTGGTCTTGAGGGTTTCAATCCCTAAATATTTTAGTCGGAAAGTAAAAATCCCATCATCATCGAAAAGCACATCCAGTTCCAGATCTTCCCCTTCGACCAGATCACTGGCTTGATAAGCATTCCTTAAATAATAAAAAGCCGAAATCAGGTCCTGTATAGAATACGCAATGTCGAATTGCATTTTCTTTTCCTTCTTCTTATCGTGGTAGAGGGCCTTGTTTTGAGAATAATCGAAATTGATTTCCACATCACGGGTATACCCTCCTTCATCAATTTTACGGATAAAACGGTAGGGCCTGCCATCAGCTTTCCCGAAATAACTCTCATACTGGTCATCCACCTTAAAAAAAACACTGGCCAATCCTGTAGTTTTTCCAGAGCCCACTACATGGTAAACCTGAGTGTTTCCAAGGGTTTCAGAAGTCAGGTGCAAGGTTGCATAGCTGGCATTAAAGATGCCATAATGAACTCTGAATTTCAGCCATTCTCCGGGTTTAAAAGCGGAATTTTCAAAGACAGAATCGGGATTGGAACGATACTGGGCGTTCAGAGCACTTAAGCTCAGACCAAAAAAAACCACGGCAGACAGAAGACGAGATGCCATCATAATCATGACAAATTTGGTAAAAATATGATTGCCCGAAGCGAACCCAACGTATTTTCGATAAAGATAACCACCGATGTTCTCATTGTATTGTCCACAAGGTCGGAATTTATAGGCTCAAAAAACTGCAGGGAAAACAAAAAAAGCCCCGATCAGTCGACCGGGGCTTTTCCTAAATAACCAACCAAACTTTAAAATATGAAAAACCAATACTTAAAGTTCCAAGGGAACCACCCCTTGATTAGCAACAAAAATAAAACATCATTTCAGGCACATCCTCCATTTTAACGGACTTTAACTTCGCTCTTAACAATCTTTTATCGGTTTGGCCTCTGAATTTCAGAATTCATTAAGAACTTACAGGTCAGAGCGTGCCTCTGGATTCCTGTTCTCTTTCAATCGCCTCGAAAAGAGCTTTAAAATTACCTTTGCCAAAGGATTTGGCTCCCTTTCGCTGAATGATCTCAATAAAAAGGGTCGGCCGGTCCAAAATGGGTTTTGTAAAAATCTGTAGCAGATAGCCTTCATCATCCCGATCTATCAATATGCCCAGTTCTTTCAAAGGCTCTAACTTCTCATCTATTTCTCCCACCCGGTCGAGGACATCTTCATAGTAGGTCGCCGGAACAGTGAGGAATTCAATACCCCGGTTCTTTAATGCCGACACTGTCTCTATGATATTGTCCGTCGCCATGGCCATGTGCTGCACGCCCGCCCCATTGTAAAACTCAATATACTCCTCAATTTGAGATTTCTTCCTGCCCTCAGCAGGTTCGTTGATCGGAAATTTTATACGTCCATTTCCATTGCTCATAACCTTGCTCATCAGGGCCGTGTAATCTGTGGAAATGTCTTTATCATCAAAGGAGATCAATTGGGCAAATCCCATAACCTCAGCGTAAAAGGCTACCCATTTGTTCATTTCATTCCACCCGACGTTTCCGACCATATGATCGATAAACTTCAGCCCTGTGGACTCCGGTTTATAAAAGGGATTCCAGGCGCGATACCCCGGCATAAAGGGTCCGTTGTAGTTCGATCGCTCCACAAAAACATGTACGGTCTCCCCATAGGTGTGAATTCCGGACACTACCACTTCTCCGAATTCATCTTTCAGGGTTTTTGGCTCAAAATAACTTTCAGCCCCTCTTTTCACGGTTTCCTCATAACTCCTGCTGGCATCGTCAACCCACAGGGCAATAGCCTTTACGCCGTCCCCATGCTGATCGATATGTCTGTTAATATCTCCGCCTGGTTTTAGAGGGGAAGTGAGGACTAATCGGATTTTGTCCTGTTGCAGGACATAAGAAACGCGGTCCTTCATTCCGGTTTCCAAACCGGCGTAGGCCAGGGGCTGAAATCCCCAGGCAGACATATAATAGTGCGCAGCCTGTTTGGCATTCCCGACGTATAATTCCACATGATCTGTTCCGAGCAGGGGAAGAAAGTCTTGTGCGTCCGGATTCTCTTTTGGTAATTTTAATGAAGTGTTATCTACTAATGACATGATATTTTTATTTAATCGGTTAGAATACTACGGTCTGCGAAATTTAAAGATCCGCTGGTGCGGTCCGTAAAAGCTGCTTACCACATCGCCCTTAAGTGGGGGGGTAATATCCGATCTCATTACAATCACGATTTATTCTTTACACAAATATCGGAAAAAACGACGAGTCGGAGCACTCATATGCGGTCTGTAACAGGCCCTGATGAATTCCGAGAATTGAAACGGATTCAGCGACGGGTCAAAAAAAGTGCCGGCAATGAAATGCACACCCTGTTTAGAACCAATATCCCACACTGAAGAATATGACATTGTTGTCCGTTTCGGGGGACCAGGAATACAGCATTTGTACCGGGCCGAAAAAAGAGGCCCAGCCGTATCCGATACCATAGCCAGAATAGTCCGGGGTGGTAAACCATTCCCCGGTTCTGAACAGATCATCCTCCACATTGGCATAATTCAATGAAAACATAAAGTGATGGTTCCGGGCAAATTCCCAGTCGAGACGCCCATAGGCTTTTACATAACTATTCCCAGGGAGGCTCAGAAAATCATATCCGAGAAAAGGCACAAAATTATTGATCATCTCAGCTCCAAAACCCCCGAGGACAAAATCCATGGAAGTGATACTTGAAACCCCCAGCTTAAACCCTCCTTCTGTTTCAAGATTCAGACTCAGCTTTGACCAAAGTGGAAAAGCCGCACCCATCCGGGCTTTTGCAATAGAGAATTCGGAAAAATTATCATTAAAATCAGACGAAAACAGATAGAGGTGAAAATCTCCATCAAAATACAGGCCGCGGGAAGGGAAATACTTGTCGTCATAAGTATCCAGGGTTAACTGCCCAAAGGCACTGTAGTAGTTGCTGTTTTCAAAATACGTACGCCCATCAGAATCCTGCAAGCCCGGATTACCCTCCCCTTCCGGCAATTGATTCAGGGTTCGGGTACTGTATTTAAGCAGCTTGTGTTCCACGCCCAGGCTAAAGGCGAATTCTTCCCTGAGGGTGGTTTGCATGAAAATCTGATTGGTCAGATCGGTAACATCCAGATTGATGACATTGATATCCGGGTTCTGACGGGTGCTGAAATTCTGTTGAATTACACTATAATCGACCTCTTCATCGAAACTGTTATACCTGGAATTAATCCCGAAACTCCAATAACTCCCTTTGTCTACAAAGTATTTGACATTGTAGCGGATGTGATCTCCCAAAATCAAATCCAGTGATAACAGATCGTCATCCGCGAGTAATTTTTTCTTGGTGTAATTAAGCAGGCCCGCCGTTTTATAAAGGTCGTCATAGTGCAGGCCAAATCGAATAAACGACTGTACGGGATCTTCCTGAAGATGAAGAACCAGGTCTTCTCCAATACCGTTGGAGATGAGTTCATATCTGATGGTTGCAAAATTATCTGTTGCCGCCAGGTTGACAATCCCGTCCTGCAAGTCCTTAAAGGCAATTTTTTCGGCCAGATCAAATCGCAGCTTGCCCTTGATAAAACCTCTGGAGTAACTGCTGTTTCCCCGAATTATCAGGCGATTTATGATTAAAGAATCCACAGTTTTTGTTTTCGGAGGTCTCCGCGTTACGGAGATTTGTTTACCCGCAACGTCCTTTAAAGCATCCCACTCCTTTCTCGCTGCCCGGGTTCCTTCCGCCACAATGCTGTCCTGGGCTTCAAAGTCAATGACGGAATACTCCGCCATATCGGGTTTTATGTAGACATCTGTTTTCAGGCGCTTCTCCTTCATTTGTCCGACTGTGCGGTAATTGTTAATCTGTAAGAGTACTTCTGTAGCCGAATTGAGTTCTTCCCTTACCCTGAGGCCGTGCTGTACATCCACCCCAATAATGATGTCGGCCCCAAGAGCCCGGACACGATCGATCGGATAATTGTTCAGGACCCCCCCGTCGATGAGTATTTTGCCATCTACTTCAGCAGGCATAAAGAGGGAGGGGAACGTACCGCTGGCCATTATCGCCTCGGGCAAATACCCTTTGTTAAGCAAAACTTCTTCCCCGGTTTCCACATCAGTAGCAATACAAAAAAATGGGATGGGCAAATCATTAAAATCAGAAATATCCTTTACATGGTATAGCGCCTGTACCAGTTCGTTGTAAATATTCTGACCCCCTGAAAGGGCGGCGGGAATACTCACCTTAAATTTTTGGAAGGGCAAGGTCAGGGCATAGCGCTCGGCAGCCTCTTTCTCGTAAAACGGTTTCGCCGTTCGGGGCAATTCGTCCTGTATGAGCACGCTGAAATCATTACTCTTGAAAAGGGAATCGAGTTGAGTGGCAGAATACCCGGAGGAATACAGGGCGCCCACTATGGCACCCATACTCGTCCCACCTATATAATCGATACGCACCCCGGCTTCTTCTATGACTTTGAGCACTCCGATATGAGCCATTCCTTTCGCGCCTCCCCCACTCAAAACCAGGCCCACCTTAATATCCTGCTGAGGCGCCGGGGTCGGTGCCTGAGGAAATGCCAAAAAGGGCATGGCAAGGAGAATAAACAAAATACTGCGCATGGAGTGAAGGTACTTTATTCGCGTAAACTTTCATAAACTTTACGCGCTTTTGAAGGCCCCACAACTGCGCTGAGCTGCTCGAGTGAACTCTCGCGAATACGCCGGACAGATTTAAACTTGCGCAGGAGTTGCTCAGCGGTTTTTGCGCCGATTCCCTCTATATTTTCCAGGGCAGAATTAATGGCCGCATTGCTCCGCTTTTTTCTGTGGAATGCAATCCCGAAACGATGGGCCTCATTGCGCAGCTGCTGGACAACCCTAAGACTTTCTGATTTCTTATCCAGATAGAGCGGAATCGGGTCTTGTGGAAAGTATATTTCCTCCAGTCTTTTGGCAATACCGATTATGGCTACACGCCCCCTGAGGCCCAACCTTTCCAGACTCTCCAGTGCCGCAGAAAGTTGCCCTTTTCCCCCGTCGATCACAACGAGCTGAGGAAGGCTTTCTCCTTCATCGAGCAGGCGTCTGTACCTTCGGTGCACTACCTCAGCCATTGAGGCGAAGTCATCGGGACCGGTGACGGTTTTTATATTGTAATGCCGGTATTCTTTCTTGGAAGGCCTGCCGTCTTTGAAAACGACACAGGCCGCTACCGGATGAGTCCCCTGTATGTTGGAATTGTCGAAACATTCAATATGCCGGGGCTCCTCAGAAAGCCGCAGATCCCGTTTCATCTGCTCCATCAGCCGGGTGGTGTGCCGGTCCGGATCCGTAATTTTTATTTGTTTAAAACGCTCCTGTCTAAAGAAGCGTGCATTGCGCTCCGAGAGTTCTACGATCTTGCGTTTATCGCCCATTTTGGGGACCCTGATTTTAATATCCGGGGAAAGCGGCACTGTAAAAGGGAGGTAGATCTCCTTGCAATCCGACTCAAACCGCTCTCTTAGATCGACGATGGCCAGGGCGAGCAGGTCCTCATCGGATTCCTGTAGCTTCTTGCGTATCTCCAGGGTATGGGAACGCACAATAAGTCCATGGCTGATCTGCATATAATTTACGTAGGCGTGGGTAGGGTCAGAGATGATTGAGAATACGTCTACATCGGAAATTTTAGGATGAACCACCATGGACTTTACCTGGTAATTTTCCAGGACCTCTATCTTCTCCTTCATCACTTGGGCAGCCTCGAACTGCATTGCAGAGGCCAGATGTTTCATGCGGTGCCGGAAATAATTCAGTGAGGCCCCGAAATTTCCCTTAATAATTTCACGGATGTCATTTACCTGGCGCTGGTAAGCCGCTTCATCCTGCAAGCCTTCGCAGGGGCCCAAACAGTTCCCCAGGTGATATTCCAGACACACCTTGTATTTTCCGGCCTGAATTTTTTCCTCTGAAAGATCGTAGTTACACGTTCTCAGCGGATACACACTTTTTATAAGGTCGAGTAAAGCCCTAACGGTTCTCATCTGAGTATATGGGCCATAGTACTCCGATCCATCATTTATCCGTTTCCGTGTAGGAAAGATTCGCGGGAATCGCTCATTTTTAATACAGAGCCAGGGATACGTTTTATCATCCCGAAGCAACACATTGTATCTGGGCTGATGCTTTTTAATGAGATTATTTTCCAGCAAAAGCGCATCAGATTCCGTTGGGACGACAATGTGTTTCAGGGAACGGATTTTGCGCACCATAACCCGGGTTTTCCCGTTCTGGTGTGTTTTTGTAAAGTAAGAGCTGACTCGTTTTTTTAGGTTAACAGCCTTACCGACATACAGTATTTGCTCCTCTGCGTCGAAAAACTGATAAACGCCAGGGCTTTCCGGCAGCGTCTTCAATTGTATGTCCAATGTAAACTCATCCATTGAAGTAGGTTCCTTCTTCAAAGATACGGCCCCTTCTTATTCCCACAGATTTGTAAGCCATTTTAAGCCCTTCCCCACTCCAAACAGGAAGATTATTAAAGGGATGCATAGATTTTGCAGGCTCTGATCGGAAATTTGAAGGAAACAAGGGGTAATCGTTAGACCTAGAAAGCTAAATATAAGCGGGTTAGCTATACTAAAGCTGTGTTAATATCGTTTTAAAAACAACCGGGGTCCGTTAAAAAACTATAAATTTTGCGTATTTCACCGATTTTTTTGTACCGTTTATAGAGAATTATCCGTTATTATTTTATATTTAAAAAAATAAAAGCAATCGCCTTATGGACAACTATCTCATTACCCTGGGAATGTACCTGATTCTGATGCTTTTTTTCAAAGTGTATGTCGCTGTTTCAGCCAAAGAGTAACACTTGAAAAAAAACGTTCCCCCGCGTGCTGGTTTAATTTGAAGCGATGCAAAAAGATCAGCTTCGATTAATCTGCCTTCAAAACCGAAATACCCTTTCCCAATCTCAGGTAGAAGCGGAAAGTTTGAAAATTGCCAATCGCTGTCTCGGATTACCTCTCTGGGATGGCTTTTTTTATCACCTGTTTCTAAGTATTCCTGAAAAAAAAGAAGTGGATACCTCTTTTTTACTTACTGTACTTCAGGGAAAAGACAAAAACATCGTGCTGCCTAGTGTCAGAGATAAAGGTCATTTGGAACATACCCTGCTCACGGATGCCACCGAGCTCAAAATAAGTACCCTGGGAATACCGGAGCCCGTATCAGGCCTATCCGTGACACCTGAGATGCTCGATCTGATTTTTGTCCCGTTGCTTTGTTTTGATATTGTCGGGAACCGCCTGGGGTATGGGGGCGGGTATTACGACCGTTTCCTTTCACAGTGCAGACCAGACGCCAAAAAAATAGGTTTGAGTTTTTTCGGTCCGCTCCCACGGATTCCGGATATAGAAGAAACCGACATCCCCCTTGACGGATGTATTACACCCGATAAATACTATACCTTTTAGGCGTCTCGTTTTTCAAAAGCACTCTTATTAAAAACCAGAAGTATCCCCACACCAGTGCTGATCGCGGTATCGGCAATATTAAAGACCGGTTCAAAAAATCGGAAGGCCTTTCCCCCGAGAACTGGAATCCAGTCAGGCCACAGGGTATCGATCATAGGGAAATAGAGCATGTCTACTACTTTTCCGTAAAACAGGCCTGCATAAGGCTCGTCAGAACCGAAAGTGGCAATCTGGCCGAAACTGTGATCAAAGATTTGCCCATAGAATAAAGAGTCGATGATATTGCCAATAGCCCCGGCAAAAATCAGACTCACTGCTACGATAAGTATTGTACTGGCCTTTTTACGAAGGATATCCCACAACCAGTATCCGATTCCGCCAATGGCCAGTAATCGGAAAATGGTGAGAATCAATTTTCCGGTCTTCTCAGAAACCGGCAGGAGATCACTGAGTTTAGTTCCCCAGGCGGCACCTTCATTTTCGATAAAGAGAATTTTAAACCACGAAAAGACCTCAACAGACTCTCCGAGTTCAAAGTGCGTTTTTATATAAACCTTGCTGATTTGATCCGCCAGAAGTACGAGCCCCACCAGCAGGAGGGATTTTTTAAGATTCATCCTTTTTCTTTGAATCTGCCAAAAATAGGGATTATATGCCAATCTCCCGATATGGCCAAAAGAGATCCCATCATCAAAGAGACTTAACCGAAATATCGCCCCGGGTACTATAGAGTTTCAGGTGATGACTTCCGACGGGGATAGGCTCCAGAAGGACGGTGCCATATTTCGATTGGGCATCTACAACACCGGACTTCAGATAGGCCGTAATGGGTCCTGAACCCGTAGTTACCTCGGTGTTTTCCGCCTGGTGATACAAGTCACAACCTCCATCGTTAAAGACGATATCCAGGTTTCTGAAGACGCCAGAGGTATTAATCTGACAACTCGCCCCACTTAAGAATACATTCTGATACTCCGGCAGGGTTACCTTTAATTTGACAGAGATGACCTTATGTGCTCCGAGTTTATCGTTGGGCATTTTAAAATTCGGACCAAACCGGGTTTCTATAAACAGTGTTGTTCCGGATTCCTTAAAGAGCACCATCAGGTCAGATCCGTATTCCCCTTCCATACGCGCCTCCACGCTTACCTCCTGGGACCCTTCTGTAATCAGTTCAACCGCATAGGCGAGCGCACCATCAATACTAATGGCGTTTATTTCAGGATTAAGCAGTGTTTTTGTGACTTGTTTCTGTCCAAAAAGGCAACTCCCCGCAAGTGTCATAAACAGGAAGATTCCCTGAAAACCCAGGCCCAAAAAAAGCCCCGAAGGGCCTTTATACTTATTTCTGCATGTTCTTCGCTTCAATACTGAGGGTAGCATGAGGAACCAGTTTTAGACGTTCCTTATTGATGAGTTTTCCAGTGACACGACAAATGCCATACGTTTTGTTCTCTATCCTGAGGAGGGCATTCTTAAGGTCCCGGATAAATTTTTCCTGTCGGATAGCCAATTGGGTATTGGCCTCCTTGCTCATAGTCTCTGAACCTTCTTCAAACGCCTTAAAAGTAGGGGAAGTATCATCCGTTCCATTATTCCCGTCATTCATATAAGAACTTCTAAGTAGCTCCAGGTGTGTTTTGGCCTTCTCGATCTTCTCTTCTATAATCGTTCTGAACTCTTCAAGGTCCTTATCCGAATACCGTGTTTTTAAATCTTGTCCCATAATATCAATGTTTTTGGATCAGCAATTTAGTAGTAACCTCGTCAAATTCAATAGCTGTACCCTCGCTTAATTCTTGCTGAAATTCGAGATCAGCAGTCAGGGTCTCTGACTTAATATACTGTAAATTACTCATTACGGCCGCTTCGACCATTTCGTTTTTTAAAAATTTAACGTCAATTTTGTCCGTGACTTCAAAACCCGATTGTTTCCTCAGATTCTGGATTCGATTGACCAGTTCCCTGGCAATCCCCTCTTTTCGCAGACCTTCATCAATGGTTACATCCAGAGCAACCGTAAGTGGACCAGAAGATGCCACTAACCAACCCTCGATATCCTGGGAAGTGATTTCCACATCTTCTAGCTGTAATTTAAGACTTTTCTCTTCAAGGTCAAGCACTAATTCGCCTTCCCGTTCAATTTTCTGGATATCCTCCTGATTTAAATTCCCCACGGCAGCGGCAATCTGTTTCATGTCCTTTCCATAACGCGGGCCCAGGGTTTTGAAATTCGGTTTAATCCGCTTTACCAGGATGTCAGAGGCATCGTCGAGCAATTCGATCTCCTTGACATTCACCTCCGATTTAATCAGGTCTGCCACGGCTTCAATAGCGTTTCGCTCCCCGGCATCCAATACGGGGATCATAATCTTTTGCAGGGGCTGGCGGACTTTTATTTTCTCCTTTTGCCGAATGGACAACACCAGGGAAGATATCGTCTGGGCCATCGCCATTTTTCGTTCCAAATCCTTGTCAATATATTCCGGATTGGGCGTAGGGAAGTCAGAAAGGTGGACACTCTCTGATTTATCCAGTACGGCGACCTTCGTCAGATCCCGGTAGAGCTGATCCATAAAAAATGGAGCAATCGGCGCGCCTAACTGAGAAATACATTTCAAACATGTAAACAGGGTCTGGTAAGCCGAAATCTTATCCTGACCGTAGTCCCCTTTCCAGAAGCGCCTTCGGCAAAGGCGCACGTACCAATTGCTAAGGTGCTCCTGAACAAAATCTGAAATCATCCGGGCTGCCCGCGTCGCTTCATAGGTCTCGTATGCCCGCTCAGTCTCCTGAATCAGGGTGTGTAGTTCGGAAAGAATCCAGCGGTCGATTTCAGGGCGATCCTGAATGGGGATCTCGTCTTCCCGATAACAAAAGCCGTCTATATTCGCGTAGAGGGCAAAGAAGGAATAGGTATTATAGAGGGTTCCGAAGAACTTGCGCTTGACCTCCACAATCCCCTCCATATCGAATTTAAGGTTATCCCATGGGTTGGCATTTGAGATGAGATACCATCGGGTGGCGTCAGGGCCATGCGCATTTACAGTTTCAAAAGGGTCCACAGCATTACCCAGGCGTTTGGACATCTTCTTACCCTCCCGATCCAGCACCAGACCATTTGAAACGACATTTCGATAGGCGACAGAGTCGAAAACCATAGTAGCTATGGCGTGAAGGGTATAGAACCAACCCCTGGTCTGATCTACGCCTTCAGCGATAAAGTCTGCCGGAAAAAACGCCCCGGAATCTATATATTCCCGATTTTCAAAAGGGTAATGCCACTGGGCATAAGGCATGGATCCGCTGTCAAACCAAACATCGATCAGGTCGCTCTCGCGTTTCATAGGCTTCCCTGAAGGCGCCACGAGAACAATAGCGTCCACAAAGTTTTTATGAAGGTCGATTCGGTTGTAATTCTCTTCAGACATGTCCCCGGGAATAAAGGCTTCCATTGGGTCTTCCTCCATGAATCCAGCCTCCAGAGACTTTGAAATTTCTGCTTTAAGTTCTGAAACAGACCCAATCATGGTCATCTCCTTACCATCCTCAGTCCTCCAGATTGGAAGGGGTATCCCCCAGTAACGGGATCGGGAGAGATTCCAGTCGTTTGCCGAAGCCAGCCAGTTTCCAAATCGGCCTGTCCCGGTTGCTTTCGGCTTCCAGTTGATCTGACCGTTGAGTTCGTACATACGATCCCTGACCTCTGTTACTTTTATAAACCAGGAATCCAGCGGGTAATACAGAATGGGTTTATCTGTTCTCCAGCAATTCGGGTAACTGTGGGTGTATTTCTCAACCTTGAAGGCCTTGTTTTCTTCCTTAAGGCGAATCGCCAACTCTACATCTACAGATCGCTCGGGCGCAGTACCTTCTGCGTAGTATTCATTTTTGACATACTTCCCGCCAAGAGGACCCATTTCCGGTCGGAACCTGCCCTGCAGATCTACCAGGGGAACGGGGCTCCCCGACTCATCCAGGACGAGCATCGGAGGCACGGGAGGAACCGCCTCCTGGGCCACCTGCATATCATCCGCACCAAAAGTAGGAGCGGTATGGACGATGCCTGTTCCATCCTCCGTGGTTACAAAATTCCCCCCAATCACTCGAAATGCGTGCTGAGCTCCTTCATAAGGGAGGGTGTAATCCAATAACTGTTTATATCGTATTCCGATAAGCTCAGAGCCCTTAAAACTCTGAAGGATGCGATAGGGGATTTTCTTCGCCTGCTCCACGCCCGCCGGCCAGGATTCACCGGAATCCAGAGGATAGAATTTTCCTGAAAAAACGGTGCTTAACAAGGCCTTTGCCAGAATTACTTTTGAAGGCAGAAACGTATACTGGTTAAAAGTTTCGACAAGGACGTATTCGATCTTCGGACCCACAGTAAGGGCTGTATTTGAAGGAAGCGTCCAGGGGGTCGTCGTCCAGGCCAGGAAATAAAGGGGGCCGGGTTCCCGGGATAAAAATCCGGGGAGGCTATCCTGAATCGCTTCAAACTGCGCGGTGACAGTAGTATCAGTAACATCCTGATAGGTGCCGGGCTGGTTGAGTTCATGAGAACTCAGACCCGTACCCGCCTTAGGGGAATACGGTTGAATAGTATACCCTTTATAAATAAGCCCTTTATCGAATATTTCCTTAAGGAGCCACCAGACCGACTCCATATACTTGGGTTTATAAGTGACATATGGATTCTCCATATCCACCCAATACCCGATTTTTTCGGTCATCTCATTCCAGACATCCGTGTAGCGCATCACTGCCTTTTTACAAGCCTCATTATAGGCTTCTACGGAAATCTTTGTCCCGATATCCTCTTTAGTGATCCCCAATTCCTTTTCTACTCCCAGTTCTATCGGAAGTCCATGGGTATCCCATCCGGCTTTGCGCCTGACCTGATAACCCTTCATGGTTTTATAACGGGGAAAAATATCCTTGATAGTACGGGCCATCACATGATGGATTCCGGGCATCCCGTTTGCCGAAGGGGGGCCTTCATAAAAGACAAAAGGAGTACCTCCTTCACGGGTACTGATGCTCTTTTCGAAGATATTTCCGGCTTTCCAGAAATCCAAAACAGCCTCAGCAACTCTGGGGAGATCCAACTTTTCGTATTCCTTGAATTTCATCTCGGTTCGGAATTGATTCCTTATTTTTCGAAAAATGCAAAATTAGTGAATTTTAAGGATACCCTAAAGACCTTTAAGGGGAATTGGCCCGGCAGTTTTCGGGAAAAATCCGATGGGATAGTCCAAAAATGATATTTTCACGTATATGATTACTGAATATTAAAATCTAAACACTCTGAATTATGAAAAAAAGAATCTTTTCTGCTGTATTGCTTTCGATGGCCCTTTTGTTAACTCTTGGGTCTTGCAGGGAAACTGCCGATAAAACCAAAGACGCTGCCGCTGAAACTCAAGAAGCCCTTGAAGACGCTGCTGATGATGTAAAAGAAGCGGCTGATGAGGCTGTAGAGGAAGTGAAAGATGCTGGCGAAAAAGCCATTGATGAAGTTGAAGGGGCCGCCGAAGAAGCTGGTGAGGCTATGGAAGAAATGGGTGAAGATGCTAAGAAAGCAACCAAAGAGGTTAAGGAAGATGTTGAAAAAGCGGTAGATCACTAATTTGAGTGAGAATACCTGTATATCGAAAAACCCGCGCCTCTGGTGCGGGTTTTTTTATGTCAAATACGCACGTTAAACCCCGCAATCAAATTAAACCCGGCAGCGGCAATTCCCGAAGAATAGGGTCGGTATCTCTGGTTGGTCAGGTTTTCGATCGTAAAAGTGAATTGATAGCGATCCCATAGGGTATAGGACGCCCGAAGGTTTAAGGTATACCAGGATGGAGAAAAGGGATTTCCGTCTGCATCCTCAGCATAGATAAACGGCTTAGCCCGCTCAGTCAAAGCGAGATCTTCAAAAGGGATTTCTCCATTGTAATTTAAAAATACTCCGGCCTGCCACGGATATTTATCCCATGACAATTCCAGATTACCGAATGTTGGTGGCACATGTCGGGCAGCCGTAATGGTCCCGTCTGTTTCTTCTTCTTCACCCTCAGCCAGGGTCAGATTCCCTTTGAGTCCCCAAAACTCATGAAGTGTCGCATCAAAGCCGAGTTCTACTCCATAGACGAAAGCTCTGGAAGCATTTTGAATCGCCTGTACTTTGCTCGGAACTCCATTATACACAATGGTATCCATTTCATTAAAAGTATAATCGCGTCTTACCAGGGCATTCGAGAGATAGGTGTAGTAGGCCGAACCTTTTACCACTATTTTATCTCCTAATTTCTGCCGGATGCCAATTTCGAAGTTATACGCATACTCGGGTTCGAGGTCCGGATTGGGCACAACCACCGCCCCGGGCTCAGAATCGAATACTTTTCCAATGTCGTCAATATTCGGGGCTCTGAATCCGGTTGAGAAGTTGCCCGTAATCTGCGTATGCTCATAGGGAAACCAACTCAGGCCAAGGCTCCCCGTAAAGGCACCATTGTTTAAACGAGCGTCCTCAAAAGGAAAGGGGTAAAAATCCTGAACGAAATCGGCGTCAATCCAGAAGTGACTGTATCTCAATCCCGCAAGCAGGGTGAGGTTCGGCTTCAGACGATAGGTGCCATTGATATAGGCGGCGAGACTCATCCAAAGAGAGTCATCCGGATAGCGGGAGGGTCCCGGGAACTGCTGTCCTGTAAGGATGTTTTCTTCCGAGCCTTCAGAATCCACTTCGTTCAGGACGTATTCCGCGCCGTAAAACAGGTTGAAATTTCCAATTTTGCCATTTTCAAAATCGAGATTTAAGGAATATGCATCTACCTGTTCCATGGTATTGAAACGAATGGGGTCCTGAAAATTCCGATCGCTCCGGCTCTCCTCAAAAAATTGATATGCTACACTAAGTTTGACCCGGTCATAGAAAGTATCTGCCCCTTTATGAGATACCAGAAAATTTCCCATTCCCCATTTCTGTGGTCCGTACTCCCATTCAGCAGATCGGAGTCCTGCCTCATTATCCCCAGGACGAATCAGTCGATCATATCTGGGCAGATCGGAGGTTTGAGAATAGTGCAATCCCAAATCAAAGGACCAGCTGTTATTGGGTCTGTATGCCATTTTTTGCATAAAACTCCATTGGTGATATCCCGTTGGGACCTGAGTCCGGGGATCGTCATTGATCTGATACTCATCCTGCCCATTGCGCGTAACAACATAACCTGGTCTCAGATAAGACTCGGGTCCGTGTTCTCCCATCCGTAAATCCCCAAAAGAGTTATAGGTAAGACTGGTTAGCATGGCCCATTTTTCACGGGAAATGGCTATATCCCCATGGAGGGTCTGTTCATTGGCTGCACTGGCGGTTCTATAACCGGCATTTGCCTGGATCTCAACAGAATCTGTGCGGGAAAACCGGGGGGATTTGGTATAAAAGTTCATCACCCCTCCGATGGCGTCACTACCATAAATTACGGAACCCGGACCAAAAAGGACCTCCACATTTTTTACCGTAAAGGGGTCGATGGAAATGATATTCTGAATATTTCCCCCTCTGAAAATTGCATTATTCATCCGAACCCCATCTACAGCCAGCAGGACCCGATTGGTCGCAAAACCCCGAATCATAGGGCTGCCGCCTCCATACTGGCTCTTCTGAACAAAAACCTTTCCGGATTGCTGAAGTAAATCTGCGGAGGTCTGAGGATTGCCCAATGCGACCTCGGCCGCAGTGATCGTCTCAATTTTTTGGGGGATATCCCTTTTTTGTTGCTCCCATTTGGAAATCGAGACTACGATCTCCTGAAGTTGTTCGGGCCTGCTGACCATCAGAATACGCCCCCCCATCTGGCGAATACCCTCTGGATATAAAGTTCTGGTCTGGTACGCGAGGTGTCTTATTTCAATTCGGACCCCTTCCGGAAAGCGCCCGAGATCGAATTGCCCGTCAAAATCGGTAAGGGCAGTGACAGAACGATCCTGAGTGAAGACCGCCACATTGGAGATGGGCTCTCCCGTATCATTGTCGAAAATCCCAGTCTGCTGGGCACTCAGGGCACCCGTTGCCCAAAAAAAACCAAGTAAAATAAAGGGGGAAACCTTAAGAAAAAACTTCATCCAGAACTTCTAAAGACTTAGGTTTTTTAAATCCGTGCAAATGTATCTCAAAATAGCGAATCATGTTTTCCAGAAGGATTTTCCGCTGCTGTTGATTGAGTTTTACTGAATGTATTGCATCAAAATTCATGCCCAAAAGGATCTTAAAAGGTTCGAGTTCCGGGCCGCCAAAACAAGGGTTCCATGAAGGGTTTAAACAAAAAGCTCCTTCCACCAGATCAAAATAGGATCCTTCTGCTGAGGTTAGATCGGGAAAAAAACCCAGGTGACGCGTCAGGCCCATAAGAAAGCGAATGTGAAAATTTGCCATTTCCTCCTGCTGATCAAACCATTGTAAAGTCGTCTCTACGTATTGAAAGAGCCGCGGCTCGACTTCCGATTCCCGAAGGCACTGTGAGAGTACTTCTGCCAAAAACAAAGCGACAGCTGCCTTCCGCAAATCTGAATACAAAGACTGGTAGCCATAGCTGATTGAAGCTTCACGGATGTAGCCCAGCGAACCTGATGTACTGGTTTTAGCCACTATTTCCAATTGGGTAAGGGGTTGAAAAAGCGCCATTTTAAGCCGGCCTTTCCGGTTCTTCAGAACCCCTTTCAGCATAAAGGACTGTACCCCTGATTTTTCGGTCAAGGTCTTGGATATTAGGCTATTGTCTCCGTATTTGAGAGAAGTAAGCACAATAGCCTTGGTCGTTATGGGCACGGGGACAAATCTTTGGGATTAAAGATACGGCTATTGCCAAAAAAAATCTCCCGAACAGGCCACTGCTGTCCGGGAGATTGAACATTTCTATTTTACTATTAGATGACCCCCTGAGCCAACATGGCATCGGCGACCTTTACAAAGCCGGCAATATTCGCGCCTTTCACATAGTTGCAATACCCATCGGACTCCATACCGTATTCGATACATGAATCGTGGATGTCCTCCATGATCGCGCGCAGTCTTTGGTCAACTTCCTCCCGCGTCCAACTGATTCTCAATGAGTTTTGGGACATTTCGAGACCCGAGGTGGCAACACCTCCGGCGTTTGAAGCTTTCCCGGGTGCAAACAGAAGTTTTGCCTCATTAAACACATGAATCGCTTCAGGTGTAGACGGCATGTTCGCTCCTTCAGCCACGCATAGGCAGCCATTGTCAATCAGTTTTTTCGCATCCTTACCATCGAGTTCGTTCTGAGTAGCACAGGGCAGTGCCATGTCACAGGGCACACTCCAGGGAGTTTCTCCCTCGTGGTATGTGGCGCTGGAATATTTCTCCGCATATTCCGAGATACGACCTCTTCGCTCATTTTTCAGATCCATGACCCAGGCGAGCTTTTCTTCGTCAATTCCGTCCTTGTCGTGGATATAGCCCCCCGAATCGGACAGGGTCAGAACCTTCCCTCCCAGGTGCAGGACTTTCTCAGCGGCAAACTGAGCCACATTTCCAGATCCCGAAATAACGACGTTCTTGCCTTCAATCGTTTCATTGCGGGTCTTCAACATGTTTTCGGCAAAATATACCGTTCCGTAACCTGTTGCTTCTGGTCGTATTTTAGAACCTCCCCAGGAAAGTCCTTTTCCGGTCAGCACCCCCGTAAATTCATTGCGGATTTTCTTATACATCCCAAAAAGAAACCCAATCTCCCGGGCACCTACCCCGATATCACCTGCCGGCACATCCGTGTTTGGCCCAATATGCCTGCATAATTCAGTCATAAAAGCATGGCAAAATCGCATGACCTCATCATCCGATTTTCCTTTGGGGTCAAAATCAGAACCTCCTTTACCCCCGCCCATCGGAAGGGTGGTCAGACTGTTTTTAAAGACCTGCTCAAAAGCCAGGAATTTAAGAATACTGGCATTGACAGAAGGGTGAAAACGCAGTCCCCCTTTATACGGTCCGATAGCGGAATTCATTTGAATGCGGTACCCCCTGTTTACGTGGATTTCTCCTTTGTCATCCACCCAGGCGACCCGGAAGGAAATCAGCCGCTCAGGCTCAACCATTCTCAGCAGTATATTCTTGCCGTTGTAAATTTTGTTTTTTGAGATGTAGGGAATGGTAGTTTCAGCTACCTCCTGTACGGCTTGAAGGAATTCGGGCTCGTGGCCGTTTCGGCTTCGGATTTCTTCCATAAAAGCCTCAATCTTTGCTTGCATTTCAGACATAGAGATTCGATTGATAATTATCAGGTTGAAATAATTAAGGCTAAATTATGTCTTTCCCCTAATTTTTCACTTCTTTTAATGAAAATTTGATAATTTTTTTAGGCGTCCTGTCACAGGAACTATCCCAGGGAGGCTAGAGCCTGCTCGAGATCCTCGATAAGATCTCTGGCATCTTCGATTCCCACGCTTAAACGCACCAGGGCGTCCGTAACACCACTTTTCTCCCGTTCTGCTTTCGGAATGCTGGCATGCGTCATGCTGGCAGGGTGTCCCGCAAGGCTTTCCACGCCCCCCAGGGACTCGGCCAGAGTGAATACTTTCAGAGACTCGACGATCTTCACGGCATCCGCGTAGTTGGCGCCTTTAGGAACAAAAGAAATCATCCCTCCAAAGTCATTCATTTGTTCTTTGGCCACTTTATGGTTTGGGTGGTCCTCAAAACCAGGCCAATATACTTTCTCCATCGCCGGATGACTCCGAAGGTATTGCGCAATTTTAGCTCCGTTTTCACAATGCCGCTGCATACGTACGTGCAGGGTTTTAATACCTCTGAGCACCAGGAAACTATCCATAGGTCCACAAACCGCTCCACTTGCATTTTGTATAAAGTACAGTCGGTCCGCCAGGTCGGAGTCCCGGACCACAAGGGCTCCGGCCACCACGTCGCTGTGCCCGCCGAGGTATTTAGTAGCTGAATGCATCACGATGTCTGCTCCGAGGTCCAGTGGTTGCTGCAAATAGGGCGTCGCAAAAGTATTGTCTACAGCCAGCAGGATTTTGTGCTTGTGAGCCAATTTCGCAACGGCCCGGATATCGATGACATTCATCATCGGGTTTGTCGGGGTTTCAACCCAAATAAGTTTGGTCCTGGTTGAAATAGCAGCTTCAATCCGGTCGGCATCTTGCATATCCACAAAATGAAAGCGCAAACCAAAGGGTTCGAATACTTTCCGAAATAACCGATAACTCCCGCCGTAAAGATCATTTGTTGAAATAATCTCATCGCCCGGGCTCAAAAGCTTTATTACCGCATCCATCGCCGCCAGGCCGCTGGCAAATGCGAGGCCATAAGTGCCATTTTCAATACTGGCAAGCCCCTTCTCGAGGGCGTGCCGGGTAGGGTTTCCACTTCTGGAATATTCAAATCCTTTATGGCCCCCGGGGGTGGTTTGGGCAAAGGTAGAAGTCTGATAGATCGGAGGCATGACTGCGCCATAGGCCTTATCCGGTTCCTGGCCTCCGTGAATCGTATTGGTGTTAAATCTTAAGGGCTTTTTCATCCGTAGAAAATTGTTCACACAAAGGTATTCGGATTCCGGTCCGATTACAACTCCAACAACAAAAATGAATGGGTCGTATCGTCGGGGATTGTACCTTTATGCCGTCTAACCCATACGCCCCTCTAACTACCCGGTCTATGAAAAGCATTCTCCCCATCTGTATACTGCTATTGATCATCTCATGTACACCAGATTCTTCCACCGAGTTGAAGATCCGCGAATACGAAGGATCGGTTTGCGGAAATTGTCCGAAGGTCCGGATTTCCATTCCTGAAGCAGAAGACAACACGAAACTGGGCAAGTCCGTCAATAGGGCCGTAAGGGAGGAAATCATTGAATTACTGGATTTTGCTGAGGACAAAACTGTCGTGGACATACCCGGAGCAATTGAAGCCTTTACCATGGGGTTCCGGAATTTACAGAACGAATTCCCGGAGGAACTGACCGGATGGGAAGCCAGTGTAACAGGCACAAAGTCCTATGAAGATCCGTCCCTGCTGACACTACACATGGAAACGTACATATTCACAGGTGGGGCGCACGGCTATGGCGCCACGCGCTATCTGAATTTCGACAAAAAAACCGGGGCAGAACTCTCAGGAACCGAACTCCTGAACGATCCGGAAGCTTTTTCCGAATTTGCAGAGAAGGCATTCCGGAAAACATACGACATCCCTGAAGAAGCACCGATAAACAGTACCGGATTCATGTTTGCAGAAAACCGGTTTACACTGCCTGAGAACATCGGCCTTGCTGCTGAAGGCATCGTACTGCATTATAATCCCTACGAAGTGGCCTCCTATGCTGACGGGGCATTAATCCTCAAAATCCCGATGGAACAAGGGCTTCCATTTCTAAACAGGCCAGATTACTAAAGGCTTTTACCGCACTATCTTCAAAAGGGAAAGCACCGTTCCCAGATGGAGTCCTTCGTGGTAGAGATTGAATTGGAGGGCCTCGTCTGTAGAGCTCAGTACAAACCCTGCACTGGTTTTATAGGCAGTGTAGTTTTCGAAAACACCGTCGTTATAATCCTGCTCCAGTTTTCCCACGGTATCCACAAGGAGTCGCCCCACCTCTGTCCGCTCTGCCGGATCTGGCAATACCCCCGGGAAGGTCCCCTTGGAATACATCCCGACCAGATCTTCTGGAATATTCAAGGGAAGCCCACTCAGTTTATAACACAGCAGCTGCTGCACTACCAGGATATGGCTGATATTCCACCATATGTTATTCCGAAATCCTTCGGGAATATCCCCAAGGGCGTGTTCCGGGGTGTTCTCCAGGATTGTCACGAGGTTTTTCCGGTGACGCATCATCGTCTGGAATATAAATTGGGCCTCCATGTGCTATCGGGTATTGATTCATTCTGCTTCTAAATTAAACCTTACTTTTGAACTACGCGAATAATACGGACATTCCTCCCTGGATTATGAAAAAATTCTACTACCTCAGTACCTGTGACACCTGCAAACGCATTCTATCCGAATTGGATCTCCCCTCAGACTTCGCCAGGCAGGACATCAAAACAGATCCGATAACCGGGGCAGACCTGGAAGCCCTGCGGCATCTCGCCGGCAGTTATGAGGCCCTGTTCAGCAAGCGGGCGCGCCTTTACAAGGAGCGTGGTCTTAAAAATCAGACGCTTCGGGAGGCGGATTACAAAAATTTAATTTTGGAACATTACACCTTTTTGAAAAGGCCGGTAACGGTCCTCGGCGACCGGATTTTTATAGGAAATGCTGCGAAAATTGTCTCCGCTACTAAAGAAGCCCTGCACTCTTGAACAAAAGGACGCTGGCCATTCTGGCTGCCATCGGGGCCACCACAATTTACGGCCTGAATCATACCATTGCCAAAGGCGTAATGCCCCATCATGTCGGGGCATTTGGCTTTATTTTCCTCAGGGTAAGCGGCGCGGCTATCCTGTTTTGGATCCTTTCAATTTTCGGCCCTAAAGAACGCATTGAAAAACGGGACTGGGGCCGGCTTTTCCTCTGTGCTCTTTTTGGAATGGTCATCAATATGCTGGCATTTTTTAAGGGTCTGGAATTGTCTACTCCAATCAACAGTTCGGTCCTGGTCACTATTACGCCGATTATTGTCACGGTCCTCTCGGTTTTTCTGATTGCCGAAAAAGTTACCCGGATCAAGGTTTTGGGTATAGGCATGGGTCTTGCCGGGGCGCTGGCACTTATATTTATGAACGAAGGGGAACAGGTGAACGCCCCAAATATTCCAGCCGGAAATGCACTTTTTATCCTAAACGCAACCAGCTACGGCCTCTACCTGATCCTGGCTAAAAAGCTCATCGAGAAATACCACCCCTTTACACTCATGAAATGGTTATTTACCATTGCGTTCGCGATTAACTTTCCGATCACAATTGCACAATTTCTGGAAATCAACTGGATGGAAATCCCGCCGGCAGGACTGGGAGCTATCGCGTTTGTAATTATAGGAACTACATTTCTGACATACCTGTTTAATGTTTTTGCACTTACCGAGTTAAAGGCCTCTACAGTAAGTGCTTTCGTCTACGCACAACCT
Organism: uncultured Flavobacteriaceae bacterium; assembly: GCA_963709465.1. Taxonomy (GTDB): domain Bacteria; phylum Bacteroidota; class Bacteroidia; order Flavobacteriales; family Flavobacteriaceae; genus Robiginitalea. Next base: position 150,551 of record CAVPWF010000002.1, on the reverse strand, counting down.
GTAATAGGGATCCTCTTCGCACTTCTAATGGGTAAGGACAAACTATCCCTGCTGACCTTTGGAGCCACGCTGCTCGTGCTTTTTGGGGTATATCTGGTAAGCAAACGTCCTAAGGCAGGTCTTTCCTCGGAATCCTGACCGGTCGCGTATCATTTTGAGTTAGCACCCTGAAGCCTTCGCCCTTTTCGATAGCCTTGAATTTTTTATTCATCTCAGGGGTAGGGCATGTCAGTTTACGGGTTGTGAGATTTATCCAGCCTCCCATAAGCTGGGAATGAGCGACCTGCCTGCCCTGGTGGTCGTACATATTATGGTAGAATTCAAAGAACATCATGTCTGCGCTCAAACCGTTGATTTCCAAAGAAACCTGCACCGGATTTCCCGGTAAAACCTCCTTTAAGTAATAGACGTGTTCGTAGAAAACAACAGGGCCGATGTCATTGGCATTCAGGTATTCCAGGGTAAAGCCCAGGTCGTGAAAAAAAGCCATTCGCGTATGGCTCATAAAACTGATATAAGCCGTATTGCCCAAATGGCGGTTGGCATCCAGATCATTCCATCGGATTTCTACGGGCTTCAAATACATGGATGGTTTTGAGATGTGAATTCTCCAAAAATACACTGAATTTAAAACTGCCTTACCCATTGGGCCTTATTTTATCCTTATTTTTAGCCCAATAACTTATCTCCATGAGCGAAAAACCCGCCTTTATTAAAACCCTGAAGCTGCCTGTTATCGCGGCCCCATTATTTTTGATTTCCAATCCGGAACTCGTTATCTCTTGTTGTAAAAATGGTATAGTGGGGACTTTTCCCGCCCTGAATCAGCGGAGTAGTGAAGGTTTTGAAGCCTGGTTGATCCAAATAAAAGAAGCGCTTGAGACCTACGAAAAAGAAACGGGAAATACTCCGGCACCATTCGGAGTTAACCTTATCGTTCACCCCTCAAACCCAAGGCTGGAGGCCGACCTCAGATTATGCGTTAAGCATCAGGTACCCCTCATTATCACCTCCCTTGGAGCGGTCTCGCAAGTCGTCGATGCGGTACACAGTTACGGAGGACTGGTCTTCCACGACATTATCAAAAAAAGACATGCCGAAAAAGCGGCAGAAGCGGGAGTGGACGGGCTTATTCTCGTTTCGGCAGGTGCAGGCGGGCACGGGGGAATCATGAACCCAATGTCTCTTATCGCAGAAGTGGAGAGCTTTTTTGATAAAACCCTTATACTTTCCGGTTGTATAAGTACCGGACGCGATGTGGCATCCGCCCTTCAGATGGGGGCCGATCTTGCCTATATGGGCACCCGGTTTATCAACACCGAAGAGAGTGCAGCCCCTAAGGAGTATCGGGAAATGATCATTGAAGCCGGTGCAAGTGATATTGTCTACACAGCGGCGATCTCCGGAGTACATGCCAACTTTTTAGGACCGAGCCTCCGGGCAGCAGGTCTTACGGAAGCGGACTTAAAAAAGGATACAAAGATCGATTTTGGCAAGGAACTCGACACTGAAGCCAAAGCTTGGAAAACCATTTGGTCAGCCGGGCAGGGAGTGGCAACGATAAAGGATGTAATGCCTGTTAACAAACTGGTTGAACGTCTGCGACAGGAATTCCTGCAGGCCCTGAAAGCTCAAACTTCCCTTCTGGATCACTATCGTTAAGCCGACGGCACTATGTACGTAAAAAGGAATATGGGTTTTATTCCCATTATACTGGGAACCTGGAAAAACCTGGTTTTTTTTACAGCATGGACCTCCTTTGTTTTTTACCTGTACTACTATCAGGATTGGACGTTTATTTCACTGGCCTTTGAGCCCCTGACCGTAATCGGTATCGCGGTGTCCTTCTACCTGGGTTTTAAAAACAGTCAGAGCTATGACCGTTTCTGGGAGGCCCGGAAAATTTGGGGTGCTATCGTAAATTACTCCCGAATCTGGGCTACACAGGTCTTAAGCCTCGTCGAGGAAAGTGAAAATGACAAAAAAATATTGATTTACAGGCATTTGGCGTGGATCAATGCCCTGAGAATACAGTTGAGGCAGCCCAGTTCCTTTTCCATGAAGCCCAGTCGTTCCCTCAAACATATTATCAAAGGTTATGAAGAAGAATCCTCCTTGGAAAAAGCCCTGAAACAATATATTGCAGAAGAAGAATTAAAGTCTGTGTTACCCCGTAAAAATGCAGCTACCCACCTTATAAAAAAACAAGCGTTCCACCTGGAAAAGCTCCTCGGACAGGGAAGGATTACTGAATTTGACAAATTGCTCTTTCACGGACTGATGGAAGAAATGTACAATCAGCAAGGGGCTTGTGAGCGTATCAAAAACACTCCATTCCCAAGGCAATACTCGTATTTCGGAACTATTTTTGCCTGGATTTTTGTGTTGTTACTCCCCTTCGGACTATTGAACGCTTTTGATGAAGAATTCAGCCTGCTATCAGGTTCCGCTCGGATATGGATGGAATTGGCTGCCATTTCACTTTCCGTGCTTATTTCCTGGATTTTTATCACTATGGACAAGGTCGGGAGCGGAAGCGAAGATCCTTTTGAAGGAAGGTTTAACGATGTCCCCATGACGGCTATTTGCCGTACCATTGAAATTGATTTGAAAGACATGCTCGACGAGGACGCCCTGCCTGAGAAGATCGCGCCTATTAAAAATATTTTGTACTGATGCCCCTGATATCCTCTGAATTCAGCCCTCCGATTCCCTTTCGAAATGGCCATGCCTCCACCCTCTACTCGGCTCTCTTGCGGAAACCCAAAGGACCCGATCAGCAAAGAGAACGTATCTATCTGGAAGACGGCGACTTTCTGGATCTCGACTGGACGCGTCAGCCCACCGGCGCGAATCGGGTTATCGTCCTGCTGCATGGACTCGAGGGAAATGCCCAGCGTCCGTATATGCTGGGTAGCGCGAGTATCTTCAGCGAAAACGGCTACGATATTTGCGCGGTGAACTTCAGAGGTTGCAGTGGTGAGCCAAATCTCACCTTCCGTTCCTACCATTCCGGGGCCACCGAAGACCTCAGTGCTGTTCTCAGGCACATCCTCAAGACGGCTTCATACGAGCAAGTCTACCTGAAAGGCTTTAGCCTGGGAGGAAATCTGATTCTGAAATTCCTCGGGGAACAATCGGCCCTTACCCGACATATTCAGGGCGCAGCTGTAATTTCCGTTCCCTGCGACCTGCACGACTCCCTGATACAACTCAACCGACCGGGAAACTGGATCTACGCCCGCCGCTTTCTTAAATCCCTAAGAGAAAAGGTCGCGGAGAAACAGCGGCGTTTTCCCGGTGCATTTCCGGATGGAGGGGTTGAACGGATTCATAGTCTTAAAGACTTTGACGATTACTATACCAGCCAGGCCCATGGATTTGAAAATGCCCTGGATTATTACAAACAATGCAGTAGTCTCCGGTTTATAGATACCATCAACACCCCTACCCTTCTTTTAAATGCTAAGAATGACTCTTTTCTGGGGGAAAAGTGTTATCCCAGGGAACACTGCCGGGAACACCCCTATGTCCATTTTGAAAGTCCCTCTTTCGGAGGGCATGTGGGTTTTGTAGATACCGGAACCTATTACTACAGTGAAAAAAGAAGCCTGGAGTTCCTAAATGCCCTGAATTAATGAGCTATTTAGTATCTTAGGCGCACCATCTAGAATAGAAAACCTATGAAACGAATCCTGTCTGGAATTGCACTTACGGCCCTCCTTTTTGGTTGTGGTGAAAAAAAAGAAACAAAAAAAGACGGTTTTGAAATGAACCGGACCAAAAAAGAAGAAACGAATTCCCAGGCTGCCTCTGAAGGTGTGCCGGTAGACATGAATAACAAGGGAATCGGCCCCATAACGTCTGTCAGCTTTGAAGAAGCCATCGATACGGAACTGGCCAAGGCCGGGGAAACTAAATATCAAATGATCTGTACGGCCTGCCATATGATCGGCCAGAGGATGATAGGGCCGGATCTTACCGGGGTTTATGAAAGACGAAGCCCGGAATGGGTAATGAATATGATCCTAAACCCGGACGTCATGATCAAGGAAGATCCTATAGCCAAAGCCTTACTCGAGGAGTACAATGGTGCGATCATGCTCAATCAGAACCTCTCGGAAGAGGACGCCCGAGCCCTGGCCGAATATTTGAGAACGCTTTAGGTCCTTCGGGAATCCAGCGATAACCGGATCTTGCACACGCTTTATCCGGTTATTTTATGCCGTTTAAAAAGCAGTTCCTTGCATTGAGTACCATCCAAACCAAATTATGGAGGCTGAAGCGCGAAAAAGGCATTACTTTATTGCCCTCGTACCTGAATCGCCCCTCAGGGATACGGTAGATGGTTTTAAAAGGGAAATCAAACGCCGTTACGGGGCAGCCCACGCCCTTAAATCCCCGGCCCACATTACGCTTCAAATGCCCTTTCACTGGTTGGAATCCAAAGAACCCCTACTCGAGAAATGCCTCCGGGAATTCGCTGCCCATCAGACCCGGGTCATGGTGAATCTCAATGGTTTTGACTGCTTTGCCCCCAGAGTTCTTTTTGTAAAAGTCGAGGATCACCTCCCCCTTCAGCAATTGCAACACGGTCTGAAAAAAGCACTCATATCCCAGCTGAGCTTTTTGGAGCCTCAACGGGATTCGAAGTTTCATCCGCATATGACGATTGCCACGCGGGACCTTAGTGCTTCTGATTTTGAGGCGGCCTGGGAAGCATTTCAATCGCGTAAATTTCAGGCTTCCTTTTGTGCTGACAGTCTGTTCTTACTTAAACACAACGGAAAAACCTGGGATCTTCTTATGGAGTTCCCTTTTCAAGATCTCCCCGGCAGCTAGATCCTTCCCACAGTGGCCACCCCGAAGAATTCTTCCTATATTTAAACTTGAATAACTCTTGCAGCCCTGATGATGACACAAAATCCATGTCGTTCTTAGAAAGACAAGGATACTCTTCAGGGAATTGTCTTACCAAAATATAGCCACATGAACCAATCTTTCCTGTCCGGTTTTTTTACCCTCCTGCTATTCGCCCTGAGCGGTTGCCAAAACGCATTGGAGGAGTCCCTCACCTTGAGTTCTCCTCAACAGACAAATCGTATCGATGTCTATCTGGATGCCGGGGGACGTCCCGGATACCGCGTACTGCGGAAAGGAAATTCGGTAATCGACAGTTCGGGTCTGGGTTTTGAATTTAAGAACCAGCCTACCCTAATGAATGGGATGCGTTGGGTGGAAAGCGAACTGTTTTCAGAGGATGAAACCTGGGAGATGCCCTGGGGGGAACAACGGGAGGTGCGGAACCATTATAACGGAGCCCGTATTGTTCTGGAGGAACAGGAGGCACCGGGTCGCCAACTGGTCCTGTATTTCAGGGCATATGAAGACGGTATCGCATTCCGGTACGAATTTCCGGAACAGGAAGGAACAGACAGTCTTCTGATTACAGCGGAGAAAACAGAATTCAGGCTTACCGGAGACCATATGACGTGGTGGATTCCGGGAGACTGGGACATTTATGAGCACCTTTACAATACCACCCGTGTTTCCGAAATAGACGCACTTTCCAAACAGGATCATCCCAACCTGGCCTCTACCTATATCCCGGAAAATGCAGTAAATACTCCTGTAACCATGCGGTCGGACGAAGGCCTCCACCTGAGTTTTCACGAAGCAGACCTGACAGATTACGCCGGGATGACTCTTAAGGTAGACCCGGACAATCTTACCCTGACCAGTGCCCTGGTAGGTTCGGACCGACTGGATTATAAAGTCGGGCGTGCCCTGCCTTTTCATACGCCCTGGCGTACCGTCCAGATTGCGGATAGCGCCGGTGACCTCATAGAATCCAGGTTGATCGAAAACCTGAATGAGCCAAATAAACTGGGAGATGTTTCCTGGTTTACCCCTATGAAATACGTCGGGATCTGGTGGGAAATGCACCTGGGGATCGCCACCTGGGACTATGGGATGACATTGGATGAGCAGGATCGGTGGGTGGATACCGGGAAGGCCCATGGAAAACATGGGGCCACCACTGAGAACACCCGTCGGTATATCGACTTTGCGGCTGCCAACAACATCAAAGGAGTGCTTGTTGAAGGCTGGAATACAGGGTGGGAGCGCTGGATCGGTTTTGAGGACCGGGAAGGGGTATTTGATTTTGTCACCCCCTATCCGGATTACAACATTGAAGCGCTGGCAGCTTACGGTAGGGAAAAAGGAGTGGAGATCATCATGCACCACGAGACCTCGGCTGCACCGAGGACCTATGAACAACAATTGGATACCGCCTTTGCCCTGATGAAAGATTTAGGTATACATTCCGTAAAGACGGGGTATGTGGGGAAAATTATCCCGAAAGGAGAATACCACCATGGTCAGTGGATGGTCAAACATTACCGAAACGTCCTGGAAACTGCTGCCAAATACAACGTAGCCATCAATGCCCATGAGCCAATTAAGGCTACAGGATTGCGAAGGACTTACCCGAATGCCATTTCCAGGGAAGGGCTGCGGGGGCAGGAATTCAACGCCTGGTCTGTGGAAGGTGGAAATCCGCCCGAACACCTGCCCATTGTCGCATTTACGAGAATGCTCGCAGGCCCAATCGATTTTACCCCCGGGATATTTGACATCGGTTTGAAGCAGAAACCCGGAAGCCAGATCAACACTACCCTGGCCCAGCAACTGGCCTTATACGTAGTAATTTACAGTCCCATTCAAATGGCCTGCGACTTACCCGAAAACTATGAAGGCCAGCCGGCATTCGAATTTATCAGGGACGTCGGCGTAGATTGGGAACAATCCAAAGTGCTCAGTGGAGAGGTCGGGGATTTTGTGGCTATAACCCGGGAGGAAAGGGGAACGGGGAACTGGTTTGTAGGAGCTATTACGGACGAAAATCCGAGAGACCTTGAAATCGATTTCAGTTTTCTGCCCGAAGGAGTGCGTTTTCAGGCGAACGTATATCAGGACGGGCCTGGGGCCCATTACCAGAAAAACCCTACAGATATTGAGATTCAGAAAACTACCATTGACCGAAACTCCAAAATAAATTATCGTCTGGCAGCCGGCGGGGGCCTGGCCATCAGCCTGATTCCCGAGTAAGGTTTACCAGAGTTCCAGACCCAGCAACTTCTTCCCGAGTGCTGAGAGATGGGCGGTGTCATACCGCTCCTCTTCCCACTTTCTCGGATCCCCGGGAAACGCATATCCTTCAGGAGCTACCCGGTTTTTCCAGGAGTGAATACGCCACTTTCTGAGGGCCTCATTTTCGGGTTCCGCAGGCATCATGGAAATATACTGGGCGATCCGGACTTTATCCCGGGAGCGGTTCGGGCGAATCCCATGAGGTAAAAGGCTATTGAAGATAAGCAAGTCGCCCGCCTCGAGTTTCACTTTGACCAACTTGTCTTCCAGCCCCGTAATATCGGGTTGAAAAGGATCCCGGCCGGCCGGTTGGTTTTGCTTCCATTGATCATAGTTCCTGTAAAGCCATGGAATACACTGAAATCCTCCCATATCAGCGTCGGTCTGGTCGGATAGCGCTAAAACGCCCTGGACATTCTGGGGGCGTGTCTCCGGATCATAATCCCAGTGGATAAAACCTTTTTGTTCATATCCCGGACGTGAGGGGAAATTCAGATTTGCCCGGTCAATAGTTACCCAGAGTTCCGGAGTGCCCCAAAGATCCGAGAAGGCTTTATGAATCCGTTCCTCCTGACGGTTATCCCATAAGTATTGATGGTTGTAGAGCTCAACCATTCCGGTTCCGGCCAGTTCTTTCATCTGCATTTCCGCTCTGGGCGGAGCATACCAGGTGTCCGGATCTGAAGGGTCTTTCTCTTCAAATTCCCAAATAAAGGAAGCTGTTTTGAGCGCCCTGGAGGCCGGTATAGCCCCTTTGATGACGACATAACCCTCCTCAGTCCAATGTTTCCAGTCCGCTTCGCTGAGCACCTCCAAAGACGGGTCTTTGGAGCGATCATTTAGCTTTTTTTTGCTACTGGTAGCTGTTGAAGGGTTTCCCGGGATGGCCTCATGGGCTTTGTTGCCCATTTCCCATTTTTTTCCAGCGTTCTCCATGGTGTTGCTTTTTTTGGAAAGATCTTCTATGAGGGAGGGTCCCCCGGAATCACATTCCAATTATTTCCATTAAGTTAATGCATTTCAGGGCGATTAACAATAATCCCACACTGCGCACAGCTGAATTCAGAACACGGGGGCCCACCGAGGCTCCAACACACGTGACACCCGGGCGGTAAAAATAAAAATTGAAGAAGAAAAAATCTTATAGGGTATCGGTAATCACCTTGTACGTAGGGTCTTCCAAAACATTGACCTCTATGATCTCATCTGCATTTTTAAGCAGTTTCAGGCAATCCGAACTCAGGTGTTTCAGATGCACCTTTTTTCCGACCTTCAGGTAGCGTTCTGTAATCTTGTTTAAAGCTTCTATGGCCGACATATCGACTATCCGGCTTTCCTGAAAATCGATAATCACTTCCTGAGGATCGCCCTGGACGTCGAATTTTTCGTTAAACAAACCTATAGACCCAAAGAACAGCGGTCCGTAGATCTCGTAGTGTTTCACTCCGGCCGCATCGATATATTTTCGCGCCCGGATCCGTTTCGCATTGTCCCACGCAAAAACCAGAGCAGAGATGATCACTCCGACCAGCACGGCCAGGGCGAGATTGTGAAGGAATACCGTCACCAGTGTCACCAGAATCATGACCAGTACATCAGATTTAGGCATCCTGCGGAAGGTGCGTAAACTGGCCCATTCAAAAGTTCCGAGAGCTACCATTATCATAAGCCCCGTAAGCGCGGCCATCGGCACTCTTTCGATTAGTGGGGCTCCAAACATGATAAAGGCGAGCAACATAAGGGCGGCGACTATTCCAGAGAGTCGCGCCCGTGCCCCGTTGGAAGTATTAATCAGACTTTGTCCGATCATGGCGCACCCCCCCATACCCGAGAAAAGACCGGATAAAATATTTGCCGTTCCCTGGGCCACGGCCTCTTTATTGCTCCTTCCACGTGTTTCTGTGATCTCATCTACAATATTGAGGGTTAGCAGGCTTTCGATAAGCCCCACACCCGCTACGATGGCTGCATAAGGAAAAATAATGCTCAGGGTCTCCAGGGTCAGCGGGAGGGCAGGAATATGAAATGGAGGAAAACTCCCTTTGATAGAAGCGATGTCTCCAATACTTCTCGTGGGGATCTCAAAGGCCAGAACCAGGCCGAATACCACGAGGATAGCCACCAGTGAAGCCGGGACAACACGACTCAATTTAGGCAGCAGCCAGATAATGGCCATCGTAAGTGCAACAAGTCCGACAAAAGTCCAAAGTAACGGACCTTCCATCCACTGCCCGTCTGCTGTTTTAAACTGATCCAGTTGAGACATAAATATAATTATCGCCAAACCATTGACAAATCCAAAAATCACAGGTTGGGGCACCAGGCGCATAAATTTCCCCAGCCGGAGTATCCCGGCAATAATCTGTAGCAATCCCGCCAGGATGACTGTGGCAAAAACGTATTCCACCCCGTGAGAAGCGGCAAGGGAGACGATAACCACAGCGACAGCCCCTGTAGCTCCGGATATCATGCCGGGACGTCCTCCAAAAATCGAGGTGATCAGGCCCATGACAAAGGCAGCGTATAGCCCGGTCAGGGGTGAAAGCCCTGCAATAAGGGCAAAGGCGATGGCTTCAGGCACCAAAGCCAGAGCTACGGTTAAACCGGAAAGGACTTCAGTTCGGTAATTGACTTTCTGAGAAAAGTCGAACAGATTTAAGTATTTCTTCAAAATGCGCTTTTAAGGGCGCAAAAATAGCATTATAAACCGGGCCTACCTGAATATGGCCCCGAAATCTCGGACGCCGGCCCATTAGTACTCCGCGGATCCGGCACCTTCCCGGTTCATTGGCCGCTCTTCAATCTAAACCTCTACTACATTAAAATTTGAGTACTTTTAACTGCAAATCGGTTCTAGAGTGAAGAAGTATCAAAAATATGCCGTTCTCGGCGGAGGCAGCTGGGCTACCGCCATTGTGAAAATGCTCTGCGAGAATCTCGACGAGGTTTTCTGGTATATGCGGAATTCAGATGCTATTGCCTATATACATGAACACGGACACAATCCGAACTATCTGACTTCGGTAACCTTTGATCTCGCCAAACTCCATTTAACCGACCAAATAGACGAGGCTATTTCCCATGCAGATATCCTGATATTTGCCATTCCTTCTGCCTTTTTAGAAGAGGAGTTGTCTAAAATCCAGGGCTCCCTAAAGGGAAAGACCATTTTTTCGGCTATAAAAGGGATTGTCCCGGAGAGCGGGAAAATTGTCGGGGAACATTTTCATACCGAATACGGGATTCCTTTAAAAGATATTGGGGTGATTACCGGACCCTGCCATGCCGAAGAGGTAGCCCTTGAACGGCTTTCCTACCTTACCATTGCCTGTGCCGACCCGAAAAAAGCCAGACAAGTCGCCGCTGCTCTGAGCAGCTCCTACATCAAAACCAAAGTCAGTAAAGACATAATAGGTACGGAGTACGCCGCAATGCTCAAAAACATCTATGCCATTGCTGCAGGAATTGCCCATGGACTCGGATATGGTGATAACTTTCAGGCCGTCCTGATGAGCAATGCCATTCGGGAAATGAAGCGATACACCAAACGCCTCTACAACATCGACCGGAATATCAACCAATCTGCTTATCTCGGAGACCTTTTGGTAACGGGATACTCCGTATTCAGTCGGAACCGGATGTTCGGGAATATGATCGGAAAAGGGTATACAGTGAAAAGCGCAATGATGGAAATGAACATGGTGGCAGAAGGGTATTACGCAGTCAAAAGTGCCTATAAGATCAAAGAGGACTTTAGCAAAAAAGTAAAAACCCCGATTATTGATGCGGTGTATGACGTACTGTATAAAGGCCAAAACCCGAAGCAGGTTTTTGCCAAGCTTACCGATAACATAAGCTAGTTCAGAAGACTAAAGGGTAAAAGAACTGTGTTGCTTCAGGATTTGCTCCATCTCACTCACCCACCCATTCTGTGTTTGTGCGTCGGCCTTTAATTGAAGGGCACATTCTTCTGCCACCTGGTTCAAATTCTTTCGCACACTTTCAATATCGAAGTACAGACGGCCCGTTCGCCGGATCAGAAAATCCATGGGGTTATGGACCATTTCGTGTTCCAGGGCAAATTGTAACTCAGCTTTGATCATGCGCCAATAAGGATCGGCATCGGGAAGTTTCCTGAACTTCTCCAGGATGAACTCTGTTTGCTTGCCATAATTCGTTACCAAATACCAGGCGTCATAGGGTTCAAACCCTTCGCCTTCCAGCTTGGTCAAAACCCGGGTGATGTACTTCTGAACTTCTTTAAACTTTTTGAAATCACTGCCGCATAGCGGTATTTCTTCCGTTTGGCAGTCAGACAATTCCCGCCCTTCGTCTTCCTCTTCAACCTGGCTGACAATGCGGTTTACAACACGCTCCGCCATCTTGCGATAACCGGTCAGTTTTCCGCCGGCAATACTGACCAGGCCTGAATCTGAAGTGAATATTTCATCCTTTCGGGAAAGTTCTGAAGTTGATTTTCCCTCCTCGTGAATCAGGGGCCTAAGACCGGCCCAGGAAGAAATGATATCCGACATTTCAAGTTCAATAGTGGGAAACATATTGTTCACCGCAGAGATCAGGTAAATCGCATCTGCAAAATCTGTGTACACCTCGTTCTTATCCGAATCGTAATTGGTATCTGTCGTTCCCACATAGGTAATGCGCCCTCTGGGTATCGCAAAAATCATCCTCCCGTCCGGGACGTCGAAATACACCGACTGTTTTACAGGCAATTTCTCAAAAGGGAAGACCAGATGCACACCTTTGGTCAGATGCAACTGCTTGCCCTTTTTACTGCGATTCAAACTCCGGAGTTCATCCACCCAGGGGCCCGCTGCACTGATGACATGTCTGGAACGAACTTCAAAAGACTCCCCCCCAATGCAATCCCGAACTCCAACCCCGCAGACCCTACCTTCTGGAGTATACACAAATTCGGTGACCTCGGCATAATTTAAGGCCTTGGCGCCATATTGCAACGCCGTCTTTATATTTTCAATGGTCAATCTGGAATCGTCAGTGCGGTATTCTGCGTAGTACCCTGCACCTTTTAAACCCTTTTTTGGGAGCAGCGGTTCCAGTTGCAGGGCCTCCTTTTTCTCGAGCATCCTTCGTTTATCATCTCCTCCAACCTGGGCGAGAATATCGTAAACTTTCAGTCCTATAGAAGTTAGCCATTTACCATAGGACCCTCCTTCTATAAGGGGAAGCAACATTTTTTCCGGCAGCACCAGATGAGGGGCAAGTTTATGTACGATCGCGCGCTCAGAACCTACCTCCTTTACGAGCCAGAAGTCGAATTGCTTGAGATAGCGGAGCCCTCCGTGTATGAGTTTAGTCGATTTGCTACTCGTGCCGGAAGCAAAATCTCCCTTCTCGAGCAGCACCACCTTAAGCCCTCTGGAGGCCGCGTCCAATGCAATTCCGGCTCCCGTGATACCCCCTCCTATGACAATGAGGTCTGCGGTTTCGCCCTTAAGCGTCGCAATATCCGTAGCGCGGTTCCGTGCGGAAAAAGAAAGTGGTCTTTGCATTCGACTTTGTGGTTTTACCAAAAATAAGACATTAGCGAGACCTCTCCAACGCGCACAGTGTTATGGAAATGCTATTATCGCAGCCCCGGAGTGCCGGTGTCTGTTTTGTGGAATTGATATTCCCGCTCCACCTTACAGATTCTAATATGGTAGGCTTCATACCAAATCGCCCGCCCTTTTTGCTGTGCCAGAAGATGTTCAGACTGGGTTTTCCAGTCTGAAATGCTCTGCAGGGATTCCCAGTAACTCACAGTGATACCAATAGACTCTCTGGCGTGTTCCACCCCTATAAAACCCGGTTGTCGGGCAGCGAGATCATTCATATGTTGCGCCATCTCTGAATACCCGGATTCGTCCGCTGGCGTGCGTTTGGAAGTAAAAATAACCGCGTAATACCCCGCCTTCATTGAAAATAGCTTTTCTCCATAAAGTAGGAAACGATGGCTTCTTTCATAAGAACCGACTGCTCGCCGGCCTTTAAAGTGGGCAGAGCTTCCACAAGGGTGTAGTGCGGCCACCCCTCCGTGTCAAAATGGTCAAATTTGTAATAGCCATAAGGTTCGAGCAGGCGACAGATGGCAATGTGCATCAGATTGATTTTCTCATCTTTTTTGAAATTGCGATTCAACTGTCCGAGTTCCTGAACCCCAATTAAATAAATAATGGCATCCAGCTCCAGGGGAGCTCCTTCCGCAAACTGTTCAGACAGCTTTCCCGAGAGTGTTTGCCATCTTTCTTTCAGCAGTGGATCACGCGACATTTTCTCTGTTTAGAATGCACTCTTAATACGAGTCAAAGATACAAATCATTGGTTATATTTGTTAAAACTACAGTTTGGGAGTTCTGGATATTATTCTCGCTGCCTTCCTGGCTTATGGGTTCTACAGGGGCTGGAAAAATGGCGTTTTTGTCGAAGTCGCCTCGATTCTCGCGGTGATCGCTGCGTTCTATGGGGCCATGCACTTCTCCTATCTCAGTGCTGATTATTTAAACCAGCAATTGGATTGGAACGAAACAGCCATTAAAATTGCGGCCTTTATTCTCACCTTCCTGACCCTGCTCGTAGGAGTGCATTTACTCGCGAAACTCCTCACCAAAGTTGCTAATTTTGCCATGCTGGGCCTGTTAAACCAGATTGCCGGAGGAATTTTCGGACTGGTTAAAGCAGCCATCATCCTGGGGGCATTGCTCAGTTTTCTCGAACGCGCCAACCAACCCCTGGATCTTATTGCCCCGGAATTTTTTGAAAATTCCCTGCTTTACGAGCCGATTAAGGAGGCAGGTTCCCTGGTTTTTTCGGGAGTTCTTGAACCGAAATCGATTCTGGACTACAACCCTTTTTAGTAGCTTTTTCTTACAATTTACGCAGGTTTTTCGTGCTTATAAGATGATATTCTGACCTGAAATATGTGCATTTCATCCGCTCCCCGGACAGAATCCGCCTTTAATCGAAATTTTAAGGGTCAATTCGCTCTGATGAACATGTTTTAAGTAATATTAGGATTCCCAAATTAGAGGAAAACCGAGAACTTTCCTCTTCTTACCCTCGTAGCTGGCCTGCAAGGAGAGAACACTATATGAAAACGAAATTGCAGCATGCCTTAGTGGCATTATCTTTGGTTCTGGTCATTTCCTGTTCAAAGGAATCTGACGACAGCACTGTATACCCTGGGGCGCAGAATGTCACCGCAATGGAACGGGAATTATTGGACCTGGTTAATGCACATCGGCAAACCCTCGGCCAAACTTCCCTCGTTTTCAGTAATATCGCTTACGAATATGCGAATGCCCACACAGACTACATGATTTCAATGGGGTCCCTGAATCACGATAACTTCAGCTCAAGAGCTTCCAGTATTTCCTCTAAAGTAGCCGCCAAAGCCGTTTCGGAAAATGTGGCGCGCAATCACGATACTGCCGCCAAAGCTATGGACGGGTGGTTGCGGAGTGAATCTCATAAAAAGACCTTGGAGGGTAACTTCACTCATACGGCTATTAGCATCAAAAAGGATTCTCAGGGCAACCTGTATTACACCCAATTGTTTTACCTGCAATAATACCCCTGCGCTTTAGCAGACCATCAGCACTCTACATTTCCCGTTACAGGGTAGCACCACCGCTTCGGTTTTTAGTTATCTTTAATCCGCTAAAAAGCTACTCTATGGATATACTGCCTCCTTTTAACCTCACACAATGGATAGAGAAGCACCGGGACGAATTAAAACCTCCGGTTGGGAATAAAAACCTCTACAAAGAAGCTTCAGATTACATCGTAATGATAGTTGGGGGTCCGAATGCCCGCAAAGATTATCACTATAATGAGACTGAAGAGCTCTTTTACCAGCTCGAGGGTGAGATTGAGGTACACGTTCAGCAGAACGGTAAAAAGACCACCCTGAAACTCGGCCCGGGAGACATGTATCTGCATCCGGCAAAAGTCCCCCACTCCCCGGTAAGACATGAGGGCTCCATTGGCCTGGTCATAGAAAGCAAACGGGATCATTTAAACCTCAGAGATGGGCTGCTTTGGTATTGCGAGGCCTGTAATCATAAATTGCACGAGGTCTATTTTACACTAAACGACATTGAATCGGATTTTCTTCCACACTTTAAACACTTTTATGGCTCCGAGGAGTTGCGGACTTGCGACAGATGCGGCACCCTAATGGAAGTCGATTCTCGCTTTACCTTAACACCTGACCCCAATAAGAGCGGACAATAATCTGTAGTGTTCAGGGCGTGTTCAGGCGTTTTAAAGTGAGGAAACTTCTCTCATTCGGGCGCCATATATGTTGTTTGCTTTTATAGCGCCCGGCTTCTGGTCGGATTCGTCGGGACATTTCATCGTGCGAATACTCCCGCGGCCTGCACTCAATCAAATTGCGCACCCCGAAAAGTTTTACCCGCCTGCTGCAAGAACCCCCGATAGATTTTGTAATTTTGCCGCAATTTCTCAATACATTTTAAACACAACGAATTATGGCAGAAGTGGCACTTGATTTTGGAATGGACCAGGCTTTAAAAACCCTTGGAATTGAAGGCTTGAACCCGGGTACATCCACCGGAAAATCCCAATTCGCAAATGGAGAAATACTGGAATCCTACTCCCCGGTAGACAACACCCTGATTGGAAAGGTGCAAACCACGACAAAGGAAGATTATGAAAAGGTGATGTCGACCGCCACTGAAGCTTTTAAAACATGGCGCACTGTTTCTGCTCCGAAAAGGGGGGAAATCGTTCGGCAGTTCGGTCAGCGTCTTCGGGATCTCAAGGAACCCTTAGGGAAACTTGTATCCTATGAAATGGGAAAATCCTATCAGGAAGGACTGGGCGAAGTACAGGAGATGATCGATATCTGCGATTTCGCAGTAGGACTCTCCCGACAATTACACGGCCTAACCATGCACTCAGAGCGGCCAGAGCACCGTATGTACGAGCAATACCATCCACTGGGTGTTGTCGGGATAATTTCTGCTTTTAATTTCCCGGTCGCCGTTTGGAGCTGGAATACAGCCCTCGCATGGGTTTGCGGAGATGTCTGTGTATGGAAACCCTCTGAAAAAGCTCCTTTATGCGGAGTCGCCTGTCAGAAAATCGCCGCAGAAGTTTTACATGCCAACGGAATGCCGGAAGGTATTTCCTGTCTTATCAATGGCGATTATCGGGTTGGGGAATTCATGACGCACGATGCGCGCATCCCACTTATTTCTGCTACAGGTTCTATTCGAATGGGTAAAATTGTCGCTCAGGCCGTCGGAGGACGTCTTGGGAAAACCCTCCTGGAACTTGGGGGAAACAATGCTATTATCGTGACCCCGGAAGCGGATATTAAGATGACCATCATCGGAGCGGTCTTCGGAGCGGTTGGAACATGTGGCCAACGTTGTACTTCCACGCGGAGGCTCATTATTCACGAATCTGTTTACGATCAGGTGCGAGATGCCCTGGTCGCAGCCTATAAACAATTGAAGATAGGTAACCCCCTGGATGAAAACAACCATGTTGGGCCCCTGATCGACAAGGATGCCGTCCAGATGTACTCCAAAGCCCTGGAGAAAGTGGTTGCCGAAGGCGGAAAGCTTCTCGTGCCCGGAGGGGTTCTGGAAGGAGAAGGTTACGAGAGTGGTTGTTATGTAAAACCAGCTATTGCGGAGGCCGAAAACCACTTTGAAATTGTGCAGGACGAAACTTTTGCACCCATATTGTACCTCTTGAAATACAAAGGAGAAGTTCAGAACGCCATTGCCCTTCAAAATGGGGTGAAGCAAGGACTCTCCTCAGCCATTATGACCAATAGCCTCAGGGAGGCAGAAGCTTTTCTGTCCGCTGCCGGAAGCGATTGTGGAATCGCCAATGTCAATATCGGGACATCCGGAGCTGAAATTGGCGGAGCGTTCGGAGGGGAAAAAGAAACCGGAGGCGGACGAGAGTCGGGTTCAGATGCATGGAAAATCTATATGCGCAGACAGACCAATACGATTAATTACAGCACGGGGCTTCCCCTTGCACAGGGTATTAAATTCGACCTGTAGCAGAATTAAGACGGAGGGCACAGGCTCTGAAACGCAGAAGCCTGATTTTTATTCCGGAGTAGAAAATCGCGCCGGCGTGAATGTCTTATGCCGATGTCGCAGACCATAAAAAATCCGTTCTGACAGCTTAGCGGGTCAAAACGGATTTTTAAAAACTAACCAAACTAATCCAAAATAAAACCAACTTGGACGAAAGCCCTGTGTTGTAGGAGTGATAATCTTTTCCGATCAAAAGAAAAGAAGGGCTTCCTAAGAGGTTTGGTGCAAATTCACCTTTTTTTAAGAAACCTCACATCGGATTTGTATAAGCGGCATACATCATTGTATGGCTGACGAAATTGCAAGTTGGCCCTGAACTTTTTTTGCAATCCGGCCGCAAATCCCAGGCTGTGACCCTTTCAACAAAAGGTCAGAAATACGTTCAGTTTCTGCCCGTTTCGCCCGGATAAAACAAATGTGCTGGCTGTGACTGCCAGAATTTTTTGGTTTGCACTTCCAGAGCGGAAAGAGGTCCCATATGCGCGGCTCCTGTATCAATATTCCAAACATTTCCGGCCCTTAGTGGGGTTGTAATTCCAATTTTTGTAAGCGCCGTATGTCCTATAAAAATCTCTTTGTACTGCTTGAGTCGGGCAGGATAGAATCTATCTTCTTTTGACAACACAGGATTCAATGACAATGCCATTTCCCATAGCGTTCGGTCCCAATAAAAACTCTTGGTAAAGTATTCATACCTGACCCCTTTGGGATTCGTGAATCCGGCATGAACATACAGGCGGTTACTCTGGTCCAGATGGTAATCCTGAAGAGACCTCAAAAAGCTCATGTGCCTCTTTCGGGTTGGGAGTCCCACACCGGCATACGATTTTTGAGTCATCAGCCCGCCAGCTTGCAGCCAGAGGGGGTTTTCCTTCCCGGAGGAAAGCCATTGAAGACAGAGCTCGTCATGATTCCCGCGGAGAAACACGCATTTTCTTTCCTTCTGTAGCCTTAAGAGAAAATCGATCGTTTCAGCCGCATCACTCCAACCGTCCACATAGTCGCCCAGAAAGATCAGGAGATCCTCCGGTTCAGGGGTGGCTTTTTCCAACACCTCGGTAAGAGCCCGAAGGCCACCGTGAATATCTCCAAAAACTAATGTTCTCATTTTTTTTTTCGTGTTGATGCGCGCCTATAAAACCGGGATACGTGCAGCTCCCTTCAAATCCCGAGCAAGAAAGGTACGACGGCTCGTCGATTCGCGAAAAACACAACAGAGATTTATCTTCCTTTTTTTGGCTTGAAACCGTTTTCTGACTACTTTTCCTCTACAATCTTTGAGGCAATCCTTTGTGAGACATGTCACGCTGAGGGAAACAACTCAAACCGCAAGGTCAAACAACCGAATAGCGCATTCCAAGCGGACATTAATCAGGTATCTATGAAGTGTTTTGTTTTATTTGGTTTGCTCCTGGTTTCTCAGGGAATCTGGCTGCAGGCCCAGGAAGACGTTCAGGAGTATCCAGGTGATAACGAATTAAAACTCAACGCGGCCTACTTGTTGGGAGGGTTCGCTGAAATCACCTATGAGCGCATTCTGGGAGAAGATTCGGCACTCGGAGTATCTCTGGGCTTTGCCCTGGATAACTCCATCGACTATCGCTTTGGCACCATCCCTTATTACCGATTGTATTTTGGCAATAAGCGAGCCTCCGGTTTTTTTGTGGAGGGAAATGCCGCATTTTTTTCAGAACGCACCTTCGAATCGGAAACTGAATTCGGCGGGGGTCTGGGTCTGGCGATCGGAAGTAAGTTTATCACGAAAAATAATTGGATTGCAGAGGTCTTTTTCGGGCTTGGCAGAAACTTTGCCAATGGGGACTTCCAGAGCGACGTCTATCCCCGTCTCGGAATTCTGATCGGAAAGCGATTCTAGATACAGACTTCCCCCTCGGGGAAGTATCCAGATCCAGGTTTCAGGGCTTGGTCTAAGAAAAAATGAAATGAAAAAAATCTTTTGCATAGGGGAGCTCCTCATCGATTTTGTGGCAGAAAACCAGGGAAGCGACCTGAGGAAAGCTTCTGTTTTTACAAAAAAAGCAGGGGGTGCCCCGGCCAATGTGGCCTGTGCAATTTCAAAACTGGGGGGTAGCAGTAAATTTATTGGCTGTATTGGTGATGATCCCTTTGGAAATTTCCTGGAGCATATTCTTATCGAAAATAATGTAGACACAAAGCACCTTCAGAAAACGGATACCTTTACCACCCTGGCCTTTGTGTCTATTGCTGAAAATGGAGAACGGGATTTTGTGTTCAGCCGCGGTGCCGATCGGGAACTGAAATACCTGTCCAAAATCAAATCCGAATTCAAAGGAAATATGCTGCATCTGGGAGCAGCCACAGCCCTGCTGGGAGGCCCGCTCGAGTCTGCCTATGGGCATTATTTTTTTGACGGCCTGACGGAAAGAGCTTTTATCAGTTTTGATCCGAATTTCAGACAGGATTTATGGAAGCGCAGGGAAGATGCCTTTGCTAAAAAGTGTATTCCATTTATCGAGAAATCCCATCTGTGTAAGTTTTCACTGGAAGAGGCCCAGCTTCTCAGTGGTAAGGAAGATCTGACCGAAGCCTGTGATGTCCTCCACAATCTAGGCACAGAAGCGATCGTGATAACCCTCGGAAAAGAAGGAACCTATCTCAGCACGGGAACCCGTCATGGAATCATTCCAAGTATTGCCGTCGAGGCAGTGGATACTACGGGAGCCGGGGATGCATTTATCGGATGTCTTCTGTACCTCCTCTCTGCCCTTGAGGATCCGTCAGTAGTGATGGGAAATTTTGAGTTTTTGATGGAAATGGTCCGGAAAGCAAATGCTGCAGGAGCCTTAACGACCACTCAATTTGGAGCGATCCCGTCCTTGCCAAATCAGGACGAACTCAAGGCCGCACTGAGATGAATCAGGCAGCGATTCACAAAACCCTGGCTGGAAAGCCCGGAAGCAAGCCTACTTCCGGGAAGCTCGGCCTCTTATTTGAGAAAAGGCGGGCCGCCAATTTCACCCTGATTCAGGATTTGTTCTTTTCCCTCTATCCCGAGGCACGGCATACTGCCTCCTTTGAAAGCCTTCAAAAAATTCTGGCGGATCATTTCCAAAACCGCTCTGCTGAATTAAAACTACAGGATTTAAAACGGCAAGGAGAAGGAAACTGGTATCAGTCGGGAGCCTGGGCCGGTATGCAACTTTATGTAGACCGCTTTTGTGGCGATCTGAATAAACTCAAAGATAAACTGCCTTATTTCGAAGCCCTTGGAATAAACTTCCTCCACCTGATGCCGATCACCAAAAGGCCTGCCGGCCCCAATGACGGAGGATATGCGGTCAACAGTTATTCAGAAATTGATCCGGCGTACGGCACGGACCAGGACTTTATCAGTCTTACGGCCGCATTCCGGGAGAAGGGTATTTGTCTGATGCTCGATTTTGTAGTCAACCATACCTCTGACGAATTCCCGTGGGCCCTTGAGGCAAAGGCGGGCAATCCCAAATATCAGGAGTATTACTACACTTTTCCGGACAGAAACCTGCCAGACCTCTTTGAGCAGAGTTTGCCCGAGGTATTCCCGGAGACATCTCCCGGGAATTTCACCTACTGTCCGCAAATGGGGCGCTGGGTGATGACCGTGTTTAATACTTATCAATGGGATTTGAATTACACCAACCCCGCAGTATTCCTCTCCATGTTGGAGAACCTGCTGGATCTTTCCAACAAGGGAGTGGATGTGATTCGTTTTGACGCGCTCGCGTTCTTGTGGAAAAAAATTGGGACGAACTCACAAAACCTGCCAGAAGCGCATCGGCTGATCGCTTTGTTCAGACTCTGTCTTCAGGTGGTGGCTCCCGGGGTTATTATTCTGGCAGAGGCCATAGTAGCACCTGAGGAAATTGTGAGGTATTTTGGACAGGATATTCTGAAAGGGAATGAATGTGAGATCGCTTACAACGCCATCTTTATGGCTTGTTTGTGGAATTCAGTGGCCACCAAAAAGACAAGGTTACTTCGGCAAAGCCTCGGAAATCTGCCGCCAAAACCCGATACATGTACCTGGATAAACTATATACGATGTCATGATGATATCGGTCTGGGTTTTGATGATTCACATATCTCAGCCCTGGGTTGGGACCCGCATACCCATCGAAGATTCCTGCTCGATTACTTCTGTCAACGCCTGGAGTGGAGTCCGGCCAAAGGGGCTGTTTTTATGTACAATCCTTTTACGGGAGATGGTCGGATTACCGGTAGCACCGCATCGCTCCTTGGGCTGGAGCGGGCCATCGAAGAGAAAGATGCTTCAAAAATCAGCAAGGCAGTACGCAAAATTCTGATGCTTTATGGAATCATTCTCGCAGCTCCGGGCATTCCCCTGATCTATGCGGGGGATGAAATAGGAATGTTAAACGACTATTCCTATATGAATGAAGCCGATAAGGTGATGGACAGCCGTTGGATCAACCGGCCTATTCACGACTGGCGGACAGTATCCAGACTGTCTTCTGAAAAAAATCACGCTTCCGGCATTTACTATGGGCTTCAGCACCTGATCGCCTTGCGCAAAAAGCAACCGGGTCTGGCAGATACACGCAGTATCCGATATCACGATGCGGGGAACGATCACCTGTTTGTGTTCGAAAGGGACGGGGAATCCGATAACGGCATCCTGATCCTGGCGAATTTTGATGATAGCCCCCAGGTGGTGCGCACCTCCCTTTTAGGGGCCCTGGGGTATCTACGGGAAGGGCAATTTCAGAATCTCATCGATGGAAAAACAAAAAAAGTCCGGAGTGGATTGCTTGAAATATCCCCTGGCGAACTTTTATGGCTGCCGAAATGCTGAATTAATTGTAGCGCACTTTCCGAAGAATCCGCAGAGCCTCTTTAACAGACTGGTAAATATCCAAATCGATTTTTTTCAACATCCCCCGGGAAGATTGTAAAAGATCTTCGGCCTCCTCAAACCCGTTGAGATAGCATATCAGCGATGTGGCCGGAAAGCGCTGGAGATCCTTAACCTCGGCAGGTTTCAGGGAAACTCCCTTTCCGAGTTTTCTCAGCAGTGCTCTGTTTGTATTTAAAATATGGTGCAGGGTCTTCCGCTCGTATTGGGGAGGATCAAAAATAAGCTCTCCAAACATCTTGTACGTGCCATTATCGGCAAATTCAATCGTAACTTTTTCCAATGGATAATAGCGCTTCTGATCGTCTAAACCCAGGTAGATGTATTCGGTGATATGGAATGAATCCAAGTCCCAGGCGATGGAGACTTCATCCAGGGAAGAATAAAACAGTTTCACCTGCTCGTTTATCAGTTCGATATCCACCCTTGAGAAGTACACCGCATCCCGCACCTCTTTTCTATTGCCGGCCCAGCAGACCACAAACTGCTCTTTAAAAACCTTGTAATGACTGCTCAGGTCCCTGTGGCGGTAATTGATGAAATCGATAACCCCATCAAGTGTCAGTTCGATATTGTTTCTGGCGTGACGCTCAATTTCCGCCACGGTGGCCGAGTTGGCATCTTTCAGGGAGACGTCATAATGCTTCGGCATACTTATACTTCCCTCCCGAAAAAAAACAGCGCCTCCAAAGTACTTCCAAATGTTTCGTCTCAGGGAACAGATTTTCCCCGAAGAACTTATAGTTACCAGGCCCACTACCCGCCCCTCGGGAAGATTGGGAAAAAGTACGTTTTCATAGGAAATTAAGGGAGGGTTATCGAGGTAGGCGTTGACCAGGTTCTGGATTTTACTGTCGTCAAAAAAATCAACCCCAAGTATTTCATTATCCTCATCTTCGACTCCAATGACGATATAGGAGCGATTCAGGGGATTGCTGTTAGCGAGGGCGCATACGTGTTTGAGAAACTTTGCTTTACCTTCCTTATGACTGATATCAATAACCCGCTTTTTATCATAAAAACTGTTCTCGTCATTATGGGCGAGCAGATTTTTAATCAGCAGTCGTTTGTTGATCATTTGTTTTTACGAACAATAGTGCTACTCGCCTGATCAGTTGGCATGACCACTAAATCAGCGATATTCACATGTGGAGGACGGCTTAGTACGAAGTAGATAATCTCGGCAATATCTCCAGGAGTGAGCGGTCGGTATCCCTGGTATACGGCAGAAGCCCTGGGAGAATCCCCTTTAAATCGAACCTCGCTGAATTCCGTCTGTACAAGTCCCGGGTTTACGGCTCCTACACGCACTCCATGCGCATTCAGATCAATCCGAAGGGCCTGATTGATGGCGTCTACCGCAAATTTACTCGCGCAATACACATTCCCTTTGGGATAAACTTCTTTCCCGGCCGTAGAGCCAATATTGATAATATGGGGGTTGCCTGACCTAAGCAACACCGGCAGCAGGGCCTTTGTCACATAAAGCAATCCCTTAACATTGATGTCGATCATGGCGTCCCAGTCTTCCAGACTCCCCTGGTCTATAGTATCCATCCCGTGGGCATTGCCCGCATTATTAATGAGAATATCTATGGCCCGGAAGGCTTCGGGCAATGATTCCACAGATTTGAATACCTCATGCTTATCCCGCACGTCAAAACAAAGGGTATGCACTGCGTCTCCCCATTTCTCTTTAAACATTTTAAGGCGATCTTCCCTCCTCCCACAGGCGATAACCCGAAACCCTTGTTCCGCAAGGAGTTCCGCAGTAGCCCTTCCTATACCGCTACTGGCGCCCGTTATAAATACCGTACGATTCATATGTTCATTTTGCTTTATGGTACTTTTTTTCCATGACTTGCCACAAGCATGGCGAACCAGTCCTGTAACTCCAGCTCCATGTCCAGGGCCTCCAGAGACTCTTTTAAGCGCGCTGTCCGGGTGGTGCCGACGACCGGATGGATTCTGGCCGGATGGCGGAGGATCCAGGCGAGTAAAAGCTGGCTTTCAGTCGCCTCATATTTTTCACACAGCGCCTTCAGGCATTGCGCTATCCGGGTGTTTTGGTCGTTCTTTTCCCGAAAATAATTACCCAATGGGCTCCAGGACATCGCTATCCGTCCGTTAATTATACAATCATCTAGAACCCCGTCCCACAGGGACGTGTCTTCGGTTAGCGAACACTCGAATTGGTGCGCTTCAACCGGGACAGCCGATGCAATGAGGGCCACCTGGGAGGGGGTAAAATTTGAGACCCCAAAAGAACGGACTTTACCCGAGTCCCGCAATGCGGAAAAAGCAGCGGCTACTTCTTCCGGATCCATAAGCGGACTCGGCCGATGCAGCAAAAGCAGGTCCAGATACTCCGTCTTTAGATTCTTAAGAGACGACACGGCAGAATGGATGATATAATCCGTACCGTACTCATAATGCTTGATATCGAGCGCACGCTGATCAGAAGGGTACTGAATCCCACACTTGCTGATAAACTGCAGGTTTTCCCGTTGAACGCCACTATCCTCAAAAGCCTTTCCAAATTCTGCCTCGGTGGTATATCCCCCGTATATATCGGCATGATCAAAGGTGGTGACACCCATCTGGAAACATTGATTTATAAGTGCTGACATTTCCGATTTGGAAAACCGGCGACCCCATTGCCCCCAGGTCATGGTTCCGGCTATAATTCTCGAGTAAGTTCCTTTGGTTTTCATACCCGTGAAAGTAATGAGAAAATCCCTTAAAAGGGTCATAAAAATGGGGCTTTTCCGCTATTTTTAACCAATCATTAACAGGGGATCAGTAAATAAATTTTCAATTTGCGTGTTGCAATAAATCAGTGTGTTGACGCTCGAAATATAAATTCGTTTTAATGGAAGAAACCAAAACTGTGGATATCAGTGCAGTGAATGAAAAAATCGCTGAGGAAAGTGCATTTATCGACTTACTGGTTCGGGAAATGGACAAGGCCATCGTCGGCCAGCGCCATATGATCGAGCGTTTGCTCATTGGCCTGCTGGGAAGAGGCCATATCCTGCTTGAAGGGGTGCCGGGCCTGGCGAAGACCCTTGCGATCAATACCCTTGCCAAAACGGTTAAAGGAAGTTTTTCAAGGATTCAGTTTACCCCGGACCTCCTGCCTGCTGACGTAGTGGGAACCATGATTTACAATATCAAGGAGAATGATTTCTCTATAAAAAAAGGACCCATCTTCGCCAACTTCGTTTTGGCAGATGAGATTAACAGGGCACCGGCAAAAGTGCAGTCTGCCCTGCTTGAGGCCATGCAGGAACGGCAGGTAACCATTGGAGACGAAACCTTCCCATTGGATGAACCTTTCCTGGTTATGGCGACGCAGAATCCCGTGGAACAGGAAGGCACCTACCCCTTGCCGGAGGCTCAGGTAGACCGTTTTATGATCAAGGCGGTCATCGACTACCCCAAAATGAATGAAGAGCAGCTGATCATGCGTCAGAACCTCATGGGGAATGCCTCCGAGATTCGTCCTGTTGTGAGTTTGAAGCAGATTCTGGCCGGGCAACAAGCCGTCCGGGAGGTCTACATGGATGAAAAAATTGAAAAGTATATTCTGGATATCGTTTTCGCTACCCGATACCCTGAAAAGTATAACCTGAAAGATTTGAAGCCCCTGATCAGTTTCGGCGCCTCGCCAAGGGGAAGTATCAATATGGCAAATGCCGCCAAATGCTACGCCTTTATCAAGCGGCGGGGATATGTCATTCCAGAGGACGTCCGGGCCATAGTACACGATGTGCTTCGCCATCGGATCGGACTCACCTATGAAGCTGAGGCCGAAAATGTTGCGCCTGAAGAAATCATCAACCGTATTGTAAACGAGATTGAAGTACCATAGGGGATTTCCAAGGTTTACTGATCACCATCCTGTATCCTTTCAGACAAACCCCCGTGAACGAGCATGGATACTAAAGAGCTCTTAAAGAAAGTCCGTAAGATCGAGATTAAGACCCGGCGTCTTTCCGATGACATCTTTGGAGGAGAATATCATTCTACCTTCAAGGGGAGGGGTATGACCTTTAGCGAGGTACGCCAGTATCAGTACGGGGATGATGTGCGTAGTATTGACTGGAACGTGACTGCCCGCTACAACGAGCCGTTTGTAAAGGTATTTGAAGAAGAACGGGAACTCACCATGATGCTGATGGTGGATGTCAGTGGTTCTGAATTCTTCGGGACCGTCAACCAGTTTAAACGGGTGGTTTTGACCGAGATCTCGGCAACCCTGGCCTTTTCAGCCTTACAGAACAATGACAAAGTTGGGCTTATCCTTTTTTCAGAAGAAGTGGAGTTGTTTATCCCTCCTAAAAAAGGAAAGAGCCACGTCCTGAGAATCATCCGGGAATTACTCGAATTTGAACCCAAAAGCCATGGGACCGATATTTCAGGGGCACTGAAGTTTCTGTCCAATGTACTCAAGAAAAAATCGATTGTCTTTGTGCTGTCAGATTTCATGTGTTCAGATTACCAGCACAATCTCAGGATTACAGGAAAAAAACACGACCTGACAGGGATTCGGGTTTACGATCCTATGGAACGCGAACTTCCGAACCTTGGAGTGGTCTCTATGCAGGATGCTGAAACAGGAGCCATTAAATGGATCAACACCAGCTCCAAACAGGTTCGGAATGCCTATACAGCCCATTACCACGAGCAGCTCACCTATTTTCAGGACACGTTTAAACGCGCAGGCTGCGGAGTACTGGATTGTCAGGTCGACGAAAGTTATGTAAAGAAATTATTGGGCTATTTTAAGCGAAGAAGTTGATGCAAAGGGACAATATACATGTCTTCAAGAGCACCGGGGCAGGGTATTTCACCTTTATCCTCACGATACTTTTGGCCTTTTCTGCTCCCTTGTTTTCTCAGCAGCCCCCACGGGTAGAATCTTCCACGGATACAGCCTCAATACGGATTGGCGAGCAAATTCAATGGACGGTTGTAGTAGAGGTAGATTCCACCGCCCAGGTTATCTTCCCGGAAGGTCAGACCTTTTCACCCCTGGAAACAGTAGAGGCCTACAAAACGGATACCACCCGAAAAAAGGATCGGATGCTACTGCAGAAAACCTATGCCCTCACACAGTTCGACTCCGGAGGATATCTCTTACCCACCCAACGGATAGAGATCGATGGGAAAGGGTATTTTACGGATTCACTTTTTGTGATGGTCGCGACGATTCCTGTAGATACGGTCAATCAGAAAATGTTCGACATAAAACCCATGATGGAAGTCGAAACCAGCCCATGGGGTTGGCTGGGCTGGCTCGCTTTGGGCCTTCTGGTTCTCTTGCTTGGAGGCTTCGCGTATTATTGGTTTTACCTCCGGAAAAAACCTCTGACGGAGGCAGAAAAAGAAGCACTGCTCCCTCCGTATGAACGCGCAATGAAAGAATTAAAACGTTTGGAGGAGTCCAGATACCTGATTCAGGATGAATACAAGCAATACTATACCGAGCTTACGGGTATCGTACGGGCCTATCTGGAAGAAGAAGTCCATATCAGTGCCCTGGAGAGTACGACAGCCCAACTTTTGGAAAAACTCGAACTACTCAGAGATGCCGGGAAACTGGACCTTGAAGAAAGTACATTACGACAGTTTCAGGGCATTTTAGAAACTGCCGACCTGGTCAAATTTGCCAAAAACAAACCGGAATTGCGAAAAGCTGAGGAGGATCGGACCCATGTAGAGGAAATCGTCCGAAAAACGAAGGAGGCCCTGCCCGAGCCCACGGAGGAAGAACTCTTACAGCAGGAAACCTACCGAATGGCCATGGCCGAGCAGCAAAGAAAGCGGAAAGTGCGGTTCGCCCTGGCAGGCGTGGGTGGGCTGGTCTTGATTGGCCTGATTGGGGCTATTGCCTACTACGGCTTTTCAAACGTGAAGGATTATCTCATTGGCACACCGAGTAAGTCGCTGCTTGAAGGAGAATGGGTTGCAAGCTCTTATGGGTATCCGCCAGTGATTCTGGAAACCCCTGAAGTGCTTTACCGGAAAGAAATTGAATTGCCTCCGGAAGCCAGGGCCACTATCAAGGACCTGGATGCCTTTGCATATGACGACACCAGAGCACACCTCTCTATTGCGACCCTGTCCACGGTCTTCAATAAACCCGACGAGGAACCGGATTATGAAGGGGCTGTTGAGCAAATCCTCTCAGGTTTTGAGAAGAACGGGGCGCGCAACATTATTACAAAGCAGGAAGATTTTACCACGGTTTCCGGGGTTCCGGGGATCAGGGTTTTTGGAAGGGGAGAATTTAAAATTCCGGACTCCGATAGATTTTTAAAGGGGAAGTACACCATTCTACTTTTTGGAGGGAATGGTTTTATGCAACAGGTCGTCCTCTCCTGGGAGGAAGAAGATCCATATGCAGAAGAAATTGTAGCCCGGATATTAAAAACCATTGAAGTCAAAACGGTTATATGATAGGAGGAGACATCCAGTTTGCGAATCCGGAGTTTTTCTGGCTGCTGCTCGTGCTGCCGGCGGTTGTGCTCTGGTATTATCTCAAACGCCGGAAGCAGGCTCCAACCCTGAAAATTTCCAGCCTTCAGGGATTTAAATATCCTTCATTGCTGAGTAAGATAAAACCATTTACATTTCTACTTCGCCTGCTTGCCATAAGTGCTGTAATCATCGCCATGGCCCGCCCGCAAACCGAAGATATTTCTACCCGGACCAAAACCACAAAGGGTATCGATATTGTGATGGCCATTGACGTCTCTTCCAGTATGCTGGCCAGGGATTTAAAGCCCAATCGTCTGGCAGCGCTAAAGCAGGTGGCGTCTGAATTCATCCGCAAACGACCCAGTGACCGTATAGGGCTGGTCGTGTATGCAGGGGAAAGCTATACAAAAACCCCTATCACCAGTGATAAAAGTATTGTCCTCAGCGCATTAAAAGACATTACTTACGGACAATTAAATGACGGAACGGCCATAGGGATGGGTCTTGCCACGTCGGTAAACCGGCTTAAAGAGAGTAAAGCCATTAGCAAGGTGATCATTTTATTGACCGACGGGGTGAATAACGCTGGATTTATCGAGCCTCAGACCGCGGCCGACCTGGCTCTGGAATACAATATAAAAACGTATACCATAGGGCTGGGGACCAATGGAAATGCTTTGTCGCCCGTAGGTTACAATGCAGACGGGACTTTTCGCTATGGAATGCGGCAGGTCGAAATTGACGAAACCCTTCTGGAAGAGATAGCCCAGGCCACGGGAGGTCAGTTTTTCCGGGCGACAGACAATGAAAAACTCGAAGCCATTTACGAGGAGATCAACAAACTGGAAAAAACGGAAGTAGAAGAATTCAAATATTATCGATACGAAGAAAAATTCCGGCCATGGGTGTTATTGGCAGGAGCCTTGCTCTTGCTGGAATGGCTTTTGCGAATCACCGTTTTCAGAAGTTTTATTTAAGCAGAAATGATTCAACTAGACGAAAAAGCGTACCTGTACCTGCTGGGAGTAATCCCGGTGCTGCTCGTGTTGTTCCTGCTTCATCAACTATGGAAGCGTCGGGTTCAGCGCAAGTTTGCAGACCCAAAACTCCTGAAAGATCTCGCCCCTGACCGATCCATGTTTAAGCCCCAGGTAAAGTTGGTCCTGCTCCTGATGGCTCTGACCTTTCTCACCATGGGGCTGGTGAATCCGAAAATGGGCACGAAGCTGGAAACCGTAAAACGTGAAGGGGTAGACGTCGTCTTTGCGGTAGACGTCTCCAAGAGCATGTTGGCAGAAGATATTGCGCCGAACCGTCTGGAAAAAGCCAAACGGCTCGTTTCTGAAATTATCAATGAACTGGCCAGCGACCGGGTGGGCATAATAGCGTATGCAGGACAGGCCTATCCACAACTGCCAATCACCACAGACTACGGGGCTGCTAAAATGTTCCTGCAAAGCTTGACTACGGACATGCTTTCCTCTCAGGGCACGGCAATTGATGAAGCCATTGAACTGGCTGCTACTTATTTTGACGACGAAGAACAAACCAACCGGGTATTGTTTGTGATTTCGGACGGGGAAGACCACTCCGAAGGGGCCTTAATAGATGCTGTGGAACTCGCTACCGACCAGGGCATACGCATCTATACCATAGGTGTTGGAGGAACCAAAGGCGCTCCAATCCCCATCAAGAGAAACGGCGTTGTAGAGTCCCTGAAAAAAGACTCCGAAGGCGAAGTGGTGATCACCCGACTCAATGAAGAGATTCTCATGGAGATCGCAGCAGAAGGCAATGGTGCCTATATAGACGGAGAGAACACAGCAGCAGCCGTGGAAGCCATACAGGAAATCCTCTCACAAATGGACAAAAAGGAATTTGAAGCCAAGCAATTTGCTGAATTTAAGGACCAGTTCCAGTGGTTCCTGGGCGGAGCGCTCATTTTACTCCTGTTGGATATTTTTGTTTTGGAACGCAAGACAGCCTGGCTCCGGAAACTGAATCTTTTTAACGAAAAAAAAGCCTCCTGAATGAAACACTTCGTATTGATATTTAGCTTTTTTTATTCCCTTATCTGTTTAGGGCAGGAGGAACCTCAGCTGGATTCCAGGGCCCTTGAAGAATCTAAAAAACTTACCTGGGAAGCCGGCAAAGAACTGGCTTCTGAGGACTTCGTTTCAGGCGAAGCCACCTTGCGAAAGGCGATCTCAAAAAGCGCTGACAACCCTGCCGCACCCTACAATCTCGGGAATGCCTATTATGAAAAAGAGAGTTTTGGAGAAGCCTTTGGCAGGTTTAAGGAAGCCGGGGAGCGCGCCGGTGAAAAGCCCGACAAACACAGGGCCTATCACAATATGGGGAATGTTTACATGCAACAGAAGGATTATGAAAAAGCAGTGGAGGCCTATAAAGAAGCGCTGAGGAATAATCCGGGGGATGACGAAACCCGGTATAACCTGGCACTGGCCAAAGAACTCTTAAAGAAAGATCAGGAGAATCAGGACCAGAACGAAGACGACCAAAACGAACAGCCGGACCAGGACGAGCAGGAAAAGGAGAACCAGGATCAGAACGAGGATCAGAATCAGGGCGGTGAAGATGAGCAGGAAGAGAATCAGGATCCGAATGAACAGGACGGGGATTCTGAAAAAGAAGAGAATAAAGAAGGTGACGGCCCGGAAAAGGAGGAGCAGGAACAGAAACCAAACCCCTCTCAGCCCGATGATCAAAAAAGTCCGCCCAGGCCCAACCAGTTATCTCCCCAGCAAATAGAAAACCTGCTTGAGGCGATGGAGAATGAGGAGAAAAAGGTGAAGGAAAAAATTGACGCCCAAAAAATTAAAGGGCCTCAGGTAAAAAAAGAAAAGGACTGGTAAGTGCATAATAAGATCTGGAGACATATCGCTTTTTTTATGTTGCTGTGCACCGCAGGGACCACTCTGTGGGGACAGGAAACAGAGGAAGTCACCTTTGAACTCGAGGTCAGCAAAGACCGCCTGGGGGTCAATGAGCGACTCAGGGCCGATTTTGTCATGAACCGGGATGGGGATAATTTTGTGCCCCCGGATTTTGAGGGTTTCAGAATCCTTATGGGTCCTTCCCAGGCAATCAGTTCCTCCTGGATCAACGGGGTGCGTTCCTATTCCAAAACCTACTCCTATACTCTGGCGCCGCTTTCAAAAGGCAACTATTCCATAGGACAGGCCAGTATTATCATCTCAGGAAAGACCTACAAGACCATTCCAAAAAAAATTGAGGTGACGGATGCCGTTGCCAATCCGAATGGCGCGCCTTCCGCGGATGAAATCGCCGATGACAATCTGCATCTTATCGCGGAAATTTCCAAGACGGATCCGTATATGAACGAGCCTATCAGCGTGGTGTACAAGCTCTTTGTAAGCCCGTCTATCGTGGTTTCGAATTTCCGCCCTCTGGATAATCCGAAATACAACAATTTCTGGAGCCAGGACATTCCACTCTCGAGATACAACATTGAAGAAGGAATCTATCAGGGGAAACCCTATCGCTATGTAATCCTGAAAAGAGTGGTGCTCTATCCACAGAAAAGCGGCAACCTCGAAATTGAACCCCTGGCCCTGGATGTCTCACTGGAAGTACCTACCGAAAAACGCGATTTTTTCGGAGGCCGGGTCTATACGAAGACCAACAAGGTAGTGTCCGCCGGAAACCGTACCATACAGGTAAAACCCCTTCCCAGCGCAGGACGGCCTGCAGATTTCAGCGGGGCTGTGGGAGATTACAACTTTGAAGTGACTACCTCAAAAGATGCGCTGAACGCCTCTGAATCCCTGCAGGCTAAAGTTGTGGTCAGTGGTAGCGGAAATCTGAAACTATTCCAGTTGCCTAAACTCAGTCTGCCCAGCGCCCTGGAGGTTTATGAGCCCGAATTCAAAGAGGATGTACAGACCAACCTCTCCGGAATGAAAGGAAGCGTCTCGGAGGAATACACTGTAGTACCCAGCTATCAGGGGAAGTACCCGATTCCGTCTATTTCGTTTTCCTTCTTTAATCCTGAAACCGAAAAATACGAGAAGATCGACTCCCGGGAAATCACTATTAACGTTCTGGAAGGCCCAAAGGCCACTGCAGAAGCAACCGATGCTGTGGTAACCCCTAAATCGAGCGTTCAGGGGGGAGATCAGTTTTACTTCATCAAACTCACCCCGGAACTTATTTCCAAAAAATGGACCCCTTTCGTCGGTTCCCGTACGCATTTGGTACTGTTGCTGGGACCTCTGCTTGTTATTCCGCTATTTATTCTGTTTCGCAGAAAGAAAGAAGCCCTCGCCCTGGATGTTGAAGGCACCCGGGTTCGAAAGGCAAACCGTTTGGCGCGAAAATACCTTTCAACGGCCAAAAAAGCCCTGGGAGACAAAGACGCTTTTTACGTCGCCCTTGAAAAAGCGCTGCACAACTACCTTAAAGCCAAGTTTAAAATAGAAACTTCTGAGTTTACAAAAGATAAAATACGGACCCTTTTGACCGAAAGGAAGGTAGAGTCAGAGGCCCAGGATGGATTTATATCACTTTTGGAGAACTGTGAAAGAGCTCGCTACAGCCCCTTTTCTCAGGTCCAAATGGAACAGGATTATCAAAAAGCAAGTGAAGTGATTACGGCCCTAGACAAAGCACTTTAAAATGAATTTCAGCTTCAGGACATATCTTTTATGTAGTGTACTCCTTTTTTTAGGAGGCCAGAGTATGGCGCAGA
Source organism: uncultured Flavobacteriaceae bacterium (assembly GCA_963709465.1). Taxonomy (GTDB): domain Bacteria; phylum Bacteroidota; class Bacteroidia; order Flavobacteriales; family Flavobacteriaceae; genus Robiginitalea. The sequence goes on along the minus strand of CAVPWF010000002.1, from coordinate 117,178 downwards.
ACGAGGTGCTTTTCGACAAAGCAACCGCCGCATACAACGCAGGTAATTACGAGGAAACAATTTCGATTTACACACAAATCCTGGAGGCCGGGGAACACTCTGCATCCCTATATTTTAATTTAGGCAATGCGTATTACAAGCAAAATGAAATCGCTCCGAGCATCTATTATTACGAAAAAGCGCTATTACTCAAGCCCGGTGACCCCGAAACCCTGAACAATCTTGCCTATGCCAGGAATATGACCCTGGATGATATTACGCCCATCCCGGAGCCCGATCTGGAGCGGCTCTATAAAGGTATACTCTTCTCCTTAACGATGAATGCCTGGGCCTATGCCGGCATCTTCTTTATGCTCTTGTTTGTCGGCACTTATCTGTTTTTCCTGGGGAGCGGCAGACCCAACCGGAAACGAGCCGGGTTGATCAGCAGTGGAATTGCCCTGGCCCTGGCCCTGTTTTGTACCGGGTTTGCTTATTTGAGATACCGGACGTACGAGGAAACCCAACCTGCCATTATCTTCAAACGGGAAATTACAGTTCGCTCGGAGCCCAACCTGCAGAGTAGTCCGGTTTTCCTGCTTCACGAAGGAGCCAAGGTAGAGGTTAAGGATTCCCTGGACATTTGGCTGAAAATTCAACTGGCAGATGGTCAGACCGGCTGGGCAGAGGGAGATGCGCTGCGTCTGTTAAAGGATTTTTAACATTCTTTAACAGTTTGAGTCAGCTACTCTTCTATCTTTGTTGCCAAACCTGTTAAAACCCCGTGGGGATTTGCCAAAACCCCTCAATGATTGCGACAGGTTCCGGTACTCTTGAAATCCCGGTAATGCAAAGCTCCGATCAAATCTCCTTGAATCAACATATCGATTTGAGCTAAAAGGCAAGGGGCTTTATATTTCTGGGAATGCCCGATACCGCGGATTAAAATGTCCGGAATTGTATGGCCGAACCTGAAATCAAATAAAAGCGTAATGTTTAAATCCCTTAGACAAGACCTCCCTGCAAGTATCGTTGTCTTTTTTGTCGCACTCCCATTGTGTCTGGGCATTGCGCTGGCCAGTGGTGCGCCACTTTTTTCCGGGGTTATTGCGGGTATTGTCGGTGGAATTGTAGTGGGATCTCTCAGCGGGTCTCAGGTTGGGGTGAGCGGGCCCGCGGCCGGACTTGCCGCTATTGTCTTAACGGCCATTGGAACCCTCGGGGGATATGAGAACTTTCTTCTTGCCGTAGTCCTGGGAGGGGCTATCCAGTTGGTTTTCGGACTGCTCAAGGCAGGAGTTATCGGTTATTACTTCCCTTCGTCTGTCATTAAAGGAATGCTCACCGGAATCGGGATCATCATCATCCTGAAACAGATTCCACATTTCTTTGGTTATGACGCAGACCCCGAAGGAGATTTTGCCTTTATACAGGTAGATGGAGAGAATACTTTCTCTGAAATTTTAAGGACCTTTCAGAATATTTCCCCAGGGTCAACACTGATAGCGCTTATCGGCCTGGGAATTCTGATACTCTGGGATAAGGTCCTCACCCAAAAGCATAAGTTTTTCCAACTGGTCCAGGGTCCCCTGGTCGCAGTGGTCGGCGGAATTCTGTTTTACATATTAACCAGGGGAAACGCCTTTTGGGGAATCTCTTCCGAACATCTTGTCAATGTCCCGGTGCCGAACGACACCGCTTCTTTCCTGGCTCAATTCAGTTTTCCCAATTTCGGACTCATCGGGCAACCTGAAATCTGGATCACAGCCTTTACCATAGCCCTTGTGGCAAGTCTTGAAACCTTGCTCTGCGTTGAGGCCACCGATAAACTCGACCCTATGAAACGTGTGACACCCACCAACCGGGAGCTTCTTTCGCAAGGCGTTGGGAATATGATCTCAGGGCTTATCGGAGGGCTTCCCGTAACCCAGGTAATCGTGAGGAGTTCCGCCAATATCCAGTCGGGGGGGCGGTCCAAAATTTCTGCGATCATCCATGGATTTTTTCTGCTTATTTCCGTAATCATGATCCCGGGACTTCTCAACAAAATCCCCCTTTCAGTGCTGGCTGCAATACTCTTTTTGGTCGGCTATAAGCTAGCTAAACCGGTCCTTTTCAAACACATGTATTCCCTCGGCTGGAAGCAGTTCATCCCTTTTATCGTCACTGTTTTGGGTATTGTTTTTACAGACCTGCTCATCGGAATCGGACTGGGTCTTGGGGTAGGTATCGTGGTCATCCTTTTCAAAAGCTACCAAAACAGTCACTTTCTGCACATCGTAGATAAAAGTAACGACAAGCACAGGATTCGCATGACCCTGGCAGAAGAAGTTACCTTTTTCAATAAAGGGGCTATTCTCAAGGAACTCGATGGGCTTCCTAAAGGCACATTCCTCGAACTGGACGTAAAGAACACCCGATATCTGGATAATGACATTATTGAGATTCTAGATGATTTTTCCTTTAAGGCCAGAGACCGGAATATCGATATACTCCTGGTTTCCCAAAGTGGTGAAACCCATAACCCGCATAGCTACAGTGAAATACTAAGATTCCTTTCCTCCCAAAACCAAAAGACCTAAAAGAGCATGAAAGTACATACGCAGGAAACCCAGGCATCCATGACCCCTACCAAAGCTCTTCAGTTTTTGATGGAGGGGAACAGACGTTTTCAAAACAACCTCAAAGCCAATCGAAACTTATTAGCACAGGTGAATGAAACCGCAGATGGTCAGTTTCCCTTCGCTACCATATTGAGTTGTATCGATTCCAGGGTTTCTGCCGAACTGGTTTTCGACCAGGGTCTGGGGGATATCTTCAGTATCAGGATCGCAGGTAATTTCGTGAATGAGGACATCCTCGGGAGTATGGAATTTGCCTGTAAACTGGCCGGGAGCAAATTACTTGTTGTTTTGGGCCATACCAGTTGCGGCGCCATAAAGGGTGCTTGCGATGATGCACGCCTGGGGAACTTAACTGCGCTGATATCAAAAATAAAACCAGCTGTGCATGCCGTTCAAAAACCCGAAGAACCGCAGAAACGCACTTCTCAAAACCTCGGTTTTGTCGACAAGGTATCAGAAAAAAATGTCAGGATGACCCTTGAAAACATACGAAAAATGAGCCCGGTCCTGCGCCTGATGGAAGAGGATGGTGAAATAGGAATTGTAGGGGCAATGTACGATGTTGCCTCTGGAAAGGTTCGCTTCCTGGAGGGCTTATAATGGCGATCCGGGCCGCCCTGACATCCCCAGTAGATGATTGATACATATCCAACCTTTAGTTCTCTAAGCCCTGCCCACATTGAAGCAACTGTTCTCAAATCTAAAAGGAAATCTCTTCGGGGGCGTAACCGCAGGTATCGTCGCCCTGCCCCTGGCCCTTGCTTTCGGGGTTAGTTCAGGATTGGGACCCAGCGCCGGACTTTACGGGGCGATATTTATCGGTTTTTTTGCAGCGCTCTTTGGGGGTACCCAAACCCAAATTTCAGGTCCTACCGCTCCTATGACAGCTGTGAGTATGGTGGTGATCTCTGGAATTGTCGCGGCCAATGACGGTATTTTAGACCAGGCCCTACCCTCGATCCTTACGGTATTTCTTTTGGCCGGACTAATGCAGGTTGTACTGGGCGTATTAAAGCTGGGTATGTATATCCGGTATATCCCCTATCCCGTTGTTTCGGGTTTTATGACGGCTATTGGCCTGATTATTATTATCACCCAGCTCCTGCCTGCCCTGGGTTATTATCCTAAAGAAGACACGCTTTTTGTAGACCTCTTTAAACCTCAGGCTGAAGAATTATTTCTTGAGAACATTCTGAAAGAAGAAGCTGGAGAAGGTATTCTGGTCCTTGAAGACTTTAAGGAAACCATCGAAAGATCCGGAGAAATTACCTCTGAGATGATTCTTAAAGAGGCTCAGAACCTTGCCGGTTCCAGGGCCTCCGGAGTGATCGGAGCGATCAGGGTGCTGCCCAGAGCCCTTGAGCGATTGAAATGGACCGAATTGATACTGACCCTGGCCACCATCCTTATCATCTATGGTTTCAAAAGAATTACCCGCGTGATTCCCAGTACACTTGTCGCCTTGTTAGTGGTTTCAGGGGTTGCCTATTTCTTCCATATCGAATACCGCCCAATCGAAAACATTCCAGAGGGTTTTCCGATACCTGAATTCCGGATTTTCACGGAATTCGACCTTGGGTCCATTTCCCCCTATCTCTTTACCGCATTTACCCTGGCGCTCCTGGGTTCCATAGATTCGCTCCTGACTTCTGTGGTGGCCGACAACATAACTAAAACGCGACACCAACCCAACAGAGAACTCATAGGTCAGGGAATCGGCAATAGTATTGCAGCACTATTCGCGGGGTTGCCCGGTGCAGGGGCCACCATACGCACGGTAGTAAACATCAATGCCGGAGGAACTTCAAGATTATCGGGAATGATTTCAGGAATTCTTCTTTTGTTTATCCTCCTGGCTCTTGGTCCGGTAGCTTCTCAAATACCCGCCGCCGTACTCGCCGGAATTCTGATTACTGTGGGAATTAGCGTTATGGATTACCGGGGGTTAAAAGCCATTCCCAGCCTTCCTAAGAACATGCGTCTCGGACCCATACGAATCAGTGCTGATGTAGTTATTATGCTGATCGTAATGGTTCTGGCCACGATATGGAATTTGGTGTATGCCGTCGGGATTGGCCTTATTATCGCATCTCTGATTTTTATGAAAGCCATTGGCGACCTGACCTCGAAAAGCTCTGAGGTCCGCGCCCTGGAAAAAGAAAAGGCGTGGCCCGACGAAAAACAGTTTCCCAAATACCTTGAAGATAAAGTCTATATAAAACACCTTAAAGGCCCCTTGTTCTTTGGAAACACCAGTGGGTTTCAACAGCTTTCTCTTCAAATACCTCCTACGGCTCATACCGTAATTTTGCGTTTAGGTCGTATGCAGTATATGGACCAGTCCGGGCTTTATGCCATGGAAAATGTGCTTCAGGCGCTCATTCGAAAGGAGGTGGTTATACTCTTTGTGGACCTGCTCGAGCAACCCAGGTATTTGATGGAAGGAATTGACATCATTCCTGAGCTGGTACCTGAATCGCAGATTTTTGATTCTTTCAGGTCGTGTATGCAATGGATCCGTGAAAACAATCCTGTTGCTAAAAGCTGAAAAACAGTACATTTGTGCCTGCCATTACGCCGATGAGGGGGCGTGTCGTGAAAAACCGTTATCTGCATGATTGACCAACTGAAAAAACACATCGCAGAAGTCCAGGACTTTAACACTGAAGACCCTGAGGCTGTTGAAGCCTTCCGGATTAAATATCTCGGAAAAAAAGGACTCCTAAACGATTTTTTCAAAGCCTTAAAAGACATTCCCAAAGACGAGAAGCGTGCATTTGGGCAACACGTAAATGAGTTAAAAGTGGCCGCTACTGACAAGATCAGGGCACTGCAAGAACACATTCAGGGGAGTGACCTCAGTGAAAACCAATATGGAGATCTTACCCGTCCGGGGGAACCCATAACACTAGGCGCCCGACATCCGATATCCATTGTCAGAAATCGGATCATTGAGATTTTCTCAAGTATTGGGTTCACTGTCTCCGAAGGCCCTGAAATAGAGGATGACTGGCATAATTTTACCGCTCTCAATCTGCCGGAATACCACCCCGCCAGAGACATGCAGGACACTTTTTTTATTCAAACAAACCCGGACATCCTTCTTCGAACCCATACCTCCTCGGTTCAGGTCAGATATATGGAAAACAATCAGCCTCCTATACGCACCATCTCTCCGGGGCGCGTCTACAGAAATGAGGCGATATCGGCACGGTCGCATTGCTTTTTTCACCAGGTAGAAGGATTGTATATAGACAAAAACGTATCCTTTGCCGACCTGAAACAAACCCTGCAGTATTTTACAACGGCCCTTTTCGGTAAATCAAAAATCAGACTCAGACCTTCTTATTTTCCCTTCACAGAGCCCAGTGCTGAAGTGGATGTGTACTGGGGGCTGGAGACAGAAACCGACTATCGGATGACTAAGGGCACCGGGTGGCTGGAGATTATGGGATGTGGCATGGTGGACCCCAATGTACTGGACAACTGCGGTATTGACTCCTCGGAATACTCTGGTTTTGCCTTTGGAATGGGTATAGACAGGATCGCGCTTTTGCTTTATCAAATCTCAGATATCCGCCTGCTCAGCGAGAATGACCTGCGCTTCTTGAAGCAATTCAAGAGTGTCTTCTAAAATCATCTCAAAGGAAATCCCTTGGCAGCCCACCACGGGTGCACCTCAATGACCAGGCGTCCTGCGGTTACCATGGGATCCATATTCGCAAGACTGTCTGCCATTTTAAGGGTTGGGGTATTGTAAATAGTAATTCCGCGTATTTCTCCATCATCCCCAAATGGTCCTGAAATATCAGCATACCCCTCTTCGTACATCCGGGCCAGGTGGGCCATGTGAAGTGCCTGTAGACTATCAGCCACTTCCGGGCTTTGAGAACGATCAGGTCCGCTCTTTAAAAACGCTATATAGTATTGCTGCATCAATATTGTGTCTCCGGTTTTCTCATCGATGTAGTCAAAGATCTCATACCCCCTTTCTTCCAAATCCTTCTTTAAACCGGAAACGGTGGGTGACTCCTGCATATCGACAGTTACTGGTTTTGGAGGCGTTTTTTCATCGGTCCCACAACTGCTGAGCAGGGCAAAACAAAGTATACTGAATGCAAAAAATGCTATTCTTTCCATAGTGTAAATGGGTTAAGGCTGAGTTGAGAATTATAATATCTGATATCTCCGGTGACTTCAAGGCCCAACCAAGATGGCTTTATAAAAGACTCCGTGGCAGTGGTGAGTTCCACCTCTGCCAGAATCAGGCCATCGTTAAGTCCTCTAAATTCGTCTACCTCAAAAACATGGGGGCCCGACTGTACCTGATATCTCATTTTTTCTACAGGATGATTCTCGCAAAGCAAAAGCAATTCCTCTGCCTGGTCGAGTGGAATTTCATACTCCCACTCCTGGCGGGACGTTCCCGCGTCATAGGTTCTCCCTTTGATCGTCAAAAATCCCTGGGAGCCAATGCAGCGAACCCGGATAGTCCGATCCGGATCTGTGGAGAGAAAACCCTGGAGAATCCGTATTTGTAAACGGGCTTCTGCCCGATAGTCCGAAGCGGCAACCAGGAATTTACGTTCAATCTCTATCATTTTTTATGGGCTTTATCCTCCATATTCAATCTATACGACCCGGCCAGCTGAAAAATCTGGTCTGAAGGAATACGGGGTTCGTTCTGCGGGTGATCCGCCAAAAAAATCATCGCATCAGCAATATCCTCCGGATCGATCATCCGGTATTTTTTTATTGGCCCTATCAATACGGGTTCCAAAAACCTCATCATCCCCTGGGCTATCCGTTCCCCTTTGCGGGTCTCCTGCCGACTACCCCCAATGAGTGAAGGCTGTAATAATTGGATAAATGGCACCCCGCTCCTCAGTACCTCAGCTTCCATTTCTCCTTTGATCCGGTTATAGAAAATTTGACTCTCAGGATTTGCACCCAGAGCAGAAACTATTATCAGCGCAAGGATTCCGTTCTCCTTACACAGGCGTGAAGCCTCGACAGGAATCCCGTAATCAATGGCCCTGTAGTCATTCTCATCCGGTGTTTTTGCCTTTGTCGTTCCCACACAGCAAAACACTACATCTCCCTTGAATGCAGTTTTGAATTCTTTAAGCGCGAGCAAATCTGCCCGCGTTTCCGTGAGCCTGGAATGGGTGCGTCCAAAAGGGTTTCTAACAAATATCCGGACCTCTGAATACCGCTCATCCTCCAGTAATTTCTGGGTCAGCAAACGACCCACAAGGCCCGTGGCTCCCAATACTATGGCCTTTTTATTCCCCCTTTCCATCGCTTAAATATATAGTAAATTTGAGACTATGGATCCGGAAGTGCCCCTGCGCAAAATAATTCATGTGGACATGGATGCATTTTATGCCTCTGTCGAACAAAAGGACAATCCTTCCCTCCAGGGGAAGCCCGTAGCTGTGGGCGGAGGATCAGCAAGAGGCGTTGTAGCCGCTGCGAGTTATGAAGCGAGGGTTTTCGGAGTGCGGTCAGCCATGAGTGGGTATCTGGCCCGCCAAAAGTGTCCCGGCCTGATATTTGTAAAACCCAGATTTGAACGGTACAGGGAGATCTCGCGCCAGATCCGGGAGATTTTTATGGCGTATACGGATTTGGTAGAGCCCTTATCCCTGGACGAAGCCTACCTGGATGTTACAGAAAATAAAACGGGAATTCCCTCGGCCACGTTAATCGCGAGCGAAATACGCCATCGCATCTTTGAACGCACCGGACTGACCGCCTCAGCAGGTATTTCCATCAATAAATTTATCGCGAAAATCGCAAGCGATATCAATAAACCCAACGGACAGAAAACCATTCCTCCAGAAGAAGTCACAGAGTTTCTGATGGCGCTGGAAATTCGAAAATTCTATGGGGTGGGAAAGGTAACCGCTGAAAAGATGCACAACCTCGGAATTTTCAATGGAGCGGATTTAAAAGAGAAATCTCAGGAATTCCTTTTGACGCACTTTGGAAAAAGTGGAAGCCATTATTATTCTGTTGTCAGAGGTATTCATCACAGCGCGGTTCAGCCGGAGCGCGTACCGAAGTCCGTAGGGGCGGAACGCACCTTCTCTGAAAATCTGAGCAGTGAGATCTTTATGTTAGAGCGGTTAGAAGCCATCGCCGCAGAGTTGGAATCCCGGCTTCAACCGAAAAAACGCGCAGGCAAAACCATTACCCTGAAAATCAAGTACAGTGACTTTCGCTTACAAACCCGAAGCAAGACTTTGCCGTATTATATTTCCAGCTCCTCGATGATATTTGAGAATGCCAAAGAACTCCTCTACCAGGAATCTCTCGAAAATTCTGTACGCCTGTTGGGAATTTCCCTTTCCAATCTGAATACCGAAAAAAAACAGTCCGACCCCCATGAGGATTCCATACAGGTCCAGTTGAAATTTGATTTCTAGGACCTGAAGTCTATTCTGTTTTATTGAATATCATAGCTGGAAATGCTGTTTTCAGGAGTTTCATCTCCGAGAAAACAGCTCCCCCACGAGCTCCTTCCATCAGATCCTCTGTCTCTTCATTCCAGTTGTAAAACTCAAACTCGTGAGGCATTTTAAGCCCCTCCACCTCCTGAAAATCTTTATAGACAATCACATGAGGTTCCAGCTCGGAAACCGCCTTCCCCTGGCGAAAAGCCGGGAAAGAAACGATATAGGTCATCACCCGGACTGTGTAGGATTCGGGATCCAAATACAGTATGTAATAATCCTCAGGGGTATCCCCGGTACCCGATTCATATGTGACTTTTATGGAATGATATTGCTGATTTCCAAGTTCGGCGATCCCCAGATCTTCAAAACGCGTGCCTGGGTCCGCAAAAACAAATGGAACCAGACTGAAATAATAGGGCGTGGCATAATAGAACTCCGCGGGAGTTCCCAGGGCCTTCGGGTTTTCCACCCAAACCTCATCCCCGTTATACCCAAGGCGATAGCCCGACCCTTCGATAAGCACTTTACGGTTCTTCAGATCTACTCTTTGAAGGTCTGTCAAAGGACCCTTCTGGCTAAAAGGCCAGTTTTCCAATGTATACTCCAGGGACCTGAATTGTTTAAACCGCTCCATCCCGCCGTGGGCTGCCAGTGATTTTTCAAAAGCTTCAGGGAAGCGACTATTTACGGCCGTGGGAGTAGTTATTACTACGACCTCTTTTTCCGGAACACTCGGGGCCGGGGTCTCCCTGCAGGCCCCTAAAGCAACAGACAACAAAATTGCAATTGCGAAACGCATCTTTACCATTGACTCCATTTTGCGGTCTGCCTTATAGATTACAGGTCTCGATCTCAGTAACCCGAAGGGTGTTTACCATCCCTTTGTCCTTAATGGGCATGGCCGCCAGACTGATGAGCATATCCCCGACATCCAGGAAACCCTTCTGACAAGCGATCCGGTTCACATCTTCAATAGTCTCGTCGGTAGAGACAAACCGGTCGTAATAAAAAGCCTTTACTCCCCAAAGGAGGTTGAGCTGGGAGAGGATTCGCAAATTCGAGGTAAACACCAAAATATGAGCACTGGGTCTCCAGGCGGAAATTTGAAAGGCGGTATACCCACTATTGGTTAGGGTAGAAATGGCTTTCGCCTGAATTTCGTTGGCCATAAGGGCGGCGTGGTAACAAACAGCCTTGGTGATATAGCGTTTTGTTCGCACATGCGGAGGTTCCTGAGGAACCCGGATAAGGTCTGAACTCTCAACACTCTTGAGGATGCTGGTCATTCTTTCAATGACCTGTATAGGGTAGTTGCCCACAGAGGTTTCCCCCGACAACATCACCGCGTCGGCCCCGTCCATTACTGAATTGGCCACATCGTTCACTTCGGCTCGCGTGGGCACCAGGCTCGTGATCATGGTTTCCATCATCTGGGTGGCGATGATCACCGGAATACGCGCTTTCTTTGCCCGTAAAACAAGTTTTTTCTGGATGAGAGGAACTTCCTGAGCGGGAACCTCAACCCCTAAATCTCCCCGGGCGACCATAAGACCGTCACAATAGGCTACGATCTTGTCAATATTCTTTACAGCCTCCGGCTTCTCGATCTTAGCGATAATCGGAATTTTATACTTCGAGTGCTTTTCGATTATTTGCTGCAAGTCAATAAGATCCTGACTATGGCGAACAAAGGAGAGCGCCATCCAGTCCACTTCCTGAGAAATCGCAAAAATGGCATCTTTAACGTCCTTCTCTGTAAGCGCGGGTAGGGAAATATTCGTGTTTGGGAGGTTGACACCCTTTTTAGATTTGAGCGGCCCTCCCTGAATTACCTTAGCCCGAACCGCATTTTTGCGATTGGTTTCCACCACTTCAAACATGAGCTTTCCATCGTCCAATAGAATGCGCTCCCCCGGATTGACATCCCTGGGAAATTCTTTATAATTCATATACACCTCCTCAGCAGTGCCCTCAAATGGTTTGCCGGTTTTAAAAATAATTTCATCTCCCGGCACCACAATCACTTCCCCAGACATGACTCCCACCCGAAGTTTTGGCCCTTGTAAGTCGGCCAGTATGGCCGTATACATCTGCAGTTCCTCGCTCAGTTCCCGAATCATTTTCACACGCTTTTTTACATCTTCGTAATCCGCGTGGGAAAAATTAATTCGAAACACATCTACTCCTGCCTCCATCATCCCTTTGAGCACTTCCCGTTTGCTGGTCGCTGGGCCTAGAGTGGCAACAATTTTAGTCTTCTTTGTATTGGGCATTTCCTCTAATAGATTAGATTGTATCTGGATTTTAGTTTTGCTGTTTCAAGCCTGTAGGCCGTACTCACTTTGGGGATGGATAAAAGACCTGGGAGCAGCTTAAGATTATTTTCTTCTCCTTCGAGTTTCAGAAAGAAATCGACTTCACGCTTTTCGGGGATCAGGCACCGGCGCTTAACATCCGGTTCATCCTTAAACAATCCCACGGAAGCCCCCCTACTATATTCGTTCCCCGAATTTCTAAAGAGGGTCCATTCCCGGTAAGCCGTCTCATCCTTCCATTCAAAGACCACAAAAAAGCCGTCCCGGTCGAGTTCAAGATCTTCGGGGGTCCGCCTCAGATGCAGCCCAAAGGCACTGTTCAGCGCATAAGCAAGGGAATAATCTTCTAAATTACTGTGGATGGCAAAAAGGCTGAATACTGTTTCATCCAGAAGGTCCTCCCACAAATCCTCCATTGCTCCCATCACAAAACACTTAAAGTAAAGATACGCGTTCTACAGGAATCCACCTAGAGCGGCCTGCTCAAAGGACTTCCCGTCCATGAGCGAAAACGTTGTAGTACAAATTCCACTGCTATTTCTTTTTCCCCTGTAGGGCGTAAAATGCCCTTTTTGAAGCTTTTTCTTCCGCTTTCTTTTTAGAAGTTGCCCGGGCTTTGGCCATAAGGCGGTCATCGATCCAGAGTTTTACTCCAAAATGTTTGACGGGATCGTTACCCGTGTCCTCGTAAACTTCATAACGAAAGTCCTTCTTCTGTTTCTGGCACCCTTCAATAACCAGGCTCTTGTAACTGATGACCTGCCCCTCCAGTTGTTCTATATCCACATAAGGGGCAATCACGCGCGAGTGTATGAATTTCTCGCAATAGGCGTATCCCCGATCCAGATAAATAGCCCCGACAAGGGCTTCAAAAACATTCCCATAAATATTTTCGCCGAAATGTTCTCTCGGAATGCGGCTTTCCACATACTCCAGCAAGCCCAGATCCTTCCCGAGTTCATTGAGGTGCTTTCTGCTGACGATTTTCGACCGCATCTTGGTCAGATAGCCCTCGTCCCCCGCGGGGACTTCCTTATAGAGATAATGAGAAATAATGGTCCCCAACATGGAGTCGCCCAAAAATTCCATCCGTTCATAATTCAGGGGATTGCCCTTTTTATCCTTGCGGTTCAGGGAACGGTGCAGGAAGGCATTTTTATAAAGGTCCAGTTTCTTGGGTTTAAATCCCAGGATTCCCGTGATACCCAAAAAAAAATCCCCATCCTCTTTGGGATGGGAATTAAAGATGTTTCCGGGGAATGTCATGGGCCCTTTAACTAATTTTTCTGAATAATACACAGGCGTTGTGGCCTCCAAAGCCAAACGTGTTACTCATAGCGACATTTACTTCCCGCTCTTGCGCTTTATTCAATGTAAGATTGAGGCTCGGATCAATTTGATCGTCTACCGTAGTGTGATTGATGGTGGGAGGTACAATACTGTATTTCATGGCGAGAATTGAAGCGATGGCCTCTATGGCCCCGGCCGCTCCCAAAAGGTGCCCGGTCATGGACTTGGTCGAATTGATATTGATTTTTGAAGCGTGCTGGCCGAAGACATGAGTAATAGCCTTTAGCTCAGCAACATCACCAAGGGGAGTCGCTGTCCCGTGGGTATTTATGGCGTCTACTTCCTCCGGGGTGACTCCCGAATCCTGAAGGCAGTTCTCCATGACCCGAATCACGCCAATTCCCTCCGGATGAGGTGCCGTCATATGGTACGCATCACTGGAGAGACCTCCCCCGAGAACTTCAGCGTAAATCTTAGCACCCCGTGCTTTCGCATGCTCATATTCTTCGAGTATCAGGGCTCCTGCACCCTCCCCGAGCACAAAACCATCCCGTGTGGCATCAAAAGGGCGGGAAGCTGTTTTTGGACTGTCGTTTCTGGTTGAGAGGGCATGCATGGCATTAAATCCTCCCATACCGGCAATGGTTACAGCCGCTTCACTGCCACCGGTTACCACCACATCGCAATACCCCATACGGATATAGTTCAGGGAATCAATCATCGCGTTGGCCGAAGAAGCGCAAGCTGAAACTGTGGTGTAATTCGGCCCCATAAAGCCGTGTTTGATAGATATGTTTCCCGGAGCGATGTCCGCGATCATCTTTGGAATAAAAAACGGGTTGAACCTCGGGGTACCGTCCCCTTGCGCAAAGTTCAGCACCTCTGTCTGGAAAGTCTCAAGACCTCCGATTCCCGCACCCCAGATAACCCCTACCCGGAATTTATCAATCGCATCCAGATCGAGCCCTGAATCTATAATGGCTTCATCTGAAGAAACCAAAGCATATTGAGTAAACCGATCGAGCTTTCGGGCCTCTTTACGATCGAAGAAATCCATGGCATCAAATCCTTTGAGCTCACATGCAAATTTCGTCTTGAATTTTTCAGCGTCAAAATAAGTGATAAAATCACTTCCGCTTTTACCGCTGATAAGACCTTCCCAATAAGCGCCCAAGGTGTTTCCAATAGGCGTTAAAGCCCCTAATCCGGTAACTACTACTCGCTTTCTATCCATGGAACGAATCTCTAAAACTGCTGTATTCCCAAGTGTAAATTAAAAAAAATTATCCATGCAGCGCATTTACCACATGGATAATTTAAATACTAATGAATACGATATCATTAATTCTTGGCCTCCTCGATATAACTGATGGCCTGACCCACTGTCGCTATATTTTCTGCTTGATCGTCAGGGATTTGAATATCGAATTCTTTTTCGAATTCCATAATGAGTTCCACGGTATCCAGTGAATCTGCCCCCAGGTCGTTGGTAAAGCTGGCCTCGGTAACCACTTCATTTTCGTCAACACCCAGCTTATCAACAATAATAGCCTTTACTCTTGATGCAATATCTGACATATTGTAAGATTTAAAATTAAGATGATGGCAAAAATATAAAACTTTAGAATAAAACCCCCTTTTACCAGCAAAATGTGACCTAATATACACAATTTAGAACTGACAATAGTACATTTGTCATGAAAATAAACGTTATTTTTCCTCTGTGAAAACTGTCAAACGCATTGTGTTATTCGCCTCAGGATCAGGATCCAATGTAGAGAACATCGCTCATTATTTCGAGGGAAACGACCGGGTGGAAATCCGAGGCGTTCTTTGCAACAATCCCGGTGCAGGGGTGGTTGAGCGATGTAAAAGACTGGGGATGCCCCTGTATTGCTTTAATCGTCCGGCCTATTTACAGGGCGAAGGCATTCTGGCCCTTTTAAAAGGCTTGAACCCAGACCTTATAGTGCTTGCGGGATTCCTTTGGAAGATTCCGGAATCCGTAATTGCTGCTTTCCCCGACAAAATAATTAATATCCATCCTGCGCTTCTGCCCAAATTCGGGGGGAAGGGAATGTACGGAATGCACGTACATGAAGCGGTTATCGAAGCAGGTGAAGCGGAATCGGGGATTACCATTCACCGAGTGAATGAAGCCTATGATAAAGGCAGTATCCTGTTGCAGAAAAAAACTTCCATACAGCCCGGAGATACCCCTGAAGCCCTGGCAAATAAAATTCACGCCCTGGAATATGCGCATTACCCTTCGGCCATAGCTTCCCTTTTATTCCCTTAGTTCATGGGTCAGAAAAAACAATACTACGTGATTTGGAAAGGGAAAAATCCGGGGATTTACAAAGGGTGGCAGGCCTGTAAAAAAGAAGTCGATGGTTTTGAAGGGGCCCGATATATGGGGTTTCTTTCCAGAGAAGCGGCCCAAAACGCCTTTGAATCTTCCTATGAGGACAGTCTGAAGGCAAATGCGCGAAAAAAAAAGGCCTCCAAAGATTTATTGAAAAAAATCGGGCCTCCCAACTACCGTTCTATTTCTGTAGATGCAGCTTCGAGCGGAAATCCCGGTATCATGGAGTACCAGGGCGTTGATACTAAATCGGGTAAAAAACTCTTTCGGCAAGGGCCTTTTGAAGAGGGGACGAATAATATTGGAGAATTTCTCGCTATTGTTCATGGATTGGCCTATCTGAAAAAACACCAAAGCAGCCGTGTCCTCTATACAGATTCCAAAACCGCCATGAGCTGGGTGAGAAAGAAAAAATGCAATACCCAATTGAAGCCCTCTGAAAAAAACACAGTGCTTTTTCAGATGATCCGTCGGGCAGAAGAATGGCTCCATTCCAATTCCTATGAAACTCCAGTGGTAAAATGGGAAACCCGTGCCTGGGGTGAGATCCCCGCTGATTTCGGGAGAAAATAGGGGCTAACTTCAGTTCTTATACCGGAAGCTATAGCAAATCAAAACCGTATATTTGCAAAAATCTTTCGAAGCTGTGGGAAAATTACTCATCGTGGGAACTGTAGCTTTTGACGCTATAGAAACCCCCTTTGGCAAAACGGATAAAATCCTTGGCGGGGCAGCAACTTTTATAGCCTTAGCCGCCTCAAACTACAATGTAAAACCGGCCATCGTCTCGGTGGTCGGTGAAGATTTTCCGCCTGCGTATCTCGAACTTCTGGCCAACAAATCGGTCGATATTCAGGGTCTGGAAGTGGTGACAGGAGGAAAAACCTTTTTCTGGAGCGGAAAATATCAGCACGACCTGAATAAACGAGATACTTTAATCACGGAACTCAACGTGCTTGCAGACTTTAAGCCCAGGGTACCCCAGGAATTCAAAAATGCAGATGTGGTCATGCTGGGCAACCTGCATCCAGGCATACAAATGCAGGTCCTGGACCAACTGGAAAGCCGTCCAAAATTAGTCGTCCTGGACACGATGAATTACTGGATGGAACACACATGGGATGCCTTGATTGATGTCATTGGCAGGGTTGATGTGATCACCATTAATGACGAAGAAGCCAGACAACTCACCGGAGAGTATTCTCTGGTCAAGGCGGCCCGTAAAATAAGTGCCATGGGTCCGGAATTCGTACTGATCAAAAAAGGGGAAAACGGGGCGCTCCTCTTTCACGATAGACTCATTTTCTTCGCACCTGCCCTTCCCCTTGAGGATGTTTTTGACCCAACAGGAGCCGGAGATACATTTGCCGGAGGATTTGCGGGCTATCTCGCGGATACCGAAAACATCTCTTTTGAAAACCTTAAAAACGCTGTGATACACGGCGCCAATCTGGCGTCTTTTTGTGTAGAGCGATTTGGCACAGAGCGCCTTCAGGACTTAATGCCTTTAGAAATTGAAACCCGGTTACAAGAATTTAAAAATCTGACCCAGTTTGATTTTGAAATACAATAACGGCCCAGATCCAATTCGTTTTTTAATTCTATCTCCATGAGCGACGCCATTAAGCATGAATGCGGTATTTCCCTGATCCGGCTTCTGAAACCCCTTGAATACTATCAGGAAAAGTACGGAACGGCCTTTTATGGGGTCAACAAAATGTACCTGATGATGGAGAAACAGCATAACCGCGGACAGGATGGGGCCGGCTATGCCAGCATTAAACTCGATATGGAGGCCGGGGAACGCTATATGAGTCGTATCCGGTCGATAGAATCTCAACCGATTCAGGATATTTTTGACCGAATCAACCTGAGGATTAATTCGGCTCTCGAAGAGGCGCCGGAAAATGCCCAAGACATCCAATGGCTGAAGCGCAATATTCCGTATATCGGGGAATTGAGCCTCGGACATGTCCGTTATGGAACTTTTGGAAAGAACAGCATTGAAAGCGTACATCCTTTCTTAAGACAGAATAACTGGATGCACCGGAATCTGATTGTCGCCGGGAATTTCAATATGACCAACGTCCGGGAATTATTCGACAATCTGATTCAGTTAGGGCAGCATCCCAAGGAAATGGCAGACACCATTACGGTTATGGAAAAAATCGGACATTTCCTGGACGACGCTGTAGCTAAATTGTATAAGGATATCAAGAAAGAAGGGTTCTCCAAAATGGAGGCTTCGCCCCATATTGCAGAGCGTTTAAAAGTGGCGAAAATCCTTCGCAAATCTTCAAAAAACTGGGACGGCGGATACACCATGGCGGGTTTGCTGGGCCACGGGGATGCTTTTGTGCTGAGAGACCCTTCCGGCATTCGCCCGGCCTACTTCTATCAGGATGATGAAGTTGTGGTGGTCGCCTCGGAGCGGCCGGCGATTCAGACTGTATTTAACGTCTCCTACGATGCGGTCCAGGAGCTACCTCCGGGCAATGCAATTATTATAAAAAAAAGTGGCGAGGTTTCTATCGATGAGATTTTAAAACCAAAAGAGCGAAAAGCCTGCTCTTTTGAACGCATCTATTTCTCCCGCGGCAATGACCGGGAGATTTATGAGGAGCGGAAAGAACTGGGCCGCCTTTTATTTCCTCAACTCTTAAAGACCATTAATGGAGATATTCGCAGAACTGTGTTCTCCTATATCCCCAATACAGCAGAAACTTCATTTCTTGGAATGGTTCGGGAGGCACAATCCTACCTGAATAAGAAAAAAGAAGCACAAATTCTGGCTATGGGCTCAGACCTGAATCTGGAAACCCTGCATGAAATTCTCGACGTACGTCCGCGTATTGAAAAAGTGGCTATCAAGGACGCCAAACTCAGGACCTTTATTACTCAGGACAGCAGTCGGGACGATCTGGTCGCCCACGTATACGATATTACTTATGGTTCCGTGGAAAAAGGAGATTATCTGGCCATAATCGACGACAGCATAGTCAGGGGGACCACGCTGAAAAAGAGCATCCTGCGCATTCTCGACCGTCTGCATCCCGAAAAAATCATCGTCATCTCCTCGGCCCCGCAGATACGTTATCCGGACTGCTACGGCATAGATATGGCCAAATTGGAGGATTTTATAGCCTTTAAAGCTGCCCTTGAATTACATAAAGACCGGGGCACAGAGAATATTATTGAGGATATATACGAGGCCTGCAAGGCCTCCGTAGTACGAAAGGATTCAGAGGACATCAACTATGTAAAGGGCTTTTACGCCCCCTTTACCGCTCAGGAGATATCGACCAAAATAGCCGAGATCCTAAGTCCTCCGGATATTCAGGCAGAGGTTACCATTATCTACCAAACTATTGAAAATCTCCATAAGGCATGTCCGAAGAATTTGGGGGACTGGTACTTTACCGGTGAATACCCAACTCCGGGAGGTAACCGCGTGGTGAATCGTGCATTTATCAACTTCTACGAAGGAAAAAATCAACGTGCGTACTAATATTTTCGATGAAATGTATCCGGAATTACACTTCGTCGATGTTTTGGGTATTTCATCGTGGAATTAATCACAAGGGCTGGTTCCAAGCTTACATTGGCAATGCCATAGCATAAGTAGGTTTAAGTTCATGGTAAGATTTGGGGAAAAAAAGGTGGAGACTTCTCCGCCTTTTTTTTTACTGCATCACCGCTCCCCTATTTTTTTCACACCCTTTGAAGATGCTCCTTTCAGCAGGCGTACTACTTCTCCCACACGTATTTTGTATACAGGTATTTCAACGGTTTTAAAGGGTATTCACCCAAGAGCTTTTAACCAGCTGCCGTCTTGGGCTAGTTTTGGAAAACCATAGCATAAGTAGGTTAAGTTCATGGTAAGATTTGGGGAAAAGGCAAGGGTAAGACCTTGCCTTTTTATTTGCCTATAATCCCCCTGATTTCCACGGGATTATTTGTTAAAAAAGATGTCTAACCTGTAGTCTTTTTCGGACTTTCACTGTTTTTTCTATCAAATATTCTTTGTTATTTCTCTTAATACCAGTATTTTAGTGTTGCCATAGCATAAGTAGGTTAAGTTTATGGTAAGATTTGGGATGAAAAGGACGGAGTTTTCTCTGTCCTTTTCTGATTTATACCCCATCAAAAAATCCCGGTGTTAACCGGGATTTCCTAATGTCTGCTTTACACCCTGGTTCAACTGCCCTTGGCGTATTCTTTTGCCACCTTATCCCAGTTTATCACATTGAAAAAGGCATTGATGTAATCCGGGCGCCGGTTTTGATAATTCAGGTAGTATGCGTGTTCCCATACGTCCAGACAGAGAATAGGATGGCCTCCACAACCCGTGTCAGGCATCAGTGGGTTATCCTGATTCGCCGTGGAACAAATTTCCACTTTACCTCCTTTGTGCACACATAACCAGGCCCACCCAGATCCAAATCTACCTGCTGCCGCCTGGCTAAAAGCATCTTTAAAACCTTCGTAAGAGCCAAAAGCATCCGCAATAGCGCTGCCTAAAGCCCCTTGCGGAGCTCCGCCTCCATCTGGAGACATGACCTCCCAGAAGAGGCAGTGATTGTAAAAGCCTCCGCCGTTATTCCTTACAGCCGCATTAGACATGTCTAAATGTTCTAAAATGGCTTCAATAGATTTGCCCTCCAGGCCCGTGCCCTCAATAGCAGCGTTGAGCTTCGCAGTATATCCATTGTGGTGTTTCGTATGATGAATTTCCATGGTCCTGGCATCGATATAAGGCTCCAGGGCGTCGTATTCATAAGGTAAATTTGGTAGTTGGAATGACATAAGATCGTGTTTTTTGTTATAAAAAGTGTCCTTCAAAAATACCCATTTTAACAAACACTTTGCGCTAATTTATTGTTAAGAAGCTCTGCGGATTCCTTAATTTGCACAGAATGGATCAGCATTTAAAAGCCTTTCGAATTTTTGATGCTTCAGCCGGCTCCGGCAAGACCTTTACCCTGGCGAGGGAATATCTCTGTTTAATATTGCAGCCAGGCGCCGGGCGGTTATTCCGAAGAATTCTGGCGATTACTTTTACCAACAAGGCTGTGGCGGAATTAAAAAACCGCATCCTCGATAGCCTTATGGAATTTGCATCCCTAAGTCCTGAAAATTCAGATACCACACCCATGTTTGAAGCTGTGAAAGCGGTTTTGCACACGGACCGGGCCGCCTTGATTTTCAGAAGCCAGAACGCACTGCAGCAAATTCTGCATAATTATGCATTTTTCGACGTCTCCACCATCGACAAATTTAATCAGCGTGTACTCCGGACCTTTGCCCGGGATCTGGACATCCCCACGAACTTTGAGGTTGTCCTGGAAACCGACGTCCTTCTGGAAGAGGCCGTCAACAACCTGATAGCCAGGGCGGGAACAGATAAACAACTCACAGATATACTCGTTGATTTTGCGCTTGAAAAGACCGAAGATGACCGGAGTTGGGACATCAGTGACGACTTGTTGAAAATGGGAAGACTCCTCTTCGATGAAACCCATTACCAGGCCCTGGATACGTTTTCACAGAAAGAAATAGACGACTTTCTCCGGCTCAAAAACACCTTGCAGGCCTATCGGGTCACAACGGAAAAAATGCTCCGCAATACTGCAAAAGAACTCCTGGATTGCATAGACTCCAACGGATTAGAGTTTTCAGACTTCTCTGGAAAATACTTCCCAAATTTCATCCAGAAAATCTCAGAAGGGCAATTCGATCTGAATACGGACTCCAAATGGATTGAGCAATTCGGATCGAAGCCGTTATACCCTGGAAAGGCTTCGGTGGCCGTAAAACAAATTCTGGACGGAGAATCGCCTACCTTTGTCATTCCATTCCAACAGATCATACAGGGCCTGTACCACCGGGACTTTCTGATCAATGCCTATAAAAATATCGCTCCTTTTGCAGTTCTGGGATTACTGCAACAAGAACTCAAAAAACTTCGGGATGAGGAGGGTTACCTCCCTATCGCAGCCTTTAATACAATAATCGCCAAAGAAATAGCAAACCAGCCCGCCCCATATATCTACGAGCGACTGGGGGAACGGTATCAGCACTATTTTATCGACGAATTCCAGGACACTTCTGAACTTCAATGGAATAATCTGGTACCCCTGGTCAGCAACGCGATTGAAGGGGAATTTGATCACGGGGCAAAGGGGTCCATTGTCCTGGTGGGAGATGCCAAACAAGCTATATATCGATGGAGAGGTGGAAAGGCGGAGCAATTCCTGAACCTGATCGACGGAATAGATAATCCGTTTCCCGTGCAGGCCGAGAACCAGCCACTTCCCAAAAATTTCCGAAGCCACAAGCCGCTCGTAGAGTTTAATAATGCGTTTTTCAGTCATATCAGCACCTTCATGAGCGGGCAGGCCTATTCTGAACTTTTCGTTAAAGGCAATAGGCAAGAATACCATCACGATTCCCAGGGGTTGGTGCACCTGGAGTTTATCCCTTCGGATGCAGAAAATGAGAACGATCTCTATGCTGCACGCACAAAGGCCATTATTCAGGAGCTTACTGACAAGGGATATGCCTATAGGGATATTTGCATTCTGACGCGCCGGGGCAAGGATGGCGTTTTTATTTCGCAGCATCTGATGCAGGAGGGAATTCCCGTCAGCTCTTCCGAGACCTTATTGCTGAAGAATCATCCCGGGGTGCAGTTTCTGATTACCCTGTTAAAACATCTATTAGTCCCGGAAGACAAAAACCACATTTTCGACCTGCTCTTATATCTCAGTGCGCAGCAGGAAGATCGGCATACCTGGATAAACACCTATATTCATAAGGTCGAGGAGGTTCTATCCTCCTACCAGTTCTATCCGGCCCAGAACCGCTTAAGGCCTGTATACGAGGTGATGGAAATCGCGATTCGTCAGTTTGACCTGGGCGGTCAGAAAGATGCCTATCTGATTTTTTTGATGGATCTCATTCATGAAATAGGTCAAAGCCGGGATCCCTCCATTCAAACTTTTCTGGAGCACTGGAAAATCAAAGAAGACAAACTCAGCATTAGCGCACCTGAAGGATTTAACGCCGTAACCCTGATGACTGTCCATAAGTCTAAGGGGCTGGAATTTCCCGTGGTGCTCTTTCCCTTTGCAAATTCGGAAATCTATTATGAAAAAAATCCGAAACTATGGCTGCCCGTATCCCCGGAACGCTTCAGCGGTTTTAATACCGTCTTAGTGACCAAAAAGAAAGCCCTTTTAAAATACGACTCCCCTGCCCCGCAGGACTATTCACGGGAGCAGGAAAAACTTGAACTCGATGCCTATAACCTGCTTTATGTAGCACACACCCGGGCGATTAAGGCCTTGTATATCATCAGCAAAAATCCTGGAAAAAAGCAAGGCGCTTCAGAACCTAAGACTTATGGCGAGGTCTATTTCCGTTTCCTGTCAGAAAAAGGACTCTGGGATGACCAAAAATCTGTATACTCCTTCGGAGCCTTAGATCTGGATCACGCTGCTGAACCAAGTCCGGTGAAGGTGCCGGTGAATTATCGATATACAGCCCGGGACCGAATCTCCTTAAAGTTGGTGAGCCATCCGGATAAGTACAGGGATACAGCGCAAAGCCGGGCCATGCAGTATGGAAACATTCTCCACTACGCCCTGAGTCTGGTGCTTTCCGCTGCGGATATCGAAAAGGCGATTGAACGTCTCATAAAGGAAGGGATGGTACGGACTGAGGAGTCCTTTGTCCTTAAACAGCGCCTGGAAAGCGTCGCTGGGCATCCCCGGCTGTCTCAATATTTTGGGCCTGATGTCCGGGTTTTAAATGAACAGGAGATCTTTTTAAAAAATGGGGTAATTTTACGTCCCGATCGCCTGGTTTTCTCGAATGACACGGCCGTGATCATGGATTATAAAACTGGACGGCCAGAAGAGCACCACAGGATCCAGGTGCAGGCGTACCGAGAAGCCATTCAGGCGATGGGATATATTGCCGAAGCCGCAATCGTTGTTTATATTGATGATAATTTAGTAACCCCGGAATTTATATAACCTATGTACGGAACTATCAAAGCGCACCTGGAGAAGGAACTCGAAGAAATTAAAAAGGCTGGTCTTTTTAAAGAAGAACGTATCATCACCTCCCCCCAGGGGCCCGTTATCCGGATTTCTACAGGGGAAGAAGTGCTGAACTTCTGCGCGAACAACTATTTGGGCCTCTCGGCACATCCTGAAGTTATACAAGCGGCAAAGGACACTTTGGATAGCCACGGTTTTGGAATGTCCTCTGTCCGTTTTATATGCGGGACACAGGACATCCACAAGCAACTGGAACAGCGTATTGCAGCGTTTTACGGTACAGAGGACACCATTTTATACGCCGCCGCCTTTGATGCCAACGGTGGGGTTTTTGAACCCCTGCTCGGACCGGAAGATGCTATTATCTCCGATGCCCTGAACCACGCCTCCATAATAGATGGTGTTCGCCTGTGTAAAGCCAAAAGATACCGTTATGCCAATGGCGACATGCAGGATCTGGAAGCTCAATTAAAGCGAGCAGAGGAAGATCAGGCCCGCTTTAAACTCATCGTAACTGACGGTGTCTTTTCGATGGATGGCCTTGTCGCCCCCCTGGATAAAATCTGTGATCTGGCGGAACAGTACGACGCCATGGTGATGATCGATGAATGTCACGCCACCGGCTTTATAGGCGAAACAGGAATAGGGACCCTGGAGGAAAAGGGCGTTCTCGGGCGTATCGATATTATTACAGGAACCCTCGGAAAAGCCATGGGTGGCGCCATGGGTGGATATACTACCGGGAACAAAGAAGTTATAGAAATGCTCCGACAGCGTTCCCGACCGTATCTTTTTTCGAATTCCCTGGCTCCTGCCATCGTCGGGGCTTCTTTAAAGGTTTTTGAATTGCTGAAGCACGACCACAGTCTTAAAAAGCAACTGGACGACAATACGGCGTATTTTAAAAACGGGATGAAAGCCGCCGGCTTCGATATCATAGATGGTGAATCCGCCATTGTACCCGTGATGCTATACGACGCAAAACTTTCGCAGGATATGGCCAATGCCCTGCTGAAGAAAGGAATTTACGTTATCGGGTTTTTCTTTCCGGTAGTGCCTAAGGGAAAAGCCCGTATACGCGTGCAATTGTCTGCCGCCCATACCCGGGAACATCTGGATAGAGCCATATCCGCATTTACAGAGGTAGGACGTGAACTCAATGTCATTTAACAAGTACCATATATTATAGGTATAACCATATCGAAGATTCCGACAAAAAATAGGAAATTGATTTTGTTAATAATTCTTAACAACTTACATTTGCGTCTGATAAACACTTAAACTTAAAAATTTGAACATGAAACAGCTTAGCAGATTATTAGTTGTTGCTCTTATTCTCTTTGGGGTTAACAACATTCAAGCTCAGGATGAGGATAATCCGTGGCAGTTCACTATTGGAATAAACGCTATTGATGTTTTTCCTACAAATTCTGATCCTGCTTCTTTCCTTCCTAGTTACGAAACAGGGGGTTTGTTTGATGAGTATTTCAATGCAAATGACCATTGGAACATTCTGCCATCCGTTTCCTACATTGGACTTTCCCGTTATGTAGGTAATGGATTCTCCTTTGGTGTTCGAGGTTCCCTGAACCGTATCGACAAATTGGGAGATACCCGGATTGATGATGTTTCACACTACGCTGTTGATGGTACCCTTAAGTACGCATTCCTGAAAGGTACTCGTTTCGATCCGTTTGTTGAGATCGGTGGGGGTTACACTTGGGTAGATGAAATTGGAGCCGGAACCGTAAATGGTGGGCTTGGATTTAACTACTGGTTCAATGACTGGTTAGGTGCTACCGTACAATCTAACTTCAAGTACGCCTTTGAAGATTATGGGGTAACCCACTTCCAGCACATGGCAGGTATTTCTATCCGCTTTGGTGGTACCGATACGGATGGAGATGGTATCTACGATAAAGACGATGCTTGTCCTGAAGTTCCAGGTTTGGAAGCTTTCAACGGCTGTCCAGATTCTGACGGCGATGGTATCGAAGATTCTAAAGATGCATGTCCGAACACTCCAGGTCCAGCCGAATACAACGGATGTCCTGATTCAGACGGAGATACTGTAATCGACAAAGACGATGCATGTCCGAACACTCCAGGACTTGTAGCCCTTGCCGGATGCCCTGATGCTGACGGAGATGGTGTAGCTGATAAAGATGACGAATGTCCCAATGAGGCAGGTCCTGTTGAAAACAACGGATGCCCTTGGCCAGATCGTGACGGTGACGGTGTTGCGGACAAAGACGATCTTTGCCCAGACCTCGTAGGAACTGTTGCAAACAACGGATGTCCTGAAGTAACTGAAGCTGTTCGCAAAACACTTCTGGATTACGCCAAGACCATCCTGTTTGACACTGGAAAAGCCTCTATAAAGCCAGCTTCTGCAGATGTACTGAACAATATCGCTGACATCCTTGATGACTACCCGAATGTAAACTTCAGAGTTGAAGGACACACGGATAGCACAGGTAGTGACGCTCTGAATAAGAGATTATCCGGAGAGCGTGCTCAATCTGTAGTAAACTACCTGATTGAAAAAGGTATTCCTTCAGAAAGGATGACGTCCGTAGGATACGGAGAAGAGCGTCCTATTGCTGATAACAATACCAGTGAGGGTAGAAGGACTAACCGTAGGGTTGAAATCCACGGAGAGACTCCGAACAACTAAGAATTAAACCTTCTTATAAACAAAAAGCCCTGGCAATAATGCCGGGGCTTTTTTTATTTTTAGACTGTGATTACCTTTCTGGAATCGGTTTTGGAAGATTATGATGGCTGGCGGAAAACTCCCGAGCAATGCATCTTTGTGCTTCCGAGCAAGAGGGCCGGGTCTTTTCTCAAGAATCTCCTCGTTCAAAAAACGGAAGACACATCCTTCGCGCCCCGTATCCTCAGCATAGAATCCTTTGTGGAAGAAATCTCCGGACTCCAATATGCCTCCACAATACGGTTGATGTTTGACTTATATGCCGCCTATTCAGCGGAAGAAGGATTTAAAAAGGATTCCTTTTATGAATTCAGCCGCTGGGGTCAAATGCTGCTGCAGGACTTCAATGAAATCGACCGCTATCTGGTCAATGCGACAGAATTCTTTGATTATCTCGGTTCCTTGCAGGAAATCAGGCACTGGACCCCGGAGGGCACCTCTACTCCCATGATCGACAAACAGGTGAAATTCTGGAAATCACTCTTTCCGATTTACACCAGATTCCGGGATCGACTGGAGCAGGAGGGGCTGGGCTATCAGGGACAGATCTATCGTAAAGCCGCAGCTAAGGTAGGAGCATATCTTCAAAAGCATGACTCTTTTCATTATGTCTTCGCAGGGTTTAATGCACTGAATAAGTCCGAAGAATATATTATTCGTGAAATTCTTAACCAACAGAAAGCAGATATATTCTGGGATGCAGATTCCCATTATCTGGAAAACCCGGTCCATGATGCGGGATATTTCTTAAGGACGCACTTTGCTTCCTGGGACTATTTAAAAACCTCCGCCCCAAAAGGAGTGGGCAGCTTCTTCAATACAGCTAAAACCATTCAGATTACGGGTTTGCCTAAAAATATAGCGCAGGCCAAATACACCGGGGCACTCATTGAAGATCTCCTGGAAAAGGATCAGGATACACTTGATAAAACAGCTTTGATCCTGGGTGATGAAACCCTCTTGAACCCCATCCTTCATAGTTTGCCGGAATCATTAACGGGCGTAAATATAACTATGGGTTATCCTTTGAAGGACAGTTCGCTCGCGCATCTTTTCAGCGTACTGTTTCAGATCTTCGGAGATAAGGTTCAGAAAGGTATCCCAACAAAGAAGATTCTGGTCCTGTTTTCAAATCCCTTTCTGCAAGAGTGGTTTTTAAACCTTGGATTTGTCCATTCCGCTGTCACCGGACGAATGGTTCGGGAAAACAAACCGTACCTCAGCGATAAAGACTTCGAATATTACGGGCTTCCCATGGAACTCCGCCGTTTTCTTTCCCTCCAACCCTATCCGGATCCCGGAACCATAATTTCGCGGTTCATAGCACTTCTGGAAAATCTTCAAACCCTTTATCTGAATTCTCAGGACCTGGTTAGTGTAGAATTCCTCAGACACTTTCATCTTTTATTTAACCAGTTGTCCGAATTGCATCAGACGTACCCCTTTATTACCGACACTCCGTCGCTCTTCATGTTATATGAACAACTGCTGGAGGAGGACACTCTGGATTTTGAGGGTAAGCCGTTGGAAGGACTACAGATTATGGGAATGTTGGAGTCTCGCTGCCTTGACTTTGAAACTGTGATTCTAACCTCCGTAAATGAAGGAGTGCTGCCGGCGGGGAAATCAAACAACTCTTTTATTCCTTTTGAAGTAAAACGTGAATTTGACCTTCCGACATATAAGGAGAAAGATGCGGTATACACCTATCATTTTTACCGACTCTTGCAAAGAGCCAAGAAAATCTATATCTGTTACAATACGGAACCCGATGTCTTGAATGGCGGGGAACCCAGCCGTTTCATTCATCAACTCCGCAACGATTCTGTTTTATCTGAGTCCATCCGTAATAACCTGGCGGCACCCGAATCCGGAATTGCCCCTTCGGCCTCCGAATCCGTGCAAAAGAGTCCTTCTCTTCTGGCACATCTGGCCCAGAAAGCCTCCAAAGGTTTTTCTCCTACTTCGCTAAGTCGTTATATTCAGGACCCGCTTGAATTTTACAGGAAAAACGTCCTGGGTATTCGCGACACCCTGGAACTGGAAGAAACCATCGCTGCCAATACCTTTGGAAACGTGATACACGAGACCCTTGAAATCCTGTATCGCCCATGTTTGGGTCATATCCTTAAGCCTTTTCATTTGGTCCAAATGAAAAAACTCGCCATTGAAGTCCTCCCGGAAGCCTTTGAGAAACACTATCTCAAAGGCAGTAAACTTCGGGGCAAAAACTTGCTGGCACTTAGAGTGATGGAAAAATATCTCGATCTCTTCCTGGAATTGGAAGCAGAACGCATTGTCAGTCAGGAAGTGTGCATCCTGGGCGTAGAGAAAGAACTGATTCGGGAATTGACTGACATTCCCGGCTTTTCCGGACCTGTGAACATTAAGGGCACGGTCGATCGGATTGAAACTGTCGATGGAGAACTGCGCATCGTTGATTACAAAACCGGACGCGTAGACCCTTCAAATCTTCGTATCGCAGACTGGGGCACCCTTTCTGAAGATCCTGGGAAATCCAAGGCCTTTCAGGTCTTGTGTTACGCCTGGTTGTTGCAGGAACACATGCCCATACCCGCTTCCGAATTCAGGGCCGGGGTCTTTTCCTTTAAAAGGATTGGTTCAGGGTTTCAATGGTTTGGACTGAAAACGGCCCATAACCGCCAGGACGAAATGATTACTCCTGAGATGCTCAACCAGTTTCAGGGAGTACTCAAATCCCTTGTAGCCGAACTCTTCAACCCTGAAATTCCCTTTACGCCTCCTGAAAAAACCTGATTACTTTAAATCGGGTCGAGTAGGTCTTACTTCAATTTTGCTGGGCAGGGTTCTGGGATGCATTTGAAGCAAGTCCCTGACCAGATGACCGATATCCTCCGGTTGAATTTTCCAGGCATCCCCGGGAGACGGGGTATGATCATTGAAATGCGTGGAAACCGATCCCGGCATAATAGTAGAAACCTTTATGCCATAGGGTCTGAGATCGAGCATTGCCGCCTGCGTAAACCCTACAACACCGAATTTTGTGGCATTATATCCGGCGCCCTGGGCAAAAAAATTAGTGCCTGCAAGGCTGGCAATGGTTATATAGTACCCCTTGGAGGCCTTCAACGCATCCATAGCAGCCATTAGCGTATGATAGACACCATTTAGATTGGTGTTAATCATTTGGTGCCACGCTTCAGTCTTAAGCGCATCTATGGGCGCAAAATGCCCCACTCCGGCGTTGGCGATCACCACATCGAGGACTCCCCATCGCTTTAAGATTTTTTCAACGGCCGATTGTTCATCCTCAAGACGGGTGACGTCTGAGATTATTCCCATGGCATTCTCAGCTCCCAGTTCTGCCACTGCCTTTTCGAGATCGCCCGCCCCGCGCCCGCTTAGGGCCACACGCATCCCGGCCTTAACGAGTTCTCTGGCGATGCCCA
Organism: uncultured Flavobacteriaceae bacterium; assembly: GCA_963709465.1. GTDB lineage: Bacteria > Bacteroidota > Bacteroidia > Flavobacteriales > Flavobacteriaceae > Robiginitalea. The sequence goes on along the minus strand of CAVPWF010000002.1, from coordinate 87,931 downwards.
GACCAATGCCTTTGGACCCACCTGTTATATATGCGACTTTTCCATTTAATGTTTCCATCTCACTAAAATTTTTAGGTGTTCGTCCTCTAAAAATAGCCCGAAAATAACAATCGGCGATTTCAGAATCATAAAATAAGGCTTGTATTTTGAAACCTCCTCAAAAAGTCTTTTTTTTGCGGTCTAGTTCGGGGGATTAGCTCAGCTGGCTAGAGCGCTTGCATGGCATGCAAGAGGTCACCGGTTCGACTCCGGTATTCTCCACGATCACTCGCAATTTTCATTACGCGATTCAGAAATAAAAAACCGCCGAGCTTGCTCGAGCGGTTTTTTTTGTTTCTGATCGCCAATACCGTCAGGTATTGCTATTGTAATGAAAATTGCATTTGCAGGACTGGAGGAACTCCGGAGCAGCGAAGCTACTCCGGTCCCAAACCTTTTTCAAACACTCAGGCGAAGCAAACTGCATTTGCAGGACTGAAATGCCCCCGGATCTTCTGGCTCCCCACTAAAACAGCGCCACAGGAGCTGTTTTGACCGGAGCGTCGAAGCTACTCCGAGTCAAAAAATAATACACGTCATTTCCGAAGCGATAGCCTCGAATTATGAGTATCTTTAATACAACCGCCGCTACGGCGGCGGATCTATGATATCAGAACGTGCACACTATCTCACTTCGGGCTTTTAGTATTGCTCTGGCTTGTTTCGCTTCTGTGCCCCTTAGCGCTCAATATACATCCATTACCACTGCGGAATCAGCGTTGAGTTCGGACTCTCTGAAAATAGAATGGCCAAAAACAGTTTGGTTTGGAAAGCATAAGATTAAGATCGGGCCTTATGCCTCATGTGTATTGAAAACAGGGGTAACTTCATCTTCCAATAAGGTACAGGTAGGGGATCATGAGGAACTGATGTCAAAGGAGCCTTATAAGGCCGAACTGGAAGATAGCCTGCACAGGAAATTCATTGCGGACGGACACTGGTTTAGAACAAGTGGAACCTGGACTCAAAGCAACAGCTTGCTCCTTGATTTGCTCAATACAGGTATAGAAGAAGAAACCTATTCCCCTGATCCGTCCGACCTGGAAATCCTGTCTGCAGAAATCCATCAGGAAGAAGACCCTGACCACATTTGGCAGTTGAAAGTAAAGCGGATTCAGTCAACGGGGGTTATTCTGGAAGAACTCGATGCCTTTCTCAGCAATGGGGTGCGTATTATCCTTATTGAAGGGCCTGTAGCCTTTGAAGGCACAGGGGATCAAGGTTACCGCAGTGAAACAGCATATTACGCATTTGTGGAGAATGGTATTGTCCTGGCCCGCGTTAACCGCAGCATTAGCGCCATTGCATTTGCAAAGGAAACCCCCGATATAACTCGTTCCCTGCTGCTTGCTGCCGCAATTAATCTGTAGGACGCTGCGGAGTACAAAAAGAGAATTGGATACTGCGAATTAAATTATGGTCTTACAATCTGGGGTTACCCCCTCCCGCCCCACAAATAAGATATGCCCACAGTCTGATATCCCCTTGCAGTCGAGTACAATACCAGGCTTTTAGGAAGCCCTAATACTTCTTAACACTGAGGACCAAAACAGGGATGCGCACTGAAAACTCAGATTTAAGGATTCGGTTCTTCTCCCAAAGCACGGAAAAAAAGCCGCGTTTCCTTCGGAAAACACATAGCAAATCCGGTTGGTGCTCCTTGAGTTGTTCCAGTACGCCTAAATAGGTTTTGGCGTGTTCTGTGAGTGTTACGTCGGAGCTGACATCCATCAAAGCCGTGTTAATTTTTAAATCCTCATCTGTGTACCCGGGGGTTTTCACGAGCAGTAGACTGATTTTGGAAGAAAACTGCTTTTTAATGGTAATCAACGGTTTTAGTATGCGATTGCGCTTGAGTACCCCAGATTTAAAGGCGGTAAGTATCTTTTTATAGGGGGCGAATTTGACCCCTTTCGGAACGATGAGTGTAGGAATATCAGTGCGCTTAATAACACCCCCGGAAGTACTTCCTAAATAGAGTTCTTCGTCTACCTCCACAGATCTCGGAGCGATAATAATCAAATCTATCCCGAGTTCGGCGTCCAATTCCTTCAGACCATCAATGAGGTCCCCGGAATACGTTGCCGCCTTAAGAATCACCGTTTTTGTATCAATATGGGTGATGAGTTCGCGGATACGCTCCCGACTGCTGGCCAGAAACTTCTCAGAAGTATTGGCAAGATCTCCGGCCCGTGTACTTACATTGAGCACCTCCATAACGTAAACCGTGGAATCAAAATGCGCCGCGAAATCCACGGCGTATTGGAGCGTTTCAAATGAATCTTTAGAATTCCCAACAGGCACCAGAATATTTTTCATACAATCGGATTGAATTGACCATTTAAATTTACAATAAAAAAGCCTGAACCGCGTATAGTCTGAGAAAAGTCAGGAAAACTACTTTTAGTCCAAAGTGGCTGTTCTGAGCGCATCTTTCCAGGTATTTTAATTTCTCGGGACTCCGCGTATCTTCGCCCGGTGAACTCCGCCCTCACTTTTACCAATATCAACAAGCTCGCGATTCCCGCGCTGATTGCCGGAATCGCTGAACCGGTATTGAGCATCACGGATACTGCCATTGTCGGGAATATCCCTGAAAAAGGTCTCGAGTCTCTCGCGGCAATAGGAATTGTCGGAGCTTTCCTAAGTATGCTTATCTGGATCCTCGGGCAGACCCGTTCTGCGATTTCAGCCATCATTTCCCAATATTACGGCGCCGGGAAATTATCCGAAATCCAATCCCTTCCCGCCCAGGCAATCGCCATCAATGTAGGCATTAGCATTGTGGTTCTGCTGGTTTCCCTTCTCTTTAGCAGGGAGATTTTTGAACTTCTGAACGCCTCGGGCGAGATTCTGGAGCGTTGTATTGCTTATTACGAAATCCGGGTTTGGGGCTTTCCGCTCACCCTTTTGGTCTTTGCCATTATGGGTATTTTTCAGGGTCTTCAAAACACCGTTTGGCCTATGCTCATCGCCATTACGGGAGCCAGCTTGAATATAGTACTGGATTTTATCCTCGTATATGGGGTCTCCACATGGATACCCCCAATGGGTCTGGAAGGCGCCGCCTGGGCGAGCCTTATCGCCCAAAGCGCGATGGCAGTCATGGCGCTCTGGCTGCTTATGACTCAAACCTCTGTAAGGCTTATTCCCAGATGGCCACTGCATCCTGAGTTTCAAAGACTAATCGGCATGTCCCTGAATCTCTTTGTGCGCACCCTCTCCCTGAATATCGCCCTGCTCTTTGGGGTTCGGGAAGCAACAGCCCTTGGCGATCAGGCCATAGGAGCACATACCATAGCTGTAAATCTCTGGCTCTTCGCCGCCTTCTTTATCGATGGGTATTCGGCGGCCGGGAAAATCCTGGGGGGTCGTTTCCTGGGTGCAGGGGACTATTCCAGTCTCTGGCTTCTCAGTAAAAAAATAACCCGGTATGCCCTTTGGATCGCTTTGTTGCTCATGCTCCTCGGCGGGGTGTTCTATTATCCTATCGGTCGTATGTTTTCCGCCGAGACCGCTGTGCTGAATGCCTTTTACAGTATTTTTATTATTGTTCTCCTCGGTATGCCTGTCAACACCATTGCCTTCGTTTTCGATGGTATTTTCAAGGGGTTGGGAGAAATGCGATATCTGAGAAACGTATTGCTCCTCGCTACATTTCTGGTGTTTCTGCCTGTACTCTATGCGGGGAAAGCATTGAATCTGGGACTTTATGGAATCTGGATTGCCCTTACATGCTGGATGCTGGTCAGGGGAGGCACACTTATCTGGAAGTTCCGGAGAAAATTTCGCCCCCATCTTCAAAACCTCTAAATTTGATTTAAAACCATGGAAACAACACGCGAAGAGGGAAGTTTGTATACCCGTTTTGAGGGGAGCCTGGCCATCCTTGAATTTGGTCACCCGGCGAGCAATTCATTGAATTCTGTGCTGCTCGACAGAATTTGCCGCGAATTGGAAGCGCTGAGTTCGAATGCCAGAGTGTCTGCCCTCCTGATTCAGTCCGAAGGGGATCGCGCCTTTTGTGCCGGGGCTTCCTTTGACGAACTGCTCGAAGTTTCGACACCCGAACAAAGCAAAAAATTTTTCAGCGGGTTTGCCCGGTTGATCAATAGCATGCGTACCTGTCAAAAACCTATTGTCGGAAAAGTACAGGGCAAGGCCGTGGGTGGCGGTGTTGGGCTGATCGCCGCCTGTGATTACGTCATGGCCTCGGATAAGGCTTCCCTGCGCCTTTCAGAGCTCGGAATCGGAATTGCCCCCCTGGTAATTGCACCGGCCGTGGCGCGGAAAGCAGGAGTGTCGGGACTGGCCGAAATGGCATTGGCTCCCTCGGAGTGGAAAAGTGCCTATTGGGCCAAAGAACGGGGATTATTTTCAAAAGTATTTGAATCCCGAGCATCTCTGGATAAGGAATCCGAATTTTTTGCGCACGAACTATCTACCCATTCCCCGGAAGCCCTTAAACTTTTAAAGCGGGCCTTGTGGGAAGGAACCGAACACTGGGGCCACCTGCTCACAGATCGGGCTGCGATGACGGGGAAACTGGCCCTGTCAGAAACGGCTCAGAAAACGATCGCCGACTTTAAGAAAAAAACCTGAATAGGATTATAGTGAACAGCACATCCCCGTGCGGCATCTAAGCGAATCCCGCTCCGCACTTTGGCGGCTTTCGTCTGGTATTCCTTACCAGGCCTAGAATGCCTGATTCACCCCAAAATAGAAGCCGCTATTGCCCTCTTCCCCAATCCCTACGTCCAGTCGGACCAGGGTGTTTTGCTGTTTGAGGATCTTGAAGCGAATGCCCCCCCCGGTACTGAATTTGGGATCCTGGAAGAAATTCTGGGTAATATTAGAGACTTCTCCCATGAGCCCAAAAGCGGCCAGGCTCCACCTGGGGTGGAATCGCCAGCGATATTCAGCTGTCAAAACATACATCTGGTTGTCGATATAGCGCCCGGCAAAATATCCCCGCGCCATATTACCGCCTCCAAACTGAGCCTTCGCCTGAAAGGGTACATCTCCAAAACTGTTTTCCACGTACAACCGGACCGCAAGTAGGCCCTTTTCACGAACCGGGCGATAGGCCCGAAGGTCCGTTACAAATCTGTTGAACCCATGTGTGGCGCCGAAATTCTCACTTGAAAACTGTGCATTGAACGTCACATAGTACCCACCGTGCGGATCTTCAACCTGGTCCCGGGTATCGAAATTGAAGATCGCACCCATTCCCACGATTACGGCGCGATCACTCCCGGGAACCTCACCCGAATCGAGAATTCCACCCGCTTCCACCTCCGTAACCTCGTGATTTTCAAAATTAAAGCGGAATCCGAAATTCAGCGATGGAGGTAGCCTTTTGAGAAAATCCACCCTGAATTTATGACTTGTCATGTCGTAATTCTCCTCGTTATCTTCAGGGGTATCATTCCCTATTCCCCAGAATTTATTCGGGTAAATGCGAAATTCATAAGAGCCGTCCAGGTAGTAATCCCCTTTACCAAAATATACCTGGGGTAAAGCCTGTAGGATAATTTGGCTGTTAGCAGTGTAGATCGCCGTGAAAAGAATGTTTGATTGCCTGGCCTTAAAAGTGTTGCTTTCCCCGGTCAGGAAAAGCTGGCCTCCCCCTCCAAATCCAAATCCGGTTTCAGGGGTACTAAAGATAACGGGGATCCCGATTAGCTTGAGGTTCCGTCCTGTATTCACGGTGTCCGAGCGAACAATCCCAATATCCTTGTTTTGTCCGAAAGTATGGAGGGAAAATCCTATGAGCAGTATGATCGATAGAATCCGGCGCATCAGAAGAAAAATTCGTCCAGTAATACGTTGAAGCCAAAAGAGAAAAAAGTTGAGTTGGAGAAGATCGATTCTGTCCTGGTACTTTGCTCAATAGTCGAAGTGAAATCAATATCCACCCAGGCCAATGTGGTTCCAAGCCCTACATCCAGCACAATCCGATCCGATATTACATAGGCAAAGCCGAGACGCATCCTCGTTGCAAACCCCGGGCCTTCTGCCAGTTCCTGGATAAACTGGCCTTCGGGTTTAACAGCAACCGATTCGCGAATTCTAAAATACCCGGGGAGCACGCTTAAATAAAGGGAACCGTAAGGTTCTTTTAAAAAATAATAACTTAAAGAAGGCCCTACAAGCAAGGATTCGGATTCCTTCTCGATCAGTCCGTTTCCCGTGCTGGAATTTACGAATATGTTCGCCCCCAGAAACCAGCGGTCCTTGAAAAAGGTACCGGTAAAAATTTCAAGGCCATAGGAATTTGTCGAAACGGGGTTTTCTGAGGAATCTAAATCCAGAGTGCTCGAATTAAACGTGCCGCTCAGACCACTCAGCCAGCGACCCTTCCGGAACGGGGTAAGTACACTGTCCTGTGAAAGATTGTCAGTGGAAATCATCTGAGCTGTCCCTGAAAAACAAGACAATACGGCCACAAAGAAGATGATCCAGGTTCCTGTGAAAACTTTGCGTGGCTTCATTGATATTTCGTATTTAAAGGCTGCTCCTTCAAACTTGACAGGGCCCAGAAAAGCACCTCTCTACATTCCTTATCTAAGATACGCAAATGGATTAAGGTAAGTGGTCCGGCGAAGCAGGATCCTTTGACCTTTCGTAATTCCCTTACTGATATCCTGCAGCCTGCAGCCGGAAGAGCTCAGCGTAGAGAGCATCTTTCTGCAGTAGTTCTTCATGGGTTCCCAACTCGAGAATTCTCCCATCCTCGAGAACCAGAATACGGTCGGCCATACGCACAGTACTAAACCGATGTGAAATAATTATACTCGTACGCCCTTTTGTCAGGGCAATAAAACGCTTAAAAACCTCGTATTCTGCGCGGGCGTCCAGGGATGCCGTGGGTTCATCGAGTACCATAACCTCTGCATCCTTCATATAGGCCCTGGCCAGGGCGACCTTTTGCCACTGACCGCCACTGAGATCCTGCCCGCGGTTAAACCTCCGGCCCAGTTGCTGCTCCAATCCTCCGCTCAATTCTGCAATCACCTGGTCAGCCAAACTTTTCCGGGCGGCCTCCTGTATCAGGGGGGTATCTTCAAGGGCGTCGATATTACCCACGGCGATATTCTCGCGTATGGTAAACTCGTACCGGAAAAAATCCTGAAAAATAACGCCGAACCGTTCCCGATAGGCTTGTTTATCAAAACGCGAAATATCTGTGCCATCCAGGAGTATAGTCCCCTTTGTCGGTTCATAAAACCTCAGAACGAGCTTTATCAGTGTTGTTTTACCCGCTCCGTTTTGTCCGACAAATGCCATTTTCTCACCGGCCTTCAATGTAAAAGAAATCCCTTTTAAGGTTGGTGAAGCGGCCCCTGGATAGGTGAAATGAACATCCTTAAACTCAAATCCGGTACGGATTTTTTCCGGCATCGGAATCGGTTCCAGTTCGGGCACCGGGATTTTAAGGTCGATAAAATCAAAATAATCTTTCAGATATAAGGCGCTTTCTGAAATCCGGGTGAACCTCGAGAAAAAAGACTGGAGGCTTCCCTGAAGCCGGTTAAAGGATCCGGAAAGGAAGGTGAGTTCCCCAAGGGTGAGAAATCCCCCAAGTGTTTGATAGATGATCAGCACATATGCCCCATAATATGAAATAATGCCTAAAAGGTTGAACAATCCGCCAAAGACACTCTGACGGATAGCGAGTTTGCGATTGAGCAGGTAATACTCATGGGCGAGGTTTTTAAATCGTTTTGCAATAAAACCAGTCAATCCGAAGAGCTTGACTTCCTTGGCCGTCTGACTATTTGCACCGATATACCTGAGGTAGTCGAGCTCCCTTCTTTCACTGGTCCAGCTGCGGGCAAGGGAATACCGGTCTGAAGAGTACTTTATCTCATTGATAAAAGAGGGGATAACGCTGAGAATCAGCAAAAAAATCAACCAGGGTTCAAAATAGATCAGCCCCGCAATGAGGGAACTCACCGAAAGCAGTCCTTCGGCCTGTCCCAAAACATTACTCATCAGATTCACCCGACTGTTGGTCTGGGTTCGGGCCCGCTCCAGTTTGTCGTAGAACTCAGGATCCTCGAGTTGTTCCAGGGTGAGCTCCTGGGCTTTTCTGATGATGCGCTCAGAGGAGGAATTCGAGTACAAGTCTCCCAAAAGGCCATCGGTTAAATTTACTACCCGGCCCAGTAAATCCGAGAGCAGGGCGACCCCTAATTCAATGCCGACAAATACCCAGAGTTGGTCGATGTCCGCTGCCCCTACCTCAAGAAGGCGCACAATTTCATCTATAATCAACTTCCCGATCCATAGCAGGACCACCGGACTGAAGGCCTTTAGAAAACGGGCTATGGTGTTTATCAGGAAAAGTCCGGGTGCTGCCCGGTAGATCTCCGAAAAAAACCGGGGAATCGAACGCCATCCTTTAAAGGAATCCTTCAGATCTATCCGATCCTTATCTGTGATGGATTTTAACCGGGTACGCGCCATATTTGTGCAAGTTAGTGAACTCCGCGATTCCATATAGGGCCCCGGTCAGACATTATTCCTACTTTTACGACCTTAAAAGAACACGCGATGGCACGCATACGGATTACCAAAGAATTTACATTTGAAACCGGACATGCACTGTATGGATACGACGGAAAGTGCCGCAATGTGCACGGGCACAGTTACCACCTTTCCGTAACGGTAATCGGCACTCCTATCGAGGAAGTCGGCAATAAAAAACTCGGAATGGTCATCGACTTCGGGGATCTGAAGACCATTGTCAAGGAAGAAATCGTAGACCCTTTTGATCACGCCACAGTATTTAACGGCAATACCCCTCACCTGGCCCTTGCCAACACCCTGAAAGAAAACGGGCACAAAGTGATTCTGGCAGACTATCAACCCACCTCGGAAAACATGGTAGTCGATTTTGCCCGTAAAATTCGAAAACGCCTGCCCGAAGGTATTCAGTTGCATTCCCTGAAACTGCGGGAAACCGGAACAGCCTATGCAGAATGGTTTGCGAGTGAAAACAGTTAATCGCCATTACTGGTTGCCTCAGGCCCGAAATTCGCGGGAGATTCTTATTTTTACAAACGATGAAATATATTGAAGTCCCTTCGGGAAAAAAGATTTATTTCGCCAGTGACAATCACCTGGGGGCTCCTTCTTCAGAACTCAGCCAACCCCGTGAAATGAAATTTGTGAGGTGGCTGGAAACCCTTCGCAAGGATGCTGCAGCTATCTTTCTCCTGGGAGATTTATTCGATTTCTGGTTTGAATATAACACTGTTGTTCCCAAGGGGTTTACCCGTACATTGGGGAAGCTTGCTGAGATCACAGACAGTGGTATCCCCGTCTATTACTTTGTGGGAAATCACGATTTGTGGATGAATGGCTACTTTGAGGAGGAGCTCAATATCCCTGTATATCACCGGCCTCAAATTTTCGAAATCGGCGGGAAAAAATTCTTTATAGGCCACGGGGATGGACTCGGCCCAGGGGATAAAGGGTTTAAACGGATGAAAAAAGTCTTTACAAACCCAACTTCAAAATGGTTATTCCGGTGGTTACACCCGGATTTGGGAGTCCGGCTTGGGCAGTATTTTTCAGTCAGAAACCGATTGCTTTCGGGGGAGGAAGATGTCCGGTTCCTGGGGGAAGACAAGGAGTGGTTGGTGCAGTACGCCAAAAGGAAACTGGAAAATCAGCATTTTGACTATTTTGTTTTCGGACATCGCCACCTTCCATTGGACATTGCATTGTCAGAGAATTCCCGATATATAAACCTGGGAGACTGGATCGGCTATTTCAGCTATGGCGTTTTTGACGGGAAAGCCCTTCAAATAGAGTATTTCGAAAAAGATGCCTAAGGGGACTCGCTCTTTATATCCCTGATTTTTAACTGCAGTCGCGTCTTACCCTGCCAGGTATTTTCGTCAAGCGAATATGCCGCCCAAAAAGGCGCTCCATTTTCAACCCGTTCCCGCTGGGTTCCCAGTCCGAATCCGATGCCTGCGAATGGTGCTGTGCCCTGCTGGGTTACCGATACCTTCAGATGGGCGCCATTACCTCCCACGGTTCGCGCGTATCCGGTATCCCTAAGGGGTCCGGAAGCGAAAACAGGGCTGGAGTTCCCCGGACCAAATGGGGCGAACTCCTTTAGAATTCTCCAGAGTTTTGGAGTGATGTCCTCCAGGTGTATCGGCATGTCGATCTGTATCTGGGGCAAGCGGTGTTCCGGCAGAAGGGTCTCTGCCACTACCGCCTCAAAACGACTTTTAAATTCCTCATACTTCCCTTCCTCCAGAGTCAGACCTGCAGCATAAGTGTGCCCTCCGAATTGCTCGATAGTATCTGCGCAGGCTTCAAGGGCTTCATATACATCGAAACCCCGGACAGATCGGGCGGAAGCAGCAAGTTTCTCCCCACTCCGTGTAAAGACCAGGGTTGGGCGATAGTACGTTTCCATAAGGCGGGATGCGACAATCCCAATAACCCCTTTATGCCAGGTATCCCGATAAACAACGGTCGTCATGTTCGACTCTTCACCCTTTTCCCGAATTATGGACAAGGCTTCTTCTGTCATCTGCTGGTCCAAACCTTTGCGCTCCTCGTTCAGAGCGTCGATTTCAAGCGCGTAGCGCCTGGCCTGTTCCCAATCGCGTTCGGTAAGCAATTGCACCGCCTGATCTCCGTGTTTCAATCTGCCTGCCGCGTTCAACCGGGGTGCCAGTTGAAACACCAAATCAGAAACCTGATAGTGCGTTCTTTGAATGCCTTGCATTAAAGCCCTTATGCCAGGCCGGGGATCTTCATTGATCACCTGCAGGCCATAATAGGTCAGGACGCGATTCTCGCCTGTAATCGGCACGATATCCGCCGCAATGGCTACGGCTACTAAGTCCAGGTAGGGGCGCAGGGATTCCACCGGGAGTCCTTTTCGCAATTGCAGGGCCTGAATAAGCTTAAACCCCACCCCACATCCGCAGAGTTCGGTATAGGGGTAGGAACAATCTTCGCGCTTCGGATCCAGAACGGCCACAGCCGGGGGGAGTGTTGCTCCGGGTCTGTGATGGTCGCAAATAATAAAATCAATCCCTTTCGCCTGCGCATAGGTCACCTGCTCTACAGCTTTGATGCCGCAATCCAGGGCGATGATCAGCTGAAACTCGTTGTCTTCTGCAAAATCAATGCCCTGGAAGGATATTCCGTAACCTTCCCGATACCGGTCTGGAATATAGGAGGCTACATTCGGATACTCAGACTCGAGATACGCCACAAGGAGTGAGACCGCGGTTGTCCCGTCCACGTCGTAATCCCCGTAGACCAGAATGCGTTCTCCATCCCGTATAGCCCTTTCGATACGCGTTGTGGCCTGGTCCATATCCCTCATCAGAAATGGGTCGTGCAGATGTTCCAGTTCTGGCCGGAAAAATAAGCGCGCCTGCTCATAATCCTCGATCCCACGCTGAACCAGTAGTCCTGCAATAAGGGGATCAATTTGGAGTGACTCCGCTAAGGCAGCGGTAGTTTCAGGATTCGGTGCGGGTTTATATGTCCAGCGCATCAATACTTTAGGTTTACGATACAACAAGGGTCTGAAATGCCCTTTCAGAACTTCAAATCAGGCAAAGAAGCCCGACTATTCGTGGTGGAAATGAGAACTTACCGATACCTCAGCGAAGGTCCGAAACATTTTCATCACGCCGCAATAGGTGTCTACAGATAGTTTTACGGCCCGCTTTAACTTCGCTTCATTCAGGGTTTTCCCGAAGAAATGAAACTCCATTTCCACCTGTTCATACGTCTGAGGTTTAGTTTCGCTGAGCTTCGCCTGAATGTCGATATGGAAACTGTCGATTTCCAGTTTCATCTTCCGGATGATAAAGGCCACATCCAAACCTGAACATCCCGCAAGGGAACTCAGCATCAGGGCCTTAGGCCTGAATCCGTCCCCCTGGCCTCCCTCATCCGGGCTTGCGTCTATTTTAAAGATTTGACCGGAAGGGTTGTCGCTCTCAAAAGCCATACCGCCCATCCATCGGGTTTTAACAAAATTGGTGGAAGCCATAATTTTTCGTTACTTGTAGAGATCAAAAGTACAATAAAATCCTCCTATTATGGCCCTGGTAAGCCCCCTAGACCCAAACGCAGATCCGGAAACCTGGAAGCTGGCTGAGTTTTTTAATGAAACGCTGGGCTTTTGTCCGAATTCGGTTCTGACCATGCAACACCGCCCGGCAATTTCGAAGGCTTTTATTGCTTTGAATAAGGCGGTAATGGCCAATGAAGGCAAGGTTACTTCGGCCCTGAAACGCATGATCGCCTGGGTGAGCAGCAATGCAGCCGGATGCCGGTACTGCCAGGCCCACTCCATCCGGGCAGCGGAGCGCTACGGCGCGGAGGCGGAAAAACTCGATAACATCTGGCAATACCGCACGCACGCCTCCTTCACAGAAGCGGAACGCGCTGCACTGGATTTCGCCCTTGCAGCTTCTCAGGTGCCGAATACCGTAGACGCCGATATTAAAGAAAGGCTCCACACCTATTGGGATGACGGTGAAATCGTCGAGATCCTTGGCGTCATCTCACTTTTCGGCTATCTCAATCGCTGGAATGATTCCATGGGAACCGATATTGAAGACGGGGCTGTGGAAAGTGGGGAAAAATACCTTTCAAAATATGGGTGGGAAGAAGGAAAACACGACGGTAGCGCCTACTGAGGTCTGTTGAGCCTGGATAGGTATAAGGCATTCTAAATTCCACGCACTCCGGCCCTGTCATAAAGGTTGGATCCGTCTTAAGACAGCCCTTACAGCACCTCTTTTTGACTCCCGTTATTTTCGCCCTTCTACCACAAGGACCAATTCGCCCTTCGGGGGGTTGCTTTCGAAATGCGCCAATATTTCTGTCGCCGTGCCCCTCAGGGTTTCTTCATACATCTTTGAGAGTTCCCGGGAAACGGAGATCAACCGATCTTCCCCAAAGAACTCCACGAATTGAGAAAGGGTTCGCAGAAGTTTGTGCGGACTCTCATAAAAGATGAGTGTCCGCGATTCCTCAGAGAGCACTTGCAATCGGGTTTGGCGACCCTTCTTGAGAGGAAGGAAACCCTCAAAGACGAACCGATCTGTTGGAAATCCACTGTTGACAAGGGCAGGTATCAAAGCAGTAGCACCCGGCAGGCAGTTGACTTCAATCCCCTCCTGTATACATTCCCGAATCAAAAGAAAACCCGGATCCGATATCCCGGGTGTCCCGGCATCTGAAACCAGAGCCATAGTCTCCCCCGCCTTAATTCGGGCCACCAACTGGTTTAAAATTCGGTGCTCATTATGCATATGATAGGACCGCAGGGGTGTGGAAATGTCATAGTGTTTTAATAGATTTCCACTGGTCCTGGTATCTTCTGCAAGGACCAGGGTGACGGATTTCAGTACTTCCAGTGCCCTGAGGGTAATGTCTCCCAGATTCCCAATGGGTGTGGGGACAATGTAAAGGGATCCATGCATACGCTTTTAAAAAATAAAGGCCGAAAATGCGCAACGCACTCCGGCCATTATACTATTAATCATAATTTTTAAGAAAACCGCCTTTCGATCATTGCGAGAAAACGGGTTTCGTATTCCTCTTTTCCCTTCCAGTTCTGATACTCCGGCTTTACCATCTTACGGATAAAAGCTACAGAATTTTCATGAGTATCCATAGTATTCAGCTGGGAGAGAATACGGTTAAAATCCTCAGTAGAGTCATTAAACAGGTGCTTAACAAAGGCCAGACGGTCATTTAAACCCACAGAAATATCCTTGGCGGTGAGGGTGTCGTTCAGGGATCTCGCCGGCCGGCCTCCTTCCAGATCAGCAGGAGTCGGGGTCACCGTATCTTTATCACTTTTAATAAAGTCATTATTGTTTAAGAACTGAGCCAGGATTTCTTCAAGCTCTTCCCCTCCCGGCATCTCAGAAACCATATGCTTAATGGTGTCGATTCCGGGAATAATAATATCCTCCTCATGAGGGTTGTTCTCAGGCACTCCCTTATTCTCATTGAGGACCGCAGAGGCCATTAATTCAAACTTAGAAGCAACTGAACTCTTGCTTACATCTACTTCCAGGTCCTGAAGTTTTTCTTCAATAAAGTTGAGCACTGCGAGCTTCTCATAGAGATTCCGTGCCTGCTCATAAATTTCTGGCAGCTCCGACATTTCAGTATCTGAAATAATCCTGCTGGCCAGTCTTATCAATTCCCCTTTTAATTTCCGTTTCATGGCGTTTTCTTCTGGACCGCAATTCCCGGCCCGTATTTTTCATACTTTTATAACCGCTACCAAATTCAAAACGGTAGAAGCATAAAGTTAGTCTAAAAATACGAAATGTTTCTCGAAAACACCGTTAACCCGGAAGAACAATTCGGTTGGATCGAAGTGATCTGTGGCTCCATGTTTTCAGGGAAAACAGAGGAACTCATCCGCCGTCTGAGACGCGCTCAGTTCGCTCGTCAGAAGGTGGAGATCTTCAAGCCAATTGTCGATACCCGGTACCACGAGGAAAAGGTGGTTTCTCACGATGAAAATGAAATCAGATCTACCCCCGTACCCGCGGCTGCCAACATCAGATTGCTTGCGGACGATTGCCATGTGGTGGGAATAGATGAAGCCCAGTTTTTTGATGACGAAATCGTTACGGTGTGCAATGATTTGGCGAACAGTGGCATACGAGTGGTGGTTGCCGGGCTGGATATGGATTTTAAGGGAAATCCCTTTGGGCCAATGCCCGCCCTTATGGCTACGGCAGAGTATGTTACAAAAGTACATGCCATTTGTCCGAGAACCGGGAACCTGGCGAATTACAGCTTTCGAAAGTCTCAAAACGACCGTTTAGTGCTCCTGGGGGAGACGGAGGAATACGAACCCTTAAGCCGCGCTGCTTTCTATAAGGCCATGTTAAGAGAAAAAATCAGCAAGATTGAAGTGAAAGACCCCGAAATCGTTACTCCAAAAAAAACAGGGAATGCCCGAAAACCCTGAGACCGTCCTGGAAATTGATCTTAACGCCCTGGCGCATAACTATTCGGTTTTGCGCTCGCGTATCCGTCCTGGGACCCGGTTATTGGGGGTGGTCAAAGCCTTTGCATATGGGAGCGAAGCAATAGGCATTGCCCGCAAGCTCGAAGCATTGGGAGCCGATTACCTCGCCGTAGCCTATGCCTCAGAAGGCGTGTTCCTGAGAAAAGCCGGTATTCGCCTGCCTATCCTTGTCCTTCATCCCCAACCCAATGGGATGGAAGAAATTATAGAAACCTGCCTGGAGCCGAGCCTCTATAGTCCGCGTATCTTGCGTGAGTTTATCAAAACGGCTCAGGCGATGGAGCAAAAGGCCTACCCTGTGCATTTAAAATTCAATACAGGCCTGAATCGACTGGGATTCTGGGAGAATGATCTGGAATGGATCGACGCACAACTCCAGGGTACTGATGCATTGGAAATTCGTTCCCTTTTTTCACACCTGGCCGCATCAGATGACCGAAACGAACGCGAATTTACCCTCGGTCAACTGAAGGCTTTTGAAAGCCGTTGTTAAAAATTGGGAGCAGCAGTTTAAGTCCCGCCCTTTTTATCACCTCCTGAATACCTCTGGCGTTTTTAATTACCCCGAGGCGCAATACGATATGGTCCGCACAGGGATCGGACTTTACGGATATTCAAATGACCCCGAAACGGATTCCTTACTGAAACCTGTTTCCAGTTTGCGCACCCGTATTTCTCAAATCCATAAAATCGAACCCGGAGAATGGGTGGGTTATAACAAAGGATATACAGCGCCGGATTTCAGAGTCACTGCAACGCTGCCGATTGGTCATGCCGATGGCATTGGAAGACAATACGGGCAGGGAAAGGGACGCGTGTATATTCAGGGGAAACCCGCCCCTATCATCGGGAATGTCTGTATGGACATGACCATGGTAGACATAAGTGATATTTCCTGTAAGGAGGGAGATGAAGTCGTTTTCTTTGGGGATGGAATTTCTGCAGAAGGATTGGCTTCCCGGGCAAACACGATTTCCTATGAACTGCTCACAGGGATTTCTCAACGGGTTCCAAGAATCATTACCGGGGCATAAAATCAGTTCATGGAAACTGAAAATTACTAACTTAGCATCCACTAACCATCTAAATAAAAATTCCATGCTAAAAGAATTCAGAGCCTTTATCATGACCGGGAATGTCATCGACCTGGCAGTAGCCGTACTACTCGCAGGCGCCGTTGGGTTGGTCGTCAACGGTTTTGTAAATGATATCATGATGCCCATAGTGGGTTACTTCGCAGGAGGTATCGATTTTTCAGATTTTAAAATCATTCTGTCCGAGGCTGTTATCGGTTCAGATGGAACCGTGGTTACCCCGGAGAGCGCGATCCGCTACGGTGCCTGGATCAATTCGATCATCAACCTGATCATTGTTGGATTTGTATTGTTTATGATTGTCAAATCATACAACAAAGTCCGGGTTAAAGAAGAAGCCCCCGCCCCCGAGCCTGCAGGACCCACTCAGGAAGAGCTCCTGGCTGAAATTCGGGACCTGCTGAAGAAAAAATAAAACCTCATTCCTGCGCCTCAGGCGCAATCGCCGCTGCACCGCAGCTATTTTTAACCCTAAACCGCTTCGGGAAATCGAAGCGGTTTTTTTTATCCTATTCAGCACTGTGATATTCGTGGGTCATTGAAAAAGGTGTCGCTTTAAAATTATCTTCCTTTGACAGAAGAGGCGGCTTGACTACTTTTACCATCAAATCATCAAGGTATGAAAGTCGCTGTAGTAGGGGCCACCGGCATGGTCGGGGCCGTAATGTTAGAGGTGCTTGAAGCGCGGAAGTTTCCCGTGGATGAGCTGCTGGTTGTAGCCTCGGAGCGCTCCGTCGGAAAAAAACTCCTGTTCGCTGGTGAGCAGCTCACTGTGATCGGATTACAGCAAGCCCTGGATGCAAAGCCCGATATCGCCCTTTTTTCTGCCGGGGCGGCGACATCCCTGGAGTGGGCACCGAGGTTTGCGGCCTCGGGAACCACCGTTATCGACAACTCCTCTGCCTGGCGGATGGATCCGAACATCAGGTTAATTGTACCGGAAATCAACGCTTCCCTGCTTCAGCCTTCTGACAAGATAATTGCCAACCCAAATTGCTCTACCATTCAACTGGTTATGGTTTTGGCGCCCCTGCATAAAAAGTACGGACTTAAACGCGTGGTGGTCTCCACCTACCAATCTGTTTCGGGAACAGGTGTGGAAGCGGTACAACAACTCGAAAATGAAGTGGCCGGGGTTAAAGGGAAAATGGCCTATCCCCATCCCATCTATAAAAACGCCCTTCCACATTGTGATGTCTTCCAGGAGAATGGCTATACAAAGGAAGAGATGAAACTGGCAAGGGAACCTCAAAAAATCCTCGATGACCGCACCTTCTCGGTAACGGCTACTGCCGTGCGTATTCCCACTGCAGGAGGGCATTCTGAATCTGTAAATATTGAATTTCGCCGGGATTTTGAGCTTGAGCAGGTACGTGAAATCCTCCGTGAGACCCCAGGTGTTGTACTGCAGGATAGCCCTTCCGAAAATCTTTACCCCATGCCCGTGACCGCACACCGGAAAGACGAGGTGTTTGTGGGGCGAATTCGCCGAGATGAAAGCCAGGCCAACAGTCTCCATCTCTGGGTTGTTGCGGACAACCTCAGAAAAGGTGCGGCCACCAATGCCGTACAGATTGCAGAATACCTGGTGGGCAAAAACCCTGCCTGAAGGGGGCTTAAAGAACTGTTAAACCCTCTATAAATAACTCTTCAAAGAGGTTTTAATCAGTATTTTAGGCCAGCAATTTTCTGGAATTATGAAACGTCTTATCGCTATCGCTGTCTTCGGGAGTATCCTGTTGTCCTGCGAAAACAAATCAACCTCAAAAATGACTCTGGATTATCCCGAAACCCATAAGGTGGATACTGTAGACACCTACTTTAATACCGAAGTCCCGGATCCTTACCGCTGGCTCGAAGATGACCGGAGTGCTGAGACAGAATCCTGGGTTGGGGCACAAAACGAGGCCACCTTTTCATTTCTGGACAATATCCCATACCGGGAAGCCCTTAAAAGCCGGCTTAAAGAGCTCCTGGATTATGAAAAATTAGGCACTCCGTTTAAGGAAGGGGCCTACACGTACTTCTACAAAAACGATGGGCTTCAAAACCAGTCGGTCCTCTACCGAAGGGTCGGCGAAGGGCCTGCAGAGGTTTTTCTCGATCCCAACACTTTTGCGGAAGACGGCACCACTTCCCTGGCCACACTGAGTTTTTCTAAAGACGGATCCCTGGCCGCTTATTCTATTTCTGAAGGGGGTAGTGACTGGAGGAAAATCATTGTAATGCATGCAGAGCGCATGGAGATTGTGGAGGATACCCTTGTGGATATCAAATTCAGCGGGATTTCCTGGAAAGGTCAGGAAGGTTTTTACTATTCCAGCTATGATAAACCTAAAGGCAGTGAGCTTTCCGCCAAAACGGATCAGCACAAGGTCTACTACCACAAAATCGGAACCCCTCAGAAAGCCGATCAACTTATTTACGGGGGCGATCCCGGAGAAAAGCACCGGTACGTTGGGGCAAGTGTCAGTGAAGACGACCGCTATCTGGTGATTTCAGCTTCCAATACGACTTCGGGAAACAAGCTCTTTCTTCAAGACCTCTCTGTTGCAGATGCGCCGATAATTCCCATCTTAAATCATGAAGATAGCGACAGCTATATGATTGAAAACGTTGGATCTAAGCTGTATATCGTTACAGATCTGGATGCTCCAAATCAACGAATTATTACTGTGGATGCCTCAAATCCAACTCCTGAGCATTGGGTAGATTTTATTCCCGAGACCGAACATGTGTTAAATCCGAGTACGGGAGGCGGGTATTTCTTTGCAGAATATATGATGGACGCCCTGTCCAAAGTGCTGCAATACGACTATGATGGAAATCTGGTTCGGGAAGTTTCATTGCCGGGTATAGGCAGTGCCGGAGGTTTTCAGGGGAAAATAGACCAGCAGGACCTGTACTTTAGTTTTACGAATTACAGCACGCCGGGATCTTCATATAAATACAATGTACAAACCGGAGATTATGAAGTCTACTGGAAGCCCGAAATCGATTTTGATCCCACTCAATACGAATCGAATCAGGTTTTCTACACCTCAGCTGACGGCACGCGGATTCCAATGATGATCACCTATAAAAAAGGGCTCGAATTCAATGGAAAGAACCCGACTATTCTCTACGGCTATGGTGGGTTTAACATCAGTCTTACCCCGAGCTTCAGCGCGGTCAATGCTATTTGGCTGGAACAGGGAGGGGTCTACGCCGTGCCCAATTTACGGGGAGGTGGAGAATACGGGAAGGACTGGCATAATGCCGGGATTAAAATGAGTAAACAGAATGTCTTTGATGATTTTATTGCTGCGGCCGAATACCTGATTCAGGAATCCTATACCAGTCCGGAATACCTGGCCATCCGGGGAGGTTCTAATGGCGGCTTACTGGTGGGTGCCGTCATGACACAACGACCGGAACTGATGAAAGTGGCACTGCCTGCCGTCGGGGTACTCGATATGCTGCGCTACCACACCTTTACCTCCGGAGCAGGATGGTCCTATGACTATGGCACTGCCGAGGACAGTGATGAAATGTTCCAATATCTGAAAGGGTATTCTCCCCTGCATAACATCAAAGAGGGGGTGGCCTATCCGGCTACCCTTATCACTACTGGAGATCACGACGACCGGGTTGTTCCGGCCCATAGTTTTAAATTTGCAGCCACCCTCCAGGAAAAACACAAGGGAACCGAACCTGTGCTGATACGAATAGAAACCAATGCCGGTCATGGCGCCGGTACGCCGATTAGTAAGACTATTGAACAATACGCTGACATTTTCGGATTTACCCTATACAATATGGGTTTTGAATCCCTTCCGAACAAGGCTGTATTCAAAGATTTCAAGGAGTGATAACCCGCTTTCAATAAAAATCCGTTTCCTGTGAGGGCCGGATTTTTTTCCAAGTATGCTCGAAGTACGCCATTTATCATTCAGTTATGAAAAGCACGCCGTGCTGGAGGACCTTAATTTTAAGGTCGCCCCTGGTGAATACCTCGCCGTCATGGGGGAGAGCGGCTGTGGGAAGAGCACTTTGCTCAAACTGTTGTACGGGGCACTGCCCTTTGAGGGCGGCACTATTCTGTGGAAGCAACACGCCATTAAAGGTCCCGAATATCAGTTGGTGCCCGGAGGGGAGTTTATAAAATATCTGGCCCAGGATTTTGATTTGATGCCCCATGCCACGGTAGCTGAAAACATTAGCAAATTTCTCTCTGCCACGGAGCCCGAAAAGAAAAATACCCGAATCAAGGAACTCCTGCAGACCATGGAGCTCCAGCAATACCGGGATGTAAAGGTAAATTTGCTCAGCGGGGGAGAGCAGCAACGGGTAGCGTTAGCCCGGGTTCTCGCCCGCAGACCCGAAGTGTTGCTGCTCGATGAGCCTTTCAGCCATATCGATCACTTTCGGCGCAACAACCTGAGGCGGAATCTTTTTGGTTTTCTGAAAAGGGAAAACATCAGTTGTATTTGCGCCTCCCACGACTACCACGATGTCCTCCCGTTTGCAGATCGGGTTATGGTCCTGCGGGACCGCGATATCCTGGACATTCGCCCTACTGCAGATTTGTTCGAAAAACCCAGAAACCTGTATACCGCTGAACTGCTTGGAGAAGCGAATCTGGTGCCCATAGAAGTGCTGAAATCCTATGCCTCCACAACGCGCAATATCATTGTATACTCCCATGAATTCCGAATTTCTGCCAAGTCCGGAATGCCCGTGACGGTTAAACATTCTTTCTATTTTGGGAGCCACTACCGGATTTACGGCATTATGGAATCGGGTAAAGGTGTGTATTTTGATACAGAAAGCCCGATGGAAAAAGGCAAAAAGATCTATCTCAACGTTTCTCTTGAAACCATCAACAAACGCATGCCTATTTAAACGGTGTCATGCAAACAACAGAGATAAAATAAAAACGCCGAGGGCAGCACTGGTGCCCAGTAGAAATGTACCTCCCCCAAAGAGTTTATAGCCAGTCCGCACATCCATACCGCTCATTTGAGTTACCACCCAGAAAAAACTGTCATTTGCATGGGATATTACCGAGGAGCCTGCGCCGAGGGCGACTACGGCGAGCGCTTTCTGGACTTCTGTTTCCAGGCCGAGAGCCGGCATCATCGGAAAAAGGATTGACGCTGCCGTTATCAGTGCAACCGTAGAAGAACCCTGGGCAGTTTTGAGTACTGCGGCCAGCACAAAAGGCAAAAAAATACCCAGATTATAAGACACCAGCCGATTCCCCAGGGTTTCAGCAATCCCCGATTCCTGCAATACAGTGCCAAAAATTCCTCCCGCTCCGGTAATCAACAAAATAGAGGCGGCATCGCGTATGGCCTGACCCATCCATCCATCTGAAGCCAGCATGTGTACGTTGAGCTTAGGGGGGAGTAACAGGCAAAGCAACAGCCCGATCATCAGGGCAATGACCGGTTCGCCTAAAAAAGCAATCCACTTAGAAACTGTTTCCAGGGTTTCGTTGGCCCCAAAGGCCGATTTTAACACAATCAGCAGGATGGGAACAATAATGGGCAGCACGGATAAAGCAAAGGAGGGACGATATGCCGTTTCAATATTCGGGACAGTGGGAGTCCCGACTACTGGTTCGGGCTGAATCTCCGTTTTGGAGGCCACACGGCTCGCAAACCAAACCGATACTGCCAGTGCCAGAAGGCTGACAGGCAATCCGAAAAGAATGACCAGGCCTAAATCGGCTTCCAGAATTCCGGCAGCAGCAATCGGCCCGGGAGTAGGTGGCATAAGGGTATGGGATACCATCAGGCCCAGCCCCAGGGCAATAGCCCCTCCGGCCAGGGAAACCCCTGTCTTGCGACTCATACTCTTACCCAGAGGGTCCAGAAGCATAAAGCCACTATCTGCAAAAACAGGAATAGAAACAATATATCCCAGCAGCCCCATCGCGAGAGGAATGCGCTTACTGCCCATCCAGGACAGTACTTTCTCGGCTATCGCCCTGGCGCCCCCGGTATGTTCGAGAAAAGCCCCAATCATCACTCCGAGGACTATGATTAAGCCTATTTTTCCCATCGTGCGTCCAAACCCCTCATTCAGGGCATTGACGAGGGCCTCAAGGGACATCCCTGCGAGCCCTCCATACCCCATGGAAACCAGTAGCAAGACTAAAAAAGGATGTACTTTAAGACGGGTAGTCATCCATATGATCAGGAGTACCGCAACGAGCAAATAAATGAGTTCCAAAATGGTCGTTTTTTCTAAAATACTTATTTTGAAAGTTCGCAATTAAGCCGAAGTAAAACTGCAACGACCCCCCGGGAAGGGCTTAATCGACAGCCAAACCAGCCAGTTCCATCCCTACATGACTTCCGATGGCAACACCCATACCTCCGAGCCGCACACCGCAGGCAACATTATCCGAGCACTTGGTAACAATAGGTTTTTTCTGAGATCCGACACCCATAATCCCACTCCATCGATGCGCGATTCGAAAAGGGGTTCCGGGAAGTATAACTTCTTTTAAGAGCCCTTCCAGAGACTCCTGTATCAGTGGTGTTTGCCCAAACTCCCTGGTGGTTTCGCCCTCGGGGTCCAGGTTTCGCCCCCCTCCGAGCAATAATCGGTCATCTACATTTCTGAAGTAGTAAAATCCTTCGTCCATATGAAACGTGCCCTGAATGGACAGGCCGGGGATCGGTTCGGTGATCAGGACCTGTGCCCTTGCAGGTTTTACCTCAGACACCCCCAGGTTACCGGCAAATCCATTGGTCGCCAACAGCAGTTTGCGCGCCTGAAAATCGAAGCGATTTGTCGAGATAGCGACCCGGTCTCCCAAATCGGAATACTCTGTCAGGGCAACTCCATTGAGAATCAGGATCGGATCAGGCCCTCCCTGCACTTTGTGGAGCAGCGCCTGCATCATTTTGCCCGTATTGAGTTGTCCTTCCAGCGGATTTAAGATAAGCTCGGGCAAGACACTGCCAAATCCAAAGATGTTGGGGGCCGGACGAAAACAGGATTGTCCGAATACCGGTTTCAGGAGTGTATTGACGCGGTCCATTTCATTCATACACCGCTCAAAAATGGCAGAGTCCGTTTCCCGAAAAACCTCGTACCCGCCCCACTGTTTATAATCCAGGGCTTTGTCACCCAGCCTTTGACGCAGGAGTTGAATTCCCTTCCAACGCTGAGAGACTAAGGAAGCGACGGTGTCTTCACTATGGTGGTTGAGGTCGGAGAGAATTTCGGTAAGACTTCCAAAACAGGCAAAACCGGCATTTTTGGTGCTCGCTCCTTGCGGAAAAACGCCTTTTTCAAGGATAAGGATACGGGCCCGGGGATGCGTTTTACGAAGTTCCAAAGCGCAACTCAATCCTGTTATTCCACTTCCAACAACACAGAAATCGAGCCCGTCCAGCCAGGTTTTCAGCTCCCAGTAGCTCAGTTCCATGCGTTCAAAACTTTATGAGTTAATCAACCAGTAACCTTTAAGATCCTTCCCCCTGAGGTTCTAAAACGAAATCTTCCATGAACTTGGTGGTGTAGTTTCCGGCCAGATAATCCGGGTGGTCCATCAGTTGTCGATGAAACGGAATCGTCGTTTTAACGCCTTCTATAACAAACTCGTCCAGTGCACGTCTCATTTTGTTAATCGCCTCTTCCCGGGTTTGGGCAGTAGTGATCAGCTTGGCGATCATTGAATCGTAATTCGGGGGGATCATATACCCACTGTAAACGTGAGTATCCAGACGCACCCCGTGTCCGCCCGGAGTATGCAGGGTTGTTATTCTCCCCGGTGACGGCCGAAAGTCGTTATACGGATCCTCGGCATTGATACGGCATTCGATAGAGTGGAGTTTAGGGACATAGTTCTTTCCGGAAATCGGCACCCCACCGGCCACGAGAATTTGTTCGCGAATCAGGTCGTAATCGATTACCTGTTCCGTTATAGGATGTTCCACCTGAATCCGGGTGTTCATCTCCATAAAATAAAAATTCCGGTGTTTGTCCACAAGAAACTCGACGGTCCCCGCGCCTTCATATTTTATAAACTCAGCAGCAAGAATCGCCGCTTTTCCCATTTCATCCCGAAGTTTGTCGGTCATAAAAGGGGAGGGTGTTTCCTCGGTTAGCTTTTGGTGACGCCTTTGAATAGAACAATCACGCTCCGAAAGGTGGCAGGCTTTCCCATACTGGTCACCGATAATCTGAATTTCGATATGCCGGGGCTCCTCAATAAGCTTTTCCATATACATCCCCCCATTTCCAAAAGCAGCTTCAGCTTCCTGTACGGCACTTTCGAAATTTTTCTCGAGGTCCTGTTCCTTCCATATCGCCCGCATTCCTTTTCCACCCCCACCAGCGGTGGCTTTGATCATTACGGGATATCCTATTTTTCCAGCTTCTTTCCGAGCCTCTGCCAAATCTTTAAGGATGCCTTTAGAGCCCGGTATCGTAGGCACTCCCGCTTTTTGCATAGTAGCTTTTGCAGAGGCCTTATCTCCCATCTTATCTATCTGATCTCCGGTTGCACCGATAAACTTAATGTCGTGTTCCGCGCAAATTCTTGAGAATTTAGAGTTTTCTGAGAGGAATCCATATCCGGGGTGGATAGCATCTGCATTGGTAATTTCAGCTGCAGCAATGATGTTGGGGATTTTCAGATAGGATTGTGAACTTGGAGCAGGGCCGATGCACACCGCTTCATCCGCAAAACGGACGTGGAGACTCTCTTCGTCAGCTTTGGAATAAACCGCAACGGTCTTAATTCCCATTTCCTTGCAGGTTCGTATGATGCGCATAGCGATTTCCCCGCGATTTGCAATCAGTATTTTCTTGAACATGTCGCGTCTTCTTGGCGGATTAATAAATGAACAACAGCGTCGATAGCTTCAGGCCATCAGGAAGGATCAACCAGGAACAGGGGTTGATCAAACTCCACCGGGGAAGAGTCTTCCACGAGTACTTTGACCACCTTTCCGGAAACTTCCGATTCAATATCATTGAAAAGCTTCATCGCTTCAATCACGCAAAGCACATCCCCCGGGGCGATTTCTGACCCAACTTCAACAAAGACAGGTTTATCCGGAGACGGTTTTCTGTAGAAGGTTCCAATAATCGGAGACTTTATGGTGATGTATTTAGACTCCGCATCGACTGCTTCAGGTGCCGGGGCATCTGGTGTTGCGGCAGCTGGAGCAGGTGCCGCGATGGGCTGCGCCTGCATCGGAATTTGTTGCACATAGGTGGTTTCCGCACCAGAGGATACAGGTCCTGTACGAATGGTGATTTTGATGTCATCCGTTTCGAGCTTCACTTCACTGGCCCCTGATTTGGCCACAAATTTGATGAGGCTTTGAATTTCTTTAATATCCATGAATTCAGGTTTTCTTTGTTGTTTCTAAATTGAATTGTACGCCCATTTGAGATAAATAGAGCCCCAGGTAAAACCTCCGCCGAACGCCGCGAATACGAGGTTATCTCCCTTTTTCAGTTGTTTTTCATAATCGTACAACAGCAAGGGCAGGGTCGCTGAAGTCGTGTTTCCGTAGTGCGCGATATTCATCATGACTTTCGAGTGATCGAGCCCCATCCTATTGGCTGTGGCGTCGATGATTCGCTTATTTGCCTGATGCGGCACCAACCAGTTTACCTCTTCGTGGGAAAGTGCATTGCGCTCCATGATCTTGGCTGCGACATCTGCCATATTGGAAACGGCAAATTTAAAAACCGACTTCCCATCCTGATATACGAAATGCTTCTTATTGCGAACCGTTTCCTCGGATGCCGGCATGAGTGATCCGCCAGCCTCAATTTGAAGAAACCTCCGACCCGTTCCGTCACTCCTCAGATATTCGTCCATCAAACCAAGACCTTCTGTGGAAGGTTCAAATAGTACAGCTCCCCCCCCGTCTCCAAAAATGATGCAGGTAGTTCGATCTGTATAGTCAATTATAGAAGACATTTTATCTGCCCCGATCAGCAAGACTTTTTTATATCTGCCTGATTCTATATAGCGGGCTGCCGCAGACATTCCGTATAAAAAATTCGAGCAGGCCGCCTGCATGTCAAAAGCAAAAGCATTGACGGCTCCAATTTCCGTTGCGACATAAACTGCTGTGGCTGCCACGGGCAAATCAGGTGTAGCGGTCCCCAGTATGACCAGGTCTATTTCTGCCGGATCGAGATTCCGTTTCCGAATCAGATCTTTGGCCGCTTCAATGGCCAGATAGGAAGTGCCCTTGTCAGGATCTTTGAGGATTCTTCGTTCCTTAACACCGGTCCGGGTGGTGATCCATTCATCGTTGGTATCCACCATTGTTTCCAGGATAGCATTGGTGAGTCGATACTCTGGAACGTAACCTCCCACAGCGGTAATCACTGCTGTTATCTTATCCATTAAAGAAAGGTTTTTATAAAAGAACCCTTAGAAAAAGCTTCAAAATCCTTGAAAATTAATGATTTTCCAGCAATTTAAGCCTTTATCCATGGTTTTTTGAGAAATTCAGTCCATAAAAAAACTCCCACCTTATAGAGTGGGAGTCAGTAGTCTGTCGCTGAATCGTTATGCGCTGGCCTCTTCAGTTTTATCCACAAGGACCTGGCCTCTGTAGTATAACTTTCCCTCATGCCAGTGCGCCCTGTGAAACAGGTGCATCTCTCCAGTGGTCGGATCTTTCGCCAGAGTAGGTGCTGTAGCCTTGTAATGGGTGCGACGTTTATCCCTTCTGGTCTTGGAAATCTTTCTTTTAGGATGTGCCATGGTACGCTATTGTTTTTTATCTATTAATAAACTCTTTAATGCATCCCACCTGGGATCTATTTCGTTTTCTTCGTTTTTGACCTCTTTTGGCTGTAATTCCTCCAGCTTTTTCAATATTTCCGAATCCAGTGTCCCCTCTGCAATTCCCGGGTGCACTCTTTTTGAGGGTACCGCCAACACGAGCATTTCGTATATATACTGAGCAATATTGAACTGATGCGATCCGAGAGGCAATACCAGGATCTCATCGTCCTCATCATTGAACTCCTCGCCAAACTTTACCACCAATTCCAGTTCGCTTTCAATAGGCTGATTAAAGGGCTCACTGGTCAGGTCACAGGCTACATTTACCCAGCCCTTAGCTTTTAGCTCCAACTCCATCATGGTGTTCATTTTATGGAGTATCGCAGTGACCTTTATCCCGGCCTCGTTGAATTCGTCGTACTGATAAGAGTCAAAGAACGCGTTATCAATTTGAAAATCAAACTGATGTTTCCCCAGTTTTAATCCCGAAAAAGGAATTTCAAACTCCTTATGCCTCATCTCCTTTTCCATTCAATTAGGGCGTGCAAAGATACTTATTTTTTGTCAAAACCCAATTATTTATAGCAATAAATGCCTAGCGGTCTTCCCCTTTACCAATGCGCCTCAAGCGCTGCTTTTTTAGCGGATTCCGGGTCAGTTCATGATACTCGTTTCGCTTCCTGAAAATATGCATTCCCATAAATAAAGCCTCTTTAAAGGAGTCCGGATTGGCCTGATTCGTCCCGGCGATATCAAAAGCCGTTCCATGGTCGGGAGAAGTGCGGACCCGATTGAGGCCTGCCGTAAAGTTAACCCCTTTGCCAAAGGCAAGGGTCTTAAAGGGAATCAGGCCCTGGTCGTGATACGCCGCGAGGACCCCGTCAAAACTCAAATAATTATCCGAGGCGAAGAACGTATCGGCCGCATAAGGACCATAAACCAAATGTTTTCCTTCTGAAAGCTTTTTCAGGGCCGGCCGGAGCACTGTATCATCTTCTTTTCCGATAACCCCGTCATCTCCACTGTGCGGATTAATCCCGAGAACGGCGATCTTCGGTTTTGAAATCCCAAAATCCCGGATCAGAGAATCCTCCATAGCCTTCACCTTTTCGAAAATCAATTCACGGGTGATCAGCGATGGGGCTTCCCCCACGGGAACATGATCTGTAAGCAACCCGATTTTAAGGGTATCGGTGACCATAAACATCAGGCTTTTACCTTCCAGCTCCTGGGCCAGATAATCCGTGTGGCCGGGAAATGTAAATTCGGCTCCCTGAACTGTTTTCTTATTAATGGGGGCTGTCACTAAAATATCAATGCTTCCTTTCTTAAGCGCCTTAACCGCTGCCTGCAGGGACTTTATGGCATAAGCTCCCGCTGTTTTAGAGGGTTTTCCAAAATGGATGTCCGGAGATTCCTTCCAGACATTGACTACATTAATCTTACCTTCAATAGCCTCAGAGGCCTCCGGGATCCCATGGAATTTCATGGAGATTCCGAAATGATTTGTCAGAAAGGAAATGGTCTTGTTTGAAGCAAAAAAAACCGGAGTACAGATATCGAGCATTCGGCTATCCTCAAAAGCCTTCAGAGCCACTTCCGGGCCAATCCCATTGAGATCGCCAATTGAAATACCCACTTTAATTTTCTCCATCGTATCCTCCATGAATCTGTACCTTTGTAACTTAGAAATCCCGTCAAAATTACTCAATTTCCACATACTATGTTTACAGGAATTATCGAAACCCTGGGCACTGTCAACCGCCTTGAAAAAGACCAGACGAACCTGAATATCACGATCCGATCCTCCCTGGCCCAGGAATTAAAAGTGGACCAGAGCCTGGCGCATAACGGAGTTTGCCTTACAGTAGTATCCATCGCTGCGGACACTTATACCGTTACAGCCATTGAAGAAACACTGCACAGAAGTAATCTGGGAGATCTGAAAAAAGGCAGTGCCGTCAATCTGGAACGCGCCATGACCCTTGGGGCGCGTTTGGATGGGCATATTGTTCAGGGCCATGTGGATCAGGTAGGCGTATGTACCCGGGTTGAAGACCTCACAGGCAGCTGGAAGTATCATTTCAGATACGAAATGCACCCCAACCGTATCACTATAGAAAAAGGCTCCATTACTGTAGACGGGGTAAGCCTGACGGTAGTCGATTCAGGCCCGGGTACTTTTAGTGTGGCCATAATCCCCTACACTTATAACCATACCCGCTTTAAAGAATACCGGGAGGGCAGCAGGGTAAACCTTGAGTTTGACATGATCGGGAAGTACGTCGCCCGCCTTATGCAGGGATATACTACACCTTGATAAAGATCTTTTTCCGGTACATCCACCAGCCCAACAACAAGTAAAAGCCGGTAACCGTAAGGCCATAGAGTAATGAGGAGAGTTCCAGAGAGATCCCCTCATGGACATAGATGGTGTTGAACAACTGTTCGTGTACACTTACCCCTGCTTCATTTTTTTTCTCATAAAATATATTGGTTATAAAGCTGGAGAGGAAGTACACCGTAATCGCATTGGCCCCGGCGTACCTGAATATGCTGCCGAAACGCAGGCTGCGGACATCCGAAAGATAGTAGATGAGCGCCAGCACAAGGTTGGCCCACCCGGCTGTAACCAATACAAAACTACTGGTCCAAAGGGCTTTATTGATCGGAAATACAAGGTCCCAAAGATGGCCCAGCAAGAGCATTCCCACCCCCATAAGAACCATGGTCCGGGTTTTATTCCCCCTGTCGCTGACCAGTAGAAGGCCTGTAAAAACACCCAAAAGGGCGGAAACAATGGACGGAAGCGTACTTAAAAATCCTTCCGGATCGTAGTCTGCTTTATACATATGAGACCCAAAGACATTCAGGTCGATATAGTTCGCCCAATTATTGGCCGCCCGCTCAAAGGTGGGTGCCTGGCCTTCGAGTGGGATAAATCCCATCCAAACCCAGTAGCCCAGTAAAATGGTGATGGCAATCCCCAGCAAAACCTTCCAGTTAAAATTCAGGTAGAGGAGGGAAGCTGCGAAAAAAACCACTCCAATGCGCTGCAAAACACCCGGGAAACGGATTTCCTCAAAAGGCAGCATAAAGGGAAAGGAGATCGTAAACGCCCCCAGAAACAGACCCAGCCCTATGAGTTTTAAGGTGCGTACGACAATCTTGCGGTAGACCGCAGGGCCCGGTTGTTTGTTCTTATAGGCAAAAACGATCGAGGTCCCGACAATAAAAAGAAAGAACGGGAATACCAGATCCGTCGGGGTGTATCCATGCCAAACCGCATGCCGCAGGGGCGGATATACGGCATCCCAGGTTCCCGGGGTGTTCACCAAAATCATCAGGGCTATGGTAAGACCCCGGAAAATATCAACCGAAACAATACGCTCTTTCATAAAATATCGCCTTTTATTTGACCCCACATTCGTTTTAACAACCAGGCGGAAACCACGACGACAGCAGTCAATCCGGCTGCCAGGCCATAATTGCCGTAAATCCAGTTACCGGTGGCAAACATACAACTGTATACCAGCACACACCCGATTACCATGGCCAAAATCCCGGAGGGTACGCTCCACTTCTTTCCCTGATCCAGGGCGATGCCCTCAGCCGTGGCCTCCCCTACTATACGACGCCACCCGGGCCCTCCCGGTTGTATCCTTTTGTAGAATGCCCTCAGGGTCTCCGTCCGCTCGGCAGGAGTGGCAAAGGTCACTACCACCCATACGACGGAGGTGATCAGCACCACTACGGGGAACTTGCTCCATCCCGGCAAAAGACCTTCCAAGACTACCCCTGCCGGGGTTGTCCCGCCAAAGAAATAGCCCCCGAGGTCCGTAAAGTTAAACAGTACTGAAATCAGGCCTGAAGAAAACATGGCAGAGATCTCACTCCAGGCGTTGATCCGCCACCAGAACCATCTCAAAATAAAAATCAGACCCGTGCCTGCCCCGAACATCAGGATGATATCAAAAAGTTGCAGGGCATTGGTCAGAAATAAGGCGAGAACCGCACTGAGGACCATCAGCACTACGGTCGTGATGCGGCCTACCGCTACGAGTTCCCGTTCCGAGGCCTCTGGTTTAATCTGTTGTTTGTAAAAATCATTGACGACATAGGAAGAACCCCAGTTCAGGTGGGTTGAAATCGTAGACATATACGCAGCGCCCAGAGAAGCCAGAACAACCCCCAGCAACCCCGGTGGCAATTTGGTGAGCATGGCCGAATAGGCCAGGTCATTCCCCAGCTTGCTTTCTTCAACGTTCGGAAAGGCCTCATGAATACTCGCAACATCGGGGAAAACGACCAAAGAAGCCAGAGCCACCAGAATCCAGGGCCACGGGCGCAGGGCATAATGCATGATGTTGAAAAAAAATGTCGCTCCAATGGCGTGGTTTTCGTTTTTAGCTGCCAGCATACGTTGCGCGATATAGCCGCCGCCTCCGGGTTCTGCCCCGGGATACCAGGCGCTCCACCATTGGACGGCCAGGGGAATGATCAATATCCCGATCAGCGCTTCAGTATCCGAGAAATCGGGGAGAATGGAGAGTTTGCCCGCCACGTTTTCGTGCTGGAGCAAAGCGCTCACACCCCCTACTTCAGGAATATTGACCAGGTAAACCGCTGCCCCAACAGCGCCGGTAATCGCCACAAAAAAGAGGAGGAAATCTGTGTAGACCACCCCCCGAAACCCACCTGCTGCGCTAAAAACAACCGTGATTACCCCACCGATTAAGACGGTCTCCACCGGGCTCAGCCCCAACATGACCTGCCCTATTTTTATGGCTGCCAGGGTAACTGCGGACATGGCGAGGATGTTAAAAATAATCCCCAGGTAAACGGCTCGGAAACCTCTCAGAAAATGTGCGGGTTTGCCTCCATAACGCAGATCGTAGAATTCCATATCGGTGGCCACCCCCGAACGCCGCCACAATTTGGCGTACACAAAAACTGTCAGGAGTCCGGTTAGCAGAAAGGCCCACCACACCCAATTTCCGGACACCCCGTTCACCCGGACAATATCGGTAACCAAATTGGGGGTGTCAGTGGAAAAGGTAGTAGCTACCATGGAAAAGCCCAGCAGCCACCACGGCATGCTCCTGCCCGATAAAAAATATTCTGCAGTGCTTTTTCCGGATTTACGGGAAACCCCGATTCCTATTCCAAGTACCAGGGTAAAAAACCCGATAATAAAGGCGTAATCCAGGGTGGAGAGTTCCATAGTTTGGTTAGCGTTACCCGCTAAAGATATCATATTTTTAAAATACCTTTAGAACTGATTCCACATCCCTATGTTTCACTTCCTGCTTCAGCCAGAACAGGCTTTGGCCCCCTATGCGATCGCCTTAGCCGGCGCTTTTGTCCTGGGGCTGGCCAAGTCGGGTTTGAAGGGGACCGGGATTTTCGCAGTGACCCTGATGGCATTGGCCTTTGGTGCACGTCAGTCTACCGGTCAGATTCTGCCCCTGCTGATGTTCGGGGATCTTTTCGCAGTGATATACTACAACAGACATGCGCGCTGGGATCTTCTAAAACGGTTTTTGCCCTGGATGATTCTGGGGATTTTGGTGGGCACCTGGGTGGGGAAAGACCTGCCGGATCTCATTTTTAAATGGGCTATGGCTGCCATTATCCTGGGCAGTGTGCTACTTATGGTCTGGTGGGATTTGCGCCAATCCAAACGCGTACCGGAACACCCTGCTTTTTCAGGATTTATGGGGTTGACCGCGGGGATCACCACGATGATCGGTAACCTCGCAGGCCCTTTTTCCAACCTCTATTTCCTGGCCATGCGCCTTCCCAAGAATGAATTTATCGGAACGGCTGCCTGGTTGTTTCTATTGACGAACTGGCTGAAGCTTCCCTTGCACATTTTTGTGTGGGAGACTATAGATCTCGAGGTGATTTGGACAGACCTCTGGTTGCTTCCAGGGGTTGTGCTCGGCCTTTTCGCGGGGGTTCGCATCGTACGGGTCATACGCGAGAGCTTCTACCGCAGGCTTATTCTCTTCCTGACTGCCCTGGGTGCTATCGTACTGCTGTTGCGGTAAGGGTTAATGCGGGAGTCTATCCCGGATAAGCCCATAAACCCAGGTTCCGGCCATGGCGCCTGCGATCACGATTAGAATCGGAGGATAACCTGCGCCCACCAGTGTAAACATAGGCCCCGGGCAGGCTCCTGCAAGGGCCCATCCCAATCCGAAAATAATACCTCCGAAGAGATAACGCGGCACGCTCTTTTCTTTGGGTTGAAATTCAATCGGTTCTCCGTAAAAAGATTTTATTTTAAAGCGTTTGATCACCTGCACGATGATCACCCCGAGAACTACCGCCGTTCCAATAATGCCATACATATGGAAGGCGTCGAACTTAAACATCTCATAAATACGAAACCAGCTGGCGGCTTCAGACTTAAACAAGGTAATTCCGGAAAATATTCCGATAAGAAGGTAAATCAGACTGCGCATTATCCAAAAATTAAGGGGAATAAGAAATAAATCATCACCATGCCTCCGACAAAAAATCCAATTACGGTCAATAATGAGGGCCATTGCAGGTTACTCAGTCCGGAAATGGCGTGTCCGGAAGTACATCCTCCGGCATACCTGGCGCCGAAACCAACCATAAAGCCGCCCAGGGCCAAAAGCAAAAGCATTTTTGGGTTTGTCCAGACTCCGGCATCAAAAAGTTCATCTGGCAGATACTCCGTTCCGGCGCTCTCAAACCCGAGGCTCCGTAATTCGGTTACCGTTTTTGGGTTGATGTCAACAGCTACATCATTACTCAAATGGTAGGCTCCAAGGTACCCGCCTATAACGGCTCCCAATGCCACCATCAGGTTCCATTTCTGTGTCTTCCAGTCAAACTTAAAAAACTCCGTATTTTTTCCGGCTCCGCAAAGCGTACAAAGGGTACGAAGGTTTGCAGACATTCCGAAATTCTTCCCAAGAAGCAAAAGCAGCAGCATAACCCCTGCGATCGCTGCCCCGGATACATACCAGGGCCAGGGTTCCATGATCCAATTCATAAAATATATTTTAAAAAGTGTCCAACGCGGGGCAAAGCAAAGGTTTTTATTTTGAACAATAGGTAACCGGGGTTACACATCTTTGCCTTTGAGCATTTTATTCCAATAGAGATAGGGCAGTCCGTATTTTTTCAACATCCACAGTCGCCAGTGTTCCCGGTATGAATCCGTGATCCCCATAAGCTTGAGTTTCGGATCCGGGGTAAAATTGTTGTCGTAATCAAATTCTGCCAGAACCATTTTTCCGTAATCCGTAACGATAGGACAGGAAGAATAGCCATCATAAGATTTGGAGCCCAGGATGTTCCGGGATTTCAAAAGTTGGATATTCTCCACAATCACCGGGACTTGTTTGCGGATGGCGGCCCCGGTTTTTGCAGCCGGGATACCTGCGACGTCCCCAAGACCAAAAACATTGGGATATTTGGGACTCTGCAGGGTATGTTTATCGATGTCCAGCCATTTCCCTTCATTTGCCAAAGGAGAATCCTGTATGAATTTCGGAGCCGTGGAAGGCGGGGCCGTGTGCATCATGTCGAAGTAGATCCCCGTCAGGGCACCGTCCTTTTCGATACGCACTTCCTTGTGGTTGTGTTCCCGTTCATGATCCATAAACGAATACCAGGCAATCCGGTTTGGGCCGTCTACCTTTTCAAGTTTATACCCAAAGCGCAGGTTGATGTCTTTGCGATCTACAATCTCCAGTAATGTTTTTTTCACCTCAGGCACCCCAAAAATAATGGTCCCGGGAGTGGCAAATACCACATCGGTAGTGTCCCGTAACCCCGATTTCCGGAAATAGCTCTCCGCCAGATACATTATTTTCTGAGGAGCGCCTCCACATTTTATAGGGGTCGCGGGCTGGGTAAACAGAGCGGTACCCCCTTTAAAATTTTTAAGCACCTTCCAGGTGTGCTCAGGGTCCGTATAGTTACTGCAAACCACATCTTTGTCCATAGCATCCCCGAGGCCGGGTACCAGACTCCAGTCGTAAACCAGACCGGGGGCCACCACCAAATAATCATAGGTCAGGTCTCCGCTGGACTGGGTCATTACTGTGTTGGCTTCCGGGTTAAACCCCGTAGCGCGGTCCTGAATCCAGGTCGCTCGTTTCGGGATTACCGATTTCATCGGGCGGGCCGTCTTTTGGTAATCAAAAGTGCCGGCACCTACAAGGGTCCAGGCGGGCTGATAATAATGGGTGTCTGCCGGTTCAACAATTCCCACTTTTAACGATTTATCTTCCTGAAGGAGTTTTGCAGCTGTCATAATGCCGCCGGTTCCTCCACCTATGACCAGGATTTCGAAATGTGATTCCATAACGCTTTGGGTTATTTAAACAAAAAATAAAGGTATGCAATTCCCCTGCCATTCATTGTAACAAAGGTTACACTGCCCGAGATTTAAAGAGACTGGGCAGGGTCTTTGCCAGGTGTTGCGCAAAAGGTTATCCAGGGGTGGGAATATAAAAAAAGAAACAGATCGCACGCATTGTAACCCAGGTTACAGAAGTTTCTTTTAAAATCCCTTAAGTTTATCCATTATACCAAAAATTTGCACACCGATGAACCGACGGAAATTTGTCCAGAATTCAGGCCTGGGTGCCATGGCTGCTTTACTGGGCACTGAAATTGTTTTTGGCCATACCCTTCCACAAGGGTATATCCCTCTTGGTTTACAAGATCCGGATCCCTTTAAGATGTTCGATAAGAACCCGGAAATGCTGGTCCTCAACGACAAGCCCTGGAATATTGAGTCCCTGGCCCATTTGCTGGACGACCGGATCACTCCTAATCGGTCTATGTTTATCCGGAATAATGGGATTATCCCTCAGCAAATAGATCCCGCCACCTGGACCCTCACTTTTGACGGCGAATCCGTGCAACGTAAAAAGAGTTATAGTCTTGCCGACCTGAAATCGGGGTTCTCCCAACACACCTATCAATTGACTATTGAATGTGGAGGAAATGGCAGGAGCGAATTCAACCCCCCGGCTAAAGGAAATCAATGGAGCGTTGGGGCGGTGCACTGTGCGGAATGGACCGGAGTTCGCCTTCGGGACGTACTGCAGGATGTAGGTGTAAAAGCCGATGCGGTATATATCGGATTCCACGCTGCGGATACACACCTGAGCGGGGATCCTAAAAAGGAACCGATTTCGAGAGGATTTCCCATGGCCAAGGCCATGCAGGATGAAACCCTGCTCGCCTTTCAAATGAACGGAAAAGACATTCCCCTGGCTCACGGGTATCCCCTTCGCCTTGTGGCTGGTGGCTGGCCGGCTTCCACTTCGGGAAAATGGCTCACGGGCATCAGCGTACGCGACCAGGTCCACGACGGGCCCAAGATGACCGGGGACTCGTATCGGGTTCCCTGCCTGCCGGTGGCCCCCGGAACCGAGGTGGCAGATGAAGATATGTGCATTATAGAATCCATGCCGGTCAAATCCCTGATCACCTCCCCAAAAACGGGGGCGACACTCCCTCAGGGAAAATCACTGTCGTTCCGCGGACACGCCTGGGCCGGAGAACTCGAAGTGACCAAAATGGAGTATTCTATCGATTTTGGCAGCACCTGGAAAGAATGCACCCTGGAAGCTCCGGCCAATCGCCTGGCGTGGCAGCATTTCTCCGGGGAAACCCGGTTTGCTCAGAAAGGATATTACGAGGTCTGGGTACGGGCTACAGACAGTCGCGGAAATGCGCAGCCTATGGTACTGCCGGGTTGGAATCCCAAGGGATACCTCAACAACGCCTGTCACCGAATCGCCGTAAAAGTCAGCTGATGGAAACTCCTGGAAATTCCTTTGAGCAAAGTGCTCGTGCCATCTCCCGCATGATGGGACTCATTTTTGTGATGTTCCTGCTCATCGGAGGGTTTCTGGTATATCTGATGATCGACCCTACCCTGTCTGCCTTTCAATCTGAACCCGAGGAAACGCTTATTGCTGTAGCGCCTCCGGAAGAAGATGACTTTGATAAAATAGAAAATGGCGTACATCTGCGCACGGGCTTTGTGGAAGGAGAGGGTCTGATGACCGTGGTCAACAATTGCACGAATTGCCATTCCGCCAAACTGGTGACCCAAAACCGCATGGATGCCGATGGGTGGCGCAAGACAATCAAATGGATGCAAGAAACCCAGAACCTCTGGGATTTGGGGAAAAATGAGGATATCATCGTCACCTATCTGGCGACTTATTACGCCCCCGGACAAAAAGGGCGGCGTCAGAATCTTACAAATATTGAGTGGTATGTTCTGGAGGAGTAGCCTATTGGCCCTATTGTTTTTAGTCGGTGCCTGCCGCGGTCGGGAAGAAGCCGCTGCCCCTGCCTCCATTAAGGTTGTGGAAAAGGCTGATTACGCACATCCCGGATCTTTAATCGAACCCGAGGAACTTCTGGTTATATGGGAACATGAGCATATCCAGATTATCGACTTCCGCGAGCAGGAGGGCTTTGAAGAGGAACATATCCCGAAGGCCCTCCCCATGTGGCGAAATGATATTGAGGACAGGCAGCACCCTGTCCCCGGGATGATGGCTTCAAAACCGGAAATCGAAAAAAAGTTATCCGATCTCGGTCTTTCTGCTTCAGACACCCTCATCCTTTATGACGATCAGGCGGGCGTTAATGCCGCCAGGCTCTGGTGGGTGCTCAGAACCTATGGTTTTACCCAGGTTCGATTGCTCAACGGAGGATTACAGAGTTGGAGGGAAGCACAGGGACCGCTCAGTTCGGACCGGATACCCCGGCCCGCTGAACAGTTTGTATTTCCCTCTGAAGAGGCGCCGCATTTTAGAATTGAAAAAGACAGTCTCGCCTCCCTTATGAAATCCGAACATTGGACGCTCATCGATGCCCGAACGGCTGAGGAGCACTCCGGGAAACGCATAAAGAAAGGCGCTGAAAATGCCGGTCACATCCCAGGCAGTTTGAATATTGATTGGGCTGAGGCAGTGGACTACCACGGAACAAAAAAATTCCTCCCCCCGGAGGAATTAAAATTGGCATATAAGGAACTCCCGGAAGACAAAGACGCCCCTGTGGTGGTGTATTGCCATTCCGGAGTGCGCTCGGCCCATACAAGTTTTGTTTTGACGCAACTATTGGGCTATAACCGGGTCTATAATTACGATGGATCCTGGTTGGAATGGAGTGCCTTAGAAGGGGCTCCTATTGATAAAGACAGTACCACTATAATTTTACAATAGCTATGGAAAAATATTTTGACGCTTTTAGTAACGCCTTTATGGGCACGCTGCAATGGACCTGGAAATCTATACTCTTTGAGGTGCCCTGGTATACGAATTACTTCTGGGGACTCATTGCGATCTCCCTGATTGTCTGGATGCTGGAAATCGCCTTTCCATGGCGAAAGGATCAGTCCATCTTCAGAAAGGACTTTTGGCTGGATGCCTTCTATATGTTTTTCAACTTCTTCATTTTTGCCATTGTCATCAGCGGGGTTTACAAAATGCTGGCAGTGCTTTTTTCCGACATGGGAATTACCGCAAAAAGCCTGGCCCTTGTGGATATAAGTGCATGGCCTATGTGGCTGCAGCTTCTGTCATTTTTTATCGTGCTGGATTTCGTACAATGGTTTACGCATATCCTGCTTCACAAATACCGGGTGCTCTGGAATTTTCATAAAGTACATCACAGTGTTAAGGAAATGGGATTTGCCGCGCATTTACGCTATCACTGGATGGAAAATGTCCTGTATAAACCGCTGAAGGTTTTTGGGGTGATGATCCTTGGGGGGTTTGAACCTGAACAAGCCTATATCGTGCATTTTATAGCCATTTCCATTGGCCACCTGAATCACGCGAATATCAAACTGACCTGGGGACCCTTGAAGTACGTCTTTAACAATCCGGTCATGCACCTCTACCACCACGCCTATGTTTTGCCCGAGGGCTCATACGGTGTGAATTTCGGAATCAGCCTGAGTCTTTGGGATTATATTTTCAAAACGAATTACATACCTGAAGACAGTGGGACCATCCGACTGGGTTTTCCCGGGGATGCAGACTTCCCAAAAGATTTTGTACACCAGAATCTCTATGGGTTCTCAAAACCGCATAAAAAGGGGTGATTTAGCTCCGATTTGGCGCATCGAGAATAAAATCAATGGCCATTTGGGCATGCAGATCCGTTGTGGGCAGGGTAGGAATGTCCGCATCGCCAGCATTCAGAAGTAAGGGCAATTCCGTACATCCGAGAATCACTCCGTCAGCACCACGGGCCTTGAGCAGTTCAATCTGTGTTTTAAAAAACTGCCGGGCCTGATCTGTAAACTTACCCCGTGTAAGCTCTTCCGAGACATAGTCGTGGGCCTGTGAAAGGCAATGCGATTCGGGAATCAGGGTTTCTATTCCGTATTTCTCCTTTAGAACATCTGGTATAAAGGAGCCCGTCATTGTGGGTCGGTTGCCGAGAAGGGCCAGCTTTTTTAATCCGAGTCTTTTGGCTTCCCGCCCTGTGGCATCGGCAATATGCAGGATGGGTATCTGGATTTTGGGCTGTACAAAGTCATAGACCATATGCGGGGTGTTTGCACAAATCACAATAGCTTCGGCTCCGGCTGCAACTAATTTCTGAGAAACCTCCAGATACTTGGCATTGATTTTTTCGCGGTTCTGCTCCCGCATGATTTCGATGTTTATACTGTAAATAATAAGCTCCGGATTCCCCTGAGTGCCGATGATCGCCCCGACCCCCTCATTGATCATTTTGTAATAGGCCATGGTGGAATGCCAGGAGGTGCCGCCAATTAATCCGATTGTTTTCATCTGTATAGTCTGTTTAGATTCGGGGCTTACTCCTGTGGGA
The DNA here is from genome assembly GCA_963709465.1 of uncultured Flavobacteriaceae bacterium. Lineage (GTDB taxonomy): Bacteria > Bacteroidota > Bacteroidia > Flavobacteriales > Flavobacteriaceae > Robiginitalea. The sequence goes on along the minus strand of CAVPWF010000002.1, from coordinate 48,111 downwards.
AGGAAACTTTCCATAGCCCCCGAAACTGATTATTGTTATAGCCTGTGGCCTGATCTTCAGGATAGAGCTCCGCAATCACACCCAGCACTTGTGGCTGAATATCTGCTTCCGGATTGCCATGGCATTTCAGACACATGTTATTGGTGAGAATGGGATAGTAAAAATTGGTGCGGTCTCCCTGACGAACCACCAGAGGTTCCGGGGGCTGCCCTGTAACGATCTCAGATTTAAAATTGGCGATAAACTTCATTTCTTCAGCCGACGCTGTATTCATCGGATTCCTGGGCCTGTCCGTTATTCTGCTGATGGCTACGCCGAATTTCTCGGAAAGGCTGTCTGTAATGGGCAGGGCCTCGACCTTACAGAAAACAATAGCTTCCTGAATGCCCCCTTCCTGTATTTTACTTTGAAGCCTTTTCCCGAGGGCCGCCTGGGTGGCCATGGCGTATTCCATTCCTTTCTCCTGATAGGCTATATCCTTCTTCCCAACCTCAGCATCTGCGGTCGGCATATTGACCCCTGAGCTTTCGATCGGTTTCCGGTTGGAGGAATCTTTACAACCCGTCAGGGCAGCAAGCAGCAATAAAATGATAAAGGAATTCTTCATCGCAGTCGGTTTTATAGTGAATTCGGAAAGTCTGTTTTAAAAAAAAGCGGCCCGCTTTAAGAAGGGGCCGCTCTCTCCACTAAAAACAATCAACTCAACCATCTAAATTTTTCGGGCTTTCTCAACCACTAATCTAATTTAGGGCTTTGACAGAGGGAACACAGTAACAAATGTTACATAACCCAAAAAAAATACCGTTTAAAGGGTCAAATAAATCAGAGCGTACTCGGGCATACATAATCCGAAACTGGCAGACCTGCTTCCTTAATAGCCTTAAACCCTCCCGAAATATCGACCAGGTTGTGAATGCCCCGGCTTTTTAAAATAGACGCTGCGATCATACTGCGGTATCCCCCGGCGCAATGCAGGTAAAAAACCGCACCCTTCGGAAAGGTGCTCAAATAGTCATTCAGGTAATCCAGGGGGGTGTTCTCCGCCTCCAGCAGATGCTCAGAGAGGTATTCACTTTCCTTCCGCACATCAAAAACCTTCATTTCCTTATCTGAAGCCATGAGCTCCTGCAGTTTCTCCGGAGCTACAGGACTTACGGTATCGTACTCCTTTGAGGCATTCCGCCAGGCTTTGAAACCGCCTTTGAGGTATCCCAGGGTATTGTCAAATCCTACGCGGGAGAGACGGGTCACGGCCTCTTCTTCCCGACCTTCAGGTACGACGAGCAGGATCGGTTGAGCGGTATCCCCCACCAGGGCGCCCACCCAGGGGGCAAAACTTCCATCCAGACCAATAAATATGGAACGGGGAATATGTCCTTTTGCAAAGTCGTCTTCACCCCGCACATCCAGAACAATGGCTCCGGTCTCATTGGCTGCTACTTCAAAGGCGTCGGGAGAAAGGGCCTGTGTCCCCCGTTTCAGGACCAGATCTATATCTTCATACCCCTCCTTATTCATTTTCACATTCAACGGGAAATAGGTTGGGGGAGGCAACAGACCTTCGGTTACCTCAGCCACAAACTCTTCCCGGGTCATGTCCGGGCGAAGGGCGTAATTTGTTCTTTTCTGATTCCCCAGCGTATCTACGGTTTCCTTAGACATATTCTTGCCACAGGCAGAACCCGCCCCGTGAGCCGGATACACAATAATTTCGTCGTCAAGAGGCATAATCTTTTCCCTCAGGCTGTCATATAGCGTAGAAGCGAGCTGCTCCTGGGTCATGTCCGCAGCTTTCTGAGCCAGATCAGGACGACCGACATCCCCGAGGAATAGGGTGTCTCCACTGAAAATAGCGTGGTCTTTCCCCTGTTCATCCCGCAAGAGATAGGTCGTACTCTCCATGGTATGGCCCGGCGTGTGCAGGGTTACGATGGTGACATCCCCTACTTTAAACTCCTGTCCGTCTTTTGCGATAATGGCGTCAAAGTCCGGGTTTGCCAAAGGGCCAAACACAATGGGGGCTCCGGTTTTCCGGGCCAGGGTAAGGTGGCCGCTTACAAAATCTGCATGGAAATGGGTTTCGAAAATATATTTTATTTCCGCCCTGTCCTGCCGGGCCCTTTTAATGTATGGGCCTACTTCCCGCAGCGGATCAATAATGGCTGCTTCTCCTTTACTCTCTATATAATATGCGCCCTGTGCCAGGCATCCGGTATAAATCTGTTCTATAGTCATGATGATAGATTACGAATCAATTACAATGCAAATTTAAGAAAATCAGGCCGGGGTTACGGTAACCGGAGTTACACAACAAAAAAGGCCCGCCTAAAGTGAGGCGGGCCTTAAAATCGAAACCTTTTCAGGCTATAGCAGCGTGGTAGGACAAACGTATTCAGATTTGGGCAAAGAGGTTTCCTTGAGCTCCTCAAACCCGCCTATGATATCCGCGAAATTGTCCCAACCGCGTTGCTTCAGGATGGAAGCCGCGATCATGCTGCGATATCCGCCGGCACAGTGCAACAAAAAGGGTTTGTCCTTTGGAATCTGGGCCAGATGCTGGTTGATTTCATTCAGCGGAATATTCAGGGCATCTATAAGGTGTTCCGAGTCGAATTCGCTTTTCTTCCGCACGTCGATCACCAGGGGCAGGGTGCCGCTTTCGTATTGTGCAACCACTTCTTCAACGGTAACGCGACCTGTGGTTTCGTACTCCTTACCGGATTTTTTCCAGGTTTCAAACCCGCCAGCGAGAAAGCCGAGGGTGTTGTCGTACCCCACGCGTGAGAGTCGGGTAACCGCTTCCTCCTCCATATCCGCATCGGTAACCAGAAGGATGGCTTGTTTAACATCCGGGATCATCTCTCCCACCCATTGGGCGAAACTGCCGTCCAGGCCAATATTGATGCTATTTGGGATAAACCCTTTCATAAAATCTGAGGCGTCCCGGGTATCCAGTACCAAAGCTCCTGTTTCATTGGCTGCAGCCTCAAAAGCGTCTGGGCTCAGGGGTTGTGTTCCCCTTTCCATAATATCGTCCAGAGATTCATATCCCTGAATATTCATCAGGACATTCTGCGGAAAGTATCCGGGAGGGGCCGTTAATCCTGTCAGAAGCTCTTTCATAAACTCCTCACGGGTCATGTCTGCCCTCAGGGCGTAGTTGACCTTTTTCTGATTCCCAAGGGTGTCCGTAGTTTCTTTACTCATCATCTTGCCACAGGCCGATCCGGCTCCGTGGTTCGGGTAGACAATAAGATGGTCGGGCAGGGGCATGATCTTATTGCGGAGGGAATCGAATAAATGGCTTGCCAGTTTCTCCTCCGTCAGGTCAGAAACCACGTGCTGCGCCAGATCCGGCCGTCCTACATCGCCGATAAATAAAGTATCGCCTGTGATTATCCCGTGCATTTTGTCATTTTCATCCAGAAGTAAATACGTAGTACTCTCCATGGTATGCCCGGGCGTATGGATCACTTTAACCTTGTAATCCCCAACCGTGAAGACCTGATCGTCCTCAGCGATTATGGCATCGTAACCGGGTTTTGCGCCGGGGCCAAAAACGATGGCCGCCCCTGTTTTCTTCTGAAGATCCAGGTGACCGCTGACAAAATCGGCGTGAAAATGCGTTTCAAACACATATTTAATCTCTGCATTGTCAATCTGGGCCCTGTCTATATAAGGCTGGACTTCCCGCAAGGGATCGAATACCGCGGCTTCGCCTTTGCTTTCAATATAGTAGGCCGCATGGGCCAGACATCCTGTATAGATTTGTTCAACTTTCATCTTTGATATCTTTTTTAGTTTAACACAGTTAAAATTACAATTCTTCCCCCAGCCCTTCAGTGACCTGGGTTACACAAGACCGCTGGCGGTCTGGGTCGCGATCCGGGTTTCAATCTCGGAGCGTTCACTCAGCATTTTGAGGTGGGTAAATGCTTCATTCGTGTTGGAATACAGATTTTCCGGACCGATATCCTGGAGGAGCCCGCTGGTATGCAATATATCACGGGTAGGGCCTATGGCTCCCGCTACGGCAAAACGAATGTTTTCCTTTTTTAAATCCCTCACCAGGGAACGGAGCATAAAAACCGCGGTGCTGTCAATATAACTAACCGCTTCCGCATTCAGGATGACATATTGAAGTGCCTCCCCTTTCTTCGCGATTTGTTTTTGCAATTGCTCCCGGAAATAGTCCTTATTCCCGAAAAACAGTTGTCCGTCAAAGCGAAGGATCAGAAAGTCCTCCGGGTTCTCGGCGTCTGTGGCAAACCGATCCAGATTCCGGAAATGCGAGGTGTCCCTGATCCGGCCCAGAATAGCTATATGGGGTTTGGAAATCCGATAAACCAACAGCAGCAGCGATGCCAGCACACCCAAAAGAATACCCTCTTTGATGCCCAGGCCCAGGGTCAGCAGAAAGGTGAAAACCAACAAAACAAATTCATCTTTGCGATTTTTCCAGAGCGTGGCGGGATATTTGAGGTCGATAAGCCCGAAAACCGCGACCATAATGATGGCAGCCAGAACTGCATTGGGCAAATAGTAAAAGGCCGGCGTTAAAAACAACAGGGTGAGACCCACCACTGCACTGCTGATAAGGGATGCCAGGCCAGTATTGGCCCCGGCCTGGTCATTGACAGCGGTCCGGGAAAACCCTCCGGTGGTCGGATAAGACTGAAAAAGGGATCCGATAATGTTGGAGGCGCCCAGGGCCACGAGTTCCTGATTGGCCTTTACATGGTTTTCACCTCTTTTCTCTTCCACAGCCTTGGCGACAGAAATAGCCTCCATAAAGGCGATCAGCGCCAGGGTAAGGGCTATGGGAAACAGTTCGGAAATGCGGGTCGTCATCCCACTCAGGAATGGTTAAGACGGGCAGGCCGTCCGGAACTTCTCCGACAATCCGAACGCCTAAGGAAGACAGTCCTAAAAAATAGACCGCCAAAACCCCGAGGACCACGGCCACCAGGGCTCCCGGAAACTTTCGATTAAAGCTCTTGAGAATTCGGATCACCACAATAGCGGCTATTCCCAATCCCAGGGTAAAGAGATTCGTATCTCCCAGCGTCTTAAAGGCATTGGAGAGCAGGATATGGATCTGGCTGCTTCCCTCAATATCGGTCCCTAAAAGGTGCTTGAGCTGACTGAGGCCAATAATGATTGCCGCTGCAGAGGTAAAACCACTGATGACGGGTTTTGAAAGAAAATTGACCAGGAACCCCATTTTCAAAAGACCAAAAAGAAGTTGAATCCCCCCCATAAAAAGAGCGAGAAACAAAGCCATGGCGATATATTCATCTAGTCCGGAGAGCGCCAGGGCCCCAAGGCCAGAGGCGACCAGGAGCGAATCCATGGCTACCGGACCCACAGCCAATTGTCGCGAAGTACCCATCAGGGCGTAAACGATCTGAGGCACAAGGGCGGCATATAAGCCAAAAACCGGGGGGAGACCAGCAATCATGGCATAGGCCATTCCCTGAGGAATCAGCATAATCCCCACTGTAATGCCAGCGGAAAGATCTCCGGAAAGCCATTGCTTCTCATAGCGGGGCAACCAGTCTAAAATCGGAAAATATCGTTTGAGCATGTGAAGTACTTTTTAAAGGCCCGGGAATAAAACTCTGGAATCCCGTCTTTATAGATCGAGAATTTTAAGATAGTTCCGGTGGATTTCCAGCTTCCCCATTTGCTCCAGCTTTTTAAGCAAGCGGGAAATAACTACCCGGGAGCTGTGCAAATCATAGGCAATTTCCTGATGCGTATTTCGGATAATGGAATCCTGGTTTACGCGCGCCTTTTCCTGCAAATACCCGACAAGCCGCTCATCCATGTTCAAAAAGGCGATGGTGTCTATGGTCTGTAACATTTCATTCAGGCGGTTGTTATAACTTTCAAAGACAAAATTCCTCCAGGAGCGATATTTGGCCGTCCACTCCTCCATTTTTCGCACCGGCACCATAATGAGTTTGGCATCGGTTTCTGCAATGGCGCGTATTTCGCTTTTGGTCTGCCCGATACAACAGCTCATGGTCATCGAACACGTATCTCCCTGTTCCAGATAATAGAGCAGGAGTTCATCCCCGTCCGGGTCTTCCCTCAAAACCTTAATCACTCCCGAAATCAGCAGGGGCATCCCTTTTATATACTCCCCAATTTCCATGAGCTTATGGCCGGCCGGAACTTCCTTAAAAGTACCCACCTGGGCGATCTCGTCAATCAGGGCTTCCTCAAAGAGGTTGCCGTAGCTTTCCTTTAATTCCTGAATCATATATTTTGCTTCGCTTTTTGGGCAATTTCCTCATCGTAGGTAAAGAAGAAATTCGCCCATATGGATTTGGAAACGGCTCCTATATAAGGCATCAGGAGTACTAATACGACAATAATAACCCCGAAAATACCGGCAATACCCAGGTCGAGCCCCAAAAGGAGCGTCAGCACAAACACGGCGACCGCCAGGGCGACCCCCACCCCATAGGAAACATACATGGACCCGAAGTAAAAACTCGGCTCCATTTTATACTTCAGCCCGCACTTCGGACAGGTATCCCTGACGCTGTTCATACTGCTGAGGTTATACGGATGGTTCTCCAGGAATGCCCCTTCGTGACATCTGGGGCATTTCAAAAAAAGTATACTGTATAGCTTTGAACCTTTTCCAAACATATCTATAGCTTCAAAATACAAAATTAGCACATGCTACCCCAGTATATTGTGACTTTTGTTACATTGGCAATCCATCGGCAGGCGGGCTACTCCACTTGAAACTTCCCCTAATTTCCTCCTGAAAAAAACTTTGGCCATCGATCCACACCCCCGGTTTTTGAAAATTGATGATTTTAACATATCTTTTGGAACTTTTTAACAAAAAAACAAAGAATGAAAAAAGCACTGGCATTTTTACTTTTTCTTCTCTTCCTGCTATTGGCATGGCTGGCCTGGGGCTGGTATAAGGATACCGTAGTATGTTGCGAGGAAGAACCCGAACCCCCCGTTGCCGTCCAGTACGGCCCGCTGATCTTTGATTGCGGCACAGACGGCGTGATTACCAATGATCTCTGGCCCGATAAGAAACAGGAGATCCTGGCAGCGCGGATCGAAGGGAAAAAACTATTACTCGTAGCCCCCTATTTTGAGGGAGAAGAAGCAAGTCAGGGAATCGCCCGGGCCCAGAAAGTTCAGATCTTGTTTACCGAGCTTACGCCGGAAGATATGGTTGTGGAGGCGCGGCCTGTGGGAGATTGCGAAGCGACAAGGGAAAATATGCTTCACGAACTCCGCTATAAATGGGTGACCCGCAATGACGATGTGATTGAGTTGTACGACAGAACGGCCATTCTCTACAGGTATGATTCCGATCAGGAAATCATTACCCCAGCTGTGGATGCCTTCTCCAAAGAGATTGCCGAATTCCTTAAGGAAACCGGAGATAAGATCCAGCTTACCGGCCATACCGATTCAGACGGGGAGGACGATTACAATGTGGAACTGGGCCTGAAACGGGCCAATGAATACAAGGACCACCTGGTGGGTCTTGGCGTTACGGAAGCGCAGATTGAGGTGGCTTCAAAAGGAGAATCAGAACCAACAGCACCCAATGATACGCCTGAAAACAAGCAGCGCAATCGCCGGGTAACTGTACAAATCATCGAATAACTAATTGACTTTAACTGAAACACTATCATCATGACATTACTTCAAATAAATACGATTGCATGTGACGGGTCCGACGTTTTCTGGCCCTGGTTCCTGTGGCTTCTCGGAGCCTTTATCCTCGGATTGCTCCTGGGATGGCTCCTGAAACAACTCTTTGGCGGCGGGGCTGTAGCAGCCGTTGCGGCGGGCCCTCCTCCCGTAAAACAGGACCTTACCAAAGTAGAGGGAATTGGCCCTAAGATCGAAGGCCTGCTGAATAATAAAGGGATTATCAGCTATGGGCAACTGTCAGATTCAGCTGTGAGTTTCCTCGAGCAAATGATCGAAGAAGCCGGGCCTAATTTCGCCACGCATCGCGGAATGACCGGGACCTGGCCAGCCCAGGCTAAACTGGCGGATCTCGGCCAATGGGATGAACTCGCCAAATGGCAGGATCACCTTAAAGGAGGTGTATAACTCCCAATAATACTTCATTGAAACAGCCCCGAAAACGGGGCTGTTTTTTTATGCCTACAGGTCGTAATTTCATTCAAATCGCTTTGCCGGACCGCGGAGATTGGAATAAATTTTAGTACTTTTTGAACCCTGGTACAGCCCGGTATACATAAATTTCCAAAACATCAAGCCCTTACTATGATCCCTCTTAAAAAAAATATGAGCTTTTTATTGCTTATTTTATTTTGCAGCACGGCCTCCCTGAACTCGATATACGGTCAGGGATTTGAAGGCTATTACCGCTATCCGGACATTCACCGCGACCGTATTGTATTTACCGCCGAAGGAGACCTTTGGACCGTTTCCATTTCAGGAGGGATTGCCCAGCGACTCACGAGCCATCCCGAAGAAGAAACCCACCCCGCTTTTTCTCCTGACGGCACGGACATAGCTTTTTCGGCAAGCTATGAAGGCCCTACAGAAGTCTATACCATGCCGGCAGGAGGGGGATTGCCCACCCGATGGACTTATGAGAGTGATCCGTCTGTAGTAAATTCCTGGACAGCAGGGGGGAAAGTAATGTATCAGACCCGGGCATATTCCGGGGTCCCGGATTTTCAGGTGGTCGCCATCGATCCGGAAAGTAAAACCAAGGATGTTGTGCCCTTGTATCAGGCCAGTGAAGCCACTTACGACGCCCCGGAAGAAACCCTTTATTTTGTAAGACCTGCCTATCATGGCAATGTGACCAAGCGCTATAAAGGCGGCACCGCCCGGCAGATCTGGAAGTTCGCCGATGGAGCTTCTGAAGCTGTTCAACTGACCCGGGGGTATGCCGGAGAGAGCCATCATCCGATGTGGTATCAGAATCGGATCTATTTTATCTCAGACCGGGATGGCACCATGAACCTCTGGTCGATGAATGAGGCGGGAGAAGATTTGAAGCAGCACACAGAACATGAGGACTTTGATGTCCGGTACGCCCGGATTTCTGAAGGTAAAATTGTCTATCAGAGAGGTGCTGATCTGTGGATCTATGACGCGGTTTCAGACGAGTATTCCAAAATTGACATTCGCCTTACTTCAGATTTGGATCAATTGCGCGAAAAATGGGAAGAAGACCCGGCTCAGTACATCACACATGCCAAACCAGACCCTGTGGGTGATAAAGTGGTGTTAACCTCCAGAGGGCGGGTTTTTGTGGCTCCGGTCAAAGACGGACGCTATATCGATTTTACAGAAAAAAGCGGTGTCCGATACAGAGATGCCGTGTTTTCCCATGACGGTAAATCCGTTGTTGCCCTTTCGGATGAAAGCGGGGAATTTGAATTCGTCGCCCTTTCTTCCGATGGGATTGGCCCGGAAAAAGCCCTGACAAAGGATGGGGAGATTTTGCGTTTTGAAGGAGTGCCTTCTCCGGACGGCAAAGGTCTGGCGTATAAAGACCTGCTGCAACGCATGTTTATTCTGGATTTGAAAACCGGAAAAAGCAAGCAGATTTCAAAACGGGACAGCTACGTCGGAAACCCGGCCTGGTCTCCCGATGGGCAATGGCTGGCTTTCGAGGAGAACGCCGACAACCTGATGACGCAAATCGTCCTGTATAATACGACAACCAATAAAAGCACTTACCTGACCACGGATCGGGCGAACTCCGTATCTCCGGCATGGAGCCGTGATGGCGCTTTTATTTACTTCCTTTCGGACCGAAGCTTTACCTCACTGGTAGGGTCTCCCTGGGGGTCACGCCAACCGGAACCCTATTTTGAGGCGAGTTATAAACTCTACCATATTCCGCTTAAGGCGGATGCGCGTTCTCCCTTTCGCGAACGGGACGAATTGTATTCCCCGGATTCAAAAGAACCTGAAAAGGATTCAAAAAAAGAATCTGAAAAGGATTCAAAATCGGAAACCCCGGTGGTCCAAATCGACCTGGATAATATAGAAAAACGTATTGCGGAAGTACCCATCCCCCCTGGAAATTATCGCAACCTGCAGGTTTCGGATGAGGCGCTGTACCTTTTGGAGCGGGGATCGGGTCTGCGGCCGAACACGGACCTCAAAGCGCTTAAAATCGGGAATGAGAAGCCCGAATTGAAGACCGTGGCCTCAGATCTTAACGCATACGACCTGACGCAAAATGGAGAAAAAATACTACTTCGCAAGGAGACATCCTTTTATATGATTGAGGCCGGTACTGCTGAAGTTAAAGACCTCAACGACAGCAAGATTTCATTTCAAAACTGGAAATTTCCCATCACCCCCAGGGCGGAATGGCGGCAGCTCTATACGGATGCCTGGCGTATGGAACGGGACTATTTCTACGATAAGAACATGCATGGGGTGGATTGGGATGCGATGTATTCCAAATACCTTCCCCTGGTAGACCGCGTAACCACCCGGGAAGAGCTCTCCGACCTTATCGGAAGATTTGTGGGCGAACTCTCTGCCCTGCATACCAGTGTCAGGGGTGGCGATACCCGGGAGGACCCGACGGATATTTCAGTGGCCAGCCTGGGTGCTGTTTTTAGCCGGGACGAAAAAGCCGGGGGTTTTAAGATCGAAAAGATTTACAGGGCAGATCCGGACTATCCGGATGAAAAATCGCCCCTGGATGATCCGTATCTCAAGATTTCGGAAGGGGATATCATCACCCATATCAATGGAAAACCCGCTAAGGACGCCATTGAAATAGGAGGCCTTATCCGGAACCAGGTAGGGAAACAGGTCCGGCTGACAGTCCTGTCCCAGGGTAAATCCAATGACCATATCGTCAAGCCCATGGGAAGTGCCTATAATCTCCGGTATCGGGATTGGGAATATAAAAACCGGTTGAAAGTGGAAGCTGCCACCGAAAACGAAGTGGGTTACCTGCACCTGCGTGCCATGGGCTCCAATGACATCAGCCAGTTCTACCGGGAGTTTTACCCCGTTTTCGACCGTAAGGGACTGATCATTGATGTGCGGTACAATTTTGGGGGCAATATCGACAGTTTTATTCTTGAGAAATTGCTTCGAAAAGCCTGGATGTACTGGGCGGAGCGCAACGGAAAACCCACCTGGAATATGCAGTATGCCTTCAGGGGTCATATTGTCGTCCTGGTGAACGAAAACACCTATTCAGATGGGGAGGCCTTTGCAGATGGTTTTAAAAAACTGGGGCTGGGCACCACCATAGGGGTGCGTACCTGGGGAGGCGAGATATGGCTGAGCAGTTCCAATCGCCTGAGTGACGGAGGTCTCGCCAGGGCGCCAATGATGGGGGTTTACGGAGACAACGGGGAATGGCTTATTGAAGGGCACGGTTTTGAACCTGATATCATATTGGACAATTTGCCCCATGCCACGTATAACGGAAAGGATGCCCAATTAGAACGGGCTATAGAATTCCTCAAAGAAGAAATCCGGAAGGATCCTCGGGATGTGCCCCAGCCCCCTCCTTTTCCGGATAAGTCTTTTGGGAACAACAAGAAAAATTAAGGGTATTCCCTTTAGAATCAGTCAAAACCCAATATGGTCCCTTTTCTTCGAAAAATCCGTAAATCCCTCCTGGGGAAATCCAGTTTAGGCCATTATATGCTCTATGCGATTGGAGAAATTCTCCTGGTCGTTGTAGGTATTTTACTGGCGCTTCAAATTGACAATTGGAATGAGGAACAACACATGCGGGAGATCGAAGTGAAAACCCTCCGTGATCTTAAAGTGGAGTTCACTGAGAATCTTACCGACGCCCGCAGGGTCTACGAGGGGAATATGGGGGTCTACCAGGCGACCATCCGGCTGCAGCAAAACGCAAAAGCCGGGGTGTACCATATGGAAGAAACCGATTCTTTGATATTTTATATGTTTGACTGGTTCGATTATACCCCAAAACCCGGGGCTTCCAATAATCTGATCAATGCCGGGAATCTGAATTTAATCCAAAACGAGGAATTGCGCTACCTGCTGACCCTATGGTCCGGGGTGAACGCCGAGCTGGATGACGATGAGCAATTATCCATCTCCTATTCTCAAAACACCATTGTTCCTTTTCTGGCGGCGCATTACCCTATTTCCAACCTTGAGAATTACGATTTTACCCTGACACATTACGATATTCAAAACGGAATGAATGCCTCGGAAACCCTGCCTGCACGACAGACTTACGACCCCTCTGCACTGCTGAATGACCCGGTGTTTATGAGTCATGTTTCCACAAAAAAAATGCATGCCGCCCACAATGCTATGGAGTGCCTGAATGTCGTGGAATCCTGTGAAGAGATTCTGGAATTAATCGAAAAGGTGCTCAGTGAGCAAGCCCAACCTTAACCCTGAAAAAATTGACTGTGCCACCCCAAACCTCAAAACCTGATTCCCCTCTTGAGCGCCATTACTAAAAAAATCGGATGGAAAGTGGCTGCCGCCCTGGTCGTGGCGAACATGATAGGCACCGGGGTTTTTACAAGCCTGGGATTTCAGCTTCTGGATGTGCAAAATTCATGGTCTATCGCCGCCCTCTGGGTTCTGGGCGGGGTCATGGCCCTGGTAGGGGCCTTTTGCTACGCCGAAGTTGGGAGCGCTTTTCCAAAATCAGGGGGGGAGTACGTTTTTCTTACTAAAATATACCATCCCTTTGTCGGGTATCTGGCCGGTTGGGTTTCCCTGATTGTTGGGTTTGCAGCCCCTGTGGCCCTCGCGGCTATGGCACTGGGTGCTTACGCCTCTAACGTTATTTCTATTCCCCCTTCGGTTATGGCCGTGGGAACTGTAATCCTTATTTCGGGAATTCATTCCTTTAACCTTAAAGTTAGCAGCCGCTTCCAGGCCTTTGCCACCTGGTTTAAGGTTTTGCTCATTCTCTTCCTGGTGGTTACCGGCCTGGTGGTCGCCAGTGGGGCCACGGCATTGGATTTTTCAGGTTCCTGGACCCTCGAAGTATTGACTCCTTCTTTCGCCATCGCCTTTGTGTACGTGAGTTATTCCTACACCGGATGGAATGCTGCAGCCTATATTCTGGATGAGATCGAACAACCTGGTCAAAACCTTCCAAAAGCCCTGGTGCGGGGTACCCTGGTGGTCACGGTACTCTACGTGCTCCTCCAGTTGGTGTTCCTCAAACACGGAAGCCTGGAGGCCTTAAAGGGTCAGATTGACGTCGGCCATGTATTTGCCACAGCCGTGTTTGGTGCTAAGGGCGCTGCTTTTATCAACTTTCTGATCGCCTTCTTTTTGGTTTCCAGCATTAGTGCCATGGTATGGGTAGGGCCCCGTGTCTCCATGGCGATGAGTGCAGACTATAAACTTTGGGGGTTTTTAAGGCGGAAAAACAAAAATGGCCTGCCGGTGATGGCCCTCTGGTTTCAGGCAGTCATCAGTGTTTTCTATGTGTTGACGGGTACTTTTGAAAGCGTACTGCTCTATTGCGGATTTATATTGCAATTGAGTTCTGCCCTGGCCGTGGGCGGGGTTTTTATCCTGAGAAAACGGAATCCGTCCGCGACCTATTACCAGTCGCCTTTTTATCCGTGGTTGCCCCTGCTTTTCCTGCTTTTCAGTATCTGGATTCTGGGGTATCTTATTGTCAATCAACCCCAGGAAAGCCTGATGGGGGGAGCGATCCTGGCCATAGGAGCCCTGACGTATTTTCTAAGTCCAAAGACCGAAAAAAGCACGTCTTAAGCGCAGCGGCCCCCTTGGGATATTCCCAGGGATGCCCCTCAAGTCCCTATTGCTTTGAAAGGACCATATAGATCAATTTTTGGGTGTCCATCCCATAGTCGGCCGTGCCCTCCTTTTCCTGATACAGGAGCACTTCAAACCCACCTTCTTTGAGGAACAGCTCCTTTACCGCATCGGCCTCACATCCAAATTCGGGACGCCCCATACCAATACCAGCCTCCCGATGGAAAAATTCAAAGACAAAAAGCCCTCCGGGCTTCAGTGCTTTTTTTAAAGTCCCCGCGATATCATCGATTCCCAGGCAACCCCCATAGAGCCAGGTAATCAGGTCCCATTGGGCGGTACCGTAATCAAAAGTTTCAAAACTCTCAATTTTAGTGTTCAGTTCAAGACCTTCTTTTTTGGCCTCTGCCACAGCGTAGGCCACGGCCTTGTCTGCCAGGTCAAAGCCGGTAACCTCCCATCCCTCGCGCGCCAGGGCAAGGGCATTGCGGCCCTGCCCCATAGCCACTACCAGGGCCTTTCCAGGGGTAACCGCCGCAACTGTTGTGGTCAGGAGCATATTGGGCTGTTTGTTAAAGCTGTAATTATCATTGTCGACCAAACTGCGGTTCCAGCGCTCGCGAATGCGTTCATTGCGCTCTTCTACGGTCATAGTTTGAGCCGAAAGCAGGCCACAAAAGAAAAAAGACAGTACCCAAAAGGTAAAAGAGAACTTGTTCATAGGATATCGTTATTGGTGGGTTGGTAGTGTGCCTTAGGGACACTTCAGGAAGGTAAGAAAATTGCGCCTAATTGTTGTCGCGGGCCGAGGAAGTGCGTTCTCTCACTCCGAAATGATCTCCGATACGCCCGGCTGAGAATGGTATATTACCAAAAGCTTTTTTCCGGGAAGACTGCTCCCGGGAAGGTTTTAAACCCTGGCAGTTGCGTTTTAATGCATCCCATCAGAATCCGTATCTTGTAGGGAACGTCCACTAAGCCAGAAGCCCAAGCCACACTCCTATGAAAAAAACATTTTTCCTCCTCTTTGTCCTTTTGATGACCACCTCCCTGTTTTGCCAGGGTTCTGGGGCCTTCATGGGATATTTTTACCATCGGGGCCTATAAAAGCCTGCAGCACTATGCCGATGATGGAGGCAACACTTTTGAAATAGAAGATGCCGCGGCGGTAAAAGCGGGTTTTGAGGGCGTAAATTATATAGGGAGCTATCTTAGGTCATTACTTCTGGGGCATCACGACACCCTGGCGAATAAAGTAGATTAGTATGTTTCGATTTTTTCGAAAACTCCGAGAAAACCTGCTCGCCAAAAACCAGGCTTCACACTACATGTTGTATGCGCTGGGAGAAATCGTGCTGGTCGTCATTGGGATCCTGATCGCCCTGCAGATCAATACCTGGAATGAGGAGCGTCAAAACCGACAGCAGGAAAAAGGAATTGTCAGTACCTTGAGACAGGAATTTCTAACGAACCGGCTGGTTCTCAATGAGGTTCTCACAAGGCTTGAAAAAACCAGAAAGGCCAATATAGCCCTGAGGAGATCTTATTCCACATCTTTTCTCAGAGGAAATCTTTATTCTCACTATCTTAAATATTTGTTAATTTAGTGAAGCTTTTGTAAATTGCTTTATGAACACCAACCAATTACCCCTTATATGAAACCAGCTGAAAAATTATTCTGCGCCCGCTGTATGACTATTTTGGGCATTGTCCTCATCCTCTTTTTGGTCGTTGTAATCGCGGATTCCATGTCTACCCTTTGGCTTGAGGATATGGAACGGGAATTAGCCACCTCTCTCGAGATTACTTCGAGCGCTATCGCCGGTCGATAGTTTTTTGCACCTGCCTTTACAGGTCATTCCCTGGCCTGAGAACCCATGGTAATTACTCCCCGGCGCTTCCGGTTTTAACCTTAGGACCGCTGTGGCCTGGAAATTCTGCCGTATTTCTCCCTGAAATTTTTTATCTTTTGCTACTTTGAAAGCAAAATGGGTCCGATATAGTATTGCTCTCTGCCTGCTGGCCCTGGCCGTCGCCTGCCAACGCACCCGGGCCGGAGATACCCCTGAAAAAGAACCCGAGCCGTTCCGGAGGGACCTCGCTGAAATTCGTGAGGATGGGAAATTACGAGCACTTATCGCTTACAGTGCCACCGGGTATTTCCTGTACCGCGGGCAACCCATGGGGTATGAATATGAAATGCTGACCCGTCTCGCAAAGCGCCTTGGGGTTGAGCTCGAGCTCCGGGTGGCCCAGGATCTGGACCAGATGCTCGAAATCCTTCAAAATGGCCAGGTAGACCTTGTGGCCCACGGACTGGCCATTACAGAAGGTCGAAAAAAAGAAGTTGCTTTTTCAGACTACTTCTACCTCACCAAACAAGTACTGGTACAGCGCAAACCCGATAATTGGCGGATGCTCACCCTGGATGCCATAGATAAAGGACTTGTTCAGGACCCGGTAGAACTCATTGAGGATACGGTAAGTGTACGTAAAAATTCATCCTACCTCCGCAGGCTGGTGAATCTCTCACGTGAAATCGGTGGATCCATCGTTCTCGATACCCTTGAGGGCAACCTCTCCACGGACGAAATCATTAAAATGGTCGTAGATAAAAAAATTAAATACACCGTCGCGGACCGCAACCTGGCGCTGATCAATGCCTCGAGCTATCCGATTCTCGATGTGCGGGTTCCGGTCAGTTTTTCGCAGCGCATCGGCTGGGCCATGCGAAAAAACGCCCCCGCCTTAAAAAAAGCTACCGACCAATGGATTCAGGAGGAAAAAACCCGGGACGACTTCTATTATATCTACAATAAATACTTCGAAAATCGGAGAAGCTTTAACCGGCGTGTGAAAAGCGACTTTTTCAGCCTTACCGAAGGACGGATCAGTCCGTATGACAGCCTGATTCAGATCTACGCCGATTCCCTGGGCTGGGACTGGCGACTGTTGGCCTCCCAGGTCTATCAGGAATCCCGTTTCAATCCGAATGCCACCGCCTGGACCAGTGCCAGGGGGCTGATGCAGCTTATGCCGAATACCGCCGAAGAATTAGGCGTAGCGGATCCTGAGAACCCTGAAGAAAGTTTAAAGGGGGGCGTCCGGTATCTCAGGCAACTCTCTGCTGCTTTTGAAGGCATTCCAGACACTACAGATCGCATCAAGTTTACCCTTGCGGCGTATAACTGCGGTCTCGGCCATGTAGAAGACGCCCGAAGACTTGCCGCATCCCGGGGTCTGGATCCGGACTGCTGGGAGGATAGCGTAGATCAGGTTATTCTCGGTTTGAGCTATCCTAAAAATTATAACGACGCGCTCGTGGAATACGGGTATCTCAGGGGTGTTGAACCCTATCGGTACGTCAAGCAGATTTTAGAGCGCTACCGCCACTACGCTTCATTTGTCCCCTGAGGGCGAGTATTCCTTTCAATTCATTCGAAATTGACCGTATTGGCATTATCTTTAACCGACCGGATATTTCTTTCTTATCCATCGGGCAGGGCCGGCCATAAACGCCACAAGTTATGAAGCTTAAAAAGAAACGAAGAAATATACTTATTGGTATTTTATTTTTGGTGTTGGTCGGCTACTTCATCGTAGCAAAAGGGATGATCAATCCGATCCTCGAAAAATCCCTGGATGCCTACCTTAGAGAAAAGCTCGAAGTGCGCTGGGCCTCACCCACCTATCGGTTTTCCTATGAAGAACTCGATATAGACATCCTCTCTGAGCGCATTACGTTTACCGACTTCCGTATGACGCCCCTGGAGGAATACCGGAAAGCATTTTTAAAGGACACCCTCGGAAGCAAGGCATTAAGGATCATTTATGCCGGAGAGATTACCGTTCAGGGAATCGGGCTCATGAACTTTCTCTGGGATAAAAATATTGAGATTAACCAGATCGATCTCAGGGCGGTGACCATGGATATTCTGGTTTCTCCAAAAGTAAAGAAATCCTCCCAGGATGTGTCAAAGCCCAAGGGTACAGATATTGAAGGGATTCGTCTGCCTGGAATCCAAAAACTATCCCTGGGCCGGTTTAATCTGGACAGTTTTGAGATGAATCAGATTAGCAAAGGCACTACAGACACGCTGCTTTCCTTCCATTCCAATGGGGGTACGCTGGATGGACTGTCACTAATGAAGGCAGATGGGGAGGATAAATCCTACTTCGAACCCAACCTGAAGGACCTGGTTCTGCAACTAAACACCCAGGTACTTGATTTGAAAAGAGACCTGTATCAAGCTTCCATTGCCAACCTGAAATACACCTATGATTCTGATGATCTGGAAATCCGGGACATCACCTTTAAGCCCAGAGAGGACAAACAATCCTTTAGGGATAAATCCCGCTATAGTTATGAGATATACGACGCAACCGTCCAGAGGCTCTTTCTGGAAGACTTCAATCTGGACAGATATCTGGACCAGGGAATTGTATTCGTAAAAAAAATGGAATTGGACAGCCTGAATCTGAATATTTTCAGGGACAAAACAAAACCGTTTAATACAGAGAGGCGGGTGCTGCTCCTGAATCAAAAAATGGAAGCCCTGGATTTTCCTTTGCATATCGGAGCTATTGAAGTAAAGAACTCCTATTTACAATATACCGAACAGTCTGATTATTCCAAACCCCCTATGCTGCTCGATTTTTCAGACCTTGAGGTGCGTTTGAGTCGCCTCACTTCCATCCCGGACAGCCTGCTCTTAGGCGAGCCTTTGGAAATTGAGCTCTCCGCAAAATTTGACCGATCGGTACCGATAGGAGTCAAGCTCAACATGCCCTACAACCATCCCACCTTTCACCTTTCAGGCCATACCGAAAAGGCTGCGAGTTTTGCAAGTCTTAATAAAACGGTACTCCCTGCCCTGGGACTCCAATTTACCTCGGGCAGCCTGGATGGGCTTACTTTTCACATGACCGGCACTCCTTATGCCGTCAAAGGCGATTTGACGCTGCTCTACCACGATCTCACCGTTGAAATAGACAAACCCGATCAACAAAAACGCAAAACAATGTCCTGGGCCGCCAACTCCCTATTAAAAAAATCAAATCCCCATTCCAATGGAAAATTGGTGGTGGGCAAAATTTCATTTGAAAGAGTCCCGTATAAAGGACTGGGTAATTTCGCCTGGAAAGGGGTGCAATCAGGCCTTGTGAATTCGATAAACCCCTTTGGGGATCGCCGGGTGATCAAACATCAAAACCCCAAATAACACTCTTGCCACCAATAGCTTTATCAAGATCTGGCAAGATTCGTAAAATCTCCTCCGAAACCCTTGTACAGATATACACTTTTGAACGATTATTAAACAATAGATAAAGGGAAATAGGAGCAATATCCTTACATTTGAAGTAAAGATTTAAGGTTTAGCTGCTGATTTTAGGGGTTAAATGGATTTTTCAAGTGCATCAAGCGTTAAGAAAAACGTCCTGAAAATCTCAAATTTTAATGCCCAATTCAAAAAAAATGGGAAGTTGCTTATGACGATACAATTACCCTACAATACTGATTCACGAAGTACGTTAAGGACCTCCGAGGACTTGCGCAACAATGTCTTAGGATAAACCATCAGAACATGCTTTCCGAAAATTTTATTTCCATTCTTTCGAATCCATATGTCATAGCAGGCTTTGCGTCTGTTTTGGCCTATTGGGCTTCTTCCCGTCTACAACCTGTGATCATTCTGCTGAGTCAGGAAAAAAACCTCATGGATGAACCGGAGGAGCGCAGTTCACATACTTACAGAGTGCCTACCTACGGGGGAGCAGCCATTTTTATTGTCGTAAGCGTACTGGTCATGAGCCTGATTAGCCTGGTCGGTTTTGCTGAAGGTGAGGTCAGCGATATCCTGGCGCTCATGGCCGGCATTTCCATCCTCTTTTTTCTAGGCATTAAAGATGACATGATTGGTCTGGATCCCACCAAAAAATTTCTAGGCCAACTGCTGGCAACGTTTATCGTTGTGGTCCTCGCTGATGTGCGTATAGAAAGTCTTGAAGGGATTTTTGGAATCGGGCAACTGCCTTATGGGGTTTCCGTAGTTTTCACATTCTTTGTGTACCTGTTGGTCATTAACGCCTATAATCTTATCGACGGCATCGATGGCCTGGCCGGTTCGGTCGCGCTAATCGCATCTGTGGTATTTGGAGTCTTCTTTCTGATTACAGACAACACAGCCCTGGGCATCATTTCCTTCGTGCTCTCCGGCGCCCTGGTCGGATTTTTGAAATTTAACCTTTCAAGGACCAAAAAGATTTTTATGGGGGATTCCGGATCCTTATTTATCGGCTTTCTCCTGGCCTTTCAGGCGGTATCGCTTCTGAAAACCAATGCGCTGGCCGAGCCGGAACCCATACTATCCAATGCTCCAGTCATCGTTCTGACCATTCTCGCATTTCCCCTTCTCGACACCCTGCGCGTATTTTTCTTAAGAGTGATCAGGGGGCGGAGCCCTTTTTCACCTGACCGCAACCACCTGCATCACCGTTTACTCGATTTGGGCCTTTCCCATTCGCATGCCACATTGCTGATTGTCCTGAAAACGATACTGCTGATTGCTGTATGTTGGAAAATGCAGGATATCCCGATCCACCTCCACCTTATCTGTATGCTGGTAATGGGATTTGCCTTATTTTTAGGGCCGTTAATCTTGCGAAAGAATAAAGTCAGTGCCCCGGTGAAACCGATCTATGAAAAGAAAGCAGATGAAGCCAATTTTAAACCGCAACATTCCCAACCCAATGCAGTGGTACGTCCTCCATACCAAGCCCAGAAACGAAATAAAGGTCTCCCAGAAACTGCAGCAACTCGGGATTGAGACCTTTGCGCCTACCTACCAGGAAGTCCGCCAATGGAGCGACCGTAAGAAAAAAGTCCGCGTTCCGTATTTCGCCTCTTATGTTTTTGTCCGCCTACCCGAAAAGGATCGGGATCGCGCCTTTTGCCATGCAGGGGTGCTGAGATACCTTTTCTGGCAGGGAGCTCCCGCGGTAGTTCGCGATTCAGAAATTGAAATGATCCGCACCTATCTCCATGGACGGTCCCGCGAGAATGTGCTGATAGAAGAGCTAAAGCCCGGGGATACTGTGGTGCTGCTTCGGGGGGCTCTAAAAGACCAGCAAGCCTTTATCGAACACCTCAGCCCCTCCCAGGTGCGCCTGATATTGCCGGTGCTGGGATATAAAATAACAACCAGACTCAGCGATATTGCCCCGGTACGGGCAGCTTCCTGAGCGGTCAAAGCCGTTTCGAAACACATCGGAACGGTATTTCTACATAATTGATCTTCAGTGTATTTCATTTTTAAATGGGACGCGCTGAGGCGGAGCCGTGGAAGGACTGAAGTTAACAGTTGGCATGGGAAAAGAGTTCAAGGTTCAATAATCCATTTGACACTTCCAACTAAATATCATCAAAGTGAGGTGCCCGTACGTGAACCGAATCACCGTAATCCGGTGAATTGGAAGAAAAAGCCGGCTACAGAATGCTTGTACAGAAGTAAAAACAGCTTTTAGATGTCACCAAAAGAAGCATTTTTAGAAAAAGTCAGAGCCAACCAGGAGGTCGTAGGCATCATTGGTCTTGGATACGTGGGGCTGCCCCTGGCGGTAAACTTTGCAGAGATCGGGATCAAAACCCTTGGCTTTGATAAGAGTGCAGAAAAAGTCGAAAAAATCAATTCCGGGGATAATTATATTGCAGATATCCGGGATGCAGTCCTGCGCGATGTTGTCATCGATAAATTAAAACTCTCCGCCACTACGGATTTTACGCGAATTGCAGAGTGCGATGCCCTGATCATCTGTGTGCCCACCCCCCTGGATAAGTTCCGAAAGCCCGATATGTCGTACATCGAATCGGCCAGTACCGCTATCGGAAAGTATATGAAGCCGGGGTCTTTTATCTGTCTGGAAAGCACCACCTACCCCACGACGACGGAAGACTTTATACTTCCGATCTTAAATGAGCACAGCAACCTGGTGCAGGGAGAGGATTTCTGGCTGGCCTACAGCCCGGAACGCGTCGATCCCGGAAACCCGCAATTCCATACCCGTAACACCCCTAAGGTCCTCGGGGCACTCACGGAAGATGGTCTGGAAATCGGGAAAGCACTTTACGAAAAAGCGATAGAATCTATCTATCCGGTAAGCTCACCACGGACGGCAGAAATGGTCAAAATCCTGGAAAACACCTATCGGCTGGTCAACATTAGTCTGATCAATGAGCTCGCCCTCTTATCGGGCAAGATGGATATCAACATCTGGGAGGTGATTGAAGCGGCCAAAACAAAACCTTTTGGCTTCCAGGCCTTCTACCCGGGCCCGGGGATTGGCGGACATTGTATCCCGTTAGATCCGTTCTATCTGGAACATATAGCCAAAAAGTTCAAGTTTGACCTCAGCATGATACATACGGCCGGGCATATCAACATGCGTATGCCCCACTATATGTATATCAAAATCGCCACGGCCCTGAACCGGCATAAAAAAGCAGTTAACGGGAGTCGTATCCTGTTCCTGGGGGTGGCCTACAAACCCAACATCAATGATGCGCGGGAATCCCCGGCCCTTGAAATTATGGACATCACGGCCCACAAAGGCGGGGTACTCAGTTATCACGACCCCTATGTGCCGGAGGTACGTACCGAGGACGGCCGGGAATTCCAATCCATGCCTCTGGATGAAGCCTTACTAAAAGATGCTGATTGTGTGGTTTTGACCACAAACCACAAGGTATTTGACTCCGCCTTTATCCTGAAACACGCACAGCTCATCGTGGATCTCAGAAATATGATACAGGACGCTTCGGAAAATGTTTCCAAGTTATAATGGGAAAGTCCATACTCGAATATCTGCATGCCTAAACCCTTAAACATATTAATTACAGGAGGTGCCGGTTTTATTGGATCGCATGTCGTGCGCCTGTTTGTCCAGAAATATCCCAACTATCAGATTTTTAACCTGGATGCCCTGACCTATGCCGGGAACCTTGAAAACCTCAGGGATGTAGAGGAGGCAGGGAATTACCATTTCCTAAAGGAGGATATCCGCGATGCCGACCGTATGGCAGGGCTCTTTAAACAGCACAATTTCGACCGTGTCATTCACCTCGCCGCGGAGTCTCACGTGGACCGCTCGATTACGGATCCCATGGCCTTTGCGCATACCAATATCCTGGGCACATTAAACCTGCTGAACGCCGCCAGAGATCATTGGGGTGCTGAGTTGGATGGGAAGCTTTTTTACCATATCAGCACGGATGAAGTATATGGAACCCTGGGAGAAACCGGTTTGTTCACTGAACAAACGGCCTATCAACCCAATTCCCCCTATTCCGCCAGTAAGGCTGCTTCAGATCATTTTGTGCGCGCTTATGGTGAGACTTACGGCCTTCCGTTTCTGATTTCAAATTGCTCCAACAACTACGGCCCGAACCAGTTTCCTGAGAAACTGATTCCACTATTTATCAATAATATTCTTAAAGATAAACCATTGCCGGTCTACGGTGACGGGAAATACACCCGCGACTGGCTCTTTGTTATAGACCATGCCCGTGCCATTGACCTGATTTTCCATAAAGGGAAACTTAAAGAAACATACAATGTGGGAGGGTTTAACGAATGGCAGAATATCGACCTCGTTCGTCTGCTCTGCCGATTGATGGATCAAAAGACAGATCGTCCGAAAGGCACTTCTGATGCGCTCATCACTTTTATCAAGGACCGCCCGGGGCACGACAAGCGCTATGCCATCGACGCCACCAAAATCAGCACCGAACTGGGATGGAAACCCTCGGTTACTTTTGAAGAAGGGCTTGCCAAAACCATCGATTGGTACCTGGCGCATGGAGCCTGGTTGGAAAATGTGACTTCCGGGCGCTATCAGTCGTATTACGAATCTCAATACAGTTCCACATGAAAGGAATCGTTTTAGCAGGAGGTTCCGGAACCCGGTTATACCCAATCACCAAAGGGGTGTCCAAGCAATTACTCAACGTCTATGACAAGCCGATGATCTATTACCCCCTGTCGGTTTTAATGCTGGTGGGAATCCGGGAAATCCTGATTATCTCTACCCCTGAAGACCTGCCGAATATCGAGAAGTTGCTGGGGGATGGTTCCGATTTCGGACTTGAATTGTCTTATGAGCCACAGCCTGCGCCCGAAGGGATAGCCCAGGCCTTTCTAATTGGTGCAGATTTTATAGGCACAGATCCTGTCGCCCTTATCCTGGGAGATAATATCTTTTACGGACAGGGATTGACCCAGCAGCTGCTGCGCGCTAAAACCCAGGTCCTGGAAGAGGGAAAATCCACTGTCTTTGGCTATTACGTGGAGGACCCGGAACGGTATGGCGTAGTGGAATTCGATGCGGAAGGAAATGCCATTTCCATAGAGGAAAAGCCAGAAGTACCCAAATCCAATTATGCGGTCGTGGGGCTTTATTTTTATACCAACGAGGTGGTGGAAATCGCGCGTCAGATAAAACCTTCAGCCCGGGGCGAACTCGAAATCACAGCTGTGAATCAGGCTTTTTTGAATAAGGGCAAATTGAAAGTAAACCAGCTCGGACGCGGGTACGCCTGGCTGGACTGCGGCACACACGACTCCCTCTTGGAGGCCAGCAGCTTTATTCAAACCATCGAAAAACGCCAGGGCCTCAAGGTCGCCTGCCTCGAAGAAATCGCCTACGAACGCGGATTTATCAGCAAAGAAAAAGTCATTCAACTTGCACAGCCCTTATCTAAAACCGGGTATGGGCAGTATTTAATTAAAAGGGTTGGGGGGCGCCGGTCATCCTCTTGAAACAACAGATGAATTGCGATTTATGCCGAATTCCATTATTTAGTTTAGTAAAATGAAAACAAGAGCCATCATACAGGCCCGAATGCTCAGTAGCCGTTTGAGGGGGAAATCCCTGATTTCGGTCGCCGGCGTTCCCTTATTATACAGGGTAATCCAGAGTGTACGGCAATTTCCCTTTATCGACGAAATCATGATTGCCACCACACGTTCAGAGGCCGACGATCCCATCGCCGCGGCGGCTAATAATTTGGGCGTTGATATTTATCGGGGAGACTCCATGAATGTGCTGAAGCGTTTTAAGGATGCTTCCAGCGATATGGACGAGGAAGATCTGATTATCCGCTTTACCGCAGATAACCCCTTCTATCACATTGAAATCGCAGAGAAAGTCTACAACTCCCATCTGTCAAACAACTTCGATTATTCCCATATTGACGGACTTTCCCATATTGTTCCCGAATTCATCAAGGTCCGGGCGCTCCGGGAGATCAATGCGCTGGTGCGGGAAGATTTTGATAAGGAACATGTGACTCCTTACCTGAGAAAGCACAAGGATCAATTTAAAGTCCAGACCCTGCCCGGATCTTATGAAGGGCTTCGGGATGATCTGGACCGGTTTCTGACTATAGACACCCGTGAAGATCTGGATCGGTTTGAGGAGACTGATCCTCGCCCTGAAACTAAACGGGGCTGTACCCGACTTTGGAAAAATATTCCACTATCTGGAAGAAAAACAACATCAGGTAACCGCCGAGGGAGGACTACAAACCAAACTGGGAAGTACCCGGGTCGGAGACGGACATCCGTGTTATATCATTGCTGAAATCGGTCAAAACCATAACGGCAGCATGGATAACGCCCGTAAGTTGATTGACATGGCTGTTCGCTGTGGTGCAAATGCCGTGAAATTTCAAAAAAGGGACATTGCCTCTGAACTCACAAAAGAAGCGTACGACCGCGTTTACGATTCACATAATTCCTTCGGGCATACTTACGGGGAGCACCGCGAATTCCTGGAACTCAATGAGGAACAACACAAAGAATTAAAGGAATATTCCCTGGCCCAGGGGATCACCTATTTCTGCACCCCATGTGATATCCCATCCGTAGAAATGATGGAACGCCTGGGTGTGCCTTTTTACAAAGTAGCCTCCCGGGATCTCACCAACCTTCCAACACTCGATGCTATTGCGAAAACCGGGAAACCCGTCATCCTCTCCACCGGTATGGCCAGCCTGGAAGATATTGAACAGGCTTTGGAGGTTTTAGGAAACCGCCCGGAGAGCATCCTGATTTTACAATGTACCTCTCAATATCCGGCAGAACTGGAGAAGGTCAACCTGAGAGCCATGAGTACGTTAAGAGAAAAATTCAAGAAAATCACCGGGTTTTCAGATCACACTGCCGGTATAATCGCCTCTGTGACCGCCTCCATCCTCGGGGCTGCCGTGATTGAAAAACACATCACCCTGTCCAGGGCCATGAAAGGAAGTGATCAGGCGGGATCTTTGGAAGAAACCGGCCTAAAACTCATGGTGAAGTATATCCGGGAAGCTGAAAAATCGCTGGGAGACGGCATTAAGGCGGTAGACCCGGTAACCCGCCCAGCCAAGGAAAAACTCGCCCGAAGTATTACCAGTAAGGTCCCTATTCCGGCAGGCACTATGCTAGATGAGGCTATGCTATGTTTAAAAAGTCCGGGGACTGGTCTTAAATGGGCCGAAAAGGAACTTCTCATCGGGAAAAAAAGTTTGCAAGCCATCCCACCTGATGTAACCCTTATCCCTGAAATGTTTGAATAAGGATGGACATTAAACTCTTTATAACTGATATCGACGGGGTCTGGACCGACGGGGGGATGTACTACGACCAAAGCGGGAACGAGTGGAAAAAATTCAATACGGGAGATAGCGCCGGTGTATTATTCCTTAGACTCCTGAATATCCCGACCGCTATCATCACAGGGGAGGATACGGAAATCGTAAGAAGGCGTGCCCAGAAGCTTAAGATACCCCATCTTTTTATGGGTGTGAAAAATAAACTTAAGGTGGCCCGGGAGCTTTGTGCAGACCTCGGCATTTCTCTTGAAAATGTCGCCTATATCGGGGATGATATCAACGACATTATTTTGCTGCGTGCTGTGGGCCTGAGTGCCTGCCCGGCCAATGCCCCCGAGTATATCCAAAGTGAAGTAGACTGGAAAATCCCGGTAAAAGGCGGAGATGGGGCGTTCAGG
Organism: uncultured Flavobacteriaceae bacterium; assembly: GCA_963709465.1. Taxonomy (GTDB): domain Bacteria; phylum Bacteroidota; class Bacteroidia; order Flavobacteriales; family Flavobacteriaceae; genus Robiginitalea. Next base: position 21,312 of record CAVPWF010000002.1, on the reverse strand, counting down.
GGGTTTGTGGAACAGTATTTAAAGTCAATAGGCAAACTGAATGCTGTAATCCAACAGTTTACAGATAATCTTTAATGGCGTCAGTAAGAAAAATATCAGCTATTCCCGCAGTTTTCGTTCAGGTTCGGTATTCTTCTAAAAGGCTTCCAGGAAAAGTCCTGATGGATATTGGAGGCCAGTCATTGATTCAAAGACTACATGACAGATTAATAACTTTACAGCCCCTGCCTGTTTATTTCCTCACAAGTGATGACCCCTCAGATGATATTCTCATAGAGCATTTTAAGGAGCATAATATCTCATTTTTTAGAGGTAGTCTGGATAATGTTTTGGAAAGATTTATCCAAGCTGGTGAAACATTGGGTTTCAAACATTTTTTCAGGGTAACCGGTGATAATCCCTTTGTAGATGTCCAAACTATGGTAAAAAATTGGAAATCCTTTTTAGAATATGACTATGTCGATAACATACATGGGGAAGGAAATACAATTGGCACAGGGTTTGAATTTGTTTCTTTAAACTCCTTAAAGTCTATCCCAAAAAATATTGATCCTTATCATCTGGAACATGTTACCACTTTTATCCGCGAGCATTCCGAGAATTATACCCATTTAAGATTTCTTCCTGTTCCTGAACTAAGGAAGAAGGGTGTTTTTCTTACTTGTGATTATAAGGAGGATTTTGATTTACTTGAAAATATTTATCAAAATTTCAGATTTTCCAACTATATCTCTGCTGAAATGATTTTAAAATTTTTGGAAAATAACCCAGAGTTCTTGGCGTATAATAGACATTTGCATAATACTCCGAACTATTAAGTAGGTGTTAAATCTTTCTTTAAAACTAATCTTGTCCTAATTTGATAAAAATTATTACTCTCCCCAAAATTCACGATCCAAGGGGGAACCTCACCTTCATTCAAAACAATGACCAAATTCCCTTTGAAATCTCCCGGGTATTCTGGACCTACGGCGTTCCTGGAGGGGAAACCCGAGGCGGGCATGCCTACCATAAACAGGAAGAATTTATTGTGGCCCTCAGCGGCAGTTTTGATGTCGTAATTGAAGATGGAGAAGGCAAAATAACAAGGCATTCCCTGAATCGCTCCTACTATGGACTCTACCTGCCACCTATGACCTGGCGGCATATGGAAAATTTTTCGACCAATGCCCTGAGCCTGCATTTGAGCAGTCACGTATACGATACTGAAGACTATATCCGAGATTACAAAGATTATTGTTCCAAGAGTACAAAGAAATGAGGACCACAATTGCAGATTGTAAATTATATCGCTTGCCAAAACTAGGAGATCGAAACGGCCATATCTCCGCATTAAATAACTTAATTGAAATTCCCTTTGTGGTAAAGCGAATATTCTACTTGTACGACATCCCAGGAGGCGAATCAAGAGGAGCTCATGCTCATAAAGAATGCCATCAATTAATTGTTGCAGCCGGAGGTTCTTTTGAGGTAGAACTTGACGATGGAACAGCAAAGGGACTTATTGCTCTTAATCAACCGGATGTGGGCCTTCATATACCCCCTGGAATATGGGCTAGCGAAATCAATTTTTCGTCAGGATCCAATGTGTTAGTGCTCGCTTCTCATCTTTATGATGAAGCTGATTATATAAGAGATTACAGAGAATATGTTAAATTCTACAAATGATTCATAACCTCGCAGATGTAAGAAGTGATAGTATTGGCTCAGGAACTGATATTTGGCAATTTGCAGTGGTTTTAGAAGGAGCGCTCATCGGGAACAATTGCAACATAAACTGTCACACATTTGTAGAAGGGGGAGTCTTAATTGGCAATAACGTCACCATAAAAAGTGGGTGTTTTTTATGGAAAGGGGTTTGTGTGGAAGATGATGTATTTATTGGACCCAATGTGTCATTTACTAATGACTTGCAACCAAGATCAAAACACAGGACCCCATTCCTTTCAACTATCCTGAAAAAAGGATGCAGTATTGGAGCGAATTCTTCAATTTTGGCAGGAACAACGATCGGAGAATACGCAATGATAGGAATGGCATCCACAATAACAAAAGACATACCAGCATATGCACTTGTTTATGGCTCACCTGCCAAAATTCACGGTTGGGTCGATGAGTTTGGAGAGAAGTTAGTCTCTGTTAGAGAGGATCTCTTCATGAATTCACGTAAGGATTATTTCTCGCTCACTTCTACTAACAAATTGGAAAAAGTTATCAAATGAATATTCCTTTTTTTTCATTTGAGCAAAGAAATTTAGCCCTGCGATCAAAAGTGCTTAAACGTTTTGAAGTCTTCTTTGACTCAAAGTATTACGTCCTGGGTGATTACACAAAAAAGTTCGAAGCCCGTTTTTCGGAGTATTGTGGAACAAGGAATGCCGTAGGAGTAAGTTCAGGTCTGGACGCCTTGCACCTCTCTCTTAGAGCTCTAAATGTTGGGGTTGGGGATGAAGTAATAGTTCCCTCAAACACCTATATAGCGACTGTTCTAGCAGTATCATATACGGGTACAACGCCTGTTTTTGTCGAACCCCGATATGAAACCGCCAATATCAATCCGGAATTAATCTCCAATGCCATTACAGCCAAAACAAAAGCGATAATGCCTGTCCATTTATATGGACAAGCCTGCGAAATGGATGCAATTATGAAAATTGCTAACGACCATAATCTTCACGTAATCGAAGACAATGCACAGGCCCAGGGGGCGACCTGTCATGGAAAAAAAACAGGCAGCTTTGGAATTGTGAATGCCACGAGTTTTTATCCTACAAAAAACCTTGGTGCACTGGGCGAAGCCGGTGCAATCACAACCGATTCAGATTCTATTGCTGAACGCATTAGGTCTCTTAGGAATTATGGATCTTCACAGAGGTATTTCAATGATGAAATCGGTTATAATAACCGAATAGATGAATTTGAAGCCGCTTTTTTAGATTTAGCCCTGGATTATCTAGACGAATGGAACCAGGAACGATCGCAAATTGCCAAAACATATAGAAAACACCTTTACGGAATATCCGGAATTGAATTATTTGAAATCGCTGACCATTATGCAACCGTGAATCATCTCTTCGTTATAAAAACGAACAGACGGGATGAGTTAAGAGAACACCTAAGTAAAAATGGCGTAGGCACGCAAATCCATTATCCCATACCTCCGCATTTACAAAAAGCATATAAACATTTGGACTATAAAGAAGGTGATTTTCCAATATCCGAGAGATTGGCCAAGACATCTCTTAGCCTTCCTCTTTGGCCTGGGTTAAAACCTGAACAGATAAAATATGTGGCAGAACTGACGAATGAGTTCTTCCATTCCTAAATTGAACCTTTTCATCCCAGGTTTCGCAAAAAGCGGAACGAGCTCTTTGCATGAGATTCTTTGTCAACATTCAGAAATTTCTGGAGGCCTTTCAAAAGAACCTCATATTTTCTCTATGTACAGTGACCAATTACACATAAAAAATAAGGAAGCAAAATTATTGTCAAATGCACCCGTCAATAATGCCTATTACATAGATTCTTCTACAAGTTATCTGGTCTCGGAGAGAGCCATTGAAAGAATTTTCCGGTACAACCCATTGTCCAAATTCATTATTATTGCCCGGGATCCGATCGACAGGATCGTCTCCCATTATAACTGGCTCGCTAGCTTGGGGTATGTACAATATCCCTTTCGAAAAGAATACAGAATAGATCTAAAAAGAAACTATAACTTTAATGCAAACTTTAATGGAAGCTTTAAAAGTTATTTAGAACACTCTAGATATGGTAAACAAATGGACCGTCTATTTACCATATTTCCTAAAAATAGCGTTCTGTTTATCACTCTTGAGCGCTTCAAGGCTGATTTCTATAATACTGTTGCTGAAATCCAGGATTTTCTAAATTTGGATTATGAGTCACTAGAAAGTAGAAAAATTAATGTGACATCCAATAATGCCTCAATCCCAATTCTACCTCCATACGAACAATTAGGTTGGGAGCAGTACATTAAAAAGCTGTATAGATCACACTTTAGGCAATTCAAAGGCATGAGTTACGATTTAGGAATTCGCGTATTGCATCCAAAAAGATTTAGTGTAGAGCGCCAGGAAGTTGAAAGAATAGTAATCCATGATCTCCGAGAAGATTTAGAGCTCTTACTTGCCATGAATTTACCTGTTGAGAACTGGAAAACAACGGGCTTAATTATCAATGGGTAATACATATAAGACAATATTAAAGGCCACTTCACTCACCGGGGGCGCACAAATTGGACAAATAATTGCCAAGCTATTCAGTGCAAAAGCCCTTGCCATAATATTGGGCCCTTCCGGTATTGGATTTATTGGCCTATTACAGTCAACCATTAACGTAATAATTACCGTATCCGGGGCGGGTCTGTCTTTCAGTTCTATTAGGAACATTGCAGAGGTCAGTGGGGACGTAAAACAGGTGGCAGAGGTAAAAAGTGCAGTCCGATTCTGGCTTTTGGTTACTGGTTTATTGGGCACGGTATTTACTTTTTTCCTGGCACCCTTTTTAAGTACAATTACATTTGGAAGTCCTAATAATGCCTTCTTGTTTCGATGGCTGAGTATAACGGTACTGCTTAGCCAGATAACAAAAGGACAACTGGCCATATTACAGGGTCTGCGAAAAATTAAGGATATGGCTTATGCAAAGGTCTCCGGGGCATTTATCGGCCTGGCGATTACAGTGCCAATCTACTATTTTTTTAAACTGGATGGAGTCATCGCTGCTCTAATAATTTTGAGTATGGCCAACATAGCCAGAAGTTGGTACTTCATGAAGAAGCAAAATATCCCGGTGGTCCCTCTAAACTGGCAGATGCTCAAGACTCAGGGTAAATCGTTGTTCAGCCTCGGTATGGTTGGCCTTTTCAGCGGATTGGGAGTTGTTCTTGCTGGTTTTATTATTCGGGCTTTGTTAAGGGATTTTAGTGATGACACTGTATCTGTCGGCATTTATCAGGCTGCCTGGGTCATAGGGGTTGCCAATTTGGATTTGATTTTTATGGCAATGTCTGGTGATTATTACCCAAGACTTACAACCCTAAAGGATGATTGGAACGCCACGAATATAGCGATTTATGAACAGCGAAATATTGCCTTATGGATTGGTATTCCAGTACTTACAGGTATGTGCATTTTTAGTAATCTGGTAGTTCAGCTTTTGTATTCTGCAGAATTTTTGCCTGCAGCAGGAATTATTTCAATTATAACTCTTGGTGTATTTTTTAAACTACTGGTTTGGCCCATCGGATTTCTTTTAGTGGTAAACTTGAAAAATAGGGCTTTTCTTTTTTTCCAGATTCTTTGGCAAACACTTTTCCTGTTGGGTTTTTACGTTCTGTTCGATACTTATAACCTTTTGGCGATTGGCATCTCATTCTCTCTTACTTATCTCTTGCATTTGATTTATGTTTGGTCGACCGCCAAGAAGTTCTTTCCAGACTTGAGTACTTCTAAGGCGGCATGGAAGGAAATTCTGATAGGTGGAATTTTTATTTTTCTTTCACTAGCAGTTAAGTTAAGTATGGAGGGAATGAGAATATACATTGCTGGAGGTCTTATTCTAATGGCGTCCTTATTGTACTCATTTTTAAGACTAAGGCCTCTATATGTGCGTTAATTTCCTTGGTTCACTTTATTGCTGCGAATAGAGAAATAACCTAAAAAGTAATTCTATTTTTTTTGATACTGATACTTTTTTATGGATGGATTGCATCATACATTAAGGACTACTATTTTGAGTTCAAATGAATTTTAACTCCTCTCAGTGCATCATTTACCCCTGGTAACTATAATCGCAATTTGCCACAACCACCATCACTACGTGGTTGAAACCCTAGATAGTATTCGAAATCAAATCTATCCTAATATTCAATGCATCATAATAAACAACCTTAAAGATGATGGGTGCCAGGAGGTGATAGAAAATTGGCTAGAGAAGCACAAATATGATGCGCTTTTTATTCAAAATGATAGCCCCTTAAGTTTGCCTAAAAATCTGAATCTGGGCCTTCTTCATACAAAAGGTGAATATTTTCAAGGAATCTCTTGTGATGATATTTTTTGTAGTACAAAAATCCAAAAACAAGTGGCTTATTTTGAACAATTAAATGACTCTTTTGCTTGTATCTATTCAGATATGACTTTGATAGACAAGGATGGAACATCCCTCGATAGAAGTTATTTTACAAGATTCGGAATAGACGATTTTGATAGAATTCAAAATGACGATAATTTAAAGTCAGAACTTTCATACCGTTGTATAATACCAGCCCCTACAATTCTTCTAAGGACTAAAATTATTATATCTCTAGGATGCTATGATGAATCCTATGATGCCGAGGATTGGCCGTTATATCACAAACTTTTACGGTTTGGATTTGGATTTAGAGGAATTGACGAATGTCTCGTTAAGCGCAGGGTTCTGTCTAATTCATTAGGAAATACAAAAAGTTTGAAAAGATTGAAATCATTATCGCTGGTTTTTAAGAATAATATGGACTTATTTAAAAACATAACTATAGTCCGTCAAAAATGGATTGGCGTGGCATTCCGAATAGGGGAGTTTTCTTGGCTAGAGGCCATGAGATTCATGTTTACCGTCATTTTATGGAGTAGGGGAAAAGCTATTCTTGATATCCCTCGTACATTTCTGAGGTTAAGACTATTAAATAAGAAGCAAACTCGTTACAACTAGTTTCTCTTCTTTTTAAAACATAAATCTGATCAATGTGCATTTGAATTCTAGAAAATCAATATACATCCCATAAATAATATGGCTTTATCGAAAAATACTGCTTCTTAGTATTATTACAATTTTAATCAATGAAAAGATATTCTAGTAAAATTCCGACAAAGACAATATTGACAATTGAAATTTTCCCGTATTTAGCTTGGCTAATTAATAGGATGGGTGTGTCTTGGAAGTTTCTTGGGAATTCATTTGTAGGAAACAAGACTTTGTTAGCCCAGGCACGAGAAATTTCCAGACAAATCCAACCTAAAAAAAGTGTTGGCAAACCCCTTAACATTATAATGGCCACAATGTTAGGCGGGCATCCACATAATCTATCTTTTGAAATATTGATAGGCTGGTCTCTTAAAAAACAGGGACATGATGTTCGATTTCTTATAGATGATTGTACCCTTCCCATTACCGAAGATCATCAAGCGGGTAAAGAAAATATTTTTAGGCAAATATCGGCAACATCATATCTTTTCGCTAAACGGTACATCAAATATGCTGGCTTCAATATATTAAAGCTTTCTGAATTAAATGAATATAGAAATGGGAACTCAGAAAGTAATTTTGACTCTATTGTTGAAGCTTCTTTGTTAAAACATTACAAAGTTGGAGTGATTACCAAAGACTTGGCTGATCTTGACTTAAAACAAAAATTATTTCTAGATGCCTCACGAATATCTGAAAAAGCAGCTCATAGTCTCTTGAAAATGAATCCGGATCGCGTTATCATGAGTCATGGAATTTACACAACTTGGGGGCCTATGTTCAACTATTTAGTCAAGAATGAAGTACCTGTTTTGACTTATGGCAGAGGTAAAAAAGCAAACACTAAGAAGTTGAATTGGAATATGACTAGTGATTGGTGGGACGTGAGTAAGGAGTGGGAAGTGGTAAAAGAAATCCCACTGAACTCCGAAAAACTTTCTAAGATTGATGCCTACTTGGAAAGCAGAATTTCTCATAAGAATGATGTTCTGGTTTATAACTTTGGGGAACTTGAGAGTAAGGAGAAAACATTCGAAAGATTTAATCTTAATCCAAACAAATTAACCTTTGCCCTTTTCACAAACGTGCTATGGGATGCCGCGAGCGCTCAAAGAGAAATCGTATTCGAAAACCCCGTGGTCTGGGTAATTGAAACAATTGAATGGTTCATAACCCATCCTGAAAAACAACTAATAATAAAAATTCATCCTGCGGAAGTAGTCGTCGGCACTCGTCAGCCATTTATTGAGATCATTCGTCAAAATTTTAATATACTTCCAGAAAACATACGGATTATCGAACCTCATCAAAAGGTAAATTCCTGGTCCATCTATGGTGTTACGGATATAGGTCTAGTACATACAACGACTGTTGGTATGGAACTACCACTATTAGGCACACCATGTGCGGTAGTTTCATCAACTCATTACCGGAATAAAGGTTTTACAATTGATATCACTAAAAAAGAAGATTATTTCGACCTTCTTAAATCTTTTACAAAACACTCCAACCAGTTGACTTCAAAGCAAATAGAATATGCCAAAAGATATTCATATCTGCTTTTTGAAAGGTATCAAATACCTTTTGATTTTTTTGAAGAATCAGAGTCTTTAAAGACCACTTCTCTAAAAGTGGACAAAATTGAGGAGGCTTTTAATGATCCTCATTTTAATTTGATAGTTGACGGTATAATTAATGAGAAGAATATATTATTAAATGAATAACCGACGGATAATTGTTAACTGTGCACCAAGTGGATTAGGTCATGGAGCAAATTTAGGAATGTTAACAGTTGATTATGCCATTTTTAATATTCTCAGAGAATTTAATCTTGATAACAATATAGAAGTCCGTTCCTTGTGGAGTCCATACGATTCTAGCCCATTGGGAAAACAGTTGAAAGCGAAAGACTCATTCGCATTAAACATTAAATATGGACCGTTAAATCATCAGAAATTAAAAAAGTCAGATACTATAATATACTGGGGTGATTTTCAATGGGGCTTCGATTTTCAAATTCAAACAGCAAAAAGAATCCAACAAAAGAACGACGTGCTCACTTATCAAGAGGCTTTGGATATTGCTTACTCTCAATTCATGCTTAATGATCTGTTCAAAAATAAGGTTGCGCCAAAAATTATGTCCTATGGCACGACGTTATTTCAGAATAAAATCTCTGATTATTTTAATGACAAGTATTCTGCAAATTTGAAGTGGTTGATCCGAAACTCAGAATACATAAAATTTCGTGACCCATATTCTTCATGTATTGCTGAACAAATAACAAGAAATTTTGAAAATAATCATCTGGGTATGGATGCTGCTTTATTGAACAAGTCCTCAGAGCTTCTATCACTTTCAGATATTAATAAAGAATTTGTTTCTCAATTTGAAGGTAAAATTGGATATTTCTTTGGACGAAGTACCAAATCATTCCCCTTCCTTTCGGTAATTAAATTTCTAAATCGACTCACTCAAAGACTTAACACGAAAGCCATTAAATTACCTTGGTCCCATTTTACCGGATCAGGCCTATTTTCAAGCACATTCGATAAAGTTTTCAAGCATCTAGGCCATAATCAACAAGTGGATACGAAAATGCTCAATTTCAATGGGGATCTATTTAAAGCTATGAGGAATTGCTCTTTAATTGTTACAGACACTTATCATGTAGCCATTAATGCTATCGCCTTAGATATTCCCGTGGTAATGATTCCTGAATTTAGACCAGCTGAAAAAAGAAATGCAAATATGGGTTATGTAGAATCCTGGCGGGATAAACGCGTAATGCTTTTTCAATCCAATAATCTTAGCGACTTAATGGTGCTTCCAGATTTATTGAAAAAGAAATCTTATATGGAAGATAAGGTTAATTTGATTACAGAAATCACTATATCACCAAGTATACTTGAAAATATGTACTCGGGATTGCACCAAAAAGCTGCATATGATAGAAGAACAATAGGACACTTATTAAGCCAGATCGCGTCTGACTAATTTTAGTATATGTCATTAAGAAAAACGTCCAAAAAGATAGTTTTCTTAACCATTCATAGTAGTATTTTCTTCATAAATCTTGACGATTTAAAAAACTTTGATGAAAGTTAAAATACCTTCTTCAAGGCTGAGACAATTCTTCAGATATTTTACAAATTCGATTATCTCTCATATTCCATTTCTTTATTTTCGGCGCTTTTGGTATAGATTATTTCTTGATGTAGGTCAGAACTCAAACATTATGATGGGGTTTAAAGTAAGAAAGCTTTCCAATATAGAAATAGGGTACAACACAAATATAAATCCTGACTGCATGTTCGATAGCAGGGGTGGAAAGATTGAAATAGGCAACTATGTAGACATTGCCCCTGAAGTAAATATCTGGACTCTGGAACATGATCCACAGGATCCCGATTTTGCCACTAAAGGTGGAGGAGTAATAATTGGTAAATATGTTTGGATTGGTAATAGGGCAATCATTTTACCAAATACGTCTATTGGTGAAGGCGCAGTTATTGCAACTGGTGCCGTTGTAACCAAGAATGTTGAAGCATGGACTATTGTGGCAGGGATCCCTGCAAAACCTATAGGGATCAGAAATAAGCACCAAAACCCGAGAAAACCTTATAAGCCTTTCTTGTTATAATGTCAGACTTCAAGGTTGTTTGCCTTCCCATCGCCGGCAAAGAAAACCCTTATCAAAAGCTGATGATGGAGGGTTTGCGTTCGAGCAGACTGCAAGTTCGGCATGGGGAGCCAGGAAAGTTCTTTGCTCTAATTAAAACGGCCCTTCGCCATCGGCCTGATTATCTTCACCTTGACTGGCTTCACTCCTACTATATGCGTAAACGGGAATGGATGACCTGGATTCAGTTTCCCTTTTTTGTGCTACAGGTATTTACCATTTCAAAAATACTTGGTGTCAAATTGGTGTGGACGCTGCATAATATCTATCCTCATGACAGTCCCAGCCATGGCCCATACAAGTGGGCAAGACAATTTTTTGCAAACCACTGTAAATGGATCCGTGTTTTTGATAAGGATACAATCCCACGAGCTGCCGCTGCACTTAAGGTTTCAGCGAATAAGTTCGTAGTCGTCCCAGAGGGATCTTATGTGGAGTACTATAAAAATTTGGCAAGTCAGACAGAAGCTCGGAAACACCTCAATTTACCATCACACAAGCGCATCTTACTTTACCTGGGACTTATCAAACCCTATAAAGGTGTTTTGGAACTTATAGAAGCCTACGAAAAAAGTCAGTTACAAAACACAATATTGCTTATTGCAGGTAAATCCATGGATTCAGATTATTTTGGGAAAATAAGGTTAAAGGAAAATCATTCTGGTCTTATTATTCATGAAGGTTTCGTTTCCGACGAAGAGCTTCAATACTATTTTAACGTTGCTGATATTGCCTTACTGCCATTCAATATAATTGAGAACTCGGGAAGTGCCATTTTGGCAATGGGTTTCAAAAAACCAATTATAGCGCCTAGAAAAGGGGTTTTGAAATATCGCTTATCTCAGCAGGATCTTTTATTATATGAAGAGGGAGAATTAAAAAACGCTTTGCTTAAATCCGACTCTTTAAAATCTGAAGAATTGAAAGAAATAGGAAATAGAAATTTTAGAGCTCTTTTGGAACACAAATGGGAAGATTTTTCAGTTTGTTTTGAATAATAAGTGTGAATGAAAAATTTATCCTCATCCAGCAATACTATTAATGTTTAGCAGATGTTATTTCCTAACTTTCGTGAAAAGTTCAGAACCTCTTACTAGGACTATAGGAATGTGCAGGAATTTTTCAACTTTTATAATTATTAGGCTTGAACTCCAATAGTAATGAGAAAAGTGTCATTTATTATTCCTGCGTTTAATGAAGCTGAAAATCTTTCTGTTCTTGCAGAACGTATTGAAGTATTAATATGCGATCTAAATGAAAAATATGTTTTTGATGTCTTGTTTATTGATGATGGAAGCACTGATGAAACTGAGAAAGTACTTCTAGATTTATCCCTAAAAAAGCCGGTATTTCGGTATATTTCCTTCTCTAGAAATTTCGGACATCAAGTGGCTATAAAGGCAGGGTTGGATTTGTCGGATGGAGATTGTGTTGTTATGTTAGATGCTGATTTACAACACCCTCCAGAACTTATATCATCTATGCTCGACAAGTGGGAGGAGGGATTTGAAATCGTTTATACAAAAAGAAAAGATGATCCTAATTTAAATAGATTCAAATCATTGACTTCTAAACTTTTCTATTTGCTAATTTCAAAATTATCAAATGTACAAATAGATAATGGAGCTGCGGATTTCAGATTAGTAGATAAAAATGTAGCTAATGTTTTGAAGACTTTGGATGAATTAGACTTTTTTTGGAGAGGTTTAATCGTTTGGGTAGGATTTAATCAAACATCACTTGAGTATTTCCCTGCAAATAGATATGCAGGCGAATCGAAATACACATTTCGAAAAATGGTTCAATTTGCCATTAAGGGCATTACATCCTTCAGTACTAAACCATTGAGATTATCATTATTTTTGGGGTTTTTTGTTTCCAGTCTTAGTTTCATATATGCTCTATATGCCTTGTTAATGTACTTCATAAATGATAGAGTAGTTTCCGGATGGGCTTCATTACTAATTGCCACACTTCTTCTTGGAGGGCTCCAACTGATAATATTAGGAATAATAGGTGAGTACTTAGGGAAGTTATTTATGCAATCAAAAAAACGACCACATTATATTATCAGAAACTCTTCATTCATAAAAAACCCTGTTGGCCATGAACAATGAAAAACGAATGTACTTCTATGAGCGTTTCGCAAACGACTTTGATTCCAAAATGAACATGTACGACACCAATAAAAGGGTGTCTCTTGTTTTTGATGAACTATTAAATGAGGAGATTGCGGATAAATCTCTACTTGATGCTGGATGTGGGACAGGTTGGTTTAGTCTAGCGGCCTATAAAAGAGGGGCTACTGTTACCGCGATGGATCTTGGGGAAAACCTTCTCTCAAGAGTAACATTAAAGGCACCTGTTAAAACTAAGGTGGGCTCAATCATGGAAATTCCATTTTCTGACAATACTTTTGATTATATAGTTTCAAGTGAGGTAATTGAACATACCCCAGATCCAAAAAAATCTATAAAAGAACTTTGTCGAGTCTTAAAACCTGGTGGTAAATTGGTGATTACAACTCCAAATAAGTTCTGGTATTTCAGTATATGGATTGCAAACAAACTCAAGCTTCGACCTTACCAGGGGCTGGAAAACTGGATTTCATGGAATACTCTTTCAAAAGAAGTGAGCACTGCAGGCTGTCTCGTGGAAAAGAAAGCGGGGATTCATTTATTTCCATTTATTCATTCCAGCTTCTATCCTGTCTTAAATTACTTCCACCGCCATAATACGACTCTTTACCCGATAATGGTAAATATGGCCATTAAGGTTGTTAAGCCGAAATGATTAAGCAACAATCTATTCTTCAGGAGATTCTGATTTATGTTCTTCTTATTTATTTTGCTTGTTTTTTATTTGATAATGAAAAACAACAAAGTGATGTTTGGATTGGCCCTTACTTTTCAGGTGCTGCAAACTTGAACAACAGATTTGATTGGTATTATTCCCCTAAAGAGGTAATCCATTTTTCTGAATTAACACCTATAGAAAAAGATAACTATCGGTTTAATGACATCGAGGTTTCTGAACTAGTTAAGTACGACTATAATTCAAAGGGATTCCTTTATTTCACCTTTATTGCACGGCATGTTTTCTTTTGGAAAGGGGACATAAGTGCCATTGAAAGTTTTCAAATATTGTTGTTTATAGTGCTAAATGTCATTGTCTTAATAACCTTAAAAAGTAAACGACAAAAAATACTATTTCTAATACTGTTCGCGCTCAATCCCTTGATAGTTTACTATGTTACTTATCCTTATAATTTCTTTTATCAGATCGTGATATCACTAGTTATTATTTGGTTACTCCTAAGTAAAAGACCTTCCGTATGGAAAATAGCTATTATATCAATTTTGGTAGGCTTGTCAATTGTAACTCGTCCAAGCTCAATATTTCTCGGTTTGGCTTTTGTTATTTTACTGTTTTTACACAAACATATTCCTGTTTTTCATTATAAACTGGTTGGAGGTGTTATTATCTGTTTGATAGTCTTTGCTCTTCCAAATTCAACAAGAAAAAACCCCTGGTTTACGATGTATGTGGGTATCGGCGCATATTCTAACAATTATGTTAAATATTTAAGTGATAATGAAGGTTATAAGCATTTTAAAGACAAAACTGGGATTACTTTAAATGCATCTATTGGGGGTAACTATTATGAGGATTCCGTCCAAATTAAATTTAAAGAACAATTTAAAGAAAGTTATTTGTCGATAATTAAAAATTCTCCGTGGCTGGTCTTAAAAAATTCCATCGTGAACTTCTTCCAGGGTTTTTCTGTAGGTTATCTAAGCGGTCAAAAGGATTGGGTAAACTATATGATTGCCATTACCGGGGTGTTTATTTTTTTTATTCTAATATATTTTAAACAATCGTTTTTAGCATTCCTTATAATTTTGAATAATATTGGCTTTATATTTTATTATCCTCCAATCCAGGCCTATATGCTTGGTGCTTACCCGCTTTTAGTTCTTGCCTTTATTCGTGTTCAGTCAACTTTTGTTGATAAATCAGTTATTGATTTTAATATCAATATTCCTTGTCGAAATTTATCACCTTAATGATGTTTTAGGTTTTGGCAAAAAAGAAGATTGTATACCTTTCCTCCAATGATGGCACCGACACCCGCATAAATAAGGAAGTCCGTACACTTTCCACGACTTTTGATGTTTTTTACATAGGAGTTACAGAGGATGGGCGTGACTCTGGATTCCTGAAAGAATATTGTTTTTCTACACATAGTATAGTAGGAAAGAGAAACCATCCAATGACTCTACTTAAACAAATAGTTTCTTTCATTAAAATTATTTCGAGTCATCGAGTACATAGTATTCATGTGGTCAACGAACAGTTGATGATTTTTTATTGGCCCTTTCTTTTTTTTTATCATGTTGTCCTTGATGTATTTGATTCGATTTTCTTGAGAATAAATATCCATAGAAATAAATGGACTCTTTTTAAAAAGTTAGTTTATGCCCCCTGCAATAAAATAATTGTTACCGATGACGTACGGCGTGACTTAATGCCTGATTTCCTTCAAAATAATCTGGCCGTACTCCCAAATTATCCTTTTCGGTACACTGGCCCTATTTCTCATAATTCCTCGAAGGAAACCTTAACAGTTCTTTTCTTTGGCTGGCTGGGCATGACCCGAGGAGGGAGCATCGCCAAAGGATTATTGGAATCTAACGACAAGGTTAATATAATAATGCTAGGTTGGTTCGTAGATGATGAATGCAGACAATTAACCGAACATCCTCATGTGGACTACAGAGGAGTAATTCCCCAGATAAATGCACTAGAAATTGCAGCGACCGAAGCGGATTATATTTTATGCCTTTACGAACCTTTGAATCAGAATATGATCAACGCCAGTCCTAACAAAATATATGACGGTATTCAAACCGAAACTCCTTTACTCATAAATAAGGAAGTTACGGCGGCTTCCCTAGTTGAAAACTTGAATATTGGGATAGTCATTCCGACCTATTATCCCGAAGACTTTCGATCCCTAGCAAATTTACTGTTGAAATCGAAAAAGAATTTTGATTTCTCCAATGTATTAAAAGAAAAATACACGTGGGAGTCCATTGAAGATGTTCTACTATCCTGTCATCAAAGTTGAAGGTACTTTTTTGCACCAATAAATTCGAAGAGGTCTCAAACGGTCCGGCAAAATTTGCCAATCTTATTCTGGATATCAATGAGCAGTATCCAGAACATGAAATCCGAATCCTTACAGAAGATATTTCTGCGTCTAAACCTTTAGTTCACAAACTTGAACTGAATTATCCAAAAGTGCTTAGATTGTTCAGTCATTTATTCAGGATAATACAATATCACAGGGAGGCTGAAAGATTGCGTCAAAATGAATTTCCATTTGACATAATCGTTTACAATAACGCCTTTATTGGATTGCTTTCGGCATTGAAGTGGCGAAATACCGTGGGGATGATCAATGACGATAACAACGCCTCAAAAAACTGGAAGGATTTCAGACTTGACTACACTTACATAAAACGATTCATTTTTAAACAGATTGAACGACTTTCTATTCGTTACCATGAAAAAATAATCACAAATTCAGATTACCTGAACAATTATCTGGAGAACAAATATCCTGAGATTGTCGGAAAATCCTATAGACTTTATAAGGCAATAGAATTACCTGGAGAAATAAAACCTCTGGATAGTGATCTTAGCAATAAAGAATCAATTCGCATATTATTTGTCAAGGCGGACTTTGTTAGAGGTGGACTATTTACATTAATCCAGGCCTGCGCAAGGATAAAGAGAAGAATTTCCATTACGGTCATCGGGCCTGAAGATCGATTCAGACCTGAAATAGTAGAATCAAAAGTGGAGGCCGACAATATTGAAATTAATTTCAAAGGCATCTGTAACCAAGATAGCGTCTTTCGCGAAATTTTGAATGCTGATATATTTTGCGTACCCTCTCATAAAGAGGCTCTTGGTGTTGGCAATCTTGAAGCGCTTAGCCATGGGGTTCCAGTTGTAAGCTCAAATGCCGGAGGTATACCAGAAGTGCTTAATTATGGAAAATGTGGCTGGATGGCTGACCCTGAAAATACTGAAGATCTGGCAAGAGTTATAGTATCATGTATTGAAAATGCCGATGAGAGAATTATAAAAATTGAATCCGGATTAGAGTTTAGTAAGAAATTTTCAAAAGAAAAGGTGCTGTTTAATTTTATTGAAATTCTACAGCACTAGTATTTATCTGTTCAAGCAATAAGTGAGTTCTTTTATCAAGCGCGATCGTGTGTTCTTACTTCTTTTTTCTAATGCTATCCTTGTAATCCTGGGGTATGCCATAGCTATTGCTACAAGTTTATCTTCCGTCGGTCCTATGAAAATCTTAAGGACGTTGTTATTGTTAGGCTCATTAATATATGTAATGTCCCAATCAGGAGTCCTTCATTCCTTAAGGGCGGTGAAATATAAAAACCTCATCATTGCGATCTGTCTTATTGTACCTTGTTTTGCATTTATCTCAAACGACATCGGGGACTCACTAAACCGCACGTTGACTTTTCTGGTTCCTTTGGTTTATATATGGCTATCTATAAGTTTGCTTATATCCCGATATGGACAAAAAGAAGTTTTGCAAGTATTGTCTGTAATGATTAGGATTATTTATGCTATACCATTGATCACTTATGTCGTTTTTGGGGGAGATTTTTCAGGAAAATCCATTTACGGTGAAAGCGAAGGTCAGATATTTATTTCCAATCATTTTGGTTGGTCGGCAGCGTTGTTTCTGATCTCAAATTTTCATGTCTCCTTAAAAAGCAGAAAAAAGAGTAAGCTCGAAATACTGACATCCTACACTTTGATACTTCTAGCTACCTATCTTTTAATTGTTTCTGGAAATCGAACGTCCTGGCTTGCCGTGGCTTTGTGTTTAGTTGCAGTTTTGTTTTATTTTAAGGGTATTCCGCTATATCAAAAAGTCGTTATTTTTATCTCCCCTGTTATATTGTTTTCTTACCTCATAAGTCAAAAAAATGATGCTGTTCTTTTTGTTATTGAACGGACTGAGAGAAAATCCGCCTCAGGGGATGAAGGAAGACTTGAACGGCTTGATCTAATCATTAACCGATTCTTTGAAACACCTTCCCGCTGGTTCACTGGGGTTGGTCTATTCAATTATGATGCCTTTACAAAAGAAGGAAAAGGAATATCAAATTACCATAATTCCTATTTTGAAATCCTCTTTGGATTGGGTATCCCACTATTCCTTATGTTTATGGTTTTTATGCTCTACGAGCCGTTAAAACAGTTTCTCAATAGGGTGTCTAAATATGATTTGCTATTAATCCCTGTATTGCTTATCCCCTTTTTCGAGAGCAATCTCACTGCCGGGCAATTTCTATTTTTTCCCTGGTTTTCATATGTCTTTGCTCTGAACGCAAAAAAACAATTTGCATTTTTCGGAACACGGAATTGGTTTCAATATATAAACCCAAAACAATTTGAAACAAATCATCCAGGACCTGAAAAAAGGTCATACGCTGCTTGAAGAGGTGCCTGCGCCTATGGTCAAACCCGGCCAGGTACTAATCCGGACCACCCGTTCGCTGGTCTCGCTGGGCACGGAGCGGATGTTGGTGGAGTTCGGTAAGGCCAATTTCATTCAGAAAGCCCGCCAGCAACCGGATAAGGTAAAGCAGGTAGTGGATAAAATGAAAACGGACGGCATCAAACCTACTCTGGATGCTGTATTCAACAAGCTCAATCAGCCACTTCCTCTTGGGTATTGTAACGTTGGGGTCGTACAGGAAATAGGCAGGGGTGTTTCTGAGTTCCAAATCGGGGACAGGGTGGTTTCCAATGGCCCGCACGCCGAATTTATCTCGGTGCCTAAGAACCTGGTCGCGAAAATTCCAGATGAGGTTAGCGACGAAGAGGCGGCTTTTACAGTCATTGGGGCTATAGGCTTGCAGGGGATTCGCCTTGCAATGCCAACCTTCGGGGAAACCTTTGTTATCCTTGGACTGGGACTCATTGGGCTGGTTACTGCAGAACTCCTGAAAAGCCAATGGTTGCAAAGTAATCGGCATTGATCCTGACCCTGCTAAACTGGAACTGGCCAAGAGTAAAGGCATCACTGTCCTGAATCCAAAAGATGGGAATGACCCAGTAAAAGTCGTGCTCGCACAGACCGACGATATCGGCGCGGATGGCGTAATTATAACGGCCTCGTCAAAAACGAATGACATCATCCATCAGGCTGCGCAGATGAGCCGGAAAAGAGGCCGCATTGTCCTGGTTGGCGTAATCGGACTGGATATTCAGCGCGCTGATTTTTACGAAAAGGAACTCAGTTTTCAGGTATCCTGCTCTTATGGGCCAGGCCGTTACGATGACACCTACGAGCAAAAAGGACAAGACTATCCGATAGGCTTTGTCCGCTGGACGGAAAAACGAAATTTTGAAGCCGTCCTCGAAGCACTGCGGACGGGAGCACTGGAAGTTAAGCCCTTAATTACAGAGCGCGTACCGCTTGAAGGGTTTGATAACATCTACAGGGATATGAGAAAAGAGGGCTCTATTGCCAGCATCCTTGAATACCCCGTTGATGCAGCATCTGCCACCCTTGTAGCTATTCCCGATGTAACTTTATCCCCATCCTCAGCTACCATTGGCATCATTGGGGCTGGAAACTTTACCTCCTCTACCATTATTCCCGTACTGAAACCCCTTGAGGCAAATATTAAATATATCGCGAGCGCAGGTGGGCTGAATGCCAAAATCCTGGCGAAAAAAAGTGGTGCCGCTTATGCTGCAAGTGATTATAAGGAAATCCTCAACGACCCGGAAGTAAATCTGGTGCTGATCACCACACGTCATAATTTGCATGCCCCCATGGCCTTGGAAGCCTTGAAAGCCGGCAAGACACGTGTATTTGTGGAAAAACCCCTCTGCCTTACCAAGAGGAACTGGAAGAAATCAGCAATATGGCAGAGGAGCACCAAAAAATGGTCGTGGTAGGATTTAACCGGCGATTTGCACTCCTGGCCAGAAAAATGAAAACCCTAATCGGTGATGGGCCCAAAAACATCGTAGCTACAATGAACGCAGGTCATATCCCCCCAGATGTATGGGTTCACGACCTTCAGGTAGGGGGCGGCCGTATCCTGGGTGAGGCCTGCCACTATATCGACCTGTGCTCCTACCTCGCCGGTAGCTCAGTGGTCAGCGTGTGTATGAATGCCATGGGAAAGAACCCGCAAAAGGATACCGACAATGCCAGTATTCTGTTGAAATATGAAAATGGAACCAATGCTGTAATTAACTATTTTGCTAACGGCAGCAAGGCCTACTCCAAAGAAAGGGTAGAGGTATATGCACAGGAACGTACCCTGGTAATGGATAACTGGCGGACGCTTAAAGGCTATGGTTTTAAGGGCTTCTCAAGGATGAAAACGAGGCAGGACAAAGGACATTCAAATCAATTTGAATTGCTTGTGAATTCGCTTAAAAAAGGGGGTGATCCCATTATTCCCTTCGAATCCATTTACAATACCACAAAGGCTTCACTGGCGACCATCGAGAGCTTGAAAAGCAAAAAGTGGATTTATCTATAATCATTACAAACGACAACTCCAGCGTTTGACTTCCGAAGAGCTCCTAAGGTATTACCACACCTTACGCCATTTAAAGCCAACCCAAATAGGCCACCAGCTCTATTACAGGCTGAGGCCCTTATTCGGCCAAAAAACCTATTCGGGCATCCCTTCCGGCGTGCAACCACCTTCTCTCGTTTCAGGAATTCCTTCCCCCACTACGTACTTGGGAAAGGGAACCTTCTGCTTCCTAAACCAAGAGAAGACCTTCGAAAACATCGATTGGAATTACGGTGGCTACGGCAAACTCTGGACGTACAACCTGAACTATTTTGACTTCCTCCTACAAGATGGCATTAAAGGGGAAAACGCGCTGGAACTGATGCGGGATTATTTAAAAACGGCATCAGAGCGGAAGGATGGCGCCGAGCCTTACCCCACTTCCGTAAGGGGAATCAACTGGATCAAATTCCTGAGTGCAAACAATATTGTTGATGAAGACGAACACCTTCTTATACCGGGATTACTGCCACCTTTTGGACCACCAGGAATACCATCTGTTAGGGAACCATCTGCTTGAAAACGGGTATTCCCTTCTATTCGGGGCGCTCTATTTCAAGGAAAAAAAATTTGAGGATGCAGCACGACGGATACTCACCCGGGAACTAAAGGAACAGGTACTGGATGACGGGGCCCACTTTGAACTTAGCCCAATGTATCACCAAATTATTCTCTGCCGGGTTCTGGACACCTATAATCTCTTAGAGAATAACACACACTCTTTTCCTGAAATACATTCACTTTTGGAAAAAACAGCCCTGAAAAATGCTGGCGTGGCTCAAGGCCATTTGCTGGAAAGATGGAAGTATTCCTTATTTGAATGATGCAGCGCCGGGCATTGCTCCCAATACTGACTCAGACCTTTTGCAATACGCTGCAAGACTGGGACTTAAAGCCGCAAATTCCGCCTTTGGGTTCCAGTGGATACCGCAAATTCAACGTTGGCGATTTTGAAGTGCTTTTTGATTCCTGTCCGGTGCTGCCCGCATACCAGCCTGGTCATACCCATGCCGATACGCTTCAGGTTTTATTGCGATATAAGAATAAAGATGTCGTCGTAGATACCGGAATAAGTACGTATGAAAAGACTTCCCGCCGGCATGAGGAAACGTTCGACCGCTCCACACAATACCGTAACTGTTGATGACAAAAATTCCTCTCAGGTCTGGGGAGGGTTTCGGGTTGGGAAACGTACAAAGGCACATATCCTGAACGAAAACGATC
>CAVPWF010000001.1:0-820132 GCA_963709465.1 uncultured Flavobacteriaceae bacterium | reverse complement strand
CATTCACTTTGGCTGTGCCTGCGTAAGGCTTGCCTTCTAATTTGCGTCCCGGCAATGTATAATAAGGGATACCTGTTTCTGCAGTTTTCATTTGAATAAATTATTGTGTTAAAAATTCAGTTTATTGATAATTGTCTCATTTTTCAACATACCTGAAAAATGAATTGCGTTCTTTATGTTCATAATTATGGAGAACACACCTCTTCTAAAGTTACGCGAGGATGAGGATAATTAAAATACCCAGAAATGAGTATTTATCTATGTCGTCCATAGCCGTCCAATTGGCTTTATTTCTACAAAAAATCAGTTGAATACTAATCTTGTATTGACAAAGCAGATACGTCAATGCCGAATGGTATATTTGGGAAGAAGAAGCTCTGAAGCGTGGTTGGAAGAATTTTCAAAGGGGCCTGCCCCTTTGAAAATTCTATTTGTTCAATTTACCACTGTACGAAAACGGGGAAGTCTTCTGTTTATCTGGAAAACTTCAGGTGAACGTGAGGTATAAACAGGTTGAAAATGATCAATACGTCTCAATGTGCAAACGACCCTTGTTTTTCAGTTCCTGACTTAGCGCATTCCAGTTCACCCCTGCCTGCTCCGCTATCTCACGCAACGTCTGAATAACACCTTCTTCCATACTCCTCAGGCCGCATATGTAGTAATAGGTATCAGGATCTGCCAGTAACACAGCCAGATCTGCACTCCGTTCGCGCATGAGGTCTTGCACATATGTCTTGGGCTGGCCAGGAGTTCTTGAAAAAGCAATATTTACGTCCACAAGATCCTTTGGAATTTTATGCAATCTTCCGAAAAAAGGAAGTTCCTCCTTTGTACGGGCGCCAAAGAACAGCATCAACTTGCCACTTGTAAATTTGCCTGAGCGCCGCAAACGGTCCCGCCGGTGCAACATCCCCCGCATCGGGGCAGAGCCTGTGCCCGTGCAGATCATCACAATATGGCTGCCCGGATGATTGGGCATCAAAAAACTTTTGCCATAAGGGCCGGTTACTTTTAAAGTATCTCCGACCTTCAGATCGCAGACATAGTTGCTGGCAACGCCATGAACAGGGTTGCCTTCACGATTTTTATTCACTCGTTTTACTGTCAGCGAAAGATTGTTGTACCCTTCCCGCTCACCATCCCGGGCACTGGATACGGAATACTGACGTATATGGTGTGGTTTGCCCGTGGCGTCAACCCCGGGAGTAATAACTCCAATGGACTGGCCCTCAAGGACAGGGAAAGGGATGCTGCCAAAATCGAGCACAATAAGGTGGGTGTCGTATTCCCAATCCATATCTGTGACACGCATATTACCGGTGACAGTTGCAGTTATCGGGTTTTCGGGACCGTAAAGATTGGTATAGGGGTGCGCTGCGGACCAGGGTGGAAGTGTTGATCCGATATTCAGGTCACTCAATGGACGCCCCTGAACATTTTTAGAAGGTTTGGATACTTCAGCCTCGGGCTCCTTTGTATCCGGTCCACCTGCAGCTGACAGTTCGCCAGCCGTCAACTCCCTTGGGAGTGCATCCCAGGCTATTTGCGTCTCTAAGCTGTATGCCATAGAATGAGGTACCATCCTCCAGTTTTCAATGGCTCCGGTCGGGCAATTAGGGATACATTTCATACAAGATGTACACTTGTCCGGATCGACCACGTATTTTCCCGTATCATTTGAAATAGCATCCTCCGGGCACACACTTTTGCAGGTATTGCACTGAATACAGGTCTCCGGATCAATCAGGTGCTGTTTTATAGTAGCATTACGAATCTGTTCCATGATGTTGTCTTTTATGTTAATGCTTGATAACCCGTATGACTCTTTGTTTCCGGACAATTCTGCTTCCACCTCTTCTGAGAACCCTGCTTAACTCACACCTTTAAGAATGGCATGGGTATTCAAGCTAATGTGTTTTACATAGGTCCCGATTTTGAAGTTTTTTCGGCTCTTAGGGTTTGATCCGCAAGTTTGGGGTTGATACTGGCCACCGCATCATAGTGCCGGAGATGAACGCCTCCGGTAAGTTCTTTTAAAAAGTGAGTATGTTCAAGGCGATCCATTATTGGCCCCTTAACTTCTGATAAATGAAGGGAGATTCCACCATCCTTGAGCCTATTGTTAATAGCTTCCAGGCTTTCAAGGGCAGAAAAATCAATATTATTCACCGCCGGGCATTCGAGAATGACATGGCGTACTTCCGGGTTGGCGGCCACCTTTTCATTGACAAGGTCTTCCAGGTATCGGGCATTGGGAAAATAAAGGCTTTCATCAACCCGCAGTGACAGAATTTTGGGGTCTGTGACGACTTTGTGCCTTTTGACATTGCGGAAGGATGAGGTTCCGGGAATCTGCCCAACTACGGCAACGTGAGGCCTTGACGTCTTATAGAGATGGAGAAAAACAGACAGGGTAACCCCGGCAATTAATCCCGGTTCTATCCCCATTATCAGGGTGATTACAATCGTTACCAACATGGCTGCAAAATCGGTTTTAGCGTAGGACCAGGTTTGTTTTAGGGCCTTAAAATTAACCAGTGACAGCACCGCGACTATAATGGTAGCGGCGAGCGTTGCATTCGGTAAAAAGAAGAGTAAGGGGGTAAGAAACAAGGTGGTAAGACCAATGCCCACGGCGGTAAACACACCGGCAGCAGGGGTTTCGGCTCCAGCATCAAAATTAACCACAGAGCGCGAAAATCCTCCTGTCACAGGAAACCCGCCGGATATTGCCGAGCCAATATTGGCAGCCCCTATTGCGATCAACTCCTGATCCGGGTCTACGCGTTGCCGTTTTTTGGCGGCCAGGGTAAGGGCGACCGAAATGGACTCAACATAACCTACTATAGATATAAGAAGTGCCGGAACCAGTATTTTAAGCCAAAGCTCAAAATCAAGGGGCGGCAATTCAATTTTTGGCAGGCCCTCGGGCACTTTTCCAACAATTTTAACTCCCTGGTCCGCAAGGCCCATCAACCAGACGATTATAATGGTGGAAATGATGGCCACTACAGGCCCAATCCTGACCATCATATCTGCCGTCTTGGGGCTGAGTTTTAATTTGAGCAACAAAGGCTTTAAACCACTTCTGACCCAGAATAAAAAAATCAGTGAACCTATACCGATGGCTGCCGTAGCCCAATTAACTGTTGAAATACTATGCCATATAGAGATGACGATGTCCAAAAAACTTTCTCCATGTGCGTTGATACCCAATACCGGGCCCAACTGCCCGGCAGCGATCTGCAATCCGGAAGCCGTGATAAATCCGGCAATAACCGGATGACTTAAGAAATTTGCCAAAAAACCAAGTTTTACAAAACCCATGACCATCAAAAGCAGTCCCGAGACCATGGCAAGGGCTATGGCAGCTCCATAATATTCAGGACTGCCCTGTGAAGCAAGCTGGCCTGCTGCGGCAGCCGTCATCAAACTGGCTACGGCCACCGGACCTACGGCGAGGGCCCGGGATGTCCCAAAAATGGCGTAAAGCAACAAGGGGGCCATTGAGGCGTACAACCCAACTTCCGGAGGCAAACCTGCCAGTAAGGCATAGGCCAAAGACTGGGGAATCAACATCATGGTAACGATCAGAGCCACAAGCAGATCATTAACCAGAGTTTTCTTATTGTATTTGGGAGCCCATTCTAAAATGGGAAGGTAGGATTTGAAAACACCGAATACTCCCCTATTTTTATTAGATTTCTTCATGGCTTACCTTTTATATTATTAATAGCCCGACTTATTTTGGTTCAGCGGCTGTGTCCATCCACCCCATTAATAACTTATAGCCTAAGGACATCACAATGGCACCTGTAAAAAGTCCTATGAAACCGGACAAAATAAAACCTCCTATCACACCAATAAAAATGACTAGCGTGGGAACCGGGGATCCTTTGCCGAGTAATATTGGTTTTAGAAAATTATCGCTCACACCAGCCAACATCAGTAGTATGGTCCAAATTATTGCGGCGGTAGTACTTTTTACAGCAAACAAATAAACAATGATGGGTACGGTCACGAAAAGCAGGGGTAATTGAAGCATTCCCAAGACAAACACCACTAACACCCATATTCCGTAATGGGGTACTCCTGCCAACATGAACAATATTCCGTGTAAAACAGCCAATATAAAAGCTACCCCTATGACCCCTTTTAAAACACTACTAACGGTCTTCATGGTAATATCAGCAAATTCATCCCCCCTGTCTCCTGCCAACTTCCGGAAAAATTTGCGAATGGCTTCACCAGCCTCTCCATAGACCAAAATGATAGCAGCAATAATAAATGATGCCAAAATTTGAACAATGCCTCCTGCAGTGCTGAGGGCTCCCTTAAATACTATTTGCCCAAATCCTCTTAGTTGGTCACTATATTGCTTAATGGTTTGTTCTAAGTTTATGGAAGCACTTTGCCATAAATCATAAACTCTTTCCCCTATAAAAGGCCATTCTTTGACATTTTCAGTAGGCGGAGGCAAGCTAAAACCATTTACATCAAAACTCACTTTGAGTTCTTTTACTTCACCAATAAGTGTATCAATCAAAAACCAGGATGGAATAAAAATGATGCATATGGTAATGAAAACAATCAGAAATGAGGTGAGTTTGGGTTTGCCACCCATCTTATTGGATAACTTTTTATGCAATGGATGCAGTGCAATAGCCAGTATCACAGCCCATAATAAGATGCTTGTAAAAGGATATAAAATTAAAAGACACCAGGTAATTATAAGCAGTATGATCAGCAAACGAATCACCGTGTCGTAAACTGAATCATTTTGAGGTTGAACCTTCATGTTTATAGAGAGTTATATAATTTTAAACCATTTTTGAAAAGCACATTAGTCTTCTCTTTAGCTGTTAAGAGGCTGCGTCTTTTGCAAATATTTTCGCGGCAATAAGGGCCACAATAAGAGCCAGCGGGACAACCAAAACAATCATTACGAAAATTTCCGGGTCGGGATTTACAATACCAAAATAAGCAACAAAAACAGCTGCGATATTTCGGGTACACATTCCCAAAGCCATACCACTTCTCTGATTTTTCTTTAATCCAAAGGGAATTTTATAAGACAGTACGGTAATCAAAACAAAGAATAAAATCTGGGCCCCAATGGCAAAACTTCCAATGGCACTGAGCATCTCTTCCCAGTATAACCATAGGGTCATCGCAGCGGTTATCAGCAAGAATATTGACCCAATTTTCTTTACTGCGGGAGCTATTTTTAGAGCAAATGGGTTTTTATATACTTTAATTGAAAAGCCTATAAGCAGCGGTAAAAGCACCATTAAAAGCAAGGGTTTTGCGAGCCCCCATACGCTCACTACCAAACCTTTGATCAAAAGGGGCACCATTAGAGGTAAAAAAATAACGGTACCAATGGTGGCCACCAAAATGAAGGCCCCGGCTGAAGACATATCTCCTCGAGCTTTGGTCACCATTAAAGGAAAAAAAGGTGCTGTTGGAGCTAAACTGATCAATAACAAACCTGCGGCATGCGCTTCGGATAAGGGGATAACCTTAGTTAAACCATACGCAATGGCAGGGCCTGCTATCCAGCCCCAGACAAGGATCAGGATGATAAATCGCGGATTCTTAAGTGCCTTAAGTGCTTCGTCTTTATTGATCTCCAATCCCATTGCCGCAAGATTAGACACGGTGAAGATCATTACAACAATTTTGAAAACTTCTTCAACAGTCATTATACTTACTTTTTTACTAGTTGATACTTAGAAATACAACCACGAACCTTTCTTATAGTTCTATGTCTTCCTGCTGGGTTTTAAACAAATAATTGTGTGCCAGCGAAAGCATACCCCCGGAAACGTTTTTCACTTTAAAACCATTTTGCAGCAAAATACGTGTGGCGTAATATGCCCTTTGACCGGAACGGCAGATCACATGAATCTCTTTATCTTTTGGGAGTTCTTCCAGGCGTGTTCGCAATTGCCCCAAAGGAATATTTGTAGCGCCTTTAAATTCTTCCACGGCGAGTTCAAAAGGTTCTCTCACATCCAGGACAAATCCATTTTTTGCTTCTTTCCAATGACTCAAAGGCATATCGTTTTTCAGAACATCTGCGGCAACCATACCTGCAAAATTCACAGGATCCTTGGCTGAACCGAAAGCCGGGGCATAACAGAGTTCCGATTCTTCCAAATCGTAAATGGTTGCGCCCATTTGCAACAACGCAGCAAAAGCACTAACTCTCTTATCAACCCCAACTTTTCCAAGTGCCTGAGCCCCCAATAATTTTCCATTCGATTTACGGAAGATCACTTTTAAAGCTATGGGCATAGCACCGGGATAATAACCCGCATGGGAGTTAGGATAGAGGTAAATTTTTTCATAATCCGTATCCCCCAGTCGTATCAGGGTTTTTTCGCTTACTCCCGTCCAGGCTACCACTCCGCCAAACAATCCCACGATGGCTGTTCCCTGTGTTCCTCTGAATTTTGAATCTCTTCCGGCAATCACGTCCGCGGCAATTCTCCCCTGGCGGTTCGCGGGCCCTGCGAGGGCAATCAGGCTCTGCTCCCCGGTAACGAAATCTTTAACCTCAATAGCATCTCCCACCGCAAAAATATCAGGGTCGCTGGTAATCATTTGATCGGTTACTTTTATGCCTCCTCTGGCACCTAATTCTAACCCGGCCATTTTAGCCAAGCGCGTATCAGGACGAACACCTAAAGCCAGGATCACCAAATCTGCGGGATAAACCTTGCCCGATTGTGTAGAAACTTCAATAACGTTGTTTTCTAACTGTTTAAAACCTGCCACCCCGTCGGACATGGCTAATTTCACACCGTGTTTTTTCAGATGAGATTCCACAACCTTCGCGTGTTCCTTATCTATTGGGGGAAGAATCTGGTCTGACATTTCGACCAGGGTAACCTCAAAGCCACGGTGCACTAAATTTTCGACCATTTCAAGCCCGATAAAACCCCCACCAACTACAACCGCTCTGGTTTTGGGTCTGAGCGTTTGAAAGCCCGAATAGCGATGCATTCCCGAAAGAAATGGATTTCCCTTTTCTATCCATTCATTAATCACTCTGGCATCGGGTACCGTTCGCACGTGGAATACACCTGGCAAATCAATTCCCGGAAGCGGAGGGCGTACAGATACGGCTCCGGGCGAAAGCACCAGTTTGTCGTATTTTTCTATAGATAATTCACCCGTTCTTACGTCTTTTAAGGTTACTGTTTTTTCGGTCGGAGAAATTTCTACGGCCTCACAGTTAGTGCGGGCATCAATGTTAAATTGTGTTTTGAAAAGTTGTTCGGTGGCTACCAATAAGCTCGACTCTTTTTCGATTACCCCCCCCACGTGGTAAGGCAAGCCACAATTTGCATAAGATACATAAGGTCCTTTTTCTACCATAAGTATCTCTGCTTTCTCGTCCAGTCTTCGTCAGACGAGCAGCACAAGATGCTCCCCCTGCTACTCCTCCTATAATTATTACTTTCATACGTATTGTTTAAAAATTAAATCCAAGGCTAATGACGGGTCCTGAAGTAGTTACATCATATAAAAATCGGTCCTGACCGCTACCCGTTTCGTAATCCAGGCTAATAACGCGATACCCAGCCGTCATTTGAAACAGTTTAGTAAATCGGTAGCCAGCATAGGCTTGAAGTTGCCATGCGAAATCTGATCCTATTCCGAATCCACCAATTTCCCCTCTAACTGTATAGATGAATTTAGCTTCAGGTTTGTTTCTAACCCGGGCAATGAGCATGGGTTCAAACCAGGTATTCGAGGAGGATGCGCTGACATTGGATTCCTCACCTCCAATTATTTGAGTAATGGTTAAATCCAAATCGGCACTCACGGTGTTGATCATGGCCCCCAAACCTACTTCGAGCCAGGGGTTCAGTCTTCTAAATCCGGAACCTTCCCAGGCTATTTGTGTGGCTCCAACTTCGCCTCCGGTAATTAATCGCCGTTCCAACACGTCTGCGCCGAGGTCCATATAGATAAAATCGGATGCTACTGCCCATGTTCCGTTGGTTGCCTCCGCATTTAGCATAAATCCAAAATTCAGGTTACTAAATATATCGCCTATGTTGGCATCTGCTTCGGCATTGGGCAAATTGCCAATTCCAACCTCTCCATTCATATTGGGAAGTAACAAATAGGGTTCAACAAGAAACTCCCATTTGTTCCCCTTTTGCATTGAAGTTGCGTCTTCCTGTGCGGTTACATTAGCACAGATAAAAAAGCTGAGAACCAGCCCGATGAATAGTTTGTTTGTCATAATGAAAAGTTTTATCATGGTTATTAATTTTTAGGTACCGAAATTAACTCACGGTTTAGGTCATAAGTCCAAGGTACTCCAGCATTTTTCCATCCGTTGAGTACCCGCTTTCCGAAATCCTTACTTTCAGGATTAGTTTCCGCATCTCCTTCAAAACCATCGGTGATATTGTATAGGTTCTTATACCCTAATGAAGCTAAAAAATTAATCGCCAAAGCACTTCTTCCACCTGAACGGCAGGTAACCAAGATGGTGTCTTGTTGATTAAAAACTTTTTGAGCTTGTTCTGCAAAATCAGGGTTCATCTGATAAGAAAAGGACTTTTTATCGGCATCCCAATTGTAGGTTTGTAAAAAAGCTGGAATGTTCCGAGCCATTTCCGCGTGCCCAATGTTGATGTATTCATCCAGCGTACGGACATCCAAAATTTTTATTTTATCTGGATTGGCCTTCCACATTTTATAAGCTTCTTTTGAAGTAACGTACAACCCAACAGCTGTTTGTTTTCCTTTAGGTAATTCCATATCATTCGTTTTTTGAATCTGTTTTTGTTTTGAATCTTCCTGAGCGGTTAAATGGGGGGTAATAATTAAGCAGAATGCCAGGCCAATAAATAGTTTCATTTTAATTTGAATTTGAATTTATAATTGTTTTGCCGGTATCGACCTTTTTAATTAATACATCCGGCAATGTTGTCTTTTTAAATCTATTACCCATTAGGTGCCGAAATTAAATCACGGTTTAAGTCATACGTCCAACACATTTTGGGATTCTGTCAGGCTAATTTTAAATTTTGAATAAATTTCATTCTGTTTGTTACTCTTTTATAAATTTATAGTCGAGCTGTTGATACAATGTAAGCGTATCAAATACGTTCCACGTTTTTACTGCCTTCCCACTGTGAACGCACCATCATACAGCCACCTTCTTTTGGAGCATGTGTTAAGCCCAAAAGCTTGGTTTTGCGAATGTCAGCATTGACATGTATAGGAGGAAACAATCCCCCAAAACGTATCAGGTTGTCCTGGTTATGTATATAGTGTGGATACCAGTCAGTCTCAGAACGGGAACGCATATAGTTATATTCAACACCCAGTTTCTTAAATTCTTCGCGCGTCCAGCCCAATTCCTGGTCCACATTACTCGCGGAGATTAATATACAGTTGGTATAGTATACTTCTTTCCAGTTTAAAGGGACTACACTTAATTTTGTGTTTTCGAAAGTGGTAACCTTAATAGGTTCTTGTCTTGATGTTGTCATGTTTTTTTTAGCAGGAAACTCTGGCTCCGCCCTTGGCGGAGCCAGAGTTTTTGTTATTTTCTCAACCTTAAATTATAGAATTCTACAGGTTGATTTTGTCTAATTGCAATGACTCACAACTATCCCATTCTTCCGCCAGATTCTAATGAACCGGCAGCATTTGGGAGTTTTAACATGGTTCTTTTGTGCCATTCTTCTTCCAACAATTCTCTTGCGGCTTTTTCAATAATATCTGGTGCTGCCCATTCATGTACGTCAAAGTCATTTTTGATATAACCATGTTTTAGCATGAAATCTTTACCAATCTCAACAGAGGCAATATTCTGTGGAGATAGGTTAGGAACAATATCTATTGGTTTGATGCCTTCATAAGTATGTTCCACATCTAGGTAAAAAGTTTGTCTGTCGAGAATTCCTGCAGCTGCATGTTTGTTCTCGTTAGACCATCGACCTACTCGAATCATTCCTTTCATAAAGGCAACGGCAAGTTCAGGATGCTCATTATACATAACATCACTACACGTAATTGCAGCTGGAATATTGGCGACTTGTAAGGTCCAGTCTGGATGTAATGACAAGTCTTCAATGGCTTTGAATTTACCAGTTGCTTCAGACAGTTGTTGTAAAGGTTTACTTTGTGTATAACAAGCATCAATAATACCTTTCTCAAGTGCCGTTTCTAATGGACGGAATGCCAAATCGTGTTTGTGGTCGCGTTGCAGCCATAAGTCAGATGGATTGAGCATAGGCTCCAGCATTTTAGGATCGTTGTACCAATCATCGGCATAAGGGAATTCTACGAGTTCAATATCATCCATGGTCATACCATTAATACGAAGCATCAACTCAATACCTTGGTGTTCTTGGATACGCCACCAGTCGTTTTTAACCTGGTTCATACTTTTTGAAATCCCAATTTTTTTCCCTTTCAACTCTTGCATGGTGTAGATATCGTCTCTTGAACGTACCATCATACAGCCACCTTCTTTTGGAGCATGTGTAACACCTAAAAGTCGTGTTCTGCGAATGTCCGCTTGCACATGAACTGGAGGAAACAATCCACCAAATCGAATCAAATTATCTTGGTTATGGATATAATGTGGATACCAGTCGGTCTCACGGTGATATCTGAAATAGTTATAATCCACTCCGATTTTTTTAAACTCTTCGCGGGTCCAGCCTAGTTCCTGGTCAACATTACTTGCTGAAATAAGTGGGCAATTGGTGTAGAATACTTCTTTCCAATCCAGCTTGCGCACATTCATTTTTGTGTTTTCAAAAGTTGTCGCTTTAATTTCATTGGTTGCCATAACTTGTTATTTATTAAATTTTAATTTCTTTGTTTATTTGCTTTTGTTCCCAGTATTTATTGAAGCTTTGTCTTTATTTTCTTTCTTAATTGAACTCAACTTCTCTTTTTTAGTTTTATCATTTTTCTCCCAAACCTCAAAAAGCTCTTCCTTTCCGCAAGCACAAGATGGGCCGTCACTATTTTTTTTCATGATTACTGTTTAAAAGACAATAGGCGAATCAGAAAAACCCACGTAAACAGGTTCCTTAAATTTACGACAGATACCTGCCGGGTAAAATACTTACTAATAGGTATTTTACCCCATCGAAAACGGCAAGAATCTTTATTTATAAATTGATAATCAATGGGTTAAAATCGGATTGAAGAAGCTCCAAGGCCCCACTGGTTCTTCTGAAAAGATCAACCGATTCACAGGCGAATCTGTGTCCTGAGCCCCCCTATAAAGGCATTTTTAAACCGTTCCCTGAACGGATTGATATATTGCACATCTGCCCCCAGGTAAAGCCAGGGGGTTATGGAATAGGTATAGAACATTTCCAGACCGGACTCATTTGTTATAGATACCAATGGGTTAAAGGAATCCTCCAGGACATCGCTCAGGTTGTAGTAGAAAAAACCTATACCAAAATTATCCTGAGGACGGCCAATAAACAAGGGGTTCCCTGCAATCCCAGCTAAAAGGGATGCCTGAACATAATTGGGATTTCCATCGGCGATTGCCCCCTTAAATGTTATGCCCCAGGCTGCACCCGGATATGCGGTACTTTCTTGCAGATTGTGTTTAAACTGTACATTGATGTTAAAGGCGCCTGTTTCAGTAGAAGTATTGACGACACCACTGCCCAGGGTAGAAAAATCAGTTCCCTCGGCGGTACTATAGAAACCTGTGATGCCGTAGGAGGTCGCGCGGCCTGCCAGTTTCGCAACCCGGGTTACATTTATGCCGAAGTTGACGCCATCCTTAAACAGGTCCCCCGGGAAATAATCCTTGGTACGGTCATTCGGGTCGAAGACAACAGCCGTTAGCGTTACCGGGGCTAAGTTTATCGATACTAATCCGCCCATGAAAACCACGGGGATCAGTCCGCTTGGTGGCGCAACCATTATAATATTCATAAACCTGTCCACACCCCATCCCCCGTGAAAAGAATGCCTGGCATAGATATCGATTGGGTTAAATTTTCCAAGTCTGATCTGGTGTCCGTTCCCTATTTTCTGGGTATACGTAAGGGTTGAAGCAACCCATTCATTCGGGGAATCCGATGGTAGGAAAACGGCTGTGTTTACGGCAAAGAGGGTGCCCCCCAAATTGGATTGGGCCGCACCATGCCGGTATTCGAGATGAACATTAAAACCTCCACCCTTCCAAAGGTGCATCTTATCCGTCTCTAAATTTATAAGTGCGTTTACTTTACCCCCATAAGCAAATTTTTTCTCACCCGTGCCCTGGATTAATCCCTGGTAGGTGGAGCTATACCTAAGGTCAAAATTCACGCCCTTCTCTTCAAGAAAAGAGCGTCCCCCCCACCAATCGCCTGTAAGATATTTTTGTTCAAAAAAGGAATCATCTACTGGGGCTCCTATGGTATCGAGAGGTGTTTTTGAAGCATACGAGTCCGTGGCGGTGGTGCCGAGTTGTCCAAACAAGGGTATTGGATTCAACAACCCCAATACCACTGCTGCGCAGAAGAAATTGGTTATTATATTTACTCCCCTTTTTAATCTCATGAGTGGATGCT
The DNA here is from genome assembly GCA_963709465.1 of uncultured Flavobacteriaceae bacterium. Classification (GTDB taxonomy): domain Bacteria; phylum Bacteroidota; class Bacteroidia; order Flavobacteriales; family Flavobacteriaceae; genus Robiginitalea. The sequence continues at coordinate 807,554 of CAVPWF010000001.1, read as the reverse complement.
TAAGTATTTAGCAACCAAGGGATTACGCCAGATAAAATTGTTTTAATTGTATATTAAACTTCTGAATCTAATAGAAAGCCCCTTCAACGGGTTTATTTTAGAATATCGGTAAACAATTCAATAGCATCATCCTGCTGCTTCATCAGGGATTTCAATCTTTCGGCCGTGCGAATCCTGCGGGCTTCAATCTCGACAAGGCCTTTTCTGAAACTACGAATGGAATATTTAAAATGGTCCTTATCCAGAATCTCACATAAAACAATGTGATTGGTGGGGTCATCACTTTCCTGTTTACACTCTGTGCAAAAACCATAAATGACTGTTTTCCCATTGACACGTTCCTGGGAGGTCCATTGTGTATTTCCATATCCGCCAAATTCATTGAACCACGACATACACCACCTCTTAACGTCCTGATGCCATCCCGCGATATAGACTTTTCGGGTATCGTCATAGAAGCCGCTGCCCGGAGGCGCTTTCAGCCCTTCTTCCGGCCCAATGGCCGAATGTACATCAAAGGCGACCGGCCAATTAAACACAACTTCACGCTGAAACTCACCGTTTTTAGTTATTCTCCCAAGCCAGCTACCTCCAAAATAACCCCGGAATAACCTCGCCGTTAATACCGCCATCGCTCTGTTCTTTTAGGATGTAGTTAAGCCCTTAAATTAAGGCTAAACAACACCCTAAACAATACCAGTAAATGAGTATTTATTTTTCGTATCTTTAAGGATTACGGCAATAAAATTTAACGATGCTGAATACCCCTTACGACTATAGTATTTATCACGATTTTATAGAGTCCTATTTACCTTTCGGATTCCTGAAAATCGGCGCTGAGGACCCCATCATGCGAAAACTGGAGCTTATGATGGAGGAAAACGATCAAATGCTTATAGTAATGGATCTTACTCAATTAAAGATTATTTATACCTCCAAGCGAAGTATGGATATGCTGGGCATTGAACCCGAAACCAATGACCCCCAAAAAATGATGAGTAAGGTGCATCCCGAAGACCTTCACAGGTTCGGTCTGGGCAGGTCAAAACTGTTAGACCTGGAGAAGGATCTTTTCATATCTCAAAAGGGAGCCGCCTTATTATCGACCAATGTTCGAATGCAGAAACCGGATGGGGAATATGCAGACCATCTTTTTCAGTGTTATTTGTTTTATAGTCCTATCCCCCATAAAGCTATTTACTACGTTCAGATCAATACCAATATTGAGTGGTTTACCATGCCCCGGGATGCATTTCATTATTATGTCGGGGATGACGTGTCCTTGTTTAAATTCCCCACTGAAGCCTTGTTAAACCTGGGCCACCATTTAACGTGTCGGGAATTTGAGATTATAGAATTGATTTCCAATGGTATGACCAGTGAGCAAATTGCTGAACAGCTATTTGTGAGCATACACACGGTGAATACGCATCGCAGAAATATTATGGAAAAGACCGGCAAACACCATATTTCAGAGGTCACTTATGATCTGATGAAGCAGGGGCTGCTTTGAAAGCGATGCCTAGCTGGGTGGATAAGGCAGCAGAAGGACCTTTGAAATCGAAAATACCAGGCCCATACCACAAGTGGCATCAGGCTGATAGATAATTATAATAGCGCAGTCAGGTTTCATCCGCCTATTTAAATTTCCAAGCACAGACCTATAAGAAGAAGTATGATCCAGAGTATTGACCTTAATGCCGGAAGTATTACAATTTTAACCTGAATATCATTTAAGTATGATTCAATTTCAGAATATTCTTGATTCCCTGGCCATAGGTTGGGTTTTTGTGACCTTCTTAATCATTGCCGTCCTTGTGAGTGAGGTGGGTTATCGCTTCGGTTACTGGCTGCAAAATCGAACGCGAGATGAAAAAGAAGGGCCTACTTCCATGATTGTAGGCTCGCTTTTGGCATTAATGGCGTTTTTGCTGGCGATTAGCATGGGGATGGCTGCCGACCGTTTCAACAGGCGTCGCAGCCTCGTACTGGAAGAGGCAAACTCGATTGGTACCACCTACCTCCGTGCCGGTTACCTTCCGGAACCCGCCTCCGCGGAAGTGCGAAATTTGATCCGGGCCTATGTTCCTTTGCGTATTGTTTCTGATAAACTGGAGGGTGTAAACGAAAGCATATCGCAGTCTTCCGAAATCCAGGACAAACTCTGGTCCATTGCCGAGGAACTCGCCCGGAATAATCCCGAATCTCAGGTACTGGCCCTTTTTATTGAGTCCCTAAACCAGACCATCGACCTTCACGAAATGCGGATCGTTGCCGGGATCTATTCAAGGGTACCTCAATCAATTCTGCTCTTATTGATTGCCGGCTCACTACTTACCCTGGCGGCCATGGGGTATAATTCGGGGTTGATGCAGAAACGAAGCTCTACCTCAGCTGTCCTGATGATCCTTGTCCTGGGCGCGGTTATCACTTTAGTGGTGGATCTAGACCGTCCGCAAGACGGCCTTGTCAATGTGGACCAAAGGGCGCTAATCGACCTGCAGGAGCAGATAGGAACGCCAGGGTTGATCAAAAATCCGTAGCGGCCCGCCTTGCGGTAAGGTCGAAAAGAGAAGGAATAAACAACCTGGAAATACCTTGTTGCTTTTTATGTTTTATGAATCTCATTTAAGTTTCCTGCAGGGATCAAAAGACCCCATATTTATCGATATATAGACCAGCACTTGCAACCAATATCAAAACAGACCCCCCCATTATTGCCAATTCAGTCCAGTCCGTTGCGGTTTGATTCTTGAGCATCACTGTCACCTCCTCCTGTTTCAAGGGATTCCTGAGCAGGGTACCCGATTTCTTATTCACTCCATAGTAGACCCCGTCTATATAGTCGATGTACTGATATTTTATAGTTGCACCATTTGCGTTTGTGATTTTGGTCTTCATTCGTGATTTGCAAGCCTGCTCTAAGGTGGTTGGTGTTTTATGATAGACCACACAGCTCTGAGTGAGCAGCAGAACCGAAAGACCAAATGCGATTTTCTTTACTCTTTTTTTGATGATTTCCATGACCTTGTGATTTTTAGTTGTCAAAAATTACAAAGACCAGATCACGGGTAAGTCCAAGATCTTGATGCAGTCAAAAAGTCGGACAGAATTCTAATCAACAGAAGTTTCTATCGGTTGAGAAACTAAAACATTGTTGTCTTGTTTTTTACTGCTAACCTTCTGTAGTGAGAATAGAACAATTCCTTCAATGAGAATTAAAACACAAAAGATTAGGCTTTAAACCCTTATTTTAGTGTTTACGATTAGGTCGACCACTAATTCTTGACCAGAAAACTGATGAATAAAATACATCTATTAGGTTCCTCTTCTTATACTGTAGCGATAATTGCGGATATCATTCAAGAAATGAAAGATGTCACTTCATTCGCATTATATCCTAATTTGAAAGATGTCGATTCACCTATTACGCCCCTAAAAACAGAAAAATTCGAGATGATGCCATTAGGGTGCGCCCCAGGCAATACAGAAAAGGTTTTTTTTGCCACGGCAGGACCAAAAAACAAATTGGACATTTACACTCATTTTTTTATAAATCATTCTATAGGCAAAGAACAATATTATAAAGTTGTACATCCATCAGCCTATATAGCACCCTCTTCGCAAATAGAAAATGGAGTATTGATTGAACCTGGAGTCGTCATAAGTTCCCAATCTAAAATTGAATTTGGGGTTTTTGTTAAACGTGGTAGCTTAATTGGTCACCACAATAGTATTGGTGCTTATACGGATATAAATCCAGGAGTTGTCATTTCCGGAGCGGTTACGATTGGTGAGTTTTGTAGCATAGGATCAGGGGCAGTATTAAAAAACAATATTCACATAGGTGATAACACCATCATAGGTGTAGGCAGTGTTGTCACTAAAAACATACCTGCCAATTGTATAGCTTATGGCAATCCATGCAAGGTGGTCCGAAATAATACGAGTAATGAAGAATAGCTTATTCCACTTCAGATGGACCATCCGCAAATAAATTCTTAGGTAACGAAGATAAGTCCATGGATTATCAAAGAAAATCCCCAAAAAATATCTGATAATAAACTCTAATTACTAGGAGTATTGAGACGTCAGAATTTCCAAATATTCCGTGATTTTAGAACCACCCGGTACATGAAAACTGATGGAAATAGAAGTGTTTTCGAATTTAAAATTAGCAATAACAATCTATAAATGAATTTGTTATAATCTGCACCCAAAAATGAACCTATAGGATAGAATTGATGGTCCTTTAATCTATTTACTAAATCATTTACCTCGCTAAAACTCATATCTGATTTTATAACTCTAATGAGCAAGAAAAAAACATAGGCCCGTTGTTTATTTTCAATCCTTTTTAAGCCAATTTCATTAACTCTTTTCTCTTTTGATATCCTTTGATAGAATTTATCAAATTCCAATGCAGCCCATTCGTACGACTTGAATAAAAATCGGTTTCTAGCTGCACTGGAAGTGTTCAAAGCAGATTCTGATCTTTGGAAATACCCGTAAATGTTTGATTGAATTGAGCTAATTCTTCGAGCGTTATATATTATTTCTGCCGTGAATATTCCATCTGCTAACATATACCCTTTAGTGAAAACTAAATTTATAGTGTTCAGAAACTTTTTGTTTATGATATACCAAACCGCTTCATTTCTAAAATTGAAATTATTTATATACGCCGGACCCTCATAAATTGCCAAATTATTGAATGTGGAATCTCCAAAATTCGAAGCGGGTAAACTTGAACCCGTTGTCGGGATAATTCCAAAACCAAAAATGTCAAGATCATGTTTTTTCATATACTCAATAATCCTGAGCAATGAATTTGGAGAGACAAAATCATCAGAATCTATAAAATATACGTACTGGCCTTGGGCAAGTTCAAGCCCTCTGTTTCTGGTTATTGACAATCCTTTATTGGGTTGATCAAATAGTTTTATCTGTGCATATTGGTTTGCATATTTTTCAACAATCTGCTTACCATTGTCCTTTGAGCCATCATTAATAACGATTATTTCATATTTATCATCCGGAATGTCCTGATTCAAAAGGGAATCCAGGCATCTTGCAATATATTCTTCGGTATTATAAAGCGGTACTACAATACTTAAATCTATCATTTACTCTTTTAGCTAAATATCAGTAGGATTTCCGTAGGTCGACAACCCCTATCGGATATAACCTTGGTGAAAGTTACGAACTAATTATAAGAGGGAAACCTTCAGACCCAATGGTGCTAGCACTACACAGTTTTCTAATGGCAATCACGAACCAAGCAAAATTTCAGAATTAATGGATGACTCTAAAATATTAGGTATTGAACGCGCCTCATTATTCATATATCTAATGCTTTATCCAAAAAGGAGAAATTGATTGATATTGTTGACAAAAAATGAGATGAAAGTGATAATCCCCAAACCAACCCTCATTATGATTTTTGGATTCAAAAAAGTTCGGAACAGGAGGAAAAACTAAAGTCACTAAGGATGTTCTGAAGTAATTAAGCAGAATTTTGAACCCTTGATATTGCAATGAATGCATTTCACTGCCGACTAAATTCTTACTCAGGATATACTCTTCGCACAACCATTTCTCAGAATTGATGGGTTCTTGGTCAAGGGTGAGCCTGATATTTTAATGGATCACCAATGAGAAAGTGTCATATGCCTGAAAGGTACAAGCTGGTTTGAATGTACGCTGGACAGTGGCCTCCGCAGTTGCTCATTCCTTTTATGGCACGTGTCAATTTTTGCTGATAGATAATGAATTACACCATTTCAACATCCACTTTCGATTCTTCAACCTTTTGGATAACCTTCAACGTCTTCAAAACAGAATCCGGGGTTACGGAAACGGAATCAATGCCCTCATGAACTAAAAATTCTGAAAAATCCGGAAAATCAGAGGGTCCCTGTCCGCATATACCCACTTTTTTTCCGAATTTCTTCGCCGTGGCCAAAAGGGTTTTGATCATTCCCTTTACTGCATCATTTCGTTCATCGTAAAGATGGGCGACCAAACTGGAATCCCTGTCCAACCCTAACACAAGCTGCGTCAAATCATTAGAGCCAATGGAAAAGCCATCTATCATTTGGGCGAACTGATCCGCCAAAATAATGTTCGAAGGCAATTCGGCCATGAGGTAAATTTCCAGACCATTCTTTCCGCGCACCAGGCCATTTTCCTCCATGATTCTCAAGACCTTCTCTAACTCCTGAGGAGTCCTGCAGAACGGGATCATGATGGTAATATTAGTCAATCCGAATTCCTCCCGAGCCTTTTTAAGGGCTTCACATTCCCAGTTAAATGCCTCCCGAAATGCCTCTGAATAGTATCTGGAAGCCCCCCGCCAGCCTATCATGGGGTTTTCTTCATCGGGTTCAAAATATTTGCCTCCCAGGAGGTTGAAATACTCATTGGATTTAAAGTCAGAGAGTCTGGTAATGACCTTTTTTGGATAGAAGGCCGCTGCAATTTTCGCTACACCCTGGGCAAGCTTGTTCACATAAAAATCTTTCTCCGACTCGTATCCAACTATCAAATCTGAAATGGTTTCGGATAAAACCCGGTCTTTCAGGTCCCTGTGTTTAAGCAATGCCAGTGGATGAACCTTTATATGGTTATTTATTATAAATTCCTGCCTTGCAAGCCCGACTCCTGCATTTGGAATCTTGCTGTATTGGAATGCCAGTTCGGGAGAACCCACATTCAACATTATGGGTGTTTTTATGGATGGGAAATCGGAGTAAGCGGTTTCCTTCTTTTTGAAATCAATTTTACCCTTATAAACCTTGCCGACACTGCCTTCAGCACAGGATACCGTTATTTGTTGGCCGTCTTCCATTATATTGCCCGCACCAACGGCTCCTACTACTGCGGGAACCCCCATTTCTCTGGCGACTATTGCTGCATGGCAGGTTCTTCCTCCCTTTTCGGTTATGATGGCAGAGGCCTTTTTCATAAGCGGTTCCCAATCTGGATCCGTCATTTCGGTTACCAGTACTTCCCCTGCTTTGAATTCCGTTTCATCCGAGCTTCCATCTCTGCCATCCAGGGTGAAAATCCGGCGTACGCGACCTGTACCCACCTTGTCCCCGACAGCAACCCCTTCCAGCAATAAATCATTTAAAGCGGTTTTATTTGAGATTTCGTACTCAGTGATAATATCCTCCTGATTTTGGGAATGTATGGTTTCGGGCCTTGCCTGAACTATATACAGCTCGTTGGTAAGACCATCAATCGCCCATTCAATATCCATGGGGCACCATTTACCATGCACTGAAGAATAGTGGTCCTCTATCTGCTGCACCCATTTTGCCAACTGTAGTATTTGTCTATCATCCAGGCAAAATTTCCTTTGTTGCTCCTTGTCCACCCTAACCTTGCGTACAGTTTCAAAAGGCTTATTCCCATAGACCATTTTATGGCACTTTTTGCCGATCTTTTTCTCTATAATGGAATTGAAACCATTGGTTAACCCCGGTTTGAATACCAGGAACTCATCGGGAACTATTTCTCCTCCAACTACCAATTCACCAAGGCCATAAGCGCCATTGATCAGAATGATATCCTTAAAGCCACTTTCAGTGTCCAGGGAGAAAGCCACCCCGGAAGACCCCAAATCGGATCTAACCATTTTTTGCACACATACGGATAACTTTACCGAAAACTGATCAAATCCCCGAGACGAGCGGTAGGAAATAGCCCTGTCTGTAAAAAGTGAGGCAAAGCAACTGCGAATGGCCGTAAGGAGCATTTCTCCGCCCCTGATATTGAGATAAGTAGACTGCTGACCGGCAAAGGACGCATCTGGTAAGTCCTCCGCTGTGGCCGAAGAGCGTACCGCTATATCTGTAGCGTCCTGGCCATAGAGCTCCGATAACTGGTAATACGATTTCAGAATCGCTTTTTCAAGTGAAACAGGAAACTTCCCGTTCGATATTTGCTTTCGTATTTCAGAGCCTGTTTTTCTCAGGCTAACAATGTCTGAAACGTCCACCCCTGCAAGTGATTTTTCTATTATTGCTTTTAACTTGTTTTCCTGTATAAAAGCGTCAAAGGCATCGACGGTAACACTGAACCCGTTCGGTATTTTAATATTCTTATCGCTGAGATTTTTAATCATTTCCCCCAGGGATGCATTTTTGCCTCCAACCTTGGGTAAATCTTTTATCCCAATCTTATCTAAGAAGATTATATAGCGGTTTGATTTTTCTTGTGTATTTTTCATCAGGTGTTTTTTTCAATACCAATCTTACGAAAACGTTTGAGTAGACTGCAAATAGATTCGATGTATCCGATATATTCCTGATGAAGTGTTCTTGACTTTTAGCAAAAAGAACACTAAATAGTGGTTAAGCTCTGAGAATGAATTGAGGCGCCAAGGAGCAAAGACTCATTAAATTGACGTTGGGGGGCGTGGGCGAGAAATGGGCCTGGGCAAATCGGTTCATTTCCGGAGTCCCGCTAGAAAGTGGTTTAAAAGGAAAAGCTAGCATTGTCTATTGCAACCGCCCACAACATACTTTCGAAGACGGGAATTGCTCGTCCCTGCGGAACTTCGCGAGTCCCGCCCGAACGTTTTGAAATACGAAAAGCCGGCCCGCTGTGCGGGCATGGTTTTTTTTTCCCATCCTTCGCACAAGTAAACTTGGCTCGGATAATAGAAACAAAAAAGCCAGTGCTTTCAGCACCGGCTTTTCGCCTTATCCGTACTCGGGACGGGACTTGAACCCGTACGGCCGCGATGGCCATTGGATTTTAAGTCCAACGTGTCTACCAATTCCACCACCCGAGCGGAAACAAAAAAACGCTGACAGGCAGCGTTTCTGTCGAGCGAAAAACGGGATTCGAACCCGCGACCTCCACCTTGGCAAGGTGGCGCTCTACCAACTGAGCTATTTTCGCATTGTAAAAGATCTTAACGTCCTTTCAGACGGGAAGCAAATTTAAAACAATTCCTGCAATTGCCAAGAATTTTTACCGCCCAAAAGAGCGCATTGTTTCACCGGGGTTTATGTTGGAGCCTGTGGACTCCCGATGACGATTGGAAACCAACGTAAGGTAGATGCATTCGCCATTTGCCGTACAAAGCCCTGCAGGCCGATAAAAGTCGGAGAACCTAAGCTCGTTCCAGTGCATTAGCCAGCGCGTGGGCAGCCGCCTCTCCGGAAGCCATGGCCGCATTAAGCGATGCATTCAACAAGTAATCTCCGGCGAGAAACACATTTTCGAAGAACGCACTCTCGGGCCTGCTCAACTCCATTTTCAGATCCGTCCTTCTGGGGAGTGCTTTTTCAATACTGTAGTGTTTTAAAAAGGATTTGGTCTGAATCCTGCAACAGCGTTCCAGGTCTTCACGGACCTTTTGTATCAGTTCCCTCTGATCCAGGGAGTGCTTTTTAACTACGGTTACCGAGAGTACCGGATTGCCCTCCATCTGCTGGCCAAAAGGGTAATGCAGATTGTTTACCAGTGCGTCCGGGTCTGAAACCAGGGCGATGATGCCTTCCTCAAACGTCTGTTTCGCCACACTGAAATAAAGATTGTCGCAACCCTCCCATAAAACCCCAGACCCCTGAAGCATTCCCGTTTCCGTATCATAGGGAACCGTTACGAGGGTGGCCCGACTCGGCCGTTCTTCTCCTCCGTTTAAGACTACGAACCCCGATTTTACCTGTTGGACCTGTTGCCCATAGGACAGGGATGTTTTTTGGAGTCCGGCAGCGAGTTGCCTGGAAATCGCTCCGATTCCCGAGGCCGGGAGTGCGGCATATCCCTCACTAAACATCTTAAAGGTAAATTCAAACATCCGGGAGGAGGTCTGCAGGGCGTCTTCCAGGAAAATCCCTCCAAAAAAAGGTTTAAAAAAGGTCGTTATCAGTCGATGGGAAAAACCATATGCCTGCAGGTACTCCAGGGTGGTCTGCTCCGGGGTGGAAAAAATCTCTTCAACCGACTTTTGTTTTAGCCTCCCGGAAAGACGGAAAATCTTCCATTTATCCCCAAGGGAGCCCACTTTGGCCGTAAGGGTAGGCACCAAACTCGATAAATCGCGCAGCGGATCCCCAATGCGTTCAGGACGGCCTTCCGAAAATATAAGGGCTCCCGGGAGAAAACGGTGTAAATTCAGTTTATTAAAATCCAGGTGTTTCACCGCCTGAGGATAGGCCGTCAGCAAGACCTGAAACCCCCGATCAAACAGGACACCTCCCACTGAATCTGTCTGAACGCGGCCTCCTGGGGTCGCAGCGCTTTCCAGGAGGACCGGGGCGTAACCCCTTTCTTCAAGGGTTCGGGCAGCGACAAGGCCGCTGATACCGGCTCCAATAATGTAAATAGGTGCAGCAGATGGCTTCATAAAACTCTGGCGAAATCAATGCCTGGTGGCAGGTTCAAAAATAATCAAAATCAGCCGGTACCCGGGCCCTTGAAAACACTTCAAAACACGGACTATTAGGGCTGGGCTTTGCAGCGCAGGTGAACTGCGAGGACTACCTTCCGTCCAAACACCGCAGACTCTCATGCAATCAGTCCGGGTCCAGAATCATCACTTCAATTTTCCGGAATTCCGTAGGGTGGCTCTCGGCCTGAATGGCAATATAGCCCGATTTCATGGGCTGCCCTTCTCTATAAACTTCCGGATCATAGCCGCTGATCGCGCCCCCACCCATCTCGGGACGGGAATAGGTCAGGACCGTATCGCCCTCCACGATATGATGAACGACAGCATCTGCGCGCACTACCATTTCCGCAGTCACCCACCGATCCCCCCGATAGGTATCTGAGCGCGAATCAATACAGTGTTCTTCCCGGAATCTCCCTTCAATGACTACACTGGAGCCCGGGGTACAGAGGTTCATTGTGGAACGCAGCCCCTCGTCTGCCCCTCCAAGGAGTTGGGCTTCAAGGGATATTGGAAAATCCTGGTTCAAACCCATACTCCGGGCAGACTGGCTGTGGAGCATGAGTCCGTTGTTTCGAAAGGCCCAAGCGGGCCCATCGGGCACCTGCTGGCCCACAAATCGATACTCCACCCGAAGGCGGTAATGGGAAAAAGGTTGTTTATAAAACAGATGGCCGAATTCCTCATTAAAAGTGTCGTAATCGGTATAGGAGACCTTGAGCAATCCGTCTTCCACCCGAAATGTATTTTTATAGTTTACCCCCATCTCAAATCCCCGGATTTTAATATCCCAATCGGAAAGGTCCTCACCGTTAAAAAGCTGAATCCATTGCCCTTCTGAGGGCCTCTCCGGCGTTGAATCTGCGGCACCGGACCACAGGATTACACCGAGCAGGACAACCAGGAGGGTTAAAAGGGATGTTTTCATAATTCACTGGAATTTAAGCGGTCTAAAGGTATCTGAGACCTCGGGAATAATCCACGCGCCCGGGTGCAAAAAACCTTTCAGAATTTTCTGTAATCGCTACCCAGCAATGCATTGGCCTCAGCCTCTTCAAAAAGGGCTGTTTCCGCATTCCAGTTGAGGGTTTTACCGGGAAAACGACCTGCAATCACCCCCAAAAGGATGGTTTCCGTAAGTTTGGCTGAATAGGAAAACGGAGCCGAACAACTGGTTTTCCCCAGACAGGCATCGACAAATTCATGGTAATGTTTTTTACCCTCGCTCTCATAGTCCCGCACCGGCTCCCCAAGCTCAAAAGGCGCCACGTCGATCTCTACATAACTTCCATCGACAATAAGGCGCGGAAGCATTTCAAAATGAGGCAGGTAAAGCCTTCCGGTCTCTCCCATAAACATCGCCCCCTGGTCGTGCAGCACCTCCCCTTCCGGCAATTCGAGATCCGGATGGGCCTCAGGAGCTCCCGGACCATCCGACCAGATCCAGGTCAGGGACTCGGCTGTATATGGGGTGGGCGGGAATTCATAAGTGACCGTATTGCGTTCGGGATGGCCGAAACCATTTGGAGGTCGGCAATCTGTTTTTATGGTCCTGGGAACTTCTAGGGCAAGGGCATTATAGGGCGTATCAAAAATATGGACACCCATATCCCCAAGGGTGCCGCATCCGTAGTCCAGCAGCTTCCGCCAGTTTCCCGGATGGTACACATTATTTTTATAGGGGCGTCGCTGGGCCGTCCCTAGCCAGAGATTCCAATCCAACCGTCCGGGGACGGGATCGCTGCCTTCAGGTGCAGGCCCGTCAAAACCCCAGTTTTTAGGCGACCACGCCCGCACGGTATGTACTTTTCCAATAATCCCGGACTGAATGAGTAAGGTGGCCAGTTTGTAGTCATAAAATGAATGCACCTGAATTCCCATCTGGGTAGTGAGGTTTTTATCTGCCGCCATTTTTTTCATGGCGCGTACTTCCTCTACCCGGTGTGCCAGCGGTTTTTGACAATACACCGCCTTCTCCAGCTCCATAGCCAGAAGGGAAGCGGGGGCATGGGTATGGTCCGGAGTGGATACGATTACCGCATCAATGGTATCTGAGAGTTCCGTGAGCATCACCCGATAATCTGAGAAAGTGCGTGCCTGGGGGTACAATGCGGCCGCGGCCTCCAGGTATTCTGAATCCACATCGCAAAGAGCAACCACTTCTACCTGCTCATGGGAGGCTATGGCCTTCAAATCTTCAGCGCCCATGTTCCCCACTCCTATATGCGCGGTCCGAAGAATTTTATTTTGACTGCTCTCCAGGGCCGCCAGCAGCTGAGGCGCAAAAAAGGCACCCAGAGCCCCAAGGCTACTTTTCTTTAAAAAATCCCGTTTTTTCATATCATATACTTTTGCGTCCCTTTAGGTTTCAGGACATTGTCCAAATAGTCCTTATCAGGGTCGGTTAACTCCGGATTCTGGTGCAACCTTTCGGGGTCCAGGACTATCCCCGACCTTTTCTTCCTGTCGGAAATAAAGGGAATCCATCCGCTTTTCAAAAGCAGAAATGTCCTGTATATCCATATCCTCCGTAATGGAATCCCGGAGCATCACGAACCGGCGGCGCTCCTCTTCGGAAAACTCGTCATCGTCGTATTCCAAAGCCATAAGGTCCTTTTCCCGCCGGCCCATTTTTATCTTCAGACTATCGCTTGTCCCCGTGATTTTTATGGGAATCCCAATAAGGCCGAAGGGAGGCAGGCCCAGCCGCATTTGAAGATCCATATCCCCGTCCAGAGTGGTCTCCCCTTCCATACGGAGCCTGAAGGGGTGTACCTTGAATTTAAAGCGTTCCAGTTCCAGAATGTTGTCGTCGATAGTCGAATGCACCGTAATCTCTTTCATCTTTGGATCGTTCAGTGCGCCCAGACGGGTCTCCTTCGAGACTGATCCAAAAAGTTTATAGTTCTTAAACTGCACATCGTGGACACTTAGGGTACCCCCGCCTTCAAGTGAAGGCATAACCGGACTCATTTGCTGGTCCAGACTGCCCCTGATCTCATAATCCAGGGAAATAACGCCATCAGCATTCGCAGCAGCCGGCACTAAATCTTTAAAAAGTTCGATTTCTTCATAAGCTCGTGTCACATTCAGGTTCTGACCCTGCAGGTTGTAGTTGAACAATGCCTTGTCGTTGCCCTCAGGTTTGTAAAACCCTTTCATTGTGGCTTTGCCCCCAACCATATCCATCCGGGTATCATTAAAGAGGAAGCCTCCTTCTGAAATGGTTATTTGCCCGCGAAGCTTCGTGATATCCAGTTTAAAATGGCGCAGGGTATCAATATCTGCATTCAGCTTAAAGTTAATGTTGGAGGGGACTTGCAACACCCCTGTAATTTCTTCCCTCGTTTCCACAGAATCCATATGGGTTTCCACAAGGTTTTGGGTCGGCACTTCTTCTTTGGGAATAAGCTCGTCAAGGTCTATAAATTCTGACCTGAAGTCGAAATCCCCCTGCAGAACCCCATCAGGCGCCAGGAAATACGCGAGATAATTCGTGAAATACCCATTGAGAAGGGAATAATTCCCGGCGTATTTCACTTGGAATTCAGAAAATTCCAGCCTGTTTAATTGAAAGGTAAAATCCCCGGATACGATTTCGAGGGGCTTGGGGAGTTCCTCTACATTAAGCACGACGTTTTCCAGGAAGAGTTTGCCTGAATTTGCCTCGACTTTTACGTCAGGGGGTGCCCCCTGGGCCCCGCGTACCATATGCCCCTTAAACCGGGCATCCAACCGAACAAATCCATTGGCATTTGAAATGTAAGGTAGAGGAGCTACCTGACTAAAGCTGTTCAGATCCAAAGATCCCCTGGCCTGAATGTCGTAGTCCAGCAGCTCTAAATTCCGAAGTGCAGCGCTGAGCTCAAATGGATTATCCTCAAAATCAAAGGATAGTTCTTTAAGCACAATTGATGTTCCATCCAACCCGCCATTGGTATTTTTTAACAGAAAATCCACTGTGATGTCCTCAATGGGGTCCGGAAAACGGGTTTGAAGCGACCCATCCCGCACGATAAACTCAGCATCGGTAATCGGGAAATGGGAATTTGCTTTATCGTAGATGCCCTCAGCCGTGATATCGGCAGCGAGATGACCCCCAAAATTGATGTCAGGCAGCTGCAGTGTTTCCTGAAGCAGATGCAGGTTAAGTTGGGCATGCAGGCGTGTTTTCAGGTCAAAAGAATCTTTACGCCCTTTCGCATACATATGCCCCCGGGAAAAGTCTTCCGCAATGATAAAGGATAGCGTATCTGCCGCCACTTCAAAAATGCCATTGTCGAGGGAACCTTTAAAATCGATAAAAATCTCCTCGACGGGGACCGGGGCATCCTGGTATTTCAGCTTTCCATCCCGGAAGTCCAGATCCAGCCTTATTCGTGATTTTTCCAGGGTATTCCTGCGTGAATTGTTCAGGCCACTTATATGAAGATTGGCATCTACCATACCGTCCACCTCAGCTTTATCCCTCCAGCTTAGGTACTGCTCGGGCAAAAGGGAAATAATATCCTTTAAATGACTCCCACCTGTTGTGACGTCCACCTCATAGCTGTATCCATCGGGGTCAAAATCGAGTTTTCCTGTCAAAGAAAGCTCCAGTTCATTGATTTTTAAGTCATTTTTTTCAAACAGGAGGGATACGGTATTGTCGTTATATAGGGAAGAAATATTGGCCGTTAAGTGCTTGTTCTTAAGGTATTCGACATCCTGGAAGGTCACATCCACACTGTCGATCTCAAAGCGGGATCCCAACTCGAGGTTCCCGTTTTCAAAACTGCCGGCCCCATCGTAATTAAAACCCCGGGTGCTGATATCGATTCCCCTTAAACGATCGATATAGCTGAGGTCTGCCTCCTGAATCCGAATGCGATCCAGGGTAACGATAGTTTCAGCGGGCGCGTCCAGAGTATCGGAATCCTCAGTAGTGGCTTTAAAGATCAGGTAATTTGGCCGTCCGAAACGGTCAGACTTAAAAGACACCATTGCATTTTCCAGATCTATTTCTTCAATTTTCACCTCCCGTGTAAAAAGCAGCCTCCAGAGGCTGATGGAGAAAACCAAAGTCTCCGTTTTCAGCACAGGCTCCCCCGAAAACGGCTGGGAACCCATGATCTCGGCGTCCTCCATACTCAGTGTCAATGAGGGAAAATGACGAAAAAATGTAGCGCGCGTATCCTTAAACCGAAGTTCGGTACTCAGGTAATCCGATGTGACGTCGGTCACTTTTTCAGCGATATAGTTATGGAAAAGAATGGGGGAAAAGATCAGGAACAATGCTGAGAACACCAGGACCCCCCCGAATATTTTACCTGCTAAAACCCACTTTTTCCGCCCCGACTTACCGGCCATAAATTGTCAATTTCAAAGTTTAAATAGTAAAGATGGAGAAGATATTAAAAATAAAACAGTTAAAAACACATCTGACTGATTCACACAATTCATCGGCCCGCACCAGTCATATTCCCATCATCCTGCACAAAGGTTTCTTCCCTGCTTCTCTAATGATTTGACATCGGAAATGAGGTTGCCTGAAAAATTAAATTATGATTTTTATCATGAGCAAGGCCTGTAGTTTGCCCTAATTTCGCACTAACAATCCTTCTCAACTACATAAAGCCCAACGGGCAGAGACATCGCATTTTTAAACTTTGATTTTAAACCATACCGTTATGAAAAATGTAGTTACTTTCTTGTTTTTTTTATGTGCAATTTCCTGGGGGTTCGCCCAGGCCGGACACATCATGCAGGGTGTCGGATCTGTCAATATGTCCATGGGTGG
This sequence comes from uncultured Flavobacteriaceae bacterium, assembly GCA_963709465.1. Lineage (GTDB taxonomy): Bacteria > Bacteroidota > Bacteroidia > Flavobacteriales > Flavobacteriaceae > Robiginitalea. The sequence goes on along the minus strand of CAVPWF010000001.1, from coordinate 791,364 downwards.
TGCAGCTACCGGACAACCCCTGGATATTTCCGGGGCCCTTCAATGGAATCCTGCGGCTATCACCGTTTTTGATCAGAACCAGATCCGCCTGGACGTCGGCTTGTTTTTTTCCTCCCCGGAACTCAGTTCAACGGTTCCAGAATTCGATTCCTCCGGCCAGCCCACCGGCAATTTCATCAGCGGGACCACTGAGGACGATCGAGGTATGTCCCCACTGCCTGCCCTGGCCTATAAGGTTGGATCGACTTCCAGACACCACTTCGGATTTTCTGCCTTTGGGATCAGCGGTTTCGGGGTAACCTTTCCGGAAAGCACTACAAACCCCATAAATATGCCTCAACAGATGGGAGGCTTTGGAAGGGTAGAATCCAACTACAGCCTTTTTCAGGTAGGTGCTGCCTATGCCTATGAACTCTCCGAAAAGTTTTCCATCGGTGTACAGCCCACTTTTAATTTCGCCTCCCTTGATCTCATGCCCAACCCTACAGCGAACCCTACACAAGCGGGATATCCGAGTACTGAGGATGCCTCCGCAGCCTTTGGTTTTGGGGCCCAGTTTGGGGTGTTTTACAATTCCGGAGCAGGTTTCAAAGCGGGAGCGTCGTATAAAACTGCTCAGATCTTCGGGGATTTTGAATTTGACAATGTCTACCTGGACGGCAGTACAGGAACCAATAAGTTTAATTTGAATTACCCGTCTATCCTCTCCTTTGGTGTGGGCTATTCCACAGGTACTTTTGACCTGGCCCTTGACTATCGCCTGGTGAATTATGAAAATACGGATGGCTTTGAAGCCGTCGGTTGGACACAGACCGCCTCGGTAGCCGGCTTCGGTTGGAAAAACATGAATATTATCTCGGCCGGGGTACAGTACAGCGGTATTGACCGACTCCCTTTACGACTGGGCTACACCTACAGTTCCAATCCTATAGACGACCAGCTGGCCTTTTACAGCGTGCCTGCCACGGCCATTATTAAGAATGCCTTCCAGTTCGGCCTGGGCTATGAGATAAATGACCGTTTTCAGATAGACGGAGTGTTTCACTTCGGTTCCTCCGGTGATGCCACTTCCGGCCCGGTGCTCAACCCGCAATTTGCACAGAATTTCCCACCCTATGGTGCCATTCCCGGAAGTGAAGTCTCTTACGACATGACCACCTTTATGTTTATGTTTGGCGCCCAGTACAGTTGGTAAGCGCACTGGATCTGAACACTTTATACTCAAAGGCCCCGCAACTCGCGGGGCCTTTTTGTAACCCGCAGTATTTTGCCCGGAATATGTACCTTTAGTTTTTGCCTATAAACTGCAGATGAGAACAAGAATCCGGAAAAGATTAATTGCACTGATTATCCTTCCTGTGCTTATTTTTACCGGTTGTTATTTTATCATAGAATTCTCTACGGCCGACCGTATTTACAGAGATATTGATACGATTCCATACAATAAGGTAGGGCTGGTTTTGGGAACGGCGCGCCATCAGGTCGGAGGGGGGATAAACCCGTATTACCAGTACCGAATTGAAGCCGCACTGGATCTTTTTAAGAAGGGCAAGGTTTCCTTTATTCTGGTCAGCGGGGATAACGGCAGTATTTACTATAACGAACCCAATACCATAAAAAAGGACCTCATAGCCGGGGGTATTCCCGAGGAGCGGATTTTTCTGGATTACGCGGGGTTCAGAACCCTGGATTCGATGATCCGTGCAAATATCGTTTTTGGCCTGGATTCTGTGACGGTGATTTCTCAGGAATTTCACAATGAACGGGCGCTTTTTATCGCTTCAAAAAAAAACCTGTACGCCATAGGTTTTAGCGCTGAAGACATCGATGGTTCCCCGGGGATTAAAGTACACCTCAGGGAATATTTTGCGCGGGTGAAGGTATTCCTGGATCTGATTTTCAATACCGAACCCAAGTATTATGGAAATCGCATTAAAATCGAATGATCCTAAAGGGCAACGAATCTCATAAACCGATCAGGTATGGAAAAGTTTAAAACCCTTATCAGGAATCTCGGACCCGGCCTGCTCTTTGCGAGTATGGCCATTGGCACCTCGCATCTGGTACTTTCCACCAAAGCCGGAGCTACTTATGGCTGGGTGATGGTCTTTCCCATTTTACTGGCGAATTTATTAAAGTATCCCTTTTTTGAATATGGTATCCGTTATACCAATGTAACGGGCAGGAGCCTTATAGAAGGATATTCCCGAAGGGGAAAGGGCTATATGTGGGTTTATGCAGTCATTACCCTTTTTACCACCTTTACCATCCTGGCAGCCCTGTATGTAGTAACCGCAGGTCTGCTGGCCAATCTGTTTAAAATTACCACGGTTTCCGTAAGCGGTATTGCCCTTGGGCTTTTTATTTTTATATCAAGTGTTCTGATCGTCGGTCGCTATAAGCTGCTGGAGACGACCCTGAAATTTGTGATCACCATCCTTTTTGTGGCCCTTTTGGTGACTACCTTAATGGTGCTCTACAAACCCCCGGCAGCGGTTGTTGAGGGCTTTGAAACCCCTCCCCTTTTTGACTCGGTGGGCATCTTGTTCCTGATCAGCCTGATCGGATGGATGCCTACAGCCGTGGAAGCCAGTAGCTGGATCAGTCTCTGGAGCCTGGAGAAATATAAATCGCAGGGAGGTAAGCCCCCGCTTAAAGAAGCCCTCCAGGAATTCAACACCGGCTATATCACCACTGCCCTGCTGGCCGTTTTTTTCCTGCTGATCGGATATCGCACCCTTTTTGGCACCCAGACAGAACTCAGTGGAGAAGCCGTTACCTTTGCCGATCAGGTGGTGTCTATTTTCACTACTCATATCGGGGATTGGGCGTACCTTTTTATAGCCGTTTCTGCCTTCGCCACCATGTTCAGTACGTGTATGACCGCACATGATGCTATTGCACGGGTAAGCGTGGATGTCCTGGAATACCTGCGTCCGGATAAAAAGCGGTACACCAAAAAAAGACACTATGCGGCAGCCGTTATCCTCCTCACCCTTGTGAATTATTTGGTGCTCTCGGCATTTAGCGCCAATATGGGAACCCTGGTGGCTCTGGCTACTTTTATCTCCTTTGTACTGGCGCCCCTGGTCGGGTACATGAACCTGAAGAATGTGTGTAGTAAGGATCTCCCGGTAGAATACCACCCGGGCCCGGGCCTGCGCCTGCTCACCTATATGGGTATCGTATTCCTTTCCTTTTTTTCCGTGTACTATCTCTGGATGATCCTCGTTTAACAGATAGATATTTACCTGTATTCAAGGGTTTTAACATTCATAATTTGATATTCGCGAGGTTTTTCACAAGCTTTGCACTCCAAAACTATTGTATGAAGTTTATTCGAATTGAACGAAAAACAAAAGTTGAAAACCGATTTACACCAAAAATGGGGCGACTTTCTACACCCGTAACCTATATCCGTAGAATGTTCCTGGGTATCCCTATTGAAACTCTCCATAAGTATCGCCAAACCTATTATGGGGAGGTGAAGGACTGCAGTGAATGCCTGCTGTACAGATAACCCCTGTTATAACTCGTCGTAGTTCAGCACTATAAAGAGGTAGCGCTCGTTCTGCTTATGAAGCATATCCAGACAGTAAACGCCGTCTGAGCAGTTATTGACGATCTGCGTTTCGCCAAATCCTTTTACTTCGGTAAAGACCTCGGGAGCAACACCCTGCGCAATTAAATAATCGCGAATGACAATGCCCCGTTCTTCAGAAAGTTTCTGATTCGTGCTTTTATAGCCCCTGCTGTCGGTATGGGCTTCAACCTGAAGTCGCAATCCGGGAAATTTCTTGAGCTGCCCGGCGGCCTCATCGAGAATGGTTGTGATTTCCGGGGTAAGACTTTTGCTGTTGCGTTCGAAGTGAAAATCATCCATCCGCACAAGGATGCGGTTTGATTGCCTGACCACGATGCGCTCCAGGGCGGTCAGAGAAATGTCCAGCGGCTGCCCGGAAATAAGGTTTTGATCCGTGGCGGTACTTCCCAGGTCAACGGTCTCATACCCCTGCTTACCAAGGGCTACCCGCACAGAATCCCGCATAGGTATTTCCAATCTGAATTCTCCATCCATCGAGGTATAGGTCTCTTTTATCAGCGTACTGTCTCCCTGGTACAATCGGACGTAGGCCTTTTCAATTCCCAAACCGCTCTGGTCTCGAATGGTTCCTCTGAAGGCCAGGGTTTTCAGCCCCGGCTTCTCGAGAGCGGTAAAGGCATAAATATCATCACTCCCCCTTCCTCCGGGACGATTCGACGCAAAATAGCCTTCATATCCTTCTTCTTTGGCCTTGCGGATTATAAATCCGAAATCATCTTTATTTGAATTGATTCCAGGCCCCAGGTTGACCGGGATACTGTAAAAATCCCCCTCCTGAATTTCCGATTTATAAATATCCATGCCGCCTAATCCGTAAAAAGCATCGGATGAAAAATAGAGACTCCCATCAAAAAGAAAGGGGGCGATCTCATTTCCCGGGGTATTGATATGCGGCCCGAGATTGACAGGTTCAGACATGATTTGCCCGTTATTGGAATATACAAAATACAGGTCCGTACCCCCGTAACCTTCCCCAAAGTCTGCCGCAAAATAGAGCCGGCCAGAGGTTTCGTCGTAAAAAGGATAGTAAAATGAAGTGCTGTAATCCCGGAAAAGAAGATCAAAAGATCCGTTCTGTCCGGCCCGGCAAATCCCCAGTGCATTTTTCCCATTTTCATCAAAGGCGAGTTCGCCATCTTCCAGGTTAGACTGCACATAAAAAACCTGCTTAAGCGATTCGCTGTAATAAGGAGTGGCCTGATGGTAATCTGTTTCCGGTATCATCGCGAACGGGGTAGGCTGAACCGCCTTGAAATTCGCCTCTGCTGAAACCGAATATATGCTCAGGTAGGATTCGGCCGAAGGGTTGTAGTTCGGTTTGGATTTCGTGGGCCGGCCGGAAGAAAATAGCAAACGGTCGGGGCCATAAAAGGCGGGAGCAAAATCTGACTGGGGACTGTTCAGATTTGTTTCAATGATCGTATAGCCGGTATTGGCAGCCGAAGCGTCTTCCAGGGTTTCGTAATTAAATGTCGCATTTTGCAACAAAGCCTGAGAAACCAAATTGGTCCGGGTATTCAAATACGCTTTTGCCCGCTCCGGACCTGAAGTCCGGGAGAGCGCCTGAAGCATGGTGTTAAATTGCGTATTGGTCATCAGGCTGTCCTTCTTATACACTTCCATATACGCCTCTGCGGCCTGGTCGTATTGCCCGGTCTTGAAATAAGCCTCTGCCAGGTTCAATTCCTGCTGGGAACTGAGTTTGTATTTGCGCATTTCATCTTTGTAGGCAGTAATGGCTTCCTGATAGGAATATTCAAAATACAACTGGTCCGCTTTGGAAGTCTTCTGACCCCAAAGTCCGGAGACCGCCAAAAAACAAAATGCGAGTATAAAAAACCTTTGCATCATACCAAATAATTAAAAGAAGCGCGGACTATCGATTTGTTTCCCCTGACCCTTTTTTGATTTCCTATCTTTTTTCTCCCCGGATCCCACGCCCTTGCCTAAAAAGAACTTAATAATGGCTTCATGGGAACCGCTGTTGTATCCGCCCAGGCCATTGACGTTGTAATCATAAGCATACCCCAGGAATATATTACTTGAGATCTGAAACCCAGCCAGTCCGCTAACCGCGTTATCAAAGCGATACGCTGCCCCCAGGGTGAAAACATCATTGAGCAGGAAACTAGTCGAAATATTTCCATTCACCGGGGCGCCCTGAATATAATTGACCAGAAAAGCCGGTTTAAACTTCAGGTTATCATTTAACTGAAAGACATAGCCTCCGATAAGGTTAAACTGCATCTGATCTTCCACCACCTGAGCGGCTGCATCGCTATACAGGCCGTCTGTGAGAAAATTGGGTACCGACAACCCAACATACCAGTTATTCTGGTAGAGGAAAAGCCCGGCCCCGACGGTAGGGGTAAATTCATTGATGGTCTCCTCACCCAGTATCGGCTCCCCGGGATTTTCAAAGGTCCCTTTGGAAAAATCCACATTGAGAAAACTCCCACCTGCATCCAGGCCGAAAGAGAGGAAAACATCATTTTCGAATTCGATCTTAAACGAGTAGGAAATATCCACAAAGGTTTGGGTAGTGGGCCCTAACTGCTCGTTTACCGCATTAAATCCAAGTCCGTGTTTTTCGTTTGCAAGCGGATAATTCATTCCAAAACGGATGGTCCGTGGCGCTCCGGGAATATCAATCCACTGCGAACGGTATAATAAGTTAAGATCCGGGGTTTCCACCGTGCCCACATAGGCCGGGTTAAAACTTCCGATATTGTACATATACTGGGTATAGAAGGGTTCTCTTTGCGCCGCTGCGGACATACTCATAAGAAAAATCCCGGCCAGTATAACATACCGCGCCTTTGTCGTCACTCCAGCAAACATTTTTCCAGTGCTCATACTATCGGATCAATTGAATCCATCCCTTTTGTACTTCCAGATCCGGACCCAGTTCCAGAATATAATAATAGGTGCCTTCCGGTGACTGATCCCCGTTAAAAGTACCGTCCCAAACCTCATCCTCCGTCATATTTGAAGCCTCAAAAATCGGTTGTCCATAGCGGTTGAAAATCTGTATGGAGGTCTCGGAAAAGGTTCCGATATCCCGGATGACCAGAAAATCATTGGTGCCATCTCCATTGGGTGAAAACTGGTTGAAGACAAACCCCGGATCTGCCGGCGTTCGCTGATTCACTTCTACTTCAATACTATCCTCATAGTTTTCTTCCTGGCCTGGTACAGGCTCGGGAGTAAGGATCCGGGCCGAATTGGTAAATACTCCTTCTCTGGGCACCTCCACCGTAATCCTAAGCTCAGTCTCTTCCCCCGGGGACAGATCGGGGATGCTCCAGATACCTGTTGTCAGGTCATAGGAAGTACCTGCCTGGGGATCATTACTGATATAAAGAAAACCACTTTGATCCACGGGAAGCATCAGGTCCTCCACGCGTATATTTCGGGCTGTTGTGGTGTCGGATTCATTTCGTACGACAAGGAGGAATTCTATCTGATCCCCCAGAAGGGCCGGTATTCGATCCTTCAGGAAACGACCCCCGGGTTTTGCAGCAAATTTCTCGAGTACCAGGTCCTCTCCTTCCCCCCGGGCAATCTGGATCACCACGGTACTCTGGTTGTTTTCAGGGTTGGTGTCGTCGGGCAGGGACGAGAGCAATTCGGCCGTATTCGAAAATACCCCGTTCTCCTGAACCGTAACCCGGATTTCCAGAGATTCTGAAGCCTGGGGATCCAGGGCCGCAACGGCCCAGATACCCGTATCCGGGTCGTAATCCCCGACAGAAGCGGAATGGGAAATATAGGAAAATCCGGTTTCCAGAAGGTCACCGACCTGAATATCGGTCACGCCTGCTGCACTCAGGTTTTCCAGCGCAATGGTAAAGGCCACTTCCTGCCCTGCTTCCGCCTCCAGGTTGTCTGCAGTCTTGGTTACGGCCAGGTCTACACACGTGGGGCTCGATGCATTGGGTATACAGGGATTCTCATTGGCGGGGTCCTGTTGGTCGTTGACTAAATCCCCGTCCGTATCCAGGATGTTGGAATCCAGGGCATCGATAAATTCATCTCCGTCTTCATTGAGCGGGTTTTCAATATCAGACCCTACTTCAATTCCGTCATCCAGCCCATCTCCGTCAGAATCGGGATTATTTGGATCTGTCCCCAACGAAACCTCTATCCCATCCAACAGCCCGTCTCCGTCTGTATCGACATCACAACTGTTCACGGTAATACTCACCGTAGCAGACTCGTCTTCACACGGGGCTTCCGCCACATTGGTCGTATACCGGAAAATGTATGTTCCGCTCACCAGCCCTTCAAAATCTACGACATTCCCTTCCTGAAGGATCAATACATTAGAGGGATCTTCAATAATTTCCCAAAAGCCGGGACTCGCACCCTGCAAACGATTATCAAGGTCCACCGTCGTAGGTCCGTTTTCGGCAATATTGCAAGAAGAGCCGTTACTCGGTGTTCCTGCACTGATTGCCGGGGCCACCAGGGCAATTACCTCTACCCGGTCCGAACTACAGCCATTGGCAAAGGCTTCGACCCAGTAGGAGGTGGTCGAGGTCAATACCGGGGTGTTAAAATTGGGGCCTGTAAAAACAGGCGTTCCTCCGGTCTGCTGCGTATACCAAATCAAATCCGGAGCCGTAACACTATTTGGGGTATCGCCCTGAGCGGTTAGCAAAACGGAGCTCGCTCCGCAGCTTTCAGCCCCGGTAGTCTCAGTCACAACAGGAGTGTCATTCCGCACAATGGTAATGACCAGGGTAGGACTGGCACATAGATTGACGGCATCGTAGAAGAAGCCGTAATACGTGCCGGGACTTGGATTATTGACCTGGTTTGTCGTTAAATGTCCTGCCACAATCAGCGGATTCGGGTTAATACTCCAGATCAGGGAAGTTCCGGGAGGTGCAGTACTATCCGTATAGGATGTAAGCGGCAAGATCGTATCTTCGGTACAAAAGGTGTCGGGCACATCGGTGTTCAGGGATGGCGCAGTATTTCCAGCCTCACAGGGGTCGCATACAACTACTCCTATGGTTACATCCTCGAAATCATCCGTACAGGGCGCCGTCCCGGTAACCGTATATCGGAATCGATAATCTCCGACCGCCAAACCTGTAAAGTTGACACGGTTCTGGGAATCAATGGACACAGGATCCGGACCACTCAGCACAGTCCAAACTCCTCCGGAATCCTCCATGTCCAGAGAATTATCCAGATCGATAACCGCCGTTCCGACGTCCGGATTTGTACAGGCTACTGTATTGTTATTCGCGGTTCCTGCGCTTACCGGATCCTGCACTGTGGCCAATACTTCCACCCGCTCGGAGGAACAACCATTGAATACCGCTTCTACCCAAAAGGACGTAGTAGTGGTCAGTGAGGGGGTTGTAAATGAAGCCCCTGTGCCTAAAGCTGTGCCTCCTGAGGCTACATTAAACCAACGGATAACCGGAGCATCAGGTAATCCCGGGACATCTCCTGTCGCTGTAAGGAGTACTGTGCCGGAGCCACATCTCACCCCGTCTGTAGGGGTCACAACCGGTATCGGGTTTACCGAAATCACCACAGTCTCCACAGGACTGGCACAATTGTTCAGATCGTCGTAATAAAAGACATAATACGTATCCGCAACAGGATTCTCAATTTCGGAAGGCGTCAGATGCGCCCCTTCAAGGCGAGGATCCGGATCCGTACTCCAGGTCAGAACTGAACCTGTTGGTGCCGTCCCGCTCACAAAGGTATTCAGGCTTGGTACGGTTTCGCCCAGACAAAAACGGGTATCCCCTCCTGTAAGGGGTGGGGCTGTAGAACCTCCGAGACAACTGTCGTCATTCAGTATGGTCCCAATGGCCGAGTCATCGCCTAACGAAGCACCGGAAGGATTGCGTAAGACGACCCCGAAAATTTCATCGGCCTCAATTCTCAAATCCCCGATGACCTCCACTTCCACCAAAACCCTCGAATCCCCTTGAGGAATAGAGTATGGGGCATTGTTTACCCGGTTGTAATCCACATTACGGGTGGCGGACCCTGTTTGAAAAGTATCAAGCTCGAAGTTGATATCCCCCGGTGCGACGCCATTATCATCCACCTGTACCTCAAATTGAAATATGGTGATCCCGGAATTCCCTTCAGCGGCTTGAAAATCAAGGATACTTATTGCAGCATCGTCATCATTTTCGATAATCCCCTGGGCAGAGGCGGTATTGATCACAGCGTTATCAGAGGGATTGCTGATTGTGACTGTAAAAGTCTCATTCAGTTCAGGCTTCGTATCTCCGATTCCCTCTATGGTAATATCTACCCTGTCCGAACCGGCCGGGATTGTGGCTGTAACATTGGTCTGGGGAAGGTAATCACTGTCCGCAATCGTTGCTGTTCCATCTGTAGTTGAATAGGTAAAAGTAATGTCCTCAACGGCATTCTCTCCTCCCTCAGTTTCCACTCGAAAATTAAAATCTCGGGGGCCGGAATCCTGCTCGGTCCGGCTTTCTTCCCGTATGCTAATGGAATGTGTATCGTCGTTAAGGATAGTTCCCGTTCCCGTCCCGTTGTTAATATTCCCAACACTCTGGTTGCTGAGTTCTACAAAAAAGGTTTCATCGGCCTCCACCGCTGTATCCCCATTGACAACCACGACAACCTGTATACTCGACGCACCGGCCGGGATAGTAAACTGCTGACCGTTTATCCGGTCGTAATCCCCGCTGCCTTCTGAGGCCGAACCATTACTGGTATCCACTTCAAAATCAATATCGGTGGCTGCCGTCCCGCCCCCATCGATACTCACCGTAAAGACAAAGTTTGTAGTACCGGAATTTCCTTCACTCTGGGAAACATCATCTATACTGATATCCTGCCCGAATGAAGAGAAACTGGCAAGCAAAAAGAATATCGCGGCAAAGCCACAATTTTTTTTAAAAGGGTATAAAAAACGGCGGGTGTTGGTTTCACTGCGTTTCATAGCCTGCAGGATTTAAAAGTCTTCTGTTTTGCCCGCGCTAATGGACTTATTTGGGTAAAATAGGTGTCAATAATACTAAAATTTAAAAGGCTTTGCCAATTTCAGGGCCCAATCAAATCCTTTTTGGGTTAAAAGGCAAGCCGCTGCTATTGCGATATAGACGCAGAATGCGCCTGTACCTCTGCATCTACCTTGCGCACCAGGCCCTGAAGCACCTTGCCTGGCCCTACTTCGATGAATTCCGTAGCCCCGTCAGCAATCATTTGTCGTACACTTTGGGTCCATTTCACAGGGGCTGTAAGTTGTGCAATCAGGTTTTTTCTAATGGTATCCGTATCGGTGATGGCTGTTGTGGTCACGTTTTGGTACACCGGACAGATGGGGTTGGAAAACCGGGTCTGTTCAATCGCCGCGGCGAGTTCTTCCCGTGCAGGTTGCATCAGGGGGGAATGGAAAGCGCCGCCTACCGGTAAAACCAGCGCCCTGCGGGCCCCGGCTTCCTTTAGCTTTTCACAAGCCCGATCTATCGCCTCCAACTCTCCGGAGATAACAAGTTGTCCGGGGCAATTATAATTGGCCGGAACAACCACCCCGGGAATTTGCGCACAAACAGATTCCACAATGGCGTCCTCAAGTCCCAATACCGCAGCCATGGTCCCCGGTTTGGCCTCACACGCTTTTTGCATGGCATCGGCCCGCTTGGCGACCAGTTTTAAACCATCCGCAAAGGATAAGGTTCCGTTGGCCACTAAAGCAGAAAACTCCCCCAGGGAATGGCCGGCGACCATATCCGGGGCAAACGAACTTCCCAGTACTTTGCTGAGGATTACCGAATGTAGAAAAATTGCAGGCTGTGTTACCCGGGTTTGCCTGAGGTCTTCAGCAGTGCCCTCGAACATGATATCTGTAATGGAAAAACCGAGGATGTCGTTGGCCTGCTCAAAAAGCTCCTGCGCCATGGGAAATCCTTCATACAGGTCCTTACCCATTCCGCTGAACTGTGCTCCCTGCCCAGGGAAAATATATGCCTTCATGATCGTTTGGTGCTTACCTCGCAAATGTAATAAATCCCCTACTCTTTCTTTTGTCTTCCCTCAGATTATAAGAAAGTCCGATTAACGGTCCTGCAGGAGTTGCTTGAATTTTCCTTTGGATTTTCGGATTCGAACAGCCACCACCTTGTACTCCGGACACATCGCCTCTGAATCGTGGATGTCGCTGGTGATCATATTGACCATGATATCCGGAAAATGGAAAGTTGTACTCAAAACCCCGGGCTTGACCTCATCGGTAATACGGGCTTTAACATCCACTTTTCCCCTGGGGGATTCCAAACAGACGAAATCTCCTTCTTCGATCCGATTATCCATGGCATCTTTCGGATGAATCATCAGGTAGTCGCTTTTGAGAATCTGTTCATTGGCCGTTCGTCGGGTCATGGCTCCACAATTGTAGTGTTCCAGCTCCCGATTGGTCGTCAGGATATAAGGATAATCTTTTCCGTGTTGCTGAATCTCCTGGCTCTCCTCCCAGGAATGGAATTCGAAATATCCCAGACCCCGTTTAAACTCCTGTTCATGCAAAATCTTGGTGTCTGTTCCATCGGGGCTCACGGGCCATTGCAAGCCATTGTTCCCCAAACGCTCCCATCGGATTCCGGCGAAAAACGGGACGATTTGCGAGATTTCATCCAACATTCCATCCGGGGTATATTCGGGCTGCGGATACCCCATGCGGTTCATTATGTCCACGATGATTTGACCGTCAGGCTTACTCCCGGGTATGGGTTCGACCACCTGCCGGACTGCCTGCACCCGTCGCTCCCCATTGGTAAAGGTGCCGCTCTTTTCCAAAAAAGAGGCCCCGGGTAAAATGACATCAGCGTATTTGGCCGTCTCTGTCATAAAGAGCTCCTGTACGATGACCAATTCCGTAGCCTCAAGGGCGCGTATCACTTTCTGCGTATTGGGATCCGTCTGCACCACATCCTCCCCGATAATCCATAGCGATTTCAGAGTTCCGTCCAGGGCAGCCTGAAACATTTCCGGGATCTTATACCCAATATTCATAGGCAGTTTACTGCCATAAAATTCGTTATAGCGCTGGTTTACTTCTGGCTTGGTCACATCGAGATATCCCGCACCCTGATGGGGTTGCACCCCCATATCGGCACTTCCCTGCACATTATTCTGTCCGCGCAGGGGGTTGACTCCAACTCCTCTGCGGCCAATATTTCCGGTGAGCATGGCAAGGTCGGCAATCTGCATAACGGTAAAGGTGCCCTGGGAATGCTCCGTAACCCCAAGTCCGTGAAAGGACATGGCGTTGGGGGCTGTGGCATAAGCTATGGCCGCGGCCCGAACTTCCTCTCTGGGCACTCCGCTCACCGCCTCGAGTTTATCGATGTCGATCGCCAGAAGTTCCTGGGTAAAGTCAGAATACCCTTCGGTACGTCTGCCGACAAAGTCCATATCGACCAGGCCTTCCTTTACAATGTAGTACATCATCATATTGAGCACGGCCACGTTGGTGCCCGGGCGGAGCGCTAAATGATGTGTGGCATATCGCGCCAATTCGGTCCGCCGCGGATCGATAACGATGGAGGTATTATCGGATTTCATGGCGAATTGCTTGAGTTTGGCGCCCGTAACCGGGTGGGCGTCGGTCGGGTTCGCCCCGATGACCAGAATACAATTCGTATCCTTTAAATCATCGATGGAGTTGGTGGCCGCCCCGGTCCCGAAAGTACGCTGCATGCCCAGTGCAGTAGGCGAATGACACACCCGGGCACATCCGTCGATATTGTTGGTCTGGATCACAGCCCTGTAGAATTTCTGCATGAGGTAATTCTCCTCGTTGGTACAACGGGAAGATGATATTCCCGCCATGCTGTCCGGGCCAAACGTTTCCTTGTAGTACTTGAACTTACCGGTGATGTAGTCGTACACCTCGTCCCAACTCACCTTTTCAAAGACCCCATCCCGCTTGATCATAGGAGCATCCAGACGTTCGGGATGATCGTAGAATTTAAAAGCAAACCTCCCTTTCAGGCAGGTGTGCCCCTGGTTGACCTCTGCGTCATAGGGGGCCGTGATGGCCAGGATTTCCCCATTTGTGGAGGCGACCTCCAGATTGCACCCAACACCACAATAGGTGCAGACCGTACGCGTACTTTCTGTCGCCTGTACCGATTTCGACTGGAAAATATCGGAAATGGCAGAGGTAGGACAAGCCTGTGAACAGGCCCCGCAACTCACACAATCCGAATCCATAAAGGTTTGGTCAAGGCCCTTAACAATATGGGCATCGAAGCCACGGCCCGCCATACTGAGTACAAATTCACCCTGCACCTCATCGCAGGCGCGCACGCATCGATAGCAATTGATGCACTTACTCAGATCTGAGGTCATATACGGATGACTGAGGTCCTTGCTTTTGTCGAGGTGGTTATCCCCTTGTGGGTATCTGACCTGGCGTATACCGACCTGGGCGGCTACCGTTTGCAATTCGCAATTCCCATTGACCTCACATGTGAGGCAGTCCAGGGGGTGGTCCGTAAGGACAAGCTCGATAATATTCTTCCGGAGTTTCTGAACACTGGGCGTACTGGTGTAAATGTACTGACCTTCAGCTACTGGAGTATGGCAGGAAGCCATGGTTTTCACCGGGCCATCCTTCACCAGGGCCACTTCAACGCTACAGACCCGGCAGGCTCCAAAGGGATCGAGATTCGGGGCATCGCAAAGGGTAGGAACAAGACTTGTATCTGCTTCCCGACGAATAAAGGATAACAGGGTTTCTCCCGGGGTGATCGGATGGGCTATGTTATTGATAAAGGCTGTCTTCATGGCTCGCACTTAGTTGAAATACGCTTTTAATTCAGGATCAAAATACTGTAAAATATTCCGTATGGGAAGGGGTATACCCCCTCCGTGGGCACAGAGGGAGCCTTCCTTAAGAGTTGTCAAAAGGTCAGTAAAAAGTGTTCTGTCTATGGTATAGGACCCCTCGATGGCCTGTGTAGCCATTTCGTGTCCCCTCTTGGTTCCCAGGCGGCAGGGGAAGCACTTACCACAACTTTCGTAGGCGGCAAAATCAAATAAATGCTGGATGTATCGAATCATCGGATAGTCTTCGGGGATGCTGACTATTGAAGCGTGACCCAATAAAAATCCGCCAGTTGCAAAGGACTCAAAATCCAGGGTAAGTTCACCCAGTTTGTGAACCGGGACAACCCCTCCCAGTGGCCCGCCAATCTGAAGGGCCTTAACCGGAGTTTTAAAGCCCCCGCCCAGATCCTCGACAATGGTGCGCATCGGTGTACCCATAACCACTTCGTAAAGTCCCGGTCGGTTAAAAAAACTGTCCAGACAAACCAGCTTGGTCCCGGAAGACCTTTCAGTACCAATTGCCTTCCAGGCAGCTCCTCCCTCACTCATTATGAAATGCAGGGCGGCCAGGGTCTCCACGTTGTTCACCACGGTGGGTTTGTTGAAAAGTCCCTTTTGAGCCGGATAGGGCGGGCGCACTCTTATTTCCGGACGCTGGCCTTCAATAGAATTAATAAGTGCCGTTTCTTCACCACAGATATAGGAGCCTTGCGCCTGTATAATTTTAAATTCGAAATCAAAGCCACTCCCCTGGATATTCTTCCCAGCCAACCCCTGTTGGTTTAGCACTTCTATGGCCTCCTGAACGATCGCAACGGCCTCGGGATATTCCGCCCGGATGTACAGGATACCGTGATGAGCACCGGTGACATATCCGCTGACCAGCATCCCGAATAAAACGGCATGCGGCTGATGTTCCAGCAGATATCGGTCCGAATAGGCTCCGGGATCCCCCTCATCGGCATTGCAGATGATGAACTTTACAGCGCTTTCCTCCTTTTTGCAAAACTCGAGCTTCAACCCCATCGGGAATCCGGCTCCTCCCCGACCGCGCAGCTTAGAGGTTTTTACTTCTTCCAAAACCGCCGCAGGATCCATAGTCAAAACCTTTCGCCAGGGGGAATAAAAGGTTTCGATAGTGCTGAATGCCCGGGTAAGGATCTGTTCATGGTTTGCTTCCACGTGATACGTGTCTATATGGCCGGAGTGCTCATTCTTAAGAATGTCTTTAAGGTCGCGGATCGCCCGCCCGGAAAAATTCCTGCCTTTAAAATGGAAGGCTGCATTTTCATGACATCGACCCAGGCAGGTCATATGCCCGATTTCATCCGGCTTAAAGACCTTCCCCAGTTTCTCAATCACTTCCGGTTGGGTACCTGCACACTCACAAGCCGTTCCGTTGCAAACGTAGACCTGCTTCCCTTTATTTTCAGGTTTTAAAAAGTCATAAAAAGAAGCCGTACCAAAGGCATTGGCCTTGCCGACCAGAAAATCCTCTGCCAAAAGGGAGAGTTCGTCCGCATCCGGGGTGCCGCTGGGCCTGGCAAGATTTCCCATGGCATCAAAAAAATTGGAATCCAGACCTTTCCTTCCGAGGAGTTCGCTTAGGTTTTCAGACATACTTCAGGGTGCTTTGTGATTCAGTGTTTGGATTCTTGTATTGTTTACACGTTGTGGGTTCGAATAACAGGTGGCACGCCCATCTCTGCAAAACCCGAGCAAAGTAATCCCAAATTCCTTGGCGTAATCCACGGCCAGAGAGGAGGGTGCGGATACTGCAGCCAAAAACGGGATGCCCGCTCTAAATGCCTTAATAGTAATTTCATAAGAAATACGACCGCTGACGGTCATCGCTTTTGCCTGATCCAGTCGGCCTTCGAGCAGCAGCTGTCCTACGGCCTTATCTACGGCATTGTGCCGTCCAATATCTTCCCGGGCGACTATCAGCCTGCCCGTTCGATCAAAAAGAGCGGCCGCGTGGGTGCCTCCGGATTCCATAAAATCTTGCTGGTGCTGGTTCATCTGCCGGAACATCTCTGAAAAGAGCTCGGCCGAAAAACTGATGTCAGAGGCAATGGCCGATCCAAAATCCGGTTCGCCCAATTCGGTTTTTCCACAAATCCCACAAGAGGAAACAGACAACAGGCTCCGGCTATTCGAATACCCATCACCCAGATATTGCTCTGGAATGTTGAGTTCAGCAACGGTGACTATCCCTTCCTCTTTTTCAATACCCAAATGAACCTCGGGGTGAAAGCGTGGCGAATTAATGATGTCCTCACTGTGCAACATTCCCCGTACGAGTTCCTGGTCTGCTCCCGGCGTTCGCATGGAAAGGGTAAAAGGCTTCCCATTGATCGTAATCTGCAGCGCCTCTTCCACGGTCAGGGCATCCAACACAGATTCGACGACCTGCAGGTCGAATTTTCTTCCTTCATAGCTTCGCGTCGCCATCCCCAGAATCTTTTTTAGATCCCATTAAAAATGGATCAATCAGTACTAAATATACTGGTTTTTTAGCAATTGGAGGTTCCTTATTCCGGGGGTCTGAACCAGGAGGCGTATTTGACATAACTGGCTGCAATGCGCGCTACTTCTCCCTGGCTTAACTCCGGGCTTATATCCTTAATCTTTCGGGCGGGTATTCCGGCGAAGACAGAGCCCTCCGGAACAATAGTGCCTTGCGAAAGAACGGCTCCTGCTGCGATAATGCTATTGCTCCCCACAACACAGTGATCCATGATAATGCTTCCCATACCCACCAATACATTGTCTTTCAGGGTGCAGCCATGCACTATGGCATTATGGGCGATTGAAACATTATCACCGATCTCAGTGGGTGCCTTTTTATAGGTGCAGTGAATGATCGCGCCATCCTGAACATTGACCCGGTTACCCATTTTTATGTAGTGGACATCCCCACGGATTACTGCATTATACCAGATACTGCATTCATCCCCCATAATGACATCCCCAACTACGGTAGCATTCTCCGCAATAAAACAGTCTTTCCCAAAAACTGGGGATTTTCCAAGTACTTCCCGTATAACCGGCATAGGCGTTTTTTTAGTTTTTTAAAAATAAGGGAAACCCTGCCCCCTTTCCAAAAAAGGAGGGGTATTAAAGCCATTGAAAAACCACTTTTTAGGGAAAAAAATTAATAATTTACAGCCGGGCATTTACAATCGTACCGCTTGGCGGAGAGCTGTCCGAAGTCATACCCCAGGGTGATTTGGTGAAAACCGCCATTATCCAGTCGGATATCGCCCGACTGATAAGAATAGTTATAGCCGACCATAAAACTCCCCACATTGACGCCTACCAAAGGCGTAAAAAGCTGGAGGCGCTGCTCCCCGGAAGATCCGTCGACCAGAAACTGGGCCCCACTGAAACTTCGGCGATAAGAAAGGCCTGCCCAAACGGTTCCCCATTCCATTTGACGGTAGACCTTCGCATTAAAGTCCACGGATCGTTCCTCAGTAAACTCAGCGATTTGTAACAAAACTGAAGGCTCAAGTTGCCAATTACCCCTGTCAAAAACATAGCCGACGGAGAATAAATAGCGTCTGAGATTATCAAATTCAATCGCAGTGTATAAATCCCTCCCGCTCCCCAAAAGGTTCAACACACTGAAATGGGCGTAAAACTCAAGGTAACTGTAGGAGGCCCCAAAATCCACATTAAAATATCCCACGCTGTTTCGACCCCCGGTTATGATAGGGTCGGCGATTATGGAGCGGAATTCGGTTTCATCCAGACTGCTCTGAATAAAGCCCGCACTCAGTCCAAAAGAGAGCTGGTTGAGCACTCTGTAATCCGAACCCAATGGCAGGTGATGGGCGTAAGTAAACTTGAGTCCGGTTTGCGAATGGTACCCATTGGCATCGTTAAAAACAATAGCACCCACTCCACTGCGTGAATCGGGTATCCGGTAGTGAAAGTTAAGGGTTTGCAGGTTTGGGGCTTCATCTACGCTAAACCATTGCTGGCGGGCTGTGAGGCGTACTTTACCCCCTTCTCCGATTCCCGCCATGGACGGATACACCAGATAGTAATTGTCCATCAGGTAATCAAAGTATACCGGGATGCCTTCCTGAGCACGCAACGCGCCGGACCCAAAAGCCAACAGGCCCAGGATCGAAAACAATAATCGTTTCAATATAGGAAGACGAAGAATCAGTTCGAGCAGTTTTTGATATAGGTTATAACGGTACTAAAAGCACCTTAGTATGTTCAGGGAACCGGTGAAAATAGATTATTTTTGAGCAAAATTCTGGCTATGGAAGAATACAATATTACGGTTCGGGAGACCAATCACCCGGCCATCCTCAAATTTGAGGCCAACCAACCTCTTGTAAATCAGGGGAATTACGAGTTTAAAAATATAGATGATGCCAAGGATTCCCCCCTCGCCCAGCAGTTGTTTCACCTGCCTTTTGTGAAGACGGTCTACGTTTCCGGAGATTTTATTGCGCTGGAACGATTTGACATTGTCTCCTGGGAGGATGTTAGGGATGCTGTGGCCCAGCAACTTGTCGAATACCTGAACGAGGGAGGGGTAGTCGTCCGGGAAGGTAAAAAACAACCCCGGGAGGCGGTGACGGTCTATGCCGAAGTGACGCCAAACCCGGCAGTTATGAAATTTGTAGCCAACAAAAAACTGGTTCCGTCAGTCTATGAATTTAAAAACATAGATGAAGCCAAAGATTCTCCCCTGGCCCGGAAACTCTTTGAATTGCCTTTTGTCAGGGAAGTATTTATGGACCTGAACTATATCTCGGTCTCCAAATATGAAGTGGCCGACTGGAATGAGGTAACTATGGAGGTCCGGGAAATGATTCGCGACTTTTTGGCCGATGGGGGCCAGGTGCTCGCCCCGGGAGCTGTACCCGCCCAGAGGGGCGAAGACACTGTATCCATGGCTGCGAACCCGAATTTAGATGCTACGTCTCAGGAGATTATAAGTATCCTTGACGAATACGTGAAGCCTGCAGTAGCCAGCGACGGGGGCAATATCGTTTTTCAGTCCTATGACCCGGATAGTAAGAAGGTACATGTAATTCTCCAGGGGGCCTGCAGCGGATGTCCTTCTTCTACCTTCACCCTGAAGAATGGGATACAGACCATGCTCCAGAATATGATGGGAGAGAAGGTCGGGGAAGTAGTAGCAGTCAACGGCTGATAGACCGTATTCGGATTGTATTTTACCCTAAAATTCCGTATTTTACGGTACACAAAAATCAGAAGCACTATGTCAGTTTTAAAAGTTATTGAAATCCTCGGAAATTCTGAAAAAGGATGGGAAGATGCTGCCGCACAGGCCGTCGCCCATGCCTCCAAATCGGTTTCCCAAATTCGCTCGGTCAATATTCAAAACCAGAG
The DNA here is from genome assembly GCA_963709465.1 of uncultured Flavobacteriaceae bacterium. Lineage (GTDB taxonomy): Bacteria > Bacteroidota > Bacteroidia > Flavobacteriales > Flavobacteriaceae > Robiginitalea. Next base: position 771,536 of record CAVPWF010000001.1, on the reverse strand, counting down.
CGCTACTGTAAAAGATGGGAAAATTCACGAATACCGCGTCAACGTCAAAATCTCCTTCGAAGTCAAGTGATTCATGACGCTCCTGAAAATAAAAGCGCCTAATACAGGCGCTTTTTTTTAATCCGCGGACCCAACCTTATTACTTCTCGAGAACAGATCCTAAAAATACCTATGAGCGCCAAGGAACCCAATGCCCTGATACACGAAAGCAGCCCGTACCTCCTGCAGCATGCGTATAACCCGGTACAGTGGGAAGGCTGGCATGATCTAACGCTGGATGCGGCGCGGAAATCGGGGAAATTAGTATTGATCAGTATCGGGTACGCTGCCTGTCACTGGTGCCACGTCATGGAACACGAGTGTTTTGAGGATCCGGAGGTCGCCGATGTGATGAATGCCCATTTTATTCCTATCAAAGTAGATCGGGAAGAACGACCGGATGTGGATCAAATCTATATGGATGCCTTGCAGATCATGAGCGGTAGTGGGGGGTGGCCGCTGAATATCGTGGCCTTGCCCGATGGAAGACCTTTTTGGGGAGCGACCTATGTGCCTAAAAAAGACTGGATTCAGGTGTTGATGCAACTGGCCAAACTCTACCGGGAGGACCCGCAAAAGGTACAGGAATACGCCTCGGACCTGACTTCAGCCCTCGAACGGATCAATCAGGTGACCGGGGCGGATTCTTCAGGTGCGGTCCCAAACCTGGAACATTTAACCCAATGGGTGCATTCCTGGAAAAAAGGCTTCGACCTCAGTTTCGGGGGGAAATTAGGCGCCCCAAAATTCATGACCCCTGTGCTGTATGAATTCTTAATGCATTGGGGATTCCACACACAGGATACAGAGGTTGAGGACCACGTTCGAATCACCCTGGAAGGGATGGCCTACGGGGGTATATACGATCAGATCGGGGGTGGATTCTCCAGATACTCAGTAGACCCGCGCTGGCATGTTCCTCATTTTGAGAAAATGCTCTATGACAATGCCCAGTTGCTAAGCCTTTACGCTTCGGGCTATGCCCGTTTTGGCAACCCGGAATTCCGGCGGATCGTCACCCAAACCATCGGATTTATGCTTCGCGAACTGCGCCATCCGCAAGGTGGCTTTTACGCTTCACTGGACGCCGATAGCCTGACGGACCAGGGGGAACTGGAAGAAGGCGCTTATTACGCCTGGACTGAAGACGAACTGCGCGGCCTTCTCGCTGAGGACTTCGAGTGGGTACAGGAGTACTACAACATCAATTCCTTTGGACATTGGGAAAATGGAAGATATGTGCTGGTGCGCAAACTATCGGATACTGAGTTTGCTGCAAAAATGGAATGGACACCTGAAGTGCTGCGCCAAAAAGTTTCAGGAATCCAGAAATTAATGATGGGATTCCGGGAGAAAAGACCCAGGCCCCGACTGGACGACAAGTTGATCACCTCCTGGAATGGTTTGGCCCTTTCAGGCCTGTGCGACGCCTACAGGTACTGTCAGCTACCCGAATCTCTAAAACTAGCTTTGGAATTGGCGACTTTTATTGAGACTACACTGAGCACACCTGACGGGGGTTTGCTGCACTCGTATAAAGCCGGTGGAAACCCGGTAAACGGGTACCTGGAGGATTATGCCTCGGTCATCCAGGGCTATATCAAATTGTATTCCATCTCACGGGATTCATCCTGGATGGATCGGGCACTACACCTGACCAGGCATACCCTGGAATACTTTTCAGTCCCCGACAAAGCCTTACTCTATTTCAGCTCGAGCAAAGACCGGGCCCTGATCCGCAGGACCGTGGAGGTCAATGACAGCGTCATCCCTTCCTCTAATTCCACAATGGCCAGGAACCTCTTGCTTCTGGGTGCGTTCTTTGCAGAAACTTCCTTTACGGATCGGGCGACTTCCATGATCGCTTCCTTAAGGGAGACTATGGCGCAGTATCCGGGACAATACAGCAACTGGATGCATCTCGCCTTATGGCTGCAAACGCCCTTTTACGAAGTAATCATCACCGGGCCTGAAGCATTTGACAGGCTGGAGGAACTTCAGGGGCATTACCTGCCCCATACCCTGGTCGCAGCTTCTCAGGGCGCTTCGCCTTATCCCCTGTTTGCGCAAAGGGACCACAAAACAGATACGCGAATTTTCCTGTGCCGCCAGGGGGCCTGTCTTCAGCCCCTGACCACAATCGACGCTGCCCTTGAAGTCCTCAATCCTGGATAATATTCAGCCTTCCATGCACCATTTTAAGAAGAGAATTTACTAATTTTGCTCCCTTAAATCGGAGACCTCAATATTTTAAAAGGATATGGAAAAATTAAGTGGCTATCAGGAATTTCTCTCTAAAGCAATGGACTGGGTATGGGAATTTATGCCCAATCTGATTACATCTGTCATTACCCTTATCGTTGGGATGTGGGTCATTAAAATGATCAGCAGGCTTGTAAAGAGGTTTTTTGACCGGGCGGACTACGACCCAACCCTGGAAACCTTTATCGAGAGCCTTATAAAGGCCATCCTGAAAATTCTTCTCTTTGTCCTGGTAGTTACACAACTCGGGGTTCAGTCCTCCTCCCTGGTCGCCATTGTCGGTGCCGCGGGTCTGGCAATAGGCCTTGCCCTCCAGGGTTCTTTGTCAAACTTCGCCGGCGGGGTGCTGATCCTGCTTTTTAAACCTTTTAAAGTGGGGGATTTTATTTCTGCACAGGGTGTAGATGGCACGGTCAAGGAAATCTCAATTTTCACTACAAAAATCAACACCTTCGGAAATCAGGTTGCGATCATTCCCAACGGGCAACTCTCCAACAACACTATTGTCAACTTTAATGCAGAATCCACGCGGCGGGATAAAATCGACGTAGGGATAGGATACGGTTCAAACATCAAAAAGGCAAAGGATATCCTGCTGGAGATCTGCGCTGCGGACAAACGCATCCTGAAAAACCCTGCACCTGAGGTCTATGTGGGCGCCCTTGCAGATAGTTCAGTGAATCTTACCCTTCGCTTCTGGGCCGATAATGCCGATTTCTGGGCTGCGCATTTTCACGTTATGGAAACTTTGAAAGAGCGGTTTGACGCTGAGGGAATTGAAATTCCATTTCCACAACGGGAGGTTCGAACCAAAACCATGGCCTGAGGATCTATGGCTTTTTTTTCTGAAGAATAAAATCTTTGAGGTAGAAGGGTTCAAAGTAGGCTACATCTTCAAACAATCCTTTATCGAAGCGGTCAGCAGCCAGGAGTCCTACTTCTCTGGATCCGGGGAGTATGGAAGTATGAAAGTGAAAATTGGGATGCGTCAACACCTCGCGGCATTTTTCCGCCCCGCCACCCAAAAGATGTACCGGGCCCAGGGACGTCCATTTTGAAAAGGAATCCGCCGAGATTATCTCGGCCCTTGTAGGCCCAATCTGGTTATGGTCCGTGTCAAAAACGGCCACATAAGCCTCCATTCGGCGTGCGTCGAGCATAGGGATAAGCACCCCTTCGGCATCCTTACACTGAAAGGCCATACTCTTTAAAGTCTCCACTGCAATGAGTGGAATACCCAATGCAAAGCAAAGGCCTTTCGCAGCCGCAACCCCAATACGCAGTCCTGTATAGGATCCGGGGCCTTTACTGACCGCTACTGCTTCGAGGTCGGCCCATTGCAATCCGGCTTCGCCCAGGGCCTCATCCATAAAGACGTGCAGCAATTCCCCATGAGTATAAGCGGGGGAAGGATCTTCCTTAAGGGCGAGTAATTTGCTCCCCTGGTACACACTGACAGAACAATTCGTAGAAGCCGTTTCCAGGCTGATAATTCGCGCCATAGGCTACAAAGATAACGACCTGACCGCTTTGAAGGCGGTCAGGTCGTAAAAAATAAGTACTCCTTTAAAAGGAATACTAGTTCATTGTCAGGGGTAGTCCGAAGTAAAACTCAACAAGCTTAATTCTGAAGATATAATCATATTTTGTTCGAATCACCTCCGCAGCCGCATTGTCTACCCGGGCCTGGGCTACTCCAAAATCAAAAGCATTGAGCAATCCAACTTCGTAACGCTCCTTTGCGTATTCGTAAGAAAGCCTGCGGGCCTCAAGTGTTTTAGCAGCCGCCTCATAATTCTTCGCGGAGTTTTTTACGTCCACATAGGCCTGGTTGATATTAGACTCCAATTCCAATTTGTCTTGTTCAAACTGCAGTTCGGCGCGCTCCAGACTAATCTGTGATCTCTTTACAGAATTTCGCACATTCAGGCCATTAAAGATCGGGACGTTAATTCGTGCCCCATAGAAGATACCGTCGTTGAGCCACAACTGGTCGCCGAAGCCCACGTCCCCGCCCGTTACGGGATCCCCAAATTGAGAGGAGTACCGCGTACTGTAGTTGAAAAAAGCTTCAAGGGTAGGCATATAAGCCCCTTTTGCAATTTTCAGGTCCTTCTCTGCCAAATCCACAAAAGTCTCTGAGGCCCTGATATCATTCCTGAAAGTCAGTGCTTTTTCATAAATCTCCCGGGGGGAATTCATCAGGACATCCGATGGGGGCACGTCGTAATCCTCGTCCGCCACGTCAAAGTTTTCATAATCCGTAATCTGCAGCAACTGGGCAAGCGAGATACGAGACAAGAGGACCTGATTCTCCCCATTGATGATCTGCTGCTCCTGGGAGGCTGCAGTAGCCTGAATTTCCAACAAATCGCCCTGGGGCAACACTCCTTCCTCAACCTGAGCCTTTGTACGTTCCAAATCCTGTTCCGTAGCTTTATAAAGAGCCCTGGAAACTTTGAGGGTTTCCTTGTTGGAAAGAATCTGTAAATAGGCCAGGGCCACATTGAGTCGAATATCGTCTTTCAGGTCATCCAGGCGATACTGGTTGGCCAGTTTGTTCAAATCGGCCCTTCGCAAAGCGTTGTAATTCCTTAACCCATCAAATAGGTTTACTGATGCGGTCGTATTCCCTGTTGCGGTCTGGATTGTGGTATTGGTTGGCTGATTGGTCGTAGGGTCGAAGGTAAGACCTGTGTTTCCCCCTGCCTGCAATTGGGCATTCACATTGGGCAATAATCCACTTATTGCCTCTGATTTATCCAGTTCCGCATTTTTAAGATCAAGTTCCGCCTGCTGTACGCTCAGGTTATTCTCAACAGCATAGAACACGCATTCCTCCAGCGTCCACTTTTTCACCTGACCGGAAAGCATACCTAAACTGAGCAGGCATAGAGCAGTGATAATTCGAAGTTTCATGATTCGTTTTTTGATGGTTACTATAATTGGTTATTCAGGGTTGATGTCTCCTGTTTACGCGTCTTCTGCGTCCTCTTCTTCTTCCTCTTCACCTTTCTTTATAGGCTCGGTTTTGTTCCAGACTTTAATTTCGTCCTCCATCTCCAAACCGGATACAACCTCTACATTGACCCCATCCGAAATCCCGATCTCAATCTCGCGCCTTTCAAATTGCTGATCTCCTGTAGCCACCTCCACATAGGGTTTGTCGGTTTCCCTGTCAAATTGCAACAGGGCTTCCTGGATGACCATAATATCTTCCTTTTTCTCCAGCGTCAGGGAGGCATTGGCACTATACCCCGCGCGGATCAGGATGGAATCATTTACCGTAACATCTCCTTCGATTTTAAATTTTACGGCCCCTGCGTCCTCAACACCTTTAGGGGCTATAAACTTAAGCGTGGCGTCGAAGGTCTTATTATCAATAGCACCCAGGCTGATCTCCAGCGGCATCCCTACTTCGAGTTTCCCCACCTCTCCTTCATCTACCTGTCCTTCGAAAATCATTTTCCCGAGGTCCGCAATAGTCGCAACGGTGGTACCGTCGTTAAAGTTATTGGCCAGAATGACCTGATCTCCCACTTCTACAGGAATTTCCAGAATGGTGCCATAGACGGTGGCCAAAATATTGGTGTTGGCGTTGGTAGCGCCGCCGGCGGAACCTTTGAGAATAATCTGATAGTCCACCCTGGCGTTTTTTAACTCCTGTTCGGACTGATCGTATTGCAATTGCAGATCCACAAAATTCTGATTGGAGATCACCCCCCTATCGTAGAGTTTTTTGTTCCGGTCGTACTCGATCTTAATCGTATTCAAAGCCAGTTCTGCATTGCGAACGCGTCCTCGCGCCTGATTCAGGGCCTGCTCATTGGGAACGACGCGTATGGTGGCGATCAGATCTCCAATTTTTACATTGTCCCCTTCCTCCTTGAGGATTTTATCGATAATCCCCGTGATCTGAGGTTTGATTTCAATCTCTTCCTGTGGAATTACCTTTCCGGTCGCCACGGTTTTCCGCTCGATGGTAGAGGTAAAAGGAGTAGTGGTTTCATAGGTAATGGCAGACTTGCTATTGGTCTTTATGAAATAGGTGGCTGCCCATAAGGCACCGAGCACTAATATCCCTATCAATCCGTATTTAACAAACTTGTTCATTTCAGTAGTTGGTGTTAATTATTGTTTTCGATTCGGTTTTTATTCTTCGCGCAAGGCGTCAATGGGTTTTATGCTTACAGCCCTCTGGGCCGGAATTAATCCGATGAGGGTTCCCAGTATAACCATGATTAAAAGGGCTCCGATAACCAGGGGTATGGGAACTGTGGGATTGGTGTAAGGGAAATCCGAATTGTCCTTGGTCATATTATTGATCAGGTTCAGCACTCCCGCCCCCAAAATGATCCCAATAATCCCCGCTATCAAGGTCAGGAATACAGACTCGAGGATGATCAGGGACCGCACCTCTCCGGGTGTCGCCCCCAATGCCCTGCGGATTCCGAGTTCTTTGGTGCGTTCTTTTACCGAAATCAATAAGATGTTGCCAATACCAATCACCCCTGCCAGAATGGTTGCCAAACCGACGATCAGGGAAAGGAACGTAATGCCTTTGGCGAAGCCGGTGATCCGGGCAAATTGCTCTCCGAGGTTAAACGATCCTATGGCGCGCTCATCATCCGGATGGACCTGATGGATGCGCTTCAAGGTCCGCTTGACATCCTTTTCCACCTGTATTACATCGGCATCGTCATAAGCGGCTATCGTAAAATACTGGGCATTGTCTGCCGTATTATATAATTTTCTAAAGGTCGCATAAGGCATAATGATATCTCCATCTGTACCAAAAGGGGTAGTCTGGCTGAATTTCGCCACACCGATGACCTTAAAGTAGACCCCGTCTATCCGGATGTACTGACCTATCGGGTCTTCATCTTTTTCAAAGAGTTCCTGTTGGGTACGTTCTCCGATGACCACCACCTTGCGCTGCTGGTCCATGTCTTCTTCGTTGATAAAACGCCCGTTGTCAAAAATTTTCTGAGTCGCCATCTTGGCGATTTCCGGAAAATAGCCGTAAACCGGGTAATTATTGGACTTCAGGCTATTGACCACCTGAGCCCCTTCCCCTCCGAAAACACCCTTCGTATTGACGGGTGCGATATACTGAATATCGGGTACGGTATTTCTGAGTGTCTCTGCATCGCCCACCTTGAGGGCGATACTTCTTCCGATCTTATACCCGGCATAGGGAATACTGGTGCGCTGAGACCAGGCGAACAAACTGTTTTTCGCTACAGTCTCAAAATTCCGTTCAAAACCATTGTCAAGACCTTTGGAAGCCCCGGCCAGGGCGATGTAGATAAAAATCCCCCACAACACCCCAATCACGGTAATGATCGTACGGGTCTTATTCTTTCCGATAGAACCGAAAATCTCCTGCCAGGTATTTTTATCAAATAAAAATTTCATTATTCGTTCCTTAGGGCTTCTATGGGTTTAATTCTTGCTGCCCGGCGCGCAGGGATATAACCGGCAAGTGCACCGAAAAAAATGAGAATTATAGTTGCAAAAATAGCCACCCCCGTACTGATGTAGGGACTGGTTATAAAATAGTCATCTTTCAGCTGATCTCCGATCCACTTGAGCAATCCGATCCCGATAAGCATACCTATAAAGCCGGATACCGTGGTAATAAAAACAGACTCCAGTAAAATACTCCCGATAACGCGTTTTGGAGTAGCCCCTATAGCTTTTCGGATACCGATCTCTTTGGTCCGTTCCTTAACTACATACACCATTATATTACTGATCCCGATAATCCCGGCGATAATGGTCCCAAAGGCCACTACGGAAACGATCATCTGAAGTACCCCGGCAAAGTCCTGGTTCTGCTTTAAATTATCCGCCACATTGCGAATAAAAAACCCGTTCTGATCCTCCGGGCTGATGAATTTTTTATCCTTTAAAAAAAGTCTCAGGTTCTTTTCGAAAGCCATAGCTCCGGTATACCCCAGTTCCGGTTTAAACTGCACCACAATCTGATCGATCTCATCGGTGTTCTTTTCAATCAGTTGTCGGGTCGTATAGGGAATGTAGATCTGGCGTTCTTCATTATCCCCTCCGTCATCCTGGAATACCCCGACGACTTTAAAAACACTTCCCCCTATATCAATGTACTTGCCTATGGCGTTGCGACCGTTAAAAAGATCGACTTCAACCAATCGTCCGATCACTGCGTTACGGGTTCTTCCCTCAACGTCCCGCTGGTTGATATACCGCCCCTGCATGATAATGGTCTTCTCTGCAAACTGTTGTCCCCAGTCGACGCCAATAGTCGTATAATCGTTGGATTCTTCTTTATAGGTTGTAGTTGCTGTTCTGAAGATTCTCGGTGAGATGTGCTCCACAAACATCGGGTAGGTTTCCTCAATATCAGTCAGGTCTGAATTCTCGAATTCAATATTCCGATTAGACTTATATCCCTTGTAGGGTATGGTGGTGCGTCCCGGAAAGATATAGATCACGTTGGTGGCGTCGTCTCCAAAAAAATCATTAAAGGTGTTGACCAGACCGTTGCCCATCCCGAACAAGGTGATGAATATCAGGATACCCAAGGCCACGGTAAACCCCGATAGGAAGGTCCGCAGCTTATTTTTGCGCAGTGTGATGAATATTTCCCTCCAGGTATCCCTACTGAACATATTGTGAAGCTCTTACCTGCTCAATTTTCTTGTCTTCTACGATCACCCCATCTTTCAGGTGGACGATACGCTTGCACATGTGCGCGATATCATCCTCATGGGTAACGACCAGAATCGTATTTCCCAGATCGTTGATTTTCTGGATCAGGTCCATCACCTCGTAGGAGGTCTTACTGTCCAGGGCCCCGGTAAGCTCATCCGCCAAAAGTACTTTGGGTTCCGCCACCATAGCCCGGGCCACAGCTACCCGCTGCTTTTGCCCCCCGGAGAGTTCGCTGGGTAAATGGTGTGACCATTCTTTAAGCCCTACCTGCTCCAGGTATTTAAGTGATTTCTCCTCTCTTTGCTTGCGGCCAACCCCCTGATAATAAAGCGGAAGGGCCACATTTTCAAGGGCTGTTTTGTAATTGATAAGATTGAAAGACTGAAAGATGAATCCCAGGAATTTATTTCTGTAGTTGGCTGCCTTGGTCTCATTGAGGTTCTTAATCGGCAGGCCGTCCAGAAGGTACTCCCCCGAGTCCGCTACATCCAGCATCCCCAGAATATTGAGCAAGGTAGACTTACCGGAGCCTGAAGACCCCATAATTGCCACGAGTTCCCCGGCTTCTACATTAAAGTCAATTCCCTTTAAGACATGCAGGGAGTTACTGCCCATTTGATAGGACTTGTGAAGATCTTTAATTTCAATCATGGTTAGTTAGCACTTTTAAGCGGCTGTGGTAGTTAGACCGCGAAGTTGTTAAAATGTTACAAGGGATGTACCAAATTTTATGTTAAAACAAGACCTATGCCCCAGATTCCTCTGGTGCAAGCGCGTTCCAAACCTTAATTGCATCCGTTTCACCCAGGCCGGATTTCACTTCCACATAAATCCCATCGCTCACTCCGAGCTCGAGATCCCTGCGCTCAAATTTCTGGTCGGAGACCATGACCTCCACGAAAGGTTTTTTGGTTACCTCATCGAATTGCACAAGGGCTTCTTTAATGGCGATCACACTATCCGCCCGATCCAGGATAATAGAGGCATTGGCACTAAGACCCGCCCGGATAAAAATATCGCCCTGTTTAGTGAGCGTCCCCTTGATCTCAAACTGAATGGCCCCGTTTTCAGCCTTTCCCTTTGGAGCAATATAGTCCAGAATTGCAGGAAACACTTTATCCTCCAGGGCTCCCACGGTGATTTCAAGCGGCAGATCTTCTGTTATTTTTCCCACCTCAGACTCGTCCACTTTCCCTTCGAAAATCATTTTATTTACATCGGCAATCGCTGCAATGGTAGTTCCTTCATTAAAATTATTGGCTTCAATCACCTGGTTCCCAACCTCCACCGGAACTTCCAGGACCATCCCGCTGACCGTAGCCCGGATGAGGGTATTTGCCGCACTACTCAGCCCACTTGTCGTTCCTGTAAGCACGATATCGTAACGCTTGTTGGCAGCAGAAAGCCCCTGTTTGGCCTGATCATAAGACACTTGTGCCCGGTCCATATCTGCCTGGGAAATAACCCCCCTGTCAAAAAGCTGCTTTTGACGCTGGTAATTCCGCTGTTGGTCCGCCAGTGTTATTTTGGCGTCTTCAATGGCATTTTTAGAATCGTTCAGCGCATTGAGGTTCGGGACGACCTTTATTTTAGCGATCAGATCCCCGGATTTTACCGAATCCCCTCCTTGAACATAAATCTCCTCGATTACGCCCGAAATATTAGGCTTTATAAGCACTTCTTCCAGCGGCAGGATACTCCCGGTAGCTACGGTCTTCTTCACGATGTTTTGGCGTGAAGGCGTTTCAGTTTCATAGACCACCGGGTCCTCGGCATTTTTCTGATAGAGATAGTACATCGCTCCTGAGAACGTCACCAGGATAAGAATCAGGATTGTTAGGGTAACGGATTTTTTCATTTTAGTCAGTCTTTAGTATTCACTTATGGGTCTTTGATATTTTTCTATTCGGTCCTCAGGGCATCTATGGGTTTTACCCGGATCGCACTTTGGGCCGGGATAAATCCTGCAAATAAACCTGAGATAATAAGAATGGCCAGGGCCACCATAATGACCCCAAGGTTGACGCTGGGGTTGGCAAACATGTCGACAGGTCCACTCATATCAAGGATCGCGTTGATTCCGTAAATAAATAGGGCGCCTACTGTAATACCTGCCATTCCCGAAATAAGGGTCAAAAAGATGGATTCCAACAGAATCTGTTTTCGGATACTCCACGGATCCTCTCCTAGCGCCCTGCGTATACCAATTTCTTTGGTGCGTTCTTTTACCACGATTAACATGATATTGCTCACCCCAATGATCCCGGACAGCAACACCAGGATACCCACGAAGTAGGCGATAAAGCGCATCGCCCCGAATAAACTCTCGACGCGGTTGAATTGTTCAAAAAGATCAAAATATCCGATAGCGCGCTGGTCTTCCGGGTGCACCCGATGTTGTCCCTTTAAAAAACTGACAATATTCTCTTTCATGGAGGATATGGAAGTTTCGTCCTGGGCGGTAATGGCCATCCAACCCACATTATCCGCGCGGTTAAAAGCCTGTGAAAAAGCCGTAAAGGGTACAAAGATCTGCTTTTGAGCCTCCTCCCCATTCCCGTCATTCGAGCTTTTTCGGTACGTACCCACGACTTTGAAATTGACCCCCTGAATTTTGATATAGGTCCCCAGGATTTCCTCCCCCGGTTCATATAATTCCCGCACTACGCCCTGGCCTATAATAGCCACTTTCCGCTTCTCCCCAATATCGTTGTGATTGATGAATCTGCCCCGTGTAATAAGCATGGGTTCCTGCTCGATAAACTCCGGGTAATCTCCATAGACATTATAAGCCCCGGTCTGTATCCCCCGAACGACATTGTTGGCACCGTCAAAGCCGCCCAACTGATTCCGGGGAGAGATAAAACGCAATTGGGGGAAATTTTCCTGTAACAGGCTGACGTCTCTGATTTTAAAATTGAATTCCCGGTCTTTAGGCAGTCCATCGTAGGCCCGTGTGGTGCTCCGGGTCCAGATAAACATGGTATTGGTGGCGATATTATCAAAATCCGATTTTATCCCGTTCTCCAAGCCCTTCCCGGCAGCCAACAGGATGATCAGAATCAGAATACCCCAAAAAACTCCGAAAGCGGTCAGTATGGTACGGAACCAGTTTTTGGTCAGCACTTCCAGAATTTCCTTCCAACGATCTATGCTAAACATGAATTATTTCTTCAAATTGGGTCTCCTTGATTTTATTCATCTCTCAAGGCGGTAATCACCTGAACATGGGCCGCTCTCCATGCCGGGAAGAACCCGGCTATGGTTCCCGCCAACACAAGGACAAAAACCGTGGTCAGGGCTACATTCAGGTCTACGGAAGGGTTCATGATATAATCGACTTCTACATGCGGGCCGATAAGTTCCAATAGGGACATGCTAAAGATCAGACCGAGGAAGCCAGAAAACGCGGTGATAAATACAGCTTCGTGAAGGATCATTCCAATTATAGACCAGGGCTTGGCTCCCAGGGCCTTTCGAATCCCGATTTCCCGCGTGCGTTCTTTTACGACAATAAGCATAATATTGCTTACCCCCACTACCCCGGCAATTATGGTACAGATACCTACAAACCAGAAAAACAATTTGATATTTCCGGTTAGGGAATAATATCGTTTGGCCTCTTCCAGCGCACTCCAGACTTCCAGAGCACTATCATCCTCCGGATGTACCGTATGAACCTGGCCGAGGTATTCTTTGAGCTCGTCCTTAAAGACGACAGCCTCTGCCACGGCCTGATCGAAACTTTCAGCCATAGGCAGGGTATAGGACATATTGTTGATCCGGTCTCCTCCATTGAATACCCTTTGCGCTGTGGTCAGTGGGATATACAGTGTTTCCTCCTCCCGCTCCCGCTGCTCTTTAAAAACTCCTACAATCTTAAAAGGGATCCCCGATATATCTACGGATTCTCCAATAGGGGTTTCCAGATGCCCGAAGACATCCTTTTTAATTTTGTTCCCAATCACGATAACCTTCGAAGTATTGACCAGGTCACTGTAATTGATAAACCGGCCCTCGGAAACTCTGGAGTTTTCTATAAATTGAAAATCCTCATGGACCCCCCGAACCCCGTAAACCAGCGCCTCGTTTCCGTAAGTTATGGTCACATCCCGCACAAAGATCCGGGCGGAATTATATTCGATCCTTGCGGTATTCTGGTCGGTCCAGTTGCTGTAATCCTCATTTCTGAGTTGAATTCTTCGCCCGGGATTCAGGCCTTTAAACTCTTTTGAAGTGATTCCGGGCCAAACCCAAACGGAGGTAGAGGCATCCTGTTCGAATTCATTGGCGATCCCATTGCGCATCCCCTGACCAAACCCCAGGAGAATGACAAGTATAAAAATCCCCGATGCCACGGAGAGACCGGTAAGGAAGGTGCGCAGTTTATTTTTCCGAATAGTTTCGAAGATCTCCTGCCATCTCTCAAGATCAAACATGATGGGTTAGTGTTTTGATTGATGATGAATTGCCGGTTAAGCTATATTTAAGACTCACATCCGGCAGAATTGTTACAATTTCTGGTCCTAAAAAGTGTTAATTTTCAGGATTTCATCTTGCGGTAAACAATAAAGATGAGTGCCCCTACCAGGATATAAGGGATGGCCATGAGGTAGACAATGCCATTATTGATGCCTTCAGCCACGGCGTTGTCCCCGTTGCTTTCCAAAACGGCCCGGCACATAGCGCACTGCCCAAAGACCGGTTTTATTCCCATCAACAGGAATAAGGGTAGAAAAAGAAGATATCGGTATTTTTTACGCAGCATCAATACGGGTAATAAGGTGAAATCATCAGATAGACTACAACTCCGGAAACCGCCACATACAGCCATATCGGAAAAGTAATCCGGGCCATCTTGCGATGCCGTTCAAAATCCTTCAGGTAGGCTCTGGCATAGGTTTTCAGCACTAGTGGAATAACCACAACAGACAAAAATATATGACTGATCAGAATAAAGAAATAGACATAGCGCAGCCCACCCGAGCCCCCGTAGGATGTGGAGTCCGATGTCATATGGTACGCCACATACATGATCAGAAACAAAAGAGAAAGCCCAATACAGGTGGTCATTAACTTCTGATGCAACCCCCGATTTCCATTTTTAATGGCCCAAAGGGCGATGATCAGAAGGACAGCGGTTAGGCCATTGACACTGGCATAGATAGGGGGAAGGAATCCCAAAGGCTCCACACCCGGAAGCCGCACTCCAAAAAGAATGACCACCACCAATGGCACCGCAATGGACACTGCAGTAATCCATCTGCCTATCTGTTTCTCTTTCTGTCCGGATGCACTATCTGTCATTTTCCTCCAGTAGTTTTCGAATGTCCTCTTTAAGCAGACTGATTTGTTCCGTTTCACCCGCATCATCAGCGCCACGGTCTTCAGGAATGGAGCCCCGGTAATATACTATAGGATTTCCGTAGTCATCTTCCCTGGACCGAATATACCCGTCCCGGTCAATGAGGGCAAAAAGCCCGGAATGTTCAAAACCTCCGGCCACCTCGGGCATTTGTTGGGCGTAAATGTTGAACCCGGAGTTTGCGAGTTCATAAATCACAACCGCATCACCGGTTAAAAGATGCCAGTCCATATCGGTAATCCCGTATTTCTCGGCGTAAGCCTTGAGCACCCCGGGGGTATCATACACCGGATTGATCGTAAAAGAAGCCACCCCGAAATCTTCAAATTCCCTGAATTCCTCCTGTAATTGCACCAGGTTCTTATTCATCACCGGGCAAATGGTCGGGCAGGTGGTAAAGAAGAATTCGGCGATATACACCTTCCCGAGATAATCCTGATCCGTGATGAGCAGACTGTCCTGATTCAGTAAGGCAAAAGCTGGCACTTTTCGCTTTTCTCCGCCCAGTTCAATGTAGGATAATGGTTTGTTCTCTGTGTCCCTGCTGATTCGATCGTGCTCCACCACGTCTCCCTTTTGAAGGCGCTCCACGATTTTAGGCACGAAAATGATCCCGAAGATCAGGATAATCAGGCCAACCCAGATATAACTATATTTTTTTGCCAAATTAAAGAGATTCTGTTTTCTATGTGTTCCTAAGAGGCTCCGACAATGCTATTTTCGCCCCGCCTGATTCTTTTTCAGCGCCAGCCGGTATTCCGCCAGGATGATTTTTACATCATCTTTCATTTTATTATTCAGATCTGCCACGGAGCTGGTATTAAAACCGTATTTCGTGCCCACATCATCATCGGCCTTTCTACCCCTGAGTTTACGCTCCTTATCCACTATAAAAACATAGGAGGTGCCTCCTGAGCTATCCAGTTGCAGATCTGTCTCTAAACTCATGAAGAATTCCTGTATGCGCTCCGGTGTGCCGTACACAAATTCCCACCGGCTAATATCCACCAATGCCCCGAGTTCCTTTTTAAGATCCGCTACGAATTCCTCCTGCCCTTCCGGCAGTACCATGACGATCTGAAAATCGGTGAACTCATAAAAAGGTTTGTAAATTTTTTGATTCAAATTAAAGGCATTCCCTTTACGCGCTGGATTATCGCTCCCTGGAAATCCCAGAATTGTAATTTTGCCCTCCAGCCTTGTATCTCCCCGGAAAGCATCCAGTTCCTCCACCTGCTCGGTGAGCACGGGTAGCCTCCCAAAGTTCGTTACTCCGGAGGCAAAAAACATATACACTACCAGAGGCAGGATAAAAAGCACAACCAGGACAACGGTTTTCTTCATGACTATCAAACCTTACAAAAATAAAAAAGACGGTTATCAAACCGTCTTTAAAGAGTGTTAATTCGGATTAGAAATCCCATTTGACATACCCATCCTTGAAGACGTTGTAAATATAGTCTGCCTCGAAGAGCAAAATAAAAATCAGGTAGGCCACAAGAAAGATGGGCGTCCAGACTATAGCGCGTTGAAGCGCGCTTTTTTCGTCCCTTAAATGCATAAAATCCCAGGCGATGTAATAGGCCTTTACCAGGGTTAGTATGATGAAAATCCAATTGAGCAATTTCATCCCGAGGAGGTAATTCCCGGTGAGGATCGCAGGTTTGGTAATCCCCAGAGCCACCTCAACCGCTGTTACCAGGGTGAGAAAAATAAGTACGCCCCAGATTTTACTGGTGTTGGATCGAAACTTAACCAGTCCTCTGAAAATCTCTAATTTATGTTCGTGCGCCATGCGTGTCTCTTTATAAAATTAAACCAGATAGAAAAAGGTAAATACAAATACCCAAACGAGATCTACAAAGTGCCAGTAGAGCCCGACTTTTTCGACCATTTCATAATGCCCGCGGCGTTCATAGGTGCCGAGTATTACATTAAAGAAAATAATGACATTGATCACAACTCCAGAAAAAACGTGGAAACCGTGAAAACCTGTGATAAAAAAGAAGAAATCGGCGAAAAGACGACTTCCGTATTCGTTCCGAACCAGGTTTGCCCCTTCCACCACGTATTTGGCATCTTTGATGCGCTCCAGGGTCTCCGGGCGGCTGAGCAAGGTTTTTTCACCTGCTTCGTCTATCTGTTCGGTGCGTATAAGAATGTTTGGGTTAGAACGCAGCCCTTCTGCCACTTCATCTACTGTATAGGTAGGCAGTGCAGCTTCGCTGGTAAACCACAACCCTTTCTCTGATTCATGCCGGATGCGATCACCGGGAAGCACTTCTACAAAATCGGCCAAAGCTGCGCGCTCTCCGGTTTCCGCATTGACAAACTGGAGAATACGGCCCCCGTTGGTTTCTACTGCCCCATAGTCTCCGCGGATAAAGGTCGCCCACTCCCATGCCTGTGACCCCACAAAGATGGCTCCCCCAATAATGGTCAGGAACATATAGAGGATCACTTTATTCTTCTTCATGTGGTGTCCGGCATCAACGGCCAGTACCATGGTCACGGAAGACATGATAAGTACAAAAGTCATAAAAGCCACATAGTACATCGGGTAGTTCCCGTGAAAGAAAGGAACGTGGGTAAATACCTGATCGGCTATCGGCCACGTTTCAATAAATTTAAATCGGGAAAATCCGTAAGCGGAAAGAAAACCTGAGAAAGTCAGGGCATCAGAAACGATGAAAAACCACATCATCAGTTTTCCATAACTCGCATTCAAAGGGCGGTTTCCACCTCCCCAGACCGGCTCATCAGCACCCGTTGTCACCGTAGTATCCATAAATATTCAGATCGCGTTATGAGAATTTTAGCAAAAATACATTTTTTTGAACGTTAGAAAAGCAGAAATAGCGGACAAAATTGGCATTCTGGTATTTAACGAAAGAAATAGAAAAACAATACAAGGTAGATCCATAAAATATCGAGGAAATGCCAGAAGGTGATCCCCAGTTCCATTCCGAGCATTTTACCCGGACCATAGGATCCCCGGAGTTGATTATAAAGCACGACGAGAAGCGAAATCATTCCGGCCACGACATGCACCACGTGAATCAGCGCGATCAGAAAAATGTAAGAAAGGGTAATATTGCTGGTGGGGCCTGTAAAATAATAGCCCATTTCGATCATTTGTGAAAAACCCAAAAACTGAGAGATCACAAAGGAAACTCCCAGAAACAGGGTGATAAGGAGCCATATGGTACCCATCTTTTGCCGATCCTGTGATACTTCCCGAATGGCCATCCAGTAGGCGAGACTGCTCAGCAGTATCAGCCCGGTACTGACCCAGAAAGCGCCCGGAAGCGTATAATCTCTCATCCAGTCATCCCGGGAACTACTGACGATATAAGCGCTCGTCCAACCCGCAAAACTCATCAACAGGCTCACGATGCCAAACCAGAGCATCATTTTCTTTGCCCGGTCCTTTTTCTCTGCAAAAGATCCTTCCGTCAGCTTTTCGCTCATGCTAAAAATTTATCGATAACGTAAACAACTTGAATAAGTGTAATATAGGAGACACTACTGAGCATTAATTTGCGAGCAGAGGCCCTATCCCTCAGCTCATAGAGCCTCAGGGCAAACCACAACATCACCAGACCCGCCAGAAATATGAGTATCGCAGCAGGAACAGATAGATGCAGTCTGCCTGTTATCCCGAATACAGGGACGATAGAAATAACGATCATCCAAAGGGTATACATAATTATCTGGAGTACAGTTCCTGTATCCTTCTTGCCAGTGGGTAACATCTTAAAGCCCCCGCGTTTATAATCTTCATCCAACATCCAGCCCAATGCCCAAAAGTGTGGGAATTGCCAAAAAAACTGAATCATAAACAAGGTTCCGGGTTCAATGCCAAACTCGTTGGTCGCCGCTACCCAGCCGAGCATAAAAGGGATGGCTCCGGGAAAAGCACCAGCAAAAACAGCGAGTGGCGTTACCGTTTTTAAAGGCGTATATACACAGGTATATAGAAAGATCGACAGCGTGCCGAAAAGTGCGGTTTTAGGGTTCAGGAGATACAGCAGGACAATCCCGGCCAGAGTCATGACAATAGCCGTGATCATCGCCTGGGTCACAGACATGCGCCCCCCGGGGATTGGGCGGTTCTTCGTCCGGTGCATCAGGGAATCGAGATTGCGTTCGATCACCTGATTGAAGGCATTGGAAGCTCCTACCATACAGTAGCCGCCAACGGCAAGAAAAACAAGCGGCAGTAAACGAATTTCGTCCGCACCCAGCAAATATCCCGCAATAGCAGAAAAAACAACGCTTACCGCTAACCTGGCTTTAGTGATCTCCTTAAAATCGGAAAACACTACTTGTAATGCACTTGGTTCTATTACGCCGGCAGCAGACTTCATTCGCACCATTTATGGGCCGCAAAGATACGGACCACTTCGCTTCTTTCCAACGAAAGCAAATAATATGCCCCCACAGGTATGAGCCTTTGTTTTCAGACATAAAAAAACCCCGGAGAACCGGGGTTTAGAAGTTTGTTTCGATTACTGTAACTTAAAGGTAATCGGTATGCTGAAGGGCACGCGCACGGGACGTCCGCGCTGTCTTCCCGGGGTCATCTGGGGAAGCTTTTCAATAATTCTGCGCGCCTCTGCTTCGAGGTTTTTGTCCGGACCTCTCAGGCGGATATTTCCTATGGAGCCGTCTTTTTGAATGGTAAACATTACAGCTACACGTCCCTGAACACCCATTTCCTGAGCGATTTCCGGGTAGCGGAAATTCTTACGGATATGCTTTTGCATCATCTCGTTAAAACAAGCCTTTTTATCACCGGCGCTCTCGCAACCCGGAAAGACGGGTACATCCTCAATTACCGCGAAAGGGACTTCTATATCATCGTCTATATCGTCAACTTCAATATCATCTACCTCGATAATCTCTTCCTCCTGACTGGTTTCAGTGGATTCGATTACGGTTTCTTCAACCTCTTCTTCATCTTCAACAACCTCAATGATTTCAGGAGCTGCAGGAGGCGGTGGTGGTGGTGGCGTTTTGATCTGTTCGGTCATCGGAACTTCTTCATCGAGCATGTCCTCAACATTGAGCGAAATGTCGTAATCATTCGCCTCATCATAGGTTTTCCACTCGAAGGCGCCCCAGACTAATAACAGCACAGCCATAAGTCCCAACACGAAATAAAGACTGCTATTTCGGTTAAGATCGGCCTTTGGACTCTTTTTCTCTTCCATGAGTTCTACTAAATTTAATATTCGCTAATTTAACTATATTTTTATCAAATAAGCAATTAATCCCCCCAATTAAATGCCCTCACCTTCCTGAACAAAAGCACAGATATGCCTGCTCCAAATACTATTCCAAGGATATTTGCCCACACGTCACCCCACTCCGCACTTCGGTCCGTGTCGCTGATCCCCTGAAGTACTTCAATAACCATACCATAAAAAACCAGAGCGACTGCCATAGCAGGCAAGGCAAAATTCATCTTTTTTTTCTGACGACATCGCGCTCTCAAAAACAGGGCTCCAAGGGTCATAGCTATGGTGTAAAACGAAAAATGCGCCCATTTATCCAAATGCGGAATAGGCGGGGTTTTCACCTCCAACTGATCAGAAGGGAGCAGACTAAGTATTGTAAGGGTACCCATCCAAAGAAAAAACAGGAGGGTCCACCTGCTGTTTTCAGCCACCGATCAGCTCTTTGTAGGCCGCGGCATCCATGAGGTCCTCCAGCTCAGAGGTGTCGGACATTTTCACCCGCACCATCCACCCTGCGCCATACGGATCTTCATTTACTTTTTCAGGTTCAGCTTCCAGATCCTCGTTGAATTCAAGGATTTCCCCACTTACAGGTAAGAAGAGATCTGAAACGGTCTTCACCGCTTCAACGGTTCCAAAGACTTCTTCCCGGTCCAGGGTTTCATCCACAGTTTCGACTTCCACATAAACGATATCCCCCAGTTCGCCCTGGGCAAAATCCGTAATTCCTATAGTGGCGATATCGCCATCTACTCTAATCCACTCGTGGTCCTTGGTGTACTTCAGTTCCGCCGGTACGTTCATAATGTCTTGAAATTTAGCTCGTCTGACAAATGTAGTTTTTCATCCTTTAGGTGCAAACTTTGTAGCTAAAAAAGGTGGCGGTCAGGGGCTTCAAATATGCGGTTTCAGCCTGAAACAGGTATCTGTGCTAGTTTCCAAAATTATACCGCAGGGTAAATCCGGTATTGATTGTGGTTTGTGGAAAGGCCGTTGAGACGGCAAACTGTGAGAAATTGTGGTCGTAAAAAAACAGCGCATTCAGACTTTTGGTGAGGGCGTAATCGATCGTAAACTTAATCGATAATAAATTCTGTCCGGAGGTCACCTGATTGTTGTCCAGATCGAGATTTCTGATTATGGTGATGTTGTCGCGCAGACTCACATCCGCCTTAAAATTCAGGTCTCCTTTGAGCCGGGTTCGCTCCCCCCCAATTCGCGTTACAAAATTGACATCCCGAATCCGGTATCCCAGCCCCACGGAGTATTCCTTTCCGTTGATTTCTGTGAGCAGGTTGTTGTCAAAGGACATGGAAAGCGCCCGGTCTGTGCGCACTTCTGCCAGGACGCTCACGCTGTTTTGCATCTCGAAATCCACCCGAATCAGGGGATTAAACGCATCGTTCAGCACTACATTGTTGATGATATTTTCCGGTAAGAGGTCTCCCGTTTCCGGATTGATGGGATCATCCCCTGAGCCGATCAGCTGATCCCTTTCCAGGTTGGTCTGAAAGGAATTAATGCTGTAGGCGGCCCGGTATCCATGGCTCAGTGAAAAACGCTTGAATTGCTTCCGGAACCATTTGTTCTTCATCAGTCCGGTGTACTTAATATTCCAGTTCGGTAAGGGGATATCCCGGAAAGCGCTGAGGTTGACCTTCTCCGGGTCCTTTCCTGTATATGCGGCAAAAAAGGCGGGTAATAACACGTCCTGACTGGTCTTCCCATAGAGGTTTGGAAACCCTTCCTCATCCCTGCCGGTATCCGGGAGATTGCCCTCGGCCTGCAGTCTGTTGGCAACCGCGAGCCTGTTCTCCCTGAAGGTTTCGAAGGTTGCAGAATCAAATTCATCACTGCTCGAGAAGGCGGTCCCGATCATGATGGTAGAAATACTGAAGGTGCCAAAGTTATTCGGGGTCAGGGCGATATAATCTCCATCTTCAATCCGGAAATTCTCTCTCCTGGAACTTGAAAATTGTCGTTCGGCCAAAAGGTCAATGGTCAGTTCGGGAACAGGAAGGGCGGTCGCGGTAAGGTTCAGTTGTTTGTTGGTTCGTCTGATGAATTGCTGGTTGAATTCCTGAAAATCGGTAAGCCATCCTTTTCGGGCCGCCTCAAAGCGAACATCTGCCTGGCTTCCGAAAACAAAGCCGAGGGTGGGTTTTGTTGTGCCGATGAAGCCCACAGACTGGGTATACCCGGGAAGCACAGAACCATTATTCTCAAGGTAATTGATATTTAAACGCTTGACCATTGTGAGAATATCGATGGCTACATTGGCGAATTCAGAGGTTTTCTTAGGGGGTTTTGGCGCCCCTTCTTCCCCTGAATCACCTGGTCGGCTTCTCGGGGCTGCGATCTGATTGGTCGCCTTACCTCCCGTTTTCTTAAGTCCAAGCCGGTCGTAAAGTCGTTGCATGGTTAAGGTAGCGGCAATGCTATGGGTGTTGGCGTTTTGAACCGAATTAATTGAAGTCAGCACCAGCTGGTCTTCGGGAACGCCGGGGTTCTGCTCTTTGGCCACGGCCAGATTCAGGGCGTCTCCTCCCCGCTGCCATTCAAAATTACTGGTATAGGTATACTGGGCATTGATAAAATCCAGGATGGGAATCTTACTAAAGGGGATTTCGTAATTCAGTTGCATCTGCTGGGCATGACGGTTGGCTTCTCCGGTATCGAAAAACCCGTCCCAGACGTTCAGTTCCTGATCGATTGCAGAAAATGGATTTTCAGGGTCTGCAAAATAGTTTCGGATAATGTTGTTGTTGGCAGCCGTCAGGTTGACCCTCAGAGATTTGGTGATCGCATAGTTCAGGGTGTATTGCCAGTTAAAGAGGTAATTCCGCTGTTGTAAAAGGGGTAACTCCAGACTCTCCACCCCCGGCTCGAGAACATCCCTGAACCGCTGCTGATTAAATTGCCTGTTCACATCGGATTGCACAGAAACACTGGTAGGGAGCAGGTTGAGATTAAAATCCTTTAACCATTGCCAGTAATTGCCGTTGAGAATAGAATCATTTTTGGCAAAAGGCTCGACGGTTAAAGGCTTGAAATTATGGTTGTAAATCATCCCTGCCCGCACACTCTGATCTTTGAGTTCAGCTACTTCAAAGTCCCGGTGGTTGGTCTCGTTATAGGAGTAGTTGAAGGTAAAATTCTCAATGTCAAAAAAGTTCTCTTCCGCTTCCTGAGACCTGTTTTTACGCACCCCTATAAAGTTTACGCTGGTCCGTTTGGTGTAGTCTTCGGCCTGCTCCCGGATCGCCTCGGATTCTTCCACTGTATCGGCCGCGTCGATGCGGTCCTGTAGTTTAAGATCGTCGTAAACCGGATCGAATTCCGGCGTGATGAGCTGTTCGGAAATGCCGTAATTAAAAGGTATTTGCAAGCCCCATTGCTGTGGGAAAAGTTTTCCGATTTCCACATTGGTCACTACCCCATAGGAGACCATATCTTCCCGTAAACGCTCGTTGGGCCGCTGGTCAATCGCGCCAAATCCGGAAGTGGAAGTGTTTCCCGTCGCCGAAACATTGGCAAAATCCGCCATGTTCGCATCCAGGGAAGCTACCGCAGCCCACCCCCCGTCGTTGTCCAGTCCGGCCAGTCGCAATTCATTGAACCATACTTCCGTTCTCAAGGGGACATTATCGATATTCTTGATCCCGACCATCGTACTGCGGATACTCCCCAGAGATGGATTTCCACGTATACCAATACGCACCTGCCCGGATTGACGGGGTGCAAATTCATCTACCACAACAGCCTCTCCGTCCTGGATTTCATAATATGTGGTCTGACCCAGGGTCTGATCGGAAATACCTTTGGATTTCACCTTGTTCATATCCGCCAGGGCAACATCGAGGTCGTTTATAGAGGGCCAGATTTGTTCCGCAGTCCTGGCTGAGAAATCCGTAAAGGACAGCGGGACCTCCAGCTGATAAAAGTTCTCCGAAAAATCCGTTCCTATCCGCAGAAAAGCAACAGCAGATTCCGTATCGAGATAGGGATCCGAAGCCACGAGTTTTTCGGCATGAAGAAACATTTTAATCCGCTCGTATTGCCGGAGATCAATATTCACATTTTTAAATACCCCACGAGCGTCCCGCGGCTCCAGATTTTCAACAACCAGTGAAAGAGACTGTTCATTCTGACGGACGATGGTGTTGTTGTTATTGAGCTGTTCCCTCAGAACACCCGGGGGTAACACATACGGTATTGGGATACGTGCGTTATTCTCTTCAATATTGACGGTATTCACATCCAGGAAGGTCGCATCATCCTCCGGCGGATCATCACCAGACTGCAGACTGCGGGTATAGGTCCTCCAATCACCCCGAACCAGGTCCAGTGTGGCAAAACGCAATACCAGAGGGCTTTGAAAACCGGTGGTATACATCCTCATAAAGCTGATGGATCGAAAATCTGCGATTCCCCCAATGGCATCGGTAAAATCACTCAGTGGAATCTTGTATTGTATCCATCGATAATTCAGCTGAGAACCATTGGGCAGGCTTGTGGTGAGACCTTCGCGAATATCCGTCACATAGCGGTCTTCTACAGAAATTCCAGGGCGGATGGGGATACGGTATTCGAAATAACTATTCACCGTATTCATCGTCAGGTCCCTGTCCACATCCTCGACATCCGGAAGGGTCGTACTCCCCCGATCGGTATCCGTCACGGCCACAGGAGAGTTTCCCTGGGTGTTGTTAAAATCGATATAGCGTTCCAGGATTCCCCCTTCCCGATTCAGGTAGTAGGTGTAATTGTCCAGGGCAGGATCCTCAGGAGGACCGTTGTATCCTAAACTGGCCTCTGCGGCATCATCCAGTCCGTCCAACCCGATGTCCTGCAGGGCCCGGTTGGCTTCCTGGGCATCAAAAGCATAAACCAAAGCCTGGGTGGAGGGTACCTGTCCCCAAGCCGTGGGCGTTACCAATTCGTTGGAATTAACCCCGGGAAGTCCGTTTTCATATTGTTTGCGTCCATCGGGCAGGATATCCTCGGTGATATTCCCAAGGTTGATCACGAGTTCACCCGGGCCCGTGGCGTCTCCGTCCACAAAGGGATCCAGCACCCAAAACTGGATAAACTCCACATTGGATTGCTCGAAGTTTGTACTGCTCAACGAGCGCATAACCCCTCCCCATTTCTCGCCTGCAGATTCGCCGGGGAAATTTGGATTGGCATTATAGGGTCCTTTCTGATTCGGATAGTAGGCGATATCCAGGGTGTTTTGAACCGTAGTCTGCCCCTGGGCAATATCGACTTGTGGAAACACCTCGTCGATAAAAATCCTTCGGGTTGCGTTGGTCGAAAGGTCGTCATCGGTAATTCCGGTCGGGCGCTGATTCGTATAAAAAATAGGGTCTATCGTATACCAGGACATCTTAGCCCGCTCAAATCCGGCTTCCAGATCCTGCTCGCCTTCGTCCAGGAATTCCACAGGGGTACTGGCGAGGCTCCATCCGAGAAAACCGCGGATATCGATAAGGGCCTGGGCACCTTCGAAATCGTCGAGATAAGCTGTTGTTTCCCCCTGAAAATCGGCATTTTTCGGAGAATTGGGCTGCAGGAAGGCTACTTCTCCCCGGAGCGAAACATTTGAAGGCACATCCGTATCCACGTTGGGCAGCATATTGGCCACCCGGGTCAAAAACGGCACTTCTGTGGAATAATTCCCATAGAGGTCAAAAACGGAATTATTCACGGGCTCTACTCCAAAATTGGCTTTTTGGGTCAGGGGGCGTTCATTGAGATTCAGCAATGTTCCTCCCAATACAAAATTCTCATTGAACTTGTGTTCGAGATTAATCGCCGTATACCTTCGGGTCTGTTGCCCGAAAACAGCATTGTTCTCCACAGAAATATTAATGGGAACATTGGAAGCCTGAAGACTGGGATCGAGGATTTGAACAGTCCCTGCCTGGTAATTTACAGTGTAATCGATACCCTCTTGCAGTTGACGGCCCCCGGCGGTAACACGCACCGAACCCTGGGGAACATTAAAGGCCCCGATGGGAATTCCCCCACCACTCTGCGATTTATACTGGCCTTTGAGCCGAAACCTATTCTTCTCAGCGTCCTCTAAAGAAGCCGCCTTGGTCTGGATGTACATGTTTCTAAACACGTACTTCTGCTGATTGGGATTGTATCCCTGATCGTCCGGCTGATCGTAATCCCCGCCTCCGAGGAGCTCAAAAAGATACGATCCAAATGGTTCAACTTTTGTAAAAATAATAAGTCCATTCTGCGGGTTTACCGTAATGCCCGGAACATAATCGAAGAAACCATCTCCCCCTGGCTGCACGTCATTGTAGACATTCAGCCGGTCCAGGTTGAACACATCGAGAAGTATCCGCTCTTCCAGGGGCTTAGGTGTATTTGGCCAGCCGGCATCAGGATCTACCGGAGAAATATAATTTCGCGGGGTGGGATCGTTATAAAGGATATTTAGTTTAAAGTCGTCTTGGGCCAGCTGAAAAGCCCCGGTCGCATAGATATTTTTCATCATCAGGTCCCATATCGGATCCGATACATTGGTAATATTACTTTTGAGCAACTTCACCACCAGGGTGTTGTTGTTGATCTGTAAATCTACACCCGGATCCACGGTAGTGGCATCTATCCCACCATTGGCAAATTCTCCCACCTGAAAAACCTCCCCGTTAAGCGTGTATTGAAAAGCAACACCTAAAACCTCATCGTTACTGAGTCTTTGGTTCAGGGAAATATACCCCAGCTGGGTATCAAAGGTGAAATCCCGAATCGGTTCCAGCTTCCGGGCATTCTCGAGAATGGCATAGTCAAAGCCCTGATTGGCCGGATAGCCCCCGGGAATCTGAAAGGCATTATCAACCGTAGCGATGTCCCGGACATCCCCCGTGAGGACGCCTCCATTGTCTATCAGGGCAGGATCGTAATCGTTGGCGGCATTTCTCGGCAGATCCGGATTCGCTGCGCTGGTGTTGAAAAAATTGGGCGGATCACCACCCAGACGCCCGATTCGGGTGTTTCCAGGGGCCGTTTCACCTAAATCCTGGATAGCGACAAGGTTTCGGACATTCTGGGTTTGTTGGCTCCGGTTGGTAACCCAGACCTCGAGTCGGGTGATCTGAACCTGACTTCGGATAAAGGGATAATCCTCCAGGGCCACATCGTACCGATCCCTGAAATACTGTGCCAGAAAAAAGTGCCGGTCTTCGTCGTAATCCAAAGCGGTGAGCTCGTATTCGTTGAGGGTTCCCCCTCCCTGAGCCACTACCGTATTGTTCTGGGACCGCTGCTCGGAAAAAACCGCAGTCACAGTGGTTCGGCCGAACTGTAGCTGGGTTTTTACTCCAAACAGGCTTTGGGCACCTGTTACCAGAGAACTGTTCAGGGGCATATTCACATTACCCACCTCAATCTTCTGAATGATGTCATCCTCTGTGGGGGTGTAATCTAACTTTATTAAATTCTGGAAATCAAAAGTTGCCTCCGTATCGTATTGTGCGGAGACCTGCAGCCGTTCACCAATCTTCCCAAGCATACTCAGACTGATGCGTTGGTCGAAATCAAAGGCCAGGTTTGTACGGTTGCGGGGAGAGAGGGCGGGATTGTCGTTTTTCTGCCAGATCACGCCGAGATCCATAGCGACGGAACCCTGCGGAATAACCTCAATGGAATTTCCACCAAAAATCGTTTCAAAAAAGCTGCTGTTGACGTAGAAATTGGGGAGAAGGTTCTTACGGGCTTCTTCACTGCCTTCTTTTTTACCCGAAAAGGCGTCCATCTTATCCTTGAAATAGGATTTCATGTCCTGCCTGCGGACTAATTCCAAATATTGTTCGGGAGTGAGAATAATTGGGTAGGAAATATCGTATTCCCCCACGGTTTCCGTGTAAATATACCGATCCAGATCTGGGTCATAGATATATTTGGAAATAATGCTCTCCGGATTCTCCATACGCAACCTCCCCAGCGCGACCCCGGTTTGAACGGAATCTGCCTCAGTTGGTTCGATTTCCTGTCCTCTAACCGTCCCTACGAAGGTGAGAAGCAAAAAAATCAGGAAGAAAAACGGTTTGCAAAAGGATCTGAAAAAATTAGATGCCCCTGTTTTCAAACGATTTACAAATTTTTAAGCGCACTCTTAATAATACCCTCTACGCTTAGTGTAGGATCCTTGCGCAAAACCGCATCCACGGTCTTTTCAGCCCCTTTACGGGCGAAACCAAGAACCTCTAATGCAGATAACGCTTCTTCCTTATTTGTATTGCCTGATTCAGGGGAAACTTCATCCAGGTCGTAAACTTTCAGAATCTTATCTCTTAAATCGAGAATTACACGCTGTGCTGTTTTAGCCCCAATACCCTTAATTGCCTGTATCGCGGGTACATTTTCGCTAGCAATGGCGTCTCTTATCTGAGCAGGGGTCATGGAGGAAAGCATCGTTCGGGCGGTGCTCGTTCCAATTCCGGAAACTGAGATAAGCAACTTGAAAATCTCCCGCTCGGCCTGACTGTAAAAACCAAAGAGAATATGGGCATCCTCACGTACCTGGAGATAGGTGTGAAGTTTAAGGTGTTCCTCGTCAGGGAGGGCACCAAAGGTATTCAGAGAAATATTCACAAAATAGCCGACCCCTGCACACTCGATCACAACGTGCGTAGGGTGTTTCTCAATCAATTTTCCGGTCAGGTGATGAATCATGGTATGTATGGATTTATGGGGTGCATTCCGATGGGGATATCCCTTAGGAGTCGATAATGTGAGCCTGTTTGCGCTTCTCGCGCTCCTGGGCATCGATTACAGCGACGGCCGTCATATTGACCATTTCTTCCACTGAAGCCCCCATTGGGATCACATGGACCGCCTTGCGGAGCCCGAGCATTATTGGCCCAATGGAATCGGCTCCATAGAGTTCCTTTAGCAGTTTATAGGTAATATTTGCAGACTCGAGGTTTGGAAAAATAAGGGTGTTGACTTTTCTGCCTACCAATCTGTTAAAGGGAAATTTGCCTTGATTCATCTCCCGGTTCAGGGCAAAATCTGCCTGTATTTCCCCATCGACCTCTAGTTCCGGGTACTGCTCGTGCAGGATCTCAACGGCTTTGCGGACTTTGCGGGCATTAGGATGATCCGAAGATCCAAAATTCGTATAGGACAAAAGGGCCAGTACCGGCTCAAATCCGAAAGCCACAGCGAGGTTGGCGGTCATCCGGGCGATGGCCGCAAGTTCTTCTGCTGTCGGGTCTATAATGATGGAAGTATCCGCCAAAAAATAAGGGCCTTTTGGGGTAATCATGATATGGACGGCAGCAGCCCGAGCCACTTCAGCGGCCCGCCCGATAACCTCAAAAATAGGTTTGACTACCGTAGGATAGGCACGCGTATATCCGGAGATCATACCATCGGCATCGCCTTCCAGAACCATCATCGCCCCAAAATAGTTTCGCTGTCGCATTTTTAAATTGGCGCCATACAGGGTAGTGCCCCTTCGACTGCGCCCCTGCCAGTATCGCTCCGCATAGTGCTGGCGTTTCTCGAGGGACTCCGGACCAAACTGATCGATGATCGGAATCTCCGCATCAAACTCGAGTTCGCGCATCAGACTTTCAATTAGGGCCCGGTTTCCGAGTAGGATGGGGTGGGCAATCCCCTCTTCATAGGCTATCTGAGCCGTTTTTAGCACATCGAGCTGGTCGGCCTCGGCAAAAACAATTCGTTTGGGTTTTCCTTTTGCCCGGTTCATCAGCATTCGCATCACCTTCTTTTCATCTCCGGACCTTACCAGCAATTCAGTTTCATAACGGTCCCAATCGGTAATCGGTTCCCGGGCGACTCCGCTTTCCATAGCGGCTTTAGCTACTGCCGGAGGAATTTCAGATATCAATCTCGGATCGAAGGGTTTAGGGATGATATAGTCGCGACCAAAGGCCAGGCGAGTTTCCCCATAGACAATATTCACCTGCTCGGGGACAGGTTCCTTGGCAAGATTCGCCAGGGCCTTCACCGCCGCCATTTTCATGGCCTCATTGATTTTGGTGGCCCGAACATCCAGGGCACCCCGGAAAATAAAAGGAAAGCCAAGTACATTATTTACCTGATTCGGATGGTCCGAGCGGCCGGTGGCCATAATGATATCTTCCCGGGTGCCCACCGCCACATCGTAGTTGATTTCGGGATCCGGATTGGCCATAGCGAAGACTATCGGGTTTTCTGCCATGGACAACAGCATTTCTGCTGTCATGATATCGGCGACGGAAAGCCCGATAAAAACATCTGCCCCGACCAGGGCCTCCTCCAGGGTATCTATTTTCAGGTCCGTTGCAAATTCCAATTTCTCAGGAGTGAGATTCTCCCTGTCTTTGCGAATAATCCCTTTGCTGTCCAGCATAAGGATATTGGCTGCGTTCGCTCCAAAAGCCTTATACAGGCGGGTGCAGGAAACCGCTGCTGCCCCGGCACCACTAATGACAATCCGAACCTTATCGATATCTTTTCCCGCGAGCTCCAGGGCATTTAACAGGGCGGCTGCAGAAATAATCGCAGTACCGTGCTGGTCGTCATGCATGACCGGAATATCGAGTTCTTCCTTAAGACGCCGCTCTATTTCAAAGGCTTCAGGCGCTTTAATATCCTCCAGGTTTATCCCTCCGAAAGTAGGGGCCATGATCTTGACGGTTTCGACAAACTTATCTACATCACGAGTGTCCAGTTCGATATCAATCCCGTCGATATCCGCAAAAATCTTAAACAACAAACACTTGCCTTCCATCACGGGTTTTGAGGCCTCCGGTCCTATGTCTCCAAGACCCAGGACAGCCGTTCCATTTGAAATCACAGCGACGAGATTCCCCTTGGCCGTGTATTTATAGACCTGGTTCACGTCTCTGTGAATCTCTTTGCAGGGCTCGGCCACTCCTGGAGAATACGCCAAAGCCAGATCCCTTTGGGTGCTGTATGGTTTTGTGGGAACAACTGCTATTTTACCCGGTTGGGGCTTCGCATGGTATATCAGCGCCTGTCGCCTTTTGGTTTCTTTACTCATTCCAGTGGATTTGAAATACAAAAGTAATGGGATTATCGTTTTAACCAGACCCCGATTTTAAATCCGCAAACAATTAGGTTTATATGGGCTGCTAAAGCAGCCCCTCACTCGAAAGTCTTTGGCAGGAGAAGGCTTTCGAGCAGTGCATGGAAAATGCAGACCAGCGCCTTATTTTCAACGCAGGGAGGGGGAGGGATACCCCCCAAATATTAATTTCACATACTTCATTGAAAGTCAGGCATTCCAATACTATTGAATTACCTGAAAGGAAAGTCTGCGCGGGATTTAAAGGAGGCAAATACTGGATTATTTACGACAGCTTCAGCGTCAGCGTACCCCGATTCTTTGGCCTTTCGGAGCACCTCGATCATTTCGTCCGGTCTTTGAAGGCGCGCCAGGTCTTCCGCACGCCGGATCCAAAGACCCCCATTTTCCGCAAAAAGAACGGTCAGCAATTCATTGCAATACAACGAATTCAAAATTTCACCTTTTCTGCGGTAGGATTCGGAGGCCTCAATGGGCATGGCAAAAAGCTGATTCTGTATTCGCCACAACATATCTGTTCCGCCAACGACTTTATCTCCGTATTTTTTTTCAAGGGATTGCATTTGCTGGAGCCACCATTTCTGATCTACAAGGGGTGGGCTCTGTTCGAGCTCGGAACGGAATCGTTCTGAATACAGGTTCCGCAATCGCGTTTCGGTAACCCGGATTTTTTCAAAATAGGTCTGCTGCCTTTTAAATTCGCGGCTTTGTTCGATTTGATTCAGTCGCTCACGAATCGAATCCATTTCCCCGGGATAAGCCTCTGCATACTGCCTGCTCAAATGTTTGTATTCCCAATGACTTTCCAAATAGCGACCTGAGGTATAGAGGGTATCGGCTACCTTCGCATCCAGCGAATACATCTGATGCATCAAGGGCTCATTGGCAGTAAGGCTTTGCTGAGTTTCCATAATCATCCAGTTTACAGCGCGCTGCAGTTGCGGCTGAGGGGGCCAGCTGTGAACCCCGTCGTAAAAAAAAGTACGGTGAGAAAGCCCGACGCGATCCAGCCACTGGTCCGCCTTCCAAAGCTCCTGATAATTCATATCTCTGGAACCGACAATTCCTGCAAAGGCAAAAGCAGCCCCGGGCAAAGGCATCTGCCCGGCATTCGGCGAAAAAGCCGCGCCACAGGCGATCACACCCCGGATTTTGTCACTCAGTACGGCCAAAGTAGAAGCCAGTCGGGCTCCTCCGCTAAAGCCCGCGACATAAATCAAATCTTCGTTTATGGAGAATCGGGAAAGGGCGTCAGAAAACAACCGGCTGGCCTGTTCAAAATTTGTCTCATAGGGCCCATTCCTGCTGACATTTGAACAAATTACGATCCAACCCCGGGCACCTGCAGCCTCCTTAAAAGTATGTACCCCCAAAGCACCCCTGGCAGACGGATCAAAAACAAAAAGGGCAGGAACAGGTACAGAGGTTTGATAGTTCTCAGGAAGAAATAAGGCATAACTATCCCCCGAATCCCCAAGTACAAAAACAGTATCCAATACCGTTCCTTTGGCAAATTCAGAGGGGGTCTGGGCGGCCATTTGCAGGCAGCATACAACAAGGAACCCTGAAACGAAGGTGCGGAGCACCTCCGTAAATTTTAGAATTTTCACATTCATCAGACCTGCATATGCCCTACCAGAACCAAACCACAATCACTGTGGTCAGGAGCAATAAAATCACCGCGAGATATCGGTAGTTTTGATACCATGGCAGGGCCTTTAATTCTTCTGTTTCGGAAGTGAACAATTCCTTCTTATAAGTGTATTCTGCAACCTTTTCTGCCGCTGGTTCACCGGTTGACAGACTTACGATAACATGGATTAAAACACTGATGAGGAACAGGATATTTGCCTTGGCCAGAAAATGGAAATCATTGAGATAAGGCCAAATATCAAACGACGCCGACAAAATCATGAAAAGTGCAAAGATCCCCCCGACAATCAGGCTGACAAATGCCCCATTGGCATTAGCCCGCTTCCAGAATAAGCCCAGTATAAAGGCGGACACCACGGGTGGGCTAGTAAAGGCAATAACGAGCTGAAGGTATCCCCAGAGCGAATCGCTCACTTTTTCAATAAACGGTACCCAGGCCGAAGCGAGCACGACAAGAACGAGGGTGGCTATCTGCCCGGACCGCACCAATTGTTTACTGGTGAGCTCGGGTTTAAACTCCCGGATAAAATCCATGGTAATCAGGGTAGAAGCCGAATTGAAGGTAGCCGAAACCGAAGACATCATGGCCGCAAGCAGGCCCGCAACCACAAGTCCCAGTACTCCGGTGGGAAGTAATTGGAACAACAGGACCGGGTAGGTCAGGTTCGGGCAGTCTGAGAGGTTTTCGCACATACCTCCGGTGGCCAGGGGATAATTCAGTTCGGAAATATCCAAATTATTAAAAAGCAGAAGCGCCAATACACCTGGAACGACCATTATAAAGATTACCGGAAGCTTGAGAAATCCTGCAAAAAGGGCTCCCCAACGACCGTGATTCAGGTCTTTAGCCCCTAAAACACGTTGCACCATGAACTGGTTGTTTGCCCAGAAATAAAACCCGAGCAGGGCTACTCCGGATATCAGGCCCCACCAGGGCATAAACTCATCATTATTTGGGCGCACCAGGCTAAAGACCTCATCCGCCGTCTGGGGCACATACTTCCCCTCTACAACTCTGTCTCCAAAATTGACATCCCCAGAGGCGAGCATCCCATCGAGGCGATCCATCATCGTTTGCCATCCCCCACCGAGCTCCTCAAAAGCAAAATAAGTGAGCAGACACGAACCAATTATCAGCAGGATCGCCTGTATGACTTCTGTCTGTATCACCGAATTCAACCCCCCGGGTATTGTATAGGCGGCAGCCGCTATGGCCAGAATTATAATAATTAGGGTCGAACTGGTTTCCGGAAAAAGCAATTTAAGAACAATACTTCCCACATAGAGTCCGGCTGCCGTATCCACCATAACGTTACCGATGATAGTGATCAGGGAGAAGTAATACCTCGAGCGTTTATCGTAGCGTTTCTGCAGGAACTCCGGCATGGTATAAACTCCGGATTTCAGATAGAAGGGGAGGAAAAAAATAGAGAAAAAGATAAGGATAACCACGGCGTACCACTCGTAGTTATAGACATTTATATTGGTCTGAAACCCGTCCGATGCCAAACCGACAAGGGTCGAACTTGAAATATTGGCAGAGAAAAGGGCAATCCCTACTATGGGCCATGTCATCGTCCTCCCACCCAAAAAATAGTCTTCCGAACTGCTCCTTTTAGATTTTGAAATCCCATAGATAATGATCCCTACCAGATAGACGACAATGACTACAATGTCCAGGGTTCCTAATCCTCCCATAAAACAAGATTTAGTTGGTTATGTTTAAGGCCCGTGCACAATGTCAAAAAGCCGGGTGATCGTCTTTTTGGGATAGCGGGCCAAAATCAGTTCTTCCGGAAATCCTCTTTCCAGGCTTCCCTGACGCCTTCAATATAGCAACTTTATGTTTCTTGGAGAAATTTTCTCCGGGGGAGGCCCGGAAAGACGACTGGCTGGAATGACGGGCTTTTAGCTCCCTTTTCGGTTTCCCGATGCCAGGACAAAAGCGATGTTACGTTGGAGTCCCGAGAACTTGGTTCGCTTGACGGCTGATTTTTGAAATACCTGTTGGAATACCTCCTCGGTCAGCTCTTCCCAATCCCGCCTGGAGTTTTTAAGAAGTTCTGGTTTGGGCTCAAAGGCAGGTTCGGAATGCGGTTTTGCAAACCGGTTCCAGGGACATACATCCTGACAAATGTCGCAACCAAAAATCCAGTCTTCGAAAGGAGCTGTCAAATCTGACGGAAACTCATTTTTTAGTTCTATGGTATAATAGGAAATGCATTTACTGCCGTCTACGACATAAGGTTGCACAATCGCTTCAGTTGGGCAGGCGTCAATACACGCAGTACAAGTACCGCAATGATTGGTAACCGGATAATCATAGTCCAAATCCAGGTCCAATATCAACTCTGCGATAAAATAGTAGGAACCCACTTCTTTGGTCAGCAGATTGGAATGCTTGCCAATCCACCCAAGGCCGCTACGGGCTGCCCAGGCCTTATCCAGAACCGGGGCCGAATCGACAAAAACCCTTCCATGAACCGCACCGATCTCCTCCTGTATCACACAGAGCAGCAGGCGAAGTTTTCGCTTGATGACTTCATGATAGTCTTCGCCATAGGCATATTTAGAAATCTTATAAGTGTCTTCCTCTTGTGTTTTGGAAGGATAATAATTGTAAAGCAGGGATATTACAGATTTTGCTCCGGGGACCAGCAAGGTAGGATCCAGGCGTTTGTCGAAGTGATTCTCCATATAGCCCATTTCCCCATGCCTGTTTTGATGCAGCCAACGCTCCAGGCGCGGGGCTTCATCTTCCAGGAATTCAGCCTTTGAAATCCCACAGGAAAGGAAGCCGAGGCGTTTCGCTTCAGACTTTATGAATTGGCTATACCCGGTTCTGCTCACAGGCCTAAAGTAAGGCTTTAGGACTTTTAATGAAAATATGGGGAACCCATTATGCTTTATGCGGCGGAACAGGCTGTATGTTCTGATTGACCCTAAAAATATTTTCTGGATCGTATGTGGATTTGATCTTTACAAGGCGTGTGTAATTGTCCTTGTAGGAAGCCATAACCCGTTCCTGCCCCTCCTCCATCATAAAATTCGAATAAGCCCCTCCCATGGAATAGGGGTGCAGGGCGTTCCAGTATGCTTTGCACCAATCCGTTATCTTATCTGCGTTGGCCGGATCGGGATCAACCCCTACAATGACCCCGGCATATTTGGCATCCCGATAGGCCCAGGGGGTGGCGTCCTGGGCTACTCTGGATGCTGCGCCACTGATGGGGTATAGGTGCATCTGGGACAAGGGAGTCGGGATACTCGAACCATACTTAAGGTGCGCCGCCCCCACTTCAGGACCGAGGGTATCAAAAAAATCAGCCCTCCAGTACCACTGCATCCCAGGAGGGAGTAAGCCGTCAAAAAGGGTTTGAACAGAAGGATAGGGCATTGGCCCTACATGCTCAAAAACAGGATTCATCGCTTTCACCGGTTGGAAGAGGCGGTTAAATTCTTCCTGATTATCACCCGCATAACACCAGACGATGCCACAGAATTTCTTCATATGCAATGCTTCCGGAAAAGGAGGGCCGGGAATAACCATAGTAGCCAGAAAACCATTCAAGTCTTCGGGCGCCTCGTGTATGAATTTATCATACCACGCGATAACTTCTTCAGCCCGTTCAATGGGCCATAACGTAGGGCCTCCGATTACCGTGGAAATGGGGTGCCCCTGAAATTTAAAGGAAGTAACGACCCCAAAATTACCCCCGCCTCCCCGAATCGCCCAGAAAAGATCCGGATGACTGGATTTATTGACCGTCACAAAAGAGCCATCGGCCAGGACCATATCGGCTTCCAGCAGGTTATCTATGGTAAGACCGAATTTTCGGGAAAGATGTCCCACGCCTCCACCCAGGGTTAGCCCCCCAACTCCGGTGGTGGAAATAATCCCCGCAGGGACCGCCAGGCCAAAGGGGTGAGTGGCATGATCCACTTCGCCCCAAAGGTTACCACCTCCGACCCGAACCGTATTATCCTCTGTATTTACTCTTATATATTTAATTCCTGATAAATCGATGACCATACCATCATCACAAATTCCCAGACCACCTCCGTTATGGCCTCCGCCTCTTATGGCTATTAACATCCCTTTTTCACGGCTGTAATTCAGTGCAGCAATAACATCTGCCACATCCACACACATGGCTATCATGGCTGGCTTTTTGTCAATCATCCCGTTATATATTTTCCGGGTTTGGTCATAAGTAGCATCTTCAGGTAAAACCAGTTTTCCCCTCAGCGCACTCTTCAGAGTATCTAATGCAGTATCCATAGTCTTTAATTAAGTTGATTGTTTGTTGCAGATTTAAACTTATGAAACAAACAAAGGCTTATCTACCTGTCCTGATTCAAAAACCCAAAGAAATGATTCATGAAAGGGACTCCTCCCATTCAGACGGTCAGTTTTGAAGGTGCAAACCCGTATTTCTCGGAAAAGCATTTCGAAAAATATGACGGATTGCTATAGCCCAATTCCAGTGCAATTTCTGAAATATTCTTATCGTTATCCCAGAGCAGAAAAAGCGCTTTTTTCATTTTTATATCCCGAAGAAATGAAATGGGAGACCTCCCGGTAAGGGAACGTACTTTTCGGTAAAACTGGGGTCGGCTTAACCCAATAGCCTGACTTAAATCAGATACCCCCAGGTCCTTTCCCATGAATACTTTATCCGTGAGGTCGAAGAAGTTGTTCAGGAAGAGTTCTTCCCTTTTGCCGACACCCCTGAAGCCAGGTTCATTCTGGAAGTTGCTGATATCAGAACGCTCCAGCGCGCACCGGGAAACTACAATTTCGCGATTTTCGGCGACCAGGCTCAGACGATGTGCCTTTCGCAAAGTGCTTTCAAACAGTCCGTCCTCCTGCTCTAAAGGCGGTCCCCCACTGACTCCAATAGAATAGGTAATATCCCATTCGGAATGTGTCGCGTCCTTATCGGTAGTTTTGAGCGCCTTTTGGACATGCTTAGCGAAATCCAGTGCCTCACCCGAATAGGTAAAGGCGGCTACAATACTGTCTTCCCCAAGGCTTTTTATTTCACGGCCGTTAAAGGTCGGAATTGCATGTCGGACATGATTTTTCGGTTCCATCGGAAAAATCAGACTTCGATAATCCTGTGAATGAGTAATTGCAGTATTCCCAATAATATTAATAACCACCACGGAGCGATACCCCTTATCCACGTTTCCATCCGGGTGAAGTACCAGGCCATGATCCGTCCTGGGTTGGGCCCCCATAAACAAATCGTAGAATCCGGATTCTACTTCGACCAGGGCACAAGCTACGTTGCCATGTGCTTCCTTGTGCACCCGGGCACAGGTTTCCTTATCAGGCCCCTCTATCAGACAAAATACGGTGCCTGCATCTTCGTTCACCCAAAACTGATGGTACTTCACCCCATACTTATCCTGTACGGCCCGATCGGCAATATGTGCCAGTTTTACATCCTCTATGGTTATCGAAGGAAAAACATGATAATCCATATACAAGGGCATCTCTTAAGAAATTTAGAGGTTCGTGCTCCTTAAGGTACAAAAAATTAATGCTTGTCGCCTTATTTGCAGCAGACTATATCCAATGCTTCAGAAGGTCTGCCGGCGCGTCAGACTTCCCAATGAAATGCCCGTTTAAAGATTTATCCCCTCCTTTAGGCTTTGTACATAAAATTTACACTGCCCTGAATCCGGAAAGGCCCAAAAGGCTTATCGAGAAGACCGAGTTCACCGCTTTTCCAAACGCAGGGGAACTTTTCCCGGTTTAAGGGAGATCAGGGGATTAATTTCCAAAACATCCGCAGGGGTGCTCATTCGATAATTTTGCACGAGCCAACCTATGGTCAGCATCATTTCGTTCATGGCAAAAACATTCCCGATACACATTCGGGGACCGGCACCAAAAGGAAAATAAAACCCGGAGTACTGCTTTTTGAGGTCGGCTTCAAAACGCTCCGGAATAAAGGCTTCGGGATTATCCCACAGTTCTGGACTGCGATGCAGTTCATAGATACTTAAAAGCCAGGTTGTACCGCCGGGAAAGGCATGCCCCTGAAGTGTTTCCGGATTCAGAGACACTCTGTCGATTACATACACAGGCGGGAAGAGTCGCATCGCCTCTTCGATGCATTGTTGCGCATAACCCAAATTACGCAGGATATTGAGTTTATCCCCTTCAAAATCCAACCCCCGTACTTCCCGATACAACTTTTGCTGCACGTGGGGATGGGAGGCAATGAGAAAAATCGCAAAGCTAAGGGCGTTGGCTGTGGTTTCATGACCAGCTGTAAAGAGGATGATCAACTCATCGATAAGTTGTTTCCGGGGCATCGGGCTGCCATCTTCATAACGGGCATCGAGCAACATGTCGAGAAGATCCCCCCTCTCCTTCCCGGACGTTATCCGATCTTCGATCAGACCGTCCAGTAAGTTTCTGGCCTCCTCTGAAAGTCCGAGATGATGCCCGATACGTCCCGATAATTTAAACCACCACTTCAGATAGGGTTGGCGCATTTCCCGTATCAGCATTTTCTGATTGTCCTCAGTGATCTCCTGCAGACGGTTCATGTCCTCCCGGAAATCTGCGGCCCTGAAAAGGGACTGGGCCACTACCTGAAAAGCGAGGTCGCTCATTTTAGGAAAAACATCAATAATCTGATCTTCAGGCAGATCGGACAACTCATTGCGGATGGCGCGGTACATCAGATCGAGTAACCCCTGTAATTGTTCCTTGTGAAACGCCGGTTGTATCATCTTCCGGTGTTTCCGCCAAAAATCGCCCTCACTGGTCAGGATACCCTGCCCGATATATTTGGCAAGATCCCTGGTTTGCAATTCAGACTTCTTGTAATTCCGGTGGTTTTTCTGGAGTATATTACGCACCGTTGCCGGTTCCCGGGTAAAGACAATTCGTTTTCCCGGGCCGATATGTACTATAAATGTATTGCCGTATTGCTCAAACTTCTCCTGATGAAATGGCAACGGATTACTGAGGATGCGCTTCCGGTTTTTAAACACCTCCCATTGCTTAACCTGATGGACAGCCTCAGGCTTCCGATGATTTCCTTCGAGTTCAGGGGTATTCGAAGACTTGGGTTTCTCGGGCATTTTAGTATGAATGTCTTAAAATAAACCGGGCTGGTCACCGCCGCGGATTTTCCCCAAATGCCGGTAAGCCAGTTCTGTAACCTCCCTGCCTCTGGGAGTGCGCATCAGGAATCCCTGCTGGATCAGGAAGGGTTCGTACACTTCCTCTATCGTTTCGGCATTTTCTGAAACAGCCGTAGCCACCGTGTTCAAACCCACAGGGCCTCCTTTAAATTTATCTATAATGGTCGATAAAATTTTGTTATCCATCTCATCGAGTCCGTAAGTATCTACATTGAGGGCCCGGAGTCCGTACTTCGAAATGTCCAGGTCTATTTTTCCGTTTCCTTTGATCTGCGCAAAATCGCGGATGCGCCGAAGCAGGGCATTGCAGATCCGGGGGGTGCCCCGGCTTCTTCCCGCTATTTCTATAGCCGCATCCTGGGTGATGGGGACTTTGAGGATATCGGCAGACCGCTCTACAATAGTGGCCAGGAGCTCGGTGTCGTAATACTCCAGACGGCTATTAATCCCGAAACGGGCGCGCATGGGGGCGGTAAGCAGCCCGGAACGCGTCGTGGCTCCTACCAGGGTGAAAGGGCTGAGGTGTATCTGCACCGAACGCGCATTGGGCCCGGACTCAATCATAATATCGATCTTAAAGTCCTCCATAGCTGAATAAAGGTATTCCTCTACTACAGGACTTAGTCGATGGATTTCATCGATAAAGAGGACATCCCTTTCCTCCAGGTTCGTCAACAATCCGGCCAGATCTCCCGGCTTATCTAAAACAGGACCTGAGGAAACTTTTAAACCCACCCCGAGTTCATTGGCCAGTATATGGGCTAATGTCGTTTTTCCCAGCCCCGGAGGACCGTGCAATAAGGTGTGGTCCAGGGCTTCCTGCCTCATATTGGCAGCCTGAACGAAAACCTGCAGGTTTTCCAATACCTTCCGTTGTCCCGTGAAATCATCAAAGGAGACGGGTCTCAATGCCCTTTCTATATCGAGTTCCTCCTGAGAGAGGTGATCAGCTGAAGGGTCGAGGTTTTCATTCATAACAGAACAAAGATAGGGAAACAGATAGCGACACGGAATCTGTATTACGGTCTATTTTATTGAATTTCTTTGATAATTATCATGTTTTTAAAGCCTGAAGTTCCGCTTCTTTGTACTTTAGTATCAGGCGTAAAGCAAGGATTAAACTAGTGTACTATTAACCGCCAAAAGCATATTACTCAATGGTAGCATTCAACCTCTCCCAGTATGGGATCAACGTAGAAAAAATTCACAGAAACAGCAGTGTGCCTGTCTTATACGAGATCGGTTTACGAAAAGAACCCGGTACGGCGATTTCCGACGTTGGGGCCTTACTGGTCTACTCCGGGGAAAAGACCGGACGCAGCCCAAAGGACAAGCGCATAGTACGGAATCCTGAATCTGAAAAGAATATCGATTGGGGACCCATTAATATTGGTCTGGACGAACATACCTATTTTGTAAACCGGGAGCGCGCCATCGACTATCTCAATACTTGCGAAAGACTCTTTGTTGTGGATGCCTTTGCAGGTTGGGATCCGAAATACCGCATAAAAGTCCGTATTGTTTGTACCCGTGCGTATCACTCTCTGTTTATGCAGAATATGTTGATCATGCCCACGGCTTCGGAACTGGCCGATTTTGGAAATCCTGATTACGTCATCTTCAACGCAGGAGGTTTTCCTGCAAACAGCTATACCTCTGAAATGACCTCAAAAACATCTGTGGATGTGAATTTGGAAAATAGGGAAATTGTCATCCTGGGAACCCAATACGCTGGGGAGATGAAAAAGGGAATATTCGGGGTGATGAATTATCTGATGCCTCTTGAAGAGGTGCTGCCAATGCACTGTTCTGCCAACGTAGGCGAAGCGGGGGATGTTACCCTTCTCTTTGGGCTCTCGGGAACAGGTAAAACAACGCTGAGCGCCGATCCAAAACGCAAACTCATCGGGGATGACGAACACTGCTGGACAGACGATGGCACCTTTAATATCGAAGGGGGATGTTACGCCAAAGCGATAGATCTCTCCGCAGAAAGTGAACCGGATATTTTTAATGCGATCCGGTTTGGAACCGTTCTCGAAAACGTAGTCTACGATAAGAATACCCGTCAGGTGGATTATTCCGACACCTCCATCACACAGAATACCCGGGCTTCCTATCCGATAAAATATATAGAAAATGCACAGATCCCATGTGTGGCCGGGCATCCGAAAAACATCATATTTCTCACCTGTGATGCTTTCGGCGTCCTTCCACCCGTAAGTAAACTCAGTCCTGAGCAGGCGAGCTATCATTTTATTTCCGGGTATACTGCTAAGGTGGCCGGGACTGAAATGGGGGTTACTGAACCTCAGGCTACTTTTAGCGCGTGTTTCGGGGCTGCATTTATGATGTGGCACCCAAACAAATACGCGGAATTACTCGCCGATAAAATGAAAGAGCACAAGGTAAATGCGTGGTTGGTGAATACGGGATGGACCGGGGGTGGCCACGGGGTGGGCTCCCGAATCAAGCTCAAATACACGCGGGCGATGATAGATGCCATTCACCACTCGGATTTCGAGGGCGTTTCTTTTACGAAAGATGAATCCTTTGGTTTTGAAATTCCTCAAAATTGCCCCGGGGTTCCGTCTGAAGTACTCAACCCCAAATCTACCTGGGCCGATAAAAAGAGTTTTGAGACCACTAAGGCCAAATTGATCGGTTTGTTTACTGAAAACTTTAAAAAATTCGAAGCAGGGGTTAACGCCGATATTTTGAAAGCGGCACCCAAGTCCTGATTTTAAACAGGTAAACCATAAAAAGCCCTGCCTTCTTAGAAAGGCAGGGCTTTTTAATTTCTATTTCAGGCACGTCCTATTCGGACGCCTTGTGCAATTCGGCAGCATCGTAAAATCCAAGAACCTCTATTTCCGGTTCTCCATAAACAAAGAGTTTAGACTTATCTCTTCCTTCAAAAGCCAAATTTGTAAGGGAGTACACATGTGCCTGTGCTGAGGCATTTAAAAATGCGGTAATTCCGTTAACCTGCATCCCTGAAGCTTTCAAATTGGAATTATCAGTCATGGACAAAGTGAGGGACTGACCCGTACCCTCAAGGGTGACCGAGGCCCGTCCGGCTAGTGCAAAATCCATTGCGCTATCACTGCTGTATATAAAAGCATTGGACTGGTCAGCCATACGGGTCACCAGAGAATCTGAAACAATATTGAGTTCAGAAGAGGCATTTCCCTCCATATTGAGCTGTACCCTGGCCGCACGTACCGTTAACACGGCCGTCGCCCCATCTAAAAATTGGAGGTCCAAAGCGCCGGTCTCAATGGTCTGCTCTGCCACCACACCTCCCCTTTCCACGCGCAGGGTTTTGAGGTTTTGGTAGGTCAGGGTGATATTCAGTTTTTTACTGCCTGTAATGGTATAGAAGGAAGATATCTTGAGGGTGTCCCCATCCTGCTGAAACCTCAGAATATCGATAAGGTTGTCGTCGGCTTCAATCCGCACTGCCTCATTATTCCCGGGTTCCAGGACCACTTCAAGGTCATCGGTTACCTGCAGGTGTGAAAATGCATTTAAGGGCTTATCCACAGTGACCACACTTCGATTACCCTTGATCTTTGGTTTGCGCTGCCCGTAAGCGAAACCGCATAAAAAGAGGGCTAAAATCAATGTTCCGAAACGCATACAGTACCTCATGGCCATAAATCTTCTTTGCGATTAAAGATATACAAATCCCCAAAAACCAGGATCAACGAATCAAAAAAGCCCGCAACTGCGGGCTTTAATTTATCTTAAGGCAGGGCTAATGCTGTAATTCCTCTTCGCCTTCCTGCAACGGAACGTCCTGAGGCACAAAGTCCTGACCGGGCAGAATATAATCCCCATTGTCAAATGTCTTACTGTAGTCATAACTCCAGCGGTGTACTTCCGGAATGGCACCAGGCCAGTTTCCATGTATATGTTCCTGAGGTGCCGTCCACTCCAGAGTAGTAGCCTTCCATGGGTTTTGAGGCCCACGCTCCCCGTAGAATATACTGCGGACAAAATTATAGACAAAAATCAACTGTGCCAGGGCTGTAATAATGGCAAATACGGTCATCAGGACCTGCACATCCACAAGTTCATCGAACATTGGGAAAGCCGTATTCTGGTAATACCTTCTCGGTACTCCGGCCATTCCCACAAAATGCATGGGGAAGAAAATCCCATAAGACCCGACGGCCGTTATCCAAAAATGCACATAACCCAGGTTCTTGCTCATCATGCGACCCTGGAACATTTTTGGAAACCAGTGATAAACCCCTGCAAAAAGTCCGTAAAGGGCGGAGATACCCATTACCAGGTGGAAGTGCGCCACAACAAAATAGGTGTCATGCACATTGATATCCAACGTACTGTCCCCAAGTATAATCCCAGTCAGCCCTCCGGTGATAAAGGTCGAAACCATTCCTATGGAAAACATCATGCCCGGGTTGAGCTGCAGATTCCCCTTCCACAGTGTGGTAATCCAGTTAAAAGCTTTTACTGCAGATGGTATCGCAATGAGCAGCGTGGTAAAGGTAAAGACAGATCCCAGGAATGGATTCATCCCTGAAATAAACATATGGTGCCCCCAAACGATGGTCGAAAGGAAAGCGATTGCTAAAATAGACGCAATCATGGCCCGGTATCCGAAAATAGGTTTACGTGCATTTACTGACATCACTTCAGACACAATTCCCATGGCGGGGAGAATGACAATATAAACCTCCGGGTGTCCGAGGAACCAGAAGAGGTGTTCGAACAATACGGGAGACCCCCCCTGATAATGTAAAACTTCTCCCTGTATAAAGATATCCGAGAGGAAGAAGGAAGTTCCAAAGCTTCTGTCCATGATCAGCAACAAGGCCGCAGAGAGAAGAACCGGAAAGGAAATAACACCGATG
The DNA here is from genome assembly GCA_963709465.1 of uncultured Flavobacteriaceae bacterium. Classification (GTDB taxonomy): domain Bacteria; phylum Bacteroidota; class Bacteroidia; order Flavobacteriales; family Flavobacteriaceae; genus Robiginitalea. The sequence goes on along the minus strand of CAVPWF010000001.1, from coordinate 727,148 downwards.
ATTGCGGTGACGAAGAACGCCCAAATCGTAAGCGGAAGCCGTGTCATGGACATTCCTTTGGTCCTCAGGTTGATTACCGTTACGATGTAATTCAGGGATCCCAAAAGAGAAGATGCGATAAAGATGGCCATAGACACCAACCACAGGGTCATCCCCATTCCGGAGCCCGGTTGCGCCATAGGCAGTGCACTCAGCGGAGGATAGATCGTCCATCCGGCAGCCGCAGGTCCTGCCTCTACGAAAAGCGAAATAACCATAATCACACTGGAGACAAAAAACATCCAGTATGAAAGCATGTTCAGAAAGCCTGAAGCCATATCCCTTGCCCCAATTTGCAAGGGTATAAGCAGGTTACTAAACGTTCCGCTCAATCCGGCTGTCAGGACAAAGAACACCATGATGGTCCCGTGGATGGTCACCAGTGCAAGATAAATATCGGCATCCATGACCCCGTCCGGAGCCCATTTTCCCAGAACAGCTTCAAATAGCGGGAAAGATTTTCCCGGCCACGCCAGTTGCATCCGGAAGAGCAAAGACATCGCGATCCCAATGAACCCCATGATCAAACCTGTAATCAGGTATTGTTTGGAGATCATTTTATGATCCTGGCTGAAAATATATTTTGTTACAAAAGTCTCTTTGTGATGATGCCCGTGGTCGTCGGCATGATGATCGGCCAATGCATGTGCTTGTACTGACATAGTCTTTTTTTTTATTCTTTTTCTAGCAATTCACTTTTAAGGCTGCATGGAGGCCATCGTCTGATTGAACGTTTGTTGGCCCTCCAGCCATGCCTGATACTCTTCTTCGGTCTCTACTATAATCTTCATCTGCATATTGTAGTGAGACTTTCCACAAATCTTATTACATAGCAATACATAATCAAATTCCCATGGATCGGAATCCGGCTCACCCAGGGCCGCCTTTTTTGCCCGAATGGCGTTTGTCCGTTTCACTTTGTCAACCGTCTCTGGTCGCTGCCTCATTTCAGCAGTGGTTACTGTAGGTGTAAATGAGAATTCTGTAGTCATGCCCGGCACACAATTCATCTGTGCCCGAAAATGAGGCATATAGGCAGAATGAAGTACATCCTGAGACCGGAACTTAAAATTCACCTTTCTGCCTACCGGCAAATGGAGCTCCTTAACAATAATATCGTCCGAAGCGTTCGGATCGGATTCATCCAGACCGAGCACATTCGCACGATCGATGTCAATCAGCCGTACATTGGCATCCCCCAGAACATTGTCAGCCCCTCCATAACGGGCCGTCCAGTTAAACTGCTGGGCGTAGAGTTCCACGATAAGCGGATCGTCCTCCTCATTGATGTCCATAATATTCGTCCAGGTATACAATCCCCAAAGAATCAATCCCGCAAGTACAATAACCGGAATGATTGTCCAGATAAACTCCAGACGGTTATTATCTGCAAAGAAAAGCGCTTTGGTCCCTTCCTTACCCCTGTACTTATAGGCGAAATAATGCAATAACGCCTGAGTGATAAACTGTACTATGAAAATAATAACAAAAGACCACAACAGCAAAGAGTCGTATTCCAGACCATGTTCACTGGAAGCCTCGGGCAGGATATATTTGCCGTATTTCCAGAAGCTAAAAATAGTAATCCCGTAGATAAAAACCAGGAATGCAAACATAAGGTACCCGTTGTACCGGTTATCCTCCTCTGTCGCCACCTCTGAATTTCCGGATTTAGCCCTTACCTGGGATAATTCAAAAATTTTGGTCATCTGCCAAACGGCTATGCCCACTAAAACTAAAACCGCTATCGTCAATACTGCTGTCATCGTGTAAACGGATATGATTCGCTAATGCTTAATTTAATAATGAAACTGCCTGCTTTCCTCAATATAGGGATTGCGGGTAGGTTGCAGAGGTGCTTTGGTCAACGCCCGGAACACCCAGAACAAAAAGGCCCCTCCAAAAAAGAGGACTGCACTAATTTCGGGAATACCGATATACCATTGGTCTCCGACCGTAGCCGGCATAACCATATTAAACACATCCAGATAGTGCCCCATAAGTACGACGATTCCAGCCATAATCACAAACCAGTTCAGGCGTTTGTAATCGCTGTTCATCAGTACCAGGATGGGAAATATAAAATTCATTGCCACCATACCCCAGAAAGGCATGGAGTAATTCTCAATTCGGGTTACATAATAGGTAACCTCTTCAGGAATATTTGCGTACCAGATCAGCATAAACTGGCTGAACCAGAGATAAGTCCAGAAGATGCTGATTCCAAACATAAATTTGGCCAAATCGTGAATATGACTGTCATTGACATCCGGCAGGTAGCCCCTCGATTTCAGGTAAATGGTCACCATAGCGATCACCGTGATTCCGGAAACAAACATACTGGCGAAAACATACCATCCGAAGAGGGTGCTGAACCAGTGTGGATCGAGGCTCATAATCCAGTCCCAGGACATCATAGACTCGCTCACCAGGTAAAAGACAAGAAAAGCGGCAGACCAGCGGAAATTCTTTACAAAATTACTGTTGTCATCCGAGGCATCCTGAGCCAGGGACAACCTCCTGGATATCTCCCTGTACCCGATCCAGCCGCCCAGGTAGATGGCTGCGCGCACCAGAAAGAAGGTAGGGTTCAGGTAACCCGCCTTACCTTGTAAAAGCGCATCATGGGCTACGGTATCCGCATCCATCCATACGAACATATGATTCATGTGAAGTACGGAAAGCACCAGAAAAACAAAAAGTAAAATACCTCCGGGAACCAGCCAGGCTGTAATTCCCTCCATGACCCTGAAAAGCATCGGTGACCACCCGGCCTGTGATGCCCGCTGTACGCCATAGAATGCCAGGACTCCCAGTGAAATCATAAAGAAGAAGAACAGTGCCACATAGGTAGCGGACCAGGGGCGATTCTGCAACTGGTGCAACAAATGCTCATCGTGATCCATGCCGTGCGCCTCATCTCCGTGAGCTGCAGTTCCGGCGGCCTCATGGGTCGCTTCACCATGACCTCCTCCATGTCCGTCATCATGGGCGGCAACCATAGCTTTTGCCTCTTCCACCGTAGAGGGCGCGGAAAAAAATCCTATCCCCATCCCTACAAGCCCCAGGGCCATAAGAATCAGAGATCCTATTTTTAGTCTGTTTGAGAAGGTATACATCTGCAGTCGCTATCTTATTTGGTTAGGTCTTGTTTTAATTTCATCACATACTCAGACACTTGCCAGCGCTCTTCATGATTCAGCTGATTCGCATAAGAACCCATGGAATTCAGTCCGTAATAAATGACGTGGTAAGTACCGCCAGCTGTAATATTCCGTGCCGGATCAATGTAAGTAGGCACCCCTAAAATCTTCTCACGTTGCACCAGGGTTCCTTTTCCGTCTCCCTTAGCCCCATGGCATATGGCACAATAAATATCGTATAGTTCTTTGCCTATCGCGAGATTCCCCTCACTTTGAAGCGAGTCTAAAGGACTCGTGACCAAAGCGGACATTTCCTTTCCTTCAGGTGTGTTTTCCAGCCTGTAAGGAACAAGTCCCCGGGAAATAGTGTGCTCCACAGGGATCAGGGCTTCTGAGCCATCAGGCAGCCAATCCACCTGCTCATAGGTTTCATAACCCACGGATTCATACATATTGGGCATGTACTGGTAGTTCAGTTGATTGTCGTCCCTGCAAGACGCCAGAGAGAGAATCCCTACGAGTACCCCAGCTGTTATAAGTAAGTTCTTCATCTTTCGATTTTACTTTTCTAAACTGTTTATTTCCACAGCTCCTGTTTCCATTAAAAGGGCCATAAGATCCGATTCATTCCCATGTACTTCCACCTCCATAATAAAATGATCATCAGTACTGCGGACATCCGGGTTTTCAGCCTCCTTAAATGGCCACAGCCGACTTCTCAGGTAAAAAGTTATCACCATTAGGTGAGCGGCGAAAAACACAGTCATCTCAAACATGATCGGCACAAAAGCGGGCATATTCTCAATATAACTGAAACTTGGTTTACCCCCTATATCCTGCGGCCAATCCTGAATCATAATAAAATTCATCATAACCACGGCGACAGTTAATCCTAAACACCCGTACATAAACGATGTGATCGCGATCCGCGTTGGGGCGAGTCCCATAGCCTTGTCGAGCCCGTGAACCGGGAACGGACAGTACACCTCTTCGATGTGATGGCGGGCTGCCTTTACCTTTTTGACTGCCTGCATCAGCACGTCATCGTCATTGTAATATGCGTGAATAACTTTAGATGCCATAGTCTTAAGATTTGTCGTCCATTAATCGTTTTGCCTGGCCTGCCCAGTCATCTCTGAGTGCCCTTCCCGGGAAGGATTCAGTCAGCGCATCCAGCAGATCGTATTCCCGCTCAGTCATTCGGCTTACCTGTCGGAAGGTAAATATGCCAATTTCATTAAGGGTCTGTTCCATTTGCGGACCAACTCCTTTGATCCTTTTGAGATCATCAGCCGTTTCCGTTTTTGCATCAAAAGCTCCGATAGCCTTCATAAGGGAACCGGCCTTATCTAAGGATTCTCCCGTATCAGCAGCCTTCGCTTTAGTCTTTACTGCCGCTGCTGTAACAGGCATCGTATAAAGTGGCTTTCCGGCATCCCGTAACTTTTTATAGCGCTCCCCGGAAGATTTCAGTATCGATTTAACTTCAGCCTGGGCAATTACCGGGAAGGTACGCGCATAGAGCAGAAAGAGGACAAAGAAAAACCCGATAGTCCCAATAAAAATTCCTATGTCGACAAAAGTCGGGGAGAACATGGTCCATGAAGAAGGAAGGTAATCCCGGTGCAGGGAAGTAACGATGATCACAAAACGTTCAAACCACATCCCGATATTTACCACAATCGAAATGATAAAAGAAATAAGGATGCTCGTCCGGATTTTTTTGAACCACATGATCTGCGGAGACACCACATTACAGGTCATCATAAGGGCGTAAGCCCACCAGTAAGGACCGGTAGCCCGGTTCAGGAAGGCGTATTGTTCGTACTCAACCCCGGAATACCAGGCGATAAATAATTCTGTAATATAGGCACACCCCACTATGGAACCCGTAATCATAATTACGATATTCATCAGTTCAATGTGCTGTACCGTGATGTAGTCCTCCAGATTACTCACCTTTCGCATAATGATCAAAAGGGTGTTTACCATGGCGAATCCCGAAAAGATCGCCCCGGCCACAAAATAAGGAGGGAAAATGGTGGTGTGCCAGCCCGGGATGACCGAGGTAGCAAAGTCAAAGGATACAATGGTGTGTACTGATAGTACCAGAGGTGTGGCAAGACCTGCCAGTACCAGTGATACTTCTTCAAAACGCTGCCAGTCTTTCGCCCTTCCTGACCAGCCGAAACTCACCAGGCTGTAAATCTTTTTCTGGAAGGGTTTCACCGCCCGGTCCCTGATCATAGCAAAATCCGGTAAAAGACCGGTCCACCAAAAGACAAGGGAAACAGAGAGATAGGTCGAAATCGCGAATACGTCCCAGAGCAGGGGCGAATTAAAATTCACCCAGAGGGAGCCAAATTGGTTTGGAATGGGCAATACCCAGTACGCCAGCCACGGACGCCCCATGTGAATGATCGGGAAAAGTCCTGCCTGAATAACAGAGAAAATCGTCATGGCCTCGGCAGACCGGTTGATCGCCATACGCCATTTCTGACGAAAGAGGAGCAGAACCGCTGATATGAGCGTTCCTGCGTGACCGATACCCACCCACCAGACGAAGTTGGTAATATCCCAGGCCCAGTTAACCGTCCGGTTCAGACCCCAGGTTCCAATCCCCGTGGAAATGGTATAAATAATACAACCCACCCCCCAAAGGAATGCGGCCAGGGCAATGGAAAATACAATCCACCACTGCTTATTGGCTCTTCCCTCTACCGGGGCGGCGATATCCACAGATACTTCGTGGTAGCCTTTGTCGCCCAGTACAAGGGGTTTGCGTATAGGTGCTTCGTAATGCGACGCCATATTTATTTATCGTTTCTTAGGTTGTTATGCTTCGTTTGAATTACGGACTTTAACGTGATAAAACACATTAGGTTTTGTCCCAACATGTTCGAGCAGGTGGTACATCCGATCGTCTTCCTTCAGCCTGGATACTTCACTTTCCGGATTGTTGACATCTCCGAAAACTATAGCGCCGTTGCTGCATGCATTGGAACAAGCTGTCTGGAATTCTTCATCCTTCACTTCCCGACCCTCGCGTTTCGCATCCAGAATAGACTTCTGCGACATTTGAATACACCAGGAGCATTTTTCCATAACTCCCCTGGAGCGCACGTTTACATCCGGGTTTAGTACCATTTTACCCAAATCGTTATTCATATGGTAATCAAACTCGTCATTATTATTGTAAAGGAACCAGTTAAAGCGACGAACTTTATAAGGACAGTTATTCGCGCAATAACGCGTTCCCACACAACGGTTGTAGGCCATGTGATTGTGACCCTGACGGCTGTGTACCGTGGCGGCTACAGGACACACTGTCTCGCAAGGCGCGTGGTTACAGTGCTGGCACATCACGGGTTGAAAGGCGACTTGCGGATTGGCCGCAGGATCTTCCATTTCACCAAAACTCCTTTTGGATTCTATAGCTCCGGAAATGGCATCTTTTTTTTCATTGTCCTCACTAAAGGTATCCTCTGAAGAATAATACCTGTCGATACGCAGCCAATGCATATCTCTTGAGAGTCGGATTTCCTTCTTTCCAACAACAGGAACGTTATTTTCAGCACTACACGCAATTACACAAGCACCACATCCGGTGCAGGAGTTCAGGTCGATGGACATATTGAAGTGATGCCCGACGGAGCGGTCAAAAGCTTCCCAAAGATCCACTGTGTTTGCAGGGACTTCCTGATGGTCTAACGATACCTGAGGCACATGATTCCATTCCGAGGCAGGTTTCGTACTGAAGTCTTCCAGGGTAGCTTCCTTAATGATATCCCCTCGTCCCATAAGGGTTTTATGAAGTTGCACACAGGCAAATTCATGCATGCCTGCAGCTTTTTCAATCGCGACAGTTTGGACTGAATTGAAGTTGCGGTACAGGGAATAGGCATTTACACCCACCTGCATCTCTTGCTTCATACCGGAAAGCCTTCCATATCCCAGGGCAAGGCCCATGGTTCCTTCTGCCTGTCCGGGCTGTATGATCACGGGGACTCCACTCAGGGTCGTACCCTCTACGGTGATATTTACGTAACTTCCATCTAACCCACCATTGGCGACCGTTTCATTGATCAGTCCGAGGTCACTGGCATCCTTTTTCGAAACCGTGAGATAGTTATCCCATGATACTCTGGTTATGGGGTCAGGGAATTCCTGTAACCATGGGTTACCTGCCTGACGTCCATCACCCAAGCCTATTTTGGGATATAAAACGAGACTCATCCCTGAAGCTGTAACGCCGGAAAGCCGTCGTGCAGCTAAGGCGACTTCAGAAACAGCCGTCGGTTCTGAATCTATAACTTCTTCTTCTGTTTTTCCTTCTGCCTGCAGAGGCATGAGCGGGTCACTGTACGTCATCGCATATTCCGCATGGAACACCCCGTCGTGAAGGGCTTGATTCCAATCTGCACTGGCGAGAACGCCTTCGCTCCAGGTCGTGGTAATAAACTCGTAATACGTTTGGGAAGATCCCATCCAGCTGAGCAGACATTGCTGAAACTGACGGGTATCGAATAACTCCTGGATTACGGGTTGCATGAGTCCGTAGTGATCCTTCTTAAACTGAAAATCACCCCAGGACTCCAAAAAATGGTTTGCAGCCGCCACATAGGTGGTCAACTCGGAAGTCTCATCCCTGTTGGTCGTGCAGGTTACAGAAAGCTCCACTCCCGCAAGGGACTCTTTAAATGCAGCCGCATCCGGAAAGGAGTAAGCCGGGTTTACCCCGTCCATAATCAGCGCCCCTACCTTGCCACTCTGCATATCTGCCATCAAGGCATTCAGTTTTTCCGTGCTCGCACTGCGAATATACCGGGGAGCATTGGGCTCGAAGGCCTCGCTAACCAGCATTTCATTTATGGCCAGTACAAGTGCCTGGGCATCCGTGTCATCCAGTCCGGTGACCACTACCGCCTTTCGCCTGTTTTTGCCAATCTCCCGTACAACCCCCTCAAGAGCGAGGGCGGCCGCTTCGGGAAGTTCTCCTGAAACGGAACTGCCGTTGAGTTTTGCATACAGATGCGCCAGCGCTACTTTTTGCACTGCCGGTGAAACCGCTACGCGCTTGTCCGCATTAGCACCTGTGAGAGACATATTAGATTCAAACTGCACATGGCGGGACATCCCGTTCTTCGGGGCCCGTCCTTTAGTATACCCACTGTCGTATCCACCGCCCTGCCAGTCTCCGAGGAAATCCGCTCCGAAAGAAACGATCAACCCGGCTTTAGAGAAATCGTAATCCGCCATGGCGCGCACCCCATACTTGGCCTGGTAGGCGTCCAGGGTGGCATTGGAAGAAATAGCGTCATACGTGACGTGATTCACATTTCCGTATGTTTCGGAAAATTGTGCTATAAGCCTGGAAGTAGAAGGGCTTGCGTACGTTTGGGTCAGCAGGGCAATTTGTTTTCCCGAGCTGGCGACAGATCGCAGTTTGGCCGAAACATCGGCATCCAGAGTTTCCCATTCCACAGGATTCCCCTGTGCCAAAGGACCCTGAAGGCGGGTGCTGTCGTAAAGGGAGAGAACAGAAGCCTGAATACGGGCATTTGTGCCGCCCAACGCCTTAGCCTCTTTATTTCCTTCAATTTTTATGGGGCGGGCTTCGCGTGTTTTTACAAGAATACTCGCGTAATCAAACCCGTCTGCAATAGTCGTCGCATAGTAATTCGCCACACCGGGAATAATGCGTTCCGGCTGAAATACATAGGGTATGGATTTATGAACCGGACCCTCACAAGCCGCCAAAGACGCCGCAGCAGTGCTGAAACCGATATACTTGAGAAAATCGCGTCGGGAGGTCTCGCTATTAGCCAGCTGATCCTTATCCCCAAGAAATTCATCTACAGGAATAGACTCTGTGAATTCGTTTTGTTTAAGCGCCTCAACAATGGAATCGTTCGGGGAGAGTTCCGCCTCGCTTTTCCAATATTTCTTGTTTGATGCCATACGATTATTGTAAATAACTCCTGATTGTTAATAGTGACATTTACCGCATTCCAACCCACCCATCTGGGCAGCTGTTACCTTATCAACCCCGTATTTCTTAGCGAGCTCGGCGTGAATTTTTTCGTAGTATTCATTGCCTTCCATCTGCACATTAGTCTCCCGGTGGCAATTAATACACCAGCCCATGGTAAGGGGGGCGTACTGATACATGATCTCCATCTCTTCTACCGGACCATGACAAGTCTGACATTCAATATTCCCAACCGAAACGTGCTGAGCGTGATTGAAATAAGCGAAATCGGGAAGGTTGTGAATCCGGACCCATTCCACAGGCTGACTCTCTCCGGTATACTGCTGATTCTCCTCATCCCAGCCCACGGCCTTATAAAGCTTTTTAATTTCGTTCGTATAGAATTCATTGGTATATCCATTGGCGATATCTTCAGCGGAAGGGCCTTCAGGATTGCCTTTGTATTCGTAAATCGATTTATGACAATTCATACAAATATTCAGGGAGGGAATCCCGGAATGTTTGGAGACCCGGGCCGAGGAATGGCAATACTTACATTCGATTTTATTGTCGCCTGCGTGGATTTTATGAGAGTAGTGTATCGGCTGTATGGGAGCATATCCCTGATCCACACCCACCTGCATCATCCAGCCATAGGCAAAATAAGCTGATGAGAGCAGCAAAAAGATTGCAACAACCAAAACCAGGAACTGATTCTGAGCAAAGGCTTTCCATAAAGGCAGGCGCTTCTCGGCTTTCTCCCGCTCCAGAACAACACCATTGGCTACAGCGATACGTCTGAGGGTCTGGTTGACGAGTATTAACATCATGACCAGTAAAACGAACACCAGGGCGAGGGCCCCCAGTATTAATTCATTGGAAACTCCTGATGCATCGGAGTTGCCCCCGGCAGCGGCCGCGGGAGTTGCAGCGGCAACAGGAACCGGTGCAGGTGCCTCCGTGTAGGCGATAATGTCATTGATATCCTGATCAGACAACGTCGGGAAGGCCGTCATAGCCGCCTGGTTGTATTCTTCGTAAATGCGATTGGCATAGGCGTCACCCGAGGCAATCACTCCCGGACTGTTCTTGATCCATGAATAAATCCAGTCGCAGTCGAGTCCTTCTTCCTCTACCAGTCGCGTCGCGGCGTTGGCCAGTGCCGGCCCTGTCATTTTCCGATTCAGCGCGTGACAGGCTGCACAATTCTGGTTAAACAATTGCTTCCCCTTCGCCGGATCGCCGGGTCCGCAGGGCCCTTCTTCACCTGCAACAGCGACCTCGGCCTGTGCAGTTTCCTGTGCTGCAGCTTCCTCCTGGGCGCTTAGAGGCGGTGAAAAAAGGAAAGAAATAACGATACAAAAACCAAAAAGAGGAGATAAGTGATGGCGGTTGAAAACCTTTTTCATGAGCAGTTGTTCAATATTTTTTCCTGTAAGCGACAACGACCTGAATTCAGTCCATTTAAATCGGTTGGTCGGCGTTCCTATCACTGTCTTTTCAGGTATTTTTATCTATTTGAACGATTCTAAATTCGGATACGAATCCGAGGGTTCCCCCCGGATTTCCTGAGGTCCAAATTGTCGACAAAAATACGACATAGACTTTATTTGGGAAATCTTAAAGGTTTCTGAATTTATAATTTATAATTGATCTAAATAATGCCTGGTCACAAGACCTGATTCCCTAATGGATTACCTTTAACCCCCGGAAAAGCTTAAAAGGATTAGCGCCATGAAAAAACTGCTTTTTACCTCAGCACTACTGTTGTTTCTGTCATTTCATCTTCAGGCACAACAGGGTCAGATTTCTATTGACGAAGATCCTCAACTAAAAAGGCTGCTCGCTATCTACAAAGATGCCAAAGCCAATGCCCTTTACTATACGATTCAAATAGGTTTCGGCTCCTATGATGATGCCGAAGAATTAAAGCAGGAAGCTGCCATTGCTTTTCCCGATTACGATCCTAAAATTGTTTTTGACTCTCCCACCTACAGAGTGCACCTGGGTAAATTTACAGACCGGCTGGAGGCTGAAAAAAAGTTTCTTGAAATTCGCCAACAATTCCCTGGCGCCCTCCTACTGCGTCCCGATACCGCAAATCGATAACGCACACCCTCAGACTTCCCGCCTGTACCAACGAAGCCTGGTTTACCTTCACATCGCTCATATATCCATACACGCTGGCCCTGGCAGGCCCTTTAAACTGCCCAGACAGTGCCGCTTTACGACTTTACATAAAAAAACCCGGACTCCATTGCTGGAACCCGGGGATAACTATTCTGAATAGCCTTCAAAAGATTGTAGCCCGCTATAAGGTCTTTTTTACAGCGACTTCCTGGAAGGCCTCGATAATATCTCCTTCTTTAATGTCATTGTAGTTCTTAACCTGCATTCCACAGTCATACCCCTTGGAGACCTCCTTCACGTCGTCCTTAAAGCGTTTCAGGGAAGCGAGCAAACCTGTATAGATTACCACCCCGTCACGGATGAGACGAATGTTTGAATTTCTGAAGATTTTGCCGCTCATCACCATACATCCCGCAATGGTACCCACCTTGGAAATCTTAAAGGTTTCGCGAATCTCGGCCGTACCGGTAATCTCTTCCTTGATTTCGGGAGAGAGCATTCCTTCCATGGCATCCTTGAGATCGTTAATCGCGTCATAGATAATGGAATACGTACGGATATCGATTTCCTCCTTATCGGCCACATCCCTGGCATTCCCCATAGGACGCACGTTAAATCCAATAATAATGGCGTCTGAAGCAGAGGCGAGAAGGACATCCGACTCCGTTATCGCTCCAACACCTTTATGTATAATATTGACTTGTATCTCATCTGTGGACAATTTCTGGAAAGAGTCTGAAAGTGCCTCCACGGAACCGTCGACATCCCCTTTGAGAATGATGTTCAGTTCTTTAAAGTCACCCAGGGCAATCCGCCTTCCAATTTCATCCAGGGTAATATGCCGTTGTGTTCTCACAGATTGTTCGCGGAGCAACTGACTGCGCTTGGCGGCGATTTGCTTGGCCTCACGTTCATCCTCCATCACGTTGAACTTATCCCCTGCCTGTGGCGCTCCATCGAGTCCAAGAATGGAAATAGGCTGTGATGGCCCTACTTGTTTAACATCTTTACCGCGCTCATCGTGCATGGCTTTCACTTTGCCACTGCAGGTTCCGGCCAGCACGTAGTCCCCTATTTTCAAGGTTCCCGCCTGCACCAGCACCGTAGAAACATAACCCCGACCTTTGTCCAGGAACGCCTCGACTACCGTACCAGAAGCCAACTTATCCGGATTCGCCTGCAACTCCAGCAGTTCAGCTTCGAGCAGCACTTTTTCCAGTAACTCCTTTACTCCGACACCGGTCTTGGCAGATATATCCTGTGATTGGATTTTACCACCCCAGTCCTCGACCAGAAGATTCATTCCCGCAAGGCCTTCCTTAATTTTTTCCGGATTGGCAGTGGGTTTATCCACCTTGTTGATAGCAAAAACAATGGGAACACCGGCAGCCTGGGCATGACTAATAGCCTCTTTGGTCTGCGGCATAATGTCGTCATCGGCGGCAATCACGATTATCGCGATATCCGTTACCTGAGCTCCCCGGGCCCGCATAGCCGTAAAGGCCTCGTGACCGGGAGTATCGAGAAACGAAATTCGCTCCCCATTATCCAGCATTACGCCATAGGCGCCGATATGCTGTGTTATTCCACCGCTTTCCCCAGCGATAACATTCTCCTTTCGGATATAGTCAAGCAGAGAGGTTTTTCCGTGATCCACGTGACCCATTACAGTGACAATAGGTGCTCTTGCTTTAAGATCTTCGGGGGCATCGGCCTCTTCCTCTATGGATTCTTCAATATCCGCCGTCACAAACTCCACTTCGTACCCGAATTCCTCTGCAACAATTGTGAGGGTTTCTGCGTCCAGTCGCTGATTCATGGTAACCATAATGCCTAAAGACATACAGGCTGAAATGATTTCTGTCGTAGAGACATTCATCATTGTGGCGACTTCCTGAGCAGTCACAAATTCAGTAACTTTCAGGATTTTGCTGTCCAGTTCCTGCTGCGCAAGATCCATCTCGGTTTGCTGGCGGTGCTGATCCCGTTTGTCTCGACGGTACTTGGCCCCTTTACCCTTTTTAGATTTTCCCTGGAGTTTTTCCAGTGTTTCCCTAACCTGCTTTTGAACCTCCTCTTCAGTGGGCTCCACCTTCATGGTTGAAGGTCGCTGGCCTTTCGCTCCGGGACCGCGGCCCCGGCCGGTATCTGACTTGCTTACAATACGACGACGTCGACGCTTACGGTCTGCACTGTCATCGCTTTTCTCTTCTTTTTTCTTCTTGGGCTTCTCGAACTTGGTCAGGTCGATCTTGTCCTTTATAGTAGGACCTGAGAGCTTTTGATACTCTGTCTCGTGTTTGACAGGTTCTGTGGACTCCGGTGTTTGGGCCTTCTTTGCCTCAGGTGCGGCCGCGGTTTCCTTCTTAGGAACTGCAGGCGCAGGCTCTTCAACTTTGGCTTCCACTGGAGGCACCTCAGGTGTTTCTACAACTTTTTCAACTACGGGTTTTTCTGCAACCTTTTCCTCGGTTTTCGCAACCTCAGGTTCAGGGGCAGGCTCAGGGACAGGCTCAGGGACAGGCTCAGGTTTCGGGGCTGCAGGTTTCTTTGGGCCATCGAGATCGATTTTACCCACAGTCTTTAAACCGCTTAATTCTCCCTTGGCTTTAACTACCTCAGGCTGGGCGCGCTTTTCCCGCGCGATTCGTTTCTCCTCCAACTCCTGCTCCAGTTGCAATCGGATGGCCTCTTTCTCCTTCCGTTTCTCTTCGCTGACTTCCTTGGAGGCAACCTTTTTGCTTTTGTCCGTCTGGAATTCTTCCAATAAAACCTGGTATATTTCGTCGGAAATCTTCGTCGTGGGGCGGGCATCCACCTCATGACCCTGCGCTGTGAGATAATCCACAGCCCGATCCAATGAAATATTGAGTTCTCTCAGGACTTTATTAAGCCTTATGGTCGCGTTCTCTGCCATAAATTTCGTGCGCTCTTTTTTCGCTAATTAAGGTGCTAATATAGCTTAATCTTCTAATTCTTCCTTGAGGATACGGATTACATCTAAAATGGTCTCTTCCTCTAAATCGGTTCTTTTAACCAGATCGTCAACGTCTTGTTCCAATACGCTACGGGCGGTATCCAAACCTATTTTTCTAAATTCTACAATTACCCAATCTTCGATTTCATCAGAGAATTCGGTAAGTTCTACATCTTCTTCCACACCCTCCCGGAATACATCAATTTCGTATCCGGTTAATTTTCCGGCAAGTCGGATATTATGTCCTCCCCGCCCAATGGCTTTGGAAACTTCCTCCGGCTTGAGGTACACCTGGGCTGTCATGTTCTCATCGTTGAGCTTTACCATGGACACCCTTGCCGGACTCAGCGCCCGGGTAACCATCAACTGAGGATTGTTCGTCCAGTTCAGAACGTCTATATTCTCGTTGCCAAGCTCCCGGACAATCCCGTGAATTCTCGATCCTTTCATCCCAACACAAGCGCCCACCGGGTCGATCCTGTCGTCATAAGAGTCTACAGCTACTTTTGCTTTTTCTCCGGGGATGCGAACCACTTTCTTCACTGAGATTAAGCCGTCGAAAACCTCCGGTATTTCCTGATGAAACAATTGCTCAAGAAAAACAGGTGAGGTTCTGGACATGATGATCAGAGGCTTATTTCCTTTAAGCTCCACACTTTCAATAATCCCCCGAACATTGTCCCCTTTCCTGAAAAAGTCAGAAGGGATCTGCTTCTCCTTGGGCATAATGATTTCATTTCCTTCATCATCGAGAAGGATTATCGCACGGTGGCGAATATGATGAACCTCAGCGGTATAAATCTCCCCTTCCAGGTCCTTAAACTGTTTGTATATCGTTGTATTGTCGTGTTCGTGAATCTTGGCGATCAAATTCTGCCGGAGTGCCAGAATCGCCCGACGTCCGAGATCCTTTAACTTAACTTCTTCAGAAACATCTTCTCCAATTTCAAAATCCGGCTCAATTTTCCTTGCCTGAGACAGCGATATTTCTTCATTGGGTTCCTCGACCTCTCCATCGGGAACTACGGTGCGGTTTCTCCAAATTTCCAAATCGCCCTTATCCGGATTGATAATAATATCAAAATTATCATCCGATCCAAATTTTCGCTTCAGGGCTCCTCTGAAGACTTCCTCCAAAATGGCCATGAGGGTTACCCGGTCAATAAACTTATCGTCCTTAAACTCCGAAAAGGACTCGATCAATGCAAGATTTTCCATTTCTTACGCTACACTTAGAATTTTAAAACAACTTTCGCCTTTTGTATTTCGGAAAATGGAATAACCTCCTCTTTCCGAACAGTATGCTTTCCCTTGCCAATTGGCTTGGGTTCCCGTGCTTTCCAGCTCAGGACAATCTCCTGCGCTCCCACAGACTCCAGAGTCCCTTTTACTTCCAAATCTTCAGTTTTCACCTCAAGGGTTCTGCCGAGATGCTTGGGGTACTGTCTGGGAAGTTCCAGAAGAGCAGTGGCTCCTGCCGAACTCACTTCCAGAGAAAAGTCGAACTCTTCCCTGTCGAGCTGGTGTTCCACAGCCCTGCTAATTTCCATACAATCCTGAAGACTCACTCCGTTGTCCCCATCGACAATAACCCGGATGCTTTGGTCTGTTCCAACCTTCAGGGAAATCGGAAACAGATCCGGTCGCTTTTCAAATGCCTCCTGAAGAAGCATTTCTACCCGTTGCTGCAACCCACTGCCAGTCATTTTTTTCCTCTTAAAATAGTGGCAATAAAAGAGGGGACTTATGTCCCCTCATGAATACCAATAATTCTTTCAGTGGCGCAAATATACTACTTTTTTTGAATTCAACATATTCGATGTGTGAAAACAATTCCTCTGACTGATCTCGCGTTATTCCCAAATCCGTGTACCTTTAATTGATCCTATTCATATACCCATACGATCCTGCTTTATGGAAATCTTCTCCTCGTACAATCTGATCATTGAGGCCTGCCTGATTCTGATACTGTCCTTTTGGTTTAACCATCTCGCCAAGCGGACAAATATCCCTGCCGTTTTAATGTTAATTACCCTGGGCCTGATTTTGCAATACGCGATGAAGAACTTTGTCCGGGATTTACCCGATTTTTTTCCGGTCCTGGAAGTACTCGGTATTATCGGGCTGATAATGATTGTCCTGGAAGCCGCCCTGGAACTGGAACTGAGAAAAGACAAAATCTGGCCTATTCTAAAAGCTATGGCCGTTGCCGCCCTCGGATTGCTTGCCTCCACATGGGTTGCCGCCTGGATTCTGCATACGCTGATTCCCGGTATGGAAATGATAAATGCGTGGATCTATGCCACTCCCCTGTCCATCCTTTCCAGCGCCATCATTATCCCCAGTGTCGGAGGCCTTTCGGCAGTCAAAAAAGAATTTCACGTATATGAAAGCACATTTTCAGACATCCTGGGCATTGTCTTGTTCTATTTTCTCGAAGGACAGTTGAATCCTGTGGAGGCCCAGAGCCCCGAAGTATTTGCCGGCAGTCTCGCCCTGACTGTTATCGTCGCCCTTATTGCCAGTTACATTTTGATTATTGTCTTCCAGCAAATTCGCTCTCAGGCCAAACAATTCCTGCTCATTGCTGTCCTGCTCTTGCTTTATGCCCTTGGAAAAAAGCTCCACCTATCCTCCCTGATCATTATCCTGATCTTCGGGTTGGTTATTGCGAACATGCGCTTGTTTTTCTTTGGCCCGTTAAAGCGTTTTTTAAAACCTGAACGAGCCAAACAGATCTACCATGAGCTGCACATTATCACTCTGGAATCCGCCTTTGTAGTGCGTACATTCTTTTTTGTGGTTTTCGGGATTACCATCGTGCTTTCTTCTCTTTTTAAGCTTCAGGTCCTGCTGGTGAGCCTGTCCATCCTGATTTCGGTCTATGCCATCCGCTTTGTACTGCTGCGCACATTTATAGGGTCCGATATCCGGCCACAACTCTTTATAGCCCCTCGCGGACTTATCACTGTATTGCTGTTTTACGCCATTCCCAAAGAGGCTGCCGTACCCGGTTTCGAACCCGGCATTCTGTTATTCATTATTATAGGCACAAGTCTTATTATGACCTGGGCGATGATTCGCGAGAAAAAGAAACCTGCAACATTGCTCGACGAGTTGGAGGAGGAGTTTGAACTGCGGGAGGCGGCCTACGAAGAAGAATCCACAGATGGGGTGCCTGCAGATGAAAAGCCTGAAAATGAGGATGGGGAAAGATTTACAGACGATGCACGCTGATTTGAATCCCCGCTGATTGTACTGGAAGCATCCTCTGCACCAGGGTGCAAAAACCCTGTTCCGGGACTCTGTGATCCGGCGTTGCTAATTTAGCGGGGGGAGCCCCCCCTCCCCTAGTTTCAATGTATGCCCAGCCCCTGCAATCTCCAATCGGCAGGCAGCATTTCAAATCCCTGATGCATACTTCATTTTCAAAATGAATTTGTACCTTCCTTTCCATCATACAATAAGCACCTCATATGGCACACCTTCACCTTACCGCTCGATTTAAAATCCAATCCGGTAAATCAGATGCTTTTCACAGCATTGCATCCAAATGTATTGCGGCAGTCCGCGAAAATGAATTAAATGCGGGATGCACCCGTTATGACTGGTTTTACAATGACGATCGCAGTATCTGTGACGTCCTGGAGACCTATAAGGGCGATGACGCGGTTTTCGCACACATGAAAAATGTCGGGCCACATCTTCAGGAACTTATGGCGCTGTCTGAGTTCTCGGGTAGTCTGTACGGTTCCCCTTCTGATGCCCTAAAAAAGGCTCTTGATGGAATGGATGTTACTTTTTTGACTTTCGAAGCCGGCGCCTAGCCCGCCGTGTTTTGAAAAATAAAAATCCCCTCACCAAAACGGGAGGGGATTTTTGTTGGCCCACCAGGACTCGAACCTGGAATGACTGAACCAAAATCAGTAGTGTTGCCAATTACACCATGGGCCAATTCCAATGGAGCGTGCAAATTTAAAATAAACTTTGATTAGGCCAAAGATTTTTTCAGCTGTTTTAAGCATGGAAATGGGGGATCGACGTGTTAAAGCTTTAACAAAAAGAAAGTCGGGTCTGACCATTAATTACTAAA
Source organism: uncultured Flavobacteriaceae bacterium (assembly GCA_963709465.1). Lineage (GTDB taxonomy): Bacteria > Bacteroidota > Bacteroidia > Flavobacteriales > Flavobacteriaceae > Robiginitalea. The sequence continues at coordinate 708,795 of CAVPWF010000001.1, read as the reverse complement.
TTCGCCCCATACCAGCTAATAATCAAAATACATGGTTGCCAAAAATTTTGAAAAATGGAACACCCTAACTGGGTGGTTTGTTTTTTTTATAGCTCTTGTAACGTACATTCTAACGGTAGAACCCACCGGCAGTTTTTGGGATGCCGGAGAATACATTTCCACCTCTGCCAAACTTCAGGTAGCGCACCCACCGGGAGCGCCATTCTTCCAAATGGTGGGAGCCTTTTTTGCCCTGTTCGCCCCTGAGGCAGACAAGGTAGCCCTGATGGTCAATCTCATGTCCGGGGTTTCAAGTGCTTTTGCCATCCTGTTTATGTTCTGGACCCTGACCAATCTGGGCCGGAAACTGGTCGTCACAGACACTCCACTATCCAACCCGAAAGCCATAGCTGTTCTCGGTGCCGGACTGGTCGGGTCACTCACCCTGGCCTTTTCAGACAGTTTCTGGTTTAACGCCGTAGAGACCGAGGTCTATGCCATGGCTAGTCTGGTCATGTCCCTACTCTTCTGGCTGGGGCTCAAATGGACCGATAACCTCGATTCTCCAACGGGCAACCGCTGGCTCATTCTCATCTCATTTGTCGTCGGGTTGACCTTTGGGATTCAGTTCATGGGATTCCTCGCTATTCCATCCATTGGGCTTTTGTACTACTTTAAAAAATATAAGGAAACCACCGTAAAGAACTTTCTGCTGGCTAATCTGGCCGTAATACTGGTTTTGATTTTGGTTTATAAGTTTTCCCTGACTTACGTTTTGAAAGTATTCGGATGGAGTGAGGTCTTCTTTATCAATGAAGTGGGGCTTCCCTTTAATTCGGGAACCCTGATTATGGGGGTAGTATTTGCGGCCACCTTCTACTTTGGATTGCGTTATACCCGTAAAAATAATTTCCTCACGGCCAATACCCTCATTCTTTGCGGCCTCTTTTTATTTATCGGTTTTTCTTCATGGCTGATGCTTCCCATACGCGCCAATGCCAATACGGTAATCAATGAGAATAATCCGGAAGATGCCCGAGCCTTGCTTGCGTATTACAACCGGGAACAGTATCCGGGAGTGGACAGTCCTGTTTATGGCGCCTACTTCTCAGATCTTTTTGCTGCCCCGGGTGAAAACCGGGATGACAAGCCTAAATACGAGAGAGATGAAGCTCTTGGAAAGTACATAGTGGTCAACAAATACAAGGAAGCCCTTCCGGGACCGAACACGGATCATATGGGTCTGCTGCCGCGGATGTGGAGCGACCAGCATGCTGAGAACTATATGAAATTTTTTGGCCCGCTCGATTTCAGCCTGAAGACTAACAATGAGGAATTGCGAACGGCGGCCCAACAAGTTCGTGAAGGCCTTGAGAACGGGGAAATTGAGACGGATCAGTATATGAGCTTTTTAAGGCGCTTCGGGGAATATATTGAAGTGCACCCTCCCTCCCTCTGGCAAAACATACAATACATGCTGAGTTTTCAGTTCGGGTATATGTACTGGCGTTATTTCATGTGGAATTTTACAGGAAAACAAGACGATATGCAGGGGCGCTACAATGGCCAGGGAGAATGGCTCAGCGGGATTGGTTTTATCGACGCGCTACGGTTGGGCAGTCAGGACAATCTTCCGCAGGACAAGCTCGACAATAAAGGCCGGAACACCTACTTTTTCCTACCCCTCCTGCTGGGGATTATCGGACTGGTCTTCCAGGTTTCCAGAAATCCGAAGCAATTTTGGGTGCTCTTTGTTTTTTTCCTTTTCACAGGAATAGCTATTCAGTTCTATACCAACCCCTACATTTTTCAACCCCGGGAACGCGATTATTCCCTGGTCGGGTCATTTTATATTTTTGCCATGTGGGTGGGCCTGGGCGTCCTCGGCCTGTACGAGGAATTCAAGAAATGGATTTCACCTAAAATCTGGGCCCCCGCCGTTACCCTGGCCTGCCTGCTTGCGGTACCCGTGCTGATGGGTGCTGAAAACTGGGATGACCACGATCGTTCCGGGCGTTATACGGCGCGTGCCGCAGCCATGACCTACCTGGACAGCTGTGAAGAGGATGCGGGCTCTATGCTTTTTACCATAGGAGACAATGATACTTTCCCGCTTTGGTATGTTCAGGAAATTGAAAACTATCGGACCGATGTCCGCGTCATTTGCACCAGCCTGTTTGCTACGGACTGGTATGTAGACCAAATGAAGCACAAAGCATATGAGAGTGCGCCTATTCCATCCCAGCTTACCCATAAACTCTACAGGTACGGGAACCGCGATGTGATCTACTTTCAAAAGATTACCGAAAACCGATGGGATATAAAGGATTTTATGAATTGGGTCGGCAGTGACCGGCCAGAGACAAAACTCCGGTATTATCTGGAAAAAAATGGAGCCGATGTCAGTGAGTATCCGGAGAGCACCTTAGATCTGGTCTACTATCCTACAGACAAAATCAGGTTGCCGGTCAATAAGGAGAATGTCCTTAAAAGCGGTCTGGTCAAAGAAAAAGACTCCGCCCTGATTGTCGATTATATCGATATCGATCTCCCCGGGGCCCTTGCGAAAAATCGGATCCTGATGCTCGATATTCTCGCCAATAACGACTGGGAGCGCCCTATATATTTCTCTGGAGGCAGTTTTGACGATGCCGAATATCTCTGGATGAAAGAATACCTGCAACTGGATGGCATGGCTTATAAATTAGTGCCTATACGCACAAAAAACAGAAGCCCTTTTGAGATGGGGCGTATTGATACAGACCTGATGTATGAAAAGGTGATGAATTGGGAATGGGGCAATTCCGGGAGTTCCGACGTCTACCACGACCCTCAAACCCGTTCACAAGGTCTGTCCCTGAGAAGCAATCTGGCACGTCTGACCGAGCAGCTCATCGCTGAGAACCAGGTCGAAAAGGCGCGCGAGGTGATCGATTTGGCCATGACCAATATGCCCTTGGAATACTACGGTTTTTACACCTTTGCCGAACCTTTTCTGGATGGCTATTACAAAACCGGGGAGACTGTAAAGGCGCGGGCGTTATTTGAAAAACTCAGGACGATTTACAAAGATCGTCTGGAGTACTATGAAAATGTTCCTTTAGATCAACAGTATGAGCAGATTGAAGATATTCTGGCGGACATGGAGGCTTATAAACGGGTCATCGATATTGCCATCGAGAATGACGACAGGGAACTCGCTGAAAAGGAAACCCGGGATTTTAACGAACAACTCGACAAGTTTGGCTTTTATCAGGACACCTTCCTGGATGAATTGCCCGAGATACCAGGAACAGTGCCTCCTCCTGCCCCTGTGGATTCTATCGCTCAGGATGCTATTGACACGGAGCTTCCGGACACCACTTCTGTTCCAGAGACTATAGAGGAATAAAATCGGGGTGCGTTAAATTGTAAAAATACTCTGGGGACGATTCTCAGATATATTCGTTCAGGATTCCAATAAGTGTATTGGCATCCTGCTCTCCACTTTGTCGCCACACCATTTCTCCTCTTTTGTAGATAATCAGGGTTGGAAGCCCCTTAACACGAAGCGCCTGGGAGAGTTCTTTATTCTTATCCACGTCTATTTTAATCACTTTGCCCTTATCTCCAAGAGCCGCAGCCACATCCCTGAGGACGGGATGCATGGACGTTGAATTTTCGTTCCACTCTGCGTAGAAATCCAGCAAAACAGGAATTTCCTGATCGATTATTTCCCCGAATTTAGACATATGGCAGGTGTTGGGTTTAGGCTCAAATGTAACAAAAATTGTGAAATTCGGGATGAACCCCTGCGAATTCGGGCCGTTGGTCGGATCAAAACTAACTCAGACCGGTTTTCCTGAGCCGGATCACCGTAATCTCCGGCCAGATACCTACCCGTCCGGGATAGCCGAGGAACCCAAAGCCCCTGTTCACATTGATGAACTGTCCCCGCTCTTCATAAATTCCCGCCCAGTATTTGTAGCGCCACTTCACCGGACTCCACTTGATCCACCCCGGGATTTCAATCCCAAACTGCATCCCGTGGGTATGTCCGCTCAGGGTGAGGTGGTAATGCAATTTATCATGTATGACCTGGTCTTCCCAGTGCGAAGGGTCGTGACTGAGGAGAATTTTAAAATCCTCCGGGGCTATCCCATCTGAGGCCTTTTTCAGATCCCCGGCCTTTTTAAAACCGCCCCGGCCCCAATTTTCAACCCCGATTAATGCTATGCGCCCGTCTCCCTTTTTGAGATATCGATTTTCATTGAGTAGCAGGTCAAAACCCATTTTTCGTTGTAATTCCTTGAGGTTTTCCAGGTTTTGTGCTTTGGCCTCTTCGGTATCCCAGGGGATGTAATCCCCGTAGTCATGGTTGCCCAAAATCGAATATTTCCCATCCGTGGCCTCAAGGGTTCCGAATAAATCTGCCCAGGGAACCATCTCACTGGTTTTATTATTGACCAAATCCCCCGTAAACAGAATTACATCGCTTTGCTGTTCATTAATCAGGGATACCCCGTATTCAATCTTCTTTCGGTTATCAAAACTGCCGCTATGGATATCTGATATCTGGGTAATGGTATAATTGTGGAATTCAGCGGGAAGATCTTTAAATTCAAGATCGTATTTCAAGACCCTGAACCTGTATTTACCCCGGTACATCCCATAGAGCAAAGCCCCAAAAGGAAGGGACGCAATGCCCAGGGCTATAAGACTCAGAAACCGCCTGCGCTCGGGCAGTGTGAATTCCCTGTCACCGCCAAATAACCTTTGATAGCCCCCAGCAAAAAGACGGTATAGGTCTTCCGAAAACAGGAAGAACATGGTGATCAGATTAAAGGTGAGAATGGCGATCAGAAAACCAAAGGCGTAGCTCTTGGGCCGATTCAAAACCCTTCCCGTTTCATCGCCAACGGTAAACTGATAGATAAAATTTCCGAGGATCAGCAGCGCAATAACCACATAGAGGTAGTACAACCAGGGGTAACGCGTAGCCGAACGGAGTGCCTGCAGGGTGTACAGACCCATTGCCAGATAAACAACGACAAACAGAATCCAGCGGAGCATAATGTTTTTTACAAATATACTTGTTTAAAAGGCGTTTCGCCTATTTCCGGCCTGCCTTAATCGCCCTGACAACGGTCTCGATCATCCCGGCATCCGGCAAGAGTGGCGTCCCCTCCCTCAGCAGCCCGGGCGTATTGAGGGGCACACCCAAAAATAATTCGGGTTCGGGATGTTCGAGGGCGCTCAGGTGTACCGCCTCGAATCCCTTTCCTATAAACTTTTCAAGGTTTGAAGGGCGAATACCCCCTCCGGGCATGATCCCGCAGCCAGTCCTTTGAACCAATTCCTCCAGACGGGAAAACCCCTGAACGGCGGATGCGGCCTGACCGCTGGTCAATATCGTATCAACCCCCATGGCCTCGAGTTCCAAAAGCGCCGATTCCCAATCGGGAATACGGTCAAATGCGCGGTGGAAGGTCAGGTGAAGGTCTGCACAAGCCCCGGCCAGATGTCCCATCCCTATCCGGTCCAGGCGGTTATCGGCATGCAGGCACCCGGTGACAATCCCATCAAAACCCAATTCCCTGCAATAGGAAATATCCCGAAGCATTTGCGAAAATGTATGTTCGGAATAAGTGAAGTCACCACTGCGGGGACGAATCAGTACATATACGGGTATGCCAACCGCATCTCGAATAGCCTGCAACAATCCTGCCGATGGAGTCACCCCGCCGACCGCCAGTTCTGAACACAGTTCGAGCCGGTCAGCGCCGGCCCGTTCGGCAATTTTGGCAGCCTCCACCGATGTTACGCATACTTCTACCTTCATTCCCTATCTTTAATGCCCTAAATGTAATTCCTTCCGCCTATGCACCGAAGAAAATTCCTGAAGAATTCCGCCCTGAGCTCCGCAGCCGTACTGGGAACGGCACCCCTGATTTCCTGTGCGGAAACCGGAACTAAAGGGTCCGAAAAAATACGCGTTGAAGGGCCTCTGGTTATCTGCACCTGGGATTTTGGCAATGCTACCGATAAGGCATGGTCTGTGCTCCAGGCAGGGGGTACAGCCCTTGATGCCGCCGAGCAGGGCGTTATGGTGGAAGAAGCCGATCCTGATAATCAGACCGTAGGCCTGGGAGGCCGACCGGACCGCGATGGTTTTGTCACACTGGATGCGTGTATCATGGACTCCAAAAGCAATTGTGGAGCAGTTATGGGTCTCGAAGGCTTCGTACACGCCGTTTCCGTAGCCCGCAAGGTTATGGAAAAAACACCCCACGTTATTTTAGTGGGCGACGGGGCTTCCCAATTTGCAACAGAACAGGGGTTTTCCCGGACGGATCTGCTTACCGAAAACTCCCGCAAAGAATGGATGGAGTGGAAAAAAACGGCGAAGTACGCTCCTGTAATCAATATTGAAAACCACGACACTATTGGTATGCTGACGCTGGACGCCAGAGGAGATCTGGCCGGCGCATGTACCACCAGCGGCATGGCCTATAAACTCCGGGGTCGTGTGGGAGACTCTCCGGTTATCGGGGCAGGGCTGTATGTGGACCCCGAAGTTGGAGCGGCTACTGCCACCGGAATGGGTGAGGAAGTGGTGCGCACTGTAGGCAGTTTCCTGATTGTGGAATTAATGCGGCAGGGCAAAAGCCCTGAAGAGGCCTGTCGGGAGGGGGTACATCGCATTATGAAAAAAAATGCGGGCAGGACGGATTTCCAGATCGGTTTTATCGCCTTGAATACCAAAGGAGAAACCGGGGGGTATTGCATCCATCCCGGATTTAGTTACCGGCAGTACGATTCTAAAGGACACCGGAATACCCCTGTAGAGAGTTACCTGAAATCATGAGAATCTTAGTAGCTTTGGAATCTTTGAAATCACCTGGTCATGTCTGAAAAAAAACGCCTTTTCCTCCTGGATGCCTATGCACTAATCTTCAGGGGCTATTACGCCCTGATTAAAAATCCAAGGATCAATTCAAAGGGGATGGACACCTCAGCCATTATGGGTTTTATGAATTCCCTTTTTGATGTGATCCGCAGAGAAAAGCCGGATCATCTGGCAGTATGTTTTGATAAGGACGGTAGCGTCGAGCGCACGGAATTGTTCGCCGACTACAAGGCGAACCGTCTGGAAACTCCCGATGCCATCAGGGTAGCAGTACCCTGGATTCAAAAAATTCTCCAGGCCATGCATATCCCCTGTATCGAAGTTTCGGGCCTCGAGGCAGATGATATTATAGGTACCCTGGCCAAACAGGCCGAAAAAGAAGACTACTTGGTCTATATGGTTACCCCGGATAAGGATTTTGGACAACTGGTATCCGAAAATATTTTTATGTACAGGCCCTCCCGTATGGGAAATGGAATCGAAATCTGGGGGATACCAGAAATCCAAAAGCGGTTTGGCGTAGAGCGTCCGGAACAGGTAATCGATTATTTGGGCATGATGGGTGACAGCAGTGACAACATTCCGGGACTCCCCGGGGTTGGGGATAAGACCGCCAAAAAATTCCTGGAGGAATTCGGATCGCTCGAAGGCCTTCTGCAGAATACAGACAAGCTCAAGGGCAAAATGCGAGAGAAGGTGGAAGACAATGCCGAACTCGGGAGATTGTCTAAAAAACTGGCCACAATCTGTGTGGATTGTGAAGTGCAGTTTGATGAAAAGGATTATGAATTAAGTCTTCCCGACAGCCAGCAGGTACAACAACTCTTCGAAGAACTGGAATTCCGCAGATTGAAGGAGCAATTCCTGAACTTATTTGCTCCTGCCGGTACACCCACAATACCTGCCGGGTCTGAGGGCCCGGAATCGGTAAAAGAAAATCCAAAGCAAGCAGGCAGCGGGCAGTTTTCGCTCTTTGGCGGGAATTCGGATGCCCCTGTTGTGGAAGACTACACCGGCCGAAAGACTATATCTGAAGTCTCCCATTTATATCAACCTGTTGAGGGGGACATGGCCCTTCGTCTATTTCTGCAGCGCCTGGAGGAACAACCCCAGGTTTGTTTTGATACGGAGACTACCTCTTTAGATCCACTTAAGGCAGAATTGGTCGGTATTGCCTTTAGTTGGGAAGCACACAAAGGTTTTTATCTTCCCTTTCCCGAAGAAAGGGCCGAAGCAGACACCTTAATTGAGAAATTACGTCCATTTTTCGAAAAGAAAACCATCGAAAAAATCGGTCAGAATCTGAAATACGACATTAAAGTACTCGATAAGTACGGGATCTCAGTTGAAGGACCGCTATTCGATACGATGCTCGCCCACTACCTGATCAATCCGGACATGCGCCATAATATGGATGTACTGGCGGAAACCTACCTGGATTATCGTCCGGTGCCCATAACGGAACTTATCGGAAAAAAAGGGAAAAACCAGCTCAGTATGCGGGATGTTCCCGTTGCCCAGATTACAGAATACGCTGTGGAAGATGCAGATATTACCCTGCAGCTCTCACAGGCCTTCAGACCGGAATTAAAGGCTGCAGGTACAGAGTCGCTTTTTAAGGATATTGAAATTCCGCTCCTCCGCGTCCTGGCCGCTATGGAACTGGAGGGCATAAACCTGAATACTGAGTTTCTCGGGGACCTTTCTAAAGCTTTGGACAGGGATATCGCTTCCCTGGAACAGTCTATTTATGAAGCCGCGGGGGAAACTTTCAATATCGGGTCGCCAAAACAATTGGGAGAAATCCTTTTCGATAAACTTAAACTGATCGCCAAGCCTAAAAAAACAAGAACCGGTCAGTATTCGACGGCAGAAGATGTACTCGCGGTCCTGGCCAAAGACCACGGCATCATCAGGGATGTACTGGAATATCGCGGCCTGTCGAAACTCAAAAGTACCTACGTCGATGCTCTGCCGGAACAGGTAGCGCCTTCCACCGGGCGGGTACACACAGATTATATGCAGACCGTTGCAGCCACAGGACGCTTGAGCAGTAACAATCCCAACCTGCAAAACATTCCGATCCGCACAGAGAGGGGTCGTGAGATCCGCAAGGCCTTTATTCCCAGAAATAAAGACTACCAGTTACTCGCGGCCGACTATTCCCAAATTGAATTGAGAATTATCGCTGCCCTTAGTGAGGAAACCACGATGATTGAATCTTTCAAAAGAGGTGAAGACATTCATGCCGCCACGGCGGCGCAGGTATTCCAGGTGCCCCTGGCGGAGGTAAGCCGCGAACAGCGGTCCAATGCGAAAACTGTAAATTTCGGTATCATCTATGGGGTTTCGGCATTCGGTTTGAGCAACCAGACCGACCTGAGCAGAACCGAAGCCAAAGAACTCATTGAGACCTACTATAAAACCTATCCCAAACTCCGGACGTACATCAGTGACCAAATCGATTTTGCCCGCGAACACGGGTACGTCCAAACAGTCCTCGGGCGCAGAAGGTACCTCAAGGACATCAACGGTAGTAATGCCATAGTTCGGGGGGCTGCGGAGCGCAATGCCATTAATGCCCCGATACAGGGCAGTGCGGCAGACATCATCAAAATTGCCATGATCCGGATACAGGAAAAATTACAGGCAGGTGCCTATCGCACAAAAATGCTGCTACAGGTTCACGATGAGCTGGTTTTTGATGTCTATAAACCCGAATTAGAAGTCGTCCGGAACCTCATCAAAACAGAAATGGAGCAGGCGTATTCCCTGTCAGTGCCTCTGATTGTAGATATCGGAGTGGGAGACAACTGGCTGGAAGCCCATTAAAACTAATAAAGTACAGGAAACGGGTTACCGCCTTTCAAAAATCAGGGAACCGGAAACCTCCAGGTCATCAAATTCTTCGCCCTCTATAAACAAGGTGAGCCGGTCTCCGTTCAGGTTGGCATCCACAGAGGTGGTGATCCCGTTGGAATCGGTGATTCGAAGCTGGTCATTTTCAAAGGAATATGTCGCAGTTTCCGAATCGCTCTCGGTAGGGCAATCGATACTCAGGTTCCCTGTAAAAAGACCCGATAAATCCAGATAGTCAATGGACGTGAGCAGCGTAGCCCCATTGTCTGCTTCCAGAATCATTGAGATGAGATAGCACTCCTGGGCTGCAAGAAGATTAAAAAAGTCAACTAAGCTCTGTTCTTCCTGGGAACCAGAATCCAGCTGAAGGGATACCGCATCCCAGCTTCCCACAATAGAATTTGAACCTGAATCTCCATCGTCATCTGAGGAGCAGGAGAGGAGCAGGACGATAAATAATCCTGAGAGGAATGATTTCAGTTTCATAGTGTATTGGATATAGTATTGATAACAAACGATTTTTTTAAAGAAATCGTATAACAGACCTCCTTAAAAAGCAAAGCGGTAGGTCGCCTTTAACAAGAGGGTGTTCCTGGGTATCGCATCACCAAAAATATTGGATTCCAATCCTCCCAGAAGCGCCTCATTCGGATCTCCGGAGGTGGTGAGGTCCTGCGACCAAACCAGGAAAAGTTCAGAGCCCGGAATATACTCCCAGCGGATGACCAGGTTTGACCGGAATTGCACGAAAGAAAAATCCGGGTTCCCAAAGCTGAAGTCCGAATTTCCGTCACCGTTTTCATCCACACTGTACACTTCATCCGAGAGGCTGATTTCTCCCGGACCGTATTGCCGGATTCTATTTTCAAAACGTTCAGCCAGCGGATCCGTAACTGTTTTAAAATCCGTATACAACCCATTAGAGATAAAGGGCTGGCCCCAGTACTGAATCGTCAGGTTGGGATTGATGGTATAGTTCAACCGCAGGGACATCGAAAAGGTTTCCTGCGAAATCGAACCATTCAGGTACCGCGGCTGTCCGTCCACCGACAGGTTGTCGACAAACTGAAGTTTGTCCTCGTTACGGCTGAAGTTCGGAAATACGGATAATTGAAGGGCATTTGTAGGCTGATAGGAAAAACCGGCCTCCACAGAGTATCTCCAATAGGAATTATCCGTCGCCTTCGCTCCATTGTGGAAAAAGCTGAAACTCAATTTCTTTCTCGAGTCTGTATTTAATCCATTCCAGAAACTGAGTTCGGGCGAAATTCTGAGGCGGGGGCCACCGCGGAGCGCAAAATTAGAATACTGCCGGGGGGCATAATTAAACCCAATGTTCGTAAACCAGTTATTGGCCCAGTTCTGAAAACTATTTGTATTGAAGCGGATATTGTTCAAATAACCTCCAAAATCCCATACGGCCCAATGATTGTAATTAATCCCGACCCGGCGGAAGGTTTCGTCCGGTTTCAGCGTCTGATAGGCCACCCAGGTATAATGCCGGATATCATCGGCCTGACGCTGAAATCCAATATCGTTCAGTTCCAGTTCAGGGGACCTCCAGGTAGCCCCACTTTCAAAGCGCCAATGACCATTACCGACTTTTCCAAGCTGCAGGTTTCCCCCGGTTCCGGACAGGGAGGTCCGCTCCGGATCCACCGCTACATGTGAGGCGCCCTCCCTTTGAAACAGGTGGGTAATACTCTCCTGTGTTCTCAGGATGGCCTCTTCGCTTCCCAGGATATGGCTCCAGATCAAACTCCCGCCGAGATACCAGTCGCGGTTATTCCACTGGTGTTTAAAATCAAGGCCTCCCGAGTAGGCGGCTGTATGCAGGAAATCTAAAGAAGCTGGCAGTTCTTCCCTGTTGGTTGCTGTAAAAATAGTCCCGATATAGGTGTCCCCTTCATTAAAGTCCTTCTGAAGCCTCCCGACAAGGTAATTGGTGAGGGGTTCTACGACTTCATCCGTCCTTTCCCCATTGGCATCTATCGTCGCCGTCCTGCGGGCCGTCAGGCTTTCCAGCAGGCCTACAGACCAGCCATTTTGAGTTTTCCCACTGAATTTTGCCGCCCCGAGTAATGGGGTACTCTCGGGTATATCTGCGTATTCTCCCTCGTTGAGGTCCGGTGAACCCTGAGGATTCCTTCCGATCCTTCTGGAATAAAACACATTGTCAGAACCAAAGGTATTCCCCGCAATTGAAGGCGAAACCGGGAGTTCAAAAATGTTTTTGTTCTCGACGAAAAACGGGCGTTGTTCCCTGAAGAAAATCTGGAAACCGTCCAGGGCAATAGCAGAGGGATCCGCTTCTACCTGACCAAAATCCGGGTTTACCGTCAGGTCGAGTGTCAGGTCATTGGTGATACCGATTTTGGCGTCCAGCCCTGCGGTAAGATCTAAATCGCTTCCATCTTCGAAAGGGTTCCCCTGATCTGCTTCAAAACTCCTGCTTCGCACTACTGTATAGGGCTGTATTTCGAGCTGGTTTTGGGGTTCGAGGTTTTGAAGTCCGTGAAGTTCGCCGAATTCACTTACCCACCCCGGCTGATCAATAGGCTTGCGCTGCCACAAAGAGCGCTCCTCTTCCCGGAAAAAACGCCGTGTAGACTGCAGGCCCCATACCTGCTCTGCGGCATCGCTGAATTTTAGCTGACTCAGCGGTATCCGTATCTCGGCCGTCCAGCCTTCGCTGTCGATCTTTGTTTTGGTATACCATATCGGATTCCAGCTACTGTCCCAGTTGTTTCCATTATTGGAAACAAATTCATCTCCCTTGACTCCGGCGGCGGTGATTGAAAATGAAAAGGCCGAACGCTTGTCATTATAGCTATCTATGTTCACCTCTACCCAATCCCCGGCAAATCCATCTCTGCGGGAGAGCCTTCGCTCAATTTTTTCAGGCTCCGGGTCATAACATCTGAAGGCGAGATATAAATTTTTCGCATCGTAGAGAATCTTGAATTTAGTCTGTACGCTGGGGGCTGTATTTTCATCAGGCTGAAATTCAATATAATCTCCGCCCCATGGGACCCGATCCCAAATGGGATCGGTGAGCGCACCATCAATCTGGGGAGCCTCCTCAGGCATTATACCTGTTGTGGTGTATTTCTTCTTGACCACTTCCACAGACCGATCTTCCCCAGAGGAATCTTCCGTCGATACATGTACTTCGGATTCCCCGGCATCCTGTGCCTGCAAAAACGCGGTAAACATAAGGCCGAGCAAGAGTAAGCGCAACTTGTACATGGAATAATCAAAGAAGTTAACATATAAAGGACTTGTCGCATTTCAGAATGTTACACCCGGCGGGAGGCTTTTAAAAAACTGAGACACCAGCTGAAGTCCGGGAATGGCCGGGTTTACGAAGAAGTACGCAGGGGTGGGCTGCATTCAAAACGAAATGAAAAAATATGAACTGAACGCATTTGTTATTCAACTTTATAATCGTACATTTGCAGCCCGTTTATCGGACTTGAAGTGTTTAATTAAATATACAGGTAGTGGATACATTGAGCTACAAAACGATTTCGGCAAATAAAAAGACCGTCACCAAAGAATGGGTTCTGGTCGATGCCGATGGTCAGACTCTGGGCCGTCTTGCTTCTCAAGTAGCGAGCATGCTCAGGGGCAAAAAGAAACCGAATTTTACTCCTCACGTGGACTGTGGTGACAACGTAGTGGTCATCAACGCAGATAAGATCACCCTTTCCGGGAACAAGTGGGAAGATAAGACGTACATCCGTTACACGGGCTATCCAGGGGGTCAGCGTTCAAAGAATGCACGTGAGCTGATGGATAAAAATCCTACCGCCATGGTAGAAAAAGCCGTTAAGGGAATGCTTCCTAAAAACCGTTTAGGAGCCGAACTTTTCAGGAACCTCTACGTGTACGCAGGAACTGAGCACAATCAGGAGGCACAGAAACCAAAGCAAATCAACTTAAACGACCTTAAATAATGGAGGTAATTCACAAAATCGGACGAAGGAAGACGGCCGTTGCCAGGGTCTATCTCTCTGATGGAGAAGGCAAAATAACTGTGAACAAACGGGATCTTGCAGACTATTTCCCCACTGCAACCCTTCAGTATAAAGTACAACAGCCTTTCGCACTTACAGAAAACGAAAAGGCCTTTGATGTCAATATAAATGTATTTGGAGGTGGAATCACAGGTCAGGCCGAAGCGGTCCGTCTGGCGATTTCCAGAGCGCTGTGTGAGTTGGATGAGGAAAACAGGCTTGCCCTGAAACCTGAAGGCTTGCTGACGCGTGATCCAAGAATGGTGGAGCGGAAGAAATTCGGTCAGAAGAAAGCCCGTAAGAAATTCCAGTTCTCCAAGCGTTAGAATTTTATTTCCTTCCGGTTTCCCCGGAAGGAGTTGTTTTTGATATCCCTGCCCTGCAGGAAACTATTAACCCTGTTCCTTGATAAGTTCTCTTCGGAGAAACTAGTACAACCCGGAAAAATTCCTTTTTTAAAAGGATCCGGAGATTTGGTTTAGCATCTAAACGACAGAGGCATGTCTGAAGGGATCAATTCCTGAAGACTACCACTTTGTTGTTGCGCTTACAAAGAACGTAAACTAAATATATTAGCATGGCTACTGAAGCTAAAGTAAAAGATCTTTTAGAAGCTGGGGTGCATTTTGGACACCTCACCCGTAAATGGAATCCGAACATGGCGCCCTACATCTATATGGAGCGCAACGGAATTCACGTTATCAACCTTTATAAAACCGTTGCCAAACTGGATGAGGCTTCGGAAGCGCTTAAGAAAATTGCGGCTTCCGGAAGGAAAATCCTTTTTGTCGCAACTAAAAAGCAGGCCAAGGACATTGTGGCGGAAAAGGTTTCCGCTGTAAACATGCCCTACATCACCGAGCGCTGGCCCGGAGGAATGCTGACAAACTTTGTTACCATTCGAAAGGCCGTTAAGAAAATGACCTCTATCGACCGGATGAAAAAAGACGGCACGTTTGATACCCTCTCCAAAAAAGAGCGGTTACAGGTAGAGCGTCTGAGAGCCAAACTGGAAAAAAACCTGGGTTCTATTTCAGATATGACTCGTCTTCCGGGAGCTATTTTTGTGGTAGACACCATGCGGGAACACATTGCGGTAAAAGAAGCTGAGAAGCTGAATATCCCAATTTTCGCCATGGTAGACACCAATTCAGACCCCAAGCCTATCGACTATGTAATTCCTTCTAATGACGATGCCTCAAAGTCCATCGCTATCATTATGAGCGAGGTGACCCGGGCGATTGCTGAAGGATTGTCAGAGCGCAAATCCGAGAAGGCAGCCGACAAGGAAGGCAACGAGTCAGACGCGCCCCAAGCTGCAAAGGAAGGCAAAGCTGAAGTGAAGAAGGCAAAAGCGACTCCTGAGAAAGCCGCTCCTGCTGCTGAAAAGAAAACGGAAGTGACTGAAAAGCCGAAAACGGAAGCTTCTAAAAAAGAAGTATCTGCTGCTGTGGACATCGACCTCACTATTATTGAAGGAATCGGTCCCAAAACCGCAGAGGCTCTTTTGAATGCAGGATTAAATTCCTTTGCGATCCTGTCGGAGTCCGACCCGGAGCGCATCAGGGAAATTCTCAATGAGGCCAATTCAAGATTGGCGCATCTGGACCCGGGTACCTGGCCGAAACAGGCCAAAATGGTTGCCGAAGGAAAACTGGATGAGCTTAAAGAATGGCAGGAAAGCGTCAAAGGAGGCATTGAATAAGCCCTTCCTGAATCTATATTTAAATGGTTAAACGGAATCTTTGAATTCCACAAATGATAAGAACATGGTAAAAATTACCGCAGCTGACGTAAATAAATTACGGAAGAGTACCGGAGCCGGAATGATGGATTGTAAAAATGCCCTGGTGGAAGCCGAAGGCGATTTTGAAAAAGCCATTGAGATCCTTCGCAAAAAAGGACAAAAGGTTGCTGCAAAGCGTGCAGACCGTGAATCTTCTGAAGGAGCGGCTATTGCGAAAGTAAATGAGGCCAACAACAAAGGAGTGATCATCTCCCTGAATTGTGAAACAGACTTTGTTGCCAAGAACGAGAGTTTTGTAACTCTGGCAAATGAACTTGCAGACCTGGCGATGAACTACGATTCGAAGGAAGCCTTTTTAGCGGCCGATTTCAAAGGTCTGAGTGTTCAGGAAAAGCTTCTTGAGCAAACCGGAGTTATTGGAGAAAAAATTGAAATCGGAGGTTTTGACCGTCTAAGCGCACCCTTTGTAGGATCCTACATTCATGCAGGAAATAAAATTGCCACCCTTGTGGGTCTTTCTGAGGCTGTAGCCAATGCAGCTGAGGTGGCCAAGGATGTCGCCATGCAAGCCGCTGCCATGAATCCGGTTGCGTTGAATGAAGCAGAGGTAGATCAGGAGATTATCGATAAAGAAATCGAGATTGCCAAAGATCAATTGCGTCAGGAAGGAAAACCAGAAGCAATGCTCGATAAAATCGCTGCAGGTAAACTGAATCGGTTTTTTAAAGACAATACCCTGGTCAATCAGGATTTTATCAAGGACAGCAAAATGAGTGTTTCCGAGTATGTAAAATCAGTCGCGCCAAATCTGGAAGTTACCAGCTTTGCACGTGTAGCTCTCGGTTAAGTCTTCATAACTGTTTGAAATTTAAAAGCGCCCTGAATCAGGGCGCTTTTTTTATATCTGGTTTGCAATACCCCTGAACTACATTTGCCTTGAGTGGATTCCATAAAGGTGAGAAGTTCTCTCATAATTTTGATTATTTTTGTCGGGAATCAAGCCCAATTTCATGCGATATAAACGGATACTCTTAAAACTCAGTGGGGAAGCCCTGATGGGTGATCAACAATACGGCATTGACCCGGCCAGACTGGCTGCCTATGCCGAAGAGATCAAAGAGGTCAGCGATCTGGGAATTGAAGTAGCCATTGTTATCGGAGGCGGTAATATTTTCCGGGGAGTTTCCGGAGCCAGCAGCGGAATGGACCGGGTCCAGGGAGACCATATGGGGATGTTGGCCACCATTATCAACGGACTTGCCCTGCAATCTGCCCTGGAGCATAAAGGGGTCGATACACGCTTGCAATCGGCCATTAAAATAAATGAGGTAGCTGAACCCTTTATCCGCCGGCGCGCCATGCGCCACCTGGAAAAAGGCAGGGTGGTTATTTTCGGAGGAGGTACGGGAAACCCCTATTTTACCACCGATTCAGCCGCAGTATTGCGGGCCATAGAGATCGAGGCGGACGTCATCCTTAAAGGAACGCGGGTGGATGGTATTTATACCAGTGATCCGGAAAAAGATAAATCCGCCACGAAATTTGATAAAATCAGTTTTGAAGACGTCCTGCGCAAAGGCTTGAAGGTCATGGACACCACTGCCTTTACCCTCAGCCAGGAAAATGAATTGCCAATTGTTGTTTTTGATATGAATAAACAAGGGAATTTATTGCGAATTGTATCGGGCGAGAACATCGGAACCGTTGTGAACCTTTAAATTCGTATCGTAAATTTCCCGTAATCACAGACCTATGAACGAAGAAGTTACTTTTATTCTGGAGGCCACAAAAGAGAATATGCAGAACGCCATTTCCCATCTGGAAAAGGAGCTGGTTAAGATCCGGGCAGGGAAAGCGAGCCCATCTATGCTCTCCTCGGTTATGGTGGATTACTATGGAAACATGACTCCCCTTTCTCAAATGTCCAATGTCAATACTCCGGATGCTCGTACCATTTCAGTGCAACCCTGGGAAAAACAAATGATCCCACAGATTGAAACGGCTATTTTGAATTCAAACCTCGGTTTTAATCCGATGAATAATGGAGAGATGGTCATTATCAATGTCCCTCCCCTTACCGAAGAGCGCAGAAAGCAACTCGTTAAACAGGCCAAGGCCGAGGCTGAAGATGCAAAAGTAAGTATCCGAAGTGCCCGTCAGGAGGGGAATAAAGAAGTAAAAGCTGTAGGGGTTTCAGAGGATTTGGAGAAAAACGCTGAAATCGACATACAGGAACTTACCAATGAGTTCTCAAGCCGGGTAGATCGGATTCTTGAAGTAAAGGAAGCCGAAATCATGAAGGTATAATGGGGGTATAAATCCTACTGCAAAAGGCCCCCGCAAATTCTTTTTTGTCTGAAGTGAGCGAGAAGGCTTCGTTATTGATTTTCAGAAGTAACACCCTGTTTAAAGGTATGTATTGGGTACACTGGGGATGATTTTCTAACTTAGGCCCCGAATAGAAAACATGGTAGCGAAACTCACACAGGGATTTTGGGATAAGACCGCGCGTATTATCTTAAGAAACCGGATTCTGATTCTTCTTTTGATTGTCGCTATCACACTAGGGCTCGCAACCCAGTGGCAACATATGCGGTTTAGCACCTCAGAGGCGAACCTGTTGCCTGATGAACATCCGGAAAACATCCAATACCAGGAATTTCTTTCTCAGTTCGGAGATGAAGGAAACACCATCGTAATCGCCGTTCAGGACCCTGCGATGGGCAATCCAGAAACCTTCAATCAATGGAATATCCTCAGCCGCCAGCTGGAAGCTTTCCCTGAGGTCGACTTCGTACTCTCTACAGAAAATCTGCAACTCCTCCTTAGAGACAAGGAGAAAGACGAGTTTATACTCAAGCCGTGGATGGCTGCCGACAGCATATCCAGCAAATCCGATTTAGATAGCCTGACGACCTTCTTGTTCGAGGATCTGCCATTCTATGACAAACTGTTGTTCAATAAAGAAACGAAAACCATTCGCACGGTGGTTTACCTGGACAAAGACCTGATCAACACATCGGTGCGTAAAGACTTTGTTCTCAAGGACCTGAGTACCCTGATTTCCAATTTTGAATCCGAGAGCGGTTTAGATGTCCGCGTTTCCGGGATGCCCTATATCCGGACGATGAACGCCCAGAACATCATTGATGAAATTGGAAAATTTATCCTGGCAGCCCTGGGCATCACCTCCCTGATTTTCTTTTTCTTTTTTCGATCATTCCGCGCCACCTTCATCTCCATTTGCGTAGTGATTATAGGTGTGATGTGGGCTTTCGGCACCCTTGGGTTACTGAGATATGAAATAACCGTGCTCACAGCCCTTATCCCTCCGGTAATAATCGTAATCGGGATTCCCAACTGCATATTTCTGATCAACAAGTACCAACAGGAGGTAAAAAAACACGGAAATCAGGCAAAATCCCTGCAACGTGTCATCACCAAAATCGGTAATGCCACCCTGATGACCAACGTGACCACGGCCGCGGGTTTTGCTACCTTTATTATAACCGATAGTACACTGCTGACGGAATTCGGGATTGTAGCCTCCCTGAATATTTTGGGCATTTTTATCCTCTCCCTGCTCATCATTCCCATCGTGTATAGTTTTATGCCCCTGCCTAAGACAAAACACCTCAAACATTTGAATAAAAAATGGATCGATGGTTTTGTAAACTGGATGGAGCGGATGGTGCGTCATCATCGGATCGCGGTGTATTTTGTCTCGGTAGCCCTTTTAGTTGCCAGCATTATCGGGATGTATCAAATAGAGATTTCAGGAAGCCCGATTGAAGATATGCCCAAGAAAAGTGGATTTGTAAACGACATCCGCTTCTTCGAATCTGAATTCGACGGGATCATGCCTGTTGAAATTGTGATCAACACCAACCAGCAGAACGGGGTGATGAAACCGGCAACGCTCAGGCGTATGGATCAGCTGGACGCCTATATTGAAGAAAACCCGGATCTCTCCCGACCCATCTCTGTGGTCAATCTGGTAAAATACTCCAAGCAGGCATTTTACAATGGAATCCCGAAATACTACCAGCTACCGACGTCCCAGGAAAGTAATTTTATTTTGAACATCGCCCGTAAATCCAAAGATAACGGTAGCCTGCTCAAAAGTTTTGTGGACTCTACCGGGCAGGTAGCGCGGATGACCACCTTTATGCGGGATGTAAAAACGGATCGGATGGAAGCGATCGAAAAAGGATTGCTGGATGAGATTTCAAAAATTTTCCCTCCAGAGCGGTATAGTGTCTTTCTGACGGGTAAGGCTTTGTTATTTCTGAAAGGAACAAAGTACCTGGTGCGGAATCTCTTGATGTCTCTGGGGCTTGCCATTTTTCTGATTGCTCTGTTTATCGCTTATCTCTTCCGTTCCTTTCGCATGATCGTCATCTCCCTGATCCCGAATATCCTTCCTTTAATTATTACAGCGGGCATTATGGGCTTCGTAGGCGTCCCAATCAAACCTTCCACCATACTGGTCTTTAGTATTGCGTTTGGGATCTCCGTGGATGATACGATTCACTTTCTGGCGAAATACAGGCAGGAGCTTGCGGCAAACGGATGGCGCATTCAGAAGTCCGTATACGCTTCTCTGAGGGAAACCGGGGTAAGCATGTTCTATACCTCTATTGTGCTATTTTTCGGTTTCTCCGTTTTTATCATTTCGAATTTCGGAGGCACGGTCGCTTTGGGCGCACTGGTCTCCATGACCTTGCTTTTTGCGATGCTGGCGAACCTGATTCTCCTGCCTTCCCTCCTGCTCTCCCTGGAAAAAAGTATTGCAAATAAAAAGACGCTTAAAGAGCCTCAAATCGACATTCTCACCGGAGACACAGATTCCAAAAAAGAGAAGATTACAAAAGCACAGGGAACTCCAAAATAAGTTTTTAAGCCTTATTTTGGGGGAGCAGTTTACATCAATGCCGTATCTTTGCCCCTTAAAACGAAGAGGACTAGCCCTATGAAAAACACGACGATTAAAGCGGTATTTCAGGATCCCAAATTGCTTCAGGAACTACAGGTCTCCGGATGGGTACGCACCTTCAGGAGCAACCGTTTTATCGCCCTGAATGATGGCTCTACCCTGAACAACCTTCAGTGTGTTGTCGATTTCGAAGCTTTAGATTCAGATCTTTTAAAGCGGGTAACCACGGGTTCGGCCCTGCGCCTCAGGGGTACCCTGGTAGAGAGCCAGGGTCGTGGTCAGCGGGTTGAATTGCAGGTGAGCGAATTGGAAATTCTGGGGGATGCCGATCCGGATAAGTACCCTATACAGCCCAAAAAACACACCCTGGAATTCCTGAGGGAACAGGCGCATTTAAGGGTTCGCACCAACACATTCGGGGCGGTAATGCGGATTCGTTCGGCCCTCTCCTTTGCCGTCCATCAATATTTTACCTCCAATGGGTTTTACAATTTTCACGCCCCGATTATAACCGGTTCGGATGCTGAAGGCGCAGGGGAAATGTTCCGAGTGAGCACTCTGGACCCGAAATCCCCACCCCTGTCGGAAGATGGAACCGTGGATTTTGGAAAGGATTTTTTTGGAAAGGAAACAAACCTTACCGTATCCGGCCAATTGGAAGCTGAAGCGTATGCCATGGGGCTGGGAAAGGTCTATACCTTTGGTCCCACCTTCAGGGCCGAAAATTCCAACACCTCGCGACATCTTGCAGAATTTTGGATGATTGAACCGGAAATGGCTTTTTACGATCTGGATGCCAATATGGACCTGGCGGAAGACTTTATTCAGGATGTCTTGCGCTATGTTTTAGAGCACTGTGGGGAAGATCTGGAATTTCTTGAAAATCGGCTTTTAGACGAAGAAAAATCGAAACCCCAGGCGGAGCGCTCGCAAATGCCGCTGATTGAAAAACTTCGGTTTGTGACAGATCAACCTTTTAAAAGGGTAACCTACACCGAGGCCATTGATATCCTAAGAAACAGTAAACCCAATAAAAAGAAGCGCTTCACTTATCCTATTGAGACCTGGGGAGCAGACTTACAAAGTGAGCACGAGCGCTACCTGGTTGAAAAACATTTCAACTGCCCGGTCATCCTCTTTAATTATCCAGCTAAAATAAAGGCCTTTTATATGCGTTTGAACGAAGACGGGGAAACCGTCCGGGCCATGGACATCCTTTTTCCCGGAATCGGGGAGATTGTCGGCGGATCCCAACGGGAAGAGCGGCTGGACGTCCTGGCGGAAAAGATGAAGCAACTGGGCGTGGATGAAAAAGAACTCTGGTGGTATCTGGATCTGAGAAAATTTGGAACTGTTGTTCACAGCGGTTTCGGACTCGGTTTTGAGCGCCTGGTGCAGTTTGCCACAGGGATGGGCAACATCAGGGATGTCATACCATTTCCCCGTACGCCCCAGAACGCAGAATTCTAAGGGGAAATCCGTAAATTTAGGAAGACCGAACGCGCATTACTTTATGCTCAAGCAACACCTTCAGTTTAAGCTTTCCCAAAAGCTGTCTCCCCAGCAGATACAGCTCATGAAGCTTATTCAGCTGCCTACTCAGGCTTTTGAGCAGCGGCTGAAACAGGAACTTGAGGAAAACCCGGCCCTGGAGGCGGGACGTGTGGAATCGGAAAATTCAGACGAAGAGTTTCAGGATTCTTACGAGACAGGAAGCGAGAATGAAGTCATCGATACCGAAGACATTAATATAGACGAATACCTGAGTGACGATGAAATTCCCGAGTACCGAACGCGCAGCAGCAATTATGGGGAAGAAAACGAAAAGCAAATTCCTTACGCTTCGGGAATTTCCTTTAACCAGTATCTGCTGAGTCAACTCAATACCGAATATCTGGACGACGAGCAATGGCAAATTGCAGAATTCCTGGTGGGAAGTGTGGATGAAAGCGGATATATCCGCCGCCCTGTTCCGGATATTTTAGACGACCTGGCCTTTACCCAAAACATTTTTACAGACGAACAGACCATCCTAGAGGTACTTAAGAAAGTGCAACAGCTGGATCCCCCCGGGGTGGGTGCCCGTTCGCTCAGCGAATGTCTGCTGCTGCAGCTAGACCGGAAGGAAGCGACCCCGGCTGTACAAACTGCCCGTGCTATTCTTGAAAAGTCCTTTGATCACTTTACCAAAAAACACTATAAGAAGCTGATGCAACGGCATGACATCAGCGAGGAAACCCTTAAAGAGGCCATTCAGGAAATCGAAAAATTAAATCCCAAGCCCGGAGGATCCTATTCGGGCGGGACCAAGATAATTGAACATGTAGTTCCGGATTTTGCGATTCGTATTGTCGACGGAGAATTGGAGATGAGCCTCAACGGAAGAAATGCCCCGGAACTTCATGTATCCAGGGGGTATTCCGATATGCTTGCCGGATACAAAAGTGCTAAAGAAAAATCCCGGTCCCAGAAAGATGCCGTGATGTTTATAAAGCAAAAACTGGATGCAGCCAAATGGTTTATCGACGCGATCAAGCAACGCCAGCAGACCCTTTATACCACTATGAGCGCCATTATGAATTATCAGGAGGAGTATTTTCTGACCGGGGATGAACGGAACCTCAAACCCATGATTCTCAAAGACATTGCAGATGAAATCGGCATGGATGTCTCTACGGTTTCCCGTGTCGCCAACAGCAAGTATGTAGACACCCCCTATGGCACGAAACTGATCAAGGAATTCTTTTCCGAATCTGTAAAAAATGTAGAGGGTGAAGATGTTTCCACCCGGGAAATCAAGAAAATTCTGGAGACGGTCGTGAGTGAGGAGAATAAGCGCAAACCCCTCACAGATGACAAACTCGCCGGAATTCTGAAAGATCAGGGATATCCCATCGCCAGAAGAACAGTGGCAAAATACAGGGAACAATTGGGTATCCCTGTAGCCCGACTGCGAAAAGAAATCTGATGCGTATCCTGAGCAAACTCATAAGCCTTATAGCGCATCCCCTCCTGGTGCCCTCTTTTGGGACCGTATTCTATTTTATGGTTACCCCAAAGTACAGCCCTACTGAACTCATTTTAGGCAACCTCATACCCATTTTCATCCTTACGGTCCTTATTCCTCTGGGTAGTCTTTTAATTCTGAACCAGTTTGGGATGATACGCTCCCGACTGCTATTGACATCTGAGGAGCGCATTTATCCCTTGCTGATCTATCTGGCGTTGTTGCTGTTAATTCTCCTTCGTGTCATCCCCAATAATTTTACAGTGGAACTCTATTATTTCTTTATGGGGATAGCCCTCTCTGCGACCTCCTGCCTGTTGCTCGCCCTGATGGGTAAAGTGGTGAGCATACATATGGTGGGTATTGGGACATTGCTGATGTTCATCATAATATTGAGTTTCCATTTTGAAAGGAATATTATTGCAGCCATCAGTCTGTGTACTCTTGGAACCGGATTGTTGGCCTCGGCCCGATTATACTTAAACCGGCATGGCAGGGCAGCCGTTTTGACGGGCTGGCTCATAGGGCTGGTCTCCCAACTCATTCTGGTTCGCTTCTGGTTATAAATCTCTTCTCCGGGACACCAGGCCCTTCAACCATGACGGGGTAACTGCACCCCGGGTCACCCCTGGCCATACGCTAAATCCCTGTGAGGATGAAGACCCTTATGTGCTGGCGTGGGGGGAAGTATTACAAGATGTAAAAAATCAGTCCGAACCGAAGGGCCGCCATTTCGAGCTGTTGCCCGTCAGGTCCGTTTACTCCCTCTTCGAATAAGTTGTTGAGTCCGTAATACAAATGGAGGTTGAACGTGTTATATCCCACGTTGAGGGTCAGGCCATAGGTGAAATTCTCCGTATCCGTATTATTAAAGCTGTCGACGAATTCAGTGGTGACATATTTGGAGCGCGAACCTACAATATATCCGAATTTAGCCCCTCCGTAAATCCTCCAAAATTTAAAGGTTTCCCGGGTTGAATTGCGCCACCTGAATTCCAGGGGGACTTCAATGAGATGGGTTTCTATTTTATTTCGTTTGTAAGCATCCGGGTCTGTGAGGATCACATACTCAAAGTCCCCTCCGCTTTCCAGGGCTCTCAAATTTGAGTAATAGGAATTAAATCCATATCCGAGTCCTATCCCAAGGGCGAAGGTACAGTCCTTATTGAGTGGAATATCCCTTATAGCCCCCCCCTGCAATCCGTAGGACAGGGCATTTTGGGAGACTCCTTCAGGAAAATTCAATAGGAGGTTAAAATTAATCCCCAGATAGAACTGATCTTCCCTATAATATTCATTCAGGGGCGGCTTCTGAAACTCCTCACTCTCGGGAGATATCTGGGGAACCGCTGCATCCTCCTGACCCTGAAGGGTAATCAGCGACAGGCAGAAAAGAAAGAATATCCATTGCTTCATTAGGAGGTAGTTTCCAAAAAAAAACGCTTCAGATGTTGAAGCGTTTTAAATCAATCTTGTTTGAAAAAATATTATTGCAAGTTTCGGAACGCATCTCCTTCAAATGTAGTATAATTTATCTTGAGTGCATTCACCTCGCGGAGTTGTTGTTTGATATCGGAGATCAATCCCATACTCGCATTCTTATCTACCTTTAAGGCTGTGGTCAATACGTTCTGCAATTCCTGTGGCTTTTTGGCACGCTCTTGCAGAATATAATCCCCCACCTCTGAGACGTTGGCAAACTTATCGTTCAATTGAATTTTTGGCTCTGAACCAAAGACCTTTTGATATTGACTCGTCGGCTTACCTACATAGATATAGATCACCCTGTCCTTCTTCTCCAATTTCTTGATTTCGCTGGCATTTGGAAGAATATTCTCAACCATCAGGGAACTATCCTTCATAACCGTTACGGTCATAAAGAAGAAAAGAAGCATAAAAACAATATCGGGCAATGACGCAGTGGATACTGCCGGTATATCTCCGTCCTTCTTTTTATTAAACTTGGCCATGGATAACGTATTAGTTAGTACTTGTTTGGGCCTCAGATAGCTTCTGAGGAAACAAGTCCTGAATTTGTTTTACTTTATCTTTTAATTCCTCCCGAATGCTCGAAGCCGTCTCCGGATTGAGATACTCCGCTTCCATCTCTGTGAAATTACGGTTGAAAAGCCGTTGGGACTCTCTGTTTCTCAAATCGTTATAGGCACCTACAAGTTCATTCTGCACCGTGATATAGGTAGAATACTTGGTTTCCCGATCATTCTTAAGAGAAATAATAGCTTTGGTCGGATTATCTGAAGAGGCTTCCTCACGAGCGCCCTTGCAATAATTGCAGGTACCATCTCCCCCGTTATCGAGGAAATCCATGGCCGCCTTTCGAAGACCTTTGAGATCGAGAAGTTCCTCCTCAACGAGCAATTGGCCGTTCTTATTGATGTTTACCGTAAAGATATTCTTCTGCTTAATTACGACATTATCCTCGGGCGGCTCCATAGGCGGGAGCATACGATCCAGCCCTGCATCCGTCTCAATGGTTGTTGTAACCAGGAAAAATATCAACAACAGGAAGGCGATATCCGCCATAGATCCTGCATTTACTTCCGGTGGTCCTCCTCTTCTGGGCATAGTCCTTACTATTTATTACTTAATCATTTTCTTCACGCCTCCCCATAACATGGCGCCTATGGCGATGATGACCAGGAGGAAAAACATGTTCAATCCTGTTCCGATGTTCTTAACCACAGATTCCGTGGTGTTCACACCGCGTCCTGCCATGGTTTCTACGGTACCATCAGATCCGTCAGAGAGTACATAGGAAAGGCCTATCACAACGATAAAAGCAGCGAGTCCTATAAGGGTTCTTTTCAAACCCTGAGGGTTGGCAAACATATGTTTGAGCGCAAAAAACACGCTGAACAATACAGCCACAGCCAGGAGTAAGTACACAATCATAAACATCCAATGTACGGCTCCACTATCTACTGCCTCACCTACAGGGGCATCAGAGCTCGGTAACTGCAGCCATAGAATAACTGCTACAGCTGACAGAACGGCCAATGATATTTTTACAATCTTATTCAAATTCATAAAATGGGTCTTAAGGTCCGATTTATTTCTTGTGATCCACCAGCATATCGATCAGCGTGATCGATGAGTCCTCCATATCATTTACTATACTGTCGATCTTGGCAATGATATAGTTGTAGAAAATCTGAAGGATAATGGCCGTAATCAGACCGAATACTGTCGTCAAAAGTGCTACCTGAATATCCCCTGCAATCAGCGATGCACTGAGGTTTCCCACTGCGCTAATTTTCTGGAAGGCCTGAATCATACCAATTACCGTTCCCATGAACCCAAGCATGGGCGCAATAGCGATAAAGAGGGATAACCAGGAGACGTTTTTCTCCAACTGTCCCATTTGAACTCCACCGTAGGCAACAACCGCCTTTTCAGCAGATTCGATGCTATCACCGGCACGGTCAAGGCCCTGATAGTAGATTGAGGCAACAGGCCCGCGGGTATTTCTGCATACTTCTTTGGCGGCTTCAATACCTCCAGAAGCGAGTGCATCTTCAACAGCTTGCTTTAGTTTTGTGGAATTCGTGCTGGCCATGTTAAGGTAAATAATCCGCTCAATGGCAACTGCAAGACCAAGAATCAAACAGAGGAGAACAATACCCATAAATCCGGCACCTCCCTGAATAAATTGCTCTTTCAGAACTTGGGTGAACCCGCGATCCTCAGCAGCAGCAGCCGCCTCATCCTGAAGCATAAGAGTCGCTGTGGCCAGGGTTGAAGACATATTCGAAGGAATGACATTCGCATTTGCGCTTACCGTATTTGCACTGAGGACAAATAGCCCAGCCAAGGCCAGGATGGAGAATAATTTTTTCATTTTTTCAAACTTAAATTTAGATTAGTTATAGGGCTAAAGATATAAAAAAAATAGAACTAAAAAATTAAATTAAACCTTCCTTTACTCAGGAAAACATAAAAAAAACCGGGCATTTGAATCAAATAAGGCAAGGTTAACACTTATCCTTGAATATTTCGCAACTCGGTCTTTAGTTCTGCAGAGAGGAAGGGATTCGAACCCTCGATGCACTTTTGGTGCATACACACTTTCCAGGCGTGCGCCTTCGACCACTCGGCCACCTCTCTAGATTACCCGGAAACGGGGAGGCCAATAAACAAAAAAAAAGGGATTATATAAAATTAAACCGTGAAATTTAAGTCATTTCTCCCCGGAGAGAGGTCTCAAAAATCGTTTTAAAGGACTTCGAAGATACGTCCCTTCCCAACATATACATGAGTTTGGCGAGGGCCGCTTCTGTAGTAATATCTTTGCCATCTATGACCCCCATTTCAGCAAGAGCCGCACTGGTGGCATATTTCCCCATCAACACACTCCCCCCGGGACACTGTGTGACATTGACAATGTGCAGGCCCCTTTTAACAGCTGTTCGGAGTTCTTCAATAAACCACGATTCCGTGCTTGCATTACCCGCCCCGTAGGATTCCAGCACCAGAGCCTTCATCTCAGGATTGGCCAGAAGTGCGTGCACCCAGGAGGGATGAATCCCCGGAAATAATTTCAGCAGACCGATGCGGTTATCCAGATCGGTGTGCACCCGTAACTTTTTATGAGGGACAGACCTCCAGAGGTATTCCTGTTTCATTCTCAGATGGACACCTGAGGTGCCCAAAGTAGGATAATTGGGAGAATCAAACGCCTGAAATTGTTCGGAACTCATTTTAGTGGTCCGGTTTGCCCTGTAGAGTTTGTTTTCAAAATACAGGCAAACCTCCTGTACCACCGGACGGCCCTCCTGTTTCAGGGCGGCAATCTGAACTGAGGTAATCAGGTTTTCCTTGGCATCCGTCCTAAGGTCTCCGATTGGGAGCTGGGATCCGGTGAAAACAATGGGTTTGGAGAGGTTTTCCAGGAGAAAACTCAAAGCAGAAGCGGTGTAACTCATCGTATCGCTCCCGTGTAAAACCACAAAACCATTATAGGAATTGTAGTGTTTTCCGATCAGCTTGGCGAGCAACTTCCAATGCCCGGTATTCATGTCTGAAGAGTCTATCGGCTTGGGAAAGGATATGGTCTCAATTTCACACTCTAATTGATAGAGTTCCGGAATTTGCTCTAAAAGTTCCCCGAAGTCGAAAGCCTTCAGATGTCCGGTGGTATAGTCCTGTACCATTCCTATAGTACCACCGGTGTAGATCAGGAGTATTTTTGGTGCTTCTTTCACGCCTCAGCTCTTAATAGGTTATTTCGCACCCCCAGCGGGGTCTCAGCATCCAAAAACTGCTTTGGAATTCGCTGTGGTTATCGCTGCAATTTCCGCTTCGGACGTCTTGTAGATTTCTGCCAGACGACGGGAGACACACCGAATATACGCACTTTCGTTGCGTTTTCCCCGATGGGGCACCGGAGCCAGATAAGGTGCATCTGTCTCCAGAACGATATGGGCTAATGGAATGTGCTGTAAAAATTGATCGATTCCTCCGTTTTTAAAAGTGACCACACCCCCGATCCCGAGTTTCATATTCAGCGAAATGGCACGCCTTGCCTGATTTTCAGTCCCCGTAAAGCAATGGAAGATCCCATAAAGGCGATCGTCTTTTTCGCGCTCGAGCACCTCAAATATTTCGTCAAAGGCATCCCGGCAATGAATAACGATGGGCAGTCCGAATTTTTTGGCCAGTCCAATCTGATGCTGAAAAGCCCGGGTCTGTTCCTCGAGCAAAGTCTGTTCCCAGTAGAGATCGATACCGATCTCTCCAACTGCCACATACACTCCTGCCCGGAGCTCCGATTCCACCCGCTCGAGCTCCTTTTCGAATCCCGGACCCACATGAGTCGGGTGTAATCCGGCCATCAGCGACATACGATCCGGATATGCAGCCTTCAGCGCTTTCATGGCAGGGATATAGGATGAATCAATCGCGGGTAGAAAAAAATGATCTACACCGGCTTCCAGGGCCCGTTCAATCATTTCATCCCGGTCTTCATCAAAGGCTTCAGTATATAAATGGGCGTGAGTATCGATAAACTGCATGGCACAAAAATAGGTTTATCTTTGGCAAAAAAAACGCATGCCCTCCCTTAAAAAGCATCTCAAGCAAAAAGGATTTGTACCGGTAAAACTCTCCCGTACTCAAACCGATCATTTTGAAGTGAAAGCCACTTTGAACGGGGTTAGCGGAAGTTTTATTCTGGACACCGGTGCTTCCAACACCTGTGTGGCTTTGGATAAGGCCGAACGCTTCGGTCTGATTTCAGAACCTACGGATATCCGGGCAGCAGGGGCTGGCTCCAGTGAAATGGAAGCGCGGATCTCTTCAGGTAATTCCTTTGTGGTCGGAAGGTGGAAAAAGAAAAAACTGCGGGTGGTCCTCCTGGATCTGAGTCATGTAAATTTTGCCCTGACCTCCAGGGAATCAGGCGCTGTGGATGGCATCATCGGAGCGGATGTTCTCCGTAAGGGAAAGGCCGTGATCGATTATAAAAAGAAAATGCTTTTTCTCAAGAAATAACCCGTGTTTCTTTAAAACAATCATCCTTCCAGAACGCCCTTAGGGCGCGAAATAAAAAAAAGGAGCCCGACAATCCTGCCGGGCTCCTTTGATTTACAATACTTCCTGAATTATAATTCAAGGGCTTTTTCAATAGCCCCGTCCATCAGATGCTCCAATGGGTTTTCTAAAGCTTCCTTCACGGCGACCAGAAAACCGACGGATTCCTTACCATCGATAATGCGGTGGTCATAGGACAAGGCAACATACATTACAGGTGCTGCCACAATGGCCCCATCTTTGACTACTGGGCGTTCCACGATATTATGCATTCCGAGAATACCACTTTGCGGCGGATTGATAATCGGTGTCGATAACATGGATCCGAAAACACCACCATTGGAAATCGTAAAAGTGCCCCCCGTCATTTCATCTACGGTAATCTCACCATCTCTGGCACGGATGGCCAGACGCTTCACTTCGGCCTCCACCCCCCTGAAAGTAAGGTTCTCGGCATTGCGAATCACCGGCACCATCAAACCTTTTGGCCCGGACACTGCAATACTGATATCACAAAAATCGTAGGTGATCATCTCCTTCCCGTCAATCATGGAATTTACAGCCGGATACATCTGAAGCCCGCGGATGACCGCTTTGGTGAAAAAGGACATAAATCCAAGACTTACACCGTGCTTTTCCTTAAATGCTTCTTTATATTTTGCACGCAATTCAAAAATTGCTGTCATGTCCACTTCGTTAAACGTCGTTAACATGGCGGTTTCGTTTTTTGCAGACACCAGGCGTTCGGCAACCTTTCTTCTGAGCATTGAAAGCTTGCTCCTGCTCTCGCCCCTGGATCCGCCTCCGGGAGTCCCCATAGAAGGCACTGCACTGACCGCATCTTCTTTAAGGATACGACCATCTTTACCTGTGCCCGACACCTGGGCAGGTTCAATCCCCTTTTCTTCCAGAATTTTCCGGGCTGCCGGAGAGGGTGTCCCTGTGGCGTGTGTCGCCGCCTGGGGTTTCTTTTCTTCAGGCGCCTTAGGAGCTTTTACCGGTTGTTCCGCGGCTTTCTCAGCGGCAGGTGCAGTCGTCTGTGCGGCGTCCCCATCGGGTTTTGCAGCACTGGTATCGATAAGACAAACCACCTCACCAACACCTATAGCATCTCCTTCTTCGGCCTTGAGGGTAATGATCCCACTGGCCTCTGCCGGGAGTTCCAGGGTCGCCTTATCAGAGTCCACCTCTGCAATCGCCTGGTCCTTTTCTACGTAGTCTCCATCACTTACCAGCCATTCGGCAATCTCAACCTCGGTAATAGATTCCCCGGGAGAGGGGACTTTCATTTCTAAAATCATGCAGTGCAGTATTTAGTAAATTAATCGATACTTTTTATATAGTCTTCTTTTACAGGCATATACTCTTCACGGGGCGCTCCATTGACCAATATACGACTGAATAACAGACGTGCACCTGTAGCCTGGTGAATGTCGCGGGTGTTCTGCAGTTGCAAATGCAGGTGGGGCTCCGTACTGTTACCGGAATTCCCGCATTTTGCCAGAACCTGACCTTTATGAATCTGATCCCCTTTCTCCACTACAAGTGATCCTTCTTTCAAATGACACATCAGAATAAACTCCCCGGCGGCAGTTTTCAAAACAAGGGTGTTCCCGGTAAGCTGGATCGGATTTGTTTCTCCAGGCACATTGTCGGGAACCCCATCCACTGCCATTACCACGGTGGCATCGCAGGGCGCCAGAATTTCCGCTCCGAAGGCAAAATAGCTGTCATTATTTAGCGGATCCCCGCTATAGGAGGCTCCGCCGGCCACCTTCAGAATATCATAGGCAAATTGTTGATTGACATCAGCCATGTGATAATTCAGAACTTCTGTCTCCCCTCCCCAGAACACAAACCATTCCCCTTTAAAAGGCAGGTCCATGGGAGTGGTGTTTTGCTTGAGTACAGGGTCCGCAATATGGGATTCCCCCTGTGCATTTGCAGATGAAAAGGCCAGACCTACATAAAGTAAGAACAGGTACCTCATTTGGCCTTTGATGTTTTGAGGGTCGTCAGAAACTGGTTGTCCTTTTCTTTGTCAAAGACGTAATCGATAACCTGCTGATGTCGCAATTTGGAGCGGACGGCACTGCCGGCAGCAGGGGAAGCATAAAATCTGCGGGAGGCCACCCGAAACTGGCGGGCATCCGGAAAATGCATTAATAAATGACTCCAGGCTCCCATATTTCTGGGTTCTTCCTGAGCCCAGACGATGTCATCTGCCTTTTTATATTTCGAAAGAACCGCTCGAATCTGATCACTGGGGACGGGAAAAAGTTGTTCCAGACGCACCAAAGCAACATCATCCCTCTGGAGTTCTTCCCGGGCAGCGAGCAGATCGTAATAGAACTTCCCGGTGCAGAATACCAGTGTTTTTACGCGGTCCTTGGGGGCCGAGGGATCGTCGATAACTTCCTGAAAACTACCCTCTGTAAAATCGGCTACAGAAGATACGCATTTAGGATGTCGCAACAAGCTTTTTGGGGTAAAGACGATCAGGGGTTTTCGATACTTTACCAGCATCTGGCGCCTGAGCAGGTGAAATAAATTTGCAGGCGTACTGCAATCGGCCACAAACATATTATCGCGGGCACAGAGCTGCAGGTAGCGCTCCATACGCGCTGAGGAGTGCTCTGCACCCTGTCCTTCATACCCATGGGGGAGCAACATCACCAGGCCATTTTGCAGCTTCCATTTGTCTTCGGCGGCAGAGATATACTGGTCGATCATTATTTGAGCCCCATTGCTGAAATCCCCGAATTGGGCTTCCCAGATTGTAAGGGTGTTCGGGCTTGCCATCGCATATCCGTAATCGAACCCGAGGACTCCGTATTCCGACAGGAGTGAATTGTAGATCTGGAAGCGGCCTTGTTTTTCGCCAATCTGATTGAGCAGCAGAATTTCCTCTTCGCTGTCCTCAACCTTGACTACCGCATGACGATGTGAAAATGTCCCGCGTTCCACATCCTGACCGGATATGCGTACGTCATATCCCTCATCGAGCAAAGTCCCGTAGGCCAGGTGTTCGCCCATGGCCCAGTCCAGGGTGTCGGTTTCGAAGAACATTTTGCTTCGGTCGCCGATCAGGCGTTCAATTTTTCTTAGGAATTTTTTGCCTTTAGGAAGCTCAGAAATGACTCTGGCTATTGCCTCAAGGCGTTCCCGGGGAACCGCTGTGTCTACCCGGTTCATCATTTCCTCCTCCTTCACCCGCACAAAACCACTCCACTCATCCTGCATAAAAGGCTTAATGACCGTTCGCTCAACTTTCCGGCTATCTTCCAGTTCTACTTCCAGACTCTCTTTGTATTGTTTCTCCAACTGCTCCACATAACTGGCATCAATAACACCCTCTGCGATCAGTTTATCCGCATAAATATCCCTGGGATTCTTATGGGTAGAGATCATTTTATACAATTTGGGCTGGGTAAAACGGGGCTCATCCCCCTCATTATGGCCATACTTCCGATACCCGAGTAAGTCCAGAAAAACATCACTGCGAAAACGCATCCGATATTCCAGGGCAAAGAGGGAGGCATGCACTACAGATTCCGCATCGTCCGCATTAACATGCAAGACCGGAGAAAGTGTAACCTTTCCGACATCCGTGCAATAGGTAGAGGTACGCCCGTCGAGATAATTTGTCGTAAAACCGATTTGATTATTGACCACAATATGGATGGTTCCGTCCGTGCGATACCCATCCAGCCCGGCCATCTGAACGAGTTCATAAACCACCCCCTGGCCTGCAATAGCAGCATCTCCGTGTACCAGGATGGGAAGGACTTTTGAAAAATCCTCGGGGTAGTGCGCATCCTGTTTCGCCCTGGCAATCCCTTCGACAACCGGCCCGACAGTCTCCAGGTGAGAAGGGTTTGGCGCAATGTTCATATTGACCAGGGCACCTGATTTTGTCCGGCGTTCAGAGGTCCATCCGAGATGGTATTTTACATCCCCATCGAAGATCTCCTGTTCGTAGTCTTTGCCATCGAACTCACTGAAAATCTCCCGGGCCGCTTTTCCAAAAATATTGGTTAACACATTGAGTCGGCCCCGGTGCGCCATTCCCATAGTGAACTGCCGCACCCCGAGTTCAGCGGCGCGCTCCACAATGGCATCCAGCGCTGGAATCAGGCTTTCGTTCCCCTCGAGGGAAAATCGCTTCTGTCCTACGTATTTGGTATGTAGAAAGTTCTCAAAGGACAACGCCTCATTGAGTTTAAAAAGGATGTGCTTTTTTTGGTCAGCGCTAAAATCCGGATGATTATCGTTAACATTGAGCCAGTTCTGAATCCAGGCCACCCGCTCTGGTTTACGGATGTACATATACTCTACCCCAATGGCATCGCAATAAATGCGCTGTAAGTGCCTGATAATGTCCGCAAGCGTATTGGGACCAATACCTAAAACTGCTCCTGCATTAAAGACCGTATTCAAGTCCGAGGGCTCCAGGCCAAAATTTTCAATTCCGAGTTCCGGAGTATATTTTCTTCGCTCGCGAACCGGGTTGGTTTGCGTAAATAAATGCCCGCGTGAACGATAGCCTTCGATGAGCCCGATGACCTCAAATTCCTTCTGCATGGACCGGGGCATTGTAAGGGAGGTACCGCCCCCAGCATTTACCGTTCCCTGCTGAAAATCAATCCCGATTTCTTCCAGGGCACTCTCCATTCCAAAATCAAAACCCTGGAAAAAAGCCCGCCAACTGGGCTCCACCCTGTCCGGATTTGAGAGATACTGATCGTACAGGTCTGAAAAAAAAGCAGTGTGAGCCGCGTTCAAAAAGGAGTACTTATCCATTAAAAGTTTTGCTTTGGCGCTACAAAATTAAGTGAATAAAAATACAACATTCAAGACTTATTATCGTAAATTAGAGATAAATCCTTCGTATGAATCCAAATATCCTGAAGATCGAGGTAAACACTATATTTTATTTCTAGTGTTATGAATTGACGTAGAAATTTTAAAAAAAATGAAAAATTTACTTTTTGTATTCTTTTTTTCAGTCACTTTTTTTCCATCATATGCCCAAACAGTTGGCGATAAAAACCCTTTGCTCACGGATAGATTTTTAGCCAGAGCAGCATTATTTGTGCCTTCCAGAGCGTTCCAGGTAGGCGTAAATGGAAATATTGACACTGAAAATACTGGGGATATAGATTTTGATGAAACCTTTGGCCTGGACGGGACTCAAGTCACCCTTAATCTGGATTTTATGTGGAGATTCTCCAAATCCAAATTATGGTCTGTACGCGGGCAGTTTTTCAGCGTTGGTGCAGAAAAAGAAACTACATTAGACAGTGAGATTGAATGGGAGGATGTCACTTACCCGGTGGGGGCTTCAGTTAAAGGAGGTTTTGGGCTGAAATTATACAGGATCTTTTTTGGGAGAGTTATAAGTACGGGTCAAAAACATGAACTGGGCGGAGGCCTGGGTTTTCACGGGCTTAATACCAATGTTTTTATTGAAGGGGAGGCTTTTATTAATGATGCTTCAGCTGGATTTAGAAGAGAAAACGTGAAGGCATTTCTTCCCCTGCCGAACCTTGGGGTTTGGTACTTTTGGGCGCCTGCTCCGAAATGGGCATTTTCTGCTGAGGTTGACTGGTTTGGTATAAAAATTGGCGAATATTCCGGGGGCTTATGGAATCTAAGTCCGGGTGTTACTTTCCAGCCTTTTAAGACTATTGGTTTTAGTGTGAAGTACCATTATATCAATTATTACGCGAATGTTAATCAAAATAATTGGAATGGTAGTTTTGATATGATATATCAGGGGCCTTCCATTGGTTTAAATGCTAATTTCTAACATACCAGTATATACATTGTACACTCCAAAAGAGCAAAACATGAAACTTGTGACCCCCAAATTTATTTCCAAATCTGCTAAATGGCTGTTATTCCTGTTTTTTTTCGGTATTTGCTCCGTAGGTATGGCCCAATACGGAAACAATAATTCCTCTTTCTGGTCAGATGTTCGCTATGGGGGAGGCCTTGGTTTGTCTTTTGGCAATGATGCATTCCTGATCAGCGTGACTCCGCAGGCCGTCTACCAGATAAATGACTTCCTGGCAGCTGGTGTGGGACTCAACTATACGTATTCAAAAGTTGGGGATACAAGTTTCAATGCTGTGGGAGGAAGCCTGATTGCCCTGGCCAACCCGATCGCAGCCCTTCAATTTTCTGCGGAATTCGAAGAGTTATATGTCAATCAGGATTTTGGATTTTTTAGTGAAGATTACTGGGTGCCTGCCCTGTATCTGGGTATAGGCTACGCTGCCGGACCGGTCACTTTCGGGATTCGGTATGATGTATTATACGATGATTTTAAAAGCCTGTATTCGACCCCCTGGCTTCCCTTTGTCCGGGTTTATTTCTGAGCGGAATCGGAACCCGGATAACTCCTGCGCCATTGTATTTTCTGCCACTCGCGTTTCAATATCAAACCACTGAGCTGATGCGCGGCCTCGACGGCATCCCGGGGATCAATCCCCTGAAAGTAACGTTCGGGAAGATCTACCGCATACATCAGATTGAGGTACTGGTCAAAATGCTCCATCAGAAGCAGGTAAACACCTTCTTTCAGGCTTGAAAATATTTCGGTGGGCTCCGCTGCGCGTATGTGCTCTTGCGGAATCGGGAACTCCAGTCCGGCGCGCCCATAATCTTTTTGGAGTTGAAGCATCAGGCTGGGGAGTAATCCGGATGCCTGCGCTTTGCTGAGCACCTGCAGGCCCTCTCCTGTTCCTTCCGCTCCAATCTCCCGTGTGCCCGACAACTTCCCCGGTATTTAGTTCTTATGGACTACCCCATCTTTCATCACGAAACGAACAGATTTCAGCACACTTACGTCCCGAATGGGATCGCCGTCTACGGCAATAATATCTGCGAGAAAACCCGCCTTGAGCTGCCCGAGTTCTGAGCCCATACCCAGCAGGGATGCGTTGGTAATGGTTGCGGCCCGCAAGGCCTCTTCTGCAGGCATTCCGGCCTCTACCATATACCCGAATTCCTGGGCGTTGGTCCCATGTGGAAAAACCCCGGCATCTGTTCCAAAGGCAATGGGAACACCTCGTTTGTAAGCCCTGGCAAACGTATTCTGTATCTGAGGCCCGATTTCCCGTGCCTTCTGGGCCACAACAGGTGGAAAAAATCCGGGTATTTCAGCATTCTTCGCCGCTTCTTTCCCGGCGGAGATGGTCGGAACCATATACACCCCTTTTTCCTTCATCAGATCCATTGTAGCTTCACTCATCAGGGTTCCGTGTTCAATAGTCTGTATGCCTCCTTCAATGGCACGACGCATCCCCTCGTCTCCATGGGCATGCGCGGCGGTAAGCATGCCATAGTCTTTAGCTGTGCTGGTTATGGCGCGTATTTCTTCAACCGTAAACTGGGGATTCTGACCATTCTTGGCCACACTGAGCACCCCGCCCGTAGCTGTAATCTTAATGACATCCGCACCTTCCTTGTACCGCTGCCGCACTGCCTTTTTCCCGTCTTCAGGTGAATTGACCACTCCATCTGCCGGTCCGGGATCTCCCATGAGTTCCATACTCCGGCCATTGGTGGGGTCGGCATGCCCACCAGTAGTGGCAATAGCTTTCCCACAGGTAAACAGACGAGGACCGGGCGTCAGGCCAGAGGAAATGGCTTTGCTCAGAGCGATATTGACCCCGGACCCCCCCAGGTCGCGTACCGTGGTAAAACCAGCCATCAGGGTACGGCGGGCATACACGGCGGATTCAAAAGCCACATCCGCAGGATTCATGGTAAACCGTTTGATATAGGTAGTGGGGCTGAATTCGCTTTCAATGTGTACGTGCATGTCAATCAGGCCCGGAAGAACCGTCGATGTGCGCAGGTCGATCACGGAATCATCCGTCGTCCCGTCCTGATATCCGTCCCGCACCTCCAGTATCCGATTTCCTTCTACTACCAGGGTCTTCTCCTTTACGAGTTTCCCCGTGGCGACGTCGAGCATTTGCCCGCATTGTATAAATTTTTTCTGAGCCAGGCCCGTGGATACCAGGCATAGCAATACAAAAGTAAACAGGTGTTTCATGGTGGTTGGTTGTTATTTTTAATGTTTATTTCGAACTTTCTGCTCCCAGGTCCAGGCAGATTGCATGGCGTCGTCCAGGGAAAATTCCGCATGCCATCCCAGCTCATCATTGGCCTTCTTAGTATCCGCATAGGCACTGATGATATCCCCCGGGCGCCGCTTTACAATTTTATAATTCAGGGATTCCCCGCTGACCCGCTCAAAACTCTGAATGACTTCCATTACCGAACTACCCGTCCCCGTCCCTACATTGAAAACCTCGTAATTTGAGGAATTCTTTCCCTTTAAAAGCCGCTCCATCCCTATGACATGAGCCCGGGCCAAATCCACGACGTGAATATAATCCCGGATACAAGTACCATCCGTAGTCGGGTAATCATCCCCGAACACCGAAAGCTGTTCCCGCATTCCTATAGCCGTCTGGGTGATGAAAGGCACCAGGTTTTGTGGCACACCAAGGGGAAGCTCCCCTATTTCCGCTGAGGGATGGGC
Organism: uncultured Flavobacteriaceae bacterium; assembly: GCA_963709465.1. Taxonomy (GTDB): domain Bacteria; phylum Bacteroidota; class Bacteroidia; order Flavobacteriales; family Flavobacteriaceae; genus Robiginitalea. Next base: position 670,250 of record CAVPWF010000001.1, on the reverse strand, counting down.
CCCAATAGGATTGAAATACCTCAGAGAAATCGCCTGTAACCCGGGCCGGACTTTACAGGTATCCCGGATGATTTCCTCCCCGATTTGTTTCGTATTTCCATAAGGGGATTCCGCAGGTTGCACCGGGGCGTTTTCCGTAATCGGCATAGTCTCTGCCTGACCGTAAACCGTACAGGAAGAACTAAAGATAAAATGGGCTTGCTCCTTTTCGGTAAGTCCCTGCAACAAATACACAAGGGTCGCCAGGTTGTTTTCATAGTACAGCAAGGGCTCCTCCACACTCTCCCCAACCGCTTTGGAAGCCGCAAAATGGATAATCCCCCTGAGATCGGGGTATTTCCTGAAAAAGTGTTTTACCTTCTCGCGCTCCCTCAGGTCGAAATTTTCAAAAAGGGGACGGATTCCTGTAATCCGTTCAATACCGTCAAGCACGCTTTGGGAAGCGTTGGAACAATTGTCAATAACAACGACCTCATACCCGGCCTGTTGAAGTTCTACGGTGGTGTGCGATCCGATAAAACCGAGCCCTCCGGTTACTGCAATTTGCATAAAATACCTATTAATTGAGAATTCAAATTCCTTTAAAGTTTTGGGTGCAATGGACGCAGCTTTACCCGTTCATAAATTCCAAAACCGCTTTGGTAATAAACTGCAGTTGCTCTTCATCGAGTTCGGTATGCATCGGAAGGGAGATCACTTCTTTGCACAGCGCATTGGTTACCGGAAAATCATCTTCACCGTAACGGCTGTCGAGATATGCTTTCTGACGGTGCAGGGGTATCGGATAGTAAATACCGAATGGGATTCCGCTGGCCGCTAAATGATCGGCGAGGCCATCCCGCTTCCCGCCTGCCACTTTTAGTGTATACTGGTGAAATACATGGCAATCACACGTGTCGCATATCCCCTCACAACCCCTCATGGTCAGTGGAACTGTCAGTTGGGCATGGCCGGAGAAGGCGGCATTGTAAAACCGGGCAGCTTCCCGGCGCTGCTGGCAATAGCGGTCTAAATGAGGCAGTTTGGCCCTCAGTACCGCGGCCTGGAGTGAATCCAGCCGGGAATTTACCCCCACCACATCGTGATGGTATCTTCTGTACATTCCGTGATTGACTATGCCCCGAATGGTATGGGCCAGGTCATCGTCATTGGTGAATATTGCCCCTCCATCCCCATAACACCCCAGGTTTTTAGAAGGAAAAAAAGACGTGGCGCCTATATCACCGAGGGTCCCCGCCTTTTCAAGGCGTCCGTCGGCGAACTTGTAATTCGCCCCTATAGCCTGGGCATTGTCTTCGATGACATAGATATTGTGCTCCCGGGCAATCTCCATAATTTCTTCCATCGGAGCGCACTGCCCGAAGAGGTGTACCGGTACAATAGCCTTGGTTTTAGGCGTAATGGCATGACGGATTGCCTGCGGATCGATATTAAAGGTCCGTGGATCCACATCTACCAAAACGGGCGTAAGTTGCAGCAGTGCGATCACCTCGGCTGTGGCTGCAAAGGTAAAATCCGCTGTTATTACCTCATCTCCCGGTTTGAGGCCCAACCCCATCATGGCAATTTGCAGGGCATCCGTTCCATTGGCACAGGGAATGACGTGTTTCACACCCAAATAGGTTTCCAGATCTTTCTGAAATCCGGATACTTCGGGACCATTTATGAATGAGGCGTTTTCTAGAATTTGCGAAAACGACTCCTGAATTTCTGATTTGAGGTCCTGATACTGAGCGACCAGATCCACCATTTGAATTTTTCGCATCGAAGGAAATTTGTTCTCACAAACTTACGAAAATAGGGGTTGTCGACAACGAATTCATTAAAGAACCGTATTTTTGAATGAAACCCGGAGGCCCTTGTATTTCCTATACGATTTAGCAGTATTTTTTGTTTGGAACATCTTGAAACTGGTAGCCCTCTTCAATCCGGGAATCCGGAAATTTGTCAAGGGCCGGAAAAATACCCTACCCTATCTGAAACGGATGCGCGATACGGAGAAACCCCTTATCTGGCTCCACACAGCCTCCCTGGGCGAATTCGAGCAAGGGTCCCCGGTTCTCGATAAACTCAGTGAAGCCTACCCGAACTATCAATTTCTGATTACCTTTTTCTCCCCTTCAGGCTATGAGGTTAAGAAAGATGCCTTAGCCCCGCATCTGGTAGCTTATCTTCCCATGGACAGCAGTTGGAATACAGCCGCCTTTCTCTCGGTGGTGCGCCCTGAGATTGCGATTTTTGTAAAATATGAGGTATGGCCGGGAATCTACAGGCAAATGGCCCGGCAAAAAATTCCCATCCTTCTGATTTCGGCCATTTTCCGCAAGCGGCAGGCCTATTTTAAATGGTATGGAGGCCTGCTTCGGACAGCGCTCCGGCGTGTGAGTCATTTTTATGTTCAGGACTCCCGCTCTAAGAAAAGGCTCCGTTCCCTGGGCATAAAGCAGGTCACTGTAAGTGGGGACACGCGTTTTGACCGGGTACTTGAAATTAGTAAAACAGCCTCCCCCCTTTCTTTTATGGATGCTTTTAAGGGCCCTCGGGACTGCTTTGTGGCCGGCAGCAGCTGGCCGGCAGATCACCGCCTGATCGCTCCATATATCAATCAGGCCGGTGAAGGCCAGTGCTTTGTCCTGGCGCCTCATAAAATTGACCCGAAAACGATCGAAGAGCTGGAGGAACTCCTGGAGAAAAAAACGATTCGCTATTCCAATCGAAACGCCGGAGGCCTGGAAGAGGCCTCGGTACTCATCCTCGACACCATAGGTTTACTTTCCCAAACCTACCCCTATGCAGAAATCGCCTATGTGGGGGGTGGCTTTGCTACCGGACTCCACAATACCCTTGAACCGGCTGTTTACGGTATGCCCATCCTCATCGGCCCGGGCTTTCACGGCTTTCTCGAAGCAGAAGCCCTGGTACGTGCGGGGGGTATTCAGGTGGTCCGCAATTCAACGGAATTTAGCACGACCCTCCAGGGATTATTTGAATCCCCCGAATTGAGATCCGAAATGGGCGGTATCAATTCAGCCTATATTCTGGAGCAGCAGGGCGCGAGCGACACCATTGTTGGCGGGGTGCGTTCCCTATTGGGCTGACCTGCTTGTAACACCCAAGCTTTTTTTAGCTAGATTTAGCACGCCAATCAAAAACCTCTCACCCATGAATCCCAAAATACTCCGTATTTCCCTTATCGCCGCCCTGGCCGGATTCCTTTTCGGTTTTGACACTGTCGTGATTAGTGGGGCAGAAAAAAAACTCCAGGCGCTTTGGGAAACTTCAGATGCCTTTCACGGGACTGTGGTCATTGGAATGGCGCTATTTGGCACAGTTATCGGGGCCATGTTCGGAGGAATTCCCACCAATAGAATTGGCCGTAAAAAAACACTGTTCTGGATCGGGGTACTCTACACGCTCTCGGCATTGGGCTCTGCCCTTGCCAATGATCCCATATCCTTCGGGATTTTTCGTTTCCTGGGAGGTATAGGAATTGGCGCCTCTACCGTAGCTGCCCCTACCTATATTTCAGAAATTGCTCCTGCCAAGCAGCGCGGACGCCTGGTCGGGCTCTACCAGTTTAATATTGTATTCGGGATTCTTATTGCATTTTTTTCCAATTACCTTCTCAACGGTATTGGCGACAACGACTGGCGCTGGATGGTTGGCGTGGAAGCCATCCCTGCAGCCATCTATACCCTTTTGGCTCTGGGGCTCCCAAAAAGTCCCCGGTGGTTACTCACCCGGGGAGCCACAGACGAAGCTGATGCAATCCTTAAACGCATCGGCTCTGAATTGACCGTGGACCGCCTGCGGCAGGACATGGCGCAATCTGCGATCTCTGCCGGAAAGCAAGAACACATTTTTATGGGGAAATATCGCTTCCCACTCGCTCTGGCTTTTCTTATAGCCCTTTTTAATCAGTTTTCCGGAATCAACGCTTTTCTCTATTACGCCCCCAGGATCTTCGAAGAGGCAGGACTCGGCGAAAACACGGCCTTATTGAGCAGTATCGGCATCGGGTTTACAAATTTGGTCTTTACCTTATTGGGCATCTACCTGATAGATCGTTTGGGAAGAAGACAACTCATGTACATCGGGTCGGTAGGCTATATTATTTCCCTTGGGCTGGTTGCCGCAGCCTTTATCCTTGAGTGGTCGGGGATGATGGTCCCTGTATTTCTCTTCATTTTTATCGCGGCCCATGCCATCGGACAAGGAGCGGTGATCTGGGTGTTTATCTCCGAAATTTTTCCCAATCACCTCAGGGGTTCGGGCCAGTCTTTCGGGACCTCTGTCCATTGGATTCTCGCCTGGCTTATCCCGTCCTCCATCCCTGTGCTATTTAGTTGGGTAGGGCCCGGGCCGGTTTTTGCTTTTTTTGCCTTTATGATGGCGCTGCAACTGCTTTTTGTCCATTTTATGATGCCGGAAACCAAGGGTATTTCCCTGGAAGCACTGAGTGAAAAACTCAGCGGTGGTAAAAAATAATTCAATCCCACCTGAGCGGATTATACCCGGAACTCTAATCCTGAAATGAGATGACATTCCCGTCGATGACGTGGATTACAGAGGGAATCTTTCCCTTGGTCGATTTCAAGGGGGCAGAACTACACAATGTCCTGTTTTTTAGTACCTTGTTAGAAACTATATGAAAATGGCACATGATTTTTCAATAGGAACCCGTTTACTAAACGGCTTCCTCAGTGTAATGGTTGTGATTCTGGTTCTGATTCTCGGAGCCGTTCTGATCACAATGTTACTGGCACTCGTAGGAGTGGTTTAAGTTCTCTTTTACGCTGTGACTGGAAACGATGAACACGGGCAACGCGCCCTAAAAGAAAACACCCTCCTTTGTGGAGGGTTTTTTTGTTTATTGGGAAAAGTCCGTCCCTAAACAACCTGGGCATACGGTTTAAACCGGTCCCTTCAGGGACGCCACCTCCTTGCGGTATATACCCTGTACCTGCAATGATTCCCATGGGAAATAATTTTTTGAACGACAAGTTCCTGCCGTTATCGAATTCAGAAAAACAGCAGACGGCGCATATTTCTAGTGCCACGGATGTGCTGCTTTTCTGAGCCGGTCCATAATGGCAATTCCTATCCCGGTTTCAGGTAAGGGCTCTGCGAGTATCACCTCAACATCCGATTCCTGTAATTCATGAAGGGCAGAAAATATCTTTGTCGCGTATTCTCTGAGGTCCCCTTTGGGAGAAAGTATTCGCGTCTGCAAAAAGGTTGCGGGGATTTCACCCCGAAAACTGATGAACCCCGCCCTTGAAGGCTCAATACGACTGAGGACTTCCGGTTGATAGAGATAAAAAGGTTTCGAAGGACTGTAGTGAGAATCGAGCATCCCCGGCGCCTCCGGGTTTCCCGCCTTAAGGGTTTTCGCAGATTCGGGCAGGACAGCCGTCAGATCTTCCCGTGTTATCCCACCTGGTCTCAAAATAAGAAAACCATCTGATTCCAGGCGGACAATGGTAGATTCCAAACCTACCCGGGTGGTGCCCCCATCCAAAATATAGTCCGCCTCCGGCAGATGGCGCGTCACATGGGCCGCCCGGGTGGGGCTGAGTCTCCCAAACTTATTCGCGCTTGGTGCTGCCAGCGGACAACCGCATGTCCGAATTAGTCCCAAAGCCATTGGATGATCCGGCATACGAATGCCTACCGTGGGCAAACCGGATGTAACAATGTCCGGGACCTGAGCTGTCTTCGGCAAAACCAGGGTAAGCGGTCCGGGCCAAAACGCTTCCGCCAGTTTTCCTATGCGCGGATCTTCAGAGGTAGTGAGTACCTGCAACTGTTCCAGATCGGCAATATGTACGATGAGAGGGTCAAACGAAGGGCGCTCTTTCAGTTCAAAAATCCGGGCTACCGCCATCGGGTCCAGCGCATTTGCACCCAGGCCATACACCGTTTCAGTCGGGAAAGCGACAACACCTCCCTGAGTTATGATCTTTGCTGCAGTTTCCAAAGCCGTCATAGAGTCCGGAATTTTAGCAAAAATAGGAGTTTATTGGCTATGGCGGTGTCTTGTACTTTACACTCACAAAGACGCTGACAAACTCCGGATCCCCGGTACAGCTTTTGAAATTTACAGAGGTGCAGACGGCTCTGGGAACTGAGCCGGTTTACTCAATTTCCATAGGGCACAAAAAAACCCGTCTCAAAGACGGGTTTTTAGAAGTACAGGTGGGGAGACTCGAACTCCCAAGCCTTGCGGCACTAGTACCTGAAACTAGCGTGTCTACCAATTCCACCACACCTGCATCGATCCTGTAAAATTACAAAACAGGCGGCAAATGTAATAAAATTATTAACGTAGAAGCGAGTTCTATCCGTTGAATCCGGTGACACTTTCCCGGTCCTGACCGATTCACTATCTTCACCTGAATCGCAAGCCGCCCTTTACAACCCTCAATGCAACATGAATAAAAACCCGAAAACGGAAATTAAAAAGGTAAATCTCCAGGAGAAACTCAACCTGTTCAGTGCGCATTGGTCCCCCAAGATAGTCGGGGAGCTCAACGGTCAGTTCGTAAAAATCGCGAAGTTGCAGGGGGAATTTATTATGCACGAACACGCTAACGAAGACGAGCTGTTTTACGTGATTCAGGGCGAGTTGTTTATCGAGTTAACCGACAGTACCCTTCATCTTAGGGCAGGAGAATTCGTCATTATCCCCAAAGGGACAGCACACAAGCCTTACGCTCCCCAAGAGGTAAGTGTTTTGCTTTTTGAACCCGTTTCAACCTTAAATACAGGGGAGGCAAAAAATCATTTAACCCAGTCGGATTTGGAGAGGCTTTAGTTTTAAAAAGCAATCCGTTTGGCATAAAGGGAAATAAATCCGGACTTCTTCTGAATACCCCCATTGCTCAAACAGCGAATCGTTTTCCGCATAAACGTCATTTCATTATCTTCCGGAAGTAATCGCTCGCTACCCCTGAAGCCGTATTAGGAATAATGGGGCAGCGGTAATAAAAATACTGATGACAAGACTTCTTATTTTTTTCGTCCTAACCCTGTTGCTCCCCAATCCTGCATTAAGCCAACAGGCCCTTATTGACTCTGGTCCGATCGTCTCCCCTGAAATTCTGAAGACCGGGGCTGTAACCTTTCGCCTTTTGGCGAAAAATGCTGATTCGGTTCAAATCAATGGGGATTTTTTGCCCACCGAAAAAAGAAAGACCGAATTCGGGGAGATCGATGTGCCGGTAACGGCGAATTTAAGCAAGGATGAAAATGGGGTGTGGAGCTTCACTTCCGGCCCTTTGGAATCAGAACTCTACGGTTATTCCTTTCTAGTGGATGGGGTAGTGACTACAGATCCCAATAATCCCTTTTTGATCCGGGATGTTTCCACGGTTACCAATACCTTCCTCATCGGGAATGGGCAGGCGGACTTGTACCGGGTGCAGGACGTGCCTCATGGAACGGTGGCGCACAGATGGTACGATTCCCCGGGGCTCAATATGGATCGAAGATTAACCGTCTATACCCCACCCGGGTATGAAAACTCTGCAGAGAAGTACCCTGTCCTGTATCTTTTGCACGGCGCGGGAGGGGACGAAAAGGCCTGGTTGGAATTGGGGCGATCGGTTCAAATTATGGATAACCTCATCGCCCGGGGGAGTGCTAAACCCATGATCGTTGTCATGCCCAATGGCAATGTGATTCAGGATGCAGCTCCCGGAGAAGGTAAAGAAGGATTTTACAAACCCGAGTTTATGGTCGCCAAAACCATGGACGGGACCTATGAGGCTACTTTTATGGATGTGATCCGTTTTGTGGAGGACAACTACCGGGTTCGGGCGCAAAAGAGCGACCGTGCCATTGCCGGGTTATCCATGGGCGGGTTCCACGCCATGCACATCTCCCGGTATTACCCGGATACCTTTGACTACATAGGCCTGTTCTCCGCCGCCCTGATACCCCGGGAGGATGCTACCAAAAAAGTGTATTCCAACCTGGACGAGACCCTCCGAATTCAGAAAGAGAATGCCTATAAACTCTACTGGATTGCTATAGGCGAGACCGATTTTCTATACCAGTCCAATGTGGAATTCAGAAAAAAGCTGGACAGCATAGGTATGAAATATGAATATAAAGAATCTGAAGGCGGCCATATTTGGCGCAACTGGAGGATATACCTTTCCGAATTTGTGCCCCGGCTTTTTTAAGTATGCACAATCGCTCAGTGATGGGAAGACTTTTGATAGGTTTAAGGGAATGTTGGGTACAGTACCGTTGCCCGGGAAGCCTCGGGAATGAGCGATACGTCTATCATTAATTTTAGTATTTTTCCATCGGATAATTGTCCAATCCGCAGGGAGTTCAGGAGGTTTTTCCATTTTCCTGCGGTAAAACAATGATTTGATAAGACTTCCCAACTGTACCCTCCTGATGGGGTATATAAGATTTGGGTAGGCAAAATAAAAATGGAATTAAAACAATCCCAATGACGAAACACCGGATATTTCAAATCCTCTTCCTATGCCTTTATCTAACTGGCGCGGAGGCCACAGCTCAAGTGGTTGCCAGAAACGGCATGGTAGTCTCGAGTAATAAAATAGCTTCCGAAGTCGGAATTGAAGCCCTGAAAAAAGGCGGCAATGCCATTGACGCCTCTGTGGCTACGGCATTTGCGCTGGCCGTCACCCATCCGACGGCAGGCAACATCGGAGGAGGCGGGTTTTTGGTGTTTTTGGATTCCGCAGGCACTGCCACCACTTTTGACTTTAGGGAAAAAGCCCCCCTGAAAGCCACAGCAGATATGTTTCTGGACGCAGGTGGAGAACTCCCAAAAGGGACGAATCTCTTCGGGAGTGAATCGACGAACAATCACATTGGGCTGAAGTCCGTAGGCGTTCCCGGAACGGTAGCCGGCCTCTATCTGGCCCATCAGAAGCACGGGGTACTCCCCTGGGCGGAACTGGTGCAACCCGCTATTGATCTGGCCGAAAAGGGTTTTGAGATGCCCTGGAATCTCGCCCAGGCGGGAGCCTACTTCGCGGCCAATTCCCCTGTTCCCTTTTTACAGGACTACTTTAAAAATGAAGCTGGCGAACTCACCGCATTCGGGGCCCTTTGGAAACAACCCGAACTCGCCAAAACTCTCATTGAAATTCGCGATCACGGCCATGACGGATTTTATAAAGGGATCGTCGCCCAGGAGATCGCCCGGTACATGAAAGAGCACGGCGGCCTGATTTCCCTGGAAGATCTCCAGCGCTATACCGCTGTGGAACGCAAACCTTTAAAAGGCACCTTCAGGGACTATGAAATATACTCAATGGCACCCCCCAGTTCCGGGGGTGTTGCCCTTGTCGAAATGATGAACCTGATGGAGCAGGCCGATTTAGAAGCCATCGAATTTAACTCCACACCTTATGTGCATTTACTGGCAGAGGTCATGCGCCGGGCCTTTGCCGACAGGGCCGAACACCTGGGGGACCCGGATTTCAATGTCGAAACCCCAATTGAAAAACTCACTTCCAAGGAGTTTGCCGAAAAGCGTTTTAAAAATATAGACATGGGCAGGGCTTCGGTGAGCGATTCTACGAAGTTTGGTCAGCTCTATGACGGCAGCAGCACCACGCACTTTTCAGTGGCCGACCGCTTTGGCAATGCGGTCTCCCTGACCTACACCCTGGAATTTCCCTACGGCTCCGGTATGGGGTCTGAAAAACTGGGATTTATCTTCAATAACGAAATGGGGGATTTTAATCCCAAACCGAATTTTACCACCGGTGATGGCCTGATCGGGACCCCTCCCAATACTATAGAACCGGAAAAAAGAATGCTTTCGAGCATGACCCCGACCATTGTCGCCAAAGATGGAAAACCCTACCTGATTGTCGGGAGTCCCGGGGGCAAAACGATCATAAATACGGTATTCCAAACGGTGCTCAAAGTACTGGCCTATGGGATGCCGGTGGACAAGGCAATTGAATCGATGAAAATCCATCATCAATGGCTCCCGGACGAAATCCGTTACGAGCGGCTGCTGCTCTCCCCGGATACCCGGCAAGCCCTTGAAGCCATGAACCATACCCTGATTCCCAATAATTCTCTGGGGGAATTGATGGGTATACAAATAGATGCTGAGAACAAGATCATGGTTGGGGCCGCAGATTCTTCCAGTCCGCAGGGGGCGGCTGTGGGGTATTAAAAAGCACGTTCCTACTGATCAGTTTTACACATTTTATCTGGCTGGGTAGTCTCAACAAAAAAGCCGACTCCTAAAAGTCGGCTCTCTCTTGTTGTACAGGCGGAGAGACTCGAACTCTCACACCTTGCGGCACTAGATCCTAAGTCTAGCGTGTCTACCAATTCCACCACGCCTGCAAAAGGACTGCAAATATAAATTTATTTTTTATTTGTTCGGCATCTGTTCATTCGGAATTCGATGGGGTAGATTTCTGTGGCCAGGAATGCGGGGTGGTCTGAAATTGTTAAAAATGGAGGCGCGACCTATTTTGTAGTCATGGTTTCCACTCCCTTCCAATTGTCTTCGATCTCCTGGGTAATCAGCTGGGCGGCCCGGTTCAGGAATAATTTGGCCGGCTGGTCCTTGGTGTTGCTTTTGAAGATCTGCTGGAAGGTGACCGCTGCCATGGCAAACTCCTTGTTCAGAAAAAGGGTCATGGCATCGTCAAAAGTCTTGAGGTTCGAGAGCTTGTGGTTTTGAAGATCTTCTGCATCCCCGTTAATACACTCGTAAAGGTCGATGGGTTTCATTTTCCCCTTGGGCTGTACCTGGCCGAGATATCTGAAATCAAACTGGTCCGGGTCGGTGAGGTTCACCTTACACTCCTGGGTCAGCAATATCGAGGTGCCAAAATGCTTGGAAAGGCCTTCGATCCGGGCGGCCGTATTGACCGTATCGGAAATTATAGCAGCATCCAGGCGTTCATTGTCCCCCGTAATCCCCATAATCAGTTTCCCACTCTGCATGCCCACGCCAATGTGCACGGGGAGTCTTTTTCTAAGCGCCCTTTCTTTATTGTATTTCTGAAGTGCCCGGTGCATATCCACCGAGGCCGAAAGCGCCCCCTGGGATCCTTCCGTAAAGAGCGCCATAAAGCCATCGCCCAGGTATTGCATAATAAAGCCGCCGTTCTTGCGGACGATAGGGCCCATGCGGTTGTTAAAACTATTGACGAATAAAAAGTTATCTGTCGGACTCAGTCCTTCTGATATCGTGGTAAAGCCCCGGATATCCACAAAAACAACGGTCACCTCCCGCTCCACCAGGTCACCGAGGAAAACTTCAGTAATCTTTGCCTTGCCAAGGGATTTAATAAACTCCGAAGGGACGAATTTCTGGCTGACATCGTGAATTTTCCGGATGGCATCCTCCCGGTCCTGAACTTCCTTAAGCCCCTTTTGATAGAGGTGTGCACTCTCAATGGCCGTGGCCGACTGCAGGGAAATCGTGGTGAGCAATTTCAGTTCGGCTGCGGTGTATTCCACCTCTTCTTCATGGCCGATGATCACCATTCCAAAGGTGCGGTGTTTGACCTTTAAGGGGGCATACATTACCGTTTTTAAATGCTTGAGTGCCGGATTTTTGGCGATCCGATCGGCAGGCACAATGGCGGAAACCCCCCGGGTTATCAAATCCCGCAAAACATCCTTCTGTTCTTCGATAAAGGCCTGGCTTTTTGGATTCTCCCCCAGGCGGGCAATCTGAAGAACCTCGTCTTTTTCCGGATCGTATATCAGGAAAAGGGCATGGGTGGTGTCGATAATCTGAGAGGCCTCCTCCAGGGTAACTTTTGCAATGGACTCTGCATCGATTTTTTCCGAGATCAATTCACTCAGATCGTAGATCATATTGATCTCACGATAGAGCCCGAGGACTTCCTTTCCTATTTTCTTTTTCTCCCACTCCTTTTGAAACAGGAGCTTCAATGCAACAAAAAGGGTTAACGCATTTTCAGTAGAATAGTGGAAAGCACCCAGAGCCTTTTCTTCGTGCTCAAAAGGCAACGCCCTGGTAAACCCATTTTTGGAGCCCCAAAGGATCTCGCCTGATGCATCTTCGAAACAAAAACCCGTATTCAGGCTATCGCTCAGCTGGCCGAGGAATTCCCGGGCTGCATTATCCCTTTTCAGGATGTGCTTGAGCGCGCGTTGGGCCGTGGATACAGTCATCTATCGGTTTACATATTGAGGATTTCCTGGGCGATTGAGAGCATTTCGTCCGGGTCAAAAGGCTTGGTCATATACTTGTCTGCCCCCATATCCAGGCCTTTCTGCCGGTCTACCTCCTGCCCCTTGGCCGTAAGTAAAATGATATAGGTGTCGGTAATCTTGTGTTCCTTCTTCACTTTTTGGCAGACTTCCATCCCATTCATTTTTGGCATCATGACATCGAGGAAAACCAGATTGGGTCTTTCTTCCTGTATGATTCTCAGGGCATCCGCCCCGTTGTCTGCAAACAACAATTCAACACCGTCATCTTCCAGATCTTCGAGGGTTTGTTCAATTAGCATTCGGATGTGGGCCTCATCATCCACAATTAGTAATTTCTTATCCATCGGGTCTAATCGTTTTATAGTTTGGGAATTATATGCTTCTATTGGTACACAAAGAACATGACGTTTTCCATGCCCTTCTGAAACTTGAGCTCGTTGATGGCTTTCTTCTCCAGTTTATCGAGAGATTTCAGCATAATAATGTCTGGCTTCATTTCTGAGGCGGTCTCCAGGAGTTTATCATGATTGGCCTCCATCACCTTATAGCCACGGGCAGTCAGCACGTCCGTCAGGGATTTTACCGTGGTGGCATCTTCATCCACAACCAATACTCTTTTGTGGGAGACGCCCTGTTCCAGGAGTTCGTCTACCTCGTGAAATAGTTTTTCGGTATCGATGGGTTTGGTCAGATAGCGGTCCACGCCAATTCGGAAGCCCCGCTCCTTATCCTGAACGATAGAGAGGATAATAATAGGGATGTCCATGGTCGCCGGGTCATTCTTAAGCACGGCAGCCACATCAAACCCATTGATTTCAGGCATCATCACATCGAGGATGATCAAGTCTGGTTTCTTCAGGCGCACCGCATCCAGGGCAGCCTTCCCGTTGGCCGCTTCCTTTACTTTATAGCCGGCATCGGTGAGTTCCTGCCGCAGTAAGGAGCGGATGGGCGTATCATCATCTACCACCAAAATAGTAGGTGTCTCTCCCAGTTTTTTGCTGGAAGAGTAATTTATTTGCGTTTTGAGACTGCTCAGGATACGGTCCAGCTGAATGGGTTGTTCCCCGTCCTGCCCTATCATAGGAATGGAGAAAAAGAAGGTGCTCCCCACTTTAGGCTCACTGGTCATCCAGATAATCCCTCCATGGTGTTCTATGATCTCCCGGCAGATTGGCAGGCCGAGCCCGGTACCCTTAGGCTTGTCAGTAAGGGTATCTCCTGCCTGGCGGAAGCGCTCAAAAATCTTGTGTTTATCTTCCTCAGCAATCCCGATTCCGGTATCCTGGACCTCCACAATCACCTGATTGTTGTCCGGATAGGCCTCAATGGAAACCGTTCCTTTATCCGTAAATTTTACAGCATTGGATAACAGGTTTATCACTACCTGAATAAGTTTATCCGCATCCCCGCTGATCAGCGGTAAATTTTCGGGAATGTTTTTCTGGAGTTTCAGTTTCTTTTCATCAAACAGAGACGAGGTGGCCGATACTGCCCGCCCAATCACATCTTGCAGGAATACGGGTTTCATGTTCCACTCCATCCGGCCGGACTCTATTTTGGCCAAATCCAAAACGTCGTTAATAAGGCTGGTAAGCCGCTCCCCTTCGGAGACTACCACATCCAGGTTTTCGCTTACCTGCTTCATGGTCTTTTTAATTTTCTGGTCGTCCACATTGACCGCAGGGAAGATCTTGTCTACCAAACGCTTGCGGATGATTTTGGCAAACCCGAGCACCGAAGTCAGGGGGGTGCGCAATTCATGGCTAACCGTGGATAAGAAAGCGCTCTTCGCCTCATTGGCCTCCTCGGCCCTGGCCTTCGCTATATTGGCCTCCTCAAACAATTCGGCATTGTGTAGCGCTATTCCTACATTAATGGCGAGGGTGTTGAGCAGTTTCTTATCTTCTTCATTAAAACGACTCTCCTGCTGGGTACTCTGAACGCTGAGCACCCCTATAATATCGTCCTCTACCGGAATAGGAACCCCGAGATAGGAAACGGCCCGTTTCCCGGTCTGCTGAATTCCATACTTGTCGTACTCCGCCATAATATCGGCATCCCTGTTGATCAGCATGGGTTCCCCCGATTGTATGATTTGAGAGGTCAGGCCCTCCCCAAGCTTAAAAGGCGGCATATTATCCCCATCCTGGTAGGGGAAATTGATCATGTTTGTCTCTGTATCCAGCAGGGCCAGGTAGGTGATGTCTGAGTTGAATACCTCACGCATTTTGTTACCCACCAACTGAATAAGCTCATCGAGTTCGAGTTTGTCATTCAAAGCCTTAGTGACCGAATTTACCGTCGCCAGTTCGTTGAGGCGCTGCTGCACTTCTTTGGTGCGTACCGCTACTTTTTCTTCGAGGGCTTTCCGCTGGTTGACCAGGATCCGAGTGCGTGCGCGCACAATAAAATACAACAGAGCCAGAGCCCCGAGGCCATAGAGCGTATACGCCCACCAGGTTTTATACCAGGGCGGTGTGATCTTAAAAGGCACTGAAACTGCCTCAGAAACTTCCCCGTAAATATTTTTTGCCCTGACACTGAAGGAATAATCGCCGGGAGGCAGATTGATGTACTCCCTTGAGGTTTGTAAGGTCCATTCAGACCATTTGGCATCAAACCCGGAAAGTTGGGTACTGTACTGCATTTCCTTTTGACCAATATATAAAGGAGCGGCATACCCGAAATTGACGGAGTTATTTTCGGATGTGAAACTCAGGCCTTCAGGTAAATCTATATTGCCCGCATAGACCAGAGAATCCCCGGCCACTGAAATACTTCGTATATCTGTATGGAAATCGGGAATGGATGGGGTCTCCAGGTTGCCCTCGTAGCGTATCGCTCCATCGGGCCCGGAGAACCAAATCACCCGGGAACCATCGGCCTCAGGTTCCTGGGCGTAAATTGTAAAAATTCGATTGTTCTGAATTCCTTTAAAGGTATCTGTATTGGTCACCTGGTATTTGCCATCAACTTTTTCGGCCACTATAATTCCCGAGCCCGCATTAAGAAACACCTTGCCATCCGCGGCCTCAAAAGGCCCCGTGCCTGGCCTGTCCCAGTCCAGATATTCATCAAAAAAGAAAGTGCGTTCCTCAAAACGATCTGCCTCTGAGTTATACCCAAAGGTTTTTTCTACTTCCCCTGAAAAAATGTAAAGTTCACTGTCAATAGCATTGAAGCCAATCCCGGCATCGGGCAAACCTTGCTCAGTCCCGTATTTGATATACTCGGAAGCATCCAGATCCATTTTCCCATCCACAAAGGCAGGCACTAGCTTCACCATTATGCCGTCTGCCTGGCCGTCATTCGTCCAGAAGAAGCCCTCACGGGTTTCTACCATTTCTCCGCTGCCGGAAATCAATTTCGCTGTAGCAGATTCTTCCACAAACTGATCTGCCTTCTCATCAAAATAAAAGCTCCGCAGTCCTTGCTGGTGCTCGACCAGAATCCGGTTGGGATCCGAAGTCGATTGATTAATTAAGCGTGCCCTGAAGTCGTAATTGACATCTGCCCGAACCATATTAATGGAAGTACCCTTGATTTCAAACATGCCCACCCCATTGGTACAGGCATAAAGTCTATTCCGGAATTCGAAGAAATTCCCAACCTGGCCATTGGTTCCGGGGATTACCTTTACCTGTTTTGAGCCTTCTTCCAGATAGGCCACCCCATTATTCGTGCTGAAGTATAGGATATCCTTAAACTTATATGTAGCAAAGACAGTGGTGGTCAGGCCCATATTGGCGTCCACAGCTGTAAAGGTTGAATTCAGGTTGACACTGGAAATACCATTAAATAAAGTCATCCAAAGTACTCCTCTGGAATCCACATAGGTAAAAGTGGTACTCCCATCCTGCAGGCCATTCTCAGGAGTGAATTTCTGCAGATATTTTCCGTTATGGTCCATGAGATAGGCCCCATCACCAAAAGTATTCAACACATAGCTGCCATCAGCCAGGGCAACGCCTGGTAAATATAAAAGCCCATCTATTTCTTCATCTATTTCGGTTTTAAATGGAGTAAACTCCTTTCCGTCAAAGAGAAAGAAACCCTGGGTCCGGGTACCGATAAGCACTTTGTCGTCGTAAGGTAATATCGTGTAGATTCTTTCACCGGCAAACCGCTCACCTCCGGGAACCAACTCAAAGGTGTCCTCGTCGGTCAGAACGCATAAACCCCGGTCCCAAATGCGCAAATAATATTTATCATGGACAATCTGGCCGACGTGGTAACCCTGCTCGGATTGGATGACCTTTATGTTTTCCCCATCCCAGGCATACAGCTTAAACTCTGTTCTGAAAATAATCCTTCCTTTATAATAATCAATTTCCCATACATCGGCAAAAATCCGGTGTTCGTCGGGAATTTTATCCACAAGGGAAACAAACTCCATTTCACCTTTTTCTCCGGGAGTCAGATATCCAAAATCTCCCCCTCCTCCAATATAGATCGTGCCCTTATCATCCTTAGCCATACTCCGGCTCGAGCCATTGATATCGATACGCCTCCAATTCACCCCGTCAAATTGGAGTGGTCCTCCCTGGTTGGCGAAATACATGATCCCATTAT
This sequence comes from uncultured Flavobacteriaceae bacterium, assembly GCA_963709465.1. Classification (GTDB taxonomy): domain Bacteria; phylum Bacteroidota; class Bacteroidia; order Flavobacteriales; family Flavobacteriaceae; genus Robiginitalea. The sequence continues at coordinate 653,465 of CAVPWF010000001.1, read as the reverse complement.
TATCCTCAACGGCCCACCAGTTTATGGGGGCCGCATCGTATTCCTGATACTTGTAATTGGTAATCAAAGGCCTTCCTATTTGCTCCTGAGCCGTAAGGGGAACTAAGGACAAAAGAAAAATCCCAAGCAGGCCAAACCTAAGGCCCGAAAGGGAAGGAATCTGAAAGTTTTGCATAGTGTTCTGTTGTGTGAAAGTGTCGTGGCGGTTATCTGTTTAGAAAAATACGAAAAAGTCCGGAATAATAGGACATTGGGCAGGTGCTATCAAAAACTTCTTTTTTGTAAGTTTGAGTTTGACTAAAAAATTGCAATGAATAAACAGCATACCTATTGCTCCGAAAACAAGGAGCGCTTTCTCCATGAGCTCATTGAATTATTGAAAATGCCTTCCGTAAGTGCGGATTCCGCCTTCTCCCAGGATGTCTTTGATACCGCAGAAGCTGTATCAGCTTACTTACAGGCAGCTGGTTGTGACGGGGTTGAAATCTGTGAGACGCGGGGCTACCCCATCGTGTACGGGGAAAAAATTATCGATCCGAAACTCCCCACGATCCTGGTATATGGCCACTACGATGTGCAGCCGCCAGATCCGGTGGAACTCTGGAATTCCCCCCCTTTTGAACCGGTGATCCAGAAAACGATTCTCCACCCGGAGGGAGCAATTTTTGCCCGTGGCGCGAGTGATGATAAAGGCCAGATGTTTATGCACATCAAGGCCCTGGAATGCATGCTGCGCACAGACACCCTGCCTTGTAATGTAAAATTCATGATCGAAGGAGAGGAAGAAGTGGGCAGTTCCAGCCTGGAGGCTTTTCTGCTGGAAAACCGTGAAAAACTCGAGAACGACATCATCCTGATCTCCGATACGGGGATCATTGCGAATGACGTACCCTCCGTCACTACAGGCCTGAGGGGGCTTTGTTATGTAGAGGTTACCGTTACCGGCCCGAACCGGGATCTGCACTCCGGACTCTATGGGGGGGCGGTGGCAAACCCCATCAATATCCTGGCAGAGATGATCGCTGCTCTGCACGATGAAAATAACCGGGTAACGATTCCCGGGTTTTATGACGCCGTACAGGAACTCAGCACAGAGGAGCGCAGGCTGATGGCGGAAGCGCCATTCGACCTGGAAGCCTATAAAAATGCCCTGAATATTAACGCAGTGTACGGGGAAGCAGGCTATGTGACCAATGAGCGGAATTCCATCCGGCCCACCCTGGATGTCAATGGAATCTGGGGCGGGTATATCGGGGAGGGTGCAAAAACTGTGATCCCAAGCCAGGCCCATGCAAAAATTTCCATGCGGTTGGTGCCGCATCAGGACTGGCATAAGGTGACTACACTTTTTTCAGATCACTTTAAAAGTTTGGCTCCGGCAGGGGTTAAAGTGGAAGTGCGCCCGCACCACGGGGGGCAGGCCTATGTAATGCCCATAGATCATATTGGGTACCGGGCGGCCAGCAAGGCCTATGAAACAACCTTCGGAAAACCTGCGATTCCGCACCGGGGCGGAGGCAGTATCCCCATAGTCCCGCTGTTTGAAAATGTCCTGGGGACGAAAACGGTCCTGATGGGTTTTGGGCTGGACAGCGATGCCATTCACTCACCCAACGAACATTTCGGGATTTGGAATTTTCTAAAAGGGATTGAAACCATCCCTTATTTCTACCAGTATTACACCGAACTTTCAAAAAATCCGCAGGCTTGAAGGGGCTTGAATTTCTCCCCGTCTATTGATTTCATGAATTTTTCCGTAACAAAACAGGAAAGGTTGCGTTCTAATAGGTAGATCAAAAAACGAACACTATTATGATACGTAATTTTTTTGTGCTCTGTTCCGGTGCGGACAGGGCCTTGCTCGAAACATGCTCGGAAGGGGAGCAGAATAAATACGCCGGCATAGGAGCCACAGTCTTTTTTACGGCTCTTATGGCGTTTATCGCGGCCTCTTACGCCCTTTACACCGTCTTCGACTCCGTTTATCTGGCCATCCCTTTTGGCCTGGTCTGGGGACTGCTGATTTTTAATCTCGATCGTTTTATCGTCTCCACCATCCGCAAACGAGATAGTTTCTGGAAGGAAATGTCACAGGCCAGCCCCAGGATCCTGCTGGCCGTCATCATTGCCGTGGTCATTTCAAAACCCCTGGAACTGAAGATTTTTGAAAAGGAAATCAACCAGGTACTCCTGGAGGAGAAAAACCAGATGACCCTGGACAACCAACAGCAACTCGCCCTTCAGTTTACTCCGACAATTGAGCAGAAGAAATCCGAAATTGCCGGGCTTAAGCAGGAAATACGCCTTAAAGAAGCCGCCACGGATACGCTCTATGAAACGTATATCTCTGAAGCAGAAGGCCGGAAGGGCACCCTGCTTATCGGGAAAGGGCCTGTCTATACCGAAAAGCGAGACAAACACGATGCCTCCCTGGCTGAACTCAAGGCCTTACGGGAAGAAAATACAGAGCGAATTACGGGGATTGAAGCGGAAATTGAAGCCCTGGAAGTGGGGTATGCCGAGTCGGTTTCGACCTCCCAGCCTGTAATTGACGGCTTCGACGGATTAATGGCTCGAATCGATGCCCTGGGAAAACTCCCCTGGTTTCCCTCCTTTTTTATCTTCCTGTTATTCCTGGCGATAGAAACGGCCCCCATCCTGGTGAAGCTGATGACGCCCAAAGGCCCCTACGACTTTAAGCTGGAGGATGAAGAAACCGCCGTGGCCTCCTGGGTGGCCCAAAAGGTGGATCAGCGTAAAAAACTTTTGGAAACCGACCAGGCCCTAAACGAAAAAGTCTATGGGGAAATCCTGGAGGAAGAGGCGGTATATGCGTACAAAAAGCAAAAGGCCGAGGAGTTGATGCGTCTGCAGGCAGACCGGTTTCAGCAAATGCAGATCAAAGGGATGTAGATTACCGCCTGCACTTTCCCATCGGGCAACGTATCGAACCCCCGGGCAGAAACTGACCGAGGCTTCAGAACATGCGTCCCAAGGTATTTACAACTGCTCCCGGGGTGTTTGGTCTTCGACCACCCCGAGTTTGCGAAGCAGGAACGAGGCATTCATATTAGAACAGACCCCTGGTTTCAGGCGATAATCAAAATACAAGGTGTCTGCCCGGATATCCGCATCAAAGAAGAAATTCCGGACTTCGGGTATGCGTTCGGCCACGGCACAGAGGCTTAAATCGTGGGTGGCGATCAGACCCGTAGCATGGAGTTTAAGCAGGCGTTCCAAAAACTCCTGTGAGCCCTGGGCCTTATCTTTACTGTTGGTCCCTTTCAGGATTTCATCCAGCACTACAAAATACGGTCGCTCCTGCAGGTGGTCTACAATCGTTTTCAGGCGTTTGAGTTCGGCAAAGAAATACGACTCATGGCGGGAAAGTGAATCTGAAGTGCGCATACTGGTAATCAGGGGAACAGGGGTATAACTCATTTGTGTCGCCCGAACCGGAAGGCCCATATTGGCTGAGACGATGCTTAAGCCTACCGCCCTGAGAAAGGTACTCTTGCCTGCCATATTCGCCCCGGTAATCACCATAAAGTGTCCGGGCTCTACCTCAAAATCATTGGTAACCGGTGTTTCAAAAAGCAAAGGATGCGCCAACCCCATTGTCTTTATATATCCCGGTGCGCCCTTATGAATTTCAGGGTAGGGAAAGGTGGGGTGGTTAAATCCGTAATTGGCCAGGCTGTTATAGGCATCAAAACGGGCCAGGGCTTCAAACCAGCCCTCCACGGCGCTCCCATACCTGTCGATCCATCCTTCCACGGCCCGGGCCTGGCGTAGGTCCCAAAGAAAAAATGCATTTCCGAAAAGGGCGACAATCAGGTTATTCCGCTGATCCAGGGCCCCTATAATCCGGCTGAATTTTCGCAATACCTCAGAAACTGGAGGCCCGCCTCCCACCAAAGCCTTTCGGGTGTCAAGCAATGATGCAGAGTGGAATGTCTCCCCTTCAATCTGATGCACTAACCGCCGGTACTGACTAAAGGTATCGTGCATCTTACCCGTGGCCTGTGCGAGCGCTCCGATTCGTTTTACAAAGGGTAAAGTGATCAGAAGGCCTGCAAAAAAGACCCCAATGAGCACCCCGAGGGGCAGGATCTGCAGTACAAAGAGCACTGCGACAGTGATGGAGGCTATGGAAAAAACCGTCGGCAGAAATCCCGCCCAGGAGGGCAGGGTTCGGGTATAGGCACGAAACCATGTGGTCAGAACATCCAAAGATACCGGAGATTGAATCATCCGGGCGGTCGCCGTATAGTTCTGCCGCCAGTCGACCCGCGGGGCGAGTTCCCGGATCGCTTCCTGTTTTTTCTCAATCTCCTTAAAATCATTTGAAGACAACCATCGGGCCAGGAGCGCACCTCCGGCGGGCAGACCCGTGCGGTTCAGGTACTGGTAAAAAGAGTGCGGACCAAATAAATCGAGGTCGTCGTGGTAGGGATGTCCGGGTTCCAGAAACCGGGTCCCATCATCCAATGCACTAAAAGTTCCATGTAAAACCTCCGTTTCCGTTTGATTCAACGCGATGAGTTCCTTTAACCGCGCAGCCTCGTATTTCAAATCCTGATGACGGGAGACGAGATAGGCAAAAACTCCCAAAAGGACTACTACCCCTATCCCATAAAGCGCCTGGCCGTTCAGTACAAAATAAATACAGAGCCCCAAAGCCGCAAAAACGAGCAGACGAATCCCTGAAGAAAGCCGTAATTGCCTTTTTTGTTGCCGTGCCGCTTCGGTGTAGGCATCTCTCTTTTTTTCGTAAAGCATTGAGGGGTCTGTCATTCTAGATTTTCAAGGTCCTCCCTTGTTTTTTTGGGTAATCCGGCTACGATAAGGGCATAGGAATGGTCGATGAGTTCCCGGATCAGTTTTTCAGGGACCTGCTGCAGGAATACCGTGTTCCAGTTGTGCTTGCTCATATGATAGCCGGGGATGATGTGTCCGTCATAGGCTTCACGGAGTTCTATGGCCCGCTCCGGATCGCATTTCAAATTGACCTGGGGCGGGAGGCGATCCAGGGCTGTAAGGGCAAACATTTTGTTCATCACCTTAAACACCAAAACGTCTGCACCAAAAGGAAACCCCTCGGTAACCCCCTTTTTTACAATACAATATTCTCTGAAGGCTTCTATATGCAATGTGGACGTCTTATCGTTTCAGGGATTCAGGCCTTTGGCATCGTAGACTGTAAAGCGTTTTATCAGATGTGCAGTCTTCTCAATAAAGGACAGATGAACCGCTTCGGTCTGATAGGCCTGTTGAGCCTCTGCCGACTCAAAAGTCACGATCATCGCATAGGTAAAGGAATCGTCCACCACTTCCCGGCTCGCTTTTGGCGGGGTTCCCAAAAAGTTGGTCTGGGTGTATTTGGATTCTTTGAAAAGGGCCCGGAGCTCAGTTTCAAAATATTCCCGCTCCTGCCGATTCTCCGGGTTGTTTAGCCAAAAGTGCACGACGTGGGTAAAGGCAGGGTCAAACCCGCGACTGTCCTTCGACGCCTGTGCATAAGTCGTCTGAGTTGCAAAGCTCAAGACCATCAGAAAAGCAATCAAAAACTTCATCGGGTATTTTTTTTAGAGGGTTCAGTAGCCTTTATGGCAGACTCCTTCAGGGCCGGATTCAAGAGGACTTCCACAGGGCCATCGAGTTTCAGGGCCTCGTAATCGAGTTTCCACCCCAGGGTTTCCACGATTTTTTCCATCAGCAATACCGCTTCGAGCATTTCGTGATTGGCGGTTTCCATTAAACCACTTTCTGGAATTTTCTCCCGGATGTGCGCCTTGGCTTCTTTGTTCATACTGGTCATATCATCCGGGGTAAAGGCATTGAACAAATCATTCCGGATGTCGTAAAATTCCAGCTCGGGCTCTATGGACAGGATTTCGGGAGGTGGAAAATTGCCCAGGATTATCGTTTTGTTTTCAGGATCTGCAGATACCTTTAATTTCTTAAAATCGTACCCGATGTGGGCTTTGGCGTTAATGACAATCAGGGCCTTTTTCTTACTGCCAAAAAGGTTCATAAAGTGGCCCTTGCGGTTCTCATACCTGTAGATTTCAGCAAAATCCCCTTCCACGGAAACCAGTTTGCAGACAGATCGGACCTTCTCGAGCAAAATACTCGACTGTTGAATAGTAAGCTCCTTCTGCTTTTTCTGATTCAAAAAAGAGTATCCCCAATACATCAGCAGTGCGCCAATCAGAAGTCCCAGTGCTAATTCCGCCATTTTGTTTTATGTTTTAATTCCATAGGTCTTTATTTTCCGGAAGACCCTGCCCCGCTACTTATCAGCCCTCATCCTGACCCGCTGCAACCGCAATGGGAAAGAGGATGGGCCGGCTCGGACTCGCATCGTTCTCAAAAGCCGCCAGTTGCATATTTAAAAGATACGTTCCATCGGTTACGCCTGCAGGCACGTAGATCAATTCCGTAATCGTGGCCTGCGGCCTGGGATCCTCCGGCAGCCCCCAAAAAGCCTTGTGGGCAGAGAGCTTGCCCCCATCTTCCTCCCGATCCACGGAAGGCAGGTCCAGAAGCAGGTGCAACACCCCATTTGCGCGGAGCCAGGATGCCGCCCGGGCTTCCAGATAAGGTGGGTTCGTATGGGAATACTGTTTGAATTTCTTAGACTCCGGGTTCGGCAATGTTCTGAGGATAATCGCCTCTGGCAGGGGTTCCAGCAGCACCGCTTGGAGTTGCGCTCGTGTTATCAGACGGTCCCCGGCCTGCTCTTCCGGGGTGAGGCTTACCAGGGTGGCGACTACCCAGGGATCCGGGGGATACTCCAGTACGGACTCTGCCGCTTCGGTAATATGACCCAGGCACTCGGTATGGGTTCCGTGGGCATGGGGGTTAAAGGCGATATCCTTGAAATTTACCGGGGCTCCGGCCTCAACGCTGCCTGTAAAACTCCCCGCGCTGTGGGGTTCGATCCGCGGAAAATCCACGCCCCAGCACCGGACACCCCGGTCCCCGCCGCGCACGGGAATCGAAATATCCACACCCCTGGAGAGGTCCGCTTCCCAGGAGGTTTTCCCAAACGTAAATTGCGCCTTCATAACGATATCCTATACGTTTTCACTTCAAATTAATCATAAATAAATCACTTGCAATCCCATCGGCTAAAAATTTACCTTTCCCGGAAGTGTACAGGGTCTGTGAATCGAGGAACAAAAACTGATCCCGCAGATAGGGGGCGGCCTGCTGGAGGAGATAGGCTTTGTACACTTCCCCGAACTCCTCCGCTATCTTTTTAAGGGAAACGCCCCACCGGCTTCGCAGGCCCGTCATTACGGCCTCGTTATAGCGATCCCGGGGGGTGAGCACTTCAAATTCTGTCGCGATTTCGCCCTTATCCAATGCCCGGATATAAAGGGAATTATTGGAAGGATTCCACCACCGTTTTTTTCCATCAAAAGAATGGGCCGCGGGGCCGATTCCCAGATAGGTTTCCCCTTGCCAATACGCCGAATTATTCCGGGAATAAAACCCGGGCTGTGCAAAATTTGAGATCTCGTAATGGTCGTATCCGGCCATGGTAAGGGTTTGCACCAGATGTTCAAATTGCTCCTGGGCCGCCCCTTCATCCACATCGCCTGACAGGCCTTTGTCGATAAAAGAAGATAGGGCCGTACGGGGTTCCACCGTAAGGGCATAGGCCGAAATATGCGGGGGTTTAAATTGCAATGCCTGCTCCAGGTTATCCGTCCACTGCCGCATACTGCTGCCGGGTATGCCGTAAATCAGGTCCAGGGAATAATTTGGAAAAAGCCGGGCTGTAGCCTCCAGGGATTCCAGAGCCTGGGTAGGGTTGTGCGCCCGATTCATCCACCGGAGTTCCTCCGCACTAAAGGATTGTATACCCACGCTCAGCCGATTCACCGGCGAGCGCACCAGTTCCTGCATTTTATCTGCCGTCAGGTCATCCGGGTTGGCCTCCAGGGTGATTTCAGCCGCGGGATCCAGATCAAACAACTCCGCGACTTGCCCGACAAAGGACTCGATTTCCGATACCGATAGTATCGAAGGGGTTCCACCCCCAAAATACAAGGTGTTTATCGGATCCTGCCATCCCTGATCTGCAAAATGCCGGAGTTCCTTTTTCATCGCCTCAAGTACCGCTGTCTTATGCTTCAGGGAAGTGGAAAAATGAAAATTACAGTAATGGCACGCTTGTTTGCAAAAGGGAATATGGAAATAAATGCCGCTCATGAGCCTATTGAAAAATCAGAGGGTACGGAATCCTGCAACGGGTACTTCCAGGAAAAAAAAACGCTCTGTTTTAAGAAGGGTAAAAATAGACATTTTAAGAGGATTGAACGGGCTTTCTGATTGCCGCTCTAAGATATTCCTTCAACGCAATACAGGCGGGCCTGAAGACGGACATCTCCGTGGTAAAACGTTCTCGCACAGTCACTTTTTAATCCGGTCATCATTTTGTTTTACAAAAGCATCCCAACCGGTATAGGCTTTTCCGATTTGTACATTTCCCTTGTTGTAGAAATGGCAAACGGCAGCGGCGAGGCCGTCGGTGCTGTCGAGGTTTTTGGGAAGGGTGGTTAGCCCCAGCGTGGTTTGGAGCATCCGGGCGACCTGTTCCTTGCTGGCATTCCCATTCCCCGTAATCGACATTTTGATCTTTTTGGGCAGGTATTCCGTGATGGGAATCTGGCGGGAAAGCCCGGCAGCCATAGCCACTCCCTGGGCACGCCCTAACTTTAGCATGGACTGCACATTTTTTCCAAAAAAAGGAGCTTCAATGGCAATTTCATCCGGATGATGGGTGTCGATCAGCTCCAGGGTCCTATCGAAAATGAGTTTCAGCTTGGTAAAATGGTCTTTGTACTTGCTCAAAACGAGCTCATTCATTTGAATAAATTCCATCTCTTTTCCACGGACGCGGATCACACCAAACCCCATAATCGTGGTGCCCGGATCAATCCCGAGGATAATAAGCTCTGAGGGAACAGGTTTAGTCATCAGTGTTCAGTACAAGAGGGATTCGAAAACGCGAACTTACCGGGATACCCCGTTTCAGTGCAGGTTCTAACCGCGGCAGGCTGCGGAGGCTTCTGGAAACGATGCTTTCAAATTCCGGATTCTCCTTACTGAATTCGGGATTTTTGTCCATGGAAACCACTGAAATTTTTCCCTGCTGATCTACCATAAAATCCACATAAAGGGTATCGGCAAGGCGCTGATCCGATTGAAACTCAAAATCCTGTAAGGACATCGACAGGTGCATGACCAGGTTTTGCTCAAAACAGGTCTGTTGATCGGGTTTGGACGCAGTTTCTTCACAGGCATCAAAGAGCGGGTACTGGTCGACCTCATTCCAATCCATGGCACTTAACTCTTCCTCGACCAATTGCCGCGTCTTCGTTTCCGGGGAAGTGAACCATTCACAAGAGGCGAGACTGAGTCCCAAAAGGATCCAATAAAAACGAGCTGTAAGCTTCATACAAGTACTGTGCGGGTGGAAATTACGATTTTTTTCAGGGATTTAGCAGGGGAATATCTATACCCCGGCCCATTATCGACCCTTCGAATCCTGTTTAAACAGAATGGGAATAGGGCACGGAACTGCGACCTTTTTACCCCCGTGTCTTCCCGCCTGTGTCCGGGCTGAATCTTAAGTTATAAATAATCTCCAGGAAGTGTAACTTTGGGCGCTACCGTGCTACTAACAGGCAATAAAACCTCATGGATATCCTGCTGCTGTTTCTCGGTTTTTTTTGTATGATTCTCGGAATTCTGGGAAGCTTTTTACCGGTTGTTCCCGGACCTCCGATCAGCTGGTTGGGGCTTCTGCTTCTGGTCTTAACCCCGGTCATCCCCAATGACTGGTGGCTCATCGTCATTACGGGAATTGTCGCTTTGGGAGTGGTGGCTCTCGATTACTGGATACCTGCGGCCGGAACCCGCAAATTCGGCGGGAGCCGGGCCGGAATGATCGGCACCACAGTTGGTCTGCTGATATCGATACTCTTTCCCGTTTTAGGCCTGGCCGGCATCGTGATCTGGCCCTTTGTGGGCGCCGTTGTGGGAGAGCTTATCAATAAAACCGGTCATAAACAGGCTATGAAAGCTGCCTTTGGTTCCTTTATCGGCTTTCTGACCGGCACCTTTCTAAAATTTGTAGTTACCGTTATTTTTTTGGGAATCTTTTTGATGCGGGCGTGGCATTACCGCATGGATTTCTTTCCTTTTCTCACAATGCCATAGGGTCGAACACATATCGGCAAAAGATGGGTTCAGTTCCGATTTAAGTTCTTAAATTCATCTGGGCTTTGGGATGTTTTCCGCGAATACAATCTCATTGTGGTGCACAAGAGCAGGTGTTGACCCTATAGGGATTCCCGCCACCGCTGCACTCCGATACTGCCTCCAACATACAATAAGATTCTATGGATAAAAAAACTTCGGTATTTGCTTACGGGGAGGATCACCTCACCGCAGGAAAAGCTCTGGAGCTCGCCCGGGGAACGCTCAAAGGCACCCTTACCGATACCGTGCGCGCTAAGGTTCGGGCCAGCGCTAAGGTAGTGGCGGAGATCGTCGAGAGAGGAGCTCCTGTATATGGAATCAATACGGGCTTTGGTCCTTTGTGCACCACCCGGATTTCGGCCAAAGACACCGAAACCCTCCAGGTCAATATTCTGAAAAGCCACAGTGTGGGTGTGGGTCGGTCCATAGATCCGGAGATTGCCCGACTCATGCTTATTCTAAAACTACACGCCCTGGCCAAAGGGTATTCCGGTATACAGGAAGCCACCCTGGAGCGCATCCTCTGGCATATCGAAAATGAGATCACCCCAAGGGTTCCCTCCCAGGGGTCTGTGGGCGCCTCAGGAGATTTGGCCCCCCTGGCCCATCTGTTCCTGCCGCTGATAGGCCTGGGTGAAGTACATTTCAAGGGAAAGCGACTTCCCGCCGGTCCTGTCCTGGAAGAACACGGGGTTACGGGGATTTCACTCGGCCCCAAAGAAGGGCTGGCGCTAATTAACGGGACACAATTTATCGCGGCCCATGCCGTATCCGTTCTGGAAAGAATGCACGCTTGTCTCTCTCAGGCCGATATTATCGGGGCTATGATGATCGAAGGCCTGCAGGGATCCGTCAGGCCCTTTCATAAAAAACTGCACGAAGTCCGGCCCTTTAAAGGGAACCTTCATGTGGCAGAACGGATTCGGAGGCTCTTAAAAGGATCCGAAATTCTAGAGGACCACATAAACTGCGAACGGGTGCAGGATCCGTATTCGCTCAGATGTATCCCCCAGGTTCACGGAGCATCCCGCAACGCCTGGCTGCATTTAAAAGAATTACTGGATATTGAACTTAATGCCATTACCGACAACCCTGTCATTTTTGATGCAGACCTGGCCATCAGCGGAGGAAATTTTCACGGACAACCCCTGGCCATGGCCCTCGATTATGCGTGTATTGCGGCCTCGGAAATCGGGAATATTTCAGATCGAAGGATTTACCTGGCTCTGGAGGGCAACAATACAAACCTTCCTCAGCTGCTTATGAAAGATACCGGGCTGAATTCCGGCTATATGATCCTTCAATACACCTCAGCGGCACTGGCCAGTGAAAATAAAGGTCTTTGCCATCCTGCGAGTTCCGACAGCATTCCGACCTCTATGGGGCAGGAAGACCATGTAAGCATGGGATCCATCAGTGGTCGCAAAGCGTTGAGGGTCATTAAGAATGTAGAGAAAATACTGGCCATTGAACTGCTTACGGCTGCCCAGGCGTTTGAATTTAGAAAACCGCTCAAATCCGGGTGGTTTCTTGAACAGGTCCACCAGTTGGTGCGCACCCGGGTTTCTTTTGCTACAGAAGACCGGATTTTTGCCACGGACATCGAAGAAGGGATTCAACTCATTCGCAACAAAGCCCTTATCCGCCTGCTCGACTCAGTTTCCGAAAAACAACAAGTATCTTTAAGAACGGCTCTATACGACGTTTTCGAAACCTTTTAGCCCATGGCAAAAACCCATTCAGATCCTCATGTCACCGACCGGCTCATCGGGCCCTTTGCCCAACTCGTCACCCTGGAAGGATTACCCCTGAAGGGAAGTCTGAGCGATAAGCAGCTCATTGTGCAACAAGCGGCCGGAATCCGCGTCAGGGGTTCTGAAATCATAGAAACCGGTCCCTTTGAACGGCTTGCAAAGGCCGCACGAGCGGATAAAACTGAGATCGCTGAACTTCCCGCGGGGAGTGTGGGGATCCCCGGATTTGTAGATGCACATACCCACAGTTGTTTCGCAGGAAGCCGGGCGAAGGACTACGCCCTGAGAAACAGCGGATCCAGCTATCTGGAAATCGCAAAGGCCGGAGGGGGTATCTGGGACAGCGTACAGCAAACCCGAAAAGCCTCCCCGGAAATCCTCGAAGCCCTGCTTCTGAAGCGTATCCGCCGTTTTTTAGCTGCAGGAATCACCACCCTGGAAGTGAAAAGCGGATATGGCCTCAGCGTTTCAGAAGAACTCAAAATGCTTCGGGTCATCCGCTCGGCTTCTGAAAAAACGGATATGGATCTAGTCTCCACCTGCCTGGCGGCCCATACCTGTCCTAAAGACTTCCAGGGAAATGCCCCGGAGTATCTGCAGCTCCTGGAAACGGAATTGTTGCCTGTCCTGGCAGCGGAAGGGCTCACCTCCCGCCTGGATGCCTTTGTAGAGCAAAGTGCTTTTACGCCCAGGGAGATTCTGCCCTATTTGAGAAAAGGCAAAGCCATGGGGTTCCACCTCACCCTCCACGCCGACCAGTTTACCGCCGGGGGAAGCGCTGTGGCCATTTCCTGTGGCGCCCTGAGTGCCGACCATCTGGAAGCCAGCGGACCTCCGGAAATTCAGGCGCTGGCGAAAAGCGAAGTGATCGCCACCGCCCTGCCCGGAGCGAGTCTGGGGCTGGGATGCGGCTTTACCCCCTCCCGGGCACTATTAGATGCCGGAGCCTGTCTGGCCATCGCCAGTGATTACAATCCCGGGTCTGCACCCATGGGCGATTTACTGACCCAGGCAGCCCTTCTCGGCACTTTTGAAAAACTCTCCAATGCGGAAGTACTGGCGGGAATTACGTTCCGGGCAGCCGCAGCTTTGGCCCTGAAAGACCGCGGGCGCCTGGTGGCCGGACATAAGGCCGATATCGCTATTTTCCAGACGGACCACTATAATGAGATCCTCTATCACCAGGGGCAGTTACGTCCGTTTCAAGTGGTAAAAAATGGAAGACTCTATTTGAGTAAAAACGATTCCCATGATTTCTGAAAAGCTTCAAACGGGTTTTTTCCTCCCGAAAAAAGACGCCCTCCGCCTGAACCAAACCGACTGAAATGACAACAGATTTCCAAACGAACACTTTTAAGCAGCTGATTCAGCAGGGGATTCCCCCTGAGCTTCCCCCTGCCCGGGTCCCCGATGCGGACTACTCCCACGCCCCGGTACGGAAGGACATCCTCAGCGCCGGGGATAAGAAACTCGCCCTTCGCAATGCCCTCCGCTATTTTCCACCGGCCTGGCACAAGACCCTCGCTCCGGAATTTTCGGATGAACTCAAGGCGTATGGTCGGATCTATATGTACCGCTTCAAGCCCGACTACCCGATGTATGCGCGCCCGATTTCGGCCTATCCGGCCCGAACCCGGGAGGGAGCTGCCCTGATGCTGATGATTCAGAACAACCTGGATCCTCAGGTGGCCCAGCATCCTGAAGAACTGATCACCTACGGCGGCAACGGGGCGGTTTTTCAGAATTGGGCCCAGTACCTGCTCACTATGAAATACCTTTCCGAACTCTCCGAAACCCAAACCCTGCACATGTATTCAGGTCATCCTATGGGTCTGTTCCCGTCGACCAAAGAAGCCCCCAGGGTAGTGGTAACCAACGGGATGATGATTCCCAACTATTCACAACCCGATGACTGGGAGCGGTTTAATGCCCTGGGCGTCACCCAGTACGGGCAAATGACGGCCGGTTCCTACATGTATATCGGACCTCAGGGGATTGTGCACGGCACGGCGATTACGGTACTCAACGCCTTTCGCAGGGTGCTTCCCAGGGATACTTCCATTGCGGGTCGTATCTTCCTAACCGCCGGGCTCGGCGGGATGAGCGGGGCACAGCCCAAAGCGGGGAATATTGCCGGCTGTATTACCATATGTGCCGAGGTCAATCCAATGGCCGCCCGCAAACGCTTTGAACAGGGATGGGTTGATGCCCTTTTTACCGATATGGAGGCTCTGGTGAATCGTACCCGGGTAGCGATGAAAGGAAAAGAAACGATTTCCCTGGCCTATGTAGGGAATGTGGTGGAAGTATGGGAGCGGTTCGCCGACGAAGAAATCCACGTAGATCTGGGCAGTGATCAGACCTCCCTTCACAACCCGTGGTCCGGGGGCTATTACCCGGCAGGTCTCACTTTTGAGCAGGCCAATGAAATGATGGCAGACAACCCGGAAGGCTTTCGGGAAAAGGTGCAGGAATCCCTCCGCAGGCAGGTTAATGCGATCAACCGGCATACTGCCAAAGGGACCTACTTCTTTGATTACGGGAATGCCTTTCTGCTGGAAGCCTCGAGAGCCGGCGCAGAGGTTATGGCTGAGGACGGCGTAAATTTCCGGTATCCCTCTTATGTTCAGGACATTCTGGGACCCCTGTGTTTTGACTATGGGTTTGGCCCCTTCCGATGGGTATGTGCTTCCGGGAAACCCGAAGATCTAAAAACCACTGACCGCATTGCGCTCAAAGTCATGAAAGCCCAGTTGGAAAAAGCCCCGGAGGGTATCCGCCAGCAATTGCAGGACAACATCCTCTGGATTTCTGAGGCCGAAGAGAATAAGCTGGTAGTCGGTTCCCAGGCCCGCATTCTGTACGCAGACAGCGAAGGGCGCATTGCCATTGCCTCGGCCTTTAACAAAGCCATTAAAGCAGGTATGCTTTCCGGCCCCGTCATCCTGGGCAGGGATCATCACGATGTGAGCGGAACGGACAGTCCGTTCCGGGAGACGAGCAATATTACGGACGGCAGCCGGTTTACTGCAGACATGGCCATACACAATGTCATCGGAGACAGTTTCCGCGGTGCCACCTGGGTTTCTATTCACAATGGCGGAGGTGTCGGCTGGGGTGAGGTGATCAACGGAGGCTTTGGCCTGGTCCTGGATGGCAGCCGGGAAGCAGGGCAGCGCCTGAAAAACATGCTCTTTTACGACGTAAATAACGGAATTGCACGCAGAAGCTGGGCCCGTAACCCCCATGCCATAGAGGCGCTTCAACGGGAGATGGACCGTACGCCCGAACTTAAGGTTACCTTGCCAAACCTTGTAGATGACACCCTTTTAAACAAACTGTTTTAAACCCCGTCGTATGCACCCTACCTATAGCGTTCCTGAGCTTTCGATCTGGAAAGGCCGCGCTTCTGCCGATCAGGCCTATTTGCATGAAAACATCCGGCTCCTGGATCTTGGGGCGGCTCAGATCAAAGCCGTCACATCCCTGCAGCCCGCACTCCTGGGGTACGCCACGGATGCCGGGGTAAGTCGGAATTCTGGCCGCCCCGGAGCCGCAGAAGGGCCCCGGGCTTTACGAGAAGTATTTGGGCGTATGCCGGTCGGAAAAGGTGGGGCTCAAACACTTTGGGATGCCGGGAATTTTGTTTGCCCCGACGGAGAGTTGGAAACCACCCAGGAAGGTTTTTCCATGGGCATTACACGCCTGATCCAAAACGGGTATTTCCCATTGGGAATCGGAGGGGGCCACGATATCGCCTATGCGCACTTCAAAGGGCTGGCCGCAGGCCTGAAACAAGGAACGCGCCTGGGCATATTGAATCTCGATGCCCACCTGGACCTTAGAAAACCCGATCCCCTACCCCATTCGGGCAGTCCTTTTCTGCAAATTGCCGCGCACTGCGCCGAAATCGGTATGGATTTTAAATACTGTTGCCTGGGTGTACGACGGGACGCCAACCCCCGGGAACTCTGGGACCGTGCCCGCGCCCTTAATGTCACCCTGATTGAGCGACCGCAGCTCAGCCCGGATACCCTGCCTGAAGTGCTCCAAACGATACGGGGGTTTGTGGACGGGTTAGATGCGCTCTACCTGACCATAGACCTGGATGGCTTTGCGTCTGCCTATGCCCCCGGGGTCAGTGCGCCTTCCCCTATGGGATTCACCCCTGAAAACATCCTCCCTATTCTGGATGTCCTGCTGAAAAGCAAAAAGCTTAGAAGTGCAGATGTTGCGGAGCTGAATCCGGCCTACGACCGGGATTCCCAAACCGCTGTACTGGCGGCCGGGCTCTTTCACAGAATACTCAGCGACCGGGGGTTATTCTAACCAGGAGCGATAATATTTCCCGTCATCGAGATCCAGGGCCGCCTGCGTCACTTGCAAGGGCTTAAAAGTATCGACCATAACAGCGAGCTCTTCCGTTCCCTTTTTCCCTATACTGGCTTCGTATGTCCCGGGATGCGGTCCGTGAGGAATCCCTGCGGGGTGGAGGGAAATATAGCCCTGATCAATGCCTTTACGACTCATAAAATCCCCGTCGACATAATACAGGACCTCATCCGAATCGATATTGGAATGATTGTAAGGGGCCGGTATCGCCTGTGGATGATAATCGTACAATCGCGGCACAAAAGAACACACCACAAAAGCACTGCTCTCAAAGGTCTGATGCACCGGAGGCGGCTGATGCACGCGCCCGGTAATGGGTTCAAAGTCGTGGATGGAGAAGCCGTAGGGATAATTGTAGCCATCCCAGCCCACCACATCGAACGGGTGCGTGGCATAGACCATATGATGTAACTGTCCCTGTTTTTTTACCTTGATCAGGAAGTCTCCGGTCTCATCGTGTGCCTGCAAATTCTGCGGCAGTTTAAAATCCCTTTCGCAGAAGGGGGAATGCTCCAAATGTTGTCCGAACCAGTTCCGGTATCGTTTGGGGGTGTAGAGTGGATGATAGGATTCCACAACCAGCAGGCGGTTGTTTGGTCCGTCAAAATGAATCTGATAGATCATCCCCCGGGGGATCAGCAGGTAGTCACCGTATTCAAATACAATTTCGCCAAGCAAGGTTTTTAGCACGCCGCTGCCCTTGTGCACAAAAAGCAATTCATCCGCATCCGCATTCTTATAAAAATAGTCAGTCTGCGATTTTTTGGGCGCCGCAACCCCTACCGTCACATCCGAATTGAAGAGCAAAACACTTCGGCTCTCCAGGTAGTCGTCCTTGGGAGGTAATTCCAGTCCCTTAAACAGACGGGAATGCATATTATGCGCTACCGCCGCCCGGGGGGCTATATCCAGGGATTTAATAATCTCCTTTACCTGGGTGGGCCTGTGGATGTGATAGAGCAGGCTGGACATTCCGTCAAATCCGATGGTTCCGAAAAGTTGCTCATAATACAGACTTTCATCCTTTTTACGGAAGGTGGTATGGCGTTTATGGGGGATTTTTCCGAGTTTATGGTATAAAGGCATAATGAACAGGTCGTTTTTTACAATACCTTAAAATTACGATAAATTGAGTGTAAAGGGAAATTTGAAACCCTGAACTTCCAGAGTTTGACGCTGAACTCAAAAAGCAAAAAAAAAGCCTCCCTAAACGGAAAGCCTTTCATCGGCGCGACGTAATGTCGCAGACCTGATTTCCCTTACGGGAAATACAACACAACGCGGTAAATATAATAAAGCTTTTCCAGAACACCTGAAGGCCGGATCAATTTTCAACAGGACTTTCGGGCCTGAGGTGCAAAATCCCAGTTCTGTAACAGAAGGACTCATTTCCCGGCGACTTTTGATGCTCCCGTCCTGTCTGGGCGGCAGGCAGCCTTTACGGATCTCTTTTTGGGCTTCTTTTAACAGGTAGCTCCCGACCTATTTATTATTTTTAAAAGAAAAAATGAAAATTTCCGCTATGACATGGGTGGGTATCACCACCTTCTTCCTTCTTATTCTGACCATAGGTGCTGCGATGGGTTTTGCCTTCAGCTGGATTTTTTACGCCACCGTTCTGGGGCAGGGATTAGTAGTGATTATGGTGTACAAAGTACTGACGGACGCCTATACCACTTCTAAAACTTTTGAGGATTTCTATGAGGATCGTCCCATTCCAAGAGAGGAACAGGTCCGGAATATTCAAACCTGAACCGGAGGCAGGACCAGCATGGGAATGTCTGTGTGAAAAGCAACCTTTTTGACTACCGGTTCCCGAAGCCACTCATCGACCAGATGGTGGTCGTTGCGAATCATAATCAGCATCCCTATTGCGGCCTCTTTGAGATAGTCTTCGATGACCTGGGATTTACTCGACATGGGCGTACGCCATTTCATCTGAGGATTACCCCTTTCCAGCTCTAGAAAGAGTTGTTGCTTATGCAGTTCCTGAAAACCGGTCAGCCCCTCCGGGCCGCCGATGTGCATCACTTCTAAGGTGGCCTCCAAACGCGCCTGAAACTCCAGGATCGCTTCGATTTGGTCAGCGGAATACGGCGCACCAAAATCGGTAACCAGGCCTATCTTTACTCGTTTTTTAAATCGGCTTTCTTTGGGAATCACAAGTACAGGACGCTCTGTGGCCGACCTGAGAATACGCACAGTATTACTGCCCAGAAAAACCTCTTTAATCCCCGATGCCCCGGTAGTGCCCGAGACAATCATGTCTATCGGATACATCGACAGCTGCTCTTTAACTTCTTCAGTCAGCAGGTTAAATGACGATACTGTGTGAAACTCATGTCCCGACCCGGGATTTTGCGCCTTCACATCTTCTACGAGGCGTTTCAAACCCTTTTCAGAGATGACCTGCATGGCATCTTCGTCCTGATTGCCCCCGTGTGCCAGGGCCATGACCCGGCTATGAACAAAATCCGGCGTATAGGTGTTCAGGAAATAAAACACACACCGATCTCCTTGAAAATAGGAAAGGGCATAATCCACAGCACTTTGTGCAGCCCCTGAAAAATCTGTCGGTATAAGAATATGTCGCATACCCAATGGGATCTGTTTGGGTAAAGGTAGTATCCGAAGCAGGCTCAAATTATGATATCCATCATCTTTTAAAAAAAAAGATGAGCCGTCATATATCTGATTTACAGTGTTTTACGGATCAAAAACCATCGGCAAGGTCCTGAAGCTTACGCGCTTCGAGAATTGCCATCCGCTTGCCCGAGGTTTTTATCAGACCCTGTTTTTTAAACTCTGACAGGATACGGATACAGGATTCCGTGGCGGTGCCAACGACATTGGCGATATCTTCCCGGGAAAGGATCAGGGTGAGGTACCCGTCTTTATCTTGCCCAAAGTTATTCATCATATAGAGCAGCGCCTCAGCAATACGCTCTTTGACGGTTTTCTGGGACATATTTACAATTACATCGTCCGCCTCTCTAAGATCGTGGGCCATATGACGGAGCACTTCATAGGTAAAATCCGGATTCTTATGCAGGGTGCTTACAATAGCTTCTTTGGGGATAAAGCACACTTCCATATCACTGACCGCTGTGGCACTCAAGTTCGAATTTTCTTCAGCCACTACAGACCTTTGCCCCAGTACTTCTCCCTTGGAGGCCAGCTTAACAATCTGATCCTTGCCATTCGGACTCAGTTTGGCCAATTTGGTAACACCTCCCCGAACACAGTAAACTCCATTGAGTTTTTCCCCTTCTTCGAAAATAACTTCTCCCTTTTTAATCGACCGGGAGATTTTAGAGTCGGAAACCGCTTTCAGTTCCTCCTTATTCATAGCCCTTAAAGCATTGAACTTGCGAACAATACAGTTCTCACATCGCTCCTCCATAGGAATTGTTGGATTTCTTTAATAAAAGTAGCTATTTTTTGAAGACTTTAAAAGCTGACAAGTGTCATCTTTTCAGCTTTAACAATCCCCAATCTTTGCCGGGACCTTTGCTTTTTATACTTTCAAAGCTGTAAACCATTCTAATGCCACATACGAAATGCTTCCATTGCGGACTTCCCTGTGAATCTGAAGAGATACACTTCGACGAAAAGGCCTTTTGTTGTAATGGCTGTAAAACGGTCTACACTATTTTCAAGGATAACGATCTGAGTTATTACTATGAATTAGAAGGGGCCCCGGGCAAAACACCCGAACTCACCCAGGGAAAATACGACTACCTGGACGACCCGCTGATCGCCGAGCGCCTCCTTGAGTTTAAGGATGAATCACACCATATAATCACTTTTAGTATTCCCCACATCCATTGCAGCTCCTGTATCTGGGTGCTGGAAAATCTCAACCGGCTCAATCCCGGGGTCTATAGCAGCCAGGTGGATTTCCCGCGAAAAGAAGCACGCATCCATTTCAATTCAGAGCAGATCAGCCTGAAAGATTTGGTGAGTTTGCTCAATGCTATTGGGTATGAGCCCTCCATTACTCTGGAGCAATACGAAGGGGGTGCCAAAAAAGTAGACCGTAAACTGATTTACCAGCTCGGCATTGCGGGCTTCGCTTTCGGGAACATCATGTTCTTATCCTTTCCCGAGTATTTTGAAAGCGGAGAGTACTGGCTGGAGAAGTACAAGGGCCTCTTCCACTGGATTATCTTTGCTTTTTCACTGCCTGTAGTTTTTTATTCCGGTTCGGGGTATCTGACTTCGGCTTACAAAAGCCTGCGCTCGGGCATGCTCAATATCGATGTCCCGATTGCCCTGGGAATCCTTGTGCTCTTTATTCGCAGTACCGTTGAGATCGCCCTGGATCTGGGGCAGGGATTTTTTGACAGTCTCACCGGCCTGGTCTTTTTCTTATTGCTCGGTAAATTTTTCCAACAGCGCACGTACTCCTTTTTATCTTTTGAACGGGATTACCGGTCCTATTTTCCCATCGCCGTAACCCGCCTGAAAACGGACGGATCTGAGGAGAGCATTCCCGTTCACGAGGTATTGACAGGAGACCGCTTACTCATTAAGAGCAGTTCCCTGATTCCTGCCGATTCCATCCTTCTTAAAGGAGACGGCCGGGTCGATTACAGCTTTGTCACCGGGGAGGCCCGGGCCCTTTCAAAAAAGAGTGGAGACCGCCTGTATGCAGGGGGAAAGCAGCTTCAGGGGGCTATCGAGATCGAAGTCCTCAGGCCGGTTTCCCAAAGCTATCTGACTGAACTCTGGAGCGATGCAGCGTTTTCGCGAAACCCGAAAACAGCCTTCAGGAATCTCACGGACCGGATTGGAAAACGATTTACCGTGGCCGTGCTAACCATCGCCTTTGTGGCTGCCGGAATCTGGCTTTTTATCGAACCCTCCCGGGCCCTTAATGTGCTTACCGCGGTTTTGATCATCGCCTGTCCGTGCGCTATTGCCCTGGCGGCTCCCTTTACTCTGGGAAACCTATTGCGTATTTTTGGAAAAAAAGGTTTTTACGTGAAGGATACTGAAAGTCTGGAGCGCATGGCTTTGGTGGACACTGCTATTTTTGACAAAACCGGTACCCTGACCACTACGCGTAAAAACAGTATTGATTACACGGGGATTGAACTCACCGAGGCCGAGGCCGTACTGCTTAAAAATACCCTCCGGGCATCCGGGCACCCTCTGAGTCAAACTTTATACAAACAGCTGGCGCCGTACAATATCATACCCCTGGACAATTTTGAAGAGCACCTGGGAGAAGGGCTGGAAGGACGTCTGGCGGATGCGTACATCCGGGTGGGCTCCAGTGAGTTCGTAACCGGAGCACCGCCTGCTCAGGCGGGCGGATCGGAAGTCCATATCAGTACGAATGACAGCTACAAAGGGCATTTTATCATCCGCAACAGCTATCGGGAAGGGGCGGGAAAACTCTTTGAGGACCTGAGTCATGCCTATTCCCTGGCCGTACTCTCAGGAGATAACGAATCTGAAAAGGCTTTTCTGGAAGAGCTGCTGCCTCCCCTGACCCCTATGTATTTCAACCAGAAGCCCAAAGAAAAACTTCAGTTCATCCGGGAACTGCAGCGGGAGGGGAAGGAGGTGCTGATGGTTGGGGATGGACTCAACGATGCCGGGGCACTCGCCCAGAGCAAGGTGGGGATTGCCATCAGTGAAGATGCCAATCTGTTTACCCCGGCATGCGACGCCATTCTCGACAGCCGTCAGTTTGCCAATCTCAGTGTATTTCTGGGCATCACCAAAAAGGCGATGAAAATCATTTATATGAGTTTTGGATTTTCCCTGCTGTACAATCTGGCAGGACTGTATTTTGCCGTTACCGGACAACTCGAACCGGTCATTGCCGCCATCCTGATGCCTTTGAGTTCCATCAGCATCGTGGCCTTTACCACGGCAGCCACCAATTGGATTGGCAGAAAAATTGTATAACTTGTGAACACTGATATTTATCATATTTTTAACTTTACAGGGAGTCTAGTTTTACACTCAAATTCCGCCTGGGTATGAGCGTTATTTATATGTTGCTGGCTATCAGTATTTTGATAGCCCTAATCTTTTTTGTAGCCTTTATTTTTTCTGTCAGGAAAGGTCAGTATGACGATTCCTACACCCCTTCTGTGCGTATGCTTTTTGAAGATGAGCTCGTAGAGAAGGACTCTGATGTATCTAATTTCAACCAACTCGATAATCCAAATTAAAAATTGATCTATGGAAATTCAGCAATTTCATTATGACAATAAAATTGTACAGAAATTTCTGTACGCCACTCTGCTTTGGGGTGTTGTCGGAATGCTGGTAGGTCTGCTACTGGCGTTTATGTTTATCTTTCCGAACCTCACGGATGGGATTTCATGGCTGAGTTTTGGGCGACTTCGCCCGTTACACACCAATGCCGTCATCTTCGCCTTTGTGGGAAATGCCATGTTTGCAGGGGTTTACTATTCCACGCAGCGGCTGCTTAAAGCGCGAATGTTCAGCGATTGGATGAGCAATTTTAATTTCTGGGGCTGGCAGGCCATTATCGTCGCCGCAGCCATCACCCTCCCGCTGGGGTATACCTCATCAAAGGAGTATGCAGAACTGGAAT
The DNA here is from genome assembly GCA_963709465.1 of uncultured Flavobacteriaceae bacterium. Classification (GTDB taxonomy): domain Bacteria; phylum Bacteroidota; class Bacteroidia; order Flavobacteriales; family Flavobacteriaceae; genus Robiginitalea. Next base: position 630,458 of record CAVPWF010000001.1, on the reverse strand, counting down.
GGCCTATCGATCTCGCCATCGCTGCAGTCTGGGTCATTTTTGGCTGGAACTTTATAGGGACCATGCTCAAACGTCGCCAGCGCCACCTCTATGTGGCTATCTGGTTCTATCTGGCCACCATCGTTACGGTTGCTGTGCTCCATATATTTAACAGTCTCGCACTTCCGGTAAGTGCCATGAAGAGTTATTCGGTATACGCCGGTGTACAGGATGCACTGGTACAGTGGTGGTACGGGCACAACGCTGTGGCCTTTTTCCTCACAACGCCTTTCCTTGGGCTGATGTATTATTTCGTTCCCAAGGCTGCGAACCGACCCATTTATTCCTACCGGCTCTCCATCGTCCACTTCTGGTCTCTTATTTTTATCTATATCTGGGCCGGACCTCACCACTTACTGTATTCGTCCCTGCCGGACTGGGCGCAAAACCTCGGGGTTGCCTTTTCCGTAATGCTCATCGCCCCCTCCTGGGGTGGGATGATTAACGGACTGCTCACCCTGCGCGGTGCCTGGGACAAAGTACGGACAAGCCCTGTACTCAAATTTATGGTGGTCGCCATTACCGGTTATGGGATGGCCACTTTCGAAGGCCCTATGCTTTCGCTTAAAAACATCAACGCCATCGCCCACTTCAGCGACTGGATTATCGCCCACGTGCACGTCGGGGCACTGGCCTGGAACGGATTCCTGATTTTCGGGATGATCTACTGGCTGGTCCCGCGCATGTTTAAAACGCGCCTGCATTCTACGGGTATGGCGAACTTCCACTTCTGGATCGGTACCCTGGGGATTATCCTCTACGCCCTCCCGATGTATGTAGCCGGGTTTACACAAGCCCTGATGTGGAAAGAATTCAATCCGGATGGCACCCTGGTTTACGGAAACTTCCTGGAAACCGTCAATGAAATTATGCCCATGTACTGGATGCGGGCCATCGGAGGCACCATGTATCTGACAGGGATGCTGGTGATGCTTTACAACATTATCGCGACCGTCCGTTCGGGCAGCAAGCTGGAAGATGAACTGGCAGAAGCCCCCGCCCTTGCGCGTATCGGTAACCGGAGAAAAGCCGGAGAAAAGTATCATACCTGGCTGGAGCGTCGTCCTATTCAACTCACCTTGCTCGCTACCGTAGCCATCCTTATCGGAGGCGTTATCCAAATTATTCCCACCCTGTTGGTGAAATCGAATATCCCGACGATCACCAGCGTTACGCCCTACACCCCATTGGAGCTTGAAGGACGAGACCTGTATATCCGCGAGGGTTGCGTCGGGTGTCACTCCCAGATGGTACGGCCCTTCCGAAGCGAAGTGGAACGGTACGGGGAATACGCCAAGGCGGGTGAATTTGTATACGACCACCCCTTCCTTTGGGGCAGTAAACGCACCGGCCCGGATTTGTTGCGGGTGGGCGGAAAGTATTCCGACAACTGGCACCTGAACCATTTTTACGATCCACAAAGCACCTCATCGGGTTCCATCATGCCGTCCTACAAATGGCTGATCCGAAACAAACACGACCGCAGTGGTACTGTGGACAAAATGAGGGTCATGGCCACCCTTGGGGTCCCTTATTCGGAAGAGGACATCGCCGGGGCTGAAGCCGCTATGGCGGCACAGGCCGCTCAGATTGAGAAAAACCTCTATGCAGATCCGGAGTTTGTGAGAAGCTACGAGGAGGAAAAAACCTATGCAGAGCAAAACGGGGAGGAATTCATTGAAATGAAAGACCGGGAGATCGTCGCTATGATTGCCTATTTGCAGCGTTTGGGTACGGATATCAAAATCGAACAAAACACGGAGGTCGCCTCTGAAAACCGCTAAGCCATGATGAAAATTGTAAAACACCATATGGAGAGCATCGAGGGGATCGCGACCTATCCGATGATCTCCCTCCTGATATTCTTTGTTTTTTTCACCCTGCTTTTCTGGTGGGTTTTCACCACCTCCAAAGAGCGGATAAAAGAAATGGAAGAAATGCCACTAGACGACCAAAACCAAAAACCTTTTGACCAATGAGAAATTCGACACCTGCCTGGGTACGGGTACCCGTGCTGTTTTTCACCATTTTCCTGTTGATGGAATTCTTTATCGACTCCGGAGATCAGCCCGCGTTTATCGCATATCCGATGACCGCATACTTTTTGCTATTGGTTCTGTTGCTGCTCATCGCCATAGAACTGATCCTGAAGTCTATAGAAAACGTCATGTATCAAACCCTCTCGGAGGAAGCCAAAGCCCGCTATAATGAATCCAAAAGCGATACTTGGGAATGGGCCTGGGGCAAGCGTATGTACCAGAAACTCCTCGGTTCCCGGCCTATAGAGGAAGAAGGGGAAATTATCCTGGATCACAATTACGACGGTATCCGTGAACTGGACAACCGCCTGCCCCCCTGGTGGATTTACCTCTTCTATATCACTATAATTTTTGGGGTGGCGTACCTGGTGCGTTTTCACGTTTTTAACGATTACAACCAGAGTTCGGAATTTGAACAGGAAATGGCCGAAGCCCGAATCGCTATTGAGGAGTATAAAAAAACCGCAAAGGACCTGGTGGATGCCAATACCGTAGAACTTCTTACCGAAGCCTCAGATATAAACGCAGGGAAGGTCATTTTCGAAACGAACTGCGCGGTATGTCACATGAATGACGGAGGCGGCGGCATCGGGCCCAACCTTACAGATAATTACTGGATTTTAGGCGGGGGGATTCGCAACGTGTTTAACACGGTTTCCGAAGGAGGCCGTTCCGGCAAGGGAATGGTCCCGTGGAAATCGACTCTAAAACCCAATGAGATGGCGCAGGTCTCCAGTTATATCCTGAGCATGCAGGGAACAACACCCGCCAATCCGAAAGATCCGGAAGGGGATATCTGGATTGATGAGAATGCCCCTGCAGAAGAAATTCAGGTAGTCTCAGACTCGGCAGCCGTGGAAATCATCATGGAAGACGAAGCTGTAAATCCGGTTGAACCGGAAGAGTAAAAGCACCTTCGGCCAGGTGAGATGAAGCCGCACGGACATGGATTCAAACGAAAATTTCAGGGATTCAATAGGTACCATTTCAGAGGAAGGCAAGCGGGCCTGGGTATTCCCAAAGAAACCCAGCGGCAGATTCTACACCTATCGAAAATATGTGAGTTATGTACTGCTCGTTTTCCTTTTTGCCGCCCCGTTTATAAAGATCAATGGGAATCAGTTTCTCATGTTCAATGTTCTGGAGCGGAAGTTCAATATTTTCGGGTTTCCTTTCTGGCCTCAGGATTTTCACCTCTTTGTAATCTCCATGATTATCGGGGTGATCTTTATCGCCCTGTTTACCGTCGCCTTCGGGCGGATTTTTTGTGGCTGGATGTGTCCGCAAACCATTTTTATGGAAATGGTTTTTCGGCGGATCGAATACTGGATCGATGGAGATCGGGGCGCCCAAATTCGGCTGGACCGGGCTCCGTGGAATGCTGAGAAAATTCGGAAAAGGCTGCTGAAGTGGTTCGTCTTTTTTGTCATCTCCTTTCTGATTGCCAATGTTTTTCTCGCCTACCTGATCGGCAGCGATGCACTCATCGGATATATCACAGACGGGCCTGCACAGCATATGGGCACCCTGGCCGCCCTGCTGATTTTTACGGCTGTCTTTTATTTCGTATTCGCCTGGTTCCGCGAACAGGTCTGTATTATCGCCTGTCCCTATGGGCGTATGCAAGGGGTCCTTCTCGATGACAAATCCGTTGTTGTCGCCTATGATTACAAGAGAGGGGAAGGAGAGAATGGACGGAAGAAATTCCGTAAAAATGAGGACCGGGAAGCCCTGGGTCATGGAGACTGTATCGATTGCCTGCAATGCGTTCACGTCTGCCCTACCGGCATCGATATCCGGAACGGAACCCAATTGGAGTGCGTAAATTGCACGGCCTGTATCGACGAATGCGATACCATCATGGAAAAAGTAGGCTACCCGAAAGGACTCATTCGCTATGCGAGTGAAGTTGAAATATCCGATAACATTCCGTTTCGGTTTACCCCCCGGATGAAAGGATACGCCGCGGTGCTCACAGTACTGATGGTGGTGCTGGTCGGGATGTTGTTCCTTAGAAACGATCTGGAGGCGACTATCCTCAGGCTGCCGGGACAATTGTACGAGCGGAAGGAAAACAATATGATCAGCAATGTATACACATATAAACTGATCAATAAAACAAGTCAGTCCGTGCCGGATATAAATTTTAAACTCCTCTCACACAACGGTACGATCACCTTTGTTAAAGGTTCCGGGTTTGACGTTCCTGCCCAGGAGCTTACCGAGGGTACACTTTTTATAGAAATCAATAACGCCGCCCTGAGTGGCGACAAAGACAAACTTAAAATTGGGGTATACAGCGGGGAAGAGCTGATTGAAACCACGACCGCCCGCTTTTTAGCACCCCATTCATATAAATAAAACCGAGCACTATGAAATTTAACTGGGGAACCGGAATCTTCCTTTCCTTTGTGGCCTTTATCGTATTCATTTTGTATTTCGTGGTGCTCTCCTTCAGAGACCCGCAATCCAATCACGATCTGGTCACGGAGGATTATTACCAGCAAGAGCTGAAGTATCAGCAAGATCTCGATGCGGCAGGCAATCTGAACAATAGCGGAGAACAAATTCAGATCGCAAAAATCCCTGAGGGCCTCCGCGTCAGATTTCCAGAAGCCTTCGCCCCCGAAAAAATAAAAGGAACAGTATCCCTGTACAGACCGTCCAATAAGCAGTTGGATTTTAAAACTCCAATTCAATTATCCGAAAGGCAATTGCTCATACCCAAGAGTCGCTTGTTGGATGGTCGCTGGGATATTCGGGTCGAATGGACGTATGAAGGGAAACCTTATTTGTACCAGAAAAAACTGACGTATTGAAGCCTCCGGCGCCCTGCCCTCCAGAGGTTTTACACGAACCCTGAGGTCGTGTGGCGGCGGCAAATCATTAGCTATGCTTACAACAGCATTGATTTTAGGAGCTCTGGGAAGTCTGCACTGTATTGGTATGTGCGGACCCATCGCTTTTATGCTTCCACTGAACCGGCAGGACCGGATCAGGGGTGGGCTGCAGCTGGGTCTGTATCACGGGGGCCGCTTACTGGCCTATGGGTTGATTGGTTTTGTCTTCGGCCTGATCGGAAAAGGGCTCTACCTTTTCGGCTTTCAACAGAATTTATCGATTATTCTCGGAATTGTCATGATCCTTTTAGTGCTGATACCGGCAAAAACTTTCCGAAAATGGAAACCCGCTGCCCCGGTATATCGCCTGCTCAGCAAGTTACAATCCGCTATGGGCGCCAAACTGCGGGAAGGAAACCCGGATGCCTTCCTGAGCATTGGATTTCTGAATGGCTTTCTCCCCTGTGGCCTGGTATATATGGCTCTGGTGGGTGCCATGGCGATGGCTTCAGCTCCCATGGGTGCTTTGTATATGATGGTTTTTGGCCTGGGGACGGTGCCTTTGATGAGCGGTACAGCCCTTATGGGAAAAGTTTTTAAAACAAGACTTCCCGCCGTGCGCAAATGGATCCCCGTTTTTGTAGTACTGATCGGTCTGCTTTTTATACTCCGGGGAATGGGGCTGGGTATTCCTTATGTTTCTCCCCAGGCGCCTAAAGACCAGTTGACCACAACGATGGAGTGTCAACCCTGAAAATTAAACTTTGACTTTAACACCTAAAAACATTACTAAAACCTGAGACAGATGGAAAAACTCTGGATTTCGTTTTCAATTCTTTTTTTACTGATTTCTTGTGGGCAGCGCCCAGAAAAAGCAGTTGTGGAGGCTACTGAGCCCACCGGGACTGAAAATTACGCCTACAAATGGGGAGAAATGGCCCTTGAGGCTACGGCTCTGGATACGGAGCGCTTTGCACCCCGCCCTACCATTACCTCCAGGTATCTCGGACTGATCTTTACCGCGGTTTTTGATGCCTGGTCCCGCTATGACACCTATGCTATCCCAGTGTATCTGGAAGGAGTAGCGCGCCGCCCGGATGGGGAACACACCCTTTCCAATAAAGAAATTGCCATCAGTTACGCCGCATTTCGCACCCTGAATGAGTATTATTATTCCGATACCACGTTGTTCCGGGAGTATATGCGGGAACTCGGCCTGGACCCGGATGATAGCAGCCTGGATCCGAACACCCCGGCGGGAATTGGCAATCTCGCTGCCCGGGCAGTGATCGAAGCCCGGAAAAACGACGGAGCCAACCAGTACGGAGAAGTACCTGGCTCCAACGGAGAGCCTTATTTCGACTATACCGAATACGCCCCGGTCAATTCAGCGGACAAAAATGTGGACCTCAACCGGTGGCAGCCCAAGTACTTCACAGATGCCGAAGGAACTCAATTTGCCCCGGGTTGTCTGACACCTTTCTGGCAACTCGTCACTCCTATTACCCTGGATTCCGCCAGTCAGTTTCGCCCGGGACCTCCGCCCATGGTCGGTTCTGAACAATTGGAACGCGAGGTCGCAGAAGTTATTGAATTGCAGGCTGAGCTCACCGATACCGATAAAGCCCTTGTGGAGTTTATGCGTGACGGACCGAAGTCCGTACAGCAGGCGGGGCACTGGCTAAAATTTGCACAAGACGTTTCCCGCCGCGATGCCCACACCCTGGATGAGGATGTGAAAATGTATTTTCTGAATCAGATTACGGCCATGGACGCCTTTATCGCCTCCTGGGATTCCAAGATGTATTACGATTATGCCCGGCCCTATGCGCTGGTCCACGATTACTTTCAGGATCAGGTAATCCGGGCCTGGGGAGGCCCTGGGAAAGGGATAATTGAAATGCCCGGGGAGCAGTGGCGCCCCTATTCCCCCGATGTGTTTCTTTGCCCGCCCTTTCCGAGTTACACCTCCGGCCACAGTACCGTGAGCGGCGCCTGCGCGGAAGCCCTTCGCCTTTTTACCGGAGACGATTATTTCGGAGAATCCGTAAAACTGGTCCCGGGAGTTTTAACTGAATTAGATCCCAAACACTTTGGCGATACGGTTACCCTGAAATTTCCGACGTTTACCGAAACCGCCGACATGGCGGGAAAATCACGGGTTATGGGCGGATACCATATCGAAGCGGATAATGTGGCAGGCCTGGAGCTGGGAAGGGATGTGGCTCGCAATGCCTGGGAATTCTATCGCAAGCACCTGGGCGCCCCGGAGGGTTCTTAGACCGGCAAGGTGCAATACTATTGACTAAAAAAATACTATGAATATCGTATCGCTTGAAAAAGCCGCTTCCATCGTCAAATCCGGGGACCGCATCTTTGTACAGGGAGCTGCCATGACGCCCAACACCCTTATCAATGCCATTTGTGACCGGTATGAAGATCTCGAAAATGTAGAGATTATTTCCATTCATACAGATGGCCCCGTCAATTATGCCCTGCCCCCTTATAACAAGGCCTTTAAGATCAATTCCTGTTTTGTAGGCGGGAATGTGCGAAAGGCCGTAAACACCAACAAGGGAGATTATATCCCAATTTTCCTCAGCGAAATCCACTGGTTGTTCCGAAGGAATTTATTGCCGCTGGATGTTGCCGTCGTACAGGTATCCCTTCCCGATAAACACGGGTATTGCTCATTGGGTGTTTCCGTAGACGTTACCCTGCCTGCCGTGCAAACGGCCAAAAAGGTGATCGGGCAACTCAATCCCAGAGTACCCCGAAGCCACGGAGACGGCATCATTCACATCAGCCAGCTCGACGCGCTGGTAGAGGTGGACGCGCCCATTCACACCTATCCTATGGGAGTCATTTCAGAGACGGAACGCCAAATTGGTGCCCACGTCGCTTCCCTGATCGAAGACGGGGCGACCTTGCAGATGGGGATTGGAAGCATTCCCAATGCTGTGCTCCAAAATCTCGGCGGGCATAAACGCCTTGGGGTACATACGGAAATGTTCTCCGACGGGTTGCTGCCGCTGATCGAAAAAGGCGTGGTCACCGGAGAGGAAAAGGAGATAAAAACGGGGAAGATAGTCACCTGTTTTGCTGCCGGATCCCAGAAACTTTACGATTTTATAGACGACAATCCGCTGGTTCACTTTAAAGAAGCGGGCTATACGAACGACACCACCATCATCAGAAGAAACCCCAAAGTAACTGCCATCAACAGCGCTATTGAAATAGACCTCACCGGTCAGGTTTGTGCAGATACCATTGGGAGCTATCAATACTCCGGAGTGGGTGGGCAGATGGATTTTATCCGGGGGGCATCCCTGTCCCCGGGAGGCAAACCCATCATTGCGCTCACTTCGGTCACCACAAAGGGTATTTCCAAGATAACCCCAATCCTAAAGCCGGGTGCCGGGGTCACCACTACCCGTGCCCACGTGCATTATGTAGCCACCGAATACGGAGTGGTCAACCTCTTTGGAAAGAACCTGCAGGAGCGTGCACGGGCCTTGATTTCGATCGCCCATCCGGACCATCGGGAAGTCCTGGAAGCAGCCGCTCACGAGCGTTTTGGGTAAGGATCCTTCCAAACCGCATTAGGTAAGGGAGCCCGCAGAGTAAACTCCGGGTAGATGCGCTGTTCAAAGGAACAGATCCCCTGGTAAGCCAAAAGAAAAGGGGCTGCAACTGCAGCCCCCTTGTTTTAATTCTCAGGCTTCAGGCCTATAACTTAAAAGTAATCACCGGAATCGTGGAGTGATTGGCGATATCCTCACCGATACTTCCCATAAAGAAGTGGGATATACCTTTACGGCCATGGGTCGGGATTCCGACCAGGTCGGCCCGAATGCTTTCACAGTAATTCAATACACCCCGCTCAACACTATAATCGCAATACTTATCTACGGTAATCCCGGATTTAGCATGATCCAGGAATTTGGAAATCTGTTGATTCATATCTCCATCGCTCAGGAAATGATCCCCCGGGGTGTTGATATAGACCACTTTAAACGCTGCCCTTAACTTTTCGGCAAAGGCTTTGGCTTTTTTAAACGCCGGAAGTGTTTCCTCTTTAAAATCACAGGCAAAGACAAAGGTATCGATCTTAAATCCTGGTCTTGGCTTTTTGACCACTATCACAGGAACCTCAGCATTTCGAACTACCCTTTCGGCATTGGATCCGATAAAGATCTCCTGGAGTCCGTCTGTTCCATGAGAGCCCATAACAATGAGATCCGCCTTATGGTTTTCGGCAACTTCGTTTACTTCGGAAAACACTTTGTAGTGCTTGATCACAGGGGTGACAGTGATGTCCTTTAAGTAGCCTTTTTGCAAAAATTCCCCCAGTCTTTTTTCAGCTACCTTGAGCAGAAACACAGTTTGTTCGGGATGATAAGCCTCGGATGAGGAAATCATCGCGTAATTTAGTTCGAGCATATGCAGCACGATAATCTCCGATCCGTGCTTTTTGGCCAATGAAGCTGCCACTTCAAGGGCATATTCGGATTGTTGGGAGAAATCAACTGGTACGATAATAGTTTTCATGGTATTGGGATTAGGTTAGACGGTCATTGAAAATAACCTCGTTTCGGGTACTTTATTGTGTAAATGCAGATCAAAGGCCATACAGATGTTGCGGATAAAGACGCGGCCACTCTCGGTTACCTGAACCGAATCCGGGTTCAGGATCACCAGGCCATCGGCTTCAGGTTCTTTCAGTCGCTTCGTAATTTCAGTCACAAGATCTGCGGAAAGGCCTTGATCCCATCGGGTCTCAAAACGACACATCAAATCGAGAATGTGCCTGCGGACCAGCTGATCCTCTTCAGAAAGCAGGTGTCCGCGAAACACCGGGATAATCCCTGAGGACACCAGGTGTTCGTATTCTTCAATACTCTTTACATTTTGTGCGAATCCGTACCAGCTGTCACTGATGCTCGACACTCCGAGGCCAATCATCATCTGGGTATGGGAAACCGTATAGCCCATAAAATTACGGTGCAGCCCCCCATTGATCATAGACTGATAGAGCCCATCGCCTTCCAGGGCGTAGTGGTCCATACCGATCTCCTGATAGCCCGCTCCGCCGAGAATTTCTTTGCCCAACTCATATTGTTCGCGTTTTTCATCGGGTGACGGCAGGTCTGAATCCTGAAACCCCCTTTGTCCGTTGCCTTTTAGCCAGGGCACGTGGGCATAACTGTAAAACGCCAGGCGATCGGGCCGGATTTCAGCTGTTTTTTTCAAAGTTTCCACCACATGTGCTGCGCTCTGGAAGGGCAGGCCGTAAATAATGTCGTGGCCTACGGAAGTAAAACCTTCTTCCCGGGAGATTTTGGTGACCTCTGCAACCTGCTCGTACGTTTGAATCCGGTGAATAGCCCGTTGAACCGTTTCGTTGTAATCCTGCACCCCATAAGAGACCCTTCTGAACCCGGCCTGATACAGTACTCTGAGGTGTTCCCGGGTGGTATTGGCGGGGTGGCCTTCAAAACTGTATTCCCAGTCTTCTGCCCGGTCTGCATATCGGAAGATGCCGTCCAGAAGCACTTTAAGATTTTCAGGGGAAAAGAAAGTGGGGGTTCCTCCCCCCAGGTGTAATTCTCGAATGACCGGACGTTTGCCAAAAAGCTTCCGATAGAGTTCCCACTCCTTTAACAGCGCACTGATGTAGGGCTGCTCTACTGAATGCCTGCGGGTAATCCGCTTATGACATCCGCAAAAGGTACACATGCTCTCACAGAAAGGGAGGTGAATATAAAGGCTGATCCCCGTTTTCTCATTGCTTTCCGCAAAAGCTCGGGAGACACTTTCTTTCCAGGCTTGACCCGAAAATGCCGGCACATCCCAGTACGGGACTGTCGGATAACTCGTATACCGGGGGCCCGGAACATTGTATTTGGCAACCAGGTCGCTCATACTCTAGCAGTTTCTTACAAATCTAAACCCCAGGGGCCGGGTAGTACATGATAAAAATCAGTTTAGAGCGGGTTGGCTCTGGGGCTACCAGGTGTCCGTAATCCACTCATGGGGGGTGCGGTTCATCCAACGCCCCCGTGTAAAGTCCGGGAAAAACTGGGCCGATCCGTTTTCGGCTATCGAGCGTTCTGAAAGCGGGGTCACCGCGCTCCATGCGGCGGCATCGTACACATCAATAGGTGGGGCGGTCTTTCTTTTTGCAGCTTCCACAAAGGCGTGGAGCACAAAGAAATCCATCCCGCCGTGGCCCGAACCTGTGGCGTATTCCCCGTATTTCTGCCATAAAGGGTGGTCGTATTGCTCCAGCCAGGGGCCGGCTTCATCCCACCGGTGCGGCTCAGATTTTCCTTCGATATAGATCCGGCTGCCATCCACCTCCCAAAGCCCGTTGGCCCCCTGTACCCGGAACCCCAGCGAATAAGGCCGCGGCAGGTTACAGTCGTGGGTGATGATGATGGTCTCACCGCGGGCGGTCTGCAGGGTGGAAGTAATGACATCACCTTGTTTAAATTCCAGGGCCGCATTCGGGTGGTCTGCGCCCCCCTGCTGTACGATATGGTTGTGAAGGCCGACAGATTTCGTAGCTGCCGAAGTAAGGCTCATCAGCCGGTTACCCCTATTGATATCGGCCATGACAGCCACCGGGCCCAGACCATGTGTCGGGTATACATCGGCATTGCGATGCACGGAATACGCCGTCCTCCATTTGGCCTCGGAGGTGGCCTGCTCACCAAACTCCACCCCGCCCCCGTACGGCTGCTGCCCATTGTTGAATTTCACTTCCCGTAAATCGTGCTGATAGCCGCATCTGAAATGAATGAGTTCGCCGAAAACCCCTTCCCGCACCATACGCAATACGGCCAGAATATCCCTGCGGTAGTTCACGTTTTCCAGCAACATCAGGTGCGTCCCTGTAGCCTCATGGGTATTGACTAAATCCCAGCACTCTTCCAGGGTAGTGGCTGCGGAGACTTCCAGACCTGTATATTTTCCAGCCTTCATGGCATCCACTGCCATGGGGGTATGCCAACTCCAGGGGGTGGAAATGACTACCGCGTCCACCGTATCGAGTGCGAGTAAATCCTTGTAGGAATGTGCATGTGCCCCAAATGTGGCCGTCTTTTTCTTCCCGGCCTTGTCGAGTAATTCGCCACACAGGCGGAGGCGCTCGGGATCTGTATCACACAGGGCCGTAATCTCCACATCCTCCCGCAGGAGCAAATTCTGCAGGTGGTTGGTGCCCCTGAGGCCCACGCCAATGAGGCCTACCCGCAAAGGGGTTGCGGCCTCAGGGCCGGTAAAGGCATGGCTGGTGAGGGGGCTCAGGCCTACAGCAGCCGTGGTCAGGGCCATTTTCTCGAGGAAGGAACGTCGGGATTGCATCTGTATTAAATTAGGGTTATTTCGGGGTATGGAAGTTAGGAAATCCTGATCGGATCTCTGGATTTCGATCTCAAAATAGTACTTTAGAGGCGCTAAAAAATCAATTTTATGACTTTACTTCTGATGGCCGCAGGCCGGGGAAGCCGTTACGGCAAACTCAAACAATTTGACGATATAGGACCCCGGGGGGAATTCCTGATGGAATTCAGCATCTACGATGCCCTGGCCAATGGCTTTGAACATATCGTTGTCATTACCCAGAAAGACAATGTGGAATACCTTCAGGAGTATCTAAAAGGGCGCCTGCCATCAGGAGTTCGCCTGGATGTGCTGGCCCAGGAACTGAACGATTTGCCCGAGGGCAGCTCATTTGAAGGGGAACGGCCCAAACCCTGGGGGACAGCCCATGCGGTCTGGACCGCCCGAAAGGTGATTACCAACCCCTTTGCGGTAATCAACGCAGATGACTACTACGGGCAGGCCGCCTATGCAAGGGCGGCTGAATTTATGAAACGCGCCGGGGCAGCCGATGCTTTTGGAATCGTCGCCTATACCCTGAAGGATACGCTTTCTCCTTACGGCTCCGTCTCCAGAGGGGTGTGCAGTCAGGACGGCAAGGCCCTGGTTTCTGTAGATGAACGCCTGGAGATCGCCGATACCGACGGGGGTATACAGGATGCAGACAGCGGCTTGTCCTTTACCGGAGAAGAACTGGTCAGTATGAATTTCTGGGTATGCCAGCCCGCCATCTTTCCAAAAATTGAAGCGGATTTCCGGGCTTTTCTCAGTACGCTGGAGGACCCTGCCAAAGGGGAAATCTACCTCCCTTTCGTCATCCAGGACATGTTGCAGGGCGGGACGGCACAGGTAGAGGTCATCCCTTCAGACAGCAAGTGGTTTGGAATCACTTACGCCGCGGATAAGGAGCTGGCCATGAAGGAATTGGAGAATCTTTCCAAAACGGGAAAATACCCTTCCCCTCTCTGGAAAAACACCTAAGCCCAAGCCGTAATGGACCCTACCCAGCCCCTGGAGATCCTTAGTCAATTTGGCATTTCGGGGGCTGGAATTTCTTTGGAAAGCCTCACCCAGGGGTACATCAACGATACCTTTCGGGTCCACACCCCAAAAGGGGACGGGTTTGTACTGCAGCGCATTAACCGGGCCGTCTTCCCGAAGCCGGAGTTATTGATGGCCAATCTGGAAGAGGTCCTGCCTTTACTTGAGGCACCGGGATACCGTGGGTTGAAACTCCAACAAAATACCGAAGGCGGGACATCTGTAAAGGACGCCGGGGGAAGCCTGTGGCGCGTTTTCCATTACATCCCGGACTCGGCCAGCTATACCCGGGCGGAAACACTCCAGATGGCAAGAGAAGCCGGCAGGATTGTGGCCACTTTTCACATCCTGGTGACCCCTCTGCCGCCGGACACCCTGCAGGTTCCCCTTCCTGGATTTCACGACATCCACTTGCGGTTTACCCAATTAAAGGCCGCAATATCGACCGCTGCGGCTCAGCGAAAAGAAAAATGTACGGCCCTGATAGCGCAGGCACAAGCGCTGTATGCCTTTTGCCGGCACATTCCGTTTTCAGACCTGCCGCTTCGGGTATGCCACAACGACACCAAACTCAGCAACATTCTTTTTGATACGCGCTCATCAAAAGCGCTCTGCCTGATTGATCTCGATACCCTCATGCCCGGGCACCTGCTCTACGACTTCGGGGATGGTGCCCGTGGACTGATATCGGACTCACCTGAAAATGGAAAAACCCAAAAGACGGCCGGGGCAGACCTGGAGCGCTTTGGGGCATTTGTCAAAGGATGGAAAGACAGTGGGTTAAACATGGAACCTTTGGAAAGACAGTGGCTCTGCCATGGCGTGGTATTGATGCCTGCACTCCACGGCATTCGGGCACTTGCCGATTACCTCTGTGGAGACCGCTATTACAAAGTGGCCTACCCGGAGCAAAACCGGGATCGGGCCGGTCAGTTGCTGCAGACCGCCCAAACAGCCCAAAAGGCATTGGGTCCCATGCAGGAAATCGTAAAAAATATGTGGGCCTGACTATTTAAATGCGCTGAAGCCGGTAATGTCCCACCCGGTGATCAGCAGGTGGATGTCGTGGGTACCTTCATAGGTGATGACCGATTCCAGGTTCATCATATGTCGCATAATCGGATATTCCCCTGTAATACCCATACCCCCAAGGACTTGCCGGGCTTCGCGTGCGATAGAGATAGCCATATCCACATTGTTCCGCTTCGCCATAGAGATCTGGGCCGTGGTCGCCCTGCCTTCATTTTTAAGCTGTCCGAGCCGGAAGGCCAGCAACTGTGCCTTGGTGATTTCGGTAATCATCTCGGCTAATTTTTTCTGTTGCAGTTGTGTGGCTCCGATAGGCTTGTCAAACTGTATCCGTTGTCCCGCATAACGCAGGGCCGTATCATAGCAGTCCATCGCCGCTCCGATGGCACCCCAGGCAATTCCATATCGGGCTGAATCCAGACAACCCAGAGGGGCGCCCAAACCGCTTTTACCCGGAAGAAGATTCTCCTTGGGCACCTTCACATTATCAAAAATCAGTTCTCCCGTAGCCGATGCCCGAAGGGACCATTTATTGTGCGTTTCAGGGGTCGAAAACCCTTCCATTCCCCTTTCGACGATCAGCCCGTGTATCCGGCCCTCTTCGTTCTTGGCCCAGACTACGGCGATATCCGCAAAGGGGGCATTGGAAATCCAGAGCTTGGCGCCGTTGAGTAAATAATGATCGCCCTTATCGGTGAAATTCGTGGTCATCCCGCTTGGGTTAGACCCGTGGTCAGGCTCTGTCAGCCCAAAGCATCCCATCATTTTGCCGCTGGCCAGGGAAGGCAAATATTTCTTGCGTTGCTCTTCCGTCCCGTAGGCGTATATGGGATACATCACCAATGAGGACTGCACGGAAGCCGTCGAGCGGACCCCGCTGTCTCCGCGTTCGATTTCCTGCATGATCAGGCCATAACTGATCTGATCCAGACCTGCTCCTCCGTATTCCGGTGGGATATAGGGCCCGAAGGCTCCGATTTCCGCAAGGCCGCTGATAATCTGGGTCGGGAATTCTGCCTTCTGGGCATACTCCTCAATTATGGGAGACACATCCCGCTTCACCCAACTGCGGGCGGCATCGCGTACGAGTTTGTGTTCTTCGGAAAGTAAGTCGTCGAGTAGGTAGTAATCCGGGGCTTCAAAAAGATCTGGTTTCATCCTGCAGTATTTCTGTCAAAGGTAGCTAAAGCGCGAAAAGAAACCAATACAGACCTGAGGGATTGCGACTGAAAAAAGTAGGTTTTGGACGGCAGGGAAGGTCTCCCCTCCCCCCCGGGGTATGCGCTTGCTTAATCCGCGCTGAGAAAACGGGCGAGCAGGGAGTGAAAGTGGTGTACCCCCTGCTCCCGTGTCGGGGAAAATCGCCCGGCCTTGTAGTACCGGGACCGGATCCCTTTATGTACGCCTTCCACCACCTCCTCGTCTTCCATCTCCACCTTATCCAGGCCTGAACCCGCCCCCTGATCCAGTTTTGTGGCATCGTATACATAACTCCTGAAGGAAACTTTGGTTCGGCCCGGACCCAGGGGTTGTACGAGATTTATCGAAAGCCCCCAGGGATAGAAATTAAACATTGTATTGGGAAAGACCCAGTAGTAATAGGCCGCCACGTTTTTACCGTAATCCGGATGGCCCTCAGGCAAATCAAAGACGATTTCCGAACCCCCTGCATAGCCGATTTGCAGATTGAGATAGGGATACAACACGGTCTCATAGTCGCCGTAGTCCAATACAGCATTGAGATCGTCGTGGACAAAGGGAATATGAAACCCTTCCAGATAATTATCGCAATAAAGCGCCCAATGCGCCTTGATTGAATATTCTTTATGCCGGGACGGATCTTCCCTGAATTCCTCCAGGGGAAGAAATCCCACCCGTTCAGACATGGCGTCCAGGACCTGCTGAAAATCAAATTCCGGATTCAGCCCTGCAAACAGTAGCGGGCCCCATTTCCGCAACTCAAAAGCCGGGAGGTTGTCACAGGCCGTGGGGAAGTTCTTTGTTTGCCCAAATTCCGGCATATGTTCAAATGTGCCGTCCAGGTCGAAGCGGCGCCCGTGGTAGCCACAAATCAGTTTCCGCGTTTTTCCCGCCGCCCCAACGACCAGATTCCCCCTGTGGGTGCATACATTGCTCAGGCAGTGCAACGCCCCTGAAGCATCCCGG
This sequence comes from uncultured Flavobacteriaceae bacterium, assembly GCA_963709465.1. Lineage (GTDB taxonomy): Bacteria > Bacteroidota > Bacteroidia > Flavobacteriales > Flavobacteriaceae > Robiginitalea. The sequence continues at coordinate 613,918 of CAVPWF010000001.1, read as the reverse complement.
GTAAGGACCATGGGCTCATCGAGAAAGCCCTCGAGAAGGGTAAAAGGAAGGGCCGCCCCTGTTTCAGCCAATTTCCGGTCGTCACCGATCCATTGCCAGGTCCTGTAAAAAACCTTTTCACGCAAGGCCTCAAAGACATCGGCATCCCTGTAAAAAGAGGCGGGAAGGGTTGCTGCCTTTCGGATATCGGGGTCAATTGAAAAATTCAGGGCCATGGCTGGGATTTATTTGTACTTTTAAAAATATGGAATTCTTTTCGGTAAACCTCCTTTTTAATGGCCGCTGATTCCGGGAAGCAGTCCCTGGGCATATGGATGACTACCGCCCTGGTGATCGGAAATATGATCGGGGCGGGGATTTTTATGATGCCTGCAGCCCTGGCCGGTTTTGGAGGCATCAGTATCCTGGGATGGCTGGCCTCCTCAGCAGGGGCCCTTATACTGGCCCGGGTCTTTAGCGCCCTTACGAAATTGGTTCCCAATAGCAATGGCGGGCCCTACGCCTTTGCCAAAGCCGGATTCGGGGATTATATCGGTTTTTTGGTCGCCTGGGGCTACTGGGTGTCTATCTGGATTGCCAACGCCGCCATTACCATTGCATTTATCAGTGCGATGAGCGTATTTTTTCCCGTATTTAAAACCCATTCCCTCGTGGCCGTAGGAGCATCCCTGGCTACCATCTGGGGGCTGACCTGGTACAATTCCCTGGGCGTGAGATCCAGCGGGAAAATGCAGGTCATCACAACCCTACTCAAACTAATACCCATTGTCATTATCATCATAGGGGGCTTCTTTTATTTTGACGCCTCTAATTTTATCCCATTTAACGCCAGTCAGACCACTTCCCTGGCGGCCATTGCCGCCACAGGAACCCTTACCTTCTATTCCTTTCTGGGTTTTGAAAGTGCCACCGTGCCCTCAGACAAGGTCAGGGACCCGAAGAAAACCATTCCCCGGGCCACCCTATGGGGAACGCTTATCACTACGGCGGTCTATATTCTCAGCACCGTTGTTATCATGGGAATGATCCCCGCTGCAGAACTCGCGGTTTCTGCCGCACCCTTTGCAGATGCCATGCAGATTATGAGTGGGAAATTTGGGGCGGGATTTGTCGCCGCCGGGGTGGCGATTGCCTCTTTTGGCGCCCTGAACGGTTGGATATTTATTCAAAGCCAGGTGGCTGAAGCAACGGCCCGGGACCGTCTCTTCCCGGGGATATTTAGAAAAGAGAATCGAAATGGGGTACCCATTTGGGGGATGGCCATCGGCAGTACCCTCAGTTCCCTGGTCGTGCTGATGAATTACACGGATGGGCTGGTGGAGCAGTTTAGCTTTATGATCCTGCTCTCTACTTTTTGTGTACTTATCCCCTACTTGTTTGCCTCCGCAGCTTTTGTAGTTTTATCCCTGGAAAATTCCCAACGCAACAGATCCCGGGTTGGGATTTTTACCCTGGGCAGCCTGGCCTTTGGCTTCTCGCTCTGGGCGATTTACGGAGCCGGGGAAACTTCGGTCTTATGGGGCTTTATCCTATTGATGCTGGGAACCCCGGTCTATGTATTTATGAAATGGAAAAACAAATCTTCTGAATGAATCTCAAGAATTTTACCACCCAATCCGAATACCTCCCTTTGGCCTCCGTTTGTATCCGGCCGGTAGCCCATGCTTTTAAGAGCGCACAAAACCTCAACTCCGCATGGAAGTCGTTAAACTATCTCGGGTTGCCCAACTACGAGGACGCCCTTGGGCAATATGAAAATTTCCGTAAAATACTGGAGGAAACCGGGGGCGAAATTTTACCGATGCCACAGACGGCAGGGTTGTCTTTGGACTGCCTCTATTGCCGCGATGCCTCTATTGCTACCGATCATGGGATGATCCTGTGCCGGATGGGCAAGGCGGCCCGAAGCGGGGAACCTGCAGACCACAAGACGTTTTATGAAGCCCATGGCATTCCTATCCTGGGCAGTATCGAGGCCCCGGGCACCCTGGAGGGAGGGGATGTCGCCTGGCTGGATACCCACACCCTGGCCGTAGGCCACACCTACCGTACCAATGCCTCTGGCATCGAACAGCTCCGGGCGCTGCTGAGTCCCCATGGCATAGAAGTGATCACGGCAGACCTCCCGCATTTCCGCGGGCCGTCAGATGTATTTCACCTGATGTCTATCCTGAGTCCGGTGGACCGGGATCTGGCTGTGGTCTATTCCCCCCTGATGCCTATTGCGTTTCGAAATATCCTTTTAGACCGGGGATTTACACTGGTTGAAGTTCCGGAGGAGGAATACGACACCCTGGGCTGTAATGTTTTGGCATTAGCCCCCAGGAAGTGCCTGATGGCCGAGGGAAACCCGAAAACCGAAGCCGCTTTAAAAGCTGCGGGTGCCCAGGTGATCACGTATGCCGGTAGCGAGATCAGCCTTAAAGGGGGCGGCGGACCCACCTGCCTGACGCGGCCCTACCTCCGCCAAAACTAAACTTACATCTTCAGGTAAAATTCCCGGGTTAGTGCTGTGTACTCAGGGGTATACTGGTGCCGCTCCCTTTCAATGGTAAGGGTATTTTGCGTGCAGGGTCCTGTTTCCCTGGAGAGTTCGAGCAGGCTTCGCTTAACAGGCGCCCCGGGATTTCCTTTGACCCGGGTAAGGCGGGAAGGGTACAGCCCCACGGATCCGGCTTCCTGCAAAAACGCAGCCTCGGCGGTAAAGGGAAGAATAACTGCAAAGCGGCCGTTGGGAGCCAAAAGGTGGCTCACGCCATCCAGCAGCACGTTAAAGGGCAAAGCAGACAGTTGGCGGGCGCGATCCCGGGCCGGATCTCCGCTACCAACCTGTGACTCAAAATAGGGCGGGTTACTCACAATTAGCTGGTAAGGGTCTTCGATTTCCCTGGCGAATTCGGCAAACCCGGCATGATAGCAAAACAAGCGATCCGCCCACGGGCTTGCCTCGAAGTTTTCGACACATTCCTCAAAAGCTCCTGCTTCTGCCTCGACGGCATCTATGGTTTCAGCCCCCGAGCGTTGGGCCAGCATCAGCGCGATAAGCCCGGTCCCTGCTCCTATATCCAAAATACTATCCGGACGGTGGGACAGGGATGTCCAGGCGCCCAGAAGCACCCCATCTGTACCCACCTTCATGGCCGATTGCTCCTGACGGATGCGAAACTCCTTAAATTGAAAGTCCGGGTTCATCAGCGGCCAGGGTTTGGGTTACGCCTAAATAGGTCAGCATCAGGATTCCCCCAGATACAGGTCTATCAATCCCTCAGGGGTACGGATATGTATGGTGCGTTTCGGGCGATCTACCTGAAGGATAAAGTCGTCGCTAACCGGAATCAGAACTTCTCGTCCCTCCTTTTCCGCCACAAAAAGGGGTTGGGCGGCCTGATCATTGATACCCCTGATTTCCCCGACATCGCCGTGCACCTGATCCACAAGTCGAAAGCCGATTACCTCGTGATAATAAAACCGGTTACCCGTGAGTGGGGGCAGCAAAGCCAAAGGGAGGTAAAGGTCTGCACCCATCAGATGATCTGCAGCAGCTTCAGTGGTGACCTCCTCCAGTGCAAGGCGGAGCAGGTTGGTTTTATGCAGTTGACTTCTGCGTATAAAAAAAGGAATCAGATTGTTCCCGAGGGAGACAAAAACTGATTCCAGTCCTTCGTATTGTCCGGGGTCATCTGCATCTAACTTGACGTGTAACTCCCCCTTAAATCCGTGTTTGGAGACGATCTTACCTAAATAAAAGCAGTCGTCCTTATGCATTTCGGATCCTTATTTCTTATCGGCCTCGTCTGCCTCAGGAGCTTTCTCCTCAGCAACTTCCGGGGCTTTTTCTTCAGCGACCTCAGCGGCAGCCTCAGCAACTTCCGGGGCTTTTTCTTCAGCGACCTCAGCGGCAGCCTCAGCAACTTCCGGGGCTTTTTCTTCAGCGACCTCAGCGGCAGCTTCAGGAGCTTCTTCCGCAGGTGGTGCAGCAGCTTCAGCGGCCTGAGCAGCTTCAGCGGCTTCTGAATCAGCAGCGGCCTGGGCGCGCTTCTCGTTCGCTTCCTTTTCAGCTTCCAGAGCTTTCGCCCGTGCCTCGGCTTTTTCTTTCTCAAGTCCTTCAGACTTGCTGGTTACTTTCTGTGTTTTCTGATCCATCCAGGCCTGAAACTTTGCTTCTGCCTGCTCTTCGGTCAGCGCCCCTTTGCGAACACCTCCTTTAAGGTGATGCTTCATCAGCACTCCTTTATAGGATAAAATCCGACGGGCGGTTTCCGTAGGTTGGGCCCCATTGTCTAACCAGGTAACCGACGCATCTACGTTCAGGTCAATCATGGCCGGATTTGTATTGGGATTGTAGGTGCCGAGTTTTTCGAGGTAGCGGCCATCTCTCTTAGAACGACCATCTGCGGCTACGATCCAGTAAAAGGGTTTTCCTTTTTTACCGTGTCTTTGTAATCTGATTTTTACGGGCATATCACATTAATTTGTAGGGTTCCCGACCCCGGTTATTAATTCTTTCTTTTACAGTTTAAAACTGTTTTAACCCCGTACAAAGGGCTTAAGCGGGTGCAAATATACGCTTCTTTCCCAATTGTTTCCACCTATTTTTAAAATTTTACACCGGTTTGACCCCCTTTTCCCGCGAAAAACTGTTAAATCTATGCAAAACCGCAGTATATATTTGACTTTCAACCCTTTATCCTTTATACTATAGGTGAAGATACTGAAAGACAGTACTCTGATTTTAATTAAAAATGACGAAAGATTAATGAAGTACACAGAAAACATTTCCAATCGCTTAAACGATTTATTAGAAAAAACCTATGATGCCGAGAAGGGTTATAAACTCGCGGCAGAGGAGGCGAAAGCGCCTTATGTTAAGGACTTTTTAAAGGATAAAGAAAAACAGCGCCGCGCCTTTGGCTTCGAATTGAAATCTGAAATTATGGAATTCGGGGAACTTCCCGAAAAAGGCGGAAGCTTAAAGGGAGAGATGCACCGTTTATGGATGAAATTAAAGCCGCTGATGACCGATGACAAAACGGAGAAAATCCTGGAAGAAGTTGAACGGGGCGAAAAAGCCAGCCTCGAAGAGTATAACGACATTCTCAAAAACTCAGAGATGCGTTTGCCTCCTTCTACAGAACGGTTGCTCATTCAACAGCGGGATGCCATTCAGGCCGCTCTGAACACCTCCAGAATGTATGAAGAATTGCTCTCCTAATCCACAGGCAACCTATGATGAAAACCCGTCCTGCCCGGACGGGTTTTTTTTATCGGTTAATAACTCCTAAAAACTCCCTTTCCATAGCCGGGTGCATTTCTATATTTTTATCCTCCCGAAATCCTGAAATTCGCCCATGTACCTTATTTTCGATACGGAAACCACAGGCCTCCCCAAACGGTGGAATGCCCCCATCAGCGATACCGACAACTGGCCGCGTTGCGTACAGATCGCATGGCAGTTGCACGACGATTCGGGAAGGCTTTTAGAGCATTACGATGCGCTGGTGCAGCCTGAGGGTTTCAACATCCCTTACGATGCGGAGCAAATCCACGGGATTTCCACAGCCCTGGCAGCCGAGCAGGGAAAACCCCTGCAGGAAGTATTGGAGGACTTCGAAGCTGTCCTTGCGAAAACGAAATTTGTCGTAGGGCAAAACGTCAGCTTTGACCTCAATGTCATGGGGGCTGAATTTTTCCGGGATTCCGGAGCCAACCCCCTGGAATCCTTCCCGGTACTCGACACCTGTACCGAGGACACTGCGGTGCTCTGCCAACTGCCCGGAGGGCGGGGCGGAAAATTTAAACTCCCCACCCTAACCGAACTCCACGCCCACCTCTTCGGAGAACCTTTTAATGAAGCCCACAACGCGAGCGCGGATGTAGAGGCAACAGCCCGGTGTTTTCTGGAGCTGGTTCGGACAAAATCCTTTAGTGCAGAAGCCTTAGGGCAGGGTCCCGGGTACCTTCAGCGTTTTAAGCAGGCCAACCCGGAGGTCATCCCCCCCTTCGGCTTAAAGCACAAAAACTTAAAAAAAGCTTCTGAGGCGCTGGCACGGAAAACCGCCACCCCGGAATCGGGCCTGAGCCAGGCGGAAATAAACAAAAACGAAAAAACCCTGGAGGAGGTTCCCTTTGCCCACCTGCATAATCACTCCCAGTTTTCCGTCCTCCAATCCACCATTCAAATTAAAGATCTGATCGCTGCGGCCACCGAGGGGAATATGCCCGCAGTCGCCCTGACAGATCACGCCAATATGATGGGTGCCTTTCACTTTGTCAGAGAGGTGAACGCCTATAATAAAAGTCTTGAAGAGCCGTCCGAAGGTGTCCGAAAAGAGCCCTTAATCCCTATACTGGGATGTGAATTCTTTGTCTGTGAAGACCGTCACAACAAATCCGTAAAGGATTACGGCTACCAGATCGTAATGCTCGCCAAAAATAAAAAAGGGTATCACAACCTGGCAAAAATGTCATCCATCGCCTATACCGAAGGATTCTACTACGTCCCCCGGATTGACCGGGAGGTAGTGCAACAATACAAAGAGGACCTGATTGTCCTCACCGGAAACCTCTATGGGGAGGTGCCTTCGAAAATCCTCAACCAGGGTGAAAAACAGGCTGAAGAGGCCCTGCTGTGGTGGAAAGCGGAATTTGGGGAGGACCTCTATGTAGAGCTGATGCGGCACGGGCAGGAGGATGAAGACCGGGCCAATACTGCGCTTGTGGATCTGGCGCTCAAGCACGGCATCTCCCTGGTGGCGACCAACAACACCTACTACCGCGATAAAGAGGATGCGGAGGCTCACGACATATTGCTCTGCGTCAAAGAAGGTGAAAAGCAGGCGACCCCTGTGGGCAGGGGCAGGGGCTATCGCTTTGGGCTCCCCAACCAGGAGTACTACTTTAAGTCTCAGGAAGAAATGAAGGAGCTTTTCCGGGACCTGCCGGAGAGTATCGTTTCCATTCAGGAGATCATAGACAAAGTGACTCCCTTCGAGCTCGCCCGGGATGTCCTGCTCCCAAAATTCGAAATCCCCTCCGCCTTCCAGGTGGCTGAAGACCTGGCCGATGGGGGCAAGCGGGGCGAAAATGCCTACCTGAGGCATATCGCGTTTGAGGGTGCTGAGAAACGCTATGGCGAGATTGACCCCGCCCTGCAGGAACGCCTGGATTTTGAACTGAAGACCATTGAAAACTCGGGCTATCCCGGGTATTTCCTTATCGTAGAAGATTTTATTCGGGAAGCCCGGAATATGGGAGTTTCCGTGGGGCCTGGCCGGGGTTCTGCCGCCGGTTCAGTAGTGGCGTATTGCCTGGGCATTACCAACATTGATCCCTTAAAATACGATTTGCTTTTTGAGCGGTTCCTCAACCCGGACCGGGTCTCCATGCCCGATATCGACATCGACTTTGACGATGAAGGCCGCTCGCGGGTCATGGACTACGTTATCGATAAATACGGCTCCAGCCAGGTCGCCCAAATTATTACCTATGGCACCATGGCGGCCAAGTCGTCCATCCGGGATACGGCACGGGTGCTCGACCTGCCCCTGGGCGACGCCGACCGCATCGCCAAACTGATCCCGAACATGGCCAAATTCGGTAAAATCTTTGGCAAGGAAACCGCGGAGCTTAAGAAGAGGTTCCGGGCCGATGAATACGAAAAGGTCAATGAGCTGCTCGGTATCGCGGAAGGGGATGATCTGGAAGCGCGGACCGTCAATATGGCCCGGGTGCTGGAAGGTTCCTTAAGGAATACGGGGATCCACGCCTGTGGGGTGATCATTACCCCGGATGACATTACCAACTTTGTACCCGTAGCCACGGCCAAAGATTCGGACCTGTACGTCACCCAGTTTGACAATTCTGTGGTGGAAAGCGCCGGCCTTTTGAAAATGGATTTTCTCGGGCTCAAAACCCTGACCCTTATTAAGGATACGGTAAAAATCGTGAAGGCGCGGCAGGGTATTGAACTGGTACCGGATGACTTCCCCCTGGACGATGCCGAGACCTATGAACTCTTTCAAAGAGGCGAGACCATCGGGATTTTCCAGTACGAATCCCCCGGGATGCAGAAGTACCTGAAAGAGCTTAAACCCACCGTGTTTGACGACCTGATCGCCATGAATGCCCTCTACCGCCCCGGGCCCATGGAGTATATTCCCAGTTTTGTCGCCCGAAAACACGGGGAGGAAGAAATTTCCTACGACCTCCCTGAAATGGAGGAATACCTCAAAGACACCTACGGGATTACGGTCTATCAGGAGCAGGTGATGCTGCTGTCCCAGAAACTGGCAGGCTTTAGCAAAGGTGAAGCGGACGTGCTGCGGAAGGCGATGGGGAAAAAGATCTTTGCCCTGCTGCAAAAATTAAAGCCCCAGTTTCTGGACGGAGGCGAAGAGCGGGGCCATCCCAGGGAGGTCCTGGAAAAAATCTGGAAAGACTGGGAAGCCTTTGCCTCCTATGCCTTTAACAAGAGCCATTCTACCTGTTATGCGTATATCGCCTATCAGACGGCCTATCTGAAGGCGCACTACCCTGCCGAATATATGGCTGCCGTGCTTTCAAATAACATGAGTGACATCAAACAGGTCACCTTCTTTATGGAGGAATGCCGGCGGATGGGCCTGGACGTGCTGGGCCCCGATGTCAATGAATCTTTCTACAAGTTTGCGGTAAACAAGGAAAACCAGATCCGCTTTGGCATGGGCGCCATTAAGGGCGTGGGGCGTTCGGCTGTGGAGACCATCGTGGAGAACCGCAAAAAAGACGGGGCTTATCACTCGGTTTTTGACCTGACCAAACGCCTGGATCTCAGGGCGGCGAACAAAAAAGCTTTTGAAAACCTGGTCTTGGCCGGCGGGTTTGACTCTTTGGGGAATGCCCACCGGGCCCAGTACTTCGTGGCCGGAAACGACGGCATCACTTTTCTCGAGAAGGTGATCCGGTACGGGGCCAAATTCCAGGAAAGCGAAAACTCCGCCCAGGTGAGCCTTTTCGGAGGGGCCAGTGAGGTGCAGATAGAAGAGCCTGAAATCCCGCCCTGTGAAACCTGGGGCACCCTGGAGACTTTAAAACGGGAGAAAGAAGTAGTGGGTATCTATATCTCCGGGCATCCGCTGGATGACTTTAAAACAGAAATCAAATCGTTTTGCAATGCGGAAATCAGCGCGTTTCAAAATGTGGAACCCCTGGTCAACCGGGAATTATCCGTGGCCGGGATCATCACCGATGTACAGCACCGTATTTCCCGAAACGGCAAAGGATGGGCCTCCTTTACCATGGAGGATTATTCAGATAGTTTTGAATTCCGGATTTTCGGGGAGGAGTATTTAAAGTTCCGCCACTTTCTGACCATCAATGCCTTTTTATACCTCAAGATCTTTATTCGGGAAGGCTGGTCCAACCGGGATACCGGGAAAAAGGGGGACCCGAGGCTTCAGTTTAACCAGTGTATGATGCTGCAGGACGTTATGGAGTCTTTTGCGAAAAAGCTGACCATTCAGCTCGATATTGAACAGCTGCACGAGAAACGGATCCGGCAGCTACAGGATACCCTGGGGTCTTTCAAAGGAAAACACCCCCTGAACTTTGTCGTCTATCAGATGGAGGATGAAATCAAGGTCAACCTGAGTAGCCGCAAGCAGAAAGTACAGATCAGTACGGAACTGCTGCACCAGCTCTCAGAGCAGGAAATTCATTTTAAACTCAACTAAGCCGCGGTGGGCCAAACCCCTACTGGTAAAGGAGATAGTATAGGCCTACTCGATGGGGGCATAACAAAAATGTATATCCGCACTGTAAGGAAGCGGGTAGAGAATTGACTAAATTTGCAGGAATCATAAACGTAAACAATCATGGCTTTAGAAATAACAGACGCTACTTTTGAAGAAGTAGTATTGAAAAGTGATAAACCGGTAGTCGTTGACTTCTGGGCAGCCTGGTGTGGCCCTTGCCGTATGGTAGGCCCGATCATCGAGGAGCTGAGCTCAGAGTACGACGGGAAAGCCGTTGTAGGAAAGGTGGATGTGGATGCGAACCAGCAGTTCGCTGCCAAATTCGGAATCCGCAACATCCCCACCGTCCTGGTCTTTAAAGATGGGGAGATCGTAAACCGTCAGGTAGGGGTAAGTCCTAAGAAAGTATATGCAGACGCTATCGATGCGGTACTGTAAAAACGGATTGCACTTGTAAAAAAACCCGGCTTTGGTCCGGGTTTTTTTATACCCGGGCCCCAAGTGAGTTTCGTATCTTTAACCCAAAGACCTTCAGCCCTACCCTTATGGATCTGCAGTCCGAACTCTATAAAGCCTCCCTTTTTGAAAACCTGCCCCTGCTGGTGAAACAGGTGGTGGAAGGCTATATCAGCGGCATCCATAAAAGCCCGTTTCACGGGTATTCGGCTGAGTTTGCCGAGCATAAGATTTACAATACGGGGGAGAGCACCAAACACATCGACTGGAAACTCTTTGCCCGGACCGACAAACTGTACACCAAAAAATACGAGGAAGAAACCAACCTGCGCTGCCACCTGATTCTGGATAGCTCCTCCTCCATGTATTACCCCCCGGTGGAACGGCCGGACCTGGACCACCTGAACAAAATCGGGTTTGGGGTACTGGCTGCCGGGGCCCTGATGCAGCTGCTTAAAAAACAACGGGACTCCACGGGCCTGAGCATCTTCTCGGACAGTTATCAGTTCTACGCCCCGGAAAAAGGAAGCGAACGGCATTACTATATGCTGATGCACGCCCTGAACGAAATCGCCGTACAACCGGCAGAAAACAAAGGCACAGAACTCTACACCTACCTCCACCTGATCGCCGAGAAGCTCAAAAGGCGAAGCCTGGTGGTGCTGTTTTCAGACCTGTTTCAAAACCAGGTAGACGACGAGCGGCTCTTTGAAGCCCTGCGCCACCTGAAATACAACAAGCACGAAGTACTGCTGTTCCACCTCACCGACAAGCGCACCGAACTGGATTTCTCTTTCGACAATACCCCCAGGCGCTTTACCGATGTGGAAACCGGACAGCATATAGACCTCTACCCCGAACGCATTAAGGAGTCTTACCAAAAGGTTCTGGAGGAGTACCTGAAATCCATCAAACTCATCTGCGCCAAATACGACATCAAATACGTCCCGGTAGACATCGCCGACCCGTTTACCCGGGTGATGAACACCTTTCTGGTGGAACGGCAGCGATTTGGATAAAGAACCACTTTAAATATGGGGTTTTTGTTTGCCGGATTGAAATAGTGGCTTATATTTGCGCACGCTTTTGACTAAAAGTGGTAACAATTTCCGCAAACTAACTGTTGTTAGTACCCCAGGGTTGGAAAATTGGTCCGGTAGTTCAGTTGGTTAGAATACCTGCCTGTCACGCAGGGGGTCGCGGGTTCGAGTCCCGTCCGGACCGCAAGTAAGACAAAGCCCTTCACACATAGTGTGAGGGGCTTTTTCATTTGGGAGCGCTGTGAGCTTGCTCTCAAAGTGCGGAGAAATGAAAAAAGAACCGCGCCAACGCAGTTGGCGGAAGGGCTTTGTGTTGATGCAAGGCCCCCCCTTTGGGCCCTTTTCACAGCGCCAGCCGTGAAAAGAATCCCGTCTTTATCTGTAAAACTGATTTGTTATCTTAGGGCTATATATGGAATAAAGTGCATAATGCACTTTATTCATACGTTGTGCCCAATTAAAAGAAACACTAAAATTAAATAAATATGGAAAATCAAAATGACCTCTACTCTGTAGACAAAAAAGTAATCGAAAAGTACAATGTAACAGAAAAAAATCTTGAACGCATAAAAGCAATTGGTTCATATGATTTGTCTTTTGTAACGAACAATCTGAATGATGATTTATTAGGAACAGGGAGAACTTTTTCTTGCGAACAGGCTTATCCGTTAAGAGCAAAATATGGTAAGGCGGACAAAAGACTTGCTATCCGACTCGAAGAAGAATTTAAAAGATTTTGTATTCTGACTCTTGTTAAAACTGAAGTTCCACACGCACCTTCTGGAGCAATTGATATGTATTGGCACTTCTTCATTTTACATACGGAACAATACATAAAATTTTCGGAAACAGTTTGGGGTGATTTTAAAGGAGACCCAAAATTCCGTCAACATTATCCATCAAATGACCAAACCAGAACTGGAATGTTAAATGCCTATAATGCTACTCGTGAACTTTATGTAGATGTATTTGGAGAGCCTCGAAAATATGAACTTGCAGAAATTCCTGGAACCGCTCAAGCATTAGAGCCAAGAGATATTTGGGTGCCAAAAAGTGATACTTCAGGAGATTCATACTCTGGAACAATAGAAAATACCTCATACGTGAAATAATAACTGGGCACAACAAAGTGTATAGTTAATGGCGGTTTTTTTGCTAAAATTTAAGTTTTAGTTTTTTAACAAAACATAGTGCTAAATCGAAGATTTAATGCTTTTAAATCCGCCACTAACCATACACAAACCGTTGTATGCCATATGAAAACAACCTATGAATAAATTTTCAAACATCCCTAAACCTAAAGGAAAAGGTAGGCTTTCAACCAATGATATACTTGGCGGTCAAATAACGCCTGCAATTGAAAGAATGAGAAGTTTATCTGAAGATGAATTCGAAGACTTAGTTCTTGAATGGGCGGACGGGTATTTGAATAACAAATATGACAAGATAAGACAATATGGTGGTTCGGGAGATAAGGGAAGAGATATCGTGGGATTTTATCAAAATGGGGATATTGATATTTATCAATGTAAACATTACTCTGCAATCTTATCGCCTTCTTTATTTTGGGTTGAACTAGGAAAATTATGTCACTATACCTTTACAAACCAATATGAAATTCCAAAAGCATATTATATAGTAACTACGAAAGGAGTCGGAACAAAATTGTTAGATTATATAAACAATCCAACTGAATTCAATGATTTACTAATTTCAGAATGGAAAGATAAGTGTGAAACTAAAATAAAGTCTACAAAAACCATTCTAACTAAGGAATTTAAAGAATACATTGAAAATTTTGATTTTTCTATAATTAAAGACAAATCGCCTTTAGAGCTTATTAATGAGCATAAACAAACGACTTACTACCCACAGCGTTTCGGTGGTGGTTTAATCAAGTACAGAAATCTAATACCAAAACCAACAAAAACTATTCAAAAACACGAACTGAACTACACTACCTTATTATTTGATGCGTATTCGTCAAAAACGGGTGTAGTTATAAAAAATCAAAAAAATTTAGAAACCACAAACAAGGATTTAGCTAAACATTTTGAAGAAGAAAGAACTTCATTTTATTGCACGGAATCTTTAGATAGATTTAGTCGCGATAATTTTGCTGATTTGGCAACACCGCCTTTTGAAGAATTGAAAGAAGACTCTTTATTAGTTATTAAATCCAAATTAAGACTAAGTACTTATGTTGAAGATTTAGAAAGACTAGAAGATGCTAAATTGGAAATACTTTCTCAGCAATTTTCAAGCAATCCTTTACATAAGGAAATTCGTAATCTTGACAAAGTAGGAATGTGTCATTATTTGGCTAACGAAAACAGCGTAAAATGGAAAAAGTAAACTCTAAAAACAAAGTATACAATAGTAACTTTGAAATTGCTATTAGGATACTTGTCATTCTTATAAATCTTCCATCTAAAAGAGCATCAACTTATCAATTGATGGTTTTAGACCATATTTCACTTAACACCTATGATGTTGGTGGTCCAGCAAGCCTTCACGCACCAATTCCTAACAGAGGTGTTCAAATATATTCTAGAAAAGGAAATATTAAATGAAAGCATAAAGCTATTGATATCAAAAGACTTGATTACAATAAATCCAAATAAGGATGGATTACTTTATGAAATAACTGAAAACGGCATCAATTACTTAAAATATTTTGAATCGAAATATTTTAACCAATTAAAAAATAAAGTTGAGTGGACATCTGAGAAATTTGGAAAATTCTCAGATAGTGAATTAAAAACTTATGTTAATCAAAATTTATCCAAATGGGGGGAAGAATTTATGACTGACGGTAACCAAGCAAATCAGGTATGAAAGGATTTTGGATTTATAAGATAACCGCAAGTGGTGAAGAAAAAAAGGATTCTTCGATAACACTAAAGAAAGGTGCAAATATTATTACAGGTCCTTCTGATACCGGTAAGTCATACTTGTTTTCAGTCATCAATTTTGTATTAGGAAGAACTAGTCCACCTAAAGACATTCCGGAAGGCATAAACTATGATGTTTTTACAATAGATATTGAGTCTTTTGAAACCAATGATAAATACAGACTTCAAAGAAAATTAGGCAAAAAACAAAGTCTCGGTTTGGAATGCTAATGAACCTCAAGCGGCTTAACTTTAATAGATGTTTTTAGTACTACAGTAAATTTATCTAGTGAAAACCATATCTCTAATTTTCTTTTAAATCTCTGCGGGCTAAAGGGTAGTCTTCTTTTGAAAAACAGAACCAAAGGTGAGAAAATTGCACTAAGTTTTAAAAATCTAATACAATTTACCAATGTTGCTGAAGATAGAATAATTACAGAAAGTTCACCTTTCTATTTCACTAATGTAAATTCTAATCACATACTTGAGCAGTCAATGATTAGTTTAATATTGGAGGGAACAGATTTCTCTAATGTTACAGCAATTGAAGACCCTAAAAAGAAAGAAACTAAAATTTCAGGAAAATTAGAATTTATAGATAAACAAATTGTCGGTTATTCTGAGCAAAGACGAAGGCTCATTGCAAAATATGAAAAGCTCGTTTCAAATAAAACTTCATTGGATAAAGCACTCATAAATGACCAAATTCAAAAACGTACTTGAGGATTCATATAATCTAGAATCCCAAGTAACTAAATATTTAAATGACGTTAACTCTACTACAGAAAAAAAATCTATGCGTTAGAGTTAATAAAAAGATTTGAAATACTCGAAAGACAATATTTGAGTGATTTAGACAGGTTGGCTTTTATACTAGAAGCTGAATCACTTACGTCACAGTTACCGAGTCAATTATGCCCTATCTGTTCTAATCCTATGCATGTTGATGAATCCAGCATTTAAATGAGATAGAAAATTTTAAAGAAGGAGTAACTGCTGAGATAGCTCTTATTAAAGAAAAATTAGAAGACCTAAAAGAGAGTATCACTGAGTCCAAAGGAAATGTTTTAAAGTTTGAAGCTGAATCAAATGACCTAAAAAGAACTTTAGAGAAATTAGAAAACCGCTTAGAAAGTATAAAACCAGAAATTGAAAATTTAAAGACCATTCTTAATGATTATATAGAAATTGAAAAAATTGGAAATTACATAGAGTTTATTGATACGGAAACTGCTACTCTTTATGAAACAAAAGATTCTCTAGAAATTTTAAAATCTGAAAAAGAATCAACAGACATAGTAAATGTTTGCGATTACGACATTTTAAAAAAGCTATCGGAATTTATTGAGCAAAGATTAAAAACTTGGAACTATAACGTTAACCCTAAAGTAGTATTTAACTCAGATTTTAAAACATTTGATATTGTCATCTCTAATAAAAGTAGAGGTAGTTATGGCAAAGGGAGAAGGGCAATTTCTTATACTGCTTGTTTGCTAGGTTTCTTAGATTATTGTTTAAAGGAAGAAAAGAACTTTAGCAACTTCTTAGTTATTGACTCACCTTTAACAACATTCAAAGACAAAGAAATTTCAGAAACTGAAGATGACTCGATTGAATTAGATGACTTATTTTTTGATGACATCAGAAAAACTTCTTTAGAAAGTCAATTAATAATATTTGAAAATAAGATTCCAAAAAAAATAGAAGGCATTAACATAATTGAATTTACAAAGAGTAAGCAACAAGGCAGATATGGATTTTTTCCGACTGAATAAAAATACGGCATACAACAATGTATATAAAAAATAGGCGGAATAGTAGTATAATTAAGGATTTTGGCTCATTCCAAACTTTGTGTTTAACCGAAAGTTTGGTGCTTCGAAATCGCCTACTTTTCATATACTAACCGTTAACCACCATTTGAATGAAAGCCACATGACATCAACTTTATCCTTCTATTCTTCTTTGTTCGTTATGTAGGCGTATAAATGTTCTTCAACCTGATGACTCAGCTTAAAAACCATTTTTACAACTGAAACTTCCTTTCCGTCATCTGCAGGCATGCTAGTCTGCTCAAAGGAATCCTCAATTGGTGATCCTTCCCCTAGGTAGTAAAACTCTTGACCTTCGTCATTGCTTTTTTTAATAAACATGGGGATTCGCATTCCATTCTTATTTGCATTGCGCATCATTATTACATCATTGCTTTCCAGATTTCGTCTTGATTTGGACATATATTGAAAGACCTGGTTACTAAGAAAAACATCTTCATATTTAGTGGTACTCGATATATCCTCGTGCTTATGATAATTTATAAAAATTGGGCAGTTTGTTTTGTCAGGCGCAATAACGTACCCCCCAACATTTAAGGCAACGGGATTCTTTTCCCAATTAAGAATTCTAAAAATGTCTTTTCTGGAGTATTTCTTATACAACTGGAAACCTTTTACGAATTCCCTCTTCTTGTACTCTTTATTGTACATTTTTTTGGCATACTCAATTGTATCGATTAAATGTTTTTTGAACTGATGGTTGCTCAAATGCATTCGAAAAGTTGAATCTATTATCAGTAAATCTCCCTTTTGTTGCACATTTTGAATGCCATATATTTCAGAAACAGGCAATTTTTGTCCTTTAGAATTTTCGGTAATAAAACCAAAGTTTAAATTATTGACACAAGACTCAATTGTTGAGTTGTCAGGCTTATAGCCGTAGTATTCCTTAATCACTTCTTGGAATCCTTGAATAGATATTGAATCATTTAAAATAAGTTCCTTAAGAAGGATTGTTTCTTCGATTCTTTTGGTGTTGTTTATCTCGCTGGAGAAAAGTTCAAGTAATTTTATTTGAGATGAATTAAGACTATTGTCGATCTCATCTTCTATTGCACATAAGAAATTGAAATAAGATTTAGAATAGTCGATATACGCATAAGGATCTCTAGAACCTTGATCTATGAAATCTGTCATCAATGGAATTCGACCTAGTCTAAACTTTAATAATTGATAGTCGTTAACAAGATCTTTTTTCTTCTGCATATTGGCTGAATCAATGGCAGAAAAGATGCGCTCTTTGGTGATTTTGTCAAAATTTATAGTTGATGATCCTGGAATTAATTGACTTCCAGTTGATATGAGATTTCTCAGTTTGTCCTTGTTATAACTGGTATCGCCATATAAGGCAATAGGAACCAAAAAGTTGTTGCTATAGTTCCCTATGAAATCGATGACTGTTAAATAATCCTTCTCATTAATCTTTCTCAATCCCCGACCCAATTGCTGTACAAATATGATTGCCGACTGAGTAGGCCGTAACATTAAAATTTGATTTATCCTTGGGATATCAATTCCTTCATTGAAAATATCTACCGTGAATATATAATCTAGCTTTTCCGATGAATCGTTACTTTCTAATCTCTCTATTGCTTTAATCCGTTTGGTTTCGTCGTCATCACCTGTCAATGCAATTGTACGGTATCCACGTTCATTAAATTCCCTTGACAATATATAGCACTCTTCCTTTCGAGAGCAGAATACTAATCCCCTGGTATCCCCGTCATCGCATCCATATAATTCTGCCTTTTCGATTATCCGATCAACACGTTCTTTTGAGGTTAATAAGTTGAAATCAGTCTTGTCTTCAACTATTTGTCCATTCACAGTTAAGTCTGTAATTCCATAGTAGTGAAACGGACATAACATATCCTCGGCTAAAGCGCGATGTAGACGTATTTCGTAAGCTATGTTGTAGTCAAATAGTTTAAATACGTCCAGGCCATCCGTACGCTCAGGTGTAGCCGTCATTCCCAACAAAAAATCAGGCTTAAAGTATTCCATAATTTTCTTGTAGGAAGAGGCACCAGCTCGATGAGTTTCATCGATTACGATGTAGTCGAAATGATTCTTTGAAAACTGAAATAAGTGTTCTTCCTTGGATATGGTTTGAACCGTGGAAAAGATATAATCTGCCTCTATATCTCGGTGAATGCCTGAGTAAAGACCCATAGATACAGCATTACCTAAGATTTCTCTGTAGGCTCTCATGGATTTTTCTGCGATGGTTCGGCGATGAACAAGAAAAAGAAATTTCTTTGGCTTGGAAGGACTTTGCATCAAAGGCCGATAAGTAAGTTTTACCTGTTCCGGTAGCAGATATCAATAGGGCCTTATTTTTACCTTTGGACCGAAGATTTGCAATGTTTACTAATGCCTCCCTTTGCATTAAATTTGGCTTAATCTCATTGCTTATTTTGTGGTTGGTGGATACGGAATATGCTTTTTGGTTTTGTAATTGCTTTTGTTGATAAATGGCATAATCATCGATCCATTGAGACGATACTTTTACTGCGGATTTGAATTCATCACGAAATTCTTTAATTGTCTGATTAAACAATTCGCTTTCAGATGTTGAGGTGACTTTTAAATTCCATTCTTTATTAGAACATAGGGCATTGGCAGTAAGATTACTACTCCCAATAATGAGTTTTATTAAACCGTCTGACTTAAATAAATACCCTTTGGAGTGAAAATCTCCTTCAGTTGCTATCCGCAGCTCAATATTTTCAAAAGAAAGGAGTCTTTTTAGGGCTTCTGGTTGAGTGAAATTTAAATACTGTGATGTAAGTATTTTGCCTCTTATTCCTTTGGCTTTCAATTCAAGTAAGGTATTCATTAATGTCGCAACACCACTTGTAGTAATAAATGCAACTGAAAACCAAAATTCATCGCAATTTTGAAGTTCTGTTAGAATAGTAGTTAGGACTTTCTTTCCTTCTGATTGATTGTTTACTAATAACTTGGGACGGTACTCTATATTGGATTCATTTAATTGATCAACAAATCCAGTGTGCAGACTCTGAGCTAGATTAGCATATAAACTATTCATTGTTGCATTAACTTTTCTACAATTGGCACATCGGCTTCCGCCCAATCCAGACTTTTCAAGGCAGATTTATCAAGCCATTCAAAATTGATATGCTCAGTCAAGGTTAATTGTGTGGAATTAGTACTGCAAATGAAAGAATGCATAACTAATTCAAAATCGGGATACTCGTGGTCCACTGTTATCAAAAAGTCTTTAACCGTAATGTCGACATGCAGCTCTTCCTTAATCTCTCGCTGTAATGCTTCAATATTTGATTCATCAATTTCGACTTTACCTCCTGGAAACTCCCATTTTTTTGAAATGTATTCATATTTAGCGGGACCACGTTGGACACAAAGGACTTTTCCTTTATCAACAATGACAGCCGCTACAACTTCTATTTTCTTCATATTCCAATTATACTTAATCTTTATCCTAGTAGATAGAGTGTAGAGACTTATTTATGATAAAGTCATTCTACTACAAGTAAGCAAATCGAAACTATTAAAAAAGGGCGGGAATCTGAATCTATTTTGAAGTATTGTAATTCTTAATTGAACAGAATGCGTTTATACGGAGTATTTGAATTAGTAAATTCACTGTTTTGCTCCACAATAAGGACAAAAATCAAATCCTTCGTCCAATCTGGTTTTGCATTTAGCACAGAGTACTATTTCGTCGATCATTGATTTAAAAGGGATACTCGTCTTGAAGGTAAAATCATCTGGTATTTCTTTCAAAAAACTAGATTCATTTCCTTTTTCCGTAATTAGAAAAAGTTCATCTTTTGCGCGTGTAATAGCTACATAAAAAAGTCTTCTTTCTTCTTCAAGTAACAAATCGTAATCCGATTTTTTGATTACCTGATATATTCTATCCTCCATCCAAATATCTGGGAATCCACCACTACCTTCCGTTAACCCAAGTATAAACACCGCCTTGGCTTCAAGCCCTTTTGAACCGTGGATGGTTTTACCTGAAACGAATACGCCTTCTTGCTTAAATCTTTTAAAATACGGAGTATACATTTTACTCCTTCGATAAAGAACAAGTATATCCTCCTTCGTGTATCCGTTATCCTTTAGACTTCTTACTTGGTCTATAACGTAATCAATGTTTTCTTCTTCATCTTTTCCAGCATAGATATGGATTTTGCTACTGGATTTTTTATTAGAGTATACGTCTTTTTCAACCTTAAACTTGTTGTGTTTTATAACTTCATTACTTGCACCGACTATATTCTCGGTACTTCTGTAATTCATGTTTAGTTTGATTATTTCTGAATTTTGGAAGTGATCTCCAAAATTTACAATGTAGTCTACATTGGAGCCTCGAAATCCGTAGATACTTTGCCAATCATCTCCTACACAAAATAATTGATCATCCTTTGTAAGTAATAATTTGATTAGATCCACTTGGAGATTATTCACATCTTGAAATTCATCGACTAGAATATACTCGTATTTACCCCTAAACTTTTCAGCAATATCCTCATGATTCGTTAGAAGGGAAATTGTTCTAATAATCATGTCGTTAAAATCTAGATATGATTTGTTTGTACAATAGGACTTGTACTGTTCTATTACAGGAATTGTCAGTTTATAAAATTCTCTAATACGTTCATGCTGGTCTTTCTGGGAGTTTTGTAGGACGATTTCTGTAGAGGTATTCTCCACTTTTACCATATCTACCACACGCATTATTTGGTAAATAAAATCTTTTATGACTTTATGATACGAACGAAATTCTTCCTCATAGGACAAGGCCGTCCTATAATCATAATTTGCAGGTAATCGATTTTTCACTATTCTCTCAAGAACCTTATTGAATAGGGCTGAGTCATTTGTTTGATGCTCGAAAGTCTTAACTAATAATTTATTAGCCTTCTTAAACTGAAGTTCCTTTCCTTTTGTAGGATAGCTTTTATCACTAACGTGCTCGATATAAAGATTAGCTTCTGGAATGAAGAAATCGGGTCTAAAGTCAAAGTCTTTAAAATTGATGTCAAGTTCGTATTCAAACTTTATACTCCGTCTGTAAAGCCAATCCGCAATGTATTGTTCTGACTTTGATCGGACCTTTGTACCATTAAGAGTAGTATAGTATTTTCCATCCTTAGGGAGAGAAGCATTTTTGTCGTCTTTAATATGGATTTTATCAATCATGTAATCTAAAACGTATCGTTTCAGATTAAGCAAATACTCATTGTTTTCGCAGTTTTCGATTAAAATTTTATGAATTACTTCAAACACCGTTTCTGGCGCCAGATATTTGGAAAACTCATCATCAGTCGACTTTGTGTCGCTGATTATTCTAAACTTATTATCAAATTCCTTGACTCCAAAATTTCGAAGTATGCCGTAACATAAACTGTGAAATGTCTTTAAGGTAAGATTGTCAATCCATTTATACCGTTTTGAAAAAAAGTATCGCTCTGTATCTTTTTCTTTAGAACTTCTATTTTTGTCCGCGAGGATTTCGGCGTACTCTTCGGTATCGTCAGCAACAAGGATAAGTCTATCCAACATTTCATTGGCTGCGTTTTTTGTAAATGTGATAGCCAAAATATTGGTCGGATTGACTCCTTTTTCCTCAATTAAATAGATTAGTTTTTGAAGAAGAGTCTTGGTTTTTCCTGAGCCGGCACCTGCAAGAACAAGTAACCGTTTTGCTTCGCTAATGACGGCTTGACGCTGCTTTTCGTTTAAGCCGCTTAAATTAGTTTTTGTTTCTGTCATAAATTACTTTCTTCCGAAGTCTGCAAGGATCTCACCCTATGCCTGGGTTTCCCATTTGAATATTTCGTACTCGATTTCATTTTCTCTTTACTAACTAAGCGCCTTATCTATTAACTCAAATGATTTAAAATTCTTATGATTTCTTTTGTATTTAATTGCCCAAGATTACTTTATAAACACTTGGAACATCACAAATTAGTGTCAGTTCACCTTGAATTCTAATAATATTTTGCTGTTTCCATTATAGTTCACCCCAATATTACTGTAGATCCCCCCTTTTCGGCCCAATAGCAGAAACACTATCTTTGATACTATCAAATGATACTATCAAGTGAAACCACCCTACGACATTAGCCCTAAGATATTGGAGCAAATAGTTTCCATTTCTGAAAAAATTGGGAGAATCAATGCTGCTTTCCTTGACAAACCGTCGCCACAACTCAGAAAAGAAAGTAAGGTCAAAACAATTCATCACTCACTAAAAATTGAAGGTAATACGCTAACCGAAGATCAAATAACAGCATTGATCGAAAACAAAAAGGTACTTGGACCTGTTAAAGACATCAATGAAGTCATCAACGCCATATCAGTTTACAATCACCTGGGCGACTTTAATCACACTTCGGAAAAGTCTTTTCTAAAAGCCCATAAACTGTTGATGAAAGGACTGGTCGCTGATCCCGGGTCTTATCGAAAACAAGCTGTTGGTATCGCCAGGGGTTCCAAACTGGAGCATATGGCTCCACCACATGAAAATCTACCCTTCCTGATGAAAGAACTCTTCAGTTATGTTAGAGATTCTGTTGAGATCACACTGATCAAGAGCTGTGTATTTCATTACGAATTGGAATTCATTCATCCTTTCATTGATGGAAACGGTAGAATGGGAAGGCTTTGGCAAACCCTCATCCTGATGAATGAATACCCGTTGTTCGAATTTCTGCCATTGGAAACGCTAATCAGTCAAAATCAAACGGAATATTATCAGCGCCTTGGACAGAGCGATAAGTTGGGCAGTTCCACACCTTTCATTGAATTCATGTTAGGCATCATCGATCAAGCTCTTGAACAACTTCTGGGAGGCTTCAAGCATACAATGAGTCAAAAGGACCGTCTTGAATACTTTCTTTCAAAATCCGAAAGTAAGTTCACCAGAAAAGATTATCTCCTTACATTTAAGAACATATCTACTGCAACTGCAAGTCGAGACCTTGCCAAAGGTGTTGCGTTAAAAATGTTTAATAAACATGGAGAGAAAAACAAAACCTTCTACACGATCATAAAATAAATGTAATACTTCCTACCAGCCCAATTCTCAAACTCACTATAAACCAACCCATGCTCCGCTTCTTCCGCAAAATCCGCCAACGTATGCTACCCGACAATAAGTTCAGCAAATACCTGCTCTATGCCATTGGGGAGATATTGCTGGTGGTGATTGGTATTCTGATTGCGTTGCAAATCGACAACTGGAATGAAACCGTTAAAGAAAAGGCGCAGGAAAAAGTGATACTAAACAATCTACTGGATGACCTCCTTGCCGCCCGGGAGCAATCCTCTACGTTAATCCTTGCTGAAGAACAGTTAATTGTTGATCTTATCCGCGCCCTCAATATCCATCCTGATGAAAATGAGACCCCATCTTCTTTTTACGACGATAAAAAAATAGCACCGATGTTATGGGATTTCGAATCAAACATCCCAATAATTAAGTCGTATGCAGAAATTAAGAATACGGGGAAAACATCCTTGATAAGTAATGGAGAACTCCGGGAAATATTCACCAATTTGGAGATTAGTCTTGATAAATTAAAAAACCTGGTGGCGGATCGCCTGACAGTTCAGCAATTGCGAATTGATGATATTGCTGAAACACAGCTGAACTTTATTCGAATCTTTAATTCTTCGGCATCCCAATTGTCGGTAGATCTGAGCAATGAACCGGAAAACGACTATCTGGAACTCTTAAAGGACCCCAGGATCCGCAATTTATTTGCTATGAAACTTGCATTGACTGAAGATGTCCTGATTTTCCGTCGCGATCTGCAGAATGAAATTGACCTGATTATTACTATGATCGAATCAGAACTAAAAAAATTCAGATAACCCCGCGATCCCTCTTCCTAAAATTCACCCAAACCGAAAACAACAAAGCCAACAAAGCCAGGGAAACTATAAGCGTATTTACGAGCTCCGGATCAAGAGACATCCCCCTTAATTTTTCGATTAAAAAGAAGATGTAACTGGAAGGCATTCCCTTCACCCCCTACTCGGTAAGTTTTCCGACCCAAGGGAGAAAAAGAATACTGGTGTAATCTGTAAAACTGATTTGTTATCTTATGGCTATAGAAAGAATACAGTGCATTATGCACTTTACTCATACGTTAGCTAACATTTTAAGAAACGAAAAGACATAAGAAATATAATCCAATGAAACTAAGAGAAATGCTACCAAAACACCAAAAGTATCTTCTCGGAATTGCTCTTTTGTTATCATCCATAGCTATTTCAATAAGGTCAAATGATGGAAAAATTAACTTTGTCCTACACAGATACCCAGCTCTTATCTTTTTAATGATTGTAATTAGCTCTTTCTTAGTTGCAGCCTACTTTCAAATCAATCAAAGGAAAATTTCAAGGCTTTCAGATGAAATTAAGGAGCAGTCAAAAATTAGAAGTGAAGGATTTGATGCTCTGCTTAATGAATTGACGGAAAGACAAAGGGAAGTGTTTGACTTGATTATTTCGGGAAAGACAAATAAAGAAATTATGGCCGAACTCTTTATCGAACAAAGCACGCTGAAGACACACATTAATCAAATTTACGGAAAACTGAATATCAAAAGTCGAAGCGAATTGAAGTCCAAGTTAAAACAATGATAGTTAGCCCTTTAAGAGAATATCAACCCTTTTTCAACCCCAAATATCAACCTGTTTTCAACCCGAAATTTTTTGTTCTAATTGATACTAATAGAGACATTTGTGCGAAATAATTTTCACTTAAAATTAAATGTTTATGAAAAACAAGTTATTGTACTTCGCTATGTTTCTGTTAATTCTTTGTTTACCATTCAGGGGAAATGGAGAAGAAGTTCGTTGGTTATGGGCTGATATTACTTTGATACCTCTGACATCGATGTTTATTTCATTAATGTGTATTGGAATCTACCTTTACCAACAAAGAAGAAATCAAAGAATTAATGAAGAAAAACGTTAGCTAACAGCGTGTATAAGAAATAGCGGGTTCAGTGCTAAATCAAAGTTTGGTACTTTTTTTAAAAGTCAGTGCCAAACTGAAAGTGAAGTGCTTTTTAATCCGCTACTTCTCATACACGCAAACCGTTGTGCAACATAATTTCATGAATTGAACGTTCAGACAATATTCCTAACTTTGGAAGAGTGGAAAAAGTTGCAGAAATAGAAATTCGAGTTTCTGGTAAATCAGGCAATCAACAATTGCTTCCAGATAACTACGACATAAAGCATATCATTACGATATTGCAAAATGTCGAAGACATTCTATTCCCTTTAAGCAAAAAGGAACGGCCCTTGATAACTTATGATTTGGAGGAAGGGTCTGTTCGTCACATATTCAAAACCACTACCCAGACCGTCTTAGGTTTTGGCGCCATATTATCCCAGATTCAGGCAAGTAATTCAATAGACTTCTTGGAATCAAAAACTTCAAGAGCCATTGAAGATATGCAACAAATGGCGCGTCAAAAAAATTATGAATTTGAATTATCCACTTCTCTTAATAAGGATTTACAACTAAATATTACTCCTAAATCCAATTATTTCAGAACCGAAAATACTTGGGTAGATGCAGAACTATATTTCTACGGAATTTTAAAGGACGCCGGGGGCAAAGGAAAAGCCAATATTCATATTGATACTGATGAATATGGATATTTAGCTATAGAAACGGGTAAGGAATTCCTCAAAGAGCAAGAAGAAAATCTCTTGTACAAGAATTATGGGGTCAGAGCTATTGGAAAACAAAATACAGAAACTGGTGAAATAGACACCAAATCCCTGAAATTGATCGAATTGATAGATTATTCCCCTGAATTCGATGATAATTATTTAAAACAGCTAATTAGCAAAGCCAAGAAGAATTGGAAAGGTGTTGAGCCGGATTCGTGGCTTCATGAAATTAGAGGGGAGTATGAGCAGTAGCGTATTATTAGATACAAGCTTTCTAATACGGCTTCTCAATGATGAAGATTCACTTCATTAGAATGCCAAAGCCTATTACAAATATTTCCTTGAAAAAGGAATAATCCCGAAAGTATCCACAATCTCCATTGCTGAATATTGTGTTAAGGGAAGTGTTACGGACCTGCCGCTTAAAAATTTACAGATTATTCCCTTTAACTTAGATCATGCAATCAAAACAGGAGAGTTTGCAAGGATTATATTTGATGAATCCAAAGCCTCTATTGTTTTCCTTAAGCCAAGGCCAATAATTCCTAATGATTCAAAATTATTTGCAAGTGCAGATCTTGACAAGACCATTACACATTTTGTAACCTCGGACACAAGATCTCAATCCACATATGCTCAACTTAAAAAAGGAACCAGTCCAAAGTTCGAAATAATGGATATTCACAATCCCTACAATGAGGTATTTGGAATCTTGATTTAGAATTGAAAACGTTGCACAACAACGGGTATGCCACAAGGCTGCAACTACCATCCTGGAAATTCCCTACATTAATCATAATCAATACACCCCTGGTAACAGCGCGTCTTGTCCGCGGTACGCTACGAGCCATTTTCCGGCGGACCTCGCCGACCATACGCCAAGCTGGCATACCCGGGGCCGTTAGCTACAATAGCCCTAAGAAAGGGTAGGAAGTAAATCCCTCACCAACCCAACCCTCATACGCACTACAACCCAACCCCTCATCTCCCCAACAAAACCACAGCACCCCATCGCCACTAACCCCTTTTCAACCCATTACCTACTTTTTCGTACTTTGACAAACCAACCAACCAACCCATGCTCCGCTTCTTCCGGAAAATCCGCCAACGTATGCTACCCGACAATAAGTTCAGCAAACACATGCAACAGATCTCTTTTTGGAAAACATGGGTAGTGGCAGCCTTACTAATGGCGATGCCGGCAGCAGTCACAGCACAGGAAGGTGAGCTCACTCTTGATGACCTGTTCGCAACGCCAAAACTGACGGGAACAACCCCGTCCCAGCCTGCGTGGGCACCGAACAGCGAGCATTTCGCCTTTTCCTGGAGTGAACCTGGAAATCCTGGGCGTGGCCTCTGGGTATCCACAAGCGATGGGAAGGAAGTGCGCCTCATTTCCAAAACGGCATCCACGTCAGTACGCGATATTGTCTGGACCGACGCGAACACAATTATCAGCCTGCGAGGTAACAACCTATGGCAGACATCGCTGAGCCAGGGAGACGACCTCCAGTTAATGCCCGTCGAGGCAGGTGCACATAACCTGTCGATATCGCCAGGCGGCAACCAGGCGGCGTATATACAGAACGGTGACCTGTGGCTTGCTGACTTCCCTTCCAAACAGAACCGCCAGCTCACCGAGATCGGCATCGCCAGTCTCTCGAGCTTACAGAAGGGGCGCTACAGCCGACCGGAACGTGAAATCGGTCCAGGCATCTGGAGTGGGCCAACCTACAAGTGGTCCCCGGATGGCAAGACAATCGCGTTTCACGCCGTTGACCGACGCGAGATGCGAAAGGTGCCCTTCCCGGATTACCTCGCTCCCGAAACCAATCCCAACGAAGTACGCCGAGGTTACCCGGGCGATCCAAATGAGATTCGCAGGGTTGGCCTGCTCGATGTAGAAAGCGGTAACATGCTATACCTCGATTTGCCAGACCCGCAAGCCAACCAGGTCATCGACTTCAACTGGTCACCGGGCGGTGCCCTGCTGGTTGATACCGCATCCGACACGGCGGTTGAACGTAAGTTGTTCGTCGTTGCACCCGGAGAAAGCCAACTGCGCGAGATTTGGAGAGGGGTTCGAGAGAGTCGCATGTACACATCGTTTGGATCTACCTGGCATCCGGATGGGCAGCAGGTCGTTTTCTTAAGTGATATGGGGGATCGCTACGGCCTTTATACGATCGATGCCTCACCGTCCGGGGATCGTCCGCAGCTCCTGACAGATCCGTCCTACGATGTGCTGTCTGCCCCAAGTATTGCTGGTGATGCACTGTTTTATGCAGGCAACGGCGTTAATCCGTACGAACAACACGTGTATCGCCTGAATATGTCCGGTGGCGATCCCGAGCAGGTGACGCGTCTTTCGGGCCGGAACGATGGCTACCCCTCACCGGATGGCCGGCACTTGGTGTTCATGCACAGCAACGACACATCACCGCCCGAGCTTTACGCGGTAAGCAGTGAGGGTGGTGACGCTACGCGAATAACGCACTCACCGTTGCCCGCCTTCACGGAGCGAACCTGGGCGGCTGCGGAATACGTTAGTTTCCCCAGTCTTGTAGATGACTACACGCTGCATGCCCGGATTCTGAAACCTGCCAACATGCAGCCCGGCAAGAAGTATCCCGTGCTGTTTGGGCCCGTGTATTCGAATACAGCGAGGAACCGCTGGGCCGGTAACTACAGCCTCGTACAGCATCTGTTGGCCAGGAAGGGATATATTATCGTGCAGGTGGATTCACGCGGTAGCAACGGTTATGGCCGGGCATTCCGTGAAGAGTTCCTGCTGGGCTTTGCCGACCAGGACATTGAGGATTATGCGAGTGCCGTTGCCTACATGGAGTCACTGGATTATGTCGATCCCGATCGTATCGGCATCTGGGGCAGCAGTTACGGTGGCACACTCTCCGTTTATTCGCTGTTGATGAAGCCTGGCTTATTCCAGGTGGGTGTTGCTGCAGCAGCGGCTGTTGACCCGGTGTTCTTTGGCACGGACGACGTCGCGATTGTTCGTAGCCCACAGACAAACCCGGAGATCTTCGAAAGAAAAGCCCTCAACTATGCGGCGAATCTGGAGGATAAACTCCTGTTCATCCACGGCATCCAGGACCATGTGGTACCATTTAAGACGACGGCCGTGTTAGCTGAAGAACTGATTAAACAGGGCAAGGACTTCGACTTTGCATTTGCACCGGGTGCGACGCATGGATGGAGCCGTGAGCTGCATTACGATCGCTACCTGTTTGGCAAGATAATCGAATACTTTGACCGACACCTGGCCGTACCGTCTGAGTAGATGTTTGCAGGTATCTTGTTGCAAGGCGTTGAGGAACGCCAGGCAGATCTTTAGAAGGCCGCATAACAAGCGATATACCACTCGAAGAAAGTTTACCTCAAAATTCAAGACCAATGTAATACTCCCTATTTCCAGCCAGTGTAATTGTTGAAGTCCCTATTGATCATCGTCTGAGTTATCCAATAATAGTATAGAATAATAGGACCATAAATTAGTTTTCAACCTCTACCTACTTTTTCGTACTTTGAAAAGCCAACCACCAACCCATGCTCCGCCTCTTCCGGAAAATCCGCCAACCTATGCTACCCGACAATAAGTTCAGTAAATACCTGCTCTATGCCATTGGTGAAATTATTCTTGTGATGATAGGTATTCTCCTTGCCCTACAAGTTAATAATTGGAACGAACGAAGAAAGGACCGAATAAAAGAACAAGTTGTCCTTGAGCAACTACAGGAAGATTACCAGGCCAATCTTATCCAACTGGAAGAAAAAATGACGACCCGCGACGGGATAATTTATTCGGCAATGCAACTATTATCGGCTTTTGACCAACCCGATGGAATTATTCGTGACAGTCTTGTTAAAGAACTTGCGAATGCTTTCCATGACCCAACTTACGACCCAATAGAGAATGACTTAACAAGTTCAGGTAATTTAATTCTAATTCGAAACCACAAATTAAAACGCTTACTATCCAATTGGTCGTCAGATGTTGTAGGGGTCCGGGAAATTGAAGCGACCTGGAGTAATTCTGTAAATGGTGAATTTGATTTAATTCTGTCAGAACTAGGCTTGGGCAGAGATGTCTCTAATAGTTTTATGAACGATTCTCAACATCTTTGGCTATTAGATCATAACGAGGAGTCCTATAAGATTGAAATTGGAACCTCAAAGCTGGGTGCTCCCTTGAATGAAATATTAAGTAGTAGGAAGCTGGAAGGTATACTTGGGAGCGCCATTACTTTGAATAAAGCTGCAAATCTGCAATCTGAGGCCTTACGTCTGAGAATCCTGGAGATTTTAGATTTGATTAAATCCGAACTAAAAAAATAACGAAAGGCTAACAGGTAAAACGAGCTTATTCAAGCCCTTGAACCTCATCACTAACCCATAATGAAATCCCTTAAATAAATGAAAACCACCCAACCAAACTCAACATCCCTTCTAAAAACCCTACCCCTGTTCCTCTTACTACTCTGTTCAACCTTCACCACCGCCCAAAGCAAAGATTATAGCGAAGTGGTTTCCAAAAAAGCAGACCAGATTGAACAGAAGGTTATCGATTGGCGACATGATATTCACCAAAATCCGGAATTGGGAAATCGCGAAGTTCGTACAGCAGCCCTGGTGGCCGAACATTTAGAATCCCTGGGTATAGAGGTCCAGACAAAAGTAGGGGTGACAGGCGTTGTGGGTATTCTCAAAGGAGATAAGCCCGGCCCTGTAGTAGCCCTTCGGGCAGACATGGATGCCCTGCCCGTTGAAGAGAAGAATGACTTACCCTTTGCCTCAAAGGTAAAAACCATGTACGAAGGCAAAGAAACCTCTGTGATGCATGCATGCGGCCACGACGGTCATGTGGCTATTTTAATGGGAGTCGCTGAAATACTTTCAGGAATGAAAAGCGATTTAAAAGGCACCGTGAAATTTATTTTTCAACCCGCCGAAGAGGGCCCACCCAAAGGAGAAGAAGGCGGAGCCTATTTAATGGTAAAAGAAGGGGTGCTTGAGAATCCTAAAGTAGATGTCATTTTTGGGCTGCATATGGATGCCTTAACTGAAGTAGGGCAAATCACCTACAGACCCGCAGGTATTATGGCAGGTGTCAACGATATGAAAATCACCGTTAAAGGAAAACCAGCGCATGGTTCATCTCCATGGTTTGGCATTGACCCCATAGCCGTTTCCGCTCAAATCATCACAAACCTGCAGACTATTGTAAGTCGTAATGTCGCCTTGACGGATAATGCTGCGGTTGTAACCATAGGTGCCATCAATGGCGGGAATCGAAGCAATATCATCCCAGAGCAAGTAGAAATGTTAGGTACCATCCGAACCTTTACTAATGAAGACGAAGCCTTAGTCCTTAGAAGAATAAGAGAAGTTGTGGAATATACTGCAAAAGCTGCCGGGGCAACGGTTACTATAGAGCTTCCTTACTCTTTGCGATTCCCGGTAACCTTCAACGATGAAAAGTTAACAGAAATGATGTTGCCCACTTTAGAAAAATCTGCGGGAAAGGAGAATGTCACCCTGATTCCTGCCATTACAGGTTCCGAGGATTTTTCATACTTCGCCCAGGAGGTGCCGGGATTTTATTTCTTCGTGGGGTCAACAACCATAGGAACAGATATGAAAACCGCAGGGGACCATCATACGCCTCAATTTCTCATGGACGATAGTTCCTTTAAAACAGGTGTAAAAGCGATGTGTAATCTGGTGTTTGATTATATGGAGCTTCCGTAGTATAATTCCCCCCTCTGTTTTTTAATCTCCTCGGAATTGTACCTGAAACGCAGTGGCCTTCAATTCCTGGCGGGCTTTTGAGATACCATATTTGGCGGCCACATCCCGCCAGGTGCGAACCGCTTCCCTGACTTGGTCCAAAATTTCACGGGCGCGGGCAAGGCTCAGCCGAAAATAGGGATGCACCTCCATCGCCAGGTCCAGATCGAGGGCATTGTCCGTTTCTGTGATATTGAGCTTTAACCCCGCGCTGTTCTCCACAGGGTTGATGTCAAAGGCTGGCGACAAACGCCATCCCCGATTTGTCAATAAAAAACCATGGTTCCTTAAATGGTCGTCGGTGTTGGAGATACAAATGCTGAAAACGATCCTTCTCCATAATTCATGGAGGTCCTCTTCTACCTGTACGCCCTGCGCCATTAAAAATTCTACCATTTCCAAATAACTCACTCCGGCAGCGGCATCGGCCCCGTCGGTATAGCCGAGTTGCGTCATGGCCGAGGCAAAGTGAAGACGTCGCCCTCCGGAGGTCCGGTCAAACCTTTTGGTAAGGAACGTATGGTACTGACTAGAAAATTTTCGCGCCTGGCACTCCGCCATCCGGATGCCCGAAGCCAACGCGAGTTCATAGGCCACCATCTCCCAGGCCCCCAGATCGTCCCGATCGGCTTTACTCGGGAACTTGGCAATCCAAAGATGGCCACTCGGGTCCAGCACACTCGATTTGGGCCTTGCACCGCCCAGCGATGAGCCGGGATTCACCAGCATATGCAACCATTTCAAATAGTCCGGATCTTCAACGACCCCCTCATCTTCCAGCCGTAAACTGATCTGTTCCAGCTCCCGGATGGAAGTCCAGGGCGGGCTGGCATGGCGCTGATCATCACCGAGGAAGGGACCCTCAGGGTCGAGCTTAAATCGAAGCCCGCCCATGCGATGGCCATCATACACCCCCAAGAGGTAATCCACTTCAAAGAGCTTTCTCAGGGGGCGGTCCTCCAATCGTGCCTCGGCCGCTTCCCTGCGCTGCATGAGTACCCGACCCCACCGGTCCGGGGACGAATCGAGGAACAACCCAAAATTGGCCTTATGCCCATTGTGCAGGTATTGGGGGCCCGAATAGAGCTGCAGGTCCGGATCGAGCGTCTGGGCATGCCCGGAAGCCAACCAGTCCCGGTTGTATTCAAAAGAAAAAAGTTCTTTCCCCCTAAGCAAGGTGGAAGAAAGCACCCCCATGAGATGGGGGCCCTGAAGCTCCGCCCAGTCAGCATATACGAAAAGGTCCCTTCTGGCCATGGCTATTTTTTCCTGGGAGCGCGTTCTTTAACACCCAACTCCGCATCCTGCAACTTCCTTCCCAATACGTCATCTTTGGCCAGGGCTAAAAAGTCGTGCTCAAGACCCAGCACCTTGAGTACGTTCAGATAATGCCCGATGGCCACAGAGGGTTTCCCCTGTTCGATGGAGATCAGGGTATTCCTTCCTATACCTGCCCGTTCGGCTACCTGCTCCCCGCTGAGTTTGCGTCGCAGCCGGGCCAGCTTAATCTGCTCCCCAACCGTTTCGAGGATTCGCTGTGCAGCAGGTAGTACAATAGTTTGCCTTTTAGTCATAATGTTTAATATAATATGCAATATTATGCTTTTTTGTTTATTTTATTAAACATTAATTGTAGTATTTGTAGACACCCCAAAAATTGGGCAGAAAACAAACATTGGATTCGGGTCTTATATTAATTTAATTCCAAGTAAATCACATTTAGTTAAAACCAATTCCTTCATTTTTTTCTTTTGATCCTTCGCTAAAAAACTTTCATCAATAAGCGTTGGCCATTTTTCTACACCTTGCACAATTCTGCTCCAAAGGTTTTCTATCGCCTTTTTAGGAATATGTGCTTTGTACATAGCAGTATTAAAATCAGCCTTTTCAATTTTTCTCTTTTTGCCATTTAAGTTCAATGCCAATTCTTCAGGGTCATCAGGTAGTAGTAATTGTGCCGAAATCAAATCGTAAGCAGGGGAAAGTGCATATGATTTTTGGTCATATGAGATAAGGGAGAAGTTTTTAAGATGCATGTCATTATTCCCCATCAAATAAGATGTGATAACCTGTTCATAAAATCGAACCACATCAAACAGAGGGTTTTGCGAATAGGCAAAAATGGCCCTGGCAACCTGCTCGTAAGAACCCCTGTATTTATGTTCCGTAAGCCGTTCGGTAAACTGACAGGCATCTTCCATGGCAAATTTATTGCCCTTACGGTCTCGATCAATCCTTCGGGTGAGGTAGGCCAGTGGTCCATCTTTTAGCGGAATCAATAAAAATGGTACTGTATCAATGCCACATGCCCGAGCCAACAACATGGATAAGGCTTCTGTTTCAGGCATTTGAGGGTACTGAGAAAAAGGCGGTTTTAAAATGTATCTGCCGTTGAACGCACCAACAATGGTGAGTCGGGAATCATTTTCTTCGGTAAAACCTAATGAAAGTTTTGGCTGCACTCCTGTTACAATGACGCGCTGAGCTATGTTTTCTTTGGCCAGCGCCTCAATTTGAGAGAGCTCGTAATCTAGCTGAAGGACTGGTTTGTCCTCTTGCCAAAACACCTTTAGGCAATCAGGATGATATAACCCATCCCCGGGATGAAGCGGTTTTTGACAGGCCAGACAGTTGCTCATTTTTCCAACACACTTATATTTCCAATACAATCTTTACAGGTTGCCAATAAAAGGCCCATACGATCCCTCGGATGGAGTTTCCAATTTTTTTGGGCAATATCCAATAACCATCCTTCCGGAATCAGACCGTCAAAAAAAGGAAACAAAAAATCAGCGTGGAAGGCTTCCTTTTGCAAAGGCAGGGTCAGGGCGACTGAAATAGCATTACTGCTTTCCAGATAATCCTCGGAGTAGGTAAAGTGATACCCTTCCTCATCTTCAGTCAAAATACCGGCCAGGTGCTTATTTACCCAAATTTCTCCTTGTCTCATCGCTCAGGGGTGTAGGGGTTAATTCATGACCAAAAAATAACAATACCTGATTGATCTTATCAGCCATTAAATTCGGTTTTCCCTGCTCCAATTCCCGTACGAACCTAAGACCGACCCCCGTTGTATCTGAAAGTTCAACTTGGGTAAGATTTAGCGCCTTTCTTCGCATCCGAGTAAACTGAGCAATCGGGTTTTGTCGATTCCAACCGTCCATAAATATACCTTTTCGGGTACAATATAAATAATATATTTATAATTATACCTTTTTGGGTATAATATTTCTTTAAATGATATTTTTATACCCGATAAGGTATATTTATAAAGGGTTCGAAATGGATAATATCAATCTCCACCCAAAAAATACCGAAAATTCAACTCCTCTAACGACGCTTCTTCCTAAAATTCACCCAGACCGAAAAAACCAAAGCCAACAACGCCAGGGAGACCGTGAGCGTATTGACAAGCTCCGGATCAAGGGACAGGCCCGTTATTTTTTCGATTAAAAAGGCGATGTAACTGGAAGGCATTCCCTTTTCTCCCAAAGCCCGCAGCACCTGATAATGCCAATCGGTCAAAAAACAATAGCCCCAGCCTTTCCAGAACCCCAATAGCCCCCACGAGCCGAAGGTCGCCAACAAGGATATCAGGTTGAGCTTGCGCGTTCGGGGGTACAGCCATCCCAGCAGGTTAAAAACAATCAGGACCGTGTGGAAGAAATAAAAAAAGTAATTGGCCAGATGTAGGGCGACATCCTTCATATTGAAGGGATTTAATGTTCCGGAAGATTCTTAAAAAGTCATATCCCGGATTCTAATGAATGTAAGTATTTCTTGCAGAAAGGCAAATCCAGTATCTACTCGGAAAAATAAAGGCGTAAACAAACTAAAGCGGCACCCTGTGAAAAAAATTGAAAATCGCATTCAGCCAAACACCCTATTTATAGTCATTTGTACCACTACCCTATGCCTGGCCCAGCAATCACGAGTCTATGAACTTAAACTGATACCTAGTACTGCGCCCACCTCCGATAGGCTTGAAAATACCTTGTAGAACAAGGTCTTGCAAATCCCTTGTGGCTGTTGCTTTCGATGTTTTTGCAAGTGAAACATATTTGCGTGCATTCATTCCCCCTTCAAATCCCTGATGTCCCTCTTGGAACATCCTGCGAACAACTTTTTTTTGACGCTCATTGAGTTGATCTTCGAGTTGATCAAAGAACCTGGTCTTCTTTAAGGTGAAATCAATTTCTTTCTCCGCATCGATTTGCGCATCCATGACCGTTTTGACAAAGTAGTTTATCCAATCTGTTATTTCGTTGGAACGTTGAGCAGCTTTTAGCGCATCGTAATAATTGTTCTTGTTGCTCTCTATGGATTTGGACAGACTGAACAGTACTGGGCGTCCTATACTTTGCGAAAGTGCTTTTTCCGCTACAGCTCGGCCTATTCGTCCATTACCATCCTCAAATGGATGTATACTTTCAAAGTACAAGTGTGCTATGGCCGCACGTAAAATGGGTTTATTGATTTCGTCCTGTGAAGTATTAAACCATTTGATAAATCCATTCATTTCTGATGGTACTTTGCGCGATGACGGGGCTTCAAAATGAACTACCTCTCTTCCTATTGCTCCAGAAACAATTTGCATGGGTTCTTCATGCGAACGCCATTGCCCGATTTGAATTTGGCCGTTACCTTTCATCAACATAGCATGCCAATTAAATAGCATTTTACGGGTCAGTGGTTTTAAGAAGTCATTGTGAACGTCCAACATCAATTCTGCCACGCCCTCTGCTCTGTGGTCGTTGGTGAGTGACAATTCCGGGTTAAGGCCCAAGTTCCTGCGGATTGAAGACATCACATCGTTTCGGCTCAAATACTCCCCCTCGATTTCTGAAGTTTTTATAGCTTCAGATACCATAAGGTTAATCATAGCTTCAGTTTGCTCAGTTTCCGAAAGCCCCTCCAGGACACCACTAATACGGCCTGTGCGCTGCGCAAAATCAAAGAGTAAATCTTCGATAGCCTCGGTTTTATATCTGAAATGGGGCCAATCTTTTTGTTGCCAATTATAGAGCATGAGCCGCTTAGGAATTCTATTCGGCTCAAATTTAGCGAAATTATGAGTTGATTAAAAAGATTATTTGGCTCATTGACTGTTAAGGGAAGAAATTCTGAATCGAACCCACCCATGAAATTACCTTCGGTAACCAACCCCCTTTTCACTCCTTTACGTGACCCATTGCCTGACAAATTCTCATCACATTATACACCTCTAGACAATAGTTGTGTATCTTAGTTGCAGCCGAATGATGCAATATCCTGCCTTTTACTTTTAAAAACCCGCGTATCCGGTGACCGAGAATACAAATCCCCGTACGAACCGAAATTGGAAGCAGATCTTTCAGCTGTTATTCGCCTACCTGGTGGCGGCCTGGACCTTCCTTGAGTTTGTCGACTGGATCCTGAACCGATATTCCCTGTCGCCCTATTGGGTGGAAGTCTTTATCTGGATTTTTGTAGGCATCATACCTTCCCTGCTTATTTATCTTTTCCACAGAGAACGCATTTCGGAAGGGCACCTCAAACTCCGTGAGAAAATCATCTTCCCCCTAAATATCGTCGTCCTGATCATAGGGCTTTACTTCGGCTTTGGCACAGCAGATCTTGGAGCGCGGACTAAATCTATAAATTACACCACCGAGGCAGGTGAGGCACGGACGGCCTTGATTACCAAGGAAGAGTTTAGAACCGGTTTCTACATTTACAATTTTGCCCCGAAAGAAAAGGACTCCGCCACTTCATGGCTTGAATTTGGGATTTCCCGCTTACTTCTCGAAGACTTACTCCAAAACAAAAACTTAAGTCCAGACTACCTGGGTTTAACGACAACGCCCGACAAGGTTAAGGAATCGAGCTATTTTCATGAGTATTATATAGACGGGGAATTTAAAAAGACAGACAGCACATTTATCCTGACTACTTATATACGCAATGCCAAAAATGCCAAAATCATTGAGGAAACAACGGTCGAAGGGCCTGATATCCTGGATTTGATAGATGATGTCACGGTATTTATAACGAACTCCTTTAACTCTGAAGAGTTCAATAGCCCCAATTATCTTGACATGAACATCAGGGAAATCACCAGCGATAACTTAAAGGCATTGGAGTATTTCAGCTATGGGGACTACGAAAACGCTATTGTAGAAGACAGCACCTTTGCCCTGGCATATCTTTTTGCCGGAAGAAGGAACCTAAGGTATAGCCAGGGCAACATGGAGGAGCAGGCCTTAGCCGATAAGGCCTACGAGCTCCGCTATCAACTACCGCTCCAGCGGCAAAGCGAGACCCTGGTCCAGAAATACCTGGCCTATGACCAATTTGACGATGCCGAAAAACTCGTGAAGCTACAATTGGAAGTAGACCCCAGCAGTGACACCTACAACCAAACCCTAAGAAATATATATGGGCGAACACGAAATGTGGAGGCCTATACAGAGTTGGCAAATCAGGCATGGGAAAATGATAAAAACCGGATAAGTGGCGTAAACGTTATCGATGCCAGCCTGATTCAGGAGGACTATGAGGAAGTCCTGGATCAGCTCACTACCTTTGCCAGACTCCAGGGCAATGACCCTACCCTGATGGCGTTTAAATTACTTCCCCAACTTTACAAAGGCGATTTGGGAGAAGCCCACAAAACCTTAGACAGGTTTAAGCTATTACAACCTGAACTGAAAGTCCACTCCTCCCTGTATGAAAAGACACTGGCCTATTTAGAGGCGAATCCTGTAACTGCCGGGGACCTCCGAAAATTTGAGGGCGAATACCGAGGTGGGAACAGCGAACAGACCAGCACATTCTGGGTTCATAAAAATACCTTGCTCCAATACGTTTCCAATCAGGACATAACTCCTCTGATCATGGGTGGGGAGCAGACGCTGGTTTCAGGCCATCCCGCCATAGGACAAACAGGGAAGAAGGAATTCTTCGAAAATAGCAACGGAGAATTTTATGCCTTTCGTTATCACCAATACAGTTGGCAGGATTCGCTGCAGGTGTGGTACTGGAAACTCGATGACGCCATTTTAAAGGCCGAAAACCTCATGGCCGGTAAACAGTGGGATAGCGCCCAGGTGGCCTATGAAGAAGCCATTGCCGCCAACCCCAATCACTACTACCTGAAATATCCCCTGGCACATCTAAAGTACCGCGACAGTGTGGATTCGCAAGCTTATATAAACCAGTTGCGCGAGGTAGAAGGCACCTACAGCAAGGAAGGTGTGGACTCAAAGCGGCGTTTTTGGGTACAGGATGGGCGGCTGTTTTACAAAAGGGACGGCGTGGCCAGCAAAGTACTGCTTCCGGTTTCTAAAACCCGCTATATCAACATGGTGGACCAGAATGTTCATTTCGAATTCGAATACAAAGACGGCGAGGTGGTAGCAAGCTATGTCTCCCGTTTTGATCCGGATACGAAACTCTGGCAGGAAAACTGGGAATCTGAAATTAATTATTTACCTAAGGATTAACTGCGGTTGCTTCCGGTTTGCGGTTATGCCGGCCTGCCAACTGCGCTGACTTTGGAATCGGGTAGACCCTGAATCTTTACTTCTTTTTTGTACTTTGATCAGGTAACCAACCAACCCATGCTCCGCTTCTTCCGCCAAATACGTCATAGACTTTTTGACCACAACAAATTCAGCAAATACCTGTTGTATGCGGTTGGGGAAATAATGCTGGTGGTCATAGGGATATTGGTTGCTCTTTGGGTGAGCGACTGGAATGAAGGTCGGAAAGAGCAGGTAAAAAGAAAGGCCTTACTGACAGCCCTTTCCGTGGAATTCAACGCAAATCTGCAGCAGCTGGATAGTGTGATGTACTATAATGACCGTGTGGTCCAAGCCGCTTTAAAAATTGTTCGTCTAAAGTCCGACCAGGCCGCTGTCACCTCGAGCGATACCCTGCAGGCCTGGCTTAAAAACACAAGCTGGCTCTGGACTTTTGATCCTCAAAACGGAGCGCTGAGGTCGGGGATTTCCTCCGCAGATGTGCACCTAATAAGGAGCGATTCCCTGATTACCCTGCTTTTCAGCTGGCAGGATGTGGTTGCCGATGCCAGTGAAAACGAAAAAAGGCATATGGATCTGCAACTTGGGTCCGGCTCGGTTGTTGGGCCCTATGTTCGACTTATGGATTACTATGGACTTACGTATCCAAAACTCCCTGAAAGCGATTTTACATCCGATTACCATGGCCTGATACGCGACCCGCTATTCGAGGATTTTATCACTGAATTGTACGGTCATACCATGGATGCTAAATATGAACTCAAACTGGTACGTCAACAGAATGTCAAAATCCTTCAGCTCGTAAACCGGGAACTAAACACCCTCGAATGATCCGTTTTTTAAGTGTACTCCACCATCGGCTGCTGACTAAAAACCGGTTCAGTAAATACATCCTAAGCAATCTCTTGAAACCTGTTTTGAAAGGATAAAAACCCGAAACTCCGCTGGGAGCCTGTATAGTACAAGTCGTATATAAGGAATATGAAGTAAAACCGAATCCCTTGTCCCGTAGAGGTTTAATTAAAAACTAATAAACCACGCCAGAATGAAATTGTTGGTGTTGGAGCCAATATCTTGCAGGGCTTCAGAGCGAATGTAGGTCAGTTTCAACCCTTGCCTTTTGGCAATCAAGAAACTATAAGAACCCGACATCAGCAAATTGGACCGAAAGTCACCGTTCGGTTGCCTGTTGACAACAGATTGACCCCCCAAACCGTACCCAGCACTCAGAGACAGCCAAGCCCCTCCCCGTAGTTGTTTTACCAAATGGGTTTGCATGGCAAATGTAGGTCTCTGATCCCTCTCGGCATTATTAAAAAAGTCAGGATTCCTGGTGTATAGAAAAACAGAACTGGTGAGCTCAAAGGACCACTTGCCCCAGTAATGGATCATACCCACCTGGGGTCTGAATACAAATCGGTTGCCGCCCAGGTTTAACAGCTTATCTTCAAAGTATTCCCCGAGCGGGAGTGTTACTGCCAACGATACTCCAAAAGTGGTGTAGGTTGGGTTTTCAAGCTTGTATTGTTGGAGTTCAAGCGCATTACCGGCTGGTGGCCCGGCCAGTAATAGGGAAGCTCTTAATCTAGGATCTGCAAATCCGGTCCTGTTTACTGACGCAGGTTCTCCGCTTAATAAACCACTCCAGTCCGCAGCACTAAATGGGACTAACAGGCTGATACTCGCCAATTTATTCCTCACTTTAAACGGTTGTACAAATGAGACCACCAGGGAGTGCGCTCTGATTTCGACATTCTCAGCCTGCAGTAAAGGATCAAAAAACACATCTCCTGACGTATAGGAATAACCGGCACCCAAAACGTGTGTCCCAAGGGGGATCGGACTCCACCGTCTGGGTTCTATATCCTGGGAAATTACATTTTGATACAACAGAAATACAATTGCAAAACAGCGAAGTGCATTTACAACATCAGATTGTCTATGGTTTGGGGACATACGTTTGCCGTAAGGGCTTTAAGGGTTTTATGTTTCTGACAACCTGTTGCAGAAATATGCAATTTTTCACAAAAGTAGAGAGAAACTCTCGAAGCATCTAAACTATTACTCCATCAAGAGGCGCATCAATTCTTCGGCCGCCACCTGCCCTTTTAGTTTCAGGAAATCCCTCGGGGTATCGTCCCCCAGTTCAAAGACAATGGCGGGCATATTGTGGTTTACAAAGAAATAGGTGCGGGAGACCATCGTGGGCTCTAACTGATCCGAGGCACTGATATTCGTTTTTTTCTGTGGCAGCCGCTGGCTTATGCCCTGGATCCAGTCAAATACGATTTGCCCTTTGGAACCTGCCACCACCGTATCGAGGGGATAGTAAATATCATCCCATGTGGAATGAAAGTCTACCCCAAATACAAATTCATAGTCGGCGTCTTTTGCCCTCAGGAAATCCCGGACACTCCGGGTTTCAGGCTGATTGAAATTTTGCCAGTCGCGGTTCAGGTCAATGCCGCCCATATTGTGCCTCCAGTGCCCATTGTCCACGCCGTCCGGATTCATGAGTGGTGCCACGAAGACGGTATGGTCCTTCCGGAACGCCCTGGC
The DNA here is from genome assembly GCA_963709465.1 of uncultured Flavobacteriaceae bacterium. Taxonomy (GTDB): domain Bacteria; phylum Bacteroidota; class Bacteroidia; order Flavobacteriales; family Flavobacteriaceae; genus Robiginitalea. The sequence goes on along the minus strand of CAVPWF010000001.1, from coordinate 572,379 downwards.
CTGGTCGGAATCCCCCGAGAGCGTTTCAATAAACGACTTCATCGCCAGAAATCCGGTAACTTCGGGTGGATGTTGCCTGGCGATCACCATCACGGCCTTCTTTCCCTTTTCATTCTCCTTTATTTCCATTATATGGAGCGGCCTGTTTTCCCTGGAACGGCCTATAGGGTAATTACTGACAAAAGATTTCTGGCTCAGGGAATCTACCCACGATTTAACCCTGGAAGATGTGTAGAGTTCCTGGGCGGAAACAATTACAGGCTCGCTATTGACCTCAATCGTGATTTCGGCCGATTCGGGAGCGGCTTTAATCCCAAATTCGCCCTCCCCCGGATTGACGGCTTTAAAATAGAGGCTGTCCAAAGGTTTAAAGTTCACCCCGTCGGTACTGATCTTTGGATAGTACCGGCTGCGGGAATCCTGATAGCTCAGTTGAACGGTAATTTCCCTGGGGCTGGTGGTCCAGACCTTAAAGGCATACCACGGGCTGACGTTTATGGGGGTATTCTCAGCCGTAATCCAGGCCGTGTAGTGATCGTTGCCGTCATAGGCCACCCCATTGAGGCGCCCGCCTTCAAAGTCATTGGTGAAAAAGGTAGTGCTGTCATTAAAAGCCCATGCACCTTTCCATTGCTTTTGAACCGGCCGGTCCACAGTGGGCACAACCGGATTGGGACCCTGTCCCTGATATCCTGTAGGTGATGGGGCTGGTTCTTCTTCAATGGCCTGCTCCGTATTCTTGCACGAAACCAGAGCCACTGCGAGCAGGACCAGTGACGTTTTCAAAATGTTATTTCCCATTGTCTTTCGATCTGTAACCAGAAACTATTAAAACAAAACCTCTGTCCTATACTTGAGACCAGGGCCCGTTGGGTGAAGGTAAAAAAAGTTGCCCGACTGTTTTATTCAAGAGACGAAATTGTTAAACACGCCGCCCCGGGAATCTACGGCATCTGATCCGCTTCCCCGGCATCACAGGCAGCTTTCAATTCCCGGAAATACCTTTTGGACAATTGCATGTATTTCCCGATGAGTTCCTTTGCTTTTCGCTCGGAACCTCCTTCCCCTTCTTTACACTGGATACAGAGCACCTTGATCCTGACATTGGCCCGGTACAATTTGTAATACAGAAACAACAACCGGTCCGTCCCATTTTCCATAGCCCCAGTAAGTGCGAGGTACCTGTCCAGAAAAGCACTGGCCAGGTCTTCCCTCCCAAATCGCTCCAGATCCATACAGAGAAATGCCACTTCATTCAGCACGTCGAGGGTTCGGAGTGCTTCGCTGAACTCAATGCAATCGAAAATTACGGGGTCGTCCCCTAAAATTATATTCCGGCAATGCAGGTCCCCGTGTCCGTCTACGACAAACCCGGATTCTTTTCGTTCTTCGATCCGGGACCGGATACCGCTTAAAAAACTGTAGGCCCAATGAACAACCTCCTCTATAAAAGCCCTGGAACCTCCCTCATAATATTTCTCCAAAAAGAGGCCCTGGCCGGAAATATCGGCAAACTCCTCATGCAGTTCCATCCAGGTCTCGGAAATCAATACTCTTTTGGCACCCTCGTGGAATCGGGCTAAAATCCCGGCAAGTTTGTCCATATCTCCGATTTCAACGCCTCCCTGGGCCAGAAGCAAATCCATCTGCCTGCTGTCATCCATCCGGCGCATCCAGACCACATGATCCATTACCTCTCCCGTTTTTCCACCGATCAGCAGGTCTTCCGAATCCGAAGTAACCGGAAGTACTCCCAAATACATCTCGGGCGCAAGTCTTCGGTTTAGCAGTACTTCCTGCTCACAATAGTACTCCCGCTTCGATAGAGTGGAAAAATCGAGGAAGCTAAGCCGCACCGGTTTTTTAATCTTATATGCAAATGAGTCCGTAAGGATTACCCAGGAAATATGCGTCTCGACCAACTGCATCTCCGCGGTAGGATGCGGCACAGCCTTTTGAAGAATTATCCTTTGGACCTGCTCTTTAGTCATTCGTTTAGAAATTCCAAGGTTTTTTCAATCATCTCAGGCAGATCTTCCATGTCCGAATGGAGTCTGAAGACTTCGCCCTCCACAGGTTCAAATTCCATCCTGATCTTCTGGTAGACCTCAAAATCCGCTTCGCTGTAAGGACGCGTATCTTTCACTCTTTCGCGGACTATAGCTGCTTTAGCGGTAAGTTCAATCCATTTTACCGGAATCCCGAGATCCCTTGCCAACCCGGTGAAGCGGTCCCTGAAAATCTCCCGGTGAAAAGTTCCATCCAGGATTACTCCCTTCCCTTTCCGGAGTTCGTCCCGGGCGCGCTCCAGCATCTTATCGTATATATAGGATTTAGCACCCGCATCATACTGCTGTTTTTTACCGAGTTCCGTGCGTATGATATCGGTATTGAAATGGGGCATACCCAGGCTGGCCGACAACGCCCTGGCGAAGGTCGTTTTTCCGGTTCCCGGAAGGCCAAAAATTACAATCAATTTGGCTCTGGATGAGATATCTTCCCGAAAATCTGCTCTCATAACCCTAAAGCTACTAAATGCAGGTTGTATTTGACCACAGAATCTCAGGACTTTAGAACAAGTTTTCAATGCCCTCATTTGCACCCCTTGCAGATTGCCCGAAAACTATCCTATTGTGAAAGTTGCCGGCAGGCCGTGCACACCCACCCAACTAAACCCTCATTTCCTTATCTTAGAGGCATTCACCCTGTTAATCGGGAATCCCACACCATGACCACATCAAAAAAAATAAGACTCGGAGACCTTGAGTTCGACTACCGCACCTGTGGTAATGAACAAGATGAACTCGTAGTCTTTCTTCATGGCTTTCCGGAAACCTCAATTATGTGGATAGAACTCATGCCTGAAATTGCCGCCCTGGGTTTTTACTGTATTGCCCCGGACATGAGGGGGTACAGTAAAAATGCCTGCCCGAAAGGGGTGAGCAATTACACCGTTGAAAAAATCAGCAATGATATTCTCGGCATCGCCGATACCCTAAAGCCAGGCAAATTTCACCTGGTCGGCCACGACTGGGGGGCGGCCATTGGGTGGAACATCACGTTTAACCATCCCGAAAGAATCCTCAGCTGGACGTCCCTGTCCATCCCGCACAGCAGGGCTTTTAGAAAAGCTTTAAAAGAGGATAAAGAACAAAAAAAGATGAGCCGCTATATCGGTTTGTTCTTACTCCCGTTTATCCCTGAACTTATGGTGAGACGAAATGATTTTAAGGCCTTTCGGAAATTATGGAAGCGCTCCACCCCCGAAGCCCTGGAAAATTACCTCTCGGTTTTTAGAAGAAAGCAATCCCTGACCGGAGCCTTAAATTACTACAGGGCCAATTTTCGAAAAGGCCGACAACCCATCGGGGATGTCGAAACGCCTACCTTGTTTATTTGGGGGAACAGGGATTTCGCCATCGGGGCTTTCGGAGCACGATTGACCCGGGACTACATAAAAGGTGATTATACCTTTTTGGAGGTAGCCGGAGGGCACTGGTTGGTGCAGTCCAATTACGCTGAAGTCAGAGCGGCCCTCAGTAAACACTTGTCGAACCATAGAACAATACCAAAACGCATATAGCGCACTTTGTATTTTTGAACAAACCTGTCATCCTATAAATCCACAACCGATATGAAGAAATTACTGACCTCCCTGATTCTTATTTCAGCACTGCTGGGATGCAAGACCGAAAAGAAAGAAAGTTCGCCGGAAAAGGAGGTGTCCCAACTCCAAACCTATTTTGAGAACACCACCTTGCCCGCTGCCCTGATGGGGACCGTAACCCGCGATGGAAGCATGCAGTGGGAGGCCTTTGGCCCGGCTGTCTGGGAGGGTACAGAGACGGTTGACGAAAATAATATTTTCAGGATTTTTTCCATGACCAAGGCGATCGCTTCTGCAGCGGCTTTACAACTTGTGGAACGCGGCCTTATTGGGTTGGATGATCCGCTCAACACCTTAATGCCCGAAATGGCTTCCATTCCAATCCTCACTGAAGAAGGCGCTCTATATACCAGCGAAGCCCCTATAACGCTCAGGCACCTGCTTACCCATACTTCCGGATTTGGCTATGAATTCACGTCGGAAAGGCTGGCTAATTTTAAACCGGAAACCTGGGAATACGAAGACCAACCCAGGCTTTTTGAACCTGGAGCGCGATGGCATTATGGAACCAGTACGGATTGGGTGGGCAAGGTCGTGGAAAAAGTGAGTGGGCAGGACTTAGAGGCCTATCTGCGGGAGCATATTACCGGACCCCTGCAAATGAACAGCACCTGGTTTAATGTTCCGGACCATTTGTCTGAAAATATCGTTTCCTGGGGTACCCGGGACTCTACCGGTTTTAGCGAATACCCGCGTATCCCCCAAGAGCTTGAGACTACTTTCTCGGCAGGTGGTGGTCTCTTTTCTTCCCCTAAGGATTACCTGACATTTCTAAAGTGCCTGTTAAATAATGGGAAATTTGACAAGGGACAGATTTTAAAGGCCGAGTCCGTGGCCCTGATGTTTGAGAATCAACTTCCCACCGGCATGCGCCTGGATCACAATCTTCCGGAGGAAGGATTACCTCCAGCAGTAGGGCAGTTCCCCGATGAATCTGACGCCTATAGTTTGGCATGGGCTATTGAAATGAGCCCGGACGAGGCCGTAAGGGCCAAAGGAGCGGGATACTGGGCAGGCATAGCGAATTCCTATTACACTATAGACCCGGGGAGGGGCGTTGCGGTGGTCTACTTCACCCAGTTTCTTCCTTTTAATGATAAAGAGTCCTATGATTTCTATCGGCTCTATGAAAAAGAAGTGTATTCAGCGGTCGGGACTCCATAATGCGATTCCCCGGGATGAATTTTAAAAACCCGGAGTAATGGCACTCCTGCTCCTGATTTTTTACGTGAGTGCCGACTGCGTTAAACTCGAGATTCCGGGGCGCTCCAAACGTTAAGGGCAGGTCTTTAAACAAAAGGATTATTCCGTACCTTTTGCTTTAAATAACCTGCCATGTATTCTCAAAACCGAAGACAGTTTATAAAAACGGCCAGCCCCCTGGCCCTATTACCCTGGATCCCCGGCAGCAACTGGTTTTCCGCAACCCCGGATACGGTGTTGTATAATGCGAATGTCTATACGGTAGATCCCGGACAACCGACTGCCGGGGCTATTGCCCTTTCCAATGGCCGGATCCTGGCCGTGGGAGCATCAGCAGACCTTTTACGACTGGCGGGGGCACAAACCCAAAAGATAGATGTCGGCGGAAAGACCATACTCCCGGGCTTTATCGATGCCCATTCCCACCCGGCTTATTCCGGTCTGGCGCATCTGAGAAACGTAGATACAGATCTCAGATCTATCGAGGCCATTAAGGAAGTCATCCACGAGCGTGCTAAAATAACACCCAAAGGCGAATGGATTCTCGGGTTTAAATACGACGATACCAAGACCCGGGAAGGACGTATTATCAACCGGTATGATCTGGATGAAGTCGCCCCCGATCACCCCGTAATCATTACCCACCGGGGCGGACACTCAAGTTATGTGAACAGTATGGCCCTGAAAAGGGCCGGGTATTCCGACAGTTCTCCCGATCCGAAGGGTGGAAAAATAGGACGGGAAAACGGCGAGCTCAACGGTCAATTGCTGGAGACTGCGGTAGACCCGATTTGGGAGCAAATCCCCAATACTTTCACCCGGGCTGACCATCAGGAAGGTGTGCGGCTCATTACCGAAATGATGTCGAAAAGCGGAGTCACCTCAGTGACGGATGCCTACGGCGAGGCCACTTATTTATCCGCCTACCAGGACGCCCTCCAGGCCGATGAGCTCTCCATGCGCATTTATTGTATGATTACCTACAGAGAAATTGATAACATGCTTGAGGCCGGGCTGCAGACGGGTTTTGGTAATGAGTGGGTCCGCCTTGGCGGCATGAAAATCACCCTGGACGGTTCCATATCCGAGCGTACCGCCCGCCTCTCCCAGCCCTATATGGGCCGGCCGGAGGATTACGGCATCATCGTAATGGATGAGGAGGAAATCTATCCCTATGCCTTAAAAGCCCATTTAAACGACTGGCAAATTGGGGTACACGCCAATGGGGATGTGGCCATTGACAAAACCCTGAACATTTACGAGCGCCTTCAAAAAGAACATCCCAGAAAAGATCCGCGCTTTCGCCTGGAGCACTGCACGGTTATCAACCCTGAATTGGTCCGGCGGATAAAAGCCCTGGAGGCCATCCCGAATCCGTTTTCGACCTACGTTTATTTCCATGGGGAGAAAATGAAAGAATACGGGGCTGCGCGTCTGGAAAATATGTTCGCCCTGCGTAGTTTCCTGGATGCGGGTATTAAGGTAACCCAAACCTCGGACTATCCTCCCGGGCCTTTTGAACCGATGATGGCGCTGCAATCGAGTGTGACGCGGACAGATATGAGTGGCAATCTCTGGGGGCCCAGCCAGCGGATAACCGTTGAAGAGGCCATAAAAATTGGCACCATCCACGGGGCGTACGCTTCCTATGAGGAAGACATCAAAGGCTCTATAACCCCTGGGAAGCTGGCAGATTTAGTGGTGTTGGACAAAGACCCTCACCAGGTTGAACCTTCTCAAATTATCGACATCCCCATTGAACGGACCATGGTCGGCGGGAAATGGGTGTATGAATCCTGACGGGTTCTTAGGCAAGGTTCAAAGTTCAGAGTTCAAGGTTCAAGGTTCAAGTTCAAGGTTCAAAGTTCAAGGTTCAAGGTTCAAAGTTCAAAGTTCAAAGTTCAAAGTTCAAAGTTCAAAATTGCAGATTTATGGCTACACACACCGGGACCCTGAAGTACGAAGCGGTACAAAATTATATCAATGGCCGTTTTCAGGACGAGGCGCTCGAGGCGCTCGAAGTCCACTCGCCTCTGGACGGCACCCTGCTGACCACCGTACCCCTGTCAACCGAAAAAACATTGGATCAGGCAGTGCAGGCGGCTAAGAATGCCCTCCCCCAATGGAGCGCCGCTACGGTAAAGGAACGGGTGCAAATTTTCTATACCTACAGAAATCTTTTACTTGAAAATCTGGACAGGCTTTCGGAGCTGATCTGTGCGGAAAACGGCAAAACTTTTTCAGAAGCCAGAGCCGAACTCGAAAAAAGCGTGGAGCTGACGGAGTTCGCCTGCTCCATGCCCCAAATGGTTGGGGAGGAAGTGCTTGAAGTCAGCCGGGGGGTGGAATGCCGGATTGAACGCCGCCCTGTGGGGGTCGTGGCGAGTATTACGCCTTTTAATTTTCCGAGCATGGTACCGCATTGGTCCATTCCCAATGCCCTGGTCCTGGGAAACACCATGATTGTCAAGCCCTCTGAAAAAGTACCCCTGAGCCTGGTGGAGGCGGCCAAACTGCTCCAAAAGGCCGGGTTGCCCGACGGGGTGTTTAATATTGTGAATGGCGACAAGACCATTGTGGAAGCCATCTGCGACCATCCGGATATCGGGGCCATTTCCTTCGTGGGGTCTACCGCGGTGGCAAAAACGGTATATAGACGAGGTACTTCAAACCTAAAACGGGTGCTGGCCATGGGCGGAGCGAAAAATCATTTGATCGTTTTACCGGATGCCCATGTCGCGATGACGGCGACTAATGTCATCGCCTCGGTCACCGGATGTGCCGGGCAGCGCTGTATGGCTGCAGCCGCCATGATTGCTGTGGGAAATACGGAGGAGATCATCGACAGGATTTGTGAAGAGGCGCGCAAAATGGTGCCCGGCAAGGACATCGGAGCCGTAATCAGCAAAGCGGCCCTCCAGCGCATCGAGAATTATATTACCCAGGCCGAACAGCAGGGTGCAAAAATTCGGGTAGACGGACGGGGCGTTAAAATCCCGGGAAGAGAAAACGGCTATTACGTAGGGGCCACTGTGATCGATCAGGTAACCCCGGATATGGCCATAGCCCGGGAGGAAGTGTTTGGCCCGGTCCTGGCCATTCTGCGATCGGAGAGTTTAAAAGAGGCCATCGGTATCGAGAATGCCAACCCCTACGGCAATGCTGCGGCCGTATTTACCCAAAATGGCGGGGCAGCCCGGGAAGTCATCAATCAGGCCAGTGCCGGAATGATAGGTGTAAATGTCGGGGTCCCTGTACCCCGGGAGCCCTTTTCGTTCGGGGGTTGGAACGAATCGAAATTCGGAGCCCTGGACATTACCGGTAAAAGTTCCATTGAATTCTGGACCCAACTCAAAAAAGTAACGACCAAGTGGAATGCGGAAGCCGGAATCAACTGGATGAGTTAAGGGCCCGCAGATAAAACCACGGGGTAAGGAAATTTAAGTGTAAAAAGATGCTACTGGAAGACAAAAAAACAATTCTGGAAATTGAGAGTGAAATCCGTAAAGACAATTTGGAGCATACGCTGTTCTCCTGGTCCAAACAAAAAGGGATTTCCCCAAAGGTAATTGACCGGGCCAAAGGGGTCTATCTATATACACATGACGGAGCTCCGATTCTGGATTTTTCTTCCGGGCTGATGAATGTAAATATCGGCCACGGGGATCCCAGAGTAACCGAAGCGGTGGTGCGGCAGATGGAAAAAGTCAGTTATGTCACTCCGGCCTGTGCTACAGAGGTTCGGGGACTGCTGGGCAAAAAACTGGCCGAAATTACGCCCGGGAACCTCAACAAGGCCTTTTTTACGGTATGCGGGGCGACCAGTATCGAAAATGCCATTAAACTGGCACGCTTACATACCGGGCGCCATAAGATACTCACGCGTTACCGTTCATATCACGGGGCGACCCTCGGGGCCATGTCGGCGGGGGGCGATCCCCGACGGATGAAAGTCGATGCCCATCAGGCCGCCAACTTTGTACATCTGGAAATTCCCTACGCCTATCGCTCCCATGGGCCCGATTGGATCCGGGAATCCTTTGACCACCTGGAACGTCTAATCGCCTATGAAGGTCCCCAGACCATTGCAGCCATTCTGATGGAAGGAGAATCGGGAACCTCCGGGTGCCTGAAGTTACCCCCCGGGTACTGGAAAAAACTAAGAGAAGTGTGCGACCGAAATGGGATCTTATTGATCTCCGATGAAGTGATGAGTGGTTTTGGCCGCACAGGTAACTGGTTTGGGGTGGAAAACCACGGGGTTGTTCCCGATATGATCGCCATGGCCAAGGGGATTACCTCCGGATACATTCCCTTTGGCGCCCTGATGGTCAGCGATGCGATTGCCAGCCGGTTTGACGAGGAACCCATGATGCTGGGCCTGACCTACTCCGCCCACCCAGTGGCGTGTGCGGCCGCCCTGGAAGTCATCAACATCTACGAAAGCGACCACCTGATTGAAAATACCCGTGCCATGGGGGCCTATATGGACGCCCGCATGGAGGAGTTAAAGGCAAAACATCCGTCTATTGGGGATTTCAGGAATACCGGGCTACTCGGGTGTCTGGAACTGGTGAAAAACCGGGACACCAAACACCCCATGGCCCCTTTTAATGCCAGTCCTTCCGAGTCCGGGGTAATGAATCAGGTGCGGGCGCGGATCGCTGAACTGGGAATGTATACCTTCAGTAAGTGGAGTTATATTTTTATAGCACCCCCCTTATGTATCACTAAATCACAAATAGACGAAGGGCTCAGCCATCTCTCTGAAGCCCTCAAAATTGCAGATGCCGCCTGTGAAAACTAATCCAATATACAATCCAGATCCCCATCAGCTATGAGTGGAAACAAAGATGCCTGGGGATCGAGAATAGGCCTGATTCTGGCCATGGCGGGTAATGCCGTGGGGATGTCCAATTTTCTGCGTTTTCCCGTCCAGGCTGTACAAAATGGCGGGGGCACGTTTATCATTCCCTATTTGGTCTCCTTTCTGGTGATCGGGATCCCCCTGCTATGGATCGAATGGTCCATGGGCCGCTTCGGAGGAGCCCTCGGCCATCACTCCACCCCTTTTATTATGGACACTATGGCCCGCAACCGGCTGTGGAAGTACATTGGGGTTTTCGGAATCTGGACCAATATCGCCATCGCCGCCTATTATTGCTATCTGGAGTCCTGGACGGTGGCCTATATGGTGCATTCTATAAAAGGTAGTTTTTTAGGACTCGATCAGGGGGAGGTAGCCGCCTTTTTTGACTCTTATATCAGTTTGGGAACCTCTACCCTGGGTATTCCCTGGGAACCCTTTGTTTTTTTCATCCTGGTACTACTCTTAAATACCTATGTGTTGTCTCAGGGATTGCAAAAAGGAGTGGAGCGTGTGGCTAAAATCGGAATTCCCCTCTTGATTTTGTTCGGATTATTTTTAGCCTATCAGGGGGCTACCATCGATGCGGGTGAAAATGGGGCGATCCATAGCAGCATCGAGGGACTGAACTTTTTATGGACCCCGGATTACAGCAATATGTGGTCGCCTTCGGTATGGCTGGCGGCAGCAGGGCAGGTGTTTTTTACCCTCTCCATTGGGATGGGCACCGTGCACTGTTATGCCTCCTACGTCAAAGCCAAAGACGACATCGCCCTGAGTGCCATGACTTCGGGATGGATGAATGAATTTGTAGAAATCGTTTTGGGTAGTTTTATCCTGATCCCTATTTCGATTGCCTTTTTGGGGATGGACAGGGTGCAGGAGCTCATCGAACTCGGCTCACTAAGTTTAGGGTTTAAAACCCTACCCTACCTCTTTATGCAGTGGGGAGATGTGATCGGCATCCTCTCGAGTTTCTTGTTTTTCAGCCTGTTGTTCTTTGCAGGCATCACCTCCTCCCTGGCTATGGGAACCCCGTGGATCGGGTTTTTAAAGGACGAGTTTAAATGGAAACACTCCCCGGCGGCCTGGTCCTTTGGAATCATTATTTTCGTTCTTGGCCTGCCCACAATTTTCCTTTATAAATACGGGGTTTTTGACGAATATGATTACTGGGCCGGAACGGTCTCCCTGGTGGTCTTTGCCCTGTTGGAATGCATATTGTTTGCCTGGGTGTTCGGGATGGATAAGGGCTGGAAGGAAATCACCCGCAATGCCGAAATCCGGGTGCCGCCTATCTATAAGTATATCATTAAATACGTGACGCCGGTATTGCTGTTAATCGTCTTTCTCGGATCTGTTTTCACTCCAAAAGACAACGATTGGGAGGGCGCCATTTCCGGGACCTGGATTCTGGATGACAGCTCGATAATCAGTAAATTGAGAAACACCGGATTAAAGGAAAAGCTGGCAAATGCCTCCGATTCTGAAACCATAGCCTTTGTCACCGATCAATTGTTTTACGTCAATGCGTCCAGGCTACTGCTTATGGTAGTCTTTATCGGTTTTGCCTTTCTGGTCTATATCGCTTACAAAAAACGACAAAGCGAACCCATAAACCCTCCACAATGAACACTTCCGCCTTAATTTTAATGCTCTTTACCACCCTCGGGGTCACGGGAATGCTGGTGTATTTTATCGTCCGGGTGTTGACCACCCCTCCAAACCCAGAACCCGACTCCTATCTCGAAAACGACGACGTGGACAAAAGAAAATTGCCCGGAGATGCGGATAAAACCAGGAGTTGAACCTTATCGCCTTTCCCGAACTGATCTGTATCATTGAACCGGATGAAGCAAATTCATAGTCTTGTACTTTAATTCTTTATGGATCATATAAATCAAGTACCTATGAAAACCCTTCAATCTTTCGGTGCGATGTGCGCACTACTGCTCATCTTCGCTTCCTGCGAACAACAAACCAAAGAACTCACAGATATAACCGCAGTGGAGACTGCGGATGAAAAAGCCATGGAGGCTCCCGCCGAAGTAATCATCAACCTGATCAGTGATCCGGTGGAAGACCCCCACAGCAGTTTAATGGGATTACACCTGGCTCAGAATGTTCGAAATAATGGACAAGAGGTGATGGTCTTTCTAAATGTGCATGGGGTAAAATTAATGGGGCCTGGGGCAGAAACCCTCGAGTTTCACGATGAAAACCTGCAACAAGTACTTGCGGATCTGATTGCAGATGGAGGCGTGGTGAGAGCCTGCCCCCATTGTATGATGGCCCACGACATAGAAGCTGAAAACCTCCTGGAAGGGGTTCAGGTGATGGAAAACGCGCTGATGATGGAAAAAATCAAAAACAACCCGACGGTATTTACCTACTGATCCCCGACAGTCGGGAGGACCCCAAAGAACAATGCCAATCCTTTGCAGGCTGCAAAGGATTGGCATTTGTTTTGTTCTACCCTTGAATTCATGAAGCTTGCTAATCCTTTTGCAGGTCTAGAACACAAAATTGACAGAGGCGAAGAAATTCCGGCCCGGTTCAAAAATAGGGGAAGCACCGCCTCTCACTGACCGGTTTAGATGTTCGTAATAATTTTCATCAAACAAATTGTTGACGCCAAGATTCATCCGGGTGATTCCGGTCAGCTGATAGGTGAGGCTGGCATTTAATAGCGAGAACGAAGGAGTCTCGGTTTCGCCGAATTCCTCAGAAATCCTTGCCTGCCTCAGCACATGTCGAAAAGTGACCTCCGGCCTGAGCTTCCCCCCTATAAAATTACCTGAAAGTGAATAGCGCAGATCCAAAGGTGCAATCTCGGGAAGGGGTTCTCCCCGTTCCAAATCCTGGGCGTAGGTGTAGGCAATTCCCAGCTGGTGCTGCAGGGTTTGAAAAATATTTTGAGTCCAATAGACTTCAGCACCGGCTTTAAAAGCCTCATCGATATTTATATACCGTCTCACACCAGGACTCATCGGCAGCCTCGGTTGCAGATCCGGATCGATTACAGAGGAGATAAAATCCGTGAGGTATCCGGCAAAAATATCTGCGCCTAACGTCATATTGCTTAATTGAAGGTTGTAAGTCAGGTCGAGTTGATAGTTTACCTCAGGATCCAGCAAGGGGTTCCCCAACATTTCATAAGGATCTTGTCCTATCGGGAAATAATTGATATATCTTTCAGCGAGGCCGCCACTGCGCGCCGCCCGCCCAAACCAAACACCCAGGCTCATTCCAGAATCCAAAAGCCTTTTGGCCCCAATACTGATACTCGGGTTAAACTGGGTTACACTGCTGTCTTCGTAGATATCCTGGAATTCAGGAGCAGGGTCGTTTATCTGGCCCGTATTCAATTCCAGACGGGTCGAAAAAACATAATTCCACCGGGCTTGTTGAATCCGATATTCGGCAAACACACTGCCCTTGAGAATATTTCCATCTTGCCAAACATTATCCGTAAATACCGTTCCCTGGTTGGGTCCCATGAGAAACTCCCGTGTTCGGGTTCCTTCAGCCCCTTCATTCCTGAAATCCAAACCGGCATAGAATTTATTCTGGGAAAAACTCCAAACTGTTTCGGAGCGCAAGCCGTAATTAAAAGTAGTCGCATCGGTGCTGGCATTGAGCATCCTCGGATCCAGGGGCTTCAACAGGTTATCCATAAGATGGTTGACAAAGGAGCCATAGACAGTGGTGTTCCATGACTTGAGATGCTCCCGTTTTACCTCTTTGTCGTACCTCGCATTGACCAACCAGGTGTCATCTTCCCTTAAATCCATGGCCAGGGCAGGAAAGTCGGCGTCTCTCGCCAAATTATAAATAATCGAAAGCCGTATCTGGTCAGATGTGGATATTTTGAAACCTAGCTGGGTGCCAAAACTACCTCTTTTAAAATCGGCCTGAATCGTTTGCCCGGCTCCGGAGGTATAATCCCCGCCCTGGGACCAGGACCCGAAAAAAGAAGCATCGTAGAGGTTTCCGCTAAAACCCAACTGCCCTTCATTGCGAAAAACTGAACCATTCCCTTCAAAGGAATTAGACAGGCGCCCGTAGACATCCGGGGTTTCGGAAAATTGCAGTTGAGCCGGGACAAAATTCATCGTTGCCCCCAGCCCCACTCCATATCTCAGGGCGTGCGGCCCTTTCAGGATTTCGATCCGGTCTATCATGTTCGGAGCCATCTGGCTTGTTGGCGGATCCATACGGTTGGGACAGGCGGCAGTCGCCCCTTGTGCCCCGTTGAGAACCACATTGATCTGATCGTATTTAAACCCCCTGAAAACAGGATCAAAACCGTAATTCCCACCTTTTCGGATACCACCGATGGCAGGGTCCTGCATCAGGATAGCCGCGGCATCGTGGGCAAGGTATTCCTGGTAGTCGAGTTTCAGGCTAGTTTCAGGACTACTTTGAGGTCGAAGCGCCAGGACGGTAACCGGTTGCAGGTTTATCTGGATTTCAGAAAGGTATAGTATACCCCCTTCCTCAATGTTTTGAACCATGGCGTTGTCAAAAGTCACCTGTCCATAATTCAGGTGTGATATAATTAGGGTTGACTCCGAATTGGGTGCAAAATAGATCTTCCCATCGGCGTCTGATACCCCCTGCTGATCTCCGTAGGCAAATGTGGCATTGGGAATTGGAACACGAGTTTTTTTATCTGCCAGTATGAGGGTCGGATGGGTTTGCGCGTAGGACAGAGCCGTGAAAAACAATAGCGCACAAAGCATGCTTTGCCTTTTAAATTGGGCATTCATAGTGTATAATTTAATGCTGTGAAATAGTAAGAATGTCGATGCTGCCGAAAGTTCGAGAAACTCCCGGTTCAGGCATTGGAATTTACAGCATGCACCTTTGGAGGTTCGGTGATTTTAAAGACAAGCAACAAGTCGATAAGTTCTTTCGTCTGATCCTGAGGTTTGTTTTCTGTTGCCTCTAATGCATTCGATAAAAAGTGGAAGGAATGAAGTTCCAGTACCAGGATGGGACTCTGATCCACTTTTAGTAAAGAAGTTTCAAACGGATTTTCTTTATTCTGCTCGCGATCGCGGGCAATCATTTTAGAGAGGTAACACTTCCCATTGCACTTCATTTCTGGAATATCCTTGTTTTCGCAGAGTACATTGGCGATATAATCGTAATTCACGATATACATGGCCAGGGGCCATAGTGGCCTGAAGGTCATCCAAAGCGCCAGAAAAATAAGGGTAAAACCTTTCACCCTCCAAAAATAGAATATGACTTTACGCTATTTTATGACATAGGTCAATTTGGGAAATGCTAAAGCTATAATCGCACTGGGTGCGCAAGTCACAAAAGGAGTCCAAAAGGTATTATTAAAAAAAGAACCTTCAGCTTTTGGGGTGTTCCGGACAGTTTTCGCAAGCACAATTCTCCTCATCACATGTACATTTCCCGTCGGCGTGCATCGCACAGGTCATGGCAGTTTCTTTGGAAACGGGTTTCAGGTCCATTTTACAGACAGGGCATTTCCCCTGGGCGTCATAGGTTTTTCCATGCTCGCAGTCCATAGGGCATTGATAGCGGACTTCGGCAGTTAAATCACTGGCAGGGGCTTCGGACTGGACTTCCGTTTCAGAAGGGGCGGTCTCGGATTTCTTTTCCCCTTTACACGAAGTGAAGGCAAAAAACAGGGTGAGCAAAAGGGCGGGAATCAGGGCTGTGAATCTCATCGATAAAGGATTTTCACAAATTTAAGGCTTTTGACGAACAAAACTCAGATAATGTGACCCTTGCCTGGAAAACTATTCTGAAGGCACATTTTTATAGCTCCCCAGCATGCTTTCCAGTTGGGACTCTTTAAGATAGAAGGCCCCCTGAGATCCGTTCTCATAATAAATCGTCACCTTCATCGGTTCTCCAACACGGCCCGGACGCATGGTCTGAATCAGTCCTTCCCCGACACTCAAGCGCTGCTTTACAGTGCTGAAACCGTCTTTGAAGACATGGTATAAATAGTTCAATTCCATTTCCGAGGCGTAAAAATCGAGCGATTTAATCTTATCCCGGGAATGTATCTCGTCCTTGTACCACAATTTATAATATCCGGGTTTGTCGGAAATCCTGATAAACTCGAGATAGGGCAAAGTGATTTGAGGATCCCCTGAGGAGCCAACGATGACACGGTCTTCCGTCTTGACTTCTCCGATCTGACCCGAAGCCGCTGAACTGATAAAAACCAGCAGGAGCATCAGGAGCAGATTTTGTCCCCTCAGGCGTGGCGTTTGTTCAATTCGCATTTCAATCTTCATAATTAACAGTTCCCGCTCTAAAAGTATTGATTTCTGTTTCAACCCTTCATAATCCCTTCTCTGAAGGGTCATTCACCCCGGCATACCTGCCGTAGATCGAATGATTCCCAAAGAATCTGGAAGGCTTTTGGAAGGGAATGACCAGCTCCGGACGCTGTGCAAGCCTCTTGACCCAATCCGTCACCAAAGTTTTTCAAAATACGGCTTACTCCTCAATTAATAAAGTTAAATAATGGGTTTCTCTACAATCCAGGGATACAAACCCGCTAAAAGGGTGTCTCAGACGCGATCTGTGTAAATGCGATTGTATTGGTGGATGCCTCCGTGGGTGGCAACGGTGCTGTTTGGTTATTGCAGGAGGGTGTTGTAATTTGAGTTCAGGGGGTGGGGGGATGCCCCCAGCCGAAAAAAACCGCCCTCATTTTCCAGTAGAGATTCCCGCCGCGGCCAGGACGCGATAAATAAACTGTATTTCAGCCTCATCTACCTCTCCATCCGCATTCGCAGCTTCGGTCATGCTACGCACTAAAAAAGCCTTTTTAGATTCAGACATTACCCTGATTACCGCAATAGCCTCAACAGCCTCCACCTCCCGGGCCTGTATGAGCAAATCCGCATCAAAATCAATAGCCTCCGCCAGTTGGCTCAGATAGTCCAACTCACCGGCATCGAGCATATCGTCCATCCGAATTACTTCGTCCACCGCCTTAATCACGGCCAGTTTCTCAATGATATTTAAATCCATATTTGGAGTAGTTGTCCGAGGGAAGCCTTATTACTTAGGCGTATCTCTCTATACTTACTAACTGCAAAAGGTACTAATAATTTCCCTTTAAAAAAGCACATAATCAAGGCCGCCATAAAATCTGTGTGGAATCCTCTCGTTTTTAATTATATTAATATTTTTTATGTTTTTAATTAAAAACATAAATAAAAATATATGATTAATTCCATAGATATTTGTCCCGTAAACCAGAAACGAACCCTATGAATGCAAACACCCAGATTTCACAACGGCCGAAAGCCAATGGTGCAAAAGTCTCTTCTGTTAAAACTGCCATTACTGTTTCCTACGGAGACGGAATCGGTCCGGAGATCATGGAAGCAACCCTCCGTATTCTAGATGCAGCCGGAGCGCAGCTCGATATCGATACCATTGAGGTCGGCGAGAAAGTCTATACCTCAGGCGTCACCACAGGTATTTCTAATACCGCCTGGGATACAGTTCGCAAGAACAAAATCTTTTTTAAAGGCCCTATCACCACCCCTCAGGGCGGTGGGTATAAAAGCCTGAACGTTACGCTTCGCAAAACCCTGGGGCTTTATGCCAATGTGCGGCCCTGCAACAGTTATTATCCCTTTGTAGACACCCGTCATCCGGATATGGATGTAGTGATCATCCGGGAAAATGAGGAGGATCTTTACGCCGGAATTGAGCACAGACAAACCGACGAGGTTGTGCAATGCCTAAAACTGATTACCCGCCCGGGTTGTGAGCGGATCATTCGGTATGCTTTTGAATATGCCAAAAACCAGGGGCGGAAAAAGGTGACCTGTATGACCAAGGATAACATCATGAAGCAAACGGACGGTTTGTTCCATCAGGTTTTTCGGGAAATTGCCCCCCAATACCCCGACATTCAAAGTGAACACCTGATTGTGGACATCGGAACGGCCTTGGTCGCAGATTCTCCGGAGCGTTTTGACGTGGTGGTCATGCCCAACCTTTACGGAGATATTGTCTCTGACGTTACCAGCCAGATTTCAGGGTCAGTAGGCCTCGGAGGATCGGCGAACATCGGTACGAGCTGTTCCATGTTCGAAGCCATTCACGGATCGGCTCCGGACATCGCGGGAAAAGACATTGCCAACCCTTCCGGCCTTATTCAGGCGGCAGTGATGATGTTAAATCATATCGGACAGTTCGAGGTTGCTGAAACCGTACAAAATGCCTGGCTCAGAACCCTGGAGCAGGGGATCCACACAGGGGACATCTATCGCAAGAGTCAAAGCAAAAAGCGGGTGGGAACCCGGGAGTTCGCAGATGCCATCATCGCCAATCTGGGAGTACAACCTCAATTTATGAGTCCCGCCAATTTCGAGGGTTTTCAGGCCATTACACTACCCGAATACACGCGACGAACGGCTTCAAAAAAGGAGTTAAAAGGAGTAGACGTTTTTGTCGACTGGAGAGGGAAAGACCCCGATGACCTGGCGGCAAAGCTTCAGGTTATCGAAAACCCGGCCCTGAAACTATCGATGATCACAAACCGCGGGGTCAAAGTATGGCCCAACGGTTTTGACGAGACCTTCTGCACGGATCACTGGCGATGCCGGTTTAGTGCTCCAGAAGATCTATGGGTGCGTAAAGAAGATATTATCGAAGTGCTGCAAAAAGCGGCTATATCAAATGTCGATATTATTAAAACCGAAAACCTTTACGAATTCGACGGGGTTCGGGGATATTCGCTCGGACAGGGACAATAAAAGTCCCGGAATACCCTCAATAAACACCTTCCATGCCCGGGAGGTGTTTTTTTATTAAATCAATCCGGTACTGTAGAGCCAGATAAAGGCAGATAGCAAGAGAAACAGAAAGGCAGGCAGGGCTTTTTTTAAAGGATCTTTTACCCTTAAGTGCATCCAGATAGCCCCAACCATCAGGAAGCCCATGGCCGCTGAAGCCGGAATGGCCAGGACTGGAAACCAAATAGAAACGATAAGCCCGATGGCCGAAAGCACCTTGAGAAATCCTACGGAATACATCATTGTTTGGGAGAGTCCATAGACCTTAAACTCTTCCTTCATATTTTTGGAATCTCCGGCCCTCCATTGGGTCCCCCGGTTGGCCCTGAAAAACCAAACGTTGACAATACTGACAAATAGAATGATTTTGGCGGCCATTACTAAATCTTCCATAATCGATTATTTGTCCTTAAGGTAAGGATAAAATTGGATTTTTTCAGGAGTCGGGTTTGCGGTTTTTAAAACCGGCCACTGTACCTTTAATAAAAAAACAATGGAAGCGAATCTCAATGTACTCGGAGGTGGACTTCAGCCGTGTTGTGCTGAACCCCTCACCGGATTTTACAGGGACGGTCAATGCCGTACAGGACCTGAGGACACAGGTACGCATGTAGTTTGTGCCATTATGACGGAGGAATTCCTGAGCTTCACCCGAAGTAAGGGCAACGATTTAAGCACACCCATCCCTTATTATAATTTTCCCGGTTTGAAATCGGGAGACCGTTGGTGCCTTTGCGTGTCCAGATGGCGGCAGGCGTACCTAGAAGGACTGGCTCCCCCGGTTGTTTTAGAGGCAACGCATAAAAAAGCCCTGAAAACGGTACCCTTTCAATGGCTGCTGGAGCATAAGTATACGCACGAGCATAAAGGGCTATAACTTCAACCCGAAAGCAAGGTCCCCCGCATCGCCAATACCGGGAATGATATACCCGCTCGGGCTCAGGGTATCGTCAATGGCTGCTATCCAAAGATGTGTCTGCTCGGGAAAAATTTCGGAAACATGTGCAATCCCCTTTTTGGAGCCAATCACGGAGAGGATATGAATCTGATCAGGTTCTCCATTTGCCCTTAGGGCCTTCAAAACATTTTCCAGAGTTTTTCCCGTGGCGAGCATCGGATCGGTTAGGACCAGTGTCTTACCGTTTAAATCGGGAGCCGCCAGATATTTTACGATGACTTCAAAAGCATCTCCGCCATCCGGGTGATGGCGGTATGCAGAGATGAATGCATTTTCGGCCCGGTCAAAATAATTGAGCAGCCCCTGGTGCAGCGGCAGTCCGGCCCGCAGTACCGAACACAGGACAAGGGGTGAAACCGGCACAGGCATCGTGGTGGTCCCCAACGGGGTCTGAACCGTTCGGGTTTTAAATTCAAGGGTTTTACTGAGCTCATAACAAAGTACTTCCCCTACCCTTTCGATATTGCGCCGAAACCTCAGGGGGTCTTTTTGAATTTTGGTATCCCGAATTTCTGAGATAAACTGATTAAGGATAGAATTCTCAGTGGATAAATCGTGTATCTGCATGTTTTACTTGAATTTACCGAGACCTGGTTTCCACGAAGCATCAGCGCAGCTCAGGGGATGTCGCCAAACTACTCCTGAAAAAAGACCTCAAAGTGCATCGAAATCTATGCCGATACGCGTGAAGATGCGGTAAATGATTTTAAGCTCATCCTCCCCTACACGCCCGTCGGCGTTCGCCGCCTCATTCAACATAATGGCAAGGGCCTCTTTTTTATCCCGGGACATAGCCTCGAGGATTGCCATAGCCTCTTCCAGTTCTACTTCCCGGGCCTTTCTAAATATTTCAGCGCTGAAACCCATAACATTTGAAAGCTGTGCAATAAAAATCGCCTCCCCTTCGTAAATATTGTCATCGGCCATGATCACCTGATCGATGGCTTTGAGAATTCCAAGTTTCTCTGCTAAATTAAATTCCACGAAATATAGAGGGTTAAAAATTTCAAAGGCGCACCAGAACTATCTGCCCGTTCGGAGTAAAGATTCTGAAAAAGTCCTTTTTCCTGGTTTCAAAGGTCATCAAAATCCATCCCTGCCAATGTAAAAATCTTATGGATAGTCCGGAGTTCGTCTTCCTGGACCCGTCCATCGGCATTGGCCGCCTGATTGAGCATCATCGCGAGAAATTCCTTCTTTTTATCCGGCATTTCTTTGAGGATATCGATGGCTTCTTCCAGTGACAACTGACGCGCCTGATCAAAAAACGCCTTGTCGAACTTCACGACTTTCGAAAGTTGGGAGAGAAAAAAAGACTCTCCTTCATACACTTTGTCATCCGATCGAATGACCTGATCAATGGCTTTTACTACCCCTAATTTTTCTTGCCTGTTAAACTCCATGACCGTTCCTTTAACTGTGGTTTTGCAAATGTACTCTAGAAAAAATCCGCTCGGGGGAAGGGGGGATTTTCCTCAAACTCCGGCATCTCTATATTACTCAAAATAATTGCAGGGCACAAGGACCCAGGTCAGTTATTCCATAAAAATACCGGTTGGGGTTTCGAAAACCTTCCTGCTTTTGTACTTTGGAATCCCGGATATACGCGTATGTCAGTTTCTCTATCCAAAATAAACCGCCTGAGCGTGGCGGCTCCTGGCAGAATCAATCTGCTCGGGGAGCATACGGATTACAACGAGGGGTTTGTCCTTCCGGCGGCCATCGGACAGCAGATGGTCTTCACCTTTGAAAAAAACGGATCCTCCAACCAGTGCCGGATTACCAGTGCCTCCCTGGGGAAAACCATGCAGGCAGATCTGGGCCACCTGCAACCTTCCGGTGGGTGGGAAAACTATATATCCGGGGTACTCCGGGAGCTTTTAAAGCGCTCTGGAAAACTGGAAGGATTCGATGTTGATTTTAAATCGAACATACCCGCTGGTGCAGGCCTGAGTTCTTCCGCTGCCCTGGAATGCGGGCTGGCCTTTGGACTCAATGTCCTTTTCGAACTCGGACTTTCTCCTTTGGAACTCATCCGTCTCTCTCAGGAGGCAGAGCACAATTTTGTCGGCACCCAGTGTGGGATTATGGACCAGTTCGCCTGCGTGATGGGGCGTAAAAATCACTTTATCCTTCTCGATTGCAGGGACCTGCAACACCGCTATATTCCGGCGGACCTGGGCAATTGCAGTTTATTGCTGATGGGTAGCGGAATAAAGCACGCCCTGGCCGAGAGCGCCTATAACGAAAGACGTGCGGAATGCCAGCGCGGGGTAGCCGTGCTGCGCGAAACATTCCCGGAAATCCGCTCCCTGAGGGATTCCACTGCTGAGCATCTCAACGCCTTGGCGGATGTCCTTCCCAATACTGTAAAAAAGCGGTGCCGTTATGTAATTGAAGAGAATGCACGGGTCCTGCAGGCTGTACAGGCCCTCGAAAACAGGGATATGGAAGGTTTGGGCGCGCTGCTCTCCCAATCGCACCGGGGATTGCGAGACGACTTTCAGGTGAGTTGCCCGGAAGTGGATTTTCTGGTGGATACCGCCCTGTCTTTTCCCGGGGTCCTCGGGGCGCGAATCATGGGCGGTGGTTTTGGAGGCTGTAGCCTGAATCTGGTCCGCTCCGAGGATTTGGAATGGGTACAGACAGCCCTTTGCAAGGCTTACCGGGAGTCCTTTGGAAGGGAGGCAGAACCCCTGGAGGTTCGGATCTCAGATGGGGTGCGCATCTGCTCCTGACGTTGCGCGAGCAGACGGGTACTCGTTTTTATTTCTGCATACCGGGGATCGGAGATATAGGGCTGTTTCTCCATTTTTACGACTTCAACACTGAGAAAACCAAACTCGCTGACCACCTTGCCACAGATGCGGTAAATACCCTTTCCCCGAAAGGGATATTTGGCCGCTACCGGAGGAAAATGCACGGTGTCAAACACCTCTCCCTGCTGATCGATAAACGTCGCAAAATACATTTGTTTCCCGGTATGAGTCTTCGTGTTCTTTACCGTTACCAAATAGCCGTATATATCGATGGATCTGTCCAAAAAATTGGGAAAGTCGCCGCTGCCATGGGAATTCACCGCTGGGTGGACCAGAAGTTTAAACGGGCTGCAAAGGCAAAAACCCAGCAATTCTAGTTGGGTAAAGGCATCTTCCTGGGAAGTGGCGTGTAATTGCGGCAGCTGGTATCGGGCATTTTGAGGGGGAAAGAGGCGGGG
The DNA here is from genome assembly GCA_963709465.1 of uncultured Flavobacteriaceae bacterium. Classification (GTDB taxonomy): domain Bacteria; phylum Bacteroidota; class Bacteroidia; order Flavobacteriales; family Flavobacteriaceae; genus Robiginitalea. The sequence goes on along the minus strand of CAVPWF010000001.1, from coordinate 549,654 downwards.
GTGTTCCCGGATCGTTCCCCCGGAGAGCAACATATGGGCCTGCCAAAGTAGCTCGTGTTTTTCTCCTCCCGTACTCCGGAAGGCATCGATACGGATCAGAATACTCACCTGCTCAATGGAAATAGAAACCCGGTCCAGAAAATCTTCCAGACTGGCAAAAGCGCCCCCTGCCGTCCGATGGCTGATGATCCGGTCGATGATACGGGATTCCAGCTCCTTTAAAAACACAAACCCAAGGTAGATGTCCACCCCCTGAATACGGGTGACCCCTACAGAACGGTTAATACAGGGCGCATGAATAACGCCCCCTAACATCCGGGCCTCGTGGATGTAGTGTTCCGCCCGGTAAAATCCACCTCCGTTATTGAGCACTGCCACCATATATTCCAGGGGGTGATAGGTCCGCAGAAAAAGGCTCTGATAGCTTTCCACGGCATAGGAAGCTGAATGGCCTTTGGCAAAAGCGTAGCCCGCAAAACTGGCCACCTGTTGCCAGATCTCCGAAATCATAGCTTCCGCATACCCTTTTTTACGACAGTTGGCGATAAATACAGCTTTGACGCGTTCAAACTCCTCCCGCGAGCGGAATTTCCCGCTCATGCCCCTGCGAAGGACATCGGCTTCCCCAAGGCTAAGCCCTGCAAAGTAGTGGGCGACTTTGATGACATCTTCCTGATAGACCATTACGCCATAGGTATCCGGCATGATCTCGAGCAATACGGGATGCGCCTGCTGAACCCGTTCGGGATTGCGGTGGCGCAGGATGTACTCCCGCATCATCCCGCTTTTAGCCACCCCAGGACGTATGATGGAACTGGCGGCAACCAGGCCCAGGTAAGTGTCCACTTCCAGTTTGCGCAGCAGCATCCGCATGGCAGGAGATTCCACGTAAAAACACCCCATACACTGGGCCGATTTAACCATCTGATTGATCCTGGAATCTTCCTTGATCCGGGAGATGTCGTGAATGTCGATCCGCTGGAAGGCTTCGGGTTGGTTTTCCCGGACAATCTCCAGGGCTTCCTCAATTTTGGCAAGACCCCGCTGGCCCAGGATATCGAATTTATACAGGCCCACATCCTCGGCAATCACCATGTCAAACTGGGTGGTGGGAAACCCCTTGGGGGGCAGATGCGTCGCCGAAAAATAGTGGATGGGCTGCTCGCTGATCAGAATTCCGCCCGCATGGATGCTCAGGTAATTGGGCATGCCCCGGATGAGTTCCCCATAGCGAAGTACCAGACGAGCCACCTCATCGAGACGGGAATTCGGATACTGCCCCTGACACAGCAGGTCGATCTCCGCCTTGGGAAGTCCGAAGACCTTTCCCAGCTCACGGATGATGCCGCGTTGGCGAAAGGTAACGTAGGTTCCCAGAAGGGTCACGTGCTTAAAGCGCTCAAAAATATAGCGGGTAATCGCCTCCCGGTCCTTCCAGGAAAAATCAATATCAAAATCCGGTGGATTTGCGCGAAACAGGTTGATAAAGCGTTCAAAGTACAGGTCGAGCTCTATCGGATCCACATCGGTAATACGAAGCAGATAGGCCACAATACTGTTTGCACCACTCCCGCGACCCACATAGAAAAAACCCCTGCGACGGGCTTCACTGACAATATCCCAGTTGATCAGAAAATAGGAGACAAAACCCTTTTTTGTAATCAGGTCCAGTTCCTTCTCAAGGCGGGCATGCACCTCGGGTCCGGGGTCTTTATAACGGTATGGCATCCCCTCCTGACAAAGTCGCCGCAATAGCTCAATATCAGAGGCTTCATTTCCCGTATACGTCTGAAGATTCTGAGGCTTGCGTTGGGCAGAAAAATCAAACCGGATCTCACAGGTTTGAATCAGCCGCTCTGTATTCTCCAGGATAAAGGAAAAATCAGAAAATGCAGTCGCCAGATTTTCGAGGGAATACATACAATCCTGGGCAGAGGCCTGTTCGGTTTCCGGGAGTTTACTCAAAAGCACATTGTTATCTATGGCCCTGAGCAGCCGATGGGCGTTGAAGTCCCTTTTATTTCGGAAGGTCACCGGTTGCAGCACGACTAACTTCTCGCGATACTCTATAAGGCGGCTAAAGGGCAGACGGCGCAGATCCCGAAGGGATATCCCTATAAACTCATGGGAGGCAAAGGCTTTCATCTCCTCCAGCAAAACCTTTTCAAAAGGGTAGATGATATAGGCATTTAAAAACACCGGAGCCCGCTCGGGCAGGGGTAGCTTGTTGTGCAGGTGGTGGGAGAGAAACCGGTTGAGTTCCAGGTAGCCCTCATTGTTGCGGGCAATACCGACAAAACAACAGGCTGTGCCGTTCCTGAAATCTATTCCCAGTGAGGGGCGCACATTGAACTCGGGAGCCCGGCGCACAAAATTCAGCCCTGCCGAGGTGTTGTTGATGTCGGTAAGGGTCAGGCGGGTAATCCCTTTTTCCTGTGCCAGACGCAGCAGAGACTCTTCGGAATATGTTCCGTAGCGAAGACTGTAGTACGTATGGCAGTTCAGGTACATGGTTTAGGGTTCAAGGTTTAAGGTTCAAAGGTTCAAGGTTCAAGGTTCAAGGTTCAAAGGTTGAGTTGGCAGTTTGCAGTAGCAGTGGGCAGATGGATCAAGGTACTGCCATACTGCTTAGACTGCTTACTATTACAGTCACTGCTTCCGATGGGCCAGCAAGGTCGGGGGATCCCCATTGAAGGGATTGTGCATACGCCCAATGGTATGTGCCCCCAGCCCCGAAGCGCGGATGACACTCTTGTCGCCGTATCGCTCCCGCATTCGGTCCATCGCCGCATAGAGGTTGAGGATTTCTTCCTGGTCATCAAAAAGGTCTATCTGGTGATTGCCGGGTACCAGGTGGCTGAACCGGACCCCGATGAGCCGGACCAGCAAACGCCTGCCATAGAGTTTTTTAAAAAGATCCTGCACCATCGGAATCAACTTGTGGTCTGCGCTCGTATAGGGAATGCGCAGCTGTTTGGAATAGGTGTTGAAATCCGAATAGCGGATTCTTACGGCCACACAGCCGGTGAGTTTACCTCCGCGCCGAAGCTGAAAAGACAGGTTTTCGGTCATGGCAGTAAGAATTCCCCGAAGGCGATGCACATCTATAGTATCCCGGTCAAAGGTGCGTTCTGTGGAAATGGATTTCCGCTCACAAAATGGGACTACCGCGCGGTTATCGATCCCATTGGCCCGCTTCCAGATCACAGTACCGTTGGCCCCGAGTACGCGTTGCATGACATCCATGGGCATTTGCTGTATGGTACTGACCTGTCTCAGACCCAGATTGCGCAGCGTCTGATAGGTCTTATCCCCTACCATCGGGATCTTTTTGATCGAAAGGGGTGCCAAAAATGGTTTTTCGTACCCCGAGTCCACCACCAGTTGATTATTTGGCTTGGCCTCCCCTGTCGCCACCTTGGAAACTACTTTATTCACCGAAAGCCCAAAAGAAATCGGCAGTCCGGTTTCTTTTATAATTCGCTGGCGGAGTTCGGTAGCATAGCGGTAACAGCCAAAAAACCGGTCCATCCCCGAAAGGTCGGCGTAAAACTCATCGATACTCGCCTTTTCAAACAAAGGCGTCTGTTCTTTGATAATGGCAGTTACCTCATCGGAATGTTTGCTATAGGTTGCGGTGTTTCCGCGAATCACCACAGCCTCAGGACAGAGTTCCCGGGCCATCCGCATGGGCATACCCGAGTGAATCCCATACCCCCTGGCTTCATAGCTGCATGCCGCGACTACACCCCGGTCACTCAATCCTCCTACCAAAATAGGGCGTTGCTTCAGGCGACTATCCAGTTTTCGCTCCACAGAGACGAAAAACGTATCGAGGTCCAGATGAAGAATGGTCTTTTGCATCTCAGGATTCTAAAATCAAGGGATGCTAATTTATGGATTATTTCCTTTTTTTTGGATTTATTCCTACTTCAGTTGTGTTAAAATTTAAATCCGGGGCGGGCGGGAGCTGAAGAGGTGTGTTTTTAAGTGTACAGCAAGGTTCTCACCAGTCGCCTTGCCGTTTTAAAGTGGATTGTGTTTTTGTAAGTAATTTGTTCCTGACATAGAGATTGCAGGGGTAGCTTTTAACTTGAAGGGCTGGGTGGTGGGGGCATTTAGAACATCCAAAGCGCACAGAAACACCCCATACCGATCAGATCCTCCATCCATACTACCACCCCGCTTAAACCTGTGCCTGCCGGCCCTTAAACAAAAGCAAAGCCCGTGGAAATTCGAAATAAAAAGGCATATAAGGCTATAAGGATAAGCGCAAAACAAAACCACGCAAACAACTTTAAAGAATGTCTGACCAGGTAATTTCCCAAACTGCGGAAAGCCTCCAAATAAATCGCTCTGAGTAAGTAGATCGTTTTCATAACACCTGTATTTACACATAGAGGTGCAGAAGGTATGCCAGAGCTAAAAAATCATCGTTTTTTTGGATTAAATACCGGAAAAAGCAGTTTAATTACAGGATTTTGGATGGAATTCCAGGCGGGAGACCCTCGTTTTCAGACCTTTACAAAGGCGCAAAAACTAAAGTCCTGAACACTACCCGACGGGGTGTTGTGCGCCACGTTCAGACAGGTAACCGGTTTAAAGTACGGTAGCATCGCGGCTTGTAATTCATCTGTGGAATACCGCTGAACTTCCAACCCACTGCATTTTAAAGGCCCCCGATCCGAAAAGGTTCCCAAAACAAGAAACCCTCCTGTAGGGATCCCCGCGACAGCGCCATGGATATAGGCCGTTCGTTGTTCGGGTTCGGTCAGGAAATGAAAAACCGCCCGGTCGTGCCATAAGGCATAGGTCTGCTCGGGTTTAAAACAAGTGGCATCCCCCTCTATCCATTGAATTGTGGAGGCCCGGTCACCCAGTCGTTCCCTGGCCCTTGCAAGGGCATTCCCTGAAATATCGAGCACGGTAATATCTGTAAACCCCAGATCCAGCAAATGGTCCGCCAAAAGACTATCTCCACCCCCAACATCGATCAAAGGAGCTTCTTTGGGCACATTCAGGCGGGATATCAGTTCCAGGGATGTCCTGGGTACGGGCTGGTGCCAACTCACCGTTTCCAATGGTTTTGTATGGTAAATTTGCTCCCAGTGTTGTTTTCGATCTTTCCCGTCCGTCATTGCCTCAAATCCCCCTATTTCGGTAGGTTACCTGATTTTTGATCCTTGATTACTGCGGTTCTGAAGATCGTTACTCCGGGGATTCCACAACCACATAGTCGTATTGAATTTTCCACCCATCGGAGTGTTTCTTCCAGAAGACCAGGTAATTTCCAACGAGTTCCATAGAGGGAATCGGGCTGTCGTCATTCGCCAAAAAGGTCTGAATACCCCTTCCCCGCTCCACGGCGTGGTCCCCTAAAAACTGAAAGTCGAGCACTTCGAGCTCCAGATTCCAGTCTCCGAGTTTGGCAGCTTCCTTTTGTGCCTCTACCCAGGCTTGTCGGCCCTTTATTGGCGGTTGGCCCGAAATCAACTGCACAACATCCTCAGCAAAATATTTTCCGGCCTCTTCGTACTTGCCTTCCCGGGTGAGGATATTGACCATTTTATTTGCCTCCTCTATCGCAGCCAGGGCATCTTTGTATTCCCGTTCGGTCTGTACGGCTTGTTTCTCCGCTTCGAACGCTTTGGATTCCTCTCCCTTACACCCCTGCAAGAGGAGTAGCACAAGGGCTATTTGCACTGCCTTTTTCATACCTGTATTTATTACGGTTATCAATAGGAAACTCCCATTGGGGTCCCAATCTCTTTCCAAGATAATAAATTCGCAGAAAACGCTCTTAAAATATCGGGCTAATGCAGCTCCAAAAAAACCCCTGGGCGAGAAGCGCAGGGGTTGTATCTCTTCACACACTCGAAAACGCGAGGTGCGCTATGTATTGCGTATAGGTGGGTGGTATTACCCGGAAAGGCTATTCGAAAGGAAACCCGGTATAGACCCGGTAGATAAAGGCGTAAAGCACAATTAAAAACATGATAAAACTGAACAGGGCAAAGGCCTTGAAATAGCGCTTGACAATAAAGTTGCCAATATTCCGGAATGCATTGATATAAATGTCTTTTATAAGGGCGAGCGTACTCATAACTTTCTGATTTGGATTCACCACAAAACTATGGCGAATTCGAAATTTTCATCGCCCCTGTCGATGAGTGACACAGAATGAAGGTGAGTTCGTATACCCAGTGTATTTCATCGATGAAGCATTGCCAGACATAGGCTTGTAGGAATTCTCCGTCGATCGGCTAAAAGAGAATTAGATCGTCCAAACGCCTTTCTTCTGCAATCATTTAGGAATTGGCATGACCTATCTAAAAACGATATTTATTAATTTTGAAGGATGGCATCAAAAATTTTTAAACTTGGGGGCGGCCTGCTTATTGTACTGTTCCTGATACTGTCTTCCTGCAAGTCCTCGAATTCCGATCCTGAGGATTCCGGCATCACCTATTGGATAAACAGTTCAAGGGTGCCCTGCGTTGGAGTAAGCCCAATGGAGTGCCTGCAGGTACGCCAATCGGAATCTGCAGACTGGCAACTCTTTTATGCAGACATTGAGGGTTTTGATTATGAGCCCGGTTACCTTTACCGTATTAAGGTGCGGGAAGAAAAACGCGACCCTGAAAACACACCGGCAGATGCCAGTTCTATCAGGTATATCTTAGTATCTGTAGAAGAAAAGACGCCCAATTGATAATCACTTTATATCTATGGCTGTATTTCACACCCAGCCCTGAGAGCAGCAGCCAAAAGACACTAACCCTAATATTCTAATCCGACCTGTCGATGGAAAAAATTTTCAACCTTACCGTTTTAAGTTGTAGTGTACTTCTCATCGGGTTTACCTCCTGTAAACCCAAAGCCCCTGACAATCAATCTCCTGAGGCAGCCCAAAGCAGTGCGGCGTCCGCCCAATCTCCCGCAGCAGAGGCAGCGCCCGTGACTGAGTTTACCGGAGATGGCCACAACAGCCGGATTTCTGTTGATTGGAATGGGATTTATAAAGGCACCATACCCTGCGCGGATTGCGAGGGAATTCAGACCGAACTTACCCTGATGGAAGATGGGGCCTTTGAACGGCGTACCACCTATTTGGGAAAGGATGGGGGAACCCGTTCGGAAAAAGGAAATTTCACCTGGAACGATGCCGGCTCTGTCGTTACTTTGACCTTTGAAGATGGGGAAACCCAGCAGTACCAGGTTGGAGAAAACATGCTCTTTCATCTGGATCGCGAAGGAAACCGGATATCAGGAGACTTAGCCAACAACTATACACTTATGAAAACCAAAACGGACCCCATGTTAGAAAACAAAAAATGGGTGCTGACCGAATTGATGGGAAAAGAAATCACCTTCGAGGATGAAAACCGCCAGGCCTTCCTCACCTTTGACAGTGCCTCCGGTCGCGTGGCAGGCCACGACAGTTGCAATCGCTTAACCGGCAGCTATGAACTCCGGGAAGGGAATCGGATTTCCTTTGGTAAAGGCATGGCCGCAACCATGATGGCTTGTCCGGATATGCAAACCCCACAGGCTTTTAATGAAGTCCTGAACAAGGTGGACAACTACACCATTGCCGATGGCGTATTGAGCCTGAATAAGGCCCGTATGGCGCCTTTAGCGCGTTTTAAAATGGTGACAGAATAACTGGTTAACGAAGCGCAACCTGCTGATAAAGAAAACTTGGGTAGCTCATGGACTCCTGTTGGTGCAGGCTGTCCGGGGGGATGATTTCGGAAAAAAATCGTTCCGGTATTTCGTCAGTGGCAGCTGAGGGCCACTCCAGACCAAAAGTATACCAAAAGTGGTTTTGGATTCGAACCCGGGTGTATTCCATTTGCACCCAGTTTGCCGGATTTGTTCCGGCCGGGTGAAAATACCAATGCGTATGGGAAACCTCCACCAGGGTAGCCCAGCGTTCCTTGTATACCTCCAACCAGGCACCAGACGATTCAGCAAGGCTAAAATCTATTTCCTGATCGGCCTGCAGGTCAAATCCGTATTTAACCCAAGTCTCCCGATACCCTTTCAGGCCCGGGGCTATTTGTACAGGGATCGGGTTGGCTGTTCTGGATTTGACCTCTATCCGATTCGCTCGTATTTTAACGCCAACGCCTTGTTCGAGTACCGGGATCAGGTACCTATCGGTCCGCTGCTCAAAGGTCGCGGCCTCCTGGGGGAGTCGCTCAAAAAACAAGTTGAAATACCTCTGAGGCTCTTTAAAAAACCACCGGATTTCATGGGTTTTCATTGATTGTGCTTATGTGTAAGGAAATACCGTGGGCCAGGGGAATCCCCCCGGTCCCAGTCTTTTAAATTTAGTAAAAACACCATGGGGCTGCAACAAAAAAAGCCGGACTTTTCAAAGACCGGCTTTTCTTTTCAACGACCCAAAAGGGCCTGCAGGTTAAGCTTCACAACTCGCACAATCCTTCTTCTGACGGAATTTCTGTGCCGCATTCATACTGTGCTGATAATACAGGGATTTCAGACCCAGTTTCCAGGCCGTGACATGCACCTTATTAATCTCCTTTACCGGAGTATCCGGGTGTACGAGAATATTGACCGACTGCCCCTGATCGATATGGTTCTGGCGGTTGGCTGCCTGATAAATAATAGCCAGCTGATCGATTTCCGCATAGGTTCGGAAGACATCCTTCTCATGTTCTGTAAGGAAATCCAGATGTTGTACCGAACCATCCTGATCCCTGATACTCCTCCAGACTTCAGGGGTATTCTGCCCTTTTTCCTCAAGCATATCCATCAGGAACGGATTCTTAATGGTCGTTTTAATCTTCGCAATATCCTTTACGTATATATTGGACCAGATCGGTTCAATCCCCTGGGAGACCTGACCCAGGATAAAGGCCGACGACGTCGTCGGGGCAATCGCATTAAGGGTGGCATTCCGCCTTCCATATCCTTTCAGGACTTCGGGCTCCCCTAAACGCTGGGCGAGGTCTTCCGAAGCTTTATAAGACCGTTCTTTGATGGTCCTGAACACTTCACTGTTTAAATCATAAGCCTCCTGACTGTCAAAAGACAATCTTTTAGACTGCAGCAGAGAGTGCCATCCCAAAGCTCCCAGACCCAGGGCCCGGTTATCTTTAGCAAAATTATAGGCCCGTTCCATAAACAGGAAAGTCTGCCGGTCTTCCAGGTCCTCGGAATCCCGATAATTCTCAAGTTTTTCAATAAACTCACTTAAGACGGCGTCCAGGAAACAAACCATAGTCTCCACAGCATCCGTATTCTTCCATTTGTCGTAATACAAAAGGTTGATTGAGGAAAGGACGCACACAAAGGACCATTTTTCGTTAGAAGGCAACATGATCTCCGTACACAGGTTACTGGCGTAGATCTTATGCCCTTTTTCCCGATACACCTCTGGCGCTCCGTTGTTGGCATGATCCCGGAAAAAGATATACGGGTAGCCCATTTCCCCTCTTCGCTGAAGCACTTTGGCCCATACCTCGCGCTTGTCCGTATCTCCGTCAATCATTTCCTGCATCCACTGGTCACCCACCGTTACCCCGTGAGTCAACTGCTGAATACTATTTCCTTCGGTTCCGATTTCCAAAAATTCATGGATATCCGAATGTTCTATCGGCAAATACGGAGAGAACCGGCCCCTGCGGACAGAACCCTGGCTGACCACATCGACCATCTTATCAAAAAGCTGCATGATATGAACCGCTCCTGAAGCATATCCGTTATTCTTAACAGGTGCTCCCCGATGGCGGATTTTTCCGAAATATCCGGAAGTTCCCCCTCCGAGTTTGGACATCATCCCCACCTCCGACTGTGTAAAGAGTATGTTCCCCATATCGTCGTCAATATGCGACCCGAAACAGCTGATGGGCAGTCCGCGGCGTTTTCCGAAATTAGACCACACCGGAGAGGCGAGCGAAAAGTATCCCTCTCCCATGTATTTGTAAAATTTATTTGAAAAGCCCGGGATCTTCAGGATCTGTTCTGCCCTGTCGGCGATCTCCCGAATACGCTCCTCTGCCGAAACCCCATCAGGCAGATAGCCAGAGGCCAGGAATTGCCGGCTGTGGTCTGTGAGCCATTCAAAGGAGGGTTCTTCGGAATTTTTAGCCTCTTGCAGGGACTCCTTCCGAGCGTGGATTAATTCTTCAACCACGGGGGTTTTTACTTTTTTTAAATCGTCAGATAAGTTGGTTGTGGTGTTCTCGCTCATAGTTAAAAAAGGTCTTCGCTGGTTATACTTTGGGTTCTTTTGCTGTAGTTAATGGATCTTTTCACGAAGAAATCTCCGTGCTTGGTGCCTATAATTTCATCGTCGAACCACTCTGTCTCCTGCAACAGTTTTTCGTCGACTTCAAATATTTTTTCAATCCCGATGCTCTCCAGGGACTGGTTAAAGCGGTTCTTTATAAACTCCTGAATCACTGCTTTTGGAAGAAACTCGAGTTCGCCGGATTCAAAAATCCAATCGACCACTTCGCTCTCCGCGTCATAAGCCTGCGCACATACTTTCCGGATGAGCTCTTTATATTCACCGCTGAACCATTCCGGGTTTTCGTCCTGAAGGATTTTGATCAGGTCAATGCCAAAATCTCCGTGAATCTGCTCCTCCTTTGATGTCGCTTCAACAGCATTGGATATCCCCTTAAGCATATTGCGGTGCTTGTTAAAAGCCATAATGATCAGAAACTGGGAAAAGAGCGAAACGTGTTCGATAAACAGGGAGAACAGCAGAATAGACTCTGCATAGTCCCGCTTGTCTTCACTCTTGGCATTTTTTAATGCAGTCTCCAGATAGTGGACCCGCTTCATAATCACGGGTTTCTTTTTCAGGGTATTGAATTCATGGTTGAGACCGAGAATCTCCAGAAGGTGGGAATACGCATCGTGGTGGCGCACTTCACTCTCTGCAAAAGTGGCCCCTACCGCCCCGATTTCAGGCTTCGGCATCCGGTGGTAAATATCGCCCCAGAACGTTTTTACGGCTACTTCAATTTGGGAGATGGCCAGCAGGGTGTTTTTAATGGCACCGCGTTCCACCTCATTCAACCGGGTTTTAAAATCCTGGATGTCACTGGTGAAATTAAACTCAGTGTGGATCCAGTAGGAATGACGAATCGCGTCCACATACTGGTATAAGTGTGGATACTCATACGGCTTGAGATTGATGCGTTTCTCAAAGACATCTGACTTCCGTTTGCGCGTTTGTTCGTTCCTGTAGATAATGTATGCCTTGGCTACATCGTGGAAGGTGCTCCCCATGAGCTTGTCCTCTACAATATCCTGCACCTGTTCCACCGTGGGGGTGTATTCCGGATCGACTTCCATGCGTATCAGCAGGCTTTCATACACCTGCATGGAAATGATTTCAGCATCCTTCCGGGAACCATTCCCTACCGCATGCATCGCCTTCTCAATAGCATTGGTGATTTTTTCAAGTACGAAGGGGCTCGTACTGTAATCGCGTTTAATAACTTGGGTAATCTGCATCGTTTAAGCTTTTAACAAATTGATATTCAATATTTTATATACAGTATGCTCTCTAAAAAACAGCGCAAAGGTTACCACCGATCTACATGGAAAGACAATTTTGGCCTCACAATTAAAGAAGGGGTGTACTAATCTTCTGTGTAAAGTTCAAACTTTGTCTACTAAAAAAGAAGGCCTTGATAAGAACTATTCAACAGTTTTATTAACGATTCAAATACAGCTTTAATTGGAGAATGAAAAGGACTGAAAACACGGGTAGATAGGTCGCTAAAAAAGGCGAAAAACCGCGTCTAAAAAAAGAGTTTCTTAACAAATATCTGATGTAAACCTTTCGATTTGGTCATATGACCCTATGAGAAAATGACAGTTTTGGCTATTGGAATCAAAAAAAGATGAGGCGTTTTCGGACCAGGACTGCTTTGGGCGCTTTAACTGAAATGGCTTTCATTATTGGAACAGGGAAAGCGCCCTTTCCCGGGATGGAGATCCCGTCCTGACCGACGCCTGCCTACAAAACAGGTTTCACCGGATGAAATCCTGACAAAATTCTATCTGGACGAAAAGATCGCTGAACGCATTTCCAACAACCAGTACCCTGTGGAACACTGGTCCGGGGAAGCTGTTTTGAACTGGTCAAAGGACTATCTGAATTACTAAATGCTGCTCTTAAAATCCGCTTGAATTACTACAAATAATAGGGCGGAGAGGGAATTAGGATTGTACAAGAGTCCTGTTGTTGCCCATGTGCTCGATGTGTATAGTGATAACAATGATATCCTGTTCACGAATATTGAAACGGTCAAGGACAAATAAGAGTTGAGAAGGCAGGTCTTTGGAAAGACAAAAACGCTATTCCTCTTTGGGATTGGAGAAGAGGTGTCAGAAATTTATAAGTGGGTGGACGAGTGGGCATAGGTCAGGGTTTCGACTAAACATTAAAATGCCCCTAAAGCGAAATTATTTAAGGCTACAAGGGTTCACAGATTATGATTGTTTTTTTAGTGCCCTCTCCGTCTTCTTCGGTATAATTGTCTTGTTTGCCACAATCATCTCTGACGTCAGATATGTCTTCATCAACTCGCACTCCGGATGCATTATAGTATTGTACAATCTGGGAGCAATCGCAGTCATTATTGCAAGAGCCAGTCAAGTATCCAACTGAGATTAAAAGCATAGGAGTAAGGAGCGTTCTTTTCATTTTTGGCTAGTAATTAGTGCGTGGAGTAAGCTCGTCATGAATTTCACGTTTTAATTTTTCGGCTTGTTTCTTAGAATCATCCATTGCTTCTATGGTGCTATACTTACTTTCAAATACTTGCGGCAATATTGAATGAAATTCATTTTTTGATAAAAACCTGTGGTATACATCATCCAACTCTTTTTTAGAGATGTTTGATGCCGAATCAGGAAAATAATAAGTGGTTATTACCCAATTTAACTGCTCTTGATTCAAAATGCCTCTGGAGTACTCATTATATTTAATTTGTACATCTTCTCTGAGAAAATCAAACTGACTATAACTGAATTCCAGGTCGTAATATTTTGCTATTGACACCCTTAGAACCTCATTTTCGATTAATGCAAGTCTGCCACTTGATTTTAATTCCTCAAAACTATGATTTGAAATAGCAGGTCTGTAAGTGTAATTTGCATACACAATAGATTTAATAAAATAATCAGAAGATTTATGGACCAATTGTGAATCCTTAATGGCTGATTCTAAAAACAGTACTCTTTTATTTCTTTCTTGAGCCTTATTAATCGTGCTTTCATATTGTAATAAATCAGTGTCTAAATCCTCATAAATTCTTTTTAAATAACTAGTCTCCAGTTTTTTGTTCTTTAAATTTTCGTTCCAGTTATTAATTGATAAAGCAATCAAAATACCAATAACAACCAGTACAATTTCCCCAATGGCATACAGGAGGTATTTGCTGAATTTGTTTTCATTCAGGAAGCGTTGGCGTAAGGTGCGGAAAAAGCGGAGCATGGGTGGTGGTTGGTTACCTCATCAAATTACGAAAAAGAAATTGACGTTTATACGCTTGTGGCATCCGGGTAGTAAGGGGATGCGCATCCTTTGGATCAGGAACTAAAAGAGTGTTCAATGCGGGGACGGTTACCTGCTTGGAAATTCTCATCAAACATATTATCGGGTTTTCTTAAGCTCCTGGTCAATCCCTTTATAAAGATCTTCAATTCCCAGGAGCCATATTTTATAGTAATTATTAGCATCTTTTTTATAGGCAATTGATGTATTGAGTATACTGCGATATTTTCTTGATTTCTTAAGTTCTTCATAATTGAACGGTTTCATGCCCGTGCGCATTGAAACTGTTTCAAAGAGACCTGTCAGGATCGGAGAAGCTGTGTCGGAAAAATAGTTTTCCTGTCGGAATACAAGGGTTTCAATAAACCCATTATTTAATATTTCCAAAGATTTCAAAATAGAATCATTTTCTATAATGTTCAGACCATAGGACTTCAAACTTTCATAGCCGGCATTTCTTAAAATGGGAGTACCATATCCTACTGCCTGGGAAAAATGGATGTTCAGAGAATCGTGATATGGAAGATCCCTGTCTAAATGCAGACGAATTATTTCTCCGGATTTGATTCCAGTTTGGTTATACTCGATAACAAAATTTAAATAGGTCATATTTTCTCTAACTGAAATGAGAACGTCCTCCAGAAGTTCATTCGCAAAGATGCGCTCCTTGCGCTCTTCATTCCAATTATCCACCTGCAACGCAATCAAAATCCCAATCGCCACTAGCAGTATCTCGCCTAAGGCATACAGCAGGTACTTACTGAACTTATTAGTAGTAATCAGTCGTTGTCGTAGGTGGCGGAAAAAGCGGAGCATGAGGCGAAGTTGGTTTCCTGATCAAAGTACGAAAAAGAACCTAATGGGCTGAATTGAAATTGCAGTCTGAACCTGTTCCTTTGAACTGTGTTGGATTGTCTTCAGAACCCCATGGTAAGGTTTGGCGCATCAAGGTTTTTTTTTGTGCACACTACAATGAATGTAGTTCGTTAAAATGCATCCCCCCCTGCATCTACGCTAAAACTTGATGCTCCTATCCAAACCAATGTGCCCAAGCCAACTATAACTGTTACAGCGGTAAATACACCGGATGCTTTTTCGTTCTTCACGCGCACTTCAGAAACAGCGTTTACATTTATTGGAATGCTCACCTGATCAAAGCTGGTTTTTCTCGCACCAAAATACTGCTGATCTTTAAAAGTAATGGAGTTGAATTTCTCGACCCTGCCATCTTCCAGTAGGATCTTTGTTTTTGTATTCTCCTGAACCGCTTGTTCCAGAGTAACAGGGGTTTTATGGTAAACAACACAGCTTTGGCACAATATGGCAATGATCAATATGCAGGAGCATATTCTAAGATGATTTCTGATTTTTTTCATTTTGCTGAATTTAATACCCTCAAGATAATCCAAGGCAATCATGGCGGTGTCCTATATTTTAATCAAGACAAGAAGTCGGACAAAGGGGCTCGAAATTGCAGTCTGAACCTGTTCTTTGGAATATGTTTGATTGTTTTCAGAACCCTCTGGCGAGGTAAGGTGCGTCAGGGGGTTTTTATTTTAATGATAGTTGCAATACGAAACCAGTTATTTACATCCGAAAACATAGGAGTTCCCAATGTGCCCACAACATGGGGAGGTAATTATCTGAAAGTTTGTTCGTATAGTGTTCGTAGAAAAAGTAAAAGCCCCTAATAATCAGCGTGTTAATGGCTTTATGAAATACCTCGGGTGGACTGCTTTCCTGCGGAAAGCTTCCCTTCGCGCTCGCGCAAGAAAACCAAAAAAGGAAGCACGGCAAAGAATTGCTTTATTGGAGTGCAGAGGTGTCAAAACTTCGCGGTGGGACTGCTTTCCTGCGGAAAGCTTCCCTTCGCGCTCGCGCAAGAAAACCAAAAAAAGAAACGTTTCGCTTACCTCCCAAAAGGAAGCGAGCTTCCTTTTGGGAAGCCCGCTCACATTTCACCATTTTTTGGCTTATCCGTACCTCGGGTGGGAATCGAACCCACACGATATTGCTATCACTGGATTTTGAATCCAGCGCGTCTACCAATTCCGCCACCGAGGCCTAAACGGTCTGCAAAACTAAAAAATAATTTCATTCCGGAACCCAAAATCCACCCGAATATGCTTTAGCAACTCAAATAAATGTATAAATTTGCACCTCCTTTGAAATGAGGGAGTTCGCGAACTATAAACACCACTGAAAAGGCTATGTCCTATACAGTACCGGAACCAAAAATTTTTGCCTGCACGCAGAGTAAAGCCCTGGGAGAAGCTATTGCAAAATCCTATGGAGCGGATCTGGGAAAAGTCATCACCTCCCGCTACAGCGACGGAGAATTCCAACCTTCCTATGAAGAGTCCATTAGAGGTGCGCGGATTTTTGTGATCGGTTCTACGCATCCGGGTGCGGAAAACCTCATGGAAATGTTGTTGATGCTGGACGCTGCCAAACGCGCATCCGCCCGACACATCACAGCCGTTATGCCTTATTTCGGCTGGGCCCGCCAGGATCGCAAAGACAAACCACGGGTTCCGATCGCCAGTAAATTAGTGGCCAAAATGCTCGAGGCAGCCGGTGCCACGCGCATCATCACCATGGACCTGCACGCAGATCAGATCCAGGGATTTTTTGAAAAACCGGTGGATCATCTTTATGGCTCCACCCTGTTTTTACCCTATTTGAAGAGCCTGAAATTGGAAAACCTGACCATTGCCTCACCGGATATGGGAGGCTCTAAACGCGCCTATGCCTATTCCAAAGGGTTGGAATGCGATGTGGTTATCTGTTACAAACAGCGCTCCAAAGCCAACCAGATTTCCCACATGGAACTCATTGGGGAAGTAGAAAATAAAAATGTCGTTCTCGTGGATGATATGGTCGACACAGCCGGAACCCTTACCCGGGCCGCCGATCTGATGATCGAACGGGGAGCCCTGAGCGTTCGGGCCATAACCACCCATGGCCTGCTTTCGGGTAATGCGGTTGAAAAAATTGAAAAATCGAAGCTGGAGCAACTGATTATTACGGATTCCATTCCGGTGCGGGCGAACAGCGAGAAGATTAAAGTGTTGAGCTGCGCGGATTTATTTGCCGATGTAATGCACCGGGTGCACCACAATACCTCAATAGCTTCAAAGTTTATACTCTAGAATTTTAATTAAACATCATAATGAAATCAATTACAATCAAAGGATCAGAAAGAGAAAGCGTGGGCAAGAAATCGACCAAAGCCTTACGTAATGCTGGAAAGGTTCCTTGCGTGATCTACGGAGGGGAAGTACCTATTCACTTTTCAGCAGATGAATTGTCGTTTAAGGATTTGGTGTACACTCCCAGCGCCCATACGGTGGTTGTTAAGATGGAAGACGGCAGCAAAATCCGGGCGGTTATGCAGGACATTCAGTTTCATCCGGTTACCGATCGGATCCTGCATGTGGACTTTTATCAACTATTTGATGATAAAGCCGTTACTTTAGAAATTCCAGTACGTCTGGAAGGAAATTCTCCCGGCGTTCGCAACGGGGGACGGCTGCTTTTCAGAAAGCGTAAGCTCGTTATCCGGGCTCTTCCCGATAATCTGCCCGACATTTTCAAGGTGGATATTTCAAAACTGAAAATCGGGGATAATATTTCGGTGGAAACCCTTAAGAACGACGATTTTGCCATTCTTCACCCGGATAGCACTGTAGTTGTTCAGGTTAAAACTGCTCGTACAGCCGTAGTGGTTGAGGACGATGAGGAAGAAGGCGAAGGAGAAGAAGGCGCCACTGCTGAGGCTGAAGGTGCAGAAGCTCCGGCAGAGGAGTCCAACCAATAGCAGAGACCCACTCATTTCATAAGCACCTTGCCCTATATGGTCAGGGTGCTTTTTGTATTTTAGGAAAACCCGCACGTCTTGAAAACCTGGATAAAAAAATGGTTTACGTCAGAAGGGCGTAAAACCGAAGCGATTGATCCTATGAAATGAGCCATAACACTTCTCAATACCAGCCGAGATGGTTATTGGCGAATTACATCTGACCTATTAAAAATAATGAAAATAAACAGATGAAAAAATTCCTTATTGCCGGCCTTGGAAATATCGGTGCGGAATACGCCGGCACACGGCATAATATAGGGTTCCAGATCCTGGACCAACTCGTCGGGGAAGGCACTGTCGTTTTTCAACCCGACCGGCTGGGGGACGTCGCTCAATTCAGACTTAAGGGACGCACCCTGATTTGCCTTAAACCCGCAACCTATATGAACCGAAGCGGTAAAGCCGTGCGCTATTGGCTGGAAAGGGAAAAAATCCCATTACAAAACCTACTGGTGGTGACCGACGATCTGAACCTGCCTTTCGGAACCCTTCGCCTTAAAACCAAAGGGAGCGATGGGGGTCACAATGGCCTGAAAGATATTCAGGAGGTTCTCGGAACCACAACGTATTCCCGTTTCAGATTCGGGATTGGATCTGATTACGCCAAAGGGGGGCAAGTGGACTATGTGCTGGGAAAATGGAGTGAGACCGAACGCAACACCATGCCCGAGCGGCTGCAGCGCAGTACAGAAGCCATCCGGTCCTTTGTGCTGGCAGGGACGTCTATTACCATGAATACCTTTAACGGGACCTGATTATAATACCCTGAAGGAGTCAATACTGGAAAGGGAAGTATTGCCCTGGCTATCCCGGGTTCGGACCTGCCAGAAATAGACCTGCCCACTACTGACGGCAACGTCCAGCGTATTTTCATCGGGCCCGAAGGTCCCAATGGATACCAAAGCGTCTGAAGCTGTGCCCAGGAACACCTCGCCAGATTCCTGGTCGTTTTCCGGATCTGCCAGTTCCCAGATCAACAGGATTTCTCCGTCACTGTCCGGAAAAAGAGAACTTCCGGCCTCTGGCTGAACCAGACGTGCCGGGAAAGGCGGATAAGAAACAGAAGACCCGGCATTGTAAAATTGCCAGAGGGGACTCGCGGTTTGTTCTCCACCGGACTGATTGATCGCCCGGACCTGCCAGGAATAGGGAGCCCCCTGTTCCAGGACGAGACTTGTACTCAGGGCCTCGGTAACGCGGCGCTGACTTGTGGCTGACCCCAAAAGAGTGACCTGTATCTCATACTGGTCTGCATTGCTCGCAGCCTGCCAGGTGAAGGTCACCTCGCTCCGGTCGGAGGGCTGGGGAATTCCCGTGACACAGAGTGAATTATTTTCAGGAAAAACAAGATTCACCTCCCCCGGGGTGGTGTTAGGGTCATCCCCGCTACAGGCAGCGGCCAGCAACAGGACGCATAGGATTAAAACAATCTTTTTCATTCCCTGAATACTTTACGTGAAAAACTTAAATTTCCCTGCTCAATTTCAAAGAGATACATCCCTGTGGGCAACCCGGGGAGATCCAGCAACACCTTGCCGGACTCCGGAAGAACCCTCCGGCTTCGCACCAAAATCCCGGAAGCATTAAATACCTGCACATACACAGGGGTCTGCGCTTCAGGCACCCTGATTTCTATCCGATCCCGGAATGGATTTGGAGCGATGAGCGGACCCTGGGTCCGAAAAAATGTCTCCTCAAAAACACCCTTGCAGGCCGGTACGCCTTCTACCTTTAATTGGTTTAACCCGGTTTTCAGATCGAGTGTAAGCAACGGGCCCTTTACCTGCTGCCGTATTCCGTTCAGGGTGATGACAAAGAATTCAGATCCTTCCAAAGTCAAAGAAACTGAAGACAAATCCGAGGCGGGATTTGTGAATACGCTAATCGGATCGGGGCTCCCGATTCGAACCTCAAAACACTGGGATTCATACGTGTTCGCCCCTTCTGTTCCGCCCAGACATACCGTATAAGAACCCACTTCGAGATCCCCGAGCTCATAGCTCCTTTCAAAGGTGTCCGTGACTGTTGTACCGATGCCCTGGACCGATACCGTATAGTTAAAATCTTCCATGGCTTCTATCGCAATCCTTCCATCCGCAGACCCAATACACGATTCGCTAAAAAGGCTGATGTCAAATTGGGAATCCGGGAAACGGAAAACCTGGCACCCATTCGCATCCACGGTCGCGCCCGGTGGTGTTCCCGGGCAAAGATCGTCCCCGTCGTCAAAAACACCATCGCCGTCCGCGTCGGGTCGAAACGCACCTTCCACGCACAATTCCAGGGAAAATCCTTCCAGGCTGCCCCCATCGGCCGGGGCGGTATCTTCAATGGTGAGCACCCACTCCCCATAACTGGATTCGCCCGCAAAAGCACTTAGAGAACCTAAAGGACGCACAACACCGGATATAGCCGGACTATCCGAACAAATAAACGGCGGCGCTTCCGCGTCGAAAATGGCATTGATATCATTACCCGAACCACAGGAATTTGACACCAGGTTGACAGTGGTTCCTGACGGAGAGGTCAGGCTGATGACCAGATCGGAAACAAAAATATGCGTGAGTTCCACGGCCACGCGTACCCCGAGTATCGGACGGTCATCTGCCACGGCGATCACAGAGGTAATCGTTGGGGTACCCACGGCACTTATGGTTTTAGGAAGGTTCGGGGCACTACTGCTGCGGCACTCCGAACTGATAGTTGTAAAACTGAACGGGTTTGAATAAGCGCCTTCTCCGCAGGCCGTAACCGACCTGACACGCCAATAATACTGTGTATTTTCCACTAACTTACCGGGCCGATACCCATTGCGATAAACACGGATAGTCGTCTGAGGCGCGCTAAATGAAGGATCGGTGGCAAATTGGAAATCGTAGGCCGAGACCAATGCCAGCTGTTCCCACTGCAACTCGGGCTGCAAACTAATATCGACAGCACTATTCTGGGGGAAAGTCAGATCGGGAACACCGATGTTGGTATTTTTGATTTCAAGGGTAAGGGGGACACTTATACTTGTTCCGCCTTCCGTTCCTCGTACTTCAAAGGGGTAGGTCCCCGGAGGCACGAGTGAAGTGCTTCCCACCTCCAATTGTACCGGGGTGCCATCCGACTGAGCTGAATCTGCTGAGAAAGTAGCCGTAACACCTGCAGGAAGGCCGTCTACTTCAAAAGTAACCAAATCGCTAAACCCCCCGAAAGTCTGGTAGGTAAACTCAAATATGGCATCCGCCCCCTGGCACGTTTCTTCCTGAAGAGCGTCAAAAACCAACAGGAAAGGCTGCTGGGTGAGTTCAAAGTCCGCACTGTTAATCGAAAAGAAAATATTTTCAGAAGGCCGTACCATAAATCGGGCGAAGGGGGTAAAAACCCTTGGAATCTGAACCTTAGCAGACCCGATGTTCGGAAGTCCCTGACCGATGCGAAACGGGTAACTCAGGCCCCCGTCGGCAGAGAGGTAAATATCCACAAGCTGGGCATTAATCGGGGCGCCATCTGTTTTGGCAACATCCCAATTCACTGTCTGTACACTCCCCATGGGATAGGCTTGCGGACTGCTTTGTGAAATCAGGCGAAAAGGGCCTGCCTCCTCCTCCACCCGCACCTTTACCAGGTCTGAGCTCACTTGTCCACCCCCGGGAGCATTATCCCGCACAGTAAGTGCAAAGTTTAACTCCCGGGCTACCGTAGCCACAGTCTCCCAGGCAGATCCGCTAGTGGGATTGGTCTGCGTGAGGTCTCCCGTGATTACCCTGCTGAGCCTTGGAAAATACCGCACCGAATCCACCCTGGGTCTGAGTGATCTGAAATTAGCTCCCGCTGCATTTTCGGGTCCGAAATTTGCACTGCTCACTACCCCATCGTCTATTTGTTCCCAGGCATAGGTCAGCACATCCCCGGCATCCGCATCGGAGGCAGAACCTTCCAGCACAAAGGCCGTTCCCACCGGAATCCTGTAGTCCGGAAGCGCACTGATTTGTGGAGGGCTATTGGTCAGCAGCGCAGTCTGGGCACAGGATGTCGCGGCCACATACTGACTGATCTGCAGGACACTGAAATAGTGAAAATAATCATCTCCTGAGGGCTGCACATCGTCCTCCTGGGTGATCCCGGCGTATCCCATAATGGTGGACCCACTGCCCGGTTCTGCCTGGACTCCTGTACCCTCACCCCGAAAAGACCAGGTGTGGTTTGCCCCGAACTGATGCCCCATTTCGTGGGCGACAAAATCCAAATCGAACCGATCCCCTTCTGGGTTCGGCGTTGCGGCAAAGGCGCTGCCCTTGCCCGAATCGATACATACGTTTCCCACATTGCCGGCAAACCCATTCTCAGGGCCCTGGTGAAAAAGATGTCCGATATCATACCCCCCGGCCCCGATTTGGTCCGTAAGCACGGTTTGAACCTCAGAACTAAAACCTCCTCCGCCCCCGTACGGATCGGTAGTGGGGTTGGTATAAATGACCTGATCCGTTTCGGGAATCAATTCCAGTGCAATGGCCAGATCCCTTTCAAAAACCTCGTTTACACGGGTTACCGTCGCGTTGATTGCTGCCAGGGCATTCGCCACGGATCCCCCATGGTACTGTGCATATTCACCTGTTGTGGACACCGCCAGGCGATAGGTCCTTAACAGCTGGTCATCGATGAGTTTGGCCGCAAGTCTTTCGGGCAGATCCTTCGAGATTTCAGACTCCGTTTTGCATTTCCATCCGGACAGGGTGGGCTCTAACATATCGCGCGAAAACAAAAAATAGGTATCCCCCTGGTCGGGGTCAGGTTCCAGATAATGGGTCTGAGATTTTTCTGTATCGACAACCATGCCCTGCAAACCTTTGGGCGAATAGCTAAATCGAATGTGGATGCTATTAGAGTGGGTAGCATACCCGATATAAGACCGAATGTCCGGATAGCGCTGTTGTAACTCAGGGGCCATAACAGACCGCTCCTCTACACGATACATAAGGGACTGGCCGGAGGCATCGGGAAAGGAAATGAGTACGGAAGTCGTACTCCCGTCCTGCAGTTTTTGTAACTCCTGGCGAAAAACGGACTCCCGAAGCGCGAAAGCGCGACCTCCTTCATTTTTTATACTTTGCCCTGACAGCGTTTCGCGGCCCGGAGTCATAAGACGTTGCTCCCAATATAAACCGGCATCCTGCGCCAGGGAGGTAATGCTGAAAAAAAATAAGGGAATTGAAAGAACAAGACGTAACTTTGTCTTCATCAACCGGTATTTGACCACCAAAATACGCTTTTTTATTATTCTGTATTTGTGTTAACCGTTCAAGGTCTTTCCCATTACGACAATCCGAGTCCGAGCGTAGTTACGATCGGGACGTTCGATGGGGTGCATATTGGTCACCGTAAAATTCTCGAAAAAGTCATTTCAGAGGGCCGCGCCATGGGCCTGCAGTCCACCCTTCTTACTTTTTTTCCCCATCCCAGGATGGTACTTCAAAAAGACAACACCATTAAACTGCTCAACACCATTGAGGAAAAATCGGAAATTTTACGGGCTATGGGTCTCGATATGCTGGTCGTACATCCTTTTACAAAAGATTTTTCCCGAAAGTCCGCCACAGAATTTGTACGTGGTATTCTCGTGGAAAAACTCAGGGTCAAAAAAGTTATTATCGGGTATGATCATCGCTTTGGCCGCAATCGCAATGCCAACATTAATGATTTGAGGAGTTTTGGAAACCTCTTCGACTTCGAGGTGGCCGAAATTCCAGCCCAGGAAATCGATGCGGTATCTGTGAGTTCAACAAAAATCCGCAAAGCTTTGGAAGTGGGGGACCTGGAAACAGCTACCGCCTATCTGGGGTATCCCTATATGCTTTCCGGAACTGTGCAAAAAGGGAAAGGTCTGGGCCGTCAGCTCGGATTTCCGACAGCTAATCTGAGTATTACCGCCAGTTACAAACTCATCCCTGCCGGAGGCGTATATGTGATACAGGCCCGGATCGAAGATCAGATGTGTTTTGGTATGATGAATATCGGCACGAACCCCACCGTGGATGGGAGCAAACAACATATCGAGGTACATTTTTTCGACTTCGAAAAAGACCTTTACGGGCAGACCATACAGGTAGAACTATTGCACCGTATCCGCGATGAGCGTAAATTTAACACCGTAGAAGCGCTGAAAATCCAATTGGGGCAAGATCGGCAATATGCCCTCTCCCGAATTCAGAGGTCATGATTTCAAGGTTGCTTTTTTCACGTATGGACAACAGTCCGCTGATCCTCTTCAGAATACTCTTTGGAATCCTGATCAGCCTGGAGAGTTTCGGGGCCATCCTCACGGGATGGGTCAGGCGAACCCTCGTTGAACCCGAATTCACCTTTACCTTTATCGGCTTCGAATGGCTGCAACCCCTTCCCGGAAACGGCATGTATTTCTACTACATCCTGATGGGCCTGATGGGAGTCCTGGTAACCGTTGGTTTTCGGTACCGCTTGAGCATGATCGCCTTTACGCTCCTATGGACAGGAACCTATCTGATGCAAAAGACTTCCTACAACAACCACTATTACCTGCTGGTACTGCTCTGTGTTCTCATGTGCTTTTTCCCGGCTAACCGGGCATATAGCATGGATTGTAAAAGGAATCCCCAACTGCGTTCAGACCAGATGTACACGGGGGTCAAATGGATTATCATCCTACAGCTCTTTATTGTTTACACCTACGCCTCTATCGCAAAACTCTACGCAGACTGGTTTGATTTTACCATTATCGCCCAGCTCATGGAATCCCGGAAGGATTTTTTTCTTATCGGACCGCCATTACAGCTCCCTTTTGTTCATAAGATTATCGGGGTTTTTGGAATTCTCTTTGATTTGCTCGTGGTTCCCCTCCTCCTTTTTAAACCCACCCGGAAATGGGCGTTTATCGCCTCCATTTTCTTTCACCTTTTTAATTCTATCGTTTTCCATATCGGAATCTTTCCGTACCTCTCCCTGGCGTTCTGCGTCTTTTTCTTTGAACCCGAAACCATACGGCGCTTCTTCTTTAAAAAGAAACCTGTCCCGACACTTTCTTCCGGGGTTCGGCCCGCCGGGGCATCCTGGATTACAGGAATCCTGGGAATCTATTTTCTGGTGCAACTGGCTTTACCCATACGCCATCACTTTATAGCCGGAGATGTTCTGTGGACGGAAGAAGGACACCGGATGAGTTGGAGGATGATGCTGAGAACCCGAAAAGGCAATCTGCAATTTCGCGTTGTGGATACGGAAACAGGGGCAGGAGAGCTGGTCTCCCTTCAAAAATGGCTTACTCCCAAACAGAGGCGAAAAGTACAGGCCTATCCGGACTTCGCCTGGCAATTCGCCCAGCGCCTGAAAAAACATTATTCCGCACAGGGGCAGAAAGTAGCGGTCTATGTAATGGGCAATGCAGGGGTCAACCGCAGGGACTCCTATCCCCTTATCGATCCAAAAACAGACCTGGCAGCCGAACCCTGGAACCACTTCAGGCACCATTCCTGGATTTTACCCTCCCCCTATGAAAAATGAGGTGGAAGATCCCCCGCTACCCACTCCTTTTCTCCTTTAAGAATTGTTAGATTGTTCCTACCTTTACCCCTCTGAATGTACTCCTATGCTGCCGTTACAAACCCTGAGGGATAATGCCGATACCATAGCCATCGCAATGGACAAACGCGGTTTGGATGCCCGTCCGATCATTTCAAAGATTCTCGACCTGGATCTGGAGCGTCGCAACCTTCAGGCCCGTCTGGATCAGACCCTGGCCGAGGCCAATACAGCATCAAGGGAAATCGGACAACTCTTCAAGGCCGGAAAGGCCGCCGAGGCCAATACACTGAAAGAAACCTCATCCCATCTCAAAGCGCAGTCCAAAGAACTTCAGGAACAACTGGGTATTGCAGCCGAGGGGTTACAGGAAGCCTTATATCTGTTGCCCAATACACCCAACGATCTGGTCCCTGCCGGAGTGGATGAGGCCGACAATGAAATCGTCTATGAATGGGGGGATATTCCCAACCTGGACGCCGATGCGCTTCCCCATTGGGAATTGGCGGGCAAATACGACCTGATCGATTTTGAATTGGGGGTTAAAATAACAGGGGCCGGCTTTCCCGTATACAAAGGCAAAGGCGCGCGGCTGCAACGCGCTCTGATCTCCTATTTTCTGGATCGCAATACAGAAGCCGGCTATCAGGAAATTCAGGTGCCTCACCTGGTCAATGAGGCCTCTGGCTATGGAACAGGACAACTCCCGGATAAAGAAGGACAAATGTATCATGTTCAGGAAGACAACCTCTACCTGATTCCCACAGCAGAGGTCCCGGTGACTAATCTTTTCCGGGACGTGATTCTGGAAAAGGCGCAAATCCCCGTCCGATATACAGCCTATACTCCCTGTTTCCGGAGGGAAGCAGGAAGTTATGGCGCCCATGTGCGCGGACTGAATCGCCTGCACCAGTTCGATAAGGTAGAAATTGTACGGGTGGAAACACCGGAGCATTCCTATGCTGCCCTGGAAGAAATGGTGAATCACGTTAAAGGACTTTTAGAATCCCTGAACCTCCCGTACCGCATACTCCGTTTATGTGGCGGAGATTTAGGTTTCACCTCGGCCCTGACCTATGACTTTGAGGTGTATTCGACGGCCCAGCAGCGTTGGCTGGAGGTCAGTTCCGTTTCTAACTTTGAAGCTTTTCAGGCCAATCGCCTGAAATTAAGATTTCGGGAGGGTGGTGAAAAGCCACAACTCGCACACACGCTCAATGGCAGCGCCCTGGCACTGCCTCGTATTCTGGCAGGACTCCTGGAAAACTATCAGGAAGCCGGGGGGATCCGGATCCCCGAAGTCCTGGTTCCTTACACGGGCTTTAACCGTATTTCCTGAGCTATGCAGCGCCACTGGCCCGGCACGGAGCGTCTTTGAAAGGGATTCATAGGGCGAAGGAAGACAAGTTCGTATCTTTGTGGAAATACCGCGCTGTGAAAACCTGCTTTCCAATTTTGCTCTTCCTTCTCTTTGGAATGCCCCTTCTGGGACAACAGGACTTTCTGGCACAACAATATTTCAACGACGGGGATTTTGATAAAGCGGTCGTCTTCTATGAGAAACTGGTAAGCAGCAATCCACGCCGGCTGGATTATGCAGATCAGCTGGTAAAATGCTATCAGCAATTGGAAGCCTACGACAAAGCCATTGCTTTTTTGCAGGATCAGGTTGATTCCGGCACGGCCCACCCAACCCTGTTTATCGATTTGGGTTACACTTATGACCTGATGGAGGAGCCTCAAAAAAGGGATGCGGGGTACCAAAAAGCGATGGATCTTATCGAATCCAATCCGGACTACGGTTATGTGCTTGGGTTTAAATTTCAGCAGTATGCCCTTTTGGATCAGGCGCTTAAAGCCTACAGGCGTTCCATGGAACTGAATCCTGAACTCGATTACAACACACAGATTGCACGGATTTATGGGGAACAGGGAGAAGTGGCGCTGATGTATGAAGCGTATATGGATCTCATTTCTCAGAAGGAAGCCATCAAACCCAATGTCCTGAGAGTACTCCAGGGGTTTGTAACCTCAGATCCCGAAAATGAAAACAACATACTGCTTCGAAAAACCCTCCTGACCCGGGCCCAGAATGATCCGAACCCGTTGTGGAATGAGATGCTCAGCTGGCTTTTTATCGAACAACAACAATTCGGCAGTGCCCTCAGTCAGGAGAAAGCCATTTACAGGCGAAGGGAAAGCGGAAATCTGGATCGTATCAGCAGTCTGGGCAGGATTGCAGAAGAAGCCGAAGACCTGGAGGCCGCCCGGGAGGCCTTTGAGTTTATTGAAAGCCAAAGCGGGGATCCGATAGACCGGCTCAATGCAAGACTTCACCTAATTGACATAGGGCTTCTCGAAGATGCTTCTCCTAATCTGGGGAAAACTCAGAAGACCTATGAAGCCCTGATGGAACAATACGGGTATGACGTGGCTTCCATTCAGCTACAAATCAGTTATGCCAATTTCCTGACCTTTCGTATGGAACAGCCTGAAAAGGCTATTGAGATTCTTAAAAGGAGCCTGGAACAACCTTTACCGGACTATACAGAGGGGTATGTAAAACTAAATCTCGGTGACATCCTTGTTTACAATCAGCGCTTTAATGAAGCTCTAATCCTTTTTACGCAAGTCCAGAAAGAACTCAAGAATGATGTCATGGGGCAGGAGGCTCGTTTTAAGGTGGCACAGACAAGCTTTTACAAGGGCGATTTTGACTGGGCACTCACCCAGCTCAAAGTACTCCGCAATTCCACCTCTCAGCTTATCGCTAATGATGCGATGCAGCTGAGTCTGATCATTTCAGACAATTCCTTAGAAGATTCCACCCAAACTGCACTTCGAAAATATGCGCAGGCAGACCTCTTGTCCTATCGCAAAAAACAGTCTGAAGCCTTGAGTGTCCTTGAGGAGCTCCTGCTTGCTCACAAAGGTGAACGCATAGAGGATGAAGCCCTGTTGATGCAGGGTAAACTTCTTGAGGACATTCAGGACTACGCCGGATCGCGTATGAGCTACTTAAAAATAACAGAGTTTTTTGGATCCGATATCCTTGCCGATGATGCGCACTTCGCACTCGCAGAGCTGTACCGTACAAAGTTGGATGAGCCTGAAAAGGCGATGGAGCAGTACAGAGAAATTATCTTTCGATTCCAGGACAGTTATTATTTTCCACAAGCGCGGAAACAGTTCCGAATCCTGAGAGGAGATCCGGTGAATTAAGGCTTTAAGGACAGCGCCCATGTATATTTATAATGTAACGATCAATGTAGACCCTTCCATTCACAACGCATGGTTGGAATGGATGAATCAAATCCATATCCCGCAAATGCTGGGTACCCGAAAATTCAGCTCCGCGCGAATGTGCAGGGTACTTGTCGAAGAGGAGACCGGGGGTTTCACCTATGCAGTGCAATACCAAACACAGAGCAGGAAGCAACTCGAAGCCTACTACAAGGAGGACGCAGCCAGAATGCGTCAGGATGGATTCGATCGGTTTGGGGAGGCATTTGTCGCCTTTCGCACCGAACTTGAAATTATCAGCGATCACCAATGAAACGCAAACAGAACGCTCCTCGGCAGGGCAAAAGACAAAAAGACCGACATGAGCGCTCTGAAGTCAGACCAAAAAAATACCTGGGTCAGCATTTCCTGAAAGACGTCTCTATTGCAGCGCGAATTGCCGAAACCCTTCAGCTTACCCAAACTTCAAATGTCTTGGAAATTGGCCCGGGAACAGGTGTTTTAACTGAATTTCTCCTGCAGCGTCCTATAGTGCTGATCGCCGTGGAACTGGATCGGGAATCTGTGGAGTACCTCCATACCCGCTTCATGCCCCAACTCCCGGAAGCAGAAAGAAAACGTTTTTTGGAAGTGGTGGAAGCGGACTTTCTCAAGATGCCTCTGGAGCCCCTCTTTTCCGGTCAGGCCTTTGCCATTACAGGGAATTTTCCCTACAATATTTCCACCCAAATCGTATTCCGTCTCCTGGAACACCGGGATCGCATACCTGAATTCAGCGGAATGTTCCAAAAAGAAGTCGCAGAGCGAATCTGTTCCGCTCCGGGGAGTAAAGTCTATGGCATTCTCTCCGTCCTGGTCCAGGCCTTTTACCGGGCAGAATATTGCTTTACGGTTCCCCCGGAAGTGTTTAATCCGCCCCCGGCAGTTTCTTCAGGAGTTTTGCACCTGGCACGACGGGAGCACTGGCAGTTGTCCTTTGATGAAAAGGTATTTTTCCATGTGGTCAAGGCCGCCTTCAACCAAAGACGTAAAACGCTGCGCAATAGCCTGAAAAGCCTGAATCTCTCAGAGAATCTAAAAGAAGATACTATCTTTGGCAAACGCCCGGAACAATTAAGTGTTCTGGAATTTATCACCCTGTCTCAGCGAATCTCGGATGACGCCCTTTAAGCTTACAGAAGAACTGCTCACTTCCATTGAGGAGCACATTGAGCACCAGAACAATACTGCACTCCATACGATGATGGAGGAATACCACTATGCGGATATTGCCGAAGTGATTAATGAGCTTAACGAGGAACAGGCCACCTATCTGATCAAACTTCTCAATAGTGAGCATACCTCTGATGTGCTTACGGAGCTGGACGAGGATTTGCGGGAGGCCATCCTGGGTAACCTCTCTTCGGTCGAGATCGCAGACGAGCTGGCGGAACTCGATACGGATGATGCCGCAGATATTGTAGGAGAACTTCCGAAAGAAATTGTGCAGGAGGTCATTTCGGCTATCTCGGACCGACAACACGCCAGGGATATCGTCGATTTGCTTCGCTACGATGAGAATTCCGCCGGTGGACTTATGGCCAAAGAGCTTGTAAAGGTCAATGAAAACTGGACCATCCTCAATTGTGTTAAAGAAATGCGGCAACAAGCCGAAAGCGTCACCCGGGTGCATTCCATCTACGTTGTGGACGACGACGGCCTGCTCAAAGGACGCCTTTCGCTGAAGGACCTGTTGACTGCCTCCATGACCGCCCATATCCGGGATGTCTATATTCCGAAAGTAGATTCCGTAAATGTGAACGAAAAACCGGAAGAGGTCGCTAAGATTATGTCTAAATACGACCTGGAGGCTATCCCGGTTGTGGATGAGATCGGCCGACTGGTCGGGCGGATTACCATTGATGATATCGTGGATGTGATCCGGGAGGAAGCCGAAAAAGACTATCAGCTCGCTGCGGGTATCTCGCAGGATGTGGAGGCGGATGACAGCATCTGGGAACTCACGCGAGCCCGGTTACCCTGGTTGTTTTTAGGGCTGGTCGGTGGCGTGGGTGCTGCGGGGATCATGGGAAGTTTTGAATCGATGATCAGCGACCATGCTATTTTGTTTTTCTTCACTCCACTGATCGCTGCTATGGCGGGAAATGTAGGCGTCCAGTCCAGTGCCATTATCGTACAGGGTCTGGCGAACGACGATCTTAAAGGCAGCATCTCCGATCGCCTGATGAAAGAGCTGCTTTTGGCCACACTCAACGGGCTGATCCTCTCAGCGGCGCTCCTGATTTTTACATGGGTCTGGAAAGGCGATTTTCCGACGGCCCTGGCAATTTCAATTTCCCTGATTGCCGTGATCATTGTCGCCGGAATCATAGGGACTTTTATCCCTCTTTTCCTGCATAAAAGAGGTATTGACCCCGCCATAGCCACAGGCCCCTTTATTACAACGAGCAATGATATCTTCGGGATCCTTATTTATTTCTGGATCGCACAGACAGTACTGGGTATCTGACCGCATACATGTTCAATTTAATTTCGCCAATCCCCTATGATTAAGGTACTTCACCTGGATGAAAATCACCCGCTCCTCCTGGAGGAATTTGAAAAGCTCGGTTTTGAAAACCATTTGGATTACACAAGCCCCCAGGAGGTCATTCTCGATAAAATAGGGATGTATCAGGGGTTGATCCTTCGCAGTCGGCTTCCTGTAGACCAGACCTTACTGGACCGGGCAGATAAACTCCAGTTTATAGGCCGCGTGGGCGCCGGACTCGAGAATATCGATGTCGCCTGCGCCAAAGAGAAAGGGATTTTTCTGGCCGCGGCACCCGAAGGAAACCGGGATGCGGTGGGCGAACATACCCTTGGGATGCTGCTGGCGCTTTTCAATAAACTCTGTACGGCGAATGCCGGGGTACGGCAGGGCCTTTGGAGACGGGAGGCCAACCGGGGCCTGGAAATTGGAGGGAAAACCGTAGGCATTATCGGGTATGGGAATATGGGAAAAGCCTTTGCCCAAAGATTGAGAGGTTTTGAGGCAGAAGTTATTTGTTACGACATCTTAGGAGGTGTGGGCAACGAAGATGCCCGGCAAGTGGGCATTATGGAATTCCGAAAAAGAGCAGATATCGTCAGTCTGCACGTGCCCGAGACCCCCGAAACTGCTCAAATGGTAAATTCCGAGTTTATTGAGGCCTTTCATAAGCCTTTCTGGTTGCTCAATACCGCAAGGGGAAAATGTGTAGTTACAGATGCTTTGGTCGATGCCCTGCAAAAGGGTAAAATACTCGGAGCAGGCCTGGACGTGCTGGAATATGAAAAAGCTTCTTTTGAATCCCTGTTCCGCACCCAGGAGATGCCGCCTTCTTTTAAATATCTGATCGAGGCACCGAATGTACTTCTCAGTCCCCACGTGGCCGGATGGACCGTGGAAAGCAAAGAAAAACTGGCCCGTACGGTTGTCGAAAAGATACAATCTCATTTTCCGTAACTTACAGCACATAAGAGTGCTCCCGGGCGCTTTAAAGTCCGTCCTGTGAAATCTGAAGCCAGCAGTCCGCAAATCTACATAGACCAGTTGCCCCAGGTCCGTCAAGAGCCTATGCGTCTTCTGCGCAAGTGTATACTGGAAAATCTTCCCGCAGGTTTTGAAGAAACGATGAGCTATGGGATGATCGGATATGTCGTCCCCCACTCCATATACCCCGGAGGATATCACTGCAATCCGCAACTCCCGCTTCCCTTCCTCAATATCGCTTCACAGAAAAACTACATTGCCTTTTACCACAGCGGTTTATATGCCGATCCCGAAATAAAAAACTGGTTTACAGAAACTTATAAGGCCCGGGTAAATACCAAATTGGATATGGGTAAGAGCTGTGTCCGCTTTAAAAACCCGGAGCACATTCCTTATAGCCTTCTTGGGGAACTCTGCAGAAAAATAAGCGTTGCTGACTGGATCCTGATTTATGAAAAACAAATTCGGAGATAACCTGCCGTGATCCCATGTGAAAACTTTAGCAAAGAGGAGATTATAGTGCGGGCCTCCTCAGGTTGGGTCGATGTTTGACAGGGACACCCTTTTTGAAACCCTTTCCCGGCGAGGGATACCTTCGCGGGCATCTCAAAGTATTTGAGTATGTTCCATAAAGAAGACACTGCAGGTTTCCGGGAAACGAAAACCCCTTTGTATGGCAAACCGGGGCCGATCATGGAACCTGAAGGGAACAAAAGGGCACATTAGGGATTCGTGGGAAGCGGGTTTTTATTACAGCTTTATTTTGTTAAATTGTATTGGGCAATCAACTTAGGATAAAACACCATGGCTAAAGACAAAAAAGATTTAGGAGATCAGGCAGAGGACGCCTTTGACAAAGCGAAGAAAAAAGCCGGGGAACTGGCCGACGAAGCCTCTGAAATGAGCGAAGAGGCGAAAGCCAGGGCCAAAGAGTTCGGCGAGAAAGCCAAACAAAAGGCGGACGAATTCGGGGCGGAAGCCGAGGAGGCCGCAAGTGGTTTTAAAGATGAAGCCAAAAAAACCGCTGAGGAATTCAGCGATGGCTTTAAGTCTGTAACACAAGGAGAAAATAAAAAGATTTTAGCAGGGATTCTGGCCATTGTCCTGGGATGGGCAGGCATTCATAAGTTTATTCTCGGATACCAGAAAGAAGGCATTATAATGCTTGTAATTTCTACAATTGGAATGGTGCTGAGCTGCGTCGGGATCGGAGTATTTCTGTTGTGGGCTACCGGAATGATCGGTCTGGTGGAAGGCATCATTTACCTGACCAAATCTGACGAGGACTTTTACAATACCTATCAGGTGGGCAGAAAACCCTGGTTCTAAGACCTTTAAAGGATGCTAAAAGGTAAAGTTTTCCGGTCGGGTACTACAGGCATTCGCAGTAAAACGACCGGTAATCCGGGCCTGATCCACCAACACTAAACGGGGGCGCCACCTTTAATCTGTGGGGGTGTCCTCGTTTAATTTTCGCTCCAATTCAGCCTGAAATTCCTCCATTACAGGCTTCACGGTGCTTTCAGGCAGGTCGGAAATTTTAATATACATCAACCCATCGACCGCATTATTAAAGAGGGGGTCCACGTTAAAAGCCACTACACGGGCATTTTGTTTGATGTATTTTTTAATAAGCACGGGAAGCCGCAGGGCACCCGGTTCTACTTCGTCAATGAGCTTGTCAAACTTGTTGAGATCCGCCTCGGTTTCGTCAAATACGAACTCTTTGTCAGCATCTTTAAGCTTTACCTTAAATTCCTTTTTTGGACGAATGTATTGGGCGACATAGGGATCCCAATAATTGGATTTCATAAATTCGATCATCAGGGATTTCGAAAAATTCGAAAACTGATTGCTGATGCTCACGCCCCCTATAAGGTATTCGTGTTCAGGGTATCTCAGGGTAGTGTGCACAATTCCCTTCCAAAGCAGAAACAATGGCATGGGCCGTTGTTGGTAATCTGAAACGATATAGGCCCGTCCCATTTCAATGGAGCGCTGCATCATCGGATACAATTCGGGCTCCACCCGAAAGAGTTCCTGAAGGTAAAACCCGTCAATTCCGTATTCCTTATAAATCGCAGCCCCCATTCCCATTCGGTACGCCCCTACGATGCGTTTGTCTGTATCATCCCAAAGAAAAAGATGGTGATAATATTCGTCAAACCGGTCCAGATCTACAGCGTTATTTGTCCCTTCTCCAATAGCCCTGAAAGTCATTTCC
Organism: uncultured Flavobacteriaceae bacterium; assembly: GCA_963709465.1. Taxonomy (GTDB): domain Bacteria; phylum Bacteroidota; class Bacteroidia; order Flavobacteriales; family Flavobacteriaceae; genus Robiginitalea. The sequence continues at coordinate 515,723 of CAVPWF010000001.1, read as the reverse complement.
CGCTGTCGTCCAATCTCCTGGAGAATAAAGGGCATGTCTTTTTTCTGAGCTAAAAAAACCTCGTAATTTTTACTTTGTAACAACCGACATTCCTTTTCCCGGAGCTTTTCAATTTCGCCTTCAATAACCTCGGTGCGGACAGCCGAAGCAATTTTACGGGGTGGCTTTGTAATTTTAATCGCCGAGGGCAATTGGTCTATAAACCGCTCTTTTTCGTAGGCATTGGCCAGCATATAGGTTTTCCGTCTCAACAAATCTGTAAAGTCCTCCAGGGTTTCCTGCTCCTGCTGCATCTCCAGGGAAATCGGCTGTCCGATCCTCACCTTAATACCTCTGCTGTGCTGTGTAGCCGGCTCCGAAGGTAATTTCGCGGTTCTCAGCAGGTCGCTGATTCGGGAGAGTCTATAGAACAACCTACTGTTTCGGGCGTGAAAATAAATCGGAACCACCGGTACTCCGGATTTTCGGATCAGTTTCACCGCTGCTTCTTCCCAGGGTTTGTCAACAATGAGTTTTCCATCCTTGTAGGTGGAAACCTCTCCCGCCGGAAAAATTCCGAGAGGATGCCCCTTTCCGAGATGCTCCATAGCCCTCTTAAACCCGAGGACAGAACTCTTCGCATCCTTGTGGTTTTCGAAAGGGTTGACCGGTAGAATGAACGGGCGTAAAGGTTCTATCCGCTGTAAGAGAAAATTCGCAATTATTTTAAAGTCCGGGCGCCGGGCCAACAGAAGCTTTAAAAGTAAGATCCCGTCAATCCCGCCCAGGGGATGGTTGCTGATGGTAATATATGCCCCTTCTTTGGGGAGGCGTTTAAAATCCTCCTCGGGAATCTCAAAGTCAATTTCGTAATACTTAAGGATGGCGTCGAGAAATTCGGGTCCGGGAAGGTCCTTGTACATTTCATAGACCCTGTTAATGCTGCTCATCCGGGTAATCCGCATAAGGACCCAGCCTATAGCAGTGCCCAAGGGGCCGTAGCGATCCAGCTGAATCGCCCGCGCGACTTCCTTAGCCGTAACAAGACTCATAATCCATGGAATTGAGGAGATAAAGATAAAAAAATGAGGGTCCCGGACTTAGGTTTTTATAACAAGTTGTACAGTTTCCTTACCGCGCTGTTCCAACAACACATCCCTGCCGTTGAGCAGAGAAGCAATCGCCTTTGAATCAAAATGCCGAACCGTATACAAAGACACCCCTTCGTGATGTTTCACCCGATACTTTCCCTTGAGGTGTTGCAGCAACTCGGGCAGCTGACCAAATCGGTTGTCAAAACAGACTGAAAAGCTAATGGCCGAATTCTGAATCAGGTCTACCTTCATTTTGTAATCGTGCAGCAGCTTAAAAATCTCGCTGATGTTTTCTTCCACGATAAAGGAAAAATCCAGAGAAGACAATTTCATCAAAACCTGGTTTTTCTTAAGGATGAAGCATGGTATTTTGGGCTCCAGGGCGATACCTTTTCCCACATGAGTACCCGGGTTTAAAGGATTGAGGAAGGACTTTACATATAAGGGGATTTCCTTGCGCTGTAAAGGCTGAAGTGTTTTCGGATGAATTACGGTAGCTCCGTAAAACGCGAGTTCAATCGCTTCGCGGTACGAAATACGGTTCAGCAAGCGGGGCTTCTCAAAATAGCGGGGGTCTGCATTGAGGACCCCGGGAACGTCCTTCCAGATAGTTACGGATTCTGCATTCAGGCAAAACGCAATGATTGCAGCCGTGTAATCGGAGCCTTCTCTACCGAGGGTGGTCGTGAAGTTATTGTCATCACTACCCAGAAAGCCCTGGGTGATATATAACTTTGAAGATCCGCTTAACGCGGCAATTTCTTTCTGGGTTTTGGTCCAGTCCACCCGAACATCCCTGTAATTCGAATCGGTTTTAATATACCGGCGGATATCCAATAGCGCATTCTCAATCTCTTGCTCGTTGAGATATTCACTGATTATGCGGGTGGAAAGCAATTCACCATACCCCACTACCTGATCGTATACAAAAGCGTATTTGGGCGACTTGTTCCAGGATAAAAATCCCCGGACTTCTTCAAAGAGCTTTCGAACCTCGCGGTACACCCGATGTCCTTCTGATGGAAACAACTCCCGGAGGATTTCAAGATGGAAGGATTCTACGGCCTCCAGGGCGGATGTTACGGCGTCTTTATCCTCGAAGTAAGCATTTACTGCGGCCTCAAGGGCATTGGTCATTTTTCCCATGGCCGAGACCACCAGAAATGTCTTTTCCGTGCCCGTTTCGCGAAGCACCCGAACCAGATTCCTGACCCCTTCTGCGTCTTTTACCGAAGCTCCTCCAAATTTATAAATCCTCATATCGCTCTAAATACCTGTCTATTCCACTGGCGTCCAGCTGCACCAGGTTCCAGTCTGTTAATATACGCGCACCCCTGTCGGCGTAAAAATCTATGGCCGGATCATTCCAGTCGAGCACTTCCCAGCTGGCGCGTCGGGCACCCCGGTCCCGTGCATAGCGGATTACTGCCGTGAGCAGGGCTCCGCCGATTCCACGTCCCCGGGCCGCTTCGGTCACAACCAAATCTTCGAGATGGACCACCAAACCCTTCCAGGTAGAGTATCGGGGATAACACAAAGCCATTGCCAGAACTTTTCCTTCCTCTTCGGCTACATAACACTGAAACCGTGGCACCGGCCCAAAACCATCCCGTACCAGGTCCTCTACGCTGATTTCTACTGCATCAGGTTCTCGTTCAAAGACGGCGAGTTCCCGAATCAATTGCAGGACTGCTCCCATATCCCCTGGCTTAGCCGGTCGTATTTTATATTTAGTCATAGTTTGCAAATAAAGCAATAAGTGCCCTAACTGGCCGTTCTGACCAGTACGAAATCGTTCTAGTCTTACAAAATAAGCGATATTTGTGCTGACAAAAACCCAACCTTAGCCCATGCAGCAAAAGAAAAAAACGCTCGGGGAGTTTATTATCGAAAACCAGGACGAATTTAAGTATTCCTCCGGTGAGCTTTCCAAACTAATAAACGCCATACGTCTGGCTGCAAAAGTAGTCAACCACGAAGTAAACAAAGCCGGCCTTATCGATATTCTCGGGGCTGCCGGCGACACCAACATTCAGGGGGAGAACCAGCAAAAACTCGATGTCCTGGCCAATGAACGCTTTATTCAAACCTTGAAAAACCGCGAAATTGTCTGTGGTATTGCCTCGGAAGAAGAGGATGATTTTATCGCCATCAACAGCCTGGACAATCGGCATCAGAACAAATATGTGGTTCTGATAGACCCGCTCGATGGCTCTTCCAATATCGATGTCAATGTATCGGTGGGTACTATTTTTTCAATTTACCGACGGGTGACCCCTATTGGCAGCGCGGTAACCCTTGAGGATTTTCTGCAACCGGGCATCAATCAGGTAGCTGCAGGTTATATCGTCTACGGAACCTCCACAATGCTGGTCTATACCACCGGACACGGGGTCAATGGCTTCACCTTAAACCCCGCTATCGGGACATTTTACCTCTCGCATCCCGACATGCAGTTTCCGGAAACCGGAAACATCTATTCGGTAAACGAAGGGAATTACATCCATTTTCCCCAGGGGGTAAAAGACTATATCAAATATTGCCAAATGGAAGAGGATGACCGGCCGTATACGTCACGATATATCGGATCGCTGGTCTCAGATTTCCATCGCAACATGATTAAAGGTGGCATTTACATCTATCCTAAAAGCAGTGTCAATTCAGACGGAAAACTGCGTTTATTATATGAATGTAACCCTATGGCTTTCCTGGCTGAACAAGCCCAGGGAAAAGCATCTGATGGCTTCGGTAGAATCATGGAGATTCAACCGAAGGAACTGCATCAGCGCGTACCTTTTTTCTGCGGAAGCCCGCGAATGGTTGAGAAAGCTGAGTCATTTATGGCAGGAAGGCAATAATTACTTTGCCATCAGGTATTTATAGTCTTCGAAGGGAATCTGACCCTTGAAGATTTTTGTGGATTTTTCGACCAGTTGGTGGGCTTTACCCGGCGGAAAACCCAATGCTACGGCATACTTCTCTACCATACCCATCTGATCTCCCTCGATATCATTATCTGCAAAAATAATCCGGAAGAAATCGTGAAGGCGCTCCAGCCGTTCGTCCAACTCGAGCGGACTCTCAATCGGATACTTATTTTCCTTCCGCATCACCTCTTTGTATTCGGCCTCAGTAATCCCGAGTTTTTCAGCAAAGCGATCCAGAATTTTCTTCTCCTGAGGATTGATCTCTCCGTCTACTACCGCAAGGGAAGCCATAGCCGCAAAATGTGCGAGGTTCCTCCGGCTTTCGCTATTGTTATATAAATCTATAATCGGCATCGAAATATTTTAGTGCAAATATACCCTTTTTCCGTACCTAAACCAGAGAAGCCATAGCCATTCCACACCATAGGTCCACTCGTGCATTACGATATGGACAAACCGAATATTCCGTAACTTGGTGACGCTATGAAAAAACCGTTATTTGAATCCACAGACCAGGGTAATTCCTGTCAGGCGGAGGACCTTTGCCCGGATCTCTTGAACGCTCCTGATTCCCTGAAAATGACAAAAAAAGCAGGAAACGACCTTTGGATTTCAAAGGCTCACGCGTGGTTCGTGCAGCAGGGCTGGTCTCCCTTTGACTTCCAACAGCAGACGTGGGAAGCTTTTCTGGAGGGAAAAAACGGGTTGCTGAATGCCCCCACCGGGAGTGGTAAAACCTTTGCGCTCTGGTTTCCCATTATACTGCATTATTTAAAAACCCAGGCCGATACCCGGGGGGCCCCGCCCCAGGGCCTGAAGGCCGTATGGATCACACCGCTCAGAGCGCTTTCCGGGGAAATTCTCCAATCGGCCGAACGGATCATCCGTGATCTTGGGATTCCATTTACGGTGGGAATACGTACCGGGGACACCTCCGAGAGCGAGCGGGCCCGACAGCGCAAAAAAATGCCCGATCTGCTTATCACCACCCCGGAGAGCCTGCAGTTATTGCTGGCTTCCAAAGGCTATACACAAACCTTTGGGAAGTGTTACGCCATTGTGGTAGATGAATGGCACGAACTTCTGGGCAGTAAAAGGGGAGTACAGATGGAACTGGCCCTCTCCCGTTTGAAAACGGTTTCTGGAGCCCTGAGAATTTGGGGGATCTCCGCCACAATCGGCAACCTGGAACAGGCGCGGGAAGTATTGTTGGGGCCGGGGTCTGAGGCGCTCTCTAATTCTGTACTGATCCGCGCCCATTTAAAAAAACGAATCACCGTCCGCAGTATCCTGCCCGAAACTATGGAGACGTTTCCCTGGCGCGGCCACCTCGGACTGCACTTACTTGATTCCGTCATTGAAATTATCCGCGCCAGCAAAACCACGCTGATATTTACCAACACGCGAAGCCAATGTGAAATCTGGTTTCAGAAACTTCTGGAACGGTTCCCGGATCTGGCCGGGGAAATTGCCATGCACCACGGAAGCATAAATAAAGATACCCGTATATGGGTGGAACAGGCCATTCGCAAAGGCCGACTACGGGCTGTTGTCTGTACCTCCAGCCTCGACCTCGGTGTTGATTTTGCCCCCGTGGAGACCGTTATTCAGATCGGAGGTCCTAAGGGCGTTGCCCGATTTTTGCAGCGTGCCGGAAGGAGTGGTCACCGTCCCGGGGAAGAAAGCCTGATCTATTTTCTACCCACACACGCCATTGAGTTAGTCGAAGCTGCCGCTTTAAAGAAAACGGTAACCGGAGAAGGAATCGAAGACCGGATGCCTTATCTGAATAGTTTTGATGTGCTGGTGCAGTACCTCACCACCCTGGCTGTTTCTGAAGGGTTTGACGCGGCAGTTATTTATAGAGAAGTCCAAAGTACTTTTTGCTACCAGGGGATGACACAGGAACAGTGGCAGTGGCTCCTCAAGTTCCTTGTACTGGGTAGCCAGAGCCTCAACAGTTATGACGAGTACAAAAAAGTGGAGGTTCTCGAAGACGGGCGCTTCAAAGTGGTCAACCGGGGAGTGGCCATGCGCCATCGCTTTCAGATCGGGACCATTGTCGGGGATGCCGATCTTACCGTCCGGTATCAGAAAGGAGGATACATTGGAACGGTTGAGGAATGGTTCGCCGCCCAACTTCAGAGCGGGGATGTATTTACCTTTGCGGGACGCAACCTGGAGTTTCTGCGGATTCGGGAAATGCAGGTGCTCGTTCGCACATCCCGGGCCAAAACCACGCGTGTCCCCAGCTGGATGGGCGGACGCCTGACCCTTTCCGCCCAAATGTCTGAATTACTCAGGCAGGAATTGTATACCGCCATCCTTCCTGAAACAGAACAATCAGAAGAAATCCGGAACCTGCAACCGCTTTTTGAACGGCAACGCCTCGAGAGCCTGGTGCCGGGTCCCGGGGAATTTCTGATCGAAACGTTTAAGACCTCAGACGGGTACCACCATATTTTCTATCCTTTTGAAGGGCGCTTTGTTCACGAGGCCATGGCCAGTCTGTTAAGTTACAGAATCAGCCTCCTCGCTCCCATAACTTTTTCTCTTGCCTATAACGATTATGGCTTCGAACTCCTTTCGGACCAGGCGGTTGACATGCAAATGGTACTGGACAACGACCTGTTTTCCCCCAGCTATCTTATGGACGATCTTCAAAAAAGCCTGAACGCTACAGAAATGGCCCGCCGAAAATTCCGGGATATTGCAGTAATTAGCGGCCTCGTTTTTTCAGGTTACCCCAAAAAAGGAATCAAGCTGAAACACCTGCAAAGCAATTCCCAATTGTTATTTGAAGTTTTCAGAGACTATGAACCCGACAATCTTCTGTTTCAACAAGCTTTTCAGGAGACTTTCGAACACCAGTTGGAGGAGGGACGACTGCGCCTGGCCCTGGAGCGGATTGGCACTCAAAAGCACGTCTGGAAATCCTGCCAACAGCCCACTCCCTTTTCCTTTCCGATCATTACCGACCGCCTGAGGGAAAAATTATCCAGTGAAAAACTGGCGGACCGAATCCGACGGATGACGGAAAAATTAAGGCGTTAACCCCGATGGGTTCATTTTTCTCCCGCGGGAGTTTTGATACCTTTGAACAGATGACACAAGTTGTTGCATTGGGAGGAGAAATAGTGCACCTGCATCCCTGGGGCGCCCTGTACCGGGAGCAAAATGCGGAACTGCTGGTCAGTGATGTACATCTTGGGAAAATCAGTCATTTTCGCAAACACGGAGCCGCCGTTCCGCTGCAGGCCACCAGTAGGAATTTTAAACGTCTGGACGGCCTGATCCAGACATTCCGGCCTCAATCCATAATTTTTTTGGGAGACCTTTTTCATTCGCATATGAACCGGGAATGGGATTTTTTTGCCTCCTGGGTCAAAACATGCCAGGCCAAACTACTGCTGGTGGAGGGAAACCATGACATCCTGGGGGCCCAACCTTTTGAAAAAATTGGGATACAGGTTTGTTCCTCCCTGATTTCGGAGCCTTTCACGTATTCTCATCATCCCCTGAAAACTTTTGTAGGATATAACATCTGCGGGCATATTCATCCTGCGGTACGTCTCAGAGGTGATGGAAGGCAATCCGTGCGTGTACCCTGCTTTCATTTGCGAAACCGGCAGCTAATCCTACCCGCTTTCGGGGCTTTCACAGGAAGTCATGTTATGAAAATTAAGGCGGGGGATGCTGTTTATGCGCTGGCGGAGGACAGTATTATCCCTATAGCACCCGCAACTCCAAGCGAATCACAGCCGGGATTGTAAAGACCCCGGTTTTCATTTTTGCAATTTGAGGCCTAACTTTTGTACGGGCCAGATTTGCCTCGTACTTTTGCCAAAATTTCCTTCTTTGAGCCTGGAATACATCAATAAACGTTTCACAAATGACCCGACCTTCGGCAAACTTGTGGAAACCCTTAACGAACCCCGGGCCACCATCCATTTAAAAGGACTTACAGGTTCTGCTCTTTCTTTTCAGATTTCAGAGAGTTTCAAGGCCTGTGAAAAGGCATTTTTATTCGTCCTGAATGATAAGGAAGAGGCGGCTTATTATCTGAACGACCTGGAAGAACTCCTGGACCCGGAGACTGTACTCTTCTATCCGGGCAGTTACCGGCGACCCTACGATATTGAAGACACAGATAACGCAAATGTCCTGCTGCGGGCTGAGGTGCTGAGTCGGATCAATTCCCGACGAAAACCCGCCCTGATCGTTACCTACCCGGATGCGCTTTTTGAAAAAGTCGTCACCCGAAAAGAACTCGAAAAGCACACACTTAAAATATCGACAGGAGACAAGCTCTCCCTGGACTTTCTCAACGAAACCCTCTTTGAGTACCATTTCAAACGCGTGGATTTTGTCTCTGAACCCGGAGAATTTTCTGTCCGGGGGGGAATTCTGGATGTCTTTTCCTTTTCCCATGATGAACCCTACCGCTTAGAATTTTTTGGAGACGAAATTGAAAGTATCCGCAGTTTTGATGTTGAAACCCAGTTATCCACCCAGCGGGTCAGTAAGATCTCTGTCATGCCCAATGTTACCGACAAGCTCGTCCATGAATCCAGGGTTTCTTTTCTCGAGTACATAGCCGGGGATACGGTAATCGTGCGGAAAAATCCCGCTTTATGTGAAGGCCGCCTGGATCAGCTATTCGAAAAAGCCACCACTGCCTTTAAGAAACTATCGGAAACCATAAAGCACGCCAGACCCGAGGCTCTTTTCCTCACTGGTGCTGAATTTCAAGAGGCCGTTGGAAACTTCCGTAGAATCAGCCTTGAGGCCCCTGCGCCCGCAGCCGGAGAAGTTCCTGTTGAAATTGAAATCACCACACGTCCGCAACCCGCCTTTAATAAACATTTCGACCTCCTCCTGGAAGCCCTGCGGGAAAACCAGCAGGCTGGAATGCGGAACTTTATCTTTTGTGCCAGCGAACAACAGGCAAAACGATTTCACGACATTTTTGACGAAATCGGCCACGATGTGCCTTATACCACCCTTGTCCAGTCGCTCTATCAGGGATTTGAATCCGATACCCTGGGGCTCTGCTGTTATACGGATCACCAGATTTTTGAACGCTATCACCGCTTTCACCTCCGCAACGGATACGCCAAAAAACAATCCATTACACTGAAGGAACTCAACAAACTGGAAGTGGGAGATTACGTCACCCATATCGATCACGGAATCGGAACTTTCGGAGGCCTTCAAAAAATTGAAGTGGAGGGAAAACAACAGGAAGCCATTAAACTGATCTATGGGGACCGCGACATCCTCTATGTCAGTATTCACTCCCTCCATAAGATTGCAAAATACAACGGGAAAGATGGCGCTAAACCCAAGATTTACAAGCTCGGTTCTGCAGCCTGGAAAAAACTGAAACAGAAAACCAAAAGCCGGGTAAAGAAAATAGCTTTTGACCTGATCCAGGTCTACGCCAAAAGGCGCCTGAAACAGGGTTTTCAGTACGGCCCGGATAGTTATCTGCAGCACGAACTGGAGGCTTCATTTCTCTACGAGGATACCCCGGATCAAAGTACGGCCACCGAGGCGGTGAAAAAAGATATGGAAACCGCCCAGCCTATGGATCGGCTCATTTGCGGGGATGTGGGTTTTGGAAAAACCGAAGTGGCTATTCGGGCTGCTTTTAAAGCCGTGGACAATGGAAAACAGGTCGCCATTCTCGTGCCGACGACTATTTTGGCCTTTCAACATTACCGCACCCTGAGCGAACGACTTAAAGAGATGCCGGTGAGTGTGGATTACCTCAACCGTTTCCGCTCGGCTAAGGAACGAAAAATAGTCCTGGAGGGCCTCTCTTCCGGTTCCCTGGATATTGTTATAGGGACGCATCAACTGGTAGGCAAGAACGTTGCTTTTAAAGATCTCGGCCTGCTGATCGTAGATGAAGAACAGAAATTCGGAGTTGCCGTCAAAGACAAACTCAAGGCCCTTAAGGAAAATATAGATGTGCTCACCCTTACGGCCACACCCATTCCCAGGACGCTGCAGTTCAGCCTTATGGCCGCCCGCGATTTATCCGTCATCAACACCCCGCCACCGAACCGCTATCCTATCGAGAGCCGGGTAATTCGTCTGCATGAACCTACGATCAGGGATGCGATCTCGTATGAAATCCAGAGAGGCGGACAGGTCTTTTTTGTACATAACCGAATAGAGAATATCAGGGAGGTTGCCGGGATGATACAACGCCTGGTCCCACAGGCGAAGGTTGGAATTGGGCACGGGCAGATGGAAGGCCGCAAACTCGAAACCACCATGCTGAGTTTTATGAACGGGGAATTCGACGTGCTGGTTTCCACGACCATTATAGAAAGTGGTTTGGATGTCGCGAACGCCAATACCATTCTAATAAACAATGCCAATAATTTTGGCCTTAGCGATCTCCACCAAATGCGGGGTCGTGTGGGACGAAGCAATAAAAAAGCGTTTTGTTATTTTATTACCCCTCCTTATGAAGTGATGACGCCGGAGGCCCGCAAACGCATGGAAGCCCTGGAGCAATTCACAGAACTGGGCAGCGGTTTTCATATCGCGATGAAGGATCTGGAAATTCGCGGTGCGGGGGATCTTCTGGGGGGGGAACAGAGCGGTTTTATCAATGAAATCGGGTTTGAAACCTATCAAAAGATTCTGGCAGAAGCCGTTACCGAATTAAAAGAAGAAGAATTTAAAGACCTCTATCCGGAGGAAGCTGGCAAGAAAGGGCCATATGTCAGGGATGTGCAGATCGATACGGATTTTGAATTGCTTTTTCCAGACGACTTTGTCAATTCCGTTTCCGAGCGTCTGAGGCTCTACACCGAACTCAATGAAGTTTCCAGCCTGGAGGAACTTGAAGCCTTTAGGATACGATTACAGGATCGGTTCGGCAAGCTCCCGGTAAAAGCGGCAGACCTTTTGGATTCTGTTCGTTTGAAATGGATGGCTTCCGATCTGGGCATCGAAAAACTCGTCCTTAAAAAAGGTAGTTTTATCGGATATTTTATCGCCGATCAGCAGTCCGGGTTTTATCAGACAGAGCGCTTTGGGAAAATTCTGAGATATCTGCAGGCGAATCCCGGAAGGGGCCGCCTGAAAGAGAAGCAAACCCGGAAAGGGCTGCGATTATTGCTCACGGCAACCCATATCCATTCGGTACAGGAGGCCCTGGGTATTATGCAACCGCTGGCGGCCGGAACCGAAGTACCCGTAATCTAGCTGTCCGGTCGTCCACCACCCAATCCGGAACCAAGACCCTTTTTTGACGATTTTAACCCGATTGGGAATGCCGTGAAATCCCTATATTTAAATCTTAACAAATTCAGACACATGAAACACCTCATTTACCTCATACTCGGCCTTGTATTCACACTTACTCCGGCATATAGTCAGGATACGGATTCGCTCTACGTGGTGCAGCATTACGATCTGAAGGAATACCACATTCCCATGCGGGACGGGGTTGAACTCTTTACGGTAGTCTACACGCCCAAAGACAAGGGTTCTGATTTCCCCATACTGATGAACCGCACATGTTACAACGCTTCAAATTACACGGATTATCAGGTGAGTCGGTACCCCTCTTCCTATCTCGTCAGGGATGGGTATATCCTGGTGTATCAGGACGTTCGCGGACGCTATATGAGCGATGGCACTTTTGACAATATGCGCCCCAATATTCCGGGGAATGATCCCAAGAACAAGAAGGACATAGATGAGAGTTCGGATACCTGGGATACCATCGAGTGGCTGATAAAAAACATTCCCAACAACAATGGGAAGGTAGGTATGTATGGAATTTCCTATCCGGGTTTTTACACTGCGGCGGCACTGCCCGACGCCCATCCTGCCCTGAAGGCCTCCTCTCCCCAGGCTCCGATTTCCGATTTTTTCTTCGATGATTTTCACCACCAGGGAGCGTACCTGCAGAGTTATACGGCAGCTTTCGCGGTGTTTGGATATCAGAAAGAAGGCCGGACAAGGGAACCCTGGTACATGGATAAAATCAGACGGTTTTATGAAAATCCCGCGGCGGACGGATACGATTTCCACCTGAGTATGGGCCCTTTAAAAAACATCACGGAAAACTACCACTCCGACAATTTTTTCTGGCAACAAATCGTCTCCCATCCCAATTACGATGAATTCTGGCAAAAACGGAATATCCTGCCTCATCTTAAAGACGTGGATCACGCCGTACTCACTGTCGGAGGCTGGTTTGACGCCGAGGACCTCTATGGCCCACTAAATATTTACAAACGCATTGAGTCCAGCAGTCCAAAAGCACAAAATACAATTGTCATGGGGCCCTGGGATCACGGAGGCTGGGCACGTGAAGCCGGAAAAACGACTCATAATCATATCTATTTCGGCGACAGTATTTCCACGCATTATCAGAAAGAAGTGGAACGCCGGTTTTTTAACCATCACTTAAAAGGAACCGCAGAAAAGCCCCTGCCGGAAGCCTATATGTTCGATACCGGTACAAAAGAATGGAAGAGTTTTCAGCAGTGGCCCCCGGAATCCATTGCTCCGGTATCGCTGTATTTTGGCGAAAACGGAACGCTTTCCCTGAATACGCCTCAGGACGAAAAGGCTATTTTTGAATACGAGAGCGACCCTGCAAAACCGGTTCCGTATACCTCACAGACGGAAGGCCTCACCTTTACCCCCCGCCGCTTTATGAGCGATGACCAACGAGAGGCTTCACGCAGACCCGATGTCCTGACCTTTGTAACCCCTCCGCTGGCCGATCCCAAAACAATCGCAGGGGAAATCATGGCAAAATTAAAAGTTTCCATGACCGGTTCTGACGCAGATTTTATCGTAAAGCTTATCGACGTCTATCCCCAGGATCATCCCCAATACGATCACAACCCCAAAAATGTTGTGATGGGAGGATATCAACAACTGGTGCGTTCTGAGGTTTTCAGAGGGCGTTTCCGAAATAGTTTTGAGACTCCGGAACCCTTTGTTCCTGGCGAAATTGAGGATGTAAATTTCAGGTTGCAGGATGTCCTCCACACTTTTAAAAAAGGCCATAGAATCATGATCCAGATTCACAGTACCTGGTTTCCCTATATCGACAGGAACCCTCAAAAGTATGTAGAGAATATTTTTGAGGCCGAGGCATCGGACTTTATTAAATCTACTATCCGCGTCTACGGGAATTCCGTAATCGAAGCTGGGGGGAAAGTGGGGGAAACCCCTGCTATTCAGGAACTCGAGGGATATATCAAAGGATAACGAATCGTCTTTCCTGTTCTGCAGTCAGAAGTAATAGAAAGCATTCTTCAGATGCACTAACTCGTAATTTCCGGGTTTTCCACAGAGTTGGATAATGTCAAAACGAACTTCTATATCCAAACCGTGCGCCCTTACGTAATGGTCTGCTGCCCGCACCAGGCGCTGAATTTTTAACGGGGATACGGTATGGGAAAGGGTCTTATAAAAACCCCTGGTTCGCGTTTTGACTTCTACAACTACCAATACCCCATCCCCAAAAGCCAGAATATCGATTTCAGCCCTGCGAAAGCGGTAATTCCGACCCCAGATTTCATACCCCTTAGCGCACAGATAGGCCGCCGCAGCTTCTTCCCCCGCTACACCCTGTCTGTAGTGTGCGGCAAGGGTCCTTTTTTTTCGATTCATATCCAAAAGGTGTAGTTCATCGAAAATAAAGGTGTTTCACCGCAAAAATATAGCGATCAACATATCTTCGCACACCCTTTTATCGAAAAAACACGACATGGGATACTATCGGTTTTTGACCGGCGTTTAAAAAGAGTCCCTAACTTGAAGAACCTGCTTTAAGCACGCTATGACGATGGAGTATTTCGTGAATTGTAATACCGCGCCCCTGGCCCCCATAACGAATTCATTGGACCGGTTGCAGATACAGCACCTGTACAGGAGATCCGGTTTTGGGGCCTCCGTACAGACCGTAGATCAGGCCTTAGGCCAGTCTGCCGGTCAGTTAGTGGATGCGATCATTGATCAGGCCCGGACCCTCCCTCCGATTCCGGCTCCGGAATGGGCAACCTGGAATCAGGACAACTACCCTGCGGATAACGACTCAAGGGGGGCAGTCATACGCACCCAGATCGATACCTTAGCCCTGGATTACATCCGGGAACTACAGACCAATACCTTAAGAGATCGCCTGAGCTTTTTCTGGAGCAATCACTTTGTAACCGAACTGGATGTCTACGATAGTCCGGCTTTCTTATACGAATACGTCAATTGCCTGCAGCGCAATGCCCTGGGTAATTTTAAAACCTTTGTGCATGAAATCGGGCTGACCAATGCCATGCTGTTTTATCTGGATGGCGCTTTTAATAATGGGCGAAACCCGAATGAGAATTACGCCCGGGAGTTATACGAACTCTTCACCCTTGGAGAAGGCAATGGATATACCGAGGAGGATGTAGTAGAAACGTCAAAAGCCCTTTCGGGGTATACGGAGCGCGGAGAGGTTCGGTGGACCCCTGTACTATTTGACGAAACCGCTTTTGACAGCGGACCAAAGACCATTTTCGGACTAACCGGGAACTGGGGATACGACGATGTCATAGACATTCTGTTTCAGGAGCGTCCCCAGGAAATCGCCAGGTTTATATGTCAAAGGCTTTATGAATTTTTTGTCCATCCAGACTCTAATGATGCTGCGGGAAATGCCCAAACCATTATTTCCGGAATGGCCGCCACTTTCGTCTCAAATGATTTTGAGATCGCTCCCGTGCTCTCTCAACTCTTTAAAAGTCAACATTTTTTCGACGAGAATGCGATTGGGGTGATTATAAAAAGTCCTTTTGATATCTACCTGAATTTTATCAATGAAACCGGATTCAACGCTTCGGAAACCAATCTTTCCTTTGCCCGGGAATCGTCCAGATTATTGGGTCAGGAGCTCTTCGATCCGATAGACGTAGCGGGTTGGCAACGGAACAGAAGCTGGATCAACACGAATTTTATGATCGGCCGCTGGCTCACCAGTGAGGTCTTGATACAAAGGTATTTCCAGGAAGATCCGGAGCAGTTCCGGACACTGGCCATGGAGGTGGTAGGTGCAGCCAATAGCAATACAAGTAACCCCGAAACCGTGGTAAGGGCCCTGGTGGACAAATTTCTCACAAAGGGCCTGCTTACGGATCAGGAATTTGAAAACGCCATGTCTGTGTTTAAAATAGAGGACGTGCCCGGTAATTATTACGGTCCGGATTATGTGGATGGTGGTTTGGGTTTATGGATGCTCGCGGTAAGTATGGAAGTACCTCAACAGGTTTTCCTGCTGCTCCTGCATTTGGCTCGACAACCTGAATTTCAGTTAAAATAAACCTACTACTATGTGTGATTCTCACAATCCCATCCCGCGGAAAAAACGCGCCCAACACGATCAGGAGCACACGGTCTGGAGTCGGCGTTCCTTTCTTCAGGCCCTGGGAATTGCCGGATCGGGTTCCCTGATGCTGGGGGGCAACGTCCTTTCTGCATCCTCTCCTTCTCCGTTGACCTCAGCCATCGCGAATGCTGAGGGAGATGGTATCCTGATCCTGATCCGACTCTCGGGAGGAAATGATGGGCTCAGTACGGTAATCCCCATTGAACAGTACGACAGCTATGCCAATGCCCGGCCGAATATCTATATCCCCGAGAGTAAAATCATAAAACTGACCGATGAGTTTGGGATTCCTTCCTATATGCAGGCTCTGGAAAGCCTTTGGGGAGAAGGTCAGTTTAAAGCGGTTCACGGAGTCGGATACCAGAACCAAAGTCTTTCTCATTTTACCGGTTCGGATATCTACGCCAACACCGACCTTGAGACCACAGGTTTCAGCGGGCTCAACACCGGATGGATGGGGCGTTATTTCGAGAATATTTACCCGGAATACCTGATGAATCCTCCGGCGGCTCCGGCAGCTGTACAGATTGGTAATTTTGGAAATCTCGTTTTCGAAGGTGAGGAAACCAACTACGCCTTTGTGACTTCGAATATCGATCAGTTAGAAGAAATTGCCGAAACCGGGGTCCAATACAATATGGATCCACAACTTTTCGGAGAATGTATGTACAGCGACCAGATCCGGTTCCTCAGAGGTGTGGCCAATACAACCTACGAATACTCGGGCATTATTCACGATGCCTACGAGCGGGGTCGGAATGAAGTGGAATACCAGGACAATAATTTTGCGCGTCAACTAGCCCTTTTGGCGCGATTGATCAAAGGAAATCTCGGTACCAAAGTCTATATGATCTCTATGGGAGGCTTTGACACCCATGGAAATCAACCCCTGGCGCACGAGCGCCTGATGACCAACCTCTCAGTGGCGGTAAACAATTTTTACGAAGACCTGACTTTTACGCAACAGGACGATAAAGTACTCAGCATGACCTTTTCGGAATTCGGAAGACGGATTTTTGAAAATGGTTCTAACGGGACGGATCACGGAAAAGCAGCACCTACCCTCTTCTTTGGATCCGGTTTGCAGGGAAGCGCTTTTGTCGGTGAACACCCATCCCTGGAAAGTCCCAACAACAGGGGGAATCTCGAATACACCATGGACTTTCGGGACCTTTATGCCACGGTATTGGCGGAATGGCTCTGCGTACCTATTCCTTTGGTGGAACAGCACTTATTAGGACACCCGTACACCCCCGTAAACCTGGGTTTCAATTGTAGCGGTGTCGAATTTCCGGACATCGTTTATAGCGACGAGCCCCATACTCCGCCTACTTCGGGTCCCGGAACTGATCCGTTACCTGAACTCCCTGCAGGTGATCCTGCAGAGGGCATTGTCCACATGCCTTTCTACCCGACAGAGTCCACTCCTCATATTCATCTGGAGATGCCCTTTTCGGCTCATGTAGACGTAACCCTTTTTAATATTCTGGGACAAAAAGTCGCGACGCTTTACAATGAAATGCTCATGGGAGGTAGTCTCGATATTAATGTACGAGACCGGGTTCCAAGACATCTCGCTACCGGTAAATATATCTATCGCATCAGCGTAAGGGATCAGAAAATGGCGAAATCCCTTATGGTTTCCTAACCCCCGAAACCGCAAAGTTAATGCCCTCGGGCACCGGACGCCCCGGATATTTATATCTGTCCGGTGTCCTGAGGGCTTTTCTTTCGCTTCTAAGTTGTACCCCCCTTTTAAATTTGGTTATTTTTGTGTCCCATAGCACAAACTTATGACCCACCAGGAGGGTTCTTTTTCAAGGACCACAGTCACCGCCGCCCTACCCTATACCAATGGCCCCATTCATATTGGCCACCTCGCAGGGGTCTATGTCCCTGCCGACATCTACTGTCGTTTTCTGCGCTTAACCGGAAAGGATGTACTTTTTGTCTGCGGCAGTGACGAGCACGGGGTAGCCATTCCGATGAAGGCTAAAAAAGAAGGGATAACCCCCAGGGAATTGATCGACAAGTACCACAAGATGATCGAGGCTTCTTTTGGGGAATTCGGGATTACCTTCGACAACTATTCCCGAACCTCCTCAAAAATCCATACAGAGACCGCTTCAGACTTTTTTAAGCAACTCTACGAACAGGGAGACTTCCTGGAAGAAACCGGGGCCCAACTCTACGATGCGGAGGCGGAGCAGTTTCTGGCTGACCGCTTTGTTACGGGAACTTGTCCGAAATGCGGCTATGAAGAAGCCTATGGAGACCAGTGCGAACACTGTGGTTCTTCCTTAAATGCCACGGACCTTATCCGTCCCAAATCTGTCATCACCGGAGCTGTTCCTATCTTGAAAGAGACGCGTCACTGGTACCTGCCTTTGGACCAATACGAGGGGTTTCTAAAGCAATGGATTCTGAAGGGACATAAGAACGATTGGAAACCTAATGTATACGGGCAATGCAAATCCTGGATTGATGACGGGCTCAAGCCGAGAGCCGTTACCCGGGATCTGGACTGGGGAATCCCGGTACCCGTGCCCGGAGGGGAAGGAAAAGTACTCTACGTCTGGTTTGACGCTCCTATAGGCTATATTTCCTCTACGCGGGAATGGGCGGCCCGGGAAGGAAAAGACTGGGAGCCTTATTGGAAAGATCCCAAAACCCGGTTGCTTCATTTTATTGGGAAAGATAATATCGTTTTCCATTGTATTATCTTCCCCAGTATGCTCAAAGCGCACGGAGGCTATATCCTGCCCGACAATGTCCCCGCGAATGAATTTTTAAACCTCGAGGGTAAAAAACTTTCGACTTCACGAAACTGGGCGGTCTGGCTGCATGAATACCTGCAGGATTTTCCGGACATGCAGGATGTCCTTCGGTACGTACTTACCGCCAATGCCCCTGAAACTAAAGACAACGATTTCACATGGAAGGATTTCCAGGCCCGCAATAATAATGAACTCGTCGCCATTTTTGGAAATTTCGTAAACCGGGTGGTCGTCCTGACCCATAAATATTTCGATGGCGTCGTGCCCGCTGGGACCAGTCTCAATAAAACAGACCAGGAAGTACTCCTTGCACTTTCGGATTTTCCACAACGGATTTCAGACAGTCTGGATCGCTTTCGGTTCCGGGAGGGCCTTCAGGAACTGATGAGCCTCGCCCGTCTGGGCAATAAATATCTTGCCGATGAAGAGCCCTGGAAAGTTATCAAAGAAGATCCGGAGCGGGTGGGCACGATTTTAAATACAGCCCTGCAGCTGGCCGCGGGTCTCGCGGTTCTGGCAGAGCCTTTTCTACCCTTTACCGCTGAAAAATTAAAGCAGATTTTAAATTTTAAGTCGCTTAAGTCGCTCCCCTCCTGGGGTAGTCTCCCGGAACATGCCAATTCCCTTCCTCCGGGACATCTTATTGCCCCGGCAGAATTGCTTTTTCGAAAGATCGAAGATTCCGAAGTTGATGCCCAGCTTGAAAAACTCATGCAGACCAAAAAAGAAAATGAAATGTCCGATACGCCACTCCTGCCTCAGAAGGAAACCATAGATTATGAAACCTTTTCCAAACTGGATCTGCGCGTAGGCACAATTCTCTCAGCTGAGAAAATGCCAAAGACCAAAAAACTTATTGTTATGAAGGTGGATACCGGGCTGGATACCCGGACTATTATCTCCGGCATTGCCGAGCACTACGAACCCGAATCCCTGATCGGTAAAAAAGTGACCGTTCTGGTGAATCTGGCACCCAGACCTTTAAGAGGAGTGGAAAGCCAGGGGATGCTGCTTCTGGCCGAAAATCCGGATGGGAAACTCACTTTTGTCACCCCGGAAGAAGGGGCGTCCACTAATGGTGCGCCAATTACCTGAGGTTCTTAAAGGGGCTTCAGGGTTCAAGGTTCAAGGTTCATGGTTCCAGGTTCAAGGTTCAAGGTTCAAGGTTCAAGGTTCAAGGTTCAAGGTTCAAGGTTCAAAAATATTTATTTGCGAAGGGCTCCAACTCCGTAGTGCAAACTTCTGAATACGGGGACTGCCTGCTGTCAACTCCCTGGAGCATCCCACATTTTTCATGTTTTTTTCCTATCTTTTTAGAAAAGAAATTGCGCTATGAAATGGATTGTTTTCCTTTTTTCATCGGTCCTGGTCGTGACAGGAATAGCTGCACAAGAAGACTCCCGGCTAGATCAGCTATTTTCTTCCTTTACCACTTACAGTGAACTCCCCAGAGAAGTAGCTTATATTCACTTAAATAAATCTGTCTTTATCAAAGGGGAAGAACTCGGCTTTAAGGCCTATGTGATGGACAAAGACACCAAAAAGAGGTCCCTGGAAACCCGGAACCTCTACTGTATTGTAACCGATAGTGCCAACCGAACCTTAAAATCCAAAATGCTACTTATTGAAGAGGGCGTCGGAAACGGCTCCTTTAGCTTGGATAGTCTCTTTACAACAGGTACTTACACCTTCCGGGCGTACACGAACTGGATGCTGAATTTCTCAGAGCCGAATTACTATGAACAAACCCTGGAAGTAATCGATCCGGAAACGGATGAGTACCGGCCTACGGCTGATCTGGGAAAGTTCTTAGACGCCCAGTTTTTACCAGAAGGTGGCCGGGCCGTTGCCGGATTGGAGGCGGTTTACGGTGTCATTATTAAGTACCCTTCGGGCCACGGTGTGCCGAACCTGAAAGGGAGTATCACTGATGAAGCCGGACAGGAAATAACCCGTTTTAAGGTAAATCAGTTTGGTATTGGACGCTTTGGATTGCTTCTGGGGAAGGGCAAAACCTATTACGCCCGGTTTGAGAACAACGAAAAAGAATATCGCATACCCCTGCCGCCCGCCCACCCTGAGGGAATCGCTCTAAAACTTACCGATCTCAAAAAAGATATTGGCTTGAGTTTGGAAATGGTTCCGGGGACCGGAACACCGCAGGACCAGCCCTACCAGTTGAGCATCCACAACGGTGATGAAATCAAGGCTTTTCCGATTTCCTTTGCCGGCGATTTAAAACAGCTTAAAGTAATCCCGAAAACAGACCTGTATAAGGGCATGAATATAATCACCCTTATGGATCAGAATTCCCGACCCTTGCTGGAACGCCTGTATTTTAACAACAACGGATTGAAGTTTGTTGAAACCTACCAGGCACGGTCCGTTATAGATTCGGGGCAGGTCCTGGTGACTCTTGAAATTCCCGGCGTGGAAGCTGGAACATTCAACAGTTTAAGCCTCTCTGTACTGCCCGATAATACAGGTTCTTACACCCATCACCACAATTTCCCCTCCTACACCTTATTGCAGCCTTATCTTAAGGGGCCAATAGAAAATGCGGGATACTATTTTGAGGACATCAACGCCCGAAAGCGTTATGATCTGGACAACCTGCTCATCACCCAGGGTTGGAGTAGTTATTCCTGGAACACCGTCCTGAACCATCCTCCCCTGTACCGGTTTGATTTCGAAAAAGGCATTAGCTATACCGTACGGTTTAATACTCGGAACAGTGATGATTTCTATATATATCCCACGGCCAACAACCCATCTCTAATGTTGAAATTAAAAAAAGGAGAAGTTGATTTTACCGTCGAAGAATTCTATCCGCAGGAGGGTGAATCTCTTTCCATTTCTGAAATTTCCAAAAAAGGAGGCACCAGGCCTCCAGGTGGTGCCGTGCACTTTAAACCGGCAGGAATCCCCAAATATGCCCCGGATTTCGATATATCTCTTCCCAATCGCCTGGAGAAAAGCACCACGCAAATAGAGTTCCCTCCTATTTCCTTTGAAAATTTAGAAAAGCTGCAGATTCTGGATGAGGTAGTGGTCACCAAAAAAAAGGATGCCACCAGAATGGAGAAACTCAAAGACCGCAGCAACGGGCAGCTGGATTTCTTTGAATTAGATGACCCGAGAAGAAATCAATTTTTAAGTAACTACCTCAGCGGGCGTGGCTTTATTGTTAGTGAGGCCCTGGGTCAGGTTTCTATAACTGCCCGAAATCCTAATAGTCTGAACAATGCGACCCCGATTGTGTACCTGGATGGTATTTTGCTTACAGACTTCACCCTACTGTACAGATTCTCGCTTAATGCCGTGGACTATATCGAAATAAACAAATCAGGCATCGGCTCGGGAATAATGGGTGGCGGTGGCGTCATTAAAATCTTCACGGATCCGAGACTCCAGTATGCCCAGGGCAGTGGCAGCCTCAGTTTTAACGAGTATGAGATTCCCCTGGCCTATGGGGTTCAAAAGCGTTTTTACACCCCCGTATACCCCTCCTATAACAGTCCCTTTTTTAGAAAATTCGGCACAGTAGACTGGCACCCGGATGTCCGCGCTGATAGCGATGGGCAGTTCCGCTTTCAGATTAAAGATTACGGTCTTGAACGCATTCAGGTTTTCGTGGCTGGAATTGTAAATAGCGACACCTACGCTCTTGGAAGTTTTTCAATAATGCCGGGAAATAATCCCGCAAATTCCCAGTAAATAAAACCTTTGCTGAAAATCGCCTTTCATCCCATTTACAAACATCCGCTCCCGGAGGGGCATCGCTTTCCCATGCACAAATACGAGTTACTTCCCCAGCAACTTCTGCACGAAGGCACTTGCACGCCCGAAAACTTTTTTGAACCTGGAATGCCCTCAGACACTGATATTCTAAGGGCTCATGATGTAGCGTATTTCAATGCCCTGAAGAAAGGGCAGCTGACTGCACGGGAAATGCGCAAGGTAGGCTTTCCGTGGAGCGCGGAACTGGTAGCGCGGGAACTCCGAATCGCCCAGGGCACCATTGAAGGTTGCCTGTTCGCCCTGGAACACGGGGTGGCCATGAATGTTGCCGGCGGCACCCATCACGCCTATTCCAACCGGGGGGAGGCTTTTTGTATGCTAAACGATCAGGCTATTGGGGCCCATTACCTGCTGGCTCATAAGCTGGCCCGGCGCATCCTTATTCTGGACCTGGACGTTCATCAGGGCAACGGCACTGCTGAGATTTTCTCAAACGTACCCGAAGTCTTCACTTTCTCTATGCATGGGAAGGCCAATTATCCGTTCCGCAAAGAAGTTTCTGATCTGGATGTCGCTCTGGATCCCGGAACCCCGGATGCCGTCTATTTGAAATTACTGGCTGAAAACCTGAGGACTCTGGAGCAGCGGGTACAACCTGAGTTTGTTTTTTATCTCAGTGGCGTAGACATTCTGGAATCCGACAAACTGGGCACCCTGGGGTGTAGTCTGGAGGGTTGCCGGCTCAGGGATGAAATGGTTTTCCAATGGTGTCGCCGCCTTAAAACTCCTGTGCAATGCAGTATGGGAGGTGGGTATTCACCGCAGATAAGGACTATCGTAAGTGCCCACGCGGCGACCTATCGCCTGGCCGATCGGGTTTTTTTTTAGGATGCGGACCGCTCGGAGCTTCAGAAGATTATTTCAATTTTAAAGTACTGCCCCCAATGCCGGAAGGCGGGAAGGGTCCATGCCCAAAAACACTTCGCCAACCTCATTAGTTTTAGCGCATCAGGGGGAGGGTGTCGGAAGCTTTTTGTAATTTTATAAAAAATTCCAAACATGTTAAATAAGAAATTAGAAAATGCACTGAATGCGCAAATCCGGGTAGAGGCTGAATCTTCCCAGGTCTATCTTTCAATGGCTTCCTGGGCCGAATTAAAAGGCCTGGAAGGCATTGCGCAGTTTATGTATAAACACTCCGATGAGGAGCGGATGCACATGCTGAAACTTATAAAATATGTCAATGAGCGGGGAGGTCATGCCATCGTTTCTGAATTGAAAGCTCCTAAAACAGATTTTGGCAGTTTCCAATCCATGTTTAAGGAATTGCTGGAACACGAAATTTTTGTTTCCCAAAGTATAAATGAACTGGTGCACATCACCCTGGAAGAAAGGGACTACGCCACACACAACTTTTTACAATGGTATGTGGCAGAGCAAATTGAGGAAGAGGCACTTGCCAGAAACATCCTCGACAAAATAAACCTGATAGGCAATGACAAGGGTGGGTTGTATCTCTTTGACAGGGATGTACAACAAATCGCTGTGGCAAGTGCTGCAGGTGAGACGGGGGCTTAATGTGTTAAAGTTTATTTAGATTTAATACAAATTATTAGATTTGTAGGAGCAGCCTAGCTCCTATGGGAAAGAAGAAACACAAGTCTGCAGACAAACAAGCCGAAATTAGGGAGAAACGCCTTAATGAACTGGCAAAGACGCACTGTTCCCCCAAGGGATGTAAATCTAAGTGTTGTAAGAAGTTTAAAAAGTGTGAGAGCAAACGTTGCAAAAAATGTCCTTGCAGTGACCTGCTGGCCAAATTGCATGCACAGGAGGGACTTCAAAGGGTGGCCTGACCTCCCATAGGTTTCTCTATTGAGGGTTCGGCTCCTCCAGCACATAAGAGACTTCCCATCCCCTGCCCCGTTTCAATTCGCTAAAGGTCATATAGGAATGTGCACTGCCGTCATCGAATTGCAGGTACATGGAAGCCTGACGCAGGTAAAAATCGCCGTGTCCGCAGGTTATTTTGCAAACCTCTGTATGTTTGAGATACGACAGTTTTTTGCCTTTGCGATAGGCTTTGTAGTCCCGTAAATCCCTTTGGCTAAGCGCTTGTTCAAATCTTCGCTGATCGGTCCAGAAATCGATCTCGTCCGATTGATTTTTAAAATGCAGCTGATGCTCATATTCCGCATCCCGGCTAGCCAGCTCCAAATGAAACCATTCGCTTTCCGTAAGGCGTTCCATCTCCCTGATGCTGTTACTTTCCTGAGCCAAAACGGGAAAAAGTGTCGCGTTTAGCAAAAGCAGCTGCAATATGAGCGTCTTGGAGTTCACAGGGAGTGTTTCTATATTAATAGACGAATCGCTTCTATAAAAGTTACAATTCTCCCTATCCTATTCATAAAAAAAGGGCCCAAAAGCCCTTTTCATCGATCAAAGCCCGGCTATAGCTACTTGCCAAGCATCAGGAGTTCGTTGCATCGCACTTCTGTGGTGTATTTTCGCTCGCCTTCGGGAGTGTTATATGACCTGTGGATTAATTTACCTTCCACGGCCACTTCCTTGCCTTTGACTAAATAACTTTCCACGATATCAGCCGTTTTGCCCCAGGCAACCACCTGATGCCATTGGGTGTCGGTTACCTTTTCGCCTTTGCCATTTTTGTAGGTCTCATTTGTTGCTACCGAAAACCGGGCCATTTTACTCCCGCTTTCCAATATCACGACTTCCGGGTCCTGCCCGAGGTTACCAATCAGCAGGACTTTGTTTCTCAATGCATTCATAGACTAATTGTGATTTTAGATTCGGCCTAAAGATCGGCGCCTATACTGCGAATCCGCAGCAGGGAAACGTATATCCTTAACTCCTGTTTATGTATCTTTAGAACCATTAACCAATCTGAAACCAATGAAAAATCTACTTCTGGCCTTCGCCTCCTTTGTAGTACTGGCACCCGCTATTTACGCCCAGAATACCGACGCCATAGTCGAAAAAATTCAAAAAGAAGCTGCCGAAAATTCCCAGCTTGAAAACATGGCCCATGAACTCATGGATGTTATCGGCCCTCGCCTGGTAGGGACACCACAAATGAAAAAGGCCCATGACTGGGCCGTGGATAAATTTTCTAAGTGGGGTATTCAGGCCGAGAACGAACAATGGGGAACCTGGAGGGGTTGGGAGCGTGGAATCTGCCATATCGATCTGGTCGCCCCAAGGGTGGTCTCCCTTCACGGCCGACAACTGGCCTGGAGCCCTTCGACAAACTCAAAAGGAATAACAGCAGGAGTGATCCCCATGCCTAAAGTATCCGATTCACTCGCTTTTGTCCGTTGGCTGCCTGAGGTCAAAGGCAAATGGGTCTGTATTTCCATGCCTCAAATCACAGGGCGACCAGACTACAACTGGGAAGAATTTGCGACAGAAACCTCCTTTGAGCAAATGAAAGAACAACGGGCTGCACAGGAAAAAGCCTGGGATGAGAATCTCAGAAATACCGGATATACTTCCCGAACCCTCAATGCCGCACTGGAAGCCGCCGGAGCCGCCGGAATCCTTCAATCCCGCTGGTCCAAAGCCTTTGGTGCCAACAAAATATTCAGCGCAGACACAGAGAAAATCCCCGTTATTGATCTCTCCCTTGAGGATTACGGAATGGTCTATCGTATGGCAGAAAACGGTGATCAACCTCAAATCCGGGCTGTGGCAGAGTCTAAGGAATTAGGACGGGTTCCCACCTTCAATACAATAGCGACCATTCCCGGAACGGAATTGCCGGAGGAATACATCGTGCTCTCCGCTCATTTCGATTCCTGGGATGGAGGTACCGGAGCGACAGATAATGGTACGGGTACCCTGACCATGATGGAAGCTGCCCGAATTCTGAAGAAGATTTATCCAAATCCGAGGCGTACGATTATCATAGGCCTCTGGGGCAGTGAAGAGCAGGGTCTCAACGGCTCGAGAGCTTATGTGGAGGACCATCCCAAAGTAGTGGAAGGTTTGCAGGCGCTTTTCAATCAGGATAATGGAACCGGACGGGTCGTTCAAATTTCCGGGCAGGGATTCCTGCACGCCTATTCCTATATAGATCGATGGCTTTCTGCGGTCCCTGAGGAGATTACCCAACATATCGAAACCACGTTTCCAGGCAATCCTGGAGGGGGGGGCTCAGATTATGCCTCCTTTGTGGCGCAGGGCGCTCCGGCGTTTTCCCTGTCTTCCCTGAGCTGGAGCTATTGGAATTATACCTGGCATACCAACCTGGACACCTATGACAAAATCGTTTTCGACGACGTGCGCAATAATGCCATCCTCACTGCTGTCCTTGCTTATATGGCCAGTGAAGATCCCGAGCGCACTTCCCGTGAAAAAGCAGTTCTTTCTATCAATCCGAGAACCGGCGAGCAACGGGAATGGCCCAGCCCCCGTACGCCCAACCGGGAAGGCGGACAAAACTAATTCCCGGGCAATGCAAACTCCTGTAATCCTTAAAACACGTATGAAAGCATTCTCATATCTACTGATGAGCCTTCTGTTTCTGGCTTCCTGTCGGGAGCAACCCGAAACTTCCTATACAGCCATCCGAAGTTTAAAAGGACTGGAAACCCAAGGGTTTGCCCCGGACCGACTCACACGAATAGACCAGATGATGGAAGAGGCCATTGCAGCGGGGGAAATTCCAGGTGGGGTCGCCCTGATCGCCCGGAACGGGAACATTGTATACCATAAAGCTTTTGGTCAGTCCAATACGGCAGAGGGGACGGCATTTCAGAAAAATGACATCTTCCGAATCGCCTCACAGACCAAGGCTATTACCAGTACGGCGGTGATGATGCTCTGGGAAGAAGGCCATTTCCAATTGGACGAGCCTATTTCAAAATATATTCCGGAATTTGAAAACACAGGTGTTCTCGCGTCCTTTGTAGAAAGTGACAGCAGTTTTACAACTACTCCCCTGACTACCCCAATTACCATACGCCACTTGCTAACCCATACTTCGGGCATCGGGTATGGGATGATCGATAGTGATCCCAGAATCCGGAAAGCCTTTGCCAAAGCGGGAATCGTCGATGCGTTCACTGCCGAAGCGATTACCCTAAAAGAGAATGTGCCTAAAATTGCCCAAATGCCCCTCCACCATCAACCTGGAGAGGCCTGGACCTATAGTGAAGGCCTGGATGTTCTTGGACGGTTTGTCGAAATCGTATCGGGAATGCCCTTTGATCAGTTCCTGAAATCCCGGATTTTTGATCCGCTGGGCATGGTAGACACAGCGTTTTATTTGTCTGAGGAGAAAGCGAACCGGCTGGTTTCTGTTCAGCATAAGGAGGATGGACAATGGCGACTCTTTGAGACCGATGTTTATGATACCAATTATCCCATTCGAGGTGCTAAGCGTTTTTTCTCAGGGGGCGCAGGGCTCTCGAGCACTGCCCGGGATTACTATGTTTTCCTCCAAATGATGCTTAATAAAGGGACGTACAACGAGGTACGCCTTCTGAGCCGCACCACTGTAGAAACCATGATGGTCAATCAGATCGGGGACCTATGGAAGGGCGGACCTACCGACTTTAATCTGGCCTTTTCTGTAGTCAACGACAAGGGTATCGCCAAAGGAGGGTTGGGCGGACCGGGTACTTTTGAATGGGGGGGATACTTTAATACCCAGTACTTCGCGGACCCGGGGGAACAACTAATCGGAATCCTGATGAAGCAAACCCAGGGCGATTCAGGCGATCAGACCGGATGGAAATTCAAACAGATGGTTTTTGCTTCTATCGCAGACTAAACACAGATCCACTGTATAAATTCAACAAATCACTTCCAATGAAAAATTACGTTTTAACCCCCTTGCTCTTGCTGCTCATTTGTAGTGCTGTTTATGGGCAGCGCAGAAAACAAAAAACACCCCCGCCTGTACTTTCAGATACAGCGTTCCACGGGGTGCAGTGGCGGAACATCGGGCCTTTCCGCGGCGGCAGATCGGTGGCCGTATCCGGGGTCGTTGCGCAACCTGGCACCTATTATATGGGCAGTACCGGGGGAGGCGTCTGGAAGACCACAGACGATGGTATGCATTGGGAAAACGTATCAGACGGATTCTTTAAAACCGGGACTGTTGGGGCTATTGCGGTTTCTCAGAGCAATCCGAATGTCGTGCTGGTCGGTATGGGCGAACACGCCGCCCGTGGGGTAATGACCTCAATGGGGGATGGCGTATATCTGTCAAGGGATTCCGGGAAGACCTGGAAGCACATTGGGCTCGAAGACAGCAGGCATATTTCCGATGTCATCATCCACCCTACGGATGAAAACCAATTCTACATCTCTGTACAAGGGGCCCAATTCGGCCCTTCACAGAACCGGGGTGTATACCGTACCCTGGACGGAGGAAAAACCTGGGAAAAAACCCTCTATGTAAATCCGACTACAGGAGCTTCCTCCCTGTCCATGGATCCGGGCAACCCCCTGGTCCTCTATGCGGCCATGTGGGAGCACGAACGATTTCCCTGGACCATGAAATCAGGAGGCCCGGATTCCGGCCTGTACAAATCTTCAGATGGGGGAACCACCTGGACACAACTGAAAAATGGACTTCCCGAAGTTATGGGGAAATCCGGTATTTCCGCCTCAGGTGCCCAATCAGACCTGGTCTTTGCCGTCATTGAAGCTGAAGGAGAAAAGTCGGGCGTCTACCGATCGGATGACGGAGGTAAAAAATGGCGTCAAATCAATAAGGATCGCATCAATATTACACGTTCCTGGTACTATATGGAGATTTTTGCAGATCCGCAGAACGCCGAAATTGTCTACGTACTCAATGCCCCTGTGACCCGTTCCATCGACGGGGGAAAAACCTTTCAACCCGTATCCACCCCTCACGGGGACAACCACGATCTGTGGATCCATCCCGAGGACAACCAGCGGATGATCAATGCCAATGACGGAGGGGCCAATGTCTCCAACAACGGCGGAAAGAGCTGGAGCACGCAGGAAAACCAGCCTACGGCCCAGTTTTACCGGGTAATCACAGACAATCAATTCCCGTACAACGTCTATGGAGGGCAGCAGGATAATTCGGCTATTGCCATTGCCAGCAGGACCAATGACGGAGGCGTAGACTGGAAGGACTGGTATTCTGTCGCAGGTTGCGAAAGTGCTTACCTGGCTTTTGATCCGGACAATCCCGAAGTCATTTTCGGAGGCTGTTACCAGGGTATTATTGAAAAATGGGTTAAGGCAACACAAGAAAGCAAACCCCTAAAAGAGTATCCGGAGCTCTCCCTGGGGAATGCCCCGGAGGATTTTAAATATCGCTATAACTGGAATGCCCCGATTATTGCAGACCCTCACGATCCTTCTGTCATTTATCACGCCGGGAATGTCGTATTCCGATCCGAAAATGCCGGCCAGACCTGGAAGGTGATCAGTCCGGACCTCACTCGGAATGATCCCGAAAAACAAGGCCCCGGAGGAATTCCCTTTACCAATGAAGCGGCCGGGGGTGAGAATTATAACACCCTGATGTACCTAACAGCTTCTCCCCATGAAAAAGGCGTTTTATGGGCGGGAAGCGATGACGGTTTGGTACACCTGACACGCAATGGAGGGGATTCCTGGGAGAATGTCACTCCACAGGGGATGCAGGAAGGCATAGTCAACAGCATTGAAGTTTCCCCTCACGATCCCGCGACGGCTTACCTTACCCTGATGCGGTATAAATTCATGGACCTGAAATCCTATGTGTACCGTACTTCCAATTACGGGGCCACCTGGGAACTCATCGTCAACGGCCTTGAAGATCCTCATGGGTTTGTCCGCGTGGTTCGGGAGGATCCGAAACGCAAAGGCCTGCTCTATGCGGGTACTGAAACAGGGTTGTATATTTCCCTGAATTCAGGAGACTTATGGCAGCCCTTTCAGTTGAATCTCCCAGTGGTACCTATCAATGATCTCACTTTCCGTCACAACGACCTGATCGCTGCCACAGCCGGGCGTTCCTTCTGGATTCTCGACGACCTGTCTTTTCTTCAAACCCCAAAGGGATCCGAATCGGAATTGTTTTTGGCAGATCCCCGGGACACCTATCTCTTTACGGGTGGGTACTCTGAAAAACCCAGGCCAGGGCTTGGGCAGAATCCCAAATCCGGCGTACTGCTGAACTATTACCTCCCGGCAATTAAAGATTCCGCGGTGGTCACCCTGGAAATACTGGAAGATGGGCAAGTCATCCGAAGCTTTACCAATCAACCAGATAAAGACTTTAAAACGTGGGCAGGAGGCCCGCCAAAGTCAGAAGTTTTACCGGCAAAAACGGGATACAACCGGTTTGTTTGGGATTTTCGCAGAGAAACACTCCCAGCTGTAGAAAACGTATTTGTTATGGGGGATTACCGGGGTTCGCGAGTGGCCCCGGGGAGCTACACGGCTCGCCTGACCCATGAGGGTGCAGCTTCTGAAAAACAATTCAAAATTCTTCCACACCCGGGGATTAAAGCCTCCGAGACTGCCTATACAGAACAACAAGCCGCCTTACGCCAAATTGACGATGCCATTCAGGATATGCATGGTGCAGTGGGACAACTGCGGGGGGTTAAAACACAATTAAAAGCACACCAGGATCTTTTGGAAGGAAATCCGACTGCAGAGGACTTACTCTCAAAAGGGGTGACCCTGCAAGAAGAAATCAGCACATGGGAAGAAAATTTAATCCAACCCAAACAGAAGACTTTTCAGGATGTAATTAATTTCAACAATCAGCTCAATGCAGAACTGATGGAACTCAGATCGTATATCGATGTGGCCGAACCCGAGCTGACACAAGGCGCTAAGGAACGCCTCTCCGATTTACTCGGAGCATGGAATGAAATGTCCAGGGAGCGAGAGGCTATAGTTAACAAAGGAATGGCGGAATACAATGCCCTATATCGGCAGTTGGAATTACCCGCTCTGATTATGGAAGAAAATTAGCGTACTTATTTCCAGTTTTCCGCGCTGAGTTTAAGCGCAGCCACGACGATGTCTTTCCGGGAGATCTGCCCGACCAGAATGTCGTCCTTCATCACGGGAAGGCGCCTGCGATTATTCTTGTGGAATACTCCTGCGGCATCAAAGATGGACATGTCATGGGGAATGGTGTCCACGTTACTTGTCATGAATTTTTCAACGCTTTTATCCAGGATGGGCTGGTTGAAATACCGGCTTTCGGAGATCTGTTTCATGCAATCAGCCTCGGAGATAATCCCCACCAGAAATCCGTTGTCGTCAAGTACAGGACCTCCCGAAATACTTCGTTTGGCGAAAACCTCCATAACTTCAAGAATGGATTGTTCCGGATGAAAAGTGACTAATTTTTTAGACATATAATCCGAAACCAATATTGGAGCGTCGTACTCTTTTTTCGACCCCTCCTTGGCCCGGCGACCCTGAAAGCTTTTTATACCCATAACCTTGTGATATTAGAATGGTTCTAATTAAATATACCAAATTCCACCAGATTTCCTATAATTATATGGATAAATACACCTTACTGCCGGAATTTCTTACATTTAAATCCAAAGTGCACTCATGAAACCTACAACTGCCGTAATCACTTTATTACTATTATTAGGACTGGGATATTGGTCTTTTGAAGGAAGTATGCCTTCAGCAGGTCCCGATGCTGATGCGGAGGAAACCCGATTTTCTACCGATCGGGCTATGAAACACGTTACAGAGGTCTCCAAAGACCCACATGCCGTTGGGTTTCCGGCACACTCAAGGGTCAGGACTTATCTCATGAAAACCCTGAAAGGCCTGGGCTTAAGACCTGAGCTCCAAAGTGCGTATATCTCCGGGGACAAGGGATCTGTAACCCGGGCCACCAATATTCTTGCACGAATTCCCGGTACAGGAACGGGAAAAGCGCTACTGCTGCTTTCGCATTACGACAGCCAGCCACATTCCTCATATGGCGCCAGCGATGCCGGCAGCGGGGTCGCTACCATACTGGAAAGTCTGCGCGCCTTTCAGGCTTCGGGCAAGCAACCGGTCAATGATATTATTATTCTCTTTACGGATGCCGAGGAGCTCGGTCTTAACGGAGCGGAATTGTTTGTAAACCGCCATCCCTGGATCAAGGATGTAGGTCTTGTTCTGAATTTTGAAGCGAGAGGAAGCGGCGGTCCTTCCTTTATGCTGATCGAGACCAACCGGGGAAATCAAAAAATGATAGAAGGTTTTAAAAAGGCACACCCCGAATATCCCGTAGCCAATTCTCTGGCCTACAGCGTTTATAAAATGCTGCCTAATGACACCGACCTTACCGTTTTCCGAGAAGATGGAGATATCGAAGGTTTTAATTTCGCATTTATCGATGATCATTTTGATTATCATACGGCCATGGACACCCAACCCCGCCTGGATCCTGAAACCCTGGCGCATCAGGGCTCCTATCTTATGCCTTTGCTGGAGTACTTCAGCGATGCAGATCTGGGGGATATGAAGAGTCTGAACGAGGAAGTTTATTTCAATGTCCCGCTTTTTGGGCTTATTTCTTACCCTTTTGAATGGATCTGGCCCATGATGGCCCTGGCATTGTTGCTCTTTTTATTTATTCTTGCCTATGGCTTTAAAAACAAGCGCCTTGGGATTAAAGGCATTGTGAGAGGCCTGCTCCCCCTGCTCCTTACGCTGGGAATTAACGGGGGTATTGGGTATATTTTCTGGCCGGCCCTCAAGGGTATTTACCCGCAGTACTCAGATATGCTGCACGGCTTTACCTATAACGGGTATTACTATATCGCTGCTCTGGCAACCTTAGCCGTAACGGTTTGTTTCTGGGTCTACGCTCATTTCCGCGAGACTCCCTTACGCGAGTTGCTCACCGGGCCAATTTTATTCTGGCTGCTGCTCTGCGGATTACTGAGCTACTACCTGCCTGGAGCTGCCTTTTTCACCATTCCCGTATATGGAGTTTTGCTGGCCTGGATGATTCTGACCGTACAGGACCAACCGAACCCATATCTCCTCGTCCTGCTGTGTGTCCCCGCACTTTGGATCTTTACTCCATTATTGCAAAACTTCCCCGTTGGCCTTGGCCTTAAAATGCTCATCGCCACAAGCCTGCTCGCCACGCTGATCTTTTTCCTGTTGCTCCCCGTTTGCGGAGGGTACGCTAAAAAAAGACGTTTTGCCCTGGCCGGGTTGATCATTTTTCTGGGGCTGTTCCTGGGAGCACATCTTAACAGTGGATTTTCGCCGGATCGGCCAAGGCCTACCAGCCTGATGTACGTTAAAAACCTCGATTCAAATACAGCGCTCTGGGCTACTTATGAAAAATCGCCTTCTCCCTGGACGCGCGCTTATCTGGGCGAGCAGCCCATAGCTCCGAATCCCGAAGATGTCCAAACCCTGAGTAGCAAATACAGCACCGGGTTTACCTTTACCAAATCGGCCCCGCTCAAATCCATTGCCGCTCCGGAAATACTTATACAGACAGATACTTTGATCGCCGGTAAGCGACAGCTAAGCCTGACCATTACTCCGGGCCGGGATGTCAATCGGCTGGAAGTTTTTACCAATAACACCCCAGTACTTCAGGCCGTTGTAAATGGGGCGGCCCTGCCGTCGTATTATTTGGAAAACCGAAACAGGAGTCGTCTGTTTACCCATTACATAAGCGATAATGATCCCACCGAAATCTTCCTCGTCTTTCCCGAAGAGGAATCCCTGGAACTCACCCTTTACGAAGCTTCCAATTCCCTGATGTACGACCCGGATTTCAGTATTCCCCCGCGGCCCTCAGACCAGATTCCCATGCCCTTTGTCTTAAATGACGCTATTGTACTGATCAAAAAACTCAGGTTTGAGTAAGGTTATCGGTATACTGGGTTGCGGATGGCTCGGGACCCCACTGGCCGAATTTTTGCTGGCAAAAGGATACCGTGTCAGGGGCAGTACCACACGGGAGGAAAAAGTAGCTCAATTATTTCAAAAGGGTATTGATGCCCGCGTACTCAAACTAGGAGAGCGGCACATTGACGGAAATCCTGAGGAATTCCTGGAAGGATTGGACTGCCTGATATTGAATATCCCCCCGGGGCTTCGAAAGGCTCCGGAGGCAGATTTTACAGCCCGAATCCGGTTGTTGGAAACCTACCTTACACAAGCGGCTACTGCCCATCTCGTTTTTGTAAGCAGTACTTCGGTATACGGGGCTACTCAGGAAATGGTCACTGAAGCAACCCTCCCTTTGCCCGATTCTCAAACGGGTCGTCAATTGCGGGAAGCCGAAAAAATCCTGCTTGGAAATACGGCCCGGGTAACTCAAATCCTGAGGCCCGGTGGCTTCTTGGGTCCGGATCGCCATCCGGTGTTTACCTTAAGCGGAAAAAACATCCATGCAGGCGGGAATGAGCGGGTAAATCTCGTCCGCCGGCAGGACCTGCTTCATATTATGGGTCTTCTGATTGCGAACCCCTCCCTTTCAGGCATCTACAATGCGGTATTTCCTGAGCATCCTTCAAAACATGAGTATTACACCAGAGAAGCCAGTCATTTTGGAATTCCTCCGCCCGTCTATAGCGATAGTCCGGCGCGCGCCACGGGCAAAAAAGTCAGCTGCCCTGCCCTCGAAGCCCTGGGATATTCTTTTGCACAATCGATCTGGACTCCGGACCTTCAATCGCACCCGGGTAAACCCGGGTAGCGGACTGATTAATTTTGCAGTTAAAGAATTCCCCTGCAAGTAGTGATTTTGAGGTTCTTATACTAAAAAATATGTTAGTTTTGCACACTTCAAATAACCTCAAGAAAATGAAAAGATTTATTCTCACAAGCTGTGTTGCGCTGCTATTCGGGCTCCAATCCAATGCCCAGGAGAACCTTCAGAAGCACTATCAGGCATACTATAGGCAGATGTTGGAACAGGGCGATGTGCAGGGGGTGATCAATGGACTCACTCACCTGAATGTGCTGAATCCTTCCCAGGAACGAAGGGACACCCTGGCCCTGGTCTATAGCAATAATAACCAGCATGTGCAGGCCCTTAATCTGACGGGGATTGAGGTGAACCCACAGGATTCAGACCTCGCGCTGCAGGTTAAGGCGATTTCCCTCAAAGCGCTCAACCAACCGAGTCGGGCCGTTCCTCATTTCCAGATTATGTTTGACAGGGGGCCGAATCCCTATGTCGCCTACGAACTGGCCGATCTGAAAATTCAGGCAGGAGACAGTCCTGGTGCGCTATCCGATATCGAATACGGGATTACCAATACAACGGATGAGATGAAGTACGCTTTTTACGAGCGGCAACAACCCTACGAAGTTCCGCTTAAGGCCGCCTTTGTCCACCTGAAGGGACTCGCTCAGTATAACATCGACAAGAATAATATCGACCAGGCCATTGCCAGTTTTGATGAGGCCCTGAAAATGGCGCCCAACTTCAACCTGGCGAGTCTGAGCAAACAGGCCTTAGAGTCCCGAAAAGAAACCGAATAACGCGGAGCAACACCCCCCCACGGCCGGGCAGGACTGTCCCCGAACTCTGCGTTTGGGCTGTGAAATGCCGGAAGCCGGGCTTTAATCCATTTGTTCCAGAAGGTCCCGGAAGCCCAAAGCGACGCCATTCGTCCAGCCAAAGCCATCCTGAGTGGGGTATTCGCCACCTCCGGATGCAAGCGTAGTATCAATTACATTGTATTTTTCCATCATTTTGCCCTCTGCCCGGTACACGCGCTCATTAAGTGCCAGCCAGCGCTGCATAATCTCCCGGGCCTCGTCAGTATACCCATAATTCATAAGTCCCTTAACGGCCATCCATTGCAGGGGTGCCCACCCGTTGGGAGCATCCCACTGCTGACCCGTGACGCGCAAGGTGCTGACCAATCCTCCCGGTTTGAGAAAATCTGCAACAAGACGTTCCACAACACTGGCCGCCTGCGATTTACTCGCAATCCCAAAATACAGAGGATAGACTCCCGCCAGCGTCATCTCGCCACAGCGGCTGTTACTCACAAAATTAAAGTCCTTGTAAAACTGTGTTTGCGGATCCCACATCATCTTATTAATCAGTTCCTTTCGACTTTCTGCCCGGGCCTCAAACCCGGCGGCGGCTTCTGCTTCTCCCCGGTTTCGGTAACCTTCGGCCAGTTGAATTTCCATGGAGTATATCAGGGAGTTCAGATCTACAGGAAGTAAATTAGCCGTTTTAGTAGAAGCAAACTCTCCTTCCCGCGCATACCATCTGCTGCTGAAATCCCAGCCTGATGCTGCGGCTGCCCGTAAATGAGTATAAAGGTCCTCCCTCTCGGTTTCCGGAAGATTTTCGGCCAATTTTACATCTTCTCCATAGGACTCCGGCCTTGGAGTGCGGGCACTGTCCCAGAAACGGTTCATAAACCTGTCGTCCCCTACATGGAAGACCCGATTGACCACATCTCCCGTTTCCAAAGTATCAGAACCTTGCATCCAATAGGCGTATTCCCTCTCGATCTGCTGAATGTATTTATCCCTTAAGGCCGGTTCCTTTTCACTCAAAAGTGATACCATCTGGGCAAAGAAGGGTGGTTGAGACCTCGTCAGGTAATAATCCCGGGTACCGTTGGGAATAAATCCAAGAGAATCGATCAGATGTGCAAAATTAGCAACCATATCCTCCGCGATATCCATCCGGTTGTCTGACACAAGGCCAATCATTGTAAAATAGCTGTCCCAATAGTATATTTCTTTGAACCTTCCCCCGGGAACAATGTAGGGATGGGGTAGCGGAATTCGTGATGAATTTGGATTGAGGGTGTCCGGCCCGCGTCCGAGAACATCCCACATCACCCCGATATGAGAATACATATCCCGATTCATATCCGAGGTAAAGGAAACCTTCTTCTGCCCCGGATCCCTGAAGTGTGCTTGCACAAAATCCATAAGGTCGAAACCAGGGTGTTCCCGCTCCGTTAAGTAACGGTTGGCCAAAGTCCCGAAATCCTCATCTCGTTCCAGGTCCACAAAGGTTTTGGAATCCTCAAACAAATGCGCAAGCTGAACATCTTTAAACAATTCCGTTTCGTAAAATCCGGTGGCGGGATCCTCAATTTCCACAGACGTACGACACTGCACAAAAACGGCGGCAGTGAGAAACAAGAAAAGGTAAACTCCTTTTACTTTCATAGTTCAACTGGTTTTAATGGGTCCACTTACTTTAGTGGGTCCGCTTAGACAAGAGAGATTTTAGTAACACACTGTCCCTTTCTTTTTTCAGGGCAACAGCCCCTTCGACATTCTCATTAGGGACAGTCATGGAAAGGACATAATGTGCTATTTTCCACTCGCCTCCCTCCCTGACAAGTACTCCGGACCCCCTGCAGAGCTGCATCCAGGTATCGAGAAGCTCATCAAACCAAGCAATTTCACCGGTCTTATCGATAAATACATACCGCTCTACGGCCTTAAAGTCCCATGCCTTGCCCTGGTCAAAATAGGGTTTCGAAAACGACATGAACTCCTGCTTATTCCAGTGCTCCGCCGCATCCGTACCCACAAATACCGACCCCTCGCTCATCAGCTCAAAGTACGCATTGAAGTCCGCATTCGCAGCCGCTTTGTGCCAGGTATCGAGAATATTTTCAATGGCCTTCTTTTGATCTTCCTGCGCTTGCAGGCTTGTGAAAAAAAGTATGAACGCAAGGGTCAGAAGTCTATTCATTTTCAAAAATATCAGGGGTGAGAGAATTGTTTACAATTACATTAAATTGTTGCCGGATGGCATTGTAAGCATCCATGAGTTCAGAAACGGGTTCCTGATAGTCCAGACGATAGTAATTCGCGGACTCCAATTTTCCGAGATAGGTTCGGAGTACTTTGATCCGACTCCGGACCGAGGGTTTTTCGAACGGTTCGGGAAACGCATTTTCCTCCACTTGCTTACAAATCTGATTGAGTTCCTCAAGGAGCAATTCCATCTGTTCCCTGTTCTTTACATTGGGCAAAGCAGACAACCGATTCTCGAGAGACGTATACTGAGGCCATGTGCTCAGGATTTCCCGGGCCCGGGGATCCAATTGCACGAGTTCTGGCAACGCCTGAATCTCCGCCTCGATAACCGAAGTCGCGTCCTGCGGTTCCTTCTGATCGGGCGATTTGCAACTCACCGCCAAAATCAGACCCATCCCTAAAATGACTATTTTGGTCATAAAGCGAATGTACAAATTTTAAGAACAGCTATATTTACCTGCATATATGACCAAGCTTCCTTTTTATGTCTAAAACAATAGTAATCCTAGGCGCTTGCGGGCAAATTGGCACAGAACTCACTCTTGCCCTTCGCTCCCGTTACGGATCAGATTCCGTTATTGCGAGTGACATCCGGGAAGGTACTCCGCAATTAATGGAGTCGGGGCCTTTTGTAACCCTGGATGCCACGGATTTCAATGCCCTGAAGGAACTCTTTACAAAAACGCAGGTTACAGAGGTCTATCTCATGGCGGCAATGCTCAGTGCAACGGCCGAAAAATCTCCTGCCCGGGCCTGGGATTTGAACATGAATTCCCTCTTACACGTCCTCGAACTCGGGAGACAAGGCTTATATTCGAAGCTATTCTGGCCCTCCAGTATTGCCGTTTTCGGCCCGAATACCCCTAAACAAAACACCCCGCAAGCTACGGTAACCGAACCTTCCACAGTCTATGGTATCAGCAAAAAGGCCGGCGAAGGCTGGGCAGGGTATTACCACAGAAAATATGGCGTGGATGTTCGCAGTATTCGGTATCCTGGGCTGATCAGTTGGAAAACCCAGCCCGGCGGTGGAACTACAGACTATGCGGTCGATATTTTTCACCATGCCCTTAAAAATGGAAGCTATG
Organism: uncultured Flavobacteriaceae bacterium; assembly: GCA_963709465.1. Classification (GTDB taxonomy): domain Bacteria; phylum Bacteroidota; class Bacteroidia; order Flavobacteriales; family Flavobacteriaceae; genus Robiginitalea. Next base: position 476,954 of record CAVPWF010000001.1, on the reverse strand, counting down.
AATGCTTTTTGCGGGAAAATACGGCGCTTCCCATGATGTACATGTCAGACGCTATTCAAGCCACCCTGCAGTTGATGGAAGCCCCTGCCGAAGATCTCAGTGTCCGGACCTCTTATAATTTAAGTGCCCTGAGCTTTACCCCGGCGGAATTGGCACAAAGTATTCGAGTCCACCTCCCTGATTTTAAAATCAGCTATGCTCCCGACTCCCGTCAGGAGATCGCTGATTCATGGCCTGAAAGCATTGACGATTCGCAGGCACAGAAAGACTGGGGCTGGAAACCCCAATACGATCTGAAAAAATTAACGCGTGAGATGCTCCATAATCTGCGGGAAAACAGTTAAGTCGTCTTCAGCGCTTCAGCCCTGAATTTGAGTTTTTTCTCAATCGCCGAAATCATTTCCATGGCGATATCTTTCCCGGTAGCTCCTTCGATCCCTTCAAGTCCGGGAGAAGAATTTACTTCGAGCAACATAGGCCCCCGATTGGAACGAATTATATCCACACCGGCCACGGAAAGACTCAATGCTTTCGCGGCCTTAAGGGCCAGTTTTCGCTCCTCAGAGGTGATTTTTATCCGTCCGGCTTTGCCGCCCTGATGAATATTCGCTCTGAATTCTCCTTTTTCTGCCTGCCGCTGCATGGAAGCCACTACTTTTCCGTCAATTACAAAGCACCGGATGTCCTGACCATTGGCTTCCTTGATAAACTCCTGGACGAGGATGTTTGTCTGCACACTTTTAAAGGCGTTAATTACGCTCTCTGCGGCCTTATTGGTCTCCGCCAGGACGACGCCTTTTCCTTGAGTGCTTTCAAGAAGTTTAATGATAAGGGGGGCTCCATTAACCATCTTGATCAGATCTCGGGTGTCGTTCGGTGATTTTGCAAACCCGGTAATAGGGATGTGCAGGTCATGACGGGCAAAAAGCTGGGAGGCGAAAAGTTTATCCCTGGAGCGCGTGATGGCGTCTGCTGAATTCTGACAATAAACCCCCAGGTTCTGAAATTGCCGGATCAGGGCACAGCCGTAAAAGGTAACGGCCGGTTTGATTCTAGGGATGATGGCATCAAATTCATTGAGGATGTTTCCACCCCGATATCGGATTTCAGGAGACTTGGTATCCAGGCGCATATACACGAGTTCCACATTTAGAAAAACGATCTCATGACCCCGCTCTCTGGCCGCTTCCATAATCCGCCGATTGCTGTACAAGTTGGGATTGCTCGCCAGAAGTGCAATCCTAAGGCCGGATCGCTGTTCAATAAATGGAGCGTATAAAACATCCAGGGCCTCCTGCGTAAAATCAAACTGAAGGGATGATTTACCGGGATCCACAAGATACCGACCCGAGAGCGCTTCCCTGCCGAGAAGCATTCGATACTCCATAGAATCCCGGTTGGCCAGGGTTAGTTCTATTGGAAAAGATTCTCCCCCAAGGGTAAGCTTAGTCTTTATGACCAGGCGCTCCTCGGAGATTCCGGTAGACCCACGGACCATTCTGCGGTCGATAAGTCGTGCCGAACACGGTATGGTTATGCTGCGGTTGTGCTGTAGGGGATGTACTTCAAAGTTCACCCACTCCTCCCCGTGCTTCATTTCAATCCGTGTATTTACAGCCTGAAGAGAAGACGTTCGCGCTCCACTGTCCACCCGCGCCCGAATAGCAGGGATACCGAGTTGTTCAAATACACACCACTCGTCGTTACCGAGGACCTTTAGTTGTTCCATCTTATTTAATTATGGCGTTACAAAAAAACCGTTAGGATTCCGGTTTCCGGAAACATGGTTTTAAGAAAATACAGGACTCTTCCGCCCCGGGGGAAGGTCCAAATTTTTTATACTCAATTGAATTACTGTGGAATAGGGTTGTTTATTCTTCCTCCGGTTCCTCGATGTCCGGGATAGCGTCCGGATCATCATCTTCAAAATCAGAATAGTCCTCTTCGTCGTAATTTGCCATGGTGTGTTCGAGCTTTGCACTGATTTTAACCAGATACTTTGTATCCTCGGTTACAACCTCAACTGCTTCAATCCGTTCTCCATGCGCATTTCGAAAAGAAATGACATTTTGGTCATCATATCCATCAGGATAGCGCTCCACCAGAAGTTTGAGCACCTCCGGAGTGAGTTTTTTAAAATCTACGATAACACGCCTCAGACCGTCCATGATTACATTTTTAAAAGATAAGCAAATATCAAAGGAGCCACAATAGTGGCGTCACTTTCAATGATAAATTTCGGGGTTTCTATCCCAAGTTTTCCCCATGTAATTTTCTCATTGGGAACCGCCCCGGAATACGAACCATAGCTGGTAGTGCTATCACTAATCTGGCAGAAATAACTCCAGAAGGGCGTCTGTGTCCTTTCCAGATCCTGATACAACATCGGAACTACACAGATGGGAAAATCCCCTGCAATCCCTCCGCCAATCTGGAAGAAACCGATTCCCTTCTCTGAATTCTCAGTGTACCAGTCCGCCAGATATGTCATATACTCAATACCAGAGCGCATGGTCTGGGCAGAAAGTTCTCCTTTAATCACATAAGATGCAAAAATATTTCCCAGGGTGCTGTCCTCCCATCCGGGACATACCAGCGGCAGGTTTTTTTCAGCAGCGGCATACATCCAGGAATCTTTCAGATCAATCTCATAATAGGGTTCAAGCACACCCGAAAGCAATAATTTATAAAGAAATTCATGAGGGAAATAGCGTTCACCAGCTTCTTCGGCGTCTTTCCATATCTTAAAGACATGCTTTTGAAGGCGTCGAAAAGCCTCCTCTTCCGGAATACACGTATCCGTAACCCGGTTTAATCCCTTTTCCAGCAACTGCCATTCATCTTCAGGACTCAGGTCTCTGTAATTGGGCAGGCGTTTATAGTGCGAATGGGCCACAAGATTCATAATATCTTCTTCCAGATTCGCTCCTGTGCAGGAAATGATATGGACCTTATCCTGCCGGATCATTTCCGCAAAAATCCTACCTAATTCTGCGGTACTCATAGCACCTGCCAAACTGACGAGCATTCGTGAGCCGGAGTTCAACTGGGCCTCATAGCCCCGGGCCGCATCTAAAAGAGCCGCAGCATTAAAATGCTTGAAATAATGGGTTATAAAATCAGAAACTGGGGCTTCAGTCGGCATCTTCGTCGAATTTTGAACTGAGATTCTTGTTGCGCTCCTGTGTGGCAACCAATGATTCATCCTCGAAATCCAATCCGGACTCCTGCTCCCGAAATTTATAACTCAGCATTTTATAATACAGTTTTGCAGCGAGGAAATTCGGTGATTTATCCTGAGGATTCGGGCACAGTTCAACCAGATCAAAACCGACAACATCCTTCTCGTCAAAAACTTTCTGCAGAAACTCCAGGGTCTCATACCACAAGAGACCCCCGGGTTCAGGCGTTCCTGTAGATGGCATAATGGAAGGATCCAGAGCGTCCAGATCAAAAGTGATGTACACCTGATCGGTCATCAGATCCAGCACTTTGTCCATCCAATACTCATCTTCGGCCATTTCATGGGCAAAAAAGGTTTTTTCAGGATCCATATAAGTCTTCTCAATCGCATCCATGCTGCGAATACCAACCTGAATCAGGTTCGTCGTCTGGGAAGCCTCGTGCATGGCACAGGCGTGATTATACGGACTACCCATATAAGATTTACGCAGATCTGCATGCGCGTCAATCTGCAGTATGGTGATGTTTTCAAAACACTCATTGAAAGCTCTTATAGCCCCAATGGAAATAGAGTGCTCCCCCCCTACCAGGGTCACAAAATGGTTGCGTTTTATATACTCTTTGGTAATCTCATGTACCTGATTGACGACTTTTTCGGGATCCTTCTCCTCGGTAATAGCCGGAGCGAGGTAAATCCCCTGTTTGTAGACTTCCGTATCGGTTTCGATATCGTATAACTCCATGTTCTCAGCGGCTTCCAAAAGAGCCTCCGGGCCTTTGTCTGAACCCTTGCCCCAGGTAGTTGTGCCGTCAAAAGGAACGGGGATCAAGACTACCTGTGCGGTTTCTAACTGGCCAAACTCCGGGGGAATTCCCGCGAAGGTTGTTTTACTTCTCATTTTAAAAAAGGTTTATTTGAATATAGTGATTCTTTACTTTCGGAGATTTCCACCTCTTCGAGGTTTTTGTCCGATGCATATCCGAGGATTTTAAGATTTTCCTCGGCGCTTTGTTGCTCCCTGAAAAGGGAAACCTGATACGCCCCTTCGGCGTTCTTGTCGATGAGCAAATGTTTGGGATAGGGAATCAAACAGTGTTGAAGTCCTCCATAGCCGCCAATCGTTTCCTGATAAGCCCCTGTATTAAAAAAGGCAATATACAACGGTCGTTCAGGCTGAAACTTGGGGAGGTATATGGCGTTCAAATCCTGTTGACTGTTGTAATAGTCATCACTGTCACAGGTGAGACCCCCCAAAAGCACCCGTTCATAAGTATCGTTCCACCTGTTGATCGGCAACATGATAAAGCGCCGGTTTATAGCCCAGGAATCGGGAAGTGTGGTAATAAAAGAGGAATCAATCATATTCCATTTCTCCCGGTCGTTTTGTTGTTTCTGATAGAGCACCTTGTAGATGGCCCCGCCACTTTCTCCTACGGTGAAACTTCCGAATTCTGTAAAAATATTGGGAACCTCTACCCCGGCTTCCTCGCAAGCCAGATTGATTTGGTTGACTATTTCATCGACCATATACTGGTAGTCGTATTCAAAGGAGAGGGAGTTTTTAGTAGGAAATCCGCCGCCGATATTCAGACTGTCCAGGGAGGGACATCTTTTTTTCAAACTGACATACACCTTCAAACACTTCAGCAATTCGTTCCAGTAATAGGCAGTATCCCGGATTCCGGTATTGATGAAGAAGTGAAGCATCTTTAGCTCTACTTTCGGGTTGTCCTTCAGGTGTTTGTCAAAAAAAGGCACAATATTCTGATACCCGATACCCAGACGGGAAGTATAAAACTCAAATTTTGGCTCCTCCTCGGAGGCAATCCGAATACCAACTTTGAAACGATTCTTAATGCTGTTGGAAAGCAGCCCCAACTCTTCGAAGTTATCGAGGATAGGTATACAATTATGCTGCCCGCCATTGATGAGATTCGCGATATTCTCGATATAGGCATCTCTTTTAAACCCATTGCAGATGACATAGGTGTGCTTGTCAATCATACCCTCCTGTTTCAACTGCTCTACAATCTTAATATCAAAGGCCGAAGAGGTTTCTATATGGATGTCATTTTTAAGGGCTTCATCAAGGACATATCTGAAATGCGAACTCTTGGTACAATAACAATAAAAGTACTTCCCTTTATAATTATACTTCTCCATGGCTGAGGCAAACCAGTCCTTGGCGCGGCCAATGTTGTCTGATATCTTTGGGAGATACGTAAACTTCAATGGACTGCCGTAACGGGCTACCAGTTCAGTCAGGTTCAATCCATGGAATAAGAGATCTGACTGGTCCAGTGAGAACTCTTCTGTTGGAAACTCATAGGTCTGTTCAATCAGATCCCGAAATCTGACATTCATTGTTCTATTTTTATTTGTATTGGATCAATATAAAACGAAGGGCTGTTTTGAAAGAACGCCCCCCCGTTAAAAAAAATAACTTCGAAAACAAGACCTCCACCATTCTCCCATTCTTGATAAACCCCAAATTCATATATAATGGAGTACGCTCTAAATTTCGTCTGCCTTCTCTAAAGGCGGTGCCCGGGAAGGACTCCCTGAATCCCGGTACCACGAACCTAAAAACACGATTCACAACATTCATCTATAAACCAGGATGATGCTGGTTTACACTTGCAAATGAAGTCATTTTTAGTTAAAAACAAGAGTTTTGAAAAAAAAAGTTGGACTAGAGCTATCGTATTATCTATCAGACTTTTAATGTATTCATTCTATAAATTAAAAAAAGTCTTTCGGAGATTTATGTACCTTAGCAAGTGGTCAAAAACTCTAAATTCCTGTCCGAATGAAAAACTGTACTGCTTTTTTATTGATAATGCTGCCCCTGCTGATGCTGGGTCAGATTGCCCCTGGGGTATACAGGGCTTCAGAAACAATGGAAAACGGGAAGCGCAATTACCAGCTTCTGGTTACTGAATCCTATATAGTCCATACGGTCTATAACTCCAATCCGGCGCAGTTCATAAGCACGATTGGGGGGTATTACACCGTGGATCAGGACAGTCTGAAAGTAACCCTGGAGTTCAACTCTGATTTTGAAAAAAACGGAGAACGCGAATTTCGCGCGAATTTCGGATTTCAAAATGGCCAATTGCTTTTTAACGAGAATGCTTCCCTCCCCTATACCCGTCAACCCGAAGTTGCTCAACCACTGGACGGGCTTTGGCTCTTTGCGACCAGAGGTCCCGATACAGGGCAGGAAAGACGGGGGGACAGCGCGCCCCGGAAAACCCTTAAATTCTTAGCTGAAGGCCACTTCCAATGGATTGCCTACAATGTCGAGACCATGGCTTTCAGTGGAACAGGCGGGGGTCGATACGCCGCCGATCAGGGTACGTATACCGAAGTTATCGAATTCTTTTCAAGGGACGATTCACGTGTGGGTGCCGAACTGAGTTTTGAATTTGAGCGCAAAGATGCAGACTGGCACCACAAAGGTAAAAATAGCAAAGGGGAACCGATGTACGAAATTTGGTCCCTGCGTTAGAAGTCAATTCCCGACAATCAGGATTGGGATCTGAGTATATCCGATTTGCCGCCTCTTTTCTCGAGTAAACGGATAAGCCGTATCTCTATCCCTTTATCCAGAGGCTTGAGCATATCATACATGTTGAGCGCGACCACGCTTGCCCCATGCATGGCTTCTACTTCCACCCCTGTCTTGTAATTGGTCTTCACAGTGACCAGAATCCGGATCTCTAACCCGTGTATCTCGTAGGCAATAAGGGCAGCCTCAATAGGGATTGGATGACAATCCGGGAGAAGCTCCGGTGTCTTTTTTATTCCGAGTAATCCGGCCGCTTTGCTCATCTCAAAAATATCTCCTTTGGGGACCCGGCCTTCCTGAATAGCCTCAAGAGTTGCGGAATCTGAAAGCACTACGGTGGCCTCTGCCGTAGCTGTTCTGAGGGTAATGTCCTTATGGGTGATGTCCACCATGACTACTGATTAATTTTCCAGGAATAGCTATCGTCACCAAAGCACTCTTTTCCGAAGACGGGCAACTCCTTTTTAATATGCTCCACTACCTGATGAAGCGCTGTAAAAACTTCTTTTCTATGGGGAGAGGAAACGAATACAAACAGGCATATTTCCCCTGCAGCTACCCTTCCCAGGCTGTGATAAATATGCATGCAACTCAGATCGTATTTTGCGAATGCCGCTTCCCGTATTTCAACGATTTTTTCGGAGGCCATTGCCTCATAAGCCGAATACTCAATGGCCTCAACGGTTCTCCCGTCAATGGTGTCGGCCCGGACCTGTCCGAGAAAAATATCATGAGCCCCGATATGCGTTTTACGCTGGTGTTTTGCAATAGAGCCTGCAATAAACTCCGGACTGATGGGTCCCTGGACAAAAAGGTTTATTTTTTTTTCAGTCTTCATTTTGGAAATCCTTTCGTAGCGAAGGTACCAAAGATTTTAAAAAGTATTCATAAATTCGCAGGCCCTTGGCCCCGTAGTTCAATGGATAGAATAGAAGTTTCCTAAACTTTAGATCCAAGTTCGATTCTTGGCGGGGCTACGAATAAACACAAAAACACCCGCGCATGGCGCGGGTGTTTTGTTTCCGACAGGACGCGTAAAAAGCTTGCTTTTTTAAGCGGACGGGAGGAAACAAAACCAGCTGCCGAGAGGCAGATGACGTTTTTGTATTTTCAACACGAGCGCTAACAAGAACAGCGAGCGCAGCGAAGCTATCTCTTGGCAATAAGAGCCAGCTTTTCTTCGCAGAAAAGAGCGAAGCTATCTCTGGCAATAAAGAGAGCGAGCTTTTTCTTCCCAGAAGGAAGAGCGAAGCTATCTCTTGGCAATAAAGAGAGCCGAGCTTTTTCTTCCCAGAAGGAAGAGCGAAGCTATCTCTTGGCAATAAAGAGAGCCCAGCTTTTTCTTCACAGAAGGAAGAGCGAAGCTATCTCCTGGCTAAAAGTGATGATATCCGGGAAAAGACCAGGGCACTTCATTTTCCAGATGCCTCCCAAAAAACCGCACTTTTCCCGGAGTAGGAGAACAAAGCCGCTTCGAACATTGAGAAATACGAAATGCCAAAATCAAGGCGATAATTTTCACAAACCTCCCTATATTTGCAGCCCTTTGGCTCCGTAGTACAATGGATAGTATGTGGGTTTCCGGTACCCAAGATCCAAGTTCGATTCTTGGCGGGGCTACGAATAAACACAAAAACACCCGCGCATGGCGCGGGTGTTTTGTTTCCGACAGGACGCGTAAAAAGCTTGCTTTTTTAAGCGGACGGGAGGAAACAAAACCAGCTGCCGAGAGGCAGATGACGTTTTTGTATTTTCAACACGAGCGCTAACAAGAACAGCGAGCGAAGCGAAGCTATCTCTTGGCATTAGGCTGCCCTATAAGTCACTCAAAAAATTTCCCGCTTCAATAGAAAGAAACAAAACCAGCTGCCGAGAGGCAGATGACGTTTTTGTATTTTCAACACGAGCGCTAACAAGAACAGCGAGCGCAGCGAAGCTATCTCTTGGCAATATAGAGAGTCGAGCTTTTTCTTCGCAGAAGGAAGAGCGAAGCTATCTCTTGTCATTGGCTGCCCGATAACAATACTTACTCCTCAAAGACCTCAACAATCATCTCCACCTCAACAGCGATACCTCTGGGAAGCGAACCCATACCCACGGCCGCCCGGGCGTGTTTCCCACGTTGCCCGAAAACCTCTACCATGAGGTCAGAATACCCGTTGATCACTTCGGGTTGATCCGTGAAATCCGGAGTCGCGTTAACCATCCCAAGGACTTTGACCAGTCGTTTTACCTTATTGAGATTCCCGAGTTCCGCCTTTAAAACTGCCAACTGATTGATGCCTGTCACACGGGCTGCTTCATAGCCCTCGGCTACGGTTAATTCCGCACCGAGCTTTCCGGTGATATAGGTGCCATCCGGCTTATTAGGTCCTTTCCCGGCCAGAAATATGAGGTTTCCTACCCGGACCGCATTGACGTAATTAGCTACGGGATTTGAAGCTTCGGGCAGGGTAATCCCAAGCGCTTTGAGATTGGCTTCCGGATCATACTGCCCGGTATCCTGGGCGGAAAGGAGTGCGCTTGTTCCTGAGAACAAAAAGACAAACAGGAACAGTCTTGAAAAGGGCATCAGTTTGGTTTTCATCGAATTTAGATTTTAGTGCTTTTAAAGATACAAATGTCCCCGGCATTAGCCGTATTCAATATTCTCTCTCTGAGTGATTTCCGATATGACGATATCCAAGCGAAAGGGTTGTCACTTCACGGACTTCAGGATTCCGGCGGTTTCCAGGGTCTGGAATACTTCTTCCGGTATAACATTGTACGATTTAAGTTTTGAAACATCCTCCTGGATCACCTTGTGAAAATCGGTGTTGGATTCATTCTTTTGTCCGTACAATTTCTCATAACGCGCTAAGGCATCGGAGGCATGGCCTTCCAGCAAATCACAATGCGCCAGATTACAAACGATTGCGGGAAGATCGAGTTGATGAGCTGCGGCCCGATTCAGCAGTTTCCGAGCCTCTCCTACGGCTCCCTCACAAAGGCAGAGCCACCCCATATTATTAAGAGCCAGTGCGAAAGGTTTTCTCAGGGCCTTGTTTTCCGGGAAATTTTTGAAAAAATCATCCAGACTTGCCAATATCCGCGCCTGATAGCTCGCTTTCTCTTTCAGATCCAGGGTACTGTCAATTTCCTGGTCCCAAAGGCGCATATTTTCGAGGATTCCGAGGGTCTGTATTTCCTCCGCATCGATCCCGTTAAAGTAAGTGCCTAAAAAGTCAAAATCATTTTTCATGTTTGCGGAGGTAGGACTCTCCGGGAGGGACATAAGAACCGGTTTCATTTCCGCGAGTAGCTCCAGTCCCCGAATCCGGAACTGAATATCTTTTTCCACTTCCAACTGGCGCTGATAAAATTCCAGAATGTTCAGAGCAGTTACGCAGTAATCCGCTCCAAACGCCTCCATATCTCTGTTTGTCAGCTCCTTTCGCATTTCTAAAGCCTTTAAAAGGTCTTTGAATGCATCCTTCCATTGTGGAGTCTCCAGCGCATAGATTCCGGAATTGTGATAGGCTGTGGCCAGATAGTGACGGTATTTGTCAGGGCTCGATTCAGATAAGTTTTCATAGAGGGCAATAGCTTTCTGACCTGCGCGTAATGCCTCGGAATACTGGTTTTTTTTGTCGGCATAGAGAATGCCTAAACTGGAGTAGGTGGCTGCGAGATACGGCAAAAAGGTTTCAGGCTTTTCCTGACAAAGCCACTGGTAGGCTTCCAGCGTTTTGCGATAGTGTTCGACCGCCTTGTCGTATCCCTCGAGCTGGAGGTGGGAAACTGCCAGGTTATTCTGACAGGCAGCCACAAGGGGTCTGTATTTCCGCGGGTTTTCAGAGGCCCCTTCCAGGTAGCGATCTAAGGACTTTTGATAATTGGATTGGGCATCATAGGCATTGAATTCATCTGTATAAATCGCTCCGAGTTGATAGTGTGCCAAAGCCTCCATATCTGCATCCAGAGCTTTCGTATGCCTCCTGTTTAATTCCAGGGCAGCCTTGTAGTCTTTTTTGGAATACCAATATTTCTTTCTCAGGTAATAGGCTTCTCCCCTGGCCATTAAGGAGTGTGCATGGTGGGTGCAATAACGGCTATCCGCCTCAGAGAGGGCTGTATAAATAGCGATTGACTGGTTGAAATATCCAATCGCGGCTTCCGGATCTTCGGGTAGTGAAAGTCTACCCAGGTTATTCAGCGACAAAGCCCGCTGTTCCTGAATCTCAGGCGCTTCGGATTGGGGTGCCTCAAGAACCTCTAAAAACTGGGCGGCCGCTTCAGGACGGGCTCCTGTAAGTTCCCGAATTCTGGCTACCGTATTTCCGATCTGCATCTTTAAAAGGGTAGTTGGAACCACTTTCAGGGCACTTTCAAAACTGTGAACGGCCTCTTCCGGCCTGTTTGCCTGTAACAGCCCTTCCGCCTCAGCGATATAATCTTCAAAATTTTTCATAAAGTAGAAGTGTATGAAATCTTTTTATCTCCCTCGCCGGCCCGTCTGCAATAGTCTACAAAGGACAATCGGGAAATCTCCTGGTACTCCAGGATATCGGCCCGGGCAGTTTCTTTTTGCATGTCGATCCACTCAATTCCCCTTTCCCGAAGCGCTTCGACGGCACGTGCAATCGCAAAACCAGCAGCACCGGGGATCGTCTCTGCGGAATATTCCCCAAAGCACAGATGTCCAACACAAACTCCAAAAAACCCACCCACAAGGTTTCCTTTATGGACCACCTCCTGGGCGTGTACCCTGCCTCTTTCGAATAATTCCATAAAAATTCGGAACATGCGCTCCGATAACCAGGCAGGTCCCATGGCCTCTTTATTATTATACAGGCTTTGACACAGGCGCAATAATTCTTCGAATCGCATATTTACCGAAGTAGTAAATGCAGGCTCCGATTGAAGATCTGGGGCCTGAAACGACCCGGTTTCCAATACGAGTCTCGGATCCGGAGACCACCATTTAACATGCTTCATGGGGTGGTGCCAGTAAAAAACCCCGCTTTCGTATCCGCGGACCAGTTGAGAGACCGTCATATCTCCACCTACCGCCAGCAAACCGTCGAGGTCTGCAAAGTGCGCAGGCGGAAACCCCGGTTCTCCCTTTTTAAGTTCGAAATATGGCACAAGGCTCTTATTTAGGATGGATTACCACAGTTATACGTACACTGGTTTACGACTGTTTCTTTATCATTTCAGAGATGTTTGAACAACGGCGACCGTTGGTATTATCCGGGCATTTGTGGTCCGGATAAATCTGGGCACCCTGCGCTTCGGTCGCCAAATAACCCCTAATTTAAAGACCCTCCGGTTTGGAGTTCGTCGAGTTCCCCCAATTGCCGCAGGATTTCGAAAGTCTTTGCAGCTTCTTCTTCATTGACAATAGCGATGGCTGCCCCCACATGTACCATGACGTAATCCCCTACCTTCGCCTGGGGTACGAGCGTCAGATTTACTTCCTTGACGACCCCATCAAAAGAAACCCTGCCCAGTCGGAAGGTCTCATCCAGGGTTTGGGTAATTTCAATAAGTTTTCCGGGTATTGAAAGACACATTTTTTTAGGCTTTTTTTGGAACTATTTGTGTTTTAAGCCAGTCATACCAGGCCTCCATACCCTCACCTGTTGTTGCAGAGACCTCAAAAAACTTCAGATTTGGGTTTACCTGCAGGGCATAGTCTTTTACCTTGCCAACATCGAAATTCACATAGGGGAGCAGGTCTGTTTTGTTGATAATACAAATGTCCGAGCTGTGGAACATATCGGGATATTTGAGAGGCTTGTCCTCCCCTTCCGTCGTGCTTATAATCACCACCCGCTTTTTTTCTCCCAGATCAAACATTGAAGGGCAGACCAGATTCCCCACATTCTCGATCATTAAAACGGCATCGGACTTCATCTGCAGCTGTTTCACAGCCTCAAAGACCATGTCACTCTCCAAATGACATCCTTTCCCGGTATTGATTTGTATGACGGGTACCTGGAGAGCGGCAATCCGGTTGGCATCATTTACCGTTTGTTGGTCTCCCTCAATCACATAGAAATCCAGAGTATTTTTCAAGTCGGTTAAAGTGCGTTCCAGCAGGGATGTTTTACCAGATCCCGGGGAACTCACCAGGTTCAGGGAAAGAATATTCAGAGCTTCAAAATAGCCTCTGTTCCGGGCAGCCATGACCTGATTGTGGTGCAATACATCCTGCTCCACCTCCAGTATTTTTTTATTGGGTGCCAGAGTAATCCCCCCGGCTTCATGGGAATGCGCATGATCATGTGTATGAGAATGACCATGATCGTGTGAATGTTGGTGGTCGTGACTGTGGTCGTGAGAATGACCATGGTTATGACTGTGGTCGTGGTTATGAGTATGGTCGTGATCATGAGAATGACCGTGTTCATGAGAATGACCGTGTTCATGGGTGTGATCGTGGTGGTGATGCTCATGTGAATGTGTGAGTCCTTCCTGCTGCAATCCCGGCATCAGAATTCTAACCCCTCCTTCTTCACTTCCGCATCCGCATGTTCCGCACATAATAGTATCGTATTAATTTAAACTACTTCCAGGGCTTTCACCCGCAATTCTTTTCCTTTTAAGATCGCTTTTAAATTGCTCCTGCACACCGGGCATGAATCGTAGAATTTTTTCACTTCAAACAGAGTGTCACAGTCCATGCAGCGCGCCTGACCCTGAATGACCTCAATCCGCTTTTCGGCTTGCTCCAAAACAGTGTCTTTTACCGCTAATGGCCACACAAAATCGAGAGATTCGAATTCGATTCCCGCCAGGGTTCCGATTTCCAGTTCAATGCACTCCACCTTAGAAGCCCCTGCCTTGTGGGTCTCGGACTCTGCGATTTTGACAATCCCCATCGCTATGGATAACTCGTGCATCTTTAATGACAGTTTTACGGAACAGTATCAATATTAATTTAAATAAAATCCAGAAAGACTGACAAAAATCATATTTATTCTCTTTTGAGTGTTTTAAGTTTATTGTACGACTACCTACAATTTTTTATTCTAATTAACTGGCAATCAGATGGCTTTTGAACGAAACACTCAGGAAACCTATTATGACAGCATCATAAAACAGGGGTACAGCCGAAGAGACTTCATGAAATTTGCAACGTATATCGCAGCATACATGGGGCTTGAAACCACAATGATTGGCCAGGTGGCCAAGTCTTTGGAAACCACATTCAGAATCCCGGTAATCTGGGAACACTTTCAGGAATGCACTTGTTGCAGTGAATCCTTTATCCGCTCGGATCACCCAATTGTCTCCGATATCATCCTCGATAAGATTTCCCTGGATTATACGCTGACGCTCATGGCAGCCTCCGGGCATCAGGCCGAAGCGGCAAAACACGCAACCATGGAGAAATACAAGGGTGAATACATCCTTTGTGTAGAGGGCTCTGTTCCTCTGGGGGATGACGGGAATTACTGTTGTATTGCCGGCCGTTCCGCCAAAGATATCCTCCTGGAGTCTGCAGCAGGAGCTAAAGCGATCATCGCATGGGGAAGTTGCGCCTGTAATGGATGTGTTCAGGCGGCGTATCCCAATCCCACCCAGGCCACACCTATCCATGAAATCATCAAAGACAAACCCATCATCAAAGTTCCGGGCTGTCCGCCTATCGGAGAAGTGATGGCGGGCATTATTGTCCACCTGATCACTTTTGGCCGATTGCCAGAGCTCGATAACATTGGACGGCCCAAGGCCTTTTATGCCAAACGCGTTCACGATTCCTGTTATCGCAGACCCTATTACGATGCCGGTCTGTTCGCGGAAACCTTTGACGACCAGAATGCTAAAGAAGGGTATTGCCTCTATAAAGTTGGTTGCCGGGGACCCATGACCTACAATTCCTGTGGTACGATCCGCTGGAATAACGGAGTGAGTTTCCCGATTCAGTCCGGTCATGGGTGTATCGGATGCAGCGAGGAGGATTTTTGGGACAACGGACCCTTCTATGAACGTCTGACCGGTCTGGCGGGCTTTGGAATAGAGAGCTCTGCAGATAATATCGGTAAAGTAGCGGCCGGGGTGCTGGCTGGAGGTCTGGCTGCCCACGCCATTGTTGCGAATATTACCAAAAGGAAAGAACTCTCAGAAAGCATCCGGCACGGCAAGGAAAATGAAAAAAAATTCGAATCATAGATTCCCTTTAAACCCAGTATCATGGCAAATAGAATAGTAGTAGATCCCATTACCCGTATCGAAGGGCATTTGCGTATCGAAGTTGAGGTAAAAGACGGTAAAATTACGGATGCCTATAGTTCCAGCCCCATGGTCCGCGGCCTGGAAACTATTGTTAAGGGAAGGGATCCCAGGGATGTGTGGGCCTTTGTCCAAAGAGCTTGTGGAGTTTGTACCACCGTCCACGCCCTGGCTTCTGTTCGCTCTGTTGAAGATGCCCTGGGAATACATATTCCCCCCAATGCGGAAATGGTCCGTAATATCATGGAGGGAACGCTTTATATGCACGATCACGTGGTGCACTTTTACCACCTGCACGCCCTGGACTGGGTAGATGTGGTCAATGCACTTCAGGCAGATCCTGTGGCCACCTCAACGCTGGCCCAGAGTATTTCCAGCTGGCCCAAGAGTTCCCCGGGTTATTTCTCGGACATTAAAAAGCGGATCACCCGATTTGTCGAAAGCGGACAGTTGGGAATTTTTGCCAACGGTTACTGGGGACATCCCCAAATGAAACTTCCGCCAGAGGTAAACCTCCTTGCGGTTGCACATTATCTTGAAGCTCTTGAATGGCAAAAGGAAATTGTAAAGGTGCATACGATCTTCGGGGGCAAAAACCCGCATCCCAACTACCTCGTTGGGGGCATGGCCTGTGCCATTAATGAAAACAGCCCCGGAGGGCTTAACGCTGAGCGACTCGCCTATGTCGGACGGCTGATTAAGGAAGGACAGGAATTCGTAGAACAGGTATACCTCCCTGATCTGATGGCCATCGCTTCCTTTTACAAGGACTGGGGCGGTATCGGTAAGGGTTTTGGAAATTATATGTGTTATGGAGACTTCCCGACAAATGGGTATTCCGATATTTCGAACTTCAAGTTCGCCCCCGGGATTATCCTGGACCGGGACCTTTCCAAAGTGTACGATGTGGATCACCGGAACGACGACATCGAAGAGTTTATAAACAATTCCTGGTACGATCCCTACTCAGAAGGTGCAGAGACCGGAAGGCATCCCTGGGACGGGGAAACCAATATCAACTATACCGGCCCGAAACCGCCTTACGAATCCCTCGATGTCAGCCAGAAGTACAGCTTTATCAAAACCCCGCGCTGGAAGGGGAAACCAATGGAGGTTGGCCCGCTGGCCAGGTTGCTTGTCGGGTATGCCCGTGGCAATAAAGAAATACAGGAACTGGTCAATGGCGCGCTTACCCAACTCGATGTGCCTGTTGATGCGCTCTTCTCCACCCTGGGGCGGACGGCCGCCAGAGGACTGGAAACCCGGCTGGTTGCCCAGTGGACACAGGATTTCTATGCCACCTTACTGAATAATATCAAAAACGGGGATTCCCGGATGGCCAATACCGAGTTATGGGAACCTTCCTCCTGGCCTGCGTCTTCCAAGGGGGTTGGATTTTCAGAAGCCCCAAGGGGCGCACTCGCCCACTGGATACGCATAGAGGACGGGAAAACAGCCAATTATCAGCTGGTGGTGCCTTCCACCTGGAATGCATCCCCCAGGGACCCCAAAGGACAACGTTCGGCTTATGAATCCACTTTGCTGGATACTCCTGTGGCCGATCCGGAATTACCCCTTGAAATCATCCGCACCATACACTCCTTTGACCCTTGTATAGCCTGCGCGGTGCATTTGTATGATGAACATGGGAAACACCTCTCTCAAGTACAAAACATATCGAGCTGTGACATTTAAAACCTGATCCCATGGTAACCAAAAATTATAAACGCGTTTATGTCTGGGAACTTCCGGTGCGGATTTTTCACTGGATCAATGTATTGTGCATCACGGTACTGGCAGCTACTGGATTCATTATTGCCGATCCGCCAGCCATTCTTTCCGGGGCAGAAGCCAGTGAATCTTTCTGGTTTGGCACAGTGCGGTTTATACATTTTGGCACGGCTTATATTTTCTTTTTCAATATGCTCCTGCGCATATACTGGGCTTTTGTGGGCAACCGTTTTGCCAGCTGGAAGGCCTATTTGCCCTTTAGCAAGAAAATGCGCAAAAACATATTGCACGTGCTCAGGGTAGATATCCTGTTGCAACACGATAAAACCCAGGATGTGCGCAACATTAGTGTGGGGCATAATGCTGTAGCTGCCATTTCTTACGTAGGACTCTTTGTAGTCGCCCTGGTGCAGGTATTTACGGGCTTTGGTCTGTACTCAGGCATGTCCGGATGGTGGTTGGCGGATCTTTTTAGCTGGGTAGTCCCCTTGTTCGGAGGAGATTTTATGGTGCGCACCATTCACCATATAGCCACCTGGTTTTTTATCTTCTTCACCCTGATCCACGTCTATCTCGTCTTTTACCACGACTGGCTCGAAGGCCGGGGAGAAGTATCCTCAATGTTCGGTGGTTATAAATTTGTACAGGAAGACCGGTTGACCAAAGAAGAAATCAAAGAGCTTATTGCCGAGGCGGAAGATCTGGTGAAAACCCCGGCAGAACCTACTCAAACTTCATGATTGTCCATACAGTTTAAGCTTACTTATGCAAAACATATCTCAACGACCTCAGGGCATCAGCAGTGACAGTTTTTACTTCG
Organism: uncultured Flavobacteriaceae bacterium; assembly: GCA_963709465.1. GTDB lineage: Bacteria > Bacteroidota > Bacteroidia > Flavobacteriales > Flavobacteriaceae > Robiginitalea. The sequence goes on along the minus strand of CAVPWF010000001.1, from coordinate 459,428 downwards.
AAAAAGACAAAACCGACAGTATTCTGGTTCTCGGCGTGGGGAATTATCTGATGGGTGATGAGAGTATCGGGGTGCGACTGATTGAAGCGTTGTCTGAGTGCTCCATACCCGAATATCTGGACATCCTCGATGGGGGTACGGGCGGGTTTTTGCTGCTCGATCGTTTTCAGGCCTACGGCACTGTCATCTTTGTGGATGCCACCATGGATGGAAAACCTGCCGGAACCGTTAGCCTGTTGAGACCGAGGTTTGCGTCTGACTTCCCAAAAGCACTGAGCGTGCACGATGTAGGTCTTAAAGATATGATTGAAGCCGTCTATCTGCTGGAACACCAACCCGATCTCTATCTGATTACCGTTTCCATAGACCATATCAACCCGATGTGCGTTGAAGTTTCCCCGCCGGTGAAAAAGGCCATCCCGGCAGCCATGGATCAAATACTTTCACTGGCCCAAAGCCTCCACAAACAAGCGCAGGCTGTTGGAGACCACCTTTAGAATACAAATCCAGGGGCGGGTACAGGGCGTGGGATTCCGCCCTTTTGTATATCGGGAAGCCCTGGGCTTGAGGCTCAGGGGCAACGTGTCTAACAATGCATCCGGCGTGGAAGTAACGGTCTCAGGGCCAAGACCCAATCTGGTTTCCTTCTACAAAAAAATTACGCAGGAAGCCCCGGACATCGCCCGGGTAATCCACCATAATTTTGAGGAGATCCCCATTCAATCCTTTGAGGGATTTTGCATCCGGCCCTCCTCAAAAAACAGCACCCTCAACCTGCAATTGACTCCGGATTTTGCCCTGTGTCCGGATTGCAGACAAGAACTAAACGACCCCGAAAATCGCCGTTTTGGATATCCGTTTATCAGTTGTGTGAATTGCGGCCCGCGCTGGGCCCTCACAAAAACCTTTCCCTTTGAAAGGGAGCATACCAGTATGCAGGTTTTTAAAATGTGTGATAACTGCGCAGAGGAATACAGGAATCCGGGAGACCGGCGTTTTCACGCTCAGACAAACAGCTGTGGGACTTGCGGAATTACATATCAGGTTACAGACGCCAAAGGGGTTCCAGTTTCTGTGAAAAATGAGAATGCTTTTAAACAGCTCGCTCTATTTCTGGAGGAGGGGAAGATTATCGCCCTAAAAAACACCTCGGGATACCTTCTTTGCTGCGATGCCACAAAAACCAAACCAATTGAAACCCTGCGGTCCCGCAAACAAAGACCCTCAAAGCCCTTTGCGGTGCTTTACCCTTCCCTTGAAGAGCTGGAGCTGGATTTTTCCCTGCACGCCGCAGAACGGCAAGCCCTGAGATCCCCCGAACGTCCTATTGTCCTGCTCGCCACGGATGGGTATCAAGGGGAGGCCGCTTTGGAGGCTATTGCCCCGGGGCTGCACCAGCTCGGCGTAATGTTGCCCTATACGGGTCTTCTCGATCAGCTCGCCAGGGCCTGTTCAAAACCCCTGATAGCCACCAGCGGGAATATTCACGGGGCTCCGATATGCTTTTCCGAGGTACAGGCACATGAGAAACTATCGGGGGTGGCGGATTATTTTTTGGAACACGACCTGGAGATTATTCATTCTCAGGATGATTCTGTACTGCGGTTTTCCCGACCAGAAGCTATTCCCATACTCCTCAGAAGAAGCAGGGGAATGGCGCCGAATTACAGCGAGCCTGAAAATACATCGGGCAGCACAGGTCTTATGGCCCTGGGAGCCGAACTTAAAAGTACTGTTGGTTTTATTCCTAATGACTTTCTCTATATCAGCGAATACATTGGGAATTTGGAAAATTATGAGGTCTTCGAGCGGTTTACAGAATTGATTGCAGACTTTACCTCCCTTTTCCAAAAGCAACCGACCGCCCTGCTGACCGATAGCCATCCGGGATACCTCAGTACCCGGTTCGGGAAGGAACTATCAGAGAAATGGGACATTCCCTGTTATCAGATTCCTCACCATAAGGCCCATTTTGCTGCAGTTCTGGGGGAGAACAATTTGTTCCAAAGCGATGAACCCATCCTGGGAGTCGTATGGGACGGCACAGGATACGGGGAAGATGGGCAGGTTTGGGGAGGCGAATTTTTTCGTTTTGATAAAGGCGCCATAGTCCGCGTGGGACAGATGGAGTATTTTGACTGGCTGGCCGGGGATGCCATGGCTAAAAACCCCAGGCTTTCCCTGTTTTCCTTGCTGGAGGAACCCGAATGGATTCAGGATAAATTTAGTCCGCACACCTGGAGGCTTTACAAACAACTCAAGTCCGGAAACACCCTTAAAACCTCCTCTATGGGCCGGCTCTTCGACGCCGTTGCCTCCCTATTGGGACTCTGCGATCTGAATTCCTATGAAGGAGAGGCGGCCATGCTATTGGAAGCCGCTACCCGCACTTTTGAAATAGATCAGGCATCCCGGCTTGTTCGTCTGGATGCCTACGGCAATATCCCTGCTAAACAACTTATCGGGGAACTCAAAACAAGGCGAATTCGTGGCGAGCACCCCGGACAGCTCGCCGGGGATTTCATTTTCACCCTCGCAAACCTTATCTTAGAGAAAGCGGAGCGCGAAGGGGTTTCCAAAATTGCCTGCAGCGGAGGGGTATTTCAGAATGCGTTACTGGTAACCTTGCTCTGTGAACTAAACACCGGTTCTTTTGAACTCTTTTTTCATCGTGAACTCAGCCCCAACGATGAAAGCATACCTTACGGGCAACTGATGTACCACCTGAACTGTCATTAATGAAGTATCTGACCGAATACCGGAATCTGGAGGCGACCCAAAAGGTGCTGGGACAAATAGAAAAAGTGGTCACCCAAACCTGGCAAATTATGGAGATTTGCGGCGGGCAAACCCATAGTCTGGTTCGCAATGGACTGCTCGATTTACTTCCGGAGGAAATTCAGATGATTCACGGCCCGGGCTGTCCGGTATGCGTGACGCCTATGGAACTTATCGATCTGGCTGTAAAACTTATGGATAAAGGGGTCATCCTCTGCTCCTTTGGCGATATGGTTCGGGTCCCCGGGAGCGGGATAAGTCTGCTGGAAGCAAAGTCCAAAGGGGGGGATCTCCGGATTTTGTATTCCCCCCTGGAAGCTGTTCGGATTGCCCGGGAAAATCCGGGGCGGGAAGTGGTCTTTTTCGCCGTGGGCTTTGAAACTACAGCTCCGGCCAATGCCCTCTCAGTTTTACAGGCCGTAAAGGAAGGGCTTACCAACTATTCCATCCTGGTATCTCATGTTTTGGTGCCTCCCGCCATGGAGGGAATCCTCAGTGATCCACACTGCGCTATAGACGGATTTCTGGGTGCAGGACATGTATGTGCCATTATGGGATACCGGGAATACCATCCCATAGCTGAAAAATATAAGATCCCCATAGTCATTACTGGCTTCGAACCTCTGGATCTTGCAGAGGGAATTCACCGTGCAGTCCTCCAGCTGGAAAAGGGGACATTCAGCGTTGAAAACCAGTATAAGCGGGCCGTCACAGAGGAGGGCAACCTGGCTGCCCAAAAGGTGATCCACGAGGTCTTTGAGATCGGCGACCGGCAGTGGAGGGGAATCGGCACCATCCCAAGGAGTGGATACATCCTCAGGCCGGAGTATCATAACTTTGACGCCGCCCGGAAGTTTGAGCTCGAGGAAACAGGGCGGGCCGAAAACAGCAAATGTATGGCCGGGGCCATCCTGACCGGTCAAAAGAAACCCCATCAGTGCCCGCATTTTGGAAAAGAATGTACCCCGAGAAACCCATTAGGCGCCCCAATGGTCTCCTCCGAAGGAGCCTGTGCCGCTTATTATCATTTCGCCAGCACCCCTTGATTGTTGTAACTTATGTACACAAAACCTAAGCTCCCGGAATCCATACAACTCGCCCATGGCAGCGGCGGCCTGATGACGCGCGAATTATTGGACGAAATCGTTTTTACGACCTTCAAAAATCCCTTTCTCGAACAAAAACACGACGGGGCGATCGTTCCCCTTGGAAGCCCGGTGGTCATTTCCACGGATAGTTTTGTGGTCTCGCCCATATTTTTCAGAGGGGGAAATATCGGTGAACTGGCCGTCAATGGAACGGTCAATGACGTCGCCATGTGCGGAGGTATTCCCCGTTTTCTGAGTCTGAGTTTTATTATCGAGGAAGGATTGCCCACCACGGAATTTCTGGAAATCGTACGCTCCATAAAAAGGGCTGCCGATGATTCCGGAGTGCTGATCGTAACCGGAGATACCAAAGTCGTGGAAAGTGGGAAAGGAGATAAAATCTTTATCAACACCACAGGAATCGGCAGTCCGCATCCCAAAGCCAATATTGCCATGGAGCGTGTCGTCAGCGGAGATCAGATTCTGGTAAGCGGGCCGATTGCCGCCCATGGAATGGCTATTCTTTCGGAGCGGGAAGGTCTGGAATTTGAGTCCGAAATACAAAGCGATACGACTAACCTGAATCATCTGGTGCATGATATGCTGAATGCATTTGGCCCGGCCATTCACCTGCTAAGAGACCCCACCCGGGGTGGGGTTTCCGGGGTCTGTTCGGAGATCGCCCAGGACAGTAATCTGGGCGTATTGTTGCGGGAAACAGACTGCCCGATAGATCCTCAGGTCTCGGCAGCCTGTGAGATCCTGGGGCTGGACCCACTTTACGTAGCCAATGAAGGGATACTCTGCGCCATTGTCGAAGGCGCCAGTGCCGAGGCAATACTCGACTTTATGAAGGGGCACCCGAAAGGCGCACAGGCTGCTTGTATCGGGTCCATCGTGGGAGATCATCCGGGGAAAGTGGTTATGGAAAGCAGCATCGGAGGTAAAAGGATTGTTACTCCTTTAATTGGAGAACAACTGCCGCGAATTTGTTAATTACTGAGCATCCAGTATACGCCAATCACAATGGCAAAAAGCCCTCCGGCCACGCGAATCCCACGGAAGAAAAGGGGGTTATGCCAGTTTTTGGCCAGCTCGGAAACCCTGCCCAGAACCAGCGTAAATACAGTCATGGCCAGGACCGTCCCGGCTCCAAACCCCAGGATATAACCGAACGCTTCACCCTTAGACTCAAAACTGAGTACAGGCAGAAATAAAAGGAAATGAGCGATGCCCGCAAGGCCGTGTAGAAAGCCTATGGAAAATGCCGCGGCCTGATGATTCTGAGGGGCCTCGGTATGATTATGCGAATGTCCTCCGGTACCCTGATGGCTGTGAGGATGTTTGTGAAGAAAGGGGGACTCACTATTGTGAATATGCGTATGAGAATGGGTTTGATTTTTCGAAAATACCGCGTACAGCGCCCAAAGGCCTACTAAAACCAGTACCAGACCCACCAACTCTTCACTATAGGCCGAGATTTTCTCTACGGGGATTGCTTCACGAAACAACATGAATAGCAGCCCTACCGCGAACATTCCCGCAAGATGGGCCAGCCCCCAAATCAGTCCGATTTTCCATGCCTTCTTTTTCCGGGTTATAGCAAAGGGTGTAACGGCGGCAAGATGATCCGGACCGGAAATCACATGCAGCATAGCGGCTAATAATCCGGAAGTGAATGCAAATAACATGTTCTACGGGGTTCTCTTCACCACTAAAATACCAGATTCCCTTGAAAGCGCCCTACTTTTTATGGATAATCAAACTCATTGCTTTCCGATCCGGTTACCTCGGGAATTCAGTTCCCCAAATTGAAAAATGTCTTCAATAGTGCATTCAAAGAGGTTCGCAATACGGAAAGCCGTGGGAAGACTCGGATCAAATTTTTCCTTTTCTATGGCATTGATTGTTTGACGGGAAACTCCGATGGCTTCAGCCAAATCCTCCTGGGTCCATTTCTTTTCAGCACGCAATACGCGTATCCTGTTCTTCATTTTTTAAAAGAATTCTGGAGATTATCTGTATCGCCTTGTATTGAAAGCGATAGCGGTTATATAAAAGAGGGCCATAAAAATGACCAGGAAGCTGATCTCTGCATCCCATGGAATAAGATTCGTTGAATCCATGATGCTATATGCGATTCCAACAATGAGCGTAAACCCAAGCGTGAGAGCCATGGCTTCCATCTGAATCTTTTTCTCCAATTCATCAGATCCTTCCAGCAATCGGCGATTAGCCATGACCATCCCTATCCCTATTCCGAGATTTAATACAATAGACAATGCGGTCAGAACCTTATTTCCCTCCCAGAGAAAAAGACTGCCAAATGTAGCCAGGGCAGTTGAAACTGTCCATGCCATGGTCCATATTGCCAGCCGGGTCAAATTTTTTCTTTTTGCTGTTTTTGTATTCATAACGATCGATTTCATTGTAAACTTATTTTGTCTTTTTGTAAAGTTTGTTTGACAAATATAATAAAAAGTTATAAAATGTCAAGTTTAGTTTACATAAAGATAAAAAATACTGCGGGCCTCCGGTACTATAAAGACGTCAAGATCCGTTTTCAATATTATGAACCGACCGTATCTATTATTGCTATTCATGCTGGTAAGTGGGCCCGCAGTAGGTCAATTCTGGCATACGGACTATAAAGGAGCTCAAAGCATCGCAAAAGCTGAAAATAAACCTATCCTCCTGGTCTTTCAGGGGTCGGACTGGTGCGCCCCCTGCATTAAACTTGACCGTGAAGTGTGGAGTACAGAGGAATTCCGGGAATACGCTTCTTCCCGATGGGTGATGCTCAAAGCAGATTTCCCCAGGAGATCAAAGAATGAACTTGGCACCGACCAAGCGAAAGCGAATGCTGCATTGGCTGAGCGCTATAACAAGAACGGTATCTTCCCTTTTGTTGTAGTCCTGGACAAAGAAGGCCACGTGCTCGGGGAAACCAGTTATCAAAAAATCGGACCAGAGGGCTATATCAACCTTATCGAATCTTATACAAAACAGCTTTGAAACAGATACTTCTCGTCCTTCTGCTGACGGGAATCAGCTTAAACGCTCAACAATCCTTTAAAAGGGTGCTCAAATTAATGGGCAGTCGTTTTGAAATCACAGTGGTCGCCCAGAATAAGACACAGGCAGACTACCACATAGACCAGGCGGTGGCTGAAATCAGCCGAATCGAAAAATTGATATCCTCCTGGGACCCCGCATCTGAAACCTCTGAAGTAAACCGGCAGGCAGGAATACAGCCCATAAAGGTGTCAGCGGAACTATTTGAACTCATCAGCCGCTGCATTGAGTTGTCCAAACTCACTGATGGTGCATTTGATATCAGTTATGCTTCCATGGACCGCCTATGGAAATTTGACGGCAGTATGAAAGAACTGCCTTCAGCTCAAGAGATCAAAGCTTCCGTTGCACGGGTTGGGTATCAAAAGATTCTGATAGACGAAATATCACAAACCATTTTCCTACGGGAAAATGGAATGAAAATTGGTTTTGGGGCCATAGGCAAGGGGTATGCAGCCGATATGGCAAAAGACCTTTTATTGAGAGAAGGAGTCGTCGCCGGCATCATCAACGCCGCTGGGGATATGTCATCCTGGGGCACACAACCAGGGGGTAAACCCTGGCAGGTCGCGATCACCAATCCGATGGATAAAACCAAATCCTTCGGATTATTGCCCATGGGCGAAGGTGCTGTGGTCACCTCAGGGGATTACGAGAAATTCGTCCGATTTAACGGTAAGCGCTATTCCCATATCATGGATCCCCGAACCGGTTATCCAGCTACCGGCATCATTAGCGCAACTGTGTTTGCTCCAAAGGCAGAATTGGCCGATGCTCTTTCTACAGCCTTATTTGTAATGGGAATAGAAACTGGTCTTGACCGAATCAACCAATTGGAAGGCATAGAATGTATTATTGTAGATGACTCCGGAAAGTTATTTACCTCTCAACGCATTGACCTAAAAAAGCTAGAATGAGAAAAATTAATTTCCTCTTATTACTGCTCGTCCCTGCACTCTTTACCGGGTGCATGGCTGTCAGGGAATATGAAAAAGTCTACCTGAACGATCCTGACATGATCCTTGCAGACAAGAAATGTGACCGTAATCTTCTTACCGCCCATTCCTATCGCGAAGCGGCCTCAGGAGCAAACGGAGGAAAAACCGGAGGAGGGTGTGGCTGTAATTAAACTCATATGAAACAATATCTGCTTCTTTGCTTCCTCCTAATCGCTTCCGTATTTGGGTTTGGGCAAGACGAATCCGAGGCCAGGACCTATAAAAAACGCGTCCTGGAAAGTACGGAAATCAGCTTTCTAAGCAGTTATTACACGCAGGACGGGGTTAACGCAGCAGTGACGGGCGGAATCGGAACGGAATCCCTTACCGATGGTACAGGTACCATCGTGGTATCCGTGCCTTTGAATGAAGACGATGTGCTTACGGTTGACGCTGGGATTTCTGCATATACCTCAGCTTCTTCCAGCAATATCGACCCTTTTGACGGAAATGCCGATCCGTTTCAGGCCAGCTCGGGAGCCTCCTCATCAGATCTCTGGTCCAACGCCGTTATAACCTATGCACATTCTTCCGATGACAGGAATCGCATCTGGAGTACGAGCCTTTCTGTCGCAGTGGAATACGACTATTTTTCGATTGGTATCGGCGGAAACCATACCTGGCTATTCAATCAAAAGAATACTGAATTTACCTTAAAAGGGAATGCTTTTTTCGATCGCTGGAACGCCATTTATCCCATCGAATTAAGGCCCTTCTTCCCAGGTGGAAGCGGTATAAACAGTCCGCTGTTCAAGACTTATCCTCTAACCGGAAACACCGATTACGGTCCGATGTTCGAGCCTTTCTCAAACATAAACAGGAACTCCTATTCCCTGGGTATGGGCTTTTCCCAAATTCTTGGTAAAAAGCTTCAGGCGAGCCTGGCCCTTGATGTTGTTTATCAGAATGGATTGTTATCTACCCCTTTCCAGCGGGTCTACTTTCAGGATATTGAAGACTCCTTTCTCGATGGATTTCACCTTGCCGATGACGTGGAGCGCCTGCCCGATACCCGGATTAAAACTGCTGTCGGAGGCCGGTTGCATTACTACCTGAACGAATACATTACCTTGAGAAGTTTTTACAGGTATTTTAAAGATGATTGGGATATCAGTTCACATACGGCCAGCCTGGAGGCTCCGATCAAAGTGAGTCAATCCTTTACAGTCTATCCCTCTTACAGGTATTACTGGCAGTCCGCAGCCGACTATTTCAGACCTTATAACCTGCATTTATCTGAATCAACGTATTACACCTCGGATTATGACCTCTCCGCATACTCGGCAAATCAATGGGGTCTGGGGCTGGGGTATGTAGATATTTTTACGCGCCTGAATATCCTGGGTTTTGGTTTGAAGAGTGCAGACCTCAAATTCTACCATTACTCGCGAAATATTCCTTTTTCGTCAGACATACTGACCCTGGGAATTTCCTTTATTCAGAATTAAGAACCTATAGAGAGGGCAACTTATCCCTCCAAAAACTCCTGGGACGTCAACCCTCCGTATTGCTGATGGTATAAATCTGCAAGACGTCGCATCAGATAATCCACAAGGGCCTCTTCCTGAACCCCTCTTTGGTATTTCGCATAGGTTACCTCGAACTCTTCCTGTAAAAAGAAATCCAGATCATCGGAACCATAGCGATTAAAAGCATTCCAGGACCGCAACCCGTTGAGCATCTCACGGTGAGCAAGATACCTTCTTTGGGCGGTCTCAAATTCCTGTTGTTTCCGTGGGTTATTCTGATTCCCCGGTATACGGGACTCCCGATAGAGTTCCTGATAACTGCGGGCCACGTCCTGATCCGCTTCCATCGCCTCGGAGATCAAGCGAAAATAGGCGCGACTCACCAGCACGGGATAGCGCTGAACAAAGTCTGCAGAAGCCTCTGTGGTTTCCGATGGGCTGAATTCGGGTAAAGCGAAGTAGGTTGCGTTTTCAGCCGGGGGATTGGGAAGCTCATTAAGTGAAGTTTCCCATTTCCCGGATTCCAATACTTCTTCCCAGGCCTGGTCGTAGGATTCTGTATCCGTTTGAAGGGGGCTGCAAGAACTGATAAGCACTGCAGTTAGTGCCCAGCAGCTGCCAAATCCACCCCTGAGATTAATCATTTTCATATAGTGTTCTGCAACGAATTAAAGGTATTCGTATCAGTCCCCAAAAAGCTTGAGCCTAAGTGCCTTAATTCCTCGTCAAAACACATGTTTTGACCTTGGGCAGGACGAAATCTGAGACCTGCCCGCCTGGCTTCTATTGACTCAGATAAAGAGCGCCTATTCCGAGTTCGTAAAACGCTCTGTTCAAACCTTCTATATCCTCACTCATCAAAAGCTCAGCTTCCCTCTTGTGCATATTCCACTGAGCGTTGAGTTTTTCTAACTTTGATTTTGTGCCTGCATTTATTTTCGGGATCCCGCTATCTCCGTGATTCAGAGCTGTGAGATACTCGGCTGTAAAACCATTGACGTAATTCTCTACATCGTCATAGGCCTTTGACAGTCGCTGCACCATTCTTTTATCCCATTCCTTCATCTTATTCAGGGTGCGTTTTGCCTCTTCCGTAACCTCCGTATGCGGCGTGGTTTCCAAATGTGAAATCATCTGCTGAAGCCTTCCTTGCAGAACGTACATAGCGTTGGTCAGTTCCGTCATTTCACGATACCGGTCCTCGGCCTGCTTCATGGTGGTTTCATAGTCCTGCCAGGTAGCCTCTGTGTTCGGAATCAGCGGGTTGGGCAGAAGGGTCGCCTGCGTTTGTTTTTGCACTCCCTCATATTTCAGACTCAGGGTATAGGTACCCGGCGAGGCTCTGCGTCCAAGAAAACTGCCCTCGATATAGACTTCAGGCGCGCCGGGAAGCCCCGTGTACCTTAAATCCCAGACAAACCTGTTTAAACCTTTTTTCGCGGGCAGTACGGGCGCCTTTGATGGCGCTCCCTCATAAGACCGATAGTCCGAATCCGGAACAGAGCTGAAACTGCGCACCAAATCTCCCGAAGAATTGTGAATCTCAAGGCGCACTTCCAGAGAATCGGCCCTGTCCGGGAGGGCGTAATAGACTACCATACCACTCGCGGGGTTCACTCCTTCAAAAGAATCGGTTCCTTTGGGATCTGAACCGTTCATACTGCTATACCAATTGGGGTAAACAACATCTTCCGGCTCGTAAATCGCCATCCCTGAAGGGATTCCCGTAAACTGCCTGAGCAATGGCAGGTCATCAAAAATCCAGAAGGACCTGCCCTGAGTGGCTAAAATGATGTCATTGTGCTTGAGTTTTAAATCTGTAATGGGCACGACAGGGAGATTGGACTTTAGCTGTTCCCACCGCTTGCCCCCGGTATAGGAAAGATACAGGCCTGTCTCTGTTCCGCAAATCAGGAAATCCTTTCGCTCCGGATCTTCCCGGACCACACGTGTAAAGGCCCCATAAGGAATGCCCGAACTAATTTTCTCCCAGGACCCGCCATAATTCTTACTCTTATACAAAGCAGGCGTAAAATCGTTGAATTTATAACGCGTGGTGGCGATATACACGGTCCCCGGATCGTGAGGGGATATTTCAATGGCATTCACCAGGGTTTCTGGCATACCCTTAGGGGTAATCTTTTTCCAGTTCGCCCCGTTGTCGCGGGTAAGATATACCTGGCCGTCATCACTCCCGGTATAGAATACCCCTGCCTCGTGAGGCGATTCGGCGATATAACTGATGGTTCCGTAATTCTCAGCTCCGACTGCCTCGTTTGTATAGGGTCCGCCTCCATTTCCCTGTTTATCGTCCTGATTCCCTGTAAGATCCGGAGACATGACGTCCCAGGAATATCCTTCATCCCGCGTTCTGAGCACATATTGAGCGGCGTGATAATAGGTGTTGGGTTCATGAACCGACCGGATTATAGGGGCATTCCAGTTAAAAAGATATTTCATCTCCCGGGCGGGAAGTCCCAGATACAGATTGGGCTCAATCATGACATTTGTCCCCGTTTTGGCTTTTACGTTCAATACATCTACCGTTCCCAGGTAGCTGCCTCCCATTACTTTCTCGGGATTGTCCGGATCAAAGGCCAAAAAAGCGCTTTCGCCTCCGGCCGAGGGTTCCCAATGCTCCCTGCCTATTCCCGAAGCGCCCATTCCGATACTCGAAATTTTAACGGAAGTATTGTCCTGCTGGCCTCCATACAGATTATAAGGAAATTGATTATCCACAGCTACCCGATAAAACTGGGCTGTGGGCATATTGTCCTGTCTGGACCATGTTTCCCCTCCATTGAAGGTAATTACAGCCCCTCCGTCATCGGACAGGATCATGTTTTTAGAATCCCCGGGGTTAATCCAGAGATCGTGATAATCCCCATGTTGGGAGGGAACGTCCTCCCATGTTTTCCCCCCATCTATAGATCTGTAGGTAGCAGCACTGAGCACATAAATGGTGTGTTCGTTATTGGGATCCGGCGCAATCTCGATATAGTACCAAGCACGCTGAATCAGGCGATGATCCCCGCTCACCCTGCTCCAACTTTGCCCGGCATCGGAGGATACAAAAAGCCCCCCCTTCTCCTTATGAGTGTCACTTTCCACCAGGGCATAGACCCGATCCGGATTCGCGCGGGATACTGCCACAGCCATCTTTCCCTTCTCCTCAGGGAGTCCGTTATGAATTTTCGACCAGGTTTCTCCCCCATCGATGGACTTGTACATGCCGCTGCCAGGGCCTCCGCTAATTACCTTCCAGGGCTTGCGGATATGATCCCACATAGCGGCATAGAGTACCATGGGGTTGTGCATGTCTATCGAAAGGTCGCTGCATCCTGTGAGCTCATTGACATAAAGGACATTCTTCCATGTAGTCCCTCCATCCGTGGATTTATAAATACCCCGCTCCTTTGTAGGTCCGTAAACGGCACCCTGGGCGGCTACCCAGATCACCTCAGGGTTATCCGGATGAATGACGATTCTCGAAATGTGACGGGTACTGTCCAGGCCCATATGTTGCCAGGTTTTTCCGGCATCTGTCGATTTATACACTCCGTCCCCATAAGAGGTAGTCACTCCTCTGGGCGCATGCTCACCCATACCTACATACACGACATTCGGATGACTCTCAGATACGGAAACGGTTCCTACAGATCCTGTTTTGAAATACCCGTCTGAAATATTTTCCCAGTGCTGGCCGGCGTTGCTGGTTTTCCATAGCCCCCCACCTGTAGTCCCCATATAGTAGGTGAGCGGATCGCCCACAACGCCGGAAGATCCCGTAGACCTCCCTCCCCTGTACGGCCCTATATTGCGGAATTTAGCAGGCTCCATAAAAGTCTGAAGGTCTTGAGCAAGACATGGAAACGCGAGGAATACCAAAAACAGATACACGAAATTTCTAAGCATGGGATACGTTTTTTTTGACGTTTTCTAAATGTAGTTTTTTACCGGTACATAGAAAATTCAAAGTGTACTATTTTTACATATCGAAGACCCTTTTTTGTACCTTAAGTCTGCTGTTCAGGTTCCTGTTGCAGTCCTTATTGATATTTCAATTTTAACCCTAACATTCAAACCCATGTCCATTCGATCGCGATTTGCGCTTTTTGTATGTGTCCTCTTCACTTTTTCTGCCCTTTCGGGTCAGGAAAAAACCAAAGACCTCCATATGATGATTCTGGAAGGCATCGAAGATTGGCACATCCCGGGAATGACGGCCATTGTCGTCCAAAACGGGGAAGTTGTCTTTAGTGAAGTGTACGGTGTAACCCATGTAGGCTCTAAAACCCCGGTGAATCGGGAAACACTCTTTAATATGGGCTCCACCACCAAGGCGATAGTCGCCATGGCCCTGGGCATTCTGGTCGATCAGGGAAAACTGCAATGGACAGATCGGGTGCGAGAAGCACCTCCCCGAATTCCAGTTATCCGACCCCTATATTACCGAAGAAGCCCGGGTTCAGGATTTATTGACTCATAATTTAGGAATCGCCGGCGCCGACATGCTATGGTTTTTGGACAGCGTTTCCACCACACAGACTTTGAAGAGATTTGCACTGGCCCCTAAAGACTATCCGCTTCGGGGTGGTTTTCAGTACAACAACCTGATGTACGTTGCAGCTGGGGAGGTTATACATTCCGTCTCAGGGATGCCCTGGTCTGAGTTTGTAAAGAAACATCTTTTTGAACCTCTGGAAATGGAGCGGACGGTTGCCCGTGCTTCGGATATTTTTAAGGCTGGAAATTATGTGACCCCCTATTACTATACTTCGGAGGAAGGGTACATAGAAGTACCCCATAATCTATCCGACCAAATTGGGGCAGCGGGCATGATCTGGACGTGTACTGCGGATATAGAGCACTATCTTCAAATGCTGGCTGGAAAAGGGGTATATAAGGGGAAAATCATCCTGAAACCCGAAACCTTCCAGTATCTTTTTGAACCCCAGACGCTTATTCCCAGGGCGTCATTCTACCCCACCCAGGCACTCACTCAGCCTAACTGGACTTCTTACGGTCTGGGATGGTTTCAACACGATTACCGGGGCGAGAAGCTGGATTTTCACACGGGAAGTATCGGGGGTCTGGTAGCCATAGCGGGGGTCATCCACGAAAAAAATACGGCGGTTTATTTTCTGGCCAATCGGGACCACGCGGAATTGCGACATGCCTTTATGTATAAAGCTCTGGATCTCTGGGCATTCGAAGATGGAGGACGTCCGTGGCACAAAGAAATTTATGCCTTGTATGAAGGGTTGCAAAAAGAAAACACGGACAATGAGATGGCACTTGTTGAGAAAAGGGTCCAAAACACCCGGCCCAGTATGCCTCTTTCAGCCTACTCAGGCACCTACACCCACCCGATGCTCGGAAGTGCAGTAGTCCGAAATACGCCTTCATCCCTGCAGGTCAGATTTAACGATTTCCTCGGCTACGGATTGGAACACTGGCATTACGATACCTTTCGATCATCTGAAAAGGATAATTTCCAGCAAAGACCTGTGTTTAACTTTACCCTTGGAGCGGAAGGCCAGATCAAAGCCATGGATGCATTTGGTGAAACGTTTACGAAAATCAAACCTTAATCGCCCCCCGATATGAAGCCCTATCTGCTAGGTCTCTTACTTCCCTTTTGCCTGCTCCTTCAGGGACAACAGGTTTCGGACACCCTTTTTGCACCTCCCATCCCCAATCCTGTATACCCGGAGCAGGCGGGTCCTTTGATCCTGATTGATGAAGGTCATTATAATTTTCACACCAAAGATGGCCGCTATACTGCTTTCAGCCGCCTTTTAAAACGTGATGGGTACCGGATTGCGGGTGCTAAGGGTTCTTTTAAACCCAATACCCTTGAGGGGGCGCGGATTTTGGTGATTTCCAATGCGCTGCACAAAACTAATGTCGAAAACTGGTATCTCCCCACCCCTTCAGCCTTTGAGCCGGAGGAAATCGAATTTCTTAGAAACTGGGTGGAACAAGGGGGGCGCCTGTTCCTGATCGCTGATCATATGCCACTGGCTGGTGCCGCGGCAGATATGGCAGCCGCCTTTGGCTTTGAATTTACAAACGGCTATGTTCTGGATGACCGCGGCCGCGGACCTTCCATTTTTAGTTTGGAAGATCAGACCCTTCACCCCAGTATGATCACCAGAGGCCGAAACCCCTCTGAATCCGTAACCCAGATTACTACGTTTACAGGGCAAGCTTTTAAAATTCCGGAACAGGCCGAGCCTATGCTCACCTTTTCTGAACATTTTACGAATTTCCTTCCGGATACCGCCGCCGTCTTCACGCCGGAGACCCCCCGAATTCCTGCGGCAGGTTACCACCAGGGAGCATTTATGAATTATGGAAATGGCAAACTTGTCGTTTCCGGTGAAGCAGCCATGTTTTCAGCCCAGCTGGCAGGGCCCGAAAAATGGAAGATGGGTATGAATAATCCGGAGGCTCCGCAAAACTACCAGTTCTTACTCAATATCATTCATTGGCTTGACGACCAGTTATAACCGAAAGGACCCGGTGACCTTTCAGGGATTAAAATCCCTATAGAACCCTAAAGATCTCAGCCAGCGCGCCTACTCGAGCGGGGTAGCGATCGTAATATTCCGGTATTCCACCGGGCCGTGATCTCCCTGAAGTAGGATTGGTCCGGGTTCCGCTTCACGACTGTTCAGGGCTCCCCCCGTAATCCCGGGGATAATCTGGTTGTGAATGATGGTTTTCCCATTGGCCACCACGGTCACACGTCGCCCGACCAGTGTTATATCATACGTTTGCCATTCCCCGGGCTTTTTGGCTACATTTTCATTCGGGGTGAGGAACCCATATACCCCTCCCAGATAAACGGAAGAAGGTTCTTTCCCGAAACTGTCCTCCACCTGCACCTCATACCTGCCCCGGAGATAGACCCCGGAATTGGAATGTTCGGGATACTTAAATTCGATGTGCAATTTGAAATCCTTAAAGGAATCTGTGGTCATCAGGTTCACCCCCGAAGCCGGGCTGGTCAATACACCCTCTTTTACGAACCATTGATTCTCCTTACCCGTTTGCTGTGGCACCCATCCGTCGAGCGTGTTTTTTGCCAAAAGGTCTTTGGGTGCAGACCATTCCTCCGGTGCCGGATACAGTAAAGTGGGCGCCTTGCTGCCCTTGAATTTCCTCGCGACCCCCATATGATCGAGGATGGTCCCCTCAAGGGTCTCCCCGGAAACCCGCCCGGTAAGGTGCATATCATGAGTCCCGGACCACTGGGGAGGAATACTGAAACTGATCAGGCCCTCCCGGTCATGTACTTCAGAGATCGGGCGCGCGCTACCACCAGCCCCTACAAAATAGCCCACAAGCGCCTTGTTCCCGGATAGCTTGACTTCCAGCCAGGAAGGCAACCAGGCCTCCCCGTATTCCACTTCTAAATCCCATTTTCCTATTGCTGTTGAGCTGGCCAGGTCCTGAGAATACGCAACAGGAGCGCTCAAAAAGCTGCATAATAGTAAAAATATCAACTTCTTTAGTCTACGGTTCATTGCTTTTTGTTTTCTGAATCTCCGATAAATGTATTAAAATTATTCTGCGCCCTTTAATTCAAATTCCCAAAAAGCCGGGGGTGTTTTGTACTTTGGGCCTGTAGAATGTTTCCCTTAATAATAAAGAAGTCCCAGGATGACACCAGAAGTTTCATTTACAGTCGTGAAGACCCCCTCGGAGGTTGCCCGGGTAGCTGAATTGGCCGGCATCATCTGGAAGGAACACTACATACCCATTATAGGCAAGGCTCAGGTCGATTATATGCTGGAAAAATTCCAATCTGCACCGGCCATAGAAAAGCAACTCGTTGAGGGAATATGCTACGTCAGTATAAAAACGGACGGTATAACGCAGGGGTATATGGCTTTTGAAAGGCAGGGTAAAACGCTCTTTCTAAGCAAAATATACCTGTTGGATTCCTTTCGGGGATTGGGGATAGGAAAAGTGGCTATGTCCTTTCTTGAAGAAAAGGCTCATGCCCTTGGATGTAAACAGATTGCGCTGACTGTAAACAAATATAACAATCAGTCTATTAATGCATACCTCCGTTTGGGTTTTGAGAAAAAAGAAGGGAAAATTACGGACATCGGAGGTGGATTTGTCATGGATGACTACCTGATGGTCAAACTCTTGAAGAATACTCCTTGCGATGCAACTGGAAGTTCTCCAGTTTGATGTCGTCTACTCCAATATCGTCGAAGGGGTATTCCATGTGATCCTGAATATTGTATAGCGCGATCAGAATAAACTCAGTGACCACTACTATAAAGTATACCGCAATATCATTGTGGGTCGACCCTATATTATATATAATGGTAGGGGCATAAATGAGCGGAAAAATATAAATAAAAATCAGGCAGTAAGCCTTCAGTGCCCGCGGCGTCCTGTGGATGTTAATGGCGAATACATTCTCGAAGCCCTCCTGCATGTCATTCATGTACCTGAAAACGCGGTCCTGGATCCTTCTCGGAATAAATTCCTCCAATTCCTTAATATGGGAGTGAAAATCATGGATGGCCTGGTCTACCGCTTCCACGTTTTCCTCATTGTCTTTAAGGTGCCTGACTGTTTCATCGCTGATCCGACCCAGTATGTCAAGCGTTCTTTTCTTGTCCTCCTCAGACATGTCTGTGCTGGTCATAAGATAAAAACTGATCGTCACCAGGGCAGACCGGTACTTGCTCAGGTATTGAAGTGCTTTTTCACGTCGCCGGAAAGCTCCGCGGATATTAAAAACCAGAGGGAATATAATGGCAATACTGAGGAGGGTCAAATCCAGATTATACCCCAGGTTGAAATGAATGGAAATATAAGTCACGATAACCGATATCGCCAAAGTGATATACGTCTTCCGGTTAATTATTGATGTGTATAGTTTAATGTTCGAAATTTTAGTACCTTATCACTATAATTTAACCACCAAGATAGTGAAAAATCGAACTTTTGCATTCATTAGCCTGTTCTTTTTTATTTTCGGAGGAATAATTTCTGCACAACAGAATTTAGCCGGCCTCGAGTTCAACGAACCCAACCTGCTTTTTCAAAATGAAACACCGGTTTCCGTAAAATGGAAGTACTCCGACAAGGATATGCGGAAGCAAACCAATGACAGTACTTTTCTCGATTGCGTGCTCTCCTACAAACAGGAAGATGGCACTTGGGACTCTCTGGAAGTCCAGGTTCGGGCCCGTGGAAACTGGAGACAGGAAAACTGCTTTCTGACCCCCGTAAAACTCCAGATCAAAAAAGAGCAGCGGGAAGGCACCCTTTTTGAAGGAAATAAGGAATTGAAAATGGTATTACCCTGTCGGAACAATGATCAGGGACAGGATTATGTGCTGAGAGAGTACATGGCCTACAAATTATATGAAGCGGTTTCCCCCTTTCATTTCAAAACCCGCAGGGTATCTCTGGAATTCACGGATGACCGGGGCAAGAAGGAAAAAAGTTTCCAACTTGAGGCGTTTTTTATTGAGGATACCAAAGAATTAGCTGAACGATGCAATGCCAGGAGGCTTAAGCGAAACGTACATCCACAGCAACAGGACGATTACATTAGTACCCAGAATGATTTCTTCCAGTTCCTGATAGGAAATACAGACTATTCAACGGCATACCAGCATAATGAAAAGCTGCTTTTTGTAGATGGCATGAATGCCATCCCCGTACCGTATGACTTTGATATGTGCGGCCTGGTTAATGCCAATTACGCCGTAGTTTCCCAAATACAGGGAGAAACCCTGGCGATTACAGATGTTACCCAGCGGTTGTACCGCGGGTTTGAGCGCCCCCCAGGGGTATATCAGGAAGTACGGGATTATTACCTTTCCAATAAGGATGCCATTATGGCCAAGGCGGAGGCACTCAAGCCGGAATTCCGGGATCTGAAGGAATATGAGGAAGCCCGGGATTATATCCTGGACTTCTTCGATATCCTGGAGGATAAATCCACCTTTCAGAGCAAAATAGTGAGTAAGGCACGTACCCAATAGCTTGTAACCGGTCAGACTCTGCAAAGGAATCTAACCTATTCCAACACTTCAGACAAGGGTGTGCCTGTCATCTCCTCCGGGCCCTGCAACTTCAGCATGCGCCCCAGGGTAGGCGCAATATCTACCGGGTGTACCTTGCGTACTGAACTGCCCTTAGGAATCCCTTTGCCAAACCAGAGAAGCGGTACATGGGTGTCGTACTCATAACCGGAACCATGACCGGCCCCCTGAACTTTTGATATAGGCGTTCGGAAATCTGAAGTAGGCATCACTCCATATTCGTATACCAGCATAACATCCCCTGAGCGATCCGGAAAATACCCTTGTTTGACCATTTCAACCTGGCCTGTCGTATCTTCTAACGTCAGCAAATCCTGCGGAGTAAGCGCAAAACGCACGCCCGGTTGTTCTTTCATAAAATCAGCAACACTCCGTCGTACCTCCTCCAGGGACAGCTTCTTCTCCTCAATTAAATTGTGATCCAGATAAATTTGATTAAGCCCGAAGTAGGCGATCCATTCCATCGCCCCGTACGTCTGTCCCAGTTTAAACTTCAAATCCTGATTGAATTTAGGGATCACGGCCAACCCGGCGGATTCATTCCGGGCCAATTGATACGCCACATTGGGCTGTACTCCATGGTCTGAAGTCAGAAATACTGTATAATTCCCCTCCCCGACTTCCTTATCCAGGGTATTGAGCATAACTTCGATCTCCTGATCCAGCCTCAGATAGATATCCTGCACTTCCACAGATTGAGGCCCGAAGGTATGCCCGGCAACATCCGGGGTGGAAAAACTCACACAAAGCATGTCGGTGACCGCATCATCGCCCAAATCCTCAGCCTTCAGGGCTTCAATGGCGAATTCCCGGGTGAGGGTGTTCCCGAATGGGGTTACCCAGAGCACCTGATAGAAGCTTGGGTCTCCATTGTATAATTCGCGCATGGCCTTCAAATCATAGGGGAAAGTGGGCGTTTCTTTACCTCTGAGAACACGCTCATAGGGATTATCATCCGGTGCGCTTGCCGTGTATTTCTCTATGGGAAGGAGCGTTTTCCAGGTTTTGTCCAAATACTTCTCCGCCCGTTCTTTTTTGTTGAAGTTTACCACCCACGAGGGCAATTCTCCCATATAGTACGAACTACTGACAAAATGCCCCGGACTGCTTTCCCAGTCGTTCCAGTAGGCCGCATTAGCACTGCGCCCCCCTGGAAGTATAGCCCCTCTGTCCTTAAGAGAAACACTAATGACCTTAGCTTCCGAGTTCGATTCCTGCCGCAACTGATCGGTAATGGTACGGGAAATTAAACGGGCAGGTGAATAGCCATAAGCACCTTCCACTACCGATCCGACGATCCGAACTGTAGTGTCTCCCACATTACTCACCATGCGTTTGGATTCCCGCTCATACCAACTATTCTCAATAACCCCGTGTACACTTGGGGTTACCCCCGTGTATATGGACGCATGGCCAGCTGCCGTGACTGTTGGCATATAATTATAGTGCGTATTTTCAAAGCTATACCCCTCCCGGAGAAGCCGATTAAAACCTCCTTCTCCAAAATGTTCCTGGTATTTTTCAAGGAAATCAAAACGCATCTGATCTACGATCAAACCAACGACCAGTTTTGGCGGATCCTCCCCGGCTTTCTGAGCCTTCATAGAAATCGCCCAAAAGAAAAGGCTTAGAATTACATATTTAATTCTCATAATATAAAATGTATACCAAAAACTATTCCTCTTTTAAAGTGGGATATGTAACGCCCAGCTGTTCCAGATACGTGTCAAACTTAGTTTCATCGAAATAGAACGCTTCGAGTTCCGGGCGGTATTCCCGCATTATTGCGGTGTTGAGTTCAATGGGAGGCGGATCTTCGGCAGAAATCATCGGGCGGTACTCCGTTTCCTTTTTCTGGACATTCTCGAAATAATCCCTGGCCTGTACCAGTAAATCGGGCTGGGTTAGAAAATCCATCACCGTCATCGCCACTACTTTTGCCCCGGCTGTCGCACCTTTGTGGGCTATGGGAGTCGCCATGGCTATAGCGTTGGACCAGTGATGCCCCTGAAGTCCGGGAACATTTGAAGGAAACCGCAGCGTCACCGTAGGAACGGTCCATGAAACATCTCCGATATCATCCGAGCCCCCGCTTATCGGTCGTTCCACAGGTTTTCTCAATTCCGATAACTCAGTGGCAAGCCCTGTTGAGTCACTGGAATTCACGACTTTTTGCACGGCTTTGGCCAATTGTTGATCTGCCTCAGACCACTTTGGAAGTCCCACCTGCTGAATATTCGCGTACATGGTTTCCGCGATCACTTTGTTGAAGTGACGGGGCCATGCCGCCCCAACCACGCGGGAGGATACTTCGGTATCCGTCATCAGGGCGGCCCCTTCCGCGATGTGGTTCGCATCTTCATACATCTCCATAATACCTTCGTAGGTCACATCCCGGAGGTAAAACCATATGGACGCCTTTGAAGGCACTACATTCGGCTGATCCCCCGCATCTGTAAATATGGAATGGGACCGCTTTAGAGGATGCAGGTGTTCTCTTTTATAATTCCAACCGACATTCATCAGTTCGGCCGCATCCAGGGCAGAACGGCCCCGCCATGGAGCCCCGGCTGAATGCGCCGCCTCACCCTCAAAACTGTATTCTACCGAAATCAGTCCGGTACCGGTAGCCTGCCCCCAGGAAACAGCCAGATTACTGCTGACATGAGTGAAAATGCACATATCCACCCCTTTAAAAAGCCCGTCCCTCACGAACCAGGCCTTTGAACCCAGGAGTTCTTCTGCGATTCCCGGCCAGATCACCAGCGTTCCGCCAATATTATTTTCTTTCATAAGCTCCTGTACCGCCAGAGCTGCGGTAATATTCAGGGGAACGCCAGAATTATGACCCTCTCCGTGACCGGGAGCCCCATCCACAATGGGCTTGTGAAAGGCCACACCCGGGTATTGAGAGGCTTTTGGAATACAATCCACATCACTGCCGAGAGCGATCACCGGGCCGTCTCCATTAGACCACCTGGCGAACCAGGCGGTTGGGATTCCCGATACCCCGGAGGTGATTTCGAAACCAGCATTCTTGAGAATTCCCGTCAGGTATTCAGAGGTTTCCACTTCGTGGAATCCGAGTTCCGCAAAACTGAAAACCTTATCGACCATGACCTGGGTTTGTTTATGGCGCTGGTCTACTGCGGTGTTGACCGCTTCCTTATGCTTGCGGATGGTAGATTTTGAAAACCCCTTCTGGGCATAGACCTGGGGGAATACGAGGAGGGCAAAGCAAAGTAGCCCAATGGTAAAACGCGGTTTGATTAGACTCATAAGTGTTGGTTTTGCGGCTTAATTTACAAATTAATATGGTGTGAGGAAGTATAAAGGAATGCGCCGCTCAGGCCTAAATCTGATAAAGATCATATCGGGTACTTCAGGAAATTTTTATTTTTACAGCACCTTCGGATACAGAAGACTCTGATCTGCTGAAAAGTATCTCCAGAAATAGTATCTTTAAAGCGATGACGCGACTACTTTCCATGCTCCTCTCTTCTCTCCTGCTGCTGCAGAGCCTGCATTTGTCTGTAACAGACCTCGTGCAACTGGACGAGCTGTTGGAGCACGCAACCTATCATCAACAGGAGTTTGGCGATTCCTTCCTCACCTTTTTGGATAAACACTACGGAAGTCAGAAAGCAGATCACGATCGAAACCATCAGGAAGAAAAGCAGGACCATGAACAGCTGCCTTTTCAGCAATTGCCCAATCAGGTATTGAGCCACACGCACTTCTTTATCGGTCAGCGCTTCTTCCTGGACACCCCCCAACAGTGGAAAGAATCCCAATCACATCAGTATCACTATTTACTTCAGACTTCCGGAATTTTCACCCCTGGTGTTTTTCAGCCGCCCCGGCACGCCTAACCCACTTCTTTTTCTTATCACTGATCTGTCTGAGGGTGCTCGTGCACCTGCACAATGCATGTTTTTTTTATCTGAGCAGCTATGCTTTCATCTATCATAAATTTTAGTCTTCGCAACAAATTTGCCGTAGTGTTGCTGACCCTGGTCATCGTCGCGGGCGGACTGTTTTCCCTTTGGAACATCCCCATAGGTGCCGTTCCCGACATTACAAACAATCAGGTACAGGTCATTACGACTTCCCGCAACCTGTCCACTCCAGATATGGAACGGTTTATCACCTACCCCGTGGAACTCGAAATGGCGAACCTGCCCGGAGTCCGGGAAATCCGATCTGTATCGAAATTCGGCTTGTCTGTGGTAACCATAGTCTTTGATGATGATATGGGGACCTATCTGCCACGGCAGTTGATAGCCGAAAAAATTCAGGCGGCATCGGAGAAAATTCCGGAAGGTTTTGGAATGCCACAAATGGGACCCATCAGTACCGGTTTAGGTGAAATATACCAGTACACCCTGGATGTAGAACCCGAATTTAAAGACCGGTACGACGCCATGGACCTGCGCACCATTCAGGACTGGATTGTAAAACGGCAACTTTCCGGGATTCCGGGAGTGGTTGAAGTAAACACCTGGGGCGGCTATTTGAAACAGTACGAAATAGCTATTAATACAGAGAAGCTCCGGGCTATGGATATTACTGCCGGAGAACTGATTGAAGCCCTGGAGAAAGGAAATAGTGTAGCCGGAGGAGGGTATATTGAAAAGGTGAATCAGGCCTATTTCATTAGGGGCGAAGGGCTGATCGGCAGCCTGGAAGATATTGAAAACACTGTGGTCAAAACCCTTGAGGGCATCCCGGTTTTTGTGCGTGACGTAAGTGAAGTGGGGTATGGAAGTGCCACACGTTTTGGGGCGATCACTGCAAACGGAGAAGGTGAAAAAGTTTTGGGCCAGGTTATGATGCTCAAAGGGGCGGATTCCAAAGAAGTTATCAGCGCCGTGAATCAGCGGGTAGCGGAGATCTCGAAGTCCTTGCCGGAAGGGGTTTACATCAATGACTTTTTGGATCGAAGTGATTTGATCCAGCGGACCACACATACGATTACAGAAAATCTGATCCTCGGCTGTCTGATTGTCATTTTTGTGGTGGTACTGTTACTGGGGAATTTCCGTTCCGGAATGGTCGTCGCTTCGGTTATCCCCTTAAGCCTTCTTTTTGCCCTTACCCTGATGTATTTGAGTGGGGTGGATGCCAATCTGATGAGCCTTGGGGCCATTGATTTTGGCATTATCATTGACGGGGCGGTTATTATCGTGGAGTTTATCGCCTTCCAGATCAATGCCAAGCGTTCGCAGCTCCTGGAGCTCGAGCCCCGGGAAAAACAAAAGATGAAAGATGAAATCACTCTTAACGGGGCATCGAAGCTAATGAATTCAGCAGTATTCGGGCAACTGATCATTCTTATTGTATTTATCCCCATCCTTTCCCTGAGTGGCGTAGAGGGGAAAATGTTTCGCCCCATGGCCCTGACCTTCAGTTTTGCCCTGATCGGAGCGATGATTTTGTGTTTTACTTATGTACCGGTCATGTCTTCGTGGTTTATTAAACCCGCCAGGAACCCTGAAAAAAATATATCCCTAAGGCTGATCCGGCGTTTAAACTCCCTATACGTCCCCGTCATTGGTTGGGCTATGGCCCATAAAACGGCTGTACTGGGAATTGCGGCAGGGCTCCTCCTGTTGGCCGGATTTCTCTTCGCCCGCATGGGTGGAGAATTTATCCCAACCCTGGACGAAGGCGATTTCGTCATACAGCCAGTGCTGAAAACGGGGACGTCCCTGAGTAAAACCATTGAAACAACCACTCAGATCGAAAAAATTCTGATCGCCGGCTTTCCGGAAGTAGAGCAGGTAGTGACCCGAATCGGGGCAGCTGAAGTGCCTACGGATCCGATGAGCATGGAAGAAAGCGATGTCATTATCACCCTCAAACCGAAGAATCAGTGGGTTTCGGCCTCATCCAAAGATGAATTGGCAGACAAATTCAAAACGGCATTGGGGGTCATTCCAGGGATGGAAGTAGAGTTCACCCAACCCATCGAAATGCGTTTTAATGAACTGATTACCGGAGTCCGGGCAGATATCGCCGTTAAAGTATTTGGAGAAGAACTCCATGTACTGGCGCGATTGGGAGAACAGATCAGGGGAATTGCGGCTCAGGTTCCGGGTGCCGCTGATGTCACTGTTGAAAAAGTAGAAGGCCTGCCACAGATGCGGGTAGTCTATGACCGCGCCAAAATTTCACGGTACGGGCTTCATATCTCAGAAGTGAACCAATTAATTTCGATGGCCTTTGGCGGGCAGACGGTTGGAAATGTCTTCGAAGGCGAAAAACGTTTTGACCTGGTGGTCCGTCTCAATAAAGCGCATCGCAAAGACCTCGGGGATCTTCAAAATCTATTTCTCGACCTGCCAGGGGGAGGTAAAATACCCCTGGACGAAATTGCAGAGGTTACTTATGACAAAGGGGCCGCAAAGATCTCAAGAGACGATACGCGCAGGCGAATCGTCGTTGGAATCAATGTTCGGGACCGCGACCTTCAATCGGTGGTCAACGAATTGCAGTACCTGGTTGAATCCCAGGTTCAATTTCCTCCCGGATACACCATAACATACGGGGGGCAGTTTGAAAACCTGCAGTCTGCAAAATCCCGCCTTTTAATCGCTGTTCCCATATCCCTCATGCTCATTTTTATCCTGCTTTACATCGCCTTTAAGTCCGTACGGGATACCTTGATTATTTTTTCCGCTATCCCCCTGGCCGCTGTTGGCGGAGTGCTGCTTTTATGGGTTCGGGACATGCCATTTAGCATCTCTGCCGGGGTTGGGTTTATAGCCCTTTTTGGAATCGCCGTCCTCAATGGGATCGTGCTGATCGAGCACTTTAAAGAACTTAAAATAAATGCTTTTGACACTATGGAAGCACTCATCACACAGGGGGCACAAGACCGTATGCGTGCTGTTCTGCTGACGGCCTCGGCCGCTGCCCTTGGGTTTTTACCCATGGCTGTATCTACAAGCGCCGGTGCTGAAGTTCAGCGACCCCTGGCTACGGTAGTCATCGGCGGACTCATTACCTCAACGCTATTGACTCTGGTGGTACTTCCCGTACTTTACGCCTTGTTGAGCAAGGCAAAGAAACAGTCCTCCGGCAAGGGGATATCTCCAGGGGCTATAGGAGCAGTCCTTCTGCTTTTTATGCTTTGTGTTCCCGTTCAGGGGCAGGAGAAACCGACTACCCTGGAAGAACTACTCGAAGAGGCCGGTCGTAATAACCCGGCTTTGCAGGCGGCTGAAAAACAAATGGAAGCGGCTGATGCGCGCAGAGGTACCGCATTTGACTTCGGCAAAACCGAATTCTTTTACAACCGGGATGAGGCGAACAGGGTGGATGATGCATCCCTTAACGTCCTTGGAATTAAACAGGATTTTGAGTTCCCTACAGTTTATGGCGCCCGCCGGCAGGTACAAAACTATTTGGCCGAAAGTGAAAAAGACGCCTATCAAATCCGAAAAAAGCAGTTGTTTCTGGAAGTGAGCAATACCTACAGTCAGTATCTGGTTGCCCTGGAAACTGCTCATATCTACTACCGGCTGGACAGTCTGTATCAGGCGTTTGAAAAAGCAGCCAACCGCCGATTTGAATTGGGGGCAACAAATTATCTGGAAAAAATAACCGCCATATCCAAATCCAGGGAAATTCGCATTCAGCTGGAGGAAGCCCGAACCCGGGCGGGGATCCTGGAGAATCAAATTCAGAATTTGGTGCAGGCTGAAGATCCTTTACGTTTGGCGACACCTGCCCCGGTGCGAATGATGCTGGAGGTCCCGGTGGTCGATTCCCTGCCCGAACTCACCCGGTACGAGAACCAGCAACAGGCCCTGGAGAAACAATTCCGCCTGGAGCAACAGCAATTGCTTCCCGGGCTTTCGCTTCAGTATCTTCAGGGTGATAACGGAAGGACAGAAGACTGGTTCAGGGGGTATACCATAGGGCTGAAAATCCCTCTATTATTCTCAGGGCAATCCTCCCGCATTCGCACCGCCCGCCTGGAAGCGGAAGCTTTTGGTGATCAACAGCGGGAATACGAACTGCGTCTGGAGACCAAACTGGACCGGTTAAAAGAAGAGCATTTACAACAGGAAAAAGCGCTGAGATACTACGAAGAAGAAGGACTCCAACTTTCTGAGGCCATTCTGCGCACTGCGGAAAGCAGCTATAGAAATGGTGAAATCGACTTTTTTCAATTCATCCTGAGCCTGGAAAATGGCTATGAAATCAGCCTGGAATATTTAAGGCAACTGGAACGGTATAACAACATTGTCCTCCAGATCAATTATCTAACCTATTAAACCCAGAACATGAGATCCAATACCCTCATAATTACGCTGATTCTTCTGGCCATGGGCCTCTCCTGCAAGGAAAAGCCCGCCGAAGCGGGCACGCAGCAACAGGATAGTCAAGATGCAGGAATTATCAACCTGAGCCGACAGCAGTTCGAAGCCAATGACATGGCCGTAAGTACGCCTGTGGAAATGCGGTTCCCCGAAGTGATACAAGTCAGTGGTATGATCGATGTCCCTCCTGAAAATCGCGTGGTCATCAGCGCAGTCTACGGGGGTTTCGTTAAAAAAACACCCCTCCTGGTAGGGGACAAGGTTCGGAAAGGTCAGGTGGTCGCGGTGTTGGAAAACCCGGAGTTTCTCACCCTGCAACAGGAGTACATGGAAGTACGGGAAACCCTGCCCTACCTGAAGTCTGAATTTGAGCGGCAACAAACCCTGTTTGAAGAACAAA
The DNA here is from genome assembly GCA_963709465.1 of uncultured Flavobacteriaceae bacterium. Classification (GTDB taxonomy): domain Bacteria; phylum Bacteroidota; class Bacteroidia; order Flavobacteriales; family Flavobacteriaceae; genus Robiginitalea. The sequence continues at coordinate 431,202 of CAVPWF010000001.1, read as the reverse complement.
TCAGTTCCGAAAAAGGTTTTCTCCAGGCACAGAGCGCCTACCGGAGTGCTTCTGCCCGAAAAAGCGGACTGGAAAAACAGTTGTCCCTCCTGGGAATCCGGCCCGAAGAACTGGAACCCGATGCGTTGCGATCTGAAATCGCCCTTTATGCCCCCATCAGCGGGAAGGTTACACAGGTGAATATCACTACGGGCAGCTATGTCTCCCGGGCTTCCGAAATGCTGGAGATCATCAATCCGGACCATTTGCATCTCGAACTCAGCGTTTTTGAGCAGGATATCAGCAAGGTTCGCGAGGGGCAGCCCATAAGGTTCCGAATTCCGGAAGTATCCGATACCCACTACGAGGGAGCGGTCTATCTGGTCGGGAGCAGCATTGACGCTAACCGCACGGTCAAGGTCCATGGACACCTGAATGAGGAACACAAAGCCACATTACTTGTGGGAATGTTCGTACAGGCAGAAATCCTGGTAGGTACCGATGAAAATCCGGAGGCAGCGTCTCCATTGTTTCTCGCGCTCCCGGAAGAAGCGATCGTCATTCAGGACGAGGACCATTTTATTTTTGTTCAGGAAGGAACGTCTGATGCCGGTTTGCAGTTTCGCAAAGTGATGGTAAAAACCGGACCTACCGCCCAGGGCATGACAGCCCTTACCGATGCCGGAAGCCTGAGCAGTAAAGATAGGGTACTCGTGAAGGGGGCCTTTCTGATCTCAGGTATAGAGCCCTAAAGCCAATAAAGACAGGAACTATCTTGGACTATACCGCGGGCGGTTACTGTTTTAAATAATTCCTACATTCGTGAAAAACTCGAATACATGACCGATCGGTTAAAAAATCCCATTATTCAGGTCGTGATACTGGGACTCCTAATTTGTGCCGCACTCCTGCTTATTTTCGGGCATAAAAGGCCTTCAGCATCAGACAGGGTTATCGTCATTGACGAAACGGATATGGCCCAGCTCATAGGGGGATGGCAACGCACCTGGAACCGAATGCCCACACGGGAGGAGCTCAAAGGACTTATGGAAAATCACGTTCGGGAAGAGGTCCTCTATCAGGAAGCCCTGGCAGAAGGATTGGACCGCAACAGTGTCGTAGTCAAGCGGGCACTGATCACCCAAATGGAAATGCTGGCCGAAGGGCAGGGCGAGGCTTGATTTTCCCCACAGCATCTTCCGAAGTTTTCGGGACGGGAAAACTGAATGCAGGACCCGTGGCCGTTGTCCTGTACACCAAAGTACCCAAACTTCAGGTAGGTATTCTGGCCCAACAGTACTTCTCGATTGCCGGAAACGGGGACAGGCCGGATCAGAATTTTATGCTTTTTCAGCCGGTACTCAACAAAGTCCTTAATAATGGGTATTTCCTGCAATTCTCCCCTATTATGAAATTCGACTGGGAAAACAATACCTATAACATCCCCATCAGTATCGCCTTCGGAAGGGCCTTTGCCAAAAATCTTTCCATGTTTATTGCCCCTGAGTATGTCGTCAGCGGTCCGGGCCAGGGCAATTTCACCCTGCGACTGAACATCAATACCATGTTTGCCTCAATGTAAGGGGTATAAAAATTATCAGCCCACGGACTGTTTTGGGTCCGTATCCCGACTGTAAATCTTCATAAAATAAGTAGTTAGAGCAGGGCTGAATCTCTGAAAAGTTCACATAAGAGAGGATTCAGACCCATACGAATATATACCTTAACCGATTTAACTTCGTTATATTTAGGTTTCAGGACTTCAGGGCTTTGCCGCTATTAATACGGATATCAAAGAAATGAAACGGAAAATTCTCATTACAAGTGCAGGAAGTGGTGTGGCTCAAAATGTGCTGGAGACACTTCAAAAGCGGAGAGAGAACCTTTTTGTTTTAGGTTTGGATGCCAATGCGCAAACGCCCGTTTACGAATGCGATAAAGTATTTTTGACCCCATATACCCAACTCCCGCCCTCAGAGTATTACGATTTCTTTCGAAAAATAATTGCAGAGGAATCCCCGGATCTGGTCATTCCAGGAAGGGACGTAGATGTAATCATACTTGGGCAATTGAAAAAAGAATTTCCTGAAAGGGCGCATACCTTTATCGCCGGCCCCCCAGAGCTTTCTCAGCTGATGGAAGATAAGTGGCTCTCGTATTGTTTTGCCATGGAGCATGCCCTGCCGTTTGCGGATTCTCTGGAATACAATTTAAAGGACAATCCGGACAAAGTAGAAAAATTCATCCAATCCCATGGGTTTCCTCTCATTGTAAAACCAAAGAAGGGGTTTGCCAGCAAGGGGGTTTCCCTGGTGTTGAATGAGGAACAACTCAACTTAAAAAACGCAGGCGAAATGATCATCCAGGAATATCTGGGGGATGGAGATAAACTCTATGAGTTCTATGAAAAAATCAACAATAAAGGCCTTCCTTTATTCTATTCTGTGGAAGAAGTAAAATACAGCCTTCAATCCTTTATTGATCACAATGGAAAGGTCAAAGGCCGCTTTATTACCGCTCATAGAATGGTCAATGGTGTAAGTGCAGGGGTTACAAGAGTCGAAGACCCCGAACTCTCGAAAATCCTGGATCAGTATTGTGAGGTTTTTTCAAAAAAAGGTTGGTTTGGCCCCTTAAACATTCAGGTTCAGCAATCCCATAAAAACAGGTTATTTAAAGCCTATGAACTTAACGCGCGGTATACCGGGGCTACGGCTGCGAGATATCTTTTGGGCTATGACGAAGTAGGGTTTGGTATGGAAATCGCCTTTGGATTCAAAGCCCCAAAAGACGGGCTGTATAATTCTCAGGACAGTGTAAATAAACAGACCTTCGTTTCACAAATACCCAGAGATAAGGCCCAATTTCTCAAAGAGAATGGGGTTTGGGAACGCGGAAAAGAAAATTAGCAACCCCTTTTCGTTTTGCAGCAACCCCTTCATAGCATCGACTCCATGGATTTTTCAATATACCCAAATGTCGTCAAACCCACTTTGGATTACCTCACGGCTCTTATTTTTTCTGTGATTCTATTTCCGTTGTTTTCTCTAATCTGGATTTTTTCGGCTATCACAACTGGTGGCAAGCCCTTTTTCTATCAGGAAAGAGCAGGGAAAAAAGGGAAACCTTTTAAAATAATTAAGCTAAAAACCATGACCGACGCCCGCGACGACCAGGGTGAACTTCTTCCTAATGCATTGCGCATCACAAAATTCGGGAAGTTCCTCAGGAAATTCTCTCTCGATGAATTGCCCCAGTTGATCAATGTACTCATGGGTGATATGAGACTCATTGGGCCGCGACCCCTTCATACTAAATACCTCCCGCTTTACAATACATCGCAGGCCAGAAGACATGAAATCCCCGGCGGCATTACAGGATGGGCTCAGGTCCATGGTCGTAATTCCATCAGTTGGGAAGTAAAATTTGAATACGACGTATGGTATGTAGACCACATATCTTTTGCTATAGATTTAAAAATCCTGTGGCTTACCTTTTTAAAGGTTCTAAAAAGAGAAGACATCAATAGTTCACAAAACATTTCGATGCCTACTTTCAAAGGCACCAAATAATCCAGGGCTCTATGGTTCTTTTTTGATACGTGTTATTCCGGTTGTAGCAACTGCCGCGAATCTGAATACTTCAGAATCGAATCCCGGGAATAATACATGGGAAAGTATTCATCCTGGGCCCAAAGCTCAAATAGATTGCCGTAATACCGACTTTCGGGATGCCCGGACTGGCCGGGGCTGTTCATCCCCAGGGCCTTATCCCAATCCCCGACGGGAATGATCACCCGAAAAGAAGCCCCGCTGCTCTGGCGGTAGTTGTTCCCGGTCGATCCCGGGGTGTATCCATTGCCCCCTCTCGGCAACGGACCCAGATCCAGTCCCGCTTTAAACTCTGTGGCAAGGGCATCACTCAGCGGATGGGTCATTGCAGAGTGCTTTAAGGCGGTTTGACCATATTTCCATTGAGCCATATCCTCCCCAAGGCGCCGGGTTAAATCCGCTACGGCCGTATTAAAGGTTTCCTGCAGAAATACATCCCGGGCCGCAGAGTTGCCAAAGACGGGCTCAGGATTCCGAATCCATTGCAGAATGCGCTCCAGCTGTAAACTATTTAGGAATTCCTGGGCTTCAGCGGGGACAAATCTGGAATGCGCCTCCTTTCGGATTTCATTTTCCCAGGCTACATAGATGGCAGCCGGGATGGCATCCGGGGACAGGGTGTAGTCCCAGTCCGAAAAATAGTCCCGGGCCGCTGCCGACCTTCCTGACAACTCCAGGGAGTTTAAGTACGGCGCTAATTCCCGTGCAGGCATGGAGTGATAATCTGTTTGTAATTCCTGCATTTCTTTCAGGGTCAGGGGAGTATTGCCCGAAAGCACCTCCTGAATACGCCGCCCCCGGAAAGGATCGGCCCAGGAGTAGGCAATGGCGTCCCAATGCGTATAGGACTCCGGGGTTACATTCTCATTGGCCGTGGCGATAAACTGCCGCTCGGGGTTAAGCTCATGAGGTTTTTGGGCTATGGGCAGATACTCCGCCCATTCAAACCCGCCGTCTCCCGGAACGGGAACCAGGCCCGAAAAGTTTTTGCGGACAGGAGCAATGCCAACAGCCTGCCAGCCGATATTCCCGTCCAAATCTGCCCAAATCATATTTTCCCCGGGGATGTGGCTATACGTACACGCCTCGCGAAACGATTCCCAGGAGTCCGCCTGATCCATTCTCAGCGAAGCCAGATAGGGAGCCCCTCCCGGTTCCATCCAGGCGCAGCGCACGGCATAGGCTTTATGGCGAAGCGTATCCTCAAAAACCACCGGACCATGCCGGCTGTATTTCAAGGTTGCCACATGGGACTCCTTCCCTTTTACGGGAATGCGCTCCTGTATAATCTCCATTTCCTCCCACTGCCCCTGGTAACGGTATTGATCCGGGTTGGCCGGATTGGTGTCGTACACATAAAGATCTTCGCCATCGGTTTCGAAAACCGTCAACCCCCAGGCGCCAAATCCATTATGCCCGATAGAAACACCCGGTATTTCGGGCTCTCCACCCCCTATTACATTCCACCCGGGGGCCACCAGATGTACCATATAACGGAGGGAAGGCACCGCAATCCGACGGTGGGGATCATTAGCCATAAGGGGTTTTCCGTTGGCCATTCGGGCTCCGGCCACCACCCAGTTATTACTTCCAATCGAGAGGCTGTCCTCCCGGGCGGGCTCACGATCTGGAAGATCGGTACCCAGTTTTTGGATCAGGGCCGTTTCAACCGGAGTACTCCGATAGGCCTCCAAAATGTGCTCCGCACGAAAGGTTACCGGCTTGCGGTAGGCCTCATAGAGCCCGAGGATATCCTCAAAAAGCCCTTCCTTGTCTATTTCTTCCTGCAAAGTGAGATCCGGGGTCTTCGGGTGAAACCACAGTAGCGATTTTACGGCTTCGGGCCCGAGCCGCGCTACCGCCCGACCCACGGCAAGCTCTTCCTGAATGTTTCCCAAAAGGCCCTGATGGCGGGAAATTACGACTTCAGGCGTCCATTTCTCAGGGAGAATGCCAAGGGCTTTAAATTCAATGGGTAAAGACTCCGTAGAAGCCAGCGCTTGCTCTATATATGCATTTACCCCTTTTGTATACGCTTCGATGATCTCAATTCCATCTTTATGGTAGTACCCCATTTCATCGGACATGGATCCCCGGTATTTAAACAATCTTGTGCCAATGTCTCTTTTCAGTTCAGATTCCCCGAGAATTTCGGCTACAGTACCGGTGGCCTGCCGGCGCCAGACTTCAAATTGAAACAGGCGGTCCTGGGCAGCCAGGTATCCCTGAGCAAAGAACAAATCCTTTTGGTTTTGTGCGTAAATATGGTTGATACCATATGGATCGCGGACGACCTCCACACTTTCTTCCAGCCCTGTAACCCGCAAAACGCCTTCATCGGATTTTCGGCAGGAACCCAGTGCCAGGATAAGCAATAGAAAGGGAATAAATTTCATCTGAAAGGAGTTTTGCTCAATATAATCAAAGGGAAGATTCCTCCAAAGCTAGTCTGCCAAAAAAGGGAGACTGGCTTTTGACACGGCATGGTTCTTTTTAGTGGTATGGGAATCCACTGTCTTACAATTCAATTTCCTGACCCTGCACAGCCAATTCCATGGGAAAGGAATACCTGGATCCGCGTTTAAAATCCTCAAACATTTTAGTCCTTACCGTATCGGGGTGGGCCGGGTCGTGATGAAAAAGTATCAGTCGTTTGGCCTGAGTGCGGGAGCAGAACTCGGCCGCCATTTCCAGGGAACTATGCCCCCAGCCTATTTTAGCAGGATACTCCATCGCACTATACTGGGAATCGTGGATCAGTAAATCTGCGTGAAGGGCCAGATCAAAACCAGAGACCCATTCATCCTCCGGATAAAGATGTTCTTTACCGATGATGGGCTCATGATCCGGGATATATGTAAGTGTCTTAGATTTCCCCTGTATCCGGTAACCCAGGGTAGGCCCGGGATGACTTATAAATTCCGTCGTAATCTCAAAATCCCCGAAAGCAAAAGGCGCCTCCGAGAGTTCGTGAACACTCAGCTTGGAAGGAACATCCCTGAGGGGAATTGGAAACAATGGTGGTGAGAGAAAGCGATTCAACCGGTTAATCAAAGGCTCACTACTGCCTCCAGGTCCCCAGATATGCACTTCTTTGCCAGGGGTAAAAAGCGGCTTACAAAATGCAAGCCCCTGAATATGATCCATGTGCAAATGCGTCAGAAAAATATCGATGCGGTTTCCGGGATAATCACGATTGAAGTCGATCTCGAGAATCCCGGTTCCTGCATCTAAAATCATACGTTGGGACCCATCAATGATTTCAATACAGGGCGTATTTCCCCCATAGGTCTGGTTTTCCACAGAAGAAGTGGGATAGGATCCCCGGGTTCCGTGTAGCCTGACCCTCATAAATGTAATTCATTATCCCAAAAAATCGCCATGGCGCCGGAAAAGTCCCTGGAGCGCCCGATAATAGGAATTGAAGTAACTGAAATCCGGGTGGATTTTTGGTCCAGACTATTAATCCAAAAGGTTCTGTGTGCTGGTAATTGTGTTTGCAGAGTCTGTACCAGAGGTAGTCCATCCGGTGGTATGGGATTGCCTTCTTCATCATGGGGGTGAAATGACGACCCCCAAACTCCGACAGGCATCGGGCCCGTATCTTCAAATTTTTTCCCCAGCACCTCTTCCGCCGGGTTATTGTAAAATAACAGGTTGCCCTGTGGATCTACAATAAATACAGGCACGGAAAGACAATCCGCCAATTGCCTGCTGAGAATTAATTCTATGGCGTGACTGGGCATTTGGAATTAGGGTTACGAGCGATGTTCTTTTAAAGATATTAAATAATACGACAGGTAGCTGTAATTGAACCTATAAATCCCGTGCTTATGGCACGGGCCTGCACTTTATAGACAGTTCTTATGCGTTATTTCACGGTAGTTTATATTGTTGCTGTCTAAAGTTATTTAAGGAACTATCCTGCAAAAAGCGAGCAGGCCTTTTGAGATCCGTTCCCAAAATAGAAAACATCCCTGCAATCTCACATCAGCAGACCCCTGAATGTCCCGGATCTCCTCCTTTTTATTTTAAGGTTCCATAACAAGGGGGCGTTTCCTTTGAAGGAATCCGAGAATAATTGTAGCTTTCAGAAAAATTTTAAAATGGAAGAGAAAAAACCAACTATTCAAATCTCCAAAACTGGTAAAGTAACCGTGCTCAATGCGCAGGACATCGAATTGCTGGATGGTGATGGAAATGCCATCCCCAAGAGAAACCGCTTTTCCCTTTGCAATTGCGGCAAAACAGGAGATAGCCCGTTCTGCGACGGCTCCCATAACAATTAATTCCCAGCAATGCTTCCTGTGAGTATCCCAACCTGCCTGCAGGTTTCCTGATGCCATTTAAGAAGCATTTTCATCTAAAGGAATTGCCTGAGTATTGAATAGGATGGCTTCCTTTTCCAGGTTTGAGTTAAGATTACATATGAAGACACCACCTGGAATCGCTTTATTCACTTTGGTGCTCTTGCTGTTTTCAGGAAGTTGCATCGAGGAGGTTCCTATTGAAACCCTGGATCCCCTCGGCTTTTCCCTGGAGGATGTACTGGTAGTTGATGCCCGTATTACCAATGAAAGCAAACGGCAGCGCATTCTCCTCACAAGACCCACAACACTAAGCGCAGACTCTTCCTACATCGGGGTTTCCGGGGCAACGGTCACGGTTTCCTCCTCTCAGGGCAGTACCTTCCGTTTTGAGGAAACCGAATCCGGGACCTACATTTCAGCGGGAATTTTTGCCGCCCTCGAGGATGTGGAATACACCCTTGAAATTGATCTGGCAGACGGAAAACGGTACTTGTCCGCTCCCGTTTCCAGGGGGCCGGAGAGTTCAATAGACCGGATTTACGCCCAAAGAGAACTCAGCAATCTGGGCGTTGATGGTATTAGCATCTATGTGGATAGCTCCAATCCGGACCCCCAGGCAGACCGCTATCGCTATGAGTATGAGGAAACCTATAAGATCATCGCCCCAAACTGGACGGCCTCGGAATTTGAGATTCTGCAGGACTTCTCTCAAATTGCTGAAGGGATTTTTCCGGATGTTCGCCTGGTCCCCAGAGCCCAGGAAGAAAAGGTCTGCTACAACACAGTAGCCTCTACCGAAATCCTGCTCTCCAATGGCCTGGAAGCAGAAACCGAAGAACTCCGCGGAAACCTCATCCGGTTTTTGGGCAATGATAACCCGGTCATTTCCCACAGATACAGTATTCTGGTGCGTCAATACCTGCAGTCCCCGGAGGCCTACAGTTTTTATTCGAGCCTGCGCAACTTCTCTTCCAGCGATAATGTCTTTAACCAGATCCAACCCGGGCTGCTGGAAGGAAATATCGAGGGGGTGAATGATGCAGATGCTATCGTACTCGGGTATTTCGAAGTCACTTCAGTCACTGAGGCAAGGCTCTTCTTTAATTACGAGGATTTCTACCCCGGGGAACCCCTGCCCCCTTATTTTGGCACGGTGAACTGCGAGCGTATTTTCGCTCCCAGGCTCTACAATCCGGAGCGGGATGGCCCCTCACCCCCGGACGAATGTGGTGCACCCCAGGGCCTGACAGAATTGATTGAGTTAGAACTTGTGGAATACTATCTGGACAATACTATTCCGCCGGGGCTCTGCCAGGGGCCTTATTTTATCACCCAACGGGCTTGCGGGGATTGCACGGCCCTGGGTTCAAATATCGTCCCGGATTTCTGGGAGGAGTAATGCGGGATTCCGAAGACGCCTTTGACCTTCTGACCCTCATTTTAAGAGAATAATGGCTTCAAATATCGTATGTCCGGAAATAATTTATAACTTATGTGCCAGCTAAATTAAAAAACCAAATACTATGAAGGTTATAGACCTAGAACTTGATCATTACTGGATCCATTTTCAATCCGGTGGCAGCGACAAGAAAATCATTTACCCAAGAGCGCTAATCCGTTGTTATGACGGGGACGATTTTGTGTTGCAGGTCAATTTCTATCCGGATGGGAAAAGTATTCCCGAGAATCATTACGACAAAAGGAACAAACTGGTTTATCTGAAGTACCCCTTGTCCATGTATCCGAATATTATTGATCTCCTCCGAAATGAAAAACCGATTTACTTTAGATATGCCATCGATCTGAAACTCGGATTCCTTCGCACCGGAAAAGAACCTGTGGGTGAAGGTGAATACGATGCCGATTTTGTAGTCAACTAAGTTTCGATCGCCACAAGGGGATTTGTGTCCGGGAGGATGTAAAAGCTCCCGCATAATGTTCCAGGTGTTCGTGGCTTATTACAGAAGTTGGCACGCATTACAAAAACTTCGAATGAAATTGAAGAAGGGAGGCCAAAACGGCTTCCCTTTCTTCATCTTAAAAGGAAGCTATTGTACCGGCATTAGCAGGCAGATTAAAGAATTCACTGTACCCGGGAACTATGGGTCTATTTGACTTCAGAATACGGTACGGCTTCAGCTGTATTTTATTCCTTTCCGCATGCCTTACCCTGTGCCCCTCAGCCCTGCTGATGGGTCAGTCGGAATATTCCCCCGATTACCTCACCTACCACTGCCTGGTAAACCGGGCGGAAGTCCAACTCTCTGAAGGCCATTTTCAACAAGCCCTGAATACGTACGACGAAATTTTCGATTCCTACCGCTTTGTATTTGGGCGGGACTATAAAATTGCTATACAACTCGCCGTTTTTCAGAAGAACGAAGAGAAGGTCCTCGAATTACTACAAAAAGCTTTTGGCAATAGTCTGGAGCTGAAAGAAATCAAAAAGCTACCCACGCTTAAGACCTTGCGAAACATGCCGGGATGGGACCGTCTTGAGAATTCGCATGACAGCCTCAGTGCAGCATCCCCGAACCCGGTAGATATTCCTACCCGCGAAACGGTGCGGGGCATGTATAAAAAAGATCAGAAGAAAGCCATGGGTGCCCTGCTGCGCATCGGCGATAAGGCACAGATTGCCTATGCCGAAAAGAATTTTGCGCCCCATAGCGAAGAACAGCTCTCGCAACTTACCGAAATAATTAACAGGGGTGGGTATCCCGGGGAGAAAAGAATCCGTAACGACTACTGGGCCTCCACCATCCTGAGCCACCACAATTCGATTTCAACGGCCTACAACCAAAACGACACCTTGTATCCAAAACTCAAACCCCTGCTCCTGGAAGCCCTGAAGGCCGGGGAAATATCCCCTTATGAACTGGCCATGATCGAAGACTGGAGAATCACAACGGTATCTGGCGGGTCAGAGCCGGGGTACGGATTTCTAAACCCGCCCCGGGCATTATCCCTAAACGCAACCGACAACCTCCGAAAGGCAATAGGACTGCGCTCTATCTCCCTGAGAAATCGCCTGGTTGCCGTTGAGGCGGAAACCGGCATGGACTTCTTTCTGCCCGATTGGGTGCGAGGTGAAATCGAAATAATAACGGAGGATGAGTAGCAGTGGAAGTTGAAAGCTGGTCATGGCCCCCGAAATAGCACCAATGTTATCTAAACTAAGGTACTTAAGCCTTGAAGGGTTCAGCATCAGGCAGCATGCCCAAAAGGGGTGAGTTGTGGAGGAAGCTCAATAGCGGAAAGAGCTTCATCGAGCATTTTCAGGCAATCCGGGGTGATGATTTGGGTATTGATCGTCATTTTGGCCGTTTCGGTTTCCAGAATATAATCCCCTGCAAATTTCTTAATGCGTCGGACCTCACTGAGGCCTATGGGTTTCCCAATGAGGGTGTTTTTCTGAATGGTATCTGCTTTAAGGGTGAGGTACCCGTAATGCCGTTCATAAAAATAGCTACCCATAAACAGGGCGGCTATCACCAGATAACCAATGACCATTCCATTTGCCCAGAAAGCGTCACTCACCATTAGCGTGATTGAGAAAACAAGCCAAAGAAGCCCCTGAAACAGGTTCGACCGCAATCTTTTTTTGGTGTAGTGGATTTTCATGTCGCTTTTTCTCTATCCTAAAATAAGACACCCGATTCAAAAATCAAAAAACTATTCGCTGCTTACAGCGCATCCCGCTTTCCACTCAAGACAATCTCAACCTTGCCAAAGCCTATTGTATTGTGCGGATCACCCGGCCACACGTTAACATGGCATCTCCGTAATATGGATTTCGAATTTCCTTTTGGGCGCTCATCCAGGCAGCACCCTTATTATTATCAGCCATGGGGCAGGTCTGTACATACAGGGTCTGCGACCCACCCCCTGCCCTTTCCATTATTGGAATCAGCACTTCGTTGAGACGGACAAAGTGGTTTCGCTGGGTTTCCAGCAGATCGGAATCCGCTATGGCTTTCAATGGGCTTTGGCTCGTTGAAAGGGCGGATTTTTCATCAGCACCCAGGCCTATAGTTGGAATGGCCGACAACTCCCGGACCAGCTGCCGGGCCTCTTCCTTTACGACAGGGGCATCTCCGGCGACCAGGGCATCCTTCATCCTTAAATAGGTCGGAATTACAGCGGCCATTTCCATAGTAAAAGCTTTGGAAAATGTCCTTTCCTCAAAACTCGATTCCGTCTCCGCCGGATTTGCCCGGGAGGAATTTAAATGGCCTTCATGCCCGGTTGGCGCAGGGCCAGATCCGTCATGCATCATCGATTTTTTACCCTTTAATTGGGCGGCCGCATCCAGCGTAAAAGTGCCTTGAGTAACAATCTCCTCTCCATTTTCCAGACCAGATAAGACCGTGTACTTCCCATTACCCCCATCCGATGCCCGGATTTCGCGCATCTCAAATACAGGCGCGTTCGGATCAATTTTAACGTATACAACAGAACGCTCCCCCGTCCACAGCACGGCACTTTCAGGAATTACGAGAGCCTGGTCCTTCCCACTTTTGCTGAGAGCGAGATCGCCAGTGACAAACATTCCGGGTTTGAGTTTGCCCCCGGGGTTCTGAACCACCGCCCGTACCTCAACCGTACGGGTGGAAGCATTGAGTATCGGGTTGATAAAAGAAATTTTCGCCTGAAGGGGCTCATTGGGATAGGACTTTGCGGTAATTACCATGAGTTGCCCTTCCTTTAAAAGCGAAACCTGATTTTCATAGGCATCAAAGACCGCCCATACCGATCCAAGGTTGGCGATCTTAAACAGCGGCATGCCCTTTTTTACATAATCCCCGGCCTGTACCATAATCTCAGAAACAGTGCCTGAAACCGTCGCATAGATAGGAAAATACTCCTGAACGCGGCCGGAGGCTTCAATCTCCGAAATTTGCTTTTCAGAAAGTTTCCAGAGTTTAAGCTTATTTCTTACGGCCCGATAGAGCTCCGGCTGGGCAGTCTTTAAGCCGGAGGCCGTAATCAATTCCTGCTGGGCAGAAACCAGTTCAGGAGCATAGAGCGTGGCCAGTTTTTGTCCGCTTCGCACTTCTTCTCCTTCAAAATTGACAAAGAGTTCTTCAATTCTACCCTCGAAATAGGCCGCCTGGGTTCCAATTGCCTTCTCATTCTCTTGTATCGTGCCCGAAAGCTTGAGCGCATGAGTCCCGGAAGCAAGGGCCCCCACTCTTGTAGTCTGCACATCCGCCAGAGCCAGGGCATTGTTTGACATTCTGAATTGCCCCGGAGCCAGGCCATCCGCCCCGGATTCCGCAGGAATCAGGTCCATTCCGCAAATCGGACAGTCCCCCGCTTCCGGTTGCATAATCTGTGGGTGCATGGAACAGGTCCACATCTGACCCTCTTCCGCCTGATGCGTGTGGTTATCCTCTTTTATTCCGGATTTCTCGAAGGCATCCCCAAAAAAAAGATATCCTGCCAGCATTCCGCCAACAGCGGCCAGAGCGATATAAAGTATGTTCTTTTTCATATGTAGTATTTTTATCCGGAAGCCCTATCCGGCGCAATGGTTTTTATCTTTTCTTATTCTTGAATTTTCTAATCGTGGGGGAACTTATAAACCAAAGGGTAAAACCACTCAATACAGTGATTAAACCCATAACTGAAAAAACCCGAAGCACTAGGGTATTAAAGTCGTCCCGGCCTTTGTAATCCATGGTATGTGTCATCCAGAGAAAATCAAACCAACGCCAGTTTAGGTGGCGTACGGTCTGAAACGCACCGTTTTCTACAGCCACATACGCTTTGATGTTTTCAGGAGAGCTGTAGCTGATTTCATAGGCCGGCAGCGGCTTCCCCCGATACTCGTGATGTGCCCCAACAGCCTCAAGGCGCTCCACGGCAGCTACCTTGAGTTCGGGGAGCATGTACTGTTGCGCAACCGTTAGTGCCTCCTGGCGGGTGATCCCGTCTTTGCGTACCCCCGTCCGGGCGTTGATGAGTTCGGAATCATTTATCCAGTAATAGGGACTGCCTCCGATATCCATGAGCTGTAAAGCAAATATGGCTTTAGGGGTTTGCAGATCATCTGTGCCAAGCAAACCCGAAAAAGAGGTTTGGGATACGGCGGCTTTTCGGAAATGATCCCCGTGAATCTCATCTATATCCGTCCAGCTGAAATACATTCCGCTGATGGTCCACATCAGGAACTGAACCCCGAGGAAAATTCCAAGATAGCGGTGTGCCTTCCGGATCTTTTGTGCTGTTCTTCTTTTGACCATACTTCTATCAACCTATTTGAATATTCTTTAAACGCAGTGCATTGGCAATGACCGAGACAGAACTAAAGCTCATCGCCGCCGCGGCGATCATCGGGGAGAGCAGAATGCCAAAAAACGGAAACAGGACCCCCGCGGCAATGGGTATTCCCAGGGTGTTATACCCCAGGGCGAAAAACAAGTTCTGCCTGATGTTTTTCATCACGGCATCACTGAGGTTCCGCGCCCGGACAATCCCTTGCAAATCTCCTTTAACCAGGGTGATCGAAGCGCTCTGAATGGCCACATCCGTGCCCGTCCCCATGGCAATACCCACGTCGCTTTTGGCCAGAGCCGGCGCGTCGTTTATACCATCTCCTGCCACAGCGACTATATGACCTTGTTGCTGAAGTTTTTCAACTTCTCTGAGCTTATCCACCGGCAGCATTCCTGCCTTAAAATCGGAGAGGCGGAGTGTTTGTGCCACTGCCCGCGCGGTCTCTTGATTATCCCCCGTGAGCATTACCACCTGAATCCCTTTTTCCTGAAGGGATTGGATCGCCATTTGACTCGTCTCTTTGATTTTGTCCCCCACGACCACAAAACCCGCCACGGCCCGGTCGATCGACAGGTAGGAGACTGTTTTCCCCTGTTTTTGAAATCGCACCGCCTTTTCCCTGAAGCCTACCTGGATTTCTGCACCTGCAATTTCCATCATTTTTTCGTTTCCAAGAGTCACCTTTTTCCCGTTCACGATGCCCTCAACACCCTTCCCGGTAACCGAATTAAAACTTTCCGATTTTAAGAATTCTACCCCCTGTTCTTTTCCATAAGCCACCGTTGCCCCGGCCAATGGATGTTCACTCAATTGGTTCAGGGAGGCGACATACTGCAGCACTTCCTTTTCAGAGAAAGAACTTCCTGAGCCTACCACCTCTTCCACAGACGGTTTTCCTTCTGTAATGGTTCCGGTCTTATCTACAATCAGGGTATCCACCTTGTGCATTTTCTCCAGGGCTTCGGCGTTTCGTATCAGAACACCGCTCAGGGCTCCATTACCTACCCCTACCATAACCGACATGGGAGTGGCCAGTCCGAGGGCACAGGGGCACGCGATAATCAATACGGCAATAGCATTGACCAGGGCATAGACATAGGCAGGCTCAGGACCCCAAAGGGCCCATACCGTATAGGTGATCCCGGCAATCAACACTACCGCGGGCACAAAATAGGCCGAAACCGTATCGGCCAACTTCTGTATCGGAGCTTTGCTGCGGCTGGCCTCATTGACCATTTTAACGATCTGAGCGAGCAGGGTGTCGGACCCGATTTTTTCAGCTTTCATCAGAAAAGACTTGTTCCCATTGATCGTCCCTCCGGAAACCGAATCCCCCATCGCCTTGTCCACCGGGATCGGTTCACCCGTAATCATGGATTCATCCACAGTGGAGCTGCCCTCTGTAATCTGTCCATCCACGGGGATTTTATCTCCGGGCTTTACCCTGAGAACATCTCCTAACTGAATCTGATCGATTCCGATTTCCTCCAGTTCTCCATCGCGCAGGCGTATCGCTGTGTTGGGGGCGAGTTTAAGCAACTCTCTGACGGCGGAATTTGTTTTGCTGTGCGCCCGCGCCTCGAGCACCTGCCCCAAAAGCACAAGGGTCAGAATCACCGTTGCCGCCTCAAAGTATACATGGACGCTTCCCGATTCCGCTTTGAATTGAGGGGGGAAAAAATCGGGAAAAAGCAATCCGAAAACACTAAAGAGCCAGGCGACCCCTGCTCCGATGCCAATAAGGGTAAACATGTTCAGATTCCATGTTTTTACAGAACGGTATGCCCGCTGAAAAAACATCCAGGTGGCATAGAACACAACAGGGATAGACAATACGAGCTGTATCCAGTTCCAGTACTTTTGCTCCATAATCCCATAAAGGGGATTTGCAGGAATCATTTCAGACATTGCAATGGCGAAAATGGGAAGGGTAAAGGCCACTGCTATCCAAAACTTTTTAAGCAATTTCCGATAGGATTGCCCGGCTGCCGAAAGATCTGGTTCCACCGGGACCAAAGCCATGCCGCATTTCGGGCAGTCGCCGGGGTCATCCTGACGAACTTCGGGATGCATCGGGCAGGTCCACAGATCTGAAACTAAGGTCTCCATTTTTTGTTCCTCCACCAGGTCCATCCCGCAAACGGGGCAATCCCCGGGACGGTCGTAGGTCTTCTCCCCTTCGCAGTGCATAGGGCAGTAAAAAGTACCCGTTCCCATGGGCTTCGCCGCTCTTGTTTTTGGGACCCCGGGAGGCGCATCATAGGTGTTCATACTATATTGATTCCCATCTGCGGCAAGGGCCTGCTGCAAGACTTCGAGCGGTATGTGGTTTGTCATTTCGATAGTAGCCTCCGCCTTTTCCAAATCGACAGAAGCCAATAGCACCCCTTCTACCTTCGAAAGGGTCTGTTCGACATGGGAACGACACCCATTACAGGTCATCCCCTGTATTGTATACCTGTGTTTCATTGTATCTCCATTATCCATACGATACGCCATTCAGCACTCCGGATTCTAAGATTTCCCTTATTCCTTTTTTATCCATTGGTCAGGTAATTGATGATCGCCATCTGAGCATAATAATTCTCCACGGCGCTGATCCGCTGAATCTCAAACTTCAATTGCATTTCCTGAATATCCAAAACATCGTTGAAGTTGATGGTTCCTGTCTCGTAGTTTTTGATCAGGATTTCTTCAGCATCCCTGGCTTGTTCCAGGTTTTGCTGTTGGGTCTCAAACCGGATCCGTGCCGCTTCCCGACTATGAACGGCTGTATTCAATGCCGATTCAAGCACATTTCGGCGATTTATTTTTTGGGCATTGAGTTCCTCCTGCCGGAGTTCATTCTCCACCGAACGGGATTTGTATTTCGAATTAAATACTGGAATTGAAAAAGATACCATGGGCATGACCACATCCTTTCCATTATCGTCGAAATCCATATCCGTCCGCTCGGCCACAGGAATGTAATCCAGTCCAAATCCGATCCCGGGCTGGGTTTCTTTCTGATTTAAAACTTCGGATTGCACCACTGATTCGTAGAGCTTGTCGTACTTTTCAAGTTCCGGATGCACATCGAGGGTCCCCCCTTCAATTTCGACATCCATACCGATCTCCAGGGTATCGGCCAGGGTAATTCCCAGACCGGTATCCCGGTTCAAAAGCGTATTAAAATGACTGGTTTGTGATTGAAATTCCTGCTTCAGGATGTCACTTTGGGCCTGCAGCTCATTTTGGCGAATCTGAAGCTTGAGTACATCAACGGCAGAAGCATTGCCGACTTCCACAGCGGTCAGTGCCAGTTTTTCATAAGTCCTCAGCAATTGGATGTTCCTTTCCAGAACCTCCTGTATTTCCTGATTCGCATAAAGCGAATAATAGGATTGAGCGATGGAGAGTCGCAGCTTCCGCTTGACAATAACCATGTCCAGATAATCTACCTCGGCCAGAGCATTGGCATAGCCCTCCCGCGCCGTGAGGGTCCCAAACCAGGGCAGCATTTGCCGAACCGAAAAGCGGGCCTTCTGTGGCCCGGTACGTGTTTCCGGTTCACTTACAAAAACCCCGGCGCTTAATTCCATGTTGGGCAAGGCGTCGGCTTGTTTGGATTTCTCCCTGGAAATGTTGTATTTAATCTCAAAGGCCTGTATCTCAGGATTATTGATCTCTGCCTCCTCCAGATAGGATTGCAGCGTTTGTCCATAGCTGATTACAGCCAGAAAAAATCCGATAAAAGTGCAGATTCCTTGCTTCATGCTTTCTCTCTTTTTAGATGCCATTCACTTTTCCAGGAGAATAACACCGGAACAACCAATACAGTAATCAGGGCAACCAGCATTCCACCAAATGAGGGGATTGCCATGGGAATCATGATGTCACTCCCCCGACCTGTAGAAGTCAATACGGGTAATAGGGCGAGTAAGGTAGTGGCGGTAGTCATCAGACAGGGGCGTATTCGCTTTTCTCCAGCTTCTACAACCGAGGCCCGAATAGATTCCCTGGTTTTGGGTTTGTTGCGTTGAAAAGTCTGGGTCAGGTACGTGGCCATGACCACCCCATCGTCAGTAGCGATGCCAAAGAGGGCGATAAACCCAACCCAGACCGCTACACTCAGATTAATGGTGCCCATCTGGAACAGCTCCCGCAGGTTTTCTCCGAAAAAGCTGAAATTCAGAAACCAGTCCTGTCCATAAAACCAGATCATCAGAAAACCACCTCCAAAAGCAACGGCAATCCCGGTAAAGACCATCAGGGAAGTGGATACCGATCGGAACTGGAAATACAAGATCAGAAATATGATCAACAGTACCAGGGGAACTACCACGGCAAGGGTCTTTTCAGCCCGCACCTGGTTTTCATATGTCCCTGTGAAGGCATAGCTGATCCCTTTGGGGACCACCAGGGCTCCCGATTCGATTTTTTGCTGAATGGTGGCTTGTGCGCTTTCGATGACACTCACCTCTGCCATGCCGTCCTGCTTGTCAAAAAGCACATATCCTACCAAAAAAGTATCCTCACTTTTGATGACCTGGGGACCCTTTTCATATCGAATAGTAGCCAGTTCGCTTAAGGGAACCGAACTGCCTTTAGCCACAGGGATATAGATTTTTTTAAGGTCGGCAGGGTTATCCCTCAGCTCCCTCGGATAGCGCACACGCACTGCATAGCGTTCCCTTCCTTCAACCGTTCGGGTTAAGGTCATCCCACCTATTGCCACTTCCAGAACCTGTTGCACATCTTCTACATTTATACCATATCTGGACAAGGCTACCCGATCAATATCTATGAGCAAATAGGGCTTTCCTACAATCCGGTCTGCAAAAACAGCTTCGGCTTTAACCCCATCGACTTCTTTGAGGATGGTCTCCAACTGCAAGCCAAAAGCTTCTATCTGATTTAAATCCTGGCCCTTAACCTTAATACCCATCGGTGCGCGCATTCCGGTTTGCAACATGACCAGTCGGGTTTCAATGGGTTGCAGTTTGGGTGCCGAAGTCACTCCGGGTAAACGGGTGGCCTTTACGACTTCATTCCAGATATCGTCGGGGGACTGAATCTCAGGCCGCCATGCCCGAAAGTATTCTCCGGAGGTATCGGGAACCAGATCCTTGTAGTTGATTTCAGCAAAAGCGCTTAGTTCATCGGTTTCAGATCCTTGAGCCGGAGGATCCATTGGGAAATTCGGATTCCAGACGACCCCTCCATTTTTTAGGACAAATAAGCCCTCCGCATCCACCTGGAAACGCTGGGGCGCCCCTGCTGCATTTTTCAAATATTCAGATTTGTACTGAATGATATTCTCATACATGGAAAGGGGGGCGGGGTCCAGGGCCGATTCGGTACGGCCGGCCTTACCGACCACCGTTGAAATTTCAGGGATACTGGCTACAGCCATATCGAGTTGTTGGAGGACGCGTTTGTTTTCAGCCACCCCGGAGTGCGGAAGCGATGTGGGCATCAACAAAAAGGATCCTTCATTCAGGGCCGGCATAAACTCCTTTCCCGTGTGCCGCATGATAATCGCGCCCAAAAGAACAATCGCCAGAGGTATACTCAGAAAGATGACCTTATTCCGCAAGGCCCATCTTAAAATCTGACTGTAGAATTTTCGGAAAAGCGAAAAGCCGGCTAAAAACCCGAAACAAATCAATCCCACAAAAATGAGGTTAATAAACACACTGCGATTAAAACCCAGGGGTCTCCAGTAGGTTGCCAGAAGAAATACAATCGCTGCGGCGGATATTATGATATTGCACAGGGTAGCCTGCTTTTCAGAAAGTGAGAATCCCTTAAAGAGCCTTCCCGCCAGTTCTGCGTTTTTAAGGGGGCGTATAGTGCCAAAGGCCATCAGCACCAACCCCAGCCAATATCCGTAAACTACGGCTACCAGGCCCGTCAGGATTAGAAAAACACTAATCGCATACCCCAGTATACTTTTACTGCGCTTTTTCCGAAAAAGAAAGGCTGCGAAGGGGGGGATCAGGAATAAGGCCACAATTATGGAGGCCGTCAGGGCAAAGGTTTTCGTAAATGCCAGAGGGCGGAATAATTTCCCTTCCGCCCCAATCATGGTGAAGACCGGAATAAAACTGATGATGGTGGTCATCACAGCGGTTACTATAGCCCCGGACACTTCCGAAGAAGCATTATAAACCACTGTATTTACGGGTAGTTTCTCATCGTTCTCATCGTTCTCCTCCAAATGCCGGATGATATTTTCAGATAGAATGATCCCCACATCTACCATCGTCCCAATAGCAATTGCAATTCCTGAGAGCGCCACAATATTGGCGTCTACTCCAAAGAATTTCATCGCGATAAATACCATCAGCACGGCTACGGGCAATAGTCCCGAGATCAGAATGGAAGCCCGGAGATTAAAAACCATGATGATAATGACCAGAATGGTGATAAGGATTTCGAGGGTCAGTGCCTCGTTGAGGGTTCCCAGGGTTTCCTGAATAAGCTCCGTCCGGTCGTAAAATGGAACCAGGGTCAGTTGTGTCGTACGACCATCGCTGAGTACTTTTGTAGGTAATCCGGCGCTAAGCTCCTTTATTTTATCCTTAACATTCTCAATAACCTCCAGGGGGTTGGATCCATGCCGGGCGACCACCACACCGCCCACAACTTCTGCTCCCTCCTTGTCCAATATTCCGCGCCGCACAGCGGGGCCAAGGGCGACCTTCGCCATATCTCCAACGCGCAGGGAGGTATACGCTTCGGAGGTAACCACCGCATTTTTAATATCCTCCAGAGACTCTATATAGCCCAGGCCCCGAACCAGATATTCCGCCTTATTGATTTCCAGGGTCTGGGCTCCAATATCCCGATTGCTCTGCTTAACGGCATTGACGATCTGTTGCAGATTAATCCCGTACTGCTTCATAAGTTCCGGATCTATATCGATCTGGTACTCCTGAACATACCCCCCGATGGAAGCTACTTCAGAGACACCACCTGCGGCCGAAAGTGCGTACTTCACATAGTAATCCTGAATGCTTCTGAGTTCCTGCAAGTCCCAGCCGCCCGTGACATTTCCGTCTTCATCCCGCCCCTCCAGGGTGTACCAGAAGATCTGGCCCAACCCAGTGGCATCAGGGCCTAAGGCCGGGTTCACTCCTTCCGGCAGGAGGTTCGTTGGCAGGGAGTTAAGTTTCTCCAGAATACGGCTGCGGCTCCAATAGAATTCCACATCCTCTTCAAAGATGATATAGATGCTCGAAAACCCGAACATCGAAGAACTCCGTATTGTCCGCACTCCGGGAATTCCCAATAAGGACGTGGTCAGGGGATAGGTAATCTGATCTTCAATGTCCTGGGGGGAACGTCCGGGCCATTGGGTAAATACGATTTGCTGATTCTCCCCGATATCCGGAATGGCGTCCACGGCCACAGGATTCCTGGGCAGCATCCCTGTATCCCAGTCAAAAGGAGCGTTAACCGTTCCCCATCCTGCAAACAAAAGGAGGAACAGTACCGCAACCAGTTTATTCTCTATAAGAAATTTAATGCCTTTATTCAGCATGAGACTCAATTCTTAAACCATTAGAAATCGCTAAAACGACTAACCCGTATAAACAGGTTTGACCCAAACGACATACAGCCATCAGGCCTGAATTTCCAGGGTTTAAAAATCAAATAAGAAAAGTCTGATTCAGGATCTGAACGTCCCGTATCAGCGGAGGTGGAGCATAGTCCTTAAAATGGGGGTTATACTCAGAAGGGTCTTCGAAAAGGCTCAGGTAGGTGTAAACAAAAGAAGAGACAAACAGCTCTTGCTCAAAAGTCAACGGATCAAAAGAAAGTTTCAATTCCTGCTGACCTTCTACAACAAAGGCCACATCGGAGCAGCAATCCATATCCATTTCCATCATCTCACAGGAGGTGGGTGGCTTTTGGGTCTGGGCCGTCATGCCGCAGGTATCCCCACTTTCAAAAAGACTGAAGTCTACCAGGGAATCCCCACAGAAGTGCATCCCCACAGAAAAAGAAAGGGTGGATAACAGCACCAGAAGTGCCATAAAAAGGGATGCTATTCTAATGCCAATTGCCTTCATGGGTAAGACAAAGCTATGAAATATTCCGGTTTACAATACCAAATTGCAAAAATTAGAGTCCTGTATTGGCATATCCCAAATGAGAATGCACTGGCTCCGACTCTCATTGCCTTGCCCTATAGAACCCTGAAATACTGTGTTTTATTGTGTCCTCCCTTTAGAGCGACTGGCCGAAAGTCAGCAAATTATGGTCCGGATCCAGAATAGCAAACTCCTTTTGACCCCATGGTTTCAGGCTTAACTGACCATTCGGGTGAATCTCGACTTTGCGATCCAGGAACTCCTGGTGTAATTGCTCAATAGCATCGGTTCTCAGATATATTTGTCCATAATTTTCCAGTGGGTTGAGCCCGGGAAACTCAAAAAAATGAAGTTGAATGGCATCTCTATGCAGCATGAGATAGCCGGGGTATATTATGTCTCCGACTGGTCGAAAACCCAGTTGATGGATATAGAAATCCCTGGTTTTCTTTTGGTTCCGCATGGGTAGTTTTGGGTGGATGTCTGTCAACATTATCGGTTGGAGGCTTTCAGGGTTGAAGTTAATCTTAAAAGTACATGATCCGCATCTGCAAGAGTAGGCTGAAGGATGGTTTTTTTAGAATAGGTCCAGGAACCTTCAAAAGAAGGGAAACTTTCATTCCTAAAGTTTCTTCACAGATTTCATCGGCATTGCACAAAGGGCCCTGTAATTACTGGAGGTGTTATGTCTATAAAATAAGTATATTAGGTATACTCAATTGTAATATTGGTTTTTACCGCATACCTCGACGCGCGCCCATCCATTTCTCCCCCTTGGCGGTGTATCAAAAACACGAACCACCAGATAAAAAGACACACTATGAAAACGCAAGCAACCCTTTTAAGTCATTTTTTCATGCTCCTTATGGGGCTAAGCGCATCCCTATCAGGATACAGTCAGACAGAATTGTTGGGGCTGAACATTTCAAAATCAAATGAGATGAGTCTTAGAACGAACCTGAGCTTAGCCATCCCCATTTCAGAGGGGCAGACCTATACCCGGTTAAATTTGAAGGAATCGACTATTACCAAATTCCTGGACGATACCGGGTATGACCTCTTAAAATCCGGAAAAGGGTTTCTTGCCCAGGAATCCTATGAATCCTTTAACAGCTACGATTCAAGGGTGGATTTAAACCTGTCTTTTGACGGTACTCCCGCCAAGGGAGCCCGAGAAGTCACCCTGGAGGGAGTCTTTATTCTCGAGGTCGAAAAAGAGGGATCTGAAGAGGTAAGTACAAAACTCACAATGCCCGGAGATAATAGTAGTATGATTACCGCCACAAATCATGGAAGCATCGAAATCTGGAATGATGGAGAAGCATCCAATGACACGGATACCTATACCATATTCAGAATTGCTTCCGACTTACCTGTAAAATCGGTGAATGTCGTAGGTGGGAGATGATACCGAGGAGGCCAGCGCTCTGGGAGTGGGCATAGAGGCGAACCAATTTGTTTTTAAAACCCAGCCTGAGGAAATCGACGTTAAAGTTACCTTTGGGCAAATTGAAAAGGTTAAAATTCCCGTCAATCTCACCTTTGGAATCGGTTTCTGAATCCCCAGGGACGTCTAAAAAACAGAGCGGGCCCTTCCTGACTGCAATCTCAGGATTCGGCCCGCTCTGAGTATAACACTACTGTCCTTTGATATAAGGTGCTCCGGCCTGTTCAAATTTACGGGCCAGCGCAGGCACCATCTGATCTGAAATCCGGGTCATCTCCGGTTTCAGTTCACTAAGCATCGCCTGAGCGGTTTCCAGGCTTCTTCTGTGTAAGGGCGTAGGGCCATAGGTGGTGGACAGGCCACGGCTCGCTGTACTCAAATGGGATTGGGCAGAAGGCGGGTTGCGCTCGCCGATCTCATTTCGGGCCGGGCTCCCTTCCGCTTTAATTTCAAGGGCGCGCAGGGCTTTCTCCAGTTCGTGTACATCCGAGGCCAGTTCTGCCGGGGAACCCTGCACTTTAGGAAGGGCTTTCTGGAATCCTTTCAAAGCGGTTTCCGCCTCATCGAACTGGTCACGGACCATCTCAAAATCGCGTTGCAACCCTTCGAATTCCTGTCGATATTCATTGTAGCTCGCGTAGTCCATGCCCTGGAGTGTCCCTTCACGAATGGGTTTCACTTCAAAGCGCACCTCATTACCCAATGGGGTAACAGCACCCTCCTTTTCAAGGGCGAGGGTAGCGGTATACATTCCGGGAATAGCCAGAGGACCGCGATTCCACCGTCCACCGCCACCACCCGATCTTTCCGGATCTATAGCTCGGGTACTCTCGTGGCGCAAGTCCCAGGCGAGGCGATGTGTTCCCTTTTCAGCTTTCTCCTGCAGATGCCGGATCACATTGCCCTGAGCATCTTTAATGGTAATCCATACCGTAGCGGGTTGCTCAGTGTTCTCGGCATCCAGGGCATCATAGCCCGGGAAGGGGATGTTCCCACCATCTTTACCCGCTTCTTTTTCAGCTTCTTGTCGTTTTTCTTTAGAGGTCGTAAAGTCTCCTGAGAGATAGTAAGTGAATACTGCCCCGAATTCGGGGTTCTTAGCCAGGTAAAAATCGGCTCCCGTATTTCCGAGGTTGCTCCGGGGCACATACCATTTGGCGGTACGCGGTGTATAGAGCCTGCCTTCCTCCTTAAGCACCTCCGGGGTCATTTCCCGCAGAGCACTGTAGTCATCCAGCACATAAAATCCACGGCCAAAAGAGGCGGCCACCAAATCATTCTCCCGTTTTTGAATGGCCAGATCCCGGAAACTCATATTGGGGGTGCCGGGTAATTTTTGCCAGTTCACCCCTCCGTCCAAAGAGGTGTACACCCCAAACTCAGTGGCGAGAAACAGCAAATTCTTATCTATATGATCCTGTACGATCCGCCATAATAAGGTCCGATCCGGGAGATTGGAAGCCATGGATTTCCATGTCTTTCCCCGGTCCGTACTTTTAAACAGATACGGCTTGAAATCGCCTTCTTTATGATTATCCAATACGACATACACCGTATTTTCATCGTGAAGATCGGCTTTGATATCATTGACAAAACTGCGTGCTGGCAGGCCGAGTCGGGTTACCGGAATCCGATCCCAGGTATCCCCTCCATTACCGCTGACCGCGATAAATCCGTCATCTGTTCCGGCATAAAGCAGCCCCTCCTGCACAGGTGATTCGCTTAAAGAGGTAATGGTATTGTAATTGGACATAGCCCCTACATCCCAGGCGTTATCCCATGACTGCTGCCGCCCCATGATCGGCAGTTCCAGCCGCTCTTCATTCCTGGTAAGGTCCTCGGAGATAGCCGACCAGTCATCTCCGCGGTTTTCAGATTTCCAAACGCGGTAGGAAGCAAAATACAGCCGTGCCGGATTATGAGGAGAAACCAATATCGGGGCATCCCAGTTAAAGCGCTCATGAGGGTCCCCCTTGAGGGCCTGGGGTTGAATGAATACCTGTTCGCCTGTGGCTAAATCCACCCGGTGTAATCCACCCTGTTGGGTTTCTGCATAAATGATATCGTTGTACTGCGGATCGGTGGCCGATTGGTGGCCGTCCGCGAATAAGGTCTTATACCAGTGCTTGTTGCCGATGCCCTCGCTTTCATCGGTGGCAGAAGGCCCTCCTGCAGATCCGTTGTCCTGAGTTCCCCCAAAAATATGATAGAAAGGTTCTGCGTTATTTACGGCCACCTTGTAAAACTGGGTCAGGGGCATATTTTTATGATAGCGCCAGTTCTCCGCCAGATCGAAACTCTCGTAAATCCCGGCATCCGTACCCAGCATGATATAATTGGGATCGTCCTTTTTAAAAGCGATAGCGTGGTTATCCGAATGTTTTTCTTCTTCCTTGAGCTCCGCAAAATTTTTGCCTCCATCTTCAGAGGTCAGTACCCGGACGTTCATCAGGTATAATCGATCGAATTGGTGCGGACTTGCAAAAAGCTCCTGGTAATAATGAGGCCCGGTAGCTCCGGAAACCGTATTGGACATTTTTTTCCAGGAAGCCCCGCGGTCTGCGGACCGAAATACGCCCCCGGTCTTCCTGTCCAGCTCGATGGCCGCGTACAACACATCGGGTTGTTGTGGCGATATGGCAATCCCGATCTTACCCATATTGGATTTCGGCAGGCCCGTAGTGAGTTTTACCCAGGTTTCTCCCCCATCGGTAGATTTGTGAATTCCGGAACCCGGGCCACCTCCCATTAGGGCAGCGACTGTTCTGTGCCGATCCCAGGTGGCCGCATACAGCACCGAAGGATCCCGTGGATCGATAATCAAATCGGTAGCTCCGGTCCATTCGTCATTCCCCAGTACGCGATTCCACGTCGTTCCTCCATCAGTGGTTTTGTAAACACCTCGTTCACCCCCCTTATTCCATAGCGGACCCTGAGCAGCGACCCAAACCACATCGCTGTTGTCTGGATGCACGACGATCCTCGCGATATGTTCCGTACCCTTTAAGCCGAGGTTTTCCCAGGTCGTCCCCCCGTCTTGGGAGCGGTAAACCCCATCGCCGTAGGCCACATGGCGCCCGCCGACATCTTCACCAGATCCGACCCATATTGTCGAAGGATTCCGGGGATCCAGGGTGATGCAACCCGTTGAATAGGAATTTTGCTGGTCAAACAATGGAATCCAGGTGGTCCCAGCGTTTTCAGTTTTCCAAACACCTCCTGAACCTACGGCCACATACCACACATTGTCGTTCTCCGGGTGAATGGCGATATCTGCAATACGCCCGGAAAGAAAGGCCGGGCCAATGTTTCGGAATTTAAAGGCCTGAAGGGGCAGTTCTTGTTTAGCCACATCCGGTGATTTACTTTTTTTACGTTGGGCGTGCACGGGGGTTCCCTGAAAAACGAAGAGGCCCACGGCCCAAAGCAGAAGGAAAAATCTTTTCATAATCGTAATTAGTTTTACAATTCTATAAAAGTAACAAATTATTCAGTCTTGCTAATTGTGTCCAAAAAGTGCTTTCATACCGGGATTAAAAGGACAACAGAGCCTCTCGAACAGGCTCCGATGCGCTTTAACGTACTGAGGTTAAAAATTACCCGTTTCGTGACCGAAATTTATATTTGTTTTGATTTATAATCGTAATATTGCAATATAACAATTGATATGGGACTCACGAAAACAGAAATATTTACCAATTCCCAAAACCGCATTGCCGCCTTTGCGAAAGCTCTCGGCCACCCTGCACGAGTGGCCATTCTCCAGCAGCTTTTCAAAACAGATTCCTGTATTTGCGGGGACCTTGTAGAAGAGATCGGTTTAGCACAACCCACGATATCCCAACACTTGCGGGAATTAAAGGCGCTCGGGCTTATTCAGGGAAGTATTGAAGGTACCCGGGTATGCTATTGTATCGATAAAGAAAACTGGACTCTTATGAAGGAGCTAATCGTAACCTTTTTGGATCAGGACATTCCCGCACAGGAAGGCTGCTGCTAAACCAAAGGAGAAAAACCCAAAAAATGGCTGAAATACTATCGAATATTTTTCCTGAAATCGAGAGGCACATTAAAAGCCTGGACCCTGAAGCACTATCGGAAGAACGCCGGACCGTGCTACACCCGCTGGTTGGGTATATCCAAAGCCGGGTCAATGAAAAACAGGAAATCCGCCTGAATTTTATCTGTACGCATAATTCGCGTCGGAGTCATTTGTCTCAGGTTTGGGCACAAACGCTGGCCGCCTATTTCAACCTTAAAAATGTTTTTTGTTATTCCGGGGGAACGGAAGCCACAGCCCTGTTTCCCATGGCGGCAGAAACCCTGAAAAACTCCGGTTTTCAAATCCAAACCCTCTCCCAGGGCAACAACCCGGTGTACAGCATCAAATTCGGAGCCAACGCCCATCCGGTCATCGGATTTTCCAAGACCTTTGATGATCCTTTCAATCCCCAGTCGGGTTTTGCTGCGGTGATGACCTGTTCCCAGGCCGACGAAGGCTGCCCGTTTATAGCGGGAGCGGACCTGCGCGTCCCCATGACTTTTGAAGACCCGAAAGTATTTGACAATACCCCCCAACAGGCTCAAAAATACCGGGAACGCAGTTTGCAGATAGCCACGGAATTACACTACGTTTTCAACAGGATCAATTTTTAAGTATGGCGCCCAAGAAACTCAGCTTTCTCGACAGAAACCTTACCCTTTGGATTTTTATAGCCATGGCACTCGGTGTAGGCATCGGATATTTCGTCCCCTCATTTCCTGAAATCATCCATTCCTTTAGTGTAGGTACCACAAATATCCCCATCGCCATCGGACTGATTCTTATGATGTACCCCCCATTGGCCAAAGTCAACTACGCCATGTTACCCAAAGTTTTCCGCAACACCCGGATCCTATCTATTTCCTTGATCCTGAACTGGGTAATAGGTCCTGTACTGATGTTTATCCTGGCCATTACCTTCCTGCGCGACTATCCGGAATATATGGTTGGGCTCATCCTGATCGGGCTTGCCCGCTGTATTGCCATGGTTTTGGTGTGGAATGACCTCGCCGAAGGCAGCAGCGAATACGGGGCTGGCCTGGTAGCCCTCAACAGTATTTTTCAGGTATTTGCCTATAGTTTTTACGCCTGGATATTCATCACAATCCTTCCGCCCTATTTCGGATTTGAAGGCGCCATCGTCGATATTTCCATAGGGACAATTGCGGAGAGTGTGGCCATCTACCTCGGGATTCCCTTTCTGATGGGTATTGTGAGTCGCTGGGTCCTGGTACGGGCCAAAGGGGAACAATGGTACACGGAAAAATTTATCCCCGCCATCTCGCCCATAACGCTGATTGCCCTGCTGTTTACAATAGTGGTTATGTTTTCTCTCAAAGGCGAATTGATTGTGGAAATTCCCAGAGACGTCCTGATTATCGCAATCCCACTGCTGGTCTATTTTACCCTAATGTTCTTTATCGGGTTTTTCTTTACTAAAGCCACAGGGGCCGAATATGATAAAACAGCCTCGGTGGCCTTTACCGCCGCCGGGAACAACTTCGAACTGGCCATCGCAGTAGCTATAGCTGTATTCGGACTAAACTCCGGTCAGGCGTTTGCTGGAGTTATCGGGCCGCTGGTAGAAGTCCCGGCACTCATACTTCTGGTGCGGGTTTCTTTCTGGCTTCGCAAGAAATACTATTTGAAGTAAGTATCCGTGGGTTTTCAAGTTGATCCCCCCCCCGCCAAAGGTGTTGCCAATTCCATAGACCAGACAGCACCTCTGATACATCTGAGGATGCCCGGGATCAATCGTCCGTATTTTTGAAATAACCGCTTGCACTTACAAAAGCCTCCGCGTCGTCCATACGGAGAATCTCCTGAAGAGCGATGGCCTTATCAGCAGCCTGCTCATAATACGCCTGGTTAATCTTATAACCCATGGCGTATCCGAGAAGTTTGGGATACTCCTTTTGGACCGCCCACGCATCAAGCCAATACTCCTGATTCTGAGTTTCTGTTTCCAGATCTTCCAGGAATTTACTTTTTATCAATGCTTCATCTTTTTCGATGAATTCCAGAGACCTGGCTTGTGTAATATCTCCCAGAACCAGGGATGTGACAAATTCAGCCCCACCCTCCCTCAGGCACATTCCGAGTAAATTATGCGGAGTCGAATAGAGTGAAGAATACTTCTGAAGTCCCATAGACATGGCCTGCTGAAAATGCGCCAATTCATGGACCATTATTTTCTGAAGTTTTTTCCGATCATCAACCGGGCGGGTGACCGTTATGAGTTGTCCGACCCCGGAAGCCTGTCCAATTCCTCTATTGGCTCCAACCAGCAGGTATGTAGGCGGATACATCGCATTGGGCAACACGGAGGAGAATTCTTGCATGAGTTCCTTATACATTTGCTCGGTAGCCGCGATGCTGTCCAGAAAACCCGGAAGCAGGGCATAGCGCCCGGGGTCGGCGCGCAGGGAATCCCTGAGGAGTTCCGCACTCAATTTGTGTCTGTTTATATATTCTTTCAGGCCTGTTGATCCGCGATCGAAATAAAGCGTTTGCAGTACTTGTAAGGTGTCCTTGTTTGTGTCCAGTTCATTATAGGCTTCTATAAAATGTTCCAGGTCTGTATAAATGAGCCCGGCCTCCGCTGGCGTCTTAGGATAATTGGGTTGGGCAAAGCTTTTCAGGCATAACAGTGCGCACAGTCCCGAAAGAATCAGGGTGCCTTTTTTGATTGTTTTCATCTCAATGGCTTGGGTTGGTTTACACTAAACCAGACGAGGCAGGAGGAAATTTGTTACCACCCGGGTGTCGCGCCCATGGAGTAAGAGCCGCTTATAATCCAGGAAAATTAGTGTAAATTACTCTGTAATGATCTCGCTATCAATAATTTCCAAAACACTATCAATATAATTCAGAATACCTTCGGACTGGGTATTGATCAGGGCCAACCAACTCACGTTAAAAGCCAGATAATTTTCGAACTCAATGGAGTTTTTCAGTACATCCAGATCCACAGTCTTTCCGGAAAATCCGATTTCATCATTCACTTTTTCCGGAGAAGAAAGCAAAATGGAATTAATAACTTTGTACCTGATCCGACTGTTTATAATGTTTCTCGCATTGTAGTTTTCATAAAGGAACGGACGGAAGTGGTTGTGATTATAACTGTTGTACATATCCTCATCTTCCTTGAAATCCTGAATCATAGAATTCCATGAGGAAAGCCAGTCGTTGAGCGTTTCATTACGCAAAAGTGTGAGCTTGTCCGTGGAGGTCAGCTGGTTCAGAACTCCCAATGACGGATCAAAAGTATATACCGGAAGGGCGACGGCTAACAGGCTGTCCACCTGAGAAGGAGTATTATACTCAGATGTGCCATCTACAAACAGCAGTAATTCCCGGGCGGATTGTAAGGCGCGATTCCTTAGAAGTACTTTTTGAACCAGCTGATCTCTGTTGGCCAGAAATTCATTTTTTAACTGCTTCAGAAACACCTGGGCCTCTGCCCGGGATTCTCGCTGACTATTCCAGTTATCTACTTGCAGGGCGATTAAAATCCCGAAGATGACAATGATGATCTCTCCAATGGTATACAGCAGATACTTGCTAAACCTGTTTTTGGGAAGCAGTCGCCGGCGAAATTGATTGAAAAGACGTGACATGAATTAAGTATGTTGACCTGAGTAAAATACAAAAAAATAAGGGTCTTACAGACAAGATGTCTTTACCGGGGTTTCGGGTGATAAAAGTCCCTTCTCTTACAGAAAATCCTGGCCTTTTCATTTACTGCCTCATGCTAAAATCTTATAACTCGTTATATAAAATAAAAACCCCTTGTAACAAGAGGTTTTATATTTTGAATCTGTCGGACCCTGATCTTAAGAAACAGAGCTTAGTAACTCCTTATTAATCACATCTTCAAGGACGTGCTTGGGCAGAGCCCCGGCCTGCATCATCGGTTCCTTACCGATTGGGATAAACAAAATACTTGGGATACTGCGGATCTGAAAGACTGAAGCCAGTTCCTGTTCTACCTGAGTATCTACCTTGTAGATTATAATATCCGGGTTTTCATCGGCCAATTGCTCCAGGATGGGAGCGACCATTTTGCAAGGTCCGCACCAGTCCGCATAAAAATCGATTATCGCGGGTTTCTCCCCTTTATAGTTCCACTCCTTTTCGGTGGTGTAATCAAAGATTTCCTCTTTAAACTTCTGAGCCGTTAATTGTACTGTAGGCATAGGTTTTCAATTTTATGCCGCAAAGGTATGGAGTCGCTTTTATATTGCATGTAACCTGGGTTACTGAGGAAATGAAGTGGGGATAGTCTAAATATAATGTCCTTGGCTGTATGTGACAGAAAGCCCTGCCTATTCTTTACCCCTATGTACTTTGTATCTGGCTTTCATTTCCTCTTCCACTCCAATGTTATTTCCATAACCATGTATCTTTTCCAGGGTTAATTCATAAACTGGGTGCATGCCCCCATTGCAAACTATTGAATGAATCTCATCTTCAATAATACTTCGTTCCCCCATCTGATAAATATGTGCCACTAATGCCAAGGCGCTTTGAAAATTCATTCTGGCTTCCTTAAATTCCCTTGTTGATGTCTGTTCCCTTGCCAAATCTGTCAAACGAAAGTATTCTATATACGTACACTCTTGTGCTGCTATTTGCAGGGCGGAATAGAGACAAACAATGAAGGATGAAGTTTTTATCAATTAGACCGTGTTAAGACTTACTAGAAAGTGGAGTTTCGCAAGAATTTACAATTATCCACTCAGTATTTGTTTGGTTTGCTCTCAAGGTATAGAATTAGCAGAGGAGCCAGCAAAGGACAATGAATTTCATCGACAATTCTCCCCCGGGATTTCATTTTTTATCCTTCTCAACCAAAGAAAACTTCGTACAAATACCTCCCAGGAGTAAATGTGAATCCTCCGGCGATAATAATCGCACCGAAATACAGCAGTATCATTTTTCTTTTATGTGCCTTTATGTTGCCTTTTTTTACTGCGATATACGCCGTTGGAACCGTATAAATCGTCAGGAAACTAAAGCTATGGATCCAACCAAAATGGTTTAGGAAACTCGGCCCCACCTGAGCGGGCATAAACAGAGTAACGCAAGCCGTAATCATCATTAAAACCATATATATCCGCCCGAACTTTTTGTGCAACTCTGTTCCCTTTTTTATCAATAGCAAGACCGTTCCAATAACGAAACAAGGCACAACAGTAGCCAAATGAAAATACATTAGTTCATCATAACCCATCCGGTACTTTTTTGATCACTTCTTTAGCTTTTGTGCCACCCCATCGTAGTATTCCCGGGTGAGTTTCTCCGTCCATATGATGATAATCACCTGGGGCGTCTTGTGTTTATGCCAGTCCAATGTGGAATTGGCACTAAAGGTGGCCTGTGTAATGTTGTAATCAAAAGCCTCGTCCGCCTGGATCAGAAAGTTTAACCAGGCCTCCCCTATATGGTGGGTGTTCGGGGCTTTGGAGCCCTTTTCAATAAAGGACGTCATTGCATAATCGGACCTTTGGGCACTCATAATTATAGGGAGTACTAAGAGTAACGGGGCTATTAATTTCTTCAGGTGTTCTGTTTTGACTTCAATTTACAACAATAAACAGTTGTCCTGAGGATGCATTACTGCTAAACTAAATTTCTAAACACACTCCTCTTGGGGTGAATCGGACCGAACAATCGCAAAAGGGCCGGTTGCTGCATTGTAAACCATAGCGGCGTTTCTCACCTTTATGAATCTTTTAATAACACGGAGATTTATTTGGGTTTGTATTTTAGTACCTTACAACATATAGCCTAAAAAGCTATGAATAAAGGAAATCCAGATTTCATTAGATATCAACAGGTTTTACGAAGCTCACCTTTTTTTGAGGACTCAAGTACCCCTGCAATTAATAAATTGCTGGGATTAATGACCTCAGAGAATTGGAAAGCAAAAAGCTTTAAAAGTAGTTTAGAGGTATCATCTACTTTTCACTTAATTGTTTCTGGCCGACTCAAAGTATTTAAATCCAATCCCGATTCCGGAAGGGAGCATACGGTTTTTGTTTTGTCCGAAGGAGACGTTTTTGATGTGCTTTCCCTGCTCGACACCAAACCCCATGATGTATACTGGGAGGCCCTGGATTCGCTTGAGGTTCTAAAAGTTTCTATGGAACAAATGCGGTTTTGGGTCAATCAAAATCCTGCAATGCATAAAGCTATAATTTACTATTTGGGAGATCGGATGCGGCAGCTTATGGATATAGCAACTGACGTTACACTTCATAGCACCTTAGTGCGATTGTCTTCATTGCTACTCAAAAACATTAATGGTGAAACGCGAAAACTCGAACTGATTAATAATTTGCCCAATGAGGAAATCGCAGGGCTTATTGGTACCACGCGCGCAGTTGTCAGCAGGCATATTCAAGAACTAAAAAGGTGTGGTGCAATTTCAGTTAGCCGAAAACAAATCAATGTCAAAAACCTTGAGATGCTTTTATCTATCGCCGAAGAAAAATATATTCCTTAAATTATCTATTAACTGCTTTTTGACTCAATCCTGCCGAATTCCATATTTCCCATGGCATAGATTTAAGGGAAATGCTACTTAGGTAGCTGTTTTGAAGGTCAGAATTTATTAATTTTAACACTTGGTGCAATTAACGGACTCTTTCCCTGCCTATTCGCTAATAGGCACTATACATCGAAACTCCTTAAATGACCTCTGAGGTAAAAGTGTCGGTAAGACATTGTTTTGGAAGATGAGTTCCCTCTTAAAATTTACCAGGTTACTTTAAGAGCACGAAAATGTTTTGGGCCCTATATTTAAGCGTACACTATAGAAAATGAAAACAAAAATTATGATATATGATTAAAGAACTAACAAAGTCCGAAGCGCTTTTTGAGAGAAGGAAAAGCGTTGTGGCAAATGGTGTAGGGGTGTTCAATACGGCTACCGTACAGCAGGCGAAAGGCGCTATCATTATTGATGCGGATGGTCGTGAACTTATCGATTTTGCCGGGGGTATAGGTGTGGTGAATGCAGGACATTGCCCGGAACCCGTAGTGGCAGCGATTCGCGAACAGGCGGGTAAATACTTGCATACCAGTTTCAACGTAGTAACCTACGAACCTTATATTCAACTTTGCGAAGAGCTGGCTGAAATTTTGCCCCATGGTGAGCAAACAAAAGTGATGCTGGTAAGCACCGGGGCAGAAGCTGTTGAAAACGCGATCAAGATTGCACGTCAGGCTACTAAAAAGCAGGCCATACTCTGTTTCACCGGAGCGTATCACGGCCGTAGTTTGATGGCAATGAGCCTAACCAGCAAAGTAAGCTATAAATATAATTGCGGGCCTTTTGCACCGGAAATATACCGCCTTCCTTTCCCTAATTTTTATCGCTATCGCGGGCAACGGGACATGGATAAATTCGTAGATGATGAACTCAAAAGGCTTCACGAAAGTGCCTTGAACTTAGTAGACGTCAAAAACGTTGCCGCTGTTATCATTGAGCCAATACAGGGCGAAGGAGGTTTTAATGAGGTTCCTCAAAGATATCTGGAGGGATTGCGCACCTTTTGCGACCAGCATGGTATCCTGTTGATCATGGATGAGGTACAAAGCGGATTTTGTCGTACCGGGCACTGGG
Source organism: uncultured Flavobacteriaceae bacterium (assembly GCA_963709465.1). Taxonomy (GTDB): domain Bacteria; phylum Bacteroidota; class Bacteroidia; order Flavobacteriales; family Flavobacteriaceae; genus Robiginitalea. The sequence goes on along the minus strand of CAVPWF010000001.1, from coordinate 395,817 downwards.
CCAGTTGGCAACACTATGGTGTTCAGCCGGACATTAGCACGTATGCCAAATCTATGGGGTCCGGCCTTCCTATCGGAGCTGTTATAGGAAAAGCTGAGGTTATGGATGCAGCTGCTATCGGATCGATTGGCGGCACTTATATCGGCAGTCCTGTTTGTTGTGTTGCCGCCTCAGCGACCATAAAATACATGAAGGAAATCAACTTAAATGAAAGGGCGATAGAGGTTGGCAGTATTATTACCAAGCGTTTGAAAAATCTTATGACTCAATGTCCTGAAATTGGAGATGTTCGGGGTATCGGCGCTATGATAGGACTGGAATTCGTAAAAAATGGAGACCCTACCCAACCGAATACCGAAGTCTGTAGTATAATCGTAAAAGGTTGTATGGCAAATGGATTAGTGGTTTTGAGTGCAGGCACCTATAAAAATGTAATCCGCATACTTTCCCCCTTAGTGATCACAAACGAAGAGTTACTTAAAGGATTATCCATATTGGAAAACGAAATTAAAAAGGCGACAAGCCAAAAAATATGAGACCATATGCAATAGCAGGAATACAGATGAAGGTATCAGCGGTCATTTCAAATGTCGAAATGATGAAGCTGAAACTCGATATCACCATGAACCTTTATCCATGGATCGAGATGGTTATGTTCAGTGAGTTATGTGCTTATGGGCCATTGACCCACACGGCTCAACCAATCCCTAATAATTTCGAAGCCGAAATGCAGGCTATGGCTAAAAAATATGGGATTTGGTTACTTCCCGGATCCATATTTGAAAAAAGTGAAGGGAGAATTTACAACACCGCCACGGTGATTAACCCGGAGGGTGAAATTGTAACGCGTTATCGCAAAATGTTCCCGTTTTACCCTTATGAAGCTGGGGTGACGCCAGGAGATAGTTTTTGCACATTCGATGTGCCGGGAGTAGCAAAATTCGGAGTATCGATTTGTTATGACATGTGGTTTCCTGAAACAATAAGAACACTGGTCTCTATGGGGGCCGAGGTCATTATGCACCCCACTATGTCAGGCACAATTGACAGGGACATTGAATTATCCATAGTAAGGGCAATGGCTTCCGTAAATCAATGTTACTTTTTTGATGTGAACGGTTTGGATACCGGAGGTTGTGGACGTTCGATCGTGTGTGGCCCGGACGGAAGGGTATTGCACCAATCGGAAGGCACGGAAGAAATCATTCCCCTGGAATTAAATATAGCACGGGTCAAAAGAAGCCGTGAATTGGGTATTCTGCGCTTAGGCCAGCCTTTAAAAAGTTTCCGTGACCATTTGAAAACTGCCAAGTTCGATATCTACCAGCCCGCTGCACAAAGTCCATACCTGGATAATCTCGGACCACTGATAAAGCCGAAAAGATTGGATAAATTAACCGAATTAAAACTTAAGGAAAATAGCCTTGAACAGGCTCCGTCTCCCATTCATTACAAAGGCGACGGATTAATTTAATACAGAACTATGGGTGATGTACGTACAGGTAAAAAGAAGAAAGAGGTAATTGAGGATTATGTGAGTTGGTTTGAAATTCCGGCTATTGATTTTCAACAGGCAGTCAATTTTTATAATCACATCTTTGACATCGCTATGGAACAAAATAGCACGGAAGTGAATTCAATGGCTTTTTTCCCGTCGACAAAAGGTGTTGGAGGAGGTATTGTTGCAGGCCCTGGTTATGTGCCCAGTGATTCCGGTCCATTGATTTATTTGAATGGCGGAAAGGATTTAAACATTGTATTGAATAAGGTGGAAGAAGTAGGAGGGCGGATTGTAATGCCCAAAACACTTATTAGTGAAGAGATGGGCTACTTCGCCATTTTTATCGATTCCCAGGGCAACAAACTTGCTCTTTACTCCAAAAACTAAACTGTGATCAAAACAAACATAAAAAATGCCCCGTATTATAATATTGGTCAACTGCGTGTTGATTACTGGAACAAGCTGAAAATCGCTACCGCCGAATTGTCGAGATGTCGCAAGGGTTCGACAAATGAAAAAGAACTTAGGGACGATACCAAATCCCTGTTGAACGACTTAAAAGGTGTCGAAGTGTATTTTGCAGCACCCGGAATGGCACGCCTTCAAAAACTTGAAAATTCACTTTCGCGGCTTGAACACACCTCTCTGGCAAATTTGGTGTCTGAGACAACAAAACAATTGGTAGGGGACAGTTATAAGAGCAATCCGGATTTTCTAGACTTTGATGAGCACAGCATCGAATCGGTAGAGGTCCATGAACAGTTCAATTCGGTTCGGAAAAACCATTTTGAGGTTTTGTTTGTCGATAATATGTCGATTGAGGAAGAAAAGGAGCTTAAACATAATTTTGGGAATCTCCGAGCATCCCATGATAAATTCACCTATGGCATCGTAGTACAACGCTCTTTTCAGGACGCGATGACTGCCTTACTTTTTAACCACAATATACAGGCGGTAGTAGTCCGGTATGCTCCTCCATATCATTCCAAACTTATTACTCCCCTCATTAAACCCTATATTCAGCAGGTAACCAAGCTGGATTACTCCTCAAGATCGGAGAACGATCTGGGGCCGGTTATTGGCACCTTGATCAAACAATTCAGACCTGAATTGGATGCCTATTATGTTACGGATACTTCTTTGGGGCATTTAAAGGACAGTACCATAAAAAGTTTCAGGCGAATCTTTTATCAGACCGAGGATATTCAAGAATTGCATTTGACCATCATGCGAGGTATTGCGGAACGCTACAACACTCCATTTTTCTCGGCTTTGGTGGAATACAGTCAAAAGCCAACGGGGGTGTTTCACGCGATGCCCATCTCCCGCGGAAACTCAGTCTTTAAATCGAGATGGATCAATGATTTTGGCGATTTCTACGGAAGGAATATGTTCCTGGCAGAAACCTCGGCGACCACTGGAGGCCTGGACTCCTTGTTACAGCCCACTGGGCCCATCAAAAAGGCGCAGGAAATGGCAAGTGATGCCTATGGTTCGCAACACACCTATTTTGTTACTAACGGGACTTCTACTGCAAACAAGATTGTAATGCAAGCTTTAGTCCAACCGGGGGATGTGGTGCTCATTGACAGGGACTGTCATAAATCGCACCACTACGGGCTTGTTTTATCCGGGGCTTATCCGGTATATCTTGATTCCTATTCCATTGAGGAATATTCAATGTACGGGGCAGTTCCCCTTGAGCAGATAAAAAGGAAATTATTACAACTCAAAGAGGCCGGAAGGTTGGACAAGGTCAAAATGCTTCTTTTGACCAATTGCACTTTTGACGGATTGGTGTATAATGTTGAAAGGGTTATGGAAGAAGTACTGGCCATAAAACCCGATATGATTTTCTTGTGGGATGAGGCGTGGTTCGCCTTCGCAAGCTTTGCCACAAACTACAAGCAGCGCACATCGATGTTCGTTGCGAATAAGTTATATGAAAAGTATAAAAGCAGTGCGTATAAGAAACAATATGCCGAGCACTGTAAATCTTTAGAGCCCGGCGTTATACCCAAACTGCCCGACCCAGAAAAGGTGCGCATCAGGGTTTTCGGCACTCAAAGCACCCATAAAACTTTAAGCAGTTTCAGACAGGGGTCCATGATCCATATCTGGGACCAGGATTTTAGGCGAAAAAGTGAGGAAACCTTCCTGGAAGCGTACATGACGCATACCTCTACCTCCCCAAATTATCAAATGTTGGCGTCCCTGGATGTGGGCCGTCGACAAGTTCAGCTTGAAGGTTTTGAATTGGTGGAAAAAAGCATCGAAATGGCTATGGTGCTGCGCGCAAAAATAAATGACCATCCACAACTGAGTAGATATTTTGACATTCTTACCGTTGCCGATTTTATTCCTTCTAAATATCGTCAGACGGGTTTGAAAGAATACTATACCAAAGAAGAAGGCTGGAACCGGATGGAAGATGCGTGGGAAGAAGACGAATTTGTCCTGGATCCTACCAAAATAACTTTATATATAGGCAGAACGGGGGTTGACGGGGACACGTTTAAAAACAAGTACCTCATGGATAAATTCAATATCCAGATCAATAAAACTTCCCGGAATACCGTGCTTTTTATGACTAATATCGGTACTACCCGAGGCAGTATTACATATCTGACCAATGCATTGTTACGAATAGCCGATGAATTGGATGAGGAGTTCAAAGCCTTGAATTCCAAAGAAAAGGAAATCCTGCAAAAGCGAATACATTCCCTGACCAAAGAAGTACCCCCCTTGCCGGATTTCAGTTATTTCCACCATTCGTTCCAGGCAGTTCCAGGAGTACCCGGAGGGAATATAAGAGCTGCTTACTTTTTGGCGTACAAGGAAGAAAATTATGAATATGTACCCCTAAAGAATTGTCTTTCCCTAATGGAAAAAGGAAAGGTGCTGGTGGCTTCAACTTTCGTGATTCCGTATCCTCCCGGATTTCCGGTCCTGGTTCCCGGACAGGTTGTCAGTAAAGAAATTATTAATTTTCTAACCGTACTGGATGTCAGTGAAATCCACGGCTACAAGGCAGAACTAGGGCTAAGGGTATTTAAGGAGAGCGTTTTGGATCGTCATAAAACAACAACTTCCATGGGTTCCATGCGGATGAACGAGACAGGTAAATCAACTAAAAAAATAAAAGAAAAGATATGAGTGCAAAAAAAGTAGTTCCAACTGCAAAAAAGAAACCCGCAAAGACCAAGAAAGCTGCAGTAGCTAAAGTGAAAACGGAACCGGATATGCTAAACGGTGTAGCTGATATTCGAAGGTTTTTTTACAAGAATGAAATACCGCTGTATTTCATTAGTGCTACCAATTTTAATATGTTGGGAGCCGACGAGTGGATCAAAGGTTTTAAGTTCATATGTCATATCGAATGTTTTGACGGGCAGCATCCCAATGTCTTTTCGCCCAAGGAAGAGATTCCCCATGACGAATTCACATGCATAGAAGACATCAACAATTACCTTTTACAACATCCCGAGGTACAGGATTATCTCAAGTCCCGTAAAAAAGGAAGGACTACGGGCAAGGCCATGTTTTTGATGTTCGATGAAAAAACCGAGCAATTGGCCAAAAAATTAGGGTTGGAAGTAATGTTCCCTTCGGCTAAAATGCGAACGTTCATGGACAATAAAGTGAACACCAATCGTATCGCTGAAAAAGCAGGTGTCCCCTGTGTGCCTTATGTATTATCGCCGGTAACCGACTTCGAAAACCTGAACAAAATATCGAAATCTCTGGGAACCGATTTAGTCATCCAGACACCTTTTGGGGACTCAGGGCACACCACTTTTTTCATTTCCAATGAAGAAGAGTTCAAAAAGTACGAGGCGGATATTGTAAAAGAAAAGGAGGTCAAGGTAATGAAACGCATCAATTGCAAGGGTTCTGCCATTGAGGCCTGCGTTACAAGACACGGTACTATTGTAGCCCCTTTAATGACCGAACTCGTCGGTTTTAAGGAAATGACCCCATACAAAGGCGGCTGGTGTGGCAATGAGATCTATCCCAACGCATTTACTCCTGAGCTTCGAAAGAAGGCGACAAAATACACCCAGCTCTTTGGCGATCAGTTGCGCAAAGAAGGCTATAAAGGCTACTTTGAACTTGATTTCCTAATCGATCAGGACAACGGCGAAATTTATCTTGGCGAACTCAACCCCCGGGTTACAGGAGCAAGCTCTATAACCAACCACGCGGTTTTCGCATTGGCCGATGCACCTTTATTTGTATTTCATATTCTGGAATGGATGAATGTTGATTATAAATTGAATGTGAATGCATTAAACGCACGCTGGTCTAAACAGGAAAACATTGACGGGTGGAGTCAGCTGATAATCAAACATACCGAAGACACTATTGAATACGTATCAGAGGCACCCTCATCTGGAATTTATAAAATGTTCGATAATGGCCATATACAATTCGATAGGATGGATACCCATAGAAGGGCGGTGGAGACCGAAAACGAAGCCTTCTTTTTACACATTTCCAAGCAAGGGGATTATATCTACGAAGGTGCTGATTTAGGGATTTTGGTTTCCAGGGGCCGTATGATGACCAATGATTTCAAATTGAATGCCCGTGCCAAAAACTGGATAAAGGCTATCCGTTCAAAATATACGACCGAGTTGGTTGAAGACAAAAGAAAGCACGTGGCGCTTACCGGGAGTTTGACCAAATAAAATGCATGAATTAGGATGACCAGGAGAAAATAGAAAAAGGCATCCTAACCCATATTACAATACACCTTGATAAAATAATGGAGTTTAAAAGTATAAATCCTTACACTGACTGTGAGGTGGGCTCTCATACCGCGCTAACCAAAGAAGAAGTTTCTTCGAAACTGGATAAAGGCCAAAAGGCGTTTCAATCTTGGCGAAAAACACCACTTTCAGAACGCACCGGGCTGCTGAAAAAGGTCGCTTCAATATTACGCGGCAATGCAGAAGAATATGCAAAAATGATTACGTTCGAAATGGGGAAACCCATTTCCGAGTCCCTGTCAGAGGTCAATAAATGTGCTTGGGTTTGCGACTATTATGCCGAGAATGCAGCCGCCTTTTTGGCCGATGAAACCATTGCCACGGATGCCAGTCTCAGTTTTGTCAAGCACGACCCGATTGGAAGTGTGCTCGCCATTATGCCCTGGAATTTCCCTTTCTGGCAGGTTTTTAGGTTTGCAGCACCTACACTGACCGCTGGCAACACGGGTCTATTAAAGCATGCTCCCAACGTCTTTGGCTGTGCCAAGCAAATTGAAGAAATATTTATTAAGGCCGGTTATCCTCCATATGTATTTCAAAACCTGGTAGTCCATCACGACCTGACGGAATACATCATCTCCCACGATAGTGTACAGGCAGTTACCCTGACGGGAAGCGAAAGGGCCGGCTCCGCTGTAGCCGAAATTGCGGGCAGGCATCTCAGAAAATCGCTATTGGAGCTTGGCGGAAACAATTCCTTCATTGTGTGCGAGGACGCCGATATCGATAAAGCGGTAAAAACGGCCATTACAGCCAGGATGCTCAATTGTGGGCAGAGTTGTATCGCTGCTAAACGTTTTATATTGGTGGAAGGCATTTATGACGAATTTGTCGCCAAATTCACCGATGTGGTCAGCAATTTGAAATCCGGGGACCCCATGGATGAAACCACTCAGGTAGGTCCGTTGGCGCGAAAGGATTTGGCAGACCAACTTAACAGGCAGGTTGAGGAATCGGTAAAGCAGGGCGCGAAATTGTTATTAGGAGGCCATCAACGAGGATGCTATCACGAACCTACCATTTTAGGCAATGTAGAACCGGGTATGACCGCCTTCAGCGAAGAGACTTTTGGCCCATTGGCGGCAATGATAAAAGCAAAAGATATCAACCATGCGTTCGAGCTTTCCGAACAATCGCGCTATGGGTTGGGGGTAACCATTTGTACCACCGATACCGAAAAGGCGCTAAGCCTGGCTGACAGGGTAAGTGATGGGGCTTATTTTATAAATGAACTGGTAAAGTCGGACCCGAGATTACCTTTCGGCGGGACTAAAAAGTCTGGCTACGGCCGTGAACTGGCCAAAGACGGGATGATGGAGTTCGTCAATAGGAAAACGGTTTATTTGAAATAGAAAAGTTGGCCAAAGCGCAAATCTTCGGGAGATTTTAGTCGATACGCCTATATGGAAACAGGTCAAATCCTGCAGGTTGCATTAGAGCCCGCAAGAGTTACGGCAAACAGACTTTTTGCGGAAATGGCGCTAAGTCCTCAGACAACAAGTGTAAATCAAAACTTGTAAACCACCCCCAAAGCGTACTTCCTATCCCCACTTTCAAAAGTAAGCTCTAAATGTTCCTCCATGTAGGGCGTTGTGAATAGGTAGGTACTGCCTATACCTACAAGAGCTCCGGCGAGAACATCCCATCCGCTACTTTTTTGATTACTTCTTTAGCTTTTGTGCCACCCCATCGTAGTATTCCCGGGTGAGTTTCTCCGTCCATTCTGTGGGTTCACTGCCGTATATAGCGATATAGGAAACCGCAATAAAGGGTTATTCAGGCATGTGCTAAATCCTTTGTTCGTTTACTGATAGGTTTGTTTTTGGTTATTCCAGGGTATTGACCAGGGTAGCAAACCCAATTTTCCAGACCACTGAATAATCAGTATATTTAATTCAGAACAACTATTGGTAGTAAATCATAACGTTAGTCGTAGCATTCGCGATTATCTGTGATCCGTTGAGAACTGTTACTACTTTTTAAAAAATAAAATCATGGCAATTAGTATTATTGGAGCAGGTGTTGGTCGCACGGGCACTTACTCCCTTAGATTAGCGATCAATCAACTCGGATATGGTCCGTGTCACCATATGGAAGAGGTTCTGAAAAATATGGATGTACAGGTCCCGCTCTGGTCGGAGACCTTAAAAGGAAACACGAATTGGAGCGCCATTTACAAGGGATTTAAAAGTGCAGTGGATTGGCCAACGGCAGGATTTTTTCGCGAATTACTCAAGGAGTACCCAATAGCCAAATTTATCTTGACTGAGCGAAACCCTGAAAATTGGGCAGATAGTTTTGGGTCAACCATTTATAAATTGATAGAGGGAAGAGATAAGGCACCTGACAAAATGCGCGATTGGCTGAAGATGGCAAATGAAGTCATCATTAAAACCGGGTTTCCACAAGGACTGGACCGGGAAGGGCTGATCGATGGGTTTAATGCGCACAATAAGGCAGTAAGGGAGGTCATTCCTGCAGAACAGTTGCTTGTATTTCAAGTAAAGGACGGATGGGGACCCCTTTGTAAATTCCTTAATGTAGCAGTCCCCAATGATCCATTTCCACGTACGAATAATCGGGAGGAGTTTTGGGAATTGGTAAATGCCGGAAACTAAGGAACATTTGCATTCCACATGGACCATTTACCTGAAAGACATTTTCAATTAAACCATCCCGTTCTGATTATGAAGTGTTTACGGGCCATAAGGCGGCATGAACAGTGAAAATATCAGCTTGAGAATACAACCTTTTGGTCCAGTGCATAGGGAGTAATACAAATTGTTCTTTCCCACCATACCGTTAGATCCTATTAATAGTAGAGGGATTAGCTAGAGTATAAAACCCCCTTTTAAATGTTTTGAAGGCTGGAAAACTAACAAACTCCGTCTAAGTATTCACGTTAAGTAATACCAAGTGCTGAGGACAATGCTGTGGCCAAACCCAGAAAACTAAGGAATCCACAAATATCAGTAACAGTTGTCAAAATTATAGATGAGGAAGTCGCAGGATCTTGCCCTATTGCCTTAAGGGCAACCGGGATCACAGCACCGGCGAAACCTGCTATTATCATTGATAATACCATTGAAATTCCGATTACAATCGCAATTCCTAAAGAAGAAGTCCAAAAATAAACGATTGTGCTCGTGGTCAGGGCTACAGCGACCCCGTTAATAAAACCTACCATTATTTCCTTTCGGGCTACTTTGAACCATTGCGAGATTCTAATTTCTTTTAAAGCCAGACCCCGCATGGTTACCGCTAAGGCTTGAGAACCTGTATTTCCTGATTGTCCGGCCACTACCGGGAGAAAAACAGCCAGGACCGTAATTTTGGCAATCGTATCTTCAAACAAACCAACGACCATTGAAGCTAAAAAAGCAGTTGCAAGGTTGACCTGCAACCACGGGAGTCTTTTTCGCACTGCAAAGGATACCTTTGACAATGCGTGTTCTTCCCTGCCGGCACCGAACATGGCCTGTAAATTCTCCGTAATTTCTTCTTTAGTCGCACTGATCAGCGCATCATTTCTTATTACTCCAAGCAGGTTATTGTTAATGTCGGTAACGGGAACCTGTAAGATATCTTCTTTATCTATCACTTCCAGAACTTCCTCTTGTGAAGCCATTGCGTTTATAGAGGGTGCCGGTTCCATAAGCGTAAATAGTACTTCTGACGGTTGAGATAAGGCGATGTGCTGTACAGGTATTTTGCCCAATAGTTTCCATTCTTCATTCACCACGTAGACAACGACAATTTTGCGGTCACCCAGTTTACGGAGCTTATCAAGAACATCTTTTACAGAATTATCACCGAAAAAAGTGGTCACCGTAGTCTCCATAAGATACCCGGCGGTACCCGGACGATAATTTAAGAAGTCTCTGATTTCCCTGGAAACTATTTCAGGTAGCAATTCCAGCTTTTTATTGGTTTTATCTTCGCTCAGCCTTGAAAGCAATCGGGCAGCCAGCTGTGTATCTACCTTGTCAAATAAACCTATAAAGAGAGAATCCTCCATGCCCGAAATAAGGTCGGTAATGGTATCGGGGTTCAGGCGAAAAAAAATGGGTCGTGCATCAGCAATTTGCAATTCTTTTAAATAACCCAATATAATGTCGTGAGAAAAGGAATCTAACGACAGGGCAGCATCCTTTGGATATTTTGTAAAAAAATCATAGCGCAATGCATTCCCTGTACTTTCAGTTTTTGGATTCATGTCAGTTCTATTATGATTTTTCACCAAAACTCTGCAGCAAACCTGTAAGTCCCACTAAGTACAATTCACTAAGTGCACTGCCTGTTTCAAGAATTTCTTTGGTTGATTTCCCGTTGACCTTCATTGCGATTTCCTTCGTCTTTATATAGGGCAAAGTGCCTAAAAGCTTATCAGACTTGTCGATTACCGGAACATAGCGATATTCATACCAGGCAGGATGTTCGAGAATATTCCTGATTGGCGTTTCCGCGAAAAACCTGGGCATCTCTGTAATCATCAGCTCCTTTAGTAAACTATCTCCGTCGTTGAATAAAAGTTCTTTTAACCCTACTGCGCCTTTAAAAATGCCATATAAATCCACTACATACAGATATGATTCTAAATTCTCCTTATTGCTTTTAATTACTTCCACGGCATCCCATACGGTCATTTCTTCGTTGACAACTATTGCCGGTACCATTAAGACCCCCACGGTATTGGGCATTTGCTCCAATTTCTTTTTAAGAGCGGCAGATTTTTGAGGGGATATACCCGCCAATAGATTTTCAAGAAAAGGTGCGTCCAACTGCCTGCATATAGATTCGGCTAAAGTGAGGTCACTATTCTCTATGAGTTTATTGATGAGTTTTGGAGGCAGCAGTACAAAGCATTTAGCCGCTTTATCTGCGTTCATCAGACCCAGCAGCAGCAGACTTCTCGCAATTGGTAATTCTTGAATAAAGGCCGACACTTCATCTTCATTTAACTGTTCCAATACTTGTGCAGCTGGGATGGGGTGTTTGTCAATAAAGTCATTCAAAATTATTTGATCTGGACTCATCAGTTAACTTTTTGAAATTAAGAATGATTTCGTTTCATTGAATTCTTTAGCCGGTATGGTCACCTGTCCTTTTTCATCATCCAGGACAACACTTGTGGCATCAATTTTTATAATCCTGCCCCTGACGTCTCCAATTTGTACTTCATCTCCCTCTTTATAGATCTTGCGAACATAGTAGGCAGCTAAAATGTTGCTAATCGATGTTCTTGCGCCCAGACTGAACGCTAAAGCTGCTCCAAACAGTATGGCCGCCAGAACAATGTCAATAATATTTATCAGAAAGGTAATCTCAATCCCTATCTGGTCCATTGCTACGATAATCGCAACCAACAGAAACAGGAATTGTGCAATTCGGCCCAGGTTTGGGCCATATTCCAACCCAAATCGCTCACTCACCGATTTAATTAGATCGGCTGCCAAGTTTCCGATTATGATTGCCGCAAAAATAATGAGGATAGCGGCGAGAACATTTGGAACATATTGAATGATTCTTTCAAACCAATTCGTTAAAACAGTTAACCCAAAAATGTCGGTAATAAGGAGAATACTCGATAAGATAATCAACCAAAAGAAAGCCGTGCCTATAAAAGAGCCTGCGTGCTTAAAATCGATGGATTTAAACTTCCGGGCTGCAATACGTCCGATGTAGCCGATCAACCGGCTGACTCCGTACTTGACCAAACGCGCCAATAAATATCCAATACCCAAAACAAGAATTGAAATGAGGATGTTCGGGATAAGGGCTAAAAATTCATCTTTTAAGTTCGTAAGTATGGTATTCATCTGTTGCGTTATAAATGGTTTTAAAGGTAAAGAAGGCTAAAGCCAGGCGACAGGCCAATGTGGAGTAATTATTCTTGAAATAAAGCTACCCAAAAAAAAGCGAGTCCATATCTATAAAAATATGGCTGATTGGGTCACGCAAATAATGGTAGCACTCCACACTAATGTATCTTCCATTAAATTTTTTTAGTCATTAAACCGTTCCTCTGGATGTCACTTTTTCTATTTCATTTTAACACCTGATCGGCAGACAGCCTGTTACATTTAAAGATAGTCATTCGTGGGGGGCGATTAGCCTCCGATGCCCAAGAAAAGTATGGCATTTGCCAAATTATTTCGAGGCTAAAGCCCAGTGCTACCTAAGTAGCGGTATATTTTGTAATTAAACCATAGTTTAGAGTGATTTGCCGAGGAGAATATTTTTGAACGAGCCCCTCTCCAGGACTGTTTGGGATATGTCGGGTGTATGCAAAGCGTTTTTCAGCGAAATAATTAATTGAATACGAGGAAAGTATGAAAGCATTTTTTACCGTAAAACGCTTGAGTTTTATGAGCATCAACGAACTGCCCAATTCCTGGTCAGATCACGACTATAAGAGCTTGTTGGAAATCATGCAATACGATGATACGGCTGATTTGACTCCTGAAGAGCTAAAGGAAATGTGTTTGATGTCGTTAACGGACAACGATGCCGAAGATGCCGCCAAAATAGTATTGGAATATGTTTTTAAAGATCGATTAACCAAAGGCCAGATTGAAAATATTGCCAATGAAATGTTAGATGAAAAAATGTGGGAAGAGCATGCCGATATTTCCCTTCATGAAGCTTTTTTTAACGTTAATCAGTTATTACACCGGGCATTCAATGGTAAGTTTCCAAATCCGGAAGCTGTAAAATTTCAAGTTCATCTAACTGCGGCCCGTGAAGATGGTCTTGCTGTTTTCAAGCACTTTCCAGAGGCTCCGCTAATCCGACTCCTGGTGGCTGGAATGCCCGATAATACTTTGATTTTTAGATTGTTCGAAGAGCAAGTGGATGGTGAAGAGTTCAATGATGCCAGGGATATTATTTGGCAATTGAAAATGGAAAAAACCAATGACAAAGAGATAGTATTCACTGTCATATCTTCAATGTATTGGTTTCACGATTTTAAGTATGTGGAGGCTTTTGACGCGGATACCCATCCCGATGAGATATCCGGTGCAATCAATTAATTCTCAAAGATGTACCTTTTGTTTCCATAGTTGTTTAGACATGGAAATCACAGCTCAGAAGTAGCTGCTTTTAAAGACAAGAGTACCCGTTTAAGATACTTGTGGAAAGTAATTCTCCAAAATAGAATCCATCTTGCACTTCCCGCGTTCAATTGAGTGTACTTTTTCCCGAATAGTACTTTCTAAAAATGTCAGTAACGGCTGCTGTACTGCTGAAAAATGTTTGATAGCTCCCAAAAGTTTTTCGTCCCACACTTTATGGTATTTTAAAAGATCATCAGGATAAACGGTTTTGCGATCCGTGCCTTCGTCCAAGGCATCGAAAGGAGCGTCAATATTAAGATACCCGTAATCATCGGTCAACTGTTCCCCGACATGAATGTCCCTGATGGCCAGCTCAAAGTTATAGGCAGTAGTCAGGCAGTTTGAATTAAAACTATGATTAACGAAACGAGCATTGTCCCAACACAGTATTAAATTCCCCTTACTATTTCTATATGCATAAATATCCAGAAGTGCCTTATACCCGGGCTCCATGGCGGCGTAGTCCTCTTTGGTGAATTCCCGATCAAATTTGTCCAACGCCCAGGTTATAGTTCCCTTGGGGATAAAAGCTGTCGCCACAACTCCATAGCCTATTTGGGCATTTATAAATTTAACTTCCGTGTCAGGATGAATCATAAATACGTATCTGCTGCTCTATATAAAAGTAATTAATCTCGGATTTCCTGACTGCTACTCAAGTAGCAGTTCCAAAGAATTATATGGCATCCTTCTGATGAATGCTGGAATTACTATTTTCATTTGTCCTCAAAGTCTCATAAGCCCTTTGAGCAAATTCAGCAATTTTGGGATCCTTATTTTTAAGAAGTGGTAATAGAAGAGGCACATATTTCGGGTCAGATTGTTTTTGGATCAGGTATAAGACCGCTAGTTTTAATCTGAGGTCACTCCCCTGAAGTATCAACTGAAAACATTCGTGTTCTGTAGGTATTTTGTGTTTTATCCTTACAAGCAGCTCTTCTGAAGAAACATCCAGGGCAGATTCTTCGATGATTGGCAAAAGGCGACGTTTTAAATTGCCCGTCAATACGTTATCCAGAAATTCGATGGCATGGGCACGTGCTTCCTCCTTTTCACTCAAAATCCCCTGATAGGCAATCTCAACATCCCCCTGATGGTACTTGAGTCCCAATAATTTAAAAATTCGCTCCAGGCCGGTATCCAATCGACGTTCTAAAAGTTCTAATAAACCAGCTCTCGCATCTCGTTCTTCCGCTGTAACCTCTTTTTGAGATCGTTTTCGATTTCTATAGGCCACAATAATCTGATTATGCATGGCCGAAAGCGTCTCATGGTACAATCTACATTCATCGAATATCAAATTTACAATGCTGCGTTGATCAAATTTCAGCACCTCGTTCTCCCTGTGTAAATCACTCAGGGCACGAACCGCTTCGATCCGTATGGTAAGGTCCTGGTCTTTAATAAGATCAAAAAGATGGTTGACCGCCAATTGAGAGTTAAACGACTTTAACACTATCGGAACAAGCCTGCAAGTCTCTAATGGAACGAGTCGCTCCTTAGCAATTTCAGTCAACACGGACATCATCTTTACACCATAATTTTGTAATGCCTGTATAGCAATAGGTCTGTATTCTTTATGGGGTAGAATGAATATCAACTCTTTTACAAAGATATCACTCAACGAAAAACCAGCAGATTCAATGGCCGCCCTGACTATTTCAGGGTTCGTGCTTTTAAGGCTATTGAGTATTTCGGGATAAAAACGGTCAAGGTTAGAACAGCCGATAGTTTTTAGTAGTAACGGAAAGGTATCCGGTTCAGCCAAGCCCTTCTTGTGCGCCTCGATATTTCGCTGAATGCGCCCGCTTAAATTATACAAAACAGTTAAGGAAAAGTTATCGCGTGTTTCTTTCGCAAGACAGAACAATGCCGCGTTGGCAATACTACTATTTTCATGATCCAGATAAGTATCATAAACAACCTCGCTATTTCTTTGGGCGTGCATCAGCAAATATTCCAAAGTGGCGAGTGTAAGCGCAGTATCGTCTGTATTGAGTAGCTCATTAACATTGCTAACCATAGCGCCTGTATTCAAAAAATACAGATTTCTTATGGCCTCTGTGCGAACCCTGGTCGAAGGATGTTCCAATAATGCCTGAACATTGGGCAAAAATCTTTTGTCATTGATTTCCATTAATTTGCCAAGCATAAACAGTATTTGCTCTTCCGAACCATTTTGGAATACAGAGCGCATGCCTTCGACTACGGTTACTTGTTTGGGATTCGGTCTTTGATTTTTTTCAGGTCTATCAGAAATGCGTTGAAGATTGTTTCTAAATGTTTTAAAATATTCCTTTCGGACCTGAATAATGAAGAACCCCCAAACAACGACCAAAATGAGGATAATACCAACGATATATACGGAAGGTAAGGCCAGGTTTTGAACGACAAATATTAAAATAAACCCTGCCAAGCCCGTGGCTATACTGTCTACAACAACATCGATAAAAGACTTGGTCTTGTTCTTCAATTCAAAAGGCAATGGAAGCGATAAAAGCTCAGTAGCACTTTTATGAACCGATTGTTTTAAAACCCCGTCCATCGCCTTGATGAAAATAACAACGGAAAGTTCCGGGAGCAGGAAAAATATAGCTCCCCCTAAAAAAATACCGAAAGGCAACAAAAACAAGGAAAAACCAACTCCCCAAATACCTACGATACGCTGTGTGATAAAGAGCTGCACCAGTAGTGAAACCAGGTTGAAAGTAGAAAACCAAAATCCAAAAAAAGAAGTTAACTCTTCGGTATCCTGTATAGCCGTCGAGGCAAAATCGCTAAATAAATAGTCGACCAGTTTGGCGACCAACACACTTACGGCAACAATTAGCGCGATATAGGTAAGGTGTTTCGACTTTTTGATTAAGGCAAGTGGTCTTTCAGAAAGTGAAACGGTCCTTTTTTTCTGTTTGTAGCTGTTTAATTTTGATACTCGAAGTTTCCAGATATTGCGTAATAAAGGAATGCATAACAACAGTAGAAAAGCCGAAAGAAAAAGTAATATTTCGGTATTTACAAAAGGGGCGAGCAAAGACGTGGCGTACCCGCCAAAAATACCCCCGAGAATAGCCCCGGAGCCGATAAACCCAAAAAGGCGTTTAGCTTCGCGGACGTTAAAGACCATATTGGCCAGGACCCAGAATTGAGAAGCCGATAGTACCGCATAAATTGCGACCCAAACATAAAAAAAGTATAACACCCAGCCATTGGCCAGTTGAAACTTTATAAGTAATCCAAGGCACAACAGTATTGTAACAGATGCAATTACGGTGACTTCAACAAGCTTTTTTAGCGAGAATTTGGCCAACGCCTTTGAATAGGCGAAAGAGCTCATAATAGCAGTCAAAGCGACTAAAAGAAAGGCAACAGGAAGTTGTTCTACACCAATTTCCGATAGAAAAAGCGCGTTGACCGTTGGTTTTATTATAAGTAGTACGCCAATAATCAAAAAGATGTAGGCGGCCATGAAAAAGGAAATCTTGAATTCCCCTTCCCGGACGTCAAATACTTTTTTGACTATAGTTTTAAGCATTGGTGATAACGGAGGGGTATGACTAATACTTTGTCAAGGCTTCCCCTTTTTTAAGGACTTCTTCCACTGGTTTGACCAAGCTTCGGATTATCTGTTCTCCATTGGCATCATCGACAAGTGCAACTAAAATATACCTTCTGTTTGCACTTTCTCCCCAAACCAATATAGAATCGGAATGATAGGTTTTCCATGAACCCGATTTTCGAAAAAGTCTTGCATTGGGAGCGATCTGGTCGAGGGTATTTACAAACTTGTGATGTAGTTCTGGGTTCTCCATAATACCTAACATCTGTTTAGAACGCTCTTCATTAACCAACTTTCCATAGGCCAAGAGGTAGTAGAATCGGCAAACCTGGGTTGCGGTAGCAGCATGGCTGAGGTTTTTCAAAGGCTCCCTATTCGTATTGCCACCGCCACCGTAACGTTTGCCTACCCAAATTCCTCCACCGGTTTGCTCGTCGTAGAAGTCATATTTTGGATCGGTCATAACTGCTTCCAGTTTTTCATAGCCTACACGGTCTATCATTCTGGTAGATGCCGCGTTGTTCGATTTGCTAATCATTAACCTCATGTCTTTCTTAACTTCAGAGGTCTCTTTTAGCTCCCCTTTGTCAATGGCATCCATTGCAGTAAGAAGAATAGCGATTTTTGGCAGGCTTGCCGCATACATCATATGATTGCCATTAACTCGTGCAAAACGTACTTTGCCTGGGTCACTCAAATCTACGATGCCGACAGCCATCTTCTTTTGATCTATCAGTTTCTTCCATTCTGGGTTACTCCTAAGCGCCACCTCTAGTTTAAGCTGTAAGGAGGTGTCTACAACTTCACGCAAAGAGGTGATTTTGGAATCGTCTATTCGAATTGGTAACTGATCCTGCGCAGTGCTGATTGCGCATATTGACAGCAAAATAAAAGTAAGTATCGATTTCAGTTTCATTGAATGTCATGGGTTCAAAAACCCTTCAAATGTATCTTATATAACGATGCAAGTACTGTTAATATTAGAGCAGTACATTTTAAAGACAAAATGAGTAAAATCAATACTCGCGAAAGGTTAATGATGAAAATTTGTTAATGTTCTGGTCTGTTTTCAGTCATTGATATGGTGTCAAATAGAATAATGCAAGAAAGACATTATGTGAAAGAATGGCTTCAGGGAAATAAATTCATTTAAACCGGGCTATTGCCAGCCCTATTTTCTGGGTTTGAACCCGGCCGAACGTCCGACAAAGGTCCGGTGGACCTTTGGCAGTGAGGAGCGAGATGGTGCGCTGGCTTGAGAAGAAGTTAAAAAACAGTCCGGTGGACTGTTTTAGCGAAGGGGCCAGCTGGCGCGCTGGCTCGAGACTAAGAGACAAAAAAGGTCCGGTGGACCTTTGGCAGTGAGGAGCGAGATGGTGCGCTGGCTTGAGAAGAAGTTAAAAAACAGCTGCCATTAACCAACAATCGCCCGGTCCGTTACAAACGGCTGATTGTAATATCTTTTACCGGTGGCTTTGTAAAGTGCATTTGCCAGAGCTCCAATAACCGGAGGGAAAGGTGGTTCCCCAAGTCCGGTTGGGTCGATTTCATTCTGCACGAAATGCACCTCAATAGATTTAGGCGCCTCCCGATGACGGATAATGCGGTACCGGTCAAAGTTCTGTTGTTGTGCAGCACCTTCCTGGAAAGTAAGTTCCCCGTACATCGCATTCCCTACCCCATCCACAATGGCCCCTTCGGCCATATTACGGGCTGCATCCGGGTTGACGACGATGCCGCAATCCACAGCACAATAAACCTTCTCCACCCTGGGTTGTCCATTGACCATCTTCAGGTCAAGTACATGGGCCGCATAGCTATTATGACAGAAATAAGCGGCCACTCCGCGGTGTACATCATTCAAGGTTTGACCCCATCCGGACTTCTCCCTGACCAGTTTTAAAACTCCTGCAAGACGGTCGGGGTCATAATCGTTGTTCTCACCGACAGGATTCTTTTTGGCTTTCTCAATCAATTCCAACCGAAAATCAATAGGGTCCTTCCCCGCCATTTCAGCCACCTCATCCAGAAAGGCCTGCTCTGCGCCCGCCATGAAATTTGAACGCGGCGCCCGGAAAGCCCCAATGGTGATATTCGAGTTGATTTCCCATTGTTCAGCCAGGTAGTTATCCACCGCCCCCGCCGGGAAGCGATCGGCGAACAGAGGGGTTTCCGGTATACCACCGGCCTTCACATGAAAGGCCACCAAATTGTTATCCTTGTCCAGGGCCGCCCGGTACGTAGTCTGGTAGCTGGGCCGATATATCCCGCAGGTCATATCGTCCTCCCGGGAGTAAACCAATTTTATGGGTTTTCCAACTTGGCGGGAGATCAATGCTGCTTCTATGGCATAGTGCGCATAAGCACGTCGACCAAAACCCCCGCCCATACGCGTCAATTCAATTTCCACCTTTTCAGGGGGTAAATTCAGCCGGGCAGCCACTGTGGGTTCGATCATAACCGGTGCCTGCAGAGGCCCGGCAAGCTTTGCGCCATCCTCAGTAACATGGGCGAAAAAGTTCATGGGCTCCATACAGTTGTGAGCGAGGAACGGACATGTATACGACCGCTCAATAATTTTGGCAGCGTTTGAAAAGGCACCTTCCGGGTTACCGTCTTTTCGTGCAGTGGTCCCGGTGCGGGATACCATCTTTTCCATTTTTGCATAGTGATCATCCGTACTTTCCAGACCGCTGGGCACCTCAACCTCCATTTCATTGCTCAAGGTGCCAAAAGCCTCTATTTTGAGTCGGGAATCCGCAATGGGCTCCCACTGCGCCTGAACGCTCTTTTTGGCATTCATGACTTCCCAGGTAGTTTTCCCGACAACCGCTATCAGGTCGGTGAACGCATTGGTGTCAAAATACCCCCTTGTAAAGCCGTCTTCCAATGTTTTTATCTTAATCACATCCACAATTCCCGGCATGGACAGGGAGGTTGAAGCATCAAATGATTTCAGTTGCATTCCAAAAGCAGGCGGATGGATTGCCATCGCTATAAGCGCCCCTTCATACTGATAGTCCATTCCAAAAAGGGGCTTTCCGGTAACAATTTTCCGGGCCTCCACATTTTTTTTGGAGGTTCCGATAATCGTAAAATCCTTTACCTCTTTCAATTCAACTTCTTCCGGAACCTCCAGGGTTGCTGCAAGCGAGGCAAGCTCACCAAACCCGGCGGTGTTCCCCGAAGCTGTATGCGTAACAGTTCCTTTGGAAACTGTAATCTCCCCCACGGGAACTCCCCAGGTCTTTGCGGCCGCTTCCCTGAGCATTTGTTTTGCCGTAGCCCCTGCCATGCGAAGGCCTTCCCATCGGCGGCGTATCCCCTGGCTTCCCCCGGTGAATTGCCAGCCGTAGGATTCCTGATCGAAGTTGGCCTGTTCCACCAGGACGTTTTCCCAGTCCACATCCAGCTCATCTGCCAGAATCATTGGCATAGAAGTGATTACACCCTGCCCGAATTCCGGATTGGGAGACTGAATGGTGACCAAACCATTGTCGCCGATTTTCAGGTAGGCATTGATTTCGAACCACTCCTCCGGCATCTTCAGGGCCACTTCTTCAGGGGTAGTTTCGCTCCGGCACGCGGCCAGCCAGCTGAAACCGAGCACCATACCCCCTCCGGCGAGGGTTGAAGATTTTATAAAGGAGCGTCTTCCCATAGATGTTTTAACGCGTGTCATAAGATGTATTTTAAATATTGTAAGGTGTTTTTTTAGCCTGTCGCTTTTTATACAGTTTCCTGCATTTCCGCAGCCAGCTTAATCGCTTTTTTGATGCGCAGGTAAGTCCCGCACCGGCAAATGTTTCCATGCATGGCGCCTTCGATTTCTTCGTCAGTGGGGTTGGGGTTGTTTTTAAGCAGGGCCACGGCAGACATAATCTGCCCTGCCTGGCAGTAACCGCACTGTGGGACATCCACTTCCAGCCAGGCTTTCTGAACAGGGTGGTCCCCCGATTCGGATAGGCCTTCGATGGTTGTCACTTCCTGGTTGCCTACGGCCGAGACGGGCAGCATACAGGCCCGGGTAGCGACCCCACCCAGGTGGATGGTGCAGGAACCGCATTGGGCTATGCCGCACCCATATTTGGTGCCTACTAACTTTAAATGGTCCTGGAGTACCCAGAGCATGGGGGTAGAGGGGTCCACGTCTACCTCGTTTTGGGATCCGTTAATGTTCAGTTTGAATTTTGCCATGATGTGATTTATATTGTCTTAAAGTACTAATAATTGGGGTGTTATGGAAGCAGAGGAGCCTCAAACCGTTTAAACGGCCTCTATTTATCCAGGCGTTATGGTTCTGGTGTTAGAAGTTTGCTAAAAGTTAAATCCGCTAATTTCCAATAGTTGTCTTCCATAACGTACACTTCAGTCACCATAAAGGGATTGGTTACCTCATTTGGACCTACAGCGGCCAGGAGCGTAATCCGGTTCCAAAGGATGACGGTATTTTCGTTAAGGACTTCCACCATCACTTCATGGATATCTGCCTTTTTGTAATGTATGCCTCCACTTCTGATGATGTCTACCTCACGGTCTTTTCCCCACGTACCGCCCATATGGACGAATTTGGACTTGTCGTGGAAAAGGGAAGAGAGTTTATCCGCGTCCTTATCGGCCATCCACTGCCATTTAGCTCTGGAAAGCTCCTTGATTTCCTGCTCAATCGCATTGTTTTGGGCATAAGATACCTGAGTAAAAAAGACTATTATGAACAGGCTGAAAATTGATGTTCTCATTAATTGAATTTTTCGGGGTTATTTCAATTTTTGGATTCCCAGGTATTGAGTTTGCCGAAAATTTGGGACATGGCTTTCTTATCTATGGGTTTCATTTCTACGAGCTCCAGGGACCGGACCATTTTTTCTGTTGCCGTTTTATAATGTTTAAAATGAGGAGTCTGAAGATGGGCTTTGTAGGCATCCTCACTCGCATAGACCTCCAGAATCCGTATTTCCTCCGGATGCTCTTTCTGATACATGGGATAGATGCAAATCACCCCCGGTTCCAGGCGTACCGACGCTTCGGCTTCTTCCTTTAAAATAGACCGGTATTCATCGAGAAAAACCGGTTCAATTTCAATTTCTGCAATGCGGACCATCATCTCGCCCGGCGCGGCATCTTTTGGAATATGGTCGGGCCCCTGCCCCGCGGACAGTACCGGAAGTGCCAGGCCCAGTAAAAGGAAGCCAAATTTTTTCACTCTCATAATGTTCTGTTTTTCTCAGCTCTTTACCACTTTGGCGACCCCGGAATCAGGACTGTCAACACCCTTTTACTTAATTTAAAGCTATGCCTGCTACCCCTATTTTCCCAAAAGTACGAACGCCTGCTCCTATTGAAATTACCCTTTTTACGGTTTTTAATACCATTATTACGGATTTGCATCCTATCCCTTGATTTGCGTGAGCGCAATACTTTAAATTTACACATAACCCTGTTGTTTCATGGAAAAGGTTTTTAACATCAATTCGGTGGGGGACTATCTGGAGTTGCGAAACCAGGAGGTTTTACACCCCTTGGTGGGTATCGTGGAAATTAAAGATACAGATGATGAGGGCAAGGCTATTCGCGCAATTAACGCCCTGCATTTTAATTGTTATGCCGTGTTCCTCAAGGACGCAAGGGGTTGTAAAATACGATATGGAGGAAAGCCTTACGACTACGATGAAGGTACCCTTGTATTTGTGGGACCCAACCAGGTGGTGGAACTTTCAAAAAACGATCCAAATTACAGGCCTAAAGGTTATGCCTTGCTTTTCCACCCGGACCTGCTCCTGGGGACAAACCTGGGGCGGAAAATCCATGAATACTCTTATTTCTCCTATTCCGTGAATGAGGCCCTGCACCTGTCGTCCCGGGAGCGTAAACTAGTGCTGAGCCTGCTGGACAAAATACAGTTGGAGATTGAGCAAAACCTGGATAAACACAGTAAAAAATTGATCGCCGCGAACATCGAACTACTGCTGGATTATTGCCTGAGGTTTTATGACCGTCAGTTCCTGACCCGGGAAACTGAAAACCAGAGGTATTTCATTAAATTCAATTCCCTGCTGGACGACTATTTTGACTCCGAAAAAACCAGGGAGTACGGCACACCATCTGTGGGTTACTTTGCGAGTGAATTGCATTTGTCTGCCAACTACTTCGGGGATCTCATTAAAAAGGAAACTGGAAAATCTGCCCAGGAGTACATTCAGCGTAAACTCATAGAGGTAGCCAAGGAGCGTGTATTCGAAGTTGACAAGTCCATCAGTGAAATCGCATATGAACTGGGCTTCAAATATCCCCAGCACTTCAGCAGGCTATTTAAGAAGCAGGTGGGCCATTCCCCGAATGTGTTCAGGAATATGGGCATTTCCGAAAAAAGGGAGGGTTACACATATTCTTAATAGGCTGAAAGAGCAGGATAAATTTTTATACCCCCCTGCCCAAAACAGGCAAAATCTCTTTGAAAGGCAAAATCAAATGGAAACAAGTTATTAGAGGTCTATGACGTCTCCCGGAGGTAATCTTTCTAAATATCGAAATCAGTAGTCAATTGCCCCCTTCTTAAGTATCCTCTGTTCAATGATTGTGTCAACTTACGGGCTTCTTTCCTGTCAAGCCGTTACGCAAATTAAGCGCGCTACAAACCTTGATGTTTAACACTTTCCATGCTATTCCTTATACAAAACGTTGTATGATGTTATTCCATCAACTTTAGGTGCAGCTGTGGGTGCTTCCGCATTTAAAAATGACGATAACGTCTCTATCGTATACTGAGCCTGAATTTTCTTTACGTTATCAATATCAGCAGTATTGAAAAGTTGCGTTCGGTATAGTAGATTGATAAATTCAGTTTCCGATTTCACTACACTGTTAATGCCTTCAGGAACTTCTCCATTCCAGTTAGGGCCTACAACTAGATACTGACCAGCTTTACTGCCCGAAGAGCGAGTACCTAAATAGTCAAAATTAAAAGTATACGCGTCTACGAACTGAATGCTGTAGTAGCGATTTTCATCCACGTCCGGTAATGTTAGCACCATAGGCTCTGCACGCAGATCTAAACCTGCAAATGAATAAGGGGTGTCAGAGTTGGGTGTCTGTATAGCAATATCGGCAGGTGTAAAAACACTGGCAATATTCGTTAAATGATTCCATGGAGCTTTAAATTCAGAACTTGTACTGTCTACATAATAGCCGTACTGAACTCGGTAGTTATCTACCATCGGGTAGCCATAAACATAGGCTTCCTTTGCAATGGAACGGATGGAGTCTAATGACAATTCAGAAGATACCATGGTTTCTTTTTTACCCTTGTTTTCAGTACACGCGAATGCGACTAAGACTATTAATAGTATGGGAAATGCTGTTTTCATAAATAGTTCTTTATCTTGTTCTATACCCAATGTTGTCGTGTCTTTTTTTATTTCTTCTCATTTGTTTTGGTCCGTACCAAAGCCAAAATCCTGTTACTGTAAATGTCAATAAAGCAAGTCCCATTACTGAAGTATAAACAAGCTTAATTTGTCCTTGTTTTGTCCCGAAATAATTGTCAAGAATTGAACCGTCATGTATATTTTCTATAAAGTCAGACCTTCTTCTTTCAATGTGTAGAAGTTGTCCCGTCGCACCATCAAGTTGAACCCCCCAATAGTGGTCCGCAAAAACGAACTTTA
This sequence comes from uncultured Flavobacteriaceae bacterium, assembly GCA_963709465.1. GTDB lineage: Bacteria > Bacteroidota > Bacteroidia > Flavobacteriales > Flavobacteriaceae > Robiginitalea. Next base: position 371,206 of record CAVPWF010000001.1, on the reverse strand, counting down.
CCATTCCATTATTTTTTCGAATGTCAATTCGGTCGAGTTTTAGGGACAAGTCTGAAGAAATAGAGTCATGAATCACATTACATGCAATAGTATGCAAACTGTCAATTGGTAACCAATGCGTTAAGTCAGTTGAAGTTCCTGTGTATGATTTTGATAGAATAATTTCACCACTATGTTTCTTCCATCCAAGCAATAATCCTGAAACCGAAATAATAAAGAAAAAAATAAACAAAAATGCTCCTGAAGTCCTATGAATCCTTCTAAAAATCCGAATTAGTCTTGCTTGCTTTTTCAGTGATTTATTTTTAGTCATATAATTTTCTTGCTTGGAGTTGTGTTTTATGCACGCTAACGGCCTTGGGCTATGGTGCGTGTTCCGAAGGGCATGCACTATACCTGTTGCTGGTGGCAATATTTCACTTATCCTTTTCAGTTAGCATCTTTTTTATCAACGAAATTTGTCCAAGATGGTAGTAACTATGTTCGATAACCCCTTCAATATTTCTCAAATAGGTTCCATATTTTTAGTCTACAAACGATTCGGCTATCAATCTCTTCCAATCGCTTTCTGATTCTATCGGTGGAATGTCAAAACTATATTTATATCGAATGTCAAGCTCGCCACCGTCAAAGACATTAATAATACCTGCTAAATAATAATTGACATGGAAAGTCAAGGCAGCAATTGTGTTCAATGTTCCAACTTTCTGGGTTGCATGCTGCCAAGTCAAGTTTTGTATTTGCGACTTGTAATTTGTGTTTGCAATCCAACGTCCATTTAATACGACTTCAGTCAACCGATTTGCAAGTTCTTTGGTTCTTCCCATTCTAAGTTTCTTTTCGTAATACCGCCAACGGTTTGCATATGGCTTGTGGCGCTTGGGCGACCAAATCGGCGAGAACGCAATTTGCGGACGCAAATGTGCGGAAGCTTGCGTGAGCAAGCGTGCGATTCAGCTGGCGTTGGCACCGCCTTTACGTTTTATACCGATTAAAGATATAGTTTTTGTGAGTAGGGGAGTTACCGGCTATAGGATCAGCAGCTATTGATGTTATACGGTGTTGGCAATAGTGTTTTTTACTATTATTTCATTCAGTTTTTGAGTATCCGATTCCGCAATTTCGTTTAAGTCAAACATAAATTTTTTTCCATTCTTTTGTGTTATTATCAATTTTTTTTCATTCAGTTCAGTTCCTTTAATATTGTCGAACATAATTGATTTTCCCAAAATGGAATTTATTCGGATAGTCGCCCCTTTTTTATTCCACTGGACGTAATTTTTGTACCAAAACATTCTACTGAAAAATAGTGCCTGTAGCAAAAATCCAATTCCACTTATCCCTTTATTTATTTTCGGGTTTTCGAATGGAATAAACTCAAATATTCCAACAAGTAAGAATATTACAGACAAAATTAAAATCGTGATTAAAAACCAATTCTCACTGAAATTGTCAAAATGTATTCGTTTCATTTCAATTCTTTTATATTATTGCCAACGGTTAGTATATGGCTTGTGGCGGTTTCGAAGCACTTTTCTGTCAACCGAAACCAAAGCTGGCTACGGTGCTAAAACCTTGCTCGTTGCCGTTCAACCGCCATAAGCTATATGCTCTGTTGTGCCTAGTGTTTTGTTATTTTTTAATTACTATCATTCTGTATTTAGTCTCTGATTTATGTCCGCCATCTTCAAATACGTACTTGAACTCTTTGTCGACTAATCGATTTAGTCTTTTTTCAAAATCAATTGCTTGGTTGAGAATTTGCACTTTGTCGCCTGTATCCTGAACACAAACAACTATTAGACTTCCGATACTTACTTCCGATACAATTTTCTTGATTAGTCCAATTTCATTTTCCTTGTCCTTCTTGTCAAAATGAAACATACTGTCCAAAAGGACTATATCGAATTCGTTAAAACGGTTAAAAGCATAAATATCACCAACTTGTCCAACCAAATTCAAATCTTCATCTCGTCCGATTTGGTTCATTTGTTCAATTCCGACTTTTGAGGTGTCTATTCCAGTTACAGAGTAGCCAAGTCGGGCCAAAGCAATTGCATCTCTTCCTTGTCCACAACCTAAGTCAAGTACTTTCCCTTTTTTAGGATATTCAGCAAGAAACTCAACTAATTCTGGATAAGGTTCTCCGAAAAGTTTTTCCGTCTGATAGTATTTGTCATAGGTAACTGTCATTCTTCTTTTTTCACATTAAGCACAACTTGTTATATGAACATAAATATAATCCTTATCCCATAAATCGGATCCGGATAACAGCAATAGAAGGTGTCCTTATCAATTTCAAAATAGTTTTCCGATTTCTTTAAAGCGGATGAGCAAGAGGGTAACCGGTTGGCGCAGGTTACATTTTCATAATCCGCTTGTTTTCAAAGGTTTGTATGTTTTAAGTTTTGTTTTAATACTGTGTTTTTCCATTAAAAAGCCTATAACTCCCTGATAATCAATTCAGATTTCCATTAAAAATGGTGAAACAGTCCTTATAAAGCCTCGCAAGCAGGTAAGTACTGGTAAGCTTTGGCATAAGAATACAGCTTCGAATTAAACACAGGTTCAAATAAGGGTAATCCCTATTAAAATTGGCCAAAAGGAGGTGAAAACAGTTAAATTTTATCCTGTTTGCAAATTGTTTGCAAATGAAAAAGGCTCCAACACATTGAAATGCGTTGAAGCCTTTATTTCTCGGGGCTCCCCCTCTTGGGCTCGAACCGGACCGAGCGTTAAAAAACAGTCCTGTGGACTGTTTTAGCGAAGGGGCCAGCTGGCGCGTTGGCTCGAGACTAAGAGACAAAAAAGGTCCGGTGGACCTTTGGCAGTGAGGAGCGAGATGGTGCGCTAGCTCGAGACCATAAAATAAAAAAAGGCCGGTTAAAAACCGGCCTGAACTGCTGCTCCCCCTCTTGGGCTCGAACCAAGGACCCTCTGATTAACAGTCAGATGCTCTAACCAACTGAGCTAAGGAGGAATGTCTCCATTTGGAGGACGCAAATATAAAAGTTTCTAAACAACTGCCCAACAAAAAAAACGGGATAATTATTTGGTCAGGGCCTTATAAATATCATTTCCGTTGGCAAAGACGATTAGCGCTAGCAAAATGAAAAAGCCCGCCATCTGGGCATACTCCATAAATTTATCGCTGGGCTTTCGGCCGGAGACCATCTCGTAAAGCAAAAACATCACGTGGCCCCCATCCAAAGCGGGAATAGGCAAAAGGTTTAAGACCGCCAGCATAATGGATAAAAAGGCGGTAATACTCCAAAACTGTTGCCAGCTCCAGGTATCCGGGAAAATATCGAAAATCGCCTTAAAGCCCCCTACCCCTTTGTAGGCACCTGTACTGGGGGTAAATATTTTCTTGAGTTGCAACCAGTAGCCCCCCAATTGATTGCTGAACTTCTTGGCCCCCACTGAAAAACTCTCGAAAAAGCCGTATTTCTTCTGGACAATTTGAAAGAAACCCATCTCTTCAAATTGTTTGTAGGTCCCTCCGGGCTGAATCTCCAGTTTACCGTCTTCACTTATATTGAGTGTCAGGTCTACCGGACGGCCCTCTCTAAGCACGACAGCAGCCACTTCTCGTCCCGTATTTTCCTCCAGGGCAGCGATCGCTTCATCAAAATAGGTGATCTCCGTTTGATCAATGCGTTTGAGCATATCCCCTTTTTCAAGCCCTGACTGTGCATTGATAGACGAATCCGGAACGGATCCTACCAGAAAGGGTATCCGCAATTCAAAAAAGCTGAGGTCTTCACCTGTGCTGAGTTTACCCAAAAAATCGACGGGTAATTCGATGTTAATCGGTTGCCCATCCCGCTCCAGGGTAAAGCGCTCTGCAGTAATCATATTGCGCCTCAGATCTGAATAATTCTCGTACGTCACCCCGTCTATAGCGCGGAGATTATCGCCAGTCTGCACCCCGAGTTCCGTAAAAACCGGATTGGTCACCCAGTAACCATCCTTAATACTGGAAGTGGAAATATCCGCATCCCCGTAGTAAAAAGAGGCGAAAATATAGATGAGCAGGGCCACAATAAAATTGACCGTCACCCCGCCAAGCATTATGATCAGGCGCTGCCATGCGGGCTTGGAACGAAACTCCCAGGGTTTGGGAGGTTGGCTCATCGCCTCTGTGTCCATGCTCTCATCGATCATTCCGGCGATCTTGACGTACCCGCCCAACGGCAACCATCCTATCCCGTAGACCGTCTCTCCGATCTTCTTTTTGAAGAGGGAAAACTTGACATCAAAAAAGAGGTAGAATTTCTCGACCCTTGTTTTAAAGGCTTTAGCAGGTAGGAAATGTCCCAACTCGTGCAGCACAATCAAAAGAGAAAGGCTGAGCAGGAACATCGAAGCTTGAATCACAATGGCTGACATAAAACGCTGGAATCGATTAAAACGCACAAAACTACACTTTTGAGGGCGCTTTTAAAAAGAAATTAGACCCCTTACCCCTTCTTTAAGAAAGTTTTAGCAGCAGTCCCTTTATTTACGGTTGATGGAGAAAGAAGGGGGATGTACCTTTGTAAACAAACCAGAGGCATATGCGTGCTTTTTTTGCCAAGTTTAAGATTTTCGGCCTGGTCATGCTCGGGATCTCCGCCGTGATCATTGTCCTTTTCTACAATGCCCTGCAACCCAAAAAGACCCTCCCGGTGTATCAACCGGCAGATTTCAATCCCGAACTGGTGGCCCCGGAACTCACCCACGTCAAAAAATACCACACCATCTCAGACTTTAAACTTGTCAACCAAAACGGGGATACAATAACTGAGCAGGATTATAAAGACAAAATTTATATCGCCGATTTCTTTTTCACCACCTGCCTCACCATCTGCCCTATCATGACCGGTAATATGGAATACCTGCAGGAGCAGATTCTGGATGATCCTCAGGTGCTTTTGCTCTCCCATTCGGTTACGCCCGAAATTGATTCGGTCCCTCGTTTAAAGGAATACGCCCTTGAAAAAGGAGTTGTCGATTCTAAGTGGAATCTGGTGACAGGGGATAAAAAACAGATCTACGAGTTGGCGCGCAAGTCTTACCTGGCCGTCAAGACCGATGGGGATGGCGGACCTTTTGATATGATCCACACCGAGAATTTTATCCTGGTAGACCAGAATAAACGTATCCGTGGGACGTACGACGGCACCAAAAAAGAGGAGATGGAACGTCTTTTAGAAGATCTTAAAATCTTGAAAAACAGCAAGGCTGAGTAATTAACACCGGCTTTTTCTCCTGAAAAGCCCTCAGTTTCACATTTTCGTGTATTTTTGTCCTTAATTAAAATCAATCTAAATAAGCTTTGGGGTTCACGGTAGCACATCTCGGCAGGGGCGAAAAAGGAATTATCAAAGCATTCCCGGAGGATGCACTGCCGATCAAACTCCTGGAACTGGGATGCCTCCCCGGGAACGAAGTGGAGCTCATTCAGGTCGCCCCACTCAAAGATCCGATTTACATTAATGTGAACGGCTCACACATCGCTATCCGCCGCTCGGTTGCCCTGCAGATTGAACTGGAACCTATAACCGGCGATGAGTAAAGACATCAAAGTAGCCCTTATCGGAAATCCCAATACCGGAAAAACTTCGGTGTTCAATACGCTCACCGGCCTGAAGCAAAAGGTGGGGAATTATCCTGGGATTACCGTAGAGAAGAAAATGGGGATTTGCAAACTCTCCCGTGGTGTCCGGGCCCATATTCTGGATCTGCCCGGCACCTACAGCCTCAATACCACCTCTCTGGATGAAAGTGTAGCGGTTGAACTGCTACTCAATAAAAATGCCCCGGATTTCCCGGATGTCGCCGTAGTGATCAGTGATGTGGAAAATCTTAAACGGAACTTGCTGCTCTTTACCCAGATCAAAGACCTGAAGATTCCCTCCATCCTTGTGATCAATATGGCGGACCGTATGGACCACAAAGGGATCCGTCTGGATCTCAAGAAAATGGAACAACTCCTCAAGACCAAAATAGCCCTGGTCAGTACCCGGAAAAATACAGGCATGGAGGAGTTGAAAAAACTGATTGAAAAGTACAGAGACCTCCCTAAGACGGAAAGCCTGGACATTTCAGGAATCGACCCCACCTATTTTAAGCGGTTGCAAAGTGCTTTTCCGGGGAAAGACCTCTACAAGTTATGGGTGGTCATCACCCAGGATGTGAACTTTACCCCTCTCGATAAAAAAGAGTTTTTGACGCATTCGCCTTTTGAGATCAAGTCTGGGGCGGAGCTGAAAAAACTCCAGCACAAAGAGACCATTTTAAGGTACCAGTACATCAATGGAATCCTTAAAGAAACCTACACCGTGGACCGTTCCGCGGCCAAAGGCTGGCGGGCTTCCCTGGATAAAATCCTGACCCATAAGATCTTCGGTTACCTCATCTTTTTCGTCATCCTGCTCACTATCTTCCAGGCCATCTACGACTGGAGCAGCATTCCCATGGATTTCATAGACGAGCAATTTGCTGCAGCCAGCGAATGGATCAAAGACACCTTACCCCCGGGGGTTTTTACGAATCTCATTGCCGAAGGGATTGTTGCGGGTATCGGAGGGATTGTCATTTTCATCCCCCAAATTGCCTTTTTATTTTTCTTTATAGCTATTCTGGAAGAATCCGGATATATGAGTCGGGTAGTTTTTCTGATGGACCGGCTCATGCGCCCGTTTGGTCTGAGCGGAAAGAGTGTAGTGCCCCTGATTTCAGGAACAGCATGCGCCATTCCGGCAGTTATGGCCACCCGGAACATAGAAAACTGGAAAGAGCGCCTGATTACCATTTTAGTGGTCCCCTTTACCACCTGTTCCGCCCGCCTGCCGGTATACCTTATTATCATTGCCCTGGTCATACCCCAAGGGCGTTTCCTGGGGCTCAGTTATCAGGCGCTGACCCTGATGTTGCTTTACCTATTGGGCTTTGCGGCTTCCATTTTGGCGGCAAAAGTGCTGCATCAAATCCTGAAAGTGCGGAGTCGCAGCTTTTTTATGGTGGAGATGCCCAACTACAAATGGCCCTTGTGGAAAAACGTTTTTTATACGGTCGTGGAGAAGACCAAGAGTTTTGTCTACGGAGCCGGTAAAATTATCCTTGCCATTTCTATCGTTCTTTGGTTTTTGGGGTCCAACGGATTCTCTGAAGAATTTAAAAACGCCGATCAAATCATCACTGAACGCGTCTCCCGTGAAGGCCTTTCCCCGAACAGTCAGGCCTTTGTTTCCAATAAATTAGAGGAGTTTAAAACCTCCCTGCCCGTCCTTATAAGCGGGGTTGATAACCGGGCATCCAACATTGCTATGCAGGATTCGCTTTCCAAACTACAGGCCGATCTGAGAACCCGCGTCATCAACCAGGAGATCGCGAGTTATCGCCTGGAGCACAGCTTTATAGGGAAGATGGGGAAATTCATTGAGCCTGCTGTGCGTCCGTTAGGGTACGACTGGAAAATCGGGATTGCCGTACTCACCTCCTTTGCGGCACGGGAAGTCTTTGTCGGCACCCTGGCGACCATTTACAGCGTGGGTAACGACGAAGAAGAAACCATTAAAAACCGAATGGCTGCTGAGGTAAAAGCAGACGGGCAGCCCCTTTTTAATCTGGCTTCCGGAGTTTCCCTTATGCTTTTTTATGCCTTTGCCATGCAGTGCATGAGTACCCTGGCCATTGTAAAACGGGAAACCAACAGTTGGAAGTGGCCCATGCTACAACTGGTCTTTATGACGGTGATTGCGTATCTTGCTGCATTAACCGCTTATCAACTCCTTTCCTGATGTCCTGGAGCCTGCAACATATCCTCGTCTATCTCACCCTGGGCATTTCCGTTGGATATCTGTTGTACAAATTCGTCTGGCCAGAGATTCGCAAACCGAAAAAGTCGGACTCTTCAAAAGGCTGCGGCAGTTCAGACTGCGGCTGTCACTAAGGTCCGGTCAAATTCTCAGCTCAGAAAAAATTAGCGACAAAACTATAGCCGAGCAAGGCCCAACCGACCAGTAGTAAGAGCCCTCCAACCGGCGTTACCGGACCCAGAAACCGCCATTTTTTCCCAAATCCTTCACTGAGCACCAACCCGTAAATGCTAAAGGAAAACAAAAAGGTCCCAACCAAAAAAGCCCGTACGATATAGCTGTCCAGGGCTGAAGTAAAGGCGAGATTAAAGCTTAGTACGAGCAAAAGCACCGCGTGCACTAACTGATACCGCACCCCGGTTTCAAAGGCCTGCAATTGGGAATCCGTTAATTTTCCCTTTAAATAATGCGCTCCAAATGCGCCGAAGAGTACCCCGAGAAATCCAAAAAGGGCTCCCATTACCTGGGTTAATAGTATGCTTTCCATCAGAGGGTGTGCTTTAAAGGTTTAACATGTCTGCAGGTGTAAAAATAAGCATGCTGTCCATATAACCGCACCATTTGTTGGTGGCTTAATCGCTTATAGATATCTTAGAGGAAATCCAACTCCCATGAAAAGATTACTTATGCTACTCCTCGCGGGTACTTTTTTACTCTCCTGCGGGAGTTCACAACCGGCAGCCGCCAGTGGCGAAAAGGATCTGGAAGCCACTCTGGACGATAAAAATGCAGCTGTTTTGCCATTAGTCAACCGGATTCAGAAACTGCCCGGGGTAACCCTTCGCGGCGGAGTTCCCGTTTTTATCAAAAACTCGAATAACACCACGGGCAGTCCGCCCTATCCGCTATATGTTGTGGATGGACTTATCGTCGGGACTTCCTTCAGAGACGTTGAAAACATCGTGCAGGCCGTGGATGTGGCAAACGTGAAAGCACTCACCGGATCTGATGCCTCGATTTACGGGACGAGAGGAGCCAATGGCGTCATTGAAATCACGACGAAAAAAGGAGGTTGATCTCCTTTTTATACATTCAACTCTAGGCTTCTGAACCTACTGCTGATCGTAGAAACACTGTTCCCTGACAATTTTACCGTCCGATACCTGATATACGGCAATTTCAGAAGTCTTTGAGCGCTGATGGGAAGGTTTGTGTGTAGTATCCATTTCGAAGCGTACACTAAACCAGTTATCGGCAGCGGTGGGGTCTGAAACTTCTGCACTGTGTACATCGAAAGTATCTGCCCACCAGTCCCCTTTCTTTTTGAGGCTTTCCATACCCTGAATATGCCCCATATCTGAGGTATCATTGAACCCCTACCCTATTTTACCTATTTTTCAACTCCAAATAATTCGCATCCCTATGAAATTAACATACCCCCTTCTGCTTCTCTTAAGTTGTTTTTCTATTTGCGCCCAGCAAACGCGCTTACTGCGCCAGCCGACGCTTTCAGATTCCGAAATCGTATTTGTCTATGCAAATGACCTCTGGAAAAGCAACAATGCCGGGGGAAGGGCGGTGCGCCTTACTTCCAATGAAGGCTATGAATCCAACCCACATTTTAGTCCGGATGGGTCTATGATTGCCTTTACGGGTGAGTACGACGGGAATACGGATGTTTTTGTGGTTCCGGCAGCCGGGGGTGAGCCCAAGCGCCTGACCTGGCATCCCGGGGGTGATTTTGTACAGGGGTGGTCGCCGGATGGAAAGATTATGTTTCGTTCACAAAGAGAGGCGCATCCGACACAAACCAATCGATTATACCTGATAGGCCTTGAAGGGGGGCAGCCAGAGGCGCTTCCGCTTCCCAGGGCAGCTTACGGAGAAATTTCTCCTGATGGCGCCCGTATCGCGTATACTCCCATTACCTCCTGGGATCCGGAATGGCGAAATTATCGGGGCGGGCAGGCGATGCCCATATGGATTGTCGACATGCAGACCATGGAACTTGACCGAACACCGCAGAAGGACGGGGAACGTCATTTGGATCCTGTTTGGTATGGCGGACGGGTTTACTATATCTCTGAGCGGGACTACGCGGCCAATATCTGGTCCTATGACCCCGGATCGAAAACTGAGCAACAGCACACCTTCCACAAGCAGTTCGACGTTAAAAGCCTGGACGCCGGCCCTTCGGGTATCGTTTACGAACAGGGCAGTTACCTCCATATTCTAAATCCCGAAACCGGGGAAAGCCGGCAGGTGAATATCACCGTGGAAGGAGATATGAATTTTGCACGTCCCAGATGGGAAACCGTAAACGGGAATGACCTTCAGAACCCACGATTGAGCCCCAACGGGGAGCGGGCCTTATTCGAACATCGGGGAGAAGTGTTTAGTATCCCTGTAGAAGAAGGGAGCTGGAGGAATCTCACAAAATCATCAGGAGTAGCCGACCGTTTCCCCGTGTGGTCGCCAGGAGGTTCAAAAGTCGCCTGGTTTCAAGACGCCAAAGGGGAATATGAACTGGTGGTTGCTGACCAGAAAGGCGGAATTGAACGAAGATACACCCTTCCAGACCCCACCTTTTATTTTCGGCCCGCCTGGTCTCCGGATGAAAAATACATTGCCTATACGGATACCCACTACAATATTTGGATCATCGGCCTGGCAGACGGGAAAACAAAAAAGATCGCATCGGACCGGTACGCACACCCGAATCGGAACATGAATCCGGTTTGGTCCCCGGACAGCCAATGGATCGCCTTTACAAACCAACTCGACACGCATTTTAAGGCTGTTTTTGCCTACAGCATTTCCAGCGGGAATACCGTTCAGCTTACCGATGGTATGGCAGATGCCGTGAGTCCTTCCTGGGATGCCGCAGGGGAATACCTTTACTTCCTGGCCAGCACGGACTATGCACTTCAATCCGGATGGCTGGACATGAGTTCCCTGAATATCCCATTTTCCCGAAGCCTCTATGCCATTGTACTCTCCGGGGAGGGTTCAGCGCCAAATCTCCCGAAAAATGACGAAGCCGGGATCAAGTCCTCTGATGAAGACGACAAAAAGAAATCTTCGAAAGGCCCGGATTCAAAAACTGAAGAAAATAAAGTTACCGTTACCCTGAATCCCGAGGGAATTCAAAACCGAATCGTAAGCCTTCCATTGCCCGCCCGGAATTACGCAACCCTGGAAGCAGGCCAGGAAAAGACCCTTTTTATAAGTGAAATCATTCCCAATGAAACAGGTTTGAAACTCCATAAATACGATGTTGAAAAATTAGAGGCAGAGCCTTTCGCGGAAGATGTCCGAAGCTTTGTCATCTCAGACTCGAGAGACAACATCCTGCTTCAACAAGGCTCAAACTGGAAGGTCGGGCAGACAAAAAGCAAGGACGTGTCAGACGCCAAGTCTCTGGAAGTTTCCATACGTCTTCAAATTATTCCGACCGGGGAATACCGACAGATCTTTAAGGAGGGATGGCGCTATATGCGTGATTTCCTCTACGTGGACAATGTCCATGGTGCTCCCTGGGATGCCGTGTATGAATGGTATTCCCCCTGGGTGGACCACGTGCGGCACAGGACTGACCTCAACTACCTGGTCGATATACTGAGTGGGGAAGTCGCCATCGGACACTCCTATGTGTCCGGCGGAGACCAACCAGATTTGGAACGGGTGCCTGTAGGCTTACTGGGGTGTGATTTAAAAGTAGAAAAGGGTCGGTACCGCATCGATAAGATCTACTCAGGAGAACAGTGGAATCCGGACTTGTATGCGCCTTTAGCCCTTCCGGGCCTCAATGTTTCTGAAGGGGACTATATTATTGCCATAGACGGCACAGAACTTACTGGCGGCATGAATCCATATGCCTTGCTGGAACAAACAGCTGGCAGGGAAATCTACCTGACAATCAGCAGTTCAGCTGACGGGAAATCCCCAAGAGAAATTGTAGTCAAACCAATCACCAGCGAAAACGGACTCCGCACTTTCGACTGGATTGAAGCAAATCGGCGTAAGGTGGATAGCCTATCAGGAGGACAGCTCGCCTATGTGTACGTTCCCAATACCTCCTCCAGAGGATTTGAGTATTTCAACCGGTATTACTTTTCTCAGCAGGATAAAAAAGGAGTGATCATAGATGAACGCAATAACGGAGGTGGGTTTGCTGCAGATTATATGATCGACATTATGGACAGGGAGCTCTTTGGGTATTTTAACAGCAAAACCGAAAGCAACCGACCCTGGACCACACCTATGGCCGGAATTTGGGGGCCCAAAGTTATGTTGATCAATGAACGGGCGGGCTCCGGAGGCGACCTGCTCCCTTACATGTTTCACGCAAAAGAACTCGGGCCCCTGATTGGCACCCGTACCTGGGGTGGCCTGGTTGGCACCTGGGACACACCTCCATTTATCGATGGTGGCCGGATGGTGGCCCCCAGAGGTGGTTTTTTTGATGTCGATGGAAAATGGGCTGTCGAAGGAGAAGGTGTTGCCCCGGATATTGAAGTCATACAGGAACCCTCTAAAGTTATCAAAGGTCACGATCCTCAATTGGAGCGCGGCATTTCAGAGGCCCTAAAGCTATTGGAAACACAACGTTTTGAAATGGCTAAGGAACCTGCCGCCCCCGTCCGGTGGAAAAGACCCAGAGGTTTTGATCCGAACTCTCCTCAAAAGGAGTAACCTTGCCGCTATTCGAGGGTAATTTCAATGGTGGTATCCTCCTGGAGATCTAAGAGGCATTCCTTGAATCCGGGAGGTCCAAATGTTTTTAATTTCGCATTTGAAAAACCAAGCGGTTCTTTGGGAATCCCCAGGAAATTGGTGTCGAGCTTTTCATTTCCGTTTTCATCATGGAATATGGCCAGGGCATACTGTCCCAGGGGAAGATCGGCTATAACGACACGTGTCATCCCTTCCACCGCAGGTGCTCCCTGGGTGCGATAGACGTGTTCGAATTTTAAAAACGTCTCCTCTTCCCTGTAAAGCGCAATAAGGATGTCCCCTTCTGCGGAGGAAACTTCGTAAACCTTTACCTCCAGCGTAGCGGTCTGGGCTGAAAGGAAAAAGGGCAGGCATAGTATACCCCAAAAAAGTAGTGATTTCATAGACAAACGATCATATTTTTTAAAGCTAACGGATCCTTTACGAGCCTATTGCCAACAATTTCCCAAAAATGAACCTTCAGTCATTAATATCATCTGCCCCCTCTGTTTTTCGAAGTAAAAGTTCGTACATCAAATGGGTTTCCACAGAGTCCGCAAAATTTAAAAACAGGGTCAGGGAATCCCGATAACTGATTTTGAGTTTGGGATGTCTGAGATCATCCACGAAAATATAAACAGGTCGCCCGGGGAAAAGGGAATCCCTAAATCGCCCTTTCTCCCGGGCCCAAAATGAAAATCCGTGATCGCGTTCCAACTGGGGAAGCTGTTCTTTCCATGAAAGACTGTCAATTTCACTGTAGGGTATCTCCGTATAATAAAAGCCTGTCAGCAATTGCACCCGGTCTGCTTCAGCCCGCTTCCAGGTGCGGGAATGCGCCGCAAAAGCCAGAAGACAAAGTATCACGGATACCACAATCAGGAGGTTGAGCAACCATTGTTGCCGGGGTCGAGTCATTATTCAGGCGTTGAAGTTCGGTATTTATCCATCCACGCCAGGGTATGGGCCACCTTGCTGATCAGGTTGCTGGGCCGGTTGGCAATCCCATGGCTGGCCTCGGGAATTTCCACCAGAACCGTCTCAATCTTGCGCAATTTCAGGGCGTGATAGAGTTGTTTGGCTTCACTCGGAGGCGTTCGGAGATCATTCATCCCCACCAGAACCATGGTTGGGGTCTTGATATTGCCTACAAGTGAAAGCGGTGAAAATTTCCAGTACCCCTCGAAGTTTTCCCAGGGTTGACCGGGATATCTGCTGTTGGCATAGCCGAAGTAATTATCGGCCACCAGGGTCTTACTGATCCAGTTCATCACGGGTTTGGCCACCACGGCGGCTTCAAAGCGGTCGTTCTTCCCAATCATCCAGGCCGTCATGATCCCCCCTGCACTTCCCCCGGTGACAAAGAGCTGATCTTCGTGAGCAACGCCTTTGGCAATACAGGCATCTACGCCATCCATCACATCCTGGTAATCATCTCCCGGATAATTGTTGTAGAGCAGATTTGCAAACTCCTCTCCATAGCTCGTACTCCCTCTGGGGTTCGGATAAAAAACGATATACCCGGCCGAGGCGTATAATTGGATTTCAGCCGTAAACCGATCCCCGTAATTCAAAATCGGACCTCCGTGGTTTTCCACCAGTAGTGGATACTTTTTATGGGATTCGTAATCCGGGGGATAGACGATCCATCCCTGGATATCCCGACCGTCTACCGTTGAGGTATACCATATTTCTTCCACCTTGCCCAGTTTTCTTTGATCCAGCAATCCGCGATTGAGCTCTGTAATACGCCTTGGTGATTTATCCTTTGGCCCCACAATCGCGATATCGGAAGGGAATTCAGGACGTGTAAAAGTATAGGCGAGGACGCCGTCCGCACTTACACTAAAACTGCCTCCTCCGTAAGGCCGGCCGATAGACGTCCCGCCTACGTTGTCCGCACGTTTTTGCACATCTCCGGAAAGGGGTATATACCCGATTTTTGTATTGCCTTTGTCGTCATAGGAAAAATAAACCCCCTTACTTTTGGCATCCCAGGTCAGGCCACTGACACTGCGATCCAGGGCAGCGGTGAGGGAGCGTTTTCCCGACCCGTCTGCGTTCATCAATCGGAGTTCTGAGGTTTGATGTGCCTGAATCCGGTCGGTATACCCGGTATAGGCGATGTATTTTCCATCCGGGGAGATCACCAGACCTCTGTCCGGCCCCGGACTATCGGTAAGGGCCTCAATGGCACCGGAGTTTAAATTAAGGCGGTAGATTTCACTATTGCGAAAGTCGTATTCCCAATCTTCGGTTCGGTTGCCGGTAAAAAAGAGGGCAGTCCCGTCTGACGACCAGGCTACAGGGCCCCTGTGGTGGTAATTACCGGAACTCACCTGTCGGGCCGCTCCCCCTTCAGAAGACACGACAAAAAGGTGACTAAAGCCCGGAGGGATATACCCCCGTCCATCGGCCTCATGGTAGACGCGGTCCGTGATTCGGGGTGGCCCTGCCCATTTTGCATTCTTGGGCTTAGGTGGAAGACTTACAATAACCGGCGCTTTTTCAGGCACATTCATGGTAAACGCCAACTGTTTCCCATCGGGGGACCAACTCAGAGATCCCGGACTTGCCGGCAGCTGGGTCAGCCGGGCAAACTTTCCGGAGTCCATCCAATACAGGTAAATTTCAGAACCTTCATCGGTAGCGCTTACAAAGGCAAGGCGCTGCCCATCGGGCGACCAGGTAGGACTGCTTTCCGAAACTTCCCGGGATGTCATTTTCTGATGACCGGTCCCGTCGGTACGAATCATCCAGAGGTTACCCTCAGCGCGGTCTTCCAGAATATCGAAGCCCATGCGCCTGTATACAACCCAGTCTCCCTGCGGACGGATCTGTGGATCAGTAGCATATTGCAAATCAAAAACATCGAGGTATTCAAAGTGTTTTTCCTGTCCAAGGGCGTAGTTGCCAATCAGTAAGACCAGAACCGTGAAAACCAGGGTATTCATCCTTCTCATAGAGGCGTTTGTTTGATTTAAGAACTAAAGATACATAAACGCAAATGCATTTCCGGAATTCAGAATACGGGGAATGCTATGCGGCCCTGTTCTTTGGAGATTCAACAACCCGCTTGTCCTGAGGTCCCGGAAATTATGAGTACATTTAGGGAGTTTCCCCTCAATAACTTTTGTAACCAGAATCAACTCTCATGAAAAAAATCGGATTCCTTATCCTAATGTGTATGGGCCTTATCGGATATGCCCAGGACGACATGACACAAAAAAGTATTGACGGCTTACTGGAAATGACCCAGGGGCAGATTGTTGCTTTGGCCAATGCCTTTGACGATTCTCAGATGGACTGGAGGCCCGCTCCGGGCATACGCTCCACCGGTGAAACAATTCTGCATGTAGCCGCCGCGAATTACTATCTGGCCATGAAACTCGGTTTTCCACCCCCGGAAGGCGTGGATGTTATGAAGATGGAAACGATAACCGGGCGGGAAAACATTCTCGAGGCATATAATGCATCTACTGCTTTTGTGCGGGAAAAGATGATGGCTATAGATCCCGGAAGCCTCAATGAGGAGGTAGATTTGGGCTTTGCAAAAATGAATCGCCTTTCGGCCCTTTTGGTCGTGCTCGAACACACCGGGGAACATAAAGGGCAGCTAATCGCCTATGCCCGTTCCAATGGTGTTACACCTCCATGGAGCCAACCCCAATAGGGAAAAGATACGCTGAAAGTCTTTTACGGGCTTAGCTCAGACCCACATCCAGGGACATCATGATGATAAAACCACCGATAAAGCCCATAGTGGCAATATCGGTGTATTTATCCTGCTGCGTTTCAGGAATGACTTCTTCAACAACCACAAAAATCATGGCCCCGGCCGCAAAAGATAGGGCATAGGGAAGGATGGGCTGGAAGGTCATTACGGCCCAGGCACCCAATACCGCAGCCAAAGGTTCTACAATGGCGGAAGCCTGGCCGTACATAAAGCTTTTTCTCCGGCTGAGTCCAAAGCGTCTCAACGGCATGGCTACGGCAAAGCCCTCGGGAAAATTTTGTAACCCGATTCCGAGTGCGAGGGCTACCGCCGACCCGATAGTAGCCCCTTCAAAACCCGCGGCTACGCCCCCAAAAAGGACTCCTACCGCCAGGCCCTCAGGGATGTTGTGCAGGGTTATGGCTAAGGTGAGCAACGTAGTGCGTCTCCAGGGGGTCGAAATCCCCTCGCTCTCCTTGAAGTTAATGTGCAGGTGGGGAAGTATCTTATCCAGGCCAAAAATAAAGAGTGCCCCTAAAAGAAACCCGACCGCTGCGGGAATCACTTTCTGAAATCCTTCGCCCGGAGTCATTTCAATCCCAGGTGCCAGCAGGCTCCAGAAACTGGCCGCCACCATTACGCCCCCGGTAAACCCGAGCATCCCATCGAGCACGGCCCGGTTCATGGTTTTAAAGAAAAAGACCAGTCCTGCCCCGGCGGCAGTCAGTCCCCAGGTGAATAGCGTGGCGTATAATGCCGCCCTGATGGGACTGATGGTTTCGAAATACTCAATAACCGTCTGAATCATTCTGGTTGTGGTTTTACGTAAAGGTTGGAAGCAATCTGATGGGAAATTTGCAATTTCCGCGTCCCGATCTGTATGTGCATCGAGCGGTCAAAGCTCTCTCTTTCTAATATTTCAATAGTATTTCCCAGTTCAATATGGTGTTTGTCCAGAAATTTCAGGAACTGAGAAGATGAATCCTTTACGCCAACACAAATACCCCGGCTCATCGCGGGCATTGTGCTGAGCAAGTTCTTTTCCCGGGTTTTAAACCGTCCTTCTTTATCCGGGATGGGGTCCCCATGCGGGTCAAATTCAGGAAAATTCAAAAGGGCATCCAGGCGATCTACGAGCATTTCACTCTCGATATGTTCGAGTTGCTCGGCCACTTCATGTACCTGATCCCAGGCGAAGTTCAGTTTATCCACTAAAAAGACTTCCCAAAGCCGATGCTTTCGGATGACCTTTAAGGCCTGGGCCGTACCCTTTTCCGTAAGCCGGACCCCCTGGTATTTTTTATAGTGCAGGAGCCCCTTTTCCGAGAGTCGCTTCACCATATCGGTGACCGAAGAAGGTTTGGTTTCCATTTTTTCGGCCAGGGCGGAAGTGGTAATGGAATGTTGTCCCCCCTGGCTTAAATGGAAAATTCCTTTAATGTAATTTTCTTCAGAACTAGTCATGAAATTGGCTCTTACCCCAAAATTACATTTTTATTTACAAAAACATATTTTTAGATTTGTCTAAATTATTATTTAACCCAGCAAAAATGTTTAGCCTCAGACTTGTTTTCGCGTTGCTCGTGCTTTGTTGCTATCCGGGATCAGGAATGGCGCAGGAGTCGGGCACCCCGGTTTCAGGACAAGTCACGGCCCAAGGGAAGCCTGTGCCGTTTGCCGCTGTCTTTGTGGGAAATGGGGTAAAGGGCGTGATGGCCGACGAGACGGGGGTATATGCATTGTCAGTCCCTTCGGGAAAATGGGCGGTTACGGTCCGCGCTCAGGGATACCGAACGACGACCCTGGAAATTTTGGCAGACGGAAGCCCGATCTCCCTCGATTTTGAACTTATTGAGGACGCCCTGGGCCTGGATGAAGTAGTCATCAGTGCCACCCGCAACCGGGTAGAGCGAAAAAGCACTCCGGTGGTGGTTTCCACCCTGAGGCCCCGACTTTTAAACGCGACCCAGTCGATCTCCGTCGCCGATGGCCTGAATTATGCGCCGGGGGTACGCGTTGAAACCAATTGCCAGAACTGCGGATTTACACAGGTTCGCCTGAACGGGCTGGACGGGAGCTATACCCAGATCCTGTTGAACAGCCGACCGGTCTTTTCTTCCCTGCTCGGCGTATATGGGCTGGAGCAGATTCCAAGCAATATTATCGAAAGGGTTGAAGTCGTGAGAAGCGGAGGTTCCGCCCTTTACGGTTCCAACGCGGTGGCAGGCACCGTGAACATCATCACAAAAGACCCCATCCTCAATACCTGGGAAGTCGGAAGCACCCTGGCTCTGATCGACGGACAACAGCCCGACCGCATTCTCACTTTTAATTCGTCCAGCGTGGCCGATGATTTAAAGAGTGGTTTTACCCTTTACGGAAACTACCGCAATCGAGACCCTTATGATGCCAACGATGACGGCTTCACGGAAGTCGTCGAACTCCGCAATACAACCGTCGGTGCCAAGGCCTTTCTAAGACCTTCGGATCGGAGTCGGATTTCTATGAATCTCAACGCCATTCGCGAATACCGCCGGGGGGGAGACCGGTTGGACCTCGCGCCTCAGTTTACGGACATTACCGAAGAACTGGATCACGACACCTTTATCGGGGGGTTGGATTACGAGCTGCAAAACAAGGCCCAGACCTCCCTTTTTCAGTTTTACACCTCGGCCTCCTACACGGAGCGCGACAGTTACTACGGGGGACTCGGCGGGTCCCGCACACCCCAGGACAGTGCGCTGGCCAACAACGCTTATGGAAATACCGATGATCTGGCGTGGGTCAGCGGAATACAGGGAACGAATACATTGCCCAATTCAGATGTACTGACCTATGGCGTGGAATTCACTCATACCGCTACCGAGGATCAGATACCGGGATACAATCGGCTCATCGATCAAAGCGTCAATGCAGTTGGGGGGTATGGCCAGTATGAATGGAAACCCAACGACCGTTTTATCGGCCTGTTGGGAGCCCGGCTGGATCATGTAAACGTAAACGGGGATTACTCCATAGCAGGCATCAATCGGAAGGTAGACCTGGACCAGACAGCATTCTCGCCCCGGATCACACTCTCCTACCAACTTTTGAAGGAACTTAGGTTAAGGGGCGGGTATGCCCGGGGATTCCGCGCGCCTCAGGCCTTTAACGAGGACCTCCATATTTCCAGTGTGGGAGGGGAGCCTCAGTTTGTCATCCTTTCCGACGACCTGCAGACGGAGTATTCCAATGCCTTTACGGGTTCCCTGAACTACACCCGCACTAAAGGCCTGTTGCAAATGGATTTTCTCCTGGAGGGTTTCTACACCGTTTTAGAAGGGCCTTTTACCCTGGTCAGTACAGGGGCGGTTTTGCCGAACGGCTCTATCCTGGAGGAGGTACGCAACGGAGCGCAGGCCCGGGTCTATGGAACTAACTTTGAACTCGGAGTCTCCCCAGACCCCAAATGGCAGTTTCAACTTGGCGGCACTCTGCAAAGCACCCAATACGAAGAGCCTCAGCTCCTCTTTGAATCCGATGGAACTCCCGGTGAATCAGACATTTTTTTGGACGAATTTGTACGTGTGCCAGACCTCTACGGGTATCTGAATGCCGCCTGGATCCCCGGTGAGGCTTTTAATCTCGATCTGACAGGCACCTATACAGGCCCTATGACCGTCCCGAGGGTTGTCAGTGAAACCGGGTTTGTACAACTCAATAGGGTGCAGGCTTTCTTTGACCTGAATCTGAAACTGGAGTCTCATATCGACTTTACCGAAGACTTTATGGTCACCTTTTTCGCCGGGATCAGGAATATTTTCAACAGCTATCAGGACGATTTTGATACGGGGCCTACCCGGGATTCCGATTATATATATGGCCCCGCGACCCCCAGGACATTTTTCTTTGGGCTCAAATTCGGGAAGTTGCACTAAAAAGACCCCGTATTAATCGAGTGGGGAATTGATTATTTTTACTTAAGTATGCCTTCAGGGTTCGTTTATTCGCTTAAATCCATTTCGGGCGTTGTGTTTCAGCACTGCCGGAGTCTCCTTTTTCCAATACTTTGCCTCCTGGCACTGCCCATGGTTCAGAGCCAGCAATCGCGCGTGAAATGGCTGAGCTTTGAACAACTCGAGGAAGCCCTGGCCGCAGAACCCAGGAAGGTCCTTGTGGATTTCTATGCGGACTGGTGCGTCTACTGCCGGAAAATGGACGAGGCGGCCTTCCGTGACCCGGAAGTCGTCGCGGAGCTGAACAAACACTACTACGCAGTCCGTATGAATGTGGAAACCCGGGACACCATACATTTTTCAGGAATGCAATACGTAAACCGGGAAGCGGGGAACAAACGCAATCCCGTACATGAAATCCCATTATTGCTCGCCTCCAGGGATGGAGAACCTTTTACACTTCCGGCGCTTGTGCTCTTCGATGAATCCTTCCGAATCCGCAATCGCTACTTTGAATACATCTCTCCTGAAAAAATGCGTACCATCCTGCAGTAAGCGCTTTCAAAATGAGCTGCCCGCGGTGTCACGTTACAGCCCCTTTCATACGATTTTAATACTAGCTCCTTTTAATAAAGAACCCAGGCATGCCTTAAAGGATATCATGCGACACGGGTAACCCTGCTCCCTACTCACTTTGAATTTGTACATTTAGCCCGGAGCTAAAGTTCGAATGACCGAATACGACTACATCATAATTGGCGGAGGTGCTTCTGGATTGCTGCTGGCAGATGCACTGGGATCCGACCCCTATTTTAAAGAAAAACGGATTGCGCTTTTTGAAAAACACCGCCAAAAAGCCAACGACCGTACCTGGTGTTTCTGGGAATCCGGCAGCGGACCCTTCGATGCGTTGATCTTTAAAAAATGGAATGTGATTCGCTTCCGGGGTCCGGAATTCGAGAAGAACATACCCATGGCGGAGTACACTTATAAAATGCTTCGTGGTGCCGATTTCTACGAAGAATACCACCGCCGCCTGCAGCTTTATCCAAATATTGAGGTCCGCTATGAAGCCGTGGAATCCCTTGAGGAATCCGAAACAGCCGCAGTGCTTACCACCGCAGTGGGTTCCTACAGGGCCCCCAGGGTATTGAGCAGCGTCCTGTTTCAGTCTCTGGATTCCCTTATGCGTCCTTACCCGATACTAAAGCAACATTTTCTCGGATGGTTCATCCGCACGGAAGAGGCCGTTTTTGATCCGGATGCCGCCACTTTTATGGACTTTTCAGTCCCTCAGATGGGCAACACCCGTTTTATGTATTTACTGCCGTTCAGCCCTACAGAGGCTTTGGTGGAATATACGCTGTTTTCTGAAGCGCATTTAGAGGATGTTGAATACCAGGATGCCCTAAAATCCTATATAGCCACAGACCTGACGGATAAAGGGTATGAAATCCTGGAAACGGAGCAGGGCAGCATCCCGATGACTGTTAATGATTTCACCCGGGCCAATAGCGCCCACATCACACATATTGGAATCGCCGGGGGGTGGGCCAAACCGAGTACTGGATATACCTTTTGGAACACCCGTAAACAGATACCCAAAGTAGTGGATGCTCTTAAAAAAGGGATCTCACCAAGACTGAAACAGCCGATTAAATTCTGGCATTATGACCGTCTTTTCCTGGATGTGCTGGCGCGGGAAAATGCTTCTGGCCATCAGGTTTTTTCAATGATGTTCCGCAGTCTGGACCCTGAATTAATCCTGAAATTTCTCAACGAAGAAACATCGCTGGCCGAAGACCTCCAGATCATCAATGCCTCTCCCAAAGGAATGTTTATCCGTGCTTTTTGGAAAGCTTTGATCAGAAGTCCCTATTGAGAAGCCAATTTCCGAATTCCCTCAGGACGGATTTTCGGTTTTCCGGAAGGTTCAGGCTTTCTAATTGTTCAAAGGCTTCGTCCGTATATTTCCGGATCAATTCGCGGGCGTCATCTGCCGAACCGCTGGATTTGAAAATCTGGGTAACACGTTGCACCTTTGCCTGCGGATCCCGGGTTTTAATGGAATACAGGTCCCGCAATTCCCGGGCCTCCTGCTCGCCGGCTAATTCCAGTGCCTTGAGATAGAGAAAGGTCTTTTTGTTTTCAATAATATCGCCCCCGACTTGTTTTCCAAAGGTTTCCGGGTCGCCAAAGACATCGAGATAATCATCCTGCAGTTGAAAAGCAAGACCCAGCCCGATTCCAAAGGTGTACAAGGCCTGTTGATCCGAGTGGGACGCCCCTCCGATCAATGCACCCATCTTTAGGGCACAACCCACTAAGACTGCGGTTTTGTATTTGATCATCGTCAGGTACTGATCGATGTTTACCTGGTCCATTGTTTCAAAATCCATGTCATCCCTTTGCCCCTCGCACACCTCCAAAGCTGTTCTGGAAAAAAATTCCATCATGGGTTTGAACACCTCGGGCGCATAATACTCAAGTTGACGATAGGCCTCAATAAGCATGGCATCCCCGGAAAGAATGGCCGTATTGGTATCCCATTTCTCATGTACGGTTTCCTTTCCACGTCTCAAGGGCGCCGCATCCATAATATCATCATGGATTAGGGTGAAGTTGTGAAATATTTCAACGGCGGCCGCGGCGGGAAGTGCTTCTTTAGGCTCCGCTCCGTACAAATCCGCACTGAGCAGAACAAGCACAGGTCGAATCCGTTTCCCCCCGATATCCAAAATATACTGAATAGGTGAATAGAGGTCGCGGGGAGATTCCGGGAACTGAATTTGCGCCAGATGATCCAAAAAGGTCTGACGATAGGTAGTAATTGATTCTATCATGATTCAAAATTAGGACAATCAGGGGTCCTGTGATAGCAAAACCATTTAAAATAGAGCCCCATATGTGTAAATTGTTAAAAAATTGTAAAACGCAGGAAACTTTTTTTGTATTTAAAGTTTCCACGCTATTTTAGCCAGGTGAAAGAAAAAATCCTGGATACCGCCACCGAACTCTTTCTGAACCTCGGGTTCAAAAGTGTCACTATGGATGATTTGGCCGAGGAGTTGGGCATTTCCAAAAAAACAATTTATTCCCATTTCAAAAATAAACCGGAACTCGTTAAGGAGTGTACGCTGGGATTATTCCATAAAATTGCCCACGGGATTGACTGCATTTGCAAAGAAGACAAAAATCCTATAGAAGAACTTTACGAGATCAAACGATTTGCCCTGCTGAATTTGAAAAACGAGAAATCCTCACCTCAATATCAGCTCAAGAAATACTACCCCCAGATCTACGCCACACTTCACAAAAAGCAATTTGAATTGTTTAAAGATTGTGTGCGTATCAATATTTTAAAAGGAATGGAGCAGGGAATCTACAGAGGGAATCTCGATGTGGATTTTGTCACCCGCATCTATTTTGCCGGGATGACCAGTCTGAAGGATGAAGCGATATTCCCGAGATCGCAATTCGCAATACTTGAACTCATGGATAATTACCTCGAGTATCACCTTCGGGGTATCGCCACCCCGGAAGGGCGAAACATACTAAAAACCATACTAATCTCAAATCAGGATTAAATGCGACATTACCTGTTATTCGTATTAGCCTCGTTGACCTTTTTCAATGCCCGCGCGCAGGATATCCCGACACAATTTACTTTGGAAGAGGCTATCCAATTCGCATTGGAGAACAATTACAGCGCCATCAATGCCTCCCGGGACATTGAAGATGCCCAGAAACAGAAATGGGAAACCATTGCTACCGGCCTGCCTCAAATCGACGGAAATTTAAGCTATACAGATCAGTTGAAACAACCCGTTTCCCTGATTCCGGGCGATTTTTTCCCCGGCGGAGAACCCGGCACCTTCGTCCCTATTATTTTTGGACCTCCGCGAACAACCACGGCAACAGCAACACTGCGACAACAAATTTTCGACGGGTCGTATATCGTAGGACTTCAGGCGACCAAAGCTTTTTTGAGCTATAGTGAAAACAACAAGGAAAAGACAGATCAGGAGGTTCGTAAAGCTGTTGTGGAATCCTACGGAAATGTACTGCTCGCCATGGAGAGTACCTCCATCCTGAACCGGAACATCGCGGCGGTAGAAAAAAACCTGTTCGAATCTGAAAAGCTCTTTGAGAACGGCCTTGGCGAAGAAGAGAATGTAGAACAACTTCAGATTACCCTGGCCAATTTAAAGAATGCCCTGAATGCCAATGTACGCCTTGAAAATATCACCGTGCAGATGCTCAATGTGGTTATGGGCCTGCCTTTGGAACATCCCACAGAACCCGTCCAGAAACTCGATGAACTGGTGGCTCAGGAAACCGCCCCCGAGCTGCTTAATGAGACCTTCTCTCTGGAGAACAATACAGATTACAAACTCGTGATGAATCTGAACGAACAGCGGTATTTTGAATGGAAACTGGCCCGAAGTCGGGCCCTTCCAACCCTGAATGCCTTTGTGAACTACGGGTATACCGGTTTTGGAGATCCCATAACGGTTGTCGGTACCGACGCTCAGGATTTCACTTCCTCCGTACTGGGTTTTGATCTGAATATTCCCATTTTCAGCTCCCTTAAAAGAAGTTCGAGCACCCAACGGGCGAAAATTGCTTTGGAGAAAGCAAAAACACAACTGGAGGAAACCGAACAAATGCTCAAACTGCAGCACGATCAGGCGAAGAGCGATTATACCCTGGCGATTGAGTCCTACCAGACCAGCAAGGAAAATCTATCTCTGGCTGAGCGAATAGAAAACAAAAACGAAATCAAGTATTCAGAAGGGATAGCATCGAGCTTTGAGCTGCGTCAGGCGCAAACACAACTCTATTCTGCCCAGAGCGAATACCTACGGGCCATGATCGATGTGATCAATAAAAAGACAACCCTGGAAAATATTCTGAATCCTTATTGATCCACAGACTCTCATTATGAAACCGCAATTCCATATCACCTTGAACAATCATCCAACTATGTATAAATCACTTCTATTCCTTCTTCTGGCCCTCGCTCTTGGGAGCTGTGGCGGAGAATCTAAAGCGTCCGTCGAGGACCTGATCGCCGGTGGCACCCTGGAGGAAATTAAGGAAAAACAACAGGAGCTTAACGCCGAACAACGCGCTATTTCCGCTTCGCTGCGACAATTGGACTCTGTGATCCACAGCAAAGAACAACAGCGCAATATTCCTCTGGTCAGCACCCTTGAATTGCAGATCTCAGAATTCGAGCACTACCTTGATTTACAGGGAAATGTTCAAACCAAACAGAATATTCTGCTTTATCCCGAAATGGCCGGAACGCTCATCAAGGTCTATGTAACTGACGGACAAGCGGTCCGTAAAGGACAGGTGCTCGCTAAAATTGACGATGGAGGAATGGCTTCAGGACTTGAACAACTCCGGACCCAGGCCGCTCTGGCAAAAACGACCTATGAACGTCAAAACAGGCTTTGGGAGCAAAACATCGGTTCGGAAATCCAGTATCTCCAGACCAAGACAAATTATGAAGCCACTCTTCAGGCCGTCCAACAAGCCGAAGCCCAATTGTCAAAATCAACAATTCGTGCGCCCTTCAGCGGGATTGTGGACGATGTAATGGTCGATGAGGGAAGTACTGTGAATCCGGCTGGTGGGATGCCGATCATCCGATTGGTCAATCTTACGGATATGTATGTGGAGGTGGACGTCCCCGAAAGTTATCTGAGGGAAGTCACCCCGGGAAAACGTGTGGAACTCTTTATTCCAGTACTCGGAGACAGTATGATCACTGAAGTAAGGCAAACAGGCAATTTTATCAATCCTGCCAACCGTACCTTTAAAGTAGAAGTGTCGGTGCCCAATACGAACGGGCAGATCAAGCCGAACCTTACGGTACGTGTCAGAATCAATGATTACACAAATCCTGAAGCACTATTGGTGCCTCCCGGAATCATTTCAGAAAATTCAGAAGGACAGCAATATGTATATGTTGCAACTGAAATTGGAGCCGACCAGATCGGAAAGGCCGAAAAGAGAGTGATTACCACAGGTCTTTCCCAAAAAGATCAGATAGAAGTGCTCAGTGGGGTCCAGTCAGGAGAACAGCTTATCCTGGAAGGGGCCCGAAGGGTTCGGGAAGGACAAAAAATTGAAATCATAGAGCAGATATGAGTCGACAAAAAAAGAATGCAGATAAGGAATTTGCACCAGCTTCCTGGGCAATAGACAATCCTTCGGTGATCTATGTGATGATCGCTATCTTTTTCCTGACAGGACTCTCTGCCTATTTTGCAATGCCCCGGGAAGACTTTCCCGAAGTAGAGGAAACCAAAATTTATATCAGCACGCCCTATCCGGGCAACACGGCTGAGGATGTTGAGCGCTTACTTACCGATCCGCTCGAAGACCGCCTGAAAAACCTGAGCAATGTGGTAGAGATCACTTCCACTTCTCAAGAGGACTATTCCATGATTGTCGTGGAATTCGATGAAGACATCTCCGTGGAAAATGCCAAACAAAAGGTGAAGGATGAGGTGGATGGCGAAAAGGCCGGAGAAGACTGGCCTATTTTTAACGGGGCCAAGGTAGAACCTAATGTTTTTGACCTGAACCTCTCGGAATCCTTTCCCATAATGAATGTCAATATCACCGGGGATTATCCGGTGGAAAAACTCAAGGAATACGCGGAGTACCTCGAAGACCAGATTGAAGATCTCCCCGAAATCAAAGGTGTCGACATCCGGGGTGCACAGGAAAAAGAGGTAGAAGTAGCGGTAGACATCTATCAAATGATGGCGGCCAAGGTCAGTTTCCAGGATGTGCTCAGCGCCATCGCCAATGGCAATATGACCATGTCCGCAGGAAACCTCAAAGCCAGTGGGCAAAGACGCACCATCCGGGTGCTGGGAGAAATTGAATCTCCTGAAGACCTCGAAAACTTTGTGGTTAAAGCCGAAGGCGGGTCGGCTATTTACCTGAAGGATGTCGCTACCGTTACCTTTCACGAAGAAGATAAAACAACTTACGCCCGCGAAAGAGGGGAAAGCGTGGTAATGCTCGACATTAAAAAACGCTCAGGTAAAAACGCTATTTCCGCGGCAGAAAAAATCAGGGAACTGGTAACAATAGCCCAACAGGAGTATCTCCCTGCAGATATCAACATCTCCTATGCCAACGATTCCTCCAGTAAAACGCTCAACCAGGTAGACGATCTGGTGAACAACATCATTTTCGGGATCATTCTGGTGGTCACCGTCCTGATGTTCTTCCTCGGTTTCCGCAACGCCCTTTTCGTGGGGTTTGCCATACCGATGTCGATGTTTATGTCGTTTATGATTCTCTCGGCCATGGGGTATACCCTCAATACCATGATCCTCTTTGGGCTTATTATGGGGCTCGGGATGCTCGTAGACAACGGGGTCGTCGTGGTGGAAAACGTCTATCGGTTGATGGAAGAAGAAGGTATGCCTCGTATTCAGGCTGCTAAAAAGGGTATCGGGGAAATCGCAGTCCCTATTATCATTTCCACCCTGACCACTGTGGCCGCGTTTGTACCCTTGGGCATGTGGCCCGGAATCATGGGAGAATTCATGATCTTCTTCCCCATCACGCTTTCTGTGGTCCTGGGATCATCCCTTTTCGTCGCTATTTTTATGAACTCCATGCTCGTCTCCCAGTTTATGGAGATCGGTGAAAAAGAACTGACCCGGAAACAACTCATTCGCCTGACCGTTCTGCTTGTGGGAATCGGTCTGTTTATGTTTATCGTGGGTGGGCCTGTAAGAGGTTTGGGAACGCTTCTCTTTGTAACCGCCGCACTGTTCTGGATGTACAAATACCTCATCAAAAAGTCAGCCAATCGTTTCCAGCGCAAAACGCTGAAAAAGATGGAAAACTCCTATGAAAAACTATTAAAAAAGGCGCTTCGGGGTAAAAATGTATACTGGTATTTCGGAGCCATGATTGCATTGCTGCTGGCAGCTTTTATGAGTTTCGGGGTATCTCTGGGAAGCGGCCGGACCAAGGTGGAATTCTTCCCGGACAATACCCCCAACCAGATCATCGTCTACATTGAATACCCCCAGGGGACGGCCATTGAAAAAACCAATGCCATTACCTCTGCCATCGAAAAGAGGGTTTATGATATCGCCGACAGCGATAGCTATATGAAAGGCGATAAAAACCTCCTGGTAGAATCCTCTGTATCCCAGGTGGGAAAAGGAGCCGAAAACCCCTTTACTGAAGGGGGATCTGCAGCCGAAATGCCCAACAGGGGGAAGGTGACGCTGTCCATGCGGGAATTTAAGTTCCGGGAAGGGGAAGACAGTGAAGGGCTCCGAAAGCGGATTCAGGAAGGACTCGAAGGAATTTACCCGGGCGTCACGATCAGTGTCGAAAAAGATGCCATCGGACCTCCTGCGGGCTACCCCATTAACATCGAACTCGAAGGCCAGAATTACGACACCCTTATCAATGTGGCGGAGCGGATGCGGAGTTTTATCAACGGAAAAAGCATTGCAGGGGTTGAAGAACTTAAAATCGATGTCAACAAAAACAAGCCTTCCATGGATGTCGTGGTCGACCGGGAAAAAGCGGGAGAGCTCGGTGTGACCGTTGGCCAGGTAGGACAGCAACTCAGACGTTCCCTCTTTGGGGACAAGGCAGGTATCTATAAAAAGGATGGGGAGGACTACGACATCAACGTCCGGTTTAACGAAGATCTCCGCTACAACACCAGTGCCCTGTTTAACCAGAAAATCACCTTCCGGGATCCCGCCACCGGTCAACTTCGCGAAATTCCGGTTTCCGCGGTTGCCCGGCAACGCAACACCTCATCTTTCAGTGCGATAAAGCACCGGGATGCCAAACGTGTAGTCACGGTTTATTCTGCCCTGCGGCCCGGATTTACAGATGCCGGAGCCGTGGTTTCGGAAATTCAGGATGCCATGATCGAATTTGAAGGGATTCCCAACGGAGTCGAGGTGGACTATACCGGGCAGATCGAGGAGCAAAACAAGCAAATGGAATTCCTGATGGGCGCTTTTTTCTCAGGCCTGGGGCTCATCATGCTTATTCTGATCTTCCAGTTTGGCGGTATTTCAAAGCCCGCCATCATCATGATCGCCATTTTCCTGAGTTTTATCGGGGTGTTCGGGGGCTTAATGCTCACCGGATGGCCTTTTGTGATTATGATGACGATGATGGGCATTATCGCACTGGCCGGAATTGTAGTGAACAATGGGGTGGTGCTATTGGATTACACCCAAATCCTGATCGATCGGAAAAAGGTCGCCCTCGGGCTGGACGATAAGGAACTCCTCTCAATGGAAGAAGTCTCCGAGGCGATTGTTCGCGGGGGGAAAGCCAGGTTGCGACCCGTCCTGTTGACGGCCATCACCACTGTATTGGGACTAATCCCATTGGCTATCGGGCTGAATATTAATTTTTTCTCCCTTTTTTCTTCTTTTGATTCCCAGTTGTATATCGGGGGAGACAATGTCATTTTCTGGGGGCCTTTGGCATGGACGGTGATCTTCGGACTCATTGTAGCCACCTTCCTGACCCTGATCATTGTGCCTGTGCTCTTTAATATCAGCTATCGGATGAAGATTGCGATTCGGGGTAAAAAACCAGAAGCTAAGGACACGCCTCAGCCCTTGAGCAAGGCGGCCTGATCCGGGAATTGAAAAAGGCCAAAAGAACAGGGGGAAGATTGTAACAATTATTGGCACTTCCCCCTTTGCATTGTACCTTTGCCGCCAAAATCGAAGCACTATGTACCGTACCCATACCTGTGGTGAATTAAACGAAGCCCATATCGGGCAGAAGGTGCAACTGGCCGGATGGGTCCAGAAAGTGCGCGACAAAGGATTTGTGGTCTGGATTGATCTGCGGGATCGTTACGGGCTTACTCAGCTTGTTTTTGACCAGGACCGCTCCCCGGCCGAACTTTTGGAAAAAGCACGGGAAGCCGGGCGGGAATTTGTGCTGCAGGTGGGTGGGGAAGTCATCGAGCGCGCCTCAAAAAACCCCAAAATCCCCACAGGAAATATCGAAGTACTGGTCACTGAGTTTACGGTCCTCAACCCTTCCCTTACCCCTCCTTTCACCATTGAAGATACAACGGACGGAGGTGAGGAACTCCGTATGAAATACCGCTATCTGGATATTCGCCGCAGTCCGGTAAAAAACAATCTCATCTTCCGCTCCAGAGTGACCATGGAGGTCCGAAACTACCTCGCAGCTAAAGGCTTTATTGAGGTTGAAACCCCCTACCTGATCAAGTCGACCCCGGAAGGAGCCCGCGATTTTGTGGTTCCCAGTCGTATGAATGCGGGTGAATTCTATGCCCTTCCCCAATCTCCTCAAACTTTTAAGCAATTGCTGATGGTGGGCGGAATGGACAAATATTTCCAGATCGTCAAATGCTTCCGGGATGAGGACCTGAGGGCAGACCGCCAGCCGGAATTTACCCAGATTGACTGTGAAATGGCCTTTGTAGAGCAGGAAGATATTCTGTCCACCTTCGAGGGGCTCACCCTGCATCTGTTGGAGCGCATTCACGGCATCCGCCTTGAGGAGATTCCCAGAATGACCTATGACGAGGCGTTAAAACGGTATGGAAGCGACAAACCCGACATTCGTTTTGGGATGGAGTTCGGGGAATTGAACCCTGTGGCCCAAAACCGCGACTTCAAGATTTTCAATGAGGCCGAAATGGTAGTAGGCCTGGCCGTTCCCGGCGGAAATCAGTACAGCAGAAAGGAAATTGACGCCCTCACTGACTGGGTTCGTCGCCCCCAGGTAGGAGCCAAAGGCATGGTTTACGTCCGCTGTAATGACGACGGTTCTTTTAAATCCTCTGTCGATAAATTCTATTCTCAGGAAGACCTCAGCCTTTGGGCGGCAGAAACCAGAGCTGAGAAAGGAGATCTTATTTTGGTCTTGTCCGGAGATGTAGATAAGGTGCGCACACAGTTGAGTATGTTGCGTATGGAACTGGCCCAGCGCCTGGGACTTCGCAAGCCCGGTGAATTTGCGCCCCTGTGGGTTGTGGACTTCCCCCTTCTGGAAAAGGACGAGGAAACTGGTCGATACCATGCCATGCACCATCCCTTTACTGCTCCCAAGCCCGGACAAATCGAGCTTCTGGACACAGATCCGGAGGCGGTGCGGGCAAATGCCTACGATCTGGTACTCAATGGAAATGAAATCGGTGGGGGTTCCATTCGAATTCACGACCGGACCACCCAGGAAATCATGTTCCGCCATTTGGGCTTTAGCCCGGAAGAGGCCCGGCAGCAGTTTGGCTTCCTTATGGACGCTTTTCAGTACGGTGCCCCACCCCATGGGGGAATCGCCTTTGGCCTCGACAGACTGGTAGCCATTCTCGGCGGGCAGGAATCTATCCGGGATTTTATTGCATTCCCAAAAAACAACAGCGGGCGGGATGTCATGATTGACGCCCCGGCGCCCATCGATTCAACCCAGTTGGATGAACTCCAGCTGAGACTTAAAAAATAAGCCCGGCGGAGCTCAGTATCCGCTGGTGAGCATAAATCAATCGTATCTTAGGGGGTATGAGTCAAGGTCCGCATTTTCGCCGCTTTCTCGCCAGAATTCACAAATGGCGCTACCGGCACATTTCCCATAAAACCTTCACTCAAATCATGAGTGTCCTGGTTGGTTTCCTTGCGGGTTTGGCCTCGGTAACCCTTAAAAATACGACGTACTATATAGAATCTGCACTCGAGAGAGGGGTGATCTTTCAGAGCACCCAATTCTACTTTATACTCCCGGTTATCGGTCTTACCCTGGTCTATCTCTATGTGAAATACGTCCACAAAGAAAAACTGGAACACGCGATATCTTCCATTCTTTATTCCCTTTCCAGGCAAAAGGGCATCATGTCTGCTAAAAAAATAATCACTCCTCTTATTACGGCGCCCTTAACTGTCGGTTTCGGGGGTTCTGTAGGACTCCTGGGGCCTGCTGTCGCCACGGGAGCTGCGCTTAGCTCAAACGTTTCCCGCCTGATGCACGTCAATTCAAAGGAGCGGTCCCTGCTTATTGCCTGCGCCTCTGCCGGTGCCATTGCCTCAATTTTTCAGGCTCCGATCGCCGCGATCATCTTTGCGGTTGAAGTCTTCAGCCTCGACCTTACGATGCTCTCCATGCTTCCTCTTTTGCTCGCCTCTATCTCCGGGGTGCTGACCTCTTACTTTTTCCTGGGTGATGAAACCCTCTTTAATTTTGCAGTCACCGAGGGATTCGAGATTCGGGATACGGTTTACTACATCCTGCTGGGTATGGGCACGGCTGTCGCTTCGGTATACTTTACAAAAATGTATTTCCGGATCATGGACTTTTTTAAGCGGTTTCGCAGTCCGAAATACAAATTACTGGTCGGCGGGCTGGGTATAGGGGTCATGCTCTATTTTATTCCACCCCTCTACGGGGAGGGTTTTGGGTTTATCAACAGCCTTTTGGATGGGGATCACCTCAAAGCTCTGGGCACGACTCCTTTTGACGACTATACCGATCAAATATGGGTAGTGATTGGCCTGCTCTTCGGAATTACGATTTTTAAGGCTGTGGCGATGACCACCACTTTTGCTGCCGGGGGTGCCGGCGGAATCTTTATCCCGACCATGGTCATGGGAAGTGCCCTGGGCAATGTAGTGGCCAAAGTCCTCAATAATTCAGGGTTGGGTATTTCCGTGAGCGAAGCCAACTTTACATTGGTGGGGATGGCAGGACTGATTGCCGGGGTACTTCACGCACCACTGACCGCCATTTTTTTGATCGCCGAAATCACCGGGGGGTACGACTTGTTCGTTCCTCTGATGATCTCTGCCGCTATGTCGTATCTGATCGCTAAAAATACGCTGGACCACAGCATTTACACCCGGCAACTCGCCGCCATAGGCGCCCTGATTTCTCATGACAAAGACCAAACGGTGCTCAGTATGATGGATCTGGATGAGGTTATAGAAACGGACTTTAAAGAAGTTAGACAGGACATGACTCTGGGGGAAATGCTGCATCAGTCGGTGGCCAAGTCCACACGGAATATCTTCCCGGTTACCGATTCTGATGGCTCTCTGAAGGGCATTGTTTTACTGGACGACATACGCGAATTTATGTTCGACATGAACATGTATGATAAAATTGGGGTAGATTCCTTTATGCAGACCGCCCCGGAACTCATATTCTACGGTACGGACACCATGCAACAGGTGATGCAGAAATTTCACGACAGCCGGGCCTGGAACCTCCCGGTGATCAAAGACGGACGTTATCTCGGTTTTGTCTCCAAATCCAAACTGCTCACCGCCTACCGCAGAAAGTTGATTAACTTTGGATCCTGAAATGCATTTAAAAATAAGATACCTGTCCTTGCTTATCGTCCTGGCTTCCCTTGGAAGCATCATCTATGGCTTTACGGTTTTAGAAGACGCACCGGTTACTGGAAATAAATGCATCGGATTTGGGGTCGTGGGCATTTTTCTCCTCGCCATGCCGCTCTTCCTGATCTTCGAGAGCCGGGGTAAAAAAATTAAAGATTATATGCTCACCGATGAAAATATTCGGAAAATGAAAGATCCGAAAAGAGACCGCTAGTTTATGCCCGTTTTTTGGTTATTGAATTTCTTGAAAAATCTGTAACTTCGTATTTCGTTATTAATATTTATTTTTTTTACAATGACTGGTACAGTTAAATTTTTCAACGAATCCAAAGGCTATGGATTCATCACAAACGACGATACCGGAAAGGATATTTTCGTTCATGCCACTGCTCTGGATGGATTACAACTCAATCAGGGGGACAAAGTAGAATACCAAGAAACTGAGGGCCGCAAAGGTGTGGTCGCATCCGACGTCCACGTTATCGGATAAGCTTGTTTTATTTTGAAGACCAAAACACCCCGCTTCGGCCGGGTGTTTTTTTTTGCACTATTGGAAGCTCAATTCAGATTGCGCTTTTGGATAAAAAACTGCTTCAACAAGCTGGAGGCTTCGTTCTCCAAAATACCTCCAACCCATTCGGTCCTGGGATGTAACCGACCCCCAACAGCCGAAAAACCCCGGTCGGGATCATAGGCCCCGAATACTACCCGGGATATCTGACTCCAGTACAGACCCCCGGCACACATCTGGCAGGGCTCCAGGGTCACGTAGAGGGTACAGTTGATCAGGTATTTTCCGCCCAGAAAATTTGCAGCTGCCGTAATGGCCTGCATCTCGGCGTGGGCCGTAACATCTCCCAACTGTTCGGTAAGGTTATGCGCCCTGGCGATAATACGGTTGTCAACGGTGATAACAGCTCCTACGGGCACCTCCCCTTTTTCGAAGGCCGCCTCCGCTTCCGCAAGGGCTCTTTTCATAAAATAAGTGTCATCCAGGCTGAATTCCATAGGTTCAAAAATACAATTTATACTATTTGCCCAAAGCCCAGACAAATTGAAATTCTCTTACCTTTACCGCCGCTTATGAAACTGCTGGCCCAAATAGAGAATCCTCAGGACCTGAGAAAACTATCCGAAGACCAACTCCCGGAGTTGGCCGCAGAGTTGCGGAAGTTTATCATCGATGTGGTTTCCGTCAAGGAAGGGCATTTAGGCGCCTCTTTAGGCGTGGTGGAACTAACCATTGCCCTTCACTATGTGTTTAACACCCCCGAAGACCGCCTTATCTGGGATGTAGGACACCAGGCGTACGGGCATAAGATTCTCACGGGGCGGCGGGATCGTTTTGAAAGCATTCGCCAGAAAGGTGGCCTGAGCGGATTTCCAAAAAGAGACGAGAGCGTCTATGACACTTTTGGCACGGGGCACGCCTCTACTTCACTCTCCGCCTTGTTGGGCATGGCCCTGGCTGCGCGAATTACCGGCTCTGCGAAGCGGGAACATATTGCGGTTATCGGAGATGCCTCTATAGCCGGGGGTATGGCCTTTGAAGCCCTGAACCACGCCGGGGTAGCCGGGGCCAATTTACTGATCATCCTCAACGACAACGCTATAGGAATCGACCCGAGTGTGGGCGCTTTAAAGCGCCACCTCAACCGGAAAAAACAAGGACTCCCGGGGGCGGACACTTTCTTTGAATCTTTAAATTTAACCTATTCAGGTCCTGTGGACGGGCATGACCTCCCTGCAGTGCTTAACGCACTTAAAACCCTGCGGGGACAGTCAGGACCCCGGCTGCTGCACCTGATTACTACAAAGGGTAAAGGGCTGCGACAGGCAGAAGAAAATCAGATTGTCTACCATGCCCCCGGAAAATTTGACAAGGTCACCGGAGAGCTCGTTAGTAAGAAAACCGATGCCCGGCTGGGGCCTAAGTATCAGGATGTCTTCGGGCATACTCTGGTCACCCTTGCAAAACAGAACCCGAAGGTCGTGGGAATCACCCCCGCCATGCCCACAGGGAGTTCTATGAAATATCTTATGGATGCCTGTCCAGAGCGCGCTTTCGATGTAGGTATAGCAGAGCAGCATGCGGTAACTCTGGCCGCCGGAATGGCCGCTGAAGGCCTTATTCCATTTTGTGCAATTTACTCTACTTTCCTTCAAAGAGGCTACGACCAGGTGATCCACGATGTTGCCCTGCAAAATTTATCCGTTGTTTTTTGTCTGGACCGGGCCGGGTTGGTGGGCAAAGATGGGGCTACGCATCACGGCATCTACGATATCGCTTACCTGAGGTGTATTCCGGGACTCATACTGATGGCACCCATGAATGCCGTAGAATTGCGAAATATGCTCTACACGGCCCAAAGTGCCACACAAGGCCCAATGGCTATCCGGTATCCCAGAGGATATAGCGAGAATCCGGATTGGGAGCAACCCTTTGAACGGATCCCCATCGGGAAAGCCCGCCGCTTAAAGAATGGCAGCCGTATAGCGATCCTGAGTTTTGGAACCCTCGGGCAGGACGTGGCACGGGCCATCCCTGACACCAATACCCCTGAGGCATTCGGCCATTTTGATTTCCGGTTTGCCAAACCGCTGGACACTGTCCTGCTCGATGAGCTGTGTGATTCCTATGAGCAATTGATCACCGTTGAAGATGGCTGCCTCGCCGGAGGTTTTGGCAGCGCCGTTTTGGAATACCTGTCCTCCCGGAAACACTCCATACCGGTTACCTGCCTGGGCATTCCGGATGTCTTTATTTCCCACGGTACCCCCGAGGAATTATACCGGGAGCAAGGTCTGGACACCGAAGGACTTCTCAGAACTTTTAATAGTCTATAGCATGTGGAAAGGGATGAAATACCTGCCCATTTGGGGTCTCCTTTTCTTGCTCGGCATCCCCGTTTCGAGTTTTGGCCAGCAGACCGAGATACCGGAAAAAACAGCAGACACCACCCAAATGGATACCATCGTCATTCGGGCAGAGCAGATTCCAATTAAAATTATCCCCAGGGGCGTTTCCCGAACCAATCCGCAGATTTCCTTTAATCAGACCAAACCCCTGACCAAGCGAAAGAAACGATTCCGGGTACCGTCCTTCTGGGAGGTGATCAATGAATTCGACCTGCAACTCAGTGAGGTAGCCTTCGTAAACTGGAACGCAGGGGGGGATAATGCCATTTCGGCTTTGGGGAAATTCCTATTTGAACGAAATTACAAATTCAGATACTTCCAGTGGGATAACAGCATGGAGATGCGTTTTGGATGGAATGCCCAGGAAGGGAGACAATGGCGTAAAACCGATGATGCCATCCGGATGAGCAGCACCCTGGGGTATCGCAGAGACACGATAAGCAACTGGTATTTTTCAGCCAAAGCCAATTTCAATACCCAGTTTGCCAACGGGTATAAATACCCGGATCGCACCACCCCGATTTCCCGATTTATGGCCCCGGGATATTTATTTTTGGGAGGCGGTATTTCTTACATCCCGGAGGATAAAAAATTCAATCTATACCTCTCCCCCCTGACTTTCAAAGGTACTTTTGTTTTAGATGAAAACCTCGCCAACCAGGGGGCTTTCGGGGTACAGCCCGCCGTATTGGACGCCGCGGGCAATGTTCTTGTTCCCGGGGAGACACTCTATACAGAACTGGGGATTCTCATTACCAATATCTGGGAATTCCCTATTGCTGAAAATATTACATACGACCATAATCTGGCCCTATATACAGACTACCTCAACAATTTCGGAAATATCGATATCGACTGGCAGGTGCGCCTGAAGTTTCAGGTCAACGAATTTATCAGCGCTACCCTGATGGCCCATATCATTTATGATGACGACATCCTTTTTGACCGGGAGGAAGCGGACGACGGCACCCTGATAGACCCCGGGGCGCCCCGTATCCAGCTTCGGCAGCAGCTCGGTATTGGGGTAACTTACAGGTTCTGATCCTGCAGTTGTTTTCCGGTGATCTTATTATGGATATGCACCGCTGCCCGGTCAGACAGGGAGGCGACAAAAGAGCAGGCCTGCAGCAGGGCCTCGTACACAGAGTTCGCCACGGGTTGTCCGTTTTCCAAAGGGAGCATTTTGAGGATCAGCCGATCGTACGAGGTTGTATTCCCCTGAAGTTTGGCCACCATCGCCCCGGTACTCACCTCAAGAATATCGGAGAGTATTTTGTACCCGGCTACTTCTTTCTCCACAACCTCCGGGGCCTGGTAAATCCGATCGACACTCAATCGGATGATATCTTCAATCTGCGCTTTGAACCGGCTTTTATCGAGAAGGGCAACCGTGAGTTCTCCCCGGAGGATCGCCTCTTCCTCTTCCATAAAAATCCGCACCGCATCCTGAACCAGGGTCCCGATAGCCAGGGCGCGCAGATAACCCAGGCGGTCCGGCATATGTGAAATCCCGCGGTACTTCTCGGTGTTGATCCGGTCCTTCACGAGCTTAATGAGGTACTCCAGGGCGTAATCTTCCGGAATGAGTCCCAGGTTAATCCCATCTTCAAAGTCGATGATGGTGTAGCAAATATCATCGGCCGCTTCCACCAGATACGTCAGTGGGTGCCTGCAATATCCCATACCGCCCTGAAGATTCATGGATTTCAGTCCGAGTTCTTCTGCGATTTCACAAAAGGTCTGTACTTCGCTTTGGAAAACTCCGAATTTCTTGGTGGCGATAGGACCCCCTTTTTGGTGAGGCAGGGATTCCTTGGGATATTTGGTAAACGCTCCCAGGGTGGCATAACTCAGGCGGGAGCCGCCGGGGACTCCTTCCCGTGAGGCAGCCAACAACCGAAATCCATGGGCATTACCTTCAAATCGGAGCAGGTCTGCATACTGCTTATCGGTCAGGTCTTCTTTAAATCGCCGGCCCGGGCCAATGTCAAAAAAACTGCCAATCGCCTGTTCCCCGCTATGGCCAAAAGGCGGGTTCCCGATATCATGGGCCAGGGCGGCGGCAGCCACGATAGCGCCAAAATCGTTAAACCGGTAGCCGTGAACCTGGGCGAGTTGCGGATGCTTTTCCAGAATCTGGGCTCCGGCCAGCCTTCCGAGACTCCTGCCCACAACGGATACTTCCAGGCTGTGGGTCAGGCGGGTATGGACAAAATCGGTTTTGGACAGGGGGATAACCT
The DNA here is from genome assembly GCA_963709465.1 of uncultured Flavobacteriaceae bacterium. Classification (GTDB taxonomy): domain Bacteria; phylum Bacteroidota; class Bacteroidia; order Flavobacteriales; family Flavobacteriaceae; genus Robiginitalea. The sequence goes on along the minus strand of CAVPWF010000001.1, from coordinate 332,476 downwards.
GGGTTTTATCCTGAAGACTCCGGAAATAGGGTGAAAAAATAATACGGTCGTAATCCACCTCAAACCCCAGGCGCGTTTCATCCTGCTCCTTTCTAAGCCTTTTATGTGTATCTCCCTCCCGCCTGAGCGAAAGAAGCTGTTCCCATTGCATCATGATCCTTGAAATATGCCCGAAAGATACCTTTTTTATAAGGTATCCGTAAAGTGATTTCAAGCATCCGTAATACTGGCTTAACACGGTAACAATTGCCTAACATTAATGCAAAAAAGGTTTAACACAGGACTAACAGGACCTTTACAGTGAGTAGCGTTCTTTGCCCCCGAATACGAAGACCAGATGATGAAACAATTCATTTACGCTATACTTCTTCTAATAGGACCCGCCATCTTCGCCCAGGAAAATGGCTCTATTGTCGGCAAGCTTATTGACAAGGAGATGAATGATGAACCTATGGCCTTTGCCAATGTTCTCATTAAAGGGACCACCAAAGGGACCACCTCCGACTTTGACGGGCTTTATGAAATAGACGGGCTGGAACCCGGCGCTTATACAGTCGTCTATAGCTTTCTCGGATATGAAACCGTGGAGCTGTCTGTGACAGTGGAAGCGGGAAAAGTAACTGAAGTTAATGTTCCTATGTCGGCGACCGCCGGGGTTTCCCTGGATGAAGTGGTGCTCGTGACCTCAGTGGCAAACGATTCAGAAGTGGCCCTCTTATTGGAACAGAAGAAGGCCATTGTGATAGAAGAGGCCATCAGTTCAGAAGCTCTTAAACTAAAGGGTATAGACGATGCCGCGGCGGCAGTGTCCCAGATTTCCGGGATTTCGAAACAGCAGGGATCCAATGATGTATACGTCAGAGGGCTTGGGGATCGGTACCAGAATACGAGCATGAACGGACTCTCCCTCCCATCCAATGATGTCAATAAAAAGAACATCGACCTGAATCTCTTTACTTCGGGCATCCTGGATAACGTAGCGGTGAGTAAGGCGTATTCCACAGCTTTCTATTCGGATTTTGCTGCAGGAAACGTCAATATCGATTCCAAAGAACACCTTGGGGATGCCTATGTCAAGGTAAGCCTCGGAAGCGGCCTGAATACCAATGCAAGCGGCTTGGATTTTGTACGTTCCGAAGGGCCAAGCGCCTATGGTTTCTACAACCGCTATGAGTACGACCCCTTTAATGTTGTCCTTGCCCACGGTGTAGACCCCCAGAGTGCCTGGGATCCCATTAATTTAAACGGTGCTTTCGAGGCGGGGAATTCCTGGAATATCGGCGATGAATCCCGCCTGAGTTATTTCGTGTCTGCCAGTTTTGACAGCGGCTATACCTTCCGGGAAGGCCCTGCAGTGGATTTCACCAATGTCCTGAAGGTTAATTTCCCCTCTGTCAATGAATATGCCTACAACACCAATACAACGGCATTGGGAAACCTTACCTACCGGATCAACCCGGAACACAAACTGAGTTTCACAAGCCTTTTTATCAATAGTGCCGTCGATGCAGTGGGGTACTACGGTGTAAATGGTGAAGGTACCAACAGGGATGCCATCATCACAACCGATGAAGGATTCTATATCATGAATGTCCAGTTCAACCAGGACATGATCTTTGTGAACCAACTTAACGGATCACATAGTTTTGAAGAAAAGTTCCTTTTTGAGTGGGGTGTCGGATTTAATAAAGTGTATTCAGATGAGCCCGACCGTAAACGGATTACCCTGGAGAATTACCAGTTATCTCTGGATGATGATCCAAATACCAACCCGGTTTTTTATACCAATATCCCCTTCGACAACCAAAGGTTTTTCCAGAGTATTGAGGACGGCGAACTCAATAGCTATTTGGACCTCGGTTATAAGGCTTCTGAACAACTGACACTCGGGTTTGGATATAACGGGAAACGAAAGGAACGCAACTTTAACAGTATCCGGTACGGATACCGTATCACAGACAGGGACAACACCCCAATCACGGATGTGAACAATTTTGATGACATCTTCGATGTCAGCAATATTAACATCCCTGAAGGAAGTGGCCTCTGGGACCTGATTGTCCTGAATCCGATAAGTAATGAGGTCGGAAATGTAAACCGCCCCGGACTTCCGGAGAACACTTATAAAGGTGTCATGAATGTTTATGCCGGTTTTGTGAATGCCCAGTGGACCCCTACCGAGAAATGGTTGGTCGTTCCCGGTATCCGACTGGAATCCTTTTCCCAGAACGTGGAATACGATGTAATCAATATTCGTCCGGATGATCCGGGCTTCAGGGATGTATACGAAAATATATTTGTCCCCTCCCTGAATGTGCGCTATTCACTTACTGAGGATAGTAACCTGCGGTTTTCTTTCAGTAAGACCGCGTCTTTTCCTGAATTCAAGGAAGTGGCCCCCTTTGTGTACGAGGATGTAATACAGCGTATCGGAGGTAACCCTGACCTTTTGGGAGGGCTTGACGGCACAGGGGCAACTTATTCGGACGTTTATAATTACGATCTGAAATACGAATGGTTCCTCGAAAGGGGTGAAATCATTTCGCTCTCGGGCTTTGCCAAAACCATAAAAAATCCTGTGAACCGCGTAGTAGCGGCTGATGCAACAGGAACTCAAAGGTACTTCCGTACCGGGGATCAGGCTGATGTTTACGGCGTGGAATTAGAACTTCGAAAAAACCTCCTTTCCGACGGAAATGACAACGCGATAGTCTCAATAGGTCTAAATGCCGCATATACCCATACACAACAGGACCTGAAAGATATTCCTGCCGGTGAAAAAAATACATTTGGAACCACTTTTGACCGGGATTCCGACAGACTTGAAGGGGCTTCCCCCTTTATTATGAATGCAGACCTGAACTACAGCCCTGTTTTTGGAAACTACCGTCCAAAGGCAACCCTTGTGTTTTCCTATTTTGCTGACCGTATTTTCTCCTTAGGGGCAGGAAGCCTGGGGAATATAGTTGAGCGTTCTGTACCCTCACTGGGTTTTGTACTTCGAAACGATATTGGGGAACATTTTGAAGTGAATTTCAGCGCCCAAAACCTTTTGAATCCAGATGTCTCCTTTGTGAGAGAAAACACCGGTATCGGTGACGTGATTATTCGTGAATACAACCTTGGGATAAATCTGGGTGTTACCCTAGCCTATAAATTCTAATACTACTTTAAACTCTAAACAATGAAAAAGACGTTTTTAATTTTGGGGATGACCGCCGCAGTACTCGCGTCATGCGAAAGTGATGATACCCCTGACATTGTTATCAATGATAACAGTACGGTCAATAATACCACGATCAATGGCCCTGGCGGGACAGATTCTGTCGATGACATTGTAAACCTCAGTGGGGTTTACACAGAAGATTTAAACCTTAGTGCCGACACTGATTATGTGATCACAGGACCTGTACTTATGGCGAATGGAACCACGCTTCGCATTCCTGCAGGAACCACCCTCAGAGCACAACCTGTAGGTGTGAACGCATATATCGCTATACAGCAGGGGGCTCAGATCAATGCTGTTGGAACCGCCGATAATCCTATCGTGCTTTCCTCCAACGCCAGTAACCCCGGCGCAGGTGACTGGGGAGGACTTGTCATTTGTGGAAGAGCCCCTATTAACTCTACGCCCGATGGTTCGGAGGATACGGCAACCTCCGAAGTGGGTGGGCTATCCTATGGCGGGAACGTCGTAGCTGATAATTCAGGTACCGTTCAATACTTGCGGATTGAGTATGCCGGAGGCGCTATTGATGGAAATGCAGAACTCAACGGACTTTCCCTGTACGCTGTTGGTAATGGTACGACCATAGACCACATCCAGATCTTCGAAGGCTCTGACGATGGTGTAGAGTTTTTCGGGGGAACCGTAAATGTCAGTCAGGTCGCCGTTGTAAATGCGGAAGATGATTCCATCGACTGGACGGAAGGATACACCGGAACCCTTACCGATGTATATGTACAGCACGGCAACAACCACGACAAGGCCTTTGAATGTGATGGATACAATACTGACTTCAGTAACGAAGGTGGGTATTTCTCTGCCCCCAACATAAACAACGTAACTGTTGTTGGCACCGGGATGGCCGGAAACGAAGGCATCCGCCTTCGTGCAGGCACTCAGGGAATCTTTACAAATGTAGTGGTTACCGATTTTGAAGAGGCCTTTGACCTTGACGGGGATATTGGAGACAATGCTACCGGACAGGGTGTTCTTGACGGTCTGCTGCAGGTAAATAATGTGACCTTTAACAACGTGACCACAAAGCTGAAAAACGACACTGGCTTTACCTTCACCGAAGCGGACTTTATCTCCGGGGATGGCAATGGCACCGGAACCGACGTATCCTCCTGGGCTGCGGGCTGGACGGTTGGTATCAACTAATAACCTCCAAAAGAATTAGCCAAATTCTTAGTATAGCTTAGGCCGCCGGATAGACCCGGCGGCCTTTGTATTCAATAGATTCCTGTCAACCCTTTTTTATGACCCTTGTTTTCGTACATTGGACCGTTCCTTTCAAGCGCTACAGGAACATGTGAAGGTGTCTCCCCTGAAGCGACTGGGGTTTGATAACCTTATTTTAACGTTGAAGCGATTTTATAGTGACATTTTTGTGCTAATCTGATCCTTATGGGAGACAATATATACCTGTACATGGCCATTGCCTTAGGCATTCTCGCCATATCAGACTTAATCGTCGGAGTCAGCAATGATGCCGTGAACTTCCTGAACTCGGCACTCGGGTCCAAAGCTATCCCCTTCAGGACAATTATGTTCGTCGCGAGCATAGGGATTGCCCTTGGCGCCATGTCTTCCAGCGGTATGATGGAAGTTGCCCGCAAGGGTATCTTTAATCCGTCAGAGTTTGTCTTTTCAGAGATCATGATCATTTTTATGGCGGTCATGATTACCGACGTCCTGATACTGGACTTTTTCAATACCCTGGGGATGCCAACATCCACGACGGTTTCCATAGTTTTTGAGCTCCTGGGTGCTGCTGTCGCCGTTTCCTTGCTTAAAATGATGGAGATCGGGGAATCAATTGTCAACCTGGACACCTATATCAATACCTCGAAAGCTACCGAAATTATCCTGGGCATTCTGCTTTCTGTATTGATTGCTTTTTCAATTGGTGCTGTTGTCCAGTTTGTCGCGAGGGTCTTTCTCACTTTCGACTTTCATAAAAAACCTTCCTGGAAATCTTCTTTGTTTGGTGGTTTAGCTATTACTGCTATCGTCTATTTCATACTTATAAAGGGTCTGAAAAGCGCGAGTTTTTTTGAAGGAGGGGTTTTGGACTTTGTGGGGGAGCAGACCACTCTTTTCTTACTCATCAATGTGGCCCTGTGGTCACTGATTTCATGGGGAACTATAAAGCTCGCCAAAATTAGCATCTATAAACTCGTCATTATTTTCGGAACTTTTGCCCTGGCCATGGCCTTTGCGGGAAATGACCTTGTGAATTTTATCGGTGTACCGATCGCAGCACTGCAATCCCTGCAGGCGTGGCAGGTTTCCGGGGTAGCAGCAGATTCCTATTCCATGGAAGGTCTGGCAGCAGCGGTTCAGACACCTTCGTATTTATTGCTCCTCTCGGGCATCATCATGATTTTGACCCTGTGGTTTTCAACCAAAGCACTTTTTGTGACTGAAACAGAAATAAATCTGGCGCGGGAAGGTGAAGGAGAAGAGCGTTTTAAACCCAATTTTCTATCAAGGCAAATCGTTCGATTGAGTGTCCTGGCCATAGAGAACCTCTCGATCATACAACCCCAAAGCATGCGTAATGCCATTGGTAAGCGCTTTGAAAAAGCTTCTCTCTATACCTCACGAATTAAATCCAAAGACAGGCCTGCCTTCGATATGGTCCGGGCATCCGTGAATTTAATGGTAGCCAGTGTGCTGATTTCCGTCGCCACTTCAATGAAGCTACCCCTCTCCACCACCTATGTCACTTTTATGGTGGCTATGGGAACTTCCCTGTCAGATCGGGCGTGGGGTTCGGACAGCGCGGTATATCGGGTAGCCGGGGTGCTGAACGTTATCGGCGGGTGGTTCTTTACAGCTATAAGTGCTTTTCTCGGAGCGGCTATCGTCGCCTTCCTGATTTTCAAAGGAGGGGTCTGGGCCTTAGTAGCACTCTTCGTTTTTGCGATATTTATTTTAATTCGCAATTACCTCAGCCATAAAAAAAGAAGTAAAGACCTGAAAGAAGAATTTAAGTTGAGAAGGGCTGAAAGCCAGAATATTCAGGGACTGGTCGCGGAGAGTTCCGAAAACATTTCTAATGCCATACGAAGGGCTAACAAAATCTACACGGCCAATACTCTAGGGCTGGTCAAACACGACCTGAATCTCCTGAAAAAGAGCACTAAGGGAATTCGAAAGCTCGATAATGAAGTAGAAAACCTCAGGGATAATATTTTCTATTTTATTAAGAACCTAAATGAAACCGGTGAGGGCACCACTGATTTTTACCTGCAGATTCTCCGATATCTGCAAGACATCACCCAATCGTTGGAACAGATTTCCAAGGCCTCTTACAAACATGTGAATAACAATCACAAGAAGCTGCGCTTTAGCCAGCTGAAGGACCTTAAAGAGACTGACAATTTTGTCTCTGATTTCTTTCATAGCGTCGAGAAGATTTTTGAAGAAGAGAACTTTGCCGAGCTCACGGAAACCCTGGTCAAACAAGAAGCGCTTGTGCGCAAAATAGATGAAAAGATCCGAAGGCAAATTGACCGGACCCGGGAAACTGAAAACAGTCCGAAGAATACTGCCCTTTACTTTAACATCTTACAGGAAACGAAAGATCTGCTCGAGTCTACTTTTAAACTTTTAGAGACCTACGAATTGCACACCAACAAAAAGGAGCTCGAATTTTAGTCCATAAAAAAACCGCCTTTCGGCGGTTTTTTTATAGCTCAAGAGTGTAACTCTTTAATTTATTACTATTGATTCTCCATTATTCCAATTGACAACCGCTACGATCTGGTTATTGGAGTAATCGACTTCTTTCAGAAGTTCACCTTCCCAGAAGAACCATTTGCCTGTTTTCACACCATTGGCGTATTGACCTATGGCAATCTTCTTGCCAGAAGTATCATACATGACCCATTCTCCCTGGAGTTTTCCATTTAAAAACTGGCCGGCTTGCGCCACCTGACCATTATCGTGGTAAAAGGTAGCCTTTACCATATCCCCCTCCTGGGTATAGAGCGGTTTCACATCCTGGGCCTGCATCGTATAAAGCGCACCACACATGAACATCAATAAAATCATATACTTTTTCATATCTCTGTGGTTTTAGTTCAACGGGTACTTAACATTAACGAAACAAATATACAATTATTTTACATTGGTTAAGCTTTTTTGTTACAATTATTTTACATTAACTTTACATTGGAAATGTATAACGCTGATTTAGTGGGTCTTACTATTTATAAATCAGCTTCTGATTTGAGATGCCCAGCCCTCGCTGTCGTGAATTCAATAAGGAATAGGTTATTATATCTTTCTAATCAGGTTCTGTATTTGTTCTAATACCTCTTTCGCTTCCCGGTTTTGTGTAGAGCATCTCTGCAACCCAGATAATATTCTCGACAATCCGATTGAAGGTATCGTGATCATTCACCAGGGAAGAACCCATCTCCGGCGTTACCTGGTTTTCCCGAATAAAACGGTCTATTCGCTCGCTTTCAATGCCCCGATTCTCCGTGGCCTCCCGTGTATAGTCCTCCAGCTTCATCTCAATTTTTTCACGGGCATCATCCATATCAAATTCATTTATGATTCTAAGAATTCTGACTATTTTTTTTCGGTAGCCGTTGTATTCCTTCATCATTACAGGGTGCGGCTCTTTGAGAAACTGGGTGACATTGCGGTTAAGCTCATTGGCATCCTTGATGATTTCAACCATACGCCTGCCGGCAAATTTTAATTCCATGATCCGTTGGTGTTGGGCTTCAGAAAGGGATAAATCGCTCTGAGCATGGATAGCAAACGCAAGAATTTCACTGTAAATGCGCTTTACTTTTGAAAGGTAGAGTTCCCTGACATTGGTCCCCAAATCCGCATTTGCTTTTTTGACTACTTTTTTAGCGCCTGTTTCGGAGAATATATCAGATCGATGAAGGTTCAATGCATGTGCAAGGATTTCTACGATCGCGTTTTCAAACAAATAACGGGTTTCCTGTTCCAGGGCTGACAAGGCTGTCTCCGGATACTTCAGGGCCTTTTCGTTCAGGAATTTAGGATCTTCTATGGGGCGCTCTGGCGCGATACGCTCTGGTATCATCTTAGTGATCAGTCTTGCCATTGGAGTAATAAAACCGATCATCAAAAAAGAGTTGGCCACGTTGAAACAGGTATGAAACAGGGCGATAGCCACGGGAACCGCTGCCGAATCCACATAAGGGGAACCGGCACCCATACGCTCTGTAAGCCAGGACATGCCCCTGAGAAAAGGATAAAAAACAATCAGCATCCATACAACCCCAAGGAGATTAAACAACAGATGGGCCAGGGCTGTTTGTTTGGCTCTGAAATTACCCACCATGGCCGCGATATTCGCGGTAATAGTCGTTCCGATATTCTCTCCAAGGACCATGGCTGCTGCGGCCTCAAAGGGTATCCATCCCTTAGCTGCCATCAATAAGGTAAGGGCCATAGTGGCACTGGAAGACTGAATTAACACTGTTAGTACCGTTCCCACGAATAGAAAAAGCAGGACAGAGCCAAATCCATGCCGGGTGTAGCGTTCTAAAAATGCCAGGACTTCCGGGGTTTTCTCAATATCCGGCATGTGTTCCTTCAGGAATTCGAGACCGATGAACAACAGTCCGAACCCCACGATGAAGGTGCCCCAGTACTCCCAGTTCTTGTTTTTAAAAAACGTGAGCCCAACCCCCAGGCCTACCAGAGGCAGCGCAATACTACTCATACTTACTTTAAAACCGAGCAGGGTGATCATCCAGGCGGTAATCGTAGTCCCGATATTGGCCCCCATAATGACACTTAGCGACTCTGTCAATGTCAGGAGGGACGCATTGGCAAAGCTCACCACCATAAGCGTTGTGGCGGAGGAAGACTGAATCACGGAGGTAATCAGAAAACCGGTAAGCACTCCCATAAACCGGTTGGAGGTCAGGCCCGCCAATATAGCCCGCATCCGATCTCCGGCGAGTTTGGTCAGGGCGTCGCTCATGGCTTTCATCCCAAACAGGAAAAGCCCCAGCGCCCCAACCAACTGTAAAATGTCTGTGAATGCGTATCTCATTACTTCAGCAGCAGACAGGCTTATTGTTTATTTTATATCATCTTAACGTTAGAATAATGTAAATTTATTAAACTCGTAGTAAATAAGTCATGAATTCAATCCGATGCGTAACCTCTTTTATCTGTTCTGTTTTCTTTTCTGCATTTTTATAGGCAATAGCCAGGACTTATCCCCACAGCAAATCTTGGACAAAAGCATTTCCTATCACGATCCCAATGGTTTATGGGGATCTTTTGAAGGCTCCTTCAATGTACGTATGGAAACCCCTGACCGCCCTGACCGCCTGAGCGAGATCACTATGGATCAAAACGAGGGGCGTTTCCGCCTGCATGTGCGGCAAGGGGAAGACGAAAAGACCTACGAACTGGTGGGCCAAAACTGCACCTTACATTTAAATGGAAGGGAAGATTTTTCTGAAGCCGATGCCAAAACCCATCGACTGACTTGCGAAAGTGCCAAAATGTATCGGGATTATTACTCCTATCTCTATGGACTTCCAATGAAGCTGAGGGATCCTGGAACACGTATCAGTCCTGTAGCCGAAAAACGGACTTTTCAGGGGAAGGAGTATTGGGTTTTAGAGGTGAACTACGATCCGGAAGTAGGTAAAGACCTTTGGTATTTCTATTTCGACCCGGAATCTTTTGCCATGGAGGCCTATCAGTTTTATCACGACAAAGCTAAAAATGACGGAGAATACATCATGCTTGAAGGGGAATTCTTATTAAATGAAATGCGTCTCCCTAAAACCAGGAGCTGGTACACCAACCGTGAAGCCAAACACCTCGGAACTGACATCTTACAGGATTTTTAGTGCATTTCATCGATTATCCCCGATATAATATGCACTTACAAAGGTTTTTAATTTAGTTTTAGTTAAATGATATAAGGCAAATGTCCACGGAATTTCTCGAAAAAACCTATCTGACAACGCATGATTTGGCGATAGGAACTTTTAGCTTTTATGAGCATGTGGTTGTGGGTCAGGTCCGGGAAGGAATGCAAATTTGCATGGACAATATACTGCCGCTTCTGGCACTGAGCTGGGAGGCCTACCGCAATACTTCCGTGGTGTATATTTCTGACCGGAAATACTCTTATTCCCTGGATCCTACCATGTATTATGAGGTTAAAAAACTCGCTCCCCACATTACTGGTTATGCCTGGGTGGTCTACAATGAGATCAACCGAAAAATTGCAGAACTCGAAGCTCGTTTTGTACATTGCCCCAACGCCATCTACCCCACGATCGATAATGCGCTGCAATGGGCTGTGAATCTCCTTCAGAACGAGGGTGAAAATTAGACTCTCAGGAGGAGCTACTTACTCCTGTCCACCCGCGCTTATAAGCTCATATCCCTGATTGATCCCTTTTTCCAAAGCCGGAACGCCCCGCTTCATCCATACAGGTTCCGGAGCTCCCTGCAAATAATGGTCGAAGAACTGGGCCATCCGGATATTAAAATCCTTTCTGTTCTGAAGTTTTAACGGCCAGTGTGGCTCTCCATTATAATTCAAAAACCAGGACGGCTTACCCAACCTCCTGAGGCTCACAAAAAATTCGATCCCCTGATACCAGGGCACGTGCCCATCGGCGTCGTTATGCATGATGAGCAAGGGAGTGTTAATTTTATCGAGGTTAAAAATGGGTGAATTTTCCAGATAGCGCATGGGGTATTCCCAGGGCGTTCCCCCAATCCTGCTCTGGGTATGTTCGTACTGGAATTGCCGGCTCAGGCCCGTCCACCAGCGAATGCCCCCATAAGCACTAATCATATTTGGCACGGGTGCTCCGGCCTCCGCCGCCTTAAACATATCTGTTTTTGTTACCAGATAGGCGATTTGATACCCGCCCCAACTGTGTCCCTGTACCCCGATATTATCCTTGTCAACAAAGCCTTTTTCAATCAGGGCCGTAACCCCGGGAATGACGCAATTATAAGCACTCTCCCCCGGATACCCAATCCGGTAGTGTACGTCCGGATTAAAGATCAGGTACCCCCGGCTCGCATAAAAGGTGTAATTGATTGTGGACCGACCCGGAGCAGGAGCTCTGTGGCGATGCAACCCATCTGAACTTCTCTCGTAAAAATTAACAATCATGGGGTATTTTTTCGACGGATCAAATCCTTCAGGCTTCACCAGCATCCCAGACAACTGTTCTCCATCCAGAGAGGTCCACTGCACGGATTCAATAGTGCCCCAGCGATACGCCTCCTGCTGGGGGTTTGCCCTGCTGATCTGAACCGCATCTTTAAAATCTGCTTCACTGGCCCAGATATCCGGGAAAATTTCAAAAGATTCCCGGGTGAATATATAGGTATTGGCCTTTTCCGCCTTTACAGGAGTACTGTATCGGTACGGACCTTCCAGCAGCGACTTAACGGTTTTACGCCTGGGATTCAAAAGGGCGTACCCGGTGCTTTTGTCTTCCTCATCAAATGTGGTGAGTAACCACTCCGCTTTGGAATCCAGATAACGTTGCTCTTTATCCAGGGAGACATATCGGTATACCGTTCGGGTTTCCCGCCCCTCTGTCAATCGTTCCCCCACCCCGGTATCGGGGTTGAATTTCCATAAATCGTATCGGTCGTAGAGGATGAGCGCCTGATCTTTTTCCGTCCATCCGGCCTCGCCATAGGACGAGGGCAGACTTGGGCTATCGTGTAGTTCATCGTAAAAGACCTTCCCGCGGGTCAGGTCTTTTCGCACATCGGTTTGTACGTTGTACGAAAACCAGGTGCTATCCGTGGACTGATACCCAAAAATATACGCCCCTTTCGGGCTTAAATCCACCGGGCCCGACACGCCCGTTAACACCTCTTTCATCGATCCATCTGCGCTATTTACAAGGGCGTAATCCCGGGTGGTCCTCCCCGTCCATTGCCGCTGCAGATCGTAGGGAGTACGTGTGCTGACCAGGGTAAAAGGGGCATTCCCCTCATCTCCCAGTGCAATGTCCGGATAGGCCGCTGAGGCCAATGGATGAACCTTTCGGGAGGGTAGTTGCACTACGGCTGTATAACTCGAAATCGAATCGTTTTTGAGTTGAATTTCCTGTACGGTGTACAGTCTGGGTTCGTCAAAGGTCCACACCTCCACATTGACAACTTCCTCCTCCAGCAAAGACGTGTCGCGGAGAACCTGAGGCTTTGCAAGGCCAAAATACATTCTGGAATCATTTTCCGAAAAGTGCACTTTCTCATATTTTGAGGGCAATAGATCCGTCACCTCCATGCCAGGTCCTGCGACTACTTCCGCAGCCTCAAGGGCGTCGTTCCAGTAATATAATCGGGCTGGGCGAACCTGTACTTTGGTCGTATCTTCATCGGTGACAAACCCGAAATGTTTCCCGGAATCGGAAAAAGCCAGCTGCTTGTATTCTGCCTTTTTTGAGGCGTGTATGGCCTGGAGTTTTTCCTTTTCGAGATCCATGACGTAGAGTCCTGCATCATCTTCTTCCGTTTCACCGGTGGTTGTGAAAGCCAGGCGTTTCGCCTTCTTGGCAAATACATAATCGGTGACAAACTTAAAGGTATCGTGCCGACCGGTCTCCAACTCCCATACCACCAGGTGATACCCGTTCTTCTTTCCTGGCTTTTTCTCCTTTTTCTTTGATTTTCCGGAGTCGGTGGAGTCCTTTTCTTTGCTCTTTGATTCTCTTTCCGGCTCCACCTGAAAGGCAATGAATTCAGACCACTCCTCGGGAACCTTTAACGACCGGACATTCGGAAGTTTTAAAAGGGAGCCTTTCTCGAGATCATATATCCCCAGGCTGTCGCCGGGCAAGTCTTCTTTTTTGACTTTTCTCCGTTTCAACGCGAGCACACTGTCCTTCCAGGCACCGATGGTAAAGAGCGTGTATTTCGAGTTATTGGTAAACTGCCCGTCACGGGCCCGGTCATAGGAAAAAGCCGGGCGGCCGTCAGTATGTTTAATCTTCAGGAACTGATCTTTTTCTCCTTTTTCCAAATGGTACAACACGAACGCACCATCCGGAGACAGGTGTTTATTCTCAATGCTGTTCCAAATTTCGAAGTCCGAATGGTCCAGGACCTTCTTCTGACCTGAAACAGCTGCACAAACTACCAGGAAAATAGCAAGGGTAATAAATCTCATAAAAATCGGCTTGTGAATTCTCCCAAATATAAGACTTCTTCACCGTAAGGTCGTCCTTTGAAACGCCCCCGGTTTCATAGCTTATCTGTAGAAATTCATCTCATCCATATAGGTCCAGACCGCCTCAGGCAATAGCGGCCTGATGTTCTTCCCTTCCTTATGGTGGGTGCGGATAAAAGTGGATGAAATTTCCATTACAGGGGCGGAAACCCTGTGGATCTGGGGATGGTTCTCGAGGGCTTCCGGAATTTTTTGATCGGACATCCTTGGGTATACATAAATCTGATAATAGGCCAGAATAGCTTCGTAGTTCTTCCATTTATGAAACCCTTTGAGATTGTCTTCACCCATGATCAGGGCAAATTGATGTGACGCTCCGTAGCGCTCCTGCAGATGAGTAAGGGTATGGATGGTGTAGTTGGGCTGGGCCAGTTTAAACTCAATATCGCAGGGTTTCAACCTGGGGTATTCGCGAATGGCCTCATAGACCATCTGATACCGGTGGTGGTTCTCTAAAAGGGTCTGCTTGACTTTAAACGGGCTTTTAGGGGTTACCACAAACCAAACTTCGTCCAGATCCGAAAACTCTGCCATATGGTTAGCGATGACCAGATGACCGATATGTATCGGGTTAAAGGTTCCAAAAAACAATCCGGTCTTTTTCATCGGAATCCCCGCTGACCTATTTCTCCGGGTCAGCTTTAGTCTTATCTTGAGGCAGCCCGACAAAATCCGCAACCAAATCCCGGGATTCTTTCAGGGCGGTGTCCAGATCGTAGTTTTTGACTATTTTGTCAAACTGCGGGGCTGTAGCCAGTTCAATAGAGGCCTTAGCTATTCGCATATTGATTTTATCCTCATTTTCTGTACTGCGTTTTTTAAGCCTGATTTTGAGTTCATCCACGCTGGGTGGCTTCACAAAAACAGCCAGTGTCAGGTCGGGAAACTTTCGCTTGATTCGCAATCCCCCGGCTACATCAATATCAAAAATGACATTTTTACCTTCATCCCACAAACGCGTTACTTCAGATTTGAGGGTTCCGTAGAAATTATCCCGGTACACTTCCTCCCACTCCAGAAAATCGTCATTTTTTATATGTTTTTTAAATTCTGAAATGGACATAAAATAATAGTGTTCCCCCTGCTTTTCTTTAGGTCTCCTCGGACGGGAGGTGGCTGAAACTGAAAAGGCCAGGTTCAATTCCGGCTGAGAGAGTAAATGCCTGACAATCGTGGTTTTTCCACTTCCGGAAGGGGCCGAAAAGACAATTAGTTTTCCGCCCTTTTTCATAACACATTCAGCATCTGTTCCTTAATTTTTTCGAGTTCGTCCTTCATCTGAACCACGATTCGCTGCATAGTTGCATCATTGGCTTTAGAGCCGATGGTATTGATCTCCCTCCCGATTTCCTGAGAAATAAAACCGAGCTTTTTCCCGTTGGAATCATTCGCATCCATCGTGCTTAAGAAATATTCCAAATGCCGGGACAATCGCACCTTTTCCTCCGTAATATCGTACTTCTCCAGATAATATATAAGTTCCTGTTCAAAGCGATTGGGGTCTGCCGTTTCACGCAGGTCTGCCACGGCCCTGTCAAGACGTTCCCGAACGGCTCCGAGGCGGTCTGCATCCATAGTTTTCACCTCTTCAAGAAGCCTTTGCAGGGTTTCAATCCGCTGGACAAAATCTGTTTCAAGGGTTTTCCCTTCTTCAGACCTGAATAACAGTAGTTCCTCCAGAGCCTTTAAGAGGGCTTCCTGGATTACCGCAAACTCTTCGGGATCCAACTCTTCCCGTTCTGTTTTTAACGTATCCGGAAGGCGCAGGGCCATTTCGAGCAGGCGAACGGTATCTCCGGGAGCTATCTCCCCTAACTGAGCCATATAGTCGCGTACCACACTCTGATTGATCCGCGTGGAAGCCTCTTCGCCATTAGACTCTATGTAGAGTGAAAAATCGATTTTACCCCGGTCGAGCATACGGGCGATGGTATTTCTAAACTCCAGTTCCTTTTCCCGATAAACCTGCGGGACCCGGGCATTGATGTCCAGACTTTTACTGTTGAGGGATTTTACTTCTACTGTAATTTTCTTTCCGGGAAGCTGTAGTACGTGCTTTCCGAAACCGGTCATGGATTGAATCATACCTGTCAGGCCTGTTTTGCCAAAGGTAATAAAATTTGAAAAGGACCACCCGCCCTTATATATCTGTATAAACCCCGGCTTCAGCACCCCCTTCAGGCGTCTTCCATGAAGTGATCCGCCCTATTTCGGGACAAAAACAAATTCAAAATCCTCCGGCAGGGACGTCAGGGAAATATATCGTTCTGCCCTGGGATAGGTCCTGCCGTCCCTATCCTCAAAAACAGAAAGAATCTCGTATTTCACCATATTCCAACCGGGCTGGAATTCGAGGTCGTATTCCATGGTATTGGTGAAGGTTTCCTTTTGGTCTACCCCCAGGGACTCTTCGGTGGTTACACCTTTTATGGTAGCGGCTTTGTCCACATAATACCAGTCAATCAAAAACCCCGGCGTAAATTCAAAAGAGGGCATACTCAACACGGACTCTGCAAAAGTCTCAGAACTGGCTGCAATCAGCAGGCCAAAAAGCTCCTGACCCTCCATATTCCCAATGCCATAGACCCCCACATTGGAGAGAGAACCCACGGGTTGAATCGCATTGTCCAGTACGATAGACCCGCCCCTTCTTCTAAAAACCCTGTCCAGGTCCATAAAAGGGCTCGTCTTGTCTGCGGAAGATACCGGGGGGTTTTTATCGATTTCCTCTTTTCGTTTTTGAATAAAATTTGGAGTAAGCGGGATTGTGAAGTTTCCGTCAGGACTTACAGTGCCAATTTTCCTGGGTTCCTTAAAGCCCGTAATCACATCGCCCTCACCGAAATTCCAATCCGGGATTACTCCCTGTATAGCCTCCTGGGCGGTACAAAGATTTATTGCGAGAAAGAAAACGCTGTATAAAAAACCCTTAGAAAACTTTGGTACGGGGGGAATAGACGGCAACAAGTTCTTGCCCAATCCGCTCCCGGTTGAGGAAACCTCGTTCAGGAAGGAAAACATATTGCAGATCTGAGGGTAATTCAGAAATGCTGGTATAACTCTCCCGAACCGGATAGGTTTTTCCCCCTTCATCTGTAAATATTTCTGATATCTCATACTTAATTAGGTTCCACCCGGGTTTCAGGTCTAAATTATAGGACGTGTTACGTGTATACATCTGATCGCCATTAACAGGATAGGAATCCATAGCGCAATCTCCTTTGGTAACGCAAGGGTTGATAGTTCTTGTTCCCCATTGACCAGTTCTACGTTGCCTTCAGCGCATTGACAGGATTCCCCGAGGGTCATCAATCCCCAAGAGAATTTTCTGTCGAGATTTCCGGGGATTATCTCCCTCCGAAGTTCTGATAATTCGAAGTGGTTATGGTTTGAGACGCACGTTCGAGACGGGTACATACCATTTTGGCGTCCAGTTCATTTTTCGTTTTATCCTCAATCACCATCTCCATAATCATTCCGGATTTCTCACCATCCCGTATCCACTCCATATCGAAATCTTCAGGGAAATGCTCGTTTTTCTTGTACATATCGCTGAAGCTCACCTCGGTTTCAAAGGTTGTATATACCGTCGTTTTATATTGGGCATCTTCCATTTCAAAACCTTTGCAGCTATATCCCAAAATCTCTTTGGCGGGAAGTTCCCTGATCTCATATCCATCCTGGGGGGAGAACTCTTCTCCCTCAAGGAATTGTTCAGGAATTTTTGAGGCGGTCATAAACCGGGCTTCGGCGTTATCCATAAACATTAGCGTCATCATTTTATCCGCGTCGAAAACCATCAAAATGGAAGTCCCCTGTTGCTCTATATTCATTCCCCAGTATGGAGATCCTTCTTTGAGCAAATAGGTCATGGGAAAAGACTCTTCCATCTGATCTGTAGTTATGGTGAGCTCATAGGCCCATTCGAAATCATAAGAATCCGGAATATCCTCTGGGTTTACGGGATCCCCGCCTATGGGAAAACCTGCACTTTCCCCTATACCCCCTTCGAGCAAATCATCAAAGGCCTTATCCATGAGTTTCCCCGCTTCTCCTGCCGCTTTCGCTGCGATCTTTTCGGCGACCACATCCTCTACCTGACTTTCGACCTTTTGTTTAAGTTTTTTCAGGAATTGTCCCTGAAGATTACATGTGAGTAGCAGGAATCCCAACAATAGTCCTAAGTGTGCAATTCGTTTCATTTCAGTAGTGTTTTTTAGTTTTTATGGCCCGTGAAATACCGCGGAGAATTCCGGAAGCGCAGGCCGGATTGTACTTCTTTTTCCACTTTTTAAGATACAAAAAAATAAGGCATTACAATGGGCGGAATGTAAAAAGCAACCCGATTGATGTATGTATGACAGCATTAAAGGGGTAATCCGATTAATGCAGATAAACCTCACAGGGGTGGTCCGTATGTGGCCCGACAGCAGCCGGGGCTCTCCCCCTGACAATACTGTGCCTGACAGGGCGCAGGCCGCAAGGGATAAGTTTCCCCCATAAAGGAATCCGGAAACTTAATCGGGCATAAAAATGAATTGGACATCGGCCGGCATTTCCCCCAGGGCGGTGTATTTTTCCTTCATGGGATAGCTGTTACCCTCCCGATCAGTGAACACCTCCAGGATTTCGTATTTGACGATATTCCATCCTTTTATGAAGTCCAGGTCGTACTCCATTGTTGCCGTGTAAAGTTCTTCTGCGTTCATCGCGTAGGCGTCGGAACTGCAGCTGCCTTTGACACTGGCCGGCTCCTCCACGAAATGCCATTCCAGAAAGTACCCGGGCTTAAAATTATAGGGTTCCATACCCTCCGCGAAATCCCGGGAACTGGCAGCCATCAGGTAGCCATATCGCTCTTCCTTTTCCATGCTGAGCAGGTCGAAGCTCCCCATGGCAGGAAACCCGGAAATGGGCTGGTCGCCCCCGGTGACCTCAAGGGCACCTCCCGGACAGGAGTAACGATCCCCCAGTATGGGCAGAGACGCTTCCCACCCACCAGAAGCCGCGGCATTGGCTTCTTCGATTTCCTTTCGGGCCTGAGCCAGGAAATCCGGGGGCAGCGGGATCTCAAGGCGCCCCTGTTCATCGAATGTCCCGAGGAGCACGGGAGGACCCATCATTACCAGGGCGACTTCGCCGGAACCGTTGGACCAGTCGGGAATGTTTCCCGTTATGGCCCCCTGGGCGTAGATGGCGTTTCCTATAAGGGTTGCTGCCATCAGGGCAAGGATTATTTTCATATCCTACAAAGTTTGGGTTTCGTTAAAATTAAGTTAACGACTCTAAGACCCACGGGGAAAATGTGGCACAGGGAAGCTTCCCTGTGCCAGGTGTATATTAAAGTGTGTTCTTGGTAAAAAAGTGGCCTGCATCAGGCCTGAATCAGGTAATATTTCATGATGAAATTACAGCTCCCGAACCCAGATATTCCGGTAACTCACCCGGCTGTTATCCCCATGATCCTGAAGCCGGATAGGCCCTTTACCATGAGACGGGTTCTTCGGCCAACCGATATACGGGGTAGTGCCTTTGATTTCGACGTGATCCTGAACCAGAACCCCGTTATGTATTACAGTAATCGTCCCTGATTTGACTTTATTCCCCGCTGCGTCAAAGTCCGGGGCACGATAAAAAATGTCATACGTATTCCACTCTCCGCTGGGCATTGCCGCCATTGCAAGAGGTATATGTTGCTTGTATACAGAGGCGACCTGTCCGTTTACATAGGTCTTATTGTCATTGTTGTCCAATACCTGCACCTCGTAGAGATTGTTGAGAAAAACACCGCTGTTGGCACGACTCTGGCCGGCTCCCTGAATATCGGCTGGTGAGCGCCATTCCAGGTGTAACTGAAGATCGCCAAAATTCTGTTTGGTCTGAATATCCCCCGTTTTGTCCGCAACCGTCATACTCCCGTCCTCATTCAGGTGCCAGATAACCTCGGAGCTGTCTCGTGTCATGGTCCACTCTTCGAAACCACTACCATCAAAGAGGACCAACGCATCAGAAGGCGCCCCGTTCCGGCTCTTTGGTGCCACCACAGGAGGTGCGGGTTCGTACACCTCGGTCTGCTCAGGGGTAGTGGGTTCCTGTCCCTGATATTCCGGATACGAGATGCCCGGAGCCGTAGGCGGCTCTGGTGGCTGGGGTGGTGTGGGTTCTTTTTGTCCGCAGGCCACAAACAACATCCCCAAAAGAAGAATAGAACAGATTCTGATCATACTAAAGTGATTTAATTTTTATGTTTCGGTAAGCCACGATGTCCCCGTGATCTTGCAGGCCAATTTTTCCCATTTGAGATTTTCCAAAGCCTTCCCATCCCTTAAATTTAGATTTTTCTACCATGGCATCCCAGGCCTCTTTCCCTAAAGGAAATGAAAGTATTTCCGTGCCATTCAAAACCACTTTGCCCCTTTCAGTTTTGTAATCCACCGTGATTTCACATTGGTTCCATTCCCCTGCCGGTTTTGTGACATCGGATTCCGGTGCAACCATGTCGTAAAGTGCCCCTGCCTGATGCGTGTCTCCGTTGAGGGCGTCCGGATGCTTCTCATTATCCAGGACTTGAATTTCAGGCCCGGTCTCATAAGGCTGGCCGTATTTCGGGTTTTCCACGATGCCCCAGAAGATCCCTGAATTCCCGCCCTCAGAGATTTTCCATTCCAGGGACAGGATAAAACTGGTGTATTCTTTACGGCTTACCAGATTATAGCTCTCACCCTCAGGGCCATTTTCGGGTGGGTAAAAAACCATAGCCCCATCTTCCATTTTCCAGGGAGCAGGAACCTCAGTTGTCCGATACCCTTTCCAGGCGTCCATAGAGGTGCCGTCAAAAAGAACCTCCCACGAATCAGTCTCCGCAGGCGCCATTTCAGAAGCTTGTTCCATTTGTGAATCTTGTTCCATTTTCGTTTTATCGGTAGCCGGTTTCTCCTTACAGGCGCTGCCCAAAAGCAGCAATATACACAGCCCTAGTGCGGTTGTCTTCATAAATCGGGGTTTTGACCGAGAATTTTTCGAAGCATTTCTTTATCGACAGCTCCCCCGGCGAAGTCGTCAAATGTTTTTTCCGTGGCTTCAATGATATGCTCCTGGATAAACCGGGCACCCTCCCTGGCGCCCTGCTCCGGAGATTTAATACAGCACTCCCATTCCATAACCGCCCAAACATCACAACCATATTGAGTCAGCTTGGAGAAAATCGTTTTAAAGTCGATTTGTCCATCCCCCAAAGACCGATATCGTCCGGCCCGGTCTCCCCAATCGTTATAACCCCCGAAGGCTCCTTTTTTTCCCGTAGGATTAAACTCCGAGTCCTTTACGTGGAAAGACCTGATAAACTCATGGTAGTAATCGATATACTCAATATAGTCCAGTTGCTGAAGTACAAAATGACTTGGATCGTAAAGAATATTCACCCTGGGATGATTCCCGGTAGCCTTTAAGAATCGCTCAAAAGTATCCCCATCGTGTAAATCTTCCCCCGGATGGATCTCGT
This sequence comes from uncultured Flavobacteriaceae bacterium, assembly GCA_963709465.1. Lineage (GTDB taxonomy): Bacteria > Bacteroidota > Bacteroidia > Flavobacteriales > Flavobacteriaceae > Robiginitalea. Next base: position 311,512 of record CAVPWF010000001.1, on the reverse strand, counting down.
AACATACATCCACTCCCTCGGCATCGAAATGGTCCAGGATGGGTTTCCAGCGTTTGGCCAATTCTTCAAAACCCATTTCCACAAGGCCCGGAGGTCTTTGCGGCCAGGGGTGCCAGGTATGCCAGAGTAATGCCCCTGAAAAAGTTGCATGGGCCTTGATCCCTAAACGCCGGCTGGCTGTAGCTGCCTTTTTAACAACCTCTACGGCCCAGGCCGTTCGCGCCTTTGGGTTATTCTTGACGGCATCCGGCGCAAAATTATCAAACATCAGGTCGTAAGCCGGATGTACGGCCACCAACTGCCCTTGCAAGTGGGTTGAGAGCTCTGTAATTTCAAGACCATAAGAACCGACGATGCCCTTGAGTTCATCGCAGTACGTCTGGCTTTCAGCGGCCTTGTCCAGATCGATCAAAAAAGACTCCCAGGTTGGAATCTGTATCCCCTTATAACCCAGATCTGCTGCCCATTGGCACATCCCTTCAAGGGAATTAAAAGGAGCTTTGCTGTCTACAAATTGCGCCAGGAACACGGCCGGGCCTTTAATGGTTTTCATAGGTGTTTTGAGGTTTGTCAGCGATGTTTAAACCGCAGGTTATGCTTTAATATCCTATATTTAACAGATGTTTCGGAAAAGAGACCTGAGCCCTTCAGGCGGATCATAAATATAGAAAAATACTAAGGAATTCGTGACCACAAATAACAACAACGCTTCACAAACGTATGACGCCATTGTCGTGGGCACTGGAATAACCGGAGGTTGGGCAGCCAAAGAACTTTGCGAGAATGGCCTGAAGACCCTGGTGCTCGAGCGGGGACCTATGGTCACACATATTACCGATTACCCGACGATGAATCTGGATACCTGGGACCTGCCCAATGGCAATCAACTGACGGCAGAGGAACGAAAACAGTATCATAAACAACTTAGAGTAGGATGGGCACCCAGACCGGATGTCGCTCATTTCTTTGTAAATGACATGGAACATCCCTACCAGGAAACTCAGCGCTTTGATTGGATTCGCGGGTATCAGGTGGGTGGGCGTTCACTTACCTGGGGCCGGCAGAGTTATCGGTGGAGTGATCTGGATTTTGAAGCAAACCTAAAAGAAGGTATCGGGGTGGACTGGCCTGTGAGGTACAGGGATATAGCCCCCTGGTATGATAAGGTGGAATCCTATATTGGAGTAAGTGGGGAGGCTCTGGGCCTGGACCAGCTCCCGGACGGTGTATTCCAACCACCAATGGACCTTACCTGCCCGGAAGAGGATCTTAAAGCCGCCCTTTCTCAGGAGTTTGAAGACGGGAGACTCCTGACCATTGGCAGGGTGGCCCACGTTACAGATACCGCGAAAGTTCCGGAAGGGCGCAACCCGTGTCAGTACAGAAACCGCTGTTGGCGGGGATGTCCTTTTGGGGGGTATTTCAGCAGCAATTCTTCGACCCTTCCCGCAGCTGAGCGCACCGGGAACATGACCCTCAGACCCCACTCTATCGTCCATGAAGTGCTTTATGATGAAGCCTCAGGGCTGGCCACAGGAGTACGGATCATCGATTCAGAAACACGTGAAACACACACCTTTAATGCGGGCATAGTTTTTCTCTGTGCCTCGGCTATGGCTTCCGTTGGAATTCTATTGCAGTCAAAATCCGCGCGATTCCCGGAAGGCATTGGCAACACCCACGACCAATTAGGTCGTTATATCATGGACCACCACTACCAGCTGGGCGCCAACGCAAAAGTTCCCGGCCACCTCGATAAATATTATAAGGGACGGAGGCCTAATGGCTTCTATATCCCGAGGTTCGTGAATCTGGATGGGCAACCGAAACGGGAATACCTCAGGGGTTTTGGATACCAGGGGGGAGCGTCCCGGGGAGACTGGTCGGAAGCCGTAGCTGAATTAGGATATGGAGCCGATTTAAAGGCGGGTCTGCTGAAACCTGGAACCTGGCAAATTGGAGCCACCGGTTTCGGTGAAATGTTGCCGTATTGGGAAAACCGGGTTGGATTGAGCCCTACGGAGAAAGACGGGTGGGGTCTCCCTCAACTGGATTTTGATGTGAGCTTTAAAGAAAATGAATATAAAATGCGGGAAGATATCCTCAGGGAAATAACCAGCATGTTTAAAGCTGCAGGTTTTACTGAGGTAGAACCCTATGAAAATGAGACCGGGCCCGGCCTGGGTATTCACGAAATGGGTGGGGCCCGGATGGGGTACGACGTGCGGACTTCAGTTGTGAACCGGCACAACCAGGTGCACGAGGTACCGAATATCTATGTGACTGATGGCGCATTTATGACGTCCTCCTCCTGTGTTAATCCCTCTCTGACCTATATGGCTTTCACGGCCCGGGCGGCAAATCACGCCGCTCAAAAGTTCAAAAATGGAGGTTTTAAATAATCTGAATTCAAACGTATGAAGAATCCATCTATAGCTTCACTTTGGAAGGCTTTTGTACAAGAGCATCCGGAATACCTCAATGTGCAGGAGCCGCCTGCCGGGTATTTCGGAGCTACTGAAGAAGTCGCCAATACCTGCGCCCAGTTGGCGCAAAACGGGCAGAAAAGAAGCACCTCCCATTCGCTGATAGGACTTCAGCAAAGAGGGGAACCCCTGCCTAAAATAGGAGATCTGAATATCGTGACGGATTTTAACGGATATGCCCATTGCATCATCCGAACTACAAAAGTCCGCCTCAAGCCTTTTTTTAGTATTTCACCCGAATATGCCCGCCTGGAAGGGGAAGGTGACGGTTCCCTGGAGTACTGGAAACGCGTCCATTGGGAATATTATACGCAGGAACTTGAGCCATTTGGAAAAGTTCCCCGTGAGAGTATGATCGTGGTCTGCGAGGAGTTCGAAACAATCTACGAGCGCCCTTAAAACGCCCAATAACGCGGAGTGTTTTGGCACCCCACAGCGCTTCCTTCACCAGATTAATCCAGCGTAACCCAGGTATTTCCGGATTTATGGGAAGCCACCGTGGCTTCGATAAAATTTAATCCCCGGACCCCATCGGTCATGGTCGGAAATTCCCCGGGGTCAAATTCCGCCCCGCGAATGGCCCTTGCCACGCCCCGGTAAATATTCCCCATGGCATCGAAAATCCCCTCGGGATGTCCTGCGGGCAATTTAGTTCCGTCCAGAGAAAGGTCAGAGTTATAGGCATGCCCCGGTTTATATACTTGTAAGGGTTCCGTATCACTCAGTTTATAGAGAAAATTCGGGCGCTCCTGTTCCCAGACAAGACCTCCTTTTTCTCCGTAAATCCGAATGGCCAGTCCGTTTTCTTCACCCGTAGCCACCTGGCTGGCCCGTATCACTCCTTTTACGTGGTCTCCCATCCGTATGAGGACGGTACCGTCGACGTCCATAACATTATCCTGGTACAAATAATTGAAATCACACAGAAGGGACTTGATCTGCAGTCCTGTGGTGTATTCAATCATATTAAAGGCATGCACTCCAATATCGCCCATACAGGAACTGATCCCCGCTTTGGTCGGGTCGAGTCTCCAGACGGACTTCCGCTTTTCGGCATCGTGTATAATCGGGTTAATCCATCCCTGATAATAACGGGCATCTACTTTATGAATCTTGCCAAGGGCGCCGGATCGCACCAGTTCCCGCATTTGACGTACCATAGGATACCCGGTATAGGTATGTGTTACAGCGAAAACGGTTCCGGCCTTCTGATGTGCGTCCCGAAGTATTTTGGCTTCCTCATAGGTCGTGGTCATCGGTTTTTCACAAATCACATGAAAACCGTTGTCCAAAAGTTTTTTGGCCATGGGGAAATGCAAAAAGTTCGGCGTTTGCACTGAACATACCTGAATCCGTTCCGATTCTGGCAACTTCAATTCTTCAGATATCAGGGTATCAAAATCCGGATAAATGCGATTTGTTGGAATATCAATTTCTTTGGCAAAATCCAGACTCTCCTGATGGTCGGGACTGAAGACTGCACCCACGATCTCATAATTATCGAACATATGGGCTGCGACCCGATGCAGAATCCCTATCAGGGAGTCTCCTCCACCCCCAAGAATTCCAAGTCGTATTTTCTTTGGCATAGTAGTAAACTTCAATATTATTTTTTGTATTCAATCACTTCGTTCTTAAAGAATAGGGCAAAGAGTACGGATACCCCGAGGGCAAAAAGAGCGGGGAAGGTCCAGATACCATTCCAATCATGACTATTTTCAGAGATGAGGTTCATGTCGTAAATCTGTCCGGCAACCCAAAATCCAATGAGCATCCCCATACCATAAGTAGCCAGCGTTATGAGTCCCTGAGCGGCACTTTTATATTTTTCTCCGGCTTTTGAATCGGTGTAAATCTGTCCGGACACAAAAAAGAAATCGTAGCAAATCCCGTGAAGTGCGATACCGAGTATAAGCATAAACGCGAGATCACCTGCATTGCCATAAGCAAAAAGGAAATAGCGAATGGTCCATGCCAGCATACCGGCGATAATGGTCTTTTTAAATCCGAATTTCTTAAAGAAAAAAGGCAACAACAACATAAAGAGCACCTCAGAGGCCTGGCCTATGGTCATTTTTCCCGTCGGATTGTCCACTCCGATTTCAGAGAGAAACGGGTTCGCGTTCTGATAGTAAAAAGCCAGTGGAATACAGATGAGAATAGAGGACACAAAAAAGATCAGGAAATTTCGATCCTTCAGTAATTTCAGCGCATCCAGGCCCAGAAGGGTAGAGATTCCCACCTTCTCGTTCCGGTCTGCCGTCGGGGGGGTTTTGGGAAGGAAAAAACTGAACAGCCCAAGAAATGCAGATGCAATAGCTACCAGCAAAAAGGTGTTCTTTAGCATTCCCTCTGCACGGGCCTCGGGAGAATCCCACAGAAAAACATAACTGATTAGCAGTCCTGCCACAATCCAACCGATGGTGCCGAATACCCGGACCAGGGAAAACTCTTTGGCCGGATCCTTCATTTGATTGAAGGAAATGGAATTCACCAGAGCCAGGGTGGGCATATAAATAATCATATACCCCAACACATACGGGTAGAAGTTTGCAAAATCAACCGAAGTGTACATTTGGTACATCAAAACAGCGCCCAGCAGGTGCAGCACCCCCAGGATTCGTTCCGCATTAAAATAACGATCGGCAACCAGCCCGATAATAAAGGGGGCGATGATAGCTCCCCAGGATTGGGTGGAAAATGCCATGGCAATTTCACCTCCGTCGGCCTTGAGGTTATCCCCCAAAAAGGTTCCCAGAGTCACAAACCATCCGCCCCAGATAAAGAATTCCAGAAACATCATCAGGGAGAGTTGAAACTTAACGGTTGACTTCATGAAGTGTTGGTTTAGTGTTTGTAAAAGATGTAATCCTGTTGGGGAGGGTCAATACCGTCGGCGCGAAAATCCATCAGGATCTGCCCCCTGTGATGGGTGGAATGATTGATGATATGAAAAAGTATATCCTGCAGACTCCTGGTAAAAGACATTCCTTCCGAGTCTTCGTATTTAATCCGCCGTTCCCAGAAATCGGTATTGGTTATGATCTCGAATGAATTCCGCTGATTGTCATAATGGATCTCTTCCCATACCCGGGGCTCGTGTACCTGCCAAATCCCGAATTCCGAATGCTGTTCCATAATTCGGGCATTCCAAAGATGATGGGCGTTGAGTATATGGTTGAAAAGTTCAACGCTTTTCTCTGGAACGAGTTCCAATTCGGCGAAAGCAGTTATCAGTTGCTTGTTTGAATGGTAGTTGTAATCAAATACCTGTTGAAAAAATGCCTTCATAGCGTTTTTTGGCCTTAGGAGACCTTTTTTGCGGCTTTGAGAAGCAGCTCACGCGTTGCGCGTATTCCCTCTTCCTCATTCAGTACTTCGCCTTCATATTCAACCCCGACAAAACCGGTGTACCCTGCATCTTTTACAATCTGCAGCATCTGAACATAATCGATGGCTATTTCATCTCCTGAAGCGTCAAAGTTGTTAGATTTGGCGCTTACGGCCTTTGCAAAACGCATCAGTTCCCGGACGCCCTTATAACGGTCGTATTCCTCAGCACATCCGGCCTGATAATCTGAAGGATCTTCCCTTCGGATACAGAAATTCCCAAAATCGGGCAAGGTTCCGCAATTCTCCATATTCACCTCTCGCATAACCTGGGTGAGTAAAGCGGCATTCGAGGAAAGCCCTCCGTGGTTTTCCACCAGGATGTTAATGTTTTTACCCCGGGCATATGTGGCTAAACTTTTAAGCCCGTCAACAGAATTGGCTACCCAGGTCTCCGGATCGCTGCTGCCCGAAAGGTTGACCCGGATAGAATGACATCCCATGGCCTGGGCGGCATCCACCCATTTAAAATGATTTTCCACAGCGGCCATACGAGCTGCTTTGTCGCTCAGGGCTAAATCGCCCTGACCATCGATCATGATAAGGAGGTTTTGCATCCCATGCTTTCTCGCCTCCTCATTAGATCGTTCTACAAAGGTCTGCATTTCTGCCTCGGTAAACATCTGGATTTTATTCGCGGCATCATCGTCCAGTTCTTCCTTGTACAACTGACTTACATACTCCAGTCCGCTAAAGCCCCAGGATTTTGCCAATTCGGCAAACCGGTAGGGATCGGTGTTTCCTTCCCGGATCATTTTATGAATGGACCATTGCGCCAGAGATAACTTAAAAAATGGAAGGGCCTCAGGTTCGGGTTCTCCTGCTGCCTCGGGCTCAGTAGTCATCATATTGTTGGATTTTTCTTTACAGGCCGCCATTCCAAGGAGGGCAAGGGCCATCCCGGCCTGACTGCTTCGGTAGATAAAATTTCTGCGCTTCATACGTTACTGGGATATCTTTGGTTTGTGATGACCCGGAGGCTCTCCGGGTTTTGGTCAAAGGTGAAACCGAATCTATAAAATATTGTCAAATTCCTATTTATCGGTCCTTTTAAAGGGTATTCCTTTAGTTACAACAGATTTTAAATGTAGAAAATTAATTTAATATTTAATACTTTTAGCGATCTAACAAACCCATTGATGAGTAAGTTTTATTACAACCAGGAAGAAGAAACCTATGACGCCATTGTTGTAGGCACCGGTATAAGCGGGGGCTGGGCCGCCAAGGAATTGTGCGAGCAGGGCTTGAAAACGCTGGTACTGGAACGCGGCCGGATGGTCAACCACATCGAAGACTATCCCACGGCCAATATGGACGACTGGGATTTCCCTAACAATGGAGAGCTCCCAAGGGAGGAAAAGGCCAAACAAGTAAAACAGGCGCGTACGGGATACACCGTCAAGGCCCCTCATAATTTCTGGTTTGTCGACGATCTGGAACATCCCTATAATGAGACCAAACGCTTTGACTGGATGCGCGGGTATCACGTTGGCGGTCGCTCCATTATGTGGGGGCGTCACAGCTATCGATGGAGTGATATGGATTTTGAAGCGAACAAAAGGGATCGCATTGCTGTAGACTGGCCCGTGCGTTACAAAGACATCGCCCCCTGGTACGATAAGGTCGAGGCCTATATCGGAGTTACCGGGGAATCTCTGGGTCTCCCCCAATTGCCCGACGGCGTATTTGAGCCGATGATGGAGCTCAATTGTGTTGAACAACACGTTCGCGAACAGGTCGCGGAGCATTTTGACGGAAGGGTGATTACTGCCGGTCGGGTAGCTCATATCAACAGTGACAAACAATTTGAAGGAAAAAACCGGATGCGGTGTCAATACCGCAACCGTTGTATAAGAGGGTGTCCTTTCGGCGCCTATTTCAGCAGTAATTCCTCTACGCTTCCTGCGGCAGAAGCCACCGGAAATATGACGCTTCGTCCCGATTCAGTGGTACATGAAGTCATGTATGATCCGGATACTAAAAAAGCAACCGGTGTAAAGGTAATCGACCGGATCACCAAAGAGACATATGAATTTAAGGCGAAAGTCATTTTTCTTTGCGCCTCCTCCATGGCTTCCACGGCCATCCTGATGCAATCCAAATCAGAACGGTTTCCCAACGGGATGGGTAATGATTCGGATCAACTTGGCCGCAATATCATGGATCACCATTTGGGTGTTGGGGCTGGTGGCCGGTTTGAAGGTTTTGAAGACAAATATTACAAAGGGCGGAAACCAAATGGGATCTACATCCCCAGGTTCCGAAACCTCGGAGGCAGCTCCAATACAGATAAATTTATCCGGGGATATGGATACCAGGGTGGGGCCAGCCGCGGGAGTTGGGAAGATTCGGTCAAAGAACTTTCTCATGGCAAAGCGCTGAAAGAGGCGATTCTGAAACCCGGAGGATGGAACTTCGGAATGGGAGGTTTCGGCGAAGTGCTTCCCTATGAAGACAACCGAATGACATTGGATTACGACAAACTGGATCAATGGGGCCTTCCCACAGTGACCTTTGATGCGGAATTCAAAGAAAATGAATGGAAGATGCGGGAGGACATGAAGGAACAGGCAGTAGCCATGCTCGAAAAAGCGGGGTTAAAGGATGTACAACCCTTTGACAACCCAGGAGCATTGGGTCTGGGAATTCACGAGATGGGAACCGCTCGTATGGGTCGGGATCCAAAAACCTCAGTCGTCAATGGATATAATCAGGTTCACGCCGTTAAGAATGTCTATGTGACGGACGGAGCGTTTATGACCTCAGCAGCCTGTGTGAATCCTTCTCTTACCTATATGGCTTTCACAGCCCGGGCCGCACAACACGCCGCACAAGAACTTCAAAAAGGAAACATCTGATGGACAGAAGAATCGCATTAAAAAACATGGGGTTAGCCCTCGGATACACCGTAGCAACACCCACGATAATAAGCCTGATGCAAAGTTGCAAACAGGATAGTGGTCCTGTTTGGACGCCGGTTTTCTTTTCCCCGGAGGAAGGTGCTGTAATTATGCAATTGGCAGATTTGATACTGCCCAAGACCGATACCCCGTCTGCCACAGAAGTGGGAGTGCATACTTTTTTGGACCGCTATATGAAAGAAGTTTCTGAATCGGAGGAACAAGCGCTCATGAAGTTGGGGATTGGTAATTTTATGGAGAAAGCCATGGCGGATTCGGGTAAACAAGTCGGGGATACCCTGACGACCGAAGAGCTGGAACCCGTGTTGGCCGGAGCCCTTAAAAAGCGCGAAATAGACGAGGAGGCGAAAATCTATGAAACCCTGATGACCTATAACGAGGCCGTGGCTCAGGGCCAACAGGCCGAATTGGATGGGGATGTCTCCAGATTTGCCTTTGCCAACCAGTTTCGCGATGCGGTCATCTGGTCCTATAAAACTTCAGAATATGTAGGGGAAGAGGTGCTGGCCTACCTGCCTGTGCCCGGGGAGTATATTGGGTGCGCAGATCTGGCGGAGCTCACAGGTGGCAAAGCCTGGTCTATATCGTAACCAATCTTTCTTGAAACGACGTTCCTTTATTCGCAATACAGGTCTGGCCGCGGTAGCCGCTGCTGCCTCCCCTGCCCTGCACGGGAATGCTACTAATGTGCACCCCGAGCCCTTTGGGTTGAATTTCGCCCCACATCTCGGAATGTTCCAGGCCCACGCCGGAGCGGATCCATTAGATCAGCTGCAGTACATGGCAGACTCCGGATTTCGCGCATTTGAAGACAATGAAATGGCACAGCGCCCGGTGGCTCTGCAAGAGAAAATCGGACGATTTCTCGAGGATCGGGATATGAAAATGGGTGTTTTCGTAGCCCACACCATAGCCTGGTCTCAGCCAAATCTGGCTTCAGGAGATCTTGCGGTTCGCCAGGCGTTCTTAGATGAGATTAAAGCCGCGGTAGCCGTGGCAAAAAGGGTGAGAGCCCAATGGATGACGGTAGTTCCGGGACATGTGGATATGAAACAATCCATGGCTTTTCAGACCGCACATGTGGTCGAGGCACTTCGGGCGGCAGCTGAAATCCTGGAACCCCATCAACTTACAATGGTGCTGGAACCTTTGAATTTCAGGGATCATCCCGGACAATTTCTCTCGGAGTCCCCTCAGGCTTATGAAATCTGTAAAGCGGTAAACTCTCCCTCCTGTAAAATTCTATTCGATATCTACCACCAGCAGATTCAGGAAGGAAACCTGATCCCAAACATTGAAGCATGCTGGGATGAGATCGCTTATTTCCAAATTGGCGACAACCCCGGACGGAAGGAACCCGGCACGGGTGAAATCAACTACGACAATGTCTTCCGCTTTATTCAGCGCCAGGGATATTCGGGTATTCTTGGAATGGAACACGGCAATTCTATCAGTGGCAAAGAAGGGGAACTCGCAGTTCTCGACGCCTACAGATCCGTCGATCCTTAGACCTCCCGTTACTTCCCGGAGGCAACTCCCTCATATTCCATATTGAATTCCGGTTCCTTCAGACCTGTGTCAGGGACCAGCCCGGTACGTTATATTTCTTAAAAAAAATGGGATTCAGTAGAATACCTGACTGAATCTGGAGGTGATTGAATAAGATCTGAACTGTTTCCTGAAGTAACTTCCGGCGGGAACCGGGATAGTATAAGTAACTAAAAGTCAAACAGTACGACCCCAGAACACGTTAAAATATCATTGATACCGGCAAATGAATCAGGTAGTTCCCCCGAAACCTAAATTCAATCTAAGAAGACTCCCGAAGGAATTTCCTAGTTCCGATGCCAACAGCGTTCTCTAAAGTTGTTATATCAATAACAAACTTCAGGAGTCGTACTTTTATCGTTTGACTTCTAATCTTTTACTTCCAAAATATTTACAATGTGATGTTTGAGGGTAGTGGTTGGGCTTTAAAAGCCCCGGTAACACGAATAGTGGCCCCATTTCCGTCATTTAACACCATATCGATTTCGCCTAAAACTTCACTGGGAGTACATCCGGAAATCGAGATTGTCCCGGATTCACTGAAATACAGTGCCGATGTCTTCCCCCCCAAATCCGCATAACCAAACACGGTATCAAAGCTTCTCATAACCTCCCCACTCTGCTCATCTACCGAATACTCTCCTTTATCAATTAATTCATTTGTACCCGAAATGGGGATCAAAAACCCAAATCCAGGACCCTCAGCAATGAGCGGATTGACAAAATGGAGCTTAAAGATGCGCGACTCCATGGAATTGTCCTGTTTATCCGAGTACTCAAAATATACCGGCCCTTTGATATTATTGCTCTTACCGTCTACGGCAGCGACGAGATCGTACTTCCCAGTACCCAATCCCGCGGTAATGGGACTAGAATCCGGAGCTATATAGGCAATAGCCAGAACCAACGCCAGACCTAAAACAAAAGGCCAGGTCAGTCGAAATAATTTAGAGCCCTTAATCATGGAGCCTTCAATTGACTGGCATAGGTCGCGTCGGGTTCAGGGGCGGCCCAATTCTCGGGAATCTCGGAAGTTTCCTCCGCTATCTGGTCGTAACTCGCAACAACCTGATCTTCAACCTTTTTTACGGCAGGAGACTCGGTGACCGCTGCTAAAGCAACCGCCAGAATAAAAGCCACAAAGAAAAACAGACAACTTCTCATTTTCTTCTAAACGCTTTATTTCAGGGCATTTCCATTGAAAACGCTTTCAAAATTAGGCGCTTTCAGGGCCTCGGTTCAGGGTAAATGTATAGACAGTGTTAAAATTTGTATAATCCGCAATTTGGCAGCGCAAACGAACTTTTATGACCCCGATGCCTCTAAGAGTACAGATCCAATTGGCGCAACATCCTGAAAAACAAATCTTTATTTGTAAGATATTTCCTCATATTTTGCTGGTTTCTTCTGCTGGGTGGTAAACATTTACGCATTTAGCACAACTCCCTGCCCTATTCGAATGCCATTCCAGACATTTTTTTTAAATTTCAGGATTATTCCCATTGGCATGATTGAAGCAGTGATAGTGGATGATGAAGAAAAGGCGATTCAGAGTCTGGGCTGGGAACTGAGTCACTTTTCAAACGAAATAGTTGTCATCGCTTCTTTTACAGACGCGTTCAGAGCCCTGGACTATTTGCAGGAAAACACCCCAGATTGTCTTTTTCTCGATATAGAGATGCCCGTCATGGATGGCTTCCAGTTTATACAGAAGCTGCAAAACAAAGATCTGGCAATCATCATCACTACTGCCTATAACCAATACGCGATCCAGGCCCTTAAAAATGAAGCCCTTGATTATTTGCTAAAGCCAATAGATGCAGATGATCTTAAGGAAACGATCTCAAAAATTCGGCGTCATAACACCACCCATCTGACGACAAATCGTCTGGAAAAACTACTTTCGGACAAGAACAGCCATGGCAAGAAAATTACGGTGAATACCGATGGAAAATTACTTTTTCTGGACAAAGATGATGTTTTATATGCCGAGTCTGACGGCAACTATAGCACCCTGTACCTCTCAGATGGCCGAAAGATTGTATTGACTAAAAAGTTAAAAGAAATCGACGAACTTTTGCCACCTGAAACCTTTTTCAGGATCCACAACTCTTATATCATTAACCTGGAAAAGGTAAAAGAGTACCTCAAGACCGATGGATACGTCGTCTTGGTATCCAATCATAAAATTCCGGTTTCACGAAAGAAAAAATCCGATTTTCTGGATTTGATTTAAGTCCCTTTAAAATGCTGCGTTTCGCAAAGAGCACCTGTTTTCTTTTCTTAAGCCTTTCGCTAACGGCACTGAACGCCCAGGAGGTTCCTGACGATTTTACCCGGCTCACCGACAGTGTGCTCATACAGAAACCGACCACATACGAAGACCTGGATGGTTTTCTCAGACCTTACCGAAGAGATTCTGTCCTGATGAACTACTTTATCGGGAAAAGTCTCAGCGCCGGATACCTCGATGGCCTCAGCTATAGCTACAACCAACTCGGGACGCTCAATCGCAATATTTCCAATTACGAGAAATCGATTGAATACCATAAAAAGGGATTGAATGCCGCGACGGAGGCAAAGAATACAGAATTCAGAATTTTTAGCCTCAATATGCTCGGCGTGGTCTATCGCCGACTGGATGCTATAAAAACAGCCCTTGATTACAACCAGGAGGCTCTGCGCCTGGTCGAGACTATTGAAAACCCATCCATGGGTATCCAGAGAAGTAAAAATGTATCCCTGAACAGTATAGGCAATATCTATCAGGCGCTGGAGCAATACGAACGGGCCCTGGAGCACTACCGGCAATCCTATATGTTAGAAGAAACTCTGGGGAATAAACTGGGTATGGCCATCAATCTTCAAAACAGCGGAGAATGCCTGGAAGCACAGGGCAAACTGGATGAAGCTCTGGATTTTTTTCAGCGATCTCTGGCCTTCGATACCGAAATTAATTCCGTTCGCGGAAAGGCCATATGCGGGAACAGTATTTCCCGTATTTATATTAAGCAGGGGCTTTATATGGAGGCAGTTGAACTGCTAAATACGAATATAGACTTGGCCCTGAGCACGAAAGACCAGCATATTATAGCGCCTGCCTACAACAATCTTGGGTGGGCCCACCTTAAACTCCAAAATTGGGATCTGGCACAGGAAAACCTGACAAAAGGCCTGAAGATCGCAAAGGAAAATAAGCTCTTAAGAGGTATTTGCGAGAGTTACGAACTACTATCCGATCTCGCGTCCGAGCAGGGTGATTATGAGGATGCCCTGGTATTCTTCAGGGAATCAGACAAATATCGGAGGCAGGTCACCAATGATGTGAATATTAAATACGTCAATGATGTGATTTTCAGGTATGAGTCGGAAAAGCAAAAGGAAGTAGCGCAACGCCTTAGACAAGAAAATGAGATCGTTAACCTGAAACTTAAAAGAAACCAGAATACGCTGCTGGTAGGCGCCCTATTACTCGTGCTTTTTTCATTGGTACTCTATACCATTTTCCGCCAGAATAAACTCAATAACGAGAAAAAGGTGCTGGCCCTTGAGCAGAGCAGGCTTCGAAGTCAGATGAATCCGCATTTCCTTTTTAATTCCCTGAATTCCATCAAACATTTCATTATCAATAATGAGCAAAAAAATGCGGTCAACTACCTGAATAAATTTTCGAAACTCGTCCGCAAGATTCTCGAGGCCTCCTCAGAAAAAGACATCAACCTGCAGGAAGAGCTCGAAACTGTAGCTCTCTACATGAACATAGAAAACATCCGTTTTAAAGATGAAATCGACTTTAAAATCGATGTGGATCCCAAGCTGAATCCCGCAACGATAAAAATACCTTCATTGGTACTGCAACCGTTTTTAGAAAACGCCCTTTGGCACGGGTTATCTTCTAAAAAAGGAAAGAAAAAAATAGGCCTCACAGTAACTCCCCAGGGGCCTGACCATATTGAAATCTCTATTCGGGATAACGGGATCGGGAGGGAGGCCGCGGAAAAACTGAACCTTCAGAAAACCCTGAAGCGCAAATCGCTCGGCATTTCGATAACCCGGGAGCGTCTGGCTAATTTCTCCAGGGTGTACCAGAATTCTTTTGATCTCAGGATCAGAGATATTGTCTCCTCGGAGGGGAAGGTCCTGGGAACAGAGGTGTTGCTTAAGATTCCTACGGCTTAAGGTGCTCCCTGGCGACTGTTTCCAGCTCCTCATACCAGGCCTCTCCAAATTTTCGTATTAAGGCTTCCCGGACAAATTTGTAGATAGGAACTTCCAAACTGGATCCCAGGCTACATGCCGGATCGCAAATATGCCATTGATGGTAATTTACTGCTGTTACCTGAGTATATTCACGGACACGCACCGGATACAAATGACAGGATACGGGTTTCTTCCATGAGGTCGCTCCCGCTTTGTGGGCTTTTTCGATCCCACACAGAGCCACACCGCCCTCAAAGACCACATACGCGCATTCTTTATCCTCGACCAGGGGAGTCTCCCATTCTCCGTCGGACCCCTTCACATAACTGCCCTGAGTTTCAATAGCCCGAATACCTTCTGGCCTGAGATAAGGCCTGATACTGGGATAAATCTTTTTCAGTGTCTGGAGTTCCGCAGTTTCCAGTGGGGCCCCGGAACTGCCTTCTACGCAACAAGCGCCTTTACACGCCTTGAGATCGCACACAAATGCACTTTCCAGAATTTCTTCTGAGATCAGTGTTTTTCCAATCTGAAACACAATTCCTTTTTAGAAGTCCCCCCAAAGATATCGAATCCCATTAAATGCACTGACGATCTGAAAATCCGCTTTCAACGTACTGACAGGTAGTGTACCTTTGCGCGAAAATCTAACCGAATGTCTACACATCTGGATTTCAGAGAAATTATTTCTGCGACTATGATCCTATTTGCGGTGATTGATATCGTGGGAAGCATTCCGATCGTTATTGATCTTCGTAAAAAAGTGGGGCATATTCAATCTGAAAAAGCTTCTATCGTGGCTGCTGTCATTATGATAGCGTTCCTTTTCATTGGAGAAAAAATACTTAAACTCATTGGGATAGATGCCAATTCCTTTGCCGTAGCCGGGGCTTTTGTTATATTTTTCCTCGCTATCGAAATGATTCTGGGCATTACATTGTACAAAGATGATACTCCCGAAACGGCTTCCATTGTCCCCCTGGCGTTTCCCCTGATCGCCGGAGCCGGGACCTTGACGACCCTGTTATCCATACGGGCGGAATATCATGTGATCAATATCATCATTGCCATTATTTTGAATGTTATCTTTGTGTATGTTGTTTTGAAATCGTCTTCGCGAATCGCCAAGGTTATGGGACAACAGGGCCTGAGTGTAATTCGGAAAGTCTTTGGGGTGATCCTTCTGGCGATTTCGGTTAAACTGTTTGCCAGTAATATCAATGGGCTTTTTTAGCCTGTAATCGTGTTATATGAACAAAATACTCTTAACAGTACTCCTTGTACTCGCACTTGTTCTGATTGGTTACAACACTACCGTTCTGGATTTCGAAAAACCTTTTGAAGGGGAGAGTCTGGTGGCCCTGATTTGCATTATCGCCTCTCTCTGCGCCATCATTTTATTGCTCATATTTACTGCCGCGAGAAAAATTCAAAAGAAGATTGATGAGGAATCCTGACGACACGTTCGGGGCTTAGTCCTGAGCAACCATCTGCCCGTCCAGACTTAGGATTCGCTGTAACATCGGGTCTGCTTCTCCCAGTATCTCGGCCTTTAAATCAGGGGAGAACAACTGCTCCGCCAGAGAAGCCTTCAGGTAGCGTTTGATGAGATCCTCGTATTGATAATAATCCAGCCTGAAATTATACCTGCCCATAAAATCGATAAAGCTTTCAAAGAGAATATCATCCGCTTTAAAAGATTCCCGAAACTCCAAAGCCGTATAATCTGAGTAGCGCGCGCGATCCTCTTCCAGATGTTCAAACCCAAAGGAGGAGAAGAAACCTCTGGCGTCAAGAGCCGAAAGCGCCTCTTCTTCATTACTGCCGATGGGTACAAAAACATCCGGGATGATCCCGCCTCCTCCGTAGACCACTTTGCCTCCCGGGGTGATAAATTTAAGAGAATCAGCCACCTTGATGCTATCGGCAGAACCGAGTTCCCCGCGGTGATAACGCTGCATATACCGATGGTAATAGTCTTCAGTCCCGTTCTCGTATTCGCGTTGAATCGACCGACCCGTTGGGGTGTAATACCGCGATACGGTCAGGCGGACGGCAGAGCCGTCTCCCAGGGCCATTTCACGCTGTACCAGACCTTTCCCAAAGGAACGCCTCCCCACAATGGTTCCGACATCATTGTCCTGCAATGCACCGGCAATTATTTCAGAAGCCGAAGCCGATCGTTCATTGATCAGTACATATACCGCCTTGTCTTCAAACCCGCCTCTTGAAGTAGCAAAAGTGGAATCTATTTGTCCTTTTTTATTCTTTGTAAATAAGATCAACCGGTTTTTGGGCAGGAAGACATCTGCAATTTCTTCTGCCACATTGAGATACCCCCCGGGGTTATCTCGCAGATCGAGAACCAGCTTCTCAGCGCCGTTTCGCTTTAGTTCGTTCAGGGCATCCTCGAATTCATCAAAGGTAGATTCTGCGAATCGGTTCATGCGCATATACCCCATATCTGGGCGAATCATGTAATACGCATCAATACTGCGGATGGGGACGTGATCCCGCTTCAATCGCATTTTAAAAGTGCGATTTTCCGACTTCCGGTAAACCGTCAGGACGACCTCACTTCCTTCCTGCCCTTTGAGCCTGTTTACGATCTGATCGTTAGAAAGCTTCTGGTCGAAGAGGGTGTCTTTGTCCGCGATCAGGATTTTATCCCCGGGACGCAACCCACGCCGCTGGCTGGGTCCTCCTTTAATGGTCCTGGTTACGGTAATGGTATCCCTGAACATATAGAAGTTTATTCCTATCCCGACAAAATCCCCCTTCATGTTTTCATTGACCCGCTCCATTTCATCTTTGGGGATATAGACCGAGTGCGGATCCAACTTGTCGAGAATATTATTAACCGTGACATCGACAATGCTGTCCGTGTCCACTTCGTCTACGTACTCATAGTCGATATAGTCAATAAGTCTGTTGAGTTTATCTTTCTTGGAGTTGGTGGTAAAAAATTTTTCGGGAGTATCGTCAAAGTGTAGTTTTCCCCCGACGAAAATGCCGAGTGCCAGGGCAAATGCCACTACTGCCGGACCGATATAGTAACTTTTTTTCACCTTAGTCTTCTTGTATTTCTACCACATCTTCGATGACGGGTAAATGGCTGAGCTCTACTCCTGCCCTCCTCAGGAAATCCAGGCCAGATCCATCTTTGTAAGCGTACTGATACACGACCCTGTTGATCCCGGACTGGTGAATGAGTTTACTGCATTCCCGGCACGGGGATAGTGTAATATACAAGGTAGCCCCTTTACAGGACTGGGTAGAGGAGGCTACTTTTGAAATCGCATTCGCCTCAGCATGAAGCACATACCATTTTGTGTACCCCACCTCATCTTCACAAAAATTCTCAAAACCGGTTGGGGTTCCGTTATACCCATCAGAGATAATCATCCGATCCTTGACCACAATAGCCCCTACCTGTTTTCGTTTGCAGTAGGAAAGCTTCCCCCATTCATGGGCCATGCGTAAATAGGCACGATCGTATTTCTCCTGTTTTTTACTCTTCATGCTGAAATGCTAACGTTTTTACGGGCTATTTTCTTGTCGGAATTCACTAAGATACCGGCTTTCAGAAAGCCTGACAACCTTTGCAGGGTTAATTTTAAGTGAAAAAAAAACGTCCTACAAAAAAATCAGCCCGAGGGCGATCAGTGCGATTATCAAGCTAAACCCCCATACGTAATACTTCCTGGATAGGGGCGTCCATTGCAGGAGCACATAACTCAGGGTGAGGACTGCGAGAAGGACTGA
This sequence comes from uncultured Flavobacteriaceae bacterium, assembly GCA_963709465.1. Classification (GTDB taxonomy): domain Bacteria; phylum Bacteroidota; class Bacteroidia; order Flavobacteriales; family Flavobacteriaceae; genus Robiginitalea. The sequence continues at coordinate 293,202 of CAVPWF010000001.1, read as the reverse complement.
CAGTTGCGCTCCCTCGATACCTGCGGCAAACCCGAGCAGGGGTGCTGTCTTTTCCTCCTCTTCAGCCATCAGCATTCTGAAATAATTCGAAAATCCCAGCCCGTGTATAAGTCCAAAGAAACCTGTGACAACCAGATCGATTCTGAAGGCCTTTTGAGAGGCCTGGACTTTATCCGCCGTGTAAAGATTTAACAGCGCTGTGATCAGGATTGTAATCGGGATCAACAATTCCACCAGTTCTGAGTCCACCCGGACTATGCCATATGCCGCAAGGGCTAAAGAAAGGCAGTGTGTGAGGGTGAAGAGGGTTGCCAGCCAGAATACTTTTTTCCATTGCCCGAAACTAAAAGGAAGGGCGAGGGCGGTCAGAAAAAGGACGTGATCGTATCCGTTTGGATCCAAAACATGGCTGAAGCCCAGTTCGGTATAGAACCAGAAGTCGTTCATTCGCGAAAAATTTTAACTCTCGGACCTACAAACCGCGCTCTTCCTGAATGCGCTCATAGGCCAATTGCACTTGCTTGAATTTCTCCTCGGCACCTTTTCGTATGGCCTCATCCTGGGTAATCACCCGGTCCGGATGATACTTTTTCGCCATATCACGGTATGCCTTTTTAACTTCCTGATCCGTTGCGGTTCGTTCTATTTCCAAAATAGTATAGGCCGTGTCCGCCGACTTGACAAACATCGCCTGTACGCTTTCAAAATCGCGTCGCCCGATCCTGAGATACCCGGCTATCTCCCTGAGTTTGTCATATTCAGCCGGACTCACACGCCCGTCGGCCCCGGCAATTCCAAAAAGAAAATGAACCAGTTGTAACCGTACTTCGTACCGTGTCCGTTGATTCAGGAAACTGCAAATACGCTGGGCAGAGATCTCCCTCTTTTTAACCACTTCGTTAAATGTGCGAAAAATGGCATTCGCCTTTTCCTTTCCATACGTGCCCAGGAAATACTGCCTGACATAATCGAGTTCCTGCTGGGTGACGCTCCCATCGGCTTTTATGACTATGGAGCACAATGAAATCAGGTGTAACTCAAAATCCTGAGGCGAAACCTGGGCCCGGTTCAAGTCGCGGAAAACATTCCCGCCTTTTCCACTCATTCCATCGGCCATACTCCCCAGAAAGAATCCCAAAAGCGCTCCGGGAAGGCGAAAAAGGAGATACCCCAAAATGGCTGCAACCCATTTGATCATTTAAAGAAATTTGCGCAAATATAGCAGATTCACCCTGATTAATCCCTTCGGCTTCCCCAATCCAACACTCTTTAAATTCTTTTGATTTTGTACCTTTGCACATCACTTAAAACAAAAAAAGCTATGTACCCAGCAGAGTTAGTAAAACCGATGCGCGACGATCTGGCCTCAGCCGGATTTGAGGAGCTATACACGGCAGAAGCCGTCGAAAATGCAATAAAAGGCGCGGGGACAACCCTGGTCGTTGTAAATTCAGTTTGCGGTTGTGCGGCGGCCAATGCGAGACCGGCGGCCAAAATGAGCCTGCAAAATGATAAAACCCCGGAAAGACTGGTCACAGTTTTCGCAGGTGTGGATCGGGAAGCTGTGGATGCTGCCCGTAATATGATGATTCCTTTCCCGCCCTCTTCACCGAGTATGGCCCTTTTTAAAGATGGTGAGCTCGTTCATATGATCGAAAGACACCACATTGAGGGGCGGCCTGCTGAAATGATTGCCGAAAACCTGGTTCAGGCGTTTAATGAATTCTGTTAAGTAATCTCAGATCTCAGATCCCTTATTTACAAACCGCTTGTTTACAGGCGGTTTTTTATTTTTGATGGCATGGAACGTATTATCTCCTATCCCCTTTCGGGACTATACATTCTTCTTTTCGGCCTGACGCTGATCGTCTTTCATCCGATTCAATGGCTCTGCCTGAACCTCTTCGGGTACGAGGCGCACAGAATGAGTGTGGCCCTGCTAAACCTCTGCCTGATGCGTTGTACACATTTGCTGGGAACCTCCTATACCTTCCGGAATAAGGAACTCCTTCCCGACAAAGGACCTGCGATCATTGTGGCAAATCATCAGAGTATGTACGACATCCCTCCCATCATATGGCGGCTGAGGAGGCTGCATCCAAAATTTGTGAGCAAGAAAGAATTGGGAAGGGGTATCCCAAGTGTCTCATACAACCTCAGACATGGGGGTTCCGCACTAATCGACCGGCAGGATCGAAGGCAGTCCCTGACGGCGATCCGGGAACTCGGTGAATACATCGAGCGCACCGGCAGAAGTGCGGTAATTTTTCCGGAGGGTACCCGGAGCAGGGATGGAAACCCCAAAGCTTTTCGCATGGTCGGTCTGAAAGTGCTCATAAAGAGCGCCCCCTCTGCTCAGATCATTCCTGTAAGCATCAATAACTCCTGGAAAATTCTCCGTTTCGGTAAATTCCCATACGGACTGGGGGCGCGGCTCGAATTTATCATTCACCCGACCGTTCCGGCTGCCGGTTGTACAGACAAAGAACTCGAAGAAATAGAGGCCACTATAGCCTCAGCTATAAAAGTACGCCTATGAACGATGCACAGCGCATTGAGAATACCATCACCTTCGTAAAGCGCGAATTAAAAGATTCTGAAGGTGGACACGACTGGTTCCATATTCAGCGGGTTTTTCGAAATACCCTTCGAATAGCCCGGGAGGAGAAAATAGATTTGCTCGTGGTGAGTCTGGCTGCGCTGCTCCACGATATCGCCGATGCTAAATTTCACAACGGAAACGAGGAAATAGGTCCGAAAAAAGCCGCAGCATTTTTGGTGGATCTGGATATTTCAGAAGCGCGGCGCGAACACATCATTCAGATTATTCGCCATATTTCCTTTAAAAACAGCCTCGAGGTTGCGAAGAGTAATTTTGATTCAAGGGAACTTCAGGTGGTAAGGGATGCAGACAGACTCGATGCCATGGGGGCTATAGGAATCGCAAGAGCCTTTAATTATGGCGGGCATGCAGGTCGTAAACTCCACGATCCCGAAGTGGCGCCAAATCCTAAAATGGACAAAGCCGCCTACAAGAAAAATACAGGGCCGACCCTAAATCATTTTTACGAAAAACTTTTATTGCTCAAGGACCTGATGCATACAAAAACCGGTAAAAAATTAGCTGAAAAGCGGCATCAGTACATGCTGGATTTCCTTAAGGAATTCTATGACGAATGGAATGGGGTAGCTTGAACTCACCGGGATTTTTGTATCTTTTTCACCCAATTGCCTATTAAACGAAATACATATGCGCAGAAGATCCTTCCTGAAAAATGCAGCCGCCACTTCGGCGGCTTTTAGTATTGTCCCCAGTTATGTGCTGGGAAAAGGGCATGTTCCCCCCAGCGACACCCTGTATGTTGCAGCATTTGGAGTCGGGGGCCGGGGAAGTGGGGTTATGCGCGGACTGGATGCCACAAAAAAGGTGAAGTTTGTAGCCCTGTGCGATGTGGATGACAGACGGGCAGCCGATAGTTATAAGGCCTATAGTGCCGCCTCGAAATACAAGGATTTCAGAAAAGTATACGACAATCATCTCAAGGAGATTGATGCCGTGATGGTGGCCACCCCGGATCATACACATGCCACTATTGCGCTTCCCTTTATGCGTGAAAAAAAACACGCCTATGTGGAAAAACCCCTGACCCACAATATTCGCGAGGCCCGGTTGATGACCCGGGTCGCCAAGGAAATGGGCATTGTTACTCAGATGGGAAATCAGGGAGCCTCAAGCGATGACAGCCGTATCGCCAGAGAATGGGTGGAAGCCGGAGTCATCGGTGATGTGGAACGGGTGGATTGCTGGACGAATCGTCCGGTATGGCCCCAGGGAATCCCGCTGCCTCAGGAGAAACACAACATTCCCAAAGAACTCGACTGGGACTTATGGCTCGGTCCCGCCGCCATGCGCGACTACAACGATGCCTATCTCCCCTTTAAGTGGCGGGGCTGGTGGGATTTTGGAACGGGGGCCATGGGCGACATGGGCTGTCACATCATAGAAACCCCTTTCAGCGTTCTGGATTTAGGATATCCCACGGAGGCTGAGGCGAGTTGCACGACGAATTGGGTTGGAGATTTTGTCGAGGCGGATTACAGTGCCTCCTGCCCTTCTTCGTCCATAGTCCGACTGAAATTCAACACGGAAAAACACGGAGAAGTCCGCCTGAATTGGTACGATGGAGGAATACTCCCGGATCTTCCTGATGAATTAAAGGATGACGAAAAGATTGGAGATACCGGTGGAGGAAGCATTTTTTATGGAACAAAAGGGATTATGGTATGCGACGTTTATTCCCGAAATGCCCGCCTGCTTCCCTCAGAAATGATGGATTTATTGAACCCCCCTGCCCCAAAATACCCGAGAATAGAAGGCGATGTGGACGGGCATCAGAAGAATTGGGTGGACGCCTGCCTCAAGGGAGGGAAGACATCTTCTGATTTTAGCCGATCCGGCCCGCTCACCGAATCGGTCCTGATGGGCAACCTTGCGATCCGTGCCTTTCAATATAAAACCAGAAACCCAGAAAATTCGCGCTCTTTCAACTACCCGGGCAGGCGAAAAATCCAATGGGACGGCGCCAATATGAGGGTGACCAATTTTGAGGAGGCCAATCGGTGGGTACAGGGAAACTACCGCAACGGATGGGAACTTAAATAAATCCACAGGCATACTCAAAACAGCGTCCATTGACCCGTCTTGTACCGGTGATGTAAGGTGGTATTCAATGCGGGAAATTCGCGATTTTTAAAATAGCGCCTGCGCGCAATTCGGGCCATGGTATGTATTTGTTCGGCAACAGCTCCTTCTCCTTTATTTCTAACACCAAATCTGCTGTCGTTCAGGGTTCCTCCATGGCATGCTTTTATCAGTGAAAGCACTTTTTCAGCCCGCTCTGGCAGGGCTTTATGAATCCAGGAAGAAAATATGTCTCCCACGGCTCCATTCAGGCGAACGACATTCAGACCAAAGGATCGTGCTCCGGCCTCGGATACCGCACGGGCCAATGAGAGCAATTCATGACTATTCAAGCCCGGAATAATTGGTGCGAGCATGGCATTCACCGGAATGCCTGACTCAGAAAGCAAACGGATGGTTTTTAAACGCTGCGCGGTCGTCGCCGTTCGTGGTTCAAGCCGGCTTCTGATTTCCTTGTCAAGGGAAGTGACTGAAATATGTACTCCTACGAGCTGGTCCTTATTCAGCGCCTCCAAAATATCGAGATCGCGCAACACCATGGCATTCTTAGTGATGATTCCAACCGGGTGTCTGTATTTTAAAAACACCTTTAAACACGCACGGGTAATTTCAAAGTGCTTTTCTGCCGGCTGATAGCAATCCGTATTCCCGGAGAGTACGATAGGGGTAGCCTTCCATTTGCGATTTTTTAAAAACGCCTCCAAAAGCTCAGGGGCCTCTTCCTTCACCAGTATTTTTGATTCAAAATCAATCCCGGGACCCAAACCCCAATATTCATGGGTATTCCGTGCATAACAGTAAACACATCCATGCTCACAGCCCTGATACGGATTTAAACTATAGGCCATGCCAATATCCGGACTGAGGACCTTGTTGACGATCGTTTTTGGAAATATTCTCTGGTAGGTTGTTCGAATTTTTTGTGCTTCCCCTTCCCTGTAAATGTACTCTAAGAACTCCGGGATACTCTCGTGTTTTAAGCTTTCAAAACGATTGTTTAGCCGGTCCTGGGCGCCCCGGCCTTTTGAAAAAGAGTTGGGGTTTTGATGCATTTTATTGGTTTTAATCCAAATTTATGGATATTTTCCAATATAAAAATACAGCTTCTGGTATTTCTCGCACCATAGGGTATGGCCATGCCGATAAACCGCGGTCCCTAGTGAACTTCTACTGACACCAGTTGCTTTCGGGATCCCTGTTTGGCGTAAAAAAGCAACTGATCGTTTTCCAAATTGATGAAGGGTATGGACACCATCAGGGGGAGTCTCGCTTCATCGGAATCGATTATTTTTTCATAACTCAAGGCTCCCTCAGCGTCCAGACGGATTACAAAAACGTTTCGGCTCCGGCTGAAACCCTGTTTAAATATCAGGCGATCACTGCCGATAAGCTGCGGCTCTTCTGAAGCCAGGCATATAAAGAAATAGGTTTGTCCGTCCTTGGTATAGGAACTATATGAGGTATAGGCCCCGTCTCCCTGAGTCACCTCTGTTTTATTGATATTTCGGGCCCAGAGGAGGTTACCCTTCGCATCGAGTTTTACACTCACGATATCGTTGTGATGAAACCGCTGGACCTGTACCCGCCCACCGCTGGCGTTCGGCTGCATGCTTTCGGTCATAAAGAACTCTTCAGCATTGAACAGAAGCGACCCGTCCGTTGTGAAATGTGCGCCCTTAAAGACCAGGTTTTTGATTACTTTCTCTGAATCCTGTCCGAATTTGTCCAACATAAACTGCTCAGAAAACGGATTATATTTTCGCTCGAGAACACTCAGGCTATTCGGGTCGAGCACCAGATATTCCAGCCCGTTGTACCGATTGTCTTTACGGTCTGCATAAAAACCCGCACAGATCAGTTGATCTCCGCGCCAAAGGGGTTTGAGGGCTTCCGAAAACTTTCCAGGTACGTCGAAAACCTGGGTCGTAATCCCTGATTTATGCAATCGTACCAGCTCGTATTGAAACTTTCGTTCCTCCGCTTTAAACCTGCGTTGCCGGAAATATGCCTTCCCCACTAAATAGACCGCGGAAAGATCTGCAGAAACGGCCAACTCCTCAAAGGCGAAGTTTTTCTCCTGGCTCTCTGAAGAGAAATCTGAATCCATGATTCGTTCCAGCCTGTTATTATAGATTAAAATACGGTGTGTAAGATCCTTGTTTTGAGATTGCAATATACTGATGGCGAAAACCCGGGATTTCGGATCTGAGAGCACGGTAGTGGAAAAACCCGTCTTAAAAGTGCGGTTGAAGTAGTTTTTATCCACCGGGGATTCCACATAATCTGCCTTCAGGGTTAGTATGTTACGTACGGTGAAATTGTATGCCCCTACAGGGCTCTGATGCACGTTGTATTCGTAAGACAGGCTTTCGGAATTATACTCTAAAAACAAAAGGTATATTTGGTCGTTTGCCACGAATCCGTGTACAAAGTCTCCGTCTTTATACTTATAGTTATATTCTTCAACAAGATGCAAATCAGAATTGTATCTCTCAATGAGATAGCCTTTTGGACGCACCAACAACCCGGAGTAGTAGCCGCGCACCAGTATTTTGTCCGAGGACACCGTTTCCGAAAAAGACAGGAGGTTGGAATATTTATACCGATCTTTATATTTATCTCCAAATGTATATTCCAGAGGCATGTCCTGCCCCTGGATCACCCAGAAGGCCAGCATGCCGGCAAGCAGGCATAAATGTCGTAGCATGGTTGATTAATTTGAATCAGGCACCCGGAAAATCCGGCGCTCGTTTCTCCAGGAAGGCACGGGTTCCCTCCTTGAAATCCGCGGTGCCGAAGCAATCGCCAAAGGCGTCAATTTCGGCCTCGAATCCCGGTTTGCTACTACTAAAACCTGCATTTACTGCTTTTATTGCACTTGAAATGGCCGCGGGAGAATTTTTGGCAACCTGCCCGGCCAGTGTCCGGCAAAACTCCAAAAGCTCCTCCTGGGCCGTAATATGGTTGACTAACCCGTATTCCAAAGCCTTTTCCGCCTTAATCATACCGCCCGTGAGTATCATTTCCATCGCTCTCCCCCTTCCCACCAGCATTGGAAGGCGCTGCGTTCCTCCATATCCGGGAATCACCCCCAAAGAAACCTCAGGTAATCCCATTTTCGCATTTGTGCTCGCGACGCGGAAATGACAGGCCATAGCCAGTTCCAGCCCACCCCCGAGTGCAAACCCATTGACAGCAGCAATTACGGGAGTCTTCAGGGCTTCAATTTTATCGAAGAGTTGTCGCTGCCCATCTGCAGCGAGAGCCCTTCCTTCTGATTCTGTGTATTCTGAAAATTCTGCAATATCGGCCCCAGCCACAAAGGCCTTAGTTCCGGCCCCGCTAAGAATAATAGCCCGAACCTTGCGGTCCTTCTCAAGGACTCCCAAAGCTTCACCGAGTTCTTTTATGGTCCCTTTGTTGAGGGCATTTAATTTCTCAGGGCGGTCCACCAGGACCAGCGCTACCTTATCTTCAATCGTTACAGAAACCGAATGATACTTCATGCTACTACAGATTTATGTTTTTCTATTTGGGGAATACGCACCGTAAAGACGGTTCCCTTACCTGTTTCAGAACTAAAATCAATGCTGCCTTTGTAGGTTTCGACAATCGTCTTCACCATGCCAAGACCTAAGCCCATTCCACTGGTTTTGGTTGTGAATTTAGGCTCAAAAATCTTATCCCTGAATTCCTCTTCTATGCCTTTGCCATTATCGGCAACAGCTATTTTTGCCATGTCGCCTTCGGCGGAGACAATAACGAGGATTCTCGGATCTGTAACCTCCGGTAGTGCCTGGATGGCATTCTTAACCAAATTGGTAATCACACGTATCAATTGAGTCCTATCCATTTTTACAACCAGGGCATCGGCTTCGGAAATGAAATGGATAAAGGGCTCATTAAAAATATCAAGAGCCAGTTTTACCACCTCGGTAACATTCAGTGTTTCGTTTTGCTGAGCAGGCATTTTCGCGAAATTCGAAAAGGCCGATGCGATACTGCTCAGGGTATCAATCTGTTGGATCAGGGTTTTAGAGAACTCCCTGACTTTTGTTCCGATTTCCGGATCTGACGGATCGAATTTTCGCTCAAAACTCTGAACGCTCAGACGCATGGGAGTCAGCGGATTCTTTATCTCATGAGCGACTTGCTTGGCCATTTCCCGCCACGCCTGCTCCCGCTCACTCCTGGCCAGCATCGCGGCGCTTTGTGAAAGTTCGTCGATCATCGCGTTATACGAGTCCACCAGTTGTGCGATTTCCAGACTGGGATCCTCAATCAGGATTTTTTCGTTCGTCCGGGCCAGTCGCGTCTGATTCAATTTTTCCGAGACCGTCTGCAGGGACCGGGTAATGTATTTGGAAATAAAATACGCCAGGGCAATCGCCAGGAGCAACATAAATAAGTATACCACCCCAAGACGCATCAGGAATTCCCGCAGCTCTTTGTCATAAAAGGAATTTTCCTCGAAGTAGGGAAGGTGTAAAATTCCTATGGGCTTAAAATGACTGTCTGAGATATAGGAATAGGAAGCCTGATAGTTAAAGCCCGCCGCAGTATTTTCTTCTATAAAGTGTTTTTGTATAGTATTTCGAAGGGAGTCGAGGATGTGGGGTTCCAGGCGGGTAGAAACATCATCATTGTCAAACTGGGGTCGGGAGCTTTTGATTAAACGCCCCTGCAGGTCATACAGGTTGAAATTCGTGCCTTCAATAATGGCTATGCGATAAATTTCATCTTTGAAAATCAGGGAAAGGTAGTCAGAAGTGATCGGGTAAGTCGTCCTTTGAAGCGCAAAGGTAATGGCCTGTTTAATTTGTTCTTCCTTCCTTCCCAGACGATCTTCATGATACTCCCTGGACTGCTCCCTGAACTGGTAGACCGTTACCCCGGCTATTAAGACCGAGGCGATGAGCACCAGAAGGATCATAGAGACAAAAATCCGCGACCGCAATGAAAACTTCCTGAACAAGCCTCTGGGTTTAACGCTAAAGATAGCAATAATCGCACCAAATTATTCCCCGGATAAAGCTCCGCGGAGACAAAGTATACAAACTCCCGGGCATGGTACCACCTATTTTCCTTCCTCCCGAACCTTTTTATAAAGTCGTATCCCGAGCATCAGAAGAACCGCCAGCCCAAGTAGCCCGCCCAAACCGTACAACCACTGAAAACTACTCTTGAGAATGGCCAGAAATACCACAGCAAAAAGAATTAGCGTAGCCCCTTCATTCCAGAGACGCATGTACTGAGAAGTATAGGAAAAACTTTCCTTTTGAAATCTTAAAAACATCTGGTGCGTTTTCAGATGGTATGCGATAAGTAAAACAATAAACCCGAGTTTAATATGCATCCAGGGCTGCGAAAGCCAGGACGGCATTGCAACCAGTAACCCAATGGCAAAAAGGGTACATAGCACAGCTGAAGGCCAGGTTATAATATACCACAGGCGTTTTTCCATAATGCGGAACTGCTCTGAAAGCACAGCCCTGGCCTCTGCGGATTTTTGCCGGGCTTCAATATGGTAAATAAAAAGGCGGGGCATATAAAACAAACCGGCGAACCAGGTGATGACAAAAATCAGATGGAGGGCTTTGATGTAATTGTAGTACTCGGCCATTATTGACTTTAAGGTAAACATACGCCATGAATACGAAAGTAGAAAATACGAAAGTAGAAACATGGGCGCCCAGGGGAACCCTTTATACCGGGGTTGCTTCAGACGGCTTTGTGCCTGTTGACCGGAATAAAAAGAAGGCTGCCACAGCGGGAAGTACCCATCCCAGCTGGTACGACTGCAAAGGCCACCAGCTTTCAAGTCCCCGGCTGACCTGGGGCCATCCAATACTGGTCAGAAAGTCGGGGATTGTAAAAAAAAGGGTGGTAAAAACTACAGCCCTGAAAACCCGCGGCGGGGTCCAGTCTGGGGGTAAGGCGTTCAGAAGAATCAGCACAATGGTCAGGGGATAAATAAACATGAGCGCAGGAAGGGCTACAGCAATAATATAGTCTACCGGGAATTGGCCCATAAGCACTCCCAAAATACAACAGACCAGGGCTGTGACCCTGTAAACGAATTTAGAATCCCCAAACCGGGACTGCAAAAAATCTGAAGTGCCGGTGACGATCCCTACGGCCGTTGTAAAACAGGCCAGTGCAATCAAGAGACTCAGGAATAAATTGCCGTTATACCCAAGGGCCCGGGTACTCATTTGACGAAGGACTTCCGTGCGGCTCAACCCTTCATTCAGAGCGTCGCCCATAAGTGCTCCTGAGAGAATTAACCCAGCATAGAGTACCAGCAAACCCAAGCCGGCCAACCATCCGGCCCTGGAGATATAGCGAAATCGTTGCCCGGCATCCAGATCGGGCATTTCCCTTTTGAGGGATATCAGGATCACTCCCCCCACAACAACTGCGCCGATCGCATCAAAGGTCTGATACCCCTCTAAAAAACCTTCAGAAAAGGGTTTCTCGAGAAGCGGTGGTGTGGTGATACCTGCACTGGTTAAGGTAATGCTCCCGATCAGGATCAACAGGACGATCAGAATAGTGGGAGTCAGCCACTTCCCGATCAACGGCACGATGCGCGAGCGGTTTAAGACCAAAATAAACACCAGGGAAAAATAGAGCAGACTAGTCCCCAAAGCGGAAATATCAAAAAAAGGTGCAACACCCATCTCGTGAGTTACCGAAGCGGTCCGCGGTGCGGGCAGGGCAATGGAAATGGAATAGACGATATAACAATATACCAGGCTGAATCCCTTAGATACTTTTCGGGAAAAATCGAACATGTCGCCCTGCAGGCGGGCGTGGGCCAGAATCCCCAACATGGGGATGACAACCGCAGAAATACTGAAGCCGATTCCGGTCTGCCACCAGGAAACTCCCGATCGCATTCCTAATTGAGGGGGTAGAATAAGATTCCCTGCCCCAAAAAACAAAGAGAATAAGGCCAGGGCCAGTATCCATTCTGATTTTCTTTTGATCCTCGGGGCCGACAAACTCAATTAATTTTAACGTTTATATCCTTTAGGCCAATTTACGTTTTCCTTCAGCTTTCAGTGCTCTTTATCGAAAAAAGAAAGAAATTATCGGGATCATCCAATAAAAGGAACAGGCTGGTCGTTGGAGAATAGTCTGAACGCTATACTTAAAACAATATCTATACGAAAAAACCGGCGATTCCCAGGTAAATACCCAAATACCCGACGGAGCCCAATCCATCTCAAATAAACCTACTGCCATGAAAAAACTCTTCTGCTCCCTCTTCGGACACCACTTCAGCGTTTCGAAAAAAGTGACTTCCCACATTAAAGAATACTCCTGTGTGCATTGCGGAAAACAGGTCACCACAGATGCCAGCGGGAATTTATCTTTGTTGACACCAGAAATGAAAGAGATCAATGCCACCCTGGAGAACATCTACCAAAAAAGGCATCGACACGGTTCACATCAATTAGCCTGAAGTCTCGCTCCCAAAGGCATTCCAGCCCTGCGCGGTCAGTGGAATCGCCGAACCTCCCCTGGTGATCAGGTGCGCTCCTGACCCCGATGCAGTCATATGGCCAATCACCGTTAAATCCGGATTCCCTTTAATTTTCGGGTAGTCTTCCTGAGCTATCGTCAGGAGTAATTCATAATCTTCTCCTCCGCTGAGAGCAGCCAGTGTGCTATCAATTCCAAACTCTTCACAAACCTGAATCACCGTAGGATCCAGAGGTATTTTATCTTCAAACAAATCGCAACCCACATTACTGGAGGTCGAAAGGTGGAGGATTTCAGAAGAAAGCCCGTCACTGATGTCAATCATTGAAGTTGGCCGAACCTCAAGGGCCGCAAGTAGCTCAATGATATCCTTCCGGGCTTCAGGTTTTAACTGCCTTTCTACGATATAATGATAGGGTTCAAGATCTGGCTGATGGTTGGGGTTGGCCTTAAAAACCTCCTGTTCCCGCCGGAGCACCTGAAGCCCCATATAGGCGCCTCCTAAATCTCCGCTGACCACTAAAAGGTCATTGGCTCGCGCTCCGCTGCGGTACGTAATTTTCGTTTCCGAGTCAGTCTGGCCAATGGCTGTTACGGAAAGAAGCATCCCTTTGGCAGAGGAAGTCGTATCTCCTCCCACAACATCGACGCCGTAGTGTTTTGAAGCCATCTCTATCCCGCGATACAATTCTTCAAGGGCCTGGAGCGGAAATCGGTTGGAAACTGCCATGGAAACGGTCACCTGTGTAGGTGTCATATTCATAGCGTAGATATCACTTAAATTTACCACAACCGCTTTATAACCCAGGTGCTTTAATGGGGTAAAGCCCAAATCAAAATGGACTCCCTCCACCAGCATATCGGTAGAAATGGCCATAAAATGCCCTCCAACTTCAATTATGGCCGCATCATCGCCTATCGCTTTGCGGGTAGAAGGTTGGGTCACTGACATTTTTTTGGTGAGATGTGAAATAAGTCCAAACTCACCAAGGTCCTGCAGTTGAGTGCGCGCCGAGTCTTTATTTTCAAACATACCGCTAAAATAATACCCCTTTGCGGTTCACGGGCTATTTCAAATAAAAAAACAGGTCTGAATTCTGGGCTGTGCCTCTGTTTTTCCGGAAACAGTCAACCCGTTTACAATGCCTTTCCGGCCCCGTCTGAAAACCCCCGGAAATCCCTTTCTTCACAGCGGAATCCCCTTTGAGAACCGGCCCGTTCTAAGCGTATTTTTCGCCATAGGTTTTCCCAATAGACCCATACGTTATAAAAATGTTAGAAATGCTGCTCAAATGGGCCATACTTGCTATATTTGTCTTCTATTTAGATTTATTTCAAATAACAATGATCAAGGTTTCAGAATCGGCAAAACAAAAAGTCGTTACCCTAATGCAGGAGGAAGGTTTTGACGCTGTCAACGACTTTGTGCGCGTTGGAGTCAAAAGCGGTGGATGCAGTGGGTTGTCTTATGAGCTCAACTTCGATCGGGAAATCGGGGAGACGGACAAAGTTTTTGAAGATAACGCCGTCCGCATTATTGTGGACAAAAAGAGTTTTCTGTATCTCGTGGGAACCACCCTGGAGTATTCCGGCGGTCTGAACGGGAAAGGATTTGTTTTTAATAACCCTAATGCCGAGCGCACTTGTGGCTGCGGCGAGAGCTTTTCACTATAACTGGAAGGTGACAGGGCCTCATAAAGCCTATAGCGTCTGCCAAGAAAGGCGTATTGAATAATTTTTGAACTATGGCCTATACAGAAGAAGAATTAAAGAAGGAGCTGGAAACCAAAGAGTACGAGTACGGTTTCTATACAGATATTGAATCTGACACCTTTCCAAAAGGCCTCAATGAGGATATTGTAATAGCCATTTCCAGGAAGAAGGAGGAACCGGAATGGATGACGGCCTGGCGTTTGGAATCCTTTCGCCTCTGGAAGGAAATGATTGAGCCTGAATGGGCCAATGTGAAATACACCAAACCAAATTTTCAGGATATTTCGTATTACTCCGCCCCAAACAACAAACCGAAATACGATAGTTTGGACGAAGTGGATCCGGAGTTACTGGATACTTTCAAGAGACTGGGTATTTCTTTGGACGAACAAAAGGTACTTGCCGGAGTGGCCGTGGACGTTGTTATGGATTCTGTTTCGGTGGCAACCACCTTTAAGAAAACCCTGGCCGAAAAGGGAATTATCTTTTGCTCGATTTCTGAGGCGATCAAAGAGCACCCGGAACTCGTAAAGAAGTATCTGGGTTCTGTGGTTCCCCAGAAAGATAATTTTTATGCCGCCCTGAATTCCGCTGTTTTTTCAGACGGGTCTTTTTGCTATATCCCCAAAGGCGTCCGATGCCCTATGGAGCTTTCCACATACTTCAGAATAAACCAGGCTGGTACTGGTCAGTTCGAAAGAACGCTGGTCATCGCCGATCAGGGCAGTTATGTGAGCTATCTGGAAGGGTGTACGGCACCCTCGCGGGATGAAAACCAGTTACACGCTGCTGTGGTGGAACTCATTGCCCTGGACGATGCAGAAATAAAATACTCTACAGTTCAGAATTGGTTCCCCGGAGATAAAGAAGGGCGGGGCGGGGTGTACAATTTTGTAACCAAAAGAGGGATTTGCGAGAAAAATGCCAAAATCTCCTGGACACAGGTCGAAACCGGTTCCGCAATAACCTGGAAATACCCCTCCTGCGTGCTCAAAGGGGATAACTCCATCGGAGAGTTCTATTCGATAGCAGTAACCAACAACCACCAACAGGCAGATACGGGGACCAAGATGATCCATCTGGGGAAAAACACCCGAAGCACCATCATTTCGAAAGGAATTTCAGCCGGTAAGTCCCAGAATAGCTATCGGGGTCTGGTGCAGATCAATTCCAGGGCGGAAAATGCGCGGAATTTCTCCCAATGTGATTCTTTGCTCATGGGCAACGAATGCGGGGCACATACCTTCCCGTATATCGAGGCCAGAAACAAAACGGCCCAGGTAGAACACGAAGCTACCACCAGCAAAATTGGAGAGGACCAGATTTTCTACTGCAACCAACGGGGCATCGATACGGAAAAGGCCATCGCCCTCATCGTAAACGGGTTCAGTAAAGAAGTCCTTAACAAACTCCCCATGGAATTTGCAGTGGAAGCTCAGAAATTATTGGAAATCAGCCTGGAAGGATCCGTAGGATAAGCCATCAACCATGAAAGTATTCACCTATTTTACGCTTTGGGCTATTTTGCTCCTCTCTCTTTTTACGGCATGTAAAATGAATGCCGAAAAGAATTCAGAAGTCGCCCAGGTGATTCAGGAAAAACCGGAAATACGCCTCTATACTTTTGACGGCGGGACGGTGCAGGTCAATGCCCTGGAGTTGTTTTCCCAGGATTCCGTGTACAAGGGAAAATCTAAGGAATTCGCCGATGCCTTTTACGTGATTCAGCATCCAAAAGGCACCCTGATGTGGGACGCGGGACTCCCCGAAGCACTCGTTCCAATGGAGGAACCCTACACTTCCCCCGATGGCAACTTTACCGTTTCCCGGGCAGATTCCGTACAGAACCAGCTGTCAAAAGCGGGGATGACCCTCGAAGACATCGACTTCCTTGCCCTTTCACATACCCACTTTGACCACAGCGGCCATGCAGCACGAATGGGGAAATCCACCTGGCTGGTGCAGAAATTGGAGTACGACTTTATTACGAGTCCTGAGGTCCGGAAGTCTTATCCCAATGAATACAACGCAATAAAAGACATCAAAAATCTAAAGAAAATCGATGGTGATTACGATGTTTTCGGAGATGGTTCCGTAGTAATTAAGCTGATGCCAGGGCATACCCCAGGGCATTCCGTTCTTTATCTGGACCTGAAGGAACACGGCCCTGTATTGCTTACCGGAGACCTATATCACCTGTACGCCAACCGAAAAAACAAACGTGTCCCGATTTTTAACTACGATGTGAAGCAAACCCTGGAAAGTATGGATCGCTTTGAGAAGTTTGCGGAACAAACAGGGGCAGAAGTATATCTGCAACACCAAAAAGAGGATTTTGAAAAAATGCCTAAGGCGCCTAATTTTTTAAATTAACTGCTATGTTGAAAATTAAGAATCTGCACGCAGGTGTAGACAACAAAAAAATACTCAAAGGAATTGATCTGGAAGTCAATCCTGGAGAAATACACGCCATTATGGGCCCTAACGGTTCCGGGAAAAGCACCCTTGCCTCCCTTATCGCAGGAAAAGAAGATTTTGAAGTTACGCGGGGGAAAATTGAATTCGAGGGAGAAGATCTTGACGAAGTTTCTCCAGAGGAGCGTGCGCACAAGGGGATTTTCCTTTCTTTCCAATACCCGGTCGAAATTCCCGGTGTTTCCGTAACCAATTTTATAAAAACAGCCATCAATGAAACCCGCAAGGCCAAGGGAATGGCCGACATGCCGGCGAACGAAATGCTGAAACTTCTCAAGGAAAAAGCCGAAATGCTGGAGATCGATCGAAAATTTCTATCCCGGTCTTTGAATGAAGGCTTTTCAGGAGGAGAAAAGAAACGAAATGAGATTTTTCAAATGGCCATGCTGGAACCCCGCCTGGCGGTTCTGGATGAAACAGATTCCGGACTCGATATAGATGCCCTGCGCATTGTCGCCAATGGCGTCAACAAGCTTCGCAATAAAGACAATGCCGTTATCGTAATCACACATTATCAGCGTTTGCTGGATTACATCGTGCCGGATTTCGTTCATGTAATTCACGATGGGAAAATCGTGAAATCCGGAACTAAAGAGCTCGCCCTCGAACTCGAAGAAAAAGGATACGACTGGATTAAGCAGGAAGCAGTACTATAAGGGACTTTGCAGTGGACGCCACACCCTTTAAATATTAGTAAAATGGAATTAAAAGATAAACTTATCGCCTCTTTCATGGCCTTTGAAAACGACGTGGACCTCGCTGATCCCGTCCATGAAATTCGTTCCGAAGCACTGAAGAATTTTGAAGCCAAGGGGTTTCCCAGTCGCAAATCAGAAGCCTGGAAATACACCTCTTTGGAACGCTTGCAAAAGGTAGATTTCAGCTTGTTTCCCAAACAGGATAACGCCCTGGAATACAGAGATGTGAAGAAGTTTTTCCTTCACGAAATTGACACCTATAAGATTGTCTTTATCGACGGCGTTTACAGCTCATACCTCTCAGAAACCACCCACGATGGCGTGGACATCTGCCTGATGAGTGCTGCCCTGACCAAACCGATGTACAAACCGATCATCGATGTCTATTTTAACAAAGTGGCCTCGCGGGAGGATTCACTGGTTTCTCTCAATACGGCTTTTGCTAAAGAGGGAGCCTTTATCTATGTTCCAAAGAACAAGGTTCCGAGAAAACCCATCGAGATCCTGCATTTTTCAACAGGAAGTGAGACGGCTCAAATGCTGCAACCCAGAAGCCTGATCATCGCTGAGGAGAACGCAGAACTTCAGGTTATCGAAAGACATCAAAGCCTTACGGATAATGAAATCCTGACAAATGCTGTAACGGAAATTTTTGCAGGTAAGGACGCTATTGTGGATTACTATAAAGTCCAGAACGACAGGGAATCTGCCAGTCTTATAGACAACACCTACATTGACCAGAAAGAAAAGAGCCATGTGAGTGTGCATACTTTCTCTTTTGGCGGAAAACTTACCCGGAACAACCTGAACTTTTTTCAGGACGGCGAATACATAGATTCCACCTTAAAAGGAGTGACCCTCTTAGGAGAAAAACAACACGTGGATCATCATACCCTGGTACACCATCAGCAGCCGAATTGCGAAAGTCACCAGGATTATAAGGGTATTTTTGGGGAGCGCTCTACCGGGGTTTTCAACGGTAAAATTATCGTAGATAAAATTGCCCAGAAAACCAATGCCTTTCAGCAGAATAACAACCTGTTGATCAGTGATAAGGCGAGTATCAACACCAAGCCCCAACTTGAAATTTTCGCAGATGACGTGCGCTGTTCACACGGGTGCACGATCGGCCAGCTGGACAAGGAAGCCCTCTTCTATCTCCAGGCCAGGGGAATCCCCAAAAAAGAAGCCTCTGCCCTGATGATGTATGCCTTTGCCAATAATGTTCTGGAAAGCGTCCGTATCAAAGAACTGAAGCAACGGATCAATAAACTGATTGCCAAAAAACTCGGAGTAAGCCTGGGGTTTGAGCTGTAGGCCGGGGGTTTTTTAAAGGCTTCATGGTTAAGGTCTCCTTTACGAGAAGTGATTCTTATCGCGGACTCATTTAGAAGTAAAAGTTACTACAACCTAAAATGCCATGCGTACAACACTGACACTTCTACTCAGCACATTTTGTCTCATCGGATCCCAGGCTCAGGACAGGAACTGGAGTGCGGAATTAAACTATCCCATTTCTGTTGGGGAGTCCTTTGGGGCATCCAATCAGGGCGTTATCGGCGTTGGCCTGACGTATAGGTTCGCCGAATTCGACAAGGTTAAACTGGGGGCAAGTCTGGACGCGGTCTGGTTCGCCACCACTTTCACCAACGACACAGACCCCGTTCAGGAATTGGATTACCGGGACTTTTTCCTCCAGCCCCGCCTCTTTGCCGAAATTCCTTTAAGCGCCGGTGAAAAGCTCAAACTCAGGGGTGGATTAGGCTGGACCTGGTACCGGAGTACAGGCGAAGTTTTTTTCAATTCAGAAGGAAAAGTTGAAGGTATAGACAACAACTCAGGACCTGACGTGAACCTGGGTCTCAGTTATGACTTTTTCCCCCGATGGTTTCTTCAGGCACAGTACGACCTGATATTTTCTTACGGGGATTCACCCAGCCGTACCCTTGGGTTGCTGAAAGTTGGTATTGGGTTCCGGTTTTAGGGCCATCCACAGGAAGTTAAAGCACCGGAATTGCCCGGATTTAGGGAAAGCTTCACAATGCTTTCACAAAAGGTTCAGTATCTTTGAATATCATGAAAACAGTCACATTCGACCCCGTAAAAATAAGGGAAGACTTTCCTATTTTAAACCGTAAAGTTCACGGGCAACCCCTGGTTTACCTGGACAACGCAGCTACCTCCCAGACGCCCCGCCAGGTGATCGATGTTATTGTCGACTACTACTCGCGCTACAATGCGAATATCCACAGGGGCGTGCATACGCTATCTCAGGAAGCGACGGACGCTTACGAAAGGGCCCGGATCAAAATACAGCATCACTTTAACGCGAAGCACAGTCACGAAATTATTATGACCTCAGGGACGACTCATGGCATCAACATGGTCGCCTCCGGCTTCACCTCTTTCCTGGAACCCGGGGATGAAATCTGGGTCTCTGCCATGGAACACCATTCCAATATCGTTCCCTGGCAAATGTTGTGCGAACGCACCGGCGCTCAACTCAGGGTAATTCCAATGAACGTGAAAGGGGAATTGGTTTTGGACTCTTTTTACGAAGGTCTTTCAGAACGCACCCGGCTCGTATTTTGCAACCATATTTCCAATGCGCTGGGTACCATAAACCCCATAGAGGATATTATTGAGCGTGCCCACGGCGTTGGGGCCGCCGTACTTATTGACGGAGCGCAGGCTGCGCCTCATATTAAGGCGGACATGCAGGCCCTCGATGTTGACTTTTATACGATTTCAGCCCATAAACTATGCGGCCCTACCGGAGTTGGGGCCCTTTACGGAAAAACCGAGTGGCTCGAAAAACTTCCTCCCTACCAGGGCGGGGGTGAAATGATTGCAGAGGTGACCTTTGAAAAAACCACGTATGCAGGACTGCCCCATAAATTCGAGGCCGGAACTCCAAATATATCCGGGGGTATTGCCTTTGGGGCAGCCCTGGACTACCTCAACGCGATCGGGATGGGAGAAATTGCCGCCTATGAAACAGAATTGCTCCATTATGCAACCTCCGAATTACTCAAGATCCCCGGGCTGAAAATCTATGGAGAAGGCGTGCGCAAGACTTCGGTGATTTCCTTTAATCTGGAAGGCATACACCCATATGACGTGGGCACTCTGTTGGACCAGATGGGGATAGCAGTGCGCACCGGACATCATTGTGCACAGCCTATTATGGATTTCTATCAAATTCCGGGTACCGTTCGGGCGAGTTTTGCATTTTATAATTCCATGGCGGAGGTAGATCGGTTGGTTGAAGGGGTTAAAAAAGCCGCCCAGATGCTCTCTTGAAAGGTTCTCCCCGGAGAGATCTAAGTATCTCTTTGAAAATGGGCTGTTCATGTTGTAATTTTGAAAAAAATTCTATTCATGCAGATTGAAGCGATTCAGGAGGAAATAGTCGATGAGTTTTCCATGTTTGAAGATTGGATGCAGCGGTATGAATATATGATCGAACTCGGCAAATCACTCCCCAAAATTTCTGAGGAGTTCAAAACGGATGACCACCTGATTAAGGGCTGCCAGAGCAAGGTGTGGGTACATGCGGCTATGGAGGAGG
Source organism: uncultured Flavobacteriaceae bacterium (assembly GCA_963709465.1). GTDB lineage: Bacteria > Bacteroidota > Bacteroidia > Flavobacteriales > Flavobacteriaceae > Robiginitalea. The sequence goes on along the minus strand of CAVPWF010000001.1, from coordinate 272,552 downwards.
GTAAAATAGTCTTTACCGCAGATAGTGATGCCATTATTACTAAAGGCATTATCGGAATTCTGATTCGGGCTTTCAGCAATCAGAGTCCTGCCGATATATTGGAAGCAAAAACAGATTTTATCGATAAAATTGGGCTGAAAGATCATCTTTCGCCCACCCGGGCCAACGGGCTGGTAAGCATGATTAAACAGCTGAAGCTCTACGCCCTCGCCTACCAGACACAATTAAATAACTGAGCGGCCCAACCTTTAAGAGGAAACCATGGAAACAAAAACTACAATAGACACCCAGGAACTCGGCGAAAAAATCGTCCGGGTGCTCAAAACCATTTACGACCCGGAAATTCCAGTGGATATTTATGAACTGGGATTAATCTACGACGTTTTTGTCAATGAGGACCTGGAAGTACGGATCCTCATGACCCTTACCTCTCCCAATTGTCCTGTAGCAGAAACACTCCCGGTTGAGGTAGAGGAAAAGGTCAAATCGCTGGATGCCGTAAAAGATGCCGAAGTTGAAATCACTTTTGACCCACCCTGGACACAGGAATTGATGAGTGAAGAGGCTAAACTCGAACTCGGCATGCTCTGAGACCCTTAAACCCAATGGAAAAAGAAATCGTCAACCGCGTTGCCAAAAGCAAATTAATCACTCTCGACCTCGAGGATTTCTATCCAAAAGGGGATCGCTACGAGATTGACCTGAGCCAATGGCTGGAACATGGTCTTATTCTGCGTGAAACTCCTTTCAGGAATGCCCTGAAAGGGCATAGTTGGGAAATGTATCGCGATGGATTTGTGGCGATAACCTGCCATTCGGATGCCATTGTGCCCGCCTGGGCCTACATGCTGGTCAGTGCATATCTCACTGAAATTGCAAAAACAACCGTCGTGGGATCTTTGGAAAACCTGGAAACGGTACTTTTTAAGGATTCCCTGAATGCACTGGACCTACAAACCCTTAAGGATCGCCCGGTCATTATAAAAGGATGCAGCAACCTCCCTGTACCCCCATCGGCTTATGTGTGGGCAGCCCAGAGAATACAAACAGTGGCAAAATCCGTTATGTATGGCGAAGCCTGTTCTTCTGTTCCCATTTTTAAAAAATGAAACCTTTACCCCTGCGTACAAATTCATCAGTTTCCTGTAAATTTGCGGCGGATAAAACTAATTCAACCCTCAGATGAAGCGAATTCTACTTGTAATAACATTTATGTTTGCGGGCCTTGCCTCTTACGGCCAGACCCTGGAAGAGCTCAAAGTCGCTAAGAAACAGAAAGAAGACTCTGTCAGCGCTATTAATGGTCGAATCGGAGATTTGAAATCCCAAATTGACGCCTTCCCCGGTTGGAAATTCGGGGCATTTGGGACAATTGGCGTGAGTCTTTCCGGTTTTAATAACTGGTATGCGCAGCAATCTCCGAATAACGAGGCCGGGCGGATTGGCATTACAGTAAACCCTTATGCCAAGCTGGATCGCGATAAATTCTTTTGGTATAACAATGCACAGCTCAACGTCGGATGGATCAAATTTGACGATAAGGACGATCCGAACGACGAGGAGGGATTCCGGCAGTCCAATGACGTTTTTAATATCACCTCTCTTTTCGGGTACAACCTGACAAGGACTTTGGCAGCCTCCACATTGATGGAGTACCGCTCCACAATCCTCAGCAATTTCAATGATCCCGGCTACCTTGATTTAGGGGTTGGTATCACCTGGAAACCCATTGATGGACTGATCATAGTAGCGCACCCTGCCAACTACAATTTCGTCTTCAGCAGCGACGATACGATCTTCGACTCCTCTTTTGGGGCCAAGTTGCTGGCCAATTACGGGAAATCCATCGGGAAATTTAACTGGAAATCGCAGTTCTCATCCTTTATCAGTTACGAGGATAGCAACCTCTCCAACTGGACCTGGACGAATAATTTTGGCTACAAGGTCTGGAAGGACATCGGTTTGGGGTTTGAATTCGGGCTCCGCGACAACAAACAGGAAGCCCTGAATTACGAAATCAATACCCTCGGAAATACGGGTGCTACTTTTGACAATATCGACAACGACCTGCAGACCTACTGGCTTTTTGGTCTGACCTATGATTTCTAATTTTTAAAGTATCCCTGCATCTTGGATTTCAGTTCTGAAAAGGGAAGTCTCTTCCCGATTTCCAGAATTACAGGAACTCATATGTGTAACATCGAGGGCTATCCGTTCTGATGAGGCATTTATTCTTCCTCAGTGTATGCGTCCAAATTCTCAGGATACAGGAAGTTATTGTAGGGAAACCTGTTGATATGAATCTTTCGTACCTCACGGTACACCGTCTTGCGGAATTCATCGAGATTTTCTTTGTTCAGCGCAGAAATAAAAACCGCATTCCCTCCCATTTTATGCATCCATGTTTTGCGCCACTCGTCCATGCTGTAGTGCCGGGTGGTTCTCGGAGTGATCAGGTCATCCTCCTCCAGCACATCCGGCTCGTACAAATCAATTTTATTGAAAACCATGACGGTCTGCTTATCGGCACAACCTATCTCTGACAGGATTTGATTTACCGACGCTATATGGTCTTCAAAACTCGGGTGTGAAATATCCACCACATGCAGGAGCAAATCGGCCTCCCGCACTTCATCGAGGGTGCTTTTAAAGCTTTCAACCAGTTGGGTAGGTAATTTCCGGATAAATCCGACGGTATCGCTCAATAAAAAAGGAAGATTGCCCAGGACCACTTTCCGAACAGTCGTATCCAGGGTTGCAAAAAGTTTGTTCTCCGCGAAAACCTCGCTTTTGCTGATCACATTCATCAGGGTGGATTTTCCGACATTGGTATATCCCACAAGGGCTACCCGGACCAGTGCGCCCCGGTTCCCCCTTTGGGTTTCCATTTGCTTATCTATTTGCTTGAGTTTCTTCTTCAAAAGGGATATCCGGTCGCGAACGATCCTCCGGTCTGTTTCGATTTCCGTCTCACCCGGGCCGCGCATCCCGATTCCACCCCGTTGCCGCTCCAGGTGGGTCCACAGCCCTGTAAGCCTCGGTAGCAGGTATTCGTATTGGGCGAGTTCCACCTGTGTACGGGCATAGCTGGTGGTGGCCCGCTGGGCAAAAATATCCAGGATCAAACCCGTTCTATCGAGGATTTTTACCCGAAGTTGCTTCTCGATGTTTCGCTGTTGCACCGGACTGAGCTCATCGTCAAATATGACTGCCCCCACGTCATTTTCCCGAACAAATTCCTCTATCTCTTCAATTTTCCCACTACCGACAAATGTCTTTGGGTTGGGGGTGTCCACTCGCTGTACAAAACGCCCAACGACCTCTCCCCCGGCCGTATACGTAAGGAATTCGAGTTCATCCATATACTCCTTTAGCTTCTCCTCAGGTTGCTCCCGGGTGAGTACACCCACCAGAACAGTCCGTTCGTAAGACATCGTCTTTATTTCCAGCATAGATTCAAAATCTACTACAAAACTACGCAATCGCGGCCAAGTCTTTTTGTATTTTTAAAGCATCCCCCCTGACCTTTTCAAATGAGTGCTATTCGGCAAATCACTTATGATTTTTATTGCCCGAAGTATTTATCAAAACTCCAGCCCCGGAGTTAAAACCATTCTGAAGAAAATCAAAAGAAGTACAAGTAAAATAATAGGGCTCCAATATATTTTTTCATTTATCCCGTTCGATTTATGTGTGACAGGTGTGCTACATGCTGCTGCAGACCAGATCCAGGGAATTGAGAAAACGAAAACAATGAATGGAGTAATGGCCTGCCCCATTGGAGGAATCCTGAAGGGAACAACAAGTATACTACCTATAAAGGCGGCTCCTACTGCAATAAACCTAATATATTTAAACTTCACTTTAGGATTGTTCAAATCGACATCGCTATTCACAAAATCCAGGAGTTGCCTGCTAAACCAAATACTAATCACGGCAATAGCGATAATACTTGTTATTGCCAGAATTAAGAGAGAGGTTTGACTTAAATTTATATAGCCTACAAGTGCTTCACCAACATCGGTATTTGGATCAAGGGATGCAACCATCACTTGAGGAATTGATTGGATAAGGCCATGAAAGGCTAACCACAAGACGAATAGTCTCCAAATACTTTTGGAGTATGGAATGAGTCGGAAAAGCAATACGCAGATCAAGCCAATCAAGAAAATTGCCGCGGCTCCGGAACCTTGCATCAATAAAGTCTTTGAATGTTCTCCTAACCAATTATGATCGTTATGATACAGAAATGCCTTTAAACCAAGTGCTTTTTTACCTAGAACCAGAAATAATTCCTGCAGAAAGAATATTAAATTGAATGCCAGAGCATATAATACAGCAGAATTAATAAGGGTTGGATAATTGACTATATGCTTAGGGGCTGATGCCCCCTTGTACTTTACCCAATTACGCCAACCCCACACTATTGGTCCGACAAATAGGATTGCAATAAAAACTTTAACCAAGACCATTTCCTTTAAGTTTAAGATTGAGTTTTGATCTTCTGTCAATAACTCAACTTAATGACGCCTTAGGAGAATTTGTGTTACAACAGTCCCATCCTGTTGACAATAAGGAAGATCCGCAACAGGCCGGCTGTTTAACGGCAAAAAATAAACCTGTTCAACCGCTAGGGTGTTCTGTGCGCCTTAGTTCTGAGTAACGTATAGAGTTCCCGCCTTTTCATCGGCAACATTCAGTTCAAAGTTGATCTTGGCTTTATTTTTAATTTTGATACTCAAATTATTGCTTCCAGGCACTCTTGCTAAATCTTTTTTCTCCCCGATAGTTATTTTTTCCTCACTGGGATGTGCGCCATAATCAAAGGACCAGTTCAGAGGGGCTATTTTAAACTCATAACTGCCGGCCTCCAAAGTAGATGACGCTGCGAAAATCCCGTTCCCTTTGTACTCAAACTGGGGAGTGATATTCTGCTTTTTACCCCAGTCATTCATGTTGCCCAACAGATAAATCTTTTCGCCCCCGAAGGGTTGCTCATTCATTTTATCGAGCTCCAATTGTACCATCGCCAAAGCCTCTTCTCTGCGCGCCCCGTTGATCAATGAAACGGCTAAATCCATTGCCACTCGCTGATCAACAGCTATGTCGGGCTCTACACCTTTTCCTTCAATCCTTCCAATCCGGTTTGAATAATACTCTGCAATAGGCAGGGATAATTGAAAGTCAAATGGCAAATCATACATTTTTTGTGATAACATTTCGCCTGCCGTCGTCTCACCTATAATGGTTACATTTTCTTCATAAGCAAGCGCATCTACCGTAAACTCTGCAGCACTGGCCGAATTATTACTTGTCAAAAGGTATACCGGACCGTTAAAGTGTGGATGCATTGGTCCAAACTTTACACGAGTAAGCGGTTTTTCCTGTACATCATGCCAAAAGGATTTCAGCGACCATCCTTGCCAGGGAGTTAAATTTTGAACGTCGGCCAGATTGGGGGCTTTCGTATTATTTTTCCACCATTTCCGTGAAACAAATATACCCGCATCAATAGAATCCGTTAAGACATGACCAATAAGTGGAACTCCTGCAAACGTACCCCCATCATTGTTGCGAACATCTATAATAAGTGCTTTGGTTTTATTTTCGGCTATCTCGCGGTATGCCCTGAATACGTTTTCTTTTGTGTCCAGACCAGTCATCGTTGTCACTGTGAGTATTGCAGTTTCCTCCATCCATTCCAGTGAAACACTATTATCCCCTACTCGTAATGTATCTACAAATTCTGCCATTTCCTCTGCGCGCCTTTCTGTAATACCAAGTGTAACGTGAGAAAATGGACCATCTTTCCAAAGTTCATTAAACCCTTTGATAAACTCTTGCTTGGTTTGGACCTCATTTGCAAGAACGCGGACCTTTTCTTCCAATAAGAGATATTGATCGGTAGCGAGCTCTGCAGGGTTGTAGTGGTAGGTAGACATCAAAACTGATATACTATCCGCCACTGCCGTAAAATCCATATCGATTTTATCTGCCTTCTTTCCGGAAAGTGAGAAATCACAGGAGTATAGTGTGAGAAAAATGATTAGGAGAGCTATTTTTTTCATTCTTGATACTTAGACAAGTAGATGTTTTTTTTCGGATAATTGCTTTCAACAAATTAATATTCTACCCCCGATTATGACCATGCACGGATGTTTTCATTCGGCAGAATTTCGTTAGGGGTACAAAAGCAGACTACATTAACTAGACAGTATTTATACATAAATGTTACACCCCGTTATTAAGCCAGATTATCTGGAAGCATCAACCTAAACCTGGAAGATTTGGTCTTCAGTCATCAGCTCCTCATTACGAAGTCTTAGAAAAACCTGGGCGGTGGTGACTACATCCAGTTCACAGTACTTAGCGATGCGTTCAACATTTCCCTCCCAATAATATACCGAGTGGATTTGACTGCCGTCCAGGTCTTCTTTAGGGAAAGGAATGCCCAATAATAAGCCAATAGCCGCAGAGAGGTATAGTGCTTGAAATCGCCAAACTTCCACAGCTCCAATATTTAATTTCCAAGTGATCTTCGCTCTCATTTTTAACATTTGAAAACACAACTGTTTCATAGGTAGTCATGGTTGGTATAAGTGCAGACCAATGGGGTCATAAGAGTGCTAAAAAGAACTACATATGGAAATGAGTAGTTTGGTCTTAAGCCCAGAAAAAATATGTTTTAGCATAATGTCTAGCTAAAATGAGTATGTGCGTCAACTGCCAGAAGCACTGAAGTGTCCAATTAGCACTATCATGCGAAATAGCTCAGTTAACTTATTCATTTTTAGCGTTTGTTGAAGTGAGCTTATTATCTATCCATTGTTCGACCTGTATTCTCAATGCTGATAAGGGTATTGATCCATTTTCTAAAACCTTGTTGTGAAATTCTTTTATATCAAAAGATTCCATCAGTCTTTCTTCCGACAATTTTCTAAGCGCTTTTATTTCTTCACCCCCCACATCGTAGGAAGTGAGTTGTGCAGGATTTACAATACTTCTCCGATAAAGACTATTCGCTGATGACTGACTCATACCCGACGCCATCATAAAGTTTATAATTGAGTCTTTTGGCCAAATATTTAAATGTAATGCTGGGTCTATAACCATTCCTCTTGATGGCCAGGCACGCCTATTGATAAGCGAGGCTTTATGGTTATAAAGCCCCATTTCCTCTGCCAATTGCTCAGCATACCTGGCCCAACCCTCCATATAACTTTGAAAACCAAGTAGTTCTCTTATGGGGTGCAATCCATCAATATCTCTTTCAATTCCAAGTTGTAAATGATGCCCGGGGTATGCTTCATGAAAGGATAATTTTTCGTTCTCAAAATAAGTTTGTTGCTCTGGATCTTTAAGATTTATCCTGAAGTAGGCGGGCTTATTCTCCGTACCACTTTCATAAGATCCACTTCCATATTCATGAGGAAGATATGGTTTGATAGTTACATCTGATGAAGGCATGAGATCAAACCAATCCTCACATTCAGCCTTGGCAGAATCTAGTATTGCGTTATTATAAGCTAGGATTTCATCTGAGGATTTAAAATAAAGACTAGAATCTGTATCAATACGAGAAATTATTTCTGCAAAGTCATCTAATTGGTAAAGATCCTTTCCTAACTCCTGAATAATCTTACTATTTGAATTTACAATTTCCAGCCCGAGGTCAAATATTTCTTCACCTGACTTTTTTGTTGTGGTGCTACTTCTAATAAAGGCCTTATAGCAGTCATTCCCGTTTGGCAAGGCTAAGACTGATCCTTCAGTTCTCGCTTTTTCCAAATAATCGCTTTGAAGATATTCTGCGTATTTTGATAGAGCAGGATTGATTTGTTCTGTTACTAGTTTCTCCCACTCTTTCTGAAAAATTTCACTGCTGTCCCTTTTGGCCGGTGACATGAATGGAGAATCATCTAACGAATAACTTGTCAGCACTTCGATTTGAGGGATCACTAACTCTACAATTTCTTTCGGCATGCTATACCCCTTTTCTATACCGACTTTCAAGTTTTCAATTTCTGTTTCTACATATTTTGGGAACTTCTTCCATCTTCTCAATGCTTGCTCTCTTAAGGTGTCATTTCCGACCGGTTGAAAATCGACTATACTCAACCATAACTGAGAAAAGTTCCACTGATGGTTAACATTCCAGAGCTCCCTTTTGCAAGCCCTCATACCGATACTACTCTCAATTTCTTCCATTAGCAGCCAATAGGTAATTTGATCTGCTTGAGAAGAAAATTTTGACTTGTCAATTTTTAGAAGCTCGGTGTAAAGGCTATCTTCAAATTCCTCCCATTTTGCCAGATCCTCGAGATGGTTTGAAGAAAAAAGACTGTGATCCTCAATTGGTAAATCCAAAAAGTATCTGTCTTCGGGAAATCTTGAAATAGTCCGTTCAAGATATTCATCGGCTAAATCTGTGATTACAGGTTCTTGTTGTTGGGTTTGAGATGTACACCCTGCAAAAATCACTAACAGTATGAGAATTATCTTTTTCATTGTCTTTGTTTAATTCACTACAACAATACGATATAGTTGATAACTATATCTCTCTTATAAAAACTAAGATCTCAAAACGAAGGTTTCTAAGCACTATACGCCCAAAGACAAGGAACCTAATTCAGACACCGTGATTGAATAATTTTCGGTATGAATAAGACCTCACAAGTTTGTTAAAAGAATAATTTCAGATATGAACAATATGGTCTTCCGTCAAAAGCTCATCATTCCGGAGTCTTAGAAAAACCTGGGCGGTGGTGACTACATCCAGCTCGCAGTACTTAGCGATGCATTCAACGTTTCCCTCCCCATAATATACCGATCGGATTTGACTGCCGTCCAAATCTTCTTTAGGGGAGGGAATGCCCAGTATATATGCTAGTAGCCGGAGGGAGCTATGGTGCTTGAAATCCCGGAATTTCCAAGGTTTGATTTTTAAAGTATAACTACTTTTTGAAAAACTATTTCTCTTGGGGGCTACCATTCTTCAAAATGGATGCTCAGTTTTTAAGTAATTCATTTAGCTTTTCCTGAGAACTGTCGAAACCTAAGGCAATCGCTTCTTTGTAGCTTTTAACGGCATCCTCTTTCCTGTTGTTTGCCATATATCCATCGCCCAGGGAATCCCAAAGATTGCCATCTCCCGGGTATTTTTGCACATTCAATTCAAAAAGTTCCAGGGCCCATTCCTGATTATCATGCATCCTTAACAAGAGGTTTCCTAGTGAATTCAAAAGTCTCGAACTTGAAAGCTCATCAGTATAATTTTCTTTGAGCAAGCTTATTAATTCATTGGAGGAGTCGGCAGGTTTGGTTTTCATATAATTGTATGCAAAGGAGTAAACATTATCCTTTATAGGGTTTGGCACATAGTTTTTATCCAAGATGATTTTTGCAATATCATACGCAAGAAATTCCACTTCTGAACTGTTTGCATTAGTAGCGTAAGTAATAAAGATGTCTTCTTCCGGAAACCAAATGAGCGAATGTGAATATGCCCCGTTAGAACCATTGTGAGCAATTCTTTTGAGATTATTTTCGAGAATCCTTACCGTCCATCCATATGCATAACTCAACCTTCCACTTGGATAATCTGCATAAGGTGTCGTTAGCTTATTAAATGATTCATTCGATATTATTTTGTTGTTTTTCAGCGCCTTATACCAAAGCAACATTTCATTTTGTGTTGAATTAATTCCTCCGTTCGCTTTTAAATGCCAACTGATATCGCCTTTTTCTTGATAACTCAGCACGGGGGATTTCGCCTCCAGAATTCCTCTATTATAACTACGAGATAGTTGTACTGTATCCCATTTTGGCAAAAGGTATCCTGTATGTTTCATCCCGGCTGGGGCAAATAGATACTCGTTTAAAAAACCTTCATAGGACTGCCCGGAAACCAATTCTATGATCCTTCCCAAAATACTATAGCCAACATTGGAGTATGAATATTTGGTTCCGGGCTCAAACAACAATTGGGTCGCAAAAATCTTTTCAAAAAATTGGTGGGTCGGGATCTGCTCAAAGTCATTTCCGATGGCCTCCGTAAAACCAGCTGTATGTGTTAGCAGTTGATGTATGGTGATGTTTTGTTTGTCCTTGGGCAGTTGCTTAAAAAACGTACTTAAAGGATCATTTAAGTTTAATTTTCCCAATTCAACCAGCTTTAAAATAGCTGTGCTTGTTAATTGTTTGGTGTTGGAACCAATATCAAAGACCGTGTTGGGGTTGTTATGCGTTTTGGTGTCCTGATTGGCCATTCCATAGCCCTTATTGATAATGGTTTTTCCTTTTTCAACTACGGCTATTGCCCCTGAAAATCCATTTTGGGAGCCCGCTAAAAGATAGTTGTCTATTCTGGCGTACAGGGTTCCTTCCCCGGTTTCATTTTGAGCCGGTGAGCCGGTGAAAATAAGCAGTACAAATAGCTGGATGCACAAGTATCTTTGATTCATCTTTTTGTTTTGTGCAAAAATTCAACAGACAATGGCCCTATGAAAAAAGTAAGCCCGCCAATAACGCGTCAATGACACGACAATTTGATCTGAGAAATTAAAAACCCTTAAAAAAAATTGAAATTAAGCTTGAAGTACAGCTTTTTATTTCTGTCGATATTAGCCGCGTTTACCAGTATTACGATGAGGTTTATGAGAATCAGTGCAATTATCACCCAAAGCGTAATGTGACGAGAAAGGGATAAACTGATTTTAAGAAACCCTGTAAGTAAGAAAATGAGGGCTGAAACAATAGTCCATAAAATCTGGAGGGATATGATTTGCTTGGTCAGGCTATTGTATTGCTTCCTAAAATGCATGATGGCAAGAGGCAGGATAATATTCAATAATGGGATAAAAGTTACAAAGGCGGAGGAAAGGTTAATTATTTTAATTAACGAATAGTCCCTGTTTTCGGTGGTCAGGTCTGTGTTCTGTAAAGAATCTAATGCTATGTCTAACGCCCTTGCCAGTGCTTTTGCCGTATGACCTTTTGGTAATTGCCCTGCTTCTATTCGCTGGATTGTCCTGATCGAAATCCCTGAGGCTTCTGAAAGCTCTTCCTGTGTTAGGTGCTTTTGTTCTCTAAGAGCTTTAAGGTTCATAGGCGCTTTGATTGCATTCTTTATACGTTATCGCCGCCAGCTGAATATGTACTATTGTAATCGACTATAACTCCTGCAGATATGCTAAGATATGAAAGCAAGCTAAAGACTGATAAACCCACAACGAAAGACCGAAGCCCTGGAAGGATAGATCATTGGGCATTTATATATATGATCTCGTCCTCAGTCAACAACGCCTCATTCCGAAGCCTGAGGAAGACCTGTGCAGTGGTAATGACATCCAGCTCGCAATACCGGGCAATGCGTTCAACATCCCCCTCCTCATAATATACCGATCGGATTTGACTACCGCCCAGATCTTCCTTAGGGGAGGGGATTCCCAGGATATAGGCTAGTAGCCGTAGGGAGGTGTAATTCTTAAAATCTCCGAATTTCCAGAAGTTTGATTTTTAATATCTAAACAATTGATACTACACCTTGCCAAGCGCTTTTTTTCAGCTACAACTTTTCCTTAATAGCTTTTCTCCAAAAGAAAATCCCAAAAATACAAGTCATAATTGCAAACATAATTCCGTATTCGCCAAGCCAGTGTTCAGTTCCTTGGTTTTGAATAGTTAATCCTGGTAGTATTTTTTGAATATATACATTACTCACTGCGTGAAAAATTACTGCCGGCCAAAGACTCTTAGATTTAAACGTGTAGTAGGTCATCATAAATGACATTGATACAATTACGATATAGAATGTCGCTAGTTCCAGGATTATATGGTTGCCGTAGTAAACAATTAATGGCCAATGCCATGTTGCCCAAATAATGCCGCTAAAAATTGAAACGCCAGTAAATGAAAGAACTTTCCTTAATTCGTAAATAAAAAAACCCCGCCATCCGATTTCTTCTCCTAAAGTGGTTGCCATAGCTCTGATAACTCCTATAGAACCTAACAATAGCACGCCTGCAACCACGGCAACTGGAGGGCTCAGGGTTCCTATCCCAATCAAGCCAATTTCTTCTGCCCATGCCAAAACTGTTTCTTCATTGGCTAAACTACCAAATCCAAGGATCCAGATCAGACCATAGGTTATTGTCGCATAAAGGGCAGGGACTAAATACGACCATTGGATATACTTCCAATTTGGCCATTTCCAGTTAAGAGAAGAAATAGAACGCCCTGTGATCTTTAATGTAATTATCGTTGCAATAGCAGGACACCACATGATTGCCCCAACGTAAAGCCGGGAAGGATATAATTTCACAATGGCATAATGGAATGGTGAAGTAAGGGAAAAAACAAGTACGAGAAATATGAGTATTGTCTTCCAGGCTTCTTTGTCTTTCGATACCTTTTCTAACATTCAGAGGTGTTGGTTGGTTGCCTTTAAGAAGACGACATGAGCGGCTTGTTGTTACATTGAAACCTGACAATGCTTTGTTATTGCAGCACACCATTTAAGCCAGTTGCAATCCTGCATTTAAACGCGAACGATCTGGTCCTCAGCCAACAAGTCCTCATTCCGCAGCCTGAGAAAGACCTGGGCCACGGTAACCACATCCCTTTCGCAATAACGGGTGATCCGTTCGAGGTCGTTCTCCTCGTAATACACATCCCGGACCATGCTCCCATCGATATCTTCTTTGGGAGAAGGCACACCCAATACATAGGCCAGCAGTTTCAGCGAGGTGTAATTTTTGAAATCGCCGAACCTCCAGAGCTCCATCGTGTCCAGGTGAGGGATCTCCCAGGGCTTCTTTCCAAACATCAGGAGTTTCTTTGGTATGGGAATACCCAGAATAATCATTCGCCGGGCGAGATACGGAAAATCAAACTCCTTCCCGTTGTGGGCGCACAAAAGGTGCCGTCGCTCGCTGAAGTGTGAATCCAACAGCTCACTGAATTCCCTAAGCAGGGCATCCTCCGCTCCGGTAAAACTCCGGACACGAAAAGTTCGCCCGTCCTGCGTCTGTAGAAAGTAGCCTACAGAGATGCAGACAATTATTCCAAATTCTGCCCATATACCTGCACGCTCGTAGAACTGTTCAGGAGTATACTCGTCTTTACGCTGGTACTTGGTTTTAAGCGCCCAAAGCTCTTGCGCTTCTTCGGAAAGTGTATGAAAATCAGGAGACTGGGGAACCGTTTCTATATCCAGAAAAAGTATATCCTCCAGGGGAATTGTATCGATCATACCTAAACAATTTATCCGTTACGCTCGTGATGGACTCTTAGATTTCCACTGTATCCGGTCCCTAAAAAGTGTAAAAAATATCGATTTTATGGAAAAGCCCCGAAACCGACCTCTTAGTCTGTTTTAATAATCCGATGTGCAGACCGGGGCAGCTTTTCCGGGCCCGGGCACACTATATTTCCGGTGAATAGCGTCATTATGCCCTAATTTTGCCTTTAAAAACGAAAAAACCAACCATGGAGTCGGTTCTCAGCTGAATAAAATGGTCTGGCCCGAGGGGCTCTCGTGGTTCAAAAGCCATTTTTTTCGATGAAGACCCCCGGCATAACCCGTCAGGGAGCCATCCGTCCCCACGACTCTGTGGCACGGAATCAGAATCCAAACCGGGTTTTTTGCATTGGCTCCGGCTACCGCCCGGATGGCTTTGGGATCCCCCAATTTCTTTGCAAGATCCATATAGGAAATCCTTTTTCCGTAGGGTATTTCCAAAAGGGCCTCCCAAACCTTTTTTTGAAAAGGAGTGCCCCCAGGCTGCAAGGGAACCTCAAAAATCTTTCGGGATCCCTCAAAATACTCCTGGAGTTGCGTGCAGACGGTTCTGAGTTCATCGGGAATGGTACGCTTTAAGGAGGGGTCATCCGAAACCCGGATTTCCGTGATTCCCTTTTCCGAACCTCTGATGCGGGCGATCCCTAAAGGGGTATCCACGACGGCCTCGTACATGCTTTTATTCAATTATCCCGGAACGTTTGGCCCGTTCCTCCCATTTTCGGCGGGCGAGCAGTTGCAAGTCTTCCACATTATCACTTTCATCCATAATTTCAAGTCCCAGCAGGGTTTCAATGACGTCTTCCATAGTCACCAACCCACTCACTGTACCATATTCATCCACAGCGAGCGCAATATGTTCCCGATTGCGTATAAAGATCTCAAAAAGCTGAGGGATCGGGGTCTCCCGATTGGTCACCAGTATATCTCGTTTGATCTCAGAAAGTGGTTTATGGCCGTTTTCCCCTATGATTTCCTCGAGCACGTTGTCTTTAAGGACAAAACCGGTAATGACATCTTCCCGTTCCCCGTGGACCGGAATACGAGAAAAACGCAGTCGGGGATTGACCTTAAAAAAATCCTCAATACGCTGATTTTCAGGGGCAATCTTCATCACGGTTCGAGGCGTCATGATATCCTTGACAAGAATTTCTTCAAACTGAAGCAAGTTTTTAATCACTTTTGACTCGGATTCTTCAAAAACGCCTTCCTCATGGGCAATATCGGCCATAGCGCTAAAATCCTCCCGACTCAAAACGCTGCCGTGGTGACTCTTGCCGATTAAGCGCGTAAAAAGCTGAAGAAGCCATAGTATTCCTGTGATTTTCAGGAGCCAAACCATCCATTTTAAAACCACCGCAGAAAACTTTGCCAGTTGCCTCCAATAGGTAGCACCGATGGTTTTCGGGATGATTTCAGAAGTGATCAGAATAAGCATGGTCATTACGGCCGATACAACTCCTACCATGAGGTCTTCTGTAAAAGGGACTCCGAAAATAGTGCGCTCTGTCTGCCCATAGAGTTCGCTGTAGGCGACTTTAGCCTGCACCCCCACAAGAATAGCACCGACCGTGTGCGCAATTGTATTTAAGGTGAGAATGGCGATCAGGGGTTGATCGACATCCTTTTTCAGATCCTCAAGGACTACGGCGTAGTGTTTCCCTTCCTTTTTCTTGATGTTAATAAACGTAGGGGTGATACTCAATAAAACAGCTTCCAGGATGGAGCATAAAAAGGAAAAGAAAATGGAAACGAAAGCGTAAATAAGCAATAATCCCATAGAGTGCATTCTTATAGCAACCAAGATACAATTAATACCATACAATGTCCATTTCGAATATTTCAGATACTCATCAGGCCTCCGTGAAGAAATACATGAAGGACTCTGGGCGTTTGAAGGTTATTTAGTACTGTCTGAAGCCGAATACCTGTTCTTGAATTTGCAGGTTACAATTATTTTATACCTTTTGGTTTTAATTTTTACACATACCCCCGAAACTCCGTCAACGATTCAAAAGCAGGCTAGCCTCTTTTGCAAAATACGTGGCTATAAGGTCAGCCCCGGCTCTTTTAATCCCTGTCAGTTGTTCCATCATCACACTATCGTGATCTAACCATCCGTGGGCTGCCGCAGCTTTAACCATCGCGTATTCCCCCGAGACCTGATATACGGCAATCGGCACATCAAAAGCTTCTCGCAAATCCCTGACGATGTCCAGGTAACAAAGTCCCGGCTTGACCATCACGATATCCGCCCCTTCTTCTATATCGGCAGCAGTTTCCAGGAATGCCTCACGGCGATTCCCGGGATCCATCTGATACGTCTTTTTATCTGAAGGGGCATCCCCGCTATTTGCAGGAGCTGAATCGAGCGCATCCCGAAACGGCCCGTAAAAAGCACTGGCATACTTTGCGCTGTAACTCATAATACCTGTATTTTCAAATCCGGCGGAATCCAAAGCCTTCCGAATCCCGAGGATCCGGCCATCCATCATATCACTGGGCGCGACCATATCGGCTCCGGCCTCAGCGTGAGAAACACTCATCGCACTGAGGATTTCCACGGTTGGATCATTCAGAATCCGACCCCTTTCGACAACACCATCATGCCCATAACGGGAATACGGATCCAACGCCACATCGGTCAAAACATACATATCCGGGCAGGCGTCCTTCACCGTTTTTATGGCCCGCTGCATAAGACCTTCCCGATTCAGGGCTTCTTTCCCGGTGTTGTCCTTCAGGGCATCCGGCACTTTTACAAAGAGCAGTACGGCCTTTAATCCCAGTTCCCACAGCAGGGTTACCTCTTTTGCCATATTATCCAAACTCAGCCTGTAATAACCCGGCATGGAGGGGATTTCTTCTTTAACGCCTCTTCCTTCCACTACAAAAAGCGGGGTCAGAAAATCATCAGGGCTTAATATGGTTTCCCGCACCATCGCGCGAATGGCAGGGTTATTTCGCAATCTTCGGTTTCTTCTTAATGGATACATAGATAAGTCCTTCTTAGTTTTTAGGATCCGGCAGGCGAAGCTCTGCCTTCATATACGTCACAGCCTGGCCTCCAATATGCACGCGGTCCCCGTGATATTCGCAACGAAGTGCACCCCCGCGTTTAGAGCGTTGATGCGCCATCATCCTTGTTTTTCCTAAACGTCCATGCCAGTAGGGTATGAGCAGGGTATGTGCCGATCCGGTCACCGGATCTTCTGAAACCCCGCAACGCGGGGCAAAGAACCGGGACACAAAATCCACATCTTCACCCGGGGCAGAAGCGATGATCCCGCGGCAGTCTATTTGATTCAACTTAAAAAAATCAGGGTTGAGCGCATCTACCTCCCGCTGATCCGAATAAATCAAAAGATAGTCGGTTTGTCCCAGAAAACAAGCTTCCGGACTGGCCCCAATGGCATCGGTCAAACCGTCGGGTAATTCCACGGCTACAGGGGGGTCTGCAGGGAAATCAAGCACCAGCCAGTCTGCGTCACGGCTCACGTGAAGTAAACCCCTTTCCCGACTTGCAAATTGAATTCGGTCGGTACTGACCTTCCCGGTTTCAAAAAGAATGTGAGCTGTTGCAAGGGTTGCGTGTCCGCAAAGTGCTACTTCGATCTCCGGGGTGAACCAACGGATTTCGTATCCGTCGGGTACGGCAACCGCAAATGCCGTTTCTGCCAGGTTGTTTTCGGCCGCAATGGACTGCATCAGCTGTTCCGGCAACCAGGTATCCAAAATACATACTGCGGCAGGATTTCCCGTAAATAAAGCCGAAGCAAAGGCATCTACCTGGTACATCATTTGTGTTCTCATCCCCCGATCAATTTAATCCAAACTTACGATTTACCTTCTCAGCAGCTTCAATTAACTTCCGAGGGGCCTGAATCCGATACCCTATATAGACCTGGGCGAAATAAATTCGGTCGTCAACCCGAACTTCCCTCGACCTGCTGTGCTCGAGGAAGGCATAGCTGAGGTCTACGCCCCCAAAAAATCGGTTGGAATTATAGCTTATCCCACCCCTGAAGATTGTCTCCCATAAAAAAGAAGTAGTCGTCGTATTCCCGTCATCCTCGAGGAAGTTAATTCCAATTCCTGTAGTGTTTCCTGCGGACACCATTATGTTGGGATGTAAAACCCAATTGTAGTGATACCCCGGACCCAGCCCGAGATCATATGAATGAGACCTCAGAACACTATTCTCCAGCACGAGCTTATAACGGGTATAATAGGCCACAAACCTGGGAACAAAACTACCCGCACTCCTCCTTTGCCATTCATTTTGAGAAATCAGGGCCCGAAAAGAGAAATTCCTGTTAAAGACATATGCGGTAGTTCCGCCTATCTTTCGTGATTCCAGATCTGGTAAGTACACCTCATCGCCATCAAATTCCCCAAAATGACCCCTTTGATCGTAATAATCAAAAGTCTGCATCCACCTCCCCAGGAAAACCCTGAAATTCATATTACGAATCCTGGCATTTTCACGGTCCCGCTCAGGATTTAGAATTGCCGGTGTTAATCCGAAACTAATATCCAGTGCCCGGAACTGGGTGGAAATTTTCACGATATTTCTGTTAACCGGCCGGTAACGCACCGATGTCCCATCTTCTGCACTCAGCACGAAGCGGTTGGCGGCATTCTGCACCCCCACACGAAACGTGATTTTATCAGAAAACGCAATCCTGTAGGGTATGGTATCACTCCTGCTTTCCGTCTCCTGGGCATTGAGCGGCAAAAGGCTTGTAAAACAGATTGAAAACATAAGCCCTTTCAGGTCCATTCGCGCGGCTGTTTAAGCACCTCCAGGAGTTTTGATTCCTCGGTACCAGGTTCTGGGTGATGATCGTACCGCCACTGAACCGATGGGGGCAAGCTCATCAGGATGCTTTCAATCCGCCCATTTGTGCGTAACCCAAAAAGGGTTCCCTTATCGTGAACCAGGTTAAATTCCACATAGCGCCCCCTCCGAATCTCCTGCCATTCCCTATGGTTAGGCTTATACGGCAGATTTTTTCTTTTCTGGACAATGGGCAGATAGGCCTGCAGGAAAGAATCGCCAACTCCACAAACAAATGCCTCCCAATCCTCAATAGTCCTGCCCGGGCTGCTTTTCAGGTAATCAAAAAACAAGCCTCCGATTCCCCTGGCTTCATCCCGGTGATGATTCCAGAAATATGTGTCGCATTTCTTCTTATACTCAGGATAGAAAGATGGGTCGTGGGCATCACAAGCCGCTTTACAGACCTTATGGAAATGAATGGCATCCTCCTGAAAAAGGTAATAGGGAGTCAGGTCCTGACCCCCGCCGAACCATTGATCCACAATGGCTCCCCCTTTGTCGTACATCTCAAAATACCTCCAATTCGCATGAACGGTAGGCACCATCGGATTTACCGGATGTAAAACCAAACTCAGCCCACAGGCAAAAAAGTCCACATCCCCAACCTTGAAGTATTGTTGCATACTTTGTGGCAACGGCCCATGTACAGCCGAAATGTTCACGCCTCCCTTTTCAAAAACCCGTCCGTTTTCTATGACCCGGGTACGTCCTCCGCCTCCTTCATCGCGTTGCCATAAATCTTCCCTGAAGCGGGCCTGTCCATCCTCCTTCTCGAGGGCTGCCGTTATTTGGTCCTGTAGACCTTCTATATACTTATAAAACCGTTCTTTAACCCTCATTTTGCATCTGCCTTGCTTTAACTTCTTTTAATTCGAGCGGACCAAAGCAAAAAAGCCCTTCACAGGTTTAAGCGAGTCCGATTTGCGGACTTACTCAGCATACTCCTTTACAGCCTGTATAAATGCCCCAGCATGAGAAACCGGGATATTCGGGAGAATCCCGTGTCCTAAATTTACAATATAGCGATCTTTACCAAAGGCGCGTATCATCTCATGTACCATTTTTCGGATGGTTTCGGGGGGAGACAACAAGCGGGAGGGGTCAAAATTGCCCTGTAATGTGATTTGCCCACCGCTGAATTTCCGGGCCAGTCCAGGGGCACAGGTCCAATCAACCCCAAGGGCTGAGGCCCCGCTTTTTGCCATAGTATCCAGGGCGAACCAACATCCTTTACCAAAAACGATAACCGGGGTGTCGGTCTTCAGAGCTGTTACGATCTGTTGGAGATACTGCCATGAGAATTCCGTATAATCTTCAGGAGATAACATTCCCCCCCAGGAATCGAAAAGTTGCACGGCGTGTACGCCGGCAGCCACCTTGGCCTTCAGGTATGCAATGGTGGTATCTGTTATCTTTTGAAGGAGGGCATGGGCGGCTTTGGGATGGGTAAAGCAAAACGCCTTGGCCTGATCAAAATTCTTACTCCCCTGCCCCTGAACACAATAGCAGAATATGGTCCAGGGAGAACCCGCAAAACCAATCAGGGGGATTTCCCCCTGAAGTTTCTCATTCGTCATACGGATTGCATCCATAACGTACTTTAAGGAACTCTCAACGTCGGGGATGATCACCCGTTCCACATCCTGAGGTGTCCGGATTGGATTTTCCAACCAGGGACCTACCCCGGGTTTCATTTCGAATGGAATACCCATAGCCTGGGGCACTACGAGGATATCGCTGAATAATATTGCGGCATCCATACCAAACCTGCGAATGGGCTGAACGGTTATCTCAGAGGCCAGTTCAGGTGTCTGGCAACGCGTAAAGAAATCGTATTGTTCCCGGATTTTGATGAATTCCGGGAGATAACGACCGGCCTGCCGCATCATCCAAACCGGAGGTCTGGTTACGCTTTCCCCTTTGAGGGCTCTTAAGAAGAGATCGTTTTTCAGGACTGAAGACATAGTTTTCATTTACTTTAACTCGTTCTCCCGACGCACTAAGAGGTCCATTAAACTGGCCCTATCAGGCGTTTTCGGACATATAATCCGATGGGTATATTTACTTAATTCGGCGCTTGTTGTTTTTCCAATACAATAACCCGTGGCCTCGCCCATGGGGTTCCTGCCGGTATAACTTCGCACTGCGCTGGGACTAAAAAAAACCACCGCCTCGTACTCCCGATCCCATTTTATAGGGTTCAAAAGCGTCTTGTAGACTGGGGCTTCCTGCCATGGAAGCTTCAAATTGTCCAGGGTATCCGGAATCAGATCCAGTCTCAGATTTCCACAGTAGTATACAAAAGAATCCCCGGTGTATGTTTCGCCAAGACTTCCGGCGAGCTGCGAGGCAGAGGGAAAAACCTCTAAAACATTCACCCCTTTATCAGTGAGCATTCCCGCGGCTCCATCTCCAACACAAAGGCTTCGGCAGGCCGAAAAATTTAGATTTGAAAAAGATTTAAAGAATGCGGTAACGGCGTTCTTACTCGTAAAGATCAGAAGGTGATCATCGGGTGCTACCTCAGTCTTCAGGAATTCAATAGAAATGGCATCGTACTGGTCTATACGCCACCCCGCGCCTTCCAATTGCCGGATCTCTCCATCTGACAGCCGTTTTGTCGAGAGCAAATGCCTCATCTGACATTCCGGTTTCGAATGGTTTCCATGATAGCCGCTCCACCGGAATCGAGAATTTGCATAGCACACTGTTTTCCAAACCCAAGTGCACTTTCCAAATCCACCGTATTTTCAATCCGTCTTTCATCCTTGCCATCCAATGAGAAAATCCCACCTTTAAGGCTCAGTTTTCCGGCCGCAATAGTGGCCAGTGCACCGATGGGGGCCGTACATCCACCCTCAAGTGTCCTGAGAAATTCGCGTTCTACACCCGTACAAAGCGCACTGTCTTTATCGTTTAATTCCGCTGCTATATCAAGGGCTCGCTGGTCGCCTTGCCGAACTACAACCAGCATAGCTCCCTGGGCCGGAGCAGGAAGCATCCAATCCAATGGAGCGTGCGATTCCGGAAGAAGGCCAATACGCTCCAGGCCAGCAGCCGCGAAAACAGCAGCATTCCAGGGATTTTCCTTTAATTTCCGCAAGCGGGTGTTTACATTCCCGCGCAAGTCTACTATTTTATGGTTCGGATACTTGCGAAGCCACTGGGCTTTACGCCTCAGACTTCCGGTAGCCACAACCCCCTCCGACTGCAGGAAGTCGAGTCCCTTGTGAACCATAATATCTGTTGGGTTGGCACGCTTTAGAACCGCCGCCTGAATAATCCCTTCGGGCAGGGCGGTCGGGACATCTTTCATGGAGTGGACCACGAGATCGACGTCACCTTTTAAGAGAGCGACATCCAGAGTTTTGGTAAATATGCCCGTGATCCCCAATTCGTAGAGCGGCTTGTCCAAAACCAGATCTCCTGTAGACTTTACTGGGACCAGTTCCGCTTTGTGTCCGGCTTTTTTCAAATGATCCAGGACCGTGTTAGCCTGCCAGAGTGCCAGCTCGCTATCCCGGGTTCCTATTCTCAGCCCTTTGCTCATGGGTTCTCGATTTCGAGCTGAAAGACCTTTCGAATGAGCTCCAGGCTCTCCTCCGTGTCGTGGTCCGAATCCTTCAGGTGATTGGCAAATTGCCGTGTTATTTTATGGATAATCCGGTCCGAAACGGTTTCTGCCTGACTCTTGTCGAAACCTTCAATTTTTCGCGATTGAAAATCGATCTCTTCCTCCTTAAGATGTTCCAGTTTTTGTTTCAGCGCCTTAATTACAGGGGCAAAACGACGGCTTTCCAGCCACAGGTTAAATTCAGATTGACTTTCCTCCAGGATTTTTTCAGCTTGCGGGATATACTCCTTTCGGGTTTCCAGCGTGCTGTCGGTGATCTGCGAAAACTGATCCATATGAACCAGGGTCGTATTTGGGCAAAGTGCAACTTCCGGGCTGACGTTGACTGGAATGGATAAATCGAGTATCCATCGCTCCCTGCCCTCTGAAATCATCTCCGCAGTAATGGTGGGCTTACGCGCCCCTGTAGCGACGATTATAATATCCGACTGCTCCATGGCCTCAGGCAAGTCTGACAGGGCCCGGACTTTGAGCTTAAACTTCCCTCCGATAGCTTCTGCAGTTTCCCGGGTCCGGTTAATAAGAGTGATATTTGGGTTCTGGGTGTGCTTTATGAGATTTTCGCATGTATTTCTGCCGATTTTTCCAGTACCAAAAAGCAGTATGCTACGCCCACTGATCTGCGGCACCCGGGCCAGGAGATACTGTACCGCGGCAAATGCTACCGAAGTAGCCCCGGTGGAGATCCCGGTTTCATTTTTGATGCGCTTACTAGCCTGAATCACTGAATTACAGAGGCGTTCCAGAAAAGGATTCCCCAGATTGTGTTTCCGGGAACGTTTAAACGCCCCTTTGAGTTGGCTGATAATTTCAAAATCTCCAAGAATCTGACTTTCCAATCCGGCACCCACCCGGAAGAGATGGGAAATAGCCTCCTGATTCTCATGGATATATCCCACAGCCTGAAAAGCCTCATCTGTACCCTCGGTATGATGACATAGGAGTCGTATCAGGTGCTGGGGGGTCGACGCAAAACCATAGATTTCCGTCCGATTGCATGTGCTTGTTACGAGCATACCATCTATGCCTTCTTCAAAGGCTTGATGCAGAAGCCCATCCATTGCTTCGGCATTGAGCGAAAACTTCCCTCTCAGGGCCGCATCGGCCTTTCGGAAGTTTAACCCAACCACAAAAAAGCGGTGATGCCTGGAAATATGATACTTCTTCATGCTACTGCGGCAAAAATATAAGGAATAGTTCGACAAAAATAACGCTGTAGGATCATAAAATGACGTTCAGGGATTAAAGTGGACCTCTATTGGTGTGTCCTTAGCCAATTCCCTATTTTTGTATAATTAATGGACCTTTACGATAAAACAATTTAGAAAGATTCTAAATAAAAGCTTCTAATACCCATGTCAGACCTAAAAAAAAATGTCGCCAGCGGTTCTTTTGAGGGGGTGCCGATTTCAACAGATTTTGTACTCCTGAAAGCCTCTAACGAAGAATCGTATCCCTCCCGCCTCGAACGCAATGTGGATCAGCGTTTTATACAATTTCACTTTAATCTGAAAGGCCATGCGCAGTTTGTTTATCACAACGGTAATTATGTGCTGGAGTTACCTGAGAACCAGTCACTTTTACTCTACAACCCCGAAACGGAACTCCCACTTCATGCCGTTTTAAGTCCCGGGACCTCAGTGATCTCCGTGCTTATGAGCATTCGTAAATTCCACGCCCTCTTTACATCAGAAGCCGACTATATACCATTTTTGAGTGAGGAAAACAGGGATAAAAAGTACTATAAGCAAAATGTGCTGACGCCCTCTCAGGCCATTATCCTGAGCCAACTTTGGAATGAACAGATTCACCCGTCGGTCAGGGGTTTATACTGTAAAGGCAAGATTTATGAACTCCTGTCCCTTTATTTTAACCGCAGTACGGAGACCTCAAACGAGCAATGTCCCTTCCTGACCGATGAAGAAAACGTACAAAAAATTCGACAGGCCAAAGAAATCGTGATAGACCGGATGGCCGAACCTCCGGGACTAAAGGAATTAGCGGATGAAATTGGGCTCAGCCTAAAAAAACTCAAAGAAGGCTTTAAACAAATCTACGGGGATTCCGTCTATAGCTTTCTCTTCGACTACAAGATGGAGATGGCCCGGAAAATGCTCGAGAGTGGAAAGTTTAACGTAAATGAAGTGGGCCTGAAAGTGGGATACAGTACCGCAAGTCACTTTATTGCTGCTTTTAAAAAGAAATACCATACAACTCCAAAGCAATACTTGTTGTCCATGGCGCAGGAGCGGATATAAGACCCATTTTTATTAAATTTCTGGTTTAAAAGAATCATTTATGCAATCAGGACTATGAAACCTCTACTTCTCATTTTGTTCATTATTCTGTGTTCCGGACTTCCTGAAGATGCCCGGGCCCAACAACACGCTGCCAGCAATACTGCGGATATGAAGCATATGCTGGTGTATACAAACGCCAATGGTTATCGTCACGCTTCCATAGAAACCGGGGTGGCCACGATACGCGACCTCGCTCAGCAGGAAGGCATTCGGATGGATCATACTGAAGACTCCCTCCTTTTTAACGAAAACAATCTTTCAAAATACCAACTGGTAGTTTTTCTAAGTACTACAGGAGATGTCCTCGGAACCGATCAGGAAAAAGCTTTTCAGAAGTTTGTCGAAGAAGGCGGTGCTTTTATGGGTATCCACGCGGCCACGGATACGGAATACGAATGGCCCTGGTACGGAAAACTGGTAGGTGCATATTTCGAAAGTCATCCGGAGGGGCAGCAGGAAGCACAATTACTTGTGACAAATCGGGAACATCCCGCTACCGCCCACATGAGCCCTACCTGGAAGCATTATGACGAATGGTATAATTTTAAAAATATCAATCCCGATATTCAGGTTTTGATGCAACTTGACGAAAAGAGTTATGAGGGGGGCAAAAATGGCGTGAATCACCCCATTGCCTGGTTTCATGAAAATGCAGGGGGACGGGCCTTTTATACCGGTTTGGGGCATGATGAAACCACTTTTAAAAACCCTATTTTCCAGGAGCATTTGCGGGGAGGGCTCCGCTATTGTCTCGAACTTGAATAGGTGTAAGGAATCCTTTAGTGGTTGATTCCCAGCGGACGAACAACAATAATTCCCGTATTTCCCTTCACTCCCTGCAGATATTCCGCAAGGGGTGCTTTCGATATTTCAACACTTCCCCGGGTGGATGCGTGAAGAAGATGAAGACGGCCATTTTCCTTTCTGAATGCGAATCCCGTATGTGTAACATCAAGGCCCTCAATTGAAGTAGCAAGGGCGATAATATCTCCATTTTCAATCTGGTTTTCAACCTTAGAAACCTCCTCTTTTGCCAGCACATATGAAACCTCATCTGAAAGTTCTTCTTCAACTTCCCGGACTTCCCTTAAGTAAGCTGCTGAAGAGAGCGCAGGGTACAGGTCCGGATGTGTCCCCATAAAATCAATGCGTTTGTGGTGAGGCACTCCGCCCAGGCTTTGTGTAATGTCCTTGACGAGCCCTTTTTCTGCATTGTTACGGATCCAATCGGTAAAATAATGCAGGCGGGAGGGGTACCCCGCAAGCAATCCATCCCGATACCTCAATCGCTCGAGTTGCCTGAGATAGGTGTCCCAGTCTGTCTGTCCTTCCCATAACATTCCGCCAACTACCAGTACATTTTCAACGAAGGTGGTACAATCCAGCCCCCTCAGGTTTACAATGAGGATTTCGGGGGTGTGAGCCTCCAAAGTTCCTGCCACATAAGGGGTGTTGATCAATTCCTGGCCCGTGGCTACTATTGCTTCTCCTATCGCTACAGATTCCACCCCTTCAGCTCCCTGAATCAGGCGGTCAAAAATGATCCTGTCTTCAGGTGCAAAAAGAACGTCCTCCCTTTGGGCCCAGCCATGAACTGAGCACAAAAGGAGAAAAAAAAGTGTCCCGATCTTTAGCATACGCTGTGGAATTTTTGAAGCATTTAAATTCTACTTTAACCCTGGCTGCGCTTTGTATCAAAATCCGCCTTCGTTTCCATAAGCAACAGCCTCGAATGGGAAATACTTTCCGGATAGTTTTGCTGCAGAAATTCAATGAGTTTTTCACGAACCAGAACCCTGAGGTCCCATGCTTTCCCGGAATCATCTGCGCTTACGGTGGCCCGAATCTCAACATATCCGGCCCGCGAATCGGTGACTTGAATATTGGCTACTTCTCCATTCCATTCGTCGGATTTCTCAACAATCCTTTGCAACTCCGCACGAAGGGCTTCAAAAGGTACATTATAGTCCGTGTAAAGAAATACCGTACCGAGAATATCCGTTGTAGACCGGGTCCAGTTCTGAAAGGGATTATCAATAAAATAGTTGGTTGGAAGCACCAGACACCGCTTATCCCAGATTCTCACAATGACATAGGTAAGGGTAATTTCCTCTATTCGCCCCCATTCTCCCTCGACGATAACTACGTCATCCAGTCGGATGGGTTGGGTCAGGGCAATCTGGATACCGGCAATGACTGTAGCGATAAGTTTCTGAGCCGAAAATCCTATAATGATCCCTGCAACTCCCGCAGATGCAAAAAGACTTACTCCGATCTGGCGAATACCATCAAAACTCATCAGTGCAGCCCCAATCCCCAGGAGCACTACAAGGAAAATTGAAATGCGCTCGAGGATGGTAAACTGCGTGTAAAACTTTCGGGCCTTCAGGTTATCTGACTCGTCCTTGTCATATCGGACCAGGAGGAGTCGCTTTACAACATTGAGCATAGTAATAATCAGCCATGTAAACCCAAATATGAACATGAGCGTACTCCCATGTTTAAAAGCCTCGGGGTAATCTTCAAGCCCCAGGATTTTCCGGAATGCCGGCATGCGGATTAGAAGTGACAATAAAATAAAAATCAGGGGCCATGCTACTCTTTTAACTGTCTCTGAGGGCAGGAGATACCGGGGGTTTTTTCCAAAATAACGAAGTGCCGCTCCGATTCCCAGATAGACCCCTATCAATAGTAAAAGACTGAAGCTTAGGAAAATAAGAGACTGGTATTCTGAATTTGGCATCAATGAATCCATTCCGGAGGTTTTAAGGGTGAAATTAAGGAATTTATTGCGCACCTCCCGTCGGGATCAGAAAAGCCGGGGTATCAGAAAATCTTATTACCCTATAATGTAAAGACCTCCTGCAACGATGGGATTGTTTCCTTTGAAACCGTATTTTTGTAAGGCTACAAACAACCCAACCTAAAAAGAACTTTGTTTTCATGAAAGGTGTATTACTGGTAAACCTGGGTTCTCCGGACAGCCCTACTCCAAAAGATGTCAAACCCTATCTGGACGAGTTTTTGATGGATGAGCGTGTGATCGATGCCCCCAAATGGCTAAGAACTATCCTTGTAAGGGGTATTATCCTGCAAACACGACCTAAAAAATCTGCCGCAGCCTATCAAAAAATATGGTGGGAAGAAGGATCCCCCCTGATCGTGATTTCCGAGCGATTTCTCCATAAAGTGCGCTCCAAAACCAACTTACCCGTTGCCCTGGGTATGCGCTACGGATCGGGGTCTATTGAAGAAGGCTTGAAGGAGTTAAGTGAACAGGGCGTCGATGACGTACTTCTGGTGCCACTTTATCCGCACTACGCCATGAGTTCCTATGAGACGGTGGTCGTGAAAACACTTGAAATCCAGCAGGCTAAATTTCCACAAATGGGGATTACGACTCTGCCGGCTTTTTATAAAACCACCGGATATATAAAGGTGCTGGCAGATTCCATACAGGACTATTTAAAAGATTTTCAGTACGATCATGTACTTTTCTCTTATCACGGGATCCCGGAAAGGCATATTCGAAAATCAGATCCTACCCGTTTCCATTGTAAAATTGACGGAACATGCTGTTCTGTTAATTCCATAGCGCATAACAGTTGTTACAGACATCAGTGTTACGATACTACAGAGCGGATCATTCAAACTCTGGGCCTTCCCAGGGAGAAAGTGAGCTCCTCCTTTCAAAGCAGATTGGCGGGAGATCCGTGGCTTAAACCCTATACCGATTACGAATTTAAGCGCCTTGCTGAAGAAGGCAAGACCCGACTGGCTGTGATCACCCCTGCGTTTGTCAGCGACTGCCTGGAGACTTTGGAAGAAATCGCCATGGAGGGTAAAGAAGAATTCCTCGAAGCAGGAGGTTCAGAGTACATTCATATTCCCTGCCTTAACGACAGGGAGGACTGGGTAAGTCTGATGGGGGAATGGATTGATCAATGGGCTGAAACCGACGCGCTACCGGTGTAAGCCGATCTGCAGGGTGGAGGTGATTGGTTTTTGCGGGGGTTAAGCTTAACTTGAACACGGGAGGGAGGGGGCCCTCTGATTCCCAAATTGTTCGGGATTTCCGGGTGAAACGCAACAAAAACAAATGGAAATTCCCAAAAAGGGATTGAAAATCAAGCACATATGAAACTCTATAGTACTACACTTTTTTTTATGACCGGTATGGCTCTGGTCTTAGGACAGGATCGGATTTCGGGGGCCGATTTCGCCACACGGTCGGAGGTTCTCGCCCAAAAAGGAATGGTGGCTACCAGTCATCCGCTAGCGACTCAGATTGGCCTTGATATCCTAAAGAGCGGAGGCACCGCCATTGATGCCGCTATTGCTGCAAATGCAGCCCTCGGACTCATGGAGCCAACGGGCAGCGGTATTGGTGGAGACCTCTTTGCCATCGTATGGGATGCAAATTCAAAAAAACTGCATGGCCTAAATGCGAGTGGACGATCTCCAAAATCCTTAACGCTAAGTGAATTAAAAAAGAAAGGTCTTGAAAAAATCCCATCCTTCGGGCCGCTACCCGTGAGTGTGCCGGGCGCCGTAGATGGCTGGTTCGAATTGCATTCCAAATTCGGTAAACTCCCAATGGCCGATCTCCTTGCGCCATCAATTCGCTATGCCGAAGAAGGATTCCCCCTTACCCAGTTGATCGCCTGGTACATGAACCGTACCATCCCTTTTTTCCAGGGCCGCGAATTTCCCAACATCAAAGAGACCTATTTGGACCAGAATGGGGGTCAACTCCCCGGGGAGGGAAGTCTGTATAAAAACCCTTTTCTCGCCCAGACCTATCGCAAAATTGCCGAGGGAGGGAGGGACGCGTTTTATGGAGGTGAAATTGCCGGGACCATTGCCGCCTTTATCCAAAGTCAGGGCGGTTATCTGACCACAGCTGATTTGAAGGCTCATGCCTCGGAATGGGTGACTCCGCTTTCCGTGAATTACAGAGGGTATGATGTCTGGGAACTTCCCCCTAATGGTCAGGGAATTGCCGCCCTTCAAATGTTGCAAATTCTGGAAGGATATGACTTTTCAGCTATTGAATTCGGGAGCGCTGAACACCTTCACCTCTTTACTGAAGCCAAAAAACTGGCCTTTGAGGATCGGGCAAAGTATTATGCCGATCCGGATTTTGTTCAAATTCCCGCAGAAACACTCCTTTCGGATGCTTACGCTGAAAAAAGGAGAGCACAAATCGGCGCTAATGCAGGGGTGTACCCGGCAGGAGAAATCAGTGCCGGGGAGACGATTTACATGACGGTAGCCGACCAGTACGGGAATATGATTTCCCTGATTCAGAGCAATTACCGGGGCATGGGTTCGGGCATGGTGCCACCGGGTCTTGGGTTTATGCTGCAGGACAGGGGCGAATTGTTCAGCCTGCAAGAAGGGCAGGCTAACACCTACGCCCCAGGCAAAAGACCTTTCCACACTATTATCCCCGCCTTCATTACTAAGGACGGGGTTCCCTGGGTAAGTTTTGGAGTTATGGGAGGTGATTTTCAACCTCAGGGCCACACCCAAATTGTGATGAATCTGATCGATTTCGGAATGAATTTACAGGAAGCCGGAGATGCGCCCAGATGGGATCATACAGGAGGCTCCTCTCCCACAGGGGAAGGACCTGGTGCCGGAGCGGTTCGCATTGAGTCCGGAATTTCTTACCAAACTGTGCGCGGCCTTATGGATCGCAGACATCAGGTACAATATGCGAGAGGGGTTTACGGAGGATATCAGGCGATTCTTTGGGACGCCGCAGAAGGTGTCTACCACGGGGCTTCCGAGAGTCGTAAAGACGGGCAGGCCGCCGGGTATTAAGGCCCTTCAGGGTGTCAGCGGCCGTCAATTCGCCACAAAATATAAAAAGGCCATGCAATCTATTCCTTCTTAAACCATGTCAGGCGTTTCTTCAGAAGAACTGGGCACCCAGCCCATCGGGAAATTATTGATTCAGCAAGCCGTTCCTGCTTCTATTGGAATTCTGGTGATGAGTTTGAATATCCTGGTGGATACCATTTTCGTGGGAAATTGGATAGGGCCCATTGCCATTGCCGCGATCAATGTAGTGTTGCCGGTTTCTTTCTTTATCGCTGCCCTGGGGATGGCCATCGGAATTGGTGGAAGCAGTATTATTTCACGAGCACTTGGAGCCAGCCAGAAGGAGAAAGCCCTTAAAACCTTTGGAAATCAGATTACCCTGACCCTCCTGGTAACCTGTGCCATGGTGGTATTGGGGCTTTATTTTGTAGACACCCTGATTCCCGCTTTCGGGGGTAAAGGGGGGATTTTTGAACCCGCCAAAATTTATTATACCGTCGTCCTTTACGGGATTCCGTTTCTGGCCCTGTGCATGATGGGAAATACCGTAATCCGGGCCGAGGGAAAGCCGCGTTTTGCCATGATTGCCATGATTATTCCCTCTGTGGGAAACCTGCTTATGGATTACGTATTTATCTATGTCTTCGATTGGGGCATGCTGGGGGCTGCCTGGGCCACTACAGGAGGCTATTTACTGTGTTTTGGCTATATTTTCTGGTTTTTTCTTTCCCCAAATTCAGAACTCAAAATCCATTGGCATCACTTTGGTCTGAATCGCTATCTGCTTAAAGAAATAGGGGGGTTGGGCTTTGTGACACTGGCCCGGCAGGCCGTAACTTCCATCACCTTTTTATTGATGAACAACATCTTGTTTGAATTGGGCGGGGAGGCTATGGTTGCGGTTTACGCCATCATTGGGCGAATGCTCATGTTTGCCCTCTTTCCCGTATTCGGCGTTACTCAGGGTTTTTTGCCAATCGCCGGATACAATTATGGCGCACACAAATATGAAAGGGTAAAAAAGTCCATTTATATAGCGATTAAATACGCCGCTCTGGTGGCCTCACTCGTTTTTATTCTTTTGATGATTTTCCCTGCGGAGATTACAGGACTATTTCTCAGTGACCGCCCGGATCTAAGCCCTGAAGCCTTAGCCACCAATGCTTTTGTTTTGGAGCATACCCCGTCGGCAATGCGATGGGTTTTCGCAGCCACCCCAATCATTGCGCTCCAACTGATTGGAGCAGCCTATTTTCAGGCGATTGGGAAAGCTATCCCCGCGCTGCTTTTGACCCTCACCCGCCAGGGCTTCTTCTTCATCCCCCTGATTCTGATTCTCCCGAATTTCTTTGGGGAACTCGGCGTATGGGTTAGTTTTGCCATAGCTGATGTGCTCGCCACCCTTGTCACCGGGTATTACCTCAAAAAGGAAATCGACAGGACTTTGGTCGTAAACTCATAGTTTGGCAAACCTTTTTTAAGCCCCCAAAAAGACTATCCTGGAATTCATTCCCCCATAATTGCCTTCAAAACTTTATCCTGGGGAAGGGCTTCAACCCTGAAGCCCTCGAAACCCGTCATGGATTCCGCGGCAAATAGCGCATTCCAGATCGCCTCTTCGGTGGCCTCGATGGCGGCCAGAAAAAAAGGAGACATATAATCATTGTGGATGGTGCCCGAAGTACTCAGCAGACTTTCGGGTGTATAGGCGACGGTGTTTTCCTTTGCCGTTGAAAGGGCGATCACATAATCCCCACTCCCATTTGAGGCAATGCCTCCTGTACGGGCAAGACCGAGCATACAACGCTTGGCCAGACGCTTTAAATTACGGGTGTCCAGGGGCGCATCTGTAATGACCACCATCATACAGGAACCATCGGTGTCCTGTTTGTAGCTGCTGGGGATGCGATCGAGGGCCTGGGCGAGGTTCTTTCCGTTAAGGGTAAGGATGCCCCCAAAATTGGCCTGCACCAAAACCCCAACGGTATAGCCTCCGACTTTTTTGGGAACGATTCGGGATGCGGTGCCTATTCCCCCTTTAAACCCAAAGGCCACCGTGCCGGTGCCAGCTCCCACATTGCCTTCTGCCACGGGGCCCGAAGCTGCATTTGTGATCGCCTCAAGCACATGGGCCTGCTGAATATGACGGCCACGGATGTCATTGAGCCGGCCATCATTGGTCTCGCCTACGACAGGATTGACAGAGCGCACTTCTTCATTTCCCTCCTGACAGAGCGTATAATCTATAAGGGCATCCATGGCCACAGGTACGCTCAGGGTGTTGGTGAGTACAATCGGTGTTTCAAGGGTGCCGAGTTCCTCTACCTGGCTATATCCGGTGAGCTTCCCAAAACCATTACCTATATGAATCGCTGCCGGCACCTTTTGCTGAAAGAGATTTCCCGCATGGGGAAGGATAGCCGTAACCCCGGTTCGAATGGAATCCCCGAGGATACGGGTCACCTGACCCACCTTCACGCCGGGAACATCTGTAATCGCATTCATTATCCCGGGCTGAAGAACCCCGAGTACAATCCCTGCATCCCGAATTCTTTTTTGCTGACTGTAGGTGTTATAAGGCATAAATAATCCCATGAGAAGAAACACTGAAAACCACTTCATCGATCTGAATAATTGTATGAGAAAGGTACTCAATCCAATTGGGATTATCACCCCTGGCCGGGACTTTACAGGAGAATGTGCTTTGAATTTGCAGAGTCGGGAAGTAATTTGATCTCCGGGTGGGAGGGGCTCCTCCCTTAAATCTTTTTCATCCAAAACAAACGCACAAACAAAAGCACGAGGATAAAGAACCACCCAATCGGGTAGGCGAGTATTAATATCCCCCAGCTGCTCAGGAGCGCTGTCTCCACATCTATCCCGGTGAAATAATACCGTATCAACAGGGTGAGGACCCCTATAAATACAAGGACTGCAGCAATGAGGTAATACCGGTGTTGCGGATCCCGGTATTTGAATGTGACTCCGGCAATAAGTGCGCTGCCAAACAGGACAGACAAAGAGCCCCGGAGGGGTTCCAGCACTCCGAGGAAAACCAAAAGGAGTCCCGCATAAAACCCTATTTGAAGTATTCTCCCGGGATTGCTCTCTTTGCCCATTTCAAAATTTACCGATTAAAGATCCGGTCTATTGGATTTCAATAACAGCCACCGCTTCAATTTCAATAAGCCATTCGGGAAGGGCCAAAGCCTCAACTCCGACCAACGTACTTGCAGGCATCTGTGAATCCCCAAGAAGTTCTTTTCGAACGCCCCTGAAAACTTCAAGCGACTGCGGCCCGTAATCCACAATGTAGGTGTTCATTTTTATGACGTCACTCATATTGGCTCCGGCCCCCTTTAAAAGTCGTTCCATTTTTGACAAGGCATCGCGCATCTGAGTTTCTAGATCCACTCCCTCCCCTATTTGTCCTGAAATATAAATCGTTTTCAAATTTCCCGAAGTTATGACCACAGCTTCGGAGTATCCGTTATGGGTATCCACATAGGACTTCTCAAAGGATTGGGGAGAAGGGAGGTTCTGACTGGTTTTCGGAGGTTCTTGTTGGCAGGCGCATAGGCACAAGGTCATCAAGCCGCTTAAAAAGATTTGCTTCATTGGTATCTCATTTTCCATCTCATTTCTATACCCAGAAGATACGATTTTCCATCGATTGACAAGGTGCAAAAAGAATGCAAAGCCCCGGGATTATCCCAATTGAACCCAATAAGGTGATTCAGGATATTCGGACCCATTGGAAGACCAAAGCTCAATTCCCGTTGACCCGATAAGTGATCCTGCGGTTGGTAATAAGGGAAGTTGGAATAGTGATGGAGACATCTGCCGTATCGCAGAGTTTACTGGAATCCACAAACTCCATGCTGCACAAAGAAGGCAGTGCAGTCCCTGCATTGTCCATAAAGCGCCCCACAATAATGTCGGTGGATAACCCGGAATTCAAGGGAGAGTATGCAGGGGCAAGGTTAAATGTAATAGTAGTGGCGTTAGCTGTATAAATAATATCCCCGGTGAGCTCGTCATATTCTATGGTGTAGGGGTTGCTGCCTCCCAGAAATCCCCCCAGATTTTGAGTATAGGTGGTGGGAAGCCCGGTGGTTCCGTCAATAACACGCACCTGCACTCCCAGGTTATTTCCTCCGATATGCCAAATTCGAAAATTGCCGGCCGTCACAATATCTGCAGTACTTTCCTGATCCCGGTACTCAAAAGAAACGATAAAACTGGTAAAGTCGAAGATGCCCCCGGTATTGGGCACAACAACATCGAGTCCTGTACTCCCCCCTGCTCCCGCACCAATTCGAATACCGCATCCGGTTTGGACGGCTATGGGATTGACCGAAGTAGCATTAGGCCCTGTAGTTGCAAGGCCGAGGTTTGAAGTATCGAAATCAAAACGGGAAACAAGGGTATTCGGCGTGCCGTCATCACATACCTGATAGGTAAACCCGTCCGTGCCGCTAAAGCCCGGATTAGGGATATATGAAAAACTTCCATCCGGATTTAAAGTGACAGACCCCGATCCTGGCCCTGTAACGGGAGTGGGATTCACAGTGAGTCCTGCCGGAGCATCCGGATCCGTATCGTTGTTCAAAAGACCCTGAGCGGTGGTGACATTCAATGGGGTATTCAAACCCGTGGTATACGAGTCATCTGAAGCTACAGGAGGCGCGTTTTGGGCATACTCCTTTTGCACCCCAAGCAGGAGGAGTCCAAATATTAGGATCCATCGCAAACGACCTGACTTTTTAATACCCGATAGCATAGGCTAAATGTACAGAGCCCTTTGGGAACGGGTAAACATTTGTTGTAAACCCTTCATTTTTAGTAGTCAACTGACCAAATCCCCTTAATTGAAGTTCCCCTTTGGTATGCAACGACTCTTTGGTTTCACTCTGAAAATCCGATTTCGCATAGGAATTCCTTAAAGATTTAGTACTTTCAAACGCTTACTAATTCGAACTGTATTAAAATGAAAAAAATCCTTTGTAAAGCGGGACTCTTTCTGCTTATCCTAAGTCTTTTACCTCTGGCTGTTGAAGGCCAGAAAAGAAAAAAAACTAAAAACACCAATACATTTCCCGAAGCCGTTTACTCTTCTATGGAGTACCGTCTGGTAGGACCTTTTCGCGGGGGCCGCTCTGCCGCCGTTACGGGGGTTCCGGGGAAACCCAATCTGTTTTACTTCGGAGCTGCCGGAGGTGGTGTATGGCGAACTATGGATGGTGGCCGTGCCTGGGAGAATATCTCTGATGGTTTTTTCGGGGGCAGTATCGGCGCTGTAGAGGTTGCTCAAAGTGACCCGAATGTGCTTTATGTCGGAGGCGGTGAAAAAACCGTCCGGGGCAATGTCTCCTCAGGCTATGGTGTTTGGAAAAGTGTTGACGCGGGGAAGACCTGGGAGCAGGCAGGCCTTGAGAAAACAAGGCATATCCCACGTTTAAAAGTTCATCCGGAGAATGCTGATATCGTGTACGCAGCTGTTCTGGGTAATATCTACAAACCCACCGAAGCGCGTGGGATTTATAAAAGTACGGACGGAGGCCTCTCCTGGCGGCAAGTGCTTTTCGTAAATGATCTGGCCGGCGCTGTAGACCTGACTCTTGACCCTACCAATCCCCGTATTTTGTATGCAAGTACCTGGAGGGTGCAGCGCACCCCCTATAGTCTCAGTAGCGGAGGGGAAGGTTCTGCTCTTTGGAAATCGACAGACAGTGGGGAGACCTGGAAAGAAATCTCCACCCATGAGGGTTTTCCTGAAGGCACCCTGGGAATTATTGGCGTAACAGTTTCTCCTGTAAATTCACAGCGGGTTTGGGCCCTCGTGGAAAATAAGGAGGAAGGTGGGCTTTACCGATCGGAGGATGGCGGAAAAACGTGGTCTCAGGTCAATAGCGAACGAAAATTACGGCAGCGCGCCTGGTATTACACAAGGCTTTATGCCGATACCCAGAACGAAGATGCGGTCTATGTGTTGAATGTCCGCTATCATAAATCTACCGATGGAGGGAAAACATTCAATACGTTTAATGCCCCTCATGGGGATCATCACGACCTGTGGATTGCCCCTGAGGATCCCAATCGGATGATCATTGGGGATGACGGTGGTGCGCAAATTTCCTATGACGGCGGCACGACTTGGAGCACCTATTACAACCAACCCACTGCCCAGTTCTACAGGGTTACCACAGACAATGCCCATCCGTACCGTATTTACGTGGCACAACAGGATAATTCAACCATCCGAATCCGCCACCGGTCGGACGGTAGGACCATTGGCGACGACGACTGGGAGGAGACTGCCGGAGGCGAAAGTGCGCATATCGCAGTAGACCCGCAGAACAACGATATTGTTTACGGCGGGAGCTACGGCGGTTTTCTGACCCGGGTGAATCACGAAACCGGGACCGTCCGCGCGGTGAACGTATGGCCGGATAACCCCATGGGTTACGGAGCCGAAGGAATGAAATACCGGTTTCAATGGAACTTTCCAATAATTTTTAGCCGTCATAACCCAAAAAAGCTCTACACTTTTTCGAATCATGTACATATGAGTACCAATGAGGGGCAGAGCTGGGAACTTCTCTCTCCCGACCTTACGCGAAACGACCCGGAAAAATTGGTTTCAAGCGGGGGCCCTATCACACAGGATAACACCGGGGTGGAGTACTTTTGTACCATTTTTGCCGCAAATGAAAGCCCCTTAAAAGAGGGATTGATGTGGGTAGGGAGTGATGACGGCCTGATTCATATTACAAGAGATGGAGGTCAGAACTGGGAAAATGTAACCCCTCAAGGGATGCCAGAGTGGAATATGATCAACAGTATTGAGCCTTCGGCCTTTGACGAAGGCACCTGTTATGTTGCGGCTACCCGATATAAACTGGGAGATTTTACGCCCTATCTCTACAAAACAACGGATTATGGGCAAACGTGGTCACTCATTACAGATGGCATCCCGGAAGAACATTTTACACGGGTAATTCGCGAAGATCCAAAGCGCAAAGGTTTATTATATGCAGGTACAGAAACAGGGATGTACATCTCTTTTGACGATGGAGCTTCCTGGAATCCCTTTCAATTGAATTTACCCATTGTTCCTGTAACGGATCTGGCGATAAAGGACGACAATCTTATAGTCGCCACCCAGGGGCGCAGCCTTTGGATGCTGGATGACCTCACCGTCCTCCATCAACTGGAAGAAGCCAGCAAAAATGCTTCGGCCATCCTTTACAAACCCAAGGACTCCTACCGGACCAAAGGAGGGGCTGCTGAAACACCTTCTCTGACCTCGGGGCAGAATCCGCCCAACGGTGTGGTCACACATTTCTTCATGAAAGATTTTTCGGAAAAGGACAGCATCTCCCTTACCTATACGACCATGGCCGGAGATACCCTGGCCAATTACAGCACTTTTGCCAAAGAGAAAAATAAAAAACTATCCGTTAAAAAAGGTGGCAATACACACGTCTGGGATACCCGGGGCAAAGGCGCTGAAAGGCTCGACGGGATGATCTTGTGGTGGGCGAATCTCGAGGGTGCAAAAGCTGTTCCCGGAGCCTACAAGGCACACCTGAATACGGGGGGGCAAACGCTGACCCAGGAATTTAAAATAATCCCGGACCCCAGAGCAGAGGTTAGTGTTGCGGATATGCAGTCCCAATATGACTTTATTTCTGATGTCAATGGGACGGTGGACCGGGCGCACCAATCAATCAAAAAAATACGGGATGTAAACACCCAACTGGATGCCTTTATTACACAGTATAAGGGAAATGAAGCCACCGCAGATCTGGTGGCCCGGGCGGAAAAAATGAAGGAAGATTTCGGGGAGATCGAAAAGGCGCTATACCAGACACAAAACCGGAGTGGTCAGGATCCGCTGAATTTTCCAATCCGCCTGACCAACAAACTGGCACATCTCAACAGCCTGGTCAGTCTGGATGATTTTCCTCCAACCGCTCAGGACATTGCCGTTAAAACAGAGCTCACCGCTGAGATTAACGACCAACTCAATGCTTTTGACCAAATGGTGGATTCAGAGATTACCTCCTTTAACAAAGCGTTTAATGACCTTAATTTGAATTATCTTTTTGTGGAGGAATAAGGCAGGTGTTAAAAGACAAAGCCCGGCTGTTACAGCCGGGCTTTGATTTAAGCATTCATAAGGGATTCAATTTCATCCGCCTCTATGGGAATTTCCGCCATGAGATTTACAGGGGAGCCCGACTTCTGAATCACCACGTCATCTTCCAGACGGATTCCCAATCCTTCATCAGGGATATAAATCCCAGGTTCCACAGTGAAAACCATATTGGGTTTCATCGGAGTTTTTAATTCCCCGTAATCGTGCGTATCCAATCCAATGTGGTGGCTGGTTCCGTGCATAAAGTATTTTTTGTAGGCAGGCCAATCCGGATTCTCTTGCTGCACGTCTGCCTTGTCCAGAAGACCGAGACCTATTAATTCAGAGGTCATTAGTTTCCCGACCTCTTTGTGGTATTCGGCCCAAATCGTGCCCGGGATCAACATCTTGGTAGCCTCATCTTTTACCTTCAGTACCGCCTGATATACTTCCCGCTGACGTTTGGTAAACCGTCCATTGACCGGAATGGTTCGCGTCATGTCGCTGGAATAGTTGGCGTATTCGGCCCCTACATCCATCAGAATCAGGTCCCCTGCCTTACACGGCTGATTGTTCTCGATATAATGGAGCACATTGGCATTATTTCCCGAAGCGATAATGGGGGTATAGGCAAAGCCTGTGGAGCGGTTGCGAATGAATTCGTGCAGGAACTCGGCTTCAATCTCGTACTCCCAAACTCCGGGTTTCACAAAATCCAACACCCTTCGAAATCCCTTTTCCGTTATCCCGCATGCCGTTTTCATCAGGTCGAGCTCCTGGGGCTCCTTAACTCCCCTGATCTTTTGTAGAATCGGGTTGCTTTTGGCGACTTTATGTGCCGGGTATTGATCTTTACACTTCTTTATAAACCGCGCCTCCCGTGTCTCTGTTTCAACGGCCTGGCGATAGTGCTCATTGGTATTGAAATATATGGTATCCGCCTCAGTCATTAAATCAAAAAACACCTTCTCAAAATCCTGCAGCCAACGTACGGTTTGAATTCCGCTAACCTCAAAAGCCCGTTCTTTTGTCAACTTTTCTCCTTCCCAAACTGCGATGTGGGCATTGGTTTCCCGTACAAAAAGAACCTCCCTGAATTCGGGATTCAAGGCATCCGGGAAGAGCAGCAGCACGCTCTCTTCCTGATCTACGCCGCTGAGATAAAAAATATCGCTTTGTTGTTTAAACGGCATGGTGCTGTCTGCACTTACCGGATAAATATCATTGGAGTTAAATACGGCCAGACTTTTCGGGCCCATGGCCTTCATAAATTTCTGGCGGTTACGCACAAATAACCTTGAATCTAGTGGATGGTATTTCATTGACAGAGCCCTTTGAGTCAAAGGTACATATACGCCAGAAAAGAAAAAAGAAGCCTAAGTCTGGCTCCCTTAATTGAGGTTGGAAAAAGTTTATGGTTACCTATTTTACAAATGCTTTTTTTAAGGCGCCGACAATCGCCATAATCACAGCACCTCCGATGGCACCTCCTGCAACGCTCCCAAGAATTCCCGAGAGTCCCGTTCCTCCGGCTCCAAGACCGACAAGGCCGAGTACCCATCCGCCGATTCCTCCACCGACGATACCGGCAATTGAATTCCCGATGGTTCCCATATCGAGGTTTTTAAACAATCTCCCTGCTAAGTTTCCCCCAACTGCTCCCGAGAGCAATTGGATAATTAACGGTAAGTTCTCTTCCATTATAATTTGGTTTTGTTGGTTGAACATTCCTAAATTACAAAAAAAACATCCCCTCTTTAGTAAATTTACGCAACAACTCATTGAAGTTCAATTCATAACCTTATGAGACCCCTTAAGAACATCCTATTTGTTATCGCTTTGTGCATCCCGGGTTCGTTTATGGCTCAAACCCCTGCGACCACTCCCATTGAAATTCAGAAGGGCATGGAGTTACAGGAAAAGATGAAAAACAGCTCTATTTTCAAAAATTTAATTCTCAATAATATCGGGCCGTCTATTATGAGCGGCAGAGTTGTCGATCTGGATGTGAATCCGGAAAAACCCTCGGAATTCTTCGTTGCCTATGCCTCCGGGGGACTTTGGTATACCCAAAACAACGGAACCAGTTTTACTCCCGTAATGGACAGAACCCCTACCCAGAATTTGGGAGACATTGCCGTTCATTGGCCCAGCGGGACTATTTATGCCGGCACTGGTGAAAACAACGCCTCCCGGTCCTCTTATGCGGGTATTGGCATCCTGAAGTCTGTAGATAAGGGGAAGACCTGGTCCTTTGCAGGCCTTCCGGATTCCCATCATATTGGACGGATACAAATTCACCCGGACAGGCCCGAAGAAGTGGTTGTTGCTGTTCTCGGTCATTTGTATTCCCCTAATGAAGAGCGGGGCATCTACAAAACCCGGGATGGAGGCAAAACATGGACTAAAACCCTCTACATAAATAACTATACAGGCATGGTCGATCTGACCAGGGCCCCAGACAATCCAGAAATTCTATTTGCCGCCTCATGGGAGCGGGATCGCAAAGCATGGGATTTTAAGGGAAGTGGTCCCGGATCTGGAATTTACAAAAGCACGGACGGAGGAGAATCCTGGAAATTGATCTCGGATAAGGCCTCCGGATTTCCCGTTGGGGAAGGTGTAGGGCGCATCGGTCTTTCGGCTTTTGATGCCAATACCGTCTATGCCATCCTGGATAATCAATCCAGGCGGCCGGCCAAAAAAGAGGCGGATAAAGGAGCGGAACTCACCAAAGAAGATCTGAGAAATATCTCGGTGAAAGCTTTTATGGCCTTGGACAACGCCCGACTGGATGCATTTTTAAAGTCCAATAACTTCCCTGACAAATACAATGCCGCGAACCTAAAGAAAGAGGTTGAAAATGGCAGTATCCGCACCGATGACCTCATTGCATATTTGGAGGATGAAAACGCCATGCTTTTCGATACCCCAGTGATTGGAGCCGAGGTGTACCTAAGTACTGATGGAGGTGGCGGCTGGTCCAAAACCCACGAGGGATATTTAGAGGACCTCTATTATAGTTATGGCTATTTTTTCGGACAGATTCGAGTAGCGCCCTATAACCGGGATGAGATTTATATCGTCGGGGTCCCTATCCTTCGTTCTGATAACGCCGGGGGGTCATTTGTCTCTATAGATGCCGAAAATGTTCATGCGGATCATCACGCGCTTTGGGTCAACCCGGCCCTTAAAGGGCATCTGATCAATGGGAACGACGGAGGGGTCAACATCTCCTACGACTACGGTGCAAACTGGATTAAAAACAACGCTCCAGCGGTCGGTCAGTTTTACGCTATAAATGTGGATCATCAGACCCCTTACAACGTCTACGGAGGACTTCAGGATAATGGCGTTTGGAAAGGGCCATACAATGCCGGAAATTCTGTAGATTGGCAGCAGTCCGGAAAATATCCCTGGGAGGCTATTATGGGAGGTGACGGTATGCAAGTTCAGATCGATTCCCGAAACCCGGATATCGTGTACACCGGATTCCAGTTTGGAAATTATTTCCGCCTCGACCTTTCCTCCGGGAAGCGGGAACGGATTCAGCCAAAACACGCGCTCGGAGAATCTCCATATCGCTTTAACTGGCAAACCCCTATTCTTTTATCCCCTCATAATCAGGATATCCTGTACCTGGGCAGCAATAAGTTGCACCGGTCGATGAATCAGGGAACAGACTGGCAGTCGATTTCCAGTGACCTGACTGCCGGAGGTAAGCAGGGTAATGTCTCTTATGGCACCCTGACGACCCTGTCGGAATCTCCGCTCCATTTTGGTCTGTTATACACCGGAAGTGATGACGGCCTTGTTCAGATGAGTCCGGATGGTGGAAACACCTGGAAACGGGTTTCGGATAGCTTTCCCAAAAATTTGTGGGTCAGTCGGATAGTGGCCTCAGCACATCACGAAAATCGCGTATATGCAGCGCTTAATGGTTATCGCTGGGATGATTTTACCCCCTACCTTTATCTGAGTGAAGACCGCGGGAAAAGCTGGAAATCCATTGCCAATGGTATTCCTGCGGCACCGGTGAACGCTATGGTTGAAGATCCTGAAAATGAAAACCTGCTGTTTGTGGGAACAGATAACGGACTCTTCGTGTCTCTCGACAGGGGTCAGACATGGAATGCCTTGCAAAATGGGATGCCCCATGTGGCAGTGCACGACCTGGTTATTCAGCCAGAGGCCAGGCACCTTCTGGTAGGCACCCATGGTCGTAGTATCTACCAGGCTGATATTTCTGCTCTGCAACAACTGCAAACTACCCGGTTGGCGGAACCCCTGATCGTTTTTGATCTGCCGGATCTCAAGCACTCCCAGCGATGGGGGAATTCCTATTCCACCTGGAGAACACCCAACACCCCTGGTCTCGACATTGTGTTTTACAGCCAAAAAGGCGGAACGGCCAAAGCGATCATTCAGACTCCGGAAGGAATTGTACTGAGTGAGACGGAACTTTTGGCCGATCCGGGTATTAATGTTATTTCCTACGATGTGGCCTTTACCAAAAAAGGAGAGGGGGAGTACCTCTCGAAATACAAGACCCGACTGGTGAAGGCCGGTAATGGAAAAACCTATTTGCCTAAAGGGAACTATCAGGTCCTGATCAGCCACAATGCAGAACAGGCGACTGAAGATTTTAAAATTGAATAAAAATCCGAGAGTTCTTAAACTAGGTTAACAAGTGCCTTATGGAGCTAAGCCTGAGTATTCCCGCCCTTTTATTTCCGGCGATATCCTTAAGTATGCTGGCGTACAACGCCAGATATCTGGCCATCGCAGCCCTGATTCGGGAACTGCACCGTCAATATCGCGAAAAGGCCTCCCCCACCCTGGGAAAACAGGTAAGGCAACTGCAGCGACGCCTGGAAATAATTAAACAAATGCAGGCGGCTGCCATTCTGAGTTTTCTGTTCAGCGCCCTGTGTATGCTATTGTTATACCTGGAGTGGATGTTTTGGGCAAATTTGCTCTTCGGCTCGAGTTTGTTCTGCCTGATCACCTCCCTAATTCTCAGTTTTATAGAGGTTCAATTATCCACCAAAGCCCTGAAAATTCAACTTTCGGATCTCGAAGGAGATGCCCCAGGCAGATAATCGGATACTAATTCTTATTTAGAACCCTTATAATCCTCTGAGAAAGGCTCACAAAGTTTGTTATTGATTTGCCTGTGGAGTATTTTTGTCACTGCTGTAAAAAAAAATGTTTCATGAGCGGACTCGCTAAAACTTCAGTGGCCAGAAAAGTAGTTATGGCGCTTTCAGGGCTTTTTCTCGTACTTTTTCTCCTATTGCACGTTACAATCAATCTCACTTCGGTGATCAGTCCGGACACCTTCAATACCATGTCCCACTTTATGGGCTACAATCCCCTGGTGCAGTTTTTGATGCAACCCATCTTAATCGCGGGTGTGATCGTTCACTTTGTCATGGGCATCGTTCTGGAGATTCAGAACAGAAAAGCCCGCACGGTGAGATACGTTAAATACGCAGGCGGCGCCAATGCCCCCTGGGTTTCCAGAAATATGATTTTTACAGGGCTTGTGGTTCTGGCGTTTTTGGGACTGCACTTCTACGACTTCTGGATTCACGAGATGAATTACAAATTCGTACAGGCCAATCCGGAAGACCCCACCCGGTATTACGCCGAAACTGTCGAGAAATTTGAACCGATGTGGAGGACCCTTATATATGTGGTTTCCTTTGTGCTATTATCCCTTCACTTATGGCACGGATTTGCATCTTCCTTCCAAAGTATGGGCATCAACAATAAATACAGTTCCGGGATCCGGAGTTTTACGCGTCTTTACGCCATTGTGATACCGCTGTTATTCATCTTTATCGCGCTGTATCATCACCTTAACCCAATAACGCATTAATTATGGGAATACTCGATTCTAAGGTCCCTTCGGGACCCCTGGCTGATAAATGGACGAAACACAAGAACGAAATCGACCTGGTTAACCCGGCCAATAAGAGGAACATAGATATCATTATGGTGGGAACCGGTCTTGCCGGGGCCTCTGCAGCCGCAACCCTGGCTGAGTTGGGTTATAACGTAAAGACATTCTGCTATCAGGACTCTCCCAGACGGGCGCACAGTATTGCAGCTCAAGGGGGGATTAATGCTGCCAAAAACTATCAGGGAGACGGCGACAGTCCGTATCGCCTTTTTTATGATACAATCAAAGGTGGAGATTACCGTTCCCGGGAAGCGAATGTATACCGCCTGGCCGAAGAGTCCGTGAATATCATTGACCAGTGTGTCGCTCAGGGGGTTCCCTTTGCCAGAGAATATGGTGGCTTGCTGGATAATCGTTCTTTTGGAGGTGTTTTGGTCTCCCGAACCTTTTACGCGAAAGGACAAACCGGTCAACAACTGCTCCTGGGTGCCTACGCAGCGATGAACCGGCAGATCAACCGCGGTAAAATCAAATCTTACACCCGGCATGAAATGCTGGATGTCGTTCTGGTGGATGGAAAAGCCAGAGGCATCATTGCCCGGGATCTTATTACAGGGAAAATCGAACGCCACGCAGCCCATGCGGTAGTCATTGCTTCCGGAGGATATGGAAATGTATTCTACCTTTCTACCAACGCCATGGGCAGTAACGTTACTGCGGCCTGGCGGGTACACAAAAGAGGTGCGTTTTTTGCCAATCCCTGCTTTACACAGATCCATCCCACATGTATTCCCGTCTCCGGGGATCATCAATCTAAATTAACCCTGATGTCCGAATCCCTCAGAAATGATGGCCGGATATGGGTTCCTGCCAAAACCGAGGATGCTCAGGCCATTCGGGAAGGAAAATTGAGGCCTACGA
Source organism: uncultured Flavobacteriaceae bacterium (assembly GCA_963709465.1). GTDB lineage: Bacteria > Bacteroidota > Bacteroidia > Flavobacteriales > Flavobacteriaceae > Robiginitalea. Next base: position 227,674 of record CAVPWF010000001.1, on the reverse strand, counting down.
AAATTCCAGAAGCGGATCGGGATTATTTCCTGGAGCGGAGGTACCCCGCCTTTGGGAATCTCGTCCCCAGAGATGTCGCATCCCGGGCCGCAAAAGAGCGGTGCGATGCCGGCTTTGGCGTCAATAAAACGGGCGAAGCGGTATATCTGGATTTTGCTGCTGCCATTCAGCGTTATGGGTCGGAAAAAGCACTGACTTCAGGGATCAAAGACCCGGATCAGGAAACCATTACAAAACTCGGGGAAGAGGTCATTGAGGCGAAATACGGAAACCTCTTCCAAATGTACGAGAAGATCGTGGATGAAAATCCATACAAGACGCCTATGATGATCTATCCGGCCGTTCACTACACCATGGGTGGGTTATGGGTAGATTACAATCTGCAAACCACCATTCCCGGATGCTTTAGTACAGGGGAAGCAAATTTTAGTGATCACGGGGCGAATCGCCTGGGTGCTTCGGCCCTCATGCAGGGTCTCGCAGACGGATATTTTGTGCTTCCTTACACCATTGGGAACTATTTGTCGGATGATATCCGGACCGGACCGATATCGACTGACAACGAAGCTTTTGATAAAGTTGAAGCTGAAGTTCGGGCCAATCTTGAAAAACTCCTTAATGCCAAAGGGAAACACCCGGTGGATTATTACCACAAAAAACTGGGTAAGATTATGTGGAATAAGTGCGGTATGTCCCGAAATGCCCCCGATCTCAAGGAGGCCATTGAGGAAATCTCAGCCCTTCGGGCTGACTTTTACCAGAATGTTCGAATCCCCGGAGGACTTGACGAAATGAATACGGAACTGGAAAAAGCAGGCCGGGTGGCAGACTTCCTGGAATTGGGAGAGCTTTTTGCCAAAGACGCCCTGGAGCGCAACGAGTCTTGCGGCGGACATTTCCGGGAAGAATATCAGACTCCGGAAGGAGAGGCCCTGAGGGATGATAAGAACTTCCGTTTTGTCTCTGCATGGGAATACAAAGGTGCTCCTAAGGATGCTAAACTCCACAAAGAAGACCTGGTATTTGAAAATGTTGAATTGAAAACGCGAAGTTATAAATAGATTGCTGTGACTCGACTCCTTGAAACGGGAGATTGGGATTCAAAAAAAGATTAGCTATGAAACTACTTTTAAAAATTTGGCGGCAAAAAGATGGGAGCTCTAAAGGCAAGTTAGTGGACTACCCCATTGACCACATCGAAGGAGACATGTCCTTTCTGGAGATGCTCGATGTTCTGAATCAGGAGCTTATTGAAAAGGGAGAAGAGCCCGTGGTTTTCGATCACGATTGTCGCGAAGGAATTTGCGGCAGCTGTTCCCTGATGATCAACGGAGAACCCCACGGGCCGGACAGGCTCATCACCACTTGCCAATTGCACATGCGGCGTTTTAAAGATGGAGACACCATTGTCATTGAGCCTTTTCGGGCCACCGCTTTTCCTGTCCTCAAAGATCTGATGGTCGACCGCACAGCCTTCGACCGCATTCAGCAGGCCGGAGGGTATATTTCTGTAAACACCTCAGGAAATACGGTGGATGCCAATGCCATTCCCATTGATAAACACCACGCAGATGAATCTTTTGAAGCTGCCAGCTGTATTGGTTGCGGTGCTTGTGTCGCGGCATGTAAAAACGCCAGTGCCATGCTCTTCACTGCGGCCAAGGTCTCCCAATTTGCCCTCCTTCCCCAGGGAAAGGTAGAAGCTGTCGATCGGGTCCAGAATATGGTGCGGCAAATGGATTTAGAAGGCTTTGGAAACTGCACGAATACCGGGGCCTGCGAAATTGAATGTCCGAAAGGGATTTCTCTGGAAAACATCGCCAGAATGAATCGGGAGTACCTGATGGCTACCGTCAAAGGATAATCCCAAATCCCTGTTTTTTGCGAATCCCGGACGCGGTGCGTTCCGGGATTTTCTATTTTTAAGCCATAAAGCATCTTAATGTCTGTACATCCGGTTTCTAAATTGCCGAATCTCGAGCAATCCATATTCAGTAAAATGAGTGCCCTGGCGGTAAAGCACAACGCCATCAATCTGTCTCAGGGGTTTCCGGATTTTGAGGTAGATCCGGAATTGATCAGGGCCATGCAGCAATCACTGCACGGTCCCTATAACCAGTATGCACCTATGGCCGGCATCTATTCTCTCAGAGAAGCGATAGCCGAAAAAACAGCGCGTTGTTATGGGCAGAGCTATCATCCGGAAAAGGAAATCACCCTTACGGCAGGGGCGACTCAGGCCATCTATACAGCCATCGCCAGCACTGTTTATCCCGGGGATGAAGTGGTGATCTTCAAGCCGGCATACGACTGCTATGAGCCCAGCATTCTCGCCCAGGGCGGCATCCCAAAATTATTGCAGCTGAAGGGACCGGATTTTAGCATTGACTGGGGTGAATTCCAGAAAGTCCTCAACCCCAAAACGCGCATGGTTATCCTCAATACGCCCCACAATCCGAGCGGCACTATTTTAAAGGAAGCCGACCTGCTCCAACTCCAGGAAATTCTCAGCCCAACCGACACTCTGGTCTTAAGCGATGAGGTCTATGAGCACCTGGTCTTCGATGGAGCCTCTCACCAAAGTGTTTCAAAATATCCGGGCTTAAAGGAGCGGTCTTTTATCTGTGCCTCTTTCGGGAAAACCTTCCACATTACAGGTTGGAAAATGGGCTATTGTATGGCCCCTGAAGTATTGATGAACGAGTTTAGAAAGATTCACGAATTTGTGGTTTTCTCAGTGAATCATCCTGCGCAACGGGCCATTGCGCAATATATGCAGGAACCCTCCCGGTACGAAGGCTTATCTGAATTATTTCAACAAAAAAGGGATTTGTTCCTGGAAGGGATCCGGGATTCCCGCTTTGAGTTTACACCTGCTGAAGGCACCTATTTTCAACTCCTCAATTTTTCTAAAATCAGCCCCTTAAGCGATCTTGACTTTGCGCAAGAATTGCTTCAGGACAAAGGGGTTGCAGGGATTCCAATTTCAGTATTCAACCTGAATCGTCAGGATCACCAACAACTGCGGTTCTGTTTCGCTAAAAAAACAGATACACTTAAACGCGCCTGCGAGATCCTCTCCAGAATCTAAGGCATCGCCTTGAGAACCTGCTGTACAAAAGCTCCGATTTCAGAGGGTTCCAACCAACGCAAAACCATCACCAACTCCTGCTCAGGAACCACAACAATAAAGTTGCCCCCAAAACCTGCCGCGTAATATACCGTTTCCGGAACCCCTTCCCAATGGCGATCCCCGGGCTGATTCAACCACCACATATATCCGTAATTCGGGTTTGGTTTGGATGGGGTTGTGGCATCCTGAATCCAGGATTCGCTTAAAATCCTATTCCCCTTCCAGACTCCTTTCCCAAGAAACAAGAGGCCAAATCTGGCCATATCTTCTGCATTGATGAAAATACCCCCTCCGGAGTGGCCCCCACCCGTTACCGATTGCACCTTGTATCCATCAATTACCGACCAGGCATGATCATATCCAAACCACCTCCAGGAAGGTGAAGCTCCAATGGGGTCCATAAGCTCCCTTTTGAGCACTGTTGGAAGTGGCTGCCTCCACAGTTGTGTCAGGGAATACGCGAGGACGTTCACCCTTACGTCGTTATACTCCATGACCGTCCCAGGTTCCTTGAGCGGGCGGTATTTCCAATCATCAACACCCCCTTCCCGGGGTGGTCGGTCTGCCCAATCCTTTAGTCCCCATAAACTGCCCGACCAATCTGAATTCTGTTGCAGTAAATGCGACCATCTGATTTTGGAATTATGAGCTCCTTCAAAGGTCCCGTCCCAGATGTAGTCAGAAACCAAATCTGCCTCAGATCCTATCAAACCCCGATCCCTGGCCAGTCCCGCTAAGGTCGATAAAAAGCTCTTCGTGACGCTGAAGGTCATGTCAACGCGTTTCGTATCTCCCCAGGAAGCAACTACATATCCCTTTTTCAAGATCATTCCTGCGGGGCCTCCCCTGGGTTTTACCGGCCCTAGGACCTCGTGATACGGTTCGCGCTCAAACCCCTTGAGAATTGCCAGTCTTAAATCCTTTGGGCCGCTGTATTCGTGGGATTCTGCATACGCGACAGCGCGCTGTAGTTCTGTTGCACTTATATCGAAATCCGCTGGGGTCTTTGTCGCCCAGTCTCCTGCCGGCTCAGGAAAATAGAGCCCTTGCTGTGCATTAGCGGTAAAAATTGTGCACGTTATTATCGCGAGCAGCCAGGTGTTCTTAAGCATATGATCAGGTGTTAGTTGGTGTTATGAAATTCTATTGCAATTCAAGGCGCATCATCCAGTCCATCTGCCGGTCAGATCCCACATAATAGGGATGTTTGTCAAATGTAACGAATCCATGTTGTTTGTAAAACCGGATAGCATCGTGGTTCTCTTCCCAAACCCCAAGCCAAAGATAAGTCTTCCCTTCCTCACGGGCTATGGCCTGAAAACGCTTTAACATCCATGCCCCAAGGCCTTTTCCCTGGTGCGCCTTTAACACATAAATGCGTTCGATTTCCATACCTCCCGCCTCCCGAAGTTCCGTTTGGGCGCCACCCGTATTGATCTTGGAATATCCCAGATGAATTCCCTCTGCATGCAGAAAGAAAAAACGGCTTTCCGGATTTAGGAGTTCACGACGGAGAGTGTTTAGATCAAAGGCCTCTTCCAGATATTTTTTAAAATCCTCCGGATTATTCACACTCGCAAAAGATTCTGTAAACGCTTCTTCCCCGATACGTTTCAAATCCTGTAAATCGCCAAGTTCAACGGGTAAAAGTTCCACAACGTTCATGGCCTCCAAGTTATAAATTGCCGATGATATCCGGGGACTCACCGCAAAAAAAAAGCCCCCGGACCAAGGGCCGGGGGCTTTTTCTTTATATTCTGCAGGTTGCTAAAACATAAATAGCTTTCGTGTCAGTAAGAGAATTCCGCTTACGAAGTCGTTTCGATAAACCTGAATCTCTTCCTGCTCGGAGACTTGATTCAATTGGGTGTCCATAGCACTAGGGTTAAATTAATTTGGGGTTCTTTCGTATTTCACCATCAAAATACGCCCCTAGAACGATGTATTTCTACAAATGTTGTAAACTGTCGGTAAATTGTTGTTAAACCTCGTTTTCCGGATGGAAAACCAGGGTTGTTAAACCGGCATTTCAGGAACTTCTTCCGGCACGACCAAACGGCCTTTTGTAGCATTCCGGATCTCCTCCACACTCACCCCGGGCGCGCGCTCCAAAAGCAAAAATCCGTTTTTCGTTACTTCCAGAACGGCCAGATTTGTGACAATTTTGCGAACGCATTGCACGCCGGTAAGGGGCAATGTACAGGATTCCAAAAGTTTAGATTCCCCTGCTTTATTGGTATGCATCATGGCGACAATGATATTATCAGCCGAAGCAACCAGGTCCATGGCCCCTCCCATACCTTTGACCATTTTTCCCGGGATTTTCCAATTCGCAATATCCCCATTATCCGATACCTCCATAGCTCCGAGAATCGTAAGATCTACGTGCTGTCCGCGGATCATCGCAAAACTGGTTGCAGAATCGAAGAACGAGGCTCCGGGAAGCGTCGTTATTGTTTGTTTTCCGGCATTGATGATGTCCGGGTCTTCTTCGCCATCAAAAGGAAAAGGGCCCATGCCCAATACCCCGTTCTCACTTTGAAACTCTACCTGAATATCATCCCGCACGTAATTAGCTACCAACGTAGGGATTCCTATCCCGAGATTGACGTAAAATCCGTCCTTCACTTCCCTTGCAATTCGCTTCGCGATACCTTTTTTATCCAGCATGCCTATTTGCTTCGTACGGTTCGTTGTTCAATGCGTTTCTCATAATTAACCCCCTGAAAAATTCTACTGACAAAAATTCCCGGAACGTGAATCTGATTAGGGGGTAATTGTCCTGCAGGCACAAGTTCTTCTACTTCGGCAACAGTGATTTGTGCAGCTCCACACATACAGGGGTTAAAATTTCGGGCGGTACCCCTGAAAATCAGATTTCCTGCCTCATCTCCTTTCCATGCCTTTACAAAGGCGAAGTCTGCCTGATATGCCGTCTCCATGACGTACATCTTACCGTGAAACTCACGAGTTTCCTTTCCTTCAGCCACCTCTGTCCCAAATCCGGCGGGTGTGAAAAAAGCCGGTATTCCTGCCTGAGCTGCCCGACACTTTTCTGCCAGGGTCCCCTGAGGGGTGAGCTCCACCTCCAGCTCGCCGCTCAGCATCTGTCTTTCAAACTCATCGTTCTCCCCTACATAGGAAGAAATCATTTTTCGAATTTGACGTTTTTGAAGTAACAGCCCTAGACCAAAATCATCTACTCCGGCATTGTTGCTGATACAGGTCAGACCCGTTATATTGCGTCTCACCAGTTCGGCAATCGCATTCTCGGGAATTCCGCAAAGACCAAATCCGCCGAGCATCAGCGTCATGTCATCCTTAATTCCTTCCAATGCCTCCCGGGCGTTTGCTACGGTTTTCCGGATCATAGTCTCGTGTATTTTGAGTATGATAAATGGGTCTTCTGAATCTTCAATCAGAAATCCAACCCTTCTAAATCATCTTCGAGTTCCTGATTGTCATCTTCCTCCTCGACGGGTTTATTACAATCCACGCGAATGGATAACTCCTCGGGCCTTTCAAAATCAGCCATGGAAATCTCCAGATCAGGATTTTCATAATTCTGTTTCATATAAAGTCCCCAGATGGGAAGGGCCATAGAGGCACCCTGCCCATAATAAATAGTCTTAAAGTGCGTAGCGCGTTCCTCCCCACCAACCCATACCCCGGTAACAAGGTTGGGAACCATCCCAATAAACCAGCCATCACTCTGGTTTTGCGTAGTGCCGGTTTTCCCGGCTATAGGGTTGGTCAGCTCATACGGGTATCCCGTCATAATTTCTTTATAAACTCCGTTATCCTTTGCAAAGGTGTGTCGAAGTCGGGTTCCTGAGCCTCCTTCCGTCACCCCTTTTAATAAATCTACCATGGCGTAGGCCACATCCCGGCTCAGTACATCTTTGGTCTCCGGCGTATATTCATAAAGCACTGTGCCATTTTTATCCTCGATACGCGTCACCATCACAGGCTTTACGTACACCCCCTGATTGGCGAAGGCGCCATAGGCACCGACCATTTCATACACACTAAAATCCGGGGTTCCCAGGGCTATAGAAGGCACCTCTGGAATTTCACTGGTCAGTCCGAGATTCTTCACTATACTCACAACAGGTTTGGGGCCGACCTCATCGATCAATTGGGCTGTAACACTGTTCACAGAGTTGGCAAGAGCCCGCTTTAAGGTGTAGCTCTGTCCGGAAAACTTTCCGTCTGAGTTCTTCGGGCACCAGGGTTCGGGGTTTCCGTATTTATTGGCCTCTATACAGTATTGGGTGTCCGGAAGGGTGTCGCAGGGCGACCTGCGCAATTGGTCAATTGCTGCTGCATAAATAAAGGGCTTGAAGGTAGATCCCGCCTGGCGGGCGCCCTGTATAACATGGTCGTACTGAAAGTGGCGGTAGTTAATCCCTCCTACCCATGCCTTGACATGTCCTGTCTGTGGTTCCATGGACATCATGGCCGACCTGAGGAAGGTCTTGTAATATCGGATGGAGTCCAAGGGAGTCATTACCGTGTCTTTCTCCATCCCCGGGGAATTCCAGTCAAAAACCGTCATTTCCGTTTGCTTGTTAAAAGAGTCCCGAATCTCATCTTCAGACTTTCCTTCCCGACTCATGGCCCTCCAGCGATCGGAGGATTTCATCGCACGCGTCATGATCCCGCCAATCTCATCCGAAGACAGGTCAACAAATGGGGTGGTCGGGTTCCGGTCCGGGGTATTCTGAACAAAAAACTCAGCTTGTAATCGTTTCATATGATCCTGGACGGCAGTCTCCGCATTCGCCTGCATTCTGGAGTCTATAGTCGTATATACCTTGAGCCCGTCCAGATAGATGTTCCAGGTGTCCCGTTCCCCTTCCCGGGCCGGTTTTGGGTTTTTGGAAATCCAATCCTTTAACCAACCCTGGAGGTACATTCTAAAATATGTCGCCAGTCCCTCTCTGTGATTTTCGGGATTAAAATTGAGGTTCATCTCTAGTCCAACCAATGAATCCCTTTCTGATTCGGAGATATATTCGTATTTCTCCATCTGGGTTAAAACGGTATTCCTGCGCTCCAGAGTAAGCGGCTCTCTTCGGATTGGATTGTACAGAGAAGAGTTTTTAAGCATCCCCACCAAAAGGGCGGATTCTTCTGTTTTCAAATCCTTTGGTTCCTTTCCAAAATAAATCCTCGAGGCCGATCGAATGCCATCCGCATTGTACCCAAAATCATAAATATTCAGGTACATCGAAATGATTTCCTCCTTTGTGTAATTGCGTTCCAGACGGGTCGCGATCACCCATTCTTTAACTTTCTGAACCACCGCTTCAGCGACATTTTTTGAACGCACTCCTACGAATAACTGTCTTGCCAGCTGCTGAGAAATCGTACTGGCTCCTCCGCGGGAACCCAAAAAAAGCACAGCCCTTATGGTGCCCCGGGCGTCCACTCCTGAATGGTCGTAATATCTTACGTCCTCGGTGGCGATCAGGGCCTGGACCAGGTTTTGGGGCAATTCTGAATAGGAGACATCCGTACGGTTATCCTCCAGGAAGAACTTACCCAGGGTTTTGCCGTCCGAAGAAATGATTTCTGTGGCCAGATTGGTCTGTGGATTCTCTAGCCTTTCAAACGTCGGCATTTCTCCAAAAACGCCCCAGGAGGCCAAAAGAAATACAAGGGCAAGTGCTAGGACTCCCCCAAAAAAGAGAATCCAGAACGCCTTTATGAAGGGTTTGAAAGGATTTGATTTTGGTTTTTTCTTTGTCGCCATTATCTACGGGTTCTTCTCGATCTGAAGGCCAATATCCAGTACTCCGGGAAGTGTCTCAAGTCCGTCCGTACTGCCGTTTTTCCTCATGGCGTGTGCCACGGTAACAGTATATACGCCAGTATTGGGAAAAACGATGTTTTCTTTATACCATAATTTGTTTTCCCGCACACTGCCGAAGCCCGACCCCAGCCAGTTACCCAGAGCATCGGCCATCTGATATTCCAGCGTATCGCGTTCGGAGACACCCCCTGGAGTTGTAAACTCAGCAATCACGAAAAGATTGTTGTACGGATACTCCTGATCATTGCGAAGTGTTATAAACATGTCATACGTCCGTGTAGTGTCCATTTCACTGAAGGTGAATTCCATTACACGCTCCTTATGCCATTGCCCATTTTCAGTAGATTTTACCGTGGAATAGGCGAGGTGCTCGGTACAGGAAGTACAGAGCAGGAGCCCGCAAAATATAAGCAATGATCTAAGCATTTCTGGGCGTACTTTTTCGATTATTCCCTTTATTCCGGCGTTTATTTTTTCTCCGATTAGACTTCGGCCGGTCAAAACGGGTCAGGCTGTCCTGCCCAACCGGATTCTCAAAAGTTATTTCGGCATCGGCAAAATTCTCAGAGGCATACTCCTCCAGGCTCTGGACTTTTTTCTTTTGCCGGTTCAACTCCAGTATCTGGTGTACCTGATCTTTGGTCAGGGAGTGCCAGTTTGAGGGATCATCCTTGTATGAAAACCAGAGAATACCCTTGAATATATCAGTCTTCTGACAAAAAGCCACTCCTTTTTCAGTGTGCAACTTCGTCTCTGCCGAGGGAAAATCCTTTAAGGCATCCAGATAAGTGTCCAACTCGTAATTCAGACAACACTTTAATTTGCCGCATTGTCCGGCGAGTTTTTGAGGATTCAATGAAAGTTGCTGGTATCTGGCAGCCGCAGTACTCACCGACCTGAAGTCCGTAAGCCATGTAGAACAACAGAGTTCGCGACCGCAAGACCCGATACCTCCCAGTCTTTGGGCTTCCTGCCGATAGCCGATCTGGCGCATGTCGATGCGGATTCCGAAAGCCTTGGCCATATCTTTAATGAGTTGCCGGAAATCGACCCGCTCATCGGCCGTGTAGTAAAAGGTTGCCTTGGAGCCGTCCCCCTGGAATTCGACGTCCGAAATTTTCATTTGAAGCCCCAGAATTATGGCGATCTCACGAGACCTTTTTTTGATCTCTTCCTCCTTTCCCCGGACTTTTACCCATTTATCGATGTCTCGCTGGGTCGCCTTTCGATATATTTTAGGAAGCGACTCATCATAAGCCGTTTGCTTTTTCCGCATCTGCACCCTAACCAGTTCCCCGGTAAGGGTGACCATGCCGATGTCGTGGCCAGAATTAGCCTGAGTCGCCACCACATCCCCAATAGAGAGGGTGAGATCCTCTGAGTTTGTAAAGAATTCCTTTCTACTGTTTTTAAACCGAACTTCCACAACATTAAACGCCTTCTGCCCCGCAGGCAGCGACATATTCGAAAGCCAGTCAAAAACCGTAAGTTTATTACAGCCATCCGTACCGCAGGTACCGTTGTTCCTACATCCGCGCGGCTGTCCATCCTTGCCGGTTGAACAACTGCTACATCCCATATTTTTTATCTCAATTCCCCTGACTTTACTGGAAGCCGCTGAGGAAACAGGTTCATAAATCGTTTACTCGGGTAAAGATAGGATTAATTTGAAATAGAAGCGAATGCTTTTAAAGGGCCTGTCTAAGGGGAACAATCCTTAGGAAGCACTGGGCTTGTATTTGAATGCAACCCTTCGGGTCGGCTAATTCCTTAGTGCCTGTGCATTCCCTAAGCCCAAAGGATAACCTTTCAGAAACGGGGTTATTCCGGCCCTTCACTAACAGCCTGAGGGGTAGGATTAGAGGTTGCCGCTTTTTTGTATTTCAAAACTTCAGACCTTCCCTTTTTAAAGATCAGATTGCTCTTCACCTTGCCCTTTCGAAGTTTTTTCTGTTCTTCCACGGGCAGTGCCACCACCTCCAGACACTCTTGTGAGCAGCAGAAATTCATTTTTGCAGCACAGGCCTCGCATTGAATAAACAGGAGATGACACCCTTCATTTGCGCAGTTGATATGGGTGTCACAAGCACTGCCACACTGATGGCAATTGGAGATCACATCATCGGAAATCCGCTCGGCACGCCGTTGGTCAAAGACGAAATTTTTTCCTCTGAACTTATTTTCCAGTTGTTTTTCACGCACCTGTCGGGTGTATTCAATGATCCCTCCTTCTAACTGATAGACCTGCTTAAAGCCCTTGTGCCTGTAATACGCGCTGGCTTTTTCACAGCGTATCCCTCCTGTACAGTACATGACCAGTTTCTTTTCCTCTTTGGCATCACTGAGCTGGGCTTCGATAATATCCAGGGAGTCGCGGAAGGTATCGACGTCCGGGGTTATGGCGTTTTCAAAATGACCGATTTCACTCTCGTAATGATTGCGCATATCCACCACAATCGCATCCGGGTCTTCCATCAGGGCATTGAATTGTTCGGCACCTACATGTATTCCTTTATCCGTAACATCAAAACTGCCGTCTTCGAGTCCGTCGGCAACAATTTTGTGACGGACTTTTATCTTGAGTTTCAGAAAGGATTTGTTGTCCTGTTCGATGGCGACGTTCAGCCGGACATTCTCTAAAAAGGAAATGTTGTCCAGATGTTCTTTAAAAATTCCAAAGTCTTCGGCGGGGACTGACAGTTGGGCATTGATCCCTTCCCGGGCCACGTATATGCGGCCCAAAACATCCATGGCATTCCAATGAATGAATAAATAATCCCGGAACAGAGAGGGATTCCCAATGTGTGCGTATTTATAGAAAGAGATCGTAAGCCGGTCCTTCCCGGCAGCCTCAATAAGCGCTTCTCTTTCTTCGGCACTTAGCGTATTGTACAGTTGCATGCTATACCTACGATTTAAGTTAAAAGAAATTGTTGGGGCAAAAATAGGCAATCCCGGAAAAAAGGACGCAAAAAAGAGCCCCGATGTCATATCAGGGCTCTGCCGGGACCACAATTTCATTCTTTTTCACAGCAGATTCAGTGCATGTTTTTTGCGGTTTCCGGACGTATGTTTAGTGACAATCCGGCGGCTTATTTAAAAAGATACTCAAAGCCTTAAAAGGTTGCTTTACCCATTGTGATAATGCCAAAAGAAATGGTAATTTAGCCATCCACTTAAAGAAAAATAGCTATGAGCAGCGAGAAAGAAGCGAAGTTGAAGGCCTTGAAATTAACCCTGGATAAACTAGACAAAACCTATGGAAAAGGTGCTGTTATGAAGATGGGGGATGAGGTCGCACAGGATGTTGAGGTCATTTCTTCGGGCTCCCTCGGGCTCGATCTCGCCCTTGGAGTAGGTGGATATCCGCGGGGTAGGGTTATCGAGATTTACGGCCCGGAATCCTCTGGAAAAACAACCCTTACGCTTCACGCCATTGCCGAAGCTCAGAAGGCTGGTGGCATCGCTGCCTTTATCGATGCAGAACACGCTTTTGATCGGTTTTACGCCGAAAAACTAGGCGTTGATATTGACAACCTGATCATCTCTCAGCCGGATCACGGCGAGCAAGCCCTCGAAATCGCTGATAACCTGATTCGCTCAGGCGCCATTGACATAATTATTATCGATTCGGTTGCGGCCCTTACACCCAAAAGTGAAATTGAAGGTGAAATGGGGGATTCCAAGGTAGGTCTGCATGCCCGTCTGATGTCTCAGGCGTTGAGAAAGCTTACAGGCTCTATAAGCAAAACCAATAGTACGGTGATCTTTATCAATCAGTTACGGGAGAAAATTGGAGTTATGTTCGGCAATCCGGAAACCACCACTGGAGGAAATGCTCTGAAGTTCTATTCATCAGTACGTCTGGATATTCGCCGATCTACCCAGATTAAAGACACAGATGGCGCGGTTCTGGGTAATAAAACCCGGGTTAAGGTGGTCAAGAATAAAATTGCGCCTCCTTTTAGGTTGGCTGAATTTGATATCATGTATGGAGAAGGAATTTCCAAGGTTGGAGAAATTCTCGATCTGGGAGTGGGATATGAGATCATTAAAAAGAGTGGTTCCTGGTTTAGTTATGGAGACACCAAATTAGGTCAGGGACGGGACGCCGTTAAAACCCTCTTACTCGATAATCCTGAACTCATGGAGGAATTGGAGAATAAAATTAAGGAAGCTATAAGTGCGGTGAAAGCATAATACCCCCCTTTTATAATTCCCGCGTTTTCAAGCAACCTTTATCACTGCCTAACATCTAGGTAGTGGAGTTTACGGGATAATAAGCTTATGAAGCCGTTTTGGAATTTACTAAAATTACTTCTGCCCCTGTTCCTTTTAAGCGCTTGTGACATTGGGGAAGACGAAGTGAATTACCATTTCGTCTCTCTGGCGACCCTCGCCGTGGATATGCCTGAAGAGTTCAGACTGAACGAGACGTACGAAATTGGCGTTACAGTACTGGAACCCAACGGCTGTACAGAATTCGAAGGTTTTGACATCCTTCCAGAGGATACAACCATCAGGCGTGTTGTGGCCATTGGCACAGAGCAAAACGATGTTCCCTGTACAGAGGCGCTTTCAGAAGTGGAAACCAGTTTTGATTTTATCTGCCTGTACCCCGGAACATACGTGTTCCGCTTTTGGACTGGTAAAAATCAGGACGGGGTAGACCAGTTTATGGAATTTGAAGTTCCAGTAGTGCCCTGACAGCCACTTTCCTGTATGTAATTTGTCCTCCATTTTGACAGAAAAAGAACTTATAAAGAAATGTATCAAGGGAAGCAGAGTCGCTCAGGAGGCCCTGTATCGGATACACGCCCCTGTTCTTTATGGAATCTGCCTGAAATACTCCAGAAACAAAACGGAAGCAGAGGACAACTTGCACGATAGTTTTATGACCATTTATGAAAAGATCCATCAATACAAGTACAAAGGGTCCTTTGAAGGATGGTTAAAACGGGTGACTATAAATACGGTATTGCAGAAATATCGAAAAAAGGAGCCTTTGAAGTTGCTTTCAGAGATCCCGGATCAGGGCGAAGAAATGGGTCTTGAAGAACCTGAAATTTCCCTGGCTCTCTTGCTGAAATATGTACAGGAGTTGCCTCAGAAGTACCGGCTTACATTCAATATGTATGTTATGGACGGTTTTTCACACAAGGAAATCAGTGAAGCCCTCGGGACCTCAGAAGGGACTTCAAAGTCCAATTTATCGCGGGCCCGGATGATCCTGCAGGAGAAAATTTTAAAAAAAAAACAGATAGCCTAACCTCATAAGTTATGGATAATAGAGAATTGGAAAAACTGTTCCAGGATACCCTGGGAGATCACGGGGAAACCCCGGATCCCAGGGTTTGGAATCGAATCCGATCTTCCCTGGACGAGAAAAAACCCAAACGGGTAATCCCGATTTGGTGGCGTTTAGGTGCTGCAGCGGCAGCGCTGGCCGGAGTGCTGTTTTTGGTAAGTCCGTGGGAAGAAGCTGAAATTACTACTCCTTCCGTTACGGAAATTCAGACCCGAGAAGAAGCCCCGATCCCAGGAGAAAGTCGGAGCCCGCAAGTAAAAGAACCCGATGTAAAAACAGGTCAGGGAGAGGCCATGGCGGGTCAGGATCGTACAACCCCCGGGGGTTTGGCGGAGGATTCAGATTCTGATGACCAAAGATCCCCAAATCCTTCCCAGGTTACACGGAATAAGGAGTTCAAATCTCCGGATGCCGGTTCCCTGACTGCGGACGAAAAACCGGCCCAGTCTATCAAAAATGACGGAAAGCCGGGTTTTGTCCCCCTGAACAAGTCTTCAGAGGTTGCTGTGTCTGAAACTCTTGATAAGAAATCTATTTCAAATTCAGAGGGTGAAAGAATTTCCCCGGACCTGGGAAATAAAAGCACCCAGGCGGTAGTGGCCGCTGAGGCTGCTGAGGACTCTTTTTCCAATGCAGGGGTGTTGGCTGCCCGGTCAGAGGACCCACAGACGGCTCAGGCTCCAAACACAACTACTCCTGAGGAAGATAAAAAATCCATTTTCGAAGTCATTGAGGCGCAGGAAGCCCTGGCAGAAACAACTGATGAAGGTGGTAAATGGTTGGTAGGCCCCAGCCTTGCCCCTGTCTATTTCGACTCCTTCGGCGATGGATCGCCCATTGCTTCAAACTTTGTTAACAACTCAAAATCCGGATCTGTAAACATGAGTTACGGCCTTCAGGTGGCCTATAAGGTTTCTCGTCGGCTCAGCATTCGTTCAGGTATTCACAAGGTGGATTACGGGTATAATACTGAGGACGTAGGTTTCACTTCTTCTCCAATAGCCCAGCCGAGTTCACTCATCCGAACCATTAGCTATTCAGAGAATTCAAAAAGCCTGGTCGTTCATAGTACAGCGAGTGGTTCAGTGGAGCCCCAGCAACCCAGTGCGATAGATATTTCGGCCCCAAGTCCGGCAAGGCAAGGTCAGATGGTCCAGGACTTCGGTTATTTGGAAGTCCCCGTAGAAATGCAATATACACTCATCGATAAGAAGTGGGGACTCAATCTTATCGGGGGGATGAGCTCATTGTTTCTTTTGGATAATTCCGTGAGTCTGGAATCATCAGGTACGATCACTGAGGTTGGAGAATCTAACAATATGAATGACCTTAATTTCAGCACGAATCTGGGGTTTGGGTTATTTTATCGCCTGAATCCGCGACTCGAACTGAACCTGTTGCCGATGTTTAAATACCAGCTCAATACTTTTTCTCAGACAGAGGGGGATTTCAGGCCCTACTCCGTTGGTGTATACAGCGGTCTGAGTTTCCGATTCTGATTTGGGGACCCGGGGCAGTGGATTCCGGTTTTAATTCTTTATACCTAATGGTATTTATGAGACGTCGCCCTTTAACACGGTGTTTTCGGACCTTTCTGAAGACTTTCAAGAATCAGATCCCGGACTTCGTTTCGCAAAGATGATGCATCTGCGGATGTGTACGTATCCGTATGATAAAAGTGATTCACACGCGCCCTTAAGGGTCCTGGCGACCCACTGAAAAAACGAAATGGAAATCGCTGTTTATTATCGTAGAAAGTAATAGGAACGACCTGTATCTTGTGGGCTATTGCCATTTTAAATGCCCCGTCTTTAAAAGTGTCCAGGATTACGGATTCCTCTGGCACACCCCCCTCGGGGAAAATACAGATGCTCAGCCCGTCCTCCAGGCGTTTCTCCGCTCTGCGGTAGACGGCCGAACGACTTCGCGTGTCCTCCCGGTCCACAAGAATACATACGCGTTTGTAAAAAAATCCAAAGAGAGGCAGGTTCGCCAATTCCTTTTTACCCACAAAAACAAACGGGTTGCGACTTACCCTGAACATTAACATGATATCCAACATGCTCGTATGATTAGCCACAAGCATATAGCTCCCTTTTTGTTTCAATTGCTCACAATACCTGATCTGGGGCGGACAACCCATTCCATAAAGAATCACTGTAGCCCATAGATTGCGAGCGAGCCAAAAAAACTGTGGGTACGTCTTTTCGGATATTGCAAAAATCAGAAGAAGGGGCCAAAATATAAGGATTGGTATCGCGACCAGAATATAAAACCAGATTCTATACAGGGCATGCCCTGTTTTCTTCACCATAACCCACATGCCGCCAAATGTAAGAATTTTGGAAAGGTTCTTGTATTTGCGTTACTTTTGTCCTTTGATAAAAAACGCCTGCCCATGCCACGGATTCTAACCGGGATTCAAAGTACAGGAACACCCCATTTAGGAAACATCCTCGGGGCCATCATGCCCGCTATTGCCATGGCCTCCAGACCCGAAAATGATTCTTTTCTCTTTATTGCGGACATGCACTCCCTTACCCAAATAAAGGATGGGGCGGTATTAAAAGAAAACACATATGCCACTGCCGCGACCTGGCTGGCATTTGGTCTGGACCCCAATAAAACTGTGTTTTACCGCCAAAGCGACGTGCCTCAGGTGACTGAATTATCCTGGCACCTGAGTTGTTTTTTCCCCTATCAGCGGCTGACCCTTGCGCATTCCTTCAAGGATAAAGCCGACAGGCTCGAAGACGTCAATGTTGGCCTTTTTACCTATCCCATGCTGATGGCGGCGGATATACTGCTATACGATGCCGATTTTGTCCCTGTAGGGAAGGACCAGCTCCAACATCTGGAAATGACGCGGGATGTAGCTTCCCGATTTCACGCTCAAATGGGCGAGACTTTTGTAATTCCGGAGGCCCGGGTTCAGGATCACACCATGTACATTCCGGGCACCGATGGGGAAAAAATGAGTAAGAGCAAGGGCAACCTGATCGACATATTTCTGGCAGATAAGGCTCTGAGAAAACAAATCATGGGTATTGTAACGGACAGCACCCCTCTTGAGGATCCAAAAGATCCGGATACCGATACCGTTTTTGCCTTATACCGCATCCTGGCCCCGGAAGCGGCTACGGCCGAAATGCGCGGGAATTATCTCGGTGGAAATTACGGTTACGGACATGCCAAACAAGCCCTTTACGAATGCCTTATGGATGTTTTTGGCGAAGCCCGGGAACGTTTTCATTACTTTATGAATCACCGGGAGGAAATTGATGAAGCCCTTTATATTGGGGCTGGAAAAGCCACAAAAGTTGCGGATTCCGTGCTCGATCGGGTTCGGACGAAGCTGGGATATTGACTTTTTAGCATTCCGACCGGAAGGTCGGTTTTAATCCTGAAAGCTGCACTGACAAACCGCTGTTGGCCAGATAAAACACTTCTTCCCTCGTTAATTGTACTCTTTTACCCTGATTTGTGCCAAAATAGATGAGCAACAGACCGGGCAGTTGGTTATTCATAGCGCCAATTCAAACCTTTTCCCCGGATAAGGACGAATAATTTCCTTCATTTCCATCTGAAACAACACCGTTGCAACCTCCCGGGTCGTCAGGGTACAGCCCACCGCAATTTCGTCGAGCAGTTGAATGCCGTTTACAGACAGGAATTCACATATTCGGATTTCTGTTGCGGTGAGTACACCCTGCCCCTGACTCCATATCTTTTGGGTCGGGATCTCAGATTTCAGAGGAGCAGGGGCCCAGTCCAGAGCCTCGACCAACTGCTCCGGGGAATGAAGCAATTGAGCCTTGTGCTGACCAATCAGTAAATTGCACCCCGCACTGAAGCAGTCCGTTGTCCTTCCCGGCACGGCAAACACCTCCCTGTCATACCCAAAGGCGAGGTCGGCGGTAATCAGACTTCCTCCTTTTGATCCGGATTGAATGACTACCGTAGCCGGGGCAAGGCCCGCAATAATACGATTGCGCCGAACAAAATTCATAGGTTCTGGAGGCGTACCCAAACCGAATTCAGACAGGAGCGCTCCCCTATCCAGAATTTCCGGAATGTATTTGGCATGGCCTCCCGGATAAACCGTGTCCAGACCATGCCCGAGACAGGAAACGGTATCGAGACCCCATTTTAAGGCATTCCGCTGTGCAAAAATATCTACCCCATAGGCCAGACCACTCACGATGACAGGATTATAAGGGACCAGGCCTTTTATGAGCCGTTCGCAGACCCTGCGCCCATAATCCGTCATACTACGGGTCCCCACGATACTTAAAAGCCGCCTCCCGGTAAATGCCAATGATCCTTTCTGAAATAAAATAAGGGGGGCATCCGGGCATTCCTTAAGCAATTCCGGATACGCATTGTGCGTTAAAGGCAGACATCTGACCGAATCCTTTAGAATCATGCGATACTGGTTTTCCGCATCCTTCCGATAGGTTTGATTCAATATCTGCTCAGCCATTACTGGCCCAACTCCGGCCATCTGCACCAAATCTCTGGCGGACTGGTTGAATATATTCCGAACATCGCCAAAATACTGAACTAATTTACGGCCATTTATAGGTCCAATACCTGGAATTCGCTGGAGTCTAATCCATGCAAGCGCTTCATTATCTGTCATTTAAAAGCCATTTAATAAACAGTTGGACATATTGGTGTTAATAAAAGGGATCTGTTCCAGTTGTTCAAACTGCAATAAATCGCCATCTTTGTTTAAATGGACTTGGAAAAATACATTTCATCCTTACTGTACCGGTACCAGTGCGTAGTGGTTCCCGGATTCGGGGCTTTTTTATGTCAAATAAAGTCGGCATCACTGCAAACGGAAAGCAATACCTTCCTCCCGCCTTACAAAGAATTATCATTTAACGCCCAGCTCGACAAAAACGACGGGTTGCTCGTTTCCCATATTGCACAGGCAGAAGGGCAGTCTTATGAAGAAACCCTTGAAAGTGTCCTCACTGCATCCAAACACTGGAAAGCGTCTCTGAAAGCGGAAAAAAGTATGGATTTCCCGGAATTGGGATCTTTTAGAATGAATGCGGAAGGCCGTATAGCATTTGAGCCCACCACACGGGTGAATTATCTGATGTCCTCATTTGGACTAAGCCCCGTTATTGCCAGTGGAGTCACAAGAGAAGTACTTAAGGAAGAAGTGCGGCAAATAGAATCCCAAATCCCTTTTACCATTACCCCTGAGGCCCGAAAAGTAAAAGGCTTGAGGCCACTCTACAAATATGCCGCTGTGATCTTATTGGCAGTTTCCACCGCCCTAAGTGGTTATTCCTTTTACAGACAGGGAATCGAATCAACGGCCATCGTCTATGAAGAAGCTCAGAAAGAGGTTTCCAGAAGTATACAGGAGGCAACTTTTTTCAGTACCGATCCTGTAATACTGCCCTCTGTAAATCTCAGCATACAGTCCAATACGCAACGGTCGCACCATATCATTGCCGGAGCTTACAGAATAAGAGCGAATGCAGACAAACGCATTGGCGAGCTGATTGAACGGGGCTACGCCGCCGAACATCTTGGACAAAATCGCTATGGGCTTTTTCAGGTATCCTATGCCAGTTTTGCCGACCCGGAGGAAGCTCTTAAAGCCCTTAAGGAGATCCGGCGCGCAGAATCCCCGGACGCCTGGTTACTCTCCACAGAGTAGATTCCCAAAAACTGTAAATGACTTGTGTAGGGAAGGCGTATCTTTGCCGAAAATTTTCCCATGGAAGCGAAAAGCCCCAGTGAATCCCGGACCACAATGACCGATTTGGTTTTGCCCAGCGAGACCAACCCACTGAACAATCTGTTCGGTGGAGAATTACTCGCCCGTATGGACCGGGCTGCGAGTATTACTGCCAGAAGGCATAGTCGTAAGGTGGCCGTCACTGCTTCAGTAAACCATGTCGCATTTAACCGTGCTATTCCCCTGGGAAGTGTGGTTACGGTGGAAGCCAGTATTTCCAGGGCCTTCAAAACCTCTATGGAAATTTTCATCGACGTATGGACTGAAGACCGGTTTAGCGGGGAACGCACAAAAGCAAATGAAGCCATATACACTTTTGTGGCCGTTGATGACATCGGAATACCCTCAGAAGTGCCCCCGGTTGCTCCTGAAACCGAACTCGAGCAACTTCGGTTCGAAGCCGCCCTTAGGCGTAAACAACTCAGCCTTGTATTGGCCGGAAAGATGAACCCTCACGACGCTACAGAACTCAAGGCGCTTTTCAATGATTGAGTTTAATCACAATCGGTAAATCCACTCTTCGGGATTTAAACGGTTAGTATCCTGATACAAGTAGAACTTCAGTTGGGTCAACCCACTGGACCGATTGGTATATATTTTCCCCAACGCCTCTTTTACTTTTACTTTATCCCCCTTTTTAACGTAGAGCTCAGCCAAATTGTAATAGGTGCTGATAAAGTTTCCGTGCTTGAGTTGTACCCCCTTGTTTCCCCCGGGAACAGCCAATACTGCGATAACTTCTCCTTCGAAAACAGCACGGGCATCAGATCCCTCATCTGCGGCGATAATCACCCCGTTACTTTGGTGCTTTATCCCCGGATATACGGCATCTGCATAAACCCCGTAACCCTGTTTTTTGACTCCTTTTTCCACCGGCCAGATCAGGCGTCCTTTGTTAGCCGAAAAATTGTTAGCGACCAGGGTCGCCTCTGGCGTTAGTGCGAATTTACCGGGAGTGGCTGCCCGATTGCCACTTTCACGGTTTGAAGCCGCAATAGCCGAACGGATCAGATTCTCTATCTGGCGCTCAATAGCCCGTGCTTCTTTGCGTTTTTTATCAATCTCTGAAGCATAGGCACTTTCATTCTGCCGAATTGTCTTTAAAAGCGATTGTTGGGATTGTACTTGATCCGTCAGTTCATTTTTCGTTCGCCGGTTTTGTGCAATCAACAATTCCTTCTCCTTTCGCTGCCGGGTTAAATCACTATTGAGCGTACTTAGCGTTTCGGTTTTTACTACAATCTCCTCCCCCTGTTTCTTTCGGAACTGGGTGTACTGCTTCATATATTGCAATCTCTTAAAGGCCTGAAAAAAACTTGTGGAAGACATCAGAAACAACAGCCTGTTTTGTTGAGACCGGTTTTCGTAAGATTTGCGGATCATTTGTGCATAATCCCCTTTTAGGATTTCCAGATCTGAACGCAGTTTACTGATTTGACGAATATTTGTGTTGATCTGTCGGTTGAGCAAATTAGACTGCTGATTCGTGATTCGGATGAGTTGCTGCTGTCTGTTGATTTTTTGATTCAGGGCATCCATTTGATCCAGCACACTCCCTTTTTGCTCTCTTTGTGCAAAGAGCAGCCTGTTGATTTCCCGTATCTCATTTTCAAGCTGGTCTTTTCGGGCCTCAAGAGCTTTTTGCTCTCCGGTCTGTGCCTCTGCGCTCAGACTCAGGCAGAGAAGGAGAACAAATCCAATCCGTACTGCGATATTGAGTATAACGCTTTTCACTGTGCGGCTACCGGATTAAAACCTTTCGGTATTTTATAGGGGAAGCGAAGCTCTTTGTTCAATTCCACTTGTTTATAGTCAATCCCAATGGTAATCTTCGCATCGGCCTCAATGGCATCGATCTCCACTACCCCCGGCAAGAACTGACCCTGAACCTCCTGATAACTCGTATAGCGCACCGCCATAACCCGTTGCATTGCAGGCTGGGCGACCTCCTGAGAGGCAATGCGGAAAAACTGAGGTTCAATTTTAATCAAAAACTTGTACAGTTCCATTGCGGCCTTAGGTTGTATTTCATAAGCCTCTGCGGAGTACCTCAGATTGTAACTTCGCCCTTCCAATTCCATAAGTGACTTGCCCAGGAGCAGGTTCTGTAATTTACCGAAATCGACTTCGGATCCGAGAATCTCACTTAAGTAAGAATAATCACCATCAAAATACTCGTTGTTGAGTTTATTGTAAAAAGAAACACGCCCGGGGGTAATGAGCACTTTAATAACCCCAAGAGGTGCGCTCAGCCAAATGACCTCATCTTTTTTCATCCTCAGGGAAACGGTTACATGCTGCGAATCATCCCCGTCGGAATAATCAATACCGAGCCGGCCACTCAACGTTCTAAACTTAAGCCCTGAGGCTTCGTGGTTCCGGATGACATTTTTTATCGACAACCGCTCATCTACATTTCCTCCGGCAACCGTTCGCGTACTCCCACAAGAGCCCAAGCCCAGTAAGAGAATCATCAATACCGGTAGGATACACTTCTGCCTCATAAACCCGATTTTAACATGTCCTCATATTTTTTGGCCTTTTCCGGCGCCCCAAGGGCGTTATAAGTCTCCACGAAGGCGTTATATATCTGTTGAGAAGTTTCTGAAGGTTCCAGGATAAAACTCTCTCCTTCCTTGAGAAATACCAGAGCTTCATCCGGTCGTCCCTGGCGCAATAGAGACAAGCCCTGACAATAATAAAAGTAAGGCTGCAAAGGAAAAAGCCCGATGGCTCCGGCACTTTCATCTTCCAGCACCTTCCAGTCCTTCGATATGATTAGGCCCTGCATTCGGGATTCAAGGGAGGCGACCGTACTGCGGTCTTCGGATGGCCGGGATGCCTGACCCTCTGCACCCTGTTCTACCGGTTCGCCCCGGGATTCCAAAACGCCTATTTCCTCCTTTAACCACTTCGCCTGCTCCAGATCGGCTAGAGGGGACAGTTGAGCCCTTGCTTTATCGTAAAGCCCTTCAGATACATACCACCTTGCCAGATTCAGCCGGAATGCCGGCTCATCTACAGGAAGTTCTGAGGCAAAGGCCTCAGGATTCATTCTTTGAGGTTTAAGCGCGTTCATAAAGGTCTCCAGATACCAGTATTGAGAAGGGTCCGATTGCAGGGCTTTCAAGGCGTACGGGGTTGCCCGCGTATGCGCCTTAGCCAGATTCAGGATTCGCGCGAGTTCAAAGTCCACTACCGGGTTATCGGGCTCAAACTTTTTGGCTTCGAGCATAAGCGCCTCTGAGCGATCGTAATTTTCAATCCCTTTTTGTTTCAACGCCTCAAAAAATGCCTCCTGAAACTCGTCTGTGTAGGATTCTGTAAACAGGTCCGCGCTTCCCTCCTCCTGTCCACGGCTCATTTCGGACCCTAACAACAGCAATAGCACCCAAAAAATCCAATGACCCTTCATCTCCTTTATTCGCTTTGTATTAGCGCACCCCGGTACTGCCAAAGCCCCCACTGCCGCGTTCGGTTTGTGAAAGTCCCTCTACTTCTTCCCAGTGCGCCTGTTCGTAACGGCTGATCACCATTTGTGCGATCCGCTCTCCGTGCTCAATGCGCACGGGTTCATTAGATATGTTTACAAGAATTACGCCAATCTCACCCCGGTAATCGGCATCAATAGTTCCGGGGCTATTCAGTACGGTAATTCCCTTTTTAGCTGCCAGACCACTTCTGGGACGCACCTGGGCTTCAAAGCCGACAGGTAATTCCATATAAAGCCCTGTGCCTATAACGGCCCGCTCGAGAGGCGCCAGTTGAACCGGCTCATCTAATTCAGCCCTCAGGTCCATTCCGGCTGAGGCCTCCGTTTGATAGGAAGGGAGTGTATTGGACGATTTATTGATTATTCTGACTTTCATTTTCCTCTGATTAATTTTATCAAAACCTCCTTTTCCAGTCGGTATAACAACCCCAAAAATACTAAAAGTAAAAGCAGGCCGATGAAGAGATTCCTGTTAAAAACATAGAAAGAAAGCACAGAGAAAGCAATGGAGATCCCCATGTAGAAAAAGATCTTGCGAAGGTTGTAGGGAACCGGGTAGTATTTCCTGCCCCAATAAAAAGAGAGAAGTACCATGCTGGCATAGGCCGCAAGGGTAGCCCAGGCAGATGCAAAATAGCTGTACTCTGGAATAAAGAGAAAGTTAATCGCAATTGTGACAATAGCCCCTGCAATGGAAATAACCGCCCCGTAACGCGTTCTGTCTGTCACTTTATACCAGACGGACAAGTTGTGATAAATCCCCAGAAAGAAACTCGCGAGCAAAATTATCGGGACTATGGCCATGGCCTCCCAGTACGCCTCATCGCGTACGAAGAGCACTTTAAGAACGTCGGCAAAGACTACAACACCGAGTAAAATTACACTCCCGAGAACCACAAAATAATTCGTGATTTGAGCGTAGGCTTTTTTGGGGTTCTCTGAATTGGAATGGCTGAAGAAAAAAGGTTCAATCCCCAAACGGAAGGCCGTGGCGAATAATGTCATAAACATCGCCAACCGGTAACAGGCCGCGTATTTCCCCATCTCAGCTTTGGCAATATCCTCAGGCAGTAGTTCGGTGAGCAGGTATTTGTCGAATACCTCATTAATGGTAAATGCAATGCCCGCAATCATTACCGGAAAGCCGTATTTGAGCATGCGTTTGAAAAGAGCCTTGTCAAACTCAAAGCGCATCTTAAAGTAATTCCCGCTCAGAATTAACAGGGTAATCCCACTGGCAATCAGATTGGAAATCAGAATATAATTCACTTCAAAGTCAGGGCGGTATAAGGCCTCCCAAACACCTCCGGAATCTCCTGCGGCCAGTTTGGGGAGCAGGAGTAAAAAGAACAGGTTAAACCCCAGGTTTACACAGATATTGGCTATTTTAACCATTGCATATACTGCGGGTTGCTCCGTAGCTCTCAAACGCGCAAAGGGTATAATCACAAGGGCATCCAGGCATAGAATACCTATAAAGTATCCCATATATCTCGGGTCGATATTCAAGATATCGGAGAGCGATTCCCGAAAAAGCAGGAAGGTTGCCAGAAACAATAAGGTTGAGGCCCCTATAGAAATAAGAGAGGTGGCATGCACCCCCTCTTTATCGGGCTCCCGGGTATAAAAGCGAAAAAAAGCGGTTTCCATTCCGTAGGCGAGGAGAACATTGAAAATAGCAAACCAAACAAAGACCAGGGAAACCTCGCCATAGAGTTCCGGAGGCATCACGGCGGAATACAGAGGGAGCAACAGAAAGGAAAGCATTCTGGGCAGCACAGTGGCGAGGCCATAAATAAATGTCTGCTTGAAGAGTTTCCTGAAAAGCTTCAACTAGGAGGGCGTTAGATCTTTATCTAAATTAGGCATTTAGAAATAGCCTGCAAAGTTAGTTCTTCGTCCTTCCCGGGGAAATCCGTCCTTGCTTCTCCACGACACCCTTTATCTTGTAATACTGCTTTTTTTCAGCATTCCCTGCCAAATAGGATATTACCGCTTCGTCTGGTAGAAGGTCAAAAGGGAACGCTTTACTTTTATTTAGGGGTTTTGGAGGTTGATTCCCAACCTCCTGGCGCGGATCCGCGTGCATGATAATGTCCGTTTTAGGCATATTTTCGATATAGGTGCCTGTAATCAGGAAGCCCGTTTCCGTTTCTTTCGGTTCAGCCTTCATCACTCTCCCCCTGAAATAGAGTGAATCCAGGGTTATCTCCGACGGGTTCCTGGGATTCCAACGGGCCTCAAATCGCATCTGGGTTCCGCTTTCTTCCCTTCCGCCAACCCAGTATTCCACCGTAGGGCGTTCTACGGTAAAAGGGGGGTCCGTCTCTAATTTTCGCTGTGAACTGCAGCTCATCAGGCCAAGGAATGTGAGTAAGACGCCAAAGTAGACAGAGGTTCTCATAAATCAAATTTTTCTCAATGTTTGTAAAGATACCTTTCCAAAATTGATGCCAAAACCAGAAACAGTACTAAGGTTTGCCATGGGACACCCAGAACTCAGGAAGTATAACAAAAAACCCCGGCCTGGGCCGGGGTTCAAAATTGATCAACCGGAAAGGCTTAATTTTTTAACGCTTCTGCACCCCCAACAATCTCGAGGATCTCATTGGTAATGGCAGCCTGCCGCGCTTTGTTATAAGTCAGGGTGAGCTGGTCCTTCAGCTCTCCGGCATTATCAGTGGCCTTGTGCATGGCGGTCATCCGGGCGCCGTGTTCTCCGGCATATGAATCACGAATCGCCTTAAATAATTGGGTTTTCAGTGACTTTGGGATTAATTGCTCTACGATTTCAGCCTCAGAAGGCTCAAAAATATAATCTGCCGCGCCCTGTTGTACGGAGGCATCCTTTACGGCCTCTATAGGCAGGAATTGCTCGGTAATCACTGTCTGGGTCGCCGCATTCTTAAAACGGTTGTAAACGAGCAAAATGCGATCGTAACGCCCTTCTGTAAAATGCGCCATCAGGCCTTCTGCTATTGGGGCGACCGTCTCGAAAGTGAGGTTGTCGTATACTTCGTTGTGGTTGGAAACAATGGTGTGCCGCTTGCGGAGCAAATCATCTACTTTTTTCCCTATCGTAACAAAATCAACTTGTTTGTTTCCATATTCACCTTGCAAAAGGGAAACACTTTGCTTTACGATATTCGAGTTAAAGGCACCGCAAAGACCCCGGTTGGAACTCACAGAAACAATCAGGACTTTTTCAACCTTTCGAACATCTGCGTAAGAGCTGTCAGTATCCCCATCGAGATTCGCGCTGAGGTCCCGCAGTAATTCCGATAACTTATCCGAATAGGGACGCATGGCCGTAATCGCATCCTGCGCCTTCTTCAACTTAGCAGCAGACACCATTTTCATGGCACTGGTGATCTGCATGGTCGAAGAGACCGATGCAATACGATTTCGTATTTCCTTTAAATTTGGCATAGTTCCGTCTGTCGTTTCTTAGGCCCTGAATTTGGCCGCAAGATCCTTACACACCGCCATTAGTGTGTCGGTGATTTCATCAGTGAGTTTCCCTTGCTTTAATAAATCCAGAACATCCCGGTGTTTGGCATTCAGGAACTCGATAAAATCACGCTCGAACTCTTTAATCTTCTCGACAGGAACATCGCGAAGTAAATTTTTGGAGCCTGCGTATATAATGGCGACCTGATCTTCTACCGTAAATGGGTCGTTTTGAGCTTGCTTGAGGATTTCAACATTGCGTCGTCCTTTTTCAATCACATTGAGGGTCGCAGCATCCAGATCCGAGCCGAATTTTGAGAAAGCTTCCAATTCGCGGAACTGCGCCTGGTCGAGTTTCAGCGTTCCCGCCACCTTTTTCATCGATTTGATCTGGGCAGATCCTCCTACCCTGGAAACCGAGATCCCTACGTTAATTGCTGGCCGTACTCCCTGATTAAAGAGATCCTGCTCAAGAAATATCTGTCCGTCTGTAATTGAAATAACGTTTGTCGGGATATAGGCAGAAACGTCTCCCGCCTGAGTCTCAATAATGGGAAGGGCCGTTAGAGATCCGCCTCCCTTTACAAGGCCTTTAAGGCTGTCGGGGAGATCATTCATTTTTTGTGCAATACCATCGTCATTAATCACTTTGGCCGCGCGCTCCAGAAGACGGGAGTGCAGATAAAACACATCCCCGGGATATGCTTCCCGTCCCGGTGGACGTCTGAGCAGGAGAGAAACCTCCCGATAGGCCACAGCCTGCTTGGAGAGATCATCGTAAATAATCAGGGCAGGGCGTCCGGTATCGCGGAAGTATTCCCCGATAGCCGCTCCTGCAAAAGGAGCATACACCTGCATAGGAGCAGGATCGGATGCATTGGCGGCTACAATAGTGGTGTAAGCCAATGCTCCTTTATCTTCCAGTGTTTTGGCAATAGCTGCAACGGTTGAAGCCTTTTGTCCAATAGCAACGTAAATACAATATACGGGCTCTCCCGCATCGTAAAATTCTTTTTGATTGATAATGGTATCAATACAAACGGTCGTCTTTCCTGTCTGCCGGTCTCCGATTACAAGCTCTCGCTGCCCGCGACCAATAGGAATCATGGCATCTACGGCCTTTATCCCGGTCTGCAGTGGCTCATTCACGGGTTGTCTGAAAATAACCCCGGGGGCTTTCCGCTCCAGTGGCATTTCAAAAAGATCTCCGGCAATAGTGCCCTTTCCGTCGATGGGAGTTCCCAGACTGTTTACAACACGGCCGACGATGCCTTCTCCTACATCAATAGAGGCAATTCGCTGGGTCCTTTTTACAGTGGCTCCTTCGACAATTTGTCTGGAAGGTCCTAAAAGAACGACCCCAACGTTGTCCTCTTCGAGGTTCAATACAATTCCCTCGAGGCCTCCGTCAAAAGACACAAGCTCGCCGTATTGGGCATTGGAAAGACCATAAACGCGCGCGATTCCGTCTCCTACCTGGAGTACAGTACCCACCTCGTCAAGGGTTGCTGTTGCTTCAAATCCTGATAACTGCTTCTTTAAAATTGCTGATACCTCAGCGGCTTTAATTCCTGCCATTTTCCATTAGGTATAATTACCGAATCCGTTTGGTGGGATTCGATGTGTCCGTTTATGTACTTAAAAGTTTTCGTTCTAATTTTTCGAGCTTCCCGGATATGCTGGCATTGTATTCCAAATCCCCTGCCCGCAGAATAAATCCTCCGATCAGGTCCGTGTCGATTTCGTTCTCAAGGGTCACTTCCTTCCCGCTAATTTCCTGAAGCTTTTTCAAGATCTTAGCTTCCAAATCTTTATTAAGGGGCACTGCGGTTACCACAGTGGCTACCTCATGTCCCTTCATCTGTTCAAATAGCGCGATAAACTGCTCAGCGATTCCCTTTAGGATTCCTATCCTTTTATTCGTGGCGAGCAAATTGAATAACTCCATCGTCAAGGGCTGGGCGCCCTTAAAAAGCGTTTTCAGAGCATTCTTTTTATCGACTCCCGTAAGGGTAGGACTGCGGAGCACATCCCGCAAAGACTCGTTTTCCTGAATCGTATCCAGAATAAGGCGCATGTCCCCGTCCATACCACTCACCTGATCCCGTTCTACGGCGAGATCCATGAGTGCCTTGGCATACCGATATGAGGCCCGATGTTCGCTCATCGCTTATTTCAATTTGATTTTATCCACCAGTTGGTCCACCAGCTTCAGTTGCTTATCCTTATTGTCCAGCTGATCCTGAAGTACCTTTTCGGCAATCTCGACAGAGAGAGAGGCCACCTGGCTTTTGATATCTGCAATGGCTGCCTTCTTCTCACCTTCAATGCTCAACTGAGCCTGCTTGATGATTTTATCTCCTTCTTCCTGTGCCAGAATTTTCGCGTCTGTAACCATTTTTTCCCGAATCTCCCGAGCCTCCTTAAGCATGGCTTCGCGCTCTGCGCGCGCTTCCTGAAGTAATCTGTCGTTGTCGGCAGAAACGTTCTGCATCTCTTTTTTGGCGTTCTCTGCGGCGGCAAGCGCATCCCTTATACCTTCTTCCCGCTCGGAAACAGCCCTTAATATAGGTTTCCAGGCAAATTTGTGGAGTAAGAATAAGAGCAGGACAAACAGAATTATCTGCCAAAAGAAAAGCCCTATTGAAAATTCGTTAATTAATTTTTCCATGGTTTCCCGAGGTTTTATGTTCTTCCATAAAGCCCGGCAATCCACACCAACCGTATGGATTGCCTGAGCATTCTGTAGGTTTTAGCCAGCAAAAATTGCGGCGAAACCAATTCCTTCGATAAGGGCAGCTGCAATCAACATCGCAGTCTGAATCTTACCATAGGCTTCAGGCTGACGGGCAATGGCATCCATTGCACGACCTCCGATCATTCCGATACCGATTCCGGCACCGATTACAGCTAGGCCTGCACCTATTACACTTGGAATCTCCATAAAACAAGTATTAAAAAATTAAACAATACAACTCAAAACACTAAAGGTGCTCCAGCACAGGCTCTTCATGATCGTGATCGTGATCGTGCTCCTCAGCGGCAAAACCGAAATAAAGGGCAGATAACATCGTGAATATATAAGCCTGTAAAAGCGCAACTAAAACTTCTATAAGGGATATGGCGAAACTCAGGCCGAAAGACAAGGGCCCGCCCACCCAACTTTTAAAGATAAAAATCAGGCCGATCAGACTCATAAGCACTACGTGCCCTGCGGTCATGTTGGCGTAGAGACGAATCATCAGTGCAAACGGCTTGATAAAAATCCCCAAAATCTCAATCGGAACCAGAATGATGTAAATCACCATTTTCCCATACCATGGCATTCCATCTCCAAGCGGATCAAAAATATGCTTCCAGTAATCTTTGGTACCCGTAAAATTGGTCATTAAAAATACGATCAGCGCCAGGGCCATAGTCACAGCAATATTACCGGTGACATTTACACCCAAAGGGGTCAGGCCAAACATATTTAAAAACCAGATGAAGAAGAATACGGTCAGCAAAAAAGGCATGTACCTGCTGTACTTTTTCTCTCCGATGTTAGGAATGGCGATATCGTCGCGAATATACAGGACGATAGGCTCGAAAAATTTAGCGACTCCGGTGGGAACTCCTCCGCTTTTTTGATACTTCCGGGCCATACTGGTAAACAGCCACAACAAGAGCAGCCCTGTGACCAGCATCATGACCACATTCTTGGTTATCGAAAAATCGAGGGGCTTTGTATTGGTGGGGTGATCTTCGGCATCGTAAACAATAGTGCCTTCTGAATCTGTTTTGTAAATCTTATTGTGGTAGAGCTTGTAGTAATTACCATCTACTTCGGCTATAGTTTCCCCGTGGTGAAAAAGAGAAGAGGAAAAAACCTTGAGTCCATTATCCCAAAGGATCACAGGCAATGGGAAACCCACGTGCACCTTGTTCCCCTGATCATCGGTGTAAGAAGTGATGGAGAAATCATGAGAGTCCTGAAGGTGATGCGCAATATATTCTTTGATTTCAGCCTTTGTGGCCGCAGGCCCGCTGGAATCTGCAGGGGTCTCTTTGGCGAACAAAACCGGTCCTAAACAAAAGAATAAAACACCGGCCAGGAAATTACTCACAAAGGAACTTCGCATAACACTCGAATCTAAGGGTCTCTAAAAATCGGTGCAAATGTAAGGTATTCCCTGAAAAAGAAAAAAGCATTTACGCTTTATTTTGACCGCTCCAAAGCCCTGTCATCCGGGGTTTTCCTTTTCGAGATTTTTAAGTAATACAGCTGAAAAATAAGTCTCTATAATCAGGGCGAGAAAGTAGGGGACAAAAAAACTTGAAAACTCATTTTGGTTGATCACTTCATCTGCTGTAAAGGATGGGTAGAAAAAAAGAAAGAATATCAAGAACTTTACAAAACTTCCGGCCATAAAGAGAAAGCCCAGTTGGGTCTTCATCCTATTGCGAAGGCTGTGGATCAGTACCACGATGCCAAAGGCAAGCACTAAATTGATCAGATAGCTCCAAGCCAGTAAATCTCCGAAAGGGCTTAATTCCTTTGATGCACGAATCAAGGCGTGAATTCCAAAAGCAATACTCAGGGCCAGGATCAGCAGGATCAGACAACTCCACAGAAACCTGATGTTGTTCATCTAAGAATTGATTCTTTTGAGTTGCCGCAGGACCACCCATAGCGAAATGCCCACACCCAGGATGGTGCAGACGGCTGTTAAGACCTGTTTCTCGTTTTGGTAATGAGCGTCCAGCCAAATACCGGCCTGAGCGGCCAAGTAAATGATAACTCCCATCTGAATTGCAATTCCAGAGAGTTCAACTGCGTGTTTCAGTTGAGATTTTTCCTTTTTTTCAGGAGGTTTTGGCACTTTCTGTTTGTTGTTTCACATCAGGGGAAGCAGATCCTTTAAACTCGGTGGGTCTCGACGGGTTGCCGTTCAGTGCGTTCTTTCCATTCATACTGCAGGAGGCATTAAAAGTAGCACCGGGTTCAACGGACAATTTAGCCACAGTTACCGTACCTTCAATGATCGCGGAGCTTTTTAAAGAAAGGAGGTCTGAAACGAGGAGTTCCCCGTTAAAATTTCCTTCAATGTCTGCGTTAACACACTCGACCTTGCCATTGATATAGCCGCCCTTACCTATGACGACTTTCCCTGAGGTTTTTACATTCCCGTCCAGTTTCCCGTCAATTCGAAAATCGGCCTCGGAAATAATATCCCCTTTAATTTTTGTGTTTTTTTCAATACGGTTGGGTTGACCTCCTGGTTCATTCATAGTTTTAGGTTTTTTGTTTTCGGAAAACATGGTACATTACGATTTTGGGGTTTGTAATTGGTTGCGGTAATCGGCCAGATTTTTATGGACCTGAACCACTTTATAATTGTCTGATAAAATTACGAAATTCTCGTTGGCGATCCTGTATTTCTTATTGTTTTTGAGAAGTTCGACATAGCCGAGGGCATAGCTTTGAGACGGAAATCCATGAACCACGACAAACTCAGTTTGCAGATCGTAAATATCCCTGGATACCGTATAGTCGTAGTTGAGATCACTAATCGATGTTTCAAGGCGCTTTTTAAGCTCAAGTGCCTTTTCGTGCTTTGTGCGGCTAAAAGGAAAAACAACTTTCCAGTTGGAGGTGCCCTCAGCCGTTGAAACTTCTGAAAAATCAGTGCTTTCGAGCTTGGGGATTTGTTCTGTCACCAGTATCTGGGCTTTTTTGCCTTCAGGAGTGTTGGGATAATTCAGGGCGATGTAATTAAGCGCCTCACGGAATTGATTAAACCCTTGTAAACGTCCTATAGCATTGGCTTTAAGCAACTCCAGCTTGGGGACTATTGGTTCTCCCGTAAATTGTTCGATAGCCTCCTCCGTCCCGGTAATAACCTGGAGATACTCCTGGGCTTTAAAGGCTGCAAATAGTTCGGCATATCGCACCTCCTGGGTGTTCTGAAGGGTTGTTATTGAAGCATCCGGATTCGTTAGGATTGCAGCATATCTGGATTCGGGGTGGTTCTCAATAATATCAAATTTCATCGGCTCTTGCAGCGGACTACCTACTTCCTGATAGATCTTGTACAAATTGTATTTGGAAGGTAAAATAAGTCGCTCTTCCGGCTCTGAATCCAGTACCGCCTCGAGTCGGGCCGATGCGAGCATTGGCTCTTTGAATTTTTCTTTATAAATCAGACCCAATTGATAATTTGCAAAATTGCGTTCTTTTCGCAAACTGTCCAGGACTGCCGGATCTTCAGGGATTTGGTCAAGGTAAAAATCCAAAGAGAACTTTTCCGAATCCAAAAGCTCATCCTCGCCTCCTTCAGCCAGAGCATCTCCATCTGCAGTGATCTCAGAGAGAATCCTGGATTTTGTACTCCACCGCCAATTGTCCTCCAGTTCGCGGTCTCCCCACCGCATCCGGAATTCATTTTTTCCATACCCCAGGCTGGTGACATTATAAAAGTAAAACTTCCCCTGATTCTCCTGTCCGCCCTGGCTCTGGCTGAAAGCCTCAAGCCCAGTTCGCGTCTGTTGTTCCTTTTTAACCGCCTCGGCCTCGGCGTCGGCCATTAGGGAGTCGATGTGGGTTTGAAAATATATGCCCCGCTCCACAGGCGTCATGGAGGCGAGGGTCAAAATACTGTCCGAATACTTCACAACGGCCTCATAGGTGATCACATCATCGAGGTTTTCTCTTTTTTTGGAAACAGCGCGAAACGTTCGGCTGTTCTCAGGGACATTCAGCAATACGCTATCGTAATAGGCCCCGGCACTTTTGTAGTTGTTCTGATCGAAATAGTACTCGGCCAGATCCGTGTAATTAAGGCTGTTGAGGTGCAGCTCATTCTGACTGGCCCTCAGCGATTTGTTATAATAGTCCAGGGCCGCTCCTTCTGCCTCAATTTTGTGATAATACACCGCCAGACTTCTGTAGATTTTATCCAGATAAGGCCGGTTTTCCCGGTTTTTTTCGAGATCCGTCAGGTACTCCCGCACCTCATCCTTGTTTTCCGAGGTGATCTCTACATTTCTAATTTTTTGGAGTTGCGCATTTACCAGGTAAACCCGGGGTATTTTTCGATTGAGTTCAATGACTTTATCAAAGGCCATAGCCGCACTATCGGGATGCTCAAGGTGGTTAAATAACTGACCTATGATATAGTAATACCGCCCTTTTTCTTCTGTTTTTTTGGTATAGGCAGCCGCTATTTTCATTTGCTGTACGGCAGTGTCCAGGGCTTGCAGGTTAATGTACGCCTGGGCGGCCACAGCACGCCCATCTGCGTATTCCTGGTCAGACAACACATCGTACTTAAAGAGGGTCGTCAGGTTCTTAAGCGCCAACTCATCGTAACCGAGCCTAAGATGGGTCTTTTCCCTCCAGATGCGAGCGACATTAAGCTTGTTGCTCTTTTCGTATTTGCGAAGCACATAGTTAAATGCCTCAAGGGCAGGAATGTACCGTTGGTCAAAGTATCGTGCTTTACCGAGCAGCAAGAAAGCCTCATCGGTCTGAGGGTTGCGTTCCTGCCCTCCCACTTCCATGCTATGCTTTTGAATCGCCTTGGTCGCTTTTTCCTCGGCCATTAAAAAATTGGGGTTGTTATCTTCCGAATCCAGGCGGATTTCCTCAGAGACCTGCATACGCTCTACCGGCAGAATTTCCCAGTAATTGTCCCGATACGCATTATTGAGCGTCTCCCTCCCTTCTTCAAAGGCCAGATCCCCATTGTACAGGACGTTATACCGTGTATTCAGGGCGTGCCAGTTGCGGTTGACAAAGGCGTCCTTTTTAGTGCTGCAAGCGCCTAAAAAAAATACTAACCCTCCAATTGTGAGTAGAAAAAAATAACGAAGCTTCAAAATTCCCGGATTCCTGTATGATATCTAAACTACAAAACACCCGGTTTAGTATGGCCAGACCTATGAAATTCAAGAGGTTTCCGGGAAATATGAAACCCTTGATATCAAGCGATGTCATTTATCCATGGTAAGCTCGCCGTACCAAACACCCCTAACTTTCTATCCGGCAAAGAAATCCTCCAATTCCCTGAGGGTCTCGGGGGATGTCTGAATGTCCCTTACGATTGCGCCTTTATCAAGCACTACAATGCGTTCGCAAACCTCGGTTACATGTACGAGATCATGACTGGAAATTAAGGCAGTAACTTCACGGTTCTGGGTGAGTTCCTTGATAATTCCCTTTAAACGAATTTGGGTGGTAGGATCCAAATTTGCGAAGGGCTCATCGAGAATAACTACTTCCGGGTTGCCAATAAAAGTAGCTGTAATTCCTACCTTCTTTTGATTTCCTTTGGAGAGGTCTCTGAGATATTTCTTCTGATTGAGGATTTCCCCGTGAAAGAAATCTTCAAAGCTTTCCATCAGGGCATCTACCTCAGATCTGGACTGTCCTCTCAATTCGCCGATAAAATAGAAATACTCCTCAGGGGTGAGATACCCGATTAAGAAACTTTCATCTATAAACGCCGCTGTAAAGGGTTTCCACGCCTCACTTTGTTGTACCTCAACCCCATTGTTGAGTATCCCGCCTGTTGAGGGTTGAATCAGGTCCAGCAGCAGGCTGAAAAAAGTGGTTTTCCCGGCCCCATTATTCCCAACCAGACCAAAGCTCTCTCCTTTGGGAATTTGAAGCTCCTGCAGATTGAGAACCGTCTGGGCCCCGTATTTTTTAGTTAGTTCTTTAACAGTAATCATGGTGTCTTATTGTTTTAGGCCCCCTTTTCACGGTAGGCAGAAAGGGTTTTATATTTCTCTTTTTTATAGACTTTTTCAATTTGTTTAAAGGCCAGGTCCTTAAAGGCAAAACCGACAACCCCGGCCAAAGCGACCATCAGGTAGCCGGCAGTTTGGTTGAAAAAGAAGTCTCCGATCCAAAAAAGCACCAAAGGAAGAACCAGTTTAGGGATCGTCAGAAGCAGTGTTTTTCCATTAAAGGCCTGCTTATCTCCAAAGGCTTTTTTGTTGGTCGTCAGGTCGATAGGGGTTTTAACATAGGCCCCTCCCCATAAAACGAGATAAGAGTTGACACCTATATTGTAGACCGCCCCAACCAAAACAGCCAGATAGGTTTTCCATCCGAAATACAGGTAAAATACGGCCAGTAAGGTGCTCAATGCGGTAGCGATGATGATCAGGTACCATTTAGAGCTCAAATACTCTTTGTATTGAATGTTTTGGCTCATCATCAGCGGATAATAGGAGCTGTCCCAACTGGGAACATATTGGCCAAAAGTGAATAAGAAGCCTCCCGACACAAAAATGCCGGCAAAGACAAAAACTATAGGATAGGAATCGTAGGGGCCCGAAAAGAAAATAAGGCCGTAGAACAAGAAAAGAAAGCTCACAATGACGGTGGTTCTGGAGCGTTTGTTGCGACGAATGAGTTTGATGTCATTTTTGAGAAAGGTTCCCAGATTCCCAAATCGGTTTAGCCAGACGTAATCTTCTGTTTTGCCTTCCTGTTTTTTCAGGGCAAGACCTGCATCCAGATACATATTTGTTCTGAAATACCTGAAAGAAGCCCAAATGACCCCTGCCAGGACACCCCACGGAAGTATTGCCGTCCAGGGCAAATCGTAAAAGGCATCGAAAATCGGAGCGGTGTACAGGGTAATATCGAACCATCCGTAATACTGTGAAATCCCGAGGACCGCCAGGATAACCAGTAGGGGATAAAAAATACGGTCCTGATTATTGACCAGGATATTCACAAAATTATTCACAAAAAACAGGGCCATGATTCCCAGGTGCCACCCGATAACCTGCATCGGTGCGTAATCCTTTATAATCAGGACGATGGAGAAGGGAATAAAGAAAAAAGCGTGGGACCAGTTAAAAAAGGAAAGCACAGTTTTACCCAGGGAATACCATACCACGGAATCTTTCTTAATCGGGAGATAGAGCAATGGTCTGATATTGGTGACCGGCATCTTCTGCAACATGTACCGGGCGTAGAGGTCCATGACCACATAATAAATCATAAATCGATTGACCACCCGCAGCGGGTCTCCCAGGCCGGCCTTTTCAATAATAAAATAAGCGCCAATCCCAAGGGACAGGAAAACCACTATAAAGTAGAGGAGTGCAAAAATCGTCAGGATCTTAAAGACCAGGTTGGTGGCAAAAGAAGAAGACCTGAAAAAAGACTTCCACTCCAGGTTAAAAAAGTGCTTAAACATGGACATTTTCGGTTTGGCTCATCATTAGTATTGTCTTGCCTGAATTTGTTACAAACCCGTTAAAAGTATAGAAACCACAGGTTTTCTTAGACTTGCTTTGCTTAATTTTGCAAAAAATTTTTATAAATGGTTCAGTTTTATCCCCTTACCGTATCCGACATAACTCCCTTAACCCCGAATGCTGTCGACATCAGCTTTGAAATACCAGAGTCCCTGAAAGAGGCGTTTGCTTTCGAAGCCGGACAATACATCACCCTTAAGCATCCGGTAGGAGATACCGAAATCAGAAGGGCGTATTCCCTGTCTTCAAAACCCGGAGAAAACAAGATCACGATCGGTGTTAAAAAAGTTCCGGGTGGTACATTTTCAGTTTATGCCAACCAGGAATTGAAAAAAGGGGATGTTCTCGAGGTTATGCCTCCTCAGGGTCGCTTTGTATTTACTGCTGACCGGGCGCCCCGCAAGATCGTAGCATTTGCAGCGGGTAGTGGGATAACTCCTATAATGAGTATTGTTCAAACGGCTCTGGAATCCAATACCGAAAACAAGGTTGTTTTGGTTTATGGGAACAAAAGCCGGGAAGAAGCCATGTATTTTGATTCTCTGCAGAAATTAAAAGAAAAATATAACGATCGGTTTTTCGTTTATTATCTGTTCAGCCGAAATCAGGAAGAAGAGTCCATGTTCGGACGAATCGACAAGAGTAAGGTGAATTACATCACTCGAAATGAGCACAAATCCATGATCCCGGATACTTTTTATCTCTGCGGCCCCCTCCCGATGATCGAAACAGTAACCGCTGCCCTGAAGGAAAACGGGGTTTCTGAAAACAACATTCAGCGCGAGCTTTTTACGACTCCCGATTCGGAAGCTTCAAAAGACGCCGAAACTTCAGGTAAAACGCATCTTGAGATTACTTTGGACGATGCGGTCCACACCCTGGAAATCGATCGGAAAAACCTCGTGCTCGACGCACTGATCAAGGCGAAAATTGACGCTCCATTCAGTTGTCAGGGCGGAGTTTGCAGTACCTGCATCGCACGCGTTACCGAAGGCAAGGCCTCAATGGTCAAAAATCAAATCCTTACCGAAAGTGAACTCGCCGAAGGCTTTATTCTCACCTGTCAGGCGCACGCGGAATCGGCGGTTTTAAAAATCGACTACGACGACATCTGATTGCCAATCCCTTCCGGGATTCGAGTGGCGTGCTTCTACTCATTGTTGTACACCCTTTTAAACCCTCTCTTATCCGGCATGCCCATTTTTTCGTTATTCGGGGACTAAATCTTATGATTCTATAATTAATGGGAGGTTTTTCGTCCTAAATGCCCGCATTAAGCTGGAATTTAGCTTGATATAAGGCAGCGGATTAGTATATTGTAGGATTCGAATCTTTTCAAGAAATAGAATTAAAACCCTGAAAATGAAAAAATTGTTTTGTTTGCTGTTCTTAGCGGCCTTTGGAGTAGGAACTATCCACGCCCAGGATTTTCAATTTAAGGCGGATGATATTGATATCCCCTATAAAAAATATACCTTGAAAAACGGGCTTACCCTTTTGGTGCATGAAGATCACAAAGCTCCAATAGCAGCCGTAAATGTGTGGTATCACGTGGGTTCGAAAAACGAGAAACCCGGCAAAAGTGGATTTGCCCACTTATTTGAACACTTAATGTTCAATGGCAGTGAGAATTATAATACCGATTATTTCCAGGCCCTGGGAAGTATAGGAGCAACCGACCTCAACGGAACTACCAACAATGACAGGACCAATTATTTTCAGAATATACCCGTTTCTGCCTTAGATCAGGTATTGTTCCTGGAATCTGACCGAATGGGCCATTTACTCGGTGTTATCGACCAGGAGCGTTTGGATGAGCAACGCGGAGTGGTGCAAAACGAAAAGCGCCAGGGAGAAAACAATCCGTATGGAAAGCAGTGGGATTATTTGACCAAGGCGATGTATCCTAAAGGGCACCCCTATTCATGGACCGTTATTGGGGAGATGGAAGATCTCAATGCCGCTTCACTGGAAGATGTTCAGGAATGGTTCAAATCATATTACGGAGCGGCAAATGCTGTGGTAGCCGTAGCCGGCGATATCAATCCGGAAGAAGTGTATCAAAAAGTGGTGCAGTACTTTGGTGATATTCCCTCCGGACCTACTGTTGAAAGACCAGAAGTAAATATTCCCAATAAAGTCAATGATTCTTACCAGGTATATGAAGATCGGGTGCCTGAGACCCGCGTGCTTTTTGCATGGAATACCCCTCAGTATGGAGCTCAGGAGGATTTGCACTTCGATTTGATATCTGCCATTTTAACAAGTGGCAAGAACTCAAGATTGTATAAAAAATTCGTTTATGAAGATCAATCGGCGAGTTCCGCAGTTTCCTTTCAATCTTCCAGTGAGATTGCAAGTGAGTTTATTGTTTATCTCAATATCAAACAGGGTGAAGATCCTAAAAAGTTGGAGCGCGAACTATGGGCCGAAATTTCCAGGTTTATTGAAGAAGGGCCAACCGAAGCGGAATTGCAAAGGGTGAAAGCCGCCTATTTCGCCAGTTTTATCAAAGGATTAGAGCGGATTGGTGGTTTTGGCGGGGTATCTGATATTCTCGCTTCCAACCAGACCTATCATGATGATGCTTCTTATTATAAAACAAAATTGAATTTTGTTCAAGATGCTACTGTAGAAGATTTAAAGAATACTGCTGCAAAATGGTTGTCCAAAGGCAAGCACATACTGGTATGTGAGCCTTTCCCTGAGTACACCATAGAGCCCTCTTCTGTCGATCGCAGCAAACTACCTGAGCTTGGGGTTCAGAAGAGTTCAAAATTCCCGGAACTACAGCGCACCAGCCTTTCCAACGGACTTAATGTAGTATTGGCGCAGCGGGCAGGAGTATCTACCGTGATTATGAATCTTGTGACTGATGCCGGGTATAAAACGGACTATTTATCGAGTCCGGGTACGGCTGAACTGACGATGAACCTTTTGGATGAAGGAACAAAGGACAAGACTTCACTTCAAATAAACGAGCAATTGCAATTACTGGGGGCTACTTTAAGCACTTTTTCTGACCAGGACCAGTCCAATGTGTATATGTCCACTTTAAAGCCAAGTTTTGATGCGAGTTTAAATCTGTTTGCTGATGTCATATTGAATCCTGAGTTCCCACAGGGAGAATTCGATCGCCTGAAAAACGAACAAATCAATGACATCCAACAAGAAAAGTCCCAGCCCGTTTCTATGGCCCTAAGGGTAATGAACAAATATTTATACGGGGAAGACCACCCCTACGGCTCTCCGTATACAGGGACCGGTTATGAAGAAACCGTTGCGAAATTAACCAGGGATGATATTACAGCGTTTTACAATACATGGATGAAGCCCAACAATTCCACATTGATCGTAACCGGGGATATTTCAATGAACGAATTGAAACCGAAGCTTGAAAAAGCATTGGGAAAATGGAAAAAAGGCGAGGTGCCGCAAATTGTTTTTAAGGCTCCTAAATCCTATACAAAAAACACCCTCTACCTGATGAATCGTCCGGAGTCACAACAGTCTGTTATCATTGCCGGACATTTGACCGAAAAATATGGAGCCGTTTCTGAAGTTGCCCTGGAGCAAATGGTCAACATTCTTGGTGGCGATTTTAACTCCCGCATCAATATGAACCTTCGCGAGGATAAGCATTGGTCTTATGGAGCTGGCGGCTTTGTTTTGGGATCCAAAGAGGAGCGTCCTTTTATCCTGTATGCGCCCGTTCAAACGGATAAAACCGCGGAATCTGTTACTGAACTCAGAAAAGAAATTTCAGATTTCATTAGTTCCCGTCCGCCAACACAGGAAGAATTGGATCGGGTAAAATCAAATCAGGTATTAAAATTGCCTGGGCAATGGGAGACGAATAGTTCCCTGAACAGTTCGGTGAGAAGCATGTTGCGTTATGGACTTCCCGATGATTACTACGAGACCTATGACCAGAATGTGCGTAATTTGTCTTTGGAGGATATCAAAGGAGTAAGCAAGGATATAGTAAAACCTGAAGATGTCAATTGGTTTATGGTTGGGGACAGGGCTGAAATCATCTCCAAATTAGATGAGTTAGGTTTTGACGAAATCATAGAAATTGACGCAGATGGAAACCCTGTTGTTCCAGCGCTGAAACAACAAGACACAGATATTAAAAATTAAATAAGAACCCTCCCATCCCTCTGATTGAGATCTGGTTGGGAGGTTTTTTTATTGGTGACCCCGGTTCGGTTTTTTGAGGGTAGGCTTAGTGCATTATTCAATTCTTTTCAAAAATTATGGCGTTTATTGGGTTCGGAGCAATAAAGTACGGCAACCGCCCCTGACGCTTTAACCTCCCTGTTAAGGTTGTGACCCCATACGAATGGGAAAATTCTGTTAAATTTCCGGCTTCGGAGGTGTTCCGTTTTGTGACATGCCTTTTTGCTTGTAATTTGTTGTCTCAAATAAAATTCCATTCACCTGCTTTTGACGACCCGAACCTCCGCCATTATACTTTTTGCCCGCAGCGCCCACTTGGATGCGAGAGAAAAAGGTTTGTCCGGGGGCGAGCGCTTTATAGCCGAACTGACGGCTCAAACGAAGTTAAAGGCCCGGCGGACCGGATTACAGGTGTTTCATATAGATGAAAAATCTCAGGTCGGTAATACGTTCGGGGAACGCCTGGGAAACGCCATGAAGTCGGTTTATGACCAGGGGATAGAACACTTACTGGTTATTGGGAATGACAGCCCTGATCTTCGGACAGAGGAGCTCAAAAGAGCTGCAGGCCTGCTCGAAGAGGGAAAAACAGTATTC
This sequence comes from uncultured Flavobacteriaceae bacterium, assembly GCA_963709465.1. Taxonomy (GTDB): domain Bacteria; phylum Bacteroidota; class Bacteroidia; order Flavobacteriales; family Flavobacteriaceae; genus Robiginitalea. Next base: position 185,669 of record CAVPWF010000001.1, on the reverse strand, counting down.
GGGCCCACGTCTGACGGGGGCACTTATCTCATTGGAATAAACCGGGAGCATTTTGACTGTGAAACATTTATGCGCCTCCCCTGGCAGGAAAACCTTTTGCTGGATGCGTTATTGATTTGGATCCTGAGGATCGGAGGCCGTCCCGAAGTACTGACATCCCTGATGGACCTGGACGATGCTGAAGACTGCCAGGACTGGCTCGCTCCATCCCGTTATATTTTCTCCCGCTTGTATCGATTGTTTTTGAGTTTTCTCTCGGCAAAACCCATTCTGCGAACAGCCTGGATCCATCCGGATTTTCAAATTTACTGCTCTGTCCCTTTCAATAAGGGCTCTCCTTTCTAAGTACGCTTTCCATTTAAAATTAATAGAGGGGTCCCAGAGATCCCTAAATGTATTGGACGTCTGAACGACGATCCATAATCCAAAATCATTCACGATTAATTTGCAAAAACATGGCATCAGAATATTACAATCCCGCAGACCTTAGAAAATTTGGTAAGATCACTGAATGGAGTAAAGCGTTGGGTGAAAAATTTTTCGATTATTACGGAAAAGTCTTTGAGGAAGGGGCCCTGAGTGCCCGTGAAAAATCTCTTATCGCCCTGGCCGTGGCCCACGTTGTAAAGTGTCCTTACTGTATAGACGCCTATACCAAAGACGGCCTGGAGCGCGGAATCACTAAAGAGGAAATGATGGAAGCCGTTCATGCGGGAGCCGCTATAGAAAGTGGAGCTACCCTGGTGCATGGTGTCCAAATGATGAATAAATACGAAAAACTCTCGATGTAAACTCCAGCATTGAACATTGGGTTTCTTTAACAATTAGACGATGGCCACGAAATCACTAAAAGCTAGGGAAAAAGACCTGGCAAATACCAATAAGCAGCTGGATATCCTCAACGGATCTTTGTTTGAATCCGGGGAGCTGCCTTTCTTCCGCGACAAGCTATCAGCATCCGGGCAGGGGGTCTTACGCCCGCGCTCACTTGAAATTCTTCAGATCAATGTCGGTTATATGTGCAATCAGGTCTGTGAACACTGCCATGTAGATGCGGGTCCGGATCGAGAAGAAATCATGACACGGGAAACCATGGAAGAATGCCTTGAGGTCATAAGGACTACGGGGGCCCACACCCTTGACCTGACCGGAGGTGCCCCGGAGATGAATCCGAATTTCAGATGGTTTGTGGAAAAAGCCGCTGAGGCAGGTATCCGGGATTTTATAGTGCGCTCCAATCTTACCATAATCCGGGCGAACAAGAAGTATTACGACCTCCCTGAATTTTTTGCAAAACACGGAGTCCACGTCGTTTCATCATTACCCCACTATACCCGGGGGAAAACAGACAAGCAAAGAGGTGACGGGGTCTTTGATAAATCCATAAAGGCCCTCCAGGAGCTCAATAAGGTAGGATATGGCATCCCGGGAAGTTCCCTTCAGCTCGATTTGGTATACAATCCCTCAGGAGCCTTCCTCCCCGGGGATCAGAATGCCCTGGAGCGCGATTTTAAAAAAGCGCTCAAAGAAGACTTCGGGATTGACTTTAATAGTTTATTTACCATTACGAACCTGCCCATTGCCCGTTTCCTTGATTACCTCATCGCTTCCGAAAACTATGAGGAGTACATGACCGCCCTTGTAGATGCCTATAATCCCGAAGCAGTGAGCAATGTCATGTGCACCAACACCATTTCTGTGAGTTGGGATGGCTGGCTCTATGATTGTGATTTCAATCAGATGCTTGGTCTAAAGGTCAATAACAGCGTACAACACATCAGGGATTTTCAGGAGAACCTCTTAAACAATCGTGAAATAGTGATCTCGCAACACTGCTATGGCTGCACGGCGGGTGCGGGAAGCAGTTGCCAGGGAGCGGTAACCTGAATCAGACTCAAAATAGCCTTATTCTGGGGGATTGGTTTTTTTCCAGAGCTGCTTCTGGACAAACCAGGGGGTCTGTTACGGGCTAATCCGGGCTTTTCTTTTGAATGAAACAAGCGTTTTGTCGATGTTTCTGTGTGTTTCATCGATGTTTTCACATTTCCCAACGGGTTATGGAGTTAGGGTAAAGCGACCGGAAGGTTTGTTTTATCAAAATTCCCGATTTATGGAAAAAAATTTAAAAAGCCGAGCGACCATCAACCGAATGCAGCAAAAAGGCATGGAGTTGTTCTACCAGAAAGGCTATTACCAGACCAGTCTTGACGATATTCTAAAGGCCCTGGAACTCTCTAAGGGGGCCTTCTATCATCACTTCCAGTCCAAAGAAGACTTTATGATCAGTATCGTGCAGCATTTGTTGTTCCGAAAGGTTTACAGCATGTTAATTGAGCCGATAGAAGGCAAGGAGAATCCCTTTCAACAGATCGAAATATGCCTGGAAAACGCTCTTGAAACCGCAGAACACAACCCCCTTGATTTTGGTTTTGTGCTGGGTAATTTTATGTCTGAGTTTAACGGGAGGAATGAAAAGATTTCCAGTTACCTGAACGATATAGCCAAGGTGTGGGAGGTCAGCCTGGTCACCGCATTGCAAAAGGGAAAGTCCGATGGCTATCTCGAGCGCCATCACGACAGCGAAGGTATAGCCGCCTATATTATGGCTTCTTATTTTGGAATCCGGTCCCTGATGGTCGGGGGTAATCCGAGAATGCTCCGGTATCAGTATATGCAACAGCTCCGATACTACTTTAAAGGCATGTCGCTGAAGTCCACGTTCTAGATATGGGGCTCCTGCAATAGCTCCAACACCCTTTTATAAACCCGTTCTGCGGGAATAGACTCCATGACCTGATCATAACCATCCGGCACTTTATTTCCATACACAGAAGTAGGTATCGCCGGATACATTTCACGATCAGCCAATACGTTATTCGATTCGGGCTGATTAAAAGGCGCGAACCCGGCGTAGGGATGTGTTACTCCCCAGAGGGTAAGGACTGGAAGGCCGTACATGGCGGCCAGGTGTCCGTTTCCGCTGTCCATTGAGATCATGAGGCGAAGGTTAGAGATCAATGCAAGTTCTTCGGTCAGCGGCATTTTACCTGCAACAGACACACAGTACGGATACTCCAGTTCCCACGAATTCAGGGCTTCGATTTCTTTTTGTCCTCCTCCAAACAGGTATACCCGCAAATTCGGTACTGCGCCCAATAAGCCGATCAGTTCTTTTATTCGCGACTCTGGGTAACACTTTCCTGAATGTGCAGCATAGGGGGCCAAACCTACCCTAAGCCACCCCGATTCGGTAAACCCGTCATCAAAATTATCAGGCCAGGCTTCTCCTTTAAGGATGTCCCCTGCATTGGGTGCTGCTTTAAAACCAAGGCGTCTAAAAACTTCGGCATAGCGCTCATGGGTGCTTTTAAGCGGTTTAAAGCCCTTGGGGTCCCCGGAGGTGAGCTGCTTCTTTTCCCTTCTTCCCTTCTGCAGACTTTCAAAGGGTTTTCCCGAAAACGAAAAAAACAGCTTGAGGATTCCCGTTCTCAACACGGCGTGCAGGTCGGCTATTGCATCGAAGTCTTTTCCCCTCAATTCGCCTTTTAGATGCCATAACCCTCTGATTCCTTTATGGACTCCCTTCCCTTCAAAGGAGTGAACTTCGAGGTTCTCCAGACGTTGTAAAACCGGCGCAAAATGGCTCTTAGTGATAAAAAGGAACCGAACTTCAGGATTTAACCGCGTTACCGAAAGCAAAACGGGGACAGTCATTGCCACATCTCCCAGGGCAGAGAGGCGAATAGCCAGAATACGCTTTTTATTTCCTTTTCCCACGCAATACGGGGTTTAACTCCTCGTCATTGTACATCTTCATTTGCTTGTACACTTTCATATACTTTTTCCCATTTGAGATGTCTTCCAGCAACTGATCTATAGCCGCTGACAAGTCTTGTCGTTGCTCGAGCAGCACCCGGAGTTTGCTTCGGCAGGCGTCCCGATGCATATCGCTTGCGTTTTCCCTTTCTGCTTCCTCCTGCATATGATAGATTTTCAAAGCCAGGATGGAAAGTCGATCAATCGCCCAGGCGGGGCTCTCGGTATTTATCTGCGCTCCCTTAGCAATGGGGACTGCCTTGTGTTTATTCAGGAAATAGCTGTCTATATATTCTACCAGATCGGTCCGCTCCTGATTACTCGCATCGATCTTTCTCTTCAACACAAGAGCTGCTTTGGGGTCGATCTCGGGATCGCGTATCAGGTCTTCATAATGCCATTGCACGGTATCAATCCAGTTCTTTTTGTAAAGCAAATGAGCGATGTCATCTGCGGGATAAGGATTCTCAAAAGGTTGATCCACCCGGTCCGCTATGTGGTATTTACCGATGCTTTCTTCAAAAATTCCAAAGGCAAAATTGCTGAACATACTGAAGTCTTTGTAACAAATATACCGCTTATTTCACTACCCATTCCAGGAAGAAAACCAGGATGGAAACTGCTGTAAAGCTATACATTACAATGTCTTTGATGAAATCCTTCCGAATGGACTCCACATAGCGCGCCGCGAATACTGCCGAGGTGAAAAAGGCAAATGCAATAGCACTGACAAAGCGTTCTCCAGTCAAAAATGTAATGACTATTCCGACAATCCAGGCGATTACAAGTAATCTTAATTGCGTCAAACGACCCTGTCCGGATTTTCCCTGTTTTATAAACGCTACAATTCCGGAAATGGAGATGAGAATTAAAAAGCTGGCTGTTTTAACTGCTGAAAAGGTCGGAACCTCCACAAATTTGAAGGGTTTAAAGTAAAAAGTAAAATGCTCAAAGAGGTACTGCGGATCTCCTGAAAGGAAAAAAACAGACCAGGACATAAGAGCTACGGTGACCGCAGCGGCAAATGGAATAAGCCAGTAATTGATCTTCTTGGGTATGTAAAAATAGATGTAAATCCAGACGATAACAATAAACAGGAGTGTCCAGTTCACAAAGAGGCTCGCCACAAAAACATACAGTGCCCCATCGAATATTTTTTCCTTCAGATTCTTCATCGACTTCATGCTGATTAGCCTCCTCTGGGCCAGTAGCAGAAAAAATGCAGCGATCAGAACGAAAGGATCTGCAAAGGAATCCTGAAAAAGGATGCAGAACTGGGCATAGAAAAACATGGCATAGGAATCTGATGCTGTCAATTGATTCCTCTGGACCATGAAATTGACCAGAAACAACGAGAGTAAAAGGCAACACAAACTCGCAATTATCCATAAGAAACGGGACAATGGAGTAAATACATCGCTCTGATGGAGTTGGGCGAGCGAAAAAAAGATAAAGACCACAGATAAAACCAGGATGTAATTTACAGGCCTTGTTTTACCGAAAAGACTTGAAATCATCGATGGTTTTCGTAAATTTGCAAGGTAAATATAGCCAGAATGAAAGCTTTTTTTGAGGGGATAGAAAATTTATTTGTAAACGGACTCTTTGCTCCGTTTGATTTTTTCAGAGAAATGCCGAATTGGTGGACTGCCAATTCCGTCAACTGGATCTTTGCGATTATCGGGGTGATTGCCTTGGTTTACTGGCTCAGGCAAATCCGTTTGTTTGAGGAAAGAGGCGAAGAGGATCACAGTGTGACTGCCCACTCATATCTCTGATTTTCACTCTTAAAACCTCATCGGAGGTTTTTAAAGATCAAACCCTATATCGGTTCGGTAGTAGGCGTCCTGAAACTCTATTTCTGAGACTCCCGCATATGCCTTGCGCAGGGAATCTTTAAAATCGGCTCCGAGGGCTGTTACTGCAAGAACCCGCCCTCCACTCGTCACTACATCCCCATTGGAGTCTTTCTGAGTGCCTGCATGAAAAACCATCGCTTCTTTAACGGATTCCAGCCCGCGAATGGAATGGCCCTTTTGATAAGCTTCGGGATAGCCCCCTGAGACCATCATCACTGTGGCTGCCGCTTCCGTGCGAATTACCAGATCTGTTTCCTTAAGTGTCCCTCCGGCAGTGGCCCTTAAAAGTTCCACTAAGTCTGTCTGTATCCGCGGGATAACAACTTCGGTTTCCGGATCGCCCATACGCACATTATATTCAATGACGAACGGGTCATCCCCTACCTTAATAAGTCCGATAAAAATAAACCCTGAATATGGGATTTTTTCTTTCCGAAGGCCTTCAACCGTGGGCTTAATGATACGCGATTCCACCTTTTCCATAAACACGGCGTCCGCAAAACCTACAGGTGAAACAGCGCCCATCCCCCCCGTATTCAGGCCAGTGTCCCCTTCTCCTATTCGTTTGTAGTCTTTTGCTGTCGGTAAGATTTTGTAGTCCTTCCCGTCGGTCAGCACAAAACAGCTCAATTCAATTCCCGATAAAAACGCCTCGATAACTACTCTGCTGCTGGCTGTACCAAACTTCGCTTCAACGAGCATTTCACGCAAAGCAGATTTGGCTTCTTGAATCTCGTTGAGAATCAGCACCCCCTTGCCGGCAGCCAGGCCATCTGCTTTCAAAACATAAGGAGGAGGGATTGTTTCCAGAAAACGATAGGCCTGCTCTACATCACTTTTTCCAAAACTTCGGTAAGCCGCAGTAGGAATCCCATGCCGCTCCATAAATTTTTTGGCAAATTCTTTGCTTCCTTCCAATTGAGCTCCAGCCTTTGAAGGCCCTATCAAAGCTATATCTGTAAGGGAAGGGGTGCTTTTGAAGTAATCCTGAATACCCAAGACCAAAGGAACTTCCGGGCCTACCAGAACGAGGTGTACACCCCTGGAAAGGACGACCTCCCGAATCGCTTCAAAATCAGAAACATCGAGCGGAATATTTTCTGCAAATTCTGCGGTTCCCGCGTTTCCGGGAGCTACAAACAAGTTCTCAATGGAGTGGCTTTGGTGTAATTTCCAGGCCAGGGCATGTTCACGGCCTCCGGACCCCAGTACCAAAATATTCATAGGATGGATTTTAGACAAAAATAGGCCTTGACACGCATAATCCGGAACGTTCTTCAAGATTATTTCAGTAGGTATTGCGTTTGCTGAAATCCCGGTGTTCCCGCTTGTCAAGCTCTTCCTTAGAGAGCGATTTGAAATATTCGAATGTGGTTTTCATGCCCTCCTGCCGGCCCACTTTGGGGTCCCATCCCAGCACTTCTCTGGCCTTGGATATGTCTGGCTGCCTTTGCAGGGGATCGTCCTGCGGCAGGGGCTTAAAGGTGATTTTCTGATTTGTCCCTGTCAGTTTGATAATTTCCTCAGCGAATTCCAGGATGGAGATTTCGCCGGGGTTTCCGATATTCACCGGAAGGCTGTAGTCCGAAAGCAATAACCTGTAGATTCCCTCTACCTGGTCATCCACATAACAAAAGGATCGCGTCTGCTTTCCGTCCCCAAAAACAGTAAGGTCTTCCCCCCGGAGTGCCTGTCCCATAAAGGCCGGGATCACCCGACCGTCATTCAGGCGCATTCTCGGGCCATAGGTATTAAAAATTCGGGCTATTCGCGTCTCGAGGCCATGAAAACGGTGATAGGCCATGGTAATAGATTCCTGAAACCGTTTGGCTTCGTCATATACTCCCCTGGGGCTAATGGTGTTTACATTCCCAAAATAGTCCTCATTCTGGGGGTGCACTAACGGGTCCCCATATACCTCAGAAGTGCTCGCAATAAGGATTCGCGCCTTTTTCTCTTTAGCCAGACCCAGCAAATTATGTGTGCCAAGCGCTCCCACTTTCAAGGTTTGAATGGGGATCTTGAGGTAATCTATCGGGCTGGCAGGAGAGGCAAAGTGCAAAATATAATGCAAGTCCCCGGGCACATGTACAAACTTCGTTACGTCGTGGTGGTAAAACTCAAAGTGCTCCAACCGAAACAGGTGTTCGATGTTCTTAAGGTCACCTGTAATGAGGTTGTCCATAGCGATGACCTTATATCCTTCCGCGATAAATCGGTCGCAAAGATGCGACCCTAAAAACCCCGCAGCTCCTGTAATCAAAATCTGTTTCAATACTTCTTATTTTTTGAGTGCTCCTTGATGACCTCTTCCGATTGAGGCGTAATAAAATCCTTCCGACTGAATTTCTTCGGTATCGTATAAATTCCGCCCATCGAAAATTACAGGCTCCCGCAACAATTCCTTCATTCGGTTAAAATTGGGGTTTCTGAAAACACCCCATTCTGTGCAGATCACCAGGGCATCTGCATCTTCCAGAACCCCATACATCCGGGTGGCATAGGAAATCCGATCCCCCATTTTACGCTTCACATTCTGCATAGCCTCCGGGTCAAAAGCGGTGACCTCTGCCCCGAGTTTTAACAGTTCTTCGATTAAATACAGGGCCGGGGCTTCCCGGATGTCATCCGTTTCCGGTTTGAAGGCCAGGCCCCAAACGCCAATTTTTTTACCCTTTAGGTCTCCACCAAAATACTCGAGTATTCTGGGGATTAAAATCGTCTTTCTGCCTGTGGTTTACATCGATAACCGACTCGAGAATCTGAAACTCGTAGCCGGAATCCTTTGCGGACTTGTGAAGGGCCTTAACATCCTTAGGAAAACAGGAACCTCCATATCCAATGCCCGGGAAGAGAAATCGCTTTCCAATACGGGAATCCGTTCCGATTCCTATGCGCACCTTGTCCACATCCGCTCCCACCTTCTCGCAAAAATTAGCGATCTCATTCATAAAGGTGATCTTTGTGGCCAGAAACGCGTTGGCAGCATACTTTGTGAGTTCTGCAGATTTTTCATCCATTACAATCATCGGATTCCCGGACCTCACAAAAGGCTTATAGAGTTTTTTCATCAGGTCTGTCGCCCGATCGGAACTCGAACCGATGACAATGCGTTCCGGTTTAAGAAAATCATCCACAGCGAAACCTTCCCTCAGAAATTCAGGGTTGGAAACCACATCAAAATCACATCTGGCATTTTTGGAAATTGCCTTATGGACCTTTTCCGATGTGCCGACCGGGACAGTGCTCTTATCGACAATGACGCGATAATCCTTTAGTAGATGACCTATCTGTTCGGATACCCCAAGTACATATTTCAAGTCTGCAGAGCCATCCTCATCTTCAGGGGTGGGTAAAGCCAGAAAGACAATAACACCGTGTTCAAGCCCCTCCTCCAGGGAAGTGGTAAACGTTAGCCGGCCCGCCTCTATATTCCGTTCAAAAAGCACATCCAGATGAGGTTCGTAAATCGGCACCTCCCCGGACTGCATGCGTTTCACCTTGTCTGCGTCTATATCCACGCAGACCACTTCATTGCCTGTTTCTGCCAGGCAGGTTCCGGTGACCAGGCCTACATATCCGGTTCCTACTACAGTGACTTTCATTGATTTTAATGTTTATAAAATTAAGAAGTCAATATTACTCAGAACCCCTCTGTTCTCCAATAAAAACGAAAGAAACCAGAAAAAAACTGGCAAAACATGTATTTCAGTACGCTTTGTCCTCCCCTTTGAAGATGTTCAAAATAGTTTGGAATACGATTTTAACGTCCAGTAGGAAAGACCAGTTTTCAATATAAAACACATCGAACTTAATCCTGTTCTGAATGTCCGTTTGTGTCTCTATTTCCCCCCTGTAGCCCCTTACCTGAGCCAGCCCGGTAATGCCCGGCTTCACAAAGTGCCGCACCATATACTTGTCTACTCTTGAAGCGTATTCATCTGTGTGCTTTACCATGTGTGGCCTGGGGCCCACTACGGACATTGTCCCTAAAAAAACATTATAGAACTGAGGCAATTCATCTATACTTGTTTTTCTAAGAAATTTTCCAATATTGGTAATCCGCATGTCGTCCTTACTCGCCTGTTGTTGATCTGCATCCGGGTTAATAGCCATGGACCGAAACTTGTAGCAATAAAACTCTTTGTTGTCCAGACCTGTTCGTTTTTGGAAGAAAAACAGCGGTCCTTTTGATTCTAGTTTGATCAGGATGGCCAATAACGGTGTCAGCCAGATCAATACTCCAAATATTACTAGCATACTGAAGCCGAGGTCAAAAACTCTCTTGAGAAAAGCATTGATCGGGTTGTGAAGCGGAATATCCCTCAGGGAGAGGATGGGCAGGTAATCGTAGTATTCAAATTTAAGTTTCTTGGAGTAGATGTTTTTATTGTCCGGAAGGAACTTGAGGGTTTTCAGGTTGTTGTCGGCAAAGTTGATAAAAGCCACTATTTCATGGTTCTTTAACTCGGAAATAGAGCAATAAATTTCATCTATTTGATTTGACAAAACATAATCAAAACACGACTGGATATCAAAACCCTTATCCTTTGGGCTAAACTGTTTCTTGAATTCATATCCAAATTCCGTTCTTTCCTGGAAAACACGTATTAACTGTTCCGTTTTGGCATTCCTCCCAATAATCACCACATTCCTGAGATTTCCCTTTACTTTTTCCCGATAATTCATCAACAGATAGTAGTTAATAAATTTTACAATGGAGATAGTAATAAAGACCAGAGCAGTATATTGGGCCAAGGCGAGCCGACTCATGTTGGGCTGCTTAAAAAAGCCTATAAACGCATACAGGATCAGAAAATAGAAGAAAAACTGCCGTACGAGCAATCGAAGGATGTGTGTGACCTTGGTGTACCTGTAAACCGAATAGAATTCAACCCATATGGCGATCACAATCCAGGCTAGGGAAATATAGGCGTGGAACAGGATTGTTTCAATCAGGTTGATAGGCAGCAGGGAGGCAAAAAGGTTGATAAGCGATAAGTCTATCGCGTAGGACAGGAGCGTTATCAGATCCGTTTGTTTGCCTTTTTTGTACATTTCTAACTCGTATCAGATGACCCTTCTATCAGGTTCTGAACTTTTCCTGAAGAACCATCCCGATGAAGGTAGCATTGCCTACAAGATACCTGCGCCACATCCTGCGCGGCTCCTGAATAAACCTGTAAAACCACTCCAGACCGGAGCGCTGCATCCACTCGGGGGCCCTTTTGACCTTGCCCGCAATAACGTCAAAACTGCCGCCAACACCCATAATCAGATTTACCGGGCCAAACGCCTTTTTATGTGTTGCAAGAAAAATTTCTTTTTTAGGAGAACTTATGGCCACGAAAAGAATATTTGCATTTGTTTTCGCGATTTCTTCGGCAACTTCAGGCGACTGCTTTTCTGAAAAATATCCATCCCTGAATCCTGCAATAATTTCCGGGCCATATAAGTTCGAATAGACTTCCACCACCTTTTGAACCGTTTCAGGAGTCGCTCCTAAAAAGTATATTTTATACTTTTTTTCCGCGGCCACAGCGACCAATCGCTCCATTAAATCTATACCCGCAACCCGCTCTTTCAGCGGCTTCCCAAGGAGGCGGGAAGCCCAGACTACGGCCTGCCCATCCGCATTAATTATATCGCTGGAGTTGACACTTTCCAGTAATTGCATATCGCTTTTCATGGCCACTAATTTCCCAGCATTTACAACCACATGGTGCAATTGTATTTTCTGAGCAACGGCCTGTTCTATCCGATTGAGCGTTTCCTCCATCGAAAGGTTGTCTATTCTGGTATTCAACATTTGAATACTATCCATCGCTCTCAAGATCGAAAAAATAATGGGAAAAAGCGTAAAACATCCACGCCTGAGCCCAACGTATATATGGAATTCTCGAGCTGATGCCCTTGCGTTTTTGATAGTAAAAGTACCCTTTTGGCGATTGCATCTGCTCAACAGTCCACAGGAGCACCTTCTCGACAAGATCTCTGTTCCTACTGAGTTCTCCCATTTTCTGCAAGGTAATAACTAATTGGGCAGGCGCGTGAATATCTACCGGATAGGTTTGATTGTTATAGTACTTTGAAATGCCTTCTTCGGTAAAAAAGGTGTTGATATAATAGGTCAGGCCTGCCCTTAGGTTCTTGTCAAAGGTGGAATCCCCGGATTCTTCTTGATAAATGTGGATGCACTCCAGATTATACCCGGTATGGAAATTGTCCACCCATTGGTGGTACGGCAGGGTGCCATATGCCCAGGAGCCATCTGCGGCTTGTTTGCCGGCAACAAAGGATACTATTTTTTGCGCCTCCTGTATTAGTAAAGGGTCTTTTGTATGGCGATAGATAAGACTGAGGGTCTTTGCTCCCAATAAACCCGCGTTAAAAACCTGAGTTTTGTCCAGTGGAGAATACGACAAAGTAAAATTTCCCTCTGTGTCATAGGTGCGATTCAGATCTTTGAGGACAAAATCAGCCGTACTAACCGCAGTTCGCAGAAGTTTTTCCTCGCCTGTAATCTCATAAGCCTCCAGCAAAGCCTCGCAAATAAATGAGGTAGCTACTACCGTAGGAGTATACCGCGGCTGGAAAAATGCCCGGGCCTGCCAGTCAAAATTATATCCCCAACATGCCCCGGAATATCCTTTAGTCGTCAGGTTCAGAATCTCTTCAGAAAGTAGTGAAATTTTTGACAGCCTATCCGCACTGGGATCCAGGTGGTAGGTCTTACAATACCCATTTAAAAACAAACCCAGCCCTTTGGGATTATACCCTTTTGAAATCCCGGCAATATTTCTCAAATTAATAGGATTCCGTTTGAAAATTTGAATCCATGCCAATCGGATAAACCGGAAATTCCCCAAAGGCGTTCTTTGAATCAGCCAGCTATTGAGCCCGTCATAAGGGTCCCACCCCTTAAACTCTTCAGCCTCGCAATACGACTGTAATCTCTCGAAACTCGTTCTAATGATCTGTTCGTTTGTCATTTTCGCTGGGTATTTCAGGTGGGGTCTTTCGGGTCATCAATACGTAGAAAAAAACAAAAAAGACAATTCCCTGCTGACGCGCAAGTAAATCTTCCGTCAGGAAAAAGACTCCAATCAACACCAGAAAAGGAAAATATTCCCGAGATGCCGTATGTAAAAGAAGGGGGGTGACTAAAAGCATCATCAAAAGGAATAATCCTGCAATCCCGTTTGAAACCATTGTATACAGATACTGATTGTGAGAAGCATAACGTTCTTGAGCGCTGTACATAAATCCATTCGCTTTGTATTGATCTACAAGTCTTTCTTTATAGTCCCCGTTGGAAACCCCGAGAACAGGCGCTGTGGCAAACACCTGAAGCGATGACTTCCATTTCGCAAGTCGCAAAGTAAGCACATTGCGTTCTTCCTTTTTATCGGTGATCTTCAGCTCGGTGTTCTTTAATTTTTCAATCTTCTCAAACCTCAATGGATTATAAATAAAACTCAATCCTATTGAAACGGATAATCCGACGATCGAACCCAGAAAAACCATTCTCTGATTTTGAAATCTAAGAAACAAAAAGAAGGCCAATAGAATTATAAATGCCAAAATCCCGATGAACGAATTCAATAGGAAGATGTTTACAATTGCGATTGAACTGCACAAAATCCAAAGCTTGAACTTTCCTTTTTTATAAAACAGCTTATAACAAAACACCAGCACCAGATTCAGAAAAAGTGAAACATACGTCGGGTGCCAATCCTCAAAGATTCGTGTAAGACCGTAGTAGGTGAACTTATGGTAACTAGAGCGTCCGATCAAAATCTCTGTTTCCCCTGAATGCAGTATATCGAAAAGCGCATAGCCGTCCGCAAGTAGGATAAAAAACAAGGCGGAAAATGTGAATGCGGCCAGAATCCCTTCATATTGACGGCACGTTAAACGTATCCCGATAAACGCCAGAGGCACAAAAATCAGAGACAGTCGCCTTCCCAGATAGGCCCATTGGGCATCCGGATATGAAGTATACAAAAGGCCAGCCATCATCACTCCGAAAAAACCCCATACCGCAATAGCTGGAAAGCCCGGAGATTTCAAGGCCTTGTACCCCCTAATGGCGAATAACCAACTCCCAAAGAGCACCCCGATAACTATCCCCTCCAGCTTATAGAACCCCGAAGGCATTAAAAATGACAGGGCCAGCAGCAGGCTATAGTGAATTTGAGTTGCTTTCAGGCGGGTGTTCATGTCACTATGCGCTGCGGAAGACCGGTGGCTAAACTATCCCGAATCTTGAATGTGGTTAAGGTGGTATCGCAGATGGATTCAAAGGAAATGGGAGATTCAGCCCCTGTTTCCACTGCCGAAAGGAATGCTGCCACTTCCTGCCGATGGCCCTTTCCTGAAGTCTTTAGTTTGGTGGTTCTGTTATTTCGGTGCAAAGTGCCATTTCGAAAGTCGTTAATTACCCCGGTAACCCCACCTCCGAAAACTTCGATATGTTCTTTAGGTATGGATTTATCTCCATTAGCCAGATAAATCAAATTTCCTATAGAGCCATCCTTAAATTTTAAAACGATAGATATGTTGTCTTCTGTTTGCAGTTCCGAATTAAAAGTGTCGATACTGCTGGCATAAACTGTATGGGGCCTGGAATTTGTAAAATACTGCATCAGATCAATGAAATGGCACATCTCTCCAATAATCCGGCCTCCCCCGACTTCCTTTTGCTGCGTCCAGTGGTCCTTGGGTATAAACCCGGCGTTCACCCTGATATTTACAACCAGGGGCTCTTGAAGACCCTCGAACTGTGATCGTATTTCCCGGGCGAGGGGGGAAAACCTCCTGTTAAATCCAACCATCAGCCTGGAATTCCCGGCGGAATACTGCTCTTTTACCACCTCGAGTTCTTCAACATTCATCGCGAGTGGCTTCTCGACGAAGACATTCTTATTTCGTTTAAGCGCCTCCAGCGTATATTGGGCGTGCGAATTGTGCGGGGTGGCGATAAAGACAGTGTTGATACGATTATTATCAAGGACGTCAGCACTACTGGTAGATGCAGAAGCAAAACCAAATTTTTCAGCCGCATTTTTAGAAGTAATTCCCTTGGTGGTAACTACGGTGTCGAGATTGAATTTTTTAGCGTCGATACTCGGGATGAGATAACTCTGGGCAAAACTACCGGCACCTATAAACCCAATAGAGGGAGCATCGGCATTTTTTGATTCTGCATTGACGGCTATCTTCGTTTCCCGTTCCTGATCGGCCCCGGGATACTTTAACAAAATTCCAATATGCGGCTCCTTTGTTTTACCCAATACAATGTCATAAGCTTTTTCAGCAGCTGCAATTTCAAAAGTATGCGTTATCAACGGAGCCAAATTCACCAACTTGTTCGCGAGTAATCCAAGAAAGGCTTCCATATTGCGCTGCTCAGTCCATCGCACATAGGCATAAGGGTAGTCCATGCCCCTTTCTTCATAGTTTACATCATACCTCCCGGGTCCATAGGAACAGGACATCTTAAGATCCAACTCCTTCCGATAAAAATGCGGGTCCCTCGGGACATTCATTTTGACTGCTCCAACCACGACGACCTTTCCTTTTTTGGCCGCAATTTGAGCAGAGAGTTCAATTGGGTCGTTACTCGGTGCGGCGGCGGTTATAATAATGCTGTCAAAGCCATGTCCGTTTGTAAAATTCGAGGTGGCGGCCATGAGATTGGGAGCCTGCCGACTTAAAGCCTCCGAAGCCCCGAGCTCTTTGGAAAGAGCAACCAATCCTTCTGAAAGATCAATCCCAAATACATTACAACCATTTGCCTTTAGCAACTGACATGTAATTTGGCCCAGGAGACCCAGGCCGATAACGCAGACGTTATCCCCCAATCTGGGTTCAGCCTGCCTTACTCCCTGAAGTGCAATAGCTCCGAGAGTCGTAGCGGCTGCATCTTCAAAAGAAACTTCGCCCGGAATTTTAGCAACCAGATTCTGAGGGATAGCCACAACCTCAGCATGAGACGCGTAATCGGCTCCTGCACAAGCCACCCGGTCTCCCGGCTTAAAAAATCCGTTTGTGTCTGTTGACGCAAGGACGATTCCGGCCGTACTATAGCCCAGGGGTTTCAGGGCGTCGAGTTTGGTCCGGACTTTTTCATAGGTTGCCCTGAGACCCTCTTTTCTTATATTTTGTAGCACTTGTGCCACCAGATCCGGCCGTTGTTTTGCCTTTCCCAATAAATTGGCTTTTGCCACTTTTACGGTACTGCGCTCCGTTCCTGCACTGATTAGGGAAAACGCATTCGCAACCAGCACCATACCCTCGGATATCGCCGGTGGTGGTACGTCATCTACAAATAATTCTCCGGTCTTAAAATTCTGTATAACTTGCTTCATCTATCACTTTTTTCAACTATCGTTCTACTGCGGCCTTCTAAATCCTGCTATAATTTCATTTAAGGCCCCGGCCAGATTTCTTTCAAACACCTCGAGTGTGTATTTCTCTTTAAACTCCTTTATGGCTTGTGATCCCATCATTTCACGCAGCCCTGATGTATTCGCAATCAGTTTGTGCAAGGCGTCCGCAAGGGCCTCAGGATCATTCTTGGGAACACGATACCCCGTTTTGCCCTCGATTACAATTTCTGAAATTGCCCCCTCATCTGTACTGACAACAGGAAGCCCGAATGACATGGCTTCGAGAATCGAAATTGGAAAACACTCATTTTTGTAAAACGACGGGAGTGCAAAGATACGGCCTGTTCCAAAAATTTTTGTTTTTCATCCCCGTATTTTGCGCCATGGTATTGTACGAAATCTCAAGCTGATGCATTTTATAATAAGCCTCCCATTTCTTTTGAAACTCCGAATCACTATGCCATTTCCCCACGAAATCCACCTTAAAAGAAACCCCGCGATCTTTTAAGATCCCTGCGGCCTTTAATAAATCCATGGACCCTTTAGACTCCTGCATATTCGACAGATAGAGAATTCGTTCATCTCCATTTTGATGTGTTACTCCGTGTTTTGGCAGGGGAATTCCATTTGGGACAATCCAAAGGTCTTCTTTTTTTACAAAGGCGCTAATATCCTCATATAAACACGAGGCTAAATGTATCACTTTTGTCTTCTGAAAAACCCAATGATATAACTGTCTTTTAAAGGCACTCTTCCGGGCAATTTCTGCAATCCCTTTTCCGTGCATATGATACGCAATCCGGGCTCTGGAGCATTTGAGCAGCATGGCCAGAATGCCATCTTTATAGAAAGCAGGTCCATGGGGAGACAAGGTGAGATATACCAAATCAAAATTCCCCCGGGCATAAATGCGACGAACCTCTCGCCAAATTCGGGCTGCGGCAAAGACTTTGATATTCCCCCTGTTCCAATATCGCTGACGTCCCGAGCCGTCGTGAGGTTGATAAAAGTACACTCAAACTCCTCATTGAGGTATTTCACTGTCCATGATGTTTTCTTATTCACAATGGAACCCCGTGAACCGGCGGCGGCAATTGCAGAATAAACAGGATCTTCTTTTTCAAATCTCAGGTTTATGTAAGCCTCTGATATGATGTGCTACTAACAAGAATAAGAGCCAAAATACTATTGATGAATGCGGGAGTTCCAGAACTACATTAAAAAAACTCCAGGTGGTCACTCCAACGAAACTAAGAACCAGAAATTTTTGTTTGTCGTTCTTCAGCCCCTGTTTTAAAAACTCGAAAGACGCGATAAAAGGTCCGGCCAGAAGGAGTACAAAAACCCCCATATAGAAAAAGAGCGTAAAAAAGGAATTGTGATAGGCCTTGAGATACTTCTCTTCAGGGCTATCCAGCAAGTCGTTATCATTGCCAAAAATATTAATCATCTCATAAATCTCTGGTTCAGTAATGTAAGGAACTCCAAACCCGTTTCCAATAAAGTAAGTGTCAGCCGTCTTTTCAAGGGCCTTTCCCCAGTAAAAGAGGCGCCAGTTGGCATTCACATCGCGGAATTGAGGCAGGAACACGTAAAACAAAATCAAAACGAGTCCGGCGAGGGAAAGCCCGATTACTACTTGTTTCCTCTTAATTCTGTATACAAAGAAACCAAAAATCACTATCACTACGGCCAGAAAAGCAGATGAATGCCCAAGCATCGTGGAAAGCGCTACCACCAGAATCAGGAGCAAGGACCTCATCCATTGCCTCATGGGCTCAACCATGACCCTGGCAGTGTAGACCGGCAAAAGCATGATGGATAAAGGCGACAAATAATTAAAATCTCCAAACAGGCTATTCCCCCGAACCACCACAAAAATGAGATAGCCAATTTGCAGGATAAAAGCCCATTTACTCAGGGAATAAATAAAGTCAAGTAACAATGATGATTTTGTGCGAATACACTGAAATAGGATATAAGTGAGCAATAAGTAACCCACTATCATGTATTGCCGAACCACATAAATGGGTGCGTCATTGTACTTGAACGAAAACACCAGATAAATAAAAGAAACGAGCAAAAAGAGGATCACTCTTCTGTTGGAAAGCTCTTCGAATGCCAAAAATGGCGGTCATGGCTAAAAGCAGTAATAGCGCATCGTAGAGGTATAAAGGCCCTGCTAAATTGAATTTGGTAAACGCGTATCCGAATAGGAGGAGTAAAATCAAAAGCGACTTAACACCTAAAAAAACCAGGGCCGATATATCCGTTTTCTCCTTCAGAATCTCCTTACTATTTAAATGAGAAAAGGAGGTCTTTAAAGCTGGCTTCCACTTCCTTTCTCAGGCGAGAAGCACTCTCTTCAATTTTTCCCTTATACTCTTCATAATTGCTATTAATTTCCCGTAATGTCGGATTTCAGAGCAGCAGCCTGAAGGTCGTTTATATCATGAACGAAATCTTCAAATCCGAGCGTTTGCATGACACCCTGTGTTTTAAATCCTTGATATCGGATCGCTATTACAGGAGTACCTGCGTTTGATGCCAATATACAAGAATGAAGTCGCGTGCCAATTAGAATCCTGCATTTGGCATATAGCCCGACCATCTGGGATGAATCATAGTCCTGATCAATCACGAAATAGGGTATTCCCTTTTTATGGAGCAGTACTCCCATTTGTTCAATGAGATCCAGATCGCTTTTGCCATGATGCCTGACGGTAACCTGTGGAATAAATACTGGAAATAGATTTTCCTTCTGATACGCATACTCAACTGCTTCCAGAAGGTTGGATATGTACTTTGTCCGGATAGCCTGAACGTCATTTTTGCCCGGAAAAGACCAGTTAACAACCGTTATTCCAAGCAAATGATTATGTGCTGAAAGACTTTCTTCCAACTCTACAAAACGGCTTGAAATTAGAAAAGCCATGTCTGGTTTTAACACTTTTTGATATATTCCATATTTTTCTAAAAGTCGAAAAGAAAGTTTTTCTCGTACCACAATTAGGTCGCATTTGTCAAGGCTTTTCATTGCTTTTTTTTTCACTTTTCTGGCTTGCAAAACCGCCAACACTTTGTCCGAGAACTACAACCCTCTTTCCTAGTTTCTTTGCGACTTCAATCGGTTGAAGTGTGCGCCACATAAATAGGTTCCCTCTGAGGTCCTCTTTATCGTTATAGATAAATTGCCCTCCCTTTACAACAACCAAATCTGCAGCTTTCATTATTTGTAACGCATTATATTGACCTCCCCCAAACATTTTGCCAAGGAAGTCGGAACCCATGGATATCTTCAACTGTAAATAATCCCTGATCAACCGCAGTGCGGCTTGGACATTAATAAAAAAAGAGCTGTTACTGCCCATATAGGGCGTTGGAAGAATCCCTTCCAGAATTTCAACTCCCTGCTCTTTCATTTTTCGATTGTGATACCAAAAATCCGGATCCTTCTTCCTAAAGGTAGACATCAAATAAATGAAGGCCGAGGGGTATGTTTGTTTTAGTCCCAGGACTGTGGCCTGTGTTATCGCCAAATCTCCCTTATTCGAATCCGAATAACCATGTGTTATAACAATTGTTTCGATCATGTTTTAAAAATTGATCTTCCTCTGAAAGATTATAAGATGAATTGATCCAAAGATGAAGATAGAAATACCTAAGGCCAAAACCGTCTCGCCCAAAAGCACTTTGCAAATCAGAAAAATAGTTGCCAGAACAACAGGATAAATTATTAGCCTCGCCCGTTGACTTATGAATTTAGAGTCTCCTAAAGACTTGGTATTCAGAATCGAAATCACCAGTTCCCCTAAAAGCACAGAAAAGGCGATGTATTCCGGTTCATTTCCCAGAAATCCCCACAACAGCACACCAGTCACAATGGTTACTGAGGCGGCAATAATAAGATTCCTGCTGTATTCGGCGTCTTGATTTTCAAGAAGCAATCTCGTTCCCGCGCTCGTGGTAATTGAGGCGATAAAACCCGCCATTCCCAATATCAAAAAAGTGTCTGAATAAACTGTGTAAGAAGCGTCGAAAAGAAGCTCAATAAGCACCTTCGGATAAAAAACCATGGAGATTAGAAAAAGTACTCCTGAGACCATAGCGATAAAGTCTACCTTAAGTGAAATCGCCTTGTCCAGAAGTTGGTTAAAAAAGGCCTGTACCAAAATTCTCCGTACGCCTTTATAGATCATATAAAATTTCAAAGCTATATAGGCAACGGCGATAGTTTCGTTGTTATAAAAATAGGAGAGGACGTTAATAACCCCGATTCCAACAAAGAATAACGCGAAACTGGCTATGCCTATTGAAAAATTAGAGATATACAGGCGTAGGTTTTGCCACTTGGGAGCCACCCAGTAAGCGGTTTTCAGGAAGGCAGAGGACAATATTCCAGCAGCCAGATAAGTAACCAAAAGACTAAAAGAAAAGAGCAGGATAATCGCTTCTTTAAAAAATAAAGAGGCCAGAATAAGGGTAATAGCCGGTATCATAACGCGAGACAGCGCTACGACGCCTCCCAACACAGGTTTCCCTCTGCCGTAAAGGGCGTAATCCGAATTCAATGCGATTACAGGAGCCAGGACGAAAAGATAATTTTTGGTAAACATCAGGCCCGTAATGGCGAATAGTGATAGCAACAAGCCAAGGGTAAACCGCGCGGATTGGGTGACCCGTAGTTCCGCCTCCCAATTGTCCTGAGTCGCAATATTCCGTGTGGATGAAAGTTGCAGTCCAAAGGCTATAACCGAGACCAAGAGAAGGGTCAGAGAATCAATTTCCCCTATAAAGCCAATATTTTCAGCGGGTATATGCCTGGCGATAAATTTTAATGAAAATAACGTTGTGATATGCCCCAGGCCCGTTAGAAGTCCTACAAAGAAGATTCGCTTAACCATTAATGCCGGAGAGGGTTTGGTTCTTGATGGCCATAATATTTGCGCGGCTATGGGCGGAGTATGCTATTTTGCGGTCTTTTGGCAAAAGTACGATAATTCTCCCCTTTCGCCAGTTGGGGATAATCCTTGAATCCCTCTTCTTCAAGGATCTTCAAGGCAAACTCATACCAGGTCATGGGAACCCTGTCGGTGAAATGAGAAATCCCGTAATCGTCTGATCCGGACTGAATTTTCTCAAGTATATGATGTGCCAGGTTTGCTGCATCTGTAGGACATCCTCTTTGAGTATCTGTAACCGATAAGGGCTCTCCTTTTCTGGCTTTATCCAGGATTGTCAAATAGAAGTTGGGAGGATAGTTTTTGGAATACAGCCAAGAAGTGCGAATAATAAAAAACTTCTCCATTCCTTCCTGGATTGCGCGCTCTCCTTCCAGTTTGGTCTTGCCATAAACATTTATTGGGTTTGGCTTGTCTGTAGGGAGATATCCTTGCTTTTTCTTCCCGTCAAACACATAGTCGGTAGAAATATGAATTAGAGTAGTGCCCCATTCCTTACAGGCCGCTACTAAATTTTCAACCCCTTTGACATTAACATTATAGGCCTCTAACGGAGTTTTCTCTGCCTGATCCACCTGGGTATAGGCCGCGCAATTTACACAGTAATCCGGGTGATATTTCAGGAACCATTTCCTAATTTCAATGGCGCTGGTAATATCCAGATCGGACCTGTTCAGGAACAGAAAATCCATTTCCAAAAAGGATTTCGACAAATCCCGCAGGCTCTTACCTAACTGTCCGTTTGCTCCCGTTACCAGGATTCGCTTTACACCCATAAATCCTTAAAACTAGACAATTGACGGTCCTTTTCAGAGAGAATAATTTCATTTGGAGGGACTCCCCAGTCAATCGCTAAATCCGGGTCATTGAAAATAATACCTCCTTCAGCCTCGGCACTGTAATACGCATCGCATTTATAGGCAAAAATCGTATTGTCTTCCAATGCGAGGAAACCATGAGCCATGCCTTTTGGAATAAATAACATCTTGCGATTTTCACCTGAGAGTTCCACACTAAAATGCAATCCAAAACTTGGACTATCCTCTCGTATATCCACAATCACATCCTTTACCCTGCCAGAGATGACCCGAACAAGTTTAGCCTGAGCGTATTCGCCCTTTTGATAATGCAGCCCACGCAATACATATTTTCTGGAAACCGATTGATTGTCCTGAAGAAATGAAATGGGTCCTCCGTGGATGTCTTCAAACTTTCTCTGGTTAAAGGTCTCCATAAAGCCTCCCCTACTATCCTTAAAGTAATCAGGGGAGATCAGGTAAGCGCCGCGAATATTCGTTTTCTCAATCTGCAAAAGTTAATCGCCTAAAATTAATTAAATGTGTTGCCTGCTCATCATTCATTTGTAAGGCAACCCTCACAGTTCTATAGCTTTTCGATTCAAAAATTGAAGTGCGGAAAACAACAAAAACAGTCCTATAAAAACCCCAGGAAATAAAATGATGTTTTTCTGCAATAAGAGTTTGTCGATTTTATGGGGGTTCCCGAAATTAACAATAGTAATCGGGTCCCGGGTCATCTGAATCTCCAGCTTCTTGAGTTCGGTATCCTCAATGAGTTGGTTCTTAAGCCGAAACAGAGAAGGAATATCCAGGGATTCCTGGTTTTCCAACGTAAACTGGCCCTGTGAACCCGATTGTTCACGAGCTATTTTTGCAGTGTAATTTTCAATGAGCAAATCAATTTGTCCATAAAGGGAATCGTTTTTTTGGATCCGCTTTTCTGCGTTGTCCTCCTGAATCCGCAATAATTGTTGGTAATAGGGGTTTGAATTTATATACGCAATAATTTTCTCGGCATATTCCTTACCTGGCGTAGTTTCTTTAAAGTAAAACGTGATTCGTTGATCTTTTTTGGTCCGTTTTCGAAATTCCGATTGCAGAATCTCCGAGATTGCCTCAGAATTTCCGAAGTCCTTGAGCGCTTCAAGGGTTCCACTCTGATCTTCAAGCAGCTCTTTGTCCTGCGAACTTAAAGGGACAATGTCAATTTCGAAGCCCTTCATTTCTTCTGCATCAAGCCCCAAACTCCTGAAAAAGGCTGTGTCTTTGGCTTTAATTTCAGATTGTATCTCGTCTACAATGTCATATAAATAAACTCGCGTGTCGAACAAATAGTTGGTGTCATCCGTCGTCGGACTCACAATCACCTCGAGTTTTAGCTTGTCTTCAATAAACTGGTTAATAAGATATCCGGTTAGTACTCCTAAAATACCAAGTCCGGCAAACCAAAAAATATTCCTTTTGAAATAAAGGTAGACGCGCAAAAAAGCGCGAAAGACCTTCTGAAATCCCTTGCCGATGAGATTGAATAACTGCCCCAAATCAATCTCGTCAGACGAATCTGGTTTGTTGGATTCTGGTGTAGCCATATTATTGTGATTTAAAAATTTGTGACAAAATTTTATCAGTGATCAGATATGTGGGTTTGACGCCGGTTTTACCCAATCCCCCGGAAGCTAGTGTATGGCCGGATTTTAAAGGGTTATCCGAAGCGTAATACGCATATCGGACAGCGACATCCGGGCGTATGCTTTTGCGAATTTTCGAGGCGGACTGTATGGCCTTCTGGTAATGTACCCCTTCCATCTCAAGGCCTATTACATTCCAGGTGGACTCTTGAAAAAAGGAGAGGATATCTCTGTTTTGAAGCGACGTCCCCAGGACTGTCACCATGGTTCCTTCATAAACCGAGAGACCATTGCCTTCAAAATCTTCTTTGCTGAGCTCATTTTTAAAGGGATAATTGTCCGCTGTCCCTTCAAAGATATGTGCAGATGGAATCATAAGATCCCCTTTTTCCCCTGTCAGAATTCCGGCCTTCCCCATAATTGAAATCGAACGGACGTCGAGATACTGAGTTTGCCCATTGCCTTTAAACGGTTTGAATAATTCATCAATACACTCATAGGCCTGCTCTCCGAAAGCGTAATCCATAACCAGGATAACCGGTGGGCCGGAAGGCTCATCTGCGGGAATTTCATAGCAACAGGCATCTCCCTGCAATCGGGCAAGATCAAAAATCTGAACGTCAATATTGGCGCCCGAGGTGTCATCGATCAGATACATCCCGTTTTTGGCGGCCATGGCCAGCACTTTATCCTGCAATTTACCATTGTCCTGGGCACTGAGCGCCTCATAGATCTCCAGGGATTGGCCTTTAGGGAATTCTTTTTTTAATGCACTACGGGCAAAGAGTGTATTCAATACGCTGTGCATGTTGGAGCTGATCACATGCAATGGGCGCTCCATAAGGCCATGTTTGTAAAGGTCCCTCTTGATGGTGTCGGCCCAGCGTTCCCCATGAATATGATGGCCCAGACCCTCACGAAGCAAAGCGCTAAAGGTGATCGTTCGCTTTTCCCCTGTGGTTTCTTCGTCTATAGCCTGTTTGCCGAGCCAATAAATTATCTTAAGAAAGCGCTCCGGGTCTTTTTTTGTCGCGAATTTGTCATAAACCGCTTGAATCTCCACAAAGGACCGGCTTAAAATATTCGCGGCGTGTGTTATTGCGATTTCCCTATCGGATACTGAGAGTTTGCCCTTCTGATAGGCCGCTTCGAGTTTCTGCCAATCCCGGATAGTCACTCCCGTATCCCCGATAAGTACTCTTTTGCCGATTTTACCCGATTCAATAAAGAGAAACGTGAGGTGCGTAAGAATATCATAAATGTCTGAACGCCCCCGGGTAATCTCAATGTTCATCTGATCCTCGTCAATACGGTAGCAATTCCTGCGGCGCTTTGGAGGTACTATAGGCTTGAAATGAGAACTCCCATAGCCCTCATCCGTAGTCAAATTAATGTATTTGCACTGCTCAATGCCCTCCGGCAGACGTTCCAGCACGTAGATCAGGCCTTCGAGTTCCGCTTTATCTTCGGCTATGGTCCCGTAAATTTCAGGGCGAAGCTGGAGCAGGGCGTTGCGAAGCGTTTCCCCGGAAACCCCCATCGGTTTATAAAAACCGCGGTTAAAAAGGTGGCGCATGGTGATGTACATGCGCTCTATCGCGTTTGTAGATTCCTGTGCTCGGGTTGCCTCCATGAAAACAAATGTACCGCAAAAGTACATTTTAATTTCAGTTAAACGTATTTCACAACGGCATGAATCTCCCGATCTCAGGGGGGTCTGAAAGAAAAAGAACCGAAGCTTTAGGGCGTATAGGCATAAAGGGCCTCAGCGAGATCGCGGTCATTGGAAAGGCGTTTCACCTTGTTTTGCCCTCCTAATTTTCCAATGGATTTCATATACTTCTGAAATCCGCCTTTTTGAATCTGGGTAAGACGCAGCGGTTGCAATATTTTTCCTTCAATCAGATCAAAATAATAACTGTTCTGGTCTTGCAAACTCTGATCTAAAACAGCCTTAAACTCCGACATATTATCAGGGGCTTTTTCAAACTCCACGAACCATTCATGATAGGGGAGCTGTCCCTCTGACGTCTGTATTTGAGGTGCCACTGTGAATTCATTGACGCGTGCACCTGTCTTGCGTATCGCTTCTTCCATGGCGTATTCCACCTCTTTGGCAATAACATGTTCTCCAAAGGCAGAAATAAAATGCTTTATGCGCCCGGTGACGATCACACGGTAGGGCTGCAGGGAGGTGAATTGAACGGTGTCCCCAAGATTATACCCCCACAGTCCGGCATTTGTTGAGATCACCATGGCGTAATTAATACCCAATTCTACTTCGCCGATGGTCAGGCGTCTGGGGGATTCTTCAAAAAAGGTGTCCGCAGGTATGAATTCATAAAAAATACCTGCCTCCAGCAACAGCAGAAGTCCCCGGTCTTCCCACTGATCCTGATAGGCAAAAAACCCTTCACTTGCGGGAAATAATTCAATGCTGTCCACCTTCCTGCCGATCAGGCTTTCAAATTTGCTGCGATACGGCTCGTAATTGACCCCTCCGTAAATAAAGAGCTGAATGTTGGGAAATATAATACTGATTGGTTTATTTCGTCGGTCCACCAGCTTCTCAAAATACATCTGCACCCATGAGGGGATACCGGCAATGACCGTCATATCCTCGTCAATGGTTTCCTCCACCACCCGGTCTACCTTAGTTTCCCAATCTTCAATGCAGTTTGTCTCCCAGGAGGGCAATCGGTTTTTCTGAAGGTACCCGGGCACGTAGTGGGCCGATATGCCCGAGAGTCGCCCCACCTTTATGCCCTTCTTCTCATCGAGGATGGGGCTGCCCTGGAGAAAAATCATCTTTCCGTTAACAAAACGTACATTTCCCGTTTTGTAGATATAATTGAGAATGGCATTCCTGGAAGCCCTTACCTGTTCTTTGATGGAATCCCTGGTTATTGGAATGTATTTGGCACCGGATGTGGTGCCGGAAGTTTTGGCAAAATACAATGGTTTTCCCGGCCAGAGTACATTCTCTTCTCCATTGAAAATACGCTCAACAT
Source organism: uncultured Flavobacteriaceae bacterium (assembly GCA_963709465.1). GTDB lineage: Bacteria > Bacteroidota > Bacteroidia > Flavobacteriales > Flavobacteriaceae > Robiginitalea. The sequence continues at coordinate 159,200 of CAVPWF010000001.1, read as the reverse complement.
AAGGTTTGAGCGATTCATAATCCCTTATGGGTACGCGAGAGGAGAAATCAGAATATTCACGGATCTCTGAAAAGCCGTGCTCTTTGCCGAAGCCCGTTTTTCGGCCCTTTTCAATGAGTTGGTCAAAGGTGCGACGCTGAGCCACTACAGGATTGTGTGCCCATTTGAGGGTTTTCTGATGCACCCTCCATGCCAGAAGTCTTGCTCCAATGGCTTTTAGTGACATTATATTCAGTTAAAATCAATATAATTCTCCGGATTTACCGGGTTTCCGCCTTTCCACAATTCAAAATGTAAATGAGGTCCGGTAGTCAATTCTCCGGTATTCCCCACTGTAGCTATTACCTCCCCCGCACGGACGATATTGCCCTGATCCTTTGTGAGCGATCCGTTGTGTTTATATACGGATATCAAATCCTGATTATGCTCCAAAATAACGACATACCCTGTGGAGGCTGTCCATTCAGCAAAAATAACGCGCCCGGTAGCCACCGCTTTTACAGGAGTGTCTTTAACGGCAACGATGTCTATTGCAAAATGTTTTAGATCCGCATTATAAGTCTGAGATATTGTTCCGGTCAGAGGCGTGTACAACAGGATACTCCCGTCAAATATGGGTTGCTCAAAAAGATTATACCGGTCTTCCAAAGCCACCGCAGCCCTTAAAATACTATCCTCCCGAATCGGGCTTAAGTCCAATTGAGAAGGGTCGAGTTTAATACTCTCAAAAACGGAGTCCGGATTAATCTCGGACGTTTCAATATCCCCTCGCAAAACCTTTCGGATATTTTCTAAATACCGATTAGTATAATTAAGTGCGTTTACCAGGGAGTCGGTTGTGTAAGTCAGCTCCGTTGCCTGCCTTTTCAAAGCTGTAGAGGAGTATCCGGGGATGTACTCCCTCAGGGGCGTAAAGGCAATCAACAAAGTGGTAAATCCAATCAGGCCAATGATCAGCAAGGTCCCTGTGACGAAGACATTCAAGCGACTCAACTTGAAAGATATCTTTTCCTCGAAGGTACTTTCGTTCAGAATGACGAGCCGGTACTTATGTAGAAGCTTACGCTTGAGTTCCTTTCTCTTTTTTTTCTGCTCCATGAGTGTCCGTCCATATGCCCATAATCCTGGATTGCCATCAAGCTCAATCCTGCCGGGGCTATTATATCAAGGCTCTGGAAGCCTCAATTCTGGATGTCTAAAATACACCTTATACCACAATTAAAAGATTCCTATCCCGTTTTTTACTACCTTTACAGTCTTAAAAAAAGTGTTGATATGAATGCACTCGGAATATTTTTGGCTATAGGCCCTTGGCAGATCGCGGTTATTGTCGTTATAGTTCTGCTGCTTTTCGGAGGAAAGAAAATACCGGAATTAATGCGCGGTTTGGGCAGTGGAATCAAAGAGTTCAAGGACGCTTCCAGAGAAGATGATAAATTAGAAGAAAAACAGGAATAAACATATCCCGTTTGAATTTTAAAGGCATCCTCTGTGGGATGCCTTTTTTTTGCTTGCCCATTTTTAAGAATCCGGCACGCCCGAAAAAGCCGGCTATCGGGGTGCCCAATTTCTGTTCACACTTACCCGAAACCCCCCTTAGTAGCATATTTATAGGGTTTTACAACAAAAAATTAGCCGGCGCTGCTCATTGCGGTATTTTAGAGATTCGAAATTAATTTTCCTCAAATCGCTACACCGTGAGAAGTTCAACCCACATTAATCGTTCTGCCATTTTCTGCGCCTTGCTGATCTTCCTTTCTGTTTTTTCCGGGTCTGCAGTAAATGCGCAGGAGATTGGCCTGGGTGTTATGGCAGGCCAGGAGTTGGAAGAGGAGATCTTAGATTCAGAGACTGCCGCGGAAACGAAGTCCGATGAAGAGGATCTGTGGGTACAGGAGGCTAGCGACCTGGGCATCCCAATTGTGAGCTACTACCGGATGAAGGGTGTAGAAAAAGGATTTTACCCGGTAATTACTGTTTTGGAATCTTCCATAGGCGTTTCAAAACTATACAAAAGGCTCAATCGCAACGGGGTGGATGTCATTTCTTTTGTTCATCCGGAAGATGAAAAACTCTATCTCTGCAATTCGCGTTTTGATTCCGGAGAAGAAGCCCTCCTGGCTGCCCGTAAAGTAGTTGAAAAAGGAAAAAACACCATTATAGAATTGCTGGTTGTAGAGAATGAGCCGATTGATCCGGCGGAACCCTTTACCCTTCAAACGGAAAGTCCGACCTCCCCAGCGAGCAGCGTCCTGGAAAACAAGACGGACTTTTCAGAAGCTAAAGCCGCTCCAAATGCTATCATAAAAAAAGCCGATCAGTATTTTGAGAAGATGTGGTACGCCGATGCAGCCGAATTATACGAACTTGGATTGGAGCGAAACCCTGAAATTTCAAGTCCTGAAATCATAGAGCGTGTGGCCGATGCTCATTACTTTAACTCAGATATGGAGCGCGCCAACTTCTGGTACGAAAAATTATACGAGGCCGCTGACGAAGAACTTTCCGCGGAATACCTTTTTAAGTACTCTCAATCCCTTAAAGGTTTAGGAAAATATGGGAGGGCAAGGCGCATTCTCAAATTATATGACAAAAAAGTCGAAGGGTCTCCTGTTGGAAGATATCGCCAGCAGGAAGTCCTCGAGCGCGAGACTACCCTGGACAACATCCTGGATGCAGACGAAATGTTTGCCGTTAAAAACCTGCAGATAAATTCTGAATATTCAGACTTCGCACCAACCTTTTATGAAGAAGATAAGATCGTTTATGCCTCTTCCCTGGACTCCGCGTTTTTTGCGACGCGTCGATACAAATGGAATGAGCAACCTTACCTGGATCTGTATGTGGCGAAGATGAATGAAGAATCAGATGAGTTGAATTCTGCCGTTAAATTCTCCAAAAGCATCAACACCAAGTATCACGAGGCGGCAGTGGCCTTTTCTCCAGACCACAACACCATGTATTTTACCCGAAATAATTTTGGGAAAAAGCTGCGGAGAGACAATCAGGGCGTAAACCATCTGAAACTTTATCGGTCTCAGAAAGTAAATGGAGAATGGTCAGAGGCCGAGGAATTGCCTTTCAATGGAGATGACTACTCCACGGGGCATCCGGCGGTAAGTCCGGATGGAAAACAATTGTATTTCGTATCAGACAGGCCGGGAAGTATGGGGGAAACAGATATTTTCACTGTGGATATTTATGAAGACGGAACGTATTCCATGCCTAAAAACCTCGGCACCCAAATCAATACGGAACAAAAAGAGATGTTTCCGTTTTTTACGGGCACAAAACTGTACTTCTCCTCGGATGGGCATACAGGACTAGGGGGACTGGATGTCTTTCAGGCAGAATTTGATGAAGAAGAAGGGTTCCGGGACATTATAAATATGGGGAAACCCATTAACAGTGGCAAAGACGACTTTTCCTTTATTGTCAGTGAAGAAACCCAAAAAGGATATTTCGCTTCCAATAGAGACGGCGGTAAAGGCGACGATGACCTCTATAGCTTTGAGCGCCTGTTCCCTGAAGAGGTTAATGAAAACGCCATAGCCGGTGTCATTACAGACAAAATCACAGGAGACAGGCTACCGGATGCCCTCGTGGAACTCCTGGATGAAAACAATATTAAACTGAAAGAAGTGATTTCGGATGCGGATGGCGGTTTCGTATTTGAAGATCTGGACAGTCACAAAAAATATCACCTCCGACTTCAAAAGGACCTCTATGCTGAAAAAGACAAGTTCATTGAGACTGAGGAGAATAATTTAGTCTACACAGATGTTACGATGAGCAAACTCGAAGAGTTGGTCACCATAGAAGATGGTATTAAGAAGCTCAAAACGGAGATGATCTATTTTGATTTTGACAAAGACACGGTACGCGAAGACGCCGCCCTTGAATTAGATAAACTCGTTGCAGTGATGCAGGAATACCCTTCAATGGTCATTAAAATTGCCGCGCATACCGACTCGAGGGGGCCGAAAGCCTATAACCAAAAGCTCTCAGATCGGAGGGCGAAAAGCACCCGTGATTACCTGATTAGCCAGGGTATTGACCGCGAGCGCATCGAAAGCGCTGACGGCTTTGGAGAATCTCAATTACTCAATGAGTGTGATGGAAGTGTGCGATGTACCGAAGATCAACACCAGCGCAACAGGAGATCTGAATTCATTATCGTAAACATGTAATCAATCCATTCCTTACCCCGTGAAGTGCATTTACAGTACTTTGAAGGGCCCTTGGAAGACACCTTCGCATTTCATTCTGATTTTTCCGTGTTTCATCTGATATTTTCAATATTAGGAGTACAACGCGACATCTTTGTTGCAGAAACACTCTAAAAGAACACATATGGAAAAATTAATACTCGTAAGAGAAATCTATGTAGAAGCCTTTAGAAACTGGACAAGTATTATCCTCACAAAATACTTTAAGGTCTTTTCATGGTTTTGCTTTGCCCTTTGGCTGGTCACCATGTATGCCTTTATTTTTAGAGTTTCAACAGGGTTTGCCTTTAATTAAGGTCTTGAGATTTCATCTGTTACCACTACAAAAAAAGCCCCTAACTAAGGGGCTTTTTTTATGAGTTACATAAAGGAAGCCAATCACTGAAAGCTAACGGTCTTCATAATAGCCTCCAGCTCAAACATATAATCCCTTTTATTAGTGGCGGGCGCGAAGGTAAATCCCTCGAGCACCAGTTTCCTGTTACGCTCTTCGTCGTTGATGATATAGGTTAAAAAGGGGCCTGCCATAGGGTAATTGACGACTTCCCAAATCCCCCGCACCTCAACAGCTTTCTTCCCCGCCACTTCTGCCGGGAAAATGTAGGGTGCAAAAGCCTTTTCAGTCCCCATATACGTTATTTTTCCCGGGACATCAGGGCCCGGGATATACTTCTTCCCAATGGAGTCCCTCATTTGCAGGATGTCCTGAACAAAGGTCGAATCCGAGTTGAAACTTTCCCCGGGCATTTCATAAACAATGATGTTCATACTCCCTTTTTGGATTTCGCGGTCAATCCAAACAAAGTCTTCTTCCTGTTTTCCCACGCTATAAAGGGACGGCAGGCGCAGAGAAATTCCGAATTTTTCAGACAATACCGTTTCTTTGCTAAGCGATCGTAAAAAGCGATTTTGGGACTCTTCTAGCTCCATTCCCTTAAAGGAGGAAATAATCTGCTCAGAAGCAGATTCGATAGATGCGATAAGTTCGGCCTCGGTCTTTCCCTTGATCACGGCAACCTTCTGGGGACTGGCGTAGAGGTCGTCCTGGATTTGAGCCCCACTGACCGTGTCTAAATCTACGAATAGAACTGCCCTGCGGTGGCGGGTTGTTCCTCGAAAAACACTGCCGGGCATGTGCTCCAGGTTCAAAAGGGGTTCGTCCCATGTGAGCCCCAGGACCGGGGCTGCAAAATGCTCGCGAACCTTGTCTCCGACCGCACCTTCCCACAATTCGTTATCCATAACCACGGCAAGGGTGTTTATGGCTCCTAAAGAAGCGGGTTTATACTGCTTTGATGGTTTGTCCTGGCAGGCCAGCAAAAAGACTGCAGAGAAAACGGAAATAAGGAAAGGTTTCATAAAGGTTCTGATTAGGGAGCACAACTGCACAACTTCAGCCGTGTTCCAGGTTTTAAGTCATTACCGCGAATACCGTTCCATTCTCGAAGATTTTCGATTGAAACTCCCTGATATTTTTTAGAAATCGTCCAGAGCGAATCCCCCTTCTCGACTACATGAACCTTGTCGCCAGAATCTGAGGCCGCAACCGCCTTGCTGGTGGACGGTGCTGCAGATTCTATAGCAACGGGTTTCCGCGGATAAATTGTGAGTCGTTGTCCTTCTCGCAGCATATTGGACTTTAACCCGTTCCACTGTTTTATCTGACTAACCCCAACGCCGTAGCGCTCCGCTATTTTGCCCAGATAATCCCCGCTGCGCACCCTGTAGCGAATACGGTCGTTGGATTCTACATATTTCGGAAGTGCCAGCTCGCGGGCTTCAATCTCTTTCTTAAATTTTTCATACAACGCCACTTCGTTGGATACAAAAGGTCCTATAGCCGAAGATGGAAGCCTCAAAGTATAGTCCTTCCCGGTAATCTTAGGGATAATCCCCAGTTTATATGCGGGATTCAGGATTTTAAGCTCTTCTTCGGGTACCCCCGTGATCTCCGTTACTTGTTCAAAAGTGATGGTTCCTTTAACTAATACGGTGTCTGTTTCAAATGCATACCGTCTAGACTCAGTGGGTTTAATCCCGTATTCTTCAGCGTATTCAAACACATACATAGTAGCCAGAAATGCGGGAACATAGCCCGCAGTTTCTCTGGGAAGAAACCCGCGAATACTCCAGTAATTCTGATACCCTCCGGATCGCCTGATGGCCTTATTGACATTCCCCGGGCCGGAATTATAGGCGGCAAGCGCCAGGTCCCAGTCGTCAAAAATATCGTGAAGCTTAGAGAGATACCTGCTCGCTGCATCCGTGGCCATAACCGGGTCACTCCGTTCATCTACATAACTGCTTACATCCAATCCGTAAATTCGTCCCGTGCTGTACATGAACTGCCAAAGGCCGGTCGCCCCTACCCTCGATTTCGCGGTAGGATTCAACGCAGACTCAACAATAGAGAGGTATTTCAATTCCAGAGGAAGGTTGTACTTATCCAGTGTTTCCTCAAATAGTGGGAAATAGTAAGTGCTCTCAGAGAGCATGCGTTGCATTAAATCTCTTCTGTGGGTCAGGAAATGATTAATCACCCTTTCAAGGGAGGGATTGTAACTAATGTTAAACGGGGTTTTCTCGTCCAGCAAACGCAAACGCTCTTTTAATAATTCTGTAGCAATCGAATCCGTTTTGACATTCAGTGAGTCGGCTGCCACTTCCTGTATTTCACTGGACATTTCGGTAAAACTCTGGCTGGCCATTCGGAGTTCCTGCAACCAGAGGCTATCAAACCTGGCCGCCTCAGGATGATCCTTCAGTGTGCTGATCAGAGAGTCTGTCCCTTCTGAAAGCGCCACCTCCTGCAGGTCTTTCACGGGGTTCTCTATAAATTTCAAAACAGTGCTGTCATTTCCGGAAACGGCGTCTTGAGGTTGCTGCACCTGACCGATGCCTGCCTGTGTTAAAAGCAGCGCCCCTGCAAAAATCAGAAACTTTATACCGCTTAATTTCATAGTGTTGAAAATACCCAAATTGAATTCATCTGTTTTTTAGTAAGAACGCATTTTTTGTCCTTAAAGTGTTCTTAATCCCTTACGGTTTAGGTTCTTGCATAATTGCCGCAATCCCAGGCAGCGTTTTTCCTTCGAGACTTTCGAGCATGGCCCCGCCTCCGGTAGAGACATAACTGACTTTATCCTGAAACCCAAACTGTTTTACGGCCGCCACAGAATCTCCTCCCCCTACCAGGGAAAAAGCGCCATTCTCAGTGGCTTCAACAACAGCGTTCCCAACTTCAATAGTTCCTTTCGAAAAATTTTCCATTTCAAAAACCCCAACAGGCCCATTCCAGAGAATGGTTTTAGACTGCAATATGACCTCCCTGAACTGCTTGAGGGTTTCAGGTCCTGCATCCAGACCCTGCCATCCTTTTTCAATCGCGTTGGCAGGCATCACACGAGTTTGGGCTTCATTGCTAAAAGCATCCGCTGCCACTACATCTACCGGTAAGTGAACCTGAACACCCAAAGCGCTGGCTTTTTTCAAAATAGAGTGGGCGAGATCGACCTTGTCCGGCTCACAAATAGAATCTCCTACGGCCCCCCCCTGCGCGAGCACAAAGGTGTAGGTCATTCCTCCGCCGATAATAAGGTGGTCTATTTTCTCCAAAATATTTTCTATAATCGTAATCTTACTGGATACTTTGGCCCCTCCCAGGATTGCTGTGACTGGCTTTTTTCCTGTTTTCATTACGGTGTCAATTGCTTTAATTTCTGCAGCGAGAAGATATCCAAAACACTTGCGTTCTGGAAAGTATTGGGCAATTACCGTAGTTGAGGCATGAGCCCGGTGCGCTGTTCCGAAGGCATCATTTACAAAAACGTCTCCCCAATGCGATAGCTGCTCTGCAAAATCTAAGTCTCCGGATTCTTCTTCTTTATAAAACCGCAGGTTTTCCAACAACAATACCTCCCCGCTTCTCAATTCTTCTACTGCCTGGGCAACAGAAGCTCCTATGCAGTCCGCTACAAATTTCACTTTTACGCCCAATGTTTCGGAAACACTTTCGACAATGTGAGACAGTGACATATCCGCATTCTTTGTGCCCTTTGGTCTTCCCAGGTGGCTCATTAAAATGGCGCTTCCACCGTCTTCCAGAATTTTTATGATCGTCGGTTTAGCCGCTTCAATTCGGTTGTTGTCCGACACGTTCAGATCGGAATCCAGGGGGACATTGAAATCCACACGGATCAGGGCTTTTTTATCTTTAAAATCGAAATCTTCAATCGTTTTCATCTTACTTGCTTTGTTGAAGTGACAAAAATACTCATAATTGAAATGACACTCCATGGGTCCTGCCGCTTTTTCATTTGTGTTCCTTCAAAAGACTATCTTTGAGATTATGAAGTTTTCTCAGGTCCTGGGACTGAATCATTTAAAACACCACCTCACCTCTAGCGCCGATGCAGGTCGCGTACCGCATGCACAGCTATTTATAGGTCCGGAAGGTTCGGGGACTTTACCCATGGCCGTGGCCTATGCACAATACCTGCTCTGCAAAAATAAAGGAGGCGAAAATGCAGGTGGAAACATAGACTGCAATAAAAAATGTGACCACCTGAACCATCCTGATTTGCATTTTGCTTTTCCGGTAGCGACCTCTGAAACCGTTTCCAGCCACCCGGTAAGTGATCATTACAGAGCCGCGTGGAGCACTTTTCTGTCCGAACAGCCTTATGGAAACCTATTCGACTGGTACAGGGCAATTGGCATTGAGAAAAAACAGGGCCAGATCGGGGTGGATGAAGCTCAGGATATTGTTCGCAAACTAAGCTTGAAGTCTTACGAGGGAGGCTACAAAATCATGATTATTTGGATGGTAGATCGCATGAATTCCTCGGCGGCCAATAAACTCCTCAAGCTTATAGAAGAGCCTCCGCAGAAAACAGTCCTACTCATGATTGCCGAAGATCCCGGGCAACTTCTCAAGACGCTTAAAAGCCGTTGTCAAATCCTTCAATTTCCCGCCTTGCCGGAATCCGTGATCACAGATGGGCTCATTCAACAGGGGGCATCCAGGGAGGAGGCGCATCACTTAGCGCAGGAAGCCAACGGTAATTTCAACAAGGCCCTGGATCTTATGTTGCAGGATTCAGAGGATCTGATCTTTGAAAAATGGTTCGCCCAATGGGCGCGCACCGCTTTTAAAGCCAAAGGGAATCGGGCCGCTATACACGAACTTATCCTGTGGAGTGAGGAAGTTTCAAAAACCGGGAGGGAAACGCAAAAAAAGTTTCTGGCCTATTGTCTGTCGCTGATTCGCCAGGCCATGTTAATCAACTACAACGCGCATTCGCTGGTTTATCTCAAAATGCACGATTCGGACTTTGATCTGGAGCGCTTCGCCTCTTTTATTCATGAAAATAATGTGCGCGAGATGGTTCAGGAGTTTGAACGCGCTCGATATCACATCTTGCGCAATGGGAATGCCAAAATTATATTTACCGATCTTTCCATTAAGTTAACCCGCCTACTGCACGCCAAACCGGCTCAAAAAATGTCTTTATGAATGTGTTGACAGATTACGCTGCCGAAGTTTTATTGCTCATCTTTCTGGTCATTACCTTTATTCAAAGTGGTCTTGACAAACTCCTGGACTGGAAGGGAAACCTTACATGGCTTAGTGATCATTTCTCACAAACTCCATTTAAAACTTTCGTCCCTACTCTATTTATCGTATTGACTATCATGGAGTTGGCTGCAGGAATTCTGTGTGGGATTGGATTGATTCAATTGCTTTTGGGAAGCGGAAACAATCTTGCATTCTTAGGGGCTTTAGTGTCTTGTCTTGTATTGTTGATGCTGTTGTTCGGACAACGAATAGCGAAAGACTATGAAGGTGCCCGAACCATTGTGGTCTATTTTATCCCGGCCATTTTTCTCCTGTTCCTTCTCCAATAAAAAACCCGGTACTGTAAGCAGCTCCGGGTCTTATATCAATCACGGTGTTTGTTCTATTGCTTTGCAAGCCCGCCGTTGAGTTGGCTTAAAACTTGCTCAGTGACGTCAGAGGCATCATCTCCATAGAGTACGCTGCCTCCTTCTCCTCCTGTAAAAATAAAACGATAGCCATTGGCCGCCCCGTATTCCTGGATGGTTTCGCGAACTTCGGTCACTACGCTGTCCATTTTCATCTGGCCCATCTGCTGGATTTGTTGCTCTTCCTGTTGCAACTGCTGCCCCATCATTTGTCCTTTTTGTTGGAGTACAGCGAATGCTTCCTGGGCCCTATCCTTCGGCATGCTCTCTGTAGCGGTTTGAAGTTGTTGGGCCTCGAATTGAAAGGCCTGGGAAATACTATCGCGCTTTCTGGCAAAAGCTTCTGATTTAAGTTGAAAACTGGCCTCAACTTCTTGTTTCTTTTTATAACCGTCCATCAGTTTCACATTATCGACATAGCCGATTTTTTCCTGTTGACAGCTCGCCATAAGCAGGAAGGTCATAAACCCAATCCATTTTTTCATATTAGGGTGTTTTTGTTTAGGGCGCAAAAGTAGAAAAGGTTTTTGGCTTGTAGGCTGGAATTTCAATATTATTTGTTTGAGCAAAATTTTATTAATTGCCTCTGTTGATGGCTCGGGGTTTCCCGATAGAATTTGACTATTGAAATGTCCGCTCCCTGGCCTCGTTTATTTCGACGTTCTCCTGTCTCTGAATCCTGGTGCCCGGCTTGCCTCAATTAAGGCGTTCAAGGTCTTTAAAATTCATTTAGCCTTCTTTTTGCAGACAATAGACCTGGGATGAAAACTCCCTGGTGAATATCCCGGAGAAATTTGAAGCTGCACCCATCAATGCGCCAGATAGTGCAGCCAGAGGATTCTTTTTATAGATCTCTGAAAGCCAGGAAATATAAAACGCATCCAACCAAAGCGGTTTTACGGCCCGCAGTTCAAATCCCTGTTTTTTGAAAATTGTCTGTATCGACCCTCTGGAAAAATGCCAAAGGTGTCTGGGGACATCATAAGCCGCCCAGTCTGATTTATAATATTTTGCGTCGAGTGATTTATAATTCGGCACGGCCAAAATCAACCAGCCCCCAGGCTTCAGCGTTTTAGATATCGTTCGAATTTCCGCATCGAGATCCGGAAGATGTTCCAGCACATGCCACAGGGTCACCGCATCATAAATGGCTTCCCGCTGGACGGTAATACGACTATAGACAGCCACTCCTTTTTTATGTGCTCGTTCTCTGGCCGTTTCATTAGGCTCTACGCCGTACGCTTCCCATCCATGGTCTTGAGCATGTTTTACAAAATCCCCGGTGCCCGCTCCTATATCCATAAGCACCCCCTCCTGTCCGCAATAGCGCCTGACTAGTTTCAACTTATTATTAAGGTTGATCTTTTTAGCACGCTGATACAATTTGGCCATAGCCGTATCTGCACTATCGGAGTGGGAAATGTAGTCTTTACTTTCGTAGTACCTTTCCGGGTGTTCCGGGACGGGGTGGGTTTGAAAACATTGGTAATGCTCGTTCCAAATTAAACGAAACTCATCCCCGGATACCAAATGGTCTGTTAACGTCAAAGTATTCAGTTCAGACATCCTGTCTCACTTATGCTGATTCTTTGGGTTTGTCTAATTCTGTTATAAAATATAACAGCCTCAGCTGATATGTTCCACGTGGAACTATCTGCCAAGAAACACCAATAACACACTTATGTCACTGGGGGATACCCCACTAATACGAGAGGCCTGAGCAATGGTTGCCGGCCGTACCTCTGAAAGCTTTTGTCTTGCTTCCATAGAGAGTGAGGAGAGTGGCATATACTCAAAATCTTTTGGAATCCGCATATTTTCCAATCGCTGTAACTTGTCGGCATTGAGTTTTTCTTTCTCGATATATCCGGCATATTTCACCTGAATCTCAGCCTGCTCTAACACCTCTTCAGGCATCTTATTTTCATTGATAAATGCAGAAACGCTATTCAGCTTCTGCATGTGCTGCATTCGGACTTTAGGTCTGGAAAATATTTTAAAAAGCTTATCGCCCTGCGTAACTTGCCTCGAATCCAGCGTCTCCAGAATGGGGTTCACCTCCTCAGGGACAAAACTGGTCTTTTTAAAAAACCCAACGAGCTTGCTGGATTGACTTACTTTTTTTTCCACATTCCGAAGTCGATCTTCCCGTGCAAGACCCAGGGAAAAGGAGCGCTCTGTTAAACGTATATCCGCATTGTCCTGCCTTAACAAGGTGCGGTACTCGGCCCTTGATGTAAACATTCTGTAAGGCTCTTCAGTCCCTTTTGTGATCAGGTCATCTATTAAAACCCCAATGTACGCCTCATCTCTCTGCAAGATAAATGGCTCCTTTTCCTGTACCTTTAGGTGCGCATTAATCCCCGCCATGATCCCTTGGGCTCCCGCCTCTTCATAACCTGTTGTGCCATTGATCTGTCCTGCAAAAAACAGATTCGATATCAATTTTGTCTCCAGGGTATGCGTGAGCTGTGTAGGCGGGAAATAGTCGTATTCTATAGCGTATCCAGGGCGGAAGAATTTGACCTTCTCAAATCCCGCTACAGACTTCAAGGCCTTAAATTGAACATCCTCAGGCAAAGATGTCGAAAATCCATTTACATAGACCTCTACTGTATTCCACCCTTCCGGCTCTACAAAAATCTGGTGGCGATCCTTTTCTTTAAACCGGTCAATTTTATCCTCTATACTCGGGCAATATCTTGGCCCAATACTTTGAATTCGGCCATTAAACATAGGAGAACGGTCAAATCCTTCCTTGAGTAATTCATGTACTTCTGTATTTGTGTACGTCATATGACAGTCCCGCTGCTCTTTCAGCAAAGGGGTGTCCATGTACGAGAACTTCCCGGGATTCGGATCGCCAGGCTGTGGTACCATCATATCATAATTCAGGCTTCTCCCGTCCACTCTTGGCGGTGTCCCCGTCTTCATCCTTCCCGTACTAAACCCATAAGAAACTAATTGCTCCGTTATTCCTGTACTAGCCTTTTCACCAGCCCGTCCGCCGCCAAATTGCTTTGTTCCAATATGAATCAGGCCATTTAAGAAGGTCCCGTTTGTCAGGACTACAGCCTTGCCGGAAATTTGAAGTCCAAGCGACGTGCGCACTCCGGTAATCCTGTCGCCCTCAGTTGTAATCCCTACAGCCATTTCCTGATAGAAATCAAGATTTGGTAATCCTTCAAGCCTTAAACGCCATTCCTCTGCAAAACGCATTCTGTCATTTTGAGCCCTGGGGCTCCACATTGCCGGTCCTTTACTCTTATTGAGCATCTTAAACTGTATGGCCGACATATCGGTTACAATCCCACTGTAACCGCCCATGGCATCGATTTCCCTAACAATCTGACCTTTGGCAATTCCACCCATAGCAGGATTACAGGACATCTGTCCAATAGTCTGCAAATTCATGGTGATCAATAATGTCCTGGACCCCATATTGGCCGCAGCGGCCGCAGCTTCGCAGCCGGCATGACCCCCTCCAACCACAATAACATCGTATACTTCGTTAAACATTTGGATTATGTTTCACGTGGAACAATTCTAACGCATTCTCCTCCAGGTTGCGCATTTTCATTTCATCTTCCTTCGACTTATCCTTATATCCTAACAGGTGAAGCACCCCATGCGCCATAACCCTTCGCATCTCTTCTTCAAAATCGCACTTCAATTCATTTGCGTTCTCCAGTACCCGATCCGTAGAAATAAATAAGTCCCCGGAAACACCTTCCATTTCTTCGTATTCAAAAGTGATAATATCTGTAAAATAGTCATGGCCCAGATATGTCCGATTCATTTCGAGCAACTCTTCATCCGAAACAAAAATAAAATTCAATATGCCCGTCTTTAAGTCAGCCTTCTCCACTACCCGAATAATCCAATCGGTATGTTTGGCTTCGTCTTTAAGACTGAACTCCGTCTGATAATGGTACGCTATCTCTCCCAATGAAATACTTCTTTACCCTGTCGCGATATTGGCGGCGCAAAGGTAGGGCTTCTCTGTTTAAAAATTCTATTTCACGTTCCTTCCGGCCGAAGATCTCAGGCGGCGTCAAAACCGGGTTTGTAAACTCATTCTTGCGCGTGCTGCTTTCGCGTTGTTCTTCTAACCCTTGTTTTAAGGTAGCATTTTCCAGCCGCATCAGCTGTTGTTGAATCCTATTTAAACGGTCCGCCGTTTTTTGGGTAATTCCAGTCCGTAAAAGCTCATTCTCAAATTGCTCCATTTCCCTTGCAATGCGCTCTCCGAGTTTCCTGTCCGAATCATTAATCATGTTTTTCAATTGGAACTCTAATTCCTGCCGAATTCTTTGTTGCTCTTTGTAGATCTGATAGTACTCTTCATACTCTGCCTCCGATAACCCATCCTGGCCTCCCGCCTTGCCATTTTCCTCCCCATCCTTTCCCCGGCCAGATCCTCTGTCTCCTCCTTCCATTTTACCATCCCCTCCATTTTCTTCACCTTCACCCTCGCCCTTGCCTTTTCCATCGCCCTTTTGAGTCCCCGTATCCCCGGCTCCCTTCTCTGATCCTTGTCCCGCACCCGGAGTGCTGGGCTGGCCCTGAGAACCCTTTTCTTCGCCGCCCTCCTGCATCTGTTTTCGCAGTTCCTCCTGGCTTTGTATGATGTCCGGCAACTGAACCTCTGAACCCTGCCCCCTTCCCTTTCCAGGCATCAAAGAGTCCTGCATATTGTCCAGCATATCGGCCAGAAAGGCGGACAGCTCATTGGCTGCACTAAAGACGTATTGCTGGTAGGAAGCCCCCCGAAACCAATTATTCTCTGCAAAACTCTCCAGCGCCTTGTCCGTGTTATAGTACACATCGGTAATTTTTGTGTTTACGATCTCCGATATCTCTGCACGCCTTAAAGACAATGCAAACAGGCTGTCGTCAACATGCTCGAAAAGCTGCCTCAATTGCTGTTGCTTTCGGATGTCCCCGGAATGTACGATCGGATCATCTCCCCCTTCCTGAATCCGATTGAAGAGCATTTCCTGCTCTACGGAAAAAACCACAAGGTTGTCCAGGATTTGACGAAGCATCTCCGCGTCTTCGGCAATCGTCTCTGCTCCGCCTGCAGAAGCCCCCTGATTCAAATCTTCACTCAGTTCTTTGAGTTTTTCTGAGGCTCTCTTTTGTTGTTTTCTCGCCTTCTCATCCTTTTGCGGAGTAGCATCCTCCTCGGACTCCTCCTGACCCTCTTCTTTCTTCAAATCCTTCAGGGCCTCTTCCTGATTCTCAGTAACTGCCTCCTCTGTCTTTTGATTCCGCTCCCAGGGCAAGGGCTTTTTTAGGTTTTCGTTACGCTCCTCCAGCTCCTGTAATTCTCGTTTTACATCCTGAAAATCCGCATTAAGTTGTTCTTGTCGCTCTTGTCTTTTCTCTCGCGCTTCTCCTGATTCTGATTCCTTTTTCTGAACTTCAGCTAATGTTGATAATTTCCTGCCGAGTTGCCTGCTCTTCTCCTGAACATAATACCTTTTAGTAAGCTCTAAAAGTTGTTCCATACTCCGCCTGTTGTTCTTTTGTGATTTGGAAAGTTCTTCCATACGCGCCTCCAGCTCTTCCTTATCCAATTTCTCCAGAATTTCTTTCATTTCCTCCATCATGGCTGCGTTTTTCCGAGCCTCAGCCTCCTGCCGTTCCAACCGTTCTTTAAGCAACTCGCTTTCCGGCTCTCCACTCTTCTCAAGGCCTTCAGACAGCTCTTTGCTGAATTTTTCCATAAGCTGTTCCTGTTGTTCCTGTTGTTCGAAAAACCGCTTGAGTTTCTCCTTTTCATCAAAACTCAATTCCCCGCTCTCTTTCTGATCTTGCAGTAATTCCTCCAGCGTTTTTTCCAAATCCTTCCGCTGTTCAGCAGAACGCTCCATTCCCTTCAGGACATCGTTTTGTCGGACAAGCTGTTGATTATCAACTTCTTCAGCATTGTAAAGTCTTAAGCGGAATTCCCTGCTCCTTCTGGTCTTACCCCCTCTGTTCCCATCGTTATCGGTTATTTCAAAAAACACGGTGTACGCTCCACTTTCCTGAACTTCCAACCCGCTGGGGAACGTATAGTAAAATGTGTGAAATGTCGTTTTTGGAACGGGTATTTCTATTTCCTGACGGTCCTCTTCTGAATTCGTCGGAAATGCGATCATTCTCAATCGTTGCAATCCATGATCATCCGAAACGGTTCCTCCGAAAAATGCCATGTTGACACTCGCCGTATCCTGCTCCATCTCCACCTTAATTCCAGGAGGTTCATCCCTCAGCACATCAATTCTATAATTCAATTTGTCGAACTCGGGAATCCCATCATTCGAGGCGCTCACGGTATATGGCAGCGGGTTGAAAATTCGTTTTACAAATCCAGCCTCGTTATCCATAACAGGCCTGACGAGAACCGTATCCGGATCTGTATATACAACGTTATCTGCATGGATCGTCCGTAACCTCCATTCGATGCGCGTCCCCTCAGGCACTGTGGCGTTTCCACTGGCCTGCAAAGATTGATCCACCAACCCGAGGTATTGAGGATAGGTAAAGCGCATTTCAAAGCGGTCAATAACAGGCACCGGTAGCACTTCCAGACGATAGGTTCCTGAGGTGACCTCAGAGGCTTCAAAATAAAAGTCAGCAGACTTTAAGGGCGGGCGGAAAGAGTACTCGAAAAAATCTCCCGTGCGTTCCATGATTATTGTGCTCCCCTCCAGAACCAGGCGTACCTGGTCAGGCTGTACGATTCCCGGAGTCCGCACTTTTAATATAAAAACCTGGTCTTCCCTCCCTTTGAGGGAAGGCGTCAGGAGTTCAAAACGGAAAGGCGCCGGAGCCTGATACGCCATTTCATAGTTAACTACCCTTTGGTATGAATTCAAAAATTCAATCCCGTTCCCTGTAAGCCAGATCATTACCCCTACAACCAGAGGAATAACAGCGTATTTAGAAAACCGGTATGCCTCATTCATTTTAACGGCCCGGTGAAACGGGACCCGGGCCAGTTCTCTGGACCGCTGTTCTATGCTGGCCAAAAGAAGCTCCGAGCGTTCAGGATTCTCAGAGAGTTCGAGCAGGTTAAACAATTTGTCGCTTACCTCGGGAAAATGTGTCCCAATAAGTTGTGATCCCTCTTTATAACTCAAGCCTCTCCGCAATCTGAAGAGTTGTGAAAGCGGCGCGAGGATGTAACGAAGAAATAAAAACCCTTCCAGTAAAACCCCGGCCCACAATAAGACACTTCGGGATTGGGAGTTCAGCCATAAATAGTACTCCAGGGCCCCTATGGCTAATAAAAGCAGCCCGCCAATGAACAGAAATAAAAAAACTCCCTTTAAAAGTTGCCTCTTGTAATACCGCGAGGTAAAGGCTTCCAGTTTCTCCAGGATGAAGTCGTAACTCTCCAATTTTTATATCTTTAATACCAAGATAGCACGCCGCCTTGGATTCCGGGCCCAAAAACATGTTAAAGCTAATATGAAATCGCTGAAATACCTTGCTGCGTTTACCATTCCGCTCTCCGCCTATATCGGAATTGGCCTGGGAGGCTACTGGAGTCTTACCACTCCAATTTACAGCTTTTTAATCATCCCTCTTTTAGAAATCACCCTGGCCCAGGACGCCCAAAACCTCTCGGGGGAATCCAGGGCATCCACCCGTATCAACCCCATCTACGATCTGATGCTCTATGCCAACATTCCGATCGTCTTTTCTCTTATCTGGGTCGTTGGCACAAAAATCTCAAGCGGCGGCTTAGAAACCTTTGAGTATTGGGGGATTGCTTTTTCATTGGGTATTGTTCTCGGCACGAACGGCATTAATGTAGCACACGAACTGGGTCACAGACAGTCTTCCCCTGAACGTTTTCTCGGCAAACTCCTGCTGATTCCGAGTTTTTACATGCACTTTTATATCGAACACAACTACGGCCACCATCTGAACGCCGCAACCCCTGAAGATCCGGCGACTGCCCGATATAACCAAACGGTATATTCCTTTTGGTTCACCTCGGTAACGAGGCAGTATACCAGTGCATGGCGCATTCAAAAGCAGCTTTTAGAAAAGAGTGGACATTCTTTTCTTTCCATAGAAAATGACATGTTCTGGTATTCCCTCTTCCAAATTGCCTATTTGGTCGTCCTATATTTTCTTTTCGGCGGATTTACGACCGTTTTTCTATGGCTTTGCGGGATTATTGGGTTTTTGTTGCTCGAAACGGTTAACTATATTGAACACTACGGACTCTTGCGTCTTAAAATGCCTTCGGGTCGTTATGAACGCGTTCGCGAAGTGCACTCATGGAACAGCAATCACCTTATGGGTCGCATCATTTTATACGAACTGACCCGGCACAGTGATCATCATTATAAGTCTTCAAAAAAGTATCAAATACTCGACTATCACGACAGTTCCCCGGACATGCCTTTCGGCTATCCGACATCCATGGTTCTTTCCCTGATTCCGCCCCTTTGGTTTCGCATTATGAATCCGCGCATTCCAGAGGAAATGAAACCTGCCTAAGTTCCCGTTGCCAATTGAAGTCGGGTGTCTATCTTTGTGCCTTATTCCACCGCTATGAAAAACAAGGTACGCGTTAGATTTGCCCCCAGTCCCACGGGGCCACTCCACATTGGAGGCGTCCGCACGGCTCTTTTCAACTACTTATTTGCCAGAAAACACGGCGGAGACTTTGTCCTCAGGATAGAAGACACAGACCAAAGCCGTTTTGTGCCCGGAGCCGAACAATATATCGCAGAAGCGTTAGACTGGCTGGGCATAACTCCGGATGAAAGCCCCCAAAATCATGGAGATTTCGGGCCGTACCGCCAAAGCGAACGACAAGCCATGTACAAAGAACACATAAACAGGCTTATCGATACAGGATGGGCTTATTACGCCTTTGATTCTGAAGAGGAGCTGACGCAGATGCGGGTATCTCATGAGAAAAACGGAGAAACCTTTATCTACAACTGGGAAAATCGGACCCAATTAAATAACTCCTTGTCATTATCTCCTGAGGAAGTTACAGATCTGATCACTTCCGGAGCTCCCTATGTAATCCGGTTTATGTGGCCTCTGGACACTGTAGTGCAATTTAATGACCTGATCCGGGGCCGGATTCAGATTCACGGCAATACCCTGGACGACAAGGTACTCTATAAGAGTGACGGAATGCCAACCTACCACCTGGCGAATATTGTGGATGATCATCTGATGGAAATCACCCATGTAATTCGCGGTGAAGAATGGCTGCCTTCCCTGGCGCTTCATTGTCAGCTTTACAAGGCTTTCGGTTGGGACGCTCCGGAATTTGCCCATCTGCCCCTGATTTTAAAACCTGTAGGTAAGGGTAAACTCAGCAAACGCGATGGTGAAAAGCTCGGATTTCCAATCTTTCCACTTCAATGGAACGACAGCTCCGGATACCGGGAAGCGGGTTACTTCCCCGAAGCCGTCATCAACTTTCTCGCCCTACTGGGCTGGAACCCGGGCACCGAACAGGAATTGTTTTCGTTAGAAGACCTGGTTGGCGTATTTGACCTGGGGAGGGTTCAAAAATCCGGAGCCCGCTTCGATCCGGATAAGAATGTCTGGTTCAATCACCAGTATTTGCAACTCAAACCGCTGAGAGAACTCGTCCGCCTTTTTCGGCCGGTTCTTTCGGAACAGGGGGTTGCTGAAAAAGAATTTTCGGACAGGCATCTAGAATCCGTTGTTTCACTTATTCGGGAGCGCGCTTCTTTTGTTCATGAATTCTGGGACCTGGGATCATACTTTTTTCATGCCCCAAGGATCTTTGACGAAAAGGCGGTTCGAAAACAATGGAAATCCGAGACGCCGGAGCGCATATCCGCCCTGGCAGATGTTCTTCAGGAAGTTGAGCCGTTTACGGCTGAGAACTCAGAAAATAGTGTCAAAACCTGGATCGCCGACAACGCCCTCGGGTTTGGTCAGGTTATGCCACCCCTGAGACTTTCGATTGTGGGTGCCCTGAAAGGCCCGCAACTTTTCGAGATCATGGAATTAATCGGCCGGGAGGAAACCGTTTCCCGTATGCGATACGCTGTTGCCAATATTGACTCGAAGTCCTGACCTGTAACAAAATTTACCGGGGACCGACTAACTATTCGTAAGGTCTTTGTAACTTTCCCTAGAAACTTCAACATCCTATTATGGCTAATCTTTTTATCTGGCTTCCGGTTATAGCATTATTGGCATTTTTTATGCTCGGCGTTTTCTTCGTGGTTAAACAGCAAACCGCGGTGGCGATTGAACGTTTCGGGCGCTTTCAAAGCATCCGGCACTCAGGGCTTCAGTTGAAGATTCCTCTGGTGGACCGGATCGCGGGTCGCTTGAGCCTGAAGATTCAACAGCTGGATGTCATTGTGGAGACCAAGACCCTGGACGATGTGTTTGTCAAGCTAAAAATTTCCGTACAATATGTGGTGATACGGGAGAAAGTTTATGAAGCTTTTTATAAACTCGAGTATCCGCACGAACAAATCACTTCGTACGTTTTTGACGTGGTGCGGGCAGAAGTCCCTAAAATGAAATTGGATGACGTCTTTGTTAAAAAGGATGACATTGCTATCGCGGTTAAGGCAGAACTGCAGGACGCTATGCTGGACTATGGATACGACATTATTAAAACCCTGGTAACCGATATTGACCCGGATGCTCAGGTGAAAGCTGCGATGAATCGGATTAATGCCGCGGAACGCGAAAAAATAGCCGCTCAGTTCGAAGGAGATGCTGCCCGGATTCTGATGGTGGAAAAAGCCAAAGCAGAGGCTGAAAGCAAGCGTCTTCAGGGACAGGGAATCGCCGATCAGCGCAGGGAGATTGCCCGTGGCCTGGAAGAGTCGGTAGAAGTCCTTAATAAAGTAGGTATAAACTCACAGGAGGCATCCGCTCTAATCGTTGTAACACAGCACTACGACACCTTGCAATCTATAGGGGAAGAGACAAATACCAACCTCATATTACTTCCCAATTCGCCTCATGCTGCCAGCGACATGCTCAACAATATGGTAGCCTCTTTCTCCGCAAGTAATCAGATCGGAGAGGCGATGAAGCTGCAAAAGTCCTCGAAAGGTCCAAAGGAATAAGGAACGGTCACTATGAGGCACTGCCTTATTTTCGAATCCGCCGGAGCACATATCCAATAAGCGAAGAAATTATAAGTTTCTTAAACATTCCCGAGCCCAGAACCGAAAGGATTTCCGGCGGCTGTAGCGCCTCTTTAATGCTGGAAACATTTCCCTTTACCTGCTCATTGGCGATTTGCCTTCGGAGATTTAAAATTTTAAGGTCCTTGTCGACCTCCTCAAAACTCGCATACGTCTTCTTCATTATTTATCGTCATAGTAGTCTTTAGAAAATTTTTGGAGTACGGGTGATTCCAGTTTATGGCGCAGCGCATATCCCACTATCCCCAGCAGCACATAAATTCCGCCCACGATCCAAAAACCATGTGCAGGATTGCCCAGGTAGCTCCCAATAGACAAAGAAGTGGCGATCGATAGGAAAAAAATGGCAAGCAACGCCAAAGTGCCCAGAAAAAGCAACACAGTCAGCGCAATGACAGCCTTCATTACAAACTTAAATGTCTTTAGCCTGTAATACTCTGCTGAACTTTCAATATACTCTTTAGCGGCTTGTTGAGAATCGGTAAAGTCGCTTTTTAGTTCTTCAAATGCCATTCCTATTTCTGGAATTGGGCATTCTTCTTGCGCAGTTCCTCGAGTTTGGCTTCCAGGCCTGCAATAATATCGTCTGCCTGATAGCTCATCTTCGAAATGGTATCCTCGAGTTTCTTATCAAATTCCAGTTTTTGTTTTTGAGCCGAAGTGCTAATCTCATCTCTCGCCCTGGCGACCTCTCCTAACAGATCATCCGAGGCTTCCCGCGCCTTTTCCTTAATCCGCTTACGTGTCTTCCCTCCTTCATCCGGAGCATAAAGAATTCCCGCGCCTGCACCAATTGCAGCTCCCACGAGTAATGCCAATAAAACCGATCCACTATCACTAGCCATAATTTCTATTTTTTAAATTAAAGAATGTCTTACTCCTCAAACATCAGGAGGGTTCCTAAGATACTGAAAAACTGCGGAATTACCCAAAAAAGTCATGTGTCCTTCTTCCCGGCATTACGCCTTCTCCTCAATTTTCGACCAGGTGTCACGAAGGGTTACCGTTCTGTTAAAAACCAATTGGTCTGAACCGCTGCTCTTATCGACACAAAAGTATCCCAACCGTTGGAATTGAAAGCGTGCTCCCGGCATTGCTGATTTGAGTCCCGGCTCAAGTTTGCCTTGAACGATATTGAGCGAATCCGGATTGATAAACTCAATAAAATCCCGACCGGTATGTTGATCTGGAGTCGGGTCCGTGAAAAGCCGATCGTAGAGTCGCACCTCGGCATCGATGGCGTGTTTGCAGGAGACCCAATGCAGAGTGCCCTTCACTTTTCTCAAGCTTTCCGGGGTTCCACTACCGCTTTTACTCTCCGGGTCATAAGAGCATATGATTTCCAGAATATTGCCCTGGGCATCTTTTCTGACTTCCTCTGCCTGAATGATATATGCGTTTTTCAAGCGAACTTCTCCCCCCAGTTTCAATCTAAAAAACTTCCGGTTGGCAGATTCGCGAAAATCTTCCCTTTCGATAAACAGCTCTTTTGAAAAAGGTATTTTCCTAAATCCTGCCTCAGGGTTTTCGGGGTTGTTTTCGGCCTCCAGCCATTCCTCCCTGTCGCTCTCATAATTCCTTATAACCACCTTTACAGGGTCGAGAACGGCCATTACCCTCGGGGCAATTTTGTTCAGGTCCTCCCGCATATGGAAATCCAGGAGCGCCACGTCCACGACATTTTCACGTTTGGCTATGCCAATAGTATCCGCAAAATTCCTCAGGGCTTCTGGGGTACAACCTTTTCTTCTCAGACCTGAGATCGTAGGCATTCTCGGGTCGTCCCATCCTTCTACAAAACCCTGTTGTACTAGTTCGAGGAGCTTACGTTTACTCACAACAGTATGACTCAGGTTACGCCTGGCAAACTCTCTTTGTTTTGGGCGTACACGATCTTCCGACACCACTTGATCCAGGAACCAATCGTATAGCTCCCGGTGCGCCGCAAACTCCAGGGTGCACAGGCTGTGCGATACCTGTTCAATATAGTCGCTCTCTCCGTGTGTCCAGTCGTACAGAGGATAAATACACCAATCGGTATTTGTGCGATGGTGTTTCCTGTGAAGTATGCGGTACATCACCGGATCCCGCATAAGCATATTGGGGGAAGCCATGTCTATTTTTGCACGCAAGACATGCGAGCCTTCCGGAAATTCGCCTTCCTTCATTCTCCGAAACAAATCTAAATTTTCATCAATCGGCCGATTTCTGAAAGGACTATTCGTTCCGGCCTCCACAGGAGTCCCTTTTTGAGCAGCTATCATTTCCGAGTTTTGGCTCTCCACATAGGCCTTCCCAGCTTTAATAAGTTCAACTGCCCAATCGTAAAGTTGTTGGAAATAATCAGACGCATAGCACTCCTTGTCCCATTCGAATCCAAGCCACTGCACATCCTCTTTTATGGCATCCACAAACTCCTGTTCTTCCTTTGCAGGATTCGTGTCATCGAACCTGAGGTTCACCGGGGCGTCATACCGGAGGCCCAGGCCAAAATTCAAGCAAATAGAACTTGCGTGCCCGATGTGCAGGTAGCCGTTGGGTTCTGGCGGAAAACGAAACCGCAGTTGCTTTTTTGAAAAGCCAGCCACAAGGTCCTCTTCGACGATG
Organism: uncultured Flavobacteriaceae bacterium; assembly: GCA_963709465.1. GTDB lineage: Bacteria > Bacteroidota > Bacteroidia > Flavobacteriales > Flavobacteriaceae > Robiginitalea. Next base: position 135,202 of record CAVPWF010000001.1, on the reverse strand, counting down.
TGTTCTATAAAATTCAGGGATTTCTCCTTTTCAGCCATTATTCAAGTGTTGTGTCGGTAAAGGTAGAAAATTGCAGTTCAACGATAAAGCAAAACCACACAACCATACAAATCCCCTTGTTTCACAACAGAATCAATCCTCCCGACAACATTAAATTCAATAAGGCCGGCTGATAAACCATATTTGTTAGACAAACTGCGGGGGAATAGGGTCTGTTCGGCGGCTCAGCACAATAAACAACGAAGCCAACCGGATCCTCCTCTCACTTGTAGGGCAATTAATTATTAACACAACCAAACACCAGTCTTATGCGAAGAAAGATACTTCTAGCCACGGCCCTACTGTGTGGTATGCTGGGAGTCCAAAGCGGATTCTCCCAGGTGTTGAATGCCCCTCAAGCTGCGCCCAATCAAACTCCGCCAGGCGGCTCCACCACATGGAGTGCCGCATGCGCCTCCCCGTCCTTTAATGATTATTGGGTGGAATTTACCTGGAGTCCTCCTCTGGTAGGTGGGACAAACGAATTCATTTTAGAGCTATCCGATGCCTCCGGAGACTTCAGCGCACCCGTTGAACTCGCTCGGGACGGTACTAAAAACACCACATTCGACTTCTATTTCCAGTTTCAAATCCCTGTAACAACAAGAGGTGAAGGTTATCGCATGCGTGTCCGCAGCACAAGTCCGGCGGCCACAAGTCCCGTCTCGGTGGCCTATCCTATGTATTACCTCGGTGTAAATACAGCCCGGACAATTCGGCCCCAGGGACAACCGGATTTCGGAGACGGAACCGCTCAGTTGTGCAATGGCAACGCCATTACCCTGGAAGTCTACGGTCTTCCAAACGCCAATACCTATCAGTATAATTGGTATAGAAGCGGAACTCCATTGTCAGAAAAAGGGCCCTCGATCAGTGTAACTCAGGCGGGCATGTACAATGTAGAAATCGATTACGGATCCTGTTCCGGTTCCGGCAATACACTTTCCAACCTATTGGACATTACGACGAGCTCAGATCTGGGCATAGCGATAAACCCCCCCTCCTCGAGTGCATTATGTTCGGGTGAGACCGCTTTACTGGAGGCCAATATTACAGGCCAGGGTCTCAACTATACCTGGTTTAAGGATGGGGCGCCCGTTACGGCTCCTACCGTGGACGATTCCAGTTTTCTGGTAGATGGCAGTATCCCAGGTTTTGCAGGAAACTATCAGGTTGAGATCTCAGGTTCCGGGGCTTGCCTTGAGCGCTCCGCCCCGGTCTCGATAACAAATGCAGGGGATTTTACAGTTTCCAGAGATAACCCCGCCAGTGTAATTGTCCTTCCCGGGGGAACCTCAACACTGAGCGTTTCGTCAACAGCTTCGGCAATCACGTACCAGTGGTTTAAAGATGGCGCCCCTATCCCGGGTGCTACAGCGGCCTCACTGTCCGTTTCGGATACCGATACCGGCGTTTATTTTGCACGCGTAAGCCTTAGTGGTGGGAGTTGTACTTCCTCGACCAAAGACTCAGAAAGCACTACGGTTACCACGCCTGCAGACCTGGAACTGGACATTGCCTTCAGCTCGGGTTATAGCCCTTGTTCAGGTACCAACACCCTGGTTGAAGTACGCGAGATTCGGGCAATAGATTCGGGTGGTAATGCCACCATTGTAACCTCGGCCCTGATCAGTACCATGAGTTTTCAATGGCATAAGGACGGAAATCCGATTCCAGGAGCCACAGGTTCCAGCATTAGTCTGACGGACCCTTCAGAAAACGGAGTTTATTCTCTTGAAGGAAGCGTTGCCGGATTTACACCCGTCTCGAACAACCTCGAGGCATTGCTCCGATCTTCCGAGATCCTTGCCATCACCAGCAGCGATACAAAAGTATGCGGTCCTTCTGAACCGGTCACGATAAGCACTACAGCGGATCTCACAGGTGAAACTTTTGAATGGTTTCGCGATGGTGTGGCACTAAACGAAAGTGCCTCATCTATTGAAGTAGGGCTTCCGGGAGCTTACGAGCTCATTATAGACCGAAACGGTTGTCCGATGGCCTCAAATACAGTGGTCCTGACTCCACTGGATCCGGACCTGATTACCCTTTCTCCCGGCGACGACATTCAATTTCCGGATGGCACATCAGAAACCGTGACTGCCTCAGGAGGCGACAGCTATCTCTGGTATGATGAAAACAATAATGAAATAGGCAACTCTGCCAGAATTACAATAGATACAGAAGGTGAGTACCTGGTGATCGCTTCTATAGGAAATTGTCAGGTTATGAAAACCCTGACGGCTACTTATCTGGACACTTTTAAAGTGCCCAATGTTATTTCGGTAAATGGAGATGGTATCAATGAGCAATGGATTCTCCCCAATTATTATTCCGGCCAGTCCGATGTGATCGTGACTATTTACAACGAAAAAGGGGAGGAAGTACTAAATGTGAATAACTATCAAAACAATTGGCCCGCCTCCTCGGCCGCCTTCACGCGACAGAATATGATTTTCTATTACCGAATCCAAAATGCAGAACGGACGCTGAAACAGGGTACAATTACCGTTATCAGATAGATTGAAAAAAATGAAAAACAGATTGTTACTCTTTTTGGCGCTTATTGCTCTCATACCCTTTACCGGGCTTGGGCAGGAGGATAATCCCTTCATAGTATATGACGTGCCATCACAGAATTTGTTGAAATTCAACAGATTCCTTATCAATCCCACCTTTTCCACTGCCCGGGAGGATAAGTCTTATGTCAATCTGCTTCATAGAAACCAATCAGTATCTTTTGACGACAACAATCAAAGTTATTTTCTGAGCTACAGTGGACGTATTGGAGATCGTTCCGGGGCTGGCCTTAGCATCTATACCCAAAGAGAGGGAACCTTGAGCAATTACGGAATCCTCGCCAATTACGCCTACGGAGTAAAACTCAGTGACAAAAGCAATTTTACATTTGGAGCAAACCTCTCATATTACAATAGTGGGTTTGACGAAAGTCGTGCAAATCCGCTCGTTTTTGATCCTTTCCTAAGTGGTTTCCAGGACAGTTCTCTTCTCACGTTTCAACCCGGGTTTAATATTTCCTATGACGCCTTTGATTTTGGGGTTTACGCCGAGAATCTATTCGACTATAACCTGAAAACAAGCGAATCCCTTACCAGTTTTAGTGAAAAAACCTTTTCCAGTCACTTGCAATATACCCATCAGTTTGGTACGAACAGGGGTGTTCTTGAAGGAGGACGATTGATGCCCCTGGCGCGAGCGAGAAGGGTAGGGGAGGACGAATTTGTCTTCGGGGGTAATCTTATTCTTGACTTACCTAAAATCGGTTGGCTCCAGGGGGGTTACGACAGTTTTTACGGTGCTTCAGCCGGGGTCGGGTTTAATTTGAACCAAAGACTCTCCATTGGTTATACCATGGAGAAAGGGCTTTCCAACAATTTTGACAATTTCGGACTCACCCATGAAATTTCCGTTGCGTTTTCCTTCACCCCGAACCTCACTGAAGACCGGGTCATGTTAGAAGATGACTACGAAGATCTTGTGCAAAATGAAAGCCCGGATTCTACTGATGAAGGGAATAAATCTGAAGAGACCTCCGAAATTGCCGAATTGAGAAAACGACTCGCAGAAAACGACGCAATTCTCGCCGAGCTCATGTTTCGACAGGACTCCATGGAACAATCCAGGGAAAGCGAGCTGGAAAATCGCTTTGAACGCGTCATGCGTATGGTGCGGCAGGAAACTGGTGGTAGCAGGCCTGACTTAGAAGATAAAGCCGAATCCCTCTACTATCAGAACAACAATCCACGGACTTTGGCCGGGCAAACCAGCCAGGCTAAAGAAGTGGCTGACCCTGCGGTGTCCGGCGGATTGGCAGCATCCACCTCAGCGGCAGCAGCTTCTTCATCCTCATCTGTTCAGACCAGTAAGCCTACAGCTACTGCTACATCCACTGAAGTTGCCGCGACATCACCCGAGGTAATCACGTCTGAGAGCCCGATAAAACAAAGGCGATTCAGAAACCTACCCGGCGTCATGGACGGTTACTATATCGTTGCAAATGTATATAGCGGGACAAAGTATATGGACAACTTTATGGATGAACTGAAAACCCGGGGATTTGATCCGGAATTCATCGACAATAAAGAGAATGGGCTCAAATATGTCTATCTCAAACGTTTTGAAAATTGGTCCGGTGCAGAAAATGCAGCCATCACCGGTTTTGATGGCAACTATGGCGGCACCCTTTGGGTAATGAATGTGGCAAACCAGTACACCAATATGGAGTATGCAGAGAATTCTGCCAAGATAAAAGCGAAGGCCACTAAATACGACAATAATGTGCTTCGCAAGAACGTCATTGATCGCGACCAGCTCAATACGGTCAATACCCCTGAGAAAGAATTAGCGGTTTACGGCGCCGGCACCGAGTATTACATCATTGCCAATGTATTCTCAAAACCCGGAAATGCCACTCGGTTTGTGCGCTTCCTGAATTCGAAAGGTATGAACGCCAGCTATTTCATCAATCCGGAAAACAACTATTTCTACGTCTATCTCAAACGTCATGAAAACTGGAATAGCGCCCTGATTTCTTATTACTCAAAACTGAACGACAGTTACGACGACAAAATGTGGATCATGCGCGTGCGGCCTGGTCAACTAACTTAAGAGCGAATTCCCTGTGATACAAAGCATTACTTATAAAAATATACTGTTTGTTATCCTCTTCCTCTGTGGCTTTTTCCACCTAACAGCTCAGGAAGCCGTGCCCTTTACTCCCCGTCTGAATGGGGGTAATATCGAAGTGCGGGGAGACATCCTCTTTGTAGGGAATAATATACTCAACCGGGCCTCACAGGCCAACCCCGCAGAGGCCAATATTCCTTACAACGGTAATCAAAACAACAATTCTCTGTGGATGGAGTACATCGATATCGATGCAGACCCCTCCACCTTTAGTTCGAGTAGCGCAGAGCTATCTGTGCCGGATGTGGATTGTTCCCTGGTCCGATATGCCGGACTCTACTGGGCTTCAACCTATCCCAACGAACGAAGCACAAACGGCTCTGCCCCCTTCGATGGCACGCCCAGATTTGAAGACTGGAATGAAATAAAATTTAGATTGCCCGGAGGGTCCTATGTGGATCTTGTCGCTGATAACAATCCCGATCCTGCCGGCGAAGAGGACGACATTATTTTCGACGGATACGACCCGGTTAACATCAATAATTCCTTTAAGGATTCCCCGATAATCTGTTATAAGAATGTCACCAATCTGATACAGGCCCAGGCTAATCCGAATGGAGAGTACACTGTAGCCAACATCAGGGCCACCAAAGGGAGGCGGCAGGGCTCCAGTTCTGCCGGTTGGGTTTTGGTCGTTATCTATGAAAACCCCAATGAAACCGGAAAATTCATATCTACTTTTGATGGGTATGCCGGAGCTCAGGGAGGCGTACCTGCGGTAGATGTTGCCGTGAACGGATTTCGTACGCTCCCCCCCGGATTCCCCGTTCAGGCGCGTATTGGAGTTGCAGCCCTTGAAGGAGACCGGGGTATTTCGAATGACCGCTTCCGAATTCGGGCCAATTCCGTTGGAGGCTTCACGAATCTTACTACAGGGCTCAACCCTGCCAATAACTTTTTTAACTCCACAATATCGACTAATGGGGCACAGGTGCCTACGCGAACCCCTTATGGCACGAACACTTTGGGACTGGACCTGGATATTTTTGACCTGGACAACCCTTTTAACTCCGTGCTGCCTAACGATGAAACGGGCGCAACACTACAGTTCACTTCTTCAGGTGACGGATACGGGTCCTTCCTGGCTGCTTTTATGGTTGAAATCATCGAGCCTGAAATCGAGCTTGCCAAAAGGGTAGAAGACATTGCCGGAAACGATATTACCGGCCTCGGGGTGAACCTTGGGCAGGTTATCGAGTACGTGCTCTCCTTCCAAAATGTTGGAAATGATGATGCCAGGGAGTATACCCTTCGGGATGTGCTGCCTTTAAATGTTACTTTCGACCCAACCTCGCTCAGCCTTCCCCCAGGAGTAACCTACACATACAACGCAGCCTTGCGTGAAGTGACATTTACCATTCCGGACAACCTGGTCGAAGAAAATGATCCGTCCTATGATATCCGCATGCGCGTACGCGTCGCAGAAAACTGTTTTGATTTTGTCAATGCCTGTTCAGACGAAATCCAAAATCAGGCCTTTTCCACTTATAGAGGGAATCTGAACAATGCCCAGATCACTGACGACCCCAGTGTGTCGGATTTTGACAATTGTGGTTTTGCGACTCCCGGGGCGACCAACTTCCTTCTGGATGACCTGGATGCCTGTGATTTCACAAGAACTGTGGAGCTTTGCGGAAATGATGTTTTGTTGATCGCCGGAAGTGGCTTTGACGACTACATCTGGTACTCGGATGTCAACGGGAACGGCCAAATCGATGCAGGAGACTCACCGATCTCAGATGGAAATCCTGACGGAGATTTAAGTACCCTTAGAGTAACGGAGGTAGGCTCTTATATCGTAGACAAAATCGTGGCTGATCCCTGTAAAGGCTTTCAGGAAATCATTGAGGTGGTATTGCCGGGGGTAACCCAATCCAACCCCATTATTGATCTGATCAATGACCTTACAAACACCGTTGAAGGGGAAGTCGTTACCTGTCCGAATGATGGAGAGCCTTTACCTAAGATTTTCCTCTGTGGTATTAATGACACCGAACTCATTGAAATAAATATTCCGGATGCCACCAGCATTGTCTGGCAACGCCTCGATGAAGCCAGCTGTATGGGTGCCGGGGACGATTGTGCAAACAAAAATTCGGCCTGTACATGGAATAATGTGGATTCCGGAAACGACTTTCTCGCCTCGGATGCCGGAAAATACAGGGTGGTTGTCAACTATCAGAATGGCTGCTTTACCCGTTTTTATTTCGATATATTCAAAAACCTTCTGGATCCACGGCACACGATTACCGATATTGTCTGTGCGACCCCGGGGAATATTACAGTTACAAACGTCCCGGCCAACTACGAATTCCAGTTGTTGGATGCTACTAACGGAAACATTCTGGTGCCGTTCAGCGCTGGAAATGGTCCGAGTTTTTCCATCGCCACCAATGGCGCGTATACCGTGGAAATGCAGCAACAAGGTGTTGTCGGTGGGTGTATATTCCGCATCGAAGATATTGGGGTACGCCGACGCAATTTTCAGGTAGATATTATCGCCCGCGACGCGAACTGTAATAGTTTGGGGGAAATCGCTATATCTGTCCTCGACGTGAACCCGCAGTACTACTATGAGATTTCTCAAGGCGGGAATATTGTGGATACCTTCGGGCCTTCTTCAGACAACAATTATACTTTTCAAAACCTCACCCCGGGGATCTATAGTGTAACTGCACAAACAGATGACGGGTGTGCCTTTACGGATCAGGTTGAAATAATCGACAATTCAAACCTTGAAGTTACGGCCCGCGTTTCTCAGAACATTACATGTCGGGAAGGGAATATCCTCATGAGTTATTCCGGAGGTCGGCCGCCAGTGAGTTATGCCATATTTGAGTATGTTGACGAGTCTGGGGTAACACAAATTTCCTATCCTTCGCCTGCAGATATTCCTGCCTCAGAATTTCAAACGAGTGTAATTTTTGATATCTGGGATCCCGGCACATACACTTTTGTCGTGGTGGATAGAAACAACTGTTTCGATATTTCCAATCCCGTAATCATTTACTTTGAGCCTCCGGTAGAGTTTGCGCCTACCACGGTTGTTGATGAGCAATGCTTTGGGGATTCAAGCGGAACAATTCAATTCAATGTAATCGACCGCAACGGATACCAAACCACTTACTTCCTGATTGATGACACCGGGGTTGAGATTGCCTCAAATACTTCCGGAGTGTTTTCCGGTCTTCCTCAGGGAGATTACACGGTACGATTAAATTTCAGGAAGGGAAGTGCTTCTTGCGACTATTTTGAATACTACACTATTTCAGGGCCTTCCAATGCCCTTTCTCTCAATGCGGCAATTCTCCAGGATTATACCTGCATTCAGGATGGTGTTATAGAGGCGCAAAATGTCGCCGGAGGCACAGCCCCCTATGAATTCAGTATTGACGGCTTTAACTTCATAAGCGGCGCCGGAGCTGAAACCTTCTCAGGCCTGAACCCGGGGGCTTATACTATAACTGTCAGGGATGCCCGTGGGTGTACAGCGATTGCGCCCCCCGTAACGATAAATCCCGTAATCCCTCCTTCCGATCTTACGTTTACGGCAACCAACCCTACATGCCCGGCCTTAACCTCGGACATTTCCGTTACAGCTGTTTCGGGCACCGCCCCTTTTACCTTTGAAATTATAGCTCCTGCACCTGTGGCGGCTTCCTCGACAACCGGAAATGTAGCGGCATTTAATGGCCTCAGCCCGGACACCTATACCTTTCGGGTAACCGACAGCAATGGATGCGATTACCAGGAGGACTTTACAATCACTCCTGCGGTCCCTATTCAGACTACGGGTATTCTGGCCTCCAATGTGAGCTGTGTCGGGGGGTCGGACGGAGAACTTAGCTTCACCGTAACCGGATTCAATACCACGTATCAGTATACGGTCAATGGCGGAGCTCCTGTGACGGGACAGGCCTCTGGCACCATTACCCTCTCCGGACTCACTGCCGGGGATTATACCTTTACGGTTACCGATGAAATCACCAACTGTACGGATTCAGAAACCATTACTGTTTCAGAGCCGTCCAGTCCGCTCAGTCTCAGCCTTACTACTGCACCTATAACCTGTGTTGGGCCTGGTTCAGTTATATTACTGGCTTCAGGAGGTTGGGGAAGTTATTCCTATGAACTTATTCAGCCCGATGCCTCTGTGGTCGGACCACAGACGAGCGCCTCCTTTGCCGGACTGGTTTTGCCGGGAACCTACAGTGTTCAGGTATCAGATGCTAATGGGTGTGTTGTCGCCGATAGTTTTGATCTTCTTGCTCCGTCGGCCCCAGCGGTAACCCTCGCGGCCACAACAGATCTTTGTTACAACCCAACAACCGGCGTAAGTCTTACGGCCAGCGCTTCAGCAGGGTTAGCCCCATATTCCTATCGCCTGAACGGAGGGGCTTCACAATCCGGAAACGTTTTTAACAATCTGCTCCCGGGAAGCTATACCGTTGAAATTACAGATGCTTTTGGCTGCGTCGCGACCTCCAATACAATAGTCGTGGAGCCTCAGCTTAGCGCCAGTGGTCTGCTGACCAAAGAGCTGGATTGTTCGGTATCGCCAGACGCCCAGATAGACCTCACAATTAACGGAGGCTATGCCCCATACACCTATCAGGTAAACGGAGGCCCAAGCCTGCCGGTCGCTGGCTCTGCCTTTTCTTATCCGACGGCTGCCTCCGGCACTTTTACATTCCTGATCACCGACGCCCAGGGCTGTACATCCCAAACCGCTGTCACGGTAGACCCGATAACTAATCCTTTCGCGACCCATGTGGCAACCAACCCTTCGTGTAACGGTCTTTCAGATGGTTCAGTGGCCATTGCCCTTTCGCTTGGACTGGGCACGCCTCCCTTGCAAATCGATTTTAATGGGCTGGGATTCAGCAATCAAACCTTTTACAACAACCTGCCGGCCGGAACGTATTCTTATACCGTGCGGGACGACAAAGGGTGTACTTTTACAGACTCCGTAACCCTGACGGCTCCTGCACCACTTACCGCAGATATCGTATTGCTCCAACCCTATACCTGTCTTCAGGATGCGAGCATTCAGGCTCAAAATATCACCGGAGGCACCCCGGGCTATACCTTTAGTCTGGACGGCGTTACTTTCGGCCCTTCTGACACCTTTACAGGCCTAACTACAGGCACTTACACGATTACCGTGCGGGACGCCTCAGGTTGTGCGTTTCAGACGCTTCCAGTGGCCATTCCCGCCCTGGACCCACCCACGGATATCGCCTTTAGTGCGACTGCTCCGAATTGTCCTGCCCAAACCGCAAATATTACCCTTGCCGTAACAGGAGGTGTCGGTAGTCTTCAATATGAAATTCTCGCTCCGTCCGCTTTTAACAATGGAGCCAATAATGTGTTTGCCGGTTTGTCTCCGGACACCTATACCTTCCGCGTAACTGATGCCAACGGGTGTTTTTATGACGAATCTTTTACCTTGTACCCGGTGATTCCTGCATCTGTTACAGGAGCCCTGGGTCAAAACGTTTCATGTTTTGGATTCTCTGATGGAGCTGTTGAATTTAACGTAACAGGGTTTACGGCCACCTATTCGTATTCCGTAAACGGAGGGGCCGCCATAACCGGGCAATCCTCAAACACCGTTACCCTGCCAGGCCTGGCAGCCGGGAATTACTCTATCCTCATCACAGACGAGGTCACAAACTGTACAGACACGGCTTCTGTCCTGGTCTCAGAACCGGCAGCTCCTCTTGCATTTACCGCAACGGTGAGTCCGCTCACCTGCGTAAGTGACGGGTCTGTTACCATAGCCGCTTCAGGTGGGTGGGGCAGTTATTCCTATGAACTTATTCAACCCGATGCCAGCGCACTTGGGCCACAAGCCACATCCCTTTTTACAGGCCTTACCCAAACGGGAACTTATACAATTCAGGTCGCCGACGTCAACGGTTGTTTGGAAACAGACACTTTTGATCTTGTAAGTCCGGGCGTGCCGGTGGCCAGCATTAATGCTGCCTCAGATTTATGTTTTGATCCCCCCGGTAATGCAACAATCGTCGTTGATGTCAGCGGAGGTGTTGCCCCGTATTCCTATTCCGTAAACGGAAATGCCGCTCAGGCTTCAAATACTTTTACTTCTCTGATTCCCGGAAATTACACCTTTACCGTAACAGACTATTTTGGGTGTAGTACTACGGTCAGTCAGGTGGTTTCACCTGCTTTAACAGCAAACGCCGTCCTTAGTAAGGATTTGGATTGTACGGTGTCCCCGGATGCCCAGATCAATCTCACCGTAGCCGGAGGCTATCCTGCCTACACCTATGAACTGGCTTTTAACGGTGGGGCTTTCACCCCTTACGGAGGGGCTTTCCCTTATCCCGCGGCTGCCCCGGGCACCTATCAGTTCCGGATTTCCGACACCCAGGGCTGTACTGCAGTATCTAATGTAATCACCATTAATGCGCTCGTTCCACCACAGGCTACGGCAAGCGCTACAAACCCGACCTGTAACGGAGACAGCAATGGTTTTGTAGAAATCAATATTGATCCTAACTTCGGAATCGGGCCTTTTGAAGTTGATTTTAACGGGGCCGGATTTAGTTCTCAGACGGTATATACCAATTTGCCGGCGGGCAACTATCTCTATACAGTGCGGGATGCCAAAGGGTGTACCTTTTCTGACAATGTGGATGTTATAGATCCTCCGCTGTTTGACGCCACCATAGCTGTCACTGATGTCTCCTGTGGAGGGGTCGGAATTGGAGATATTCCTGGACGGATAGATGTGTCCATTTCCAGCGGGGGAACCGCCAACTTCACATACACACTATACGATCAGTTAAACAATATTGTTTCCGGGACTGTTGGGCCAAATCCGATTGTTAACACTTCCAGCACTTCGGTTTCTTTTGACGGCCTGAACTTTGGAGACTATTACATCCGGATTATAGACGCAAACGGGTGTGAGTTCTATCAGAATCCGGTTCGGGTTTTAGCGAATCCATACCTCACCCTGAGCTCGGGGACGACCATTGTGGACTGTGTCAGCGGTGGAACGGTAACGCTTTCAGGAGATGGCGGATCCGGCGATTATACCTTCCGGATTTTTGGATCCGGAGTAGCGCCTACCTCAGAGTTCTCTGGTCCTGGGGCTACCGAAGAAACTGCTGTTTTCTCGGGACTTAATTCGGGACAGACCTACATTTTTGAAGCCATTGACAACGTCACCAATTGTACCAGTTACATCGAGGAGACCATTCCGCCCCTATCATCAATTACGTGGGTCCCTGATCCGATAATCACCGATGTCACCTGTTTCGGGGATACGGATGGCTCCATCTCCTTCCAGATTGAAGGTTTTGACCCCTCAGTTACGGATATCAATTATAGCATCCTTGAGTCCCTGACGAACAACCCGTTGGGAGCGGCTTATGCGGGTACTGTTACCCAGGCCTCTGGAGGGCCAACGCCTACCCCAGTGGTCACGATCAACAATATTCCTCCGGGAGACTATATCCTTTTCTTCGAAGAAGGTACCAGTCCGTTCTGTTCGAACACCTACCCGTTCCGAATCCTTGAGCCAACCCCTGTGAGACTGAGTTTGGCAGACTTGAATAACCCCAACTGTAATGAGGATGGGGAGGTAACCGTTCTGGCCTCCGGAGGTTCAGGCTCTTACACCTATGCCTTTGTGCAGGATGGCGCCGCCCCCGCAGGTTTTTCTGCCTCCAATTACGCCGAATTAAACCCTGCCATCAATACGGCCTGGGATGTCTATGTCATGGACTCCAACAGCTGTATGACCGGGCCTTTGGATATAACCCTTGTGACGGACCCTGAGCCCGTGATCACCGCGATAGCTTCAAATCAATGTTCTGCTGTCGAGGGTGCTTTTGAAATTGAAGTCACCCTGGCTACTGCGGGTATGAGTCCTCATTTCATCAGCCTGGATGGAGGTGCATTCCAACCCGTTTCGCTTTCTGTCGCAGGAGACACTTTTACCTTTACCGGTCTTAGCTCAGGTACACACACTGTTGAAGTCAGGGACTCAAACGGTTGTGGGAATATGGTTAGTGTCGACATTTTCTCACCGTCTTCAATGATCGCAGAAGCCCTGGTTCAGCCTACGTGTGCCTTAAATGACGGTCAGATCAATATTACACCATCCGGGGGGTCCGGGAGCTATACCTATGAGCTGTTTCTGGGAGGTGTCAGTGTAACCGGTGGCCCACAGGCACTTCCACTATTCACAGGACTTGCTCCTGGTTCCTATACAGCATTTGTATATGACGCCCTTATTGCAGGATGTGGGGCATCCACCTCTATAGATCTCGAAGTACCCTCCTCGGTTGTTTTTACAGTCGATAGCACAGATGTAACTTGTAATGGCGGTTCGGACGGTACTATAAGAGCAATCCTCGACGCCGGGATGGACAATCCGCCTTACACGTATCAACTTTTTGATGCTGCCGGGGCAGTGGCAATCACTCCGATACAATCAAATCCTTTATTCGCAGGTCTCCCCGCCGCAGATTACACTGTACGGGTGACTTCAGGGCGCAATTGTGCCACAGACGTTGTGGTCACCATCGGAGAGCCAACGCCTGTAACGGCGGCCGCTACAGCTACCGCTTTCGTTTGTGATCCGAATAATACGGTTTCCGAAGCCAGCATCGTCATAACCGCTGGCGGAGGGACGGCTCCTTTTGTCTATAGTCTTGACGGTGTCAATTTTGGCACAACCAACACCTTTAACGTGTCAGACACCGGAGCCCCACAGAGTTTTACCGCTGAGGTTCGCGATGCGAACGGTTGCGTTGCGACGGTTGGGGTCAATTTGAGTCCGCTGCCTGAAATCACTGCGGTGACGACAGCCCAGCTTACTGCCATAACATGTGCCAATCCGGAAGACATCCGCGTAACTGTAACCGGAGGATCGGGAGACTTTGACTTTGATCTGCTACCTCTCGGCTCGGTTCCAACCCAAAGTCCGGGAGCGGGGGTTTTTACTGCTGATTTCACGCTCACTGTGCCAGGAGATTATACGTTCCGCATTACGGATAATGTAACCGGATGTACGTTCACCTCGGCTCCTTACACTGTGCCCCCCTTCGATCTTATCGAGGTGCTGGCCAGTGCAACGATACCCGTGAATTGTTTTGGAGACGCCTCAGGCGCCTTAGAGATCCTGGTGAATAATTACACCGGCAACTATACTTTCCAGGTGTTCGATGGGGGTGGTGCTCCCGTAACCCCGGTTACAGCGGCCAGCACGGCGGTGAATCCCCTGTCCATACCCGGTCTGGTTGCAGGCAATTACACGGTTCAGGTGATTGCAACAGATGCTCCTTTCTGTCCGGAATCCTCCAATACCGTGACCATCAGTTCGCCTGCTTCGGCCCTTGCGCTCATAGAAACATCCAACACAAACGCGAACTGCACGTCCGGAGCCCTCGTTTCAGTTTCCGCCAGTGGCGGGACGGCAGGGTATACCTATGCATTTGTCCCTACAGGCACTCCGGCACTGCCTGGAGATTACACCGCAAACGCCAGTGCTGAACTGAACCCGGCATCTTATCCGGCCGATTACGACGTGTACGCCAGGGATGCAAACGGATGTGAAACCCTTATTACCATTACCGTGGATGAAGATCCGCTTCCGGTTCTTACAGTTCCTGCCTTCGCTGCAGATCAGTGTACTTCTGATGGTACGGCTTACAGCTTTGTTGTGAGTGGAACAGGTGTTGGTGCGCTGAGCTATAGCATCGGTTCCGGATTTCAAGCCTCTGGCGCATTTATAGTTTCTGCTCCCGGAACCTATACCGTAACACTGAGAGATGGCAATGGATGCATAGACACGGGAAGCCTCGTGATTTTACCTCCCCTGGATGCCAGTGTACAAATCGATGCGCAACCTTCCTGTGCACTTAGTGATGGAATACTCACGGTTAGTGCCTCAGGAGGCTCTGGAAGCTATCTGTACGACTTATTTGACGGCAGCGGGGTGAGCATTACAGGGGGGGTTCCTCAAGCCTCTGGAGTGTTTGCCGGGCTCGGGCCGGACACTTATACCGCTGTGGTTTACGACGGCTCGGGCTCGGGCTGTAATGCTCAGGCTGTAGCGACCCTTCTGGTGCCCACGCCAACAACCCTGGATCCGGCGACCCTTGTGGATGTAAGCTGTAACGGGGGCACAGATGGAAGTATCCGCGTGAATTTGGAAGCTGTTGCTGCCGGGGTTAACGACAATCCGCCCTATCGCTTCAACCTCTATGACGGGGTTGGAACCTTGCTGGCGGGGCCTCAGGCAGATCCTTTGTTTTCCGGGCTTTCTGCAGGCAATTATCGCATAGAAGCTATTTCAGGTCTGAACTGCGCTGTTGTGCAGGACGTCTCCGTTTCCGAACCAACAGTCCTTACGATAACGGCTGTTGCAACCGCGTTTTCGTGTGCGCCGGACAATACGGTCAACACGGCCGTAATTACGGCTACAGTGCCCGCAGGATCCGGCACAAGCCCTTACCTGTACAGTCTTGATGGCGTCAATTATCAATCGTCTAATGTATTTGCAATCGTCGATAATGGCCTGGTTCAAGCACCTGCTGTTTTTGTTCGGGATGCCAATGGTTGCGTAGCTTCTACCAATCTTACAATCGATCCGTTAAACACCTTTACGGCCTCCGTGACTCAGAATACGATGATCAGTTGTGTCAATTCGGAAGAAATTGTGATTTCAGTAACGGACAACGGCAACCCGTCGAATGCGTATACCTTTGAACTGCTTCCGCTCGGCAACCCGAATGGGACACTGACAGGAACCCCAACAAACACCACAGCTACTTTTGAGCTTACGGCGCCGGGAAACTATACCTTCAGGGTAACCGACACCGCCACGGGTTGTTTTGTAACCACGAATGCGTTCACTGTCGCCCCATTTGATCTTATTGCAGTGGCGGCCACTGCGGTTGCTCCTGTGATCTGTTTTGGAGATACCAACGGCTCTGCTTCTGTAGATATTAGCGGGTATTCCGGGAATTATTCCTATGAGGTGTTCACCGCTGCGGGCGTAAGTACCGGTATTTCAGGAACTGGTTCCACAGCGGTTAATCCCGCAGGCATTACCGGGCTTCCAGGAGGAAATTATTTCCTGCGTATAACCGAAACCGATGCGCCCTTCTGTGTTGAGGATTCCAACACCTTTACGATTGTATCCCCGGATCAGGCGCTCGTTGCGGCGATTTCTGAAGTCGCCAGTGTTACCTGTACCAACGACCTTGGGGAGATACTGGTCGTGACCGATGGAGGGTATGCCCCATATGACATCGTCCTGGTCAACACGACTACCAGCCAGAACTATGCTGTCTCAGATGTCGGAACATACGTATTCACAGGACTTTCTGCGGGCTCGTTCACTGTTCAGATAACAGACGATTTGGGTTGTACCTACAATGACACCCTGATACTCACAGAGCCGCTGCCTATAAGTGCAGATATCTCTGCAACCCCAACAACGCTGGCGTGTTACGGAGATGAAAATGCATCCGTGTCCGCTGTAAATGTTATTGGTGGAGACGGGAGCTATTCCTTCCAGCTGAACGTTTACGATGCAACGGGAAGCGCCGTAGTATTTACTTCAGGAACCCAACCCAACCCTGTATTTACAGGTCTTGGAGCCGGTATTTACAGCATTACGGTATCCGATGGCTGGGCATGTGGTACTGAAACCGCCCAGGTTGTCATTTCAGAACCTGTGGAGGTCGAAACCGCCCTGGTGCAAACCGCCCAACTTACATGCACCAACAACGCCGGGCTTCTATTAACGGCAAATGGAGGCACAGCCCCTTATCAGTACAGTACGGATGGCGTAAACTTCCTTCCAATGTCCGGAGGGAATACCCATACGTTTAGCGTCACTGACGGGGCATATCAATTCTACGTCAGGGATACCAATGGCTGTGAGGCCAATATCTCCAACCAGGTCACAGTTGAGCCTGTGGCTCCTATGGAACTTGCAATTGATGAAAGTGCCGCGGTTATCAACTGTACCGGAGAGGCTACGGCTTCCCTGAGAGCAGTGGCAACCGGAGGTCTTGGAAACTACCAGTATGAGCTTTACGGGGACAGTGCCCTGTCGAACCTCATCACCGGTCCCCAAAGCAATGGCACCTTTTCAGGGCTGCCCCAGGGAAGTTATTGGGTGCGTTCTACCAGCCTGGACTGTGAAATCGTTTCCGGAGAAATCATCATTTTGGAACCCCTGCCCCTCCTAATTGACCGCGAGGAATTCACCAATGTGACCTGTTTTGGTGAGGCCGATGGAAGCATCTCTGTAGAGGTGTCCGGTGGAACGGGCCAGATCCTTTATGCGATAAGCCCTAACCTGAACCAGTTTGATACGGTTAACGAGTTTACCAGTCTGGAGGAAGGGGTCTATGATGTAATTGCTCAGGACGAAAGCGGTTGCTTTATCACGTTCCAGTTCACCATTACCACTCCTCAGCCCATAGATTTTAGTACAACGGTCTTGCCGGAGGTTTGTTCCGGTAGCGAAGACGGCTCGGCTGAGTTGACTATTTCAGGGGGTACAGCGCCCTATAGTACGGCGTTTAATTCGAATAATGATGCAGATTTTGTGGTGGGACAGACTTCTTTCCAGGGGCTGGCCTCAGGGACATACGTCATCTTTATCCGGGACGCCCAGGGTTGTGAAACGAATACCATTGTCGAAATCGGAGCTGGAGTGAATCTGAATGCTGCCGTAACCCCTGTTTACGAGTGTACCGGTGCCCTCCCGGAGAATCGTCTGGAAGTCCTGCTGGAAGATCCTTCAGTGTCTGACGAGGTAATGTACGCCCTGGACTCTGCCGATCCGGCAGATATGCAGCTCGATCCGGATTTTACGAACATCGCTCCGGGACCTCATTATCTGGCCATCTCACACACCAACGGCTGCGTGCTGACCATAGACTTTGAGATTACCGGTTTTGAGCCCCTTGCGCTCATTCTGGAACAGCGAAACATCAATGAGATCACGGCCAATGCCAGTGGTGGTGTTCCTGAGTATACGTTCTATTTCAATGATGTGGATAACGGAAGTGATAACACCTTTTACATTGCCGAAACGGGCACGTACAGGGTTCGCGTAGTAGATCAGAGCGGTTGTGTGGCAGAGGCGGAAATCTTTATGGAGTTCATCGACATTGAAATACCAAATTTCTTTACTCCGGACGGAGATGGCATGAATGATTTCTGGATTCCTGAAAACATGGAGGGCTTCCCACAGATACTAATAAAAATTTATGATCGTTATGGTAGAGTGGTGGACGAAATTTCTTACAACGTGCAAGGTTGGGATGGCACCTATGACGGAAAAGAACTGCCGACCGGAGATTACTGGTATACCATCAGACTTAACGGGGAAAATGATGCCCGGGAGTTTGTGGGACATTTCACACTATATCGTTAAGAACTTAACCTTATCATAAGATGCGTCTTAAAGTAATATTATTTGTATTCCTGGGGTGGGTTCTCGTTTCAAACGGGCAAGAATTAAATTCGCCCCAACTCTCGCAGTACCTGGCAGATAACCCCTTTGTCCTTGCTCCGACCTATGCGGGTATTGGAGACCACGTAAAAATCCGTGTCAACGGGCTGAGCCAGTGGGTGGGTATTGAAGACGCTCCCCAAACACAGTCTCTGGCCGCCGATGCGCGAATTGGAAACCGCTCAGGAGGTGGAATCTTCCTGTATAACGACAGTAACGGGTATACCCGCCAGCAAGGGGCACGGCTTTCATTTGCCCACCACCTGACCCTGGACCGGTACGACGATGAATTCCTTTCTTTTGGTATCTCCTATAATTTTAACCAATTCCGAATTGACATTGAGGAGTTCGAGAACATAACCGGAGACCCCTCAATAACGGACGACCGATCTACAACCAACCACAATTTCGATGTTGGATTAATGTACCGGAAAAACAAATTTTACGCCAGCATCAATGCCTCCAACCTGCTCAACAAAGACCTCACCAGTTTTAATCCTGTTTTTGAGCCGAATCAATTGCGGAATTATTACGTCTATACCGGCTTTCGCTACTCTAAAAATAAAAACAGCCGCCTGGAAATAGAGCCTTCGGTGCTGTATAAGATCTTTGAAAGCGACGGGCGATCCGAAACCGACCTCAACATGAAATTTCGTTTCTATGATTTTGAGGATTATTATTATACCGGTGTCAACTACCGTTTCTTAAACGACCAGGTAGGAAAACCACTCTATATAGCTCCTTTCGTCGGTCTTAAAAAAGGTAATTTCTACTTTGCTTATTCGGTGCAGATTATCCTAAATGACATTCTGGCCTACAGTTATGGAACCCATGTGATAACCATAGGTGTTGACCTTTTCCAGGGATTGAGCAATTGCCGGTGTACGTACTAATACCCGAAGCAGTACATTCCCGACCTCCCGAGCGGAGATCTCCATGGTTTTTCTCTAGATTTGCAGAAAATTTGTCTTTTGGGAAAAGTTCGTTTGGACAATATCCGATTATATGCTTTCCACGGTTGTCTTAAGGAAGAAGGGGTTATCGGTTCTGACTACCGGGTCGATTTGGAAATTACTGCGGATCTGGAAAAAGCATCCGCTACCGATCAACTCTCTGACACGGTCGATTATGTCGCCCTTCATCGTATTGTTCGATTGGAAATGGACCATCGCAGCCATCTGCTGGAAACCGTTGGGGCCCGCATTCTGGATCGGATCTTTAAGGAGGTCGGGGAAGTCTCGGCAGCTGAAGTTTCGATTTCCAAAATTAACCCTCCAATAGGCGGGGACGTGCAGCAGGTAACTGTTGTTTTAAGCAAAACAAGGTGAAAGATGCTTCCTTTGAAAAGGAAAAACACTAAATTTGCTGCCGTGAAATAATGGCATCGTGGCCGAGTGGCTAGGCACAGCTCTGCAAAAGCTTGTACAGCGGTTCGAATCCGCTCGATGCCTCACTTTTTAAAAATCAAACCCTGGCTTTGCCGGGGTTTTTTTATTCCCGAATAAGCTCTATTCCCTGCTCGATGCTCAGCTGATCTTTCGGCAGAAAACCCTTAACAATAAGGACAATTCCACAGATTATCAGAATGACTCCCAGTATTTTTTTCACAACCAGTATACGATCCCGGGTAAGCTTGCGCCTCAATTGTTTGGCGAGGATGATTTTAACGATGTCCGTAATAAGATAGGCCCCCAACATCGCGGAAAAGAAGGTAATGATCCTGTTGGGCTGGTTGTCGAGACTCGGCCCGACAATGATGATCACACCGAGCCAGAATACAAGAACGCCTATGTTAATAAAATTAAGGAGGAATCCCTTGACAAAAAGCCCGAGATAGTCACTGCTTCGAGTGACCATTCGGGGCTTTTTTTCTTTAAAATCTGACCGAAAAAATATAGTTAGCCCATAAACCAGAAGGATGACTCCTCCGAAAACATAAAGCCCCGGTTGATTGCTCAGGTTTTCAAGTAATTGAAAGCTGCTGAAATAAGCGATAACCAGAAAAAAAATGTCGGCCAGAATGACTCCTAAATCCAGCACAAACCCTGCTCTGAAGCCCTTGGTAGCACTAGTTTCCAGCAAGACGAAGAAAACAGGACCCACCATAAAGCTCAACAAAAAGCCCAGGGGAATCGCTGCCTGAATATCTTCAATCATCGCAGATTACATTCGTTTTATACTGCCTCCGAATACCGTTTTCTCGTCCATCTTGCCGGGGTTCCCATATACCAGCACCTCGCCTCCTGCCTTTACAGTAGCTTTCACATAGTCTGTGGCGTGAATCTCTGCCAGAGAACCCGCATTGACGTTTACAGTACTAAAACCTGTTTTAAAGTCTTTGCCCTTGTAAATACCCCCCGTATTTATCTGGACATCCTGATTTTTAGAAACTCCTTCCGCCTTGACGACGCCTCCTGTGACCACCTTTACCAGAAACTGAGTGACGTCTGCCTTAACCTGGATTTCTCCCCCTTCCTGTGCCTTTACTTCGAGTACTTCTTGCTTAATGGTCTCTGTAGTGATAATTCGAGCGTCTTCATTGACGTCTATCACCGTTAGCGGTTGTTTGTAATAAACATCGACAAAGGTGCGGTAACCACTGAATATTTTGGTCACCTTCATTCGTATCTTTAAACTCCCTTCTGCTACAGCAATAGCTACATCGCCCACGTTGGCACCGCGTATCACGGCTTCATTCTTTTGGCTGGGAATCAGATTCACCGAAATTCCATCAAAAACTTTGATTTCTGAAAATGCCGATAGGGTTTGATTCACGGTTTTATCCTGAGCAACTACCGTGTTCAAGAACAGCCCAAAAAAGGATATACAAAGAATGAACTGTTTGCGGTTCATTGTTGAGTTTGCTTTTACACCCCTAAACTTTGCCGATCAGGGCAAAATCCAAATGTCGTTTTATGAGATCTGTATTCTTTACCTTCACTTCAACCTCATCACCCAGCTGGTATATCTTTCCCTTTCGCTCACCAACAAGAGCATACTGACGTTCATCAAAGGTATAATAATCATCCTTTATATCCCGTATCCGAACCATTCCCTCACACTTATTTTCGATGATCTCAACATAAATTCCCCATTCGGTAACTCCGGAAATTACCCCGGTAAATACCTGATCCCGATGGTCTTCCATAAATTTAATCTGCATATACTTCACAGAATCCCGTTCGGCACTGACCGCGAGATACTCCATTTGGGAGGCGTGTTTGGCCTGTTCCTCGTATTTGGTAAACTCCGGCGACTTCCCTCCGTCCAAATAGTGTTGCAATAAGCGATGTACCATAACATCAGGGTACCTCCGTATGGGTGAGGTAAAATGTGTGTAATACTCAAACGCCAGGCCATAATGCCCTATATTCTGAGTACTGTACACGGCTTTACTCATACTTCGAATGGTAAGGGTATCGACCATATTTTGTTCCTTTTTACCCTTTACATCCTCCAGAAGTTGGTTCAGTGAAGTATTCAACGCTTTCTTATCCCGAAAATTCAATTGATATCCAAATCGATTGACCAAACCATTGAGAGAAATGAGTTTGTCCTCATTAGGTTCGTCATGGATCCGATAGATAAAGGTCTTTTCAGGTCGTGGCTTCCCGATAAACTCCGCCACCTTTCGATTGGCTAAAAGCATAAATTCCTCAATCAACTTGTTGGCGTCCTTACTCTCTTTAAAATAAACGCCTACGGGTTCATTGTCTTCATTCAGATTAAATTTAACCTCTACTTTATCAAAAGAAATGGCTCCATGATCCATCCTTTTAACGCGCAGTTTTTTAGCCAGGGTGTTCAGTTGACCTATGGCCTGAACAACATCATCGCGCAGGGTATACCCTTTTTCACGTATAGATATAGCATCTGGTATTTCTCCCGAACCTGTTTCAATGACCTGCTGGGCTTCTTCATAGGCCAGACGTTCATTTGAGTGTGTTACGGTACGCCCAAACCACTGGTTTTGTAAGCGGGCCTCACTATCTAATTCGAATACGGCTGAAAAGGTTAGTTTATCTTCCAGAGGACGCAGAGAGCAGGCATTGTTGGAGAGTACTTCCGGCAACATAGGAACTACCCGATCCACTAAATATACGCTGGTTGCTCTGTCGTATGCTTCTGCTTCCAAAAGGGTATCCGGGAGGACGTAATGAGAGACATCCGCAATATGAATACCCACTTCTAAATTTCCGTTTTCCAACGTTCTGACAGAAAGCGCATCATCGAAATCTTTAGCATCCTTAGGATCGATCGTAAAAGTGAGGATATCCCGCATATCCCTGCGTTTGTCTATTTCTTCCTGATAGATATTGGTATCGAGTTGGTTCGCATAATGCTCTACCTCTACAGGAAACGTATACGGCAAACCGTACTCGGCCAGAATAGAATGCATTTCCGTATCGTGTTCTCCTGGAACGCCAAGCACTTCGGTAACCCGTCCATAAGGACTCTCGGCATCATCCGGCCAGCTCTCAAGAGAAACCAGAACTTTTTCCCGGTGTTTGGCGTTCGAGATCTGATCCAGAGGTACAAAGAAATCTGTGTACATTCTGGAATCCGAAGGCCTCACAAAAGCGAAAGTTTTGTAGAGATCTACAATACCCACAAAAGTGGTCTTATGGCGTTCAAGAACCCGAATTATTTTTCCTTCCTTCCTGTTTCCTTTTTGCTTTTGAAACAACTGCACTTCTACAACGTCCTTATGGAAGGCCTTATTGAGATTGGGAAAACTTACAAATATATCATCCTCCAGCTCCTCTGTAGTTATATAGGCATTTCCCTGGGTATTAACATCTACTTTGCCTGTAAAAGTTTCAGGAACATAAAGCGCTTTATACTTACCCGTTGATACCTCCAGAATTCTTTTTTTCTGACCGAGCTCGGAAAGTCTTTTGATTAAAAAATTGCGCCCTTCGGTATCTGATATCTCGAGCTTTGATGCAATTTGTTTATAATTGAAAGCTTTTGTCGGCTCTGATTCCAGTACCGTAAAAATTCCCTTTGTTATTTCGTTTTTAATATGGTTTTTCGCCCTCTTTTTCTGCTTCGACATCCACAATTTAATTTGAAGCAAAATTACGAATTATTCTTGCGGCAATACGGAATCACTTCAATTCAGAGAATTATTAACTCATCAACACAGTATAATACTATATAAAGTTTATTATTTAATTAAAAGAAATAATGATTATTATAATGGCTTGTGAATAGCGGTATAAAAAATAGGGGGAAGAGTTGCAATTCTCGTTATAAAGGAAACATTGACAAAAAAACTTATAGGAAAGATCGCTCTATCAGCACATTGGCACCTTTATCAACAAGTGCCTAATTGAGAAGTAAACATATAATTATGAATAAAAAGATCAGGATTTTTAGTTCATTACCTGGAATGAAATGTCAGTAACTCGTGAAGCCATTTTTATAACTACCTCTTGCTATATCTTCCTGTAAATCGTAATGAAGTATTCCCGGGGTTTTTGCAAGTACAATTCTTTATTTCTTATTGACCTCTTATAAACAATTCCCTAAAGGCGCAATTGGTCTGAGCCCTTTGTTTTGGTATGCTTTAACAAGGGAAATGTTCATTACATTTAATAAAGGGGAATCCTAAAGAGGTTTGTACCTTTATATCAAATCCTTAAAAACGGCAAGATGAATATTTCTATCGGCAATGATCACGCGGGTACCGAGTACAAATTAGCCATTGTTGGATTATTGAAATCAATGGGTAATGAAGTGATCAACAGGGGGACAGATAGTTCTGACAGTGTGGATTATCCGGATTTTATCCATCCGGTATCTGAAGATGTGGCTTGCGGCAACGCAGATTTTGGAATTATTATTTGCGGGAGCGGCAACGGGGCCGCAATGACGGCAAATAAACACCAGGAGGTTAGGGCAGCACTGTGCTGGAACAAAGAACTGGTCATCCTGGCCCGAACCCATAACGACGCTAATATCCTCAGTTTACCGGCCCGATTTATCGCCATTCCTCAAGCTTTGGAAATGGTTAAAGTCTTTCTGCAAACCGAATTTGAAGGCGGCAGGCATGCCCGCAGAGTAGAGAAAATACCTTGTTGATACTATTGACATTCATTCTCATTTAAGTAAGGAAACGCACCGATGGCCCATTCGCACAGTCACCACGACCATCACAGTCCCCACCTCAAAGGGAAAAACCTGCTTATTTCCATTATCCTGAATGTAGTCATAACACTCGCCCAGGTTGTTGGAGGTATTATTTCAGGCAGTCTGGCTTTGTTATCAGACGCTGTTCACAACCTCAGTGATGTTTTTTCGCTAATCATAAGTTATGTGGCGAGTAGTCTCTCCCAGAAGCAGGCCTCCACGAACAAGACTTTTGGGTATAAACGAGCGGAGATTATTGCCGCTTTTGTCAATTCGGCATCGCTTATTATCGTAGCGGTCTTCCTTATCAAGGAGGCTATCGAGAGGTTTTTTAACCCCCAGGATGTGGGGACTGGGATTGTAATTGCCTTGTCCGTCCTCGGAATTCTCGTCAATGGTTTCAGCGTACTCCTGCTGAAATCAGATTCTGAAAGGAATATGAATATGCGCTCTGCGTACTTGCATTTATTTACAGACATGTTGGCCTCTGTAGCTGTTCTTGCAGGAGGTCTGCTGATGTATTTTTTCGGATGGTACTGGATAGATCCTTTGTTGACCCTAATAATAGCGCTGTACCTTATTTATATGGGCTATCACCTTTTAAAAACCTCAACCAGGGTCCTTATGCTGTTTACTCCGGAGACCATAGAAGTTCAGCAGATTGTAAAGGCGATTTGTACCCTCGGACCCATTGAGAACGTGCATCACGTCCATATTTGGCAATTAAATGAGGATGAGGTGCATATGGAGGCCCATATTGATTTTAAACAAGATATTCCCCTATCGGAATTCGACAAAATTCTGGTTCAAATAGAAGAACTCGTATTCACAGAATTCGGAATCAATCATATAAACATTCAACCGGAGTTTGAGAAGTGCGACAGTAAGAATTTAATAGTACAGGATTAAATGCGGATAGAAATAAAATCCTTTGACGCCCTGAGCCCGGCGGAGCTTTACGCGTTGCTGCGTTTGCGCTCTGAAATTTTTGTAGTGGAACAGCAGTGCCTGTACCTGGACCAGGACGGAAAGGACGCTCTGGCGCTTCACGTTCTGGGATGGAAAGGAAGGGAATTATGCGCGTATTGCCGGGTATTCCGCCCTGGAGACTATTTTGAGGAAGCAAGTATCGGAAGGGTGGCCGTACCCACGGAATTCAGGGGTAACGGTTATGGCGCCCGCCTCATGGAATTCACCTTAAAAGCAATATCTGAGGAAATGGGCCCGTGCCCGATTGCCATTTCTGCCCAGGCCTATTTGCAGCGCTTTTACGAAGAACTGGGTTTTAAACCCGAGGGTGAATTATATAAGGAGGACGGGATACCACATTTGCGAATGGTATTTACTGCGGACTAATATCCCCAACACCAAAATTTCAGGTGATCTTGATAGGATCTTTACTCCCCAGATTCAATTCATTCAACATGGTGTCGGTAAATTTGTAGTGTCCCCGGAAAGTAATGATTCTGAAACGCTCGGACTTCATGCGACTCAGGGTATCCAGGAAAAGCCATTTTGATTTAAGAAGGGTGGGTTTTTCAGACTTTAAACTCAAGTCAAAAAAATAATTAATACCATTCTTAGAGGCTGTGATATCAGGGGTTACGGAACTCCCTGTACTCTTTTTCAGATAGGACTTAGGACTTTCATATCCGGTCATATCTACCTTGATATCCCCAAACCCACGGGCTTCAAGGTGCTCTACTGATTTTAGAAGGAGGTCCTGATTCTCCTTTTTTTCCATTTTTATCATGTCATAAGATAAAAAAAAACCCCGGATTTCCAAATATTACGGGGGTATTAACATATAATTAAATCTTTAAAAATCAGTCTTTTATTTGGATTTTCATCACTTTGCCCAGGCGTATAGACGCGTCTGCAGCAAGCACAATTTTGAGGCTGTTTATAGCATCTTTCAAATGAGGGGTAAGATCCAGATTTTCGCGTATCGCTTTTAGAAACAATTCCTGTTCGAGAAGGCAGAGACCATCGTGGTCAGGTTCATTTTCGATATGTATAAAGGCGTCCGGATGTAAGAACCGGCCCTGCCCATCGACAATATTGTAATGTCTTTGCAGGACGCCTGTTTTGGTATGCCCTCCAATATCGGCGGATTCGGATTCCGGAACCTCTGAAATAGAGACAGAGCCTTCTGGCCCGATAACGTCTTTGATAAAAAAAGCGGTTTCACTCATCATAGGGCCCCAACCGGCTTCGTACCAACCGATAGAGCCGTCGTCAAAACGCACCTGTAACTGCCCGTAATTATACATCCCTTCGGGAATTTCATCCGTCAGCCGCGCACCGATGGCCTGAACACTCACGGGCCGTGCACCCGTCATCATACACATGATATCCACGTAGTGCACCCCGCAGTCCACTAAGGGCGACATACTGTTCATAAGCTGTTTATGAGTGTGCCATTGCAGTCCGGAACTCTGCTGGTTCAGATTCATCCGCATTACCAAAGGCTTCCCCAGTTTTTGTGCGATCTGCACAAACCGCATCCAGGCTGGGTGGACCCTGAGGATATACCCGACCATAAGCACTTTTTGCTTCTCATGCGCGAGCGCCACGAGTTCCTCCGCCTCTTCTACAGTAGTGGCCAGGGGTTTTTCGACAAAGACGTGGCAATTGGCCTCGAGGGCTTCACGCACCAAAGCAGCATGGGAATCCGGATAGGTATTGATAGAAACCGCATCAGTCTCAGCGTTTTCAAGGGCCTCCTGCAGGCTCGAAAAGGTGGGATAACCTCCGAGAGCGTCTGAAAGGCGGTTCCTGCTTTCTTCAGTCCGACTCACCAATCCTGTAATTTCATAATCCTTTAGCTCATGGTAGGCCCGCGCATGGCTGGTTCCCATATTGCCGCAACCCACTACAAGTATTTCAACAGGCTTATTCATATTCTGAGTTTAAAAGCGAGGATCTTATTTCCTTTCGGGGTTCCCAATTTTTCACCCCCGCAGGCCAGGGCGATATACTGAACTCCGTCTACCTCGTATAAAGCCGGAGTCGCGAAAGCTGGCGCGGGAAGTAAATATTCCCAAAGGAGCTCACCGGAGCGGCGATCAAACGCCCTGAAATAGCCGTCTTTGGTAGCTGCGATAAACAGCAAATGGTTCTTTGTAATGATGGGGCCGCCGTAGTTTTCAGTTCCCGTTGGGGTGCCGTCTTCAGTTTCGATCCCCGGGGTATCCCCAAGAGGAATACTCCAGAGGTACTCGCCCAAATTCATGTCTATAGCGTGGAGCGTACCCCAGGGCGGTGTTATGGCGGGATGGCCGTTGGCGTCGAGGAACTTCGAATAACCCATGTGCTGATAGGGCACCAAGGGTGCCTTTGTATCCATTGGCAGGACTTCAGAGACCTCGGATTTGCCGGTTTCCTTTAGACCCGCTTCCTGATTCAGGAGAAAGCGGAGCAGGGCTTCTTTCCCGGCATTGGATATTTGAGGAAAACCAGGCATCATCCCCTTGCCGCTGGCGAGCAAAGCCTCTATTTCTTTGGCGGTTTTCCGATGCTCCAGGTCCAGGAGAGACGGAAACCCACTGGCCGGAACCCCGGAGCGATCACTTTGATGACAGACCACACAGTGTTGGTTGTAGACGGCCTCCCCCGGACTGTTAAAAACAGCTTTTTTTACAGGTGACATCTGAAGAAACCAGGGCATTTCATTAGAGTTCACATACAAAATCCCGTTGTCGGGATCGGCACCTGCTCCCCCCCATTCAGCTCCCCCATCGTATCCGGGTAACAGCAAGACCGGGTCCAGCCCCGGAGGCCGGTATTCCCTTCTATCTGTGCTTAAGAATACCCCTTTTAATTCTTCCCGGTTTGGCGCATACGGACTGATATCACTGGTGTCCAGCATATGGGCCTGTCGCGCAAAAGGCCTTGGTTTCATGGGAATTGGCTGTGTGGGCCAGGAGGCTTCGCCATTCAGGACGGAACCCGGAAAGGGTTGTTCCTCAATTTCGAAGAGGGGCTCCCCCGTGATACGATTAAACAGGAAGATATAACCCTGTTTTGTGATTTGAGCGACCGCGGGGATTTCTTTCCCGTCCCGCGTTATGGTGAACAGGTTAGGAGGGGCAGGAGGATCCCGATCCCAGAGATCGTGGTGTACCAATTGAAAATGCCATTTGTAGGTTCCGGTATTCGCATCCAGCGCCAGAAGGCTGTTGGCAAAAAGGTTTTGCCCCTTACGGTCCGCGCCATAAAAATCCGGGGCAGCGGAACCCGTGGGCACATAGAGTATTTCCAAAGCCTCATCCAGTGCCATTCCCGCCCAATTGTTGGCTCCACCCACGGCCGTGTTGAGATAGGCCCCCGGATTTTCCCAGGTATTGTACCCCTTTTCTCCGGGATGCGGGATGGTGTGGAAAACCCACTCCAGGCCGCCGGTTTTCACGTCAAAAGCCATAATGTCCCCGGGCGCAGCTCCGACAGATTCAGCGACCCTCAGGGGCATGATGATGAGATTCTTATAAATCGTACCCGGGGTGTTTGAAATCACAAATTTTGAGCGCGCAGATTCGGGCATTCCGGATCGCAAATCAATCTTCCCACCCCCTCCAAAAGAAGGCACAGGCACTCCGGTTAGGGCGTCCAGGGCGTATAACTCCGGGCCAACCGTAAAAAAGATGCGCTTATCCTCCCCTTCTGCCCAATAGCTCACCCCCCGGCTAGTGGAAGCGGCCTCATTCAGGGTGTCTCCAAAGACCCACAGCGATTCTCCGGTGCGCGCATCCAGGGCGAAGGCCCGCAGGGATGCAGAGACTCCATAGAGGATCGAATCCACGACAATAGGATTCATTTGCATTTGGCCGGAATCCTCCAGGTCGTGTTCCCAGGCGATTTCTAAGGATCCGACGTTCTCTGGGGTAAAGGCATTGAGTGTACTGAAATGTGACCGGCCCGGATCACCCAGGTAGTCGGACCAGGTCTCGTATGGGACCCCGTCTGTTGCCGATACGGTCCGGTTTTGTTCACAACCGGGAAGCAATCCTCCTGCGCAGAGGCTGAAAAAGAAAAAAAATGGCTGATACGCCCTCATACGCTTTAAATTCTCTTAAATGTAAAGAATTAAGCTCAATAGCCCCCAAAAACCGAATTTGCAGTTTCGCTAACCGCGGCCAAATAAGAAGGACCAAAAATATTGAGGTGGACTAAGAGATAGTAGAGCTGATAGAGGGCCATCCGGTCTTCAATCCCGGGCTGGGCAGGAGACACTTCAAAATAAGCATCGTAGAACCGGGAGGAAAATCCGCCAAAAAGGCGCGTCATAGCCAGATCGACCTCGCTGTGGCCGTAGTAAACGGAGGGATCAATAAGATATGGAGTGTGGTCTGCAGAAATAAGGTAATTCCCTCCCCAAAGGTCCCCGTGGAGCAGCGCAGGGCGCACCTCGGGCAAAAGGGAAGAAATTTTATGCACCATATGCCCGACAGTCGGGACTTCCCGGGCCTCTATATAGTTTGAAGATAAGGCGAGATCAAATTGAAACTTAAGGCGATGGAGGGTAAAAAAAGAGGCCCAATTCAGTTCCCGGGGGTTGTTTTGTGGCAGGGAACCGATATAATTATTGCGGCTCCAGCCAAAAGCATCATGGGTGGACTGATGTAATAGCGCCAAACTGCGGCCGAGTGTTTCCTGGGAAGCATCAGATCCGGCACCTTTGGGAATGTATTCCATCAACAGGGCGGCTCCAAAATCTGTTTTTTCACAATGGTATAGCGCTGGAACGGAGATGGCTCCAGCCTTTTTAAGTGCGGCTAGTCCCTCGGCTTCTGCAGTCAGTATATCATATGCCCCGGAACCCCGGAGCATTTTTGCAAATACCGGACCCTGGGCGGTTTGTAAGAGATAACTCGCTGCAATATCTCCTCCCCCGACAGGTTTATGCCCCAGAATCTGCCGGCCCATGATGCGCTCCAGAGCACCAATAAATCGATCATGCGCCACTGCTTAAAGTTTAAATCGATCTCCCATACGGGCAATCCCGTACCCGGCGGCGGTTACTGCCCGGGACGCTTCGCTGTCCGCATTGAGCAGGGGGTTGGTGTGGTTCATATGAATAAAATAAACCCGGCCGCGCAACTCCCTGGGCAAGGCTTCCAGCAGGGCCAGGGACTCGACGACAAAAGGATGGGGAATTTCTGCCATATCCCGATGCCCGATCTCGGCCCTGTCGTAAAAGGAGGCGTCGATAAATGCGAGGTCTGCCTGTTCAATAGCCGACAGCAGGGAAGTGTCCCATCGCTCCCATTTGTCGATGTCCGGGATAAACAAAACTTTCTTTTCGGGCCCGGTTATCTCAAACCCGGCAGTCTCGGAATATTCATCCCTGTGAGGTACGCGAAATGCCTTTACCTGCAGGTGCGCAGAGAGATGGACTGCAGCGCCCTCCACCATGGGCTTCGTCACGATGTTTTCCAATCGAAGCAATTGATCCCATGGGCCATTGGAGGCCATAAAGCCCGCGAATCCGGGCAAGCTGTACACCGGCACCTGATTTGTATTCAGGGTTTCCCGACCCAGATACATCAGCCCTGTATAGTGGCCAATATGGGCGTGTGTGATAAAAACGCCGTCCGGAGCTGGTCCTGCCTGAAATGGAGCTGCAGCCCGCAGGAATGCCATCTGCGTTGCAATATCCGGAGTGGCCTCGAACAAATACGTTTTCTTCTCTCGGGCATCCAAAAGCCCGAGAGACACCACTTTTAATGTGAGGTCTGGCTGATTGTACAGGGGCGCACAGCACGATTTGACACAGCCCATATGGGGCGCTCCTCCGTCCTGAACATTGCCAAGTACAATGAGCTCGAGTGCCGCAGGACCGGATCCTTCAGGGGAGGATGAAAGGGAATCGCCCTGCCCGGAGGATGTCGTCCCCGCAAGTAAAAACAAAATAATGGCATGTACCCATGCGCCCCCCATATCGAGTTATTGAAGGGTTTCGCGATACTTGGCCGTATTGCCCAGCAATTCGCGGGCAGCCAGAATGGAAGGATCGTGATCCAGATAATACTCATAAAGCCCTTCCCGGTAGAAATACCGTTTCACAATTTCATCTTCCAGGAGTTTTTCAATTTCAGAAGCATTGGAATCAAAGGCATTAAATTTTTGTTTTTCCACCTTGGCCAAAAGAGATTTAAAGTCGGACTCGATCGCTTCGGTAAAAACGACTTCATCCTGAAGGGTGAGGGCTTCTTTCAGCTTTTTTTCAGTTTGGGTCTCAAAAGAAAAATCACTTTTACTGACAAAGGCCCGAAAATCTTTCAGGGTTTCAGGGGGAAGCTTAAATTCAGAAAGGTTCGCATAGCTGTTGCGATAGGAATATTCAGTGGCATAATCGAATATCAGCTGATTCCCCTGGAGGGCAGAGATAAGATCATTCGACCCGAGTTCCCGTACCGCAA
Source organism: uncultured Flavobacteriaceae bacterium (assembly GCA_963709465.1). Taxonomy (GTDB): domain Bacteria; phylum Bacteroidota; class Bacteroidia; order Flavobacteriales; family Flavobacteriaceae; genus Robiginitalea. Next base: position 103,384 of record CAVPWF010000001.1, on the reverse strand, counting down.
TGTCAGGGACAACACCGCCCCCATCGGTTACGACCCTCCCGTTCTTTGTTTTGAACTCCCTGTAGTCTGAATTTTTCACCGCATTGCCCTGATCATCCCGATTCCAGTAATCCAGAGACTGAATGCATCTGCCCGAGGGAGTGTAATACCGGCTTATCGTGACTTTTAACTGCGTGCCATAAGTGAGTTGAAGGGGCCGCTGTACCAGGCCCTTCCCAAAACTTCGGGCACCCATCACCACGGCCCGGTCTAAATCCTGCAATCCGCCGGAAACAATCTCGCTCGCCGAAGCGCTTTGGCCATTGATCAGAACTACGACAGGAATTTCCGTATCTACGGGTTGCTTTCGGGTTTTGTACTCCTGGTTGAATTTTTTAACCTTGGATTTTGTGGTTACGATCAGCTCTCCTTTAGGCACAAAAAGATTGGTGACATTAATCGCTTCTGAGAGCAAGCCTCCGGGATTATCCCTGAGGTCGAGAATCAGCCGTTCGGCCCCTTGCCCCTTGAGGTCTTCCATCGCTTTTTGCGTTTGTTCACTTGCTTTGGCATTAAAACGGGATAAAACAATGTAACCTGTTTGGGCATCGGCCATCCGGTAAAAGGGAACAGCATCTATGTCTATGGACTCCCGCTCAATAACCGCGGTGCCGATTTCCCCTTGCCTCTTATAGGTCACGGTAACCTTTGAGTTGTCTGCCCCTTTTAGCAGCTCCCCGGCATCTTCTTTAAAGTCGGCTACGGAAATATCTCCGATTTTAATGATTTCATCGCCGGCTTTCAGCCCGGCTTTGTCTGCCGGATAGTCCTTATAAGGCTCCACGATAACCAATTTGTCCTTGTAGGAACGCACCAGGGCCCCGATTCCGGAATACTCCCCGGCATTACTGATTTTAAAGGCCTCCACGTCCTGTTCGTTCAGAAATTGCGTATAGGGATCCAGATCGTCCAACATGCTCTTAATAGCCGTATCCATAAGGGCGGCCGGATTTGTTTCATCCACATAATTCATGTTGAGCTCTTTAAAGAGGGTTGTAAAAATTTCAACCTGCTTTGCAATCTCAAAAAAATCACTTTTAAACCCCGTTGCCGTCAGGAAGACGGTCAGCGCCAGGAGGGGCAGCATCAATTTGGGTTTGAGTAGTCGCTTCATGGGCTTCAAATTCTTTTAGAACCACTTTCATGGCCCGGGAGATCCGGGCATAATCGGGCATATCTTTTCCAAGGTATAAAAATACTAGGGCAAAGGGTCTTTCCAAGGTGTTAAAATGAGCGGGCCTTCCCAACCGGTAGGCCTCGCGCAGGAGCCTCTTGATACGATTTCGGTCGACGGCTTTTTTGAAACTGCGTTTGGGCACGGCAAAACCAGCCTGAGTCTTAACATCCTCAGGGAGCGGTGCCTGCAGGGCATAAAGGGCCAGGGGATAGGCCTTGAGCCGTATCCCTTTTTCGAAGACCGCTTCCCACAGCTTTTTGCGGGAGAGTCGTTGTTTCTTTGGAAATTCAAAAGAGGTCACGTCCAAAAATAACAATAAATTAGGGGTGGGCGCGAATGATATTTATCATAGAACATACCGGGGCCTTATGTTAAATTGCCCGAACGAGCCATAGGATCAAAAACCAGTTTTTATGGGAACACACACCGTTAAGCGATTAAAAGACGCCCCGGAGCGCAAAACCTATTTCTACCGGTTACTGACCGATTTGGAGGCTCTGGAGCAGATGTTGAAATCGGGTGTCTTTTCCACAGATCCGATACACATCGGAGCCGAACAGGAGTTTTGCCTAGTAAATAAAAATTGGGAACCTTCGAATCAGGCGGTCGAAATCCTGGAGGCGATTGACGAACCGCATTTTACGCCGGAACTTACGCGATATAACCTGGAGATCAACCTGGACCCCAAACCCCTGGGCGGATCTTGTTTTTCCGAGATGCACAAACAATTGAACACCCTGCTGGATCACGGTCAGGCGGTGGCTGAAAAGTTTAAGAACAACATCATTATTACCGGGATACTGCCCACCATCAGCACCCGCTACCTGAAGCTGTCCTATATGACCCCCAAGGAACGGTATAAGATCCTGTCGGATGCCATTACCGAGGTAAGGGGCAGCAATATGGAGCTGCATATAAAAGGAGTGGATGAGATAAACCTCCATCACGACTCCATAATGTATGAGGGCTGCAACACGAGTTTTCAGGCACACCTGCAAATAGATCCCGATGATTTTGCAAATACATATAATTGGGCACAGGCTATCTCCGGGCCCATTCTGAGTGTTTGTACAAATTCCCCAATGCTCATGGGTCGGGAATTGTGGGAGGAAACCCGGATTGCGCTTTTCACCCAGAGTGTCGATACCCGAAAAAGCACCTTTCTTTTAAATGAGCGTGAACCCAGGGTGGGTTTTGGAGCGGCCTGGGCCGAGGGAAGTGCGGCAGACTTTTTCAAAGAATCGATAGTCAGGTTCCGCAGCCTGATCTCCACAGATTTTGATCCTCAGGATAGCCTTGAGGAGCTCAAAGAGGGAAAAACCCCACAATTATCAGCCCTCAACCTCCACAATGGAACGGTATATCCCTGGAATCGACTGTGTTACGGACGAACCCAAGGGAAACCCCATTTGAGGATTGAAAACCGGTATCTCCCTTCGGGCCCTACTACTTCTGACGAAATCGCCAATATGATGTTTTGGGTAGGGGTGATGCTTGGGCGCCCAAAAGATTGGGAAGAGATTCATAAAAAAATGGATTTCAGGGACGCAAAAAAGAATTTTTTCAATGCTGCCCGATACGGGATGGCAGCTCAGTTTCACTGGGGAGAGAAAATCATTCCCACGAAGGCCCTTCTCCTGGAACATTTTCTGCCCATGGCCTATAAAGGGCTCAGCCGGGCTAACGTGAACCGGAAAGACGCCGAGCACTATCTGGGAATTATTGAAAGGCGCATCAACACTCAGAACGGTTCGGAATGGATGGTGAAAACGTATCGGGAACTCCGGAAAGAATTTAATGCGCCTGAAGCGCTTCGCAGGCTTACCGCCTCGCTTTTCGAGCGCTCCTATAAAGGGTATCCGGTGGACGCCTGGAAAAAGGGAAGGCGCTATGAACTCAAGCAAACCATAAAGAAGCCGAGAGTCGGAGACCTGATGAGCACCAAGATCATTACAGCTCAGGAAGAAGACAGTGCGGCGCTGGTCATCGGGATGATGAAATGGAACGAGATTCACCACCTTCCCATATTAAACAACACCAATCAACTAGTGGGCATGCTTACCTGGAATGATGTACTGAATCTGGGAGCGGACGATCGTGTCTACGGCTTGAGTATTCAGGAGGTGATGCGGAAAAACCCAATAACACTGCACCCGGAAACCCCGGCCCGGGAGGCCGCACAAACGATGCGTGAGCACAACCTTGAAGGGCTACCTGTGGTGGCAGAAAACACGCTTGTGGGAATTCTGACATCCAACGACATTCATTAAGATGATAAAAACCCAGAGGGAGGAAAATAAAACCGCAGCGGGGGAACGCATTCTGTGTCGCATTACTGCGGACAAGCCAGGCCCGACTGTGGTCTTTTTTGGAGGCATACACGGGAACGAACCTGCAGGAGTAGCCGCCCTGACAGAAGTTCTCGAAGCCCTCGCACGCGAAGGGCGTGCGTTGGAGATGGGCGCTCTTATCGGTATACGGGGGAATCTGCCAGCACTGGTTCAAAAGGAGCGTTTTCTGGATCACGACCTGAACCGGATATGGAGCCGGCCACGATTGGAGTCTGTTATGGCTAAACCGGAGTCTGAAAGGTCTTCGGAGGAAAAGGAGCTCGTGCTGATCTATGCGCTCCTTCAGGAGTTGTTACAGACCTGCACGCCCCCCTTTTATTTTATCGACCTGCACACGACTTCCAGCCGGACGCGGCCCTTTATTACTATAAATGATTCCATTATCAACCGATATTTTTCCCGGATTTTTCCGGTGCCCGTCATCCTGGGGATTGAAGAGTATCTCGAAGGTCCCCTGCTGAGCTATATCAACGAACTGGGCTATGTGGCGCTGGGGTTTGAGTCCGGCACCCATAATGACCCCGCAGCCATCCGCAATGCGGCAGATTTTATTTGGCTCACCCTGGGGTTTACAGGGCTGCTGCCGGATTACCCGGGGCTTGAGGACAGTTTTAAGCGCCTGGACCAGGCTTCTGAGTCGGACCATGATTTTTATGAAGTGTTTTACCGACACGAGTTGCCGGCCTCCCATACGTTTAGGATGAAAGAGGGTTTTTGGAGCTTTCAGTCGCTTCCCAAAGGAACCGTCCTGGGGTCTGAGGCGGGAGCGCCAGTGGCCATGCAGAAGAAAGGGATTCTCTTTATGCCGCTGTACCAGAAACAGGGCGAGGAAGGCTTTTTCCTGATTCGCAAGACCCCCGCCTGGGCCCTGAAACTCTCGGCGAAGCTCAGAAAATGGAAAACCCATGAACTGCTGACCCATATGCCCGGGGTACGATGGGCCGACTCCCGGCAAGACAAATTGCTGGTCAACCTTTCGGTGGCACGCTTTTTAAACCGCCCCATTTTTCACCTGCTGGGTTACCGGAGCCGGCAACGTGACAAGACGCATTTACTTATCAGCAACCGGGAACACAAGGCCCGAAATGCCGATTACAGCCATACGTTTTGGTTTTCAGAGGAGTGATTCAGATTATTGTGCCTGCCAACCGTTATTTTCAGGAGCGATGTCTGCCATCAACTGAGACGGGTCTATGAGCACTGCCAGGATCTGGTCCTTAGGGGCGTCCACGGTAACGGTATATACCTCTTGTGCCCACGGCCAGTCTGGAAGCACCTCCCGCTCTATTCCCGTATACGGATTTTCCTTCTCCCCGTATAGCATCTTTAAAGGGGCGTAAAAAGTCTTTTGAGTATTGTCCTTAAAGACCACCAGCAGGTCTATAGGCATCGGCATCAGTCCAAGGCGCCTTAGGGTAATGGCCGTTTGGCCTGCATTCCCTTCCACTGACTCCACCGATTCAATGGCGTAGTCAATGGTATTGGTTGTCTGAGTCCAGTCCGTGAGGTACCACTCCAACTCCATCCCCGATACACGCTCGGCACTTCGGATAAAATCGTTGGGCGTTGGGTGTTTGAATTTGAAATCGCTATAATACCGCCTCAGGGACTCCATAAGTTTATCCTGCCCGATGATGTAACCGAGCTGCGCCAGAAAAACAGCGCCTTTGCTATAGGCCGAGATCCCGTAGCCCGAATTAAAGCTATACCGGTCTGCATGGGTGGCCAGGGGCTGTTCCCGACCCGAATTCGCGAGGCTCAAATACCCACTATAGGAACGCATAAACGGATTTTGGGTATCGCGTTCCATGATCTGATCCATACACAAGGCTGAAATAAAGGAAGTAAAGCCTTCATCCATCCATTCATGACGCGACTCATTGGTGGCCAGTACATGCTGAAACCAGGAGTGGGCCATTTCGTGAACCATGACCCCAACGAGGCTTTCAAAGCTGCGCTCGCCGGTTACCAGAGTGCTCATGGCGTATTCCATTCCGCCGTCGCCTCCCTGCACCACAGAGTATTGCTCATAGGGATACGCTCCGATATTCTTGCTGAAAAACTCCATAGCGGCAGCCGTTTTGGGCTGAAGATTTTTCCAGTTTTCAAGGAGTTCAGGCTTGTTTTTATAATAAAAATGGAGATCCGGCCCATTGGGCATGGGCAGCACATCGTGAATGTATTCCGGATCTGCGCCCCACATAAAATCGTGAACGTTTGGGGCCTTAAAATGCCAGGTAAGGGTTTTCCCTTTGGGACGTTTCACTTTGGTTCCCTCTTGTTCGTACCCGTGCCCGATTTCCTGCGGATTCTGCAGATAACCTGTTCCTCCGACAACATAGTCCTTGTCCAGGGTGAGTTTTACGTCAAAATCTGCCCAGACCCCGTAAAACTCCCTTGCGATATACGGATCTGCATGCCAGCCTTCAAAATCGAACTCCGCCATTTTGGGATACCACTGGCTCATAGAGAGGGCCACACCTTCGCTGCTGTTGCGCCCGGAGCGTCGGATTTGAAGGGGAACCTGCCCGTCAAAGACCATTTCAAAAGTGGTTTTGGCCCCTGGGAGGATGGGCTTGTTCAGGGGTACTACCAGAACGGTGCCCTCAAGGGTCGGCTCCAGAGGTGTTCCGTCCTGCTTTAGAGAAGCAGCCCTTAAAAACCCAATTTCTTCAGGGGTCAGCACGGCAATGCGGCTTTTTCCCTCTGTGGTCATTCGGCCGTCCGGATCTTCCACACTCTGCAAACGCAGATCCATCTCACTTCCGGGCTGGAAGGCGTTGAAATACATATGGTAGAAAACCCTGTTCAGGGTATCGTTGGAGTTGTTGGTGTAGACCAGGGTCTGGGTCCCGTGGTACTGGAAGGATTCCACATCCATGGCAATATCCATGGTGTAATCGGCATGCTGCTGCCAGTAGGAATGGTTTCCCTGAGCCTGAAGCCCAAAAGCAGCGGCCAGAAAAAGAATACAAAAAAGTCTCATGGCGGTTTGTTATAGTGAAATTTTACCTCTGGATACCTGGTCGGCCAGGATCAGGGCGTTATAGGCATTGGCGATTTTACCGGTACGCGAGAGAGCCGATAAGGGCTTTTTATCTTCCTCATTCCCGGCCACATGCACCTCAATGGGGACTTGCAGCCCGGACTGCATAATGATCTTTTTAACCTGGGAAGCGGTTAACTTTGGGTATCTTGAAAGGATAAGGGCGGCAATTCCACTGACCGCCGGGGCCGCCATGGAAGTCCCGCCCTGAAATTCATACGTGTTTCCGGGCATGGTGGAATAAATGCCTCCACCTGGAGCAAAGATATCGACATTCGTTTTTCCGTAATTGGAAAAGGAAGAAACCATCCCAGGCCCGTAGGTCTGGTCCAGAGACCCCACGGTAATGACATTGTCTACCATTTCGGGACCCGTAAATACCTGGTCGTTCGGGTAATTCTCATTGGCGGTATCGTCCAGGTCATCCCCTTCATTTCCGGCCGCATGAACGAAAAGCACATCTTTTTCGGCCGCATATTTAAGGGCTTCGTAGACCCATTCCTTATTTGGAGAAAAGGACTTTCCAAAACTGGCGTTGATCACGCGGGCTCCGTTGTCCACAGCGTAGCGGATTCCCAGGGCGATGTCCTTATCGTACTCATCTCCGTCCGGCACGGCGCGGATACTCATGATTTCCACGTGGTCTGCCACCCCGTCAACTCCCAGTCCGTTGCCCCGTTCGGCGGCGATAATTCCGGCGACATGGGAACCATGGGATTCGTCTTCGGAACGGTTCATAGGATTTCCGTTCCCATAACCCCGGCTGTTGAAGTCATACGGATCATCTCCGACAACCTCACGCCCGTTAAAGGAGGTGTTGAGGTTGTATTTCACCTGTCCGTCGAAGTATTTTACTCCGCCCTGTAACTGCTCTTTTACTTCCCCAATAGAAGGGGCAAAATTAAACATCTGTTGCAGGACGGCAATGTTCTGCTGCAGCCCCGGGTCTGTGGTTACAATCCCGGCGAGATCCTCTGGGGTGTATACACTTTTCCCAAGGTGGCTTTGGATCGCGGCATCGGAGTCCTCAACGGTTTTCAGGATCTGCGTGTACCGGGCGCTGTTGGACTCGGCTTCCGGCCGTTCCTTATCCATCATCTCCTGTGCCTTGGCCTGAAGGGCCTCATCCCCGAGCTTCAGGCGTAAAATCCGGGCGTATTCCAACTGCTCATGCAGGGATTCCCCCAGGAAATTATAGCCATGTATGTCATCTACGTATCCGTTTTTATCATCATCGACATTGTTTCCGGGAACTTCTCTGGCGTTGGTCCAGAGGACCCCGTCCAGGTCTTCATGGTCCAGGTCGATACCGGAATCCAGAACGGCGACCACGACTTTTTCCTGAACTTTCAGGTTGGGAAGGAGTTCGTTATAGGCACGGGTGACACTCATGCCCGGAATGGTATCTGTTATCAGGTCTGCATGTCCCCATCGCTCGGCCTCAGCCTCATCGAGATCGGCAACTTTTTCGGGAACCCCCGCGACGCTTTCAATAGGCGTATTGACTATTGCGGTTGAGCCGCAGCCAGACAATGTCAGGGCAAGGGCGAAAAGGAAGAACAGAAACTTCGGGGTTTTTAATTGTAATGCTTTCATTTTGGTCAATTCATTTCGGCAAAAATACTACCATGGGATAAATTATTCTCTTAAAGAACTCAAAACTTGTGTCCAGGGGCTTAAAATACAAGGGGATAGACCTTAAAAAAGGCTGGTAAAGCGAAAAGTTTCTTCCAGACGAGCTCCTTTTTCTGTGGGTTTCAGTACACAGCATTCGTTGTGGGCATCGTGCTCCATAAACAAAACGTAGTCGTTATCGATGGCTTGTTGAAGAAAAACAGCTTTTTCCTCCAGGGTTATTAAAGGTCGCGTATCGTATCCCATGATGTAGGGCAGGGGAATGTGGCCTGCTGTGGGAATGAGATCGGCCATAAAAACAACGGTTTTACCTTTATAGGGAATATGCGGGATCATTTGTTTTTCCGTATGCCCATCCACAAATAAGATGTCAAATCCCAGGGGAGCGGTTTTTAAAAAGGCCGAACCGGCCTCCCGGGGAATAAATTGTAACTGCCCGGCCTCCTGCATGGGCAGGATGTTCTCCTTCAGGAAAGAGGCTTTTTCACGGGCATTGGGCTCCGTAGCCCATTTCCAGTGCGCCTCATCAGTCCAGAAGACGGCGTTTTTAAACGCGGGCTCATAGCCCGTGCGGTCCTTGTTCCACTGGATGCTGCCTCCGCAATGGTCAAAATGCAAATGGGTTAAAAAGACGTCGGTGATTTCATCGCGATGAAACCCCAGCGCTTCCAGAGAGCCGTCGAGGGAGTGATTGCCCCACCGGTGATAATGCCCGAAGAATTTATCCGACTGTTTCTCCCCGAGCCCCGTGTCAATGAGGATCAGGCGGTCTCCGTTTTCAATGAGCAGGCTGCGCGCTGCGATATCAATCAGGTTGTTCGGGTCTGCGGGATTGGTCCTGGACCAGAGGGCTTTGGGCACCACGCCAAACATGGCACCTCCGTCCAGTTTAAAATTTCCGGTCTCAACAGGGTAGAGTTTCATAGGGCGTGTCTGAAGCCCTAAAATACAAATTCACCCATAAGGCAGGCCTAATTCGCAAAACAATTCCGACTCCCTGTGGCAGAAGATGCTTAAATCCCTATTTTTGGAATTCACCCTTTTTTAAAGGAAAGCGAATGATTGAACTGGCGGGTATTGTGATTTTGGGAATTGTAGCCCAATGGGTCGCCTGGAGGATGAAGCTTCCGGCCATTCTGCCGCTGATCTTGATAGGGCTCCTGGTGGGGCCGCTCTCAACCCTTTATACGGAGGACGGCAGTAAACTTATCGAGCCGGTTTACAATGGAGAAAAGGGGCTGTTCCCGGGGGAGTTGCTGTATCATTTTGTTTCCCTGGCCATCAGCATCGTGCTTTTTGAAGGGGGTCTGACGCTTAAGCGCTCTGAGATTCGAAATGTAGGGCCCATGATTACCAAACTGATTACCCTGGGCTCGGCCGTTACATTTTTCGGGGCGGGAATCGCAGCCCATTTTATCTTTGACTTCAGCTGGCAGATTTCCTTTTTGTTCAGCGCCCTGATCATCGTTACGGGCCCCACGGTCATCACACCCATCCTGCGTAACATCCCGTTAAAGAAAGATGTTTCTGCCATTTTAAAGTGGGAAGGCATCCTCATAGACCCTATTGGAGCCCTGGTGGCGGTTTTGGTGTTTGAATTTATCAGCGTGGGGGAAGGTCAGGAATACACCCAAACGGCCCTTGTAGAGTTTGGAAAAATTCTGCTTTTTGGCTTTACTTTTGGCTTTACGTTTGCCCACGGGCTCGCGTTTGCGATAAAAAAGGGCTTTATTCCGCACTACCTCCTTAATGTGGTATCCCTCTCCGTAGTCCTGCTCGTGTATATAGAGTCGGACATCTTTGCCCATGAGTCCGGCCTTTTGGCGGTTGTGGTTATGGGGCTTGTGATGGGGAATCTGAATTTGCCGAACCTCAAGGAACTCCTCTACTTCAAGGAGTCGCTGAGCGTCCTGTTGATTTCAATCCTCTTTATTTTGCTCGCGGCCCATATTGATTTGGAAGATCTTCAGCTGATCTATTCCTGGAAGACCGCCATTCTCTTCGCCATCATCGTCTTTTTAATACGGCCCATAGGCGTCTTTCTAAGCGCCCAAGGGTCCGACCTTAAATTCAATGAAAAAGTCTTTATCAGCTGGGTAGGCCCCAGGGGGATTGTGGCTGCGGGAATCGCTTCCCTCTTTGGCTCCAAGCTTATTGCCAGGGGAGAGCCGGGAGCGGAGTTTATCACCCCCCTGGTTTTTACTATAGTGCTCGGGACCGTCCTGCTGAATGCGACCACAGCAAGGCCTTTTGCCAAGCTGATCGGCGTTTTCCTCACAAAATCTGAGGGCATCCTGATCGTAGGGGCTTCTAAAGCTTCCCGTCTTATCGGACGCTACCTGCAGCGCAACAACCGCCATGTGGTTCTTATAGACAGCAACGAGAGCAATATTGACAAAGCCCAAAAGGCAGGATTGGAGGCTATTGCGGCCAATATCTATGCAGACAACCTCACCGACAATATCGAGCTCAACGACGTGGGCTATCTCATCGCCATGACGGCCAACCCGGACATTAACAATTACGCCATAGACAAGTTTCAGGATGTTTTCGGGGAAAACGGTTCCTTCCGTATCGTGGGTACAGAAGAGATCAACAACCCGGACAACCCGGACAATCTCAAGCTGTTTTCGACCACGGATGATTTTGTGCGATTTTTGGAGGCGGTACGCATGAATCCTGCTATCCGGGAAATCCCCCTGAAAGATCTGAAACACTATACAGAATTAAGTGAGAAGGCTAAGAATAGTCCCGGCATCGTGACCTTGTTCTTAAAATCTCCGGACGGAGAACTTCATATTATTCCCTCGTTTTTCAGGGAGTCCGGAACCATTACTGAAGGTTACAAGCTCGTCTATATGGGCAACTCCCTAAGCGACTCAGGCAAACAAACCGAAAAAGTGCTCACGCTTCCCGGGGAGGCGAATTGAGAAGACAAACCAATTTAACCGCCTACACGAAAGCGGGAAAACAAGGAATAGACGGGAGGTTAATCGTTGAGTTTAAGGACGGCCATAAATGCCTGCTGCGGAATCTCAACATTTCCGACCTGACGCATCCGTTTCTTTCCTTTCTTTTGCTTTTCCAGGAGTTTCCGTTTTCTGGAAATATCCCCTCCGTAACATTTGGCGGTTACGTCTTTTCGCAGGGCTTTTATAGTCTCCCTGGAGATGACCTTGGCCCCGATAGCGGCCTGAATGGGAATGTCAAACTGTTGACGCGGGATCAGCTCCTTTAGCTTTTCACACATTTTTTTACCGATATGGTGGGCGTTGTCAGAATGCACCAGGGCGGAAAGGGCATCCACCATTTGGCCATTTAAAAGGATGTCTACGCGGACCAGTTTCGATACTCTTAAGCCGATGGGCGAATAATCGAAGGAGGCATACCCGCGGGAAACGGTTTTCAGGCGGTCGTAAAAATCAAAAACGATTTCGGCCAGGGGCATATCGAAATTCAGCTCTACACGATCCTGGGTGAGATAGGTCTGGTTTGTGATCTGCCCGCGCTTCTCAATACACAAAGACATGACGTTCCCGACATAATCGGACTTGGTGATTATTGAAGACTTGATATAGGGCTCTTCCACACGATCCAGGGAAGAGGGATCTGGCAGGTCTGAAGGGTTATTGACAATAATGATACTGTCCGGATTCTTTCTGGAGTAGGCGTGGTAGCTCACGTTGGGGACGGTAGTGATAACGGTCATATTGAACTCCCGCTCGAGGCGCTCCTGAATGATTTCCATATGCAGCATACCGAGGAAACCGCAACGGAAACCAAACCCCAGGGCGGCGCTGCTCTCCGGGGCAAACACCAGGGAGGCGTCATTGAGCTGCAGCTTTTCCATGGAAGCCCGGAGTTCCTCAAATTCTTCGGTGTCTACAGGATAAATGCCCGCAAATACCATGGGTTTGACATCTTCGAATCCGGAGATGGCCTTTTGGGTCGGTTTGGCAGCATCGGTAATGGTGTCCCCTACTTTTACTTCCCGGGCGTCTTTAATCCCGGTAATCAGATAGCCCACATCCCCGGTAGAAATAACGGTTTTGGGAACCTGCTTGAGCTTAAGGGTGCCGACTTCATCCGCCCCATAGGTTTTCCCGGTGGCGACGAATTTTATTTCCTGTCCTTTGCGAATCTCCCCGTCCATGACCCGAAAATAGGTTTCAACCCCGCGAAAAGGATTGTAGACCGAATCAAAAACCAAAGCCCGCAGGGGTTCGGAAGGGTCCCCTTTTGGGGCAGGCACACGCTTGATGATGGCCTCGAGGATTTCTGCAATACCAATCCCTGTTTTCGCGCTGGCCGGGATCACGTCTTCGGCCCTGCAGCCAAGCAGAGCTACGATGTCGTCGGTGACTTCTTCCGGGTTGGCGCTGGGCAGATCCACCTTATTGAGCACCGGGATAATTTCCAGGTCATTTTCCAACGCCAGATACAGGTTGGAAATGGTTTGGGCCTGAATGCTCTGGGCGGCATCCACCACCAAAAGGGCGCCCTCGCAAGCAGCGATGGAGCGGGAAACCTCATAGGAAAAGTCTACGTGGCCCGGAGTATCGATCAGGTTCAGGACATAGTTTTCTCCCTCAAAGGTGTAGTCCATCTGTATGGCGTGACTCTTGATGGTGATCCCCCGCTCCCGTTCCAGGTCCATACTATCCAGAAGCTGATCCTGCTTTTCCCGATCGGTTACCGAACCCGTAGCATCGAGCAAGCGATCCGCCAGGGTGCTTTTTCCGTGATCGATATGGGCAATGATGCAGAAATTCCGAATATTTTTCATGCGCGAAAATAGGGTGCAAAGATAGCGGAAATACGGCTTAGTCCCGCCACTCGGCGATAAACAAATTCGTATCCCGTGTCCCGCCATTATTTCGGTTGCTCGAGAAAATCAGGTGTTTGCCATCGTTGGAGAAAACCGGAAAGGCGTCAAAGGTCTTCCCATGGGTGACCCGCTCGATCCCGGTACCGTCGGTATTGATCATATACAGGTTGAAGGGAAACCCGCCTTCGGCTTCAAAATTGCTGGAAAAAAGAATTTTATCCCCGCTGGGGTGAAAAAACGGACTCCAGTTGGCATTTCCCAGATAGGTGAGTTGGCGCAGGCCGCTCCCATCCGCATTGCAGATAAAGAGCTCCATTTGGGTAGGCTGCACCAGCCCTCTTTCGAGCAGGCCTTTGTATTCGGCGATTTCGGCTTCGGTTTTCGGCCGGGATGCTCTGAAAATAATCTGGGTACCGTCCGGCGAGAAAAAGGCGCCTCCGTCGTATCCGAGTTCATCAGTTATTTGCTTTACATCGCTCCCATCCAGATTCATGGTGTAGAGCTCCAGATCCCCGTTCCGGTCTGAGGTAAAGACAATTTTATCCCCTTTGGGAGATACCGTAGCCTCGGCGTCATATCCGGGCTCATCGGTGAGCTGGGCGGTGATATTTCCCTGAAGATCGGCTACAAAAATGTCAAAGGAATCGTAGACCGGCCAGACGTAGTTGCCGTTTTCCCGCAAAGGGACGTCCGGGCAGGCCGCATCCCTTAAATGGGTAGAAGCGTATAAGATGTGCGCATTGTCCGGGAGGAAATACCCGCAGGTGGTCCGGCCCATTCCCGTGCTGAGCATCGGAGGCTGGCTCTCGGCAAAGGTTTCCCCAACGTTCATCAGAAACATCTGATCGCATTCCACGCCCCACGCCTGGGAATCGGACTGAAAAATAACCTTGCTGTCGTCAAAACTCCAGTAGGCTTCAGCGTTATTTGCCCCAAAGGTAATCTGACGTATAGAGGCAAAATGCTTTTCACCCGGGTAAATCAGGGTGTCGGAGGACATAGCCATTGGGCTTTCGGCGGCCCCCACCGCAGGGACTTCGGTTTTAGGATCTCCTTTACAGCCGGCGAATAAAATTCCCAACAAAGCCAAATAGTAGATTCTCATAGGTTGTGTATTTTTGACAAAAATAGAAGCTAGTTATGAAGTTAAGCACGTTTTTACTGGGAATTCTTTTGCTGGGCCTGTCCTGCAAAGAAAAGGAACTTCCGAATATCTCTATGGAGGAAGATGTCCGGGTGTTGGCCAGCGACTCCCTAAAGGGCCGCGAAACGGGCAGTGAAGGCGCGCGAATGGCTGCCAGCTATTTGGAACAACGCCTGGCGGATCTGGGGTTAAAGCCCATTACTGCAGAAGCGGATTATACCCAGGAGTTCAGTTTTAAACCCAGACGGGACCCGCATACAGAAATCGAGTTTGGAACCGTTACCGACAGCAGTCTGAACGCTCAGAACGTCCTCGGACTCATAGATAATGGCGGCAAGCGAACCGTGATTCTCGGAGCGCATTTCGACCATTTGGGCATGGGAGGGGAAGGCTCCCTCTACAGGGGGGAACCGGCTGTTCACAATGGGGCCGATGATAATGCCAGCGGGGTGGCGGTACTGCTGAAGCTGGCAAAAATGCTCAAGGAACGCCCGGATGCCCGGGACAATTACCTGATCGTCTTCTTCTCCGGGGAGGAAATGGGTCTTTTGGGGTCGAATTACTTTGCCAAAAACCCGGCCCTGAACCTGGAACAAGTTCCCTATATGATCAATTTAGATATGGTGGGGCGGCTTCGGGCCGAGAAAACCTTATCAGTGAGCGGAACAGGGACCACCCCGGTATGGCCCCAAACGCTTAATTCCCTGAATCCCGGATTTGAACTCGTGTTGAGCGAATCCGGAGTGGGCCCCTCCGACCACACTTCTTTTTACCTGCAGGACATTCCGGTGCTGCATTTCTTTACCGGCCAGCACGAAGACTATCACAAGCCCTCTGACGATGCGGAACTGCTCAATTACGAGGGGATGGACCTTATCGCCTCCTATATCCTGGACATCACCCGGGAGATGGAAGCCCAGGAGGAAGTGGCTTTCAGAACCACTAAAAACGAAAGCGAAGAGGTTCCCCGTTTTAAGGTGGCTATGGGCGTCATACCAGACTACCTGTTTTCGGGAGAAGGCATGCGTATCGATGGGGTGAGCGAGGACAAACCCGCCCAGAAAGCAGGCCTTCAAAAGGGTGATATCGTGGTGCAGCTCGGGGACAGCACAGTTGTCGATATGATGAGCTATATGCGCGCCCTCTCGGTCTTTGAATCGGGGGATGAGACTACGGTTGTGGTCACCCGCGGGGGGGAGCAGGTGCGTGCTAAAATCGCATTTTAGCAGGGGCTGCGAAAGGCAGCACTCAGTATCCGGGGATTTGAATTAAAGGTTTGGCGTCAGGGGATTCATTCGGGCAGCGTTGCCATAATTAGGCCTTAATGCAAAATTTTGTAGGAAAAATGTTATAGATTTAGGCCAGGCCATTCAAAACGTGAAGCTCAAAATACTCCTTGTTTTAGGGTTGTTCCCCCTTGTGCTAACCAGCCAGACCTTTCAAATCTCAGGATCCGTAAAGGACACGGATGGGGTGCCCCTTCCCCTTGCCAATGTTTTATTGCTCAGGGCCCAGGATAGTGCCCAGATAAAGGGCACCTCAGCAGATGATATCGGCCGCTTCACCCTGAAGGACATTGAAGAAGACCTCTATTTTTTACAGGCCACTTATTTCGGGTACAAATCGGTGCTGGTTCCCCTGGAGGTCCGGTCCGACATACGTATTGGCGCCCTGATTATGGAAGAAGAAGTGGAGAGCCTCGACGAAGTGGTAGTCACGGGCCAGCGACCGACTATTGAGCGACAGGCAGACCGTATCGTTTTCAATGTGGAGAATACAGTGATAAGCGAGGGGAGCACCTGGGACATTCTGCGCAAAGCCCCGGGAGTGGTCACAGTACAGGACAATCTCGAGATTCGGGGGCAGACGGCCACGGTGTATCTCAACGATCGAAAAGTTCAATTGTCACAAAGCGAAATTCTGGACCTGCTCAAAGGGCTGGATGGAAATGCGATTTCCTCCGTGGAAGTCATTCCGGTTCCCCCGGCCAGCTTTGAGGCTGAGGATGGCCCGGTGCTCAATATCCGGACCCGGCAAAACATCCTCCCGGGCTATAAGGGCAGTGTTCGGGGACAGTATACGCAGGCGGTTTTCCCCAAATACAGCTTTGCCACAAGCCATTACTTTAAAGGGGAGAAATTCGGGGTTTTTGCCAACTATTCTATAAATCCGCGCAAAACGCTCCGGGAGCTCGAAAATGACGTCAATTTTATCGATGATCAGAACACGGTGTTTTCGCGGTGGAGTACCGACACGGAGGAGGTGAGCCGGACTCAGGCCCAACAGTTGAATCTCATTTTGGATTACGACCTTTCGGACCGCGATCAGCTCAACCTTACGTCCAATGTTACGGTTTCTCCCAACAAAACCTATGACTATAATCTTCAAACGGTCATGCGAAACGGGGCGGGAGCTGTGGACTCTACCCTGCAGACGTTTCAGGATACCCGGGAAGACCAGATCAGCACCTCCCTGGACCTGAATTATACCCGTAAACTCAAAAAAGAAGGGGCTACCCTCAAAGCCAACGGTCACTATACCTACTATGAGGAAACAGGCGGGCAGGCGGGGCTTACCACGTATTTTGATCCTTCGGGAGCCTTCCTTCGGGACTTTGCTTTTTCCACGGACGCCGAACAGTTCATCGATATTTTCACAGGACAGGCAGATTGGTATACCCCCATAACCTCGGGAAGTTTTGAGGCCGGGTTTAAAGGATCTTTTATACGATCCAGGAACACCATTGAATATTTCATAGGCCAGGACAATCAACGCTCCTTTGACATTGATCTTTCAGACCGGTTTAATTACGATGAAGAGGTCTATGCGGCCTATGCGTCACTGAACAAGAATTGGGATCCCTGGACGGTCAAACTCGGGCTGCGGGTGGAACAAACGGAGGTTAAAGCGGAGTCCCTGACCCTGAATGAGATTAACCGGCAGAGTTATCTGGAATTTTTTCCATCTGTTTTTGTATCCAGAGACCTGTCCGAGACGCAGAGTATGTCTTTTTCGTATGCCCGTCGGCTGACAAGACCGAATTACGCCGATTTAAATCCGTTTCGTTTTTTCCTCAACGAGAATGATTTTGTACAGGGAAATCCGAATCTCGTCCCCGCCTTTAGCCATAATTTCAATTTAAACTGGTCGCACAACGATACTTTTTATGTGGATCTCTATTACCGGGATAATGGAAATTTCCTGGCCACGGTGAGCTTTCAGGACAATGACAACCTGACCCTGAGGGAGACTAAACAAAATGTAGCGGGCAGCCGCTCCTACGGGTTGGATTTTACGGTTTCCACCCCGATTACCTCCTTTTGGTATTTGTACTCCTACAGTTCGCTCTTCTACGAGGAGAACTCCATTTTCGCCGAAGAGAGCGCTATTGAAACCTACCGGAATGAAGTCACCGGGTTATATGGTTATTTGAACAATTCCCTGACCCTCTCCAAAGATGGCAGCCTTACCGGGGAGGTCAACGTGCTCTATCTGAGCGGGTTTTTGGATGGCGCTTCCCGCATGTCTGAAACCGTTACTCTGGATCTGGGGGTCCGCAAGACGCTTTGGGACGACCGGGCGGTAATTTCCCTGGTTGCAGAAGATGTTCTGGGCCTTGCGAATGCCACCTACACCACGCGGTATGCCAACCAGGACATCCGCTATTTTTCCCGTCCGGAAACCCGTTTTGTGCGCCTCGGCTTCACCTATAACTTTGGAAACTTCCGCCTGCAAAACCGGGATACGGACCTGGATAAGGACGAGCTCCAACGCATTGAAAATGAGTAATTCCACGACAGTTTCGGGGTAATTTGTAATTTTGCACCTCCAAAACGTCAGCCATGCCCAAAATAGGCAGTATTGAACTTCCGGAATTCCCCCTGCTGCTCGCACCCATGGAGGATGTGAGTGATCCCCCTTTTCGCACCCTATGTAAGGAGCAGGGCGCCGATGTAATGTACACGGAGTTTATCTCTTCTGAGGGTCTGATCCGGGATGCCGCGAAAAGCGTGATAAAGCTGGACATCTACGAAAAGGAACGCCCGGTGGGGATTCAGATTTTTGGGGCGGAACTCGATTCCATGCTACAGGCGGTCGATATCGTAACGGAAACCAATCCGGACATCATCGACATCAATTTCGGCTGTCCGGTTAAAAAGGTCGTTTGTAAAAACGCCGGGGCCGGTATCCTCAGGGACATCCCACTGATGGTCAAGCTGACGGAGGCCATGGTCAAACGCACCCATCTGCCGGTAACGGTAAAGACCCGACTGGGGTGGGACAGCGATTCCATTAAAATCGTCGAAGTGGCGGAACGCTTGCAGGATGTGGGAATACAGGCCATTTCCATCCACGGGCGCACCCGGGTACAGATGTACAAAGGGGAGGCCGACTGGAAGCCGATAGCCGAGGTTAAGAACAACCCCCGAATGCATATCCCCGTTTTTGGCAATGGGGATGTGGACAGTCCGGAGGCGGCCATGCGGATGCGGGACGACTTTGGTCTGGACGGGGCGATGATCGGGCGCGCCTCTATCGGATATCCGTGGTTTTTTAAGGAAGTCAAACACTTTTTTAAAACCGGCACCCACCTGCCACCTCCGACCATGGAACAACGGGTGACGGCTGCGCGAAGGCATCTGCAGATGTCCATCGACTGGAAAGGGGACACGCTGGGGGTCTTGGAAACCCGCCGGCACTACTCCAATTACTTTAAGGGGATTCCGAACTTCAAACCCTACCGGATGAAGATGGTCACCAGCGATGAGGCCGCAGATGTTTTTGAAGCCTTTGACGAGGCCATGGAGGCCTTTTCGGGCCATGTTTTCGCTTAGGGGACCTACCCGTTTTTCAGCAGTTTGTAGTTGATCCGGTTGCTGGCAATCTTCGCGGCCAGCAGCCCCAGCACCGTAATGGTCACCAATACCAAAAGGACATTCAAGAGTTCATACGACACGGGATAGGCAAGGGAAGGGGTGATTTTCAGCCAGCCGAAATACTGTTGGGAGAGAATGAGGATACTCCCAATGACCAGACCGATTAGGCCCCCGGCCACAGTTACCAGAACCCCCTGAACAAAGTAAATACGCCGGAGGTCCTTCAGGGTCAGCCCCAGAGAATACAGGGTACGGGAATGCTCTTGTTTGTCGAGGATCATCATGATAATGGCCCCCACCACATTAAAGAGCGCGATGATCAGGACCAGGGTAAAGATGAGGTACGTAGCCAGGTTCTCCGTGTTGAGCATGCGGTAGAGCGTCTGGTTGAGCTGCCGCCGGTTTTTAAGTTCAATGTTCGCCCCCATGACGTTGGAGATGGCGGCCCGGGCTGTTTTCTCGTCTACTCCCGGGGCCAGTTTAAAGTTTACGGCCGAAACCTGATCGTAATCCCGTTCGAGCAGGGACTGTACCAGGGGGAGTTCCGCAAAAAGGTATTTCTGATCGAGGTTCTTTTCCAACTGATACACTCCGCTGAGCACCAGGGACACCTGATTGTAAGGTTTTTCAGACAAACCGCCGCTGCCCAACCCGCCTTTGCCCGGTTTCGGGGCCAGTACGATCAGCGGACTGCGGTAATCCTGTACGGTGAGGCTGAGCAGATTGGCCACCCCAATACCCGTAACGGTTTGCTGGCCGATGAGGTCCCACTGCCCGGTGAACAAGGCGCTGTCAATTCCGGTGGTACCGGAATAGGCGCTGTCTACCCCCCGGATGTAGGCGATACTGCTTTTCTGGTTGTGGGTGAGATACACCCGCTCTTCTAATTCGGCGGAATAAGAGGCGACTTCAGGCAGGGACCGGAGCGCCTCGGCCATTTCAGGGTCCAGGACAAAGGTTTTACCGCTTATGGGGAAAGCTTTCAGGTCCGGATCGAAGGTGTTGGAGAAGGAAACGCTGAAGGATTTTAAGCCGGAAAAGCCGGAAAGCACGATAAACAGGGCTGCCGAACCGATGACGATGACCGCAAAAGTGACAGCATTAATAATGTTGACGGCGTTCTGACTGCTTTTGGAGCGGAGGTATCGTTTGGCGATGTAGAGTGGAAATCTCACCCTCAGGATTTTTTACGGCGATCCAGCAAGTCCGGATTTTCTATGGGGTCTTCCCCGTCTTTCAGGGATTTCTCAATATTCTCGATATAGTCCAGGGAATCATCCAGATAAAAGTGGAGTTCGGGCACCCGCCTCAGCTGGTGTTTGGTCCGCTGGGAGAGTTCGTGCCGAATGGCGACTTTATCGGCTTTTATGCCTTTTAAGAGCGGCCCCGCCTCTTTGGTGGGGAAAATACTGACGTATACCCGGGCGTTGGAGAGGTCTGGCGCTACATGCACTTTGGAAACGGAGAGAATGATCCCCTTCAGCCCGGCATCGGTCGCCATGCGTTGCAGGATTTCAGCCAGATCCTGTTGCAGCAATCCGCCAATTTTTTTCTGTCGTTGACTCTCCATGGGGCAAAAATACAGACAAAGTGCGTAATTTTACAGTACAAAGCCGGAGAATGCGAAAAATAGAACATATCGGGATTGCCGTTAAAGATTTGAACGCCTCTAACGCCCTATTCGAAAAACTCTTCGGAGCCCCTGCCTATAAAATGGAAGAGGTGGGAAGCGAAGGGGTGCGCACCTCCTTTTTTAAGTCGGGCCCCAACAAGATAGAGCTTCTGGAAGCCACCCGCCCGGATAGCCCTATTGCGAAGTACCTGGAGAAAAAAGGGGAGGGCATTCACCATATCGCTTTTGAGGTCGAGGACATCCACAGTGAAATCGCCCGCCTGAAGAGCGAAGGCTTTATCGTCCTGAATGAAACCCCGAAAAAGGGCGCAGACAATAAGCTCGTCGCCTTCCTTCATCCGAAAACCTCTAACGGGGTCCTGGTGGAACTCTGCCAGGAAGCCCCTGCGGAATAGGCAGGCCAGAGGTTGCGGCCTCCAAAAAATAGTTTTAATATTGCAGACGCTTTTGGGATACCGAAAGCCAAGACATACTGAATACCAGCATAAACAACGGTCCTATAGCTCAGCTGGTTAGAGCATCTGACTCATAATCAGAGGGTCCCTGGTTCGAGCCCAGGTGGGACCACATCACTCAGAAAACCCCGTGCGAGAGCACGGGGTTCTTTTTTTAGAACTGCCGTCAAAAGCTGGTTTTTGTAAGGCAGTGAACAAAAAAGAACCGCCGCCCGTGAGGGCTGCGAGGTTTTCTATTTGCAGGAGCGAGCCTTCTCTGGTCGCTTTCGACGCAGGAGAAAGCAACCCAGGTGAGGGATTCTCTTTTCAAGACCAATGCACCGGTTGGCTCCTCACTACAAAAGCTCCAGCGGACCTTCTCTGGTCGCGCGGGAGAAGCCCGCGAGCCGGTGGTTTGTTAATATGAAACTCCAGTCGATTATCCTGAAGATCCTCACATTGATTATCGAAGGAACGTCCGTTTAAAATAAACTACTTATCTTTAGCGTTAGTAACGCGAAAGGTATGATTCGATCGTTTGGATCAAAAGAAACAGAAAGTATCTGGAATGGAAATCGAGTAAAAAAAATACCCCTGGATATTCAATCGACGGGAAGAAGAAAACTCAGGATGTTAAATAACTCACAGGACATTCAGGATCTCAGAATTCCGCCTTCCAACAGGCTTGTAAAACTTAGCGGCGACCTGAAAGATTTCTATAACATCCGTATTAAGAAACAATGGAGAATCATCTTCAAGTGGAGTAATGGAAATGCATATGAAGTAAGAATAATGGATTATCATTGATGAATTCGACTATGAAAAAGTTATCAAATATTCACCCGGGCGAAGTACTACTGCATGAATTTCTTAATCCCTTAGAAATTTCAGCATATAGACTATCCAAAGACCTGTCTATTCCTCAGACCCGAATCTCGCAAATAATAAAAGGAAATAGAAGAATCACAGCTGATACCGCTCTAAGATTGAGCAAATACTTTGGCAATTCAGCGAAATTTTGGCTTGGCCTTCAAGACGATTATGACATTGAAGAAGAACGATTTCTTAAAGAATCTGAGCTCAATGAAATCAAGCACTATGAGAACAATAACGTTGCCTAACCCCGCCTATGACGGAGTACTCGCCCGGGCCTGGGTTAATTTCCTAACTTAGAGTTTATAAATAATCCCTGGAATGGCTTGCGCATAAGTGGCGCCATGCCATACCCAGAAACGTTAGTATTTATTAAAGAACAGCCTGAACAAGCTGAAAAAAGCCATTAAGGAGAAGTAAGAACATTGAATATAGTTTAACATGAAAAGTCAAATTGTAATATTTTTTGCACTAGTTATGCTTAGTGCTTGTAAGAGCCCAACGAAATCTGGCAGCACCAATCAGCCAACTTTAGCTGATTATCAAGTTGGGGAAAAATGGGTTTGGAAATATAAAGGTGTAACAACGGAGGGAGAGGTGCGTTCAGATGGAGAAGATACTAGGGAAATAGTCAATATTAATGGGGTTTTAAGTATGACAATCGGTAAGGACACCATTCCCGTTACTGATATTGTTAAGCCAGATGAAAGTGAGACACCCAAGTATCACTGGCCTTTGGAAGTGGGTAAAAAGTGGAAATATGAGAACAATTGGACAAGTCAGGATGGAACAACGGGAAACCAAAGTCATGATGCTGAGATAGTTTCATACCAGGAAGAAACGGTAGAAGCCGGAACATTCATGGCTTACACAATTAAATACACAGGTAAAACAACGAATTCCAGAGGATATAACGCGAATGAAGAAGAGGTTTGGTTGTATGCGCCTGAGGTAAAAAATTTCATTAAACTGACTCAAACTCAAGGGGATTTTTTATACGTAGAGGAGTTAATCGAATATTCAAAACCAGAATAAATCGAAAGGGGCAAAAACTTAATAAAAGCGAGAGAATAAACGAATACTAACAATGCATTTAAGCTATGCCCTTTGGGAAACGGTTCCTATACGAGACCGCTCTGTGTAATTTAAAAACCCGGTTGAACAATTTAGTATTCCATGGGGTCACATCCTGCCAATCTTATCTTGAGATTTTTACTGGAAATCATCGCTCTAATTTCTTTAGGGGTATGGGGTTGGAACCAAAGTGAAAGTTGGTTTCGGTTCGTCCTGGCGATCGGCATCCCAGGCAGCATAGCTGTTATTTGGGGAACTTTCGCTGTCCCCAATGACCCTAGCCGATCCGTTTCTGCTCCGGTAGCTACAGCGGGTTTTATCCGATTGATAATCGAATTCGGAGTTTTTGGTTTGGCGATTTGGGCACTACATGATATGGGATGGCAAAGAGGGAGCCTGATTTTTGGATTCGTGGTCCTGGCGCATTACATAGTCTCATATGATCGTGTAATGTGGTTATTGACTAAATGACTCGTCTAACATTGATTTTAAACTACAAGACAGAGAGCGTCACCATATGGGTATAACCGTCAACTTCTTTTTTGTAATTTGAAAATGTATTGAACTTCAACCAATGCTCCGCTTCTTCAGACAAATACGCCAACGCCTCCTGACTGATAATAAGTTCAGCAAATACCTGCTGTATGCGATTGGGGAGATTCTGCTGGTAGTGATTGGGATTTTGATTGCATTGCAGTTGGAC
The DNA here is from genome assembly GCA_963709465.1 of uncultured Flavobacteriaceae bacterium. Taxonomy (GTDB): domain Bacteria; phylum Bacteroidota; class Bacteroidia; order Flavobacteriales; family Flavobacteriaceae; genus Robiginitalea. Next base: position 79,570 of record CAVPWF010000001.1, on the reverse strand, counting down.
AATTGGAATACGCAGAAATCCGAAAATGAAAAGTTATCAAATTACTATCATAAGATCCAAAGTGAAATAAGTTTAGCCTCCCAGGACATTTATTCCATTCAAACTGAAATTGACACCCTAATTATCCTCAACAAGAGAAGTCTTCATATTTTAAATTTAAAGAATAAAGATTCTCTTGTTCAGCTTAAAGAGTCTATTGGGGCTTTGGGGACGGCATTTACAGCAAATCTGACATTCCCGATATTGGACGAGTTTTTAGGACAAGGCTCGTTGTCAAAAATCGAAAACGACAGCTTAAAACTTGGTTTTCAATATTTTAAAATGGGCCTTGCCGATGTGAAAGAACTAGATTCTTACATTAGCGATCAATATTCCACTTCGATAGAACCGTATTTCTACAAGAATTTTAATTATGCGAATGTCGTATATGGCAATAACGTTGGATTGCCCAGGGGTGGACCTGAGACAGACTATTCAAAATTTTATGACAATTTAGAGTTATACAATTTGGTAACATTTAAACTCGAAGTTTTAATCGCTCAGCAACATAGATTAGCCCGTCTTCAAAGAGTTCTTGATTTTCTTCAGGAGGAAATCGAAGTGTTTTTAGACCAGAAAAAGACTTCTGATTGAATCAGAGGGCACTTTCAAGATCCGCATCAACCAGTAATAATCCCTCTTTTTCCCTATCGGATTTCACTTAAAATTGACTAAATTCAACAGGGGTCGAAAAATGTAATTAGCTATTCAATTCTAGCTCCAGACACTATCTACTAATTCTTAAAAACGTAAGTAATGTGCAGATTTGTAGCATATTTAGGAGACCCCATCATCGTAGAAAAAATTATTATAAAACCTGCCAATTCATTGCTTCACCAGAGTTATGAAGCCGAAGAGTCAGCTATGACTGTAAATGGTGATGGGTTCGGTTTAGGCTGGTATAATTCAAAGGTTAGAAAAGAGCCCGGATTGTTTAAATCCGTCTTACCGGCGTGGAACGATATGAATTTATTGAGCAATGCCTCAATAATCAAAACCAATTGCTTTTTAGCACACATAAGGGCAGCAACTACCGGTGGCGTTTCCATTGAAAATTGTCACCCCTTTAAATACGACGAGTATTTAATGATGCATAATGGGAGTATTCAAGATTTTGAAAAGATTAAGTTTAATCTTGTTTCCTTATTGGATGAAGAGGCTTTTTTGTGGATTAAAGGACAAAATGATACGCAATACATACTGGCTTTGTTTATGACCAATTTCCGGGAAATGGAAATTGTAAAACCGGCAAGTCATCAACAACTGGTTGATTGCTTCAATAAAACCTTCCTCGATATTGAAAAATTAAAATCAGCTAAAGGAATAGACAGTATTTCTAACTACAATATTGTGCTGACCAATGGCGAAAGAATGATTGCCACACGGTATTGTACAGATCCGACAAAGGATAGCAGATCATTGTACTTTGCAGAAAAAATCGCCTGTAATATTAGTAAGCACAACGGAGAATTAAAACTGGACGATGTTGTAACACATGAAAGAAGTGCAGCGTTGATATCCTCTGAAAAGCTTACAGCAGACGAGCATTTCTGGAAGGAAATACCTAAGAATCATTTGGTGGTTATAGACAGTGATATGGAGGTGACATTTCACAAATTAGCCGAGGTTAAAAGTAATAGCTGATATCCCTGAACATGATTAAGTTCTTCAGAAAAATACGCTACGACCTTATGGGAAAAAATAAAACCGGGAAGTATTTCAAATATGCCATTGGCGAAATTATACTTGTGGTTGTTGGAATTTTAATTGCGCTGCAGCTAAATGCGTGGAAAGAAGAAATTCAGGCAAAAGAAGCGTTAAAGGCGTCTATGAATTCAATGCTTGACGATTTAACCCAGGACATTGAGTTTTACAATGCCGAAATTGAAAGAATAGGAAAAAGGGTAGCGCTACTTAATGATTTTTCACAGGGAAATTATTCAGACATTGATATCGAAGATATTCCTGATGTTTTATCGTATAACATACCTAATAAAAATTTTGGAAAAACGTATTTGAGTTTAAAACAGGATAGACAATTTAATACGATTAAGAATTTGGAACTAAAGGAAAAAATCACTTCCTACTATGAAGTCTTTTGTGAAGAGTATTCTGTTATTGCTATGTGGCACAGAAAATTTGTAACAGAAACTATTGAAGAATATTTCCTTTTTAATCTTGCTTATAAAAGAGGCTTTAAAGTAGACGCAAAAGATGTGATTAATGAAGTAGAGAATGGCAAATTGTTGAGTATAACAAACTATCAATTAACAGTTCAGGACGAAGCCATTGTAAGATTAAAAAACCTTGAACTTTTGGCAGAAGAATTGATTCAAGTTATTAATTCAGAATATAATTAGGCTTTAAACCTAACGACAACACCACAACCTCATAAATCTGAAAAAAATGAAGAAAGTTGCATTTATTCTTGCATCCATTGTGTTGATAGGATGTAAAGACAACACCCCCAAAACTGAATTTTTGGGAATGGTCAATCTCGAGGTAAGCGGAAACTCAAAAGCGGTTGCTCAATTTGAGAGGGGCCTTCTCTTGCTGCATTCTTTCGAATATCAGGATGCCCGTGAAGCGTTCAGGAATGCGCAGGAAATCGATCCGCAAATGCCAATGGCCTATTGGGGAGAAGCCATGACCTTCAACCATAGCTTGTGGCATGAACAGGACTATGACGATGGGGTGGAGGTGTTGAAAAAACTGCAAGCCATCGACCTGGAAAAAAACGCCACAGAACTCGAGCGGGATTTTATAAGCGCTGTTCAGATTTTATTTAAAGCGGAAACTGAAAAACCGGAGCGGGATATAGCCTATGCCCATTTTATGGAGGGGTTGTCCAAAAAATATCCGGACAACCATGAAGTGGCCGCATTTTATGCGTTATCGCTTTTGGGCTCAGTACCTGACGGCCGTGATGATGAGTTATATGGCAAGGGGGCTAAAATAGCGCTGGGCATTTTAGCTGAAAACCCCAATCATCCCGGAGCTTTGCACTATACCATTCATTCCTACGACGACCCCAGGCACGCCGCATTGGCGTTGGAGGCCGCCAACGCCTATTCTAAAGTAGCCCCGGATGCAAGCCACGCCTTGCACATGCCCTCTCATATTTATGTGGCTATGGGGATGTGGGACAGGGTAGTGGCTTCTAATATTGATTCGTATCAAGCGAGTCTTAACAGGATGGAGCGAAAAGAACTGGGCAATGACGAGAGGGGATACCACGCCTTTCATTGGCTCGAGTATGGGTATTTACAGCAGGACAACAAAGAGGAGGCAAGGAAGATGGTTTTGGATATGCAGCGCTTTATGAATGAAACACCCTCTGCCAGGGCCCGGGTTCATATGGTGTTTCTAAAGGGCACCTACCTCACTGAAACAAATGAGTGGGAGAGTGCCATAGCCAATATTCCGGTAGAAGTTTCCGATCTGAATATTTCGGTTCGTTCCCAGTATTATTTTTTGGAAGGAATGAATGCCTATACCGTAAAAGACACGGTTCAAATGGATAGTATTATTGCGATCATGCAGTCGGATATTGACCGGGAAACATACGTGCAGGAATTTTCGAGCTCCTCGTTATGTTCAAATGTGACCCGGGCAGAAGCGGCACCTTCCGATATCGTTACTTCTAAGGCCAGGCAAGAGCAACTTATAGCCTTGCGGGAAGACCTTGCCGGGAGGCACGATACGGCTGAAGAACATCTTCTGAAATCCATTGAACTGCAGGAAAGCGTCAGCTATAGTTACGGTCCGCCATCCATTCAAAAACCAACCCGTGAACTCTACGCAGACTGGTTGGTTGGCATGGGGAGGTACAAAGAGGCAGAAGCCCAATATGCCCTGGCCGAAAAAGCGGGCCCAAAACGCCGGTTGATTATCGAAGGAATTGAAAACGTAGGCGTGCTTTTGAAGGATGAAAGGAGCTGAGCAGGAGCGGGCCTGCTATAAATCCTTCACCGATTGATTGAACCCGGATCCACCTCACAAAATCAGTGTGCATTTGAGAATAAAACAGATAATACTCATCGTTCTAATCCTGACAAGTAATTGGGCATTATTTGGACAGCTTTCTAATGAATTAAAACAGTACAAACATCATTCGATAATTTCAGAAAATGATACTGTGAATTATCATACCTATTCTAAAACAGGTATCGATTCAATAAACACTCTTTTTCTTTATTTACAAGGTTCAAGTGCAAAGCCTTTATATCAGGTCAAAGCGGAAAATGGGGGTCTTTCCATAGGAACAACAGTGCCCTTTGATTTTGCCACTTTTCCAGAAAAGTATTTGTTCGTTGTAATATCTCGTAAAGGACTCCCTTTTTCAAACGAATTGGACAAGCCTTATGCCATTCCACAATCATACTTTGAAAATCAAACCCTTGAATATCGGGCAAATCAAGCAGATTTAGTTATAAAGGACTTACTGAATAAGCATAGTAGTCTATTTGATAAAATCATAGTACTGGGACATTCAGAGGGCAGTGATGTTGTCGCAAAACTGGGAACCATAAACAAGGAAGTAACACATTTTGGATATTGGTCCGGCGGTGGGAATACACAGTTTATTGATTTTATAACCTTTATCAGGAAAGATGTTGATAAAAATAATCTGACAGAGGAGCAGGCAAAAGTGAAAATCGATTCGTTGTTTAATGACTTAAAAGATATTATGGCCAACCCGGATGCAACCGACAAATTTTGGGAAGGAGATGATAATAGTTACAAAAGATGGAGTCATTTTTCAGAACCACCGGTTGATAATTTATTGCAAATAGAAAAGCCAATTTACGTAGCTATCGGTACAAAGGACCAGGCGGTAGCTTTAGAATCTGCTTACTTAATTCCAATTGAATTTATAAGGCATAGGAAAACCAACCTCACCTTTAAAGTTTACCCGGATTTAGATCACGGATTTGCTAGAGAATTAGAAAACGGAGAATTTAAAGACTACTGGAACGAAGTTTTTGAAGATTTCCTGGACTGGGTGAATAGGACGAATTGAAATTTAAAAAACGTAGTAGTAAAAGAAAAAAGCCCAATGTGTTCGACACATTCGGCTTTATATAAGAGAGTTCAAAAAGCAATTTAATTCTTGCTGGATTGATAGATATTAACAACCTCTGCCGAGCTTAGTGAGCGATTCCATATCCCTATATCATCTAATTCTCCAATATAGGGATTTAAGGCTACAAACTCACCATCGATCCACTGGCGACCTATGAATAAGGGACTTCCCGCACAATTATCAATTTCACCAGGTTCAAATTCTTGTGTTGAAACAATTACGCCATCAACATAAATTGCAGACTGCCCGCCATCGTACGTGTAAACTAAATGATGCCAGATGTTATCATCGACAGCATCCGTTACCTGATTTCGCTGCCAGCCCGATCCTGGATTGTCACAATTATTATTATTCTTTACACTACAATCAAATTGGTTAGGACTATTGCTGAAGTTTAATGCCAGTGAATACTGTTCGTTCAGGTAGGTATTCCATTCTGATTTATACAACAGAGACTGCGCATTTGCACCTTCACTGGTCTTAAACCAAAGGGAGATCGATATGAATTGTGGACGTATTGAAGCATCATCGGCAATCTCAATATAATCGTCTATACCATCAAAAGTGAAGGCAGCATTAGCATTGCCAAACCGGTCATTTGAAGGTGCCGGGCCGCTAACCGTCCCGTCATTCGCATTTCCACTGAGATCGTCTGAGGTTCCGTTAAAGGGATACCAGGCGGCCAAGCCACTGGTCGGAATATAAGAGGGGATTTGATTATCCGCACATCCGTTACTGTCCACGCTGGCTCCATTTGCCGTATTCGGGCATTGGTCCAGATCATCCGTTACACCATCCCCATCCGTATCTTTCTTTACGAAGGAGGCGGTAATATTTTTGTCAGAATCTATGGTAACGCTTATGGTGCTTGTTGAGCCCGCTGCATCCCCGTTCCAATTTGCGAATTCAAAGTTTTCAGCAGGTGTAGCAGTAAGGGTAACAGACTCCCCTTTTTCGAAAGTTCCGGTAGCCGGTGAAACCGTACCGCTTTCTGCGGGAGTAACAGTGGCTCTGAGATCATACCGCTTGGGGTCGTCATCTTTTGAACAACTGCTTAAAATAAGGAGAAAAACCAGTAAATAGGGAACTAAAGATCTCATACGTTAAAAAGGATTTTTGATAAAAAAATAAAAAGACCTTTTAAATAAAAATACATTGTTGTGAAATCTGCATATTCGTATGTAAATAACTTCGTGCGACATGTATCTTCTCCTATTACCCTTATAAGTGCCATGTTACCTAGAACAACCGGGGTCGAAAGCACGATAGATTTAGATCTTTTTCGAGAAAGAGTGTTTGTTGAAATGAGGCCGGCATCTAAACGGGTCGAACGGGTTGACCTAATTTTGGACGTTATCTAATTTAAATCCTTCTGATTGAGGTGGGTCTTCAGCTGTTCATCGGCAATCCTAATGGGATAAGAGGACCGGGAAAAGATGGAATCATAAGAGATTAATTGCGCCCAGGAAGGTTGTTCTATCGTCTTGTAGTAGATGGGCAACTCATTCTCCGAGTACAAGGCATTAATTCCATCATAACCTTCCTGATCAATACCGGAACCCAGATCCTTTGTGCCAGAACAGGAAAGAAAACAAAGCAAGAAGACACAAGGCATCAACACCGGCTTAATTATATGGCGTGCCTTTTGAATTCCTTTTAAAGACTCTCATGCGTAATTGTTCGGTGAACATCTGTTTTTCCTTTCCCTCACTCCAAAGCGAGCGCCTCCAACTGCGGCCAACTCCCAAAAAATCCCTAATTTTATTTTGAATCGCGTAACCGGGAGCCCCCTTTCGAGCCAGACGTTCTGACTTGCTCGGCAAGCCCGCCCGATAAGAAACAGTGGCGTCACCGCTCTGGCGCACTAACCGACCGATTTTACGAAATCTTAAAATGACCAGTCTTACATGAAAAAACAACTCCTCCTCCTCCTCCTCCTCCTCTTACCATAGTTCCTGCAAAAGGACAAGGAATAAAAGAACTTGAGGTGGCTACAGAAGTCGATCAGGCAACAGTTTTCGTAACGAATGCGCAGGTCTTCAGAAAGGGTTCGTTGACAGTAGAACCGGGTATCGCAACAATAAAATTCAAAGATCTGTCCCCCTTTATAATCCCAAATAGTATTCAAGCGAAAGTAAATGGAGATATTACGATACTTTCTGTAACCCATAAGCAGGAATTTTCAGACAAGCTTGAAAAGTCAGAAGACTTATCAAAGTTGGAAGGAGAATCAGTCAAAATTGAACATGAAATAGCCCTGCTAACGGCAAAAAAGGGCAGTATTCAAGAGGAAATAGAATTCTTTACCACCAATAGGAATATCGGCGGAGATGAGGCGCTGAACATAGAGTCTTTCAGGCAAATCTCAGAATTTTACAGTCGCAGGATGTACCAGCTGAAGGTGGATTTGTTTGAAACCGAAGCGAAAATTGAAAAGCAACGCGCATCGGCATCAGAATTGCAAAATGAGATGAATTCAATTTCAAGCACAATGAATTTTGCGAGTGGTTCGGTCCTGATAAAAGTTGAAAGTACCGGGAGGAAAACTGTAGACATTGGCCTCTCCTATGTGGTAAAGAATGCAGGCTGGTTGCCGTCCTATGACATTAAGGCCACGGACATCAACAGCCCTGTTAACCTGGTTTACAAGGCGAACATACGGCAAGACACCAAAGTAGACTGGAACGATGTAAAGATTAAGTTATCCACCGCCGATCCGAACACCTCAGGAGTAAGGCCGGAATTAAAGACCTATTATCTGAATTACAGCACGCCTCCTCCGATCTATGGGAATGCGATAAAACAGGTTTCCGGGATCGTCATGGATGAGGACCGGGTACCCCTCCCCGGGGCTAATGTAATTGTAAAAGGCACTACAATCGGCACGCAGACAGACTTTGACGGCAGGTATTCCCTGACCCTCCCGGACCAACAATCAAGCCTGGTCTTCAACTATATTGGTTTTAAAACGCTCACGAAACCTGTATATAGCCAGAGTATGAATGTAATGATGTCAGAGGATAATCAGGTACTGGATGAGGTTGTGGTCGTCGGCTATGGTTCGAACGCAAAGGTCAGGCGAAGCGAAGCCGCAGCAGAAGCAGATGAGGATAGGAGTCTCCTTCCCGCACCTTCTTCCCCTTTGCCAGTCGCGCAGGTTCAACGACAAACAGCTGTCGAATTCGATATTGATATTCCATTTTCCGTACCCTCAGATAACACTTCCTACAGCCTGAAAATTGCCAATTACAACGTGCCGGCAGATTTCAAATATGTGAGTATTCCCAAAGCGGAACCTTCCGTTTACCTTACAGCCGGCATTTGGGATTGGGAAAAATTTAATCTACTCGAGGGGGAGGCGAATCTGTTTTTTGAGAACACCTTTGTGGGCAAGACCCTTCTCGATGTGCGCAATGCCGCAGATACCCTGCAACTCTCGTTGGGACGAGACGAGAACATTGTGATATCCAGAAAGAAGATCACCGAGTACAGCGCCACTAAATTCATTGGGTCAAAAAAAGAAGAGACCAGGGACTGGATGATCAGCATTAAGAATAATAAACGCGAAAAGGTGCGTATGGAGGTTTTCGATCAAATTCCCGTTTCTACCCTGGACGAGATAAGTGTAGAATTACAGGAAAAATCAAAAGGGAGTATAGACCAAGATACAGGATATGTTAAGTGGGACCTGGATATAGAACCGGGTCAGACAGAGGAGGTAAGGTTAAAATACGCCATAAAATATCCTCGGAACAAAAGGCTTTATATCGAATAAAACAATCTTAGGTATTCAGAAATTGGCGTAAAGACAAAAACCCAATGCAGAGATCTTTCTGAATGGAGAAAGAAATATATTGAGGAAACCAACGAGGGAGCATATCAGGTTAATGCTTGTATGTGGGGCATAGCTTTTCACGACCACTCCTTCCGGACCCTTTTAAAGGACCCGTAGCCTTTTATTCACCCCCCCTCACTCCAACCCCAAAGCTTCCAACTGCAATACCCTTAACTGCCCCTGCAAATCACCCAGAATCTCCTTATACGCCGGGTCCTCAATCAGGTTTTGCAGCTCATAAGGATCCTTTTTTAAATCGTACAATTCAGCGCGATCAAACCTCAGCCATTTGATGTATTTAAACTGATCCGTAACCACAACCCTGTAATCGAGCTGGGCTGTCCATGGAAAGGGATTCTCATTGCTGTAATATTCTATAAGCCCGGAGGATCGGATGGTGTCGTTTTCACCACTCAGTAGGGGCATCAGCGATTTCCCCTGAACTGTCCCCACCGTATTCACCCCGGCAATATCCAGGGCCGTGGCCGCCAGGTCCACAGACAACGCGAGCCCGTCCACAGCCTTAACCGGGCTGCGGATTCCCGGATGGCGAATTAGGAGTGGCGCCCTAACGGACTCCTCGTAAGGCATTCTGCGTTCCAGGGAAAACCCGTGTTCCCCGAAGAAGTATCCATTGTCGCTGGTAAAAATGATCACCGTATTCTCATCAATGCCCAGCTTTTGCAGCTCCGCCATAATCCGCCCAAGGCTTTCATCTACGGCCAGCATCATTTCCGCCCGGGTTTGAATGGTTTTCTCCGCGATACCAAGGTCCATACTACCCGCCCATCTCGGGTCCTTCTCCAGGGCCTCCGAGCGCAATCTGAAGGCATTTTCAATGACGGGTTTCCCCTCCTCAACGCTGGCCGTGGGCGAATAAGAGGGGCTTCTTTGGTAGGTTTTCCCCAGATACAGCCCCTTGTGCCTGTTGGCAGGGATAAACTCCTTGGGCACATCCAGATCCGTGCTCCCATCATCGCGCTGAACGGCCTCCGGATGTATGGCCTTATGCCCGATATAAAGAAAGAAAGGGACATCCGCATTTTCCTGAATGAATCCGATGGCCTTATCCGTGAAAACATCGGTGATATACCCTTGGGCTACATAAGAGGTGTTGTCTTCAAAAAGCACCGGGTTGTAAGTTCTTCCCTGCCCCTCCATACACACCCAGTAATCATAGCCCGGCCGGGGCTCAGGACTGTTTCCCATATGCCACTTTCCCACATGGGCTGTTTTATAGCCGGCCTCCTGCAGGTATTTCGGGAAGAGGTCAAGCATAAAACTCGCCTGATTTCGGGCCGTATTATCAATAATCCCATGCCGGGAGGGGTATTGCCCCGTCAGGATACTCGCCCGGTTCGGAGAGCACAGGGGCACCGCGTGATAGGCCCTGTTGAATTGCGTTCCCTCTTCCCCTAACAGGTCTATGTTTGGCGTCTGCAGGTAGGGATGCCCCCCACCGCCCCACTCGTCGTAACGCATATCGTCTACCACGATCATCACAATATTCGGCTGGGAGGATTGGGCCAATACAGATGCCGAAATTAGAATGAAAAACAAAAGAGGGATGGCGCGGCGCATAGGTTGATTGTTGCTCTTGTCAATTTAAGGAATAAATTGATGAAGAGGGAACGCTCTGTTTTTTAGGAGGTCAGAATTACCGGGAATACTATAGAAAGATTTTTCAAAAAAAAGTCGGGGAGCAGATGATGAGGATTTCAAACAATCCTTCTCCCAGACTGGGAGAAGGGAGGAGAAAAGCGATTAGGTTTATGAAAAGGCGGCGCATAGGGGACAGCCTATTTCATTTCTTCTTTTATCAGTTTCAAAATCAAATTATTGACTTCAAGAATCGTGTTTTGTTCATTGACAAGCTCCTGAACAATTCCTTGTCGATCATATACGGTATTCTCAAAAACCGGATTTTTTAGTAATCCGGAATAATTTGATTTGAAAGGACTCTTCCTGTTGCTTTGAGGTTTAAGCCCCCTGTCACTCCAGATATCAACTTCTCTAATGTATTCATATAAAAACGCTTCTTTATGTTGAAACAAGAGCTGCTTTGATTGAAATTCCTCTTCATTGGCATCAGATACCATAGCAGGGTATGAAAAAAGTAAATTAATCAGCGAGTCATTTTCAATGAGATGAATATCTCCTGATGAAATTGAAGCTTCCAACGCACTATTATAGGGATTAAACGTCATGAAATAACTGTATTCAGCAAGGAGGCTATCCATTACACGTTCATTGTATTTTTCTGGTGATTGGGCTATTAAATCAAGTAAATCATTGGATGCGCTTATTACTCTGTTGTGGTAACTTTTGACTCGGATGAGTTGCGCTTTATTTTTTGTGAATTCTTTAAACAGAGCGGATAATACCTTCTGGGCCTGAAGGTCATTCTCTTTTGCATTCTTCCAACTATCCACCTGTAACGCAATTAAAATCCCGACCACCACCAGCAGGATCTCCCCGATGGCATACAGCACATACTTACTGATCTTATTATCAGTTAAGAGGCTTTGACGGATGTTGCGGAAGAATCGGAGCATATATTTAATCAATTTTTCATTGCGACTGTTTCCAGCCGGGCCCATGGACCACACGCCCCGGAAGCGCCCCGGTATGTTCTCCCTCACTGAGGACCTGCGTACCGTTTACAAACACATGAACCATGCCTGTGGCATACTGGTGTGGGTTCTCGAAGGTAGCATGGTCCCGGATCTCGTCAGGGTTGAAAATGGCCAGGTCTGCGAAATACCCTTCTTTTAGCGCCCCCCTGCCCTCGATCTTCAGGTTGGTAGCCGGCAGGGTAGTGAGTTTATGAATGGCCTCTTCCAGGGGGATTACTTTTTCATCGCGGACATATTTTCCGAGCAATCGGGCAAAGTTGCCGTAGGCGCGGGGGTGCGGATTGGATTTAAGGAACACCCCTTCCGGTGCCAGGGATCCGGAATCCGAACAAAAACTCATCCAGGGCAGTGCAATCTGCTTCTTCACATTCTCCTCGGACATCAGAAAATAGACGGTGCCTACCCGGCTTCCATCCTGAACGACCAGATCCATGGCAGTTTCTTCAGGGCTCTGGTTTCTCATGGCCGCTACTTCGGCCAGGGATTTCCCGGTAAGGTATTTCAGGGAGTCGTTTTTGAATCCAACCAGTAACAGGTTCTCGGCAGATCCCGCGGCCTCGTACAGGTTTTCCCAGTCTTCTGCTTTGGTCTTCATTTCCCGGATGACCCTTGCGCGAATTAGAGGATCCTGAAGCCGTTCTGCCCAGTTTTCATAGCCTCCTTCCTGCACCCAGGGAGGCATGGAGGCATCCAGTCCTGTGGCACCCGCCGTATAGTTGTACATGTCGGCCGTGATGTGTAGCCCTGCCTGCCGGGCGGAGTCGATTTTGGCAACTACCGCCTCGTACTTGGGCCAATTCACCTTTCCCCCTTGCTTCAGGTGATAGACTTCCGCCCGGATACCGGCTTCATCCGCAATACGTATAAGTTCGTCCAGGCTTTCCAGGATCTTCTCCCCTTCACTCCTCATATGGGAAATATACATGCCGTTGTACCCGGAGGCCACTTTGCAGAGCTCGATGAGTTCTTCCGTGCTGGAATAAAAGGCGGGCGCATAAATCAGGGAGGACCCTACCCCCAGCGCCCCGTCTTCCATGGCCTGGCGCACCAGGATTTTCATGGAATCCAATTCGGCCTCCGTAGGCGGGCGGTCTTCATAACCCACCTGGTGGATCCTCAGGGTGGTAGCTCCTACAAAAGAAGCGATGTTGGGCGAAATACCCTTGTCCACAAGAAACCGCAGGCCTTCCTCCAGGGTGGTCCATGCTACATCGAACTTGATATCTCCCTGGGTTTCCTCCTGATTTTTCTTCATGTCTTCGTTCAGGGGTCCTATAGACCAGCCTTCTCCGAAAACCTCCAGGGTTACCCCCTGTCTGATATCACTTTGGGATTTGCCATCTTCAATCAAAGAGACGGGCGCCCAGCTCAGCATATTAATAAATCCGGGAGCCACCACCAGGCCGGTGGCATCAATTTCAACGAGGCCCGTGGCGTTTGAGAGCTCGCCAACGGCTGCAATGGTATCCGCATTGATACCCACTGCGCCAATATATCCGGCCTCTCCGGATCCGTCCATAATGCGACCGTTCCGGATCAGGACGTCATAGGATGGGGGAGCGGTACATCCTCCGATCAGAAGAAGGGCCAGCAGGATTTTTGGAAGCGTAATGGAAATATGGAATAGCCGTTTGGAAATGATCTCGATGAAACCCATGTGCGGATAAGTTTATATTTTGAAGAAAGTAAAGTTTTCAAACCTGAAAACGCCCCTTACACATCAAAGACTGTTAATCACCCGCTTGAGTTTTTCGGTCACCTCTTGTGCCAGGGCTCCAAGCTCAGGATTCTCAACCGCCTGCATGGAGGCCAGGGGGTTTACTGCGGAGACCTCCACGGTGCCCCCACCGGCATCCTGTACGATGACATTACACGGCAGCATGGTACCTATCTTGTTCTCTGCCTGCAACGCCTTGTAGGCGTACTGCGGATTGCAGGCACCGAGGATCTTGTATTTTGGCAAGTCCACGTCCAGTTTCTTTTTCATGGTTTGTGCAATGTCGATTTCTGTCAGGACACCAAAACCTTGTTCTTTTAAGGCAGCGGTAGTCGCTTCTATGGCTTTCTCGAAGTCCAGGGTAAGGGTGGCGCTAAAATAATAGTTCATAACGGGAAAAATTTGAGGTGTGATCAGCCCATTTAAGGCCAAGTCTAAATTTACACAAAATACGCGCACTTCGGACACCTAATCGGACGCCGGATAACTCAGAGCAACCCGAATAAATAAATGGTCAGCATACCCCAGCCGGTGCCGGTTACCATGCTCAGGATTGCCAGGATAATGGCATGGGGCATGAGCTCCTTTTTATAGGCGGCGGTGACTGCCGGAGCTGTTGAAATGCCTCCTAGGTTTGCCATGCTCCCTATAGCTACCCAGGCAATGTTTGCCTTGAGCAGTCGGGCCGTCAGGAGCATGAATCCAAAATGCAGGATCAGCCAGGTCAGCACCAGGAGTACCAGGCTCATGGGCAGGGAAAGGTTGGCAAAGTCCAGTTTCAGGCCCAGGATAGCCATGATAAGCACAATAGAGAATCCGGCCAATTGCAGCACCAGTTTGTGATTCCAGACCCGCACTACATTACCCAGGGTGATTCCGACAAAGGAGAGCACAATAATGCTCATGAGAAAACTCATCTGAAGGAAATACGTGCAGGCCATAACGGCCGCAATACAGCCGAGGGTCACCAGGTTGATCCGCCCCAGGGTCATATCTGAGCTGATTGCGGGAGGCTCCACTACGGGAAATTCACTGCTAATCCCCCAGGCCCTGTTAATTCGCTCGCTCTGCTTGATGAACTGAAACATCAGGATGGTCCAGATATTGACCAGGATATTGTCCAGGACCAGGATGGACAGAAACAGGGACTCCGGTGTCCCCGCCAGCTCTTTCAATACAAGCTGACTTGTGCTCCCCCCGATCCAGCCTCCTACGATTGGGGGGAGTCCTTTCCAATACTCCTGATCCAGAAATAGTTCATTACTCTCAGGATCCATAAGGCCTGAAAGCCAAACAAGCAATACAGGAAGGGTGGCAATCACCAGTGAACCTGAAACAAAGACAAGGACCGGCTTCACCCCGACGATCCGGAGCTGTTTAAAAGAAAGCGCACTCATGATCGTCAGGATGGCAAATGGAATTATCCAGGTCCTGCTCCAATTGTGGAGGGGAACTTCGGAAAGATCCACGCCGGCCAAATGCGTAAAGGCTGCCGGCAGTACATAGGCAAATAGGATGGCGGGAAACCAGTCCAGCACTACTTTGATCCACCTTAATCGGGCCCTGCCGATCCACAACACAAAGGCGACAGTGCCTAGGACAAGGGCCACTGCCGTGATCAGTAACTGTTGGTCAGTCATGTTTCAGAACTATTGGGTCGAAACACATCCTGCCCGTCCCGGAAATAGGCCCCGCCATGCTTGCGGGATACACTGCAAAGGCAGCAGGGGTGAGGGTGCGGAAGATCTTCACGGGGTATCCTTTTCAGAGATTAAAAGAAACCCATTTTCAAAAGCCCCATAGGTGCCTATGCAATTCCCCTCCTCATCCGAGACCCGGACAAGGGTGGTGTTATCTCCTTCCAGGCCGAAATATTCATTGCCCGGGATGGTGGAGAAGGTATTCGGGGGTATGGTAAATTGCGTAACGCCCTGTCCTTTATTATTGCTCAGTTCAAAATGCAGGGCATTCTGGGTGAGGTTGGCATAAAGCTCGCTGGATCTTAGCGCTTTCAAAGGTTTTAGCTGGGATTTGGCAACGCCGCAGGGATACGCCTCAAAGGGTACCATCCCGACTTTTAGAAATAACCCCTGGATTTCATCCAGGCTGAAATTATCTTTATGCTGTTTTAGGGTAGCCAGGGTAGCCATAGTCTGGGCGCGGTAGCGGGTGATTTTATCGAAATAATTTTGGGTAGCTACCCAATACCGAAAAGCGGTGGTATGATACTCCTCGTCCTTTAGGAAAAACTCCTGTCGTTTGGCGTTGGAGAGCGAATCGTTTTTCACAAACCAACTAAAACTCGTTATAAACTTTGTGTTCTCACCAATATTTTCATCCAGGTTAGACCAGGCATCATCAAGGACTGCACTGAAACTCTGAACCCTTTTGAGTCCTTCTATTATCGGCTTATATTTTGCGGGGACGCGTTTTTCAGATTCCACAATTTGATTGATATTCTTTTCGGCAGGCAGGTAATATTCCCAGTTGCTCACCAAATAAGTTAGTCTTGAACTGTTTTCGTAATCTTTTTTAGTCAGGGTATTTCGGGCAATGCGTCTGACAATCGAATCCTGCATTCTATAGAAATCCAGGGCCTGATCTGCCAACTCGTAATTCAGCAGCAGATCCTGTTCGATATCCAGCAGCAATCGGGTGATTTCCCGTTGTTCTTTGCGTTCTTCATTCCAGTTGTCTACCTGCAAGGCAATCAAAATCCCGATCACCACCAGCAGAATCTCCCCAATGGCGTACAGCAGGTAGCGCGCGGTCGGGCCCTGGCCAATGATTTCTTTACGGATTTTTTGGAAAATGCGAATCAATTCTCCAGGCATTTAGGTTCTAAAATACGCACAAATACTAAGTTTTAATTTTATTATAAAGCTCCAATTGTCTGGCATTCGCAAATGTCTATTGCAGTGTATCATTGTACAGCTTCTATTTCATAAACTCAGAGAATTCATCTTCACGATTGTTGTATATAGTCGACCATCTCCTGCCTCATTTGTTCGATGCGTTTTTGCAGCCTGTTCATGAGGTCTAAATGCACGCTGCTCGTCCTGCCCCGGGCGGCAACCCGGTTCAACACTTTAAAAAGGTGGTTTTTATCACGGAATTTTTCTTCCTGGATTGATTTTGCCCACGGCACTTCCACTGTGTTAATCGTAAAATTAACACCCCCGGCTACTGTTAAACTATCGAGGTAGTTCACATTTACGACGCTGTGGTTGATCAAAAAATGCCGGAACTCTGCAACGGACGTTTCATTGCTGGTTTGAATAACCAAAGCGCTGTAATCCAGGTATTGGTAAAAGGAAAGAATTTTCTTTCGGAGGTCGCTATCCTTAATGAGTAAAATGTTCCCCGAACTTTTCAGATCCTGGAATGTGGGGTCGTTGACCACAAAAGTTCTTCGGGTAACCGTTTCCAGGTACTTACTCACGCTGTCCCCGGGTATTTTTTCCGCATTCAGGTATTTCAGTGCTTTTTCACAATTTCCCCTCATCGTAGCTTCGTGCCGGATTTGGGTATTGACCAGGTTCTCCTGTGTCTTGAGATCTTCAATCAGGTTGTTCAGGTACTCTTTTTCTTTTTTCTTGTTGACCAGGCCTTCATTCCAGGTATTGATTTGCAGGGCGATCAAAATCCCAATCACCACGAGCACAATCTCACCCAGGGCGTATTTCAGGTATTTCCCGGATTGGTTTTTGCCGATAAGGGATTGCCGTAAGGAGCGGAAGAAACGAAACAAGGGCGGCTAGGTATTGTGGTCGCTACAAGATACAAGTTATTGGAATAAGTTTGCAGTTTATAGTGAAGGCAGTCAAGGCATCAGCCGGGCCAACTCCGCATCCAGTCCGCCGATCATCGCCTCCACTGATTTCTTGAGGTTGGCGTAGAAATATCCGAGGTAAGAACGGGTGCGATTGCGTTGGGTTTTGATGAAATAGAGGTATTCGGCGTCCTTTTTGAGGGCTTCAAAATCGAGGGGGACCAGGGTGCCTTCAAACGTAGTTCCCGCGTAATCCCACCCAGCCTCAAATCGCCCGGGATAGACGTGCCTCATGCCGTATTGGACCTCCGCCAATTCCTCTGCTTCCCCCGCCAGGAAAAATTCGTACTGGGAGTCATAAAGGGAAACCAGGCGGGCACGCAAGCCCTTGTTGGAAACCAGGTCGAGTCCCCTGGATTTAAGCATTTCAAAGGAACTGGTGGAATGCACGAAATGCATGGGGAGCAGGGCGTAATTGAAGTGGAGGCTGAGGGAATCGTGGTATCGGCCATTGTCTTCCAGCACATCAACGAGCAAGTTCAGGGAGTGGAGGCTTTTTTGTAACTCGGAAATATTTAATTCGATGTCCTGCAAGTCGGCCAGCAGCTCGGTTTTGCATCCTTTCAGGATTTCAATTTCCGCCTTCCTGCGCGCCTGGTCTTCACCATAATTGGCCAGTTCAAAGGCTCCATAGATGCCGATGACAAGCACCACAACCTCCAGGAAGTATTCCGGCCATTTTTCTTTAAGCGTACTCAGGATTCGTTTCATTTCGCAGTGTTTGCAAGGTATACGGCCTTAATTATCCAATTCAGTATTAATTTCGGTTATCAATTCCTCAATTTCCCCGATGAGCTTTTCCAAACTATTGATATTCCACTTTCTGTTTGAAATAATTTCGGTGTTGATGCTCTTGAATTCTTCATCTTCCAGCAGGCTGGCATAGTTGAAAGGTTTTGCCAGTTCTAATTCAACATCGTTACTGTCCGTGGCAAAATACCTTCTGAAGCGCCTTACATGGTATGGATAGGATATGTTTTGCTGCAAATTGTTGGACCAGACTTCATTTTCATTTTTTAGGATGGAAAACTCATTCTCGAAAACATAGCTAATCCTGTTGCGCAAACTATCGTTAGAAATCAGATCAACCCCTTTGGACTTTAAGTATTCATATCCTCCCGTTACCGGGTTCGTGGTGACGGTCCAAAAATATACCCCAAAGGCTTTTTCCAGCTCCTTGGTGTAAGGTTTTTGATGATCCAGGTAATCGAGGATCATTTGATTGTAAGAAAGGTATTGGGACTCGCTCTCAAGGGTCCTTTCCAGGATCTTAATGTTGTTGACCAGGTTGGATTTAAGCTCGCTGAGCAATTCAGTTTCTATTTCCCTAGCCTGCTTTTCAGCATTGATGTTGTCCAGGTAAAGAGCGATCAGAATCCCTACCACAATAAGCACTATTTCCCCGATTGCGTAAAGCAGGTATTTGCCAAACTTATTTGTCGTGATCAGGCGTTGGCGTAAGGAGTGGAAGAAACGGAACATGGATATGGGTGGTTGCCCGATTAAAGTACAAAAAAGATGTAAACCGCCGGGCACGTGCGAGGGAAAGAGGCGGAAAGGGCATGCTACTCAGGACAGGGGTAATTGAAGTTTAAAAATTTGTGAAATCCGCCCCCGTTGCGTTAAAATCTTGCCAAAGAGTGTAATAATCATCGGCGAGACTAGTCTTTAAAGTGAATGGATTATCAAAAACAACCTGAACAATGTGCTTCAAGACGTCACATATCTTGCTGCCCGCCATCAAAATCTACGGACTCAGTGCTAATTTATACGAACCCCTGATTTCATTGTTCGCCGACGCACCGGTCGATCTGCTGACCCTGGCGTACACCCTGACTATAGAGGGTCTGTTCATCTTTGCGAAATCTGCCCATATCGAGGTCCCCACCTGGGCCGAAATACTCCAGGACCTTTTCTAAACCTAAGTCGCCCGAACAACTCGTCTTCAATGCATTTTAGCTCATGGGTTTGGGGAAGGATTTCGCAACTGCTCAAGGTGTATTTCGCCGTCCAGCAAGGCCAGGATATCACTTATTTTTTCCCTTAGGATTAGTGACTGAGCATGAGCGAAAGTGTTCTTGGTCAGCGCTCTTTCCAGGTGATCTTCGAAATTGGGAAGCCTGAGAAGCTGGTCTGAATCCACTTTATGCAGGGACCGTCCAATACCCTTGCCCTCCTCCTGCCGCCCTCCTGTTTCAGGCCTGATGAGGAAACTATTCAGAAAATCGTTTTGTATAGCCAGATCCCGGATTGTTCTCAATTGATAGTTTTCTACCAAGAAGGGCACATAGTAATTATTCCGGTAAAATTTCCAGGACAATTCATCTTCCTGAACGCTCTGTATATCTGAGGTCCAAAGCGAAAGCATTAATTTCAGGCTATCGCTGCGGATCAGTCTCAGGGCCCCTGAACTGGCCAGGTCGCTCACTATGGGATCAAAGGTGGAGAAGGGAATCGTTCGGCCTAAATGAAAGTCAACACTGTCCTGGGTACGGCCTTCCGGGTCGTCGATATAGCTAAACAAAGTTTTGGCGGAACTCATGAGCCCTTCCTTGGCCCGTATTTTATCATCGAGTTGGGCGAGGTTCAGGGTAAACTCCGTTTTCAACTGCCGTAGGATGGCCTGTTCCTCCGCTTGCTCCACGCGCTCCTCGTTCCAGGTATTCACCTGCAAGGCAATCAAAATCCCAATCACTACGAGCAGGATTTCCCCAATCGCATATAGCAGGTATTTGCTGAATTTGTTTTCAGTGAGAAGGCGTTGGCGTAAAGAGCGGAAGAAGCGGAGCATAAGTGGGTTGTTGCTCCAGTCAATTTACGATATTAATCGAATTCGTACGGATTAGCCTCCGGGTGTGCTGACAATTTTTTAACCGCAATACTTCCAACGGACGATGAACCGCTCCTCCTGTGTAATTGTGGACAGGCTTTGGGCTATCCGGATATGGATTTAAAACCGGAGGTATTATCAGGGGCTCAAGCTATTCAAAATATGGATATCTTTAAGTGCAGCCTTGCACCCAACCGGCTCCCTGGGAAGGGCCCGATATAGGGGAAAAATGCGGGGACCTGACCTACTATGGAGCGAAGGGAATTAGGTAACAGCACCTCGGGTAACGCGTCCGGGGGCCAAACGGTTGCGGAGCTTTATGCCCAGGTGCACGAAAGCATGGAAAACGTATCCGCAGGGCTCTCCTATGATGTTATCGTTATTGGCGTGGGCAGTATGGGGGCCTCGGCCTGTTACCATCTGGCCAAACGCGGCTGCCGGGTGCTGGGGCTGGAGCAGCATGATATCCCCCACGAGCTGGGTTCGCATGCCGGGCAAAGCCGTATCATCCGAAAGGCATATGGCGAAGCCATTGGCTATGTGCCCCTGCTGGAAAGGGCTTACGAAAACTGGAGGACTCTGGAGTCGGAAACGGGGTCACGGGTCTATTATGAAACAGGGCTTACCTATTTTGGCCCTCCCGGGAGCAGCTTTTTGCAGACGGTCCGGGAATCGGCCGAAAAGCATCAGATTCCCCTTGAACACCTTAGCCCGGAAGCTTGCCGCCGTAAATACCCCCAATTTGACATTCCAGCTCACTTTGAGTGCCTTGTGGAACCGGAGGCCGGCCTGCTTACCCCGGAGCGCAGTATTCTGTTGCTCGTCCAGGAGGCCCTAAAGCACGGGGCGGATATTCACTGTGGCGAGCCGGTAGTCGAATGGGGGTATCAGGATGGAGGGGTGACGGTTCGGACCCCACGGAAAACATACCGCGCCGGCAAACTTGTCATCACTGCCGGGGCCTGGGCCCCGCACCTGCTCCCCGCCCTGACGCCCCATTTGCAAGTAACCCGCCAGGCATTGGCCTGGGTACAACCTGAGGATTGGGAGCGTTTCACCCTGGGTACTTTTCCGTGTTGGCACCTGGAGCACAAGGGCTATCACTTTTATGGTTTCCCAATCATGCCAGACGGCACCTTTGGCGGCCCGCACGGCCTAAAACTGGCCCTACACCACCCCGGGGAGGTGGTGACCGACCCCGATACTGCGGACCGAGGCCCCCGAAAGGCGGAAGAACAGGTGCTGATCGAATTTCTGGAAAAGTTCCTCCCGAAGGGCTATGTACGTACCCTGGAGATGAAGACCTGCCTTTATACCAATACCCCTGACGGGCATTTTGTGGTGGACTACCTTAAAGGATATGGAAAGGACGTGGTCGTGGCTGCCGGCTTCAGCGGCCATGGCTTTAAGTTTGCCAGTGTTATCGGCGAAGTGCTGGCAGACCTTGCCCTGGAAGGCGCCACCCCTTTTCCGATCGACTTTTTAAGGGCCGATCGGTTTGATTCCTGAAGAGGAATGTCTCGCTTGAGAGAATCGGGTAGAACCTCTTCCCAACTACGGGCCCAGGCTCGCTTCCGCAAAGCGCACCAGTTGCCAGTAGGGCGGCACATAAGATTGTTCCTTTTCAAAGGCTGCTATTTTTAGCTCAGTCCGGGCTTTAACCTGCTGAAAGCGCGCCACGAAATCGTTGTTTTTCAGGGCAGTTACCGGGCTCATCCCTTCGGGAATAATTCCTTCCTTACCCAATGAAGTCAGTAAAAATGAATAGCCTTTAACGACCCGTGCAACCGGGAGCAACCACCTGTTGTACGTGAGCTTTTCCCCCGCATTGGCCCGGCCTATAAGCGCATCCATTACCGCGTTGTCCAGATGGTCCTGAAAAAGGGTTTCCTTATCCCGCCATTCCGCTACTACGCTTAAGGAGGGGTCGTACTCCAGGTCAGAAGGCATTTGGGTCACAAAATTTTCCACCCCAAAGTTGTGGAGCCAGTCTATGATCCCGGGGGAAGAAATGGTTGAGGTAAATTCCCATAAACCCACTCCAAACTGTTTATAGGCATACGAGCCGACTTCCGAACAGAACATGGCTGAGGGGTCGTAATAATCCATTTTAAAATCATACGGAATATGCCGCTCCTGCGCCTCTTCATACATATATAAGGCAGCTTTATGGGGAAGCATCGGGTCTGCTTTTAAGGCTTGCAGGCTGGCTCTGGGGCGCATCACCATAAAACGCAGCTTCTTATCTTTTAGGTACGCTTCCTGGGAGGCTATGGCCACCCCCTTTTCAATATGTGCCTCCACGAAGTAGGGCTGATTTGTGTCTTCGCTGATATATACAAGGGCTACATGTGAGAAGTTGCCGGGAAAATCATTCCCCCTGGAAATAAAGGCAGAAACTTCCGCCCCGCCCCGACTCACAAACAGATCTCCACTATGAATGGGTATTCCCATGATGGTTGCGACAGGCGAGGCCGAAGCTTCGTCTGAAACAAACATGGTGGAAACAAACTGCTCATTTGTGGACTGCAATAGGATTTCCTCAACAGCTGCCCGCATCCCGTATAATACGCGATAAGACACATTACGCGAGGCTTCGCTGTTCATGTCCCAATAAATGGCATCCGTTTTGAGTTTCCCCCGCACATTGTTGTAAAACCGGATATGCCAGTCAGATTTGTTTTGTTGTGCGGCAATCAATGGGGCTATCCGAAAAAAGTGGTCTTCAATCAGGGGATAAAACCCATCCTCAGGGCGTATTCTTTTATCCGCATAGGCAAGCAGGATGCTATCGGATTCCCTTGCCATATGATTCACCAAAGAATCCAAAGTCGAAGCAGGCATGGCTTTCCCTGAAAGGAACGACGCTTCCAAATGCTCCCAAAGCGCATCCTGGTCCCAGACAAATGGCGCTTGAGATGCTTTTTGCAGCGCCCCTTCCTTTTGAGGCAGGGGAATAAGCAGAAGGCAATAGATGCCCACAAGGATAAGGAGGATCTTTAAAATTTTTTTCATGTCAGTTTTTAAATGAGAAAACGACTCGGGGTTTCTCTAAGGTATGCAAAGTTCAGCCTGTTTCTGCCACCTTAGAACACCTCAGGTTAGGGAATGCCTTTCGTTCCTCTTATTTCCGTAAAACACGCCCTGCCTTCAGTGCTTGAAATACTCCGTTGGCGACGGAAAGCTGCCCATTGATAATCACCCAGGAGATGCCCTCGGGATATTGATGCGGATCTTCAAAGGTTGCCTTATCGGCTATCGTCTCCGGATCGAAAATTACGATATCGGCTTTCATTTGTTCACGGATGAGCCCCCGGTCTTGCAGGCCCATGGTCATGGCGGGGAAATACGTCATTTTGTAGATCGCCTGCGGGAGGGGAATCGTATTTTTTTCACGTACATAGTGGCCCAAGACCCTTGGGAATGTTCCGTACCATCGGGGGTGCGGATGGCCCATTCCGGGTTGGACCAGCCTGCCGTCTGACGCGACCATGGTTTGCGGATGTTTCATGATACGCTCAACGTCTGCCTCGTCCATGGCGTGAAAAACGCAGGACGCGCCCCCGTTTAACTGGGCCTCAATAACCAGGTCTGCCCCGTTTTCCATGGTGGTTTCCAGGCCTTTAAGTTGACACCAATGTCCCAGGGTTTTTCCCTCCAGTTCGGGCATCCAGGAGACTTTTGCAAACTGCACCCTATTCAGGTCGGCACCTCCCCGGTCATTTATGAGATTAAAAACGATGCCGGCTTTTACACTATCCCTGAGCGCAGGATCTGATACCCGCTGCCGGAAGGCTTCATTCCCCCCCGCCCGAGCCCAACTCGGTATGAGTATGCCTATACCCGTATAACTGGCATTATAAGGATACTGGTCAATTTTGATGTCCAGTCCTGAAGTCCTGGCAGAATCCACCATGGAAAGGGTTATTTTGCTTTTGCCCCACATGGGTTTGCCGACTACTTTGTGATGGGTCAGTACCACGGGAATATCGGCCTCTTTAGAGATTGCGATGGCCTCCCGGACAGATTCCAGCAAACCCAACCCTTCCTCCCTTAAATGGGAGGTATAGATGCCGCCCCCGGCTGAGGCTACTTTTGACAATTCGATGACTTCATCGACCCTGGAGAATGTGCCGGGCAAATATTTCAGGCCTGTTGAAATCCCATAAGCCCCTTCCTGCATGGCCTGTGCTATCTGGTCTTTCATGGCGGACATTTCCTCCCCGGTCGGAGCCCGGTTATCCAGGCCCATGACATTTCTCCTGACCGTATTATGGCCGATGAGGTAGGCGACATTCATCCCGACACCTATCTGTGCCAGTGAATCCAGATAGTTGCCAAAAGGCCATGGACTGCTTCCGTCCGGCCCCCCTAAGGCTGTTGTTACCCCTTGCCGGACATGACTTTCACAATCAGAAAGCTCCAGGATTGGGTCCAGGTGCGTGTGTATATCAATAAAACCCGGGGAAACTACCTGCCCCCCGGCATCGATTTCCGTCTTACCTGTGGCCTTCGAAAGATCGCCAATAACCACAATATTATCCCCGTTGATCCCGATATCTCCATGGAAGGGTTCCCCTCCTGAACCATCCAGGATTTGACCGTTCGTGATCAGGATATCGAAGCGCTCCGGCGACGCACATCCCAAAACGGAAAGCAACAACAGGAAGAAGAACTGCGCCGACATTTTATGAGAATAGAGAAGGTTCCGCATATTAACAAGGGTTATTTAATCGTTCAGCAGGATTTCCCCAACGGCAGACAGGAAGTATTTGCCGAACTTGTTTTCAGTGAGAAGTCTTTGACGTAAGGAGTTGAAGAAGCGCATCATTGGCTTTCAGTTTTCAGTAGCTCCAGAAGGGATTCTGCCTCAAGGAGCATGTTCTGGTAAACGATGCCCCGGGCATATAGGGTGGAAAGCCTGCGCGTAAGCAACCTCTTGAATGCCGGGTCTTCCAGGATTTCCCGGTAAACCTGATTAATCACTTCTTCCTTGCCCTCTGGGGCAGAACAGGGAAGGAAGCGCTGAATATCTTTAAAATCGATATCATAGCAGGTATCCCACAGGTTTTTCTGAAGCTCCATGGGGATGACACTGCGAACAAAATCGCGGTAGGCCTGAGTACCTCCGGTGAGTACCAGGAGCTGCATTGGCCACTCATTGTAATGCCTTTGCAGTGCGTTGAGGAGCTTTGGAGACCCGAGGTGGCCGAGGATTTCCGGATTCTGTACCTCGTTGTAGGTTGCCGTAGTCTGATTAAAATTCCAGACTTGACTCACATGGAAGACCTGTACAATAAACTGCCACTGGGATTCAACGTCTTTGGCAAGGGGATAGGATAATTCCTGTTCCGACTGATATCCGAATTTCATGGCCAGGTCAAAGAAATCCAGTCTCATGTGAATGCCCTGCATATCTTGTAAGATCCCTTCCTGCAGCTGCATCCTGAATTCAGCGGCTTGTTGGTGCTTTCTCCGATCTTCGTTCCAGTTATCCACCTGAAGTGCAATAAGGATCCCGATGACAACTAACAGAATCTCACCAACTGCGTACAACAGATACTTACGGGTTCTGGATTCCGAAATCATGCGTTGTCGTATATGGCGGAAGAAACGGAGCATGCGCTGAGGTAGCTGTTTTCACTTTTCAAGATAGAGAAATATTCGGGCTGCCCGCAGATCACAGGTTCTTTTTAGGCTGGAATTCGCAAAAAGCGACATTGTATCAAACCTCCGGGGGCATCAAAAAGACAATGGCTTCCGGAAGCACCTTCAGGGTGGCCGGGGCAAGGCCAACGTACTCGCCATCCGCTTCAATATGACAGGGATCCTCGCTTTGGAGCATTACTTCCCCGGCATTGTGGTAGGTGACTTCGGGATGGTCTATCCGAACCCCTTTTTTCAATTTCCCGAGGTTTTTCAGGTAATCCCAAATACTCAAATTCCCGAATATGGCAATCTGGAACAGGCCATCACCAAGCCTGGCATCCGGGGCGACGCAGAGGGCATTGCCAAAGCAACGCCCGTTGGCTACGGCCATTTGCAGTAGCCGGCCCTTCCATTGCCAACGTCCGCCTGTACAGGTCACTTCCTTTTTGATATAGCGGAGAAACCCGGCGAAGATGTGCCAGAAGTAGTTTAAGTCCGGGCCCAGTAGTCCTGAGGACTGTTCCATTCTTTCAACAACTTCGCCTCCAAGCCCTGCTCCTGCGATGTTGATGAAATAGCGGATTTCCCCTGTTTGTTTCAATAAGATTTGGCCGAGGTCAATTTTTTGGGTTGTATGGGTTTGAATGAGATTCAACAGGTCTTCTAACGAATCTGAGACCCGTGCAGTTCGTGCAAAGTCGTTGGCCGAACCACAAGGGAGGAGCCCTATTGCCGGGTATCTGCGGGCCGGAAGGTTACTCTGCAAAAGGCCATTGATCACTTCGTGCAACGTACCATCACCCCCAACAGCGATCATGTAATCGCAGCCGTTTTCAGCTGCTTCCCTGGCCAGTTCGATGGCGTGTTTTTTTCGCTGGGTAGACAGGAACTCCGCACGGCCGGGACTCGTTTGGCGATAATGCCGTTCAAGCTCGGGAAGCACTTTTACCGCGCGATTGTTTTTGCTATTTACTATAAAGACAATCTTCATTCGTGCGCGCGGTCAATACCGATTAATTAGCCAATTGCATATCGCAATGCCGTATACTCAGGACCCATAAGGCCCCCGGCATCCGCGCTTTCCCGGAACCCTGACATCTAAAATGACCGTGGAATATTTATTCTTTCCCGGTCAGCGACAGGTTGATCACAATAGCCATCAGCAGCCATATGATAAAAGTTTCTCCATGCGACATCTCATACACAGACCCGGCCGCCTTGGCGGCGAGCAATACTATGTAAACGACTATAGGGGATAATAGCAGGCTGACGGAGAGTTTAAGAATCGATTTTTTGTAGTCCATAATGGTTTGGTTTTAGAGTTTTCAGATAAGAGTCTCATGGCGCAGGAAAAGGCCGCGCACTATTTGATACGCTGTTCCAGCTCCAATATATCAATGATTTCATGTATCTGTGTTTTGGTTTTTTGGAGCAAATCAATATCGTAGGTGTAATTGATTTCCAGCAGGAAGATATTGTTGAGGAAGACTTTGCTTTTAAAGAGCTCTCGAATCTCCTTCTCCATGCCGTCGATATGACTTTCTATATAAATAGAGTCATAAGCAAATTCAAGTTTAGGGACGTTGGATTTGGGAAGGATAAAATATCGACCCCAATCCACGTATTTCTCAAAATCCTCGAGAAATACATTGAAGTCATATCTCATATGTTCCTGAAGAGCCTCTATTTCAATATAGGATTTCCTCAAGTTCATCAATTTGAGTTTGAGCTCGTCATTTCGTAATGTGCTGAAATTACCTGAGCTTTTCATTTCATTGTAGGTATTGTCATTGGGCCTGAATTCATCCACAAAAAAGAGCAATAGCAGATCATTTGAAAAATTGTAAAGTGAGCCTGTGGAATCCCGGTCTGTCTTTCGCTTGACATTACGAGAAGCGTCGACCTTTTTATGGGCTACCTCAATCATATAGTCCAACCTGGTGATATCCGCCTGTAAGTCATTTTTTAAGTTGCCAAAATATTTTATTTCAACTTGCCTTTGCTTTCTTTCCTCATTCCAGTTGTTGACCTGAAGGGCCAACAAAATACCAATCATCACCAGCGCTATTTCCCCAAGCGCGTACAGCAGATACTTGCTGAACTTATTATCAGTGAGCAGGCGTTGGCGTATGGATCGGAAGAAGCGTAGCATGGATTTGGGGAGCCTGTTATTCAAGGTGCTTAAATTATTCAAATTGAGGGAAAAGCCAAGGCAGAAACGAGACAAATCGCCCCAGCCGACATAAAAAAGGACTTCTGAGCAATCCCTTTGACCTGATGAGCAATCCCCGAGATCTTATGGAACCTCTAACAAATCTTTCGAAGCGCCCGTAAACCATTGGAATCCCAGGGAACAAAACAAACAGAAAATCGCCGCTTTAAAGGTCCTACCTTCTATTTTATACCGATATTTGATAAAAATCCGCCATGGTCAAAAAGAACATACGTCTGGAAGTAATGGAGGCTATCGAGCCCAAAGTAGATGGGTATATGAAGGAATTCCTGATTGCCCCGGAGGATATCTGGCAGCCCACCGATTTTCTTCCCGATTCACAAAGCGAAAAATTTTACGAGCAGGTAAGTGACCTCAGGGAAGCTTCCAAAGAACTCGGATACGATTTCTGGGTGACGCTGGTGGCGGACACCATCACGGAGGAGGCCTTGCCTACGTATGAATCCTGGCTGATGGATGTGGAAGGAATCAGCCAACAGGATGAGCCCAACAGCTGGTCCCGTTGGGTACGCGCCTGGACGGGAGAAGAAAACCGGCACGGGGATGTCTTAAACAAATACCTCTATTTGTCCGGGCGCGTGAATATGCGGGAGATCGAGATATCTACCCAGCACCTTATCAGCGATGGCTTTGATATAGGGACGGACAGGGACCCATATAAGAACTTTGTATACACCTCCTTTCAGGAACTGGCCACCAACCTTTCCCATAAAAGGGTGGCGCAACTGGCCCGGAAAAAGGGCAATACCTTGCTGGGTAAAATGTGTAATATTATCGCCGGGGATGAGATGCGGCACCACCTGGCCTATCGGGAATTTGTAAAGGTAATCATGGACCACGATCCCAATGGAATGGTCCTGGCCTTTACAGACATGATGAAGAAAAAGATCGTAATGCCGGCCCACTTCCTTCGGGAGTCCGGAGAATCAGCCGGAAAGGCCTTTGAGAATTTTTCCGTCTGCGCCCAGCGTCTGGGTGTTTATACCGCTACAGATTATATCGATATACTCAAAAAACTCAATGACTATTGGGAGATAGACGGCCTCAGGGCGCTATCGGATGATGCGGAGCGAGCCCGGGAGTATCTGATGAAACTGCCCGCTCGTCTGGAGCGCATTGCAGAGCGCATGTCTTACCCTGAAGACGCCTACCGGTTTTCCTGGGTGACGGCTAACGGGGCGCTTTAGCCCCTCCTTGGATATCCCCAAAGAAATCGAGCAGGTACTGGCTGAGTTTGTTTTCTCCCACCAGGCCCTGGCCCGATGGTACGGAAAAAACTGAGCATGGGTTACGCGCCAGGCAAATAAGGTTTAAGGCTGCGGCTATCCGATTTCAACATCTGTTGTATTGTCATCCGGAATACGGTCTATGAGTTTGTTATAGGGATCGATCCCGGCCTTTTCAGGCGTGCCTTTTACCCGAATCGTGATCGTGGATTCCCCGGGTTTTATCCTGTGCTTTTTCAGATACAACGGATTCACCCGGGTTCGCCCGTTTTCATCCTCGTCTTCCGCGGCAAAAACACCGATATCGATGTAATCCCCTTCATAGGAGGCATCGGATTCCTTTCCGGTTTCATCCGCATAGAGTTTTTGGGAATGGACCTTCAGGGTGATTTCATAGTCATCCTCCCCGAGTTTTTTAACCTCAGTGGTCTCCGCCCGATTGTCATACAGGGTAATGCGGTTCCAGGTGTCCTCCAGATAGTACTGCAGGCTGTCCGGCGTGGCCTCCTTTAAATGGCGGTAGAGGTCTGTACTTCCCGGAAAAGGGGGCTCAAGTTTCAGCCCGAATTCGGCATTGAATTTATAGAGGGCCGAGTCCATCGCCTGCTCTCCAATCAGATCCCGCAGGCCATATAAGATCAGGCTTCCTTTATTGTACCACTGATACGGACGGTTGCAGTTGACAAACACGTTTTCTTTTTTGCTTTCATTAGACCTTCCCCTGAGGTAGTCATCGAGCTCGTCCTTTAAAAACCGTTTCATATTATCCTTACCATACCGTCTTTCGGATAAGACCAGGGCCGAGAATTCTGCCAGGGCTTCCGAAGTCAGGTTGGAGCCCCGGGTATAATTTGGGGTAATCTGATGCCCCCACCACTGGTGGGCCAGTTCGTGGGCAGTTACATAGTACACATAATCAAAGTCGTCAACGTCTGAAAAGTCCGCTACCCACCCGAAACTTTCCGAAAACGGGACCGTATTGGGGAAGGATTGGGCAAACCCCGCATAGCGCGGGAATTCCAGCAGGCGCATTTGCCGGAACTGAAAATCCCCATAGGTTTCGGAGAAATAGGTCAGTCCATCCTTATAAGATTGCAGGAAACGATCCAGGTTGTATTTGTGATCCGGGTGGTGGAAAATCTCAATGGCCACCTTCTGTCCGTCCGGAAGGGTCGCTTCATCCCGCAGAACGTCGTATTCTGCAGAGACAAAGGTGAAAAAGCATTGGATGGGGGTATCCTGTATGTAATGAAAATACCTTCGGTCTCCTTCTATCCATTCCTTTTGCAGATATCCCGGAGCAACGGCGATTTGAGAAGGCACCGTACTTACGACCGCTTCAAACTGAATAAAATCGGCGTCGTCTACAAAGAGGAGCGTCCTTCTGCCTTTGGGATCATTATGGGGGGGGAGATCCTCCGGTTTTTCAGGCAGCTCATACTTTCGGCGATCTTCATCAGAGGAGATTTCCCCACCGGCGTCATAGCCTATCTCGGGGATACCCCCGCTGAAGAAAGATCCGTTGTAAACCAGTTCCCGCTCATATCCGGAGTTTGGAAAACCCGTATTGACCGCCTTACTAACGATGGTCATCTGCAGGGTATCCCCGGGCATCATGGTTTTGGGCAGGGCGGTGATCTTATACCACTCACGCTCCGGGTTTTTCCAGAAAATCTGAAATTTCGGGGCCTTGAATTTTAAGGGAAACCGGTGTTGCAGCGTATCTCCATTCAAAACAACATTGAAGTCCGAAAGGGCGGTGGAGTTAAAATGGATGGAGTCTATAGGCGAATCAGTTTTGTTGACCAGCTCCACTTCTGCCGAAAAATAAGCATCCCGCTCCATCGGATAAAGGTCGGCCTGAATATTGATTTTTGTGTACTTGGGCTGGGGGATGCCCTCGTATTTCTTTAATTGTTGCTCATAGGCCGCCTGACGCATATCCAATTCATCCGGGGTGAGGTAGTTTTTTTGGTATACGACATTTTGAAAAATATAGGCGCCCGAAGCCAGGGCCACTACTAAGAAAAACAGGGCAATTTTCTGGGAAGTCCCGAAGAATCTACTTTTGGCCATTTTCCACCGGCTTCTCCAGGAGTTTTCACTTCCCCGGCTAAAAAAGACACTAAAAAACAATACCAGGAACAGACCCCAGGCCGTCCAGTAGAGATTAAACCAGAACAGGGGTTTTCCAAAATGCCCCAGCCCATTCATGTCGCTCCAGGTATATCCCGGTTTGTAGCTAAAAAAGAACAGGTTGAAATTGTAATCCGCAAAGTTCCGCAGGATCAGAATAACCAACCAGATCCCTATAGCTGCGGCATGGCCGGCAAATTTGTTGTTCACGACAAGGTGTACAGCAAAAACCAGCAAAGTCATCTGTAGATAATCGGGGAGGGAGATCAGGAAACTGTCGGTCAGGTAGACTCCAAGATCATAGTCAAAATAGCCCTTCAGGGTCTGAATAAGGACCCCCACGATAATCGGCAGTATCGTCAGGGCCAGGCAGATGACGGCCATTCCGATAAATTTAGAGGCGATAATCACCCAGTCGCGTACAGGAAAGGTGTCATTGATGACGGAATACCCGGAAGACTTATCCCGGTGCAGGCTTTCTCCGGTAAAGAAGACGATGATGATAAAGACAAAAAGGTTGTAGTCAAAGGTCTTGTACTCCATCAAAAAGGAGGTCGAGGGAAAATTCGGGACACTGTAGAGGGTTAAGCCAATCCAGAAGTCCAGGATCAGGAAGATGAGGCCACCCAGCAGAATCGATTTGAAGTAGACGTCTTTCACCACGTTTTTCACCTCGATTTTAGCGAGCGTTTTCAGGCTGGCCCACTGATAGCCTTTGGAAAAATCAGCGACGGGAGTTACAGGCACCAGGGCTGCTTCGTCCGCTTCCTGCTTTTTGGCTTTTTCAGCTTTTCGGTCTGTCTTAAAGAAATACTCAAAACTGAACCTCCAGTACGCAGCAATAAAAAATATAAGACCCACCCCAATCCAGAGAATCCGGTTCCAGAGTAAATTCCCTTCCAGGGGCAGGAAAAAACTATTCTGCTCATAAGGGGTCAGGTACCGGGTCTGAATATCAAAAGAGTTTATACCAAAGGGATCTATGAGTTGTACTAAATCTTTGTTTTCGATATCCTGAGCCAGGAAATTCGCCAGCAGATACCCTATGAAAATAATGATGCCCCCGGAGTAAATGGAGCGGATGTTCCGGGTAAAGACGATCAGGGCGAAGAAAAGGGCACTGGCCAGCCACAGGTTTGGAACCAGAAGGGTGAACCAGGGTTGTAAATAATTAACCCAAAGATTGGGGCCATATCGCGTGGCTTCGGTTCCAAAGGCCGGCCCGAGCATACTACCCAGCCATATGCCGAGCAGGGCGCCTGAGGAAATAAATAAAAGGGTGACAAAGGAGCCCCAGAAACGGCCCATAAAGTATCCCGTTTTGGTAATGGGATAGCTGAAGAGGTAGGTGCCGGTTTTATGTTCGAGATCCCTGTAGAGGGGTACCCCCATTACAGCCGAAGCAATCAGGATCCCGAAAATTGAAATCAGCAGCAGTAAGTTGGCAATAACTATAGGGGCATTGTGAAAGACCTTTTCTGAGGCCGGGGTGTTTCCAAACCCGATCAAGAGCATGGGGACTATTACCAAAAGCAGAAAGTAGATCCACGTGGCGGGCCTTGAAAAACGGTACTTGAGTTCAAAAAGAAAAATATCTTTAAACATGGAGGCGGGTTATATGGTGATGGGATCTACTTTTTTGGAAATATAGCTGAAGTACACATCTTCGAGCTCGGCCGGCACCGGCTCAAAGCCGTTCCCGGGGTTGGATTCATTTTCTACCCGAAGGCTGAGCTTGCCCTCAATGAGTTTGGTGGAAATCACATTGTATTCCTCCCTGTAATGATCCAAATCCGACTTCTCTATGGCTTTTTGATAAATTTTCCCGTCTACAAGGGCCAGGCCGTCATGGGGCTTGCCCTGCATAAGGACTTCCCCCATACAAATAATGGCCATATTGGAACACAGCGTATTGACGTCTTCCACAATATGGGTGGAGAGGATGACAATGGTGTTTTCGCCAATTTCTGAAAGCAGGTTATAGAACCGGTTTCGCTCCGAAGGGTCGAGCCCTGCAGTCGGTTCATCGACGATAATCAGGCTTGGGCTGCCCACAAGGGCCTGCGCGATCCCAAAGCGCTGACGCATCCCGCCGGAATAGGTACCCAAAGCTTTTTTACGGTCTTTGTACAGATTCACCCGGTTCAGGAGAAAACTCACCAGGTCCTTGCGCTCTTTTTTGTTCCCAACGCCCTTCATTTGGGCGATGTGATTTAGCATGGTCTCGGCATTAATTCTCGGATACAAACCAAAATCCTGTGGGAGGTATCCCAAACATTCCCGGACGGCCTGTTTGTTGTTCAGGACGTCGATGTCATCCAGGGTGATGCTTCCGGAATCGGCGTCTTGCAGGGTTGCCACGGTTCGCATCAGGGTGGATTTACCTGCGCCATTCGGGCCGAGAAGCCCAAACATCCCCTGGGGGATGGTCAGTGAAACATCCTTGAGGGCCTGTACCCCATTGGAATAGGTTTTTGAGAGATTGCTGATAGTGAGTTCCATAAAAAGTAGTTGGTTATCTAATAATGTGGAGCGCCGGGCGCTTTAATGTGAGATGGTTTTGAAGGAAAGATAGAAAAAATAGTAGTTTTGATTATAGAAGCCATTCTCGAAAGTTCAACAGACTTCACAAAGCAACGGGTCCGGGCAGCTTTGAAATTGCAGGGATAATCAGATTTACCTGGGTTTCCAGGCTCCGCACTACTCCCGCACTTCGTTTAGACTATCCATTTCTTTCCGGAAACGCAGGATCCTGAAACTATCGAGTTCCTGCTGAATACTATCGCGGATGTCATACCAGTTCTCATCATTCATTTGAAAGGTATGGCTCCGGATCCTGTTGAACCGGGCGAGGTTATCCCGATTGGCCTGCCAGGCTGCCTCGGTACTTTTCTGATGCTGGAGATCCTGAAGGTATATCCCAACGGCAAAGCCGGTGACAACCAGGGCCAGGATGATGAAAAAGTGCTTCTTTGTCATTTTCATAACTGACGTTCCTTTTTCCCTGAGGAGGCCACTAAGACGACCCCTCCGGGACTCTAAGCTACTATTTTATTTGGCAACATCCATTTATTCTAGTTCAAGTGTCTGCTTGTAGCTCAACAAATGGGGCGTATAAGGCAGAGGTAAGCGGGGAAGGGAGAGAAAGGGTTCAAAACACGTTTTTTAGCCGGACCATTGTTCTGTAAATAATGACGGCCGGATATAATAAAAAACGATTGTTTAAAATAAACAGCAGGGCACTATAGGTGAGACCGTTATAATCTTCACCAATAAACCCTTTTATGGGATAGTATTTATTTGCAGCGAGTCGATCCAATAACTGACTTATCTCACTCAATGAGAGATCAGATTTAACGGCGCGAACGAGCATAAAAAAAATATAAGAAACCTCCTTGGTTTTAATACGCGATACTCCAGCGTCTGGCAGGATATTCAAGGGTTCTATTTTCTCACGGAAAAGTCTGAAATCTCTGGAAGTGGCCTCGTAGCGCGTTAACAAACGTCGATAATGCCCGGGAGTGGCTCTTTGCAGGATGGATCCCGAATGTTGAAAATAGGCGTAGATCTCATCTGGAATAACCGCTATCCGCCCGGCATAATAGAGCGTTTCGGTAGTAAAAAGGCCGTCGGAAAAGGAGTTTCCGTTGAGATTTGTTATGCTATTGGCCACCAAAAATGCTTTGTCAATAACCATCCAAACCGATTCTTTCGGGTAATCGAATTCCGAGATATAGGTGCGGCCGTCATAAACGGGCAGAAGATCGAGAGTTTTATCCTCCAGACTTGGCGAAGGTATTGAGGAGGAAGTGGTCTTTACAATCCCGAAACCAAAAACATCGAGTTTCGCACGCTCCATATAACCCACTATTTTACCAAGGACATTTTTGGCGATATAGTCGTCAGAATCTATAAAGTAAATGAACTTCCCCCTGGCCAATGCCATGCCCTTATTCCGGGTCTCAAAAAGCCCTATATTCTCCTGCTCGTGATAACTGACCTGGGAATATTTTGAAACATAGTCTCGTACAATAGAACTGCTGTTGTCCGGAGACCCGTCATTGATGACGATAACCTCGTATTGATCCGCCGGAATATCTTGTTCGACAAGACTATCCAGACAACGGGCCAGATACTTTTGCGTATTAAAGACAGGAACTATAATGCTCAGTCGGATCATTCAGGAACTCTTGCTAGGAAGTCTTTCTACGAATATAATAGATTTTGTCTGAGGCACTTAATAATAGCGGAAAAGAGGTAGGATCCTCCCAATTTATCCCTGAGAAATTGCAGTTCGTCGTCTTGTCCGTTTTCATATCAGTATCCGTCTGATTCTGGGATACGTCTTTAATTATTTTGTAGGCGATCGCAATAACTGCAATAAATGAACTCGTGAGTTCTTCTAATGGCACCCTTACCCAAAAACTTCGAATTAGGCCTCCCAGGCACTTTTGAAAGCCCCGAATCCCTGGGGTTTACCCCGTTTTTATGCTTTTTATCTGAAATATGAAATGAATCGGCCTTATCGACGTTATAGGGCAGTTCAATCAAGTCAGATTTTTATGAAACAGGTTATTACACAATCCTTAAAGCTTGCTATGGCAGGCGTACTGCTATTACCGGCAATGGCTTCGGCCCAATGCGAACTTTTTAAAAGTGAAGTTTGGGAAGTGAAAGACTATTCCGAAGCCGTTAGTGTTCATTCCGATAGTGTCCGGACATATGCCGAAATTGCAGGATATGCAGATACATTTTCCACCGCCCGCGAAAATGCCCGCATCGCTCAAAAGTATGCAGGGGAAGCACAGGCTGCGGCCCACGAAGCCGTTACTTTGGCAGCAGATGCCCAGTATTATGCGGAAGTTTGTGGGATTGACGCCGTAATCACCAATTCAATAGAAGCCGAGAGCCGGGCTATCGATGCCCGCGATTTCGCAGATGTGGCTATGAGTAACGCCAAAAAAGCGTCAGCCGCACGAAAACTCGGCGATGTACACTACCATATGCGAAAATCTTTGAACGCAGCCCGGGAAGCTCAGAAATCTGCGACAGCAGCCGTTTACGCGGCCTCTGATGCGCATTACAGCTGCACCCATGATGACGCGCCGAGCACGGGGAAAGGGGAATAGCCAATTCCTGTTTTAAAATACGCCTTCTCATAGGATACCGGACTGTAAGAAACACCCCATTTTTTGCAGACGGGTATTTTGGGAAGGTTTTGTTTTCAGGTAGCTACTTAGTTGCAGTTAATGGATTTCCGCCTCGATCAGGCTAAGGATTTCCTCAATTCGTTTTCGTACGGTTTCAGCTTGTATGTTCGCAGCGTTATTGTAGGTAATCGCCATGGAAACGAGGCTTTCCAGTACCTTACTCTCAGCGATTTGGATGGCGGATACAGGTTCTCTGGCCGCGCCAATGGGAATCCTTTTTTTTCCGGAGGCTTTTTCCAATTGCCAGTCTGCCTGTAGGTCATTGGCAAAATAGTCTGCCAGATCCCGTGCGACCCCCAGCTGATTGAGTTCGGGTTGAAGTTGCTCATTGACAATGTCAGACCAGTTCTGTTCAATTTCCTGCACCGCTACGATGTCTGAAGTCCAGTTAGAGAGCAGGCGTTTTAGTTTGGCATTCGATAACAATCTTAAATTCCCAGTGCTGCTCAGGTCGAATTTTATAGGATCGAAGGTGGGGTCGACCAGCAATACGGAAAAACGGGCAATAAGGGAATCTCTATTGGCGGTTTCCGGATCATCTGTGGCGTTCAGAATGTACAGGGATGACTCGATGATTTCGTCGCGCATCTGAATTTTCTGATTCAATTGTGTGAGGTTGGACCGGAAATCTTCCTGCAACTGTAAAAGAACAGTCTGTTCAATTTCCCGCTCCTTCCGTGACTCATTCCAGTTGTCGATCTGAAGGGCGATTAATATTCCCAGGACTACCAGCAGAATTTCACCAAGGCCATACATAAAATAACGCTGAAACCGGTTTTGGCCCAGAAGGGATTGACGGAATCTGCGAAAAAATGAAATCATGGATCAGGGAATTAGGGCATGCGGTTACCGGGTCTTCGAATTTTCATCAGGCATAGATTTCCGAGATCTCTTTTTCGAATTTCTTTCGAATGACCCGCCTTTTCAGTTTGAGGGTAGGGGTGAGTTCAGACTCGGACTGGTCTTCATGAACCGGCAGCCATTGGTGTCGCACGAGTTTGAATTTTTTGATCTGTTCGATATGGGAGAACTGTGGGTTGAGCCTATCGATGATTTTCTGGTATTTCCCCAAAACCTTTGGGTGGGAGATCATTTCGTCCATGCTCGTCCACGTAACACCCTTGTGTTCGCACCAGTTTTTCAGGGCTTCTTCCGCCGGTACGATCAGGGCAGAAACAAATTTCTGTTGTTCCCCCACAACCATAATCTGTTCCACCAGGAAGTCTTCCCGGAACCGATTTTCAATAGGGGCAGGGGCCACGTATTTTCCGCCGGAGGTCTTTAACAGCTCTTTTTTCCGATCGGTGATCTTCAGGAATTGACGCCCCCCTTCCCCGGGAATGAACTTCCCGATATCTCCGGTACAAAACCACTTCTTTCCGTCGATTTCCCGGAAGACCTCAGCGGTGACCTCGGGTTTTTTGTAATACCCCATCATCACATTGGGCCCGTGCGCCAGGATTTCTCCTTCCCCTTCCCCATACTCTCCACTAGAAGTATCGATGCGCAGATCTACACCATCCACGGCATAACCCACAGTTCCCAAAAGGGTTCCGCCGGGTTCCATCCGGTTCCCCGTAAGGGTTGGAGAGGTTTCGGTCAGGCCGTAGGCTTCTTTAATATGGATCCCGGCCCCACAGAAAACCCTTAAAATTTTAACCGGGCAGGGCGCAGCACCGGTCACAATCATACGCACATTCCCGCCTAAGGCCGCGCGCCATTTGCTAAAAATCAGCTTGTCTGCCACCTTCCACTTCAGGCCTTCTATAAAGGAAAGTTTTTGTTCGGGCTCGTAGTTGTCGGTAAGGCTCAGGGCCCAGAAAAATAAGTTTCGCTTGGCGCCTTCCAGGGCGAGCCCCTTGTTATAAATGGCTTCATATATTTTTTCCAGTAACCGGGGAACGGTCGTGAAGGCCACGGGCCGGACCGAAGCCAGATCCCCTTCCGGCCCGCTTAAGTTATCGGTGCCGCAATAATAGACCGAAACGCCCTTGTAGTAATAAACAAAGGATACCGCCCGTTCATAGATATGGCACATGGGAAGAAAGCTCAGCACTTTTTCGCCGGTATCCGCCAAAAGCAGCTTGGACGTTTCCAGTACCACGAACATGATATTGGAATGGGTGAGCATCACCCCTTTTGGATTTCCCGTAGTTCCGGAGGTATAAATGATGGTGACCAGATCAGTTTCCTTAATAGAATCTTTTATGGGCTGAAGGGCTGAAATGCCGTCGGTGTCAAAAATATCTTTCCAAAATGGGCGGTCCGGATGCGAATCAAAGGTGTAGATATGCTCCAGGGTTGGGGTGGTTTTTTGGGCGGCGGTTAGTTTGTCGTACAGGTCCAGGGCCCCGCAAAAGGCCATTTTGACCTCCGCTTCATTTAGAATATACTCGTACTCTCCAATGCTTATGGTCGGATAAAGCGGAATGCTGATGCATCCGGCCATCTGTATGGCGAAATCCATAATCAACCATTCCGGCCTGTTTTTATAGGAGACAATCGCCACCTTATCTCCGGGACGCAGCCCCGCCTTTACTAACCCTGATGCGGCTTGTTCTGCGGCGGCAACCACCTCCTGAGAACTATAAGAAATCCAGTTTCCGGAGGCCTCCCGGGAACTGACGGCGGTAGTATTGGGGTGGTTTTCCGCCTGGTGGTAGAGCAGATCAAAAAGGCGTGTCATAGAGCGCTTGTTTTTAGTGGCTTATGAATATACGACTAAGACCGGTTTTCCCTAAAACTAAAATCAGGTTTTTCACCGGGATTCTGAGGTTTTTTGGTTTTTACCCAACCCAATCCCCGGTCTTTTACAAAAAACCGTTTAAAAAACACCTCCGGACTCCGGGGTTCGCTCAGGGTATAGTTAGACCTGGGGCTGCGCACCGCGGCGGGCACTTATTCAAACATCAGACTGATAAACTGTGCCACGCAGGCTGGTTTTGGGCTGTTTTCAAGTTCCAGGCTGCAGTCCCAGGTGATTTTCACTCCATTTTCGCCATAGGACTCAATGGTGGCAATCCGCGATTGCAGGCGCACCCGGCTTCCTGAAGGTACCGGGCTTGGGAAACGCACCTTGTTCAACCCATAATTGACCCCCATCTTTGCTGACTGCACCTCCAGGAGGTCACCGAGTGTTTTGGACAGGAGGGAAACGGATAAAAACCCGTGGGCTATAGTCGTTTTAAATGGAGATAAGTTTTTGCGCTTTTTCCACATCGGTATGGATCCACTGTTGATCCCCGGTGGCTTTGGCAAAATCGTCTATCATTTCCTGGGTTACGGTAACCCATTCCCCGGAGGGAAGATCCTTTCCTTCGAACGCGCGCAGGGCGGCGAGGTTTTCAATTACAAGTTTGGCCATGCTTTTCTTTATCTTGAGGTTCCGCCATCTATGGTCAGGCAGATGCCCGAAACAAACCGCGCTTCATCCGAGGCGAGGTAGAGATAGCCATAAGCGATGTCTAAGGGCTGGGCTACGGTTCCCAGGGGAATCGCTTTTTTGATGGCTTCAAAGTGCGCCTCGGGTATTTTCTGCACCATCTCAGTCATGGTGAATCCGGGGGCCACGGCATTGGCGGTAATCCCGTATTTGCCCAATTCTACGGTCCAGGTCTTGGCCATGGCAATGACCCCGGCCTTGGTAGCTGCGTAGTTCGTCTGCCCGAAATTTCCCCGGAGCCCTACATTGGAGGCTGCGCTGACAATTCTGCCGTAGTGCTGTTCCTTCATATAGGGAATAGCCGCCTGGGTACAGAGAAACACGCCTTTTAAATTCACCTCCACAACGGCGTCCCATTCGTCTTCACTCATTTTTTCAAGGGTGCGGTCGCGGGTGATCCCTGCGTTGTTGATCAGGATATCGATGCGTCCGTGGGTGTTGTGGATTTGCTTAAACAGCGTTTCGAGGGCTCCTTTATCGGTGACAGATACGGTGTGAAATTCAGCCTTCCCTCCGGACGCCTTAATTTTAGCAGCTACATCCTTTCCTTCCGGCAGGAGATCCAGCAGGATGACCACGGCCCCTTCCCGGGCAAAGAGCTCCGCAATGGCCGCTCCGATACCCCGGGCCGCTCCTGTTATAATGGCAATTCTATTTTTAAGTCTCATAAGTCTATATCTATTGGAAAGCGTTTTACATTAATCAGAACCTTATCTAAAGCTATTTCATTTGAACGACTACCTTCCCCTTAACCTTTCGATGCAACAGGGCTTCAATGGCTTTTGGCGCATCTTCAAGGGCGAAGATTTTATCGATATG
The DNA here is from genome assembly GCA_963709465.1 of uncultured Flavobacteriaceae bacterium. GTDB lineage: Bacteria > Bacteroidota > Bacteroidia > Flavobacteriales > Flavobacteriaceae > Robiginitalea. The sequence continues at coordinate 38,880 of CAVPWF010000001.1, read as the reverse complement.
GGGGGAAAGTTTCCCCTCGGAATACCAGGTCATCAGCTCCCGGGTGTTTTGCATATTCTGTTTGGGATGGGTCATTGCAAATTGCCCCCAGAATACGCCCACAAGGGAAGCGCCTTTGAGCAACGGCAGGTTGAGGGGGATACTGGGAATGGTTCCTGCGGCGAACCCAACGATCAGATACCGCCCTTCCCAGGCCATGGCCCGGAAGGCCGGCTCGGCATAGGCCCCACCTACAGGATCCAGGATGACATCGATGCCCTTGCTCCCTGTGAGTTCTTTCAGGGCGGACTTCAGATCTGCCCCGGCGTAATTCAAGAGATGGTCTGCCCCATATTCCCGGCAAAGCTCGAGTTTCTCGTCTGTGGAAGCTGCCGCGATAACCGTGGCGCCCATCTGCTTGCCCAGTTCTACAGCAGCCAGTCCCACCCCGCCAGAGGCTCCTAAAACCAGAAGGGTTTCCCCGGCCCGGAGGGCACCCCGGTCTTTCAGGGCATGGTAAGCCGTACCATAAGCCATCATAAAGGAAGCGGCCACAGGGAAATCCATTTGGGCGGGTTTCGGGAAACACGCCTTGGCGGGGAGGATTACCTGTTCGGCAAGACCGCCGTGGGCCACAAAGCCGATGACCGCATCCCCCGGGGATACATGTTGCACCCCGTCCCCAATAGCCAGAACAACTCCGGCCACATCACTGCCCGGGGTAAAGGGAAGTTCGGGCCGGATTTGGTACAAACCCTGAATAATAAGGGTATCCGGGAAATTAATCCCGCAGGCTTTTACCTGCACCAACACCTCATTTTCTTTAGGCTCAAGGTCAGCTACGGATTCGAGCACGAGGTTGGATGGAGGTCCGTAGGAATTACAGCGAATGGCTTTCATAAGGTTTATGCTTCGAGTACTTTAAGGACCAGTTTACCCATTTTATCTCCGGAAAAGAGCCTGTTAAACGTTTCCGGGAAATTTTCGATTCCCTCGTAAACAGACTCTCTGCTCTTGAGTTTTCCAGAGGCCATCCAGCCACCCATTACCTGTGCAGCTTCCTGATAGCGATCCGCCCAGTCAAAAACCACCATTCCCTGCATGGTGGCCCGGTTCACCAGAAGTGAGAGATAATTGCTGGGGCCTTTAACGGCTGTTTTGTTGTTGTATTGAGAAATCGCCCCGCAGATTACGATACGGGCGTGTTTGCGCAAACGTCCGAGGGCATAATCTAAAATAGGGACCCCGACATTGTCAAAATAAACGTCCAGCCCCTTCGGACAGGTTTCCTTAAGGCGCTGACGCACGTCTTCATTCTTATAATCGATGGCGTGATCGAACCCGAGTTCGTCGGTCAGGTAGGCACATTTGTCGGCACCTCCGGCAATTCCGATAACGGTGCAGCCTTTAATTTTTGCAATCTGCCCTACGACGCTGCCCACGGCTCCGGCGGCCCCTGAAACAAGGACCACATCTCCCTCTTTAATTTTACCAACCTCCAGGATTCCAAAGTAGGCCGTCATGCCCGTCATGCCCAGGGTCCCGATGTAGGTAGGCAGGGGGGCGAAGGAAGGATCGACAGTGTACCAGCCTTTCCCATCGGTAACGGCATATTGTTGCACCCCACCTCCCCCGGCGACAAAATCGCCGACTTTAAAGCCCGGAAGGCCCTTAACGGCCACGACTTCCCCGACGGAACCCGCCCGCATCACCGAACCGAGTTCCATAGGTTCAATATAGGATTTGCCCTCGTTCATCCAGCCGCGCATGGCCGGGTCCAGGGAAACGTAATGTTGACGGACGAGCATTTGCCCATCCGAAATCTCGGGAATGGGGTTGGTTTCCAGGGACCAGGTAGAGGCGTCTGCCGCCCCAACCGGACGTTTTACAAATAAGAGTTGTTTATTCATTTTTTTGATCTTTTTATTCGTTTTGATCCTCCCAGGGCGGGCATTCAATTTTTTTCAAACCTGAATTGCTTTTTTAAAGCTTTTTGGGCTTGCCCTCCCATTGGGATCATTCAATTTTCGGTCACTTCGATCACATCGGTCACTTTTTGAAGCTCGTTTAATCCAGTTCTTTCCGTAAGGCTCCTTTAGAACTTAAACGTTTTTGTCATTATTCGACGCTTTTTCGTCTTTTTTCGTCCATTTTGTGTCAAAAAACGACGTTTTATGCGCGAAAACGACCTAAAACATTAAAAAACTATTCAATACACCAGCACTCCAGAAAGCCTAACGTGCTTTGGAGGTAAAACTGAGCACATAGGCCTCCATCTTCTTGCGAATTTCCGGCTTCCACCACAGGGTAGCGGCCTCTTGCAGCGACTTCCTTCCATCGGGGTCCAGGCGGTCCAGCCAGTGTTTGCGGACCTTCTGTTTAGTACGGGCCCAGATTTCAGGATCCGCTTTCAGATAGGTATGCATTTGTTTTTCGGCCCGTCCCAGGACGTTTTCGAGGGGCACTAATTCATCGACCAACCCGGCCGCTAAAGCTTCGGGCCCGGAGAGTAGCTTTCCCTCCAGGATATTCCGGCTCGCCCTTCCGTCACCCATCCAAAAAGCATAGGCTTCCGTCAGGTTTTGCGAAATCTGTATGTTGACCGCTACCTCATTAAGACCGATGATGTATTTGTCGCCTTCCGCCATATAGCGATTGTCACTGGTCACAGCCAGAACACATCCCCCGGCAGGGGCATGGCCGGTGATGGCCGATATAAAGGGTTTCGGGAATCGAACCAGCTGCAGGTATAAGGCACCAAAGGCTTCAAAAAAGGCCGAAATCTGTTTTTTGTTATACTGGAAAAGTTCAATCAAATCCAGGCCCGCCGAGAAGTAGTGGGGCTGCCCTGTAAGGATTACCCCTTTAACAGCAGGGTCTTCCTCTATCTGCTGAAAGACCTCCCGGAGTTCCTTCACCATTTCGGCGTTTATAGCGTTTACCTTGCCCCGATTCAGCTGCAGGATGGTGTAATCTGCGTTATCAATTCTTTTTAGTGTATTCATGTATTCAAAAGTTTAAAGGCTATAACAGGGAGGTTCCCCCGTCCAGCACAAGGGTCTGGCCCGTTATAAATTTGGCGTGATCCGAGGCGAGCCAGGCAATGGCCTCGGCAATTTCATCGACCTCTCCAAAGCGGTCCATGGGGATTAGCTTTCGCAGGGTTTCCTCCATCTCAGGTCGAAAATCCAGCAGTTTATCCAGAAGGGGGGTTTTAGTGTATCCCGGACAAACGGCGTTGATCCGGATATGGTCTTTTCCGTATTCCAGGGCTGCCGATTTGGTCATACCTACCACGGCAAATTTACTGGCGCTGTACGATAGGTTATAGCCTGAGGGTTTTAAGCCCGCCAAAGACGCTACATTAACAATGGACCCATGGCCCTGCCGCTTCATTTGTTTAAGGGCGGCCTTCATAGTGTAAAAAACCCCCGTTTGGTTTACGGCAATCACATTGTGCCAGTCCTCGTGGGTGTGTTCTGCCGTCTTGCGTTGTTCCTTCCCGCCGATCCCCGCATTGCAAACGACAATATCCACGCTGCCATAAGTTTCTTTGGCTTTGGTCATCAATTCCACGACCTGGTCGAAATCCGTGACGTTTACCTGCTGGGCAAAAGCGGTTCCCCCGGCCTTTTTTATTTCCGAAACTATGTGCTCCAGACCTTCCAGGTCAATATCCGAGGCGGCGATCTTCGCACCCAAAGCCCCCATATGAAGGGCTGTGGCTGCCCCTATTCCGCTGGCGGCGCCGGTAATTACCACCGATTTGTTTTGTAAATCCATTAGTGTAAATCGTCTATTTGGTTTTTTTGAATGGCCCTCCAGGCGGCGTCGCAGCACAGGGCGGAAGCTTTATTCAATTCGGCAAACCGCGGATCGGTCGTATGTCCGTGTTTGTATCGGTAGTAGATCTGCTGGGCAATTACGGCCACTTTAAAAAGCCCGTAGACGTAGTAGAAGACAAGGTTGGAAACATCCCGCTGGCTTTTGGCGGCGTAGGCTTCCACAATTTCGGACCGGGAGGGATTGCCCTCCATAACCGTGGGAGAGGGCAGCCCCAGTTTCATAAATTCCGGATCTGAAGCCGTCGTCCAGTATCCCAGGGAAGTGCCCAGATCCATAAGAGGATCCCCCAGGGTGCACATCTCCCAGTCTAAAATGGCAGCGACCTCCTGCCAGGAATCATTTTTAAAAACCAGGTTGTCGTACTTAAAATCGTTGTGAATCAGGCTGTGCTGATAGGTTTTGGGCTGGTGGTCCTGCATCCAGGCCATCACTTTTTCAGCCGACACTACCTGGTCTGTGGCTGCGGCCAGATACTGTTTGCCCCAGTTGGCGACCTGCCGCGCGACATATCCTTCCGGTTTCCCCAGGGATTCCAGCCCGGCCCGGGCGTAGTCCAGATTGTGGAGCTCCACGAAGGTGTCGAGCCAGGAATTGGCGATGGTTTGAAAGGCTTCCGGTGATGGGCGTCGCTTCTGGGCCTCGCGGGCCGAGAGGATAATCCCGTCAACTTTTTCCATGATGTAAAAGGGTGCCCCGAGGACCTGAGGATCCTCTGAATAGACATAGGCTTCAGGAGCCTTTGGAAAAATTTTGTGGAGCTTTTCGAGCACTTTATATTCCCGCCCCATATCGTGCCCTCTTTTGGGGGCCGCGAAAGGAGGTCGCCTGAGCACAAACTGTTTCTGTTCAAACTCGAGCAGGTAGGTCAGGTTGGAATAGCCGTTTTTAAATTGCTGTACGCTGATGGGGCTGTCAGTCCCTGCGAGCAGGCCGGAGGTGAGTAAAAATTTTCGGAGTGCGGGCTCCGGAAGTTCCTCCCCGGGCCGTACCGGACGTGTGGAAGCCGATTCACTCATGGCCCCGGGTGTATTTTTTAATCGTTCCTTTTCCCAGTTGACTCATGTGGACCTCGTCGGGACCGTCGGCCAGGCGTAAACTCCGCGCGGCGGCGTAGAAATGCGCCAAAGGCGTATCCGCACTCACACCTCTTCCCCCCATAATCTGAATGGCCCGGTCAATGACGGTAGCCGCCATACTCGGGACCACGATTTTGATCATGGAGATCAGGTCCTTGGCAGATTTACTCCCCACCCTGTCGATCTTATCTGCTGCCGACAGGACCAATAGGCGGGCCTGCTCAATCTCACATGCGGATCGAGCCACCTCCTGCCGGATGCTGGAATAGGTGTCCAGGCTTCTCCCGAAGGGGCTGCGTGTGGTTGCGCGTTCCGACATAAGTTCCAGGGCGCGCTGGGCCATCCCAATCAGTCGCATACAGTGGTGGATACGTCCAGGGCCCAGGCGACCCTGGGCGATTTCAAATCCCCGGCCTTCCCCGAGGATGAGGTTGGATTTCGGAACCCTTACGGACTCCAGCACCACTTCGGCATGCCCTTCCGGGGAGTCCAGATAGCCAAACACCGAGAGCGGGCGGATGATCTGTACGCCCGGCGTATCCAATGGCACCAGGACCATGCTGTGTTGTTCATGTCGCGGGGCCTCAAAATCTGTTTTCCCCATGACTATGGCGATCTTACAATGAGGATCCATAGCCCCGGAAGACCACCACTTCCTCCCGTTGATCAGATAATCCCCCTGATCGGCAATGATAGAAGTCTGCATATTGGTGGCATCTGAGGAGGCGACTTCCGGCTCTGTCATGAGGAAGGCCGAGCGTATTTTCCCTTCCATAAGGGGGGTCAACCATTTTTTTTGTTGTTCCGGGCTGCCGTATCGGGCCAGGACTTCCATATTTCCCGTATCGGGCGGGCTGCAATTAAAAACCTCCGACGCCCAACGCACCCGGCCCATGAGCTCGGCCAGGGGGGCGTATTCCAGGTTCGTCAGTCCCGGGCTGAAGCCGCTGTAGTCCGCAGGTAAAAACAGATTCCATAACCCGGCACTTCTCGCCGCTTCCTTCAGACTTTCCAGGCCCGGCCATTTCTTCCACAGATTGGCAGGATCCCGATAAAAGGATTCCACCTGCTCATCCATAGGCAGGATATACTCCTCCATAAAAATGCGTACCCGGCTTTGAAGGGTTATCGATTTTTCGCTGTATTGAAAATTCATTTTTCTTTCGATCTCAATGTTTTAAACTTATCCCGCCACCATATACCCCCCATCGGCCACGTACACCCCTCCCGTCATATAGGAACCGGCATCGGAGGCCAACAGCATGACCAGGCCCGCCATTTCGTCGGGTTGGGCGATCCGCCCCAAAGGCAGCTGTTTGGTAAATCGGCCCACCAGGGCCTCATCGGCCCAGAGCCCTTCGCTGAATTTGGTTTTGATAAGCCCCGGGCAGATGACATTGGCCCGTACCCCGTACCGACCCCATTCCTTGGCCTGGTTCTGGGTGAGTGTAATCAGGGCCGCTTTGGTAGCGCTATAGAGCCCGAGGCCGAAGCCGGGGCGCAGGCCTTCTACGGAAGAAATATTGATAATACTTCCACCCCCGCCCTTTTTCATGATCGGCAGGGCCAGGTTGGACAACATCCAGGGCGCTTTGACATTTACGTCCATGATCTTGTCAAAAACGCTTTCTTCCGAGCCCTCCAAAGGGCCGTAATACGGATTTATGGCCGCATTGTTGACCAGGATATCAATTCTTCCAAAGGCCTCTGCCGTCTTGGAAATGAGGTTTTCCCGCTCCCCGGCATCCCCGATATGACATTGGATCCCGATAGCTTTGAGCCCAGCTGCTGTAAATTCCCGGGCTACTTCATCTACAGCCTCCTGTTTTCGGCTGCTGATCACAACCTGTGCCCCGGCCTCCGCAAGGCCCCGGGCAATCGATTTTCCAATGCCTTTACTGGAGCCCGTTACAATGGCCACTTTTCCGGTTAAGTCAAATTTTGAGGTAATGGTATTCATATATATTGTTTCGTCTGAGAATTTCTTTATCTCGGTTTTATTTCAAATGCTGTCCACTGCCACCTGCCTGCCGCTGCTGCCCACGTCCCTTTGAACCTTGAACCTTGAACTTTGAACCCTTTTTCACTCCTACTGCCAACTGCCACTGCCCACTTCCCATTGAACCTTGAACCTTGAACCTTGAACCCTTTTTCACTCCTACTGCCAACTGACGCCACTTCCTTATTCAAACAACCCGTCCTCCACTGCAACGGTCAGGTCTAACGTATTGAGCAAGACGAGCGCCTGGGATTCGGTTTTCGGCAGTTCATAGGTGAAATAAAACTGCATCGCGTGTATTTTCCCCTTGTAAAACCCTTCTGTCTGGCGGGATCTGCCTTCCGAAAGCGCCTTATGAGCTTCCAGAGCCATATCCAGCCACAACCACCCGATAAGAATGTTCCCGAAGAAATCCATAAAAACAGTGGCGTCTGCCAGAAAGCGTTCGAAATTCCCTTTCCCGGCATACCCCATCAGGTATCCCAACACTTTTTTCATCAGGGCCGTTTTACCCGAGAGGGCTTCGGCATAGGATTTCAAATCCGCAACTTCCAGAGCCGCCTGAATGGTTTTGCTCATTTCCCCGGCCAGGTGGGTGAGGGCCACCCCATTGTCCATGGTAATTTTTCGTCCTAAAAGGTCCATGGACTGTATGCCCGTTGTTCCTTCATAGATGGAAAAAATCCGGATATCCCTGTAGTACTGCTGCAGGATAAAATCCGAGCAGTACCCATAGCCACCCAATACCTGAACGCCGTTACTGACGGCTTCCACGCCTTTTTCCGCCGGATAGGTCTTGGCTACAGGAGTCAATAACTCCAGCAGATACTGATATTTTTTACGTTCAGATTCCTCAGGGTGCGTTTGGGAGAGGTCCTGATATTTGGCCGAAAGCAGGATAAGACTCAGGGATCCTTCCACAATGACTTTCTGATTCAGGAGCATTCTCCGCACGTCCGGATGATTGATGATGAGCGTTTGATCTTCCGAGGCATCCTTTTTTCCGGTTCGGGTTAGCGGCCGGCCCTGAGGGCGTTCTTTCGCATAGGCCAGGGAGGCCCGGTAGGCCGCCATGGCGATGGCCGCAGCCCCACGTCCGACGGCGATGCGCGCCCCGTTCATCATCAGGAACATATATTTCAGGCCCTGATGGGGTTTCCCGACGAGCCAGCCCCGGCAATCTTTCTGATCCCCGAAGGACAAATGCGTGGTACAGTACCCCCGCTGCCCCATTTTCTGAAAATCGCCCACCGTATTGACGTCGTTAAAAACGAGGTTGCCCCCGGCATCCGGCCGGTGTTTGGGAACTACAAAAAGGGAAATGCCTTTGGTGCCGGCAGGGGCACCTTCAATTCGGGCCAGTAGCAGGTGCACGACGTTATCGACCCCCTTGTAGTCCCCTCCGGAGATAAAAATCTTCTGTCCTTTTATAAGGTAGTGATCCCCTTCGGGAACCGCTGAGGTCACAATGTCGGAGAGGGAACTCCCCGCCTGGGGCTCGGTCAGGCACATGGTCCCGTTCCAGGCGCCGGAAAGCATATGGGGCACATAGGTATCTTTCAGGTGGTCGTTTCCGAAATGCAGGATAAGCTCTGCCGCCCCGAAGGTCAACCCGATATAACCGGGAAGGTGGTTGTTGGCCGTTTCCTGTATATAGGCGGCGGCTGTAACGACACTGCTGGGCATTTGCAGGCCGCCGGCTTCATGATCAAAAAGTGCCGCAGCAAGGCCCATTTCCCCCGCCTTTTTCATATACTCGGAAACCTGGGGATGTACGTGTACCTCCCCGTCTTCAAAATGCGCCGGGCGGGCATCCATTTCCTGGAAAAAGGGGTAGAGTTCCTTATCCGAGAAGTCGGAAACCGCATTCAAAAAAAGATCTACGGATTCTTTATCGTAGTCGGCAAACCGCTCCTGAAGCAATACTTCCTCTAGTTTGTGGACGTCGTAAAGTAAAAATTTAAGGGTATCTAAATCGAGATATCGGGAAGACATGCGCGTGTGTTTTGGTGATGGCCTACTAAGATACTAGATAAATGGGAGGGATTAAACCTTTCCCAATTTTTTACCGCAGCCTTTAATTTCCTGCACGCCAGCCTGTACTTCCCGGGCCGGAGAATCGCTTGATCTGCTGCGATTACGAAAGAACAGTCTTGTGACCTCAAGACAGCGCCGGAACCCTTTGTGACTTCCCGGATTCTACAGACAACCTTGTGACCGCCCGGAATCCCACAGGATTATTTCATATCTTCTCCAACACTAAAAACACGCTTCCATGATTCCAAAACAACGCCTTACCACTTTCGTTCTACTGCTATTCATGCTGGATTTCGTGTCCGCCCAGAAGAAGAACCCCTCTTTTGAGGAGGTCATCTCACTTCAGTCTGTTTCCAACCCCGTAATCTCGCCGGATGGCAGGCATGTCGTATTTGAAATGTCGGCGACGGACTGGTCTGAAAACAGTTTTGACCGGGAATTATGGCTCTCCAAAGACGGGGGCACTCCTTTTCCGCTTACCCATAATTCTTCCGCAGATAGCCGGAATCCGAAATGGTCCCCGGACGGCCAGTGGATTGCCTTTATTTCCAAAAGGGGGGACGAGAACCAGATCCATGTGATCCGGCCCGGTGGGGGAGAAGCTTTTCCGCTGACCGATACTTCAGCAGGGGTTTCGAACTTTGAGTGGTCACCCGATGGAAAACAACTCGCCTTTCTGCAGGGTGAGGATAAAAAGAAGGAATCTGAGGCGCGGGAGAAAAAATATGGGGCCTTTGCGGAGGACGACGGAGAGTACGCCCTGGACTGGCTTTGGATCGTGGACTTTCATCCTGAGCAATTCACACAAATGCCCTTGCCTGAGCAAATGGAGGATTCGCTTTTTACTTCCCGTCGGGAGCCCAGGGCACTCCTGGACAGCGTCCCTTTTACGATCAACGAATTTATATGGTCTCCGGACGGCTCTAAAATAGCTATTGAGCATCAGCCGGATCCGCTTACAAATTCCTTTTTTAAAGCCGATATCTCTATTTATGACGTGGCTGCGGGCACGCATAAGCCGCTGGTTGCGAATCCGAGTTACGACGGCCTGGTGGACTGGTCACCTAATGGGGAGTCGATTCTGTATCAGTCCAACCTGAATGACAGCACATCTAATTACTATAAGAATGACAAGCTGTTCCGAATAAATATAGACGGCTCTGGGAATCAGCAGCTGGCTGCGGATTTTGACGAAAATATCAATAACCTGAGCTGGACGCCGAATGGGATTTACGGTACGGCCTGGCAAAAAACAGTCCGACCCATCGTCAGGATCGATCCGAAATCAGGGAAGTCCGGTATTATAAAGGCTGGACCCCAGCAAGTCTGGAGTCTGAATTTTGACAAAACCGGGGACCGTATGGCGTTTGGCGGCCGGAACTTCGACGGCCTCTCCGAGGCGTGGATGGCCGATATCAAATTCAAAGAGGTGAAAAGGATTACTGCAAGTTCCAACCAGATTTCCGATTGGGCGGTGTCTCAGAGCGAAGTAATACGATGGAAAAGTGAAGATGGGGCCGAGATTGAAGGGGTTTTGCATAAACCCGCCGATTACGACCCTTCAAAAAAGTATCCGCTGCTGGTGGTGATCCACGGCGGCCCGACGGGAATTTCCTCGCCCCAGCCAGTGCCTTCTTACGTGTACCCCATCGTGCAGTGGCTCAACAAGGGCGCCCTGGTTTTAATGCCCAATTACAGGGGTTCTGCCGGGTATGGGGAGGAATTTCGGTCGCTGAATGTAAAAAACCTGGGGGTGGGTGATGCCTGGGATGTGCTCTCAGGGGTGGCGTACCTGGAGGGAAAAGGAATGATCGACCCTTCGCGGATCGGGTCTATGGGATGGAGTCAAGGGGGCTATATTTCGGCCTATCTAACCACGAATTCAGACCGTTTTAAGGCGATTTCAGTAGGGGCCGGGATTTCAAACTGGGTGACCTATTACGTCAACACAGACATCCACCCCTTTACCCGCCAGTATTTACAGGCCACCCCCTGGGAAGACATGGAGGTCTACGCTCGGACCTCGCCCATGACCAATATTTCCAAGGCCTCCACCCCAACCCTCATCCAGCACGGCGAAAACGACCGCCGCGTGCCCATCGCCAATGCCTATGAACTTGTGCAGGGCCTGCGCGACCAGGGCGTAGAATCTAAACTGATCGTCTACAAGGGCTTTGGCCATGGCATTACCAAGCCCAAAGAACGCCTCGCAGCCACCTGGCACAACTGGCAGTGGTTTGGAAAATACATCTGGGGGGAGGAGATTGAGGTGCCGGAGTAGGGGAGGTGGGATGCCGCCACCTAAGTCCCGGGACGGGTGCTGGGTTTTAGGTTTTGGGGAAGACGAGGTCTTCGGAAAGGCGTTAAAATATACGAAGGGGGAATATTAGTACATCCTGTACGTTTCTCCCAGAGCGTATCGAAAGGAAAGACCAACCCCCAGATTTTCTCCATTAACGTCTGAGAGGTCAGCTCCCAATTGAAGCCCGACCTGCGCAACTTCCCATAACGGATACTGCAATTGCAGCTGGGTATAGAAAACGTTTTCTATGGGGTCATAGGGATCTACGAAAAGCCCGCGGTTCGTCGTATAACTGCCCATAAATCGGATGTCAACATTAGACACCTCTGCCCGCACACCTAAATGATGTGAGGTAATCCTGTTATTAATCATCCCGGGAAACTCAGTGGCTGGAGTGATGAAGGGCACGCCGACAACCCTGTTAAAATAGGTCCACCCGGAGCGGTATATGGAATTATTGAAGTAATTATCACCAGCAGCGTTCCCGTTATCCCTGAGCCAGGTCGTTCGCACATATTCGTATAGCAAACCTTTAATGATACCTTCCTCAGGCAGTTCCCAGAACGCTCCCCAGACCCCGTCCGGAAAGTTGTTGAACTCTAAACCGGAAGTATTGTCAAAAAGATTCTGGAAGTATACAGAAACGGCTCCTTCTTCCATATCGTATCGATACTTAATCCGCCAGGAACCCAATTGATTACCCAGTACGTTGAGTTGTTCATTGATGTCTGAGCCCTGATCACCGGAGGCTGAGAAAAACACCTTGAGAAAATCGTTGAAAGTATTGGGGAGCTGGCCCAGGGTTGGATGCACTCCTGCCCATTGAGCGTAATGGTGCAGTCCAAATTTCAGTAATGAGCGCTCTGAGAGTTGAAAGTTCAGGGCGCCGAATTTGTAGTGCAGATAGGGCTTTTCAACATAGCGATCATCGTTTAACCATGAATGGGATATACCTCCTTCAATCCCGAGCCAGGAGGTAATCCAAAAAGGGGCAATGGTAGTGATCTCCAAACCGGGAATCGCACGGGCATTATTGCTCCATAAGATATCTCCGTTTACAGATGAGAGGCCGAGAAATTGTTCGGGTCGGGCCCGGGCTCCGGCCGTAAATCGAAAGACATTCCATATCAGGGAGGCATAATACTCATTCGCCTGAAACTCATTTCCCTGTTCTACCACATTCCATCCCTGTGATTCCCAGAATGGATCGCCCTGAACCGGGTTATCATTTATATTAAAATAATTGAAAAACAAAGAGCCCCCTACCTCAATATCGAAGTATTCCCCCAGGAGTCTTTTATAATGGCCATCCAGAACCCCCAGGGCCTGTGTTTCCGGAGAAATCATCCCCATCTCATTCGAGTAAAACCAGAATGGGTTTTGGTCATTGCTGTAAAAACCTTCGAGCCTTCAGGCCTATTTCGTATTCGTATTGGGAAAAACCCGCGAATGGCAGCCAAAAGGCCAGCATGAAGATTGCCCTATCCGAGAAGGATAGAGTAAGAAAGTGGATCGGAATTTTCAAAAGGTTCTCAACTAATGGCAGACAAGGTATTTAAAAAAATAGCATCGAAGAGAATTGATCTTTGAAATGGCATTCTGGAACGGTAATATGTAGTAAAGCAGATTTTTTGAGGGGATTACGATAGCTCTTTACCCTCGTAGCTTCCTTATGACTTCCTTAAAACGGGTGATCTCCTATAGAAACAAAATGGGGACTGCTAAAGAGCAATCCCCATTGAGTAAAACAATCTGTAATTTTTGTAAATTTTTCTACTGCCCCTCGAATACCTCCATACGGAAACGTTCTCCGAACATATAGCGGAAGGACAACCCGACACCGAAATTATCGCTTTCCACACTAGAAACGTCAGTCCCGATCGAGAATCCGAGTTGCATGGTTTCCTTTAGGTTATAAAAACTCGGACGTGGGCATATAGAATATCCTCTACCGGATCAAAGGGCTGGACATAGCGACCACGGTTTACAGTATAACTTGCCATCAAACGCAAGATCCCACTTTTCATCAAAACTTTGAATCCTGGCTCCCAAATGGTGCGCTGTAATACGGGTGTTGATAATTGGAGGAATCCCGTCGGCCGTTGTAAAAAAGGGAAGTCCTACTACGCGCTGCTTATATGTCCATCCTGATTCATAGACCCCATGGTTAAAATAGTCGTCATTTCCACCCGGGCTGCCGGGAGGTCCACTCTGCACTGTGGTCTGTACATACTCATAAACCAGGCCCTTTAAAGCACTGTAGTCAGGGAGTTCCCAGAACACTCCAAAGACACCATCCGCCAGGTTTTGGAGACTCGCCCCGGAACTATCGTCAAAAATAGTTTGTATATAGCCGGTAAGGGAGCCGTTATTTAATTGATGAGAATACTCCAATTGATAAGAACCGATATGATTTCCAATGGCCAATTGATCTCCGTCCTCCTGAAATCCTTCATCTCCTCGCAGACCAAAAAATACCTTCCAGTAATCCCCAAATCCAGCGGCTTGAGAGCCGCTTTCCGGGCTGATTCCGCCCCATTGTGCAAAATGTTCGATACCTGCCCTTAAAGTGGAACGCTCAGAAAGTGTAAAATTCAGGGTAAGGTTTTTATAGTGAACATATGCCCCAGTTACAAACCGATCATTTTCAAGCCAGTAGTGGGCGAGATTCCCTTCCAGACCCAGCCAGGGCAATACTTGAAGGGGTTCCAGTGTTTGGATGTCCACACCAGGCATGGGCCGGGCATTATTGCTCCAAAGAATGTTTCCGTTTACCGAAGAAATACCCATATATTTTTCTGGTCGTGCCCGGGCTCCTGCCGTAATCCGAAAGGTTTCCCAGATAAAGGAGGCATAATACTCATTCCCTCGTATGTTATTCTTTCCACCACTGTACATGTCTGTAAAAAAAGAGACCCCAACTTCAAGTTCCGTAGTCTGGCTCAGGTATCTTCGGTAATAGGCATTCGCCATGGCCAGGAATTCAGTATCCTCTGAGACCATTCCCAAGGTGTTGGAGTATTCCCAAAAAGGGTTATTTCCATTGTTTACAAACCCCTTGAGATACACGTCGGCCTGGAGCTCATACTGGGCGTGAAGTCCCAGCAGGGAGGGTATAGCATTAAAAACCACAGGAACAACTGTTGCCTCAGGTCCATTTTTTAAGGGTATGGCGTCTTAACATAATGCTGAAGATAAGAATTTTACGTTTATTTTTTTGTTTTAAAATTCGTTTATACCATGGGGACTGTTTTTTTTCTTCGGAATACCCGTACCCATACCCGTAGTTGTATCCTTTGGCATGGGACTGTTTTACGTCATTGAGCAGCAGGGCAATACGTTGCATTTTTCCTGACTTATGGAGGTTTTGAATATGGTCTGTAAGCTGTTTTTCAGTATGTCCGGAGCGCACCACATACAATACCAGGTCCACGAGGTCGTCCATGATCAGGCTGTCAGTCACCAAAACAGTGGGGGCTGTGTCCAGGATCACCACATCGAACTGGTTCACGTGCCTCCTCCAGGAATTCTGCATAACGTTCGCCTGAGAGCAGCTGGGGGGCATTTGGGGGGATGGGCCCGCTAAAGCAAACACTCAGGTAAGGGAAGGCTTTATCCGGTTTTTGAAGGCAATCCTTAAAGTGTAATCCAGGATCGGCCAGGTAATTGGAAAACCCCACTTCGTTTTTATCGCCCCCGAAAAATTCGTGAAGCCGCGGATTTCGAAGGTCCCCGCCTACAAGTAATACCTTTAGGTGTAAACTGGAATAGGCCCGGGCCAGTTCCATAGCCAGAAGGGTTTTTCCTTCTCCCTTCACCGAAGAGGTGACCATACCTATCTTTCCCTTTTCCGGAGCACTTGTTTTTAAGGAGGAATTTAATATTGGTCACCAGAATCCTGAAACTCTCTGACAAGTTCAGAGCGTTCCTTATGTTTTCCTGGATCCTGGGGGATGTGAGGAATTTCCCCGGCAATGGGAAGATCGGGCAGGGCTTTTTCCAGGTCTTTTCGATGGTGAATTTTGTTGTCCAATGAAAAGTACAGAAAAAGAACCCAAAAGGCAGTAGAAGGCCCGTAAATGCACTAATCCCGTAAACAGAAACTTTTTTAGGGGCTGTTGGTCCGGAGCTCAGGGCATAATCGATGACCTTGATGGAAGGGGCAGTAACAGCCAGGTTAATGGCGGCCTCTTCCCGTTTTTGGAGCAGTACCAGAAACAGGTTTTCCTTGAGGTTCTGCTGGCGTTCAATGGCCCGGAGCATTCGTTCTTCTTCAGGCAATTGTGCATAAACCTCATTAAATGATTCTTGGTCTTCCTGCAGACGGGAAAGGGAAGTGCGCAACTGGGCTTCATAGATGTCCAAGGGAATTCAGGATATTCTGTTTCCGGCGCTCCAGTTGTTTGTTCAGTACGATGCAGGGTGGGATTGCTTTCACCCATATTCGGCATTAAAATATCCCGTTTCAGGATGAGCTCATTATACCCGGCAACCAGTGTGTTCAGATTCAGGTTTTCCAGGCCAATATCCCCAGGGAGCAGACTGTCTGTACCCTGTGCCTGCAAGATTTTCTTTTAGCATTTCAGCAAGTGAGAATTGAGTTTCTAATTTGAGAGACTTCAAGTTCTGTTTGTGATTTCCGCTGCATAGCCAGAGCCGGCATCCGCTTCTATATAGGCCAGTTCGTTGACTTCCTTAAAAGATTGTTTCCCGGTTTCAATAGAATCCAGTTCCCTGGGAGAGATACACAAAGCGATCGTCAATAAAATCAATGGTGCGTTGGGAGACCTCCTGCCGGTCCATGATACCGTCCTGATTAAACTTTTCAATAATCGTGTTTAATATGGCTTCCGAGCGGCTCTACTTTGGCCACTTAAGGCAAGGGAAAGAATTTCACTTCCATCTTCCGTAGGCCAGACCTCAAGTGTTTTAGAAAGGCTTAAGCAACCTGTCTGGGGTTTCTGAGAATTACCTTATAAGGATATGGGCTGGAGGGTAATTTTGTCAATTCATCGGAAAGCCGGATGCTGAAAGGGAGACTCTTTTGAAGACTGTCTGGGGTGTTATAAGGAACTTCAACAGGCGTCTTCATTCTTCTCGAGAAATTAAAAATCCATCAGGGTCAAATTCAATAAAATATGCTCCGGATCCCAGAGGCCATCTTCAGATCTGCTGTCTTTCTATAACAAAAGGGACATTCCAGACCTGGGTGTCCTTTACATCCCCCATCAGATAATAATCGATATCCAAATGAAGGGCATCAACCACTTGTCTTAGCAAGCGATAGGATTTCAGGACCTGAATTTCATTTTCAAGGTTTATTTTTGATCCACCCAAACCTGCAGACTTCACTTATATTTAAGACACTTTTGTCCTCTTCTTTTAAGATTTTGATCTTTGCTTCGGAATAATAGGTTTCAGGGGTATAGCGGAGGTATAAATATCCTATAAATAAAGAAAGCAGCAAGCCCACCCAGAAACCAGGGCCAATACTTAAGGTACTTTAAAAGAAGTTCTTTCAGGTCGAAATCCTCTTCCCCGGACTCCATAAAGGCATCAAAAGGACTCTCTTTCATGTTTTTTGGATTTTGAAACTCCTGTTTTTCAAATCAAATGTTAATTATTGAGGGAAGACTTTCAACGTATTTTTGGAAGCATGAAATTAATACAATCCCCGGGAATTGCCTAAAAACCCTGGATTAAATGGATTTCAGAATACTCGTACATCTTTCGGGCGATATCTGTTCGGTTAAAATTTTGCGCCAGTGCCCTGGCACCGGACTGTGCTTTCGAATAAGATCTGAGGTGTTCTGATCTGAAAAGAGCTTTATAAAATGACTTCTGAGTCTTCAGGGTGATAGCAAATCCCCGCCCCATAAGACTCAATAATTTCCTTTGACTCCCCTTCAAGCCCCAACAGAATGGGCTTTTCCATGGCTGCCGCCTCAAAAATCTTGGAAGGGATGACCGTTTGAAAGGTTTCACTTTTTCTGAGGTTAACCAGGGCTACATCCATTAAATTCAAATAGCTGCGTACCTCCGATTTAGGCACAGAATCCAGGAAAAGGACATTTTTCAACTTAAGTTCATCTGCCTGCCGGATTAAATTCTTTTTCTCAGCTCCATCACCTACAAATAAAAAAAGAAGCTCCGGGTGCTTTAATCTCGAGGCCTTTGATGGACTCCAGGATAAAATCCAGCCCATGGGCCATACCGTGGGTTCCGATATAACCGACGATAAACTTGTCTTTCAGCCCCAGTTTATTGACAAGTATAGGATCCTTTTCCCCTGGTTTGAAATACTCTAGATTCACCCCGTTTTTGAATACAGCTATTTTTTTAGAGTCAATCCCCCGACCCGCTATTTTTTCCTTAAAGGCATCCGTTACGACGATGATCCGATCTGCAGAGCGGTACAATCGTTTTTCAAGCCATTCGAAAAAACGTATAACCGGCCCGCGCTTCATGGCTCCTACCGCTAAAATAGATTCCGGCCATAAGTCCCGTGACTTCCATTACCCATTTTTTCCTCCTGAAAAAGGCTAGCCAGCACCCGGCTACTGCTGTAAAAAATTGGGGTGAAGTGGCGATGATCAGGTCGGTCTTGATACGTAATCCGGCAATAAATGCCATCAGGGCAAAACTCAGGTAATCCAGAATTCGTTTTAGAAACCCCTCATTGGCCGTAATATAGGTCCAGACCCGGACCACGCGAATCCCTTCCATGAATTCCTCCTGATACAGGCGGTTGCGATACCCCTTGAAAACCTTGCCTTTCGGAAAGTTGGGTGCCCCGGTAATCACGGTAACCTCAGCGCCTTCCTTTACCCACTCCCGGCAATGCTCAAAGGTCCGGTTGGCCGGGGCATTCACTTCGGGCGGGAAATTATCGGTGAGGAAGAGGATTTTCAATGGTGGTGGTAATCTGTTGTCGCTTTCAGAACAGGGAATTGTTCAGACAAGAATAGGCTCAATGGAAACCTCACATTGTTCTTGGAACTCATAGGTCACTTTCGAGGCTTTTTCAAGTTTATTGAATTCACGGGCAAATAAATACTCCGAAACTTCAAGTGACGCGACACTTTCAAACTCAAAGGTAAGCCCCCCTGCCACTATAGAGTCGTTATTTTTTTGGAGATCAATCTCCGGCGGAAAATGCAAATGCCCTGTAATTTTTTTTCCATTTGCAGCTCCTTCAATATGGTCCTTTATAGTGACTTTTTTGCTTTGCACGAATATTTCGCGATGATGTGCTAGCGAATACCCATTGTGACAAGCCTCTATATAATTATCCTTCTCGTTAAGGATGTTCACTTCTGCTCTTTTCCCAACCCGAAACCCTCCCCAGGTATCAGACGAATTTTTATCATCAATACTTACAGTATTATGTGATACAGTCGAACGTTCCTCCTGCCGGCGGGAATTTTTTTCATAGGTGCTTATTCCAGTATCTACCAGGATATCCTTATTCTTATAACGCAATAAAACCTGAAGGGTGTCGGCATGGGTATGACCGGGCTGGTATTTGGGCAAAACCGGACAGGCATCAAAAAGCACTTCAAAGTCCTCTTCAATTAATTTGCGGTATCCACTGGAGCCAAGGGTAGAACTTCCGGCATTAAGGCCCAGTCTTGCAGCGTATTGTAAAAGTTGATGCGTATTGGGCGCAATGCCCGGCGCTGCATCATTCACAAAAGGAATACTTCCATCTTTCCAGCAAATGGCGTGGAGCCACCCCAGCATTTTTAGGGCCGTTTTTTTCAGTAGGCAATGAATTTCTGGGTAGGGATGGGTATTGTTTTCCAGAAGGTTATACGCATCCAGGACCCGGTATAGGATAATTTGGTGATACATGGGGCTGAGTTCGTAGTGTGCCCCGTCATCTAAGACCTGCTCCATGAGTTCACTGGTAAGGATTCGCCTTGCTGCATTCTCGAAATTCTTATCACCGAAATAAAGGCTTCCAAAAAGGAGTGAAAACCCATTTTCAAGTAGATGGTTGCCAAGCAGGTGGTATTCCAGGTTGTCCAAAAGGCGGTAATAATCCCTGAACAAAAGAGTATTAAAATCCCCATTGGATATATGATGAATACTTAGAAATTTGATCCAGTTTATCCCCCGTACTGAAGTGGGATACGGCTCGATTCCATCCTTTCTGTATGATGCCTTTTTAAGGTAATCCTGCATCAGTTCAAGGCCTGCGTCCACTGTTATTCCTTCCTGCAGGAGGAAATCAAAATAGTTCAGGTTGTATGTCCAGAGCTTGCCATAACTATCGAAATTCCAATCGATGTTTGCGAAGTCTTTTTCCTGGTTCAAAAAACAAAAGTGTTTATTCCCCAAAAAAGTAGTGGGCGAAGGAATTGTCGGTTGCAAAGACAATTGTTGCACCACTGATGGGCGCTTAGAATAATTCTTGCGTCCAAAAACAGGGCTTACCCTATAGTACAGCTGGTGCAATACCTGGGTAGGCTTCAAATATTTTAGTGTATGGTAATATCTGAAAACCTGTTCTGAGGTCAAATGACGGAACTATGGAATTTAAGGATCATATATGAATCCACTGCCCACTTTTCAGGCTCTCAATGGCCGCCAGGGAAGCCTTTGTAGTATTGTAAATGGATTCAAAAGGAATAATGGGATCACCCCCTTTTTTAAGAGAATTCACAAGCAGGTCAAATTGGCGTCCATGCCCTTTATCCTGCCTGGTTTTCATCCGGTTGAAGCCTTTGAAGCCATAGCCCTTAAGCGTCCTCCAATTGTCCAGCACCAGGGTGCGTTCTTGTGAATACACCTCTACCCGTTCTTTGGAATACGCCTTGCTGCCATTGGCAAAATAGTTGATCACTGCATTGGTCCCATTTTCATATTTCAAAAGAATACTGGCATTGTCTGTGTTTTCCTGCGGATCCTTGCCCAGTGCATTTGTGCAAACACTTACCACAGGACTTCCCGTGAGATAGGAACATAAGTCAATATAATGGCAGGCCTCACCCACAATCCGGCCGCCTCCAACCTGTAGGTCATGTACCCACACTTCAGGCGGGATGTGACCTGCGTTCATTGTCGCCACAATATTTATGGGCCCTTCACCGACCAGGGTTTTCATTTTTTGAGCCAGGGGTGCAAATCGGCGGTTAAAGCCAACCACAACCATTTTTTGACGCTCCAGGGCTGTGTCTTTAATTTCCTCCAGTTCCTCCATAGTAAGGCAGAGCGGCTTCTCTACAAACACATGTTTGCCTGCCCTTAGGGCCTCCAGGGTCATTGGAGCATGCAGATTGTGACGCGTCGTGATCAGTATAAGGTTCACCTCAGGGTCTTTGAGGAGTTCTCTATAATCACTCGTGGCATATGTTGCACCGCTTTTTTTTGCCAGGATCTTTGCATTTAAGCCCCCGGCGCTGGCGATATATTTTATTGTGGCATCTAATGGTTTTAGGGCGGGGATAACTGTAGAGGAGGTGAAGTTACCGGCCCCGATAATTCCTAAGGAAACAGTAGTCGGGGAAACAGTCACATCGGGAATAGCTATGCGGGTTGCGAAGGTAGAATCCGAAGGATATGTGAGGATACTGGCAATAGACCCCTCCTTCCTCATATCCCCGTAAATGCGATCAAAGGCTTCCAGAGGGACGCGTTCGGTGATCAGGGGGTGAACGTCCAGCGCTCGTGTACGTAAGGCTTCCAGGACGGCTTCAAAGTTTCTTTTTTCTGTCCAGCGGACAAAGGCTATCGGATAGTCTTGTCCTTTTTGCTCGTAGATGTCATCGTAACGGCCCGGCCCATAGGAGCACGATACCTGGAAGCTGAGTTCCTTTTCGTAAAAATCAGCGCGCTGAATATCGAGTCCGATTACGCCAACCAGGACAATGCGGCCTCTTTTGCGGCTCATCTGCGCAGCCTGATGGATGATGTCATTCGTTTTTGACGAGGCCGTTATAATTACGCCATCCGCGCCGATATCGTCGGTCTGTGAGAGCACAACCTTTACTGGGTCATTCCCATCTTTTGGATTCAGGACAGTGATGCCTTTACTCTTGGCCAGTTCCAGTTTAACAGGATCAGGATCAATGCCAATTACTTTACAACCATTGGCTTTTAGGAGTTCTGCAGTAACCAGCCCAATGAGTCCCAATCCAAGAACTACAAAAGTTTCCCCAAAGGTTGGCTTTGCCAGACGAATCCCCTGTAAGCCTATGGCGCCAATGACCGTAAAAGCGGCCTCCTCATCGCTTACCTCATCCGGGATTTTCGCGACCAGGTTCTTCGGCACCGAGATAAATTCGGCATGCGGGCCATTGGAAACCACCCTGTCCCCGATTTGAAACTCAGAAACACCCCTGCCAATTTCCTGTACGACCCCAACATTACAATACCCAAGAGGAAGTGGCTGATTGAGCTTGTTGAATACAGCATCCAGGGTAGGTTTGATGCCGTCTGTTTTCATTTTATCCATTACCTGCTTTACCTTATCCGGTTGCTGGCGGGCTTTCTGAATGAAATTGGCCTTGCCAAACTCCACCAACATTCGCTCCGTGCCCAGGGAGACCAGGGAACGGGTGGTCCGGATCAGCACCTGCCCGGGTTTGACCAAAGGCGCAGGCACCTCTTCAAGCAGCGTGTGACCTTTTTTCAGGTCCTGGATGATTTGTTTCATTGTTTAGTAATATAGGATTTGATCGCAATAAACTTTCCGCTACTCGATCTTTCTATCTCATTTGGAGTATTCAAAATAGACTTGCAGTCCCAGGACTAATCCATTCTTTGACTAACCGTTTTAGAGTGTATTTCATCAATTGTTTTGGGTTTATAAAGTGAAACCAGTTTCGTGTGCCAAAAAACGCGAATTTCTTTTTTGCGTTCAAGGCAAAGACGTATGAAAACCATGGGAAGAATAGAAACTGACCTGAAGTCAGGTTACTTTCGAAAAAAGGAATGATGACTAGAGGGATTAAGAGCAAATCATATTTTGAAACACGTTTTAAAAATTGTTTTATGGGCTCATATAACATAAAAACCATAAACAGAATAAACAAAGGAACACCAAGTCCGAAAAGGATTTCAAAATAGGAATTGTGGTAATTTGCTAATTCCTTTTCCTTCTTTTCTAAAGGCATCATAATTAAACATTCCAACCCCGTGAACCATCGGAAGGATTCTCGGATAATCTTTTAGTGATCACATCAAGTCGTTCAAGTCTTCCTTCATCTCCGGATTCCTGTTTTCGCTCATGTTCTTTCAATAACAAAAAGAACCGCATCATTTTTTTGACTTATGAGATAGGAAAACAGAACTACGGGTGAGATGAGAATTAAGAATTTCTGATAAAGAGGGACTCCTTTATAATAAAACAAAACAACAATTAAGCTTAGAGCCATCGGCAAGCCAGGAAGATCGATTTCCAGACACTATTAAAAGATATACAGCAAGTAGTATTAAAAGAACAATGACAACTTTTTGTAATAAGACTTTTCTTCTCGATTGTTCATGGAGACATGAAAATTCGAAATCAGAAATAAGGCTGCAGACCAGCCAAAGTGATTGGAAACGAATACCTGACCTTCACTTTCACCATAAATAGACTCCCCTGAAAACCCTCCTCCAAAGGCAATATAACTCAACATCGGGATTGCATAAATAATCATAATCATTCTAGACAAAAGTTGTAGAACTTCTTTTTGTCCATACCGATATATAAGCAGGCTGATAGAAATCCATATATAGACTAAAGGGATTAGAAAAGTCAATGTACGATTCAGTGAAGACACAATATCCTTTGAAATAAAAGCAAATGATGGTGTAATAAGACAAAGAGCAATTATCAACTTTTTATGTTTCATAGCCTTTAATGAAGAAAATGTGTTCTTTTGGGAAAATACATAAAAATTGAACCTATCAATAGTAGCGTCCTGAAAACTTTCATAGGACCAACAGAGGCAAAACCCGTTGCTCCTGGCAAGAGCATATCCCAATATAACTAGGACAGCATTTGAGAAATAATAGAAGAAATACTTTGTCGTATTTCAACATCTTAGACAGCACTGGATTTATTTTCATTTTGATGATTCACTAAGAATGTTCAATAAAATTCTTAAGAACATTTTCTTTGCTAAATTTCTTTACATGTATGAGACCTTCTTGAACCTTTTGCATTCGAAGCTCTTTATTTTCAATACATTCCTGAATTGTAGAAGCCAATTCATTTATCATCTCCAGGATTTACCATCCAACCACAATCACCATCTTTGAGGACTTCAGGAATTCCGCCAACATTTGAGCTTATTACGGGGACTCCTGCACTCAGCGCTTCGAGGTTTGAAACACCGAGTGCTTCCCGGAAAGAGGGTACGATATAAAGATGTGTTTCGAGGAGATGTGTATATACGCTTGCTTGGGGTTGATAGCCCTTAAATTGTAGCGTAACATTTGTATTGCCTTTATTCAGACCTTCTATGTGATCCCGAAATTCTGGCTTAGGGCCAATTACAGTGAGTTCGAAACAATACGGTAATTTTCCCAAGGCAGAAATAAGAGTTTGCAAACCGCCCAGCAAGTATTCGGTTTTAATAAATAGAACTTTGATTTGTCTTTGCAGGATCCAAATTCTTTTGATTAATCCCATTGGGAAGATCAATACCTTTGTATAAACTTTAAATTTTTCTAAGGGCTCGTTGTATGTCCTGGAAAGATATAGAGCTAAAAACTTCGAGTTTACAATTGTAGTGTCCTGAGCATTCACCGTGATTCGTTCAAGTTGTTTGAAAATGAACTGTTTGATAAAGGTATAATTGAATCTAAAATCTTTGAGTGATCTGCAGGCGTTGTTATAATCGTTGACCATACCGATTGTTTTCTTCCATTTTTTGGAAGATAAAAGGCCAATAAAAGCGTTGTTGTAAACGATTATATCAAAAGCAAACTCCGTGTTTTTAAGTATCATCAGCTTTTTTATGATACTGTCTAATCCGGTAGAAATTACTTAGTAGCCTTAATGATTTGGGATATTTTAAGTCGAGTTTGTAGACGAATGGTTTTGGTTCAGAAACATCTTCGGTAAGGATACGGATTTCATGTTCAGGAAATCAACTTATTGATGTCCAGAACTAGATTAGCAAATTTGGCCGGACCATTTGAAACCTCTTCGAATTTATTGGTGCAAAACAGAATTTTCATCTCTGATGACTGGATAAAAGAACCTCTTCAACTCCTTCCCAGGTATACTTTTCTTTAAGTTTATCCGGGAAATCAAAACTATTTTTCTTCTCTAACATCAAATTGGAAAGGGAGATGAAGTCCTCATGATAATAGGACGGTATGGTTATCCCGATGTTTAAATCTTCAACCAGCGAGGCGGCTTTAACTTCTTTATTGATCAGTAATGGTGTTTCGGTTTGAATCCCGTCATATATTTTATTGGGGCTGGCATTGATCATGTTTTGATTTAAGAGGTTCATAAAGACAAAGAATATAATCTGCTTCAGTAGCCGCGAATTTCAAGTGCTTCTGCCTGTGGAATAACTCCTTTATAATCGGCACGGGGATGATTCGCTAGTTTTCTACATTCATCATCGGCAAACCATCCAAGCATTATAAGATTTACCCGTATCATCATTTTCCAAAAGCCCTTTTGCAATACTACCTCCACGGTTCATTCCCAGCCAGCCAAAAAAAAGAATATTTAGGGTTTCCGGTCGAAGTTGATTCTAGAAACTGGGGCCTTTATATCGAAAGGGATAATTTGGGAGCATAACTAGTCTTGCTGAAGAAAATCGGGCATTAAGTTCACGGCGGATCTCATCGGTTACTAATATTTTGTCGCAAGGGGCATAAACAAGCTTTTTAAAAGGCTACCATTTGTTTCTTTGGAATCTTATACTCTCAAAAAAATGGAATCAAATACATCAAGGACAACATGATAAAAAAACAGAAATGGCCAGAAAAAAATCATCAATTGTTCATTGACAACATGAATGCTATGTATTCGATGACGTCAATAATGAGTTTTAAGAAAATGGTTATTTGTTTTATCAATGTAAACGGATGATTTCGTCTACCTTCTATAACATGAGTTGAGTAACAATATTCATTCAAAAACCCTGAGGCCCTGGACTCTTCTGCCACTCCTATAAACAAAACATTAAAAGTTTTTGAAAGCGTTCGAACCTCTTTATTGATCCGGGTATCTGTGCCATCGTTAGATGAGATATAAATAATGGAGGGTATGGACATTCTTATTTGAAGTGTTCTAAACTAAAGTCGGACCAAAAAACTGTTATTAATTATTCAGTTCTGGGATGCCCTTTAACTGAATTGTACAAAGGGCCAGGATTACTAGTCCTTAGCGAGTTCACCACTCATAATCTTAGAAAATGGTCTTTTCATTTTTATAAAAGGGTACTCAAAATACTTGTAAGATAAAGCGGCAATAATTATGGTTAGGGCAATACTAATTATATGGATTAAAGGATCAGAAAATGAATCTTTTATGAGAATTAAAACAAGTACTATTATTACTGAATGATACATATATAATCCATAAGAAATACGACCTAGGAAATTTAGTAGAGGATTCTCCAACTTTAAAATATTTTTTGGATTTGTTGCGGCATTAAGAATTATTACACCAAAAAGCATTGAATAAAAAGGATAAGGTATTTTAATTCCAAATAAGAACAATATGATGCAGCCTCCGATTGCGAGAATCTGAATACCTGATTTGTATAAAAATCTTAATACTCTTTTATGGTTATCGAAAATAGAAATATGCAAAGATACCGCCAATAGCCATGCAGTCAATATTAAAGCTTGCCAGAAAGTTCTGGGAGGCTTTAATTAATGTGTTTTCAGGCAAAAAAACAGCTTCAAGAATCAGTAAGGCTATTCTAAAACTCCAATATAAACCAATTACCCATAGTAAAGCTGACAGAACCTTTTTACGTCTTTTTAAGATGTTCGGCCAAAGCAAGTAAAATTGTTCTTCAACTCCAATTGACCAGCTTTGTGACAAAAAGGGGACCGGTGGGTAAAGTACAAGAGCCAAATTTGGCAACATAAAAATAAAAAGTAGTGATTTTGAGAAAAGACCATCTTCAACTGTTGAGCTATAATTGGGAACTTCTAGGAAGGGAATTTCCGGTAAAATAAACAACCCAATTACTAAGATTAAATAGTATAATGGCCAAATTCTAAGCACTCGTCTTATATAGAAGTCTTTAACGGCAATTGTATTCGTTTTTTCTTTCTCAGCGAGCAACAAATATGTAATTAGAAAACCACTTAAAACGAAGAACAAGAGTACACCAAGTCTTCCCGAAATCTGAACGAATGAAGAGTTTTCCCAACTACTCGGAAGTCCGAAAATGTTCTAAAATTGTTCGATATGATGAATTATAACCAAAATGGCTGCTATAAATCTTAAACCATTTGGATTTGGAAAATATACTTTCTTTTCTTTCACGTTGGGGTTACTATTCTCCAAGTACTAAGTGGTATAAGGAATAACTCGAACAAAGTTGGTAATGTTGAATTTCGATCATTTGAAAAATTAAATGAATTTCCCGGTAACGAGAAAGTCAGCCTTTCTCAAGCTCTAAGCCATTTTTAGAATGAATAGTAAGTTTATCCAGAAAGCGTAATTTTCTTGTCGAAGTAAAACAACAACAATCAGTAATACTGTCCCGAAATAATAATTCTGGACGGGAGGGTAAAAAAAAGTAAAAGAAGCGTGTGAAAAGCCAATTGCCAAAAGTTCAATCCACCATCTTTTTACTAATAAATACATAAAAAACGAGAACCCTATAAGTGCCATAAAGAGATGCAAGACAAATGGGGTTCCACTAATATATCCCAGGGCATACCCCTGGAATCCATTCAAAAAAGCATTTCTAAAGATCAATAAAGGCCTTTCTCTAACAATCTTAAAGTATGCTTTCTTTAAGGTTGCAAGGTATTTCTCACGCTCCAAAACACTTGTGCTATATTCTCCATCTATCGAAGCCGAGAGGTGCTTTCCTGTTATTTTTTTGTAATACTCGTACCCTCTATTATCACTTAAATTATACAATCCGGGAATATCGTTTGGATATGCTCCTATTCCGATGTAAGCAGTATGCCATGGTCCATATCCTTTAGTAAGATTAAAACTTTGATTCCAAATAAAGAACACTATTACCAGTGCTACTATACTGTAAACCGGAATCAAAGATCGATACTTGTAAATACAATAAAGAATTGTGAATAGAAATAGGAACAACACCGTTGGTCGTGTTACCAGAACAATAAAACACAGGAAAAGTGACAAAAAGAATGGTAGGATTGGTAAATTCTTATTTTTATTAAAATAAAGAACAAGAATACGGCAGATGGGATGACCTGCCAAAAGTAATAAAACGGAAAAATTGCAAAATAAATAACAAGGGGATTGGCAAAATATAAAAATAAAAAAAGATTCCTTTCCAGTCCTTTATTAAGTGCACGATAAACGACAAACGAAAGCACAATATGCGCTATTATCTGCAAGAGGGTGATGGCGCCTATGGACCCAAAGAAAGGGAATATTACGGAAGCAAAAACAACTAGATAAAGGTATCCGGTATTGTTTAATGTGTTGATCCAGATTTCACCTTTAGGCTCGTTGAAATCATAAAAATATATATCCCATCCCTCTAATGCTTGCAGTTTGTCCACTTCTTCAGGCGCACATCTGCGAACCTTTGGAAAGGTCAAATAATGCAGCCCCGGAAAAATACGGAACAGAATATACAGGGGACATTCCTTTAATTGGGATAAGAACAAAGACTGATATTGTAAGAATAAGAAAAGAAAGTAAGACTATTGCTTTTGAAGGTATTCTGATATTGCAAGAAAAAGATTGAGGTAATCTGGTCATATGGTTTTGAAAAAGGCCGTTAACTCACTAACCACTAGTTCTCGTCTCAGCCGAAGTCAATTCGTAATGAAAAGGAAGGCGTACTAGAGTGTCGGCATATCTGTCACTATTTGCCAAGATACGCCCATCGTGTTTGTTTGAAAAGAAACTGGATCGGTGAAGGGATAAATAATGGAATACAGACAATATTCTCTTCTCGCTTTTTAACGTGCTTAGTAGTTGATTCCTGTACTCCAGACTATTGCAAATACCGTAGAACATATGGGCATTGTTTGTAGCATAATCGGGGATTTCAGGAGTTTTTATTTTAGTGCTGAGATCATTTATGTGAATAAGGTTAAAATAATTTCCCCAGATCTCTTTACGCCGCGATTGTATATTATCTAAATTTTCAATTTGAGCCCATAAGAAAGCAGCGGTTATTTCTGAAGGAAGAAAAGAACTTCCGATATCCACCCAACTATATTTGTCTATCTCACCTCTGAAAAAAGCGGAACGATTGGTTCCCTTTTCCCAGATAATCTCGGCCCGCTGAATAAAATCAAGATTATTTATAACGAGCATACCCCCCTCTCCACTTATAATATTCTTTGTTTCATGAAACGAAAACGCAGCGAAGTCCCCAATAGAGCCCAGAGCCTTTTCACGCCATCAGAACCTGTATAATAACTGTCTACTGCCTGCGCTGCGTCTTCAACAACCAACAAACCATGGTCGTTGGCCAAAGACATGATTTTATCCATATCGCAGGCTACTCCGGCGTAATGTACGGGAACGATTACCTTTGTCTTTGGGGTAATCAATTTCTCATAGTCTGTTCATCTATTCCCGGATGGTCTTCCCTGCTGTCCGCAAAAACAATTTTTGCGCCCCTTAGTACAAATGCATTTGCTGTAGACACGAAGGTATAGGAGGGCATTATCACTTCATCACCAGGTTGAAGATTGCAGAGTATAACTGCCATTTCAAGGGCATCCGTACAGACGAAGTCAAAAGGCATTTCCCGAAACTATAGCGCTCTTCAAAGAAGCTTTGACACCTCTTTGTAAAATTGCCATTACCTGAAAGCTTACCGGACTTTACGGCCTCTATGATGTATTCAGTTTCTTTTCCGGTAAGATATGGTTTATTGAATGGGATCACTATTTCATGAAATTTAAAATAAATTCGATTTTAATTCTTTTTTAAGCTTCACAAGTAACTATTCTCCAAAATAAATAGTAGAATTATTACACCATTTAAAACAATTTTCATTTTAGAAACTCTTCATGAATTTTTTCGCATTCGTGCCTTCATTAATATCAAATCCAGAATTGTAACTGAATGCTGAAATGGGCGGATACAACTGTGTATACCAGATACCTGAATAATCGAACCAAGAAACTGCTATTCCCTATCACTAAACATTTCAACATTGAGATAATCCTTAGCTGCAGGTCCGGAATAATAGTAATCGGCATTTAATTTTTGCAAAAATTAATTAAACGCTCGTCTTATCTCCTGAAATATGAAGTTCATCTGCTGAATGATTTTCTGTTGTAATCCCAAGTATTTCACATATTTGTTTAATAAAACGATAGTTAATAATACTTAGCATGTTTTCCTCTTTAAAGTCATTATACATACTTTCCAAAAACGTCATAATATTGAGGGAAATATTCTGACTTTGCGTAATACGTTTTAAAGGAATTCCAATGTTTTCTAACCCATCTATTATTCGTGACCGTAGTTTTTCGTTGATTTTTTGGCTTAAGGATTGAACCCTGACAGGAATAGTCAGCAGTCTAAACCTTTTGGGTTTTAATATAATTTCTATTTCGCCAATCATTTTTGGTGTATTGTACCGTATCATAATGAATCGCATAGATCCGCAAGATTAATCGCATCGAAAAATCCTTTCCATGGAATATAATTAGACTCGGGAAACAAAAAGTCTGGTTCTCAATTCTTGCTTATTTATCAATTTCCATAAGGATTAATTCGATGGTATTCTGATCTTCCGTACTTTCTCTCTCTCATATTTTTAAGATGATTAAGATGTATCAATTAAATATCTTTTGTTGCTCTAATTGATAGTTGTGGCATTCAACACTATAGACCCTTGAGTTTATTAATCAGTTTTAATAAAAGATTCAACGGATGAGGAAAACAAAATATTATCCTTAGCTGCGAAAAACTTCGGTTTGCTACAGGAACATTGACGTTTGAAAATTCGTAGTCCAATGTTCGCATGTGGTCCCCGAATATTTTTCTATCAGCCTTACCTCGGCGGGTTTGAGCGCTTGTTTTCCATTTGTCCTTTTCGATTCATCCAGCCCTTCAATTGTTACGAACTTCCTGTCCTTTGTGGTCCTATCCCATTCCCTGACTTTCCTCTTGAACACGAACTCTCTCTGCTCTAACTTCATTCCAAACGTATTCGGAGAACCGCTTAATTTCAATTGAGAGGATGGGCCAGGAAATC
Organism: uncultured Flavobacteriaceae bacterium; assembly: GCA_963709465.1. GTDB lineage: Bacteria > Bacteroidota > Bacteroidia > Flavobacteriales > Flavobacteriaceae > Robiginitalea. The sequence continues at coordinate 8,286 of CAVPWF010000001.1, read as the reverse complement.
TTGCGTATTTGAGGTGTCCAGCATTATGGTATCTGAACTATAATACATTTGTCCATAGTCATAAGCCTTCATCCAGGAGTTGGTCAGGTTTTTCATGCCTTTGTTTCTCCATTCGGCTCACATAGGAGGCGATCGCCGCCTTGGGGTTTCGACAGAAAGATGACATTTGTTTGGGAGCAAACAGAAAATCCAGTAATTCTGGGGTCTTTCTGGAAAAGATTAAAGCAGGTGTTTTAGGACCAATGTTTTGTTCTGGGGTTCGTGATCCTTAAATAAGATAGTGAAAAACCGAATTCAGCAATTTCCCTTAGGTTAAAACGCTCTTTGTCAGGCGATAATTGTTTTAGATTCTCTTCAGAAATATTTGTTTCAGACCATTTATTATGACTTGGGAATTTGCGGTGATGGAGTAGGAATTTACGGATTACACTTCCCTTCCTCCGCGTTTTGTCCGAATTTTAGGTAAAAATCCTGGATCCAATGTGGTTCTATCTCTATGAACACAAAGCTCAGGATAATATGACAAATAGGACCTTAGCATTGTGGCCCCACTTCTTTTGGAAACCCGATATTATCAAATAATCTTTGAATACTGGATCATCCTTCATCATAAATTATACAAAAGAATCGGCCAAAGTCTTCCCATTTATATTTGTTTAAAGCTTCAAAGTTTAATTGTCCGAAGTTTTAGTCCAATTGGTTTCATAGAGGCACTTCGATGAAGCGCAGTTGCCAGCCGACCTTTTCATATAATAATTCATCCTGCTGCTTCCCAAACGACTTTTCGGAATCGCCTCTCTCGGAGCGACCACGGGCTTTTTAAAACCCATAGCCAGAATTGCAGATCCCTGAGTTTTCAATGCGCTTAAAGGTAAGACAACAAGATCCGCGGCATCGTAGATAGTACTGCAAGTGATTATCTGGAATAAAGCCTTCTCTAAAAGTTATGCCCTGATACTCTCCTGCATCCTTAACCTGATTCCAATAATTTGAGTCTAATGACCAACCTGCGATTATCAATAGTGAACTATTCAAAGGGGTCTTGTTTAAAGGCCTCAATAAGTTCCAGAGATCCCTTTGTAAGGCTTAATCAAACCCAGGTAAAGCATTATTAATCTCTCTTCAGCAGGTTAAGTTTTTTACGAGCTTCATTCTTACTCACATTATCGGCATAGTAGCCAACATAAGAGCCCTCGGGGACGACGCAGAACTTGCTACCAGAAAACCTTTGGTGCCATGAGCAGCCCTTGGAATTCTGTATCTTCATTAAAAACGCGTATCCACTCACATTGGTTTGCAAAGAATTGTCTTGACCATTTATACGGGCCCGTTCCTGGGGCTGTCATGGGGATAAATATTGTGCAGGGTCCAGACCTTAACTTCACCTTCAAGACCTTCGTAATAATAAAAACCTGAAGGACAAAAAAGGGAAACTGAATCCAAGTCATCCAATCCCGCCTACGTGAATAATAGGAATGCAACCAATCCAAATGGAGATAGTCGGGTCTATGCTTAGAGCGGTTTTCAACAATCCAAAGAATTTCCCTGGAGCTCCATGCGGCACATTAAACCCAGCATCCTTTAACCCTCATCATCAAGTATCTGGTACGGGTTCTGCAATTCCGGCAATTGGCAAGCAACAAATTTTGATATGACCTGATTAATTGTGATAAAGGTTTTCCAGCTGTTCCTCAAAATTCAAATCATCAGTAAGTAAGGTTACGTCCTTCCAACTCATAGCCATGTCTAATTACGCCCACATAATGTTTATCTACGGCATTTTCAAGGGATTTATGAAGATCACATCATATCTGTTGGTAAATGGGCTACTCCGTGAGGGCTGATATTGGCCAACATATTGATGAAGGTCTGGTCCAGGGTATAGGCGTATAGTTTATCAGCAAATCCCGGGTGCTTGAGCCACTCTTCTATCTTATCAAGATCAATGGATTCACGGTGCATAACCCCACAAACCGGCATTGCCTTCCTCAAAGGGCCGCACCCCAAGAAAGGACTCTATCTCATCCGGTTTTTTAACATAAGCATTCTGGATGTCTTTGTTAAAATAATTTTCTCGGGTTTTTATTGCTAAGGGCATCTAAAAAAAAATCCGGCTTCTTTACAAACAATACATCAGAGTCCACATAGCCGAATTTTTCTCCTTCTCCCCGAAAGGCGTACATCCGCTATTTTTAGGGCCATGAGCTGTTGGCGCCTGTATTCAAGAATTTCGGGATCGTTTTTCAACACCTTTCACAGCATGTGCATCCCGCTTCTTTTCTCCTAACCACAAGCGAACCTGGGATTTTTTCCAAATTAATTTTTCATCGTCATCTTCCAGGAAACCATCATCATGAAATACTCCATCTGAAAGCGGTATCACTGAAGAGGTAGTGGCAAAAACAGAGCAAATGGCCATTTTAAGGTCTCTTTTGCAGACACATCATGTGTAATGTGAAGTCCAAGCCGGAATCGACTCTCTTTTGAGGCTGGCAGCTTAGAGAAATCGATTTTTAATGGAGTCTCTTCTTCGATTCTCAAGGAATTCTCTATGTCCTTTGTTTAATACTCTGACGAATAGATTATTTTTTCGACTTCGAGAGTTTTAGAAACGACATATGGGAAAATTATTTTAACAGTTAAACTTATTATCCTATCAACATCTTTTAGATTAGATTCAATGGATGATACCGTGGCAATGAAAAATATGGCCTTTCGCTCCCAAAATAATGATTTATAAGAACTAGCTGTAATTTAAAATTATGTAAATAGTTTCTTGCGCAAGTAATTTACAACCTTTTGGCCATAGGATATCTCTAGAATCAACAACAGGAAAATGAATCCAATAATATAAACAATTGAATAGATTTGCTATTTTTAGAAAATCAGTAGATCAACCAATTATCTATTTTTGATACGGAATAACACAAAAAAATGAGTGAACAGATATATATTTAATAGATCTGATAAAGAATGATTTTAAATCAAGGGCTATTGTTTGAGTCACGAAGAAATATGTGATTATGAGCAATAAATACGGAGCTAACAAAGACAATTAAAAAATGATTTGAAAGAGATCAATAAGAAGATAGCTGAACAAACAAAAAGAAAACCCTTAAGCACTTCAATAACAAACACTTTACTGCCCATTTCCTTGTGAGGTGAGACCAGCAATTCCAATATTAACTAAAGGCTTCAACCGCAAAACCTACAGCCAGAAATTTGTATATTAAAACACTTTCAAGCCATTTCGAAGTTAATAAGAAAAGAATTAAAGGTTCCGCGGTGACATATAATAATCCAACAACAAACGCCGTCAAATACATTACTGTTCCGATGATATTTGTATAAACTTTTAAATACTCCTCTTTGTCATTTTGGATGGCCGCTAGTGCCGGAAAACTCACTTTGTTTAAACTTTTTGCTGTATGAACGGGTAAGTAAGGGCTGAAAGCATTTTTGCCTTTGTATAAAATCCCAATGTAGCAGCTGTTTCCATTTTGCCAATGGATAAGGTATCAACTTGTTTGGCTAAACCCCCGACAATTCTTGCTGCAGAAATATTAGCACTAAACCTCCAAACAGTTTTTAGCTCATTTAAAGAGAATACTCTTTTAGGAGTCCACGAGAGAACATAGAGGATATTCTAATACAACAATATTCTTGATCAGTAACTGCCATACCAATGACCAAACTCCATAATCAGATAATGCCATTAATATTCCAAAAAACCCAGCGATACTTACTCCAGCAATTTCAATCAGTTGAATTTTTTTAAACTCCATACCCCTCATTAATATCGCCTTTTGAACCTGAATGGACGAGAGCAAAAGAATATTTACCGAGGTAAATTGTATGATTTTTGTTAATTGGGGTTCATTGTAAAAGCTGGAGATAAGTTCTGCAGAAAAGTAAATAATAAGAAAAGAAAACTGAAGCAATGATTAAATTCAAATAAAACAGTGAGGATAACAAGTTTTTTGAAGATTGTCTTTCTGAATTATTGAAGCAGTTATCCCAGCATCAGAAATTAAAGCAGCATAATTAATAAAAACTATTGCCATTCCTAGTAATCCAAATTCTGCAGGCAATAGGATTCGGGCCAAGATAACGCCTATTACAAGCGAAATAATATGGTTCATTAAACTACCACTAACATCCCATAAATAAGAGCTGAACAGTTTTTTTTAGTATTCAAAGCCGTTCAATATTGATTCAACAGTTTCAATATGCTGATTAATAAGACTTAATTTCTTAACACCATCTTTGGTTACCCTTACGCCCTTTATCTGAAGTTCTACCGGCTCATAAAACAGCGGAAACTCAAATTGGTATTCTTCAAACAAATAATAGGCATATTTTTTGGCGAATTCCTTTTCCTCCGGGCTTACGTTATTCTCTTTCCGACCGTATTTGAGAAGGGTTTCAAAATATTCTTCCTGATTCTCAACATCGATTGTAAACCCTTTACCCCTGTAATGGGTGTTTGAAACAACCACAACCGGTACATTTACCAGTGGCATTTCCATACCTGCAGTTGTGGTATGAACAATACCCAAATCTGTCATTTCGTAGACACTCCAGCTATTTATTTTTTCATCCGGCGGGATCAGTACCACATTAGCCGGGATAGAATCCAAAGAGGCTTCTAAAACCTTTAGAAAAGACTGTCGGGTGCCAATAACCACTTCCGCAGGATGCACTTTTACAATGAGTTGTAATTGAGGATGCACTTCAAACCACTTGATGGTTTCAACGACCCATTCCACTGGATTATTAAAAACAATCTCCCTTTGGGAACTTGCGGCATCCCACAGTACATTGGTGAATAGGGTATAAACAGGCCGGGATAAGTCGATCCCCAATCGCTTTGCCAAATGGGTTATGGACTCTTTTTCCCCAAAATTATAGACCAGTCTATCCCCGGAATGGGAAATACGGGATTGCAGGTAATTATCCGTCAACTGGATTTGCTCCGGGGTTAACGGAACATCTTTCATCTTTTCCCATACCGCACTGATATCCCATTTATCAGAGGACTGGTTCCAGGTAAAGTTTAAGCAGTGTTTCCTCTTGGCACGGTCATGGGTTAAGACCGGAATCTCCGGCGTTTTGAATGATCCTTCGTGCCGGACCTGTACTGCTGTAAAGCCCGTGGTTGATAATTACCCTGTCAAATTTTTCCCGGACTATGTCTTTGCCCACATTTGAAGAAATCGTAATGGCTTTTTCAAACAATTTTCTGCGGGTGTCGTATTCCACCAGATCTTTGCTCAGAACGCCAACCCGGTAGTGCCTCAATAAAGAAGCTTCAAGGATGTCAGAGTAATCCTCGTGGAATCCCTTTTCTGAATTCGCGGGATCTTCCTGCACATCTGAAAAGCCTAAAAATGAAAAACCAGCACGTTCCAGTATTTTTTTGATGACAAAATAGCCCCGGAACGAAGTCCGCTCCCAGGTTTCAGGTTTGTCCCATTGGTGTCCCTCAAAAACGGGAAGGCAGGCATCGTCTACATAAAAAACCACCTCATGGCCGGCAGCTCTGAGACCCTCGGCCAGTGTATAGTCTACATACATCCCATAACTTCCTCCCAGGGTGATGAAAGCTATTTTCAATGGACTTTTCGTAATTTGGAATCTGTATTTATCCGGTTCTTAAATCTTTGGATTGAAAAATGACCTGGTTCGCACCAATATGGTCGCCAATTTTTTGAAGATCTCCTTTGAATTTCGACTTAAGGAATGGGTATCTGAGGCTGTCAAAATAAAAACGAAACCTCGGTCTTAAGAAAAAAGGAATAGGATTCATTTAAAACTTGATATGCGTCGTACTACCACGCCGTCCACCCGCCATCCACAATTAAGTTCGCTCCGGTCATATACCTTGAAGCATCAGACATCAAAAACAAGATGGCCCCCTGGTAGTCTTCAGCCTCGGCCATACGACCCAGGGGGGTCAGGCGGGTATAATTTGAAATAAATTCTTCGGATTGGTTGTTGAATACACCACCCGGGCTTAAGCAATTCGCGCGGATATTCTGGTCTGCCAAATGGGTAGCCAGGTAGCGCGTAAAATTTATCAATGCAGCCTTGGATGTCCCATAGGCCACAGGGGAATTGATCCCCGAATCCCCGTATATGGATTTATTGGCGCTAACATTTCCATAAGTTGAGGAGATATTGACGATGACACCACCCTTGTTTTTTCTGAAAAACGGGATGGCTCCCTGGCTCATTAGAAATGCCCCTTTAAGGTTAACATCGTGGACCATGTCCCAGGCTTCTTCCGGGTAGTTTTCAAAATCGGCAAAGAAGTTGGAGGTGGTATCCAGTTTACGTGTATTTCCCTTAAAGTGGAAACAGTTTATGAGTCCATAAAGGTTTCCGTCAGTTGATTCCAATTGACTGAAAAAAGCAGCCACAGATGCCCGGGTTGAAACATCCAGGGTAGCGATAGTGATTTTTTCCGCCAGGGCCGGAGCAAGCCAACTCGTTTATCCTTTGCCATTTCCGTATCAATATCTGCGAGAATTACAGAAGCCCCGGCATCTGCCAGGATACTGCAAAAAGCAAACCCGATCTGTCCGGCTCCTCCGGCTACAACAATGGTGCGTCCAGTAAGGTCAAAGAGTTTGTGATGCTGTTTCATGCGGGTACTTTTAATCCTTTAGTATTTGATTCGTGCATTTTCAGCATTAATTCAGTGTTTAGGATGGCGTGATTTTGATCCAATTCATGTTTTCCAACGGGATCGGTAATAAGCTCAATAAAATGCTGGACTTCATCAATATAGAGGGTGTTTACATCAAATGAATCTGAAATTCCGGTAAATTCAGGTTCCTGGCCATGGGTGCGGATCTCTACCTTGTTTTCGTGCCAATCCCAAAGGATCTCCCCTTGTTCACAGCGGATTTTTATGTTGCGGTCATAGTCTTTCTGCAAATAATTTAAGTGCAGGCCGACGATTTTATCCGGGTAACCGAAAATAGCTTCGCAAACTTCCTCTACATCGATCTCTAGAACGGTTGAAGTTTCTCGCCTCGCATAGTACGGATGCGGGGGTGCCGAAAAAGTACTGAATCAGATCCAGCTCATGGGTAATGGTATTGATCACACCCCCACCAAGCTCACGGCGTGCTGCATAGCTAATGTGATAGTCTTCCCACGGATGCCAGTAGGGAAGATAACTCCCAAATTCAAAACGGGCAGCATAGACCTTACCCAGCTTTTGCGTACTCAAGGAGGTCTTTGATGGTACGGACCAGGGGATGATAGCGCAGCATAAAGCCGATAAAGAATGTCCCCGAGTAGTCCTTGAAGCAGCTCTCTGGCCATGGCGAAACCTTCTTTACTATGGATCAGGGGTTTTTCCATAAAGATATTCAGGTTCCTCCCGGCAGCCCACTCCAGGCCTTCATTGTGTAGCGCCGTAGGAGTGCATATAAAAACAGCATCCCATGGAATTTCCTCTGCCTCCGCGAAGGATTCAATGACTGAAACATTGAAGTCTTTTTCAAAATCAGGGTCTTTTTGACGCTTTAGCACCCACATATCATGACTCCCCAGACTTTGAAGATTTTTGATGTGCCTTTGTCCGATGGAGCCACCCCCTACAATCAGAAAATTCATGGATTGTCTGAAATTGCGGTTAAATATAATTCAATGGCTTCTTCCAATTGACCACTCTTGTTTAAATACTGTTCCACAAACCCCCTGTACGCCCCATCCCCTCCTTTGACCGGAATTTTCCAGTCCACTTCGCTTTGAATATACTCAGGGGCATTGGCCGGGCAGGCACTCAGGCCCACAGCACGCAGCAAAATAATGTCGTTGATATCATCGCCGATATAGGCGACATTTTCAAGAGAAATGCCGAGGTCTGCACAAAGCTCCCGGGCCACCTTAAGTTTATTTTTAACACCCATAAAAAGATGGGGTATCTTAAGCTTCTGGGCACGCCTTCTTACGATTTCCGTATCCTCGCCTGTTATGATAGCAGTCGGGATATTCAGGAGTCTAAGGAATAATACACCGGCGCTATCTCCCGTATTGAATTTTTTCCACTCGTTCCCGCTTTGGTCGTAGTACATCCCCCCGTCGGTCCAGACCCCGTCGATATCAGTAATAAAGAGTTTAATCTCCATAATTACTCAAACATTTCAGGGATAAGGGTTACGTCAGGGGGTATGGCCTGCAAGGCTTTTTTTCCCGATGAGAAGTTCCTTTTCGGCCCATTTAAGACCAGTCCCCGGACTTTTTAAACATAGCATTCCTTCTTCGAGGATG